>NZ_NKFJ01000006.1:0-2735282 GCF_002223095.1 Burkholderia sp. AU33803
GACAGGAACAGCACCGTCTGCGCGACGTCCTGAACGGTCGTGAACACGCCGTCGACCGTATTGCCGAGCATCACCTTCTTCACCACTTCCTCTTCGCTGATCCCGAGCTCCTTCGCCTGCTCCGGAATCTGCTTGTCGACCAGCGGCGTGCGCACGAAGCCCGGACACACGACGTGCGAACGCACGTTGTGCTTCGCGCCTTCCTTCGCCAGCACGCGGGCCAGGCCGAGCAGGCCGTGCTTGGCCGTCACGTACGCCGACTTCAGCGGCGACGCTTCGTGCGAGTGCACCGAACCCATGTAGATCACGACACCGCCGCGATCGTCCTTGTACATGTGCTTCAGCGCGGCTTTGGTCGTCAGGAACGCGCCGTCGACGTGGATCGCCTGCATCTTCTTCCAGTCGGCGAACGAATAGTTCTCGATCGGGTTGACGATCTGGATGCCCGCGTTCGACACGAGGATGTCGACCGAGCCGAACGTTTCGGCCACCTTGTCGATCCCGCTGTTCACGGCTTCCTCGTTCGTCACGTCCATCGCGACGCCGATTGCCTTGCCGCCTGCCTTGACGATCTCGTCGGCGACCGCGTTCGCGCCGTCCTGGTTCAGGTCGGCGATCGCGACCGCCGCGCCCGCCTTCGCGAGCTCCAGCGCGATTTCCTTGCCGATGCCGCTTGCGGCGCCCGTGACGACTGCGGTCTTGCCATTCAGGTTGCTCATGTTCGAATTCCCGTGGTGAAAGGATTGACAGGGAGAAAGGACTGCGGACGTGTTACTGAGCCAGGTAATCGTAGACGACTTCGCCGAGGCCCAGTGTCAAATCCGCGACGATGTGGCGGGCTTCGACGATTTCGAGCACGGGCAGGTCGGCCACGGGCGCGAGCGCATGCGGCGCCAGCTCGAGCGATGCGGGGCCCGTCCATGCGCCTTTCATCTTGATGTCCTGCATGTAGTAGCGCACCAGTTCGCAGACGCGCGCGGTGCCGTCGACGTGCGGGATGATCTTCAGCAGGAAATTGGGGCCGGCGAGACGCCTGGTCTGCTCGTCGATGTCGAGTTCCTTGTGCTTGTAGCCCATCGTGCCGGTGGCGACGCGCACCTTGCCGTAGTCGAGCGAGCCGAGGAGGTGGTCGGTGTTCACGTGCAGCGTGGGCGACGCGAGCTTCTTCGGGAAGCCCCACAGTTCGCGGCCGCCGGCGATCGGCGGGTGATCGTCGAGATACATCGCGAGCGTATAGCCGCCCGGCTGGCCGTCGTATTCGACGGGAATCACCTGGCCGCTTTCGGTGTAGTCGCCGAAGCCGGTCGAATCGGCCATGCGGATGAATTCGTAATGCACGAGCGGCTCGGTGACCTGCAGCGGCTCGGGGACGATTTCGCGGAGACGGTCCGGATCGGTTCGATACGTGATGATCAGGAACTCACGATCGACGAAACGGTAAGGGCCCATCGGGAAGGCGGGGCTGGTCAACGGCATCGCAAACGCTTTCGATCGGACATCGCTGGGTTTCATGCGGACTCCTTGTTGTTGATCGCTTCGTGGATGAGTGCTCGTAAGCTCGTAATCCTATGCCTGTGCGTTCCCGTTGTGCGATGCCGCATTAGGAATTAATTGTTGCCGATTTCGCAGCATTCGCCGCGTAAATATTGAGATGAATGAGGTAAACGGCCTGGGTGGCATCCGGCGCCCCGATGGTTGCACACGTCGATGACGCCACGATGTGAAAAAGGTGAGTCTTTACGGGGTGCGGGGTGAGCCTTTCCGGGAGACGGTCCCGCAGGAATGTGACAAATGTGTGAACTTGTGTTGCAGTGCGGGCTCTAAGCGCGTTCGCGGCGGCGGGCTTCGTCGCGCGCGGCCGTCTTGTTAAGCATCGCTTAAGCGGGTGCGCCTTAGCATCGTTCGTATCAGGCCGGGCAACCGGCCAATTTTTTACGCCCCACGCAACCGGATTCATGCAGACCCTCAATCTCACCCTCTTTTCCGCCATCAACGCCGGGGTTGCGCCGCAGCCGGGCGTTGCCCGCCTCGCCATCTTCGCCGCCGACTGGCTCGTCTATGCGTTGCCCGCGATGCTGCTGCTGACCTGGATCTTCGGCACGCGCCCGACGCGGCGCCAGGCGATCGAAGCCGGCGTCGGCGTGTGCGTGGCGCTCGTGCTCGCGCAGGTCATCGGACATTTCTGGTTCTCGCCGCGCCCGTTCATGGCGGGCGTCGGCACGCAGCTGATCCCGCACGCGCCGGACAGCTCGTTTCCGAGCGATCACATGACGTTCGCGTGGAGCATGGCGGTCGGGTTGATGCTCGGCGGCACGACCCGGTTCACCGGGTTCGTGATGGCCGCGATGGCCGCGGCGATTGCATGGGGGCGTATCTATGCGGGCGTGCACTGGCCGTTCGACATGGCGGGCGGCGTGCTGGTCGGCACGGCCGGCGCGCTGGCCGCGCACCTGTACGGGCAACGCGTGATCGCGCTGCTCGAGCGGCTCGGCGATTCGGTGCATGCCGCCGTGATGGGCCGCCGGCACGCGCCGTAAGTCGTAAGTAGCAGGAGATCGGGCAGGACGCCGTCAGCCGGGTGTCTTGGCCGATTCGGCCGAGGCGGACGGGCCAGCGCCCGCATCGTGCAGTTCAGCGGTATCGGCCGGGTGTTGCGCGGCGTCGCGGTCGAGTGCGCTTTCCTTCAGGATCGCGCACATCGCGACGAACAGCGCGAGCACTACCGCGGCAAGGCCGCAATAGCCGACGATCTTCAGGTTGCGAAGGAACGGCGAAGCGTGGCTTTCTTTGGTCATGACCGGGCGCTCCTGGGCGGGCTGCGGCGGCTGTCGCCCGACAGCGGCGTCGCACCCACAGATATATACCAGTCGCGATCGCGGTGCCAAGCCCGCTGGTGCGCCGACGCCACGATTGTGTCGTCGGCCGGTCAATCTCAATCGGGTACCCGTTTGCCGGGCACCCGCATCCATCAGTCTTCCAGCGTTTCGTGCACGGCCGCCGCGCCGCGCTTCCAGTAGGCCGCCGCGCGGATGCGCGACTTGTCGACGCCGCGCTCGCCGGTCAGGTGCTGGCGGACCGCGCGCATCGACAGCGCTTCGCCCGCCGCCCACACATAGCCGTCGCCGGACGACGGCAGCGGCAGGTCGCGCACGGCATTCAGCAGCACGTCGCCGTCCGCCGCGTCGGCTTCGGCGCGGAAGCGCCAGATTTCATGCACGTCGGCGCGCGTGTCGAACGCGATCTGCGCGGTGCGATCCGCGACTTCCATCACGACGGCTACGCGCGCGCCGGCCGGCAATTCCTCGAGACGCCGCGCGACCGCCGGCAGCGCCGTATCGTCGCCGATCAGCAGGTGCCAGTCGAAACCGGTCGGGACGACGAACGAACCGCGCGGGCCGCCGATGCCGAGCCATTGGCCGACACGTGCCTGGGCGGCCCACTGCGACGCGGGGCCCGGGTGGTTCAGCACGAATTCCAGATCGAGTTCGCCGGCGGCGCGGTCGAAGCGGCGCGGCGTGAAGTCGCGCGCGACCGGCTTCGGTTCGCCTTCCGGAAATTCGGGACCGTTCGCGCCGAGCGTCGGCAGCACGGGCCGTTCGGCACCGGGCGGCGGGAAAAACACTTTCACGTGATCGTCGAACGACGCGGATTCGAAATCCGCGAGATCGGGGCCGCCGAGCGTGACGCGCAGCAGGTGCGGCGTGACGGTGTGCACGCGCAGGACCTGCAGCAAGCGGAACTTGAGGGTATGGCGCACGCGGGTCACGGTGCGGTCGGATGTGTTCTGCATCAGTCCGTTCTCCTTAGGGGTTGACGGGGTGGCGCGGATTACGCACCGGTGCCCCCTTCGATTTCAGCCGTCGCGCGGCGCATGATGGCGGCGATGCGGCGCTGTTCGTCGGCGTCGGCGGCGCTCTTGTGCAGCAGCGCGCGCTTGAGTGCGAGACGCGCCTCGACGAACTCCGGCAGCCAGCCGGCTTGCGCGTCGTCCGGCGTTTCGTTGCCCGCCGATTCCCCGGCGAACGCGCGGCGCATGAATTCCATCTTGCGTGCGAGGTGCGTGAGGCGCGCGAACAGCGTGTCGACGCGCTCGCGTTGCGCGTCGAGATGCGCGCGGCCGGCGTCGGTCAGCGCATAGCGCTTGCGGTTGCCTTCCGCCTGCGACGCGACGAAGCCGACTTCTTCGAGATACGTGAGCGCCGGATACACCATGCCGGGGCTCGGGCTGTAGAAACCGTTCGAACGCGTGTCGAGCGCCTTGATCAGTTCGTAGCCGTGGCTCGGTTGCTCGGCGACCAGCGCGAGCAACAGCAGCTGCAGATCGTCGGAGCTGAACTGGCGGCCGCGCGGCATGCCGTCGTCGCCGAAATCGCCAAAGCCGCCGCGCCCGCCACGGCCACCACGGCCGCCGAACGGGCCGCCGCCGAACGGATCGTGGCCGCGGCGATGGCGGCCGATTGCGTACCAGAGACCGGCGAACCCGTCAGGGCGGGCATGCGCACCATGACCGTCGCATCGGGCATGGCCGCGGGAGGGGTTGTGTCGCATGATCGTGTCCTATATGTCGTAAAACATATCTAAAGATATATATCGAAAGATAGGTCGTCAAGGGGATTTATTGGGGCTGGATGGCGGGGCGAGGGCGAGGCTGGCGGCTTGTGTAGGGTCTCAATGATTGTGAGCTTTTTCTCATATATTGATTGCCTGAATCGGTAGTTGTTTTCTATCGACCCTTCTTCAAGCGTTCAAGCACAAGGCACCTCGGAAGTCGTTAATGCAGCCGAGACTTTTTCAGTTGTCGCTCAGACACCGCACGGGTGGCCAAGCACGGCGTCCGGTGCGATTGGGGTAAGTGTTAGGAGTGGTTCACCTCGGGGGCCAACTTCCGAACCGAGGCCTGTACTGGCCAGATATCCGCGATTCTCAGCGCCGGACTCCGCCGATCACGGAGAAGCAGAAAGAGGTCCTCGAAGTCGAAGACAATCTCCTGGTGACCGGTGGCCCGCGGGCAGTCAAGACGACCATCTCAATCTTCAAGACGGCGACGGTCGCGGCTTCCTTGCGGCCCGGCGGTCTTGTTCCTCAGCTTCGCGCGTGCCACGATTAGCCGCGTCGTCGAGGCCATCGAATATGAACACGACCTCCCGAGAGCCATCAAGTCGCGTTATAACTCCTTCTTCTGCCGCGTCCTCCAGACCCATGGGTATCTGTTTGGCCTGCCGAGGCCACTGACGATTCCGACTCCTGCCAACGAGGCGATCGCGCTATCGATTAACGATTGAGCATTTCTAGCCGTTATTGATGTAGCGACCAACAACTATTTGTAGACCAAGTCATGTCGGAAAATTTGATCCGCTACAGTGCATATAGCTACCTCCAGCAGTGGTATCGCACCGATCGTGTGTTGATGAAAGCGCTCACATCTATGCTCGATGGGCGCGTTGCTACCCAGGATCTGAAGGAGCTTGCAGTTAAGTACATGGTAGCCAGAAACTTCAATAGCGCAACGCTATCGGAGTCCGAAATTGCCCATCGCTGGAACGTTGTCGCGAGGCATGTTGCAGCCGCAAAGCGTAATGCAAACTCTGCAATAGACGATCGCATTCATGACCTGGCCGACAAACTCGGGCAGGTGTTTCCTGCATCGGATGGCAAGGCACCACCGACGCTGCTGTCTGCCGCGTCCAAATTCTTGTGGTTCAGTGGTCTGTATGACGTTCGTATCTACGATAAACGTGCGGTGAATGCCTTGCAGCTGTTGCAGAAGGAGCGTGCGATGAAAGAGGGGCGGCGAAAGTGGCGAGTGGCTGGAAATTACACCGACTTTGCGCGGGCATGGAAAGAGGAGTACGACGCACGCGCAGAAGACATCCGCGCAGCCCTCGGAGCAATCGACGAAGTTCTCGATTGGTCGATTATCCCGAGAGGGACCGCTCGCGTAACAGCAAAGGGTGTTGTGAAGAAGCAATGGTTTAGGGATAGAGTGTTCGATAAGTATCTCTGGACGATTGGGGAGGATGAGAGCGGTGGTTTAGGTTCATTTAGTTGAAAACCCGTGATACTTCCGTCGGGGGCATTGTAGTAAAGCCTCGATGATTGTCGAAGCCACCGATGTACAGCTGGCAAGGGCGCTTTGCGATATCGAGTATGGGGACGTGTTTGATTCATTCGCGGTTCGTCTTATCGACCGCTACGTTTTCATGGTAAAGCGCCCTCAACTCATTCTGGATGCGTTGTTGATCAGCATCCTCCTCGGATTGGAATGGCATGATAGCGTAGCCGAAGATAATCAAAACCGTACTGGGAGTGTCACATCGAACTGCTGCGGTGAGATTATTCGTTCCTCCAAACACTGTGCATGGTGAACTAGTTATTTTTTTGTATTCAGCGTTCAATTGGGCCTGGCGGACTGCGTTTATGCGGCCATCTTTATTCGCTTTAGTCGAAAGCTATGAGTCACCGAGCGGTATCGGTATGTGATTTATGGACGGACGTCGGCTATCTGTGCCAGCAAAAGCCGCCCTTACCAAGCGTCGGCAGACAGAGCCTACGACAGCACGGCCGCGCGCCGATTGCGTACGGTGATGAATTTGCCGACGCTCTCGCGTGGTAGTAACGTGTGGCAGGAATGCGCACTCCTCTATCTGGAAACGACGAACTGACGATGGCAACAAAGAAACCGTACCAGGATCTCGATGATCTTGAAAAGCTGGAAAAGCAGTGGCGGAAACTGTCGGGATTGCATCATCGCAAGGAATGGTCCGCGGTCGTCATGCGGGCGGCCACCGCGGCCGAAATCGCCGCCAATCTGGCTATCCGTAACGAATTCGAAGCGCGCAGCAAATTCGATGTGGAGTTTGTAGGTTCCATGCTCGTGTGGGCCAATGGCCTTCAGGGGAAGGTGAGTCGTCTGTTGAAACCTCTATACAAGGGCAGTCCCAAGGCAAAGAGACTGGCTCCACTGGTTGCCGTGATGGAGCGGATCAACGTCAAGCGCAACGCCGTGGCGCATGCAGGCGAATTCTGCAACGTCGACGAGGCTGACGCCGTGATTGCGGATTGCAGAACCTTTGTTGAAGGACTCGTTGTGCTTTATCACCCCGAGTTCCAACTGAAGGAGCACAAATTCGAGCTTGAAAACTAGCCTGCGGGCCGGACGGCTATTCCTGCGTCGGGGCACCGTAGTGTGCTCGACGATGGCAGTTCGGGCAGACGGCGACGGCATTCTCAGTCGTGTCTTCGCCCCCATCTGCGAGCTGGACAACGTGGTGGACTTCCAGATAGGGTCTGCCATCTCGACGCATGAAGGGAGCATCACCATGACAGATCTCGCATTTGCCGTCTGCCCGATCCAGAACTTCCGCGACGACATCGGGGTTACGCACGAACACCTCAGTCGTTACGATAACTGTTGCTGGCTTCCTCGGCGCGAGGGCGAGCCGCCGGCGCCGCGCCTCCCCCGTGTCCGACAGGGCTGAAACGATCTCGCGCTCGAATCGCGCGCGAGTTTGAGTCAGTGTCATGCTCTCCCCGTGTCGTCGTAGCTGCTCTTCATGACGTGCTACCACTTCACGCAGGGCGCGAACCGTGGTCTCACGTGTTCGCTCGTAATAGGCGATGTGCGCCCAGACCGCCGTGACAGCAAGCGCGAGGGCATCGACGCCATCTTCTGTGAAAATCCGGTGGAGGAACACGTCGGCCGCGGGTGTGCTGAGCGTTCGCCGGTAGCATTCCCCTTTGCGCAGGTGCCTGTAGTCACGGATGAGCGCCGTTGCGCTGTTGATGTTGATGCCGTGCTCGCGGGCCAGCTGGGTTGCCCCGACCGACGCCGTCAGTCCGCCCTGATAGACCTGCCTCGCGACGTCGAACGCTGCGTTGATCTGTTCATTCGTGATTTTGGATGGCATGGCGTGGCTCAATTACCGGCGATGATCGGCACAGGGGATGGGGATCCATACGAGGACGCCGTGAAAGTTCGCGTACCTGTATGCCCAATAGGATCCCCTTTTTCTCCAACCCCATCAATATAAGAACGCTCACGTAGTCGATCTGCCGTGTGGACAATGCCTGCAGAGGTTGAAACGTTTGCGCTTACACAGAAGACACGCGGGATAGTGCGAGGCCGAAGGTCAGATTATCTATGTCTTCTCGCGAAACACTAAGGTCGCGCGCAAGCGCGGAGCGGCTGATGCCGTCCGTACGTAATGCATCGAATACTTTACGCAATACTTGCGAGACCTCACGGCGTATGGGGTTCGGCTCAGATGTCCTGTAGCCGTTCTTTGCCATCTCGATACAGAGATTGCGGTAAGTCCATTCGGATAACAGCCCCAACTGATTCATGCGGAAAGCTAAAGCCGCCAGCGATACCCCCCAGTTCTGCTTCAGCTGGATGAGTTTGTCTATCGTGACTATGCCCGATCTACGTGCATAGACGCTAGCCCTTGGCATGAGAAACGCAGAAGCAAACGCATTTGCCTCACGCTCCATATCCGGACTATGAGCCTCGCCGTGCAACATACTGTGGCGGTCACGAACAAGATGGCCGAGTTCGTGTGCCGCATCGAAGCGACTATGCTCGGCAGACTTGATAGTATTTAGGAAAACGAAGGGACGATCACGATGCCAAACGCTGAACGCGTCGACTTCACGCGCTTCTATCGCAAGTGAGTAAACACGGACCCCCTTGGACTCGAGCAAGTGAATCAGGTTACCGATTGGTGCTTCACCAAGGCCCCACATTCGACGAAGCGATGCAGCCGCGTCTTCCGGCGAAAGGTCACTCAAGTCGGGAACATCAGCTTCGGGAAGTCTGAAACGATCTTCAATCCAATCGTTCAGAAGGAATGCCGTCACCCCGGCGCCGAGTGCGACGTTTCTCAGCGTTGCCGACATCTTTGACATCGAACGAAAGCTCGCGGAATGGGGGGTTATAGTGGGTAGGTCGTCGCCCGCGAAGAATTCTTCCGGGAACCGGAGCACGTCACATATCAGTGTGAGTTTGTCCGGTTCCGGAGCATATTCGCCAGACTCGTAGCCTTGAATCGATCGCACCTGCAAACCAAGCTCTTTTGCCAGGCGTGCCTTCGTCCAACCACGACGCGTGCGGGCGAATTCTAGTCTCGACGGATTAAAAAACATCTTCTCTATTCAGTTACTGAGTGCCTGTACGGCGTTCGACAGGGACGTCGATCGGACCAGTGGGTTCAATCGGGCCAGTCGGCGAATCGTGATCCATGAACGGCTCGCTTTCCGGGCGCAGCGCTTCCAGAATGAGTCGCTCCGACCATTCCACAATCTGCTTGCGGTCGAAACGTCGCGGAGCAGATAGCTCTGCACGCAATTCAGGCTTCCCGTCTGCTCCGACTGCGACGTGATACAACAGAATCCACAGCTGCGTGGCGTCCTCGGAGTTTGCGAGGTCGGTGATGATAGCTGGATCGAATATCTCGAGCTGCCGATTCCGGTCAACCGCCTGACGAAGCACGGCGCCTTTCGAAGCCTGATTCGTCGGGTTTCCCATCTCCAGCCCCGTGTCCATGTCTCCCGTCATGACCGCAATAGCAACTTTGCGGTCTGGTGAAACGATGAACGGGCAATTTCGCTGATCCTGTTTAGTCCAGCCGAGAGCTGCCAACGCGAGACGAATTTGAAAGAGCGAAGCATGCCAGTGGAACGTACCGGCCGCCGTCGGCGCGTGCAACTCCGTTGCCTCGATTCGCGCTCGATAGCCATGCTCATTCGCTTCCCGGAGCAATTCTTCGCTGAGGGTCTCGTGAAGTTGCGCAAGGCGCATTGCAACTACATCGCGGTCTGTTACGACCGATGCGCTGGAGCGTTCAGGCTGCGCGTTGAGTTCAAACGGTTCCGACAAAGGCGCCTCCAATGGGCAGGTTAACTTCCGGAAATCCTACCACATGTTGAGGTTGGAAAATCGGAAGTTGCGCTGCCAAGCGATGTACCACCTTTCTACCGCCCAACAAGGTTCGTCACAGCTTGCCGCCGTTGCTCAATACAGAACGATACCTGTATAAATATACAGATTGATAATTTATTTGGATCGCTTTCGGCGTACGATAGTTGACTCGCTTGATGGAGAATCGCTGGATGCCGGGTCGGCATATGCGCCTGCTGGAAGGGAGAGCGTGCAGGCAAACAGAAAGTGAGGGGGCACTTCGGCGACATGCGAAGATGAGTTGGTGTCCGGGCGATGTAGCCCTATTAGCAGTGACAAGGCAACCGTACCCAGCACGGAGCTCTCCTAACCAGGGTACGTTCACATTCACGAGAAATTTGCAGGTAGCGATACCGAATCATGAGAGTTTTCGACAGAGAAAATTCTCATGAACGTGCCTAACTTGATGATTTGTATAAGGGCAGAAAGGCGGAATCGCTGAGACCCTACAAGCTTGCGGCGGAGAGACTGCCGTTGATGCGCTTCATGTGATTCGTAGGACGAGTCAGCCACGACGATCAGACAGTCGATGCATTGCCGGCTTCTGCAGCCTTCGCCAGCCGTTGATCGTGAGGCAGCCGCGTGCCGGCATGTATCCGCATGCCGATGACATCGCGAGAAAATGACCGTGACACGCTTGAACCTTGCGGCAATTCATGTAATGCAATCTAATAAAACACCGGAAATCATTATTTAATTAGTTTGAACTGTTTGATTTATTTTCTGTTGATCAAACAAAATTTCCGCGCCAGCAAAGGTATTTAAATGCACCCCGTCATTCAATGTGGTGTTTCTGCTCGATGTAAGCCTGTCATGGGTTGCGGGGCGATGAAGATTTTCGACCCTTTATATTTGAAGTGAAGATTCGTCGAAAATGTAAAGCATTGCAATATCAAAACGGGATTTGAGTATTTCGATTGCGATGCGGGATTTTGTTTGGCAGGATTTTAATCAAGTTGCTCGAATTTAAAACAACAAAACCACCGACCATTCAATTAGCCGAAATGACACGCGCCGGATGAGCAACGATCCGAAAGGAAGTTGGCGAAGAAACTGGTAACGAGGCGGCGAACGGTCCACATCGTTCGCGATCACTGAATCAATCGCTTTCCCGGGCGTCGACGCGTCACTCGAGCGATCCGGGCGAATTCGATACGGGGCGGCCATGGCGATACTCAAGAACGATTCTTCCGGGCAAGCGTGCCTGCTCCGCGCGTATCACGTGTTCGGCCGCGATGCCGCTCGCTGCGATACGGTCATCCGCGACGCGTCGGTGTCCCGGGTCCATGCCCATATCCGCTGGGTCGGCGGCCGATGGGAGCTCCATGATCACAGCAGCAACGGCACGTCGGTATCGGGCGTGCCATTGCGCGACGGCGAGCACGCGGTGCTGCAGCGAGGTGACGTGATCCGGTTCGGCAGGGCGGGTGTCGCGCCCTGGCGCGTCGCGTCGCTCGACGATCCGGCCGATACGCTGTGGCCGGTACGGGGCGCCGTGCACCCGATCGTGCTCACGCCGCGCCTGATCCTGGCCGCCCACGCCGCGCAGCCGGTCACGATCGTCCGGTCGCCGGCCGGCGATTGGCTGTGCGACGACACGTTGCCGCCGCGCGCGCTCCATGACGGCGATGAAGTGTCGACGGGCGACGTCACGTGGCGCGTGGCGCTCGTGCGCCACGGCTCGACGATGACGCTGCGCGCGCCGGCCGATCCGGCCGTGCCGGCCCGATTGCTCGAATTCTTCGTCAGCCGGGACGAAGAGCATGCGCGTGCGCTGCTGCATGTTCGCGGCGGAGTGGTCGATCTCGGCGAGCGCGCGCATCACTACAGCCTCGTCACGCTCGCCCGCGCACGTTCGGCCGACATGCAGGCCGGCTACGATGCTGCCACGCAAGGCTGGATCGAACTCGACCGGCTGGCGCGCATGCTCGGTATCGATACATCCCATCTCAACGTGCAGATTCATCGCGCCCGGAGCCAGTTCGCGGCGCTGCCGGGGCTGGACGCGAGTCAGCTGATCGAGCGGCGGCGCGGCAGCGTCCGCTTCGGCGATTTCCCGTTCCGCGTCATGCGCGGCGAGCGCCTTGAATGCCAGTCGGTGCCGGGCGTCGAGCCGCGTATCGGCATGCTTCGTCCGGCGCCGGATCCGGTCGTCCATTGCTCGTGAACGCGGAACGACAGCCCGGGTTGTCGACCGCGACACACGCACGCGTCGCGCTCCCCGCGCATGAATCGCAGCAACCTGCCGCGCCGTTCGCGGTGCTGGCCGGCAAGCGGCATTACCGGCTCGGTGCGCTGCTCGGCGAAGGCGGCAGCGGCGTGGTGTTTCGCGCGACGTGCGGCGAGACGGGGCAAGACGTCGCGATCAAGCTGATGCGGGACGAGGTCGCGTGGACCGAAGCCGAGCGCGCCCGCCAGCGCATGCGGTTCCGGCGCGAGACGAGCCTGTGCGACGCGCTGCGGCACCCGAACATCGTGGCGCTGCTGGACCAGGGGGAAGCACCCAATGGGCGGCCGTTCGCCGTATTCGAATACGTGCACGGCCAGACTCTGCGCGACCGGCTTGCGATGGCGGGGCCGCTGTCGGCCGTCGACACGGGAAGGCTGATGACGGAGGTGCTCGATGCGCTTGCAGCCGCGCATCGCCGCGGCATCGTCCACCGGGATCTGAAGCCGCAAAACATCGTGCTCGCAATGGCCGACGACGGACCGCACGCGAAGCTCCTCGATTTCGGGATCGGCGCGCTGTTGCCCGGCGCGACAGATAGCGCGCCCCAGGACGCGACTCTCGGGGCCGAGGTGCTCGGCTCGCCGTCATACTGCGCGCCCGAGCAACTGCGCAACGAACCGCCGACGCCCGGAAGCGACCTGTACGCGTGGGGCCTGGTCGTGATCGAATGCCTGACGGGCGAAGTCGTGATGCAGGGCGCCAGCGTGGCCGACATTCTTTATCAGCAGCTTAGTCCGGTTGATGTCGCGCTTCCTCCTGCGATCGCGTCGCATCCGCTCGGCTCGGTGCTGCGGCGTGCGTTGAGCAAGCATCCGGCGCAGCGTGCCGCCTCGGCCGACGAACTCGCCGAGCAGTTTCGCGTGCTCAATTTCGCCGCGCTGGTCGGTCCGTTCGATGCCGGCCGTGCAAGCCGGCCTATGCACCCGCCGCCGTTCATGCCGCGCAGTGAGGCGGTCACAACGGCTGGTGAATATCGGCAGGTCACCACGCTGTGCTGTTGCGTGACGATCGCCGGAGACGGCCGGCAACGTCATGCGGGCACCGATCACGGCGCCCTGCTCGATCGCTACGAGGCGCAATGGCTGACGAAGTGCGCGGATATCGCCGTCGGCTATGGCGCGCAGGTCGACGAGCGGCTCGGCGACACGCTGCTGTTCCATTTTGGCCTGCAAGGCGATATCGACCGGCCTGCCCGCCGCGCGGCGCGTGCGGCGCTGGACATGGTGCGGGTGGCCGGGCGCGCGCGGCTGCCGGCGCCGGCCGAAGCCGGCTGTACGGACAGCGGCGAAGGCTGGCGCGTCGAAGTGGCCGCCGCGATTCACGTCGGGCAGGTGCTCGCGTCTGCGTCGCAGAGGCCGGGCGGATCGACGCCGGCCGCCGCGTCGCGGTTGTTGCGGCTGGCCGGGCCCGGGCAGATCCTGATCAGCGACGATGCGCGGCTCGCGCTCGAACGGCATACGGATTTTCGGCCGACAGCGTTGCAGCTGGCCCGGGCGGGCCTCGCGCCACAGCCAGTGTATGAACTGCTCGGCGAGCGTCGGGCCGATACGCCGTTCGATTCGCTCGACGGCGGTATGCGGGCACCGATGATCGGCCGCACGCGCGAACTCGATGCACTGCTGCGTGCGTGGCAGGAGACGCTTGCACGTCATCGTCGCGCAATGCACGGTGTGCCGCCGCGGCTCGTCGTCGGCGACGCGGGAATCGGCAAGTCGCGCCTCGTGCACGCGCTGTGCGAGGCCGTGCGGACGCAGGGCCACACGTTCGCGCATTGCGGATGCCAGCCGGAGCGGGAGAATCATGCGCTGTTTCCGATCTTGCGTTTCATCGGCGCGCATTGGCAGCTCGACGCCGACAGTCCGGCCGACATCACGCGCGCGGCGATCGACGCGATGCTGGCGGCGCTCGAATGCGATCGGGCGGTGGCCCGTGTCGCGCTTGCGACCTGGCTGGGGCTGCCCTGCGATGCGAAAGCGGCGAGGCGGACGAGCGAGTGCGAACAGGACGCGCTGTTTGATGCGCTCGAGCAATTGATCGTGTCGCTCGGCAATGGCGCGCCGGTGTTGCTCGTCGTCGAGGATGTCCAGTGGATCGATCGCTCGACCGAGGATTTTCTGGCGTACCTGCAGCGCTCGCCGCGTGCGGCGGCGCTCTGCATCGTGCTCACGTCGCGTCCCGCCAGGCTCGCGCGCTGGCGCGGCACAGCCGAGCGCCTGGTATTGCGCCGCCTGCCGCGCGATGATGCGCGGCGCCTGATGTCGGCGTATCTGGGCCAGGGCGCGCTCGATCCGACCTGGATCGATCCGCTCGTCCGTCGTACGGCGGGCATTCCGCTGTTCATCGAGGCGATCGCGCGCGAGCTGACGATGAGCGGCGCGGACGGCTCGCTCGCGGCGCTGCGGACGATGGACCCGTGCCCGCTTCCGCTCAGTCTCGGCGGAATGCTCGGTCGCGCGTTCGACCGGATCGACGACGCGCGCGGCACCGCGCAGCTCGCCGCGACGATCGGGCTCGAGGTGGATGCACACCTGCTCGCCGCGGCCTCGCCGCACGATCGCGCGACGCTCGATGCGCACCTGCAGCTGCTGCTCGAAGAACGGATCATGTACGCGCGGCATCGGCGCGATCGCGTGTTCTATTCGTTCCGCCACGCGTTGCTTCGTGACGCGGCGTACGCGTCGATGCCGCCGGCCGTGCGGTGCGCCAACCATGCGCGAGTCAGCCGCGCGCTGGCCGCGCATGCCGATCGCGGTGCGGATGCGCCCGCGTTCGGCGCCGACGAACACGCCACGCGCATGTGCATCTGAATCCTGCATTCGATGCACGGATGTCCCAGCGGCGCCGCCACCCGCGTCCTACAGTGGGCCAGATAGGCCGATCGGGTTTTCAGCGCCGGATCGGCCTTCAACAATCTGGAGACACCCCCATGACAGCCGAGTACACCCTTCAACACCGGATCGCGGGCGACGCGTGCGACGCCGCGCGGGGCGAGTGGTTCGAGAAATTCGAACCGTGCACCGGACACCTGCTTGCGCGCGTGGCGGCCGGCACCGGCGCCGACGTCGACCGGGCCGTGCGCGCGGCCCGCGCGGAATTCGACGGCGGACCCTGGAGCCGGTTGCCCGGCGCGGCGCGGGCGAAGCTGCTGAACCGGCTGGCCGACCTGCTCGAGCAGGATGCGGAACGCTTCGTCGAACTGCTGGCGCGCGAACAGGGGCGCCCCGCCATGGAGGTGCGCATGATGGACCTGCCGATGTCGATCGACACACTGCGCTACTTCGCCGGATGGGCGGACAAGCTTGAAGGCCGCCAGATTCCGACCGGCGGCTTCATGGGGCGCCCGACTGTCAACTACACGGTGCGCGAAGCAGTCGGTGTCGCCGGCCTGATCGTGCCGTGGAATGCGCCGCTGATGATCGCGTGCTGGAAGCTGGCGCCCGCGCTCGCGGCTGGCTGCACGGTCGTGATCAAGCCGTCGGAGGACGCGCCGCTCGCGGTCGGGGCGCTGGCGGACCTGGCCGTGCAGGCGGGCTTTCCGTCGGGCGTCGTGAATCTCGTGCATGGCATCGGTGCGTCGGTCGGCGCCGCGCTGGTCAATCACCCGGGCGTCGACAAGATCAGTTTCACCGGCAGCACCGAGGTCGGCCGCACGATCGCGCGCCAAGCCGGCGCGCAGTTCAAGCGTCTGACGCTGGAACTCGGCGGCAAGGCGCCGCAAATCATCTTCGACGACGCGAATCTCGAGCAGACGATCGCCGGCGTCGCGATGGGGCTGTTCGTCAACCAGGGACAAACGTGCGCAGCCGGCACGCGCGTGCTGGTGCAGCGCCGCCACTACGACGACGTCGTCGGCGCGCTCGCGCATGCGGCGCGGTCGGTCAGGGTCGGCACGCCGTTCGACCCGGCGACGCAGATGGGCGCGCTGATCAGCGCCCGCCATGCCGACCGCGTGAAGACGCATATCGCCGTGGCGCTTCACGACGGCGCGACGATGGTCGCGGGCGACGAACCGGTGCCGTCGCAAGGCTTCTTCGTGCGGCCGACGGTGTTCGCGAATGTCGATCCGGCGATGCGCATCGCGCGCGACGAAGTGTTCGGGCCGGTCGGCACGATCATTCCATTCGATACGGAAGACGAGGCCGTCGCGCTGGCGAACGACACCGTCTACGCGCTGTCCGCGTCGCTGTGGACCCGCGATCTTGCGACCGCGCACCGCACCGCGGCCCGGCTGCGGGTCGGCGCGGTCGCGGTGAACGCGTGGAGCCCGCTCGACGCGCGGCTGCCGTGGGGCGGCTTCAAGGAGAGCGGCGTCGGGCGCGACCTGTCGCAAAGCGGGCTCGATGCGTACCTGGAGGAGAAGGTCGTCACGATCGCGATGTAGCCGCGCACGTTCCGGCACGGAGACACCACAACAACAAGATCGCGGGCATTGCTCGCCCGCCTATCCCATTCGACAGACACATGACTACTCAAGACCTGACCTTCGATTACGTCGTCATCGGCGCGGGTTCCGCCGGTTGCGTCGTGGCCGCGCGGTTGATCCAGCAGAACGCCGGTTCGGTGCTGCTGCTGGAAGCCGGCACGCGCGACGACAATCCGTTTCACCGGATTCCGGGCGGCGTGATGCAGGTGTTCCAGAAGAAATCGTGGCCGTACATGACCGAACCGCAGCCGAACGCGAACGGTCGCAGCATGATCATCGCGCAGGGCAAGGTGCTGGGCGGCGGCAGTTCGGTCAACGGGATGATCTACATCCGCGGGCAGCGCGACGACTACGACGACTGGGCGACGCAGTGGGGATGCACGGACTGGCGCTACGACGACGTGCTGCCGTATTTCATGAAGGCGGAAGCGAACGAAAGCCTGGGGCCTGCGTATCACGGCCAGACGGGTCCGCTGCCCGTCAGCGAGAACCGTTATCGCCATCCGTTGACGGCTGCGTTCATCCGGGCCGGGCAGGAGATGGGGCTGCGCTACGTCAACGATTTCAACGGCGAAGCGCAGCAGGGCATCGGCTATTACCAGACGACGACGCGCAACGGCGAACGCGCAAGCACCGCGCAGACCTATCTGGCGTCGGTGCGCAATGACGCGAAGCTGAAGGTGGTGACCGGCGCGCTCGTGCACCGGATCCGGACCGATGCGGGGCGTGCGGTCGCGGTCGAATTCAGCGAGGGCGGTCATGCGCCCGTGTCGGTGCGCGTGCGCAACGAGGTCGTCGTGAGCGCGGGGGCGATCGGGAGTCCGAAGGTGCTGATGCTGTCCGGCATCGGGCCGGCGGAGCATCTTGCCGCGCTCGGGATCGATACGGTTGCCGCATTGCCGGTCGGCCGGAATTTCCACGATCATCTGCACATGTCGGTGCAGGCGTCGATTCGCACACCGGCGAGCCTCTACGGCGAGAACACCGGGCTCCGGGCGATGCGCCATTTCCTGCAATGGAAGTGCTTCAGGAGCGGGCTGCTGACCAGCAACATCCTCGAAGGCGGCGCATTCATCGACACGCTGGGCACGGGGCGGCCGGACGTGCAGTTCCATTTCCTGCCGTTGCTCGACAATTTCGACAACACGCCGGGAGAGAAGCCGCCGGCGAGCGAGCACGGCATGTCGGTCAAGGTCGGCCATCTGCAACCGAAATCGCGCGGGCGGGTGGCGTTGCGCAGCAAGGATCCGGCGGACCTGCCGACGATCGACGCGAATTTCCTGAGCGACCCGGCCGACCTCGACGGCCAGATCCGGGCCGTTCAGGCCGGGCTCAGGATCCTGTCGGCGAAGGCGCTGCAGGCGCACGTGAAGGAAATCGTCGCGCCTGCCCGGATCGATCCGGACGACCTACCGGCAATCGAGCGATTCGTGCGGCAGGACATCAAGACCGTCTATCACCCGGCCGGCACCTGCAGGATGGGTACGGACCCGCGGACGTCGGTGGTCGACCAGAAGACGCTGCGCGTGCACGGCTTCTCCAATCTGCGCGTGATCGATTGCTCGATCTGCCCGCAGGTGCCGAGCGGCAACACCAACGCGCCGGCAATCATGATCGGCGAACGCGGCGCTGACCTGCTGCTCGGTCGGTGAAAGAGGCGGCGCAGGGCTGACCTGCGCTGACTTCGCGTCGGGCGATGCCGACGCGGTTTCGTTCGAATCAGAGCGGAAACACGGCCTTGAGCCAGAACGCCGCGCCTTCCGGGCGGTTTCGCACATCGGTTTCCATCTGGTATTTGGCGGTCACGAACCAGCCCTTCCCGCTGTCGTACTTGATCGACGGGCCCATCGCGAACGCACGGCCGCGATTGCCGGCGATGGTTTGCCCGGCCTGTGAGTCGTCCGTCATCTGCCGGTAGATATAGCCGCCCGCGCCGACCGTCAGCCCGTTGCCGAAACCCCAGCCCGCCAAATAGTCGACGATGAATTCCTGGCCGGACCGGTAGTCCGTCGCGTGGTTGCGCTGGTTGAAGGTCCACATCAGCTTTGCATCGAACACCGGCCCGGTACGGCCGCCATACGAGATCCCCGCGATCGGCTGGATCGCCCAGACGTGTCGGCCGATGTTGGCCAGGTCGCTTTTGTCGTAACGGCCAGTCGGCGCGAAGAAATCGACGGCGAGCAGCGTGTGGAGCGTCGGCGTGACGTGCCAGCCGAGCGCCGGCCCGAACGTCATGTCGCCGACACCGGTCCGCCGCTGCGATTGCCCGCCCGCGTGCACGTCGAGCGTGACGAGCGGAAGCAGCGCATGCATGGCCAGCGACGCGCCGGCAAACGTGTAGGGCGTGACCCACACGATCCGTGGCGTCACCGAATAGGCAGTGATGCTGAAGTCCGGCGGCGCGACGTTGCGGCCGTCGTTGTCGCGCAGTTCGCCGGCGTGGTAGCGCTCCGCGTAGATCAGTGCATAGAGCCCCGGCGGCGGCAGTGCGCAGCACAGGTAGCCTTCCGCCCCGGTCGGATAGACGGAGCCGCCGCCTTCGGTTGCGTGAGCGCCGTGCGCGACGACGAGCGCGGACAGCATCACGGAAAGGGATCGTCGTTTCATCGGTTGTCTCCTCCTGCGGCGCACGGCCGGAAGCCGTCTTTCCGCCCGTCAGCAGGGCGCCGCGCCAGTTTTTCGCTTGCATGTGTTTGCGTGCAGAGCCGTCAGGAGTGCGGTGCATCTAGGGGAAATCTTTACAGCGTCAGGTAGCGTTCCGGCCACCCATGGGAGTTGTGCGAATGGTCTTTCGCATCGATGCGCCGTACGCTACGAGCCGATCCCCTCTCATCGGTGCTAGCCGGGCGCGTGTCGTCGCACATGACCGGAAGTCGGGCGAGTTAATAGTCGCGCCCGCTGCATGCGCAGGCAGGCGGCCACGCAACGGATGTACTTGAAAGCCGGATTTTTCTGGAGGCGAACGTCATGATCGATTCGGAAGCGCATCCGCCGCTGCAGGCGGCCGGCGTGTCGTGCTGGTCGGAGCAGATCCGGCATCGGTTCTTTCCGCTGGAGCTGAACGCCGGCGCGTCCGGCGAATTCGATGCGAGCGTCGACGTGTTCGATCACGCGCGCTGCCGCGTGGCGCGCGTTGCGGCCAGTGCGCACAGCGTCTCCATCGGGCGCGACGCCTGCAAGACGCTGAAGCACCGCTATATCAAGGTGATCTGGCAACTGAGCGGCGTGGCGAGGCTCGAGCAGGGGGCGTGCGAAGTGATCGTGCCGCCCGGGCATTTCACGCTGTACGAGGCGAGCAGCCCATACTGGATTCAAAACGACGCACACGGCGAATTCGTCACGATGCTGTGCGAAGTGGCCGACCATGACGTGCTGCTGGCGTTGGCCCGGCAAGCGATCGGCCGCGCGATGCCGACGACGGGCGGCGCGGCCGTGGCGCTCGCGAGCCTGCAGGCGATGATCGCCGAGGGCCGGCGCATGAATCCGCGCAGCCGCTTCGGCGTGCTGGACCTGGTGGCGACGTTGCTCGCCGAGACCATCGATTTCGCGGACGGCACGGCGCCCGCTTCGCGGCGCAAGATCCGCGAGACGTTGCTGCGCGACGCGCAGCAATACATCCATCGGCATCTGGACGACGGCGAACTGTCGCCCGATCGTATTGCCGCCGCATTGAAGGTGTGCCGCCGCACGCTTTACCAGGCATTCGAATCGATCGGCGAGCGGCCGCAGGCGATGATCCAGCGCCTGCGGCTCGAGAAGTGCCACGAAGTGCTGTCGCAAACCGGCGCCGACGGTGCGAGCATTACGCGCCTCGCGCTGCAGTCGGGGTTTTCCGATCCGGCGTATTTCGCGCGCCTGTTTCGCCGGCGCTTCGGCGTCACGCCGTCGCAGTGTCGGGATGCGGCGATGCAGGACGGGGGCGGTGCGGGATCGTCGGGTTAGTCGCGGTGTGCATTCGTTGCGATTCGAACCGACTCGATCGGAGGATGGCCGGCAGCGTGTGACGACGAACGCGGCAGCGCGGGCCGACTCCGCGCCTGCGTCGTCAGGCGATCCAGACACAGGGTCGCTGCCAGAATCCGCCGAGAAGGCGGCCTAGAACCGCGTGCTGAACCCGACCCGCGCGATCGACTGCAGCGCGCCGCTCGACGCGCCGTTCGCATCCATCACGCCATTGATCTGCGCGTTGCTGCCGTGGTTCGCGCGCTGATGCACGCCCGCGACGTACACCATCGTGCGTTTCGACAGCCAGTACTGGACGGCGGCGAGCACCTGGTGCGCGTGCGCGTTGTCGAGCGTGTCGTTGCCCTTCATGTACGTGTAGCTCGTGCCGATCACCCACGCCGGCGATGGCCGCCACGCGGCGCCGGCTTCCGCCGACCACGCACCCGCGCCGTTCTGCGCGTTGCGTACGGTCGTGAAGAGCGCTTTCCCCGTGACCGCGCCGAGCGTGTAGTGCACACCCGCGCCCCAGTTGCGCACGCTGGTCGGCGGCCGCCCGTCCGTCGCGCCGTACTTCTGGTTCGTATAGGCCGCGCCCGCGCCGAACGGGCCGTTGTCGTAGCTCGCGCCGACGCTGACCGTGTTGTTCGCGCCGACCGACCCCGCGACGTTCCCGAAGCCGTACAGCGCGCCGACGGTGAGGCCCGACAACGACGGGCTCGTGTACTTGACCGAATTCGCGACACGATTGCTGCCCGCGACGCGATCCCAGTCGAAGGCGCCGGTCGGGTTGCTCGGCAACGCGAGCTTGTCGAACGGGCCGTTGCGAAAGCCGTACAGGCCGACGAGATCCTGCGCGATCTCGTTGCCGCTCGCGGCCAGCGAATCGACCATGAACTCGTACTGGTTGCCGAGCGTCAGCGTGCCGTACCGGTCGTTCTGCAGCCCGACATAGGCGGTGCGCGCGAACAGCCCGCCGCCGATGATCGAGCCTTTGCCGAGCGAATACTGGTTGACGAGCCGGAAGATCGCGCGCGTGCCCGCACCGAGATCCTCCTTGCCTTCGAAACCGAGCAGGTTCGGGAAGAAGATGTTGTCGTCGAACTTCGCGGCGCCGTGGCCGCCTTGATTGCTGACGTAGCTGATGCCGGCATCCATCAGCCCGAACATCGTCACGCTGCTCTGCGCGAACGACACGACGGGAATGGTGCATGCAGCAAGCGCCAGAAGGGTCTTTTTCGTCATCTCCAATGTGCTCCTCACATGTTTCCGATCGAGTCGGATATTTTTTATTGGACTACTGATTGATATGAAAAAAGCTGAACCGGACGAATCCCGGCTCAGTGACAACCGAAGGAAATCGATGTGTGACGGGCATCGGCAGCAATCGTGGGCGTGCCGATGCCCGCTCGGCAGCGTGCTAGACCGTCGAATACCCGCCATCGACCGGCACGACCGCGCCGGTCACGAACGACGCGCTGGGCGAGCACAGGAACAGGATCACGTCCGCGACTTCGTCGGCCGTGCCCCAGCGCCCGAGCGGCGTGCGTTCGAGGATGCGCCGCGACGCCTGCATGTCGGCCATCAGGCCGCTGCTGAGCGGCGTATCGATCCAGCCGGGTGCGACGGCATTCACGCGAATGCCGCGATCGGCCCACGCCTGCGCGAGCGAGCGCGTGAGTTGCGCGATGCCGCCCTTGCTTGCGCTGTACGCGGGCCGGTCCTTGCTGCCGAAGTACGTGTACATGGACGCGACGTTGACGATGCTGCCGCCGTGCGCCGACAGCGCCGGCCGCGCGGCGTCGGAGGCACGCATCACCGAGGTCAGGTTCACGTTCAGCACGAGCTCGAACTGGTCCATCCGGTATTCGTCCGCGTGCCGGCTGATGCCGACCCCGTTGACGAGCACGTCGAGCCGCGGCAGCGCCGCGATCGTGCGCGTCAGCGCATCGCTGTCGGTCACGTCGAGTTCCACGCAGCGAACAGCCGCATGCACGGGCGCGTGCGGGCCGGCTGCATCGAGCCCGAGCGCGACGACCGACGCGCCGGCTTCCGCGAACCGCATCGCCGTGCGCGCACCGATGCCCGACGTGCCGCCCGTCACGACGACGGACCGGCCTTCAAACGCCCACTGACGACTCATGCTCGACGCTCCCGATGGTCTGTGCGCGACGGGCCGGCCGTTGCGCGGGTGAAACGAGGATCTTGATTTGCGCGCGGTCGGCGAGCAGCGCGTCGAAGCCGTCGGCAACGGCGTCTTCGAGCGACACGGTGCGCGTGACGATCGACGTGAGGTCGAGCGCGCCCGTCGCGACGATGCGCAGCAGGTCTTCGTACGCATGCCGGTAACCGACGCTCGCCGTGAAGGTCAGCTCGTCGTTGACCGCGCGGAACGCGTCGAAGCCGGCATGCGGCATCAGGCCGACCATCACGACGCGGCCGCCCTTGCGCAGTGCCCCCATCGCCGATTCGAACGTGGCCGGCAGCCCGGCCGCTTCGAAACTCGCGTCTACGCCGAGCCCGCCCGTGGCCGCGCGGATCGCGTCCTGCAGCGCGGATGCACCGAGTGCGCGCGCGTCGAACGTATGCGTCGCGCCGACGCGCGCGGCCGCCGCGAGCCGTTCGGGCGAGACGTCGACAGCGACGATCGTGGTCGCCCCCTGCAGCTTCGCGAGCATGATCAGCAGCAGGCCGATCGGGCCGAGGCCGAACACCGCACAGGTTTCGCCGAGCCGCAGTTCGCCACGCCGCAACGCGTGCAGCGCGACGGCCGCCGGCTCCATCGCCGCGGCCTGTTCGAGACTCACGCCGTCAGGCAGGCGATGCAGCATGTACGCCGGCACGACCGCGAAGTCGGCCATGCCGCCGTCGCCCATTAACCCGGCGAAACCCATCGATACGCACAGGTTGTACGACCCCGTGCGGCAATACGCGCACTGGCTGCAGCGATACTCGGGCTCGACCGCGACGCGATCGCCCGCGCGCAGCGCCGTCACGCCGTCGCCGACTTCGACGACGGTCCCGCAGAACTCGTGGCCGAGCGTCAGCGGCGCGGTGCGGCGCGACAGCGGATGCGGCGTGTCGACCGGAATCGCGTGCGGGCCGTCCGCATATTCGTGCAGGTCGCTGCCGCAGATCCCGCAGTACGCGACCGCGATGCGCACGTCACCGGGGCCGACGCGTGGCGTGTCGATTTCCACGAGACGGACGTCGCGCGAGCCATGCCATTGAAGTGCCCGCATGTCAGTGGCCTCCGAAATTCTGTGCATCGAGATGGCTCGCAGCCGAGCCGGCGAGTGCGCGCTTGCGCAGCACGGCGGGCGCGGTCTCGACGAGGCCGAAGGACAGCACGCACGCGAGGATCGCGCCGGCAGCCGACGTCCACATCGCGAACTGCAGGCCGTACGTGTCCGCCGCGAAGCCGGCGACGGTCGGTGCAACGAAGCCGCCGATCAACTCACCGGCACCCATGATCAGGCCGAGCGCGCTGGCGATCGCGCGCGGCGGCACCGTTTCGGCCGGGATCGTCGCCATGAACAGCGTGAAGCAGCCGAGGCCCGTGTACGTGGCGAACACGAGCGCGCCGAGCGCCCACAGCGAGCCGGCATGGATCATCACGACCGGGCACGCGGCCGCGATCAGCGCGAACGCGATCATCGTCGGCTTGCGGCCGATCCGGTCGGAGATCGCCGGCACCGCGAAGCCCCAGAACACCCACGCGGCGCCGAGGCAGGTCATCACGACGCCCATGTCGGACGGCGACAGATGGCGGCTTTCCACGAGGAACACCGGCGCGAACGAGATGATCACCACGAACCACGTGAGAAAGAAGCAGCTGATCAGCACGCAGAGCAGGATGTTGCGCTCCTTCAGCAGCGCCCATCGATTGACTGCCGCGCCGCTCGCGGCCGGTGCGCCGGCGGGTGCGGCCTGCGCGTGCCGCACGCCGCCGGGCGGCGCTTCGCGCACCCAGCGCCAAATGCAGAACGCGATCAGGAAGCCGGGAATACACGACACGTAGAACGCTTCGCGCCAGCCGTACGTGGTCGCGATGCCGATGACCACCGGCGGGCCGATCATCGCGCCGAGCAGGCCGGCAGCGGAGCCTTGCAGCAGGCCCATGTTCAGCCCGCGGCGGCTCGGCGTCGAGCTTTCGACCATCAGCGATTGCGACAGCGGCAGCACGGGGCCTTCGGCGATGCCCATCAGCGCACGGAACGCGATCAGGCTCGCGAAGCCGCCGACGAGCCCCGACAGCGCCGAGCACGCGGAAAAGCCGAGTACGGCCGCGATCAGCAGCGGCTTGCGCGTGCCGCGCGCATCGGACCACGCGCCCGTCGCGGCGCCGGACAATGCCCACGTGAGCGCGAGTGCGGACGACACCATGCCGAGCTGCGTGTTCGTCAGGTGGAGCTCGGCCGACATGAACGGGAACAGGAACGACAGCGCGAGGCGGTCGAAGAACACGAAGCCGAACGTCATGAACAGGATCAGCAGCAACCTGTTCTCGTACGTCCACGCGGATCGGGAGGAGGTGGAGGATGTCATGATGAGCCTCGCCGCACGTCAGCGGAACAGCTTCTCGATTGCTTGCGCGCCGAGGCCGACCCGCTCGTAATGCGCCTTGCACATCGCGATGTACGAATGCACGTCGAAGTAGCCGTCGGGGTTGCCTGCTTCGTCGAGCCAGATCAGCGGCCCCTTGACGATGAAGAACGCGCGCATCGGCTCCGGGTGATCGAACGCGACGAGCGTGTGGCCTTCGCCCGGCGTCTCGTACACGAAATCGCCGCGTGTCGCGGTCCATTCGTGCTCCAGATAACCCCACTTGCCTGACAGCGTGTAAGCGAACACCTCGTGCGGGTGATAGTGCCGGTTCACGAGCCCGGCTTCCTTGGCCATCAGGATGTCGCACCATTTGTTCTGCGACGGGGAGATCCACAGCGGCCGCGACGAAACCGTTTCGGTGAACGGAACGTAATAGCGCTCGTCGTCGGTGGCTGCGTCCGCGATGTACGCTTCGGGCAGTGCATCGGGCTTGAACGGATTGGCAATCGGCGGGATGTTTTGCCAGAATTCGGCTACGGCTTTGTCGACCACGGTTTGTCTCCTTGGGTATCGGTTGTCGTGGGCTCGACTTTAGCCAGCCGGTGCGCGCCGCTCTTGACTGGGCTGGACGAATTGCTTGACCGCGCCGGACATTGCATCGCACCAAAATCCAGACGAACCATCCCCCAATCCGTGCCGCTGCGCACGACAGGCGCCCGCAGGAGGCGACGTGACGAATTCGACCGTTTTTTCCCGCACGCGAGGCTCGACGGCCGACGTGCCGGCGCGCGACAGGATGGCGTACTGGGATGCGTTCAATGCGGCGACGCTGGTCGGGCTGCGCTGTTCGTCGCTGTCGCCGGCCGGGCTCGAGGTCGAGAAGACCGACATCGCGTTGCCGGGCCTCGGCATCGCGGACATCAGCGGCCAGGATCACGTGATCGAGCGCAGCCCCGCGCTGGTGCGGCAGTTGCCGAAGGAGTCGCTGTTCGCGTGCCAGATCCTGAGCGGGCGCGCGTATTTCATCCAGCGGGACCGTTGCCTGCTCGCGGACGCCGGCGATGTCGTCGTCTACGACACGCGCGTGCCCTATCTGTTCGGATTCCTGACGCCGATGCGGCAGCTGCTGATCGATATCCCGATCACGACGTTCGACGACCGGCTCGATGCGGAACTGGCGGCGCTGCCGCTGCGGATCGCGCCGAAACCGGGCGCGGGCGCGATGCTCGGCGCGACGTTGCGCGCGAGCGTCGAGCGCTTCATGAAGGATCCGGTCGAGCGTGACGCCGCGCGGTTCGCCGAACACACGCGCACGCTGGTCGCGGAACTCATCGATGCGGAGGTGAATGGCGCGGGCGCGTCGCGTGCGTCGCTGTCGTATCTGCTGACCGCGAAGCAGTACATCGCGACGCATCTGGGCGACCCGGAACTCGGGCCGCAGGCCGTCGCCGATGCGGTCGGGCTGTCGCTGCGGCATCTGAGCCGGCTCTTCGCGGCCGAAGGCGAGTCGATCACGCAGCACATCTGGTCGGAGCGGCTGTCGCATGCGCATCGCGAGCTGACCGATGCGCGGCTGCGCAAGACGAGCGTCGGCGAAATCGCGTTTCGCTGGGGCTTTTCGAGCCAGGCTCATTTCAGCCGTGCGATTCGCGAGCGCTATGGCGCGTCGCCGATGGCGCTGCGCGAGGCGGTGCGGACGGACGGGGGGTGATTCCGGCAGGTGATGCGGATGGAGCGGCGGCACGTGTTTCACGCGCCGTTTTTTATTGTCGGGAAGGAAAACGCCCGCGCGCCGCGTTGCGTTACTCCGCGAGCATGAATTCGGCGCAGCGCTCCGCGATCATGATCGTCGGCGCGTTCGTGTTGCCGGACACGATGCGCGGCATCACCGACGCATCGCAGATTGTGCGGCGCGCCACCCGGACCCGAGCCGTTGTATCCACCCGCCGTTCACGAATGACCCGCCCCCGCGAAGGCTGTGATGCGAGCGCGCACACGATACCGGCCGATCGCGGAGCCGCGCAGAATGCACGATCCGATCGACCGGCTCGCTACCACTAACTTCAGACCGCGCTCGCCTCGTCGATCCGGCGAATGTCATCCTGATCGAGCTGAACCCGGATCGCTTCGCCGAGCGATGCCAGCTGCGCCAGCGACGTCGCGCTGGCGATCGGCGCGGTGATCGTCGGCCGCGCGATCTGCCATGCAAGCGCGATCGCGGCCGGCTGCGTGCCGTGCTTCTCGGCTACCGCATCGAGTGCCGCAAGAATACGCAGCCCGCGCTCATTGAGATACCCGGCGACGCGATCGCCGCGCACGCTCTTCTTCAGGTCGGCCTCGCTGCGGTACTTCCCCGACAGGAACCCGCTCGCGAGCGCGTAGTAGTTGACGACCCCAAGCTTCAGGTCGCGCACGACCGGTTCGAGATCGCGCTCGTAGTCGGCGCGGTTGAGCAGGTTGTATTCGGGCTGGATGACCTGGTACGCGGGCAGGCCGTCGCGCTTGCTGATGTCGGCCGCTTCACGCAGCCGTGCGCCGTTGTAGTTCGATGCGCCGATGATCCGCACCTTGCCCGCGTCAATCAGCGTTTGATAGGCGCCGAGCGTTTCTTCGAGCAGGGCCGTATCGGCGAGGTCGCGATGCGAGAAATACAGGTCGATGTAGTCGGTCTGCAGGCGGCGCAGCGAATCGTCGGCGGCTTTCAGGATGTTGTCGCGGGTCAGCCCCGCGCGCGCGGCGAGCAGCCCGACCTTGGTCGCGATCACGACTTGCTCACGCTTGCCGGACCGCTTGAGCCACTTGCCGATGATCGTTTCCGATTCGCCGCCGCTGTTGCCGGGAACCCAGGCCGAGTAGACGTCGGCCGTGTCGATGAAGTTGATGCCGGTGTCGGCGAGCGCGTCGAGCAGCGCAAACGACGTGTTCTCGTCGACGGTCCAGCCGAAGACGTTGCCGCCGAACGCGAGCGGCGAAACCTGGATGTTAGATGTGCCGAGGGTGCGTAGTGCCATGTTCTGCTCCGATATCTGCGGGTGACGGAATGGAACTGCGGGATGGGCCGAGACGATCACGGCGAGACGACGGGGTACGTGGTGCGGTCACGCCGTTGTCGCGGGACGCAGGACATTCTCGCCGATCGCTTCGAATCGTGCAGGCGGCGCATCGTCGCGATGGCGGACGGCATGACGCAGATGACGGACAACCTGTCCGCTGTGTGGGTGTTTCGCGTGGTTGCGTTCGATCGGGAACCGATTTTTTGTCGCGGCTGGCGCGAGGTGACGCGCAGCGGTGGATGGCGGGAGGCGGGCGGCGGGCGGGAGCGTGGATGCTCCGGCATTGCGCCGAAGCGGGCGGGACGACGGGCGGCAAGCGGCCGCCCGCGCATTGGCGAGCCGGTCAGCGCAACTGCACCGCCGCAAGAAACAGCACCATGCTGCCGATCGCGCCATCCAGCACACGCCACGCCGTCGCCTTGCGGAACCATGGCGCCAGCAGTCGCGCACCGTAGCCGAGCCCGAGGAACCACACGACGCTGACCGACATCGCGCCGATCGCGAACGCGAGCCGCGCGCCTTCCGGCTCGCGTGCGCCGGCCGTGCCGATCAGCAGGAACGTGTCGAGATACACGTGCGGGTTGAGCCACGTGAACGCGAGCGTCATCAGCACGATCGCGAGGCCGCTCTGCGGCGGCGGCGCGACCGCGTCGCCGCGCACGTCGAGCGTTTCGTGGCCGGGCTTGAACGCACGGCGCAGCGCATTGATGCCGAACCACGCGAGATACGCGAGGCCGACGTACAGCACCGCATGGACGAACGTCGGATAGCGTTCGACGAGCGCCGACGCGCCGCCGACGCCCGCGCCGATCAGGATCATGTCGGACAGTGCGCACAGCAGCACGATCTTGCCGACGTGCGAGCGCATGATGCCCTGCCGCAGCACGAATGCGTTCTGCGCGCCGATGGTGACGATGAGTGAGCCGCAGAGTGCGGCGCCGTGGGAAAAAGCGAGCCAGTTCATGATGGGTGACAGCAGTGGAAGCAGTAGACGAATGAATCGGGTAGCGCTAGTCTGCGGTCAGCCTGAAAATAAGAGAAGCTAAATCACCTAATGCCGATTAAGGAAATCTAATGCTCGACTACGCGTTGCTCGATGCCCTCGCGGCCGTGATCCGGCACGGCTCGTTCGAGCGGGCGGCCAAGGAGCTGAACGTCACGGCGTCGGCCGTGTCGCAGCGCGTGAAACTGCTGGAGGAGCGGGTCGGCAGCGTGCTCGTCAAGCGCGGGCAGCCATGCGTCGCGACGACGTCGGGTGCGCTGCTGTGCCGGCATACCGAGCGCGTGCAACTGCTCGAGGCCGAACTGGGCGGCCGGATGCCCGCATTACCGGGCCAGATCGCGAGCACGTGGCCGACGTTGCGCGTGGCGGTCAACGACGACAGCGTCGCGACGTGGTTCATCGACGCGGTCGGGCCGTTCTGCACGGAGCGCGAAACGTTGCTCGACCTCGTGATCGACGACCAGGATTACACCGCGTCGCGCATTCGCGACGGCAGCGTGCAGGGCGCCGTGACCGCGCAGGCGGAGCCGATCCAGGGGTGCCGGTCGGAGCGGCTCGGGCGCATCCGCTACCGTGCGGTGTGCTCGCCGGCGTTTTACGAACGCTACTTCGCCGCGGGCATCACGCGCGATGCGCTGCGCCGCGCGCCGTGCGTGATGTTCAATCCGAAGGACGGGCTGCAGGCGCGTTTCATCCGGCGCGTGACGCGCGCGGATCTCGATCCGCCGCAGCACTGGATACCGCACGTCGCGGGCTACCTGCGTGCGTGCGAAACGGGATTGGGATGGGGGATGTGTCCGGACCGGATGGTCGACCGCCAACTGGCGGCGGGTGAACTGGTCGACATGTCGCGCGGGCGAACGATCGACATCGACCTTTACTGGCAGAGCTGGCGTTTGTCGATCGGCTGGCTCGACGATTTCAGCGCGGCGCTGAAGGCGCGCGCCGCGCTGTTTCTCGATTGACCGATCGCGTGACGCAGGCGGCGCGCGAGGTGCGCGCCGTGCGGCGTCACATCAGACGTGATGCAAGCCGTCGAAATCGACGATCTGGACGTGGCGGCCCTGCATCTCGATCAGGCCGCGCTTCTGGAATTTCGACAGCGTGCGGCTGACCGTTTCGAGCGTCATGCCGAGGTAGCTGCCGATGTCTTCGCGCGTCATCCGCAGATTGAATTCCGACGGCGAGTACCCGCGCTTCAGGTAGCGCGACGAGACGTCGAGCAGGAACGCGGCGACACGCTCTTCGGCATTCAGCGAACCGAGCAGCATCGTTTGCGACGTTTCGCGCACGATCTGTTCGCTCATCAGCTTGTGCATGCGCAACTGCATCGAACCGGCTTCCGAGCACAGTGCCTTGAGCGCGCTGTACGGAATCACGCAGACCGAGCTGTCTTCCAGCGCGACCGCGGTGCGCGGATGCGTGTCGTCGCAGATGCCGTCGAGGCCGAGCGCTTCGCCGGCGAGATGCAGGCCGGTGACCTGCTCGCGGCCGTCGTGGCGCGTCGCGACGGTTTTCAGCGAGCCCGAGCGCACGGCGTACAGGTTGTCGAATGCGTCGCCTTCGCGGAACAGCGCTTCGCCGCGCTTGACCGGGCGCGCCGCGCAGATGACCGACTCGAGGCGGCTGAGCGCTTCGGGTGCCAGGCCCTGCGGCATGCACAGGTGCCGCATGGCGCACGTCGAGCAGTGCGCGGCCTGGCGAGGAGCCCAGCTGCCGGCATGAGGCGTGGCGGCGGGACGTGTGGCGACGGGCGTCAGCATGATCGTTTACTCCGGCGTTGAATCGACGGAATCATTGTCCCACCGCAACTTGCTGCTGTCGGGTGACAAAACGTCGCGACTGCCCGCGCATGCCGAACGCTGCTTACGCGGCCGTTTCGTCGACGTTGGCGGCCGCCGGAATCAGCAGCACGGGCAGCGTCGCGTGGCGCACGCACTGCTCGGCGATGCTGCCGAGCACGAGGCGGCGGAACCCGCGGCGGCCGTGCGTGCCGAGCACGATGAGATCGGCATCGAACGCTTGCGCGCCCTCGAGGATCAGCGACGATACGTCGTTGAGCGACGTTGCTTCGCCCAGCTTCGTCTCGCCCTTCACGCCCGCTGCCTGCATCAGCGCGGTGAAATCCTTCGCGAGTGCGTTGCCCTGCGCGACGAGCTGATCGCGCAGCACGGACGGATCGTAGCCGGGCACGTTGTAGTAGATCGCGGCGTTCTCGACGACGTAGAACGGTTGCAGCTCGGCGCCGTGCGATTTCGCGAGCGCCAGCGCGGCATCGAACGCGTGCCGGGACGTGTCGCTGCCGTCGACGGCAACCAGAATACGCTTGTACATAGTGTCTCCGAGTGGCGGGTTGAAACGAAGTCGGCCGGATGGCCGATCGGGCTGGGCAATGCGCAATGCTGCGAGGCAGAGTAAACCAACGGCCGGGACTTTGCAGTGAGGTGCCGGTCGTGCCGCGCGGCGGCGCCGCTGCGGTTTCCGCGGCGCACGGCAACGCACCTACGCATGCTGCGACACGCGACGCGTTGCGTGCGACGTGGTGGCCGCTGTTGTCTGCAGGGTCGGCGGGAAGGCATGTGCGCGCATCGGTGTCGCGTGTGGCGCACGCATACGCCGCGCCGCGCACGCCGATCGCATCGACACGACACGACGGTCACGCGGATGCATTGCCCGCATCGCCATTCAAGCGCAACCGCGCCGTTTCGACATGACCTCGATCAACGCATGTGCGTCAGTGCAATTCACGGCGTGCATGGTGCCGCCCGCGCTGCTGCGCGGAATCATTCGTTCGTGCATCGTGCGGTTGCCGGCACACGATCGGCGCACGGTCGCGTACGCCGATCCCCGGCCATCGGCTGTCGGCCGATACCGATCCGCAAACGAACGACCGATTCAAACGCCGCGCCGGCTATCTCGGCACGGCCGTCAGCTCGAAGACGCGCTCCGGCCGACGCTGGTGACCGGGCCAGTACGTGCTGCCGTACATCCGGTGGACGGGGCCGAACAGCGCGTCGCTCGTGGGCGGCGGCGCGTCGAAGCCCTTCTCGATCACCATGTAGCCGGCACGCAGCGCGAACGCCGGATGATTGCCGCCGGGGCGGCTGTCGAAACCGGCGAAGCCGTCGCCGGCTTCCGGCATCGCATTGACGAGCGACGCGTTGCTGCGCGTGATCTGGTCGGGCGAGATCGGGCCGCCGCCGGCGAGGCGCGACGCCTCGCGGTTCTTGCCATCGGTATCGACCGTGCTGTCGTGCGTGTCGTCGTTGTCGAGCTCGATGCTGCGCGGACGCGAACGACCGGTTTGACCGGATGATTCCATCGCGGCTCTCCTCGCGGCGAAGCGTTCCGGATCGAAGCAAATCCCGTTCCGGGCATGACGGGAAAAGGCGCGCGGGCGATCGCCGCGGTCGCCCGACGCGCACTGATTTGTCGTGATTTATTTCAGCTAGAAGACGCGTTTTCTACAGAGTATGATTCTTTTCCTGCGAAGCGGCGACAGGGGATTCAGTCGCGCCGCCTCTGCCCGCACCGGGGGGCCGAGCACCCTTAAAGACGGGTAGTGAACAACAAAGCAAGGGACTAGAGGTGGCGGATTCATGCAAGCGACTACTGCCTTCACGCACCGCGGTTATCTGTTGAACTGCGCGCCCGCGCGCGCCAGCGACGGTTCGTTCAAGCCCTACGTCGTGATCTCCCGATCGAGCGACGGGGAACTCGTTGCGAACCGATTTTTCCCGATCGAGCTCCAGTTCAACGACGAAGGCGACGCGATCGCGCACGCGCGCGACTGGGCCGTGCGATGGATCGACGCGAGCAGCATCACGATCTGACGTCGTCGCGATCCCGTGCCATCGTCCGTCCGGCCGAGCCCCGGCGTGCCGCTCCCGGACAAAAAACGCGGTAATCTTGCGGAACCCGTCACTTTATTAGCGGCCGTGCGACCGAGCGCGGCCGCCTGCATTGGCATATGTCGACATCACCCGCCCGTCAGTGGGGCCTTGAAGAAATCGTCGCCGGCTTGCGCGAGTCGCGCGAGGAACTCCATCGCACGCGCCATCCGCGCGGCATTCGCGAGCTGCCGTCGCGCGATGCGATCTGCAAGATTGTGACCGGCCTGCGCGCGTCGATGTTTCCGACGCACTACGGCGCAGCGGATCTGACCGACGAAAGCGTCGACTTCTACGTCGGCCACACGCTCGAAAGCACGCTGCGCATCCTGTCCGAACAGATCCGCCGTGCGTTGCCGTTCCTGCCCGAGCATGCCGATACGCCGTTCGCCGAGCTCGACGAACGCGCGTTCGAAATCGCGCGCGAATTCGGCCGGCAGTTGCCGGCGATCCGCGCGCTGCTCGTCAGCGATATCCAGGCCGCGTATGCGGGCGATCCGGCCGCGCAGCACATCACCGAGATCCTGCTGTGCTACCCCGGCGTGCTGGCGATGATGCATCACCGGCTCGCGCATGCGCTGCACCAGCTGGGTGTGCCGCTGCTGGCGCGGTTCATCAATGAAATCGCCCACTCGGCGACCGGCATCGACATCCACCCGGGCGCGCAGATCGGCCCGAGCTTCTTCATCGACCACGGCACGGGCGTCGTGATCGGCGAGACGGCGATCATCGGCGAGCGCGTGCGCGTGTACCAGGCCGTCACGCTCGGCGCGAAGAGCTTCCCCGCCGATGGCGAAGGGGCGCTGGTCAAGGGCAATGCGCGGCACCCGATCGTCGAGGACGACGTGGTGATCTACGCGGGCGCGACGATTCTCGGTCGCGTGACGATCGGGCGCGGCTCGGTGATCGGCGGCAACGTGTGGCTCACGCACAGCGTGCCGCCCGGCACGAGCGTCGCGCAGGGCAAGGTGCGAGAAGGCGGGAGCGCCGACAAGCCGTAACGCGGCGCGCGCCCGACGGCTGCCGGCCGTCGACGCGCGCACCGGTCAGTGCTTGCCGTCGGGCGCGCGGTGTTTGTACAGCACGTCCTGGTCGACGCGGATCAGGTTCTGCCCCGCATCGACGACGAAATCCACGCCGTTGTACGCGTTGCCCGTCAGCATCAGGATCGCGCTCGCCACATCGTCGGGGCCGGCGATGCGCGCGAGTGGCGTCGAGGCGCGGCTCGCGTGCTCGAAGTCCGCCTGCGTCTGGTCGTCGCTCGGCAGCATCAGCCCGGGGAATACCGCATTCACGCGCAGCACCGGCGCGGACGACAGCGCGAGCATCTGCGTGAGGTTGCCGAGCGCGGCCTTCGCGACCGTATAGCTGAAATGGTCGCGGTGAAAGTTTTCCTTGATCTTCTGGTCGACCACGTTCACGACGACACCCTGCGCGCCGGCCGCGCGAGCCCTTTCGTAGAACGCTCGCGTGAGCAGGATCGGCGCGCGGCAGTTGACGGCCCACGCCTGGTCGAACGCCGCGAGGTCGAAGCTCGGGAAATGGTCCTGCCAGAACACCGACGCGTTGTTGACGAGCACGTCGAGGCGCCCGAAGCGCGCATACACCTGGTCGATCAGCGCGGTGATCTGCGCGGCATCCGACAGGTCGGCCTGCAGCGCGACCGAATCGTGCCCGCGCTCGGCGATCGCACGGGCCGCCGCCTGCGCGGCATCGGCCGAACGGTCGTAATGCACCGCGGTGCGATAGCCGTGCGCGGCGAAATACTCGGCGAACGCGCGCCCGGCCCGGCGCGCGGCGCCGGTCACGAGCACGACCGGCGCGTGCGCCGCTTGCTTCGTCTGCTCCATTACGTATTCGTCAGATTCACGGAAGAAGGATTCGCGACGATCGACAGGAATTCGCGCCGCGTCGACGGATCGGTGCGGAACGTGCCGAGCATGCGCGACGTGACCATTTCCACGCCCGGCTTGTGCACGCCGCGTGTGGAAATGCACTGGTGCGCGGCCTCGAGGATCACGCCGACGCCCTTCGGCTGCAGCACGTCGAACAGCGTGTCCGCGATCTGCACGGTCATCTTTTCCTGGATCTGCAGGCGCTTCGCGAACGCGTCGACGAGGCGCGCGAGCTTCGAGATGCCGACCACGCGATGATTCGGCAGATACGCGACGTGCGCGCGGCCGATGATCGGCACCATGTGGTGCTCGCAGTAGCTCTCGAAGCGGATGTCCTTCAGCACGATCATTTCGTCGTAGCCGTCGACTTCGCTGAACGTGCGCGCGAGGATGTCGCGCGGCTCCAGCGCATAGCCGGCGAAGAACTGCTCATAGGCGCGCACGACCCGTGCGGGCGTGTCGATCAGGCCTTCGCGCGCGGGATCGTCGCCGGCCCAGCGCAACAGCACGCGAACCGCGTCTTCCGCTTCTTCGCGGCTCGGTCGGGATGCGGCCGGCTCGGGCCGTGCGGACTTCTTTTTAGCCATCTATCTGCTCCATCGAATGCCGCCGCCGGGGCGGCGCGGAATCCGGGCATTGTTTCATGCTTTCGCGGGGCGTGTGTGCGGTCTGGGGCCCGGCCCTCACTTCGGCCATTCGTCCTGCTCGTCGTTGAACAGCGACGCGACGACGCCGCGCAGCCACGCGGTGCGCGGATCGTTGTGATACTTGCGATGCCAGTGCTGCTTCAGGTCGAAGCGCGGCAGCGCAAGCGGCGGCTCGACGGGCACGATGAACGCGTGTTCGGCCGCGTACGCATAGCCGATCGCATGCGGCACCGTCGCGATCAGGTCGGTGCGGCTCAGGATGAACGGCAGGCTCATGAAGTGCGGTGTCTCGAGCACCGCGCGGCGCTGCATGCGCTGCTTCGCGAGATATTTCTCGAGCACTTCCTGGCTGCGGCCTTCGGCGCGCACCACCGCGTGCCCGCACGTGAGGAACTGCTCGACCGTGAACGGCGGCGCCTGCTCGAACGGATGGCCGCGCCGCATCAGGCACACGAACCGGTGCGTGAACAAACGCTGCTGGAAGAAGTTGTTGCCGTCGAGATCCGGGAAGTAGCCCACCGCGAGATCGATCGAACCCGCTTCGAGCCCACGCCCGACTTCGTCGTGCGCGAGCGAGACCGAGCGCAGGTTCGCGTGCGGCGCGCGCGTCGCGAACGCCTGCAGCAGCTTCGGCAGGAACACGATCTCGCCGACGTCCGACAGCGCGATCGAGAACGTATGCGTGCTCGCGGCCGGGTCGAAGTCGTGCGGCGCGACGAGGCCGCGCTCGATCTGCGCGAGCGCGTCGCGGGCGGCCGGCAGCAGCGCGAGCGCGCGCGGGGTCGGCTCCATCCCGCGCGACGTGCGCACGAACAGCGGATCGCCGAAGTACTCGCGCAGGCGGCCGAGCGCCGTGCTCACGCGCGGCTGGCTGACGCCGAGCAGGTCGCCCGCGCGGCTCACGTTGCGCGTGTCGTCGAGCGCGACGAGGTAGGGAATGAGGTTCAGATCGAGCGCATCCATCGCCAGGCCAGTATCGTCAAAACGTATACAACATATCTCCAGAATCGCGTTGCCGCATAGTCGGGAAAGCGCTCAAATGTGTTCAACGATTCGAATTAATGTTCAGGAGACGAACAATGCGCACCCAAGTCGCGATCATCGGCGCCGGCCCGTCCGGCCTTCTGCTTTCCCATCTGCTGCGCCTGCAAGGCGTCGATTCCATCCTCGTCGAAGCGCGTTCGCGCGAATACTGCGAGAACCGCATCCGTGCCGGCGTGCTGGAGCAGGGCACGGTCGACACGCTGAACGAAGCCGGCCTCGGCGACCGGATGCGCCGCGAAGGGCTCGAACACCACGGCATCGAACTGCTGTTCTCGGGCCAGCGCCACCGCATCGACCTGTCCGAGCTGACCGGCGGGCGGGCGATCACCGTCTACAGCCAGCACGAAGTGGTACGCGACCTGATCGCGGCCGGCGTCGAGCATGGCCACGCGATGCACTTCGAGGTGAGCGACGTCGCGCTGCACGACGTCGAGGGCGAGCACCCGTTCGTCACGTTCAAGCATGCCGACGGCCGCGACGACCGCATCGACTGCGACTACATCGCCGGCTGCGACGGCTTCCACGGCATCGCGCGCCAGACGATTCCGGCCGAACGGCTGAACACGTTCGAGCGCGTCTATCCGTTCGCGTGGCTCGGCATTCTCGCCGACGCGGCACCGTCGCTCGACGAACTCGTCTACGCGCATCACGACAACGGTTTCGCGCTGTTCTCGATGCGCTCGCCGACGGTCACGCGCCTGTACCTGCAGTGCAAGCCCGACGAAGACCTCGCCGAATGGTCCGACACGCGGATCTGGGACGAATTGCACACGCGTTTCTCGAACGACACGGGCTGGACGCCGACCGAGGGCCGGATCACGCAGAAGAGCGTGACGCCGATGCGCAGCTTCGTGTCCGAGACGATGCAGCACGGGCGCCTGTTCCTTGCCGGCGACGCCGCGCACATCGTGCCGCCGACCGGCGCGAAGGGGATGAACCTCGCGGTGGCCGACGTCCGTGCGCTGTCCCGCGCACTCGGTGCGCGCTACCGCAACGGCGACGCGACGCTGCTCGACACGTATTCCGCGACCTGCCTCGAGCGCGTGTGGCGCGCCGAGCACTTCTCGTACTTCATGACGAACATGCTGCATTCGTCGCCGGAAGATTCGCCGTTCGTCAATCGCCTGAAGTTTGCCGAGCTGAAATACGTGACGCGCTCGCGGGCCGCCGCGCAGTCGCTCGCCGAAAACTACGTCGGCTTGCCGTTCGACGACGCAGCGCCCCCCGAGGCAACCCGCCTTGACAACGCGCTGTGCGCGACTCTATGATCGGCCCATCGTTCGCTAATCGAATCTAGGTTCGAATAGCGAACAAAACCGGGATCGACATCGGCCCCGGCGCGGCACGCGGCACGCGCGTGTCCCCTCGACAGGCCGCGCATCGAGCCGCGGGTTCGTATCAGGAAGAGACATGGTCAACAAGATTTTCGAATCGCTTCAGTCGGCGGTGGCCGACATCCACGACGGCGCGACAATCATGATCGGCGGCTTCGGCACGGCAGGCATGCCGTCCGAGCTGATCGACGCGCTGATCGAACAGGGCGCGCGCGACCTGACGATCGTCAACAACAACGCGGGCAACGGCGAGACCGGCCTCGCGGCGCTGCTGAAGGCGAAGCAGGTGCGCAAGATCATCTGCTCGTTCCCGCGCCAGAGCGACTCGCAGATATTCGACGGGCTGTACCGCGCCGGCGAGATCGAGCTGGAACTCGTGCCGCAGGGCAACCTCGCGGAGCGCATCCGCGCGGCGGGCGCCGGCATCGGCGGCTTCTTCACGCCGACCGGCTACGGCACCAAGCTCGCGGAGGGCAAGGAAACGCGCGTGATCGACGGCAAGCCGTATGTGTTCGAGACGCCGATCCACGCCGATTTCGCGCTCGTGAAGGCGTACAAGGGCGACCGCTGGGGCAATCTCGTGTATCGCAAGACGGCACGCAACTTCGGGCCGATCATGGCCAGCGCCGCGAAGGTGGCGATCGTGCAGGTGTCGGAAGTCGTGCCGCTCGGCGCGCTGAACCCGGAACACATCGTGACGCCGGGCATTTTCGTCCAGCGCATCGTCGAGGTGCCGCAGGCCGCGCACGCGGCCGAGCTGGCCGCCGAACACGCCACGTCCCAAGCCGCCTGAGGAGACCCGACATGAAACGACTGACCCGCGATGAAATGGCCAAGCGCGTCGCCCAGGACATCCCCGAAGGCGCGTACGTGAACCTCGGCATCGGCGTGCCGACGCTGGTGGCGAACCACCTCGACCCGAGCAAGGAAATCTTCCTGCACAGCGAGAACGGGCTGCTCGGCATGGGCCCCGCGCCCGCGGCCGGCGAGGAAGACGACGAACTGATCAATGCCGGCAAGCAGCACGTGACGCTGCTCACCGGCGGCGCGTATTTCCACCACGCGGATTCGTTCGCGATGATGCGCGGCGGCCACCTCGACTACTGCGTGCTCGGCGCGTTCCAGGTATCGGCGAACGGCGACCTCGCGAACTGGCACACGGGCGCGCCCGACGCGATTCCGGCGGTCGGCGGCGCGATGGACCTCGCGATCGGCGCAAAGCAGGTGTTCGTGATGATGGAGCACCTGACGAAGCAGGGCGAAAGCAAGATCGTCGCGCAGTGCTCGTATCCGGTCACCGGCGTGCAGTGCGTGAGCCGCATCTATACGGATCTCGCCGTGCTCGACGTGACGGCAGACGGCCTCGCGGTGAGCGAGATCTTCACCGACCTGTCGTTCGACGAACTGCAGAAGCTGACCGGCGTGCCGCTGATCGACGCGACGCAAAAGGCCGCCGCCTGAACCCCGAGCGTGCCGGCGCGTGCGCTTGCGCGCAGGCCGGCACGCTTGGGTGGACAATAGGCGCACGCCGTTTCCCCTATCTGATGCCATGCTCGAAGACAGCGCCCGCCTGACCTCCCTCATCTGCGGCACCGAGCCGCTCAACCGGATCTGGTCGCCCCGCGCGACGATCCAGCGGATGCTCGACGTCGAGGCCGCGCTCGCGCGTGCGCTCGCCGCGCAGCAGGTGATTCCCGCATCGGCGGTCACGCCGATCGAACGCGCATGCGAGGCCAGCCGGCTCGACGCCGACGCGCTTGCGCACGGTGCGGCGCTTGGCGGCAATCTCGCGATTCCGCTCGTCAAGCAGCTCACCGCGCAGGTGAAGGCCGACGACCCCGAGGCCGCGAAGTTCGTGCACTGGGGCGCGACGAGCCAGGACATCATCGATACCGCCACCGTGCTGCAGTTGCGCGACACGCTCGACGTGCTCGAACCGATGCTCGACGACGCATGCGCATCGCTCGCGGCGCTCGCGCGCACGCATCGCGCGACGCCGATGATCGGCCGCACGTGGCTGCAGCAGGCGCTGCCGATCACGCTCGGCCTGAAATTCGCGCAATGGCTCGATGCGCTGCTGCGCCATCGCGCGCGCTTCGCCGAATTGCGCGAACGTGCGCTCGTGCTGCAGTTCGGCGGCGCGGCCGGCACGCTCGCGAGCCTGCGCGAGCACGCGGCCGGCGTCATGGCCGCGCTGGCGGCGGACCTGAAGCTCGCGGCGCCGGCGGTGCCGTGGCACACGCAGCGCGACCGCATCGCGGAAGCCGCGTCCTGCTTCGGGATGCTGACGGGCACGCTTGGCAAGATCGCGCGCGACGTGTCGCTGCAGATGCAGACCGAAGTCGGCGAGCTCGGCGAGCCGGCCGCCGCCGGCAAGGGCGGCTCGTCGACGATGCCGCACAAGCGCAACCCGGTCGGCTGCGCAGCCGTGCTGACGGCTGCCGTACGTGCGCCGAACCTCGTCGCGACGGTGTTCGCGGGCATGGTCCAGGAACACGAGCGCGCACTCGGCGGCTGGCAGGCCGAATGGGATGCGTTGCCCGATCTCGCGCGGCTGACCGGCGGCGCGCTGGCGCAGATCGCGCAGATCGTGGCGGGCCTCGACGTGAACACCGAACGCCTGGCCGCGAACCTCGACCTGACGCGCGGGCTGATTCTCGGCGAAGCGGTGATGCTCGCGCTCGGCGACAAGATCGGCCGGCTCGACGCGCATCACGTCGTCGAACACGCGTCGAAAGAGGCCGTGCGCACGGGCGCGACGCTGTTCGACGTGCTCGCCGCCGATGCGACCGTGTCGGCCCACCTGTCGCGCGACGCGCTCGCGCGGCTGCTCGATCCCGCTCATTACGTCGGCGAGGCGCAGGCCTACGTCGACGCCGTGCTCGCGCTGCATGCCGGCACGCAATCACCAGGAGAACATTGATGCCTTTCGCCACTGTCAACGGCGTGAAACTGCATTACCGGATCGACCGTGCCGCGCGCGACGACGCGCCGTGGCTCGTCTTCTCGAACTCGCTCGGCGCCGACCTGCAGATGTGGGCGCCGCAGATCCGCCCGCTCACGCAGCACTTCAACATCCTGCGCTACGACACGCGCGGCCACGGCCATTCCGATGCGCCGGCCGGTTCGTACACGATCGAGCAACTCGCCGGCGACGTGATCGGCCTGCTCGACCACGTCGGCATCGCCCGCGCGCATTTCTGCGGGATCTCGATGGGCGGGCTGACGGGTGCGGCGCTCGCCGCACGCTTCCCGTCGCGCATCGTTCGCGCGGTGCTGTCGAACACCGCCGCGAAGATCGGCTCGCCGGAGGTGTGGGCGCCGCGGGCGCAGAAGGCGCGTGCCGAAGGGATGGCCGCGCTCGCCGACGCCGTGCTGCCGCGCTGGTTCACCGACGCGTTCGTCGAACGCGAGCCGCGCCTGTTCGATGCGATCCGCGACACCTTCGTGCATACCGACAAGGACGGCTATGCGGCGAACTGCGACGCGCTGAACGCAGCCGACCTGCGCGAAGAGGTGAAAGGCATCGCGCTGCCGGTGCTCGTCGTGACCGGCGCCAAGGACATGTCGACGCCGCCCGACCAGGGCCGCGCGCTGGCCGCCGCGATTCCGGGTGCGCAGCACGTCGAATTCGACGCCGCGCATATTTCGAACATCGAGTGCACCGACGGCTTCAACCGCGCGCTGCTCGATTTCCTGACCGCGTGAGGCACCGGCGATGGATGACCAGGAACGTTACGAAGCAGGGATGAAGGTGCGTCGCGCGGTGCTCGGCGACGCGCACGTCGACCGTTCGCTCGAGAACCGCACCGAGGTGACCGACGAATTCCAGAACCTGATCACGCGCTATGCATGGGGCGAGATCTGGACGCGCGACGGCCTGCCGCGCCATACGCGCAGCCTGCTGACCATCGCGATGATGGTGGCGCTGAACCGCGGCGAGGAGCTGGCGCTGCACCTGCGTGCCGCGCGCAACAATGGCGTGACGCGTGACGAGATCAAGGAAGTGCTGCTGCAGACCGCGATCTATTGCGGGGTGCCGGCGGCGAATTCCGCGTTCCATCTCGCGGACAAGATCTTCAAGGAGCAGGATGGGGCCGCCTAGGTGCGGCCGGTTAAGTACCTGTAGTCCGATGTTGAGTCGAGGCCCGCGGATGGTTCGCGGGCCTCGGCGATGAATGAACGTGCCGGCAGAGCATCGGCGCGCGGCGCACCGGATGGCCGGTGCGCGAATAAAGGCAAGACGTGGTTCCGAGGCCGCGTCGCTTGTATATATCAGGAGACTCGCGATGAATCGCACACCCGTGGTCGATGTCCAGACCTTCATCAACGAGCAGCCGTTCGGCGGTTTTCAATGGCTCGTATTCCTCATGTGTTTCGTGATCGTGCTGCTCGACGGCTTCGATACGGCTGCGATCGGCTTCATCGCGCCGTCGCTGCTCGGCGAATGGAACCTCACCAAACCTGATCTCGCACCGGTGCTGAGCGCCGCGCTGTTCGGTCTCGCGTGCGGCGCGCTCGTGTCGGGCCCGCTGTCCGACAAGCTCGGGCGCCGCTCGCTGCTGCTCGGCTCGGTGTTCCTGTTCGGCGTCGCATGCCTGATGTCCGCCTTCTCGACGACGATCGGACACCTGACGATCCTGCGTTTCATCACCGGCGTCGGGCTCGGCGCGGCGATGCCGAACGCGGTCACGATGATGGGCGAGTTCTGCCCGGACAAGCGCCGCGCGACCGTGATCAACCTGATGTTCTGCGGCTTCCCGCTCGGCGCCGCGTTCGGCGGTTTCCTCGCTGCATGGATGATTCCGCATTTCGGCTGGCGCAGCGTGCTGATCCTCGGCGGCGTGACGCCGCTGCTGCTCGGCGTGCTGTTGCTGCTGAAGATGCCGGAATCGGTGCGCTTCATGGTCGCCAACCACCACGCCGTCGACAAGGTTCGCGCGACGCTCGCGCGTATCTCGCGCGATGCGCTGAACGCCGGCTCGTTCGCGCTGACCGAAGCCGCGCCGCAGACCGGCAGCAAGGGCCTCGGCGTCGTGCTGTCGCGCTCGTACATCGTCGGCTCGGTGATGCTGTGGCTCGCGTACTTCATGGGGCTCGTGATCTTCTACGCGTCGATCAACTGGATGCCGATCCTGCTGAAGGATGCCGGCCTGACGCCGAAGAGCGCGACGCTGATCTCCGCGCTGTTCCCGCTCGGCGGCGTCGGCGCGGTGCTGTGCGGCGTGCTGATGGACCGCTTCAACGCGAACCGCGTGATCGCGGTGTGCTACGCGCTGACGGCGGTGAGCGTCTATGCGATCGGGCAGGCGGCCGGCAACGTCGGGCTGCTCGTGCTGGTCGTGTTCGTGGCCGGTGTGCTGATGAATACCGCGCAATCGTCGATGCCGGCGCTCGCCGCCGCGTTCTATCCGACCGAGGGGCGCGGCACGGGTGTCGCGTGGATGCTCGGCGTCGGCCGCTTCGGCGGGATTGCGGGATCGTTCCTCGTCGCCGAGCTGACGCGCCGGCATTTCTCGTTCGCGGGCGTGTTCGCGACGATCGCCGTCGCGGGCTTGCTCGCGTGTGTCGCGCTGCTGATCAAGCAGATGGCGCGGCCGCATGGCGTGACGCAGCCGGCAGGCAAGATCGAATCGCTCGGGCATTGAGCGACGCGCGGGCCGGTGCGATGCGCCGGCCCGTCGAAACGGCGGCCGGCGGGTCGCCGGCTATTCTTCCGCGTCGTGTTGCTTCACGAAGTTGCGCAGATACGCGCGCAGCGCGGCCTCCCGGCTGCGATGATCGGCGAGGTTCGCGGCGCCCATGTCTTCCTCTTCGCCGAACATCGTTGGCGGCGCGCCGTAGATACCGATCTCGATGTCTTCGCGCAGCACGCGAATCTCGTGTGTGAGCGGGTGATACTCGGCGATCCAGTGCATCCCCTCGATGTGTTCGCCCGCCCTCAGCAATGGCTTCATCGGCACTCTCCCGGCAGCAGCGGCGCAACCGGCGAAACGGCTGCGCGCGCCCGTAACAAAAGGGTACGCCTGCATCGGGCGAATCTCAACGGGCACGCGGTGAGCGCTCACTACGCCAGCAGGTGCGCGACCAGCGGATACAGCGACAGGATCAGCAGCACGGCCATCGTCATGTTGAACATGCGCAGCGCGCGGGGGTTCGACAGGAAGCGGCGCAGGCCGAGGCCGAAAGCGGCCCACAGGCAGATGCACGGGAAGCCGATCAGGATGAACACGACGGCCATCCAGGCGGCGTTCATCCCGTAGTCGGCGGACAGGCGGACCGTCGTCGCGGCGGTCAGCACCATCATCCAGGCCTTCGGGTTGATCCACTGGAACGCGGCGGCTTCGATGAACGTCATCGGACGCGGCTTGCCGCCGTGGGCCTTCACTTCGCCCGACGTGCCGATGCGCCACGCAAGGTAGAGCAGGTACGTGACGCTCGCGACTTCGAGGATCGTGTACAGCAGCGGCAGGCGCTTGAACGCTTCGCCGAGGCCGAAGCCGACGCAGAGCATCAGGATCGCGACGCCGATGCTGATGCCGAACAGGTGCGGCATGGTGCGGCGGAAACCGAAATTGACGCCGGACGCGAGCAGCATCGTGTTGTTCGGGCCCGGCGTGATCGACGTGACGAGCGCGAACAGCATGCCGGCGGGCAACGCGCTGAGGGTGAGGAATTCCATCGCGGATTCTCCGTTCGGTTCTGGACTGGGATGGAGGTCAGTTTAGCGACGGTTTTCTGTACAGTACCGGTACAGTTGGTTTGACGAATGCCGGTACGGGGGAGGGGGTGGTTGGGTTGCGGGCTTGTTTGGTGTTGTCTCTCAGAAAAGATGTCCGCAGTCTCAATAAGTTGTCTTTGAATAATTGGCTGCCTTCCGTACATGACTGGTGAGACTTGCCTCGTCATGCGGGAAATGATCGTATAATATTTGCCAATATTAGTTTATGCACAACGTTTGATCGCGCTCGCCGTATTGTTGTTTTCGCATTGGAGGCGTTTACCCGCCCGTTTACGCTTGAAGTTCGTCCGCACGAACTTACGGAGAAATCGACGCCCCGCGCGGCACGTCGAACCCGGTGTAGCATGCCGTTGCCCCTTGAGTGCTTCGCTCGGCATCACGGGGGGCCTGATGACATCGGCTCCCGCAATCGTGTGAATCTTGTGGAGAAGCGAAGTGACTGCCCCCGAAGCGCTGGATCATGGAGATTCAGGACGCCCCTGATGGGAGCGGCGACGGTGTTCTGGAGCTTCCTGACGATCTCTGGAGCGAATTGTTTAGCCAGGGGTGGCAGCTGGAGACGTACTTGAGCTGGAGCTGACCTCTGGCCGGGATTCGAAATCCCTATGCGGAGTGCCGTTAGATTTCCGCGCCCGGAGAGTCATTCTCAAACGGTCCACAGAAGAGTAAGGGTAGCCGCCGACGATTTACCAGTAAGTCTCAGTTTAGCGTCCGTCGACGGCCTTGAGATGGACTTTATGCACTGGAGAGTGGGAGAGATCTGACCGCTAGCGAGATGCCTCCGCGATGGCGTTTATCCACGGCCTAATCCACTCACCATTGTTAAGTCGGTCATACAGTTGTATCTCGGATTTTTCAATTTCTCCCCATTTCTTGTTCGCTGCTCGGAGTAGTTTTAGGGCTAAATTCGGATCCGAACCAATGGCTTGCTCCATTTCCTGGAACCAGTAAAGATACTGTCTCCAGCCGATGGCAACCCATGGCGTACCTGATTTAGAATCTAGAATTTGCAAAATTTCGGCGGAATGTGGATTGTGTGAAGCCGCTTGCCGATCGATCAACTTCGCGTTTAAAAGAAGTTGTACATCTGGTTCCCGAAGCCAGGTGATCAAGCCATCATCGGTCCAGTAAGGTACAACTTTACCGCCGTCAGCAGCATCATCCCACCTTCCAGGAACGAAGCGTCGAAGATTGAAGAATTTCCCGGTTGCCAGATCCGTGGCACCCGCGTGCTTCCATAAAATTCCGTCCAACCCACTGAAGCCAACAATAACCTTTGTGCCTGCATTTTCGAGCAATCTGATAAGTTTTATTGCATTGGTCAACGATTCGTAATCAGTGCGTTGTTGCGTGGCTTGAGATCGTCCAGGAATATCAAATAGGCGCGAGACACCTTTGTTCGAGTCAAAACTGTAGCGATACGCTGAGGTGAATTTGCATCCGCCAATGTCTTAAGATCGACAATTGCAGTCAGGAGTATTTCTAGTTTAGCCTCACATGCAATTGGATGTAGCTGATTTGTTATATCGACGACTTGGCTATAGTATGCGTCATCAAAAACACGGGGCAGCATGGCGGGAGTCGGCGCATGAATGCGCGATTGCGCCGGTCGTTGAATATTTTCAGCTTTCGGCTTATCGAAGGTCAACTAACGGAACCGCAGAACTGTTTCCAACGCGGCCGCCGAACACAACCAAGGCGCTGCTGGGTCTTAAGGGCGCGCTAGAGGAAAGTCACGGAATATATGTCTTCTACGACTCACGGGGGCGTGCTCTGTATGTAGGCAAGGCGCAACGTCAAAGTCTGTGGAAGGAGATGAATCTGGCCTTCAACCGGGACCGCGACACGACCCAACGCGTGTACCGCGTTCAGCATCCGGAACGTGGTGAGTTCAGGACGTCTGATGAATATGCCCGTCAAGTAAGGCTGACGAGACGCCATTTGAGTCACCTTGCTACGTATTTTTCCGCTTACAAGGTGGACGATGCGCTGATTAACGAACTGGAGGCTTTACTCGTCCGGAGCTTCGCAAACGACCTTCTCAATGTGAAGATGGAGCGCTTCGGCAAATGAATGGAGCAGCCCGGTTGGTTTCCGCGGTGGCCGCGAAGGCTGTTGCTCGTCATGTCCGCCGGCCGAACACGCCCTAATCAAGACGAGGTGGACACGTGCCTACTCAAACCTACCATCGCATCGATCTCGCACTCGCACAACTCGATGCGGCGCTTAGGCTGTTTCTCGAGTGCCACGCCTTCGCCGCGGTGATCACCCTCGCCGGTGCAGCCGAGGAGATTTTGGGCAAAGAGGTGGGAAGGTGTGGCCTGCAGATCGCCCGCGATCGCCGCCTCAATGGTTACGCGCCACGGGATCGCAAAGCGGCCGCCGACGAGCTGAATCGTGTCCGAAATGCGCTCAAGCATTTTGGTGACGTAGACGAACCCGAATTCACTGCGGATCTCGAAGAGACGGCACGCTGGATGCTCGAACGAGCTTGCGAGAACGCTTATCAATTGGGGCTGGAGGTTCCGCGTTCAGCAGCATTTGGCGCGTGGTATCACGCGACACTGATCGAGCGCCACGCCGCATATCAAGAAGTACCACCAACCTAATAGTCAACGATCCAGTGGGGCTAGGCATGGAGACCAAAGTGACCGGTGTTGCCGACGCTAGGGCAAGGCATGCCGCATATTCTGTGTTGCGCGAGCGGATCGTTGAACATGTCTTCGTCGGCGAGGCTATGCGGCGCCTCTGGCAGCTCGGGGTCGTGAACGTCGAGATCCTGCGCGCGGAGTTCGACGCGAGCGGATACGACCTCGTCATGTGCTGCGACAGCGTGATGCGACACGTCCAGTTCAAGGTGTCGTTGGTCAACGGCACGCGTACGCAGGTGGCCATCAACCAACAATTGGCTCGCGCGCCAAGTGGTTGCGTGGTTTGGCTCGGCGTCACGGAAGATCTCGAAATCAGGGAGTATCGTTGGTTCGGCGCGGAAGCGGGTCGTCCCTTACCGGACATCACCAATCACGCGACTGCGCGTCATACACGTGCTAATGCACAAGGCATGTTGATGTCCGCGCAGAACTGACCCACTAGAGCTGGAAATTTTCATCGAATTTTGACCCACGTGATTGAATGCTCTGCTCAATCTTTGAGCAGGGGATACAAAGGTGATCACGGTGGGTATATTGGCCAAGATCAGGCGGATGTATTTCCGCGAGAAGGTCCCGTTGCGCGAGATTGCGCGGCGTACGGGCCTGTCCCGAAACACGGTGCGCCGCTGGCTGCGGCAGACTGATGCCGTCGTGCCGAAGTATCCGAAGCGCGTCAGCCCGAGCGTCATCGACGACTGGGCCGCACAGCTGACAGGTTGGCTGCGTGCCGACAGTCATCGCCCGAAGCGTGACCGGCGCACCGCCCGGTTCATGTTCGAGGCGATCCGCGCCGAGGGTTACGCCGGCAGCTACGGCCGGGTGAGCGCGTTCGTGAGGCGTTGGCACGAGGAGCAGGCTGAGGCGCCTCGCAGGCAGGCCTTCGTGCCGCTCGCCTTCGAACCCGGCGAAGCCTTCCAGTTTGACTGGAGCTGCGAATACGCTTTTATTGGCGGGCTGCGGCGACGCCTGGAGGTCGCCCACGTCAAACTTAACTCCAGCCGCGCGTTCTGGCTCGTCGCCTATCCCACACAGAGTCACGAGATGCTGTTCGATGCGCACGCCCGCGCGTTCGCCGCGTTCGGCGGCGTGCCGCGGCGCGGCATCTACGACAACATGAAGACCGCCGTGGACAAGGTTGCCGGCGCGCGGCGTTGCCCGATGCGCGGCATGCGGGACCGCGCACGCGATCGCCATGAACGCGATACCGCGCAGCAACCTTTCTGGAGCCTTGCGATCGTCATCGGGACAGGGGAATACCCTGTCTTTTTTTTCTGTTTCTGTTTTATGTATCATGACCTAACTTTTGCAACATGTACTAATTACAAAGATCGACGATTCCTTATCAGAAAAAGGACGATCGGCATGGAGACAGGCAGGACTGCGAATGGCGAACGTCGAGTGCCATGCGACCGATGGCTCGGCCGCATGCGGGCGCGGGTGTTCGCGAACCGGCTCGCGCATCGGGCTCGATGCCCGAGCCGGCGGCAGGGGAAGTTGCTTGAGGTTGTTCAGTCGTCAGATTCCGCGCGTGCGATATGCGCGTGCCGCCCAGGCGGCCGCCGCCCGCGTCATTTCAGGCTGTAACCCGGAAAGACATCATGTCCAGGAAGTCATCCCCCAACGGCGCGGCCAACCTGTCGCGCAGGCAGTGGCTCAAGGCCACGGGCGCCTCCGTCGCGATCGGCGGCCTTGCAATGAGCGCGTCGCGTGCGAGCGCCGATGCGGCGCCCGTACCGGGCGACGTGCTCGACGTCGCGATCGTCGGCGCCGGGCTGGCCGGCCTGACGGCCGCGCGCGACCTGCGCTACGCGGGCTGCGAATCCTTCGCGGTGCTCGAGGCGCGCGATCGCGTGGGCGGCCGCACGCTCAACTACGACGTGGGCGGCCGCTATGTGACGGAAGTTGGCGGCCAGTGGATCGGCCCGGGCCAGACGGCTGTCGCGGATCTCGCCCGCGAGCTGGAAGTCGGCACGTTCCCGAGCTATTACGCAGGCAAGACGGTCATTCTCGGCGGCGACGGGCGCGCCGAGATCGACCTGCAGGGCACGCTCGGCACCGACGAAGCCGTCGCGGCGAAGCTCGGCCGGCTGTCGCGCGACGTGCCGTCGGCCACGCCATGGACCTCGCAGAAGGCGGCCGAGCTCGACCGGCTGTCGGTCGGCGACTGGCTCGCGCAGCAGGGCATCCAACCCGAAGACCGGATGGGCTGGAACGCGTCGATCGCGCTGTCGGGCGGCGTCGCGCCGGCGAAGATGGGGCTGCTGCATTTCCTGTCGATGATCAATTCCGCCGATTGCGATTACGCGCAGCTCGACTCGATCAAGCACAGCGCGCAGGAAACCCGCTTCGTCGGCGGCTCGCAGGCCCTCAGCCTTCGGATGGCGCAGCAACTCGGCGACAAGGTGCGCCTGTCGGCACCGGTGCGCCGGATCGTCGGCTGGGATCGCGATGTCGTCACGCTGCAGACGGACCGCGGCACGGTGCGCGCGAGACAGGTCGTGATGGCGCTCCACCCGGCACTGTGTCACCGGATGCAGTTCGATCCGCCTCTGCCGGCGCCGCGCGCGGCACTGCAACGTGCGTGGCCCGCGCATTCCCCGGCGCGCAAGACGGCGATGGTCTATCGCCGGCCGTTCTGGCGCGACAAGGGGCTGAACGGCCACATCTTCCAGACCAATGGGCCGATCTTCTGGGCCTACGACAATTCGCCGCCCGGCGGCGAGATCGGCGTGATCAACGCGTTCGTCAAGAACGCGATGCTGCCGTCGGACCCGCAGGCGGCAAAGCAGATGCTCGCCGAGCTCTACGCGCAGGCGTGGGGTGCCGATGCGCTGCAGCCGGTGTCGTACCACGATCGTGACTGGGGGCTCGCCGACCCGTGGACGATCACGTGCGTTTCCGCGATTCCGCCCGGATTCTGGACCGCACACGGCGACGCGCTGCGCACGCCGTGCGGCAACCTGATCTGGTCGGGCACCGAGACCGCGAACATCTGGGCCGGCTACATGGACGGCGCCGTCCGCTCGGGTCACCAGGCCGCGCTTCAGGCGCTCAACAAACTGCGCCGCGCGTAGGAGACCGGAAATGAAGAAACGTATCGTGCTGCTCGCCGTGCTCGTGGTCGCCGGCGCGCTTCTGGCCGTCTACGGCCCGACGCTGCTCGGCTTCTATCGCCTGCAGCGCCATATCGACGAGACGGCACAGGCCGACGAGGCCGACGGCGGCCCGTGGCCGCGCACGACCGACGTGTGCATGGGCTGCCACGGCGTGAACGGCTCGTCGCTGAACGACGCGTATCCGAGCCTCGCCGGCCAGCCCGCGCAGTACGTGGCCGCGCAGCTTCACGCGTTCGCGAGCGGACAACGCGCGAACCCGACGATGGGGCCGCTCGCGATGACGATGAGCGAAGCCGAGATCGCGCGTGTGGCCGGCTACTACGCGAAGCAGGCGCCGCTCGCGAACCGCTATTTCAAACCGGATGCGCGACTGCGCGCGAAGGGCGAGCAGCTCGTGACGGGCGGCGCGTGCGTCGCTTGCCACGGCGCGCGACTGACGGGCCAGGCGCAGTTTCCGCGGCTCGCCGGGCAGGGGTACGACTACCTGCGCGTGCAACTCGACGCGTTCGCGAACGGCACGCGCAGCGAGGCGACCGGCACGATGCAGCGCGTCGCGCAGGCGATGTCGGCGGACGATCGGGCGGCGGTGGCCACCTATCTCGCGAGCGTCAGCCCGGTCACGCAGTGAATCAACGGTAGCAATCGACCTCCGGAGTTCGAACCATGGATCACAGATCACTTGTACTTTGTCTTTCCAGCGCGACGCTGGCGGCGACGACCGGCCTGTACGGCCTCAAGTTCGTCCGCAAGCGCAATTTCCTGCTCGGCTTCGAGTGGTGGATCGTGACGATCTCCGCATCCAATGCGGTGATCTTCTTCGCGACCGAATTACCGGTGTCGTACGCCATTTCGCACTTCCTCGACGCGTTCTCGCGCGGATTCGGGATGCCGGTGATCGCGGTCGCCGGTCTGATGGCCGTCACGCACGGCTACCGGCCGTCGATGCGGCAGGACGTGACGCTGTTCGTGCTCGCGACGCTCGGGACGATCGCGCTCGTGGCCGGCGTGTTGCAGAACGCGCTGCCGTACTTCTATGTGGCGATGTGGACGCTGATGTCGATCTATCTCGCCGGCTTCGTGCTGCGGCTCGCGCGTGCCGGCCACGTGTTCCATGCGCTGACGACGACGATCGCGCTCGTCGCTTCGCAGGCGATCGCGTGCATCTACGATTTCTACAAGATCCCGGGCGAGGAAACCAACGTGGTGTTCAATTTCTACGTGCTTGCGCTGCTGGCCTGGTCGTACCTGACCGTCACGCTCTATTACGCGTATGGCGCATTGGAGCGCGACGCCGGACGCGGCAAGGTGAACGCGAACGTATTGTCGTATCCGAAATGAATAGTCGTACTGAGGAAGAGGAGATGATCCGGACGAAGTGCGAACCCGGCCGCGGAGACCGCGGAGCGCGCGGATGGCTCCGGTCAGGCTGACCCGCGCGCAGCGACGCGATGCGACACGCGAACGCCTGCTCGGCGCCGCGCGCGCGATCTTCGCGGAGAAGGGCTATGCGGCCGCGAGCGTCGAGGATATCGCCGCGGCGGCCGGGCATACACGCGGCGCGTTCTATTCGAACTTTCGCAGCAAGACGGAGATGCTGTTCGAGCTGCTGCGGCGCGATCACGACGATGCCGCGACGGCGCTGCAACGGATCGCCGGCATGCCGGCGGGTTCGGCGGAGGACGCGCAGCGGACGTTGCTCGCCTGCTGGCGGCGGCGTGCCGCGCGGGATGCGTCGCGGCTGATATGGCTGGAAGCGCAACTGCAGGCGGCGCGCGATCCGCAGTTCCGTGCGCAGTTCGGTGCGTTGCTGCATGAGCGGCAAGCGCTCGCGACCGCATGCATCGATGCATTCGCGGCGCGTGCCGGCGTGTCGCTGCCATTGCCCGCGTGGCTACTGGCGCTCGGCCTGACCGCGCTGTGCGACGGCGTGCACGCGTGTTGTGCGGCCGACGCGCGCGGCACCGTGGACACGCTGGCCGATGCCGTGCTGGTCGGCTTCGTCACGCATACGGTGTTCGACCGCATGCGCGGATGACGTGTCGGCGACGCCGCGGCCGGCGTCGCCGCCCGACTGTATGAAAGCTGAAAGCAGGTTGTCATGGCGGGACGGCAAACCGCCACGACGCACGTTCGAACAAGCAGACGAAACAGGGAATACCCCCTCTTTTTCTTTCTCGTATTTTTGTCATGATGACCTAACATTGTCACCATGTTCTACTGAAGGTGCCGGCAATGACCGATCACGGCCGGCAGTGGTTGGACGAATCAGGAGATCTACGATGGATGCACTTACACGCAAGGCTTTCTTCGAGGACGGCGCGGTTCTCGTCGAAGGCGTACTCGACGCGGCGCAGCTTGAGCAGTGCCGCGCCGCGTTCGACTGGGGGATGGAGAACCCGGGCCCGATGGCGACGGCGCTGCTCGACGGCACCGAATACCGGTCGCACAACGACAACGCGAACCCGTACGCGAAGGCGCGGCTCGACGAACTGGTCGGCACGCTGCCGTTCGGCAAGCTGTTCGCCGACCTGTGGGGCTCGAAGCACGTGTGGTACTTCGCCGAGGAACTGTTCATGAAGGCCGGTGGCAAGAGCGCGCGCTCGCCGTGGCACCAGGACACGTCGTACCTGCCGTGGGAGGGCATGCACTTCGGCAATGCGTGGATCAGCTTCGAGCACGTGCCGAAGCGCAACGCGCTGGAGATCGTGCGCGGCTCGCATCGCGGCGTGCGCCACGACGGCACCACGTTCCAGAACGCGGAGGACCCGACCGATCCGCTGCACGGCGGCGACGTGTGGCCGCGGCTGCCGAACATCGAAGCGGAGCGCCGCGCGGCGCCCGACGCGTACGACATCATTTCGTGGGAAACGAAGCCTGGCGACGTGGTGCTGCTCCATCCGGGCGTGCTGCACGGCGGTGGCGCGGTGGATGCCGCGTTCCCCGACCGCCACACGCTCGTGCTGCGCTTCTTCGGCGACGACGCGACGTTCAGCCCGCTGCCCGAGCAAAGCCGTTCGGGTTTCACGCCGGCCGGCGTGCTGTTCGTCGACGAGCTCGCCGGGCTGAAGGCCGGCGATCCGTTCCGCGCACCGTGTTTCCGTCAACTCGTCTGAGCAAGGAGTCTTCAATCATGTCAGCTACCCCGAAGCGGCAATCGATCGTTCCGCCGCCGTTCCAGCCGTGGTACGACGCATACCACTTCTCGCCGGCCACGCGCGTCGGCGACACGATCTGGGTGTCGGGCCAGGTCGGACTCGACGCGCAGATGCAGCCGGCCGACGGCGTGGCGGCGCAGGCGCGGATCGCGTTCGAGAGCTTGAAGATGATCCTGGAAGCGGCGGGCGCGAGTCTCGCCGACGTCGTCGAACTGACGACCTTCCATACGAACCTTCAGCAGGAAACGCAGGATTTCGCGGCGATCAAGGACGCATATTTCCCGGACCGCTACCCGTCGTGGACGGCGGTCGGCGTGTCGCAACTGGCGCTGCCGGGGCTGTGCGTCGAAGTGCGTGCGGTCGCGGTGGCCGGGTCGGGCAGGGACTGAGACAGACGGCAGTGCGTCATTCCTTCCAGACGGGCGTTCGTAATGAATCGCAGTCCTGATGGAATGGCGAAAGCGTATCGAAACAGGCAGGCGGCCGTCCGTCATCGCGGACGACCGTCATCAGGGAGCGATGCGATCGCCGGTCGGTGATCGCGAGCGGATTGAATGCGTCGCACCCGGGACGGGCGAGCGAACGCGCAGTGGGAAGGAGAACCATGATGAGCAAGCATCAATTCTGGGCCGCGTCCGCACTCGCGGCCGCTGTATGTCTCGCGCTCGGCACGGCCGTCGCGGCGGACGACCTGACGCCGGCCGGCGCCGATCGCGCGGCGAGCAAGGACGGCTCGGTGCCGGCCTACACCGGCAAGCAGTCGCCCGACGCGGGCTGGGAATGGGGCAAGGTGCGCGCCGATTTCTGGAAGCATCGCAACGAGAAGCCGCTGTACTCGATCGATGCGGCGAACGTCGACAAGTACGCGGACAAGCTGTCGCCCGGACAGGTCGCGTTGATCAAGCAGAAGAAGGGCTACCGGATGGACGTCTATCCGTCCCACCGCGAATGCCAGCTGCCGGATGTCGTCGAGCAGAACTCGAAGGCCAACCTGAGCGCCGCGAAGCTCGGGCCGGCGGGCGACACGCTCGGGGCGGCCATGTTGCCGGGCGTGCCGTTCCCGCAGCCGAAGAGCGGCGTCGAGGCGATCCTCAACTACGAGATGCGCTATCGCGGCGAAGGTGTCGACTGGGGGCAGATGGCGACGACCGTGTCGCCACGTCCGGGCAGCAGCGAATGGATCGACGCGGTCGGCCCGCAGACGTTCTTCTTCCCGTCCGGCAAGCTCGGCAAGCATTCTCCGCAGGACGTCGATCAGCTCAGCACGGCCGTGTACTTCCAGATGAACTCGCCGGCTGCGCTGGCCGGCCAGGCGTTCGTGCAGCGCCAGTATTTCGACAAGCCGTCGGAGACGTACTACTACTTCCCCGGCCAGCGCCGCGTGCGGCGCATGCCGGCCTATACGCACGACGCGCCGCTGATCGGCTTCGAGAACCAGTACCTGATCGACGAAGCGAACATGATCAACGGCTCGCTCGACCGCTTCAACTGGAAGCTGGTCGGCAAGAAGGAAATGATCGTCCCGTACAACGCATTCGGCATGTACAAGTTCAAGAGCAAGCTGCACGACGTCGCGACGCCGGACGGTGTCGCGGCGACGAGCCGGCGCTACGAGACGCACCGCGTGTGGGTCGTCGAGGCGACGCTGAAGCCGAGCGCACGGCACGTCGCATCGAAGAAGGTGTTCTATCTCGACGAGGACAGCTGGCTCGCGCTGGTCGGCGAGGACTACGACGCGCAGGGCAAGCTGTGGAAGGTGCGCGAAAGCTATCCGATCCCGGTGTGGGAGCTCGGCGGCACGTGCGACAACGAACCGCTCGCGCAGTACGACATGAACAACGGCCGCTACGTGCTCGATGCGACGTCGATCGGGCAGGGCAAGGACGTTCGCTGGCTCGAACAGGCCGACGATCCGCGCTTCAAGCAGGATTTCTACACGGCGGAATCGCTGCGCTCGGTCAGCGAACGCTGACCGTCATCGGCTGAAGCCCAAGGGACCGGCGCGCGCAACGACCGCGCGCCGGCATCGCAAAGGGGTGGGAGACGGATCATGGAATCGGCAAGGTTGATCAGGAATACTACGGTATCGGTCGTGCTCGCGGGTGCCGCGGCGTCGAACGCATACGCTTACGACTTCACGACGGGCATCAACGATCTGCAAGGCTCGTGGGTGACCAACCTGACGGCCGGCGCCGGCATCCGTACCAAGAGCCCGAGCTGCTCGCTCACCGGCGATCCGAACGCATACGGCTGCGGCGCGGCGGCGAACACGAATCAATGGGGCTATGCGGACAACGGCGACCTGAACTACCGCAAGGGCCAGCCGTTCAGCACCTACGTCAGCGCGACCAGCGAGCTGCTGCTGAAGATGCCCAGCGAAGGGCTGAAGTTCATGGTGCGCGGCACCGGCATGTACGATTTCCTCGCCGGCAATACGGCGAGAACGCCGCTGTCGAGCACCGCTTCCGCGCAGGTGGTCTACAACGCACAACTGCTCGACCTGTGGGCGCAAAAGGACTTCAGGATCGGCGGACGAAACGCACACGTGCGGCTCGGCAACCAGGTGATCAACTGGGGTGAGAGCATGTTCGCGCAGAGCGGGATCAACGCGACCAACTCGCTCGACGTGCAGAAACTGCTGATTCCCGGCTCGCAACTCAAGCAGGCGCTGCTGCCCGCACCGATGGTGAGCGTTGCTGCAGACCTGTCGCACGGATTCAGCACCGAGGCCTACTATCAGTTCCAGTGGAACGGCAACCGTTATCCGCCGGTCGGCTCGTACTGGTCGGTGACGAACGGCTTCGGCCGCGGCGCGGAGCCGTTCACGCTCAACACGACCAACCTGAACGTGACCGGGCCGAGCGCCGGCTCGATCGCGAATGCGATCGGCGGCGGGGCCGCCGCGGGCAACCAGGGCACGTTGAACGCGATCAAGAACGGGCTCGTGAACGGCGACTATGCGGGGCCGCCGTTCAACGACATCGGGCTGCCGTCCGTCACGAACCTGCCGGCGAAATACCGGCCGCAGTTCGGCGTGAAGTTCAACTACTCGCCGCGCTCGTTCGACGCGAACTTCGCGTTCTATTACCTGAACTACACCGACAAGTCGCCGGTACTCGCGTCGCTCGCGAACGGCACCGAGCAGTGGTCGTATCTCGGCCGCCGCCAGCTGTTCGGCGTCAGCGCGAACTTCGGGCTCGGGCCCTGGGCGATCGGTACCGAGCTGTCGTACCGGCCGCGCGATGCGGTCGCGCTGTCGGCCTGCTATGGCGCGGGGGGCCCGCTCGACCTGAACACGAACGGCGTCGCCGGCATCGACTGCCCGCAATGGGTCGACAAGAAGAAGTTCCAGTACGACATCAACGGGCTGCTGGCGCTCACGCGCAGCGAGTATCCGTTCCTCAAATGGCTCGGCGCCGATTCAGCCGCGCTCACGTGGGAGCTCACGTGGATCTACTACCCGGGGCTGAGTCCGAGCGGCGTCACGCGCACGATCAACGGGCAGACCGTCACGCAGGCGCCGCAGACCGGCTACCTGCCGTGGCTGAACAACGGCTCGGCGCTCGGCTACCCGATCGGGAAGGGGCAGGGCACCGCGAGCTCGGTCGGCGCGACGATCGACTTCAACTGGACCTATGACGGCACGCTGATCCCGGGCTGGCAGGTCACGCCGGGCGTGACGTTCTCGGATGGACTGTACGGCTACACGCCGACCTTCACCGCGAACTACATGCAGGGCGCGAAGTCGCTGAACGTCTACGTGCTGTTCAACCAGAACCCGCCGAACTGGCAGGCCGGCATCAATTTCACCGCGTTCTTCGGCGGGCACAACACGGTCGGCCAGCCGTACGCGGACCGCAATTTCGTCGGGCTGTTCGTCACTCGCAATTTCTGACGGTGACGTGCTTACGGGCGGTCGGCGCCGTGCGCCTCCGCCAATCATCAAGGGGTCATGTCGTGCTCAATCGTCTGGTCAGCCGCCTCGAAAGGCTCTTCTTCGGTCATCGCGCGATCGTGCTCGCGGCGATCGCGTTGTTCACCGTCGCGATGGCCGTGTTCGCCGTGCAGCTGCGCATGGACGCCGGCTTCGAAAAGCAGATGCCGATCGGGCACGAGTACATCCGCACGTTCCAGCAGTATCGGAACGACCTGCTCGGCGCGAACCGGATCACGGTGGTGGTGCGCGCGAAGCACGGGTCGATCTGGTCGAAGGGAGGGCTGACCCGGCTGTACGACGTCACGCAGGCCGTCACGTATCTGCCGAACGTCGACCGCATCGGCGTGCGCTCGCTGTGGACGCCGAACGCGTTCGTCAACGAAGTGACCGACGAAGGTTTTCGCGCGGAGCCGATCATCCCGGGCACCATCACGCCCGACCAGCTGACGCCGGACATCGTCGCTCGCGTACGCCGCGCGACGACGCTCGGCGGCTACGTCGGCACGCTCGTGTCGCACGGCGAGGACAGCGCGATGATCACGGCCGAGCTGAACGAGCGCGACAGCGCGGGCAAGGTGCTCGACTACGTCGCGTTCAACCACCTGCTCGAACAGAAGGTGCGCAAGCCGTTCGAGGATGCCGGCTACGAGATCCAGATCATCGGCTTCGCGAAACAGATCGGCGACATCGCCGACGGCGCGACGGCCGTGCTCGGCTTCTGCGCGGTCGCGCTGCTGCTGACCGCGCTGGCGGCGTACTGGTACTGCCATTCGGTGCGCTTCACGGTGCTGCTGATCGCGTGTTCGCTGACGTCGCTCGTGTGGCAGTTCGGCACGCTGAAACTGCTCGGCTTCGGCCTCGATCCGCTTGCGGTGCTGGTGCCGTTCCTCGTGTTCGCGATCGGCGTGTCGCACGGCGTGCAGCAAGTGAACTTCATCGTCCGGGAGATCGCGCACGGGCAGAGCTCGTTCGATGCGGCGCGCCACAGCTTCAGCGGCTTGCTGATCCCGGGCGTGCTCGCGCTGATCACCGCGTTCGTGTCGTTCATCACGCTGCTGCTGATCCCGATCCCCATGGTGCGCGAGCTCGCGATCACCGCGTCGCTCGGGGTCGCTTACAAGATCGTCACGAACCTGATCCTGCTGCCGGTCGCCGCCTCCTGCTTCAACTTCACGAAAACATACGCAGACAACTCGCTGAAGCGTGCGCAGCAGCGCGCCAAGCCGCTGCGCGTGCTCGCGCGGGTGGCCGAACCGAAGTACGCGGGCCTGACCGTCGCGCTGACCGTCGCGATCTTCGCGCTCGCCGCGTGGCAAAGCCGCGACCGCGTGATCGGCACGCTGCAGCCCGGCGCGCCGGAGCTGCGGGCCGATGCGCGCTTCAACCGCGACGCGACGTCGATCGCCGGCAACTACGACATGGGCCTCGACTGGCTGACGGTCGCGATCGAATCGACCGCCAAGGCGTGCGACAACCCGGCGGTCGGCCTGTACGAGGACGACTTCTCGGCCGCGATGCGCACCGAGCCGGGCGTGGTGTCGGTGCAGTCGTACTCGGCGATGCTGCGGACCTACAACCAGGGCTACAACGAGGACTACCCGAAGATGAACGTCGTGCCGATCGATGCGGAGAACTACGGCGCGGTGTCGGTCGACGTGTCGCGCGTGAAGGGCTTCATGAACCGCGATTGCGGGATGACGGCCGTGCACCTGTTCCTGACCGACCACAAGGCGACGACGATCAACCGGATCCTCGACGACGTGAAGCAGTACCGCGCGTCGCATCCGTTCCCGGGCATCACCGTGCGGCTTGCAGCGGGTAACGCTGGCGTACTCGCGGCGACCAACGACGAGGTCGCGAAAAGCGAGCTGCCGATGATGCTCTACGTGTACGCGGCGATCCTGATCCTCGTGTTTCTCGCGTACCGCGACTGGCGCGCGATGCTCGCATGCTGCGTGCCGCTGTCGGTCGCGACCTTCATCGGCTACTGGTTCATGAAGGAGCTGCAGATCGGGCTGACGGTGGCGACGCTGCCGGTGATGGTGCTCGCCGTGGGGATCGGCGTGGACTACGCGTTCTACATCTACAACCGGCTGCAGGTGCATCTCGCGGGCGGGCAGGACATCGTGAAGGCGGTGCAGCACGCGATGCTCGAAGTGGGTGTGGCGACGATCTTCACCGCGATCACGCTGGCGATCGGCGTCGCGACGTGGAGCTTCTCGGCGCTCAAGTTCCAGGCCGACATGGGCAAGCTGCTCGCGTTCATGTTCATCGTGAACCTGGCGATGGCGATGACGGCGCTGCCCGCGCTGGCGTCGCTGCTGGAGCGCGGGTTCCCGCGCCGCAAGCCCGCCCGCGCGCCCGGCCTGTTCAGCCATTGACGGCTGCGGCCACCCTCACGGAGATCCTTGCCATGATCAAGACGCTCGTTGCCTCTATCGGATTTTGCGTTGCCGCCGCGGTTCTCGCGCAACCGCAGGAAGGAACCGTCGCGGCCTGGGCCGCGAAGCCCGCGCACGCGTGGGCCGCGCCGACGCGCATGATGCTGATGGACGCGACGCACGCCGGTTCGCGGATCGTCGCGGTCGGCGAGCACGGCATCGTGCTGTTGTCCGACGACGACGGAAAGACCTGGCGGCAGGCGCAGCGCGTGCCGGTGTCGGCGACGCTGTCGGCCGTGTCGTTCGCGGACGCGAAGCACGGCTGGGCAGTCGGCCAGTGGGGCGCGATTCTCGCGACCGACGACGGCGGCGACACGTGGGTTACGCAACGTGTCGATACGTCGGTCGACCAGCCGCTGTTCTCCGTGCTGTTCACGAGCGCGCAGGACGGCATTGCGGTCGGACTGTGGTCGCTGATGCTGCAGACCCATGACGGCGGCCGCACATGGACGCGCACGACGCTGCCGAAGCCGCCCGGCGGCGGCAAGGCCGACCGCAATCTCCATCACGTGTTCTCCGACCCCGCGCACGCGCTTTACGTCGTGTCGGAACAAGGGATGGTGCTCAAATCGGCCGACGGCGGCGCGAACTGGACCTATCTGCCAACGGGCGGCAAAGGCACGTTGTGGTCGGGCGTCGCGATGCCGGACGGCCGGATCGTGGTCGGCGGGCTGCTCGGCAGCCTGTTCGAAAGCCGCGACGGCGGAACGACGTGGGCCGCATTGAACACGGGCACGCGCAGCTCGATCACCGCTCTCGTTGCGACCGGCCGCGGGCTGGTCGGCGTCGGGCTCGACGGGATGACGCTGGCGCAGCGGGTCGCGGGCGGCCCGTTCGACGTCGCGCAGCGCGCCGATCGCGCGACGCTCACCGCGGCGTTGATCGATGCGCGCGGCAAGCCGCTTCTGTTTTCGCAGGACGGCGTGCTGGCCGCGCCGTGAGTTGAATCCACAAAAAAAGCCACGAAGGATGGAGTACGCAAGATGAATCGCAAGCACAAGCCGGACACGCAGGCCCGGCGGCAAATACTGCGCGTCGCGGCCGTGGGCGCCGCATCGCTCGCGGCCGGAGACATGTCGTTCGCGGAAAGCACGGCGCCGGCTTCGGCGGAGCGCGGCGTGTTCGATGTCGTCATCATCGGGGCCGGGCTCGCCGGGTTGACCGCCGCACGCGACCTGAAGCGCGCCGGTTGCGAATCGTTCGTCGTCGTCGAGGCGCGCGACCGCGTCGGCGGCCGAACTTTCAACCACGATCTCGGGCACGGTGTCGTGTCGGAAGCCGGCGGCCAGTGGATCGGCCCCGGCCAGACGGCGATCGCCGATCTCGCACGCGAACTCGGCGTCGATACGTTTCCGACGTTCTATGAAGGCAAGACGGTCGTGCTCGCCGGCGACACGCGCGTCGCGCAGGATTTCCACGGCGGCTCGGGCGGCGACGATGCGATCGGCGCGAAGCTCGGCGCGCTCGCGCGCGGCGTGCCGTCCCGCGAACCGTGGACGGCGCAGCACGCGGCCGAGCTCGACAAGCTGACCTACGGCGACTGGCTGCTGCGACAGGGCGTGACCTACGAAGACGGTTACTTCCTCGGCCTCGCGGCGAAGCTGTCGCTCGGCGGCGCGCCCGCGCAGCTCGGGCTGCTGCATTACCTGTCGATCATCAACAGCGCGGAGTGCGACTACGCGAAGCTCGAATCGATCAAGGGCGGCGCGCAGGAAACGCGCTTCGTCGGCGGTTCGCAGGTGTTGAGCCTGCGGATGGCGGGCGAGCTCGGCACGAAGGTGCGGCTGTCGTGCCCGGTGCGCAGGATCTCGGGCTGGGATCGCGACATCGTCGACGTGCAGACCGATCGCGGCGTGATCCGCGCGCGGCGCGTGATCGTCGCGCTGAATCCGGCGCTTTGCGAGCAGATCGCGTTCGATCCACCGCTGCCCGCCGGTCGCGCACAGCTGCAGCGCAACTGGCCCGCGAACGCGCCGATGCGCAAGACGGTGCACGTGTACGACCGCCCGTTCTGGCGCGACGATGGCTACAACGGCCAGATCTTCGAGGTCGGCGGCCCGGTCTTCATGGCGTACGACAACTCGCCGCCGGACGGCTCGGTCGGCGTGCTCGCCGCATTCGTCGCGCCGGGCGCGCTGCCGTCCGAGCCGAAGGCCGCCGAGCGAACGCTGTCGGCCGTGTTCGCGCGCGCGCTCGGCGACAAGGCGCTGCATCCGACTCAGTTCCACGACTACGACTGGGGCCGCGTCGATCCATGGACGCTGCAGTGCATCCATCCGCTGCCGCCCGGCTTCTGGACGAAATGGGGCAAGTTCCTGCGCCCGGAGGCCGGCCGACTGATCTGGTCGGGAACCGAAACGGCCGACCTGTGGGCCGGCGCGATGGACGGTGCGGTGCGCTCCGGGCACCGCGCGGCGCTGCAGGCGCTCGGCAAGCTGGCCGGCCGCGGCAAGGAGGCGTGAATGAAACGAACCTGGATGATCGGCACCGCACTCGTGATCGCGGGCGTCGCGACGGCCGGCACGCTGTACGGCCCCGACCTGGTCGACGGAATGCGTTACGAGAAGGCGATGGCCGCGATCGGCGGCGCGGACAACGCGAACGGCGGCGCGTGGCCGCAGCCGCAGGAGACGTGTGCGTTCTGCCACGGCACGCACGGACAGTCGCGCAACGCGTGGTATCCGTCGCTGTCGGGGCAGCCCGCGACCTACATCGCCGCGCAGCTGCGTGCGTTCGCGAGCGACGAGCGTCGCAATGCGTACATGGGGCCGCTTGCGCGTGAACTCGACGGCCCGAAGATCGACGCGCTCGCGACCTATTTCGCGCGGCAGGCGCCCGAGCGCAACGAAGCGGTACCGGCGGACGAGGCGCTCGCGCAGCGCGGGAGGGCACTGGTCACCGCACGAAGCTGCCAGGCGTGCCACGGCGCGGCATTGACGGGCAAGGATCACATGCCGCGCCTCGCGGGCCAGGGGCAGCAATACCTCGAGACGCAGCTGGCGGCATTCCGCTCGGGCCAGCGCCGCGATCCGACCGGCGCAATGAACGGCATGGCCGCGACGCTGTCCGGTGACGACACACGGGCCATTGCACACTACCTGGCCAGCCTGTCGCCGGACGGCGCGGGTGGTGCGGGGAGTACGGCCCGATGATGCGGACGGCGCGCCGGGGCCGGGAATACCCTGTCTTTTTCTTCGCTGTTTACTTTGTCATAGTGACCTAAGATCGGTAATGTGTTCTACAAAGAAGTACCCGAATGTGAAGCGGCAGTAGCGGCCGTTCGGCCGAACCGGTTTTCAACAACTCACGTTTCAGGAGACAACCATGGCTAAGCACCCCGTCGTCGTATATGGCGCAAGCGGTTACACCGGCATGTTGATCATGGACTGGCTGATCGATCAGAACATCCCGTTCACCGCGGTCGCGCGCAACGCGGGCCGCGCGAAGGAAATGATGGCGCAGCGTGTCGTGCGCCTCGAATCGGCGGAATACGAAATCATCGAGGCGGAGCACAACGTCGATGCGCTCGTGAAGGCGTTTCGCGGCGCGAAGGTGGTGTGCAATACAGTCGGGCCGTTCTCGAGCTTCGGGCTCGTCGGCGTCGAGGCCGCGCTGAAGGCCGGCTGCCACCATCTCGACACGACCGGCGAGCAGTCGTATATCCGCGAGGTGCGCGACCAGTTCGGCGAGCTGTATCGCCAGGCCGGCCTGCTGGTGTCGTCGTCGAACGCGTACATGTACACGTTTGCCGAGATCGCCGCCGAACTCGCGCTCGAAACGCCGGGCATCGATGCGCTGGAGACTGCCACGCTGACGCGCGGCCCGCGCAACGCGGCTGGCGTGAGCATCGGTTCGACCGCGACGATCTTCGACGGCGTGCGCCACGAGTCCTGTTACCTGTGGGAGAAGAAGCTCGTCCCGCATACGGCCGATGCGTCGTTCACCGTCGCGACGCCCGAGTTCATGCAGCCGGTGTTCTGCCTGCCGTGGGGCGGCACGTCGCTGCCCGTCTACTTCGAGCGCGATCCGCGCGTGCGCAGCTGCATCTCGTGCGTGGGCTTCTACGACAACAACGTGATGAAGCTGGTGCACCAGTTCGGGCAGAAGTGGGAAGCCGAATACAAGCACCTGCCGCGCGAGCATCAGGACGCGGTGCTGAAGCAGGTCGTCGATTCGACCACGCCGACGATGCCGCCGCGCGAGCGCACGACGATCCAGCGCAGCGTCGACGTCGCGATCGGCCGCGGCCAGCTCGCGTCGGTGCGCGCGACCGTGCACGGCATCACGCCGTACATCTCGACCGGCGCGATCCATGCGGCGGGCGCGCTCAAGCTGCTCGACGGCGAGTTCGCGCGCGCCGGCTTCGCGTCGGGCTCGAAGGCGTTCGGCCATCGCTACATGCTCGGCTTCCTCGAACAGCGCGGGCTCGCGCGCGCCACGGTCACGCAACTGTGACGGCCGCCGCGTTGCCGGTACAGATTCAACGGGACATGTGAAATGGCCATTATCGATTTCTACGACCGCGGGTGGCGCATCAATCCCGACGGCATCGCGTACATCCAGGACGAGCGCAGCTATACGTTCCAGGAGATCGGCGAGCTGTCGTGCCGCATCGCGAACGGGCTGCTCGCCGCAGGCTTCGCGAAGGAAGCGAAGGCGGCGGTGTGGGCGGACAACGACGTGACCGGCTGGAGCTGCGCGCTCGGCATGTGGCGCGCGGGGCTCGCGTACATCCCGGTCAACGGCCGCAATGCGCCGGCCGAGAACCAGTACGTGCTCGACGCGTTCGACTGCGAGGTGCTGTTCTTCCACCATGCGTTCGCGGATGCGATCGACGCGCTGCGGCCGAGCCTGCCGAAAGTGCGGCTGTGGGTGTGCATCGACGCCGACCTGCCGTGGGCGCCGTCGCTCGCGACGTGGAGCGAAGGGCAGCCGGCCACGCCGCCGGCCGTCGACTACGCGATGGACGACGTCGTCACGCTGTCGGCCACCGGCGGCACGACCGGCTTGCCGAAGGGCGTGATGAACACGCACCGCTCGTTCCAGACGTATTTCGCGAACTTCATGATCGCGATGTCGTACGGCGCGGAGCGGTCGGTGAACCTCGCCGCGGCGCCGATGACGCACACCGCCGGCATGATGTCGCTGCCGTGCACCGCGCGCGGCGGCACGGTCGTCGTGCTGCCGAAGCCCGATCCCGCGCTGCTGCTCGGCGCGATCGTCAAGCACCGCGTGACCGAGTTTTTCCTGCCGCCGACCGTGATCTACCGGCTCCTCGACATCCCCGGCATCGACAAGGTCGACTTCTCGTCGCTGCGCTACTTCCTGTACGGCGCCGCGCCGATGTCGGTCGAGAAGCTCAAGCGCGCGATCGACGTATTCGGCCCGGTGATGACGGGCGGCTACGGCCAGACCGAGGCGCCCGCGTCGATCTCGTACCTGACGCCGGCCGAACATTTCATCGACGGAAAGCTGGCGCCGGACGAACGGCTGGCGTCGGTCGGCCGCCCGAATCCGCTCGTGCGCGTCGAGATCGTCGGCGAACGCGGGGACGTGCTGAAGCAGGGCGAGACCGGCGAGATCTGCGTGCGCGGCGACCTCGTGATGAAGGGTTACTACCGCGCGCCGGACAAGACGGCCGAGACGATCGTCGACGGCTGGCTGCACACTGGCGACATCGGCCATCTCGACCGGGAGGGCTACCTGCACATCACCGACCGCAAGAAGGACATGATCATCAGCGGCGGCTTCAACGTGTATCCGAGCGAAGTCGAGCAGGTGATCTGGTCGCACCCGGCGGTGCAGGACTGCGCGGTGATCGGCGTGCCCGACGAAAAGTGGGGCGAAGCCGTGAAGGCCGTGGTCGAGCTCAATGCGGGCCAGCACGTGAGTGCCGACGAACTCATCGCGCTGTGCAAGGCGCAACTCGGCTCGGTGAAGGCGCCGAAGAGCGTGGACTTCATCGCCGCGCTGCCGCGCAGCACGGCCGGCAAGGTGCTGAAGAAGGACCTGCGCGAACAGTACTGGCAGGGCCAGCAACGCAGGATTTGATCCGCATCGACAGGGATTCCAGACGATGAGCAACATCTACATCGCCGGCATTGCGATGACCGTGTTCGGCAAGCACCCCGACCGCAGCGTCGACGACCTCGCGCGCGAGGCACTGCAGCGCGCGTTGCGCGACGCCGGCTGCCATGCGGATGCGATCCGCGCGGCGTTCTACTCCGGCATCACCAACGGCGCGTTGCAGAGGCAGCTGTCGATTCCCGGCCAGGTCGTGTTCGGCAAGATCGGCCTCGACGGCATTCCGATGTTCAACGTCGAGAACGCGTGCGCGTCCGGCAGCACGGCCGTGCACCTCGCGGTGCGCGAGCTGCAGGCCGGCGCTTGCGACGTGGCGCTCGCGCTCGGCGCGGAAAAGATGAACGTCGCGGACAAGGCGAAATCGTTCGCGCTGTTCGAGGCCGGCTGGGACGTCGCGCGCGTCGACGAGAACTTCGCGACGCTCGCGCGGCTCGGCGAAGGGATCGAGCCGCCGCCCGGCTCCGAATCCGAGCGGCCGTACAGCCGCTTCATGAAGATCTACGCGGCGCTGTGCCGGCATCACATGCACACGTACGGCACGACGCAGCGGCAGATCGCGGCCGTGTCCGCGAAGAACCACGCGCATTCGGTGCACAACCCGTACTCGCAGTTCCGTCAGTCGTTCACGATCGACGAGGTGCTCGCGGCGCCGCCGATCACGTATCCGATCACGCTGCCGATGTGCGCACCGCTGTCGGACGGCGCGGCCGCGGCGATTCTTTGTACCGAGGAAGGGCTCAAGCGCATCGGCGCCGATCGCAGCCGCTGCATCCGGATCGCAGCGAGCGTGATGCGCAGCTTCACGCGTCGCCGCCTCGACGAGCCGCACAAGCACATCGGCCGGCTCGCCGCGCTGCAGGCATACGAGCAGGCGGGCGTCGGCCCGGAGGACATGGACGTCGCCGAAGTGCACGACGCGTCGGCGATGGGCGAGATCATCCAGGCCGAGAACCTCGGCTTCGTGCCGTTCGGCGAAGGCGGCCCGGCCGCCGAGCGCGGCGAGTTCACGCTCGGCGGGCGGATTCCGATCAACACGTCGGGCGGGCTCGAATCGAAGGGTCATCCGCTCGGCGCGACCGGCATCGGCCAGCTTTACGAACTGGTCACCCAGTTGCGCGGGGAGGCCGGGGCGCGTCAGGTGCAAGGCGCGCGCCATGCGATCCAGGAGAACGGTGGCGGCCTGCAGGGCATCGAGGAGGCCGCGCTGGCGATTCACATACTCCGCAAGGACTGATGGAGACGGACATGAGCGGCGCATACGGTGCGGGGACGGCCGGGCAGACGGGACCGGTGGGGCCGGTGGAACGGCCGGCGGCAGCGCGTACGGCGGGCGGCGTCGGCGCGGCGGCGGCGATGCAGACGGCCGGGACGGACCCGGCGGGCCCGCTCGCGCGATGGGGTGAGGAAATCCGCGCGGAGGCCGCGCTGCAGAAGTATCGCGCGATCGGCGGCTGGATCGACGCGCCGGATCGCGCGCAGCCGCCGCTCGAAGGCGACGTGCACGCGGACGTGGTCGTGGTCGGCGCCGGCTTCGCCGGGCTGTCGACCGCGCTGGAGCTGGCGGCGCGCGGCGCGAGCGTCGTCGTGCTCGAACGCGAGTTCGCGGGCTTCGGCGCGAGCGGACGCAACGCCGGCTATCTCGCCGGTGGCCAGGGGCTCGAATACGACCTGTTCGTCAAGCGCGTCGGCCACGAGCAGGCCAGGCGGATCGTCGCTTTCTACGACGAAGGCGTCGCCTATGTCGAGCGCAAGCTCGCCGAATACGCGATCGATTGCGACTACCGCGCGTCGGGCATCCTCCGCGCGGGCGTGCATCCGTCGCAGGAGAAGCGCCTGCGCGAAAGCATGAAAACCGGCATCGAACTCGGCTCGCCCGCGCAGTTTCTCGACGGCGCGGCGATGCGCGCGCGCGGCATTCCGCCGGCCTTCCTGTTCGGCGCATACGTGCCGGGTGGCGGCACGCTCGATCCCGGCAAGTACGTGGCGGGGTTGCGGCGCGCGGCGTTGGCGGCCGGCGTGAAGCTCTACGAGAACACCGCGGTGCTCGGCTTCGACGAAGGCCCGACCGTGCGCGTGCGTACCGCGTGCGGCAGCGCGAGCGCGCCGGTGGCGGTGCTCGCGACCAACGCATACACGCCGCAACTCGGCCTGCTCGGCGACAAGGTGATGCCGCTGCGCGTATCGGCGCTCGAAACCGAGTCGCTGTCCGATGCACAGCTCGACGCGCTGGGCTGGCCGAACCGCGAAGGCATCGTGACGTCGCACCTGACGATGGAAAGCCATCGCCTCACCGCGCGCAACACGCTGTTGCTGACGACCAAGCGGCTGCACTACGTGTACGGCTCGCAGACGCCGAACGTGCGGGACGACGATGCGTATCGCGCACTCGCGAAGACGCTGCACGCACGCTTTCCGCAACTGGGCAACGTGCCGGTGCGCGCATGCTGGAGCGGCTACATCTCGTTCGCCGGCGACGCGTTGCCGGTGGTCGGCGCGGCCGGCGCGCACCGCAACGTGTTCTACACGGCCGGTTGTTCGGGACATGGTGTCGGCACGCAGTCGCTGATCGGGCGCGTGCTGGCCGAGCGCATTCACGACGGACAATCGACGTTGCTCGATGCGCTGACGCACAGGACGCCTACCGTGCCACCCGAGCCGCTGCGATGGTGTGCGATGACCGCGGCGCTCGGCGTCGCGAACCTGCTCGACGCACGCGTGAACCGCAAGGTGAAGCCGATGTAGCGATGCATGCGCGCGGCGCGGGAGCGCGGATCCAGCCGGACCGCCTGGCGGCTCGATGGAAAATGAGGCTCGCATCGGGTATAGTCGTTTGCGCTCCGTAAGGTACGGAGCGTCCATTCGACGAAGCCGAAACGCCATCTTCACGACGAACACGATGACAGTGTCCAACGAGCAGCGCAGCACGAGAAAGCGGCGCACTTCGACTGCCGCTGCAGCAGCGAGCAACCCCGACGGTCTGCGGGCGCAAGGCCTGCGCACGCGCAACACGATCATTCGCGTCGCGCGCAAGCTGCTGCTCGAAGGCGGCCCGCTGGAATTCTCGCAGCGCGCGGTCGCCGCCGCAGCAGGCATCAGCGTCAGCAATCTGCAGTACTACTTCCCGACGCGGATCGCCGTGCTGCGGGCCGTCATCGAGCCGGTCATCGTCACGTATCTCGAGGACATGAAGCGCGCGCTCGGCAGCGATGCGTCGCCGCGCGACGTGTTGGACGAGATGCTCCAGCGTTCGATCTCCGATGCGAAGGATGCGAAGTACAACGCACTGTTCCGGCATTTCCTGTCGTTCGCGGCCACCGATCCCGAGTGCTTCAAGCTTTACGACGAGTGGTACGCGACGCTTACGCGAGACCTCGCGCAACTGCTGCGTGCGGTCAATCCCGCATTCAGCGCGGCCGACAGCCGGCATGCTGCGACGATGCTGATCGCGCTCGCCGACGGTCTCGCGATGCAGTACGGCACCGGGCGCCAGACACAGGCGCTCGACGCGTATTTCGCCGCGACGTCACGCGCGATCGCATACGGCACGCTGGCGGCACCGGCCGGAAAATAGCGAATAGCGCCGCGCTGCGCACGGCAAACGGCGTGTGAACGGACAGGGGAATACCCTGTCTTTTTTTTGCTTCCTGTATTTGTCATGATGACCTATGTTTGGTATGTATTACTAGATATGGGCAGCCGGGCGTATCTGCTGCCCTGGTCGACATGACTGGAGTCCAGGAGGAGAACGGAAATGATTCGTCTGAACAAGTCCGCGGCGTTGCCGCTGGTCGGCTTGACCGGCTTCGAGACGCCGCTGAGCGAAGAGGAAGGCGCGATCCAGCACACGGTTCACCGCTTTGCGCGCGACGTGCTGCGACCGATCGGGCGCGAGCTCGACCGGATGACGCCGGAGGAGGTGATCGCGCCTGGTTCGCCGTACTGGGCCGCGATCGTCGAGAGCGCGAAGCTCGGTCTCGATCCGCAGTTGATCGCGCAGTTTCCGCCGGAAACCGCGGTGCGCATCGAGTCGCTGATCGGCGAGGAGCTGGGCTGGGGCGACGCGGGGCTGGCCGTGTCGATCGGCGCGGCGACGATGCCGCTGATGATGGCGCATTCGGTCGGCAATCCGGAGCTGGTCGAGATGTGCGCGGGCAAGGTCGGCTGCTGGATGAACACGCAGCCCGATCGCGGCTCCGATGCGGCGATCCTGTATCGGCAGGAACTCGGCGCGAACGGCCGGCAGCCGGTCGGCAACGTGACCGCGAAGGTCGGCGCCGACGAGATCGTGATCAACGGGCAAAGCTCCGCCTGGATCTCGAACGGGTCGGTCGCGCAGGTCGCGCTCGCGTACATGGCCGCCGACTACGGCGACGGGTTCTACGGCGAAGGTAAACGCAGCCAGTTCACCAACGGCATCGCGATGATCCTGCCGCTCGATCTGCCGGGCGTCTCGCGCGGCAAGCCGCTCGACAAGATCGGCCAGCGCTCGCTACCGCAGGGCGAGATCTATTTCGACAACGTGAAGGTGCCGAAGCGTTTCGCGATCGCGCTGAAGGACGACTATCTCGGCAATCTCGCGTCGACCTGGTCGTATGCGGGCACGCACATGTGCCAGGTGTTCGTCGGTGTCGCGCGCGCGGCGTTCGAACTCGCGCTCGCGTATTGCCACGAGCGCAAGCAGGGCGGCGCGCTGTTGATGGATCACCAGATGACGCACCTGCGCATCGGCGAGATGCTGCGCCGGCTGGAGATGGCGCGCGCGATCGCGCGGCGCAGCCTCGCGTTCTCGCGGATGTCGCCGCAGAGTCATCCGTACGCGACCGCGCAGGCCAAGGTCAGCGTGACCGAGGAAGCGATGAAGATCACGCACGAGGCGTTTCAGCTGTTCGGCGGCAACGGCACCACGCGCGAGTTTCCGATCGAGAAGCTGTTCCGCGACGTGCGTTCGGCGCTGATCGAGGATGGCGAGAACTACATCCTCGCGTCGCGTCTCGGCGTGCTGGCCGGCGAGCTTTATCAGAACGGGTGGACGCGCGAGTAAGCGGCGCGTGCCGTCATGCGGCAAGCCGCGCGCCCTGGCAGAACGTCGCCCCGGTGCGCGGCGCGCACGACGTCAGTTCCCCACTTCCTTCAGCAACGCGGCGGCGGCGAGCTTGCCGACACCGTTGGACGCGAGCGGACTGTCGCCCGTGATCAGTTTGCGGTCCTGATGGCAGCGCCCGGTCATGTCCTTGTTCAGCACCTTGGCGCCGAGTTTCTCCAGGCGGTCGGCGACGAGCCATGGCAGCGGGCCCGGCATGTAGCCGATGTCGAGGTTCGGACCGGTGTCGAGCGCGTCGGGAAACACGCAGATCTCGTAGTCCTTGAGCGGGTAGTCTTCCGGGGCCTCGTCGATCGCCGCCGACAACAGGCACGCGGGGCCGTGGCATAGCGTGACGATGTACCGATCGTTGTCGAGCGCCCACTTGAGCGTTCGTTTGACGTCTTTGCTGTGCGGAATGCCGGCGAGCGCGCCATGGCCGCCGGGAATGAACACAGCGATGTACGGCGAATCGGCGCCGAGGTGGTTCTCGAGCACGTCGGACAGCTTCAGCGGCGTCTTGAGCTTCTGTAGATATTTCCGGTACGTGCCTTGCACCGCTTCGTCGTCCTTCGGCATCGCCCACAGCTCGAGCTTCGCCGGATTGCCGGAGAGCGTCGCGACATCGATCTCGAAGCCGGCCTTGTCCATGTGATGCATCGGCAGCAGCATCTCGACCGGATGATTGCCGGTCGAGAACATCTTGCCGTTCGTCATCAGGACGTAGCGCTCGTCGGTCGCGATCATCAGGACCTTCCACTTGCCGCCGGTGTACGGATTCGGGTAGTCCGCGCCGTCGAAATCGGTCTTCGACGACGTGTATTGCGACAGCGAATACGGCGACGGAAAGAACGCGTTGTTCTCGGCGGGATCGGGGGCGGGCGTTCGGTCCGTCTGCGTCGTGTCAGAAGTCATGGCTGCTCCTTGTTCGGGGATGGGTTCGGGGGTGACGGCATGGGTTCGCCGGCGGCCGGTCTCGATGCGCATGGCGGAACCAGCCGCGCCGGCCTTCCGTTCATGCCTCGTCGTGTGGACGGGGACCCGACGACGAGGATCCGCGCCGCGATGAATCCTACAACGCCGCGTTGCGGCGAACGCCCCCCCGAACAGGTGGGTCGCGCGCCGCGGCCCCCGCGATGTTCGTACGAAAGGCCGAACGCCCGGCCGTTCCGCCGGCGTCCCTCCCCCTGAACAGGGGGGGCGCGAAACCCGACCCGTCCGGTATCGTGACCGCAATCGCGACGACCGGCCAGGTCGCTTATGGAGGCATTCATGAATTCGTCATACCCGCTTCCGGACGATGAGGCGGCTCCGGCCGCGCATGCGTATCCGCTGCTGATCAAGCAACTGCTACATGCGCCGCTCGCGACGCGGCCCGAGCAGGAGATCGTGAACGGCGACCGGGTCCGGCACGACTACTGGACGTTTCGCCATCGCATCGGTCAGCTCGCGAGCGGACTCACGGCGCTCGGTGTGGATACCGGCGACGTCGTGGCCATGATGGACTGGGACAGCCATCGCTACCTCGAGTGCTATCACGCGATTCCGATGATGGGCGCGGTGCTGATGACGGCCAACGTGCGGCTGTCTTCCGATCAGTTGCTGTACACGCTCAACCATTCGGGCGCGCGTGTTCTGTTCGTGCACCGCGATTTCCTGCCGCTGCTGGCGGGCATGCGCGACCGGTTGACCGCGGTGACGCACTTCGTGCTGATCGCCGACGGCGACGACGTCGACTTGCCCGATGGCTTCGCCGACGAATACGAGCGGCTCGTCGCGGCCGGCTCGCCCGATTTCTCGTTTCCCGATTTCGACGAGCAGACCCGCGTGACGACGTTCTATACGACGGGCACCACCGGGCTACCGAACGCGGTCGCGTTCACGCATCGCCAGCTGGTGCTGCACACGCTGGCCGGCATGGCCGCGTTGTCGAGCGCTCGCGATCGCGGGCGCGTGCATCGCGACGACGTCTACATGCCGATCACGCCGATGTTCCACGTGCATGCGTGGGGCATGCCGTATATCGCGACTGCGCTCGGCCTCAAGCAGGTCTATCGGGGGCGCTATTCGCCGGAAGGCTTGCTCGCGCTGATCGCGCGCGAAGCGGTGACGTATTCGCACTGCGTGCCGACGCTGCTCGCGATGATTCTCGACAGCCGGGCGTCGGCTGCGACGGACCTGTCGTCGTGGAAAGTGATCGTCGGCGGCTCGCCGTTGCCGGAAGGACTGGCACGGGCGGCGCTCGCGCGGCATCGAGGTCTGCACACCGGATACGGAATGTCGGAAACGTGCTGCGGAATCGGCCGATCGAATGTCATGGTGACGTAGGCAGCCAACGACTGCTGATGGCCAGCTGTTGCCTGCCGCAGCGACGCACGGCATTTGATTCGACGAATGAGCGCTTCGGTCACGACTCTCATGGTCGCAACGGGACTACACTGGGGACGCTATAGCAGGAGGAGACAGCGATGACAAACTCTGACTCCCAAAGTACCTTCCAGGGGCTGCCGTTAACCGCGGAGCAGGACGCGGAAGTGAAACACTACATAAAGGTCCGAACCAGGCGTGGCCTGCCATGGGACACGCCGGAGCTGAGCGCGATGCTCAAGGACACGCTGCTACCCCCGGGTGACGGCAACAGCGATGTCGACTCCCTGGAAGACGAAACTAAAGCGGCCGCCGGGCGCGCAACGGCGTCGGTTGACGAAGCGATGGACCCTGTCGAGGCGAGCGAGGAGCGGAATGCGGCCATGGAGTCGGAAAGCATGAAAGGACCCAGACGATAAAACCGCAGGCGATGACGCTTGCTTCCCGGTAGCGCCGTATGAGGGGGATCGTGAGGTATTCCGCGTGAGTTCGGTGTGCATGATTTCAACGCTCGAACGCGTGCCGTCGGCCCCGTGACATCGAGCCGCGCGACATCTCCGCTGAACACGAGGGGGCCGGATATGCGGCTGATCGAATCGGATGAACACAGGGACTTTCTGGCGACCTTGGAGCGCCGTGGCTTGGCAGAGGGCGATTTCGATCTTCAGGAAACGGATACGACCGACCCGAAGGGTGATGAGAACCTCGGTCTACAAGGCTATGTCACCATCACCAGGCTCTCGACGCAGATTACGAAGGAATACGTGATCGGCGACGAAAGCGACTGGCTACAGCATTTCAGGAAAGATCTTGAAGCGGGTGCCTTCGATCGACTGGATTGATATCCCGACGCGACGCGCCGCACTCGGGAGGAAGTTCGGCACACGAGAGTCGCGGACTTCGAGGATGCGGAACGCATGCGGCCCGCTCTGGCGATGATGAGCCCGTTAGAGGGCGTGCTTGCTGCCTTGGTCTGTGGCCCTCCAAGGATGGCCATCCTCTCGACCGACCTTCGACACCGCGTCAGCCTGCTTTGGCAGCAGCATGTATTGCCGTCGGCCTCGATCCCGGCGACGCCCTGATCGCTCGGGCGGCTGGCGTGCCACCCGAATTTCAATTCATCGACGCGGGGAGATCGTCGGCCAAATGCGCGTCGAGCCATTCGAGCGCCCAGTTTTTCGCAAAGGCAATCGCATCCTCGCGAACGTCGAAGCCAGCCAGATCTCCGCTCAGTTGAACGTCGCACTCACTGCCGTCTGCACGATCGATGCTGATCCGCACGTGTGCCATGTATTCCCCGTCGGCCCTGCGCGGTGTCGGGTCGACATGGAATCGGGTTGGGTCGACTTGCATTTTCCTTCCTCCTTCAGTTGCTGCGGGGCCCGTGGCCACCGCGAAGTGTATCGTCGCGACCAGAACAGTCAAAGCTTGAGGAGTGCCATGACCTGGCCTGCTTCCTGGTCCGATTCGCAGCTCGCCATTCCGCCTTTGCGCAACAGCGCGCGAATCGAGAAAAACATCAGGAAGGCATCCTCATCGATTTCATGACGACGATCGAGAATGACGCCGTCCATCTCGGCACGAGCGTCATACGGCAGGAACTGTTCGATGACACCAGAACCATCGCGTCGAATCCATTTCAACAAGTCTTTTCTGTTCATATCCAGCCTCCCGACGTTGCCGGTGCGCCATGCGCGAGGCGTGTATGAGTCTTTGGCGGCGCCGCGGACGCAGAAACAGGATGGACCGAGGAAGAGATCAGGACGCGTTATCCAACACGCTCGTGTCCTGTAGACATGCATCGATCAGGCGATTCGCATACGCAGCCGATATGCGGCGCGCTCGTCCGCATTGCGCGGTTTCGATGAGAGGCCCGATCACGTTCGGAGGGGGGGCGCCTTGAGTGGCGCGGGAATCGGTAGCGAGTCAGTCAACAAATCCATCCTACGCCCATTGGCGAACTTGTACAGCGAAAGTTCTGCGCGAACCGCCGCATGGCATGCCGCCCCGATTGGGCGCGGGACCGACCGGCTCAGCCGCGTGTGAACAATCGCCGATACGTGGGGAGATGGTGCCCTGACGGTACCCTCACTTTCAAGCAGGCGCTGTCCGCACGCACAACTACGAAGCTCGTTTCGACGCGCCGGTCAAGGTTTGCCTTCGCGGCACTGACACCACGCTGACCCGGAGCCAGACCTTCAAGCTTGTCGACGGTTCGCCGTTTGTCAGTGCCGGTGACGCACGTCGGGCTTCGCAACGTTATGCAGAAGACATCATCGACCAGAACCAAGGTGAACATTGGATGCTCGACGCAGTACGTTGATGCGGATCTCTGATGTGCAGCAATGCATGGGAACACGCGACAATCGGAGATGCGCGTCCCGAACTGAAATTGGGCAAGCCGACGCCATGCTGCCGGTCAACGGAAAACTCGCGACGAAAAACCAACATTCCTTTCTGTCCAGCGCTCTCAAAGCAGATCAGCGGGTGAGCGGCCGCATTATGCAACTGCCGCGCTACGCACTAATGGGCGTCGTGTTGCCAAGCGACGCTGCGTAACGACCAAGCCGCCGACGCAGGTTCAATCGGTTCCTTGCGTCTTTTCGTGCCCCTGGATTTGTTCTTCTAGCAAAGTGCGCGCGAGCGCTCGAGCGGCGTCGCGCGCTTCCACGTCTGTCGCAAAATCCTCTTCGGTATCGTGTTGCTCAGAGGAGCCTGGATCCTCTCCGATGTGGTGCAAGTGGACGATTCCGCGATAGCGCCCACACATCGTCTTCATCACGCGAAGGCGTGCCACGTGCGTGTGGGTTGTACACACTTCATCATCCATGATGCCTTCCTTGCCAAGCCCCCTGGCGAGACAACGACATAGCCGACTTCATCCGCTCGCCTGCATCGGCGCGTTTGGTCCCCGGCAAACTTCAGTGAGGCGGGGCTATCGCCGGCAGCGCGGAGAAGTCAATGTTTGCGGTGCATCCACCCCAAGTGATGGGAATCCAACCACTGAACGACTTCCATACTTGAATGCTCGCTCCGGTAACGGCGCGCCAACGCGACTGCAACCACCGCGACCACCGCAAAACCAACCACCCAACCAATCATCGACTGAGTCATGACAGCCTCCTTGTGGAATGCAGCCATGACTGAATTCTAGGCGTCTTGGGGGAAGGATTCACAAGTCCTGCGCCACGCCGCGTGGACGAACCGCCTCCACATGCACGATCCTGGGGAAAGTACGCTCGACCTCCGCCTGATCGCTTGCGCCCCATCTCCAAGGATCTGGGGCGCAAGCGATTAAGCAGGTCATACACCGGAAAATGGTCGCGTCGGAAAGCGAACTTCTGCTGTCTCGCCACCAGGATGTCGGCAAGCGCGCGCTCATGCGTCTTGCGAGAGGCTGCGGTTGATCAGCCGCCGGGCCAACAGGCGCCATCCGATAGCTTCGACGCCGCCGACATCCAGAACGGATCGCTGCTCTCAGGTCGCCCGGGCGATAGGGGCGCATGCTCAGTCGAATCCGAGATATCTGTCGCCATGCGTCAGGCGTCGAGGCGGAAATCCTGTTGACGTACGAGCCGCGGTGAGGCCTGACCGTCACGCGGCTCACACATCAAGTGACTATAGAACTGTACTCATTGCGTGAAGCGCTCGAAGCCAAGGCGGCGAGCCTGGCAGCGCAGCATGCGCATCTGCCCGATACAGACGCCGTTCGCGACGCCGTCACCCGATGTTGAGGTCCGCAAACTACCGTTCGTTGTGTGCGAGCCGGTGCGAAATACACACTTTCGCGCGGACATACGGACGAATGGGAGCGAAAAAGAAAATGCCCGCTCATCAAGCGGGCATTTGAGGAGGTGGGGCGAGAACATGCCGCGGAACCACGTCCAAGCCGGTAAGCCCCGCTCCCTGTTTTCTTTTACCGAACATAGGTTGGCCATGACGTGAAAGTAGCCGCTATTTTGCAGATCCGCAACGGATGTACCCGACCCTATCCGGCCGCGCCGGTCTCGAGCGATGTAACGTAACGCAGCAGGTCTTCAGTACGCCCTTCTGAAACGAGCTGCTCAGCAGTCTTGCAATCAAAGGTCGGCAACGGTTCATTGCGATACCAGAAGAGCGCCCTCTGAACGTCGCCGGAGATATCGGTAGCCGCTCGGATGATCCGAAGTGCGTCCCGAAGGAACTTCTGCACGCGTTCAGAGCCCGCCAGTCGGCTCACGGTATTGCGATGGACATGGGCCAGCCGTGAGAGCGTTTGCATATCGATATACAAGGCGGCCGCGAACCGGCGAGCTGAGACGATCGGCGCGCCGCTATCACGGTCCCTCAACAACTCCATGAACTGGTCGAAACCACCGGATGGCGTTGGGTCTTAGTCGACGTTTGGATCCATAGCAGATTGCTCAACGCACACTATATGCACATTTATGGCACATGCTGATCAGTCTGGTTGGATTCTGATGCGCACTTCTGCGCCGATGCTTGTTGCCAAGCGCCGCCGAGACACGTGGTCGGAAGCGGGCAACATCCCGAAGACGACTTTTCTGAGAATTCCCGTGCCCAAGGACACTTTTTCTGAGACGAGCGCCATGCAGTCGTCTCAGAAAAGATGTCCAAGTCCTTGATTCGTATAGGGTGCCAAAGACAACTTTTCTGAGAGCCCACAGCTCGTTGTTGTCTCTCAGAAAAGATGTCCGCAGTCTCAATAAGTTGTCTTTGAATAATTGGCTACCGCTCAGGTGTAAAGGATGCGACCCATATCGACAGGCTGAAAATGATCGGAGAATATTTGGCGATTGGGGAATACGACGCAATATTTGATCGACGTTGTCGCATCGGAGGCACTCATTCGCCATTCCACGTGCGATTGCGCCCACGCAAAAGTATCGATCATGACCGTCAAGCAGCCCCTCGCAGCGAACTGTCACCTGTTCGACCGGTTCATCACCAGCCAAGTTGTGCCGTACAATTCGGCCGCCGATGAAGGGCCTGAGCTACACCACAAAGCAGGGAAAGATGCCAGTGCGCGACGCGACCGAAGCGGGGCAACTGCTCGACAGTGTCGATGTGAGGATGCCGATTGGGCTACGTGACCGCGCGCTGATCGCGTTGATGGTGTTTATGTTCACGCAGATCTGCGCAGCGCTCACGACGTGAGTCGACGACATCTATGTGCAACAGCACTGGCTGTAGGTGCATCTGTACGAAAAATGCGACAAGGCGCCCCCCCGTCTCGTCGCTCCGTGTGTGCAGTGACGAGCAACTCGACGTGATTCCCGAGCAAGTGCGCGTCGTTCAACATCAGCATGTCAAATACGCGTACGTGTGCGGTGGGACCGCGGGCGGCTTGAAGTCACAGACATGAGCGCGCGATTGCGACCGCGATTTCGCTGGCACGGCCACGCAGCTGCCGCCGTGCGACGATTCGCCGACAGCCCGTCGATCACCGAGATAACGTGCCACGGCGACCCGCGCGTCCAGGCCCGTACCAGCTGCGCAGTGCAGCAAGTTCGGCTTCATTCGGGAAGTCGAGAGCCCTGCCGTCGGCGTGAAGGGTCCCGATAACTTCCAGAAGTGGTGCGAGAACCTCGGGGAAGCGTGGGTATGCGGTCCGTTCGAGGGTTGCCATTGCCAATCGGCCGGATCGCAGAGGGTCGCGCAGGTTGGCGTAAGAAAAATCGGGCGGTACTGCGTCAAATGGTAATTAATCCGGCATTTTTTATTACCAAAACATTGGAATGCGGATTTGCGCTTATCTTGTTCACGCCTCCGTATGGGTCTAAGCGAGGCACAACGTTTGTTGATTAAAGATACAAAAAAACACAAAAACCCTTTCTAATTGCTTACACGAATTTTCCGGTGTCATTTAGACTTGGATTCGTCTGATTTTTATTGCCATTGATTGATGAGTGACGGTGTCAACAGGTCCAAAAATGAAATTGTTGAGGTTATGTTGCGAAATTCATGATGTTTGTTGGCGAGACCAATCGTTTTTATCGGAGCGAGATTAAATCTATAAATATAAATTTTCTATCGATAACCTAGGGATCATTTATTGTAAATCGTCCGTATCGCTGCGCTCCTTAATTGTCAAGCGTCCTCGCCATGTGTTGCAAGGTAGAAAAACGGGCAAATGCCTGTCGGACTGATCCTGCTGCGGTCGCGTATAGTGTTTTCTGATTTCAGGTCCCTATTGAGAAGGCGGTGCTTTATTTTCCGGGGCTGGTCTTGCGGTAAAAATATGATGCCTATCATGGTCATTGTCTGTTGCATCCGAGTGCGCGAACGGTTGCCTTAAAAGTAGAGGCAGTCGGCACGTGCTGGATCATGATTTTTTGTTTCAAATCTCTAGAATTGGTTGTTTCGTTCGTTTGTCGTTTGGTGGTTCTGGAAATGATTGGTGCGTCATCGAAAATAAAGCAGTGATTCGGAGCGAGCTCATGGATGGTCTATCAGAAAAACGTATCGATTCGTTGATATATGACACCCAGTCCTATCATGGCGGTATCCCGCAGATTATGCAGCAAGCTGTTTTGAACGAGTACTCGCAGGCCGATACCGCGTTCATGCAGATGGCCGCTCTGTCGCACTGGCAGCAACATCGAGACGCTTTATTGGCGGCGCCCTATGCGCCGATCGAGCGGATCCGTGCACAGCAGCTAACTCAGCTTCGCACTCTCGTCGACTACGCCTTCGCGAACGTCGAGTTCTATCGCAACCTGTACGGTGCTTCCGGATACACGTCAGGGGCGCTCCAAAGCTGGAACGACTTTGCCTTCTTGCCGATCGTCAGCAAGAAGGAGATCATCGAGCAGAAGTTTGGCGCGACTCTGGTCGATGGCGCGGATCGCATCACTGGTTTCAATACAAGGAGTTCAGGATCTAGCGGAGTTCCCATGACGACCTGGCTAGACCAGAGCGATGTGATCCGCGATTTCGCCGAGCAGACGCGCTTTCTACACGAGGCGACGAGAGGCGTGCTGACGCCGCAAGACTGGATCTATACGCTTCACCATGGCGGCTTCTGGTACTCGTCGGTTCTCGGCAAATACCGAGTCTTTCGCTTGATGGACCTAGAACAGGTCGACGGACTGGTCGCTCACTGGAGAAAACTCAGGCCGCGTGTTCTGACGACGTTGCCCTCTTATCTACCGATGTTGGCCTCCATCGGATCGCTCCGCCGCTACGGCATTGAAGCGATAACGACGAATTCCGAAATGAGCAGTCGCGAGGAACGAAGTCGCTATAGCCAACTGTTCGACGTGCCGGTGCTCGACGAATACAGTTCGGAAGAGATCGGGTTCATGGCGACGGAATGCCTGGATGGGAGGCATCACGTCGTCGAGGACGGTGTTTACATGGAAATCGCCGATGCGGACAGTGAGGGCGTCGGTCGCGTCGTTGTGACCGATCTCGGAAACTACCTAATGCCCTTGATCCGATACGATCACGGCGATCTCGCGCGACTTTCGAACGGGTCCTGTCGTTGTGGGCGCAGCTTTCGCGGACTTGATGCTCTACATGGTCGGCGAGACGATGCACTCATCGCGGCCGATGGCCGTTACGTTCCGACCGCATCGGTGATGGCAGCTTGCGATGCGCTCCTCACTGACGAACGTTCCGGTATGAATGAATATCGCTTGATCCAGTGTTCTGCGAACCAGATCGAGCTCCATTACGTCAGGTCGCCGGGTAGTGGAACCGACTCGAGCTCTGCGCTTGCGGCTCTCGAAGACCGGCTGTCTCATCTCATTGGTCATCGTGTTGAGCTTCAGGCTCAGCGCTACGACGCACTACCGGCACTCCCGAGCTATAAACGCAGGATACTGCTCCGGACGTGGGATGGATGCCGATGAGCACGTCTTCATGCACGGCATTTGTGCCGCCACGCGTACTGATGGTAACGGGTGCGTGTTTGCCCGAAGCGGAACGCAGGTTGATCGACGGAAAGTTCGCCGACGTCATCGAGGTCGTATCGCCTCGAGATCCGGAAGACATCTTCTCGCGCGCGGGCAATGTTACCGACTACGTTCTCGGTGGACCGGAGTACATCGATGCTGGCTTCCTCGCCCGCATGCCTGCGCTTCGTCGCATTGCATTGCTTGGAACTGGCATCCCTTCCTTCATCGACGAAGCTGCAACCAGAAAGCGGAGTATCGCAGTCTTCAATACTCCGCACGTCAATGCCGACAGTGTTGCGGAGTTCGCACTAGGCATCATCATCGTCAATGCTGCGGATGTCGTCGCCAGTGCGGATGGCGTGCGGACCGGGAGCTGTTGGCTGCAGACGCCGTGGAGAAAGCTGCAAGACCGGCGAATCGGCATCGTCGGGCTCGGGCACATCGGACAGGCACTGATTGGCCGTCTAGTTGCATTGGGGGCAAGGGAGATTGTCTATGCTAGCCGGACACGTAAGCCTGCGCTGGAGCGGGAGTATGGTGTGCGATCCATTTCCGTGCGCGCGATGGTTGCTGAATGCGATGTCGTAAGTATCCATGTGGGCTATTCGCAGGAAACACATCATATGTTCGATGCAACGATGTTCGCGGCATGCCGTCCCGATTTGCGCCTGCACTGCTTTTCGAACCCCCGAACCATTGATCCGAAAGCGGCACGCTGCGCGTTGGAAAAGGGGCATGTGGGCCATATCTATATGGATGGGTACTATCGGGAATGGACGTACAACGTCGGAAAAGAACAGGATAGCGAAGGACTGTTGACGCTTCCCTATTCTAAATTTACTGCAACTTCTCATTTGGCGGCGCAATCGATTGACGCTATTAATCGGCAATTGACGATGGCGTTGCGTCAACTGATTGGCGATCTTCAAAACGAATAATCGTTTCTGATCCAGCTTCAAAAATTTGAAATTTTTCGTGTTTCTCAGGCGCGAGACGAGGGACACGTGCGTCCAATTTTTCCTTACAAATCAAGAAATCGGATGATCCAATGACTTTGCACTTTCTGGAAGACACGCCGCAACCTGCTCTCCCGACTGCCCATGACGATAGGTATTCACCGAGCGGTATTCATATGATGGTAGATGCGTGGGGTATTCCAAATCACATCCTCAACGACATCGACCTTCTCAAGTCACGTATGGAAAAGGCCGTACACAAAGTGGGCGCCACCTTACTGAACCTGAACGCGGTGCAGTTCTCGCCTAACGGTATCACCGTGGTGGCGGTGCTTGCGGAATCCCATGCCAGCATCCACACGTATCCGGAACAAGGTGTTCTGATGGCCGATGCTTTTACTTGTGGCTCCATCGACCCGGAACCGCTAATCGAAGCGCTGCTCGACGGCATCGAGGTGTCGCGCCGGATCGTTCGGCGTACCGCTCGCGGCGACAGCCACCCCACCCACGTCGAGGAGCAACTGTCGTCCGGGATCGCGCGTGTCTGGGAACTCAACGAGGTAATCGCAGCGGAACGCACTGCCTATCAGGACGTGCTCATTGCGCGCACGGCGCACGGTACGACGCTGTTCTGCAACCGTGAACGGCAGAGTTCCGAACTGACTCAACTCATCTACCACGAAGGGCAGTTCATTCCGGCGGCGCTGCTGGCCGGTCAGCGAAAACGAGTCTTGGTCATCGGATCGAGCGAGGGCGTCGTCGTTCAACTGGCGCTGTGGTGCGGAGCGGAACACGTCGTGCACGTAGACATTGACCGTCGTTGTGTCGATCTGTGCGCCGAACATCTCCCTTATGGCTACAGCAAGCGCGACGTGCAGCGCTACGAGAAGGGTACGGACACAGTCCAGCTGTTGTTCGAGGATGGTTCGGCGGTGGTCGATCGCATGAAAGCCGACAGCAGGCGCTTCGACATCATTGTGATGGATTTGCCGGATGAAGAGCCCAATTCGCCTCACCAGCACAATCGACTGTATCAACGAGAATTCCTCGAAGATCTGCGTGATCTGCTCGAACCGGACGGCGTCGTCATTTCACAAGCAGGCTGCGCCAGCTTTTGGCGGAACCAGACGCTAGGCAATACGTTCCGGCGCTTCTCCGACACATTCTCCACAGCGGTTTATTTCGAGCTGACGGAGCAAGATTGGGTTTGGGTAGTGGGCTGCAATGCAGTGGTGCCTGATCCAGTAGCCACCATGCAACACAAGTTGAAAACCCTGGCATACACACCGCGATTCATTGACGGCGATCTGATTACGGCTGCAACTGTGCTCCCGGTCGGACTTCGCCGACGTATCTCAACCTCTAATTAAAAGCGTTCAATGAAAAATTTTTTACTTCAAAAGGCTGAACTGTTCAATGTCGCTGGTTCGTCGGCTCCCGCCGATCATGGAACCAGCCCAGTGTCGATTCACAACGAATGGGACTCACTCAAGGAAGTAATTGTCGGCACCATCGAGACGGCAAAGTATCCGACCTGGCACGTGAGCGTCGAAGCCCCGTTGCCGCGCAAGTCCCATCAGGAGTTTATCCGCAAGCAGGGGCAGGTATTCGATCCTGATTTGCTTGACAAGGCACGCCGTGAAGTAGACGGGCTGGCCGAGTTTCTTGTTCGCCTTGGCATTACGGTTAAGCGCCCCGATTTCCAAGGGCTGGACGCACCATTCACCACGCCATTCTTTTCGAGCCGGGGCGGCCTGTATGCTGCCATGCCGCGCGATGGCCTCTTCGCGGCAGGCGATAGCATCATCGAAACGCCTATGGCCTGGCGTGACCGCTACTTCGAGGCCTTCGCATATCGCGATATTCTTAAGGACTACTTTAATCGAGGGGCGCGATGGCGCGCCGCGCCACGCCCGCAGCTTTCCGATTCGCTGTATCGCCAGGATTACGATAGTACGGTCGAACATTTCGAATCCGTTCTGACAGAAGATGAACCAGTGTTCGATGCCGCTGATTTCGTGCGTATTGGGCGCGACATCATCGGGCAGTACAGTCACGTCACCAATCGTTCTGGTGCCGCATGGTTGGCACGCGAACTCGGTGATGCGTATCGGCTTCACATGTATACCTTCGACGATGCCGGTCCAATGCATATCGATACGACGCTCCTGCCGATCGCGCCCGGCCGCGTGCTAGTCAATCGCGCGTGGGTATCGAAATTGCCGGATTACTTCGCTGACTGGGAGGTCCTGGTGCCGCCGCCGTCAGGCTTGTCCCAGAACCATCCGTTGTTTTTCACCAGCCGCTGGATCAGCGTGAACGTAATCATGCTCGATCCGCACCATGTTCTGGTCGAGGAAAGCGAGCACGACCTAATTCAGGCATTCAAGTCCTGGAAAATCGAGCCCATTCCGCTGCCATTCAAGCATTTCCAGACCTTCGGTGGATCGTTTCACTGCGCCACGCTAGATGTGCGTCGCGGCTAGCCCCCGAGCTAAGCCCGAGCTTATCGCTGGAGTTATTCAATGAATCAAGAAGCACTAGGCAGACCGGAGCGTGGCGGCGTCGCAGTTGACGTCGTTGACGTCAGCCGTGTCTATCGGACACGTCGTCACGAAGGACCATTGTGGCGGCAGTTACTCCGGCCGACCTTCGACACATATACGGCGCTCGACCGCGTGAATTTACAGATTCGTGCCGGCGAGTGCCTGGGACTGGTTGGCCCGAACGGGGCAGGCAAGTCAACCATGATCAAACTGCTGACTGGCCTCATAAAGCCTTCCTCGGGCCGAATTTCCGTGCTGGGTCACGAACCGGGCCGCATGTCGTCGCAATTTCTCACCCAGATCGCCGCGGTGTTCGGACACAAAACATCGCTCTGGTGGGATTTGCCGGTACGGCACTCGTTCGACGCAATCCGACGCATTTATCGCGTGCCGGTCGATGCGTTTCGCAAAGATGTCGCCCTCTTTGCCGGCATGCTTCATATCGACAAATTGATGGACCGGACAGTGCGCCAGCTAAGCCTCGGCGAGCGCATCAAATGTGAAGTGGTGCTGGCGTTGGCGCATCGCCCTCGTGTCTTGCTGCTGGACGAACCGACGATTGGTGTCGACATGGAGTCCAAACAACAGCTCAGGGAACTGATCAATCGTGTCGTCGAGGAGCGGCAGGTTGCCACGCTGCTGACGACGCACGACGTGACCGACTTGACGGCATGTTGCATGCATATCGCGTTTATCCAGGCTGGCAACGTGTTCCAGATCAAAGCAATGGATGACCTACTCCAGCAGTTCGGTGTATCCCGAGACAACGGTGGCCTACTGGAAGCCCGCCTCATCGAAACCTTCCGGGCGCGCGGCATGACCACCGATGAGGAGCGAACGTTCTGCAGTACCGTGCTGGTTGACAGTATGGGAGATGACGATGATTGATCGACTTCGCCCTTTTGCTGTCAATGGTCTGCGTGTCTTGCTAGTGGATCGCGGCGTCCTGTTCGTCGATTTTTTTATTGCGACGGGCGTTGCGTTTCTGATTCAGCTCTTCGTCTGGAACGCGGTCTATGGCGTGCACGAGGAAATACATGGGTTTACGCTGGAGACACTTCTTTATTACTGCGCCTTCACAATCTATCTGTCGCGTCTGAACAACTGCTACGACCTAGTACAGGAAATTTCAGAGGAAATTATCGAGGGACGATTGGAGACACAGCTGGCGAGACCTGTCAGTTATATCGGGCAAAAATTCGCAGCCTATCTGGGGGGGGGCGCGTTGTATGCGATGCCGGTGCTTATTCTGTGCGTTATCTATTGGTTGAACAATCCGGAAAGGTTGCCTCAATCGCCTGACGAACTGGTCAGTTATGGGGTGTTGATCATCGCCTTCCTGCTCGCGGGCGTGGTGCTTAGCTTTTGCATTGGTGTCTTTCTGGGGATTCTGACGTTCTGGTTGATGCAGGCCGATTTCGTGTTGGCCTGCCTGACTACGATCACTGCGTTCTTGGGCGGAGCGATCATTCCACCGAGCTACTGGCCGGAGTTCATTCGCCCGCTCATGGCGTTCAATCCGTTTCAGTTCTTTATTGCCGCACCAGCTTCGTTGATTATTAGCGGCGACGTGCGCGCTGGTGCCGCTGCGCTAGGCGGCGCAATACTTTACATCTTGTTGTTCACGCTCATCGTCAGGGCGATGTGGCGTCGAGCCATCAACACCTATACCGGGGGAGGAGGCTGATATGCTGGTACTTATTCAAAAAGCATTTGCAAAACAGACCCACTACCTGGGGAACTACGTTTCCTATATTGCCATCCAGGCCGTCGCGCAACTTCTGACCTTGTTCTATCTCCATACAGTGTTCACGTACACGGATACGCTTAACGGCTGGACCCGGGAGCAGGCGATCTTTGTGTTTTATCTGGCGACGATGGTTACGCTGACAGCTGAGTGTTTCATATGCTCTATCCACCAGTACTATCAGCGGCTGGTCCGCGGGCTTATGGATCCCGTGTTGATCATGCCGATTAGACGTCGCACGCTCCAGTTGCTGCGTTGGTCGGAACCGGGATTTCTCGTGCCAGTTGCTGCGTTGCTATGCTGCTGGCCGCTTATTGATCCGCAGCCCCATCGCTCGATCGACGCCTGGATTGGCGGTTTCGCAATTCTGTTGGTGGGCGTACTCTCCATCATCGTGGTATTTGCGGTGATCTCACTGACCGCGCTAGTGACGCAACGCCTGGCACCAGCGGATTTCATGGTGTCCGAGCTAAGCCGCATGGTATTCCTTCCGTCGAGTGTGATGCCACGTGGCGCATGGCAAATTGCGCTTGGCATCGGCTTACCCTTGCTGTTCAGCGCCAATGCGGCTGGCACGGTTCTAATCGAAGGCGACTACCGCGTAGCCCTGATCTTAACCGCAGGCACGTTGCTCCTAGCTGTTCTTCATCACGTCGTCGAGTCGCGCATGATGCGGTCGTTTAGTCTCCCCGGCGGCTGATGCCGAACAGCTCATTGGATTGCAAATCGATATGTCGAAGCATCAAGGACGCACGGCCGCCTCCCATTTTCATAGTGGAACCATTCCGCAGCCCTGGCTCGCTGGGATCGACCCGTGGATCACCTCATCGGCGATCGCGCAGTGGATGGTTCAGTTTGGCTCCCCCCTGCACGTGTACTCTGAGACGGCACTACTCGGGCTGGCCTCCGGGTTTCAGCGTTTTGTCGCGGCATGCCCGCGTTCCGCAACAGCGGCCTATGCCATGAAAGCCTGCCCGGCGCCGGCCGTTCTGTCGGTGATTCGGCGGCGGGGCTTTGATGTCGAAGTCAACAGCGTGACCGAATACCGTCAAGCTATCGCCGCGGGCTTTACCGCGAACCAGATTTACATCAATGGCGTGGCGAAGTCCGTGCAGTTTATCGATCTTGCGTTGGCGAACGGGAGTCGACGGATCAATGTCGACGCCATCGAAGAGATCGACTTGATCGCGGCGCGTGCTTCAGCATTGGGCCGGCTAGCGGATATTCACCTTCGCATCTGCCCCGATGTCGTCGCTGGCGCCGGCGCGGCATTGATGACGGGCGGGAAGCACAGCCAATTCGGCATCCTGAAAACGGATGTTCCCTATGCACTGACCAAACTTCGCGCGCTGCATCAGTCGGTTGCATTGAGGGGAATTCATGTTCATGTGGGCTCTGGCGGACGACTGGATACCATCTATTCGCACCTTATCGACGTCGTCATCGACGTAGTGTCTGCTATCGAGCACGCTGGCTTCGACACGCTGACGGAAGTGAATTTTGGTGGAGGGTTCGTTTCCGACGAAGTGGACTATTCCCGTGTTTCCGGTGCGGATGCGCTTTGTCGTGAAATCAGTCGACTTCCTAACCGGTTGTCCGTCGTATTCGAACCGGGACGATTTCTCGTCGAGCGCGCGTCTTCATTCTACTGCCAGATCGCTGCGTTCAAGCGAAAGGCGGAAACGACCTGGCTATTTCTCGATGCCGGGTACTGCCATCTTACGGATCGGGTAATCGTTGGAACGCGTTTTCCTATGCAATCGCTACGGGCAGGTGATTCAGAATCCAGGCTGGTCCGTGTGGCCGGCCCCTTGTGCGATTCGGCGGATGTGTACCAATCGTGGGTGGGTAAGGATCAAGCCGAAGGAGGGGGCGAACACTTTCTCTTTCCTCAGAGATCTCAGGTTGGCGATATTGTCGAGATAGGCAGTGCCGGAGCCTATGTCTATAACACCGGCAACCGCTTTGCCGGGTTTATGCAGCCTGCAGTTTTGCTAGTGGCCTCTGATGGCAATCCGCGCCTAGTCCGTCGCTCCGAACAGCCATTCGACTGCAGTGCGACAGAGTTTCCGGCGTAGTAACCACCAATTAGACCAATCAGCGCTCAATCGCGCTTCAGCCAGACGAGGAAGTTCATGAGGCATCAAGTTATTCCGTTGCACCGGAGGCGCAGTTCTGATCTCGCCGCTTGGCGACAACTTGCACAGCACACGCACTCGCAATCCCTGACCGAGCAGGAGGTGCATGGATTCCAGTGTTTCGCCGATTTATCCAGTGGCCATGCGTATCACGAGTTACCTGCTGCGCTCGTCACACTGCCGGACGAATTGGCCGTGCTGTGGAGGGAGGGCGCAGAACAGACACCTAAAGAATGGGAGCAGCGGTTTATTGCCGCATTTTGCGAGATGAGCGGCGTACAATCGATTGCGCGGTTGCCGTTCTGCCGTCCATGTCCGACCGCGTCCAATTCTATTGAACTAGTAGCCGCGATGCTGCGGCAGCGGAGACTTCGGACTGCGCTTGTAGAGCCCACATTCGATAATCTAGCTCTGCTTTTACACCGACGCGAAGTGGCATTGCACGCCATCGACGAATGCCTGATTTTCGACGAAGTGGCAATCGAACGATTGGAGCAACATCTTGTGTGCAGTGGAGCAGGAGCATTGTTCATCGTCTCGCCTTCCAATCCAACCGGACGTTGCCTAACCGAAATACATTTCTCTGCTATCGCCGAACTATGCGCGCGCTATGGAGTCGTGCTGGTGATCGACTCCAGTTTCCGGATGTACAACCGGGACCTCTACGATGACGTCGCACTTCTATTGCGATCAGGCGTGAGCTTTATTGCGTTCGAAGATACCGGAAAGTCGTTTCCGACGCTGGATACGAAGGCAAGCCTCATTTACTCATCGCCGGATCTGGCGAACGAGCTCGAAACTTTGTACAACGAGGTATATTTATGTGCCTCGGGTATATCGCTGCTGTTGCTATCGCGCGCATTTGAAAGGACCCGGCAATTGGGTATAGGAAGCGTGCTCTGGTCCATGGTTGATCAGCGGCGGATGTTGTTGCGAGCTGCGTTGGCCGGTTCCGGTCTCCATACATCTCCCGAAAGCCTTCACTCGGTTATTGGACTGGAATGGCTGTCTACTGGTTCCGACGCACTGAGCGACATCGAGGTATGCGGCCGCCTCGGCGCAATGGGCGTTGCCGCGCTAACGGGACGACAGTTCTTTTGGGCCTCCCAGGATCGACCCAGAAACCAGCGTCACATCCGGCTCAGCATGATGAAACCTAGTCGGCGGTTCAATGCCGCACTACGCATCCTGGAACAAGCTGCCTTCCATCGTAAAGTCAAGTGAGTTGCCGCACGGTGACTTGTCGGGATTCTTGTCCCTCGATCCCCGGCCTCGCAATCGAAATGTCGCATTAACATGAGGCTGGCCTAATTTCTGCCCCTAGTCTCAATTGGAAGATTGCGGCTCTTCGGGGCGGGCGGAATCGGCCCGATCGGTGCACTGGCGGGCGAATTCCGCCGGTGTCATCTACAGCAGCGCAGAGTCAGAATGCACCTCGTTTTAATACTCGCGCCAGACTTCCATTTGCGTCTTGCGTCCTCCAGCGACAAGAACCAATGTGCGCTGAGGCATTCATGCCGGAAGGGTCCATTGAAGCTTTCGACCTTGGCGTTGTCAGTTGGCGGGTCCGGTCGGCTGCAATCCAGCCGCTGGTTGTTGCTTCGCAACCGTCACAATCTGAAGCCGGAACAGGCCGTGCACCTGAAGGAGTTGCTGGCCGCCAATCAGTCGCTGCTATGCGTCTATGTGCTGCGTGACGAACTCAAACGGCTTTGGATCTATCGCAAGCCAGCCTGGGCGGAAAAGGCCTGGAAATAGTGGATCGAGCCGGCTCAGCAAAGCGGGATCGCTGCCCTGCGAAAGTTCGCCTGGCGTCTGCTTGGATATTGGCACGGTATCGTAGCTCGCTGTCGCCACCCGCTCAATACCAGCGTCGTCGAAGGCATCACCAACACCATCACGGTGATCAAGCGTCGGGCTTATCTGTACCGCGACGAGAAATACTTCTTCGTGAAGATCCGCGCCGCGTTCCCAGGTAATCCGCGATGAACCTTACTATTTTTGAATGACAATTGCGCATTGCGTGTGAACGGATGCGCAACCTAGGCGGAGCAGACTAGCAAGGTGCCCTCGATGCGCAGCGCGCTTCAATCGCGCCAGGGCCAATGCGAGCACGGGTTACGTTCTCCCGGGCTGACCTCCTCAGCGTAAAGCAAGGCAGCCCGGTCATCAGTCATACGTTTGACCGCGGCAAAGGCGACAGCAGGATCTGCCTCAAGTCGGCGGCGTCGCTCGACGGCAATAGCCAGCTTGCGCAGAGGCTATCTGAATAGCGCGCCAATGCTGAGGTGATGTCGCAATCGGATGCGTGACGGCCGGCCTGCTCGCGGCAGATCCGCACTCTAGCCAAATGCCCAGGATATTCTTCAGCAATCTCCGCACGCACTCTTTTGTCGAACATCTCCGTCTCCTTGTGTCCGCGTGGATCCGCAAGTCGAGGCCGCCGTTGTCGAACTGGCCCTCGAATTGCCTGCCTACGGTCAGGTGCGTATCGCCAACGAGGTCCTCAAACGGCATGCTCTGTCCGTCTCGCCCCAAGGCGTCCGTAGCATCTGGTTGCGCCACGATCTGGAGACCATGCCGAAGCGCCTGAAGGCCTTGGAAGCCAAGTCCGCCCAGGAGGGGTTGGTGCTGACCGAGGCGCAGCTCGTCGCGCTCGAACGAGCCAAGCACGAGAAGGAAGTGCACGGCGAATTCGAGTCCGAATGTCCGGGCTATTGCGGCGCGCAGGATACGTTCTATGTCGGCAGCCTCAAGGGCGTCGGCCGTGTCTACCAGCAAACTTTCGTCGATACCTACTCGAAGGTTGCGTTCGCCAAGCTCTACGATCGCAAGACACCCTTGCCGGCGGCGGACCTTCATCTGCGTGACAAAACGAATTGTCCGTAGTCGACTAGCTAGGCTCGCGGGCCGCCGAGGTGCTTACGGAAGCAATTTGAATAGTCAAGCTTTTCATAGGGCGGGAAAATCTCGACTCTTTCATAGCCTGAGCGATCATATAGTCGGACAGCTTCTGGCTGTCGATCGCCCGTCTGGAGGACGAGTCTGGCACCACCAGCGGACAGAACGGAAGCTTCCGCAGCTGAAAGCAATCGCTCCGCAACGCCTTTACCGCGCGCAGTTGGGACAACGTACATGTTTTTCAGCTCGAATTCCGACCCTAAGCGCCTGACCAGAACATGGCCGACAGGCTGCTCTCCCCGGAATGCGAGGGCGACAAAAACAACTGACTCTTTGCTCACAAACATTCCCTTGGGAAGATGATCCGGGTCAGCTTCACGATCCGCGTACCTCCCGCTGAGCTCCGTTGAGAGCTCCTTGCGCAGAGCGACACCTTTCGGATCGTCCCATTCGACGCGAACGATCCGGAGCTCTTCGTCTTGATCGACAGGCAATTTCGGCATATACATTTTCCTCACGAAATGCAACAGACGATTTGGCTAAGAAGCCTTGAATAGCGGATTCCTATCTCTTTTCACGAACAGCAATATTCCGAGTAGTACCGCGGTCGCGTTATAGAGCGTGGACACGCTGAACGCACGCGCGAAGGTGGCTTCGCGAACTGCCTCACTTTGGAACACCAGATGACCATCCAGCATCGAGAAGAAAATGGTACCAACAAGAGCCACTCCGATCGTCGCCCCAAGAATCTGCACGGTACTGAATGTTCCAGACGCCGTTCCGGCGTTATTTACATCTACGCTGCTCAAAATCGAGTTTAGAAGAATCGGGATGACAAGACCTTGCCCAAGTCCGTTAAATATCATAGCCACGAAAAGCAACGTATAGCATGAATGAAAGTACGCGCCAAAAAGCACGGACGCCAAAAGACCGATAAAAAATATCGTCAGCCCCAATACGACCGACCTGTCACGACCAATTTTGGAGATCTGGGTCGAACATAGGGACCCCACGAAGAACGATATGGCAGATGGTGTGAAAATGGCACCTGCGATAAGCGCCGACAATCGAAATCCGTCTTGCAACAGCATGGTTAGCGACAGCGAAAATGAGCTGATAGCTGAATAGAACAGAAAGCTTGCGATCACCCCATACCGGAAAGTCGGGCTTCTGAAGAGCGAAACGTCCAGTATCGGAGAAATTCCAGATTTCGAAATTCTGCCTTCATATCTGAAAAACCACGACGTGGCGGGGATCGAAAGAGCCAGCGTGAAAAGAGACCAGGATGGCCATCCAAGATCTCGACCCACCAGCAATGGAACAATAATCAACAGAAGCGTGGTCGTTGCGATCAGAGCGCCCCCAAAATCGAGGCGACGTAAATTTTTCTCGCGCGTTTCCGGTAGGAAAAAAATAGCACCTATGATTGCGAGCGCGCCGATTGGAATGTTTACAAAAAAGATGCTACGCCAACCGAGCCCAAACGCGCTGTAGACTATTAGCATTCCGCCAACCAACTGTGACGCTATCCCGGCTATACCCTGAACTGCCGCCATTACTCCAAAAGCCTTTTGTCGTCGCTCTCCCTCAAACAGAACTCGAAGCGATGCGTAGACCTGCGGCATCATTGCCGCAGCACCAATGCCTTGCGTGGCACGAAATATGATCAGGGCCAATGGACTCCATGCCAGACCGCAAAACAAGGACGCCGCAGTGAAAATGCTAGTACCAATGAGATACATACGTCGTCGACCAAATCGGTCACCCAACCGACCAAAATTCAACATCAACACCCCATACGGGATGTTGTAAGCAATTATCATTGCCTGTATTTCACCCGGCGTCGCAGAGAAAGTGGTGCGAATCGCTTGCAGTGAGACATTGACAATAAATAGATCCAGTATTGTCATGAAATTAGCAGAAACAAGGACAACCAGGCCGACCCACTGCATGATATAGGTTCCGCGAAATTTGCTTTGCGTCGTGCCACTTGAGGGTGAATAGGGTTCAACCATTTTGACGTGGGATCATGTGTGGGAGAGAGATTGGATGCCTTGCATTGACTTGAAAGGACGCGGCATTTCTAATCAGCGATAGAGATTTCAGATCCGGATTTCGTGCGCCTCACGAGTGACTGGATCTTTGCGGTGGTTTCCTCTGATAATCGGTATTGAGAATCGATGAAACTCAACAGTGAGTCTATTTTTCTTCGATTGAAAGAAAGTACTGCGTTAGGATAATAATTTCCTGCCACGCTGAAGGAATTGGATTTGACCACGTCGAAGCCGCTTTGTAGCACCCTATCTTTCTTCGTTTCAATGAAAGGAAACTGTATGGCGAATAAATCCGACGCCGACTGGCGTGCGGTAGCGCAGAATTTCTTCCAGGTTCCCACGGCAATATGTACCAGTGCCTCGTAGGTATTCAGACCAGAAGCAGCGATCGAAAGCGTAGTGGATCCGGAGACACGAGGATTAATCTCAATAACCTGGAACTCGCCTTCATGATAAATCATCTCGATCTCAAGTGAACCGTTAACGTTAAGATGATTGCACAGTGTCACCAGTTTTTTCTTCAGATGGTCCAGTTCTGTAGCCGCAGCGTCGTCTGCAATGGAATGTCTAACTTCGGAAAAGACGAAAGCTGCATGCGGGCCTGTGGCTCCTTTCCACAGAAGCGGCTGGAAAATGTATTCATGATTCTGGCCGATGATCTCAATAGAGCAGAGCCTTCCCTCAACGCACTTTTCCAGAACCACGTGTCCGTTATACGGCGATGCCAGAAACCGTTCAAGATCCGATAACTCCGGCAAAAACGTGATCCCGTTTCCGAGGCAGTCCCATAGTGGCTTGGTAAGCAGTGGGTAGCCAATGCTTCTCGCCGACCTGAGTATCAGATCATGATATGCCGGCACACTCACATTACGCTTGTTCAGCAGGTCGCCGTCGAGTAACATGCCTTGGGGGGTCTTGATACCGAATTGTTGAACTAGAAGCTTGGTTTCCCATTTGTTTGACAAGATCTGGCCAGCGATCACCGGATGTGCCACCGCTGGGATGTGTAGATCGGACAGAATTTCTCCGACAATCGCGTCGCGAAGAGCGTGCTCATCAGGGATCGAAAGAGATACTACCGAGTCGGGTCGCCAATCCAGCAATTTCTCCACGAGGTCATTCGGCGAAATATCCTCAGGCAATTTCTCCGTTTCTCCTGGAAAATCCTCAGCAGAGCACTCTCCATCCGTAAAGAAGAGTTTAGCGGAGATATTTTCATTCGCGAAAATTGACTTCAATCCTGCGAGGTATGGAAATGTTTGCTGAATCTCAACAGAGCGAATGAATGCCAGTTTGGTCATCGTTTGAACTCAGTATTTTCCGTAAGCCCTAGAGAATTTCTCGAGGATATAGTCGCCGGATTTGACCGGGTTGTGTTTTGCTCGCTCGGAGTCGATATTGCACCCGGGAATGCACTCTATTACGGTGTGGAAGTTAGGCTGGTAAAAAAATGGTAGTGAGTATCGAGATTGTTCACGCTTCCCGGCCGGAGGATTGACAACTCGGTGCACTGTGCTGGTCCAACGGTCATTCGTCCAGATCGACATTAAGTCCCCGATATTTATCACAAAGGCGTCGGCGATAGTGGGAACGTCAACCCAATTCCCGTCTTTCGTCAGAATCTGGAGCCCTTCCGTGCCGCCATCTTGATAAAGGATAGTCAAACAACCCCAATCGCTGTGCTGCCCCTTCCGCAGTTGTCCAGGAATCGGTTCAGAAAACAATGGCGGATAATAATTCGCTGTGAGGTTGGTCATGTGTTGATCGATTTTGCTGTCGAACCAGTCTTCCCGCAAATTCAAACTCAATGCGAACAGGCTCATCAGATCGCGCGCGAGACCTTCCATTTCATGATAGTAGTCCAGATATGCCGCTCGAAAGCCATCGATATCCGGCCACTTGTTCGGCTTTCGAACGTGCCAGTTCAGATGAGAGGGGATTCCGGGTACTTCAATCGGCTCACCAAGCCGATTGATTGTGTAGGTTTCAGATAGATCAGGCCGGGCCCTCTCGCTGGCCACCACTGCATCGGTATTTGACGCGGAGAGACTTCCCTGGCGCCCAAATCCGCGCATCAATGGGTCGTCGTGATCACTCCGAAGTGCCAGTTTGTCCGACAACGGGAGTTCGAAAAAGGCTTGTGTTGCGCGATATGCTTTCTCCACAATGCTTGCTTGAACTCCATGTCCTACGATGAGAAAAAATCCCGTTCCTTCGCACACCGTTCGCAGCTTTTGGGCCGTATCGAATTTGTCACCGCAAATGCCGCTGGCCGATCTCTGCAGATCAATAATTGGAATATATTCCGTGGATTTCATGTCGGTCGTATCCCGTCTTCAGACATTTCTCGTGCCCAACGCGCCGGCGGCGCCGTCCAATTGCTAGCGTGAGAAAGGAGTTGATCGAACCTAGTAATCGGAATCAGCGTTCCGCGTTCTACATCTCTGATAAATCCCGATTCGGCCATATGTTCGATCAGGCGCAACAGTGGTGACCAGTAGTTGCTTATGTTCAACAGGAAAACTGGCTTTCGCGACAGGCCCAGAATCAGTTCGGACCATGCCTCAAAAAGCTCTTCGACTGTGCCGATTCCCCCCGGAAAAGCGACAATATAATCAGACAGGTCCAATATCAGTCTCTTTCGGGCTGACATTGATTCGACTACGTGGAGCGCTGTAAGGCTCCTATGGGCCACCTCGGCGTTAGCAAGAGACTGGGGGATGACACCGACCACCTTACCGGCGTTGTTCAGAGCGGTGTCAGCAACTACTCCCATCAGGCCAACGCTACCCCCGCCATAGACCACTTCCAGCCCTGTGGAAACTGCATTGGCGATGAATTCTCGGACCTGTTCGGCATACCTGAGGTCATTTCCAACGGATGAGCCCGCAAACACACCGATCCGTCGCTTGAACAAAGGGGAACGGGTCATGGACTGACTCTACCGAATTTTTCGAACGCCGCCGCAGTCAGCGGCATCAATTGAGCCCACTGGGCTTCCATCTGATCGGCTACCTCTTCGATCTCGCGTTGCGGGGCGCTTGCGTAGGTCGCGTTGGCGCGACTGGTCCGTAACCCCAGAAAATGCATCAAGCCCCGAGCATTGCACGTCGCGTAGACCGTGGAGTAAGTCGCCACAGGCAGCACAATTCGTGCAAGTTCTTTGGCAATTCCCCGTTCAAGCAACTTTGAATAATTGTCGAACGCTGAAGCATATGCCGAGACAGCGATGTCCCGAAGATAACCATGGTCCCCATCGTTGCCTGGAACGTACTGGTAATGACCAGGTTTACCGACCTGCCGCAGATCTCGCTCATCGTCCGGTAGATAAAATATTGGCCGGATTTTACGGTAACGCGCACTTTCTTCGTTGAATGACCAAGTGCGATGACGCATCAGGTGCCGGACTGCGAAGATCGGTGCAGTTACCAGAAAAGTCATATAATTATGCTCGAATGGACTTCCGTGTCGCGACTTCATCAAATATTCAATTAATCCGCTGGCATAAGCATCGTCGAGGTTTTCTTCGTTTGCCAGTTCGCTCGCTGTCGATACTCGAGCGGCCCTGACGACGTCAAGATCGGTCGCTGAATGGCGAACTAACGTCGCAGTAATCGAGCTGCGAACGTCGATATCGGCTGAAAGAATGTCGTTAGTCGTTTCCAGTACGTCCATGCCATTGCCCTCGGATTTAGTTCGAGAAGGAGACCAGTTGTCTGGTTTGGTAGGTTTGTTGCCATCTCGTTTTAAATAACTCTAGATGCTTGGCGAGTGTCTTCAAATATTATTTTGTGATTTGGATTCTACGTTCGTTCTGGAATTTAATTTTTCTAGAACAGAATATGTCGCGTGAATTGTGCTGGAGCCTCCAATAGCTATTCGGATGCTTGTGCGCATATAGACGATGCACGAGCAGAAATTTTATGCCCAGAAAATATCTTACTTGCCGAGTCAAGTGATTGCCGCGCACTCCGGTTTTGCCGGAATGATGTCGCGGTCTTAGCCGTTCGCCGCGCTCGTCGGATCATTGGTATCGGTTTTCGCTTTGAAGCCGGTATTCTCTCGGCGTGAACGAAGTTTCACTACGGTGCTATCTTCCGTGTAGTCCTGCATCTGCCGGCGCTTCTCGTATGCCTCACACCGTTCAAAAAATTGATCAACATTTCACCAATAGTCCTGACAGATGGTTGGGTCGGATAGCGCACAGCAGCGACTATCGGACGCGTCTTCTCTGCCACCGTCTCCGCTCATGCCCGCGCCACTAGATACGCTGAGCCGATTGCGTGATAGCGCCAGTGGCGCTTGGTTGTGACGCTTGCCGTGCTGGATCTCGCGCGCGTAGTAAGCCCGCGAGATAGGATCCCGCAATGCTGCGAAGGCGGTTGGGAACTACGTTGTCGCTGTTTAATGGCCGATGAGCAGCTCGCCGAACTCACCATGCTGTGCGACTTCGATGACGATCTCGCCGACCAAGTCACCCAAACTAGCAACCGCATTCGCGGCTTGCTCACCCAGATCCATCCCGCTCTCGAGCGCGTTCTCGGACCGCGCCTCGACATCCAGCGGTGCTAGATCTGCTTGAGCGCTATCCGTCGCCAGCCGCGCTTGCCGCCGCAGCGAGAAGACACTCGCCAATTGCCTGGCCACGCTTGCTCCTCGCATGGGCGAAGGCTTGGCGGCCGAGATCGTTCAGGCGCTGCGCGAGCAGGTGACCGTGCCCGGCAAGCAAGCTGCCACCATCGTTAGCCGTGCACCGTGGCGCGGTTGACGCGGACATGCCTCATCACCGATAGTCATCCGCAGAACATTCTGCTCCCATGCACATCGCGAGAGAACCGGCTGACAGATCGCGCGGCTGCGCCCGGTGGCGGCCTACATACCACCCCATCAGGACAATTCATGAGCGGACACGACGCGGAGCATCTCAAGGCATTAAGAAAGGCATTGCTGGCCCGCTGGGCACACCCGAACTATGTGGATTTCCCGGCCATTGCGCCGGTTAACGGCGCGCTGAAGATTGCAGTGCCGGGGAAGATCGTGACGCGAAGCGCGGCATTGGCAAGCGCCTTCCTGGTGACAGATGCGACATTTCCGGATGACCTGGTCGAGAAAACCGGCTTTGTCACACCGGCGCACTGGGCGCTCTACTGGTGTATCACGAGCGCGTCGTCGTTCGTCTGCGGCAATATCGGCGACGCCGACGGCGAAAACGGGCGCACAGGCACCTTCCAGAAGCATCTCACCAGCAGGATGGAACATGTCGGCTTCGAGCTGGAAGACGCGGCGCAGATTGACATTGCGGTGAGTCCGATCTGGTCGATGAACAAACCGGCGGTGAAAGAGGCGGCCGTGGGGGCTGACCTGCTGCTGGTGCTCGACATGGGCTACGGGGAGCCAGCGAAAGAGTTAGCGGAAGGGCAAACACAGTCTTCGTGCTCGCCGTGTGTCCAGCTCTTCTGGATGCAGGCCAAACTCGTCGATACGAATGAGCGCAATGAGACAGCCATCTACACGCTAGATTACGGCCAGAAGAAGAAGGAGCCATCGAAGGAGGTGCCGGAGCAAGATGCGGCTGTGGCGAAGGCGGCGGCGAAAGACGCCGCTGAGGCAGGGCAGGAGCCGGAGTTTCAGTTCGATCGGCTGTACAGCGTGCACGATCCTGCTAGGGGTTCGTACGCCTTTTACGCCCAGTATGCCAACCAGATTCCGTTCGTACCGGTGGTCTCAGTGAGCGATCTTGTTGCGCCGACAAAGACAAAGCACAGTGCGAACCTGACGGAGAATGGCGCGCGCTTCGCGGAGTGGCTCGTTGAGCGCACGATTCCCCCGTCTACCGGGTCAGGTTCCGGCGTCGTCCCCGATGATGTGCTCGCGTTGGCGGTTGGCGAGGCGGCGATGGCGGGAGCAGCTGGAGAGGACTTGTCGAAAAAGCGGGAAGCGCGGGGCAGCTTTTCCTCATGCGACGAGATCGTGAAGTTTCTGGAAGACAAATCCGCAGAAGTACCGTTCGGTATGGTCACCCTGTGCGTGCGCGATGCCGTCGAGCATATGAAGGTGATTTCCAGGGAGCTCGAAGCCTATTTTGCAAAGCGCATCGCGCAGCTCGGCCAGGACCCGGCCGCCGGGAAGCCATCGGTCGCGAACACGGTGAAGCCGCGCGGCGGCACCGATTCGACGGACGTCACCGGGAAGATAGGTCAGATAAGGGATGCAGCCTTGGGGAAGGGGCCGAAGACGGGCAGCGTGCCGCACGCTGCGGATGAGGAGTCGTCTACGCCGTCGGGTGAGGCGGGCGGTGGGACAAGTGGACCCCGACCCAGGTTCGGCAAGCGGGGCCGACGTAGATGATCGTGCCACATCAAGCGTGATATGCACGGAGTCGACCCCGGTTGCCAAGTATTTTCCGGGGTTGGGCTGCCCACGCTGCTGGAACACGTCGCCTCCCATGAGGCGCGTGCCCACCAGCTCGATCCCGCGTCGTACCTGCAAGCTGCGCGAAAGCTCCCTGCGCACGCTGGCGCGCGGCCCGTGCACGCACGCGGTTGCTGACGCTTAAGCTACGTAGGAAGTAACTCGACTGGGCCTCCTCCAACTGCGTTCGTCTTAAGTGCCTTGCCTGCGATGACATGAGCCACATATTGGCCAAGCCATTGCCCATGCGAGGAGCGAGCTTAGTTAGGCGACTGGCGAGTGCCTTCTCGCTGATGCTGGCAAGCGCGGCGAGCAACGGATAGCCGCTGCGATTTCAGATAGCCGGCAACTGTGCGATTAGTGGGCAAATGGTTAAGTGGGTGCGAAAAAGAAAATGCCCGCTCATCAAGCGGGCATTTGAGGAGGTGGGGCGGGAACATACCGCGGAACCACGTCCAAGCCGGTAAGCCCCGCGCCCTGTTTTCTTTCGCCGAACGGCAATTGGCCACGTGAGAATAGCCGCGATTTTGCGGACCCGCAACGTGTGTCTCCGACTATCCAGCCGCACCGGCCTCGAGCGATGTGACATAACGCAGCAGGTCTTCAGTGCGTCCCTCCGATATCAGCTCTTCGGCAGTCTTGTAGCCAAAGGTCGGCAGTGGTTCATTGCGATACCAAAACAGCGTACTCCGTATATCCCCGGAGATATCGGTTGCAGCTCGGATGACCCGCAGCGCGTCTCGAAGATACTTTTGCACGCTTTCGGCGCCGGGAAGACGACTGATGGTATTGCGATGGACATGGGCCAGCCGTGCGAGTGTCTGCATATCGATATGCAGGGCGGCTGCGAAGCGTCGCGCCGAGACGATCGGCGCAGCGCTCTCCGAGTCCTTCAAAGACGCCAGGAAGTGATCGAAATCGAGGGGTGGCGTTGAATCTCGGGCCAGACCGGGGTTCATGGAAGCTTTCTCGGCGCACACTATATGCACATTTATAGCACAAGAAGTGCCGACATCGCTGGCCGCTGAAACGCTCCTCCATTGTGCTGTCGGTCGCCGAGTTCCGCCGAGGCGTCTAGGTAGGGCGTGACATTCCGAAGGACAACTTTTCTGAGAATTTCCGGGGCTGCGGACATCTTTTCTGAGACAAGAAGCATGCGGTGTTCTCAAAAAAGATGTCCAAGTCCTTGATCTGTCTAGGAGGCCAAAGACACCTTTTCTGAGAGCCCACAGGGATGCGTCGATCTGGTCGCGCGACGTCCCGCAGCATCTCCGCGGCAACGTCGCGCTCGGCTCGGCCATTTGCCCCGGCTTGGACATTGGCCACCAGAATGTGCAACGATTCGTTATAACCGTCCTCGCTTCGCATCGGCTTGCTTTTCCTTGATCTCGGGAACGGCCTGCTAGTGATCGCCTTTTATGATTGCCCGCAACTTCCATTCCATGAATAAAACCATTATTTAGTTACCTTAAAGAGAATTTCATTATGCTTTCTGTGAATTTCATTTATTTTCCGTTTGAGGATTTTTAACGGATCATAAAATTTTGGCGCTGAATTTTGACTCGAATGTTTGTTGACAGACGTTGGCAGGTTGACTAGATTAGTCCCATGAACGCACTTTACGTTACGACTACCGCGACCACTACCACGACCGCCAACGGCGGGCCGGGGGGAGGTTGCACGTCGTAACTCAGTGCCTCAAACCATCCCTAAGCCCCGCCGGAAACGGACGGGGTTTTTTTGTGCTCCGTCGACCGGTATCAAGTCAACGGAGAACATGATGGACGATTTCGATCACCGAGTGCTCGGCAACAAACTCGATCTGTTTCATCAGCAGGATGAAAGCCCGGGCGCTGTCTTCTGGCATCCGCGCGGCATGGTTCTTTATCGGGTTGTCGAGGAATATATCCGAGTCCGGATGCGTCAGGCTGGCTTTTCCGAAGTGCGGACGCCTCAGATCGTCTCGCGCGATCTTTGGGAACAGAGCGGTCATTGGGAGAAATTCGGGCGAAACATGTTTTCACTCGAGAGTGACAATAATCCGTACTGTCTCAAACCGATGAGTTGCCCGTGCCATGTGCAGGTTTTCAAAAAAGGCAGTCGGTCGTATCGCGATCTTCCAATCCGATATTCCGAATTTGGGGCGGTCCACCGGGCCGAACCGTCCGGGGCGTTGCATGGCCTTATGCGTGCCCGTGCGTTCACGCAGGACGACGCTCACGTGCTTTGCATGCAGGATCAGGTCGAGGTTGAAGTCGCACGATTCTGTGTGTTGCTGAAGACGATCTACGCAGACTTCGGATTTGGCGAATTCGATGTGGCTTTGTCGACGAGGCCGGCGGTCCGTGCGGGTGACGATGCGGTCTGGGATCGCTCGGAAGCGATGCTGGCATCCGCTGCGCGCGCGGCAGGTCTCGATTTCGCGATCCAGGCGGGAGAAGGGGCATTCTATGGTCCCAAGCTCGAATTTCATCTGCTCGACCGCCAAGGACGAAAGTGGCAGTGCGGAACGATCCAGCTCGATTTCGTATTGCCGGAACGGCTCGGTGCGTCATATGTCGCAGAGGACGGTGGGAAGGCAACGCCCGTCATGTTGCACCACGCGATCCTGGGAAGCCTTGAACGGTTCATCGGTATTCTTCTCGAACACTACGAGGGATGGTTGCCGACCTGGCTGGCACCGGACCAGATCGTCGTTGCGAACATTGGGAAAGATGACCGCGAATTTGCCGACAACGCGGCGTTCGCTTTCGAAGACATCGGCTGTCGGGTGCTGAGGGATTTCCGCGCCGAGCGCCTGCCGCGCAAGATCTTCGATGCAAGGGAACTGGCCGCGCCGATCGTCGCAATTGCAGGACGCAAGGAGGCCCTGGCCGGAGAGGTGTCGTTACGAATGAGGGACGGGGAGCAGCACGTTCTGACGATCAACGATGCGCTCGCGTACGTCAAGCAGCATGCGCGCGTCCCGTCAGCGACGCGGGTGTTCTGATTCGACGACGGGGCCGTTTCCTGCTATCGCAGGCGGATTGAGGGCGCCTTGAGAATTCATCGAATCGATTTTCAAACATAAATTGATCAGTAATTCTAAAAATTATGAGAGAAGCCAGAGAACGCGTCATTCTATGGGCCGAAGGATGTCGTGAGTCCGCATCGTGTCGGTGCGGTGAGCGGATGCTTGAGATGGTGTTCAAGATCGGCGGTTGCACTTGCATGGACGAACTGGGCCGGATGCTGGTCGACATCGGACGCCTGGCGGGATTTGACCATGTCTGTTACCAGGACTATCGAATGACGGGCGGGACACTGAAGAGCGGCCGCACACTGTCGAACTACCCGGAGGCGTGGTTGTCCCGTTATCGGGAGCGGGCTTACCTGATGATCGACCCGGTCGCGCAGCATGCGATGTCGTCGTTGACACCGCTGATCTGGTGCGACCGGATCTTCGCGACAACCGAACAGCGCGAACTTCGAGACGGAAGTCGCATGTACGGGTTAGGCGACGGAGTGTCGTTTCCGGCTCACAACAGGCATGGCGATGTGGCGTGCGTGAGCTTCGTTCGACAGGCGCGGGCGTCTGACAACGGCGATTTGCCCTTCGCCATTCCGTCGTGGGGCGCACTTGTCGCGAATCTGACGCTCGACACGTGCCGCAGGCTGGAGGCGCTGCAATCCGATGCACCGTGCCTCAGCGCGCGTGAACTCGAAATCCTGAAATGGGTCGCCGAAGGAAAGTCCAGTTGGGATATCACCTCACGGGTCCGCGTGCGATGACGATGCATGAAATTGCCGACGAACTTTCACAGTTGCTAGGTCGTCATGTTATTTACGCAGAGCGGACCCTCGAGCAGCAGCGAGAGGTTCTACTGGCGGAAGGGTTGCCCGCATACGTCGCCGATTTGCTTGTCGGTCTAGACCAGGTGTTCCGTGACTCCGCAATGAGTGAACGCTTCGCCGAGGCTGGCCTCGATCCCGAGGCTCAACACACTATCCCGCACATACCACTCAGGATGCCACTCCTCAGGCGCGGCCATGGCATGCCGCCGCCACGCGCACCGGCAGCGACCGCTTGACACCCCCGCTGTCTTCCCCTCCCGCTGCCACCGACGGCCAAGTCTCTGGCGCCCGATTTCGGCTGCGTACCCGATCCGGGAATCGATACTCCAAGAGATCAAGCGCGGGGAGGCGAGTCAATAGCATTCTTGCTCTCTCATTCGGATAAATTTTTTGCTCTGGTATTCAAAAGCGGCGCTATCTGCATTTACACTAGCGACGCGATGCCGACGATGTTGAAGGAATGTCAAAAATCCGTCGGATAGAATAATGATCAGGCGAAGCAATATGCGCTTGTGTTGAAATGATTCAATAGTCGATTGCATTAAATCGATTACGGAAACAGTGAAGTCGTCTCGCCCAGGGCAATGGACGAAATCATTGTTTCAAAGCAAGAAGCGATGCATCGCTTCGGCGCTTGTGTGAAGGACGATGGCCTGCCGGTGAGAGACGGCAGGGTGAGTTGAGAAAGGCATGCCGCCCGATTGGGCGCTGGCTCCGGGCCGGGCGGCGGGTGGCTCGAGAATTAATCACCATGGAATCGTCGATATTCAGTCTGTTTTATTAATTTAGTTTTACTTACCGTTAATTTGGCATGGGGTATGCGTAATTTCTGATGATTGCGCGGGCTGCTTGCGTTTTTCGGGTGAGTCAATGATGAACGAATCGGCTCAGATTTGCTGGGTGGTCGAATATTTTGATTCGTCGAATTTACCGAATAACGGGTATGTATTTTTCAGTTGCCGGAAAAGTTACATCTGTTATCCGAGGGAGCCGGTTGGCTTTACTCCGGATCGTATGGCTGCGGCAATCGCCGCATTGCGGCGCTGTCTGAAACAGGAGCCTCCGAGGGAAGTGCTGATTTCCGATAACAAGATGGGCCGTGTATCGCAGTTGGGGATGCCTTGCGAACTGCTTCGGGCTTGACCGCCGGCTGTTCCAGGCTAGGCGCATTTCAGATGCGCCGCGCCTTTGTTTATCCACCGGGAGATGATGCGTATGAGCAATGCGAGCGTGACAGCGAAGATCAAGGAAGCGCCGGCACCGAAGGAGGCAGCGGCGGCTGCCACGCCATTCGAGACACAGGAAACGGTCGCGAAGCGGACGTCGGTGAAGCTGACCAACGTGCTGGCGAACGGTCAGTCGAAGCGCGCGTCCCTGGACGGGCAACTCGTGTGGTACGACACGGCACAACTGGCTCGTCCACATCCGGACGACAGCATGTTCGTGCGGGTCGTCAACTCACTGTACAGCGGCGTCGTGGTCTACCCAGGTAACGTCGCCAACCTGCTGCCGGCCATTCCCAGCCGTATGAGGGTCGTGCTGCGCCTGGGCAATGCCGCCGACATCAAGGCGTTTCGCGAAGGCCCGTTGTTCGCCGAGTTCAAGGACGACGTCAATCGCCGGCGCATCGTGGCCTGCCCGGATCTCGACGCGCTGCGGCAACTGGGCGCGGACGGCATTGCGACCTGCTATACGAGCTACGTGGACGATCGCGACAGCCTGCTCGGCTCCATCAACGACGGGCTGGCGTTCGACTATCTATGGATCCGTTTCCGCGATCCGACCAACATCCCGCTGGAACTGGTGATCGCATCGCTGCAGTCGACGGGCACGATCCTGATGAAGGAAATCAACGAGCCGACCAATGTCGATGACGCGATCGTGTCGTACGGCGTGATGGAGTACGGCGCGGAAGGCGTGATCTTCTCGCCGCGCGATCATCAGGTGATGAGCGCGTTTCTCGAGCAGATGGCGGATGCGGAACACGAGAACCTGAGCATCCAGGCCGGTACCGTGATCGAGAGCCGCCCGGTCGGAATGGGCTACCGCGCGTGTATCGACACCTCGACGCTGTTCGCGCCGGACGAGGGGATGCTGGTGGGCAGCACGTCGCAGGGCGGCCTCCTTGCCTGCCCGGAAGTATTCTTCCTGCCCTACATGGAGTTGCGCCCGTTTCGCGTGAACGCCGGGGCCGTGCACTCCTATGTCTTCAACACCGGAAACCGCACCGATTACATGAGCGAACTCAAGGCGGGCTCGCCGGTGATGATCGTGAATTCGAAAGGCCGGGTGCGGCGCGCGACGGTCGGACGGATGAAGATCGAGCAGCGCCCGCTGCGCCTGATCGAGGTGGAGTTCCCGGGCAAGGAGCGCGTCAACATCCTGATGCAGGACGACTGGCACGTGCGCGTGTTCTCCGATGCCGCCAAGCCGCTCAATATCTCGGAACTGAAGCCTGGCGACAAGGTGCTGGGCTACGTGACCGAACCGGGGCGCCACGTTGGAATCAAGATCAACGAGACGATCATCGAAAAGTAGGGGGCGTCGATGGGCTACGTCGGTAGAAAACTGAGAGAGCGCCGGATCCTGTTCCCGGATTCGCAGCGCGGGTTGATCGTGCCGGTGGACCATGGGCTGACGATGGGGCCGATTGCAGGTATCCAGGCGACCGCGGCACTGGAAAGCTGGATCGGAAGCCCCGACATCAGCGCGATCCTGGGTCACAAGGGCCTGGTCGAGCGTCTGATCATGCGGCAATGCTTGCACCCGACAACGGGCGTGATCGTGCATCTGAACGGGATGGCTAGCCTCTCGCCCGATGCGGACACCAAGGTCATGGTGGCCGATATCGAGACGGCCTTGCGGCTGGGCGCGGACGCGGTGTCGATTCAGGTGAACTTCACGGCCGGTAATTTCGCGCACAACTTCGCGATGCTCGGCGCGGTGACGGATGCCGCGCATGCCGCCGGCTTGCCGTTGCTCACGATGCTGTACGACAAGGTGAAGGTGCCTACGTCCGAGGAACGTCTGACACGCTTGCATCACCTCGTGCGGGTGGTGACGGAGCTGGGCTCGGACGCCGTGAAGCTCGCGAATGCGTCGGTGGACGAAGTCGCGCAGCTTGCTTCCGTGCACGGGCGGGATATCCGGGTCTTCTTTGCCGGCGGCGACAAGGCGGACGAGGGGACGCTGGTCGCGATGACGCAGGCCGCGATCCGGAATGGCGCGACCGGCCTTTGCATCGGCCGGAACGTGTTCCAGCACGCGCGGCCGCGAATGCTGCTGCGACGACTGGCGGACAGCGTGAAAGACCGGTCGGGGCAAGTGGCCGAGTTCGATGTCGCGTGATTCCGTCTGCTGCGCCACCGAGGCGCAGCCATGGAGAACCAATTCGATGAACGCAATGATTGATCAATCACCGGTGGAGCAGAGCATGGCCAACGACATGCAGTTGCCGCAGCTTTGGACGGACATGTTTCCGGCCGGGCTGCTAGAGGAACTGAGCGCCAACCCGTTTCTCGCCGCTTGCCGCGATGGCACGGTCAGCGATGCGCAATTGCGTGGATTCCTTATCCAGCATCAATATTATTCGCAGTACTTCACACGTTACCTGTGCTCGCTGATGGGCGGCCTGACCGACGTGAACGAGTTCAAGGCGTTGTCGCACAACCTGGCGGAGGAACTGCTGGGCGACGGCACGGATCAGGTTTCGCATGCGGAGCTGTATCTTCAATCGATGGATGCGATGTCGGCGGTGCGGGGAAGCTTGCCGATGCTGCCGGCCACGCGTGCGCTGATCGACGCGATGTTCCACTATTGCCGCGGCGCCGATCCGCTGGATGGCCTGGCCGCGTTGTGCCTCGGTGCGGAGGCGATCGTGCCGATCGTCTACGGTCCGGTCCTGGCGGCGATGCGATATCGCAATGCGCCGCTTCAGGCCACGCGGTTCTTCCAGATTCATGTCGAGGAGGACGAGCAGCACGCGATCGTGATGCGCGAAATCATCGACCGGATGCTGGCCGAGAAGCCCTACCGGCGCGCACGCGTGATCGCGGTCGGCGAAGAAATGGTGCGGCGCCGGATGGCGATGTTGACCGACCTGCTGTCGTATCCGGGAGCCGACGCGACGGACGTGGATGCGCGCATGCCCGAGTCCGGGCTGGCCACGCTGCGTGCGGATGCATCGCTGGGTAGCGGCAATTTCATCGATCTGTGCCTCGCGCTGAATCCGTCGAAGGACATCGAATTCCTCCAGCTGGACAAGCCGGTGCACTACTCCGACGACGTGCCGGTGCAGGCCTTCAGCCTCGCGACGCTGCAGCAGTATCGCGCTGCGCTGGCGGCCTGGTACCTGGGCCTCGGCGTCGGCCGCGGGGACGTGGTCGCCGTCTGCGTCGAGGACGGCATGGCGCCGTTTCTCCACTATCTGGCGCTGACGAGCCTCGGCGCGGCGATTGCGCTGATCAATCCCGCGATGCCGGCCGACGCGGGCGTGGCGTACATGAGCGAAAACGGCTTCGACACGCTGGTGGCGGACACGCATACGCAGGCGACGAGCGCGTTCGTACAACGCTGGAGTGCGTCGAACGCGGGCCGGCTGGTGGACGTGTCGCGTGCGGTGCTGCGGCGCGACGCGCGTCTGCCCGACGGGTGGCCGGTGGAGCCAGAGGATTCGACGCTGGTGATGCTGAGCCATACGTCGGGTACGACCGGGGTACCGAAAGCGGTGCGCTTCGAGCATCGGCAATTCTTCATGGGCAAGCGGGCCCGCATCGGCCGCTTTGCCGAAGGCCCCGACGAGCGGCTGCTGACGGCGCTGCCGCAATCGCATTCGGCGGCGATCAGTCATCTCGAAACCGCAGTGCTGCACGGCATTCCGACCTACGTGATGGGGACGCAGGAGGGCGACGCAGTGCGCGCGGCCATCCAGGCGTTCCGTCCGACCACGGTCGTGGCGTTCCCGAAGAGCTACATGCAACTAGTCGAGGGCGGTGTCGGCGAGCGTGAATTCGATTCCGTCCGGCGCTGGTTCAGCATGGGCGACGCGGCGCACCAGAGCCATACGCGTCGCCTGCTGGTCGGCGCGCCGGAGTCCCGTTTCATCGATGCGTTCGGCAGCTCCGAACTGGGCATGGCGCTGTTCCGCTGCGAATCGACCGCGGCCGCGCTCGCGCCGCAACGCGCGATCGGCAGGCCGGTGGATATCGCGGTCGCGAAGATCCTCGATCCGGTGACGGGGCACGAAGTGGCGCCGGGGCAGCGCGGCTTGCTCGCGGTGCGTGCGCCGACGATCACGTCCGGGTACTGGCAACAGCCGGCGCGGACGGCCGGTGCATGGCGCGGCGGCTACTTTCTGACCGGCGACGTGGCGTATTGCAAGGACGGCATCTTCTATCAGATCGACCGCGAGGTCGACGTGATCGAAACGTCCGGCGGGCAGCTCTACACGTTGCAGCTGGAGGAGGTGGTCCAGCAAGTGGACGGCGTATGCGATGTCGCGATCGTCGGGGTGGGCGATGGCGCCGCCGACGATCCGGCGGTGCTGGCGCTGGTGCTGCCCGACCGGCATGCTGGCGATCCGGTGAGCGTGGCGGACGACGTGCTCGAGGTGCTGCTCGCCGAATGCGGCGGAAAGCTGTCGGAGCGCGGCGTAGCCGTGGCGATCGTGCGGAGCTTGGCGTTCCTGCCGATGGGGGCGACGGGCAAGGTGCTGAAGCGGCTGCTGCGCGACGCCTCCGACGACGTGGTCGCGGCGCGCGACGTCCTTTACGTGGCGCGCGGCTCGGTCGCACGTGTTTGATCGAAGGATAGGATCCATGAACCCTCAAGACTACGAATCCGATGCGTTCGCATCGGTGCGGCGCCGGCTGGCGGCCGCCGAAGCGGACGGCGTCGTTCAGTACGTGTGCGAAGGCCGCAATTTCGCCGTGCATGCGGGCGTCTTTCCGCCGACGCATTTTCAATCGACGGGCATCTTTACCCGGCACTTGCCGTATCGTCGCGGCGGCAGTTTCCTCGAGATCGGCTGCGGCGCCGGTGTGACGTCGGTGGTGGCCGCGCTCTCCGGTTGCGCACGCGTCGTGGCCGCGGACATCAGCGAGGCGGCCGTGCGCAATACGCAGGAAAACGTGCGGTCGCACGGCGTGGCGGACCGGGTATCGGCGCGGCACGGCGACCTGTTCGACGTATTGGAGCCCGGCGAACGATTCGACCAGATCTACTGGAATTCGAACTTCGTGTTCGTGCCGGAGGATTACGTGTTCGAGCAGCCGATCATGCAGGCGTTCTGCGACGCCGGGTACCTCGCGCATCGCCGGTTCCTGCGCGAGGCGTCGCGGCACCTGACGCCGGACGGGGAGTTGCTGATCGGCTTCAGCAGCCTCGGCGACGAACGGGCGTTGGCGGAGATGCTGGCCGAACACAACTACTCGTCGACGATCGTGGCGTCGGCCTATGGCGAGGGCGCCGGCGCACACCGGTACGACATCCTGCGACTGTGGCCCGGCCGGCAGGTGCCCGCGGCCGACGCGGCGTGACGCCGGAGCCTGCATGTCGAACGCCGAAACTGAAATGCGCTCGCTGTCGTGGCCGGCGTGCGAGCGTCCCGTGGCCATCGTGGGCGGCGGCCCGGTGGGGTTGTTGCTGGCATTGTTTCTCGATCGCCACGGCGTCGCGTCGGTCGTGTTCAACCGGGAGCCCGGCAGCCGCTGGCATCCGAAGGGCAGCACGCACAACGCCCGGACGATGGAGCATTACCGCCGCCTTGGCATTTCGGACGCCGTGCGCGCGCTGGGGCTGCCTCCCGGTCATCCGCGTGATATCGCGTATTTCACGCGGCTCGCCGATTGGGAGCTCACGCGACTTGCGATGGGTTCGGAGCGCGAGCGAATGGAGGCGGCGCGCGCCGCGGACGACGCCGACCAGGTACCCGAGCCGCTGCTGCGTACGAATCAGATGTACGTCGAGCAGTTCCTGCTCGCTCATGCACACACCCGGCCGAACATCGACCTGCGGTTCGGCTGGTGTGTGAGCCGGTTCGAGCAGGATGCGGCCGGCGTCAGGCTCGACGCGACCGCGACGCACGGCTCGATGCCGGACGAACAGTGGCGGGCCGCGTACCTGATCGGTTGCGACGGTGGGCAGAGTTTCGTGCGGCGCGCGCTCGGCATTCGCTATCTCGGGGCGAGCGGGGCGAGCGACGGGTTTCTCAGTGGTCGAATGCTGTCGAGCCATGTGCGGATTCCCGCGCTGCATCGCAAGCTGCTCAAAGGGCGCGAAGCCTGGATGTACAACGTGATGGCGCCCGGTTTGCGGATGCTGCTGATCAGTCTCGACGGCGCGGACGAATTCCTGCTGATGTCGAAAGCGGACGACGAAGGCGCGCTGCCGGACGACGCGACGGTGATTCGCCGGATTCGCGAAGGCGTCGGTCGGCCGGTCGAGGTGGAGGTGCTCGCTCACGCGCCGTGGCAGGGCGGGGTCGCCCTGGTGGCGGAGCGTTACGCGGACCGGCGCGTGTTCCTGTGCGGCGATGCCGTGCACCTGTTCTCTCCGACGGGCGGCTTCGGCATGAACACCGGCATCGACGACGCCGCGAACCTGGCGTGGAAGCTGGCGGGTGCGGTGCAGGGCTGGGGCGGCGCGGCGTTGCTCGCGAGCTATGAAGCGGAGCGCCGGCCGATCGCGCTACGCAACACGGCTGCGGCGCGCCGGCTGACGCAACGCGTCGTAGAGATACGCGCGCCGGCGGAAGTCGAGGAGACGGGCGCCCAGGGCGACGCGGCGCGCGCCCGGTTCGGCGAAGCGCTGCAGGCGTTTCGCGCACAGTTCGACGCAATCGGTGTGGAGCTCGGTGCGCGATACGACGGCTCGGCGATTGTCTGGCCCGACGGCGAGGCGCCGGACGACGACCCGCTGATCTACCGGCCGAGCAGTGTGCCCGGCGGCCGTCTGCCGCATCTGTGGCTGACCGGCGCGGACGGCGCGCGCCGTTCCATATTCGACCTGCTGGGGACGGGTTTCACGTTGTTGCGGGTGGGAACGAAGGCCGAACCGCCGACGCTCGACGACGATGCGGCGCGGCTCGTCGATGCCGCGTGCCTTCGGGCGATCCCGCTGTCGATCGTCGAGGTCGTGTCGGACGCAGCGCCCGCGTTGTACGAGCGGCGCCTCGTGTTGGTGCGACCCGACCAGCATGTCGCGTGGCGAGGCGATCGCGTGCCGCGCCACGCCGGCGAATTGCTGGATCGCGTGACGGGGCACGCCGTGCGTTCGCCCGTCATCGAGCATCAAGCACGTGTTCCGGGCGACACGGCCCGGCAACAGGTAAGCGCGGCACGATAGTTCAACACGGAAGTTCAACTGAGGAGCGACCATGAGTGCAATGCTTGAGGAAACGCAAACATCGACCGGTCGGGTCGATCACGCCGGCGCGCTGCCGCACCGGGTGGAGGACGACGCCGAGTCGGACTGGGCCGAAGACGCGCAGGACAACGCCGCCGCGTTCGCGCTGGTCGAGGACGATCCCGACCCGCTGGTCGTCAACGGCGAGCCGGAGGGCGCCTCGATCAAGTTCGTGCGTACCGGCGAGACCACGGGCCGCCGGTACTTGATGGCGAAGGTCGAGATTCCGCCGGGATCGGGGCCGCCGCTGCACCTGCATACGCTGACCGACGAGTGGTTCTATGCGCCGGAAGGCGGCATCGTGATGCTGATGGGCACGAAGAAGTACCGGGACCTGGACCAGCCGCCGAACGTTGCCGGACGCGACACCATCCGGATGATCCCGATGAAGAAGGGCAGCCTCGTATTCGGTCCGCGCAACCATATCCACGGTTTTCTCAACGTGACGGAAAAGACCGTCGTCGTGCAGCTGGTGTGGACGCCCGATGTGCCAGGCGAGTCGATGCTCGAATACTTCACGTCGATCGCGAAGCCCATTCTGCCGGGCGTCAAGGGCGCGCTGAACAACCCGATCGTGCAGTTGAAGGCCGTCAGCGAGGCGCGCGATTTCGGCATGATGTTCAGCACCGATTTCTGGAGCTATGCCGAGAAAGTCGAGGAAGGCGTCGCACCCTTCGGCAAGAACCTGCCGGGCCTGATCAAGCTGTTCAAATCGGCCGAGGGTTCGTAAGTGAGACCGCAGCCGGTGCGCCCGGATGCGATCTGTTAATACGCAATGCTAATCAAGGTAAAGAAAATGAATCTTCTCGCTGACAAAACCGCAATCGTGACGGGCGCCAGCTCGGGTATCGGCCGCGAGGCCGCGAAGCTGTTCGCGAAGGAGGGCGCGAGCGTGGTTGTGGTCGCGCGCCGTGCGGCGCAGCTCAACGCCCTGGTCGACGAAATTGGCGGGTTCGGCGGCAAGGCCGTCGCGCTGGTGGGCGACGTGACGGACGAGCGTTGCGCGAAGGAGGCCGTCGAACTGGCCGTCGGCCAGTTCGGCGGGCTCGATGTCGCGTTCAACAATGCCGGCACGATGGGGGCGCTCGGCAGTGTCACCGACATCACGCTGGACGGCTGGCGCGACACGCTCGAAGCCAACCTGACGAGCGCGTTCCTCGGGGCCAAGTATCAGATTCCCGCGTTGCTCGCGCGCCGGCGCGGCTCGTTGATCTTCACGTCGTCGTTCGTGGGGCACACGGTCGGCTTTCCGGGGATGGCGGCGTATGCCGCGAGCAAGGCGGGGCTGATCGGACTGACCAAGACGCTCGCGGCGGAGTATGGCCCGTCGGGCCTGCGCGTCAATGTGTTGCTGCCGGGAGGCACCGACACCGAGATGGGTCGCGAGGCCGCCAGCACGCCGGAGCAGAAGGCGTTCGTCGAGAGCATCCACGCGCTCAAGCGGATGGCGAATCCGGATGAGATCGCGAAATCGGCGCTGTATCTCGCGTCCGACCTGTCGGGCTTCGTGACGGGAACGGCCCTGCTCGTGGAAGGCGGCGTGTCGATCACGCGCACCTGACCGGCCGTCTGCCGGGCGGCGCTGCAGCGCCGCCCGTTGCTCCCCGTTCTTCCTCTTCCTTCTCCCACTGCCGAGACGTCCATGAGTCACGAAGGCGAGCATCTTTTTCCGCAACATCCGCAACCGAACGATCCGGACCGTCATGGCCCCGGGAGTCGGCGTGCATTTCTAGGGAAACTGGCGGCGTTGGGCGCGAGCGTGGCCGGGATCGGCGAGTTCGCGCCGTTCATCGACACGGCGCAAGCCGGTTCGACCGCGCCGCTGCGCGACAGCTACGACTACGTCATTGTCGGCGCCGGTTCGGCGGGGTGCCTGCTGGCAGACAGGTTGTCCGCGTCGGGCGCATCCGTCTTGCTGATCGAGGCGGGCAGCAACCAGCTCGGTCAGCCGAAGGTCGCACTCGTCGCGGACTGGCTGCGCAATCTTGGCAGCGATACCGACTGGGCACGCACGAGCGTGCCGCAAGGGCAGCTCGATGGCCGCCAGCAAGCGTCGCCGGCAGGGAGGACCTGGGGCGGCTCGGGCAGCATCAACGCGATGATCTGGCTGCGCGGTGATCCGCGCGATTATCGCGCCTGGCAGCAACGCGTCGGCCCGGAATGGAGCCCGGCCGAACTCGATCGCGCCTACCTGCAGGTCACGCAGGCGTCGCGCACGTGCGGCTCCGCCGCCGGCCACATTGCGGTTGGCCGCTATGCCGACCAGCATCCGATCACCGCGGCCTATCTCGCGGCGGGCATCTCGACGGGGCTCGGGCAAATCGAACTGAACGCGGGCCGGCGGCTCGACGGCATCGGCGTGACCGAAGTCAACGCCACCGCCGACGGGCGCCGTGTCGGGCCGGCGCAGGCATTCCTGGTGCCGGCGCTGACCCGGCCGAACGTCAAGATCCTGTCGAACGTCTTGGTCTCGAAGCTGGCCCTGCAAGGCACGACTTGCCGGGGCGTCGAAGTGCGGCTCGGATCGTCCACGCGCACGATCTATGCGACCCGCGAGACGATCGTGTCGGCCGGGACGGCCGCGTCGCCGCAGTTGCTCATGCTGTCCGGCCTGGGGCCGCTCGACCAGTTGGCTCCGCTCAATATCCAGGTGCGGCAGGACATGCCGGCCGTCGGCCGCAATTTCCACGACCACTTGCTGTTGAGCGTCACGTACAAGGCGCGCGCGGCGATCGCACCGCAGGTGTCGAACGGCGTGTCGACGATGGCGTATTACGGGGGAACGGCGGTCAGCGCGCCGACCATCCAGGTGGCCGGCATGCAGTATCCGTTCGGCGGCCCGCTCGCCCCGGGCGATGGCTACACGCTGATTCCGTTCCTCGCGAAGCCGCGCAGCCGGGGTGTGGCAAGGCTCGTCAGCGCGGACCCGCGGCAGCCGCTGGCGCTCGATCCGAACTACCTGGCCGAGGCGATCGACCGCGACACGATGATCGCGGCGCTCGATCGCACGCTCGACATCGGCGCGGCGCGCGCGCTTGCGCCGTACAACGGCGGGCTGCAGTCGAGTGCGCCGCTCAGGACGCACGCGGACAAGCTCGCGTTCATCCGGCAGAACGCCGCGCCGGGACTGCATTTCGTCGGCAGTTGCGCAGCGGGCCGCGACCCCGCCACGAGCGTCGTCGATGCGCGCTTCCGGGTGTGGGGGATCCAGAACCTGCGGGTCGTGGACGCCTCGGTGATCCCGGAAGTACCCGCGGTCAACATTCACCCGTCGGTACTGACCGTCGCGCAACTGGCTGCCAATCAGCTCGTTGCCGAGGCGCGTGCAGGCGGTGCGGTGGCTTCGGCCGCAGTCTGCTGAGCCGGGCGCGCCGAACGTTCCGCGTCGGGGCCGTCCCCGCGCGGAGCCGCATGCCGCCGCCGTGCGCGAGCGCCGCTCCCCTTACGGATGACAGGAGCGGATGAACGCCGCGGCGGCCTCGGGCTGCGCACTTCAGGTATCTGCACGGCGCGGCCTGTTTCCTATTCATCGATCACTTTGCCGGAGAAATCACGGATGAAGCCACATCTGGGTAACAAAACCGCACTGGTCACGGGGGCATCGCGGGGCATCGGGCGCGCCACGGCGCTCGCGCTCGCGCGCCAGGGCACGTACGTGCTTGTGCACTATTCGAACGCCGCGGCGCAAGCCGAAGCCGTGGTGGCCGACATCCGGGCAGCGGGCGGGCGCGCCGATGCGCTGTCGGCCGATCTGGCGACGGCGGACGGCCCGCACGCGCTGGTCGCGGCCGCGCGCGAGGCCCTCGACGGCCGCCTCGACATTCTGGTGGCGAACGCGGGGATCGCCATGAATGCGCCGCTGGACGAGATGGCGATCGACGATTTCGACCGGTTGTTCGCGGTCAACGTGCGCGCGCCGTACTTCCTGACCCAGCAGTTGCTGCCGTTGATGGGCGAGGGCGCCAGCATCGTGCTGCTGTCGTCGCTCGGGGCGCGTTCTCCGGTGGGTGAGATTTCCGCCTACGCGGCGACGAAAGGCGCCATCGACACGCTCGTCAAGCACTTCGCGCAGGCACTGGGCAGTCGCGGTATTCGCGTGAATGGCGTCGCGCCCGGCGTCGTCGACACGGACATGTCGGCGTTCGTGCGCAGCGAAGCGGGTCGCGAACAGGTCTTCAAGCTCCAGGCGCTGCAGCGGGTCGCGCAGCCGGAAGACATCGCCGATGTCGTCGCGTTCCTGGCGTCGGACGGCGCGCGCTGGATCACCGGCGACATCGTTCAGGTCGACGGCGGCACCAAGTTGTAATCACGCGGCTCGGCGCGCCGGCTCGCATCCGCTGCCCCGGCGCACCTTCCTGGACGGGGGAAATCATGAAGGCATTGCCGGACAATCCGGAACTCGCGCGCATCGTGAAGCGGGTGCCGCGCAACCTGGAACTGGACCGCCTGCGGGCGATCGCCGTGCTCCTGACCTGCTACGTGCACTGGCGCCAGGTGTTCTATCCGTGGACGTTTACGATGCACTTCGGCGGCCCGGCGACGCCGCTGGATCTCCTCGGCAACGCATGGGCCGGCGTCGACCTGTTCTTCGTGATTTCCGGCTACATCATTTCGCGCACGATCGTCGGCGAATTCGATGCGATGCGTGACGACCCGGGCTCGCTCGCGAGGCACGTCAAGGCGTTCTACGTGCGTCGCGCGTTCCGCATCCTGCCGGTTGCGTGGTGCGTGATCCTGATCGTGATTGCCTGCGGGGCATTCCTGAATGCCGGAGCGTATTTCGCCGGCACCGTCTACAACCTGCAGGCGGCGCTATCCATTTTCACGTACACGTTCAACTTCTGGCTGCCGGATCACAAGATCGCGCCAGGTGTGCCGCTCGCGCCGTACTGGAGCCTGTCGGTCGAGGAGCAGTTCTATCTCGTGTTCCCGATGTTCCTGATACTGACGCGCTCGACGCGGCAACGGGCGCTGCTGCTCGCGCTAGCGCTGGTCGTCATCTCGCTGGCGATTCGCCCGTATCTGTTTGCCGATCCGCTCAAGGTGTTTTTCTATACGCAGACACGGTGCGACGGCATGCTCTACGGCTGCCTGCTATATCTGGCGACCACGCGGCCCTGGTTCGCCGCGATACGCGTGAGGGCCCGTGGAAACGGCTATCTCGGCGGCGTCGTCGTGCTCGTACTCGCGTTGGTGCTCGGCTCGGTCACTGCGATCGGGTTCGACAACGTCATCGCGGTGCCGGTCGTCTCCATGCTGTCGGTCGCGCTCGTGTTCCTCGCCGCTTGCGAAGGCGGCATCGTGTCGTTTCCGCAACCGCTGCAATGGGCATTCGACTGCATCGGCCGGCGCTCCTACACGTTGTATCTTGTGCATCTTCCGATGTTCTTTCTGACGAACGAGCTGATGTTCCGGTACACGCGCGCGCATGGGATGGCCATCACCGCGCAGTTGTGGCCGCAGTACACGCTGTTGATGGTGGTGCTCGTCGCGGGCGTGACGGAATTGCTGTATCGCTGTGTCGAGCGACCGATGATCGCGACAGGCAGACGTGTTGCCGCAGGCGTGACCGGGGGCGCGCAGGCGGCTTTGCCGAAGATGGGGTGAAGGCGGCCCATCTGCCGGATCGGCCGTCGGGCAGCCGCCCGGCGTATCGCTGCGGCAGGTGCGGCCACGGGCGCGTGCATGCGCTTGGGGGCCGGCCGTCGGACACGTGTTTCCGGGCGTCGAGATCCACTCGATCGGGTCCATGCTGATGGGATCCGAATAGGAAATTTCCTTTGAATACTTGCGCCGCATCAGGGCAACCCATTCCCCAGGCATTGGCCGGCATAGCCCGCGCGACGGTCAATTTCACGCGAGCGACCCGCGCCGCCGAACCCGCGCCTTCGCACACTTGAACCACAGCCGCATCGCGCCGACCCCACCCGCGACCGTAATCCGCGGCAACAGGAACCGATCGTCGTTCACGTCGGCGCAGCCGCGCCGGGTCGTCGTCGCGTTGCGGTAACCCGCGGCGGCGACCTGATCGCGCACGCGCGGGTCCAGGTCGCCGTACGGGTAGCAGAACGATTCGACCGTCTGGCCGCTCAACGCCTCGAGCCGCTGCTTCGATTCGACGATCTGAACCTCCGACACGTGCGCCGGCACCTGCGACAGCGCGACATGATCGAGCGTATGCGAGCCGATTTCATGGCCGTGATCGCGCCATGCGAGCATGTCCGCGTGCGTCATCAGCGGCGAGCGTGCGGTATCGGCGGCCGCATCCCAGTCGTTCTCGCCGCCGAACCGGCCGGCGACGAAGTAGCAGGTCGCGGTGAACCCGAGCGCGTCGAGCGTGGGCATCGCATGCGTCAGCACGTTGAGAAAGCCGTCGTCGAACGTGATGCCGAAGACCTTCCCGCTGCGCTCGCCGCGCAGGTACGGCTGCAGTTCGCGCACGCTCAGGCCGCGGTAGCCGAGCCGCCTGAACAGCGTCATCTGGCGGCGGAACGCATCGGGCGCCACGCTCAGGCTGCGCAGCCGGTCGGTCGGCGGCGGCAGCGTGCGGATCTGGTGATACATCAGGATCGGGTAGCGCGTGGTGGGCAGCAGCATGAGCGGGTCGCGGGAACGGGGAATTACGCGGCCTTGCGGAAAATCCGCAGGGTCTTGAAGTCGCCGATTTCGACGAAATCGGCATTCGCCGCCCATTGCGCGATGATCGGCTCGGCCTTCCGGTATGCCGACGAGCCCTTGTAGAACAGCAGGTGGCCGTCGCGCGCGGTGTGTCGTGCGAACAGGTCGAGCACTTCGGCGTCGGTCTTCGCGCCGTAGCGGCTGTTGGACTCGTCGCGGAATTCGCATAGATGGAACAGCGTGACGACATCGAAGGCCGGCAGCAAGTCCGAATTGCTCGTATAGATGTCGCCGAAATAGGCCAGATAGGTCTTGCTCACCTCCGGTTGCCGCGTGACGAGATCGACATACGACTTGTATTCCTTCGGCGACGCCGTCACGCCGAAGACGGTGTTGTTCAGGTGCGGCCGCGCGCATTCCACGCCGACATGATGATGGCCGCCGGTGCCGAAATGATAGATGCGGATGCCGTTGAGGCGCGCGGTTTCCAGCCATTCGACGAAGTGCACGTCACACGGGCACTCCTGCGTGCGCAGATCCCAGTACTTCTTCCAGATATTCATTGCCATTAAACGGACCTCATGGATGTCACCCGACGATACGGGTTGTGGCGAATCGATTTCTGATAGACGGACAGCGTCGCGTCGATGAATCGTTCGAACGAGAATTCACGCTTGCCCTTCAGCCGTGCGCTGCGTCCCATCGCGCGCACGCACCCGGGCTCGCGCACGATCGCGCGCAGGATTTCCCCGATCGCTTCAGGCTCGCGCGGCGGGACGACCCAGCCGTCCACGCCCGGCTCGACGTTCTCGGGCAGCCCGCCCACGCGCGTCACGATCGCGGGGCAGCCGAGCGTCATCGCTTCGCGGCACGCATACGACAGGCTCTCGTGGTACGACAGCACGAACGACACGTCGATGATCGAGAACGGTGTCCGCACGTCGTCGAGCCGGCCGGTGAAAACGGTGCGCGCGGCCATGCGGTGCAGCGCGATCTGTTCGCGTTGCTCGGCGGTCGGCTCCGCGCCGACCAGCAGCACGCGAAACCGCTCGCGCTCGTGCTCGGGCAGGCGACCCAGCGCCGCGATCAGGTCCATCCAGCCTTTCTCCGGCGCGGTGCCGGCGCTGCTGCCCAGCACGATCGCGTCCGCGGCGGACGGCCCGAACAGCGCGATCTTGCGGCGCCGGATTTCGTCGCTAGCCAGTCGTTCGGCGGCCTGCCGGCGCACGCCGTGCTTGACGACGGTGACGTTCCCGTACGGCGACCGGAGCGCGAGCATGCCCGCGACGTAGTCGCTGACCGCGATGGTGTGGTCGGTGGCGAGGCGTGCGCGCAGCACGTTGCCGAAGCTGTCGGCGCGGTAGGTGTTGTGCTTGGTGAGCACGACGGCGGGCCGATACCGGCAGCCGAGCAGCGCGAGCATCACCTGCCGGTGATCGGCGGACCCGTTCACGTGGATGACGTCGAAGCGCTCGGCTGCGATCCGCTGGCGCAGCCTGAGGATTTCCTGGCACAGCCGGTTCCAGCGCGGTTTGAATTCCATGTCGAAGATGGCCACGTCGGGGCTGTCCTTCAACAGTCGCGACAGGCGGCTGCCCTCCGGTGACGCGACGGTCACGCGATGATGCCGGCTCATCGCGGCGGCGAGATCACGGACGTAGGTGTCCTGGCCGCCGCCGTAGTCGCCGTGGAAGTTGGTATACAGAATGTTCATCTCGATGCCGCCTTTCCCCGATCATTCATTCGGCAGGACTGCTGAGAAAATGAGCGCGTCCGCCTGTTGAAAGCAATGACTCGAACCTGGTCCCGCGTGGTCGATGCGGGATCGCGCATCGACGCCCGGGGGGCGTCACCGCGAACCGTTTCAAAATATTACAGAAGCATTACGTACCGTAGTGTCAAGGTCTGCGCATCTTTGTGAACATGTGTCGCGATCGTTCACGGTGCCGTCACGCGGTGCGATGCCGCCGGGGAGGAGGGGTGTCCGGCGATACGGTTCCTGTCGCCGGGGTGGGGAGCGTGGCGAGCACGATGCGACCGGTGATGCGGCCCGATTACCCCTGCAGGAGGGGCAGGAAGCGGGCTGGATCGCGACAAAACCCGCTTTTTCGACGGCATCCGGACGCAGATCAACGCGCTCGACTTTCAGATTCGAAAGCCGGGCGGCCATTTGCGTTAGAATGCCCCCCCTTGTCCGCCATGGCGACTGCCAAAGGCGGACTCGTCGCACCCAGAGAGACGTGGGTTTCGATTCGTAGCCGGGCGCGGAAGATGTGCCAGCCGTTAGCAACATACGCTTTGTGATTTGGATTACTAATGAAGAAGAAGCACAACATCACCAAGTACATCGTTGTCGCGATGATCCTTGGAATCGCAGTGGGTTACGCCTGTCATAGCGCATTTCCCGACCCGAACATGGCGAAGGAGGTCGCCGGCTACGTGTCGTTGCTGTCCGACGTATTCCTGCGCCTGATCAAGATGATCATCGCGCCGCTGGTATTCGCGACGCTGACCGTCGGCATTGCGCAGATGGGCGACGGCAGTGCCGTGGGCCGCGTCGGCGTCAAGGCGTTCGGCTGGTTTTTCATCGCGTCGTTCACGTCGTTGCTGCTCGGCCTGCTGACCGCCACGATCCTGCAACCGGGCAGCCATCTGAGCCTGCCGCTGCCGGCGTCCGATGCGTCCCTCGGGCTGAAGACGGGCGCCTTCACGCTGAAGGACTTCGTGGTGCACCTGGTGCCGAAGTCGATCGCGGAAGCGATGGCGAACAACGAAATCCTGCAGATCGTCGTGTTCTCGATCTTCTTCGGCACCGCGCTGTCGGCGCTCGGCGAGTCGGGCAAGCGCCTGACCGGCGTGATCGACGATCTCGCGCAGGTGATGCTGAAGGTGACGGGCGCGGTGATGTGGTTCGCGCCGGTCGCGGTGTTCGCGGCGCTGGCGTCGACGATCACCACCCAGGGGCTCGGCATCCTGCTCACGTTCGCGAAGTTCATGGCGAGCTTCTATCTGGCCCTGGCGCTGCTGTGGGGCGTGCTGACGCTCGCCGGCGTGACGTTCCTCGGCAAGCGTGCGTTCACGCTGATCCGGCTGATCCGCGAGCCGTTCCTGCTGTCGTTCGCGACGGCGAGCTCCGAAGCCGCGTATCCGAAGCTGCTGGACGCGCTGGACCGTTTCGGCGTGAACCGCAAGATCTCGAGCTTCGTGCTGCCGATCGGCTATTCGTTCAACCTCGACGGCTCGATGATGTACTGCACGTTCGCGGTGCTATTCATCGCGCAGGTGTACGGCATTCATCTGCCGCTGGGCACGCAGATCACGATGCTGCTGATGCTGATGGTCACGTCGAAGGGGATGGCGGGCGTGCCGCGCGCGTCGCTGGTCGTGATCGCGGCGACGCTCAACCAGTTCAACCTGCCCGAAGCCGGGCTGCTGCTGATCATGGGCGTCGACATGTTCCTCGACATGGGGCGCTCGGCCACCAACGCGGTCGGCAACTCGATCGCGGCGGCCGTGGTCGCGAAGTGGGAAGGTCAGCTCGACGACCCGCGCGACGACAACGATCCGGACAACGGCCGTTCGATGAAGGTGAAGGTGCCGGAGACCTCGGCATCGGCATGATGTGCGGCAGTGCGGCAGCGCAGCGATAGGGGTGCGCTGCCTGCTTTCCGGTAGTGGATAATCGCCGGCCTGGATTCGAAACGGATTCAGGCCGGCGATTTGTTTTGGGACGAATGATTTCGTCCTGAATGCGGTCGTTTTCCCCGATTCCCTGATTCCCCGATTGATACGTGGCGCTCGCCGTTTCAATCCGTCGTCGTTGAACACACGGCGATATTCCCGCAGACAGGCACGCGCCTGATTTTCTCGATCCCCGATTCGCCGTGTAAGTGATCATTCACTGTCGCGCTGTCGCGCTCGCCGTCAGCGCGCCTGGGTGCCAACGGCAATGCCGTCAAAGCCGATTCCCTGAAAACCGCAATGACGCGAGCGATTCGCAATTTTTTTCGATTTATATAACGCTATTCTCGCGCTGCGCATTATCGAACGCATGCTGCACGTAATACCGACTGCGCCGGATGATTCACGGGAAGTATTTACGCATTACGGTTTTCGAGCCATCCGGCCAGCCCTTCATATGAGTGTTCGCACCATTCAGGAGAGCATCCGTCATGGTCGCCCGACAACGGTTTCAGGCTGCGCTTCTCGCCGCAGCAATCGCCGCGATGACTCCCGCCGTTCACGCAGGCAACACCACCGACTGGCTGGCGAATACGTACGGCACGCTCGCGGCCCACGTCGGCAACGTCGCGCGCGCGATGTGGGTCGCGCCCGAAGGCGTGATCTACACGGCGTCGATGTGGGACGAGGACGAGGGCGGTGTCGCGATCTACCAGAACGGCAAGAGCATCGGCTCGATCGGCACGCACTCGGAGTTCCAGGGCAGCGCGATCACCGGTAACGCGACGTCGCTGTTCGTCGCGCTGCAGCCCGGCAAGACATACGGCAGCGGCGCGGTGGGACGCTACAACCGCGCGACGAAGTATCGCGACCTTGTCATCCAGGTCAGCGCGGCGACCAACCAGCCGCGCATCGACGTCGTCACCGGGCTCGCGACGGCCGGCTCGCTGCTCTATGCAAGCGATTTCTACGGCAATCGCGTGCGTGTATTCACCACCGACGGCGTGTGGCAGCGGGACTTCAACGTGTCGGCACCGGGCGCACTCGCGGTGGATGGCGCGGGCAACGTGTGGGTCGCGCAGAAGAGCGCGGGCACGATCGTCGGTTTCAGCCCGGCCGGTGCGCTGCTGAACACGATCCGGATGCCGGCCGGGTCGCAGCCGTCGGCGCTGGCTTTCGATGCGGCGGCCGGCCAGTTGCTGGTCGGCGACGAAGGCCCCGACCAGAACATCAATCGCTATACGGTGTCGGGACGGCCCGCGCTGGCCGGCACGTTCGGCGTGCGCGGCGGCTATCTCGACACGACGACGGGCATCAAGGGGCAGGTCGGCGCGCAGCGCTTCACGCGCATCGTCGGGCTCGGCAAGGACACCGGCGGCAATCTCTACGTGCTCAACAATCCATGGGGCGGCAGCTGGGATCTGGGCCGCAACGGCGCGACCGACATTCACGCGTACAGCAGCACCGGCGGCCTGCGGTGGACGCTGCAGTCGCTGAACTTCGAAGGGATCGCCGCGCCGGACCCGGTCACGGACGGCGCGCTGTTCTACGGCGGCACGCATGTGTACAGCGGCAGCGCGGGCGGCACGTTCGTCGCGAACACGGTCGACCCGTTCGCGTATCCGGCCGATCCGCGCATCAACATGAGCGACACGCAGCGCGACGAGCATTTCGGGCTGCTCACGTCGGTGGGCGCGAACCGGATTCTCGTCGCGGCGGGCCAGAACCCGCCGATCTTCTACTTCTTCCACTTCAACGCGGCGAACGGCTATATCGCGATCCCGGACGGCTCGATCCCGGGCCCCGCGTTCAACACGACGCGGCGCGTGACGAGCGGCTTCAGCATCGACAGCAAGGGCGGCGTGTGGGCCGGCCTCGACAAGACCGGCGCGATTACCCACTACCCGCTGACGGGTTTCGACGCGAGCGGCAAGCCGTCGTGGGGGCCGGGCGTCGCGACCCGCGTGCCCGACAGCATCCAGCCGCTCACGCGCATCGTTTATCTCGCGGACAGCGACACGATGGTGCTCGCGCAGGGCGCCATCGGGAGCAACGACTGGACGTCGATCGGCACGCGCATCGAGGTGTATCACGGCTGGAGCGCGGGCAACACGACGAAGCCCGACCCGGTGATCACGCTGCCGCACAGCGGCGCGAAATCGATCGACGCGGTGGGCAACCATCTGTTCGTCGGCTACTGGTTCAGCAGCAGCGGGCCGCTGTGGCCGAACGTCGACGCGTTCAACCTCACCACCGGCAAGCTCGATACCACGCTGGTTAACGCGAGCCCGGCGACCGTCGATACCAGCAGCGCGATCGATGCGATGTACAGCATCCGCGCATACCGCCGATCGAACGGCGAGTACGTGGTGATGAAGAACAACGTGAAAGGGAACAGCATCACCGTGTACCGGTGGACGCCCTGACTTTGACGATTCACGTTCGGCCGCCTCGGCTTCGGTCGGCGGCCGGGCTCGCGACGCCATGATGTGATTCATCGCTGTTTCGCGGGATTTCCATGCCGCTTCCACAGAATTTCCACATCCCGCGTTCGTAATGGCCGGCGTGCGCAACGCGCGCCTCACCGCCCGCCGGGCGGCTGTCCTGAACCTCCCGACACGGAAAACCCGATAAGGGCACAATGACAGCGGCGTCGGCGGCACTGCGCGTGCGCACGACGATGAACCGAATCGACTGACTGGTTGCACCGGCGCATTGCCGCGCCGGTGAATGTGCGCGGCAACCCCTGCCGCGTTTTTTGAGCCGAAGTGACGAAAAGATGAAGACGAAAACCACCCCGAACCGCCTGTTGCTGATCGCCGTGCTGGCCGGCGCGCTGAGCGGGACTGCCCACGCGGAGACGGCGCCGGCCGCGGCGACCGTTGCGACGGTCAACGGCACGCCGATCACCCAGGCCGACGTCGATACGCTGCTGCGCGCGTCCGGGCAACCCGACTCGCCGCAGATCCGCCAGGCGATCAAGAATCAGCTGATCACGCGCGTGCTGGTTCAGCAGGCCGCCGAGAAGGCGAACTATGCCGACAAGCCCGAGGTCAAGGCGGCGGTGCAGCAGGCGAAAACGAATGCCGAAGTGCAGCTTTACCTGCGCGACAACGTGAAGCCCGAGCCGGTGACCGAAGAACAGGTCAAGGCGCGCTACGACGAACTCGTGGCCACGCTCGGCAAGAACGAGTACAAGCCGCGCCTGATCATCGTCCAGGATCCGGTGACGGCCGCGACGGTGCTCAGCGAGCTGAAGGCGGGCAAGTCGTTCGAAGGGCTGGCGCGTCAGTACAGCATGGCGCCGAGCCGCGATGCCGGCGGCGAACTGCCGTGGGTGAGCTTCCACACGCCGGCGACGGAAGGCAAGACGTCCGGCTTGCCGCTGCCGGTCGCGCAGGCGCTCGAGAAACTGAAGGTCGGCGCCGTGACGAACGATTCGATTCCGGTCGACGGCGTGCGGGCGATCGTGAAGCTGGATGCGAAGCGGCCGACGCAGGTGCCGGGCTTCGCCGCCGCGAAGCCGGGGCTTCAGCAGCAACTGCAGGCGGCTGCGGTGGAGAAGGCGAGTGCGCAGATGATCGGCAACCTGCTGAAGGACGCGAAGATCACGCAGTAATGCCGTCACGCGGCGGCGTTGAAACGCCGGGCGTCACGCGCGCCAGATCATGCTCGCGCTCGTGTCGGTGTCCGACTCGCTGCGGAAGCCGAGCCGTTCGTAGAGCCGCCGCGCCGGGTTGCCGTGCAGCACGCTGAGCGATACCGGCACGTGCGCGCGCGCAGCGTCGTTCAGCAGTGCGTTCAGCACGGCTTCGCCGATGCCCCGGCCCTGATGCGCGGGGAGGATCTGGATCTGGTGTACGTGCCACTCGTCGGTGGCGCGTGTCACCTTCAGCAAGCCGATGGCTTCATCGCCTTCGCAGACGATCATCGCATCGTCGAATTGCGCGCGGATGCGCCGGTCGTGCGCGTCGTCGTCGGTCGGCATGCCGGCGCGTTGCAGATGCTCCGTCATCGTGAGCTTGCGAAGCGTCAGCAGGAACGGCAGGTCGGCGGCGGACGCCGGGCGCAGTCGGATTGCGTGTGTCATCGGGCGGACTCGTTCGTTCGGGAAGGTCGATCCCCGCAGCGCATCATTCCCGATGACGGGCAGCGGGTCAAAGGACGCAGCGCCGAATCCGGCACGCCTCCGGGGCCGATCATGCGGCACGCCGGCCGGACACCTTCTGCGCATCCGCGAGATTGGCGATCAGCGTGTCGACCACGACGCGTTTCAGGCTCGCGAGCGCGGAAGGCGCATCGCCTCCACCCGCATGGAGGCACACGTCGACTGACGGCAGCGGCGGCAGGCCGTCGCGCTCGCCAAGCTGCCGCAATGTCTGCGGCACACCCACCATCGTTCTCGCCGTAATCCCCAGCCCGCCCGCGACGCCGGCCCACAAACTTTGCAGGCTGCCGGTCGTGTAAGCGAGCCGCCACGGGATCCCGGCCTTGTCGAGCGCCTCGGTACCGGCCTTGCGGAACAGGCATGGCGGCTTGTACAGCGCAAGATCCAGCGGCATGCCGGCGCGCGGACGTACATCGACGCCCTGCGGCCCGATCCACGCCATCGGCAGCGTGACCAGGTGTTCGGCGTCGGCACGATGCCCACGGCCCATCGCGAGTACGACGTCGAGTTCGCCGCCGTCGAGGCGGTCGAGCAGCGCGCCGTTGCCGTCGACGACGATGTCGACGCGCACGCCCGGGTGCGTGCGCTTGAACTGGCCGAGCGCGACCGGCAGCCACGATTCGGCGAAGTCGCCCGGTAGCCCGAATCGCACGGCTCCCTCGATCGCCGCGCCGCGGATCGCGCCCACCGCCTCGTCGTTCAGCTCGAGAATGCGGCGCGCATAGGACAGCATCAGTTCGCCGGCCTCGGTCGGCACGAGGCCGCGCCCCTGGCGGCGAAACAGCGGCTGGCCGATCTGCGTTTCGAGCTTGCGCATCTGCTGGCTGACCGCCGACTGCGAGCGGCCGATCCGGTCGGCGGCGCGGTTGAGGCTGCCGAGCCGATCCGCGGCGATCAGCGTGCGCAGCGCATCCATGTCGAGATTCGGGAGCGTCATGATTCGGTTTTTCTTATAAGTCGATGTCGAATTACCGTATTTATTGCACATTCCCGTCGCTACCATCAAGTGAACCGGTCGTTCCGGTTCACGGGGATGCGCGCGATACGCCGCTGCGGATGCCCGTGAGGTTGCTTCCCTTCTTTCTCACGAGGACCGTGGATGAACATCCGCTCGATATTCCGCCAAGGCTTTCCCGGCATGCTGCTGGCCGCATCGATGATTCCCGGCGACGCATCGGCCGCGCCGTCGCTCGCGGGGACATGGACACTGGTCGCGGCGGACGTACAACATCCCGACGGCACGGTTGGCCGCGACTATGGCGCCGATCCGAAGGGGCTGCTGCTGATCGACGTGCACGGAAACTACTCGCTGCAGATCTTCAAGTCGGAGCGCCCGCGCTTCGCGTCGAACGACAAGGCGACCGGCACGCCGGACGAATTCCGTGACGTCGTGCTCGGGTCGAGCACCCACTACGGCACGCTGACCGTCGATCCCGCGAAACACAAGCTCGCGTTTCACATCGTCAATTCGTCGTACCCGAACTGGATCGGGCAAACGCAGACGCGAAGCTATCAATTGAAGGACGGCGAGTTGAGCTACCGCGTGCCGCCGCGTGCGAACGGCGACATACCGATCTCGGTGTGGCGGCGAGTGAATTGAGGCGGGCGGGCGTCAAAGCCCCGGCAGCTGAATCTGCAGGCCGGCCGGGCGATGTTCGAGGACATTCGTGACTTCGTATTCGGTTTTTGCGCCGTCCGAGGTTTGCCACTGCTGCATGCAGAATTTGACGATTTTGGCCGTCCGGCCAGGCCGGCGCTCTGACATGTCCCAGCCGAACCCGGCACACACCGAACTTTTTCGATAATTTCCCGGTCACAACCGCCAGCTCGCGGGCGCGCCGGCGCCCCGCACGCGGTTCCGGCCCCGGTATTCCCCGGCCCGCCCCGCCCGCATATCATTCGCACATCGCGCGCCTGCCGACCGCAGGCGCAGCACACAGGGATTCTCGATGGACACCAAACGATCGCGGCCGGGCCTCGTCGCCGCGCTGCTCTGGGCGGCGCTGTATCTCGCGACCGGCTACATCTCACACCAGTTCAACGGCCCCGTCCGGCTGACGGGCTATATCTGGCTGCCGGCCGGCGTGACCGTCGGCGCGTTCATGCTGCGGCCGATGCGCGAATGGCTGACGCTGGCCGGCGCGTTCCTGGTCGGGCAGCTCGCGCTGAGCGCCATCGAACAGGCCAGCCTGGTCAACGCGGTGCTGTTCACGGTCGACGAGGTCGGTGCAGCCGCGCTCGCGGTGTGGCTCGTCCAGCGCGTGCGCTTCTCGCTCGAAGGGCTGTATTTCCTGCGCTCGGTGATCCTCGCCGGCCTGATCGCGGGCGTGGTCGGCGCGATCGGCGGCGCGGCCTGGTACACGGTGGTCAAGGGCGCGCCGTTCTTCGACGTGTGGTCGGTGTGGGCCGCGTCCGATTTCGTCGGCGTGCTGCTGGTCACGCCGGTGCTCGCGTCATGGTCGCGCTTTCGCGCGCACCGCTCGGGCGATCACGAGCGCTTCGATCTCGTGCTCGGCATGGTCTCGTTCGTGCTGGTCGTGGGCGTCGCGCTCGTGATCTTCGACGGCGACACGTCACGGAAATTCGGCACCGGCGCGGGCTTCGCGCTGACGTATATCCCGTTGTTCCTCACCGTCGCGGTGACGCTGCTGCTCGGCGGCCGCGCGGGCTCGTCGTCGGTGCTGGTGCTCGCGCTGATCGTGATCGAGCAGACCGCGCAGGGCGACGGCCCGTTCGCGTCGTTTCACGAGCATTACGGCAGTGCGTTGCTCGAAGCGCAGCTTTATCTGGCGGTGGCGTCGCTGCTGGTGCTGACGGTGAGCACGCTGAAGACGACGCGCGAACGCGTGCACGAGCACGCGGCCGTCCTGCAGAACAACATGGAGCTCGCGCTCGCGAGCGCCGGCCAGATCGCGTACGTGCTCGACCCGGAATCGGGGCGGATCGAGTGGAGCGGCGACGTCGAGCGCGTGTTCGGCGTCGGCGTGGATGCATCGCAGATCGCGAGCGTGCCGCTCGTGCTCGAACGCGTGCAGCCGGGCGACCGCGATGCGCTGCGCGACTACTGGGATGCGGAGATCGCGGGCGAGGATCGCGCGTCGCTGTCGCTGCGCATCGTGCAGCGCGACGGCGGCACGCGGACGGTCACCGATCATGGCGCGCCGCTGCTCGATTCGAATGTCGACGTGACGGTGGTGGCGGGCGTCTGGCAACTCGAACGCGTGTGGCCGGCGGCGGACGAATGAGCGGCCGCACGTCATGACGGGCCGCACGGGCGTCCTGCTGATCCACGGGCTCGGCGGCACGCAATACGATCTCGGTTCGCTGCACAAGGCGATGCGGCGCGCGGGCGCCGACACGCACATGATCACGCTGCCGGGGCATGGCACGCGCCCCGAGGATCTGGTCGGCGTGCGCGCGGAAACGTGGCTCGACGCGGTGACCGAACAGTATCGTGCGCTGGAAAACGAGTACGACACGCTGCATGTCGCGGGCATGTGCATGGGTGCGCTGGTCGCGCTGCTGCTGTGCCACCGCGTGCAGCATGCGCGCGGCCGGCTCGCGCTACTGGCCACGCCGCTGTTCATCGACGGGTGGTCGACGCCGTGGTATCGCGCGCTGCGGCACGTGCTGTACCGCGTGCCGGGTATGGCGGAGCGGATGCGCGTGGAAGAAGGCGATCCGTTCGGCATCAAGAACGCGACGATCCGCGCGATCGTGAAGAAGAAGTTCGAGCGCGAGGACAGTTTCCACTATGCGTGGGTGCCGCTCGCGTGCGTGCGGCAGGTCGACCGGATGCGCGACTGGGCGCTCGAGGCCGCGGCCGGCACGCCGTGCCCGACGCTCGTGCTGCATGCGCGCGAGGACGAACTGACGAGCCTGCGCTCGGCCGATTTCCTGCTGGAAAAGATGCCCGACGCGCGGGGGATCGTGCTCGAGAACAGCTACCACATGATCTGCGCGGACAACGATCGCGACGACGTCGCGCGTCACGTGCTCGATTTCTTCGGGTTCGATCCGGTGCATGCGGTGAGCCCGGCGATGGCGCGCCGGATGGGCCGGCTGGAATCCTGACGGCGACGTGCGCGGCCCGGGATGCCCGATATCCGCTGCCCCCGCTACGCATCGAGTAACGCAGGCATACCGGGGCGTGGCGAATTCATGCCGTTTCCATCGCGCGTCGCGCCAGCAGGGTCGATGCGGCCAACTGGGCGCGTACCGCATCGACGGCGGCGTCGCTCGGCGCAATGCCTTCCAGGTAGATGAAATCGACCGTCGACAGGCCGATGACGGCCAGCACCTGCTTCAGGTACGGGGTCAGGAAATCGGGCTGCCGTGCCGCTGCGCCGGTGCAGACGCCGCCGGAGCGTACCAGCACGAGCACGGGGCGATCGGCGAGCAGGCCGAACTTGCCCTCCGGCGTGGCCGTGAACGTGCGGCCGATACGCAGCACGAAATCGATCCACAACTTCAGCGCGGCAGGCACCGTGAAGTTGTGCATCGGTGTACTGATCAAAAGGCCGTCGCTGTGTTCCACTTCCGCGATCAGTTGTTCGGAGTACGCCAGTGCGGGATCGGCATCCGGCTGCCTCGCAACCACCGCATGCGCATAGTCGGCCGATAGCGAAGGCAAGCCGGGTTGACCGAGGCTGCGCGACACGACCCGCGCGTCGGGGCGGGCCGCCCGCCATTGCGCGATGGCTTCGTGCGCAAGGCGTGCGCCCAGCGAATGACTGCCATGCGGACTGGCATCGACAAAAAGAAGGTTGTTCATCAGAGCGCCTGGAGAGATTGACTGAAATGCATGCCACGGGACAGCAGCCCCTGGCGGAAATAGAAACGCTGCGCGAGCGCGTTGGAGAGCCCGGTATCGAGTACCAGGTGCCGGCAGCCGTGTTGCCGCGCGTCGGCGCGTACCGCATCGAGCAGCCGTTCGCCCAGCCGCTGACTGCGCGCGTGTTCGGTCGCGACCAGATCGTCGACGTAGACGAAGCGGCCGTACAGCGTGTTTTCGAGGTGACGGTATCCCGCCAGCGCGACGACCGCACCGTCCGGGCTGCCGTGCCGTGCGGTCAGCAACACATAGCCTTGTTCGGCCTGGCGGCGCATCTGCAGCACGAACGCATCGGCATCGATCAGGTGCGGGCGCAGCTCGCGCATCACGTCGAACGTCGACCGGTAATCCGCGTCCGTCACAGCGCGCTTCAAATGGATCTCTGGCATCACGATTGCTCCACGGTAACGTCGCTACTGTACGAATCGGATGGCGTATCCTGAAGGTCCAAAAAGTGACTATTTGACTGGGACATGAAATTCGACGATCTGATGCCGGACCGTCATCTCGACATGCCGGTCTATCGGCAACTGGTCCGGCGCTTCCGCGAGGCGATCGAGACGGGCAAGCTGGCGCCGGGCAAGCGCGTGCCGTCGGTACGGAGCCTGGCCAGCGAACTCAATCTGGCACGGGGCACCGTCGAAGCGGCCTATCAGATCCTCATCGGCGAAGGGTACCTGGTCGCACACGGGCCGGCCGGCACCGTCGTGTCACCCCAGTTGCCGGACGGGCGGCAGCCGCGCGCCGTGGCGCCCCGGCCGGACGAACCGCCGCGCGGCGATTCGACGGCGATCGGGCCGAAGCCGTTCCAGATGGGCATTCCCGCGCTCGATGCGTTTCCGCGCATGCCGTGGATACGGCTCACCGGGCGTCATGTGCGGGCGATGGCGACCCCGTCGCTGGACTATGCGCCGCCGCAAGGTCACGACGGGCTCAGGCGCGCGCTGTCCGCCTATCTCGGCGTGTCGCGCGGCATCGACTGTTCGGCCGGGCAGATCTTCATCACCGCGGGGTATCGCGGCGCGCTGGACCTGATCTGCCGGACCTTGCTGCGTCCCGGCGACGCCGGCTGGTTCGAGGATCCCGGGTATATCCACGCACGCCGCGTGCTCGAGCACGCGGGGATGCGGCTCGTGTCCGTGCCGGTCGACGACGATGGCCTGTGCGTGGAAGCGGGGCAGCGCCGGGCGGCCGATGCACGTTTTGCCGTGGTGACGCCGACCCATCAAAGCCCGCTCGGTGTCGCGCTGTCGCTGCCGAGGCGCCTGGCCTTGCTCGACTGGGCTCGCCGGCAGCGGGCCTGGATCGTCGAGGACGATTACGACAGCGAGTTTCGTTACCACGGCCGTCCGCTGCCCGCGCTCAAGAGCCTGGATCGCCACCAGCGCGTGCTTTACACCGGGTCGTTCAGCAAGGTGCTGTATCCGGGCTTGCGGCTGGGCTATCTCGTCGTTCCGGAAGAGCAGGTCGCGGCCTTTCGCGACACCGCCGGCTGGCTCGGCGGTAGCGGCCAGATGCTGATGCAATCGGTCGTCGCTGATTTCATGGAGCAAGGGCATTTCGCGCGTCATTTGAAGAAAATGCGGGCGCTGTATGCCACTCGCCGCGCCTGGCTGGTCGATGCGTTGGGCAAGGTCTTCGGCGAGACGCTGGACATTCCGACTCGTGCGGGCGGCCTGCATGTGGTGGCCTACTGGCGCACGGCGGTCGACGATCGCGCCGTCGCACGCATGGCTGAGTTGCAGGGCTTTTCCATTCAGCCGCTGAACGACTGGAGCCCGGGCGGCCGGATGCCAGCCGGCATGTTGCTCGGCTTCACGAACCTGACGTCGGCGCAGCAGGCGTTGACGTTGGTGCGGCGCCTGTATCGGCTCGTTTGCGGGTGAACCGGGTGTGGTGGATTACGCGCCGGTAGGGTGCCGGCGTGCGTGCGACTGGCGCCACGGTTTTGCGATTGTGGGATTTAAGGTATTGCGACCGTTCTACGCATGGTCGATAGCACCCCGTGATGTCGCCGTTCGGATTCACGCCTCATGGGTCGCGTGTTCACTTAGGGGGCACGGCCGGTACCTCGATTTTTCGACTTTCGACCGTGTCGACGTAACCGGCCTGGCTCGCAGCGCCGAGGGCGGCTCCGCCCGGGCCAGTCGTTCGTCATTCGGACTTTGGTTGTCGACAATCGGCCAACAAATACCGTGTGGCCTATCGCGTCAATCGAGACGCTGAAGATGGCGATACCAGAGAGCCTTGTTTGATTTGGGGTCAACAAGGGAGAGAATTAGGTCGCCTTGCACAAAGTCGATATCGCCTTTCTGGAAGCTGCTCTGAACGATGTCGGCTTGCCATATCTCGTGATAACCATTCTTATCTGAGCGACTTATGACGATATAGCCTTCTCCACTCGCCTCGACTGTTTCGTACTTCCATGAAATTTCTGGCAGATTCGGTGGTGAGGCAAACGGCGGGGCGTCCATGTCGGTAGCCGTTAGTGGAGGACAAGGCGCAGCTGGTCGGCTCAAGCTCTTAAATACGCCATCTTTCCGGTAAGCGAACCACTGACACTCTGATGGCCATGGGTTCGCCCGAAGAATTTTCGCCTGGAGTGCATCGGGGAAACGCGCCAGTTGCCAGTCACCCTCTATTTCACGTTGGCTGGCAGGGCGTACCAATCGCGACGAATCAGTCTGGGAAAACGACGCGCACGGCAACGTGCACACGATAAAAAATGCGATGCTTTTCGCGAGCATGGATGATTTCCTGACGACACGGGAAAAATATATAAACGGCTGCTTTCGACAAATCTGAGGTCTGCTCGGGTCGGATTATGCGCATCGGACACGTGATGTTCACCAAACCTGAGAGGTCAAAAGCCCGGGGCTGGCCTCCATTGAACATTTTCCGGGAACGGCGTGCCTTTGAGAAAGGCTAGGAAGACTTCCAGAACCTGATCAGATAGGAACCATTCATCTGCACGCATCGGGATGCTTCCCGCTCGGAAGACAAGGAGCGTGCCATCTGGGCGCACAGGGGAAGGTCTATCGTGAAATGCTCTCCATCGTTGCGACGCGTTGACTTCGAAACGCTCGATCAGGCAACTAACGCCACCGCCGGCCACCTGAACATAGTTGCCTTCTGAATCGGTCAACGACGCGTAAGATGACTTCCCGAAGCTTCTCAAAGTCCGGATCCCCTTTGTGATTTGGGCTGGACTAGGAGTGGTGATCCCCGCCTTACCCTCAGCTTCGAATTTCATCGGTTCATTGCGAGGCATCTCGATCAAATTTCGCATCCTACCAGCCCGAGGCGATGCCCCTACCCCACCTCCGGTCGCCGTGCGATCCGCGCTCGGGTCGCAGGCGACGCAAGACAGGTAGCTACCGCTTCATAACCCGGTGCGCCGGGGTACGGCGCGACGCGGGCCGGCGGGCTATGGTTCGCGGGACACAGAATGATCGCTTCGTCGGGGCCGACGGCCGACAGGTCCAGCACGGCCGACGAGCGGGTCAGCATGAACAGCGGCCGCATGCCGTCGGCTCCGGCGCGGTGGCGAAGGCACGCAATCAGCGCCGCCTGCGTCGGCTGGTCGAGATCCTGTTCGATCATGTCCACGACCAAAGCACCCACGCCGTCTGCCTCGAGTCCGGCGAGCAGGATGGTCAGCGCCGGGGACGGCGTGGCGCCTTCGTCGGCGAGCCATGCCGACGTGCGTTCGACGCGCGCCTTCAGCGCCGGATCGGCCCGCAATGCAGCGAACGCCGCCGCGCCGCCGTCTTCCAGCCGGTCCAGCCCGATGAACACCGCGCCGGGCAATGCGTCGGCCAGCCGATGCGCTAGACGGGTCTTGCCGCTACCCAGCGAACCGATGATGTAGTTCAGCGGACGGATATCGCGAAACTCGAACCATTCACCGTCCCACGGCCAAGGGAGGTTGAACGCAACGCCCGCGGCCGCCGGAGCGAGCAGGCGCGTCAGTTCGCCGTCGTCGGGCATGCGGCCGCGGGCAAGATCGGCGCGGATCGCGCGAACCTTGTCGACCTTGCCGACCAGATCCTGAATGTCGCGCCCGAGCGCCGCTTCATGCGTCGCCAGGGCGTCGCTCAGGCTGCGGGCGTCGCCGCCCAGCACGTTCGCGACCTGCGCCAGGCTCAAGCCGAGCGCGCGAAGCGCCGCGACTTCGGCCGCACGCGCCAGATCGTCCGGGCCGTAGGCGCGGTATCCGGCCAGCGTTCGCCCGGGCGTGACCAGTCCTTGCCGCTCGTACAGCCGCAGTGCCTTGACCGATACGCCGAGCCGCATCGCGGCTTCCGATGCGCTCAGGCCGCGCGTGACATCGTTCATGGGTCACCTTCGGGTCGTCGATTCGTTGCGCCCAGCATAAAGGCGATCCCAAGGGCCGGGTCAAGCGCGTTCGCGTGTTGACGTGAATCGACGAAGACGCCGGCCGCGCCGCGCGTCAGTCAGTCGGCCGCCGCGAATTCGTCGCGCAGCGCGTGATACAGCCGCCGATACCGCGCCAGCCGCCCCGCCAGCAGATCGACCATGGCGGCATCGGGCGTGACCGTCTCCGTGACGGGCGGCGCGACACAGACTTCCGCGAGCGTGTCGTCCGTTGCGGCGAGGCGTGCAAGCCGCGCCGCGCCGAGTGCCGCACCGACCGCGCCGTCCGCATGACGCCGCATCGCGAGCCCGGTCGCATTCGCGCACAGCCGCGCCCAGAACGCGCTCTTCGAGCCGCCGCCGATGAACGACACCGCGTCGAGCGTCGTGCCGGCCGCGCGCAGCGCGTCGTAGCCGTCGGCCATCGCGAACGCGACGCCTTCCATCACCGCATACGCGAGATCGTCCGCATCGTGCTCGTTGGACAGCCCGAAGAACACGCCGCGCGCGTGCGCGTCGTTGTGCGGCGTGCGCTCGCCGCCGAGATACGGCAGAAACAGCGGCGCGCGTGCCGGCTCCGCGCGTTCGGCGCGTGCGGCCAGTTCGCCGGCAGTCGTGCCGTGCGCGCGCGCGAGCCAGTCTAGGCTCGCGGCGGCGGACAGGATCACGCTCATCTGGTGCCAGCGCCCTTCGACGCAGTGGCAGAACGCATGCACGGCCGCATCCGGGTTCGGCGCGAAGCGGTCGTTGCCGGCGAACAGCACGCCCGACGTGCCGAGCGACAGGAAGCCGCTGCCGGCGCCCGTGACGCCCATGCCGATCGCCGAAGCCGCGTTGTCGCCGGCGCCGCCGGCGATCGTCACGGGCCCCGCGATGCCCCATTCGCGCCGCAGCGCGTCGCGCAGCTGTGCGGCCGGTGCGTTGCCTTCGACGAGGCGCGGCATCTGCGTGCGCGTCAGCTCGGTCGCGGCGAGCATCCGGTCGGACCAGTCGCGGCGCGCGCAGTCGAGCCACAGCGTGCCCGACGCATCGGACATGTCGGACACGAATTCGCCGGACAGGCGCCAGATCAGGTAGTCCTTCGGCAGCAGCACCTTGTGCACCGCGCGGAACACGGCGGGCTCGTACTTCGCGAGCCACAGCAGCTTCGGCGCGGTGAAGCCGGGCATCGCCATGTTGCCGGTGATCGCGCGCGATTCGGGCACCAGCGCCTCGAGCTCGACGCACTCGGTGCCGGCGCGCGTGTCGTTCCACAGGATCGCGGGGCGCAGCACCTGGCCTGCGCGATCGATCAGCGTCGCGCCGTGCATCTGCCCCGAGAGCGCGATGCCGCGCAGCGCGGCGAAGCCGGCCGGGTGTGCGGCGCGCACTGCCGCGATCGCGTCGAGCGTCGCGTGCCACCATGCCTGCGGGCTTTGCTCCGACCAGTGCGGATGCGGGCGGCTGATCGACAGCGCGGCCGAGCCGGTCGCGAGCGGGACCGAACGGGAATCGGTGAGGAGTACCTTGACCTCGGACGTGCCGAGATCGATGCCGAGAAATGTCACGTGTGAAGCATCCTGTCTGGGGCGCGCGGCGGCGTGCGTCGCGGGGGCGGCGCGTCGTCGCGGCCGTGCGGTTCGTTGAGCCGGTGCAGCGCGCGGAACCTCGACGGCGGCACCTGCTTCATCGCGAGAAACTGACGGTTGAAATTCGACAGGTTGTTGAAGCCAACCCGGTAGCAGATGTCGGTCACCGTCAGGTCGGAAAACATCAGCAGCTCGCACGCTTCGTTGATGCGCAGCCGGTTCAGGTAGCGCACGAACGACGAGCCGGTATGGCGGCGGAAAAACCGCGTGAAGGTGCTGACGCTCATCCCGGCGAACGCGGCCACGTCGGTCTCGCGCAGCATGCCGGGCAGGTTCTGCTGCAGGTACGACAGCACCTGGTTGATGGTCGACGACATGTAGTGCTGCGCGTCGCTGCGGTAGCCGGGGCCGGCGAGCACGCGCCGCTCGCGGCACGACGACAGCCGGTCGAACAGCGACATCAGGATCTCGACGCGCCGGCAGCCGTGCGCGTTCGCGAGTTCGAGCATCAGCGGCGCGACGTCGCGGCCGATGCGGTCGGGAAACTGCACGCCGCGCGCCGCATCGTCGATCAGCTCGATCACCGGCTGCAGTTCGCTGAACGCGCCGACCATCTTCTCGATCGCGTCGCGCGAGAACTGCAGCACGACGTCGCGCGACGGCACGCGTTCGCCGTCGGCGAGTTCGCTGACCCAGTTGTGCGGCAGGTTCGGCCCGGTGACGATCAGGTTGCCCGGGCCGAAATCGCCGATGTGATCGCCGACGAACATCTTGCCGTGCGACGACTGGATCAGATGAATCTCGTACTCGGGATGGAAGTGCCACTTCGCGACCGAGTGCGGATAGTCGTGGATCCACGCGCGGAACGATTCGTCGCGGTGGGTGGGAACGATCTCGAGATCCGGGTTCATCGTGTGCTCCGTCGGGGGCGTGCCGGCGTGCTACGAACGGGACATCGACCAGCCCGTCGCGGCGGGCGGCGTGGTGCGCGATGCGGCCGCCGGCGGTGCCGCGTGCGCGATCGGGTTCGCGTCCGGCAGCGTGACGTTGCGCTCGGTGCCGGCGTCGAACAGATGCAGGGCTTCTTCGTCGAAGCGGAACGCTACCACGGCCCCCGGCGCCGGGGCCATCGGGGCCGGCACGAGGGCCGCACACGGCTGGCCGTGCCAGTCCAGCGTGACGAGCGCCTCGGCGCCGAGCAGCTCGACGAGCTCGACCGTGCCGGTCAGCGTGAGCGCGCCCGGGGTCGGATCCGGTTCGGTGACGAGCCGCAGGTGGTTCGGGCGGATCGCGGCCTTCACCTGCTGGCCGTCGTGCAGCCCGGCGAAGCGCGGCGACGCGAGCGGCCAGCGCGCGCCGTTGCAGTCGAGCAGCACGTTCGCGCCGCGGCGCTCGATCGTGCCCGCCGCGAAGTTCATCGCCGGGGTGCCGACGAAGCCGGCGGCGAACACCGTATGCGGCTGCCCGTACAGCTCGGCCGGCGTGCCGATCTGCTCGATGTGGCCGCCGCGCATCAGCACGACGCGGTCGGCCAGCGTCATCGCCTCCAGCTGGTCGTGCGTGACGTACAGCGTGGTCGTCTTCAGCCGCCGATGCAGCCGCTTGATGTCGCCGCGCAACTGCGTGCGCAGCTTCGCGTCGAGGTTCGACAACGGCTCGTCGAACAGGAACACGGCCGGCGTCTTGATCATCGCGCGCGCGATCGCCGCGCGCTGCTGCTGGCCGCCCGACATCGCACGCGGGCGGCGGTCGAGCAGTGCGTCGAGGCTCAGAATGCGGGCGACGTCGCGCACGCGGCGGTCGATCTCGTCGGCCGGCACCTTCAGGCGCCGCAGGCCGAACGCGATGTTGTCGTACACCGTCATGTGCGGGTACAGCGCATAGTTCTGGAACACCATCGCGACATTGCGCTCGCGCGATGGCAGGTCGTTGACGACCGCGTCGCCGATCACGAGCTCGCCGCCGGTGATCGCCTCGAGGCCCGCGATCATCCGCAGCATCGTCGACTTGCCGCAGCCGGACGGGCCGAGCAGCACGATGAATTCGCCGTCGGCGATCTCGAGGTCGAGCGGGTGCAGCACGGCGGGGCCGCCGTCGTAGTGCTTCGACAAAGCTTTGCAGGTGATCTGGGCCATGGTTTAGGGCGTGTTCACGCTAATAACGGGCTTGCGCTGGCCCCCAGAAGGGCCGAGCGCGAGGATTGCGACGAAGCGAATACTCGACGTATTCGCGAGGAGCATGACGCGGCGATCGGCCCTTCTGGGGGCCAGCCCCGCGCATGTATTTTTCAAACAGGGGAACGTGCCTTTCCGCCCACATTGCGGCGTCGTGCGTCGCTTGTTTGGCACGGCCAAACGGCGCTTCTTACTCCTTGCACTGCGGGCGGAAAGGCACGTTCGCAAGCCCGTTATTAGCGTGAACACGCCCTAATCCATTTCGATCTGAATCTTGACGTCGCGCGGGTGGCCGCTCGCCGCTTCCTCGAACGCGCGCACGCCTTCGGAAAACGGGAACGTGCGCGAGATGAACGGCTTCACGTCGATCGCGCCGGACGCGATCAGCGCGAGCGCGCGCGGAAAGATGTTCGCGTAGCGGAACACCGATTCGATGCGGCCTTCCTTCGCCTGCAGCGCGACCACGTCGAGCGGCACCGGGGCGACCGGCATCCCGATCAGCACCGCGCAGCCGCCCGGGCACATCAGGTCGACGAGGCCCGCATACGCGTTCGCGCTGCCGCTGGCCTCGAACACGACGTCCGCGCCCCAGCCGTCCGTTGCTTCGGATACCACGTCGGCGAGTGACTGCGTGCGCACGTCGACGGTCGTGACGGCGCGGTTGTCGGCGAACAGCGCGAGCTTGTCGGGCACGACGTCGGCGAGGATCACGCGCGCGGCGCCGCCGGCAAGCGCGGCAAGTGCCGTCATCGCGCCGATCGTGCCGGCGCCGATCACGACCGCGAGGTCGCCCGGCTTCATCGCCGCCTTCTTCGCGGCCTGCAGGCCGATCGACAGCGGCTCGACGATCGCGCCTTCGGCGAACGACACGGTGTCGGGCAGCCGGTACGTGAACGCGGCCGGATGAACGACGTACGGCGTCAGGCAGCCGTGGATGGGTGGCGTCGCCCAGAAGCGCACGTCGGGGTCGAGGTTGTAGAGCCCGCGCAGCGTCGCGGGCGAATCGAGGCGCGGCACGCCGGGCTCCATGCACACGCGATCGCCGACGCGCAGGTGCGTGACGCCGGCGCCGGTCTCGACGACGGTGCCGGACGCCTCGTGGCCGAGCACCATCGGCGCGTCGACGCGAAACGGGCCGATGCCGCCGTGAACGTAGTAATGCACGTCGCTGCCGCACACGCCGACCGTATGCACCTTGATCCGGACGTCGCCAGGGCCGAGCGCCTGCGGCAGGTCGATGTCGCGCAGCGCGAGTTCGCGCGTGCGTTCGAGTACGAGTGCTTTCAACACATCCTCCTTATTTTCCCTTGACCATCGAATTGAGCAGGCGGCTCAGCATGCCGACGAACACGAGCGGCGGCAGCGCGAGCAGTACCGTCGACGCGTTGATCACGCCCCACGGCACTTCCTGGCCGAGCGACGTGAACGCGGACGCAACCACCGGCAGCGTCGCGCTGCGCGACGACGTCAGCGCGAGCGCGATCATCAGTTCGTTCCAGACCAGCACGAAGCTGAACACGATGCCGCCGAGCAGCGTGCTCGCGCACACCGGCAGCGCGATGTGCCAGAACACCGCGTACGGGCCGTAGCCGTCGAGCGCGGCGGCTTCCTCGATCTCGCGCGGCAGCCGGCGGAACACGGGGATCGACAGCCACGTGATGGTCGACAGCGTGACGAGCAGGTACGTGACGATCATCGACAGCTTCGTGTCGTACAGCCCGAGATCGACCCAGATCGCGATCAGCGGCAGCGCGACCGCGACCGGCGGCAGGAAGCGCAGCGACAGCAGGAAGAACTGGATGTCGCGCTTGCCGCGTATCGGGTAGCGCGCGATCGCATACGCGGCCGGCACGCCGAGCACCGCGCCGATCAGCACGGCCGCGCCGACGATCGCGATGCTGTTGCCGAGGCCGATCAGCACCTCGGGGCTCGACAGCACCTGCTCGTAGTTCGCGAGCGTCGGCGTGAAGATGAAGCGCGGCACGGGCGTGACGATGTCGAGCAGGTGCTTGAGCGAATTGAGCACGGCCCAGAACAGCGGGAACGCGGCGACGAGCAGGATCGCGCCGGCGATCGCGACAGTCGTTGCGGTCGAAACGGTCACGGCGGTGCCGCGGCGGGCCATCAGTCGTCCCATTTGTTGACCCTCTTCCAGATGAGCGTGAAGACGAGCGTGGTCGCGACCATCATCAGCACGGCCATGCCCGACGCATAGGACACCTTGCCGGCGAGGCCGATGCCCTGCTGGTACGCGTACAGGTCGAGCGTTTCGGTCGCGATGCCGGGGCCGCCCTTGGTCATCACGTAGATCAGGTCGAACGAGCGCAGCGACTCGACCATCTTGATGAACACGAGGCTCACGAGCGGTGCCTTCAGCATCGGCAACGTGATGTACGCGTGCACCTGCCACGTCGTCGCGTAGTCGAGCCGCGCGGCTTCGAGCGGCTCGGGCGGCAGCGTCTCCAGCAGCTTCAGGATCACGACCGCGAAGAACAGCCCCCACTGCCACACGTCGACCAGCGCGACCGCGTACAGCGCGAGATGCGGATCGGCGAGGAACGCGGTGTTCTCGATCCCGATCGTGCCGAGCAGCCAGCTCAGGATGCCGGTGAGCGGCGCGTACATGAACTTCCAGATGAACGCGGCCGACACGCGCGGCAGCAGCACCGGCATGATCAGCACCAGCGACGCGAGGCGGCGCCAGCGGCCGTGCACGCGCTCGAACAGGAACACGGCCAGCGCGATCCCGACCAGCACCGCGCCGGCCACCGTGACGACTTCCCACAGCACCGACACCTCGATCGCGTTCAGGAAGCGCCGGTCGGACGCGAGCCGGATGAAGTTGCGCAGGCCGACGTATTCGCTGTCGGGATAGCGCAGCACGCGGTTGCGCAGCGCGAGGTTGATCGCGGCGACCGTCGGGACGAGGCTCAGGACGGCGAGCAGCGCGAGCGTCGGCGCGAGGAACACCCACGGCAGGCTCGTGCGGTCGCGGCGTGCGCGGCCGCGCCGGGCGGACGGTGCGGAAGGCGGGGCAGGGGCCGGACGGACGCCGAGCGCGCGTCCGCTGGCGCCGTCATTTGCGAGCGCCATGTTCGAGCGCTTCCTTCGCGTACTGGTCTGCGTCGTCGAGCGTGCCGCGCACGTCCGTCTGCGTGCCGGTGAACACCTGCTCGAGCGCGATGCCGAGGTTGTCGCCGATATCCGGCCACTGCGGCGTGCGCCAGATCGTCACCTGCGTGACCGGGTTGGTGTCGTTCAGCCCGGCCTGGATCTGCGGCGCGACGTGCTGCTTGAAGTACGGGCTCGCGATCGTGCTCGACCGGTTGTAGTCGCTGAACACGCCGTTGCGCAGCCGCGCCTGCTCCTGGTCCTTGCTGGTCGCCCACGCGACGAAGCGGCCGGCGGCCATCCGCGTGCAGTCGTCCTTCGCGCCGACCGCCGAGATCGCGAAGCCGTGGCCGTACGCGGCCGACGGCAGCGGTGCGGGCGGCCGCGTGTAGCCGACCTTGCCGGCCACGCTCGACTTGCTCGCATCCTCCATCCAGTCGGCGAACGGCGTCGATTCGATCATGAACGCGACCTTGCCCGAGCGGAACGCTTCGAGCGCGTTGCTCCAGTCGTAGGTCGCCGAGCCCGGCGGCGCGTACTTGAACAGGTCGCTGTAGAGCTGCGTGGCCTTCACGGCGGCCGGCGAGTTGAACGCGGGCTGGCCGCCCTTGTCGGTCCACGCGCCGCCCATCCCGAGCATGAACGGCGACCAGCGCCACACGTTCATCCCCGAGCCGCGCTGGCCGCGCGCGACCCAGCCGTACAGTTTCGGTGGCGCGTTGAGCTTCTTGATCGCGGCGACGAGCTGGTCGAGCGTCTTCGGCACCGGAATGTGCGCGGCGTCGAGCAGGTCGCGGCGGTAGAACAGGAAGTCGCCGCCGCCGATCAGCGGCGCGAAGTACGCAACGCCGTTGTAGCTCGCGACCGCGCGGCGGCCGGGCAGGAAGTCGTCGTAGTCGTATTCCTTCGGGTAGTACTTGAGGAGCGGCACGATCCAGTTGGCCGACGCGAATTCGGCGACGTTCGCCTCGTCGACGTAGTAGATCTGGTAGGAACCCGCGCCGGTCGACGCGTCGAGCCGCGATTTCGCGCGGCGGTCGTTCTCGCCGAAATAGCTGATCTCGACCTTGGTGCCGCTCTTCTTCTCGTAGTCGGCCAGCGACTTCTCCATCACCGACAGGCCGAGACTCTTCTGCGCGAGCACCCGAAGGGTCGGCACCTTGCAGACCTGCGCGGCCGCGACGCCCGGCAGACAGGCGCCGAGCAGCACGCCGGCTGCGACGATTCGCATCTTGTTCACCCGTGTCTCCTTGATTCTGCTTGTTCGAATGCCGTCGATGACGGCAGGAACAATGGTGTGACGGGGGCGATGCGGGCACCACATCAAAAGAAAACGCCAACCGATACTTTTTGCTCAAGGTTGGTCGTGCGATGCACAAAATGTGGTGGTAGTGTTCCTGGCTCGCGACGCCTATCTGATCATGCGCAACACCGTGTCGACCTACAACCGAGTCGTAAAGCCCGAGGACCGGGTGCTCTGAACCATGAAAGACGATACCTGGGAACGCCTGGAAGCCTTCACACGCGAAGAACTCGGTCGGCCACTGCTCGGCGGCAAGCTGAACCTGCAGCCGGAATCTCGGCTTGAGCAGGATCTCGGCGTCACGGGCCTCGATGGGGTGGAGTTCATCGACAGGTGGGCGGAGACATTCGGCGTCGACGCCCAGGGATTCCCGTACCGGCGCTATTTTGGCCCCGAAGGTCAGGAACTGCTGTCGTCAATTATCGGGCTGTTCGTCAAGCGCCGCCGGCACCCGGAACGGCGGCCGCTGACCTTGGGGATGCTGGCCGAGGCAACGCGACGTGGGAAGTGGGACACGGACGCGATCGAGGCTGCCGTGGGGCAGTGATCGTATATCGCAGGGCCGGTCGATGTACTGACCGGGCCTTTTCACTGGCGTAAACACGATTACGCTACGCTAAATCTTGCTGCCTACCGATTTATCGCGCTTGAGCCGGTGCATGTATCGCGCGCGGCTTCATCCGCGTGCCGGCCCGTGCTGCGTGTCGAGCGCAATCCGGTACACCCGTACTGCGTTGTCATGCCAGACCGCGCGGCGCTCGGTGTCATCAAGATGCGTCATCGCACGAGCAAACGTGCGCAGCAGCGCCCGATACGACACACGCAGCCCGGCCACCGGAAAGTTGCTGGCGAACAGGCAGCGCTGCGTGCCGAAGATCGCGATCGTGTCGCGGATGATTCGTGCGTTGTCGGTTTCGTTCCACACTGCATCGCGCAAGCCGAGTTCGGAAATCTTCACGGCCACGCGCGGCAACGTGGCTAGTGCCTCCATGCCGTGCCGCCAGCGCGCGAGCCCTGCATCCGAGCGATCCCATGGTAGCCCCGCATGTTCGAGCACGACGTCGACATCCGGTGCATCGGCGAGCATCGAAGCCGCTTCCTCGAGATGCCAGAACGGCACGCGCAGATCCCAGCAGAGCCCATGCGCGGCGAGGCGTTCCAGTGCGGCCAGCCAGCGCGGATCGCGCAGCGTGCCCGGCCCGTCGACCGACGCATCCGGCGCGGCCGCCGTACGAGGCTTGAAGCGCACGCCGCGCACGCGCGGCCATGCGGCCTGCTCGGCGAGCCGCTCATCCGCATCGTCGGCGAGCAGGTCGACCCACGCAACGACCGCCGACGGCAGCCCATGCGATTCCGCGACTTCATGCAGCCAGCGCGTTTCCGCCAGCGCCTCATCACGCGCACGTTCGGCCTCGACGTGCACGCTCGCGACGATCGGTGCGCCCCGCGCCGCGTGCCGGAGTTCGCTCACCCCGAAATCGCGGCACAGCGCCGTGTAATCACCGAACATGAAGCGCGCCGGATCGTAGCCCTCCTGTAGCCACGGATAGTGCGCGCCCGCATCGAGCCGCCACAGGTGGTGATGCGCATCGACGAGCGCATCCGGCATGCCGTCGAGCGGCGACGTGTCGTGCATGTCAGCGCGCCCCGGTGAGCACGTACGACGCATCGGGCTCGCGCAGCGTCGCCAATGCACCGACGAAACGCCACGTATCGAGATCGAGCTCGCGCACGTAGTCGTCCTGGAACGACACGTACGCGACGCGCCGCGACGGATGGAACGACAGCGCGGTCGGGTTCGCCGGCAGCGCGATGCGTTCGATCTCCTCGAGCTGCCGCGCATCGAACACGGAGATCGACCGCTCGCCCGAATTGGTCAGCAGCAGCAGGTCGCGTCCGTCGGGCGCGCTCGTGCGGTAGATGCGGTTCGGATCGCTGCGCGTCTTCACACGGCGGCCGCAGGTCATCGTGTCGGTGTCGATTTCGACCAGCGTGTCGTCGCCGCGATTCGCGACGAACAGCGTGCGTTCGTCGCTCGACAGCGCGTTGCCTTCGGGACGCGGGCCGGGCATCACCGCGCGCGGCGCGACCGTCGCGTCGCGCGGATGGAATTGCGTGACCGTATTCGACAGCAGGTGCACGCCGTACGCGCGGCTCGCATCGCGCGTGAGCGTAACGAGGTGCGTCTTCACGCCGCCGGACGGCACGGCCATGTTCGGCACGGGCTGCTTGGTCGGCTCGTCGAACACGAGCAGCATGTCGTGCGCCTCGCTCATCGCGTACAGCCGGCCGTCGCGGTCGCTCGCCATCCCGTGCGGCCGGTAGTACGGCCACAGGTCGAGCATGCGCGTGTGCGTGCGTTCGACGAGATCGATCTCCGCGATCCGGTGATCGCCTTCATGGCCGCGCGACCACGCGGTCTCGATCCCGAAGATGCCGACGTACGCGAAGCGCTCGTTCACGTCGACGGTGAACTCGTGCGGAAAGTTCGGCAGCACGACGTGCTTGAGCGCGGTTTTCGTGTCGAGGTCGTAGAAGCTGAAGGTGTAGGCGCATTTCTGCACCAGCAACAGGATGTCGTTCATGGTGGGTCTCCGTCAATTCGTCAGCAAGCCTGCGTATTCGTGTATCCGGTGTCAGTCCTCGCAGCGTTTCGGCAGCGTCAGCGCGAGCAGGCCGGCCACCGCGAGCGTGATCGCGAGGCTGTACACGCCGGCCGCCGCGCTCACGTGCTGGGTCAGCACGCCGACCGCATACGGGCCGCAGAAGCCGCCGAGATTGCCGAGCGCGTTGATCAGGCCGCGCGCGCTGCCGGCCGTCTCGACGCTGCAGAGCTTCGGCGGAATCGCCCAGAACACGCCGGCGGCCGCCTGCAGGAAGAAGCCGCAGCCGATCAGGAACGCGAACGATACGGCCATCGACGCATGCGTGAGCACCGACAGCGCCAGGCACGCGGCGAAGCCGACGAGCGGCAGCAGCACGAACAGTCGGCGCTTGCCGGTTCGGTCAGACAAATACGACGTGACGAACATCCCGATCACCATCGCGACGTACGGGAGCATCGCGAGCAGGCCGATCTTGCCCATCCCCGTGTGCGTGAGGTTTTTCAGCAGGGTGGGCAACCACATCGTATAGCCGTAGATGCCGACCTGATAGCAGAAGTTGATGGCGATCAGCAGCCAGATCGTCGGGTTGCGCAGCAGCTCGCCGAACGACGCGGCCGCCGGCGTGCCGGCCGCGCGCTTGCGCTCCTGCTCTTCGCGCAACGCGTCGAGGATGTAGGCCTTCTCGCGCGGCGACACCCAGCGTGCGGTCTCCGGGCCGTCGTCGGCGAACATCAGCCACACGACGAGGCACAGCAGCGACAGCGCACCCGCACTGAAGAACAGGTGATGCCAGTCGTACGCGGCGAGGATGAAGCCGGACAGCGGCGCGGTGATCATGCCGGCGAGCGGCACGAACATGATGACCATCGCATTCGCGCGGCCGCGTTCGCGGTCGGGAAACCAGTGGCTGACCATCGTCAGCACGACGGGCAGCATCCCGCCCTCGGCCACGCCGAGCAGGAAGCGCAGCGTCAGCAGTTGCCAGGTGTGCGTGACGAGCCCGGTCAACACCGACAGCACGGCCCAGCTCACGAGCGACCACGCGATGAAGGTCTTGCCGCTGCCGAGCGCCGCGCGGCGGCCGCCGGGAATCTGCAGGAACAGGTAGCCGAAGAAGAAGATGCCGCCGGCGAGGCCGGCCATCGTCGCGTCCATGCCGAGATCGGCGTTCATCCCGCCGGGCATCGCGAACGCGATGTTCACGCGGTCCATGTACGAAATGATGCAGGCGAGCAGCAGCGGCGGGATCACGCGCAGCCAGCGGCGGCGCGGAATGGCTTCGCCGGCTTCGTAGGCCGGGGTGGCCGGGTTCAACAGGGTCATGGTGTCTCCAATCTTGGTGAGGGCGGCGGCGGTCTTCTGATGGACCGCTGTCACGCCGTGACGCGCCGGTGCGCAACGCCCTGCGGCGTTGCACGGGTGAACCGATGCAGGGTGCCTCGCGCCTAGCGCCCCCAGCGCAACACGAGCGGATCGAGCCGCCGCGCCGCGTCGAGCATGCCGGCGCGCACCTGCGGATGCAGCGCGGGCCACGGTGAGCGCGGCGCGTCGCACGCGATCACGCCGCCTTCGCGCATCAGCGCCTTCGCGGTCAGGAATCCTGACTGACGGTTCTCGTAGTTGATCAGCGGCAGCCAGCGCGCGTACTGCGCGACGGCTTCGTCGCGGCGGCCGGCGAAATACGCGTCGGTGATCCGGCGAATCCCGTCCGGATAGCCGCCGCCCGTCATCGCGCCGGTCGCGCCGGCATCGAGATCGGCGAGCAGCGTGATGCCTTCCTCGCCGTCCCACGGCCCCTCGATCGCATCGCCGCCGAGCGCGATCAGCTCGCGCAGCTTCGACGCGGCGCCGGCCGTCTCGAGCTTGAAGTACGACACCGCGTCGATCTCGCGGGCGAGCGACGCGAGGAACGGCGCGGACAGCGCGACGCCGCTCGCGGGCGCGTCCTGGATCATCAGCGGAATGTCGAGGCCGTCGGTGACTTCGCGGAAGAACGCGCGCACCTGTGCCTCCGGCACGCGGAACGTCGCGCCGTGATACGGCGGCATCGCCATCACCATCGCCGCGCCGAGTGCCTGCGCGTGCCGGTTACGTTCCGCGCAGATCCGCGCGCTGAAGTGCGACGTCGTGACGATCACCGGCACACGGCCCGCGACGTGCTCGAGCGTGGCGCGCGTGATCAGGTCGCGTTCGTCGTCGCCGAGCGCGAATTGCTCGGAGTAGTTCGCGTGGATGCAAAGGCCGTGCGAGCCGGCATCGATCATGAACTCGATGCAGCGGCGCTGGCCGTCGAGATCGAGCGCGCCGGTCGCGTCGAAGATCGTCGGCACAACCGGAAAGACGCCCTGGTAGCGTGCGTGCATGGCGGGCCTCACTCGACGATGTCGAACTGGTCGAGGAATTCGGTCTTCAGCGTGAGGCCGAGGCCCGGCACGTCGTCGCGCAGTTGCACGAAGCCGTTCTCGGCCACCGGCTCGCCGTCGAAGATGTAATAGAACAGCTCGTTGCCGACCTCGACGTCGAACATCGGGAAGTACTCGCTCATCGGCGACGCGAGCGTGCTCATCGTCAGGTGATAGTTGTGCATCTGGCCCGCATGCGGGATCACCGGCACGCTGTACGCCTCGCACAGCGCGTTGATCTTGTGCGCCATCGTGATGCCGCCGACGCGGTTCGTGTCGTACTGGACGACCGACACGGCCTTGCGATCGAGCAACTGCTTGAAGCCGTACAGCGAGAACTCGTGCTCGCCGCCGGAGATCGGGATGCGCGTGAGCTGGTTCAGCTCCGCGTAGCCGTCGATGTCGTCGGCGATCACCGGTTCCTCCAGCCAGCGCGGCTGGTATTTCTCGAGCTTCGGCAGGATGCGCTTCGCGTATTCGAGGTTCCAGCCCATGTAGCACTCGAGCATCAGGTCGTTGTCGTAGCCGATCACCTCGCGGATCGCCGCGACCGACTTCAGGTTCTCGGTCACGCCCTGCTGCCCGTGCGCGGGCCCGTAGCCGAAGCGCATCTTGAACGCGCGGAAGCCTTCCTTCAGGTAGCGCTGCGCCTCGTCCTGCATCTCCTTCAGGTCGGTGCGGTAGAGCTTCGAGTAGTAGCAGGGGATCTTTTCCTTGGTGCGGCCGCCGAGCAGCTTGAACACGGGCTTGCCGACGCTCTTGCCGAGGATGTCCCAGATCGCGATGTCGACCGCCGAGATCGCCGCCATGCCGATGCCCTTGCGGCCCCACGCGTGGGTCGCGCGATACATCCGCTGGTTCAGGTATTCGTAGTCCCACGGGTCCTGGCCGATCACGAGCGGCGCGAGATACTGGTCGATGATCACCTTCGCGACATGCGGCGCGAGCGCGACGTTGCCGAGGCCGACGATGCCGTCGTCGGTCTCGACTTCGACGACCGTCCACGAGTGGAAGCGGAACGTGCTCATCGTTTCCTGCGGCGCGTACAGCAGGTCCATCGCGTTCGAGCAGAAGTTGCCCTGGGGCGGCACGGTCTTGCCTTTCCACTGGAATACGCGGGCGCGCACGGATCGGATCTTCATCGGGTGTCTCCGGAGTTCGGTGTGATGTTGTCGTGTTGAAAAGCGGTCGGCCGGCGGGGCCGTCGGGTCAGGCGGAAACGGGCTGTGCGCGGCGCGCGGCGCCCATCCGGCAGGCGATCTGCAGTGCCTGCCAGGTCGCGCCGACGTCGGCCGTGCCGCGGCCCGCGATGTCGTATGCGGTGCCGTGCGCGGGCGTCGTGATCGGCACGGGCAGCCCGCCCTGCACGGTCACGCCGCGCGAGAAGCCGAGCAGCTTGATCGCGATCTGCCCCTGGTCGTGGTACATCGTGACGATCGCCTGGTAGTCGCCGGCCTGCGCCTTCAGGAAGATCGTGTCGGCGGGGAACGGGCCGTGGAACGGCGCGTCGGTCGGCCAGTCGCGCGACTGCAGCTTGCGCACGGCCGGCTCGATGATGTCGACTTCCTCGCGGCCGCAGCTGCCGCCGTCGCCGCCGTGCGGGTTGAACGCGGCGATCGCCACCTTCGGCGCGGCGACGCCGTTCGCGAGCAGCGACCGGTAGATCAGTTCGGATGCCTGTTCGATCCGCTCGATGCTCAGGTAGCCCGGCGCATCCTTCAGCGGAATGTGCGACGAGATGCGCGCGGTCCACAGCTCGCCGAGCGTGTTGAATTCGCAGAAGTAGCCGGTCACGCCGAGCGCTTCGGCGAAGTGGTGCAGCTCGTCCTCGTGCTTCAGCCCGCCGAGCTTCATCGCGTACTTGTTCAGCGGCGCGAAGCAGATCGCGTCGATGTCGCCGGCGAGCGCGGCGTCAAGGCACAGGTCGAGCACGGTCAGCGTCGAGCGCCCGCCGGCCGCGCCGGGCTGCCCGACCGTGACGTCGGCCGGATCGATCGTGTCGACGGCGACGAACGCGGCGCGTTCGGTCGACGGCCGGCCGCGCGCGGCGGCGAGCGAGGCGACGGGTTCGACGTCGACCGTCACGCCCGCGACGCGCTGGCCGGCTTCCCACAGCCAGCGATCGCCGATCAGCACGAGGTTCGCGCGGGAAGTTGCGTCGGGGCGGGCGAGCAGTTTCGCGATCAGTTCGGCGCCGATGCCGGCGGGGTCGCCGAGCGTCAGCGCGACGACGGGCAGGGGCGTGGCGGGCGAGGGGGTGTTCATGCGGTGTCTCCGGTGGCGGCGCTGGGCCGTTTGTCTATGGGGTTCATGCTAGGTAGACGGAATGAGTCGGTAAATTGAAAACTCTTGATGAATCGATAACCTGGAGTAATCAGAGATGGGCTCGATCGACCGACGAGACTCGACGCCGCAGCTGCTGAACCGGCTGCGCATGCGGCAGATCGCGCTGCTGCTGGCCGTGGACGAATGCTCGACGCTGCGCGCGGCGGCCGACCAGATGGGCCTCACGCAGCCGGCCGCGACGAAGATGCTGGCCGAGCTGGAGAGCGCGCTCGGCCAGCGGCTGTTCGATCGCGTCGGGCGCGGGCTCGTGCTGAATCCGGCCGGCGAGCGCGTGCTCGGCTATTTCCGCGGGATCCGCGGCAGTGTGGAGGCGTTGAACCGCGAGCTCGGCGAACTGCAGCTCGGCAGCGCGGGGCGGCTGGCGATCGGCAGCATCATGGCGGCGTCGCCGGGGCGGCTCACCGAGGCGCTGGTGCAGTTGAAGTCGCGTTACCCGCTGCTGGCGATCGACATCGCGGTGGATACGAGCGACCGGTTGATGCCGCAGCTGCGCGAAGGCGTGCTCGAAGTGGTGATCGGGCGCCACGTCGGGACCGATTGCGATTTCCGCGTGGTGGATGACGAGGCGCTCGCGATCATCGCGGGCCGCGACCATCCGCTCGCGGGGGCGGGGCCCGTGGCGTTCGACGCGCTGCTCGATTACACGTGGATCTTGCAGCCGGCCGGCAGCCCGGCGCGCGAGGTCGTCGAGCGCGAGTTCAATGCGCGTCATCAGCCGATGCCGCGCGGGCTGGTCGAAACGGGGTCGATCCTGACCACGATGAACCTCGTCGACCGTTCGACGATGCTCGGCGTGATCCCGCTGACGGTGGCGCAGCGCAACGCGGAGCACGGGCTCGTCGCGATCGTCGATTACACGCTCGAACAGAAGCTGCCGTCGTACGGCAGCCTCGTGCGGCGCGACCGGCCGCTGAGCATTCCCGCGCAGCAGTTTCTTGCGCTGTTTCACCGCGAAGGGGGCGGAGATGATGGCGGCGCTTGATGGGGCGGTTTGCCAGCCGAGGCGGCCGAGCCAGCCGCGCCGGCCGAGGTGGCCGAATCAACCACGTTGGCCGAATCTGCCGAGTAGGCCGAATCAGCCGAGCCGGCCGAGTCAACCTGGCCAGCCGCGCTACCCCGGCCAGCCGAGTCAGCCGAGTCAGCCAAGCCAGCCAAGCCAGCCAAGCCAGCCAAGCCAGCCGAACCAGCCGAACCAGCCGAACCAGCCGAACCAGCCGAACCAGCCGAACCAGCCGAACCAGCCGAATTAGCCGAGCTAACCGAGCAAGCCGAGCCGGTCACGCACCACCATCGCGAAACGCAATGAAGCGCGATAGCGCCGTCAACGAGACGGATAAGGCAGACGACCCCGAAGCAAACCGCCTCAGCGAGCCGACGGCGCCGCAGGCGCGTCAACGAGCGCCGGCATCGATTCCGCCAACGAGCGATCCGGGCGAATCCGCAGCGCGGCGACGATGCCGATCAGCAGCATCGCGACCGAGCCGATGAACGGCACGGTCCAGCTCCCGGTGCGATCGACGAGGTAGCCGAACAGGATCGGCGACAGGATCCCCGAGATCGCGGAGCCCGCGTTCATCATCCCGCTCGCGATGCCGGCGTGGGTCGGCGCGATGTCGCTCGGCACGGCCCAGATCGGCCCGATCGTCAGTTCGAGGCACAGGAACGACCCCGACAGGCACAGCGCGACGCCGGCCGTCGAATGCACGACCGCGAGCGGCAGCAGGCACACGAGCGCGCCGACGAAGCTCGCGACGATCACGCTCTGGCGCGACAGCGCGAGGTTGCCGGTCTTCCGGTAGATCCGGTCGCACAGCCAGCCGCCGAGCGTGTCGCCGACCACGCCCGCGAAGAACACGCCGGATGCGAACAGCGCGGTCGACTTCAGGTTCAGGCCCTGGCCGTTCAGGAAGAACGTCGGCAGCCACGTGAAGAACAGCCACGCGGTCCAGCCGTAGCAGAAGTAGACGAAGATGGTCGGCGCCATCCGGCGGAACAGCGGCCCCCACGGCGTCGGGCCGGCGAGCGGCGCGGCACGGGCAGCGCGCGGGCGATCGTGGCCGGCTGCGTCGCCGACCGGATGTTCGCGGAAGCCGACGATCCACCACGCGAGCCACACCAGCGTGACCACGCCGATCACGAAGAACGCCGCGCGCCACGACAGCCAGGTCATCAGCGCGGCGACGATCGGCGGCGTGACCGCGTTGCCGAGCCGCGAGAACGAATGCGTGAAGCCCTGCACGACGCCGCGCCGCTCGCGCGGGAACCAGTGGGTGATCGCGCGGGCCTGGGCAGGCAGCGTCGCGCCTTCGCCGATGCCGAGCAGCAGCCGCGCGGCGAACAGCAGCCCGAGGCTGTGCACGAGCCCGGTGGTGAAGGTGGAGACGACCCAGATCAGCCCGCAGCCGATCAGCGTGATGCGGGCGCCGAACCGGTCGGCGATCCAGCCGCCGCCGATCTGGCAGATTGCATACGAATACGCGAACGCGGAGAATGCGACGCCAAGTTCGGTATTCGACAGGCCGAGTTCGGCCTTGATCGCGCCGGCCGCGGTCGCGAGGTTGACGCGGTCGACGTAGAGGATGAACGAAAGCGCGCACAGCAGCCACAGCGTGTGGCGCCGTTGACGGGGGTCGTTAGGCATGTGTCTCACTCCATTCTCGTGCGCGGCGTGACAATGACGCCGCGTTCACTGGCCGGGCCAGCATCGCGCGGCGGCGGAGACACTGTCTAATGAATCTTTGGGATCAATCGATAACCCCAGGTATTCATTCCCGTTTCAGCGGCATCAGCGGCATCAGCCGCATCATCCGCATCAGCCGTACCCGACGCAACGGAGCACCACAGGTGAAGAATTGACCGACGACGAAGAACTTTCACTCCGCCGCGAGAGCCGCTTCTGGGAGCTGCCGCCGGTGAAATGGTGGATCCGCGGGCATGGCCGCGACGGCTATTCGTTCCGTCTGCTGCTGTGGCCGCCGGTGATCGTGTTCGTGCTCGAATTCGTCTGCGTGCTGTTCGACGCGCTGTACACCGCCATCGGCATCAGCGCCGTCGCGACGCTGTTCCTCGGCTTCGCCGGATACCACGGCGCGCAGCGCGAATGGCTGGTGCCCGCCGCGACCACGCGCGCGCTCGTGAAGGCGCGCATGAAGAAGGCGGCCGAACGGTTCTCGTCGCTCGGCGTGGGCGCGACCGTGCTGGCGATCTTCGTCGCGGCAACCTCGCTGTCGCTCGTGATGTCGGGTCAGCCGGTGCTGGACACCGCGTCGAAGGACGCGGTGTCGATCTTCATCGCGCTGGTGTTCCTGCCGGTGTACGTGTCCGGCGCGGTGCGCAAGCTGGCGATCGCGCGGATCGAGGAACTGGAGGCGCTGCGCAACGCGACCCTCGGCACCCGCCTGCAATTCGACCGCGCCGGTGCCGTGCGCGCGGTCGTCGTGCAGGGCGCGGCCGGGAAAGGAACGGTGTCCGTGCGGGAGTACACGGTGCTCGGGTTCAGCCCGCCGCTCGAACAGGTCGGGCGCGAACCGGGCGCGTGACGGTTGAAGCGGAGGTAAAGGTGCAGTAAAGGCAGTGCCTCAAGCCGGAAAGCGCGCGTTTCCCGGCGCCGGCACGAGGTTGTCGGGCCACTGCACTTCGAACCGCGTGCCGCCCGCGCCGGTCGGCACGCAGAGGGCCTCGCCGTGATGCGCATGGGCGATCGCCGCGACGACGGCGAGCCCGAGGCCGCTGCCGCCGGGCTGCGATGCGTTAGCGCGCCGAAACGCCTTGAACACGTGCGGCGCGAAATCGGCCGGGATGCCGGGGCCGTCGTCCTCGACGCGCAGCCGGCACATCCCTGCTTCGATGCGCGTCTGGATCCGGATCGTGCCGGGCACCGCGTGGCGGCGTGCGTTTTCCAGCAGCGCGAGCAGCGCCTGACGAATCCGCACCGGGTCGCAGCGCATGCGCCGCGGGTCGAGATCGAGCACCGGATGCTGGCCGGCGGCCTGCAGCGCATGGGCGAACACGTCGACCACGGCGCGCACGTCGGCGGCAAGGTCGGCATCGCGGATCTCGATGCTCAAGTGGCCGCCATCCGCGAGGCTGACCACGCGCAGATCCTCGATCAGCCGCGTCAGCCCTTCGACCTGCGTGAGCAGGCTGCGGAACTGCGCTTCGTCGGGCTTGAACACGCCCTCGGCGAGCCCCTGCAGGCGCCCGCGCAGCACCGTGACGGGCGTACGCAGCTCGTGCGCGATCGCGGCGTTCCAGATCGCCTGCTCGTTGGTCACGCGTTGCAGCTCGTCGGCGAGCGCATTGAAGTGGTCGGCGAGCAGCGCGGCTTCGTGCAGCGAGCGGTCGCCTGCCACGGCGCGCGCACCGAGATCGCCGCGCGCGACGCGGCGGATGCTGTCAGTAACCGAATTGAGCGGCACGAGGATGCGGCGCGCGAGATTGACGGCGACCGCGACCGACAGCACGAGGCCGACCGACGTGGTCGCGATCAGCCACAGCCATTCCGGCGCGGTCGGCAGCCATTCCTTCGTGTTGAAATGCGCGGGCCAGTAGTTGAACGCGACGTAGTAGAAGACGGAGGCGGTGAGCACCATCAGCAGCGTCACGCCGAACACCATCCCGGCCATCGTCAGTGCGATCTGCCGGCTCAGGCCGTCGAGCTTCACGTCAACTCCAGAGCTTGTAGCCGACGCCGCGCACGCTGACGGGCACGCCCTGCACGCCGAGGTCGTCCAGCTTCTTGCGCAGCTTGCTGACGTGGCTGTCCACCGTGCGCTCGAGCGCGTCGCCTTCCGGCAGGCAGGTGGCCATCAGCTCGGCGCGGCTGAACACGCGCCGCGGCGCACGCGCGAGCTGCGCGAGCAGCTTGAACTCGGTGAGCGTCAGCACGAGCGTGTGCCGTTCGCTGCCCACTTCGAGCGTGGCTTCATGGCGCTCGAGATCGATCTCGAACGGCGCGACCCGCAGCACGCGCTGCTCTTCCTGTCGGGAGCCGGCCATCGAACGGCGCAGCACCGCCTGCGCACGTGCGACGACTTCGGCGGGATTGAACGGCTTCACCACGTAGTCGTCGGCGCCGATGCGCAGGCCGGTGAGCTTGTCGATGTCCTGGTCGAGCGCGGTCAGCATGATCACGGGCGTGTCGCCGCGATGACGGATCTCGGCGAGCACCTTCCAGCCGTCGACGTGCGGCATCTGCACGTCGAGCAGCACGAGGTCGGGCTTGAGCTGCAGGTGCAGTTCCAGCGCGCGGCGGCCGTCGGCCGCGTGCACGGTGCGCAGGCCGCCGCGCGCGAGATAGGCGGTCAGGATCTCGGCGATCTCGGGTTCGTCTTCGGCGATGAGGACGAGCGCCTGGGCGTCCTGGCCGGCGCTGGAAGGGGGCGGGAGATCAGGCTGGGCCATACGTGTGAGTCCATCGGGGTTTCCATCGAGTCGCCATACTACCGCATGGGAAATGCTGTCGAGCAGCGGTCGGGCGGTGGTACGCGGCGGCGCGCTTACCGATGCGCGTCGAACGCGGACACGATCTCGTCGATCGTCGCGCGGATGCGCGCGGTGTGGCGCAGGTCGCGGTGCGTGACGAGCCAGACCTCGTAAGGCGCTTCCCGCGTCTGCGCGGGCCAGATGCGGGCGAGGCCGTCGCGTTCGCCCATGTGCACCGGTACTTCGCCGATGCCGAGGCCCGAGCGCAGCGCGGCACGCATCATCAGGCTCGAATTCATCCGCCCGACGATGCGGCCTGCGTCGATCGGCTCGCCGGCGATCGCCGGCTTGCGGCTCGCGTCGACATACGGCTGGTAGACGACCAGGTCGTGCCCCGCGAACGCACTGCCGCGCACGGGCTCGCCATGCCGGTGCAGATAGTCGTGCGAAGCGAACAGGCCCATGTCCCAGCGGGCGAGGCGGCGCGCGACGAGATCGGGGTTGTCGGGCCGCACGGTGCGCACCGCGATGTCGGCCTCCCGTTTCGCCAGGTTCAGGATTTGCGTCGACGTGTTCAGCGACACGCATACGTCGGGATGCTTCGCATGCAGCCGCGCGATCGACGGCATCACGAATTCGATCGCGAGCGCATCGGTCGTCGTGATCTTCACCTCGCCGGCGAGCCGCCGGTCGACGCCCTGCGTCAGCCGGACGAGCTCGTGCGCATGCTGCTCCATCGCCTCGGCGGCGCGCAGCGCCAGCGCGCCGACCGGCGTGGTCAGGTAGCCCTTCGACGAGCGCAGGAACAGCGTGGCGCCGAGCATGTGCTCGAGTTGCGCGAGCCGGCGCCCGACCGTCGCCTGGTCGACCCCGAGCGTTTGCGCCGCGCGGCGCAACGTGCGTTCGCGATGAATCGCGAGGAACACGCGTGCGTCGTCCCAGTTCATCGATGGTGCTGACTGATGCATTTTTGCATTCCTCGTTCGGCAATTCACTGCGTGCCCGCGCGCGGCACCGTCCCTAGACTGTCTTCACACCCATTGCGATGCCGCGATTCGAGGAGGTTCCGCGAATCGGCCGCGCATCGACGAACGCTGAGGATCATATCGTGACTGATGACGTGAAAACCCTGCCCGCCCGCATGACGGCGATCGAAATCGTGCGTCCCGGCGGCCCCGACGTGCTCGTGCCGACCACGCGTCCCGTGCCGTCGCCGGGCCCCGACGAAGTGCTGATCCGCATTCATGCGGCCGGCGTGAACGGCCCAGATGTATTCCAGCGCAAGGGGCTGTACGACCCGCCGCCCGGCGCGTCCGACATTCCCGGTCTCGAGGTGGCCGGCGAAGTCGTCGCGGTCGGCCGCGACGTCACGCGCTTCGCGATCGGCGATGAAGTCTGCGCGCTGATTCCGGGCGGCGGCTACGCGGAATACGCGGTGGCGAACGAGAGCAATACGCTCGCGATTCCCGACGGCCTCGACATGACGGAAGCCGCGGCGCTGCCCGAAACCTTCATGACGGTCTGGCTGAACCTGTTCCAGCGCGGCGGGTTCGCGGCCGGCGACAGCGTGCTGATTCACGGCGGCGCGTCGGGCATCGGCACGACCGCGACGATGCTGGCGAAGGCGTTCGGCGCGTCGACCCTCATCACGACGGTGGGCTCGGACGCGCAGCGTGACGCGAGCCTGCGGCTCGGCGCGGATCTAGCGATCGAATACCGCAACGAGGATTTCGTCGATGCGGTCAAGCGCTTCACCGACGGCAAGGGCGTCGACGTGATCGTCGACATCATCGCCGGCGACTACGTCGCACGCAATTTCGCGGCGGCCGCGATGAACGGCCGCATCGTCCAGATCGGCGTGATCAATGGGCCCGCGAAGGAGCTCGACCTGTTCCCGATGCTCACCAAGCGTCTCACGCACATCGGCTCGACGCTGCGCTCGCGTACTTACGCGGAGAAGGCGCAGCTCATCCGCGAGCTGGAGGAAGCCGTGTGGCCGCTGATCCGGCAGGGCAAGGTGAAGCCGCAGGTCTACCAGACCTTCGATCTGCGCGACGCGAGCGCGGCGCACACGCTGATGGATTCCGGCCGCCACATCGGCAAGATCGTGCTGCGCACGCCGGCTTTTGCCGCAGCCGGCAAGCATTCCGCATGACCGGGCCGCGCTTCAGCCCGGCAGACGTCGGGGCTGACACGCATCGCATGCGATGCGCGTCATGCCCGTGAATCGCCTGCCGGCCATCCCGGTGCGGGTATGCGCACGTTCCGGTATGGCCGGCAGCGATTGTTTCAAACGGGCCTCTGCCTGCCCGGCTGGCGCGCTGCTGCGTCAGATCTGGCCCATCAGCACCAGTATCACGACAATGACGACGACCAGCCCGACGGAGCCCGAGGGCCAATAGCCCCAGCTTCGGCTGTGGGGCCATGCAGGAAATGCACCGATGAGTAGGAGAATCAGAATGATGATAAGGATAGTACCGAGCATCGCACCCCTCCTGGAACGGATTGGACTTCGCGGTTCTCCCGCCGAGGGCGATGAGCAATACGTGTGCCGCGACGGCGCGAGTCGAACAGCGGCAAGGCCCGGCGCGGGATGGATTCACAGAATGAATACCCCCGGATTCAGAAAATAAAGTTTAAAAATGCGTCCCTGCCCCCTATGCTGAATCCTTCTGATCTGGCGGGCATGCGATGGCTGAACTTTTTCTGGTACGGCACGGGCAGGCGTCGTTCGGCACGGACGACTACGACCGGTTGTCCGCGGCGGGCGAGCAGCAGGGCGTCTGGCTCGGCGAATACTTCGCGCAGCAAGCGCTCACATTCGACCGCGTGATCTGCGGCACGCTGAACCGCCACGCGCAGACGGTTGACGCGATCCTGCGCGGGATGGGCCGCGAAGGCACGCCGGTCGACCGCCACCCGGGCCTGAACGAATACGACTTCCACGGCCTGTTCGCGGCCGCCGCGCACGACTACCCCGACATCGCCCGCCTCGCGGCCGGCTCGATGAAGGAGCATTTCCGCGCGTTCCGGCAGGTGCTGCAGCTCTGGTCGGAAGACAAGCTCGGCGATTCGGCCCCCGAGACCTGGGCGCATTTCCAGCAGCGCGTGGCCGAGGCCCGCGCGGCGATCCGCCACGGCGGCGGCCAGCGCGTGCTGGCGGTGAGCTCCGGCGGCCCGATCGCGGTCACCGTGCAGCAGGTGCTGGCCGCCCCGCCGTCGAGCGCGATCGCGCTGAACCTGCAGATCCGCAACAGCAGTCTTTCGCAGTTTTTCTTCAACGCCGAGGCGTTCCACCTCGCGTCGTTCAACGGCGTCCCGCATCTGGAGGATCCCGAACGACACGCGCTGCGAACCTACGGCTGACCCACGAACGATCGCGACGATGACGAACCCTACCCAGCAACTCGACGTAGCCCGCCTCACGCGCTATCTGGAAGCGCACGTGCCGGGCTTCGAAGGCCCGGTCGACACGGAGAAGTTTGCCGGCGGCCAGTCGAATCCGACTTTCCTGCTGCATGCGAAGAGCGGCCGCTACGTGCTGCGCCGCCAGCCGCCGGGCGAACTGCTGAAGTCCGCGCACGCGGTCGACCGCGAATTCCGCGTGCTCACCGCGCTGTCGGGCACCGCGGTGCCGGTCGCGCATCCGTATCACCTTTGCGAAGACCGCGACGTGATCGGCAGCCTGTTCTACGTGATGAGCTACGAGGACGGCCGGATCTTCTGGGATCCCGCGCTGCCGGAACTGCCGAAGGCCGATCGCGCGGCCTGCTACGACGCGTTGCTGCAGACGATGGCCGCGTTGCACGACGTCGATGTCGAGGCAGTGGGCCTCGCCGACTACGGCCGCCCCGGCAATTACTTCGAGCGCCAGATCGGCGTGTGGACGAAGCAGTACCGCGCGGCGGAAACCGAACGCCTCGACGCGATGGAAACGCTGATCGACTGGCTGCCGAAGGCGTGCCCGGAGGACACGGGCCGGCCGACGCTGGTGCATGGCGATTTCCGGATCGACAACCTGATGTTCGCGCGCGACAGCTACCGCGTGCAGGCCGTGCTCGACTGGGAACTGTCGACGCTCGGCAATCCGCTCGCCGATCTCGCGTATCTCTGCATGTGCCTGCGGCTGCCGTCGGGCGGGCAGGTGCGCGGGCTCGCGGGCCAGGATCGCGCCGAACTCGGCGTGCCGGACGAAGCGGCGATCGTCGCGCGCTATTGCGAACTGCGCGGCATCGAGCCGATCCGCGACTGGCACTTCTACCTCGCGTTCAGTTTCTTCCGGCTCGCGTCGATCGCGCAGGGCGTGAAGGCGCGCGCGCTGCAGGGCAATGCGTCGAGCGAGCAGGCGCTGCGCGTCGGCGCGATGGCCGGGCGGCTCGCCGAACTGGCCGTCGGCGTGATCGACGCGCATCGCTGAAGCGGCCGGTTTCACCGGGCAGCGGCAGGACACCATATCAATGGAGGAGCACAGCAACATGGCAACGAATCTGTTCGACCTGACGGGCAAGATCGCGCTGGTGACGGGCGCGAGCCGCGGCATCGGCGAGGAAATCGCGAAACTGCTCGCGGAGCAGGGCGCGCACGTGATCGTGTCGAGCCGCAAGCTCGACGACTGCCAGGCCGTGGCCGACGAGATCGTCGCGGCAGGCGGCCGCGCCGAGGCGCTGGCCTGTCACGTCGGGCGGCTCGAAGATATCGCCGCGACGTTCGAGCATATCCGCGGCAAGCACGGCCGTCTCGACATCCTCGTGAACAACGCGGCCGCGAACCCGTATTTCGGGCACATCCTCGATACCGACCTCGCCGCGTACGAGAAAACGGTCGACGTGAACATCCGCGGCTACTTCTTCATGTCGGTCGAGGCCGGCAAGCTGATGAAGACGCACGGCGGCGGCGCGATCGTCAACACGGCGTCGGTGAACGCGCTGCAGCCGGGCGACCGGCAGGGCATCTACTCGATCACGAAGGCCGCGGTCGTCAACATGACGAAGGCGTTCGCGAAGGAATGCGGGCCGCTCGGCATCCGCGTGAACGCGTTGCTGCCGGGCCTCACGAAGACGAAGTTCGCGGGCGCGCTGTTCGCCGACAAGGACATCTACGAGACCTGGATGGGGAAGATCCCGCTGCGCCGCCATGCGGAGCCGCGCGAAATGGCCGGCACGGTGCTGTATCTCGTGTCGGACGCGGCGAGCTACACGAACGGCGAATGCATCGTCGTCGACGGCGGCCTGACGATCTGAGCGCGCGATGAAGATCGACAGCTATGCCGGGCAAGCCGTGATGATCACCGGCGCCGCGAGCGGCTTCGGCGCGTTGCTCGCGAGCGAGCTGGCCGCGATGGGCGCGCGCGTCGCGCTCGGCGACCTGAACGCCGACGCGCTCGAACGCGTGGCCGCGCCGCTGCGCGCGGCCGGCGCCGACGTGATCGCGCAACGCTGCGACGTGCGCGTCGAGGCGGAGGTCGCATCGTTGGTACAGGCGGCGGCCGAGCGTTTCGGCCGGCTCGACGTCGGCATCAACAACGCGGGCATCGCACCGCCGATGAAGGCGCTGATCGACACCGACGAAGCCGATCTCGACCTGAGCTTCGCGGTGAACGCGAAGGGCGTGTTCTTCGGGATGAAGCACCAGATCCGCCAGATGCTCGCGCAGCGCGCCGGCGTGATCCTGAACGTCGCGTCGATGGCCGGGCTCGGCGGCGCGCCGAAGCTGGCGGCCTACGCGGCGTCCAAGCATGCGGTGGTCGGGCTCACGAAGACGGCGGCCATCGAATACGCGCGCCACGGCATTCGCGTGAATGCGGTGTGCCCGTTCTACAGCACGACGCCGATGGTCACCGACAGCGATCTCGGCGACCGCCAGGACTTTCTCGCGCAGGGCTCGCCGATGAAGCGGCTCGGCCGGCCCGAGGAAATCGTCGCGACGATGCTGACGCTGTGCGCGAAGGAAAACACTTATCTGACCGGGCAGGCCGTCGCCGTCGACGGCGGTGTCTCGGCCTTCTGACCGAACCGGACGAACGGAATCGAGGAGTCGATCATGGATTTTGGCTACACCCCGAAAGTGGAAGAACTGCGCAGCCGCGTGCGCGCGTTCATGGACGCGCACATCGTGCCGCGCATTCGCCAGTGGAACGAGGAAGTGCACGCGGGCCAGTATCCCGTGTCGTTCATGGAGGAGCTGAAGGCGCGCGCGAAGGCGGAAGGGCTGTGGAACCTGTTCCTGCCGCACCTGAAGGACGACGAGCCCGGCATGGGCCTGACGAACCTCGAATACGCGCCGCTCGCCGAGATCATGGGGCGGGTGGCCTGGGCGTCGGAAGTGTTCAACTGCAGCGCGCCGGACACCGGCAACATGGAGCTGCTGCACATGTTCGCGACGCCCGAGCAGCGCGAACAGTGGCTGAAACCGCTCTTGCGCGGCGAGATCCGCTCGGCGTTCGCGATGACGGAGCCCGACGTGGCGTCGTCGGATGCGACGAACATCACGACGCGCATCGAGCGCGTGGGCGACGAGTACGTGATCAACGGCCGCAAGTGGTTCATCACGAACGCCGCGCATCCGAACTGCAAGATCCTCATCGTGATGGGCAAGACCGATCCCGAGGCCGCGTCGCACCAGCAGCAGAGCATGATCCTCGTGCCGCGCGACACGCTGGGCGTGACGATCGTGCGCAACATCACGGTGGTCAATCACTACGCGCCGGAAGGGCACTGCGAGATCACGTTCGACAACGTGCGCGTGCCGGCGCGCAACCTGCTCGGCGAGGAAGGCAGCGGCTTCGCGCTCGCGCAGGCCCGCCTCGGGCCGGGCCGCATCCACCACTGCATGCGTTCGATCGGCGCGGCCGAGCTTGCGCTGGAGCTGATGGTCGACCGCGCGCAGTCGCGCGTCGCGTTCGGCAAGCCGTTGAACAAGCACGGCACGGTCGGCGAATGGATCGCGCGATCGCGCATCGAGATCGAGCAGGCGCGTTTGCTCGTGCTGAAGGCCGCATGGATGATCGACAAGGTCGGCGCGAAGGCTGCCCGCAAGGAAATCTCGATGATCAAGGCGCTGGTGCCGACCGTCTATACGGACGTGTGCGACCGCGCGATGCAGGTGTTCGGCGCGGCGGGGTTGAGCCCCGATACGCCGCTCGCCGACCACTGGACCTGGGGCCGCGCGCTGCGCTTCGCCGACGGCCCGGACGAGGTGCATCTGCAGGCGATCGCGCGGATGGAAATCAAGGACGGCGAGCCGGGTTCGACGGCCGCGTACCTGACGCCGCCGCTGCGCGGCTGAGCGTCGCGCCACGATGCGCAGGGCCGTGGACGAACGGGAGGTGCCCGCCGTAATATGCCGGCAAGGAGATCCGGCGATGCGCCTTTCGAAGATTGACCTGAACCTGTTCGTCGTATTCGACGCGATCTACACCAAGCGCAACCTGACGCGCGCGGCCGAGGTGCTGAACATCACGCAGCCGGCCGTCAGCAACGCGCTGGCGCGGCTGCGCAAGACCCTGAACGATCCGCTGTTCGTCAGCACGCCGGCCGGGATGATGCCCACGCCGCTGGCCGAGAACATCGTCGGCCGCGTGCGCGAGGCGATGCAATTGCTCGATTCGAGCGCGCACGAAGGCGACGTGTTCGATCCGGCGTCGTCGACGCGCGTGTTCCGGATGAGCATGAGCGACCTGACCGAGGCGCTGCTGCTGCCCGCGCTCGGCGAACTGCTGCAGACGCATGCGCCGGGCATGCACGTGCGCAGCTACACGATGGACCGCCGCGAAGTCGCGACCGCGCTCGCGAACGGCTCCGTCGACCTCGCGATCGACGCGCCGCTGATCGGCGATCCGCACCTGCACCAGGCGCTGCTCGTGCGCGACCGCTATGCGTGCATGATCCGCGACGATCACCCGTTCAAGGGCGACACGCTCACCATGGACGACTACCTTGCAATGGGGCACATCCACGTGTCGAGCCGCCGCAAGGGCAGCGGGCACGTCGACGCGGAGCTGACGCGGCTCGGGCTGCGCCGCACGATCCAGATGCGCGTGCAGCACTACATGGTCGCGCCGCTGATCGCGATGCGCGGCGATCTCGCGTTGACCGCGCCGCTGCGGCTGCTGCAGCGCTATCCGGCGCGGATTCTTGAACTGCCGTTCGAGATGCCGGGCCTCGAATACTTCTGCTACTGGCATCGCAGCGCCGATCAGGACCAGGGCAGCCGGTGGCTGCGCGAGCAACTGATGATGCTGATGGGCGGGATCGGCGACGCGCAGTGATGCGCGTGCGGGCCACGTCAACAGGTAGATGCGGCAGCGGTGCGGCGCCACCGCCCGCCACGGTCGAAACCTTGCCCGTCACGGCGCCGTGCGCTGTCCCTCTCTCGGCCCGTGTCCCGTCCACCGCTTGAACGCGCGCCGGAAGTTGTGCGCGTCGCTGAACCCGACTTCGTGCGCGACGTCCTCGATCGACAGCCGCGGGTTGCTCAGCAGCGTGAATGCGCGCTTGCGGCGGATCGTGTCGATCACCGTCTGGTACGACACGCCCTGATCGGCGAGCCGCCGCCGGAGGGTGCGCTCGCTCATGCACAGCTGCGCGGCGATCTCGGCAAGCGACGGCGCGTGCCGCAGGTCGCGCCGCATGATCCGTTCGATCGATTCGAGAAACTCGGTGCCTTCGGGTTCGGGCGGCAGCGCGTCCTGCAGGAATTCGAGCGCCTGGCGGTGCGCGAGCGGATCGTGGGTCGCGATCGGGCGGTTGCCGAGCGCCGCGTCGCACGAGAACAGGTTCTGCTCCTGCTCGAACCGCACCGGGCACGGGAACACGCGCGCATATTGCTCCGCGTAGGCCGGCGGCGGGTAGCTGAGATCGACGCCCTTCGGCTGGAACGCGGGGCCGACGAGCGAGCGCCCGATCTTCATGAAGCTGCCGAACGCTTCCTCGACGAGGAACGCCTCGATGTCGGGTTCGAGGAAGACGTTGGTCGCGCGGATCGACAGCGTGCGTGCATCCGACGTCACGTCGAAGCGCAACAGCGGCCCCGTGTGGCGCTGCAGTTCCATACCGACCGCGATCGCGTCCTTCAACGTCGGGCTCGTCAGCATCGCATAGCCGACCAGCCCGATCGACGCGATCGTCTCGCTCGTGCCGAGTTCGAGGCCGAGCGCCCGCCCCGGCGCCATCTCGAGCGCGCGGCGGATCATCGTGCTCGCCTGGCGCAAGGAAATCCTGCATGACGGATTCGACAGGTCCGCGACGTCGAAGCCGAGCCCGAGGCACAGCCGCGTGGGGTCGATGCCCAGTTCCTTGCTTGTCTCCGCGAGGCACCGCAACAGATGGACCGGCAGATTCGCCGTCGTATAACGGTCGGGTTCGTCCATGGATGCTCCGTATTTTTTTCCATGGATTGTACTCGTCCCGCCCGGCCGGAAACCCGGTGCCGCCCCGGCCGCGATAGCCCACATCCTGCGCGGCCCCGCGTCAGAAGTAGTGGCGCAGGCCGACCGTCGCGCCGAGCTGCGTGGTGCTCGTGCTCGGCGCCTGTCCGTTGATGCCGACCAGCTGCGCGCCGACCAGGCCGCCGCGATAGATCGCGTAGTCGACTTCCGCATAGAGCATGCTGCGCTTCGACAGGCTGTAGCCGGCGATCACCTGGAACTGGCGCGCGCGGCCGTCGAAGTCCGGCGTGTAGCCCGACTGCGTGGTCCACCACGCATTGACGGCGGCCGTGAACGCCGGCGTGAACCGGTAGGTCAGCCCCGCGAGCGCCATCTTGCGGCGCCGGAACCCGCCGGGCGTCGACGGGTCGACCACCTGCGCGGGCGAGATGATGCCGAGCGCGGCGAGATCGGTCGGGCTGAACGGGCCGTTCCCGAACGACGTGAAGTCGTTGTCGCGCGCGTTCTCGATATAGCCGGCGTTGACGGTCGCGTTGCCGAGCGTCACCGAGCCGCCGCCGCCGTAGATGTCGAATTTCGCGTGTGTGACGTCGTCCCAGCTGCGCATGAACGACGCGCCGACTGTGAACGGCCCCTTGTCCGGCGCGTACGCGACCGCCGCGCCGGCCTGGCTGCCCAGCACGCCGCCGCCCGCATGGCCGCCCGGCGCGTACTGCGCGAGCAGGTACAGGCTGCCGAGCTGCGCGCCGTACTGGATCATGTTGCTGGTGCGCGAGCCCGCGAGCATCGTCTGCTCGGGCTTGAACAGGTTGAAGTACGGGTCCTGCGGGCCGGCCCACAGGTTCGAGCCGTAGGTCAGCGACACCATCTCGAACGGCACGTTGTACTGGCGGCCGAGCGCGAGCTGGCCGAGCGACGTCGACGTCAGCCCCACGTACGCGACCTCGAAGAAGTTCGGCGAGCCGGCCGGCACGATCGCGCCGCTGTTCGGGCCGAAGTGGCTTTCCACGTTGAACTGCGCGGACAGCCCGCCGCCGAGATCCTCCTGCCCCTTGAGGCCCCAGTAGCTCTCCGTCAGGCCGCCGCCGTCCGCCATCGAGATCTTGCGGCCCGTCGACACCGGCGCGCCGTCGGCGCCGTAGGACACGCCGTGGGTTTCGTAGCGGATGCCCGCATCGATCACGCCATACAGCGTCACGTTGCTTTGCGCGTGCGCGCCGGTAACGGCCAGGACCCACATCGCGCAGCACGCGGCGCGAACGCTATCGTGACGATTCATTGTTCTGGACTCCGCATCGAGCAGGGGGGCGGCGGCGCGTACCGCCGGAAACGACTGTAGAAAGCCAAATTTGCGCGGGCCAAGGCCGCGGCGGCCATTCTCGTGGTGCGTCGCGGCCACGGCATGACGCACTGCGGTCACGGCGACGGCGACGCGCGCGCCACCGCGCCGGGCGCCGCGCGGCGCAGCGCAAGCCGCACGAATGGGGCGGCGGCCAGCACCACCACGCACAGCACGTGGGCGACGCGTGCGCCGCCGAAGCGGCCGAGCAGCGCGCCCGACAGCGCGGTGCCGATGCCGGCCGCGAAGAACGTGACGACGAGCGTGCGTGCGACCAGCGAGCCGTCCGGGTCGACGTCGGACAGCATCCCGGTGAGGAACGGCACGATCACGAAGAACGCGCTGTTCAGCACGAACTGGCTCAGGAAGTACGCGCTGCCGCCGCGCGCGCGGAAGAACCATTCGATCGACGCGATCATCGCGAGCTGCGCGGCCCAGATCAGCGCGAGGCGGTGCTTGTGGCTGGCCGGATGCGACGGAATCGCCGCGCCGACGAAGCCGAGCAGCGACGACACCGACAGCAGCACGCCGATCGTCGTCGGCGACAGCCCGGCACGTTCGCCGACGAAGCCGGCGATCGCCCATTGCGACGCCTGCACGCCATAGACGAGCGCGGTCACGATCCAGATCGCGATCACCGGCCGCCACGGCAGCGTGCCGGCGCGCACGTGGGTCTGCGCGGGGGCGCTCGCGAATGCGTCGATGCCGCGGATCGCGGGCGCCAGCACGGCGACGACGGCCGCCAGCAGCGCGAACACCCCGCGCTCGAGCCAGCCGGCCGGCAACGCGGAGATCAGCACGAGGATGCCGCCGTTGATGACGCCCGCGAGCAGGTTGATTTGCCCCCACAGGCGGTCGGTCGACGCGCGCTGCGACACGCCGGACGCGACGACGACGAACAGCATCCCTTCGAACAGCCCCGTCATCCCGCGCGCGAGCGCCGCGGACACGATGCCGGGCGCGACCGCGCTGAGCGCCTGCCCGCCGAGCGTGCCGATGAGGCCGGCCAGCGTGAACGGCCGCGCGGCGCGCGCGATCCGGTGCGACAGCAGCGCGCAACTGATCGCGATGCCGAGGATCTCCGCGCTGACGAGCGCGGTCGCGGTGCCTTCGTCGAGCCGGAAGCGCGTCATCACGGCCGCGACGAGGAACGGCGACAGGATCAGGCCGTTGGTGGCCGCGGCGAACGCGAACGCGAGACGAACGACGGCGCCGGTCGACGGATCGGGGCGCGACTGCGCGGCGGCATGCAGGGTGGCGGTGCTCACGAGACCTCCTGGTTGGATCGCGGCCGATCATGTGCGATGCCGGCCGTTTCGTGCATCGGGTGTGTCCCTCGGCGGGCCGGCATGGCGCGGGCGGCTGAGGCTGCGCGTGTACTTGCACTCGCGCGTGGCGGCAGGCCGAACAGTGTGCGCAGGTACGGCGTCAGGAAGCGGCCGTGCGGGTCCATCCGTTCGCGCAATGCGAGGAAATCGTCCCAGTGCGGATAGCACGACGCCAGCTCGGCGGCCTTCATCGCATGCACCTTGCCCCAGTGCGGCCGCCCGCCGTGATTGCGGCAGATCGCCTGCACGCCCGAGAAGTACGCGTCGAACGGCATTCCGCGGTACTGGTGCACCGAGATGCGTACGCTGTCGCGGCCGTAGTCGGGGCTCAGCCAGATGTCGTCGCCGCGCACCCAGCGGTATTCGAGCGGGAACATCAGCGGGAAGCTGCGGCGCGCGATGAACGCGCGGATCTCGCGCAGCGCATCGGCGCCGCGCTCGGCCGGCACCGACCATTCCATTTCGTTGAAGCGCACGCGGCGCACCGTCGACAGCATCGCGTAGCTCGCATCCACATGGCGGCCGGCGGACACCGTCGATGCGCACAGCCGGCTCAGCGCCGGGCACAGCGACGGCACGCGCCGGCCGAGCCCGCACAGCGCGCCGAACACCGTGTTCTCGAGGAACGACTCGGATGCACGGCTCGCCCAGTGCACCGCGTCGGCCGGCTCGTCGGTCATGTCCCACGCCTTGGTCAGCACGGTGTCCGTATGCGGGAACCAGTAGAACTCGAACGAGCGATGCTTCGCGATCAGCGCATCCGTTTGCGCGAGGCAGTCGTCGAGATTCATCCCGCCGCGCTCGAGGCGCAGCTTGAACGCGGGCACGAGGCGCAGGCCGATCTCCGTCAGCACGCCGAGCGCGCCGAGCCCGATCCGGCCGCCGGCGAACAGGTCGGGATGCGTGTCGGCGCTCGCGCGGATCTCGCTGCCGTCCGCGCACATGAAGGTCAGGCTGTCGATCTGCGTCGACAGGTTGCCGAGCGTGATGCCGGTGCCGTGCGTGCCGGTGCTGGTCGCGCCGGCGATCGACTGCACGTTGATGTCGCCGAGGTTCTCCATCGCGAGGCCGTGCGCGGCGAGCGCCGGGCCCAGCGCCCACAGCCGCGTGCCGGCATGCACGCGCGCGACGCGCCGGTCGCGGTCGACGTCGATCACGCCCTGCATCGCGTCGAGCGACAGGATCACGTCGTCGGTCTGCACGAGCGGCGAGAACGAATGACCGGCGCCGGCCGCGCGCACGGTGGCGCCGGCCGCCGCCGCGTCGCGCAGCACGGCCGCGAGCCCGGCGGGCGACGCAGGCGTCGACACGGTTGCATCAGGACTGCAGACATATCCCGACCAGTTGCGCCACATGGCATTGTCTCCGTGGTTGTCGTTTGAATGGATCGAACGGGTTGACCGGCGTTGAACGAGGGCCGTGCGGCCCGCTAGAAAAAGCTCTTGCCTTCGCCGCGATAGGTGGGCGCCTCGCCGACCACGCGCCCGCCGCGGATCAGCAGCAGCGTGTTGAAGCGTTCGCACAGTTCGCCGGCCTTCGCGTGGCGGAACAGGATCGGGTCGCCGATCGCCGGTGCGACGCCGCGCGGCACGCGCACGGGCGTCTGCACCTCGCCCGCGCCTTCGTTGTCGATCAGCGTGCAGCCGGCCGGCAGCCACGGCCGCGGCAGGCGGCTCTTGCCGGCCGGGCCCGATGCGACATAGCCGCCGCCCGAGCAGGTCACGATGCCCGGCTGTGGGATCCGCACGACCGGCAGCGCGAAGCCGGCGGCCGGCTGCGCACGAAACGCCGCGTAGTGATCGAACAGCGCCGGCGCGTAGAGGCCGGAGCCGGCTGCAAGCTCGGTGACCGACGCGTCGCCGAGCGTGCTCTCGATGCTGCCGGTGCCGCCGCCGTTCACGAAGCGCAGCGCGTGGCCGGCCGCCGCGAGCGCCTGCACGGCCGCGTGGCGGCGCGCGTTGATCTCGCGCGCCGAGCGGCGCTTCAGGTGCCGCACCAGCACGTTGCGTGCGCCGCTGCCCGGCTCCGTGTCGGCCACGCCGGCGATCTGTCCTTCGTAGCCCATCAGTCCGTCGAGCCGCACGTGCTGTCGCTCGCCGATGTGGTTCGCGAGCGCGAGTGCGCCGGCCGCGTCGCGCACCGGCGAGCGGTACATGCCGAAGTACAGGCCCGGATACGCGGACGACATGTCGAGATCGATCGCGAGCGGGATCGTCACGCGTTCGTCGTGGGCGATGCGGTCGATCACGTCGACCTGCGCGGTGTCGTCGACCATCAGCGTGATCGAACGGCCGCGCCTCAGCTGGGCGGCCACCGCGCGCAGGTCGTCGGGCTCGACGGTCGGATACGCGACGACGATGTCCTCGAAGCCGCCGTCCGCGAGCCACGCGGCTTCCGCGGCCGAGTAGCACAGCAGCCCCTGCATGAACGGGCCGGCGGCGAGCACCGCGCCGATCAGTTCGCGCGAGCGCACCGACTTCGTCGCGAGCCGGATCGGCAGGCCGCGTGCGCGGCGCTTCAGGTCGGCAAGGTTCGCGTCGAGGCAGTCGAGGTCGACGAATGCGGCAGGTAGCCGGCGGCCCGCGAGCGCGTCGCGATAGGTCGGATAGTCGTGGACGGCGGCGGGTGCGCGATGCGGAAGGTCTGCACGGCTCATGGAACGGGCTCGGCTGGGTGGGGTGGGCGTCGCGTCGACCGTTCGGCGCGTGTCGGAAACCAGCATAGGGCTGGCCAAAATCACGACCAAGCGCTCAGCGGGTCGTTCGACGGGTCTTATCCGGCCATCCGTATTGGCCATGCCGATGCATGGCCCGCGTGCTGCGCGCGGCTGGATCACTGCTTGCTTGGTGTCGCGGCGCACATGGCGAGTGTTGGCACGAACTGCCGCCGGACGGGCGTGACGCGCGACATGGCGCGCTTGGCCGAACGATCACGAAACGCGTTTCAAACGGCTTGCGGGACGCGGCCGCAGCGAGCAGGTTTAGTGCCGGCGTTCTAGTGCCGCTTTTGACTGCCTGCCGGATTCGACCTAGAACCTACTCGCGGATGCACCGGCGAAGAACGGCATGACGTGACGAGGAGGCGACGTGAAGAAGAACAGGGCACGCTGGCGGCGCACGGGCGCGATCGCGGCGATCGGCGTGGTCGTCGTTGCAGTCTGGCGATATGAAGCGGCGACGCCGGCGCAAGCCGCATCGTCCGGCGCAACGACCACGACGGCGAGCGCGCAGCCAGGCACAGCCGATACGTTCGGTACCGGCACCGGTGCCGCGACGCCCGGCCCCGAGGAGCGGCGGCTCGACGTCGACGCGCTGCGCCGCAGCCTCGCGGGGCGCCCCGATGCGGATGCCGAAGTGAAGCGCATCGTCGCGTTCGCGCGCTTTCGCGACGAGGTTGCCGCGTATGGGGATCGCCGCAACAGCATGCCGCCAGCCGAGCGCGCCGCGCTCGCGCACCGGATTCTCGACGCACTCCCCGATCATGTCGCGCGCAACGAGATCGTGCCGGTGCAGGCCGAGGCGCTGAGCGCGGCGCTGCTCACCGATACCGAAGCCGATCCCGCGACGCGCGGCGCTGCGATCCGGTCGATGCGCGCGCAATGGGACGCCTATGCGCAGCAGACGGTCGGCCCGTCGCCGGCGCAGGACCCGCGCTATCGCTCATACGAACAGCAGAGCCGTGACGTCGTCCGGCAGGTTCAGGCGAGCATTCCCGATCCCGATCAGCAACAAGCCGTCATCGCGCAGCGCCTGCAGGCGTTGCGGGTCCAGCTGTTCGACGGTGCTTCATCGTCCGGCGCGCACTGAGCGCCGAATCAGCGATGCCGAGGTGAAGCCCGGCGGCCGCGTCATGTCCATCGACAAGGAGGGGAGATGTCCACCGCACGAAGCCTGCTGCGCGCGGCCGTTGCCACGCTGCTCGGTTGCGCGGCACTGAACGGTCACGCCGCCGATACGACGATGCCGGATCCGTCGATTCCATATTATTCGTGGTACGAAGTGACGTTGCCGGAGAGCACCGGTGCATCGTGCGGCAACGGCACGCCGATGCGGTTCTACATCAATCGTGCGCAGTCGGACAACCTGCTGTACATGATGGAGCCGGGCGGCGCGTGCTGGGACTACGGCACCTGCACGCAGACGTTGGCCGGCGCAGAGGCCGGCCTCGGCGGCTTCAACCCGGACGGCATTCCCCACAACTACATGAACGGCACCGCGAACCAGAGCCTGTTGTCGTCGTTCCTGTCGCCGCTGCTTACGCGGATGGATCTCGCGCATATTCTCGTCGGCGAACCAAAGGTCGAGACGCAGCAGTGGACACAGGTTTTCGTGCCCTATTGCACCGGAGATATCCACATGGGCAGCGCGGTGCGCAACTACACGTCGCCGAGCGGCGACTGGCGATTGCAGCACTATAGCGGGCTGAAGAACATCCAGGCCGTCGCGCAGTGGCTGACGTCGCACGGCTTCGGCAAGCCGAACCGGCTGCTGGTGTACGGGATGAGCGCGGGCGGCTACGGCACGCTCGCGAACTACGCGACGCTGCGCAACACACTGCAGCCGCAGGCGCATAGTTCGCTGCTCGACGACGCCGGTACGGTCTTCAACACGCCGTTCGATGCGGACGCGGCCACGCATCCGTCGGTCGGCCTGTACGACCGCGTGCGCACCGAGTGGGGGATGACGGGCCCCGACGGGATGATCACCGTGAACAGCCGGCTGACCCGCCGTTTCGATTCGGGCAACATGGGGAGCGCGTATGCGGCGCTGTCGGCGACATTCCCGCACGACCGCTTCGGCTTCTCGAGCTACCAGCGCGACAAGATCATCGCCGCGTATCACTATCGCGCGTTCGTGCCGGCCGTGATCGCGGCGCCCGACGACGCGACGAAGGATACGCTGTCGCTCGCGATGTTCGCCCAGGAACTGGACGGGTTGAAGCAGACGCTGAACCCGTTGCCGAACTTCGGCTACTTCATGCCGTGGGCGCGCAACGACTTCATCGACAACCACCAGGTGACGGCGGTCAGCTTCACCGGGTCGGGGATCCACGAGCGCGGCATCGACGCGGATATCGGCACCTTCGTCGACAACCTGCTGAACCAGCAGGACCCGGCCGATACGCCGGTGATGAAGGCGTTCCGCACGCAGCAGGGGTCGGATTTCACGTTCTCGACGTTTCTGGCGTGGATCGACAGCATCTTCAACCTGACCGGCGAAGCGGGGCCGATCTCGGGGCACCGGGCGTGAAGCGAAGCGGCGGTTCGCCCGAGCGGGCGAGCGCGGCGCAGTGCGGCGGCCGGCTGTCGTGGCCGCTCGCCTGCGTCGATGCGTGGCCGCGCGGAACGGCGCTACGTTACGGCTTCACCACCGCAACCGCCGGCGCGCCCGAATCCGTGCCGGGCGCGCCGTTCGACCCGTAGGCCGCTTCGGCGCTCTTGCGCTCGGCGAGCCGCTTGGCGGCCAGACGCTCCTGCGCGGCGACGATGTCACCCGGATAGTTGTCGCCATCAGCGGCGATCGGCTCGTAGCCGACCGATTCGAGGTCGAACAATTCCTGGCGCACCTGCGCACGCGTGAGCGTCGAGTGCGACGATTGTGCGTACGACACGGCCGGTGCGGCGAGAAGGGTGGTGGCGGTAGCGGCGACGGTGGCGATGGTGACGATGATGGATTTCACGGTTTCCTCAGACGGTTTCGTTGCGGTTCGGCGCGATGGCGGCTGGCCGAACTGACGAGACAAGTTTAGGAACCCGGATCGGCCGGATAAATGCCGATTCCGGTCCAACTGTGTTTCCGAATCCGTGAGAGTGAGTGACGGACGGCGTCCTTGTTACCCGATTTTGGGTGGGTTGATTCGCGTGGAATGCCGATCGATGCGGGGTACGCAACCGTTCCGTCAGACCGGCTATGCACGCGATGCCTGCCGGGCAGACGCATGCCTGCCCGGCACGGCTAGTCGTCGAAACGCGGGAATGCCCGCTGGCGCTTCATGTCCTTCAGCCATTCCTTGACGTTCGCCGGATCGTCGAACTCGCGCAGCGTCAGGTTCAGGTCGTGGATGCTGCGCTGCGTGCCGGCGATGTCGCGCGCGAGCATGCGCATGATGGTATCGGGCGCGACCTTGACCGACGGCGCGATCCCGTACGTCCGCCGGAATCCGGTCTCGACGTCCTGGATCTCCTGGTCCAGCTCGCGCAGCTGATCTTCCAGGATGCCGTTGTAGCGCGCGAGCCGGTCTTCGCCCAGGCCGTTGATCGCGTGCCGGTCGATCTGCTCGATCTCCAGTTGCAGCTCCAGCAGTTGCAGGAGCTTGCCGTTCGCGTAAGCGTGGTTGACCCGCTGCATCAGCACGGTCTTGCGTTCCTGTTCCTGGGGATCGGTCTCGCGATCGGGGTGCAGCGCGCTCGCCAGCTTCCGGTAGACCTCGCGGATCGACCGGCTCGCTTCCGCCTGCTCGGCTTCGCGCTTCGCCAGCGCAGCCGATTGGCGGGGCGCTTTCTTGCGCTTGGCGCGCTGTGCCTCGCGGGCCGCGTGCTGGGCCATGTCCCGTTCGAACTGCGCATCCAGTTCGGCCTGCATGCGCGCCATGAGCTCCTCGGGCGACAGTGCGTCGAGATCGTCTTCCTTCGTCACGCCAGGCGTCGATTCCGACTTCGGTTCCGGCTCCGGCTCCGGCTCGGTTGCTGCGTTGCTGCCGTGATCGGCGGCGCTGTGCCGGGCGTGGATGGCCTTCAACTGCGCGTCGTCGCTGAAGTCGAGCAAGTCGCGCGCCATGCTGGCGATCATCCCGGACAGGGTGTGCTGCTCGGCCTTGCTCAAGCCCTTCTGCAGATACGCGTCGTCGAGCTGATTGAGCAACCGGATCCGCAGCGCGGTGGAGGTCTGTTCGAGCGGCAACAGCTCGTCGACGAATTTCTTCTGGAAGGCCGGCATCGCGGCTTCCCACGCGCCGAGCCGCTCGCGCCGCTTCTCGATCTGCTGGACGAGCGTATTGAATGCTTTCTGGGCGTTCGACAGGCTGGCTGCCTCGTGGCCGGGCGCGATGGCGACCGCTGTTCCGCGACGTGCGGTCATGATGAATCTCCTTCGGCTGCGCAGGACGCGCAGCAGCGCGGTATTTTAACCGGCCCGCCGTGTCTTCCTTGCCCGACCTGGCGCGGCTACTCCAGAAACAACTGCCCCTGCCCGGAGATCACGCGCTCGAAGTCGTCGCGCAGGAACGGCAGGATCGCGTCGGCCACCGGCTGCAACTGGCGGCTCAGGTAGAACGCATAGTCGATCGGCGAGCGCATCGTTTCGAGCGGCTCGGGGCCGGCCGTCGTCATCACGTAGCTGATCCAGCCGCCGCGCTGATACTGCAGCGGCCGGCCCTGTTCCTGGTTGAACGCGTCGGCGATCCGCGCCGCGCGCACGTGCGGCGGCACGTTGCGCTCATACTCGCGCAACGGCCGGCGCACGCGCTTGCGGTAGACGAGCTGGTCGTCGAATTCGCCGGCCAGCGTGCGCCGCACGGTGTCGCGGATGAAATCCTGGTACGGCTCGCGGCTGAACACGCGCCGGTACAACTCGCGCTGGAACTGCTGCGCGAGCGGCGTCCAGTCGGTGCGCACCGTTTCGAGCCCCTTGAAGACGAGGTCCTCGCCGCCGTCGGCCGCTGCCGCGAGCCCCGCGTAGCGCTTCTTGCTGCCTTCTTCCGCGCCGCGCACGGTCGGCATCAGGAAGCGGCGGTAGTGCCGCTCGTATTGCAGCTCCAGCGCGCTCTCGAGCCCGAAGGTTTCGCGCAGGTGCGTTTGCCACCAGCGGTTCACGTGCTCGACGAGTGCACGGCCCTTGGTGCCGGCTTCGTCGTCGTCGTGCGCGCGGCCGAGCCACACGAACGTCGAATCGGTGTCTCCATAGATCACTTCGTACCCCTGCGCTTCGATCAGCTCGCGCGTGCGGTGCATGATCTCGTGGCCGCGCATCGTGATCGACGACGCGAGGCGCGGGTCGAAGAAGCGGCAGCCCGTCGAGCCGAGCACGCCGTAGAACGAATTCATGATGATCTTGAGCGCCTGCGACAGCGGCGCGTTGCGCTGCCGCTTCGCATCGTCGCGGCCTTCCCACACACGGCGCACGATATCGGGCAGGCAGTGCGCGGTACGCGAGAAACGTGCGCCGAGAAAGCCGGGCACCGATGCGTCGTCGCCGGGATGCGCGAGCCCTTCGATCAGCCCGACCGGATCGATCAGGAACGTGCGGATGATCGACGGATAGAGGCTCTTGTAGTCGAACACGAGCACCGAATCGTACAGCCCGGGGCGCGAATCCATCACGAAGCCGCCGGGGCTGTTCTGCCCCGTCACGTCGCCGAGGTTCGGCGCGACATAGCCGAGCCGGTGCATGCGCGGCAGGTACAGATGCGTGAAGGCCGCCACCGACCCGCCGGTGCGATCGGCCGCGAGGCCCGTCACGCTCGCGCGTTCGAGCGCGAAGGACAGCAGGTCGGCCTTGTCGAAGATGCGCGTGACGAGTTCGCAGTCCTTCAGGTTGTAGCGCGCGAGCGCCGGCTTGTCGTGATCGAAGCGGCGCTGGATCTCGTCCATCCGCTGGTACGGGTTGTCGATCGACTTGCCTTCGCCGAGCAGCGCCTGCGACACGTATTCGAGGCTGAACGACGGGAACGTCCACGTCGCGGATTTCAGCATGTCGATGCCGTCGAGGATCAGCCGGCCGGCCGCGCCCGCGAAGAAGTGATCGGGCTGCTGGCCGTGCGCGCGCCAGTCGAGCACGCTGCCGCCGCGGCCGAGCTTCAGCGGGATCCCGTATTGCTCCGAATGGGCATGCAGGATGCGCAGGTCGAACTGCACGAGGTTCCAGCCGATCACCGCATCGGGATCGTGTTCGTCGAACCATTCGTTGAGCCGCGCGAGCATCGCGGGCCGGTTGTCGCAGTAGTCGAGGCGGAAGTCGATGGCGTTTGCTGCGTCACCGTCGCCGCCGTTCGGCGGGCCGAGCATGTAGACCTGGCGTTGCCCGCAGCCTTCGAGCGCGATCGAGTACAACTCGCCGTGCACGCTGGTTTCGATGTCGAGCGACACGCAGCGCAGCGCCGGGCGATACCCGGTCGCGGCTTTCAGCTCGGCGCCGGTCAGCGTGCCGTCGGGGCCCGGTTGCCCGCGAAACTGCACGCACGCCGTGATGAAGCGCTCCATCGCATAGCGGTCGGGCGGCTGCACGTCGGCTTCGTAGACGTCGACGCCGGCTGCCGCGAGGCGCTTCTGCAGCCCGGACAGATGGCGATAGCGCTTGCAATAGAGGCCGACGACCGGGCGCTGCCGGAAGTCGCGCAGCGCGAGCGGGCGCAACTCGGCCTCGCGCTCGCCGGCCAGCGAGCGTTCGGCGAGCGCCTGCTGTTCGGCCGGAATGAACGCGACGGCTTCCTGCGGGCGCAACCGTACGCGGCGCGGACCGTGTTCGGTTGCCAGCCAGAACTCGATCTCGATGCCGGATGCGGTGTCCCGCCAGTGGCGGGTGAGGATGAAACCCTGCTCGAACGCCGTCAAAACGCTTGCTCGTGGTGGATGCCCAGGCGGCGGATTTTAGCGCTTGGGCGGGGGAACCGCAGGCGCCGGCCGCGAGAGCGTCACGACGTCACCGCATCACGACGGCCGCATCAGTACCCGCATGCCCGGCGCGATGGACCGCGTCACGTCGCCGAACCCGACGAGGTCGACGCGCGCGGACGCTTGCCGGTCGGCCGGGGACAACTGGCTGCGGGGCTGGACGACGATCTCGCGCATCTTGTCCGGGATGCCGTCGAAGACATCCTTGGTCGTCTTTTCCCAGTTCTTCGCCATCTGCAGCCACGAATGCAGGTACCGGATCCGCGCGACCCCTTTCAGCAAATTGCCGATCTCCGGATGGTTCGGGTCGTAAGACGATCGGAAGAACTGCCCGAGTTCGGTCGCGATCCTGTCGAACCGCAGCGATTCGGCCACGCAGAACACGACAAGCGATTGCGCGAGGAAGCGGTCGTCGGGCCTGAGCATGCGCTTGTCGCCGCCCTGTATGCGCAGCAGGCCGCGAATCGCGCTGTCGAGCGAGAAGCCGCGCTCCGCATCCTCGCCGCTGGTGGCGGTTGCTTCGAACGGCATCCTGTCGAGGTTGTGCGAGTAATTCTCGAACGGATGGCCGCCAATCAGCTCGACGTACAGGTCCCGCGTGCGCATGTTCAACACGAGCGGCGGGCTGACGGTGCTGGGGAGCACGCTGACCGTGAAGGAGGGCGGCAACGCGTTCGAGCAGATCCGGTAGAACGTGTTGTCGTAGCGGATCAGGTTGGTGTCTTCCGTGACTGCGTTGCGAATGGCGGCGATCTGGGTATCCCAGGTACGCCCGACGCGCAGGATGAAATTCATGGCGATGTCTCCTGATGGCGGACCGAAAGCCCGCACGGCCGGATCGGAAATAGGTGGCGGGTACGTGTGGCGTCCCGTCGTCTCTCTCGGTTGCTCTTCTTGGGGTGCTGCCTGTGCTCACATCGATGGGGAAGTTGTTCGGTCACCTTTTCTGCGAGGAGCCGGCAACGGACGTGAGGCGAACGATCATAACAGGGCGTATGGGGCAGGGATCGCAGTTGGCGGGCGTCGTGCGGATAGGAACGTCAAGCGGAAAGATGCGGCGTCGCATTGCGCGGAAGTCGTCGCCAGGCGTCACTGGGCTGCCGGGATACCGGTGCGGATGGGTTGTGCGGAGCAGCAGGGTGAAATTACTAAAGCCATTCATAGGGATGAATGAACAATTACAGTTTTCAATTATTTGAATTCCACCCGATTGACGTCACAGAATCGTCATTCGTAAAATCGTCAGTCAAGAACAACATAATTCTGAGAGAGGCGCTATGGATGCGCACGGCGTGATCGGGGCGATTACGGGAGGGCTGGCCCAGCAGGAGCGGCTTCTCAAACTTGATACTCCGCTTGGCAACAATGTTCTGATCCCCCATCGGGTATATGGGCAGTCCCGTATCGGTCGAGATTACCTGTTCATGATCGACTGCGTGTCGACGTCGAACGATGTCCAGCTCAAGACACTGATTTCGCAGCCGATCACGCTGTGGATCCAGCAGACCGACAAGACCTATTTTCCGCACCACGGCTACGTTCATACCGCGAGAAAACTCGGCGTAGACGGTGGCCTCGCGTGCTACCAGCTCAGTTTCTCGTCGTGGCTGCATTTTCTGAAGTTCCGCCGCGACCAGCGTCACTGGCAAGACAAAAGCGTCGACGCGATCATTACCGATGTATTCAACGATCATCCGCAGGCACGCGGGATGTATCGCTTTGAATTGTCGCAACCGCTGCCTTCGCGCTCGTACTGCCGTCAGGACGAAACCGACTGGAATTTCATTCACCGGCTGCTCGAATCCGAGGGCCTGTACGGCATCTGGAAACAGGCGCAGGACGGCAAATCCCATACGCTGGTGATTACCGATCGTCTTCAGACGCTCGAGCCGCTTGCGCCGGCAACGGTCGAATTTTCCCGCGCGGGCGTTCATGGCGAAGTGGACGCGTTGACGCAGTGGGCCGGAACGCGGACGCTGCAGTCTGTCCTGTTGTCGACGCGAACGTTCGACTACAAGAATCCGGCCACGCCAGCCAATCCGAAAGCGACGTCGGTTCCAACAATGGCCAATCAGGGCGATCTCCCTTCGCAGGCCGAAGTGTATGAATATACGGGCGGCTATACGTACCCCGAGCAGGAGCGTGGCGACCATCTCAGCAAGATCCGCATGGAGGAATGGGAGTCGCAGGCCAAGCGCTACGACGGTGTCGGCGGGGTGCGCCGCATCGATGCGGGGCGGCGATTTACGCTGACCGGACATCCCGAGCATGATCAGGACGCGGCGGACCATCGGGAATTCGCGGTGATCGAGGTCGAGTGGATCATCGCGAACAACGTGCCTCTTTCGGGACACGAAGCAAATTACCCGCATAGCCTCTATCAGGCAGTGAAGCAGGCCGAAGCGGACGACACGGACAAGCTGTTCGCCGTGTCGCATGCCGATGGCTCGACGGGTTTCTATCGCGTTGCCATCGAAGCGCAGCGCACGTCGGTTCCGTATCACAGCCCCCTCGAACACAAAAAGCCCGAAGCGAAACTCGAATCGGCCATCGTTGCCGGTCCGAAGGGGGCGCAGGCGTATACCGACGACCTGAACCGGATCAAGGTGCTGTTCATCTGGGACCGGCACAACCAAGGCGACGAGCGTGCTTCATGCTGGGTGCGTGTCGCGCAATCCGATACCGGCGACGGGTACGGCGGCGTTCACATGCCGCGCGCGGGAGAGGAATTGCTGATTGGTCATATCGGGAACGACATCGATCGTCCGATTGCGCTACACCGGGTGTACAACGGGAGCGCGAAGCCACGATGGCATTCGAATGCCCTGCTGTCGGGTTACCGGTCTCAGGAGTTCTCGGGGAGCGGTTACAACCAGATGGTGATGGACGATTCGACGGGCCAGAATCGCGTGCACCTGTACAGCAGCAGTACGAACGCAGCGTTGCACCTGGGCTACCTGATCGACCAGACCGACAACACGCGTGGCGGTTACCTGGGCAAAGGCTTCGATCTGAGTTCGGACGCCTACGGTGCGCTGCGGGCAGGGCGAGGGCTGTTCGTGACGACGCACCCGGTCGCCAGTCAGCCGCTCGACACGACGTTGGCGACGCGTCAATTGACCGGCTCGGCGAATATCCTCGATGGCCTGTCGCAGGCAAGCGAAACGTCGAAGGCGGAAAGCCTGAAGGAGGGCCATGACACCTTCAAGGCCTTTGCGGATGCGGCGCAGCACAGCGAGTCGGGTGCGACGGGCGGTGGCGGTGTGACGGCCGGTGGAGGGACGGGCGATGCCGGCGCGTTCAAGCAGCCCGTGATCCTGGTTGCCGCGCCTGCGGGTATCGGTCTGTCGACGCAGAAGTCGACGCACGTTGCAGCCGATCAGCACGTCAATATCGTTAGCGGGCAAAGCACGCACGTTGCGACCGGCAAGTCGCTCGTCGCCAGCATTACGGAGAAACTGAGCCTGTTCGTGCAGAACGCCGGGATGAAGCTGTTCGCGGCGAAGGGGAAGATCGAGGTTCAGACCCACGCAGACAATGTCGAAGTGACGGCGCAGAAGTCGCTGCTGCTGGCGTCGGTGACCGAGAAGGTCCAGGCATCGGCACAGCAGGAAATCCTGCTGACGTCGGGCGGTGCGTACATTCGGCTGAAAGGCGGCGACATCGAGATTCATGCGCCCGGCAAGATTGACGTCAAGGGGGCGCAGCATGCGTTCAGCGGTCCGACGAGCATGGACGTGACCAATCCCGCGTTCAAGGATCTGCCGACGCGACGGCTGATGCTGAATACGATGGCGTCGCCGTCCGCGACCAGTGTCGTTCCGGTGGGCATGCCGTACAAGCTTTACGCAGACGGGGCGCTGATCAAGCAGGGCGTGTTCGACAAGACGGGGCAGTTGCCGATCGATCACCAGGTCACCACGCAGAAGTACACGCTGGAGATGGCGAATGGCGTGAAGCACGAGATTCCGGTGCCGGGGGAGTATCGGGATGCGGCGAATGGGAAACTCGCCAATCAGGGGTTTCAGTTCCTCGAGAGTTCGCCTGACGACGAAGTCGCTCCTGATCGGGCCGTCCACCGACAACAGTACAACGATCTGCTCAACCCTTCTTCGGACGCATAGCTCATGGCAATGCAGAACAATACCTTCACTACGCCGCTGGCTCTGAATCACACGTCGAACGCGACGGCGACGCTGCCATGGTTTCTGCAATTTACCGAATACGCGGCGAAGCAAGCGACATTCAGGCCCTTGGTAAACGGTAAAGAAGCATTTCAGACGCTCTATGATGTGCTCATGAAAGCACAGCACACCATCGACATCATTTGCTGGGGGTTTCAGCCGTCCATGTATTTCAAGCGCGACGGTAGCTCACTTCGGATCGGAGAGTTGCTTGAGCAGAAGGGGCAGAAAGGCGTCAAGATCCGATTGCTGTGTTGGCGGGACCCGTTGTACCTCACCGAATTGGGTGAGAACAACATGCCGGGCTACGACGTGGTGACCGGGCTGAAGCAACATATATCTGACGACACCTATCGTCGGAGCACGATGTTGTCCCGTGACTATCAAACTGATGAAGAAAGAAAATTCGACGCGGAATGGTATTGGCGGGCTGACTTGAATAACGTAACAAGCGTTTCACTGGTGTCGCCCGTGACGCCCCTGAAGCCCATGGCGAAACTGGCCTACGAAAAAGCGCGTGCACTGTACTACAAAGACCACGCGCTAAAGAATGTCGACTTCGCCACTCGGGGTTTCAGTCCCGCCAATCGGGCGGAGATTGCATGGCGTACTTTCTGGCATGGGAAAGACAAGGACCGTGACCTCGAAACCAAGGCGATGAACAGCGTTGGCATGGGTGCCGGAATTCCGACACACCACCAAAAGATGGTGCTTGTTGACTATGAGGACCCGGAGAACGCCGTCGGCTTTGTGATGGGGCATAACATGCTCGATCAGTACTGGGATACGGATGATCACAGTTACAAGCCAAAGACGCCTTCGACCGGGCGAAATGGTCCAAGTCCGTGGCAAGACATCTCCAGCTATGTGACTGGTCCGGTATTGCAGTATCTGAATGCGAACTTCTGCCAGGCATGGGACGATGCCACCGGCCAGGGCCTTGGCAAGGCACGGGAGGGTCTTAAGGATCGCCTCAAGGTTCGATACGCTCCGGGCGGTGATACGCCGATGATGGCCCAGATCGCGCGCACGCAGTCCCAGAAGGGGCGACGCGACATCGAGAAGCTTTATCTGCAAGCGGTGAACAACGCAACGCAGCACATCTTTATCCAGAATCAATATTTTCGATGGCCGCCGCTTGCGGATGCAATCAAGGCGGTCGCTGCCAAGCACGTCCATTGGGGGCGCAACGTCACCAAGGATGGCCCACTGTATCTGTTTGCCATCACGAATTCGGGTGAAGAGGCAGTCGGAACCGGGACCGTCAATACTTACCGCATGCTGAACGCGTTGGGGAAGGCGCAGAGCATTCCGGGTGTCGCGGCGTTGGAGCAAGAGGACGCTCGCCAGTCCGATTTGAAGAATCAGATGGCGTCGGTTGTGGATCAGCAGTCGCAGGCAAACCAGGCGTTGCTTGGGGCGTTCGAAGTGCAAGGCATCGTCGACTCGCCGGACTCGGCAAAGCGGGTTGCCGATGCAAAGGCGAGAGTCGAACAATTGAAACAGCAACGGGAATCGATTGCATCGCAAATGAAGAGTGCGCCGCAACCTGTTCTCAACCAGGAATACGAGGGCCTCAAGGTTCATGTCTGTACGCTCGTGGCTCCGGATTCCCCGCCGGGCAACTGGGTGCCCGTCTATGTTCATGCAAAATTGATGACGATCGACGACGTGTTTACGACTCTTGGTTCGGCGAACATCAACACACGTAGCATGGAAGCGGATAGCGAACTCAATATCTGTCACGAGAATGGTGACGTGACCAAGAGACTACGCAAGCAGTTGTGGAGCCTGCACACAAACAAGGAGGGAATGCAGGATGCTCCGGCTGAGGCTTTTACCACATGGACTGATATTCTTAAGAAGAATGCGGATCGCCAGAATGGTGGCGTTAAATCTCCATACGCTTCAATCGTTCGTTTCATGCGCATGTCAAACGAACGCTCCTACAAAGATTGAAAAATGAGAAAGTCGCTCTCAATTTATGCGGTTGTGTTGCTGGCGTGTGCCTGCACCCCAAAGGAAGACTCAGTGGAATCGAATCTACCCGATATGTCGGCCGTACGGGCCAATCTTTCATTCACGTGCGTCCATGAGGCCGAACACCTTGCACCGCTTGATCCGAAGGCAGATCAGTTGTTTCAGTATGGACGGTATTTGCAGAAACTTGATGGTCCAAAGGATTTCAATGCGATCGTTCGATACTATCGAATTGCTGCAGCGTATGGCCACTATAAGGCTAATTCCAATGCGCAGAAATTGATTTCTCAAGGGATGGCCAATTCCCCGGATGGAGCAAAGGAAACTGTTGAGCTTGCAAAAAAATTAGTCAATGATGGTGTTCCTGGTGGCTATTACGACATCGGGCACTACCTTGAAATAGGCTATGGGTTAAAGCAAGACACCGAGATGGCCTTGCGGTATTTCAGGAAGGCGGCCGACTTGGGAAATCCTGAGGCCCAAACCTACGTCGCTGAGCAACTTGCGCCACACGATCGGGCTCCCGATATTGCTAGGCAGATGCGACAGTGCGCTACTGATCAAGGCTATGGCGAGGCTGCCGGGGTGCTCGGAATTAATCTTCAGGAGCAAGCAAATTATCAAATGGCGGTGAAAATATTTCAGTCAGGAGTTCGGGCCGGGGATGTAACCTCTGCCTCGTATTTAAAAAATGGATTTGTTTCTTCGTCGCCCAAAGACGAACTCTATTACTTGGGCCTCTCGGTGGACACCGAGCGATCAAAGCGCTACGAAGCTATCTGGAAATTCCTGACCGATCATGAAACCAGGAACCCCAAGGTTCTCGATATCGACAAGATCGTTCCATTGCCACCCGCGAAGCTGCCACCTTGGGACGGCACATTCCAATGGCAAAAGGAGCAAGACGCAGCTACGCCGCCTCAGAAGCCTTCGGATGAGTTCATCAACGAGATGGCGAAAGCCAAGCATCTCGATCCTGCGACCGGGTTGCCGCTTCCGGGATCGGTAGACAAGACGTCACAGGTCGAGCAACCGGAAAATGTCGCATCCCGCCTGCCGTTGGGTGCAGTGGCGCGCACCGGCCAACCTTGCCCGGAAGACGGCGTGTGGTGCGCGAAACTCGGTAGCGGTCAGGTCGGAGATACGGAACGTCGATTTCTGAAGGGAGACGCATTGCCGTCCGTCGTCGTGCATGAACCGAGAAAGCTGGCGATACTCGACAGCATGATGGGTACGCGCCAGCGCGTGGAGCAGGTTTCGTGGGAACTTGTGGCTTACCTTGATCAGGTTTGATCGACTCATCCCACAATGCTGCGTGGCCGCAATTGCTAGCTCGATTGCGGCCACGCGAAACAGGCTCGATCAACCATGCGCAGAACGCGTATCGTCCTCCTGATTTCGTGTCTGCTGGAAGCTTGCTCGAAGAGCGAAAATGCCGCGAGTCCGTTACCTGATGTGAGCGCGGTACGTCTGAATCTGGCCTTCGTCTGCGTCCACGAGGTCGATCATCTGCCCCCTCTCGATCCGGAGGCGGATAAATTATTTCAATACGCCCGGTATCTTGAGAAAGAACAAGCGCAGAAAGATCTCAACGACGTCGCTCGCTACTACCGGATTGCAGCAGCGCTCGGGCATCACAAGGCCAATCACAATCTACAAATTCTGATTTCGTCTGGGGCGGCGTCGTTACCTGACGCCGAGAAGGAGAGTGTCGAGCTTGCCGAGCAGTTGGTCACGGCGGGTATCGCTAGCGGCTATTACGATATTGGCCACTACCTGTTGAACGGCTATGGCCTCCAGCGCGATGAAACTGCCGCGCGCCGGTATATTCGTAAAGCGGCTGATCTGGGTAACGCCGATGCGCAATATTACGTTGCGAACTTGCTTGATCCAGCCGACGCTGCGCCCGACATCGCTCTTCAGATGTTTCAATGTGCAGCGGAGCAGGGTCACGCCGAGGCGGCGAACTACCTTGGCGTGAGTCTTCAGACTGACAAGAAATTCAGTGATGCTGCCAAAGCATTTCAAATGAGTGTTGCGGCAGGCAGCAGTCAATCGGCGCTCTTGCTCGAGAGCGCGTTTGATGTAAGTGGCGGGAACGACCCGGTAAGCAATCTTGACCTTCACGTTGATCCTGAGCGTGTTCACCGATACAACGTCATCGGGAAATTTCTTCGAGCCAATGACGGCCGTAACCCCAAGGTCCCCGACTTGGACAAGATCGTTCCGTTGCCGCCTGCAAAGCTCCCGGCGTGGGACGGCACATTCCAGTGGCAAAAGGATCAAGACGTCGCCACACCGCCCCCGAAACCCTCGGACGAACTCATCAACGAATTGGCAAAAGCCAAGCATCGCGACCCCGCGACGGGACTACCGCTTCCCGGCAGCCCGACATCGCACGGCTGATTACCTCATCGACCCCGGAGTCCAAATGAATTCCCTCTACCGGCCCGTCTCATTACCCAGCGCCGCCGCACTCGTCGTAGCGCTCATCATCACGGTGCTGTTTCTGTCCGGCCTGTACGTCCAGTTGACGAGGCTCTCGCTAGACACGCAGATGCTGGCTTTGCAACTGGCCAGTTTCATCCAGAACCTGGTGTTCCGAACCGGCCTGGTTTATCTGATTGTCCGATGGCACGGGGAGCATCGCGATCAGCCTGCGTTCCGTCGCCCCGCGAGATTGCTCGCGAGCTATGCGTTGTGCCTGCTGGTCTGGCAGATCGCACAGATATTCATCGTCCAGGTGGTGCTGCTGAGTCTGGCCAGAAATGGCACCCATCTGACGGCCATCGTGAATCTCATCGCGCCTGTGAGCGCCGCCCTTTTTGCATTCGTGGCCTGGTTCGCATGGCGGCTCGTCACGCGCATGTTTCGCAACGATGCGATACCCGAGGCGCCACGAGGTCACGCAGCGCGGCCCGTTGCCGGCCTCGCGGCGTGGCTGTTCGCCTGCGTATGTCTGCTCTTGATGACGACGACGGTGCCGATGTTGCTCGACTATTTTGACGACGACCTCGCGCGCATGATGTTTGGCTACGTTGGCGCGGTTGCCGTTCCCGCGGCATTGGTTTTTGCGGGGGCGCGACTCGGCTTGCCTCGCGACCTCGTGCGACTGCACGGCTGGCGTCTGCTGGGCGCGTCGCTCGCGGCGATGGCATCCACCTCGGTGGTTTTCTATCTGGCGGTGCAGTTGCTTGGCGGCATGCTTGGGGCGGGCGTGTTGTCCGGAATGATGGCGATCGTTGTTCTTGGCTGTGCCTTTGTGGCTTATTGGGTGTGGTTCCGCGTGTTCTACGCGCCCGTGCGTCGCGACACGGTAGAAACGCCGCGGGGGATGCCGTCGAAGGCGCCCTGAGTCGTTTGAGGGGCCGGATGGAATCGGAACAGTGACAAACTGAATCGCACGGGTTCCTTCCTGCCGGCTGGCCCCCCTATGTATTGAATGCGGACCGCTTGGTGCTCCGCCGCGAAGCGAGCCCGATGTTGCGCGCGTTCGCGCGCGCGGAGGGTTCGCGCATGTCGATGACGTCGCGTGGCACGTCTTCTCCGCCGCCGAGGGCCTTTCGGTGGTCGAGCGTCGGGAGACCGGGTTCTTTGCGCTGATCAATGGAACCGAGACAGAGCATCAACTGTGTTAGGTGGCCACCCTCTGATGTCGCCGCCGGGATGGCCGTGGTCGACGAATGCGCCTCCCGTCGAAGCGTCGATCAGTGACGCCCGGACGGCGGCGGCGCATTCCGCCCGTCCGCCGAAAGCGCTTGACACGCTCTGTGATGACACGTACTGTCGGTCGGTGAAGTATTCAAGAAGCGCGATTGCTGCTCATCATCGACCGTAGCCTGCGGTATTCGTTGTCCTCCCCCTCCTTGATTCTTTTCCCGAACCCGTCAGGGTGTGCTACGCACGTTCATCTTCAGGAGATCTAACATGGATACCGGTACCGTCAAGTGGTTCAACGATGGCAAGGGCTTCGGCTTCATCACGCCCGACAAGGGCGGCGACGATCTGTTCGCGCACTTTTCCGAGATTCGCGGCGACGGCTTCAAGACCCTCGCCGAAGGCCAGAAAGTCAGCTACGAAACGAAGAACGGCCCCAAAGGCCTGCAGGCATCGAACATCACCCCGCTGTAATCGCCCGGAGCCGTCCGCCTCGTTCACGGAGCGGCGCGCAATCGCCGCTTCTTGCGCTATGTGCCGCCGTCTCGGGCGCCACGTGTGCCGATGCAGGCCCGGCAGGGCCAGCCGCTGCGCATCGGGATGTCGAACCCGCGTGCACATGTGCGCCAACCGCTTTCGCAGCGTGTACACGATCGGACGAGCAGTGCTCATCGGATCGTGCACACCGCGCAGCAGGAGAATCGCATGACCCGAAGTCAGTCACGCAGCAACAAGGCGCCGCCGCGCGTCAAGCCGGCCGTGGTGCTGCCCAAGCTCGGCACGGCGCTGAACTGGGTGCCGCCGAAGCCGGCCCTGGATACGCAATCGCGTCCGAAGAAGCGCACGTCGGCTCCGTAATAGCGATCCGGATCATTCCGCCAGTCAAGAGGCGGCCACCGGCTGCTTCGCCAGGAGAGCGATTCCGGCGAGGCCGGCCCGATCGTGACCGGCTTCGTCGGTACAAGGCAACGCGGTCCGCGCGACACCCCGCAACCCGACACCGTGCACCTGCGGCGCGTCCGTGCGTCGTTGTGCGTCATCCAGAATAAGTTGGGCGCTCGGCAAACGATGCGCGTATGATGGGTTCATCCGATCGACCCTGGTAAGCCGGTCGCTCGCTCCTCCCTCTACCCGTTTGCTGCATCGCCCCACCTCCGCGCTGCAACGTTGTCCCTTTCACCTCACTGGCCCGCCCCGCAACGGGGATACTGGCCGGCCCTGTTCGCCCGTGCGATGCGTCGCGGCCGGACGCAGGAGCTTGTCATGAGCATGCATATTTACCGTGGATTCGAGATCTATCCACTGATTTACCCTCACGCGCCGGCGCTGGATGGCAGCCCGCACAACTACGATGCCGGTTTCGATGCGGCAGTCAAGATTTGCCTGCGCGGCGATACGCTGACGCACAGCCAGACCTTCAGGTTGCGGGACAACGCCCCGTTCGGCAGTGCCGGCGATGCACGTCGTGCTTCGCTGCGCTACGCGGAAAACATCATCGACGACAATCGCGACAAGCAAGGCTTCTTTTCCGGCACGCCTTGAGGCAAACCGCCAAGGCAACGCGATGTGTTGTCAATTCGGAGGACGAAATGATCATCGATGAACTGCTCGGCCTGATCAGGCGGCATGAGGTCATCAGGACCGACGCCATCCTGCCCACCGGAATCGGCGATTCAGCGCGGTGCCATCAGCAGGAACTGCAAATGTTCGTGGCGGTACGCGCGTTGTCGATCGGAGCCGGATATTCGGAGTTCGAGTCCGACGAGATCGCGAGTGCCGTCATGACACGACTCGGCTAGTGCGCCGTTCAACCATTCGAAAACAGGAACACCATGACGACCGTTACGCTGAAGGTCAACGAACCGATCGATGTCGCGCTGCGACGATTTCGGCGCGATATCGAGAAAACCGGGCTGATTAGGGAGTTGCGCAGTCGCACGGGCTATGAAAAGCCCACGACGGAACGCAAGCGGAAAAAGGCGAGCGCCGTGGCCAGGCAGCGCTTGCGCGCGAAGCGCATGTTGCCGCCGCGCAAAATGTACTAGGAGGGCATCATGTACACCATGCCGGCCGAGGCGCCCCCGTTTTTCCCGCTGACCAAATGCAAAGTCGATCTCGATCGGCAGAAGGACATGGTGACGCTGCTGCCGAGCTTCTATGCGTTCGGATGCGAGTACACCAGCCGCGGTTTTCTGATCGGACGCGACGATGCGTTCAAGTTGATTGCCGCGCTCGAGAAGGCGCTCAGCGTCCAGGGATGAGCTGACGACGACACGCTCGCGAGCATCGACAACCCAAGGGCGAACCATGCGTGTCACGACGAAGTACGTCGATCTGCTCTATTTCCTCGTTGTATTGCAACTCGTGACGCAACGGAAGACGCACGAGTGGCTGTCGTCGTTTCAACTCGTCGAATCGCTGCAAGGCTGGCTGGTTATCCATCGTGCCAAATGCGATTGGCGCGATCGGGTCTGGATAGGCCATGCTTCGCTTCAGATCGCGAAGGCGGCCCGCCCGGTCGACGCTGAGTCGCCGGAGACCGGCGCGCCACGGGATGCGCTGGCAGACCGGTCGAGTTTGCGGATGAAGTGCATCCGCTACCTTCGGGAGCATGTCTGAGCGTGGTCGCGCTCGCACGAGCGGCACGCGGGTGCCGGTCGGCGTCGAGCCGGCGTCAGTCATGCGGGATCGTGCAGGCGGCCACGCCGCTACACCGGCGCCCACGCAAACTCCTGCTTCAAATGTTCCACCCGCTGCGGCCGCTGATACAGATACCCCTGCGCATACTGAATCCCGACCGTATGCAGCGCGCGATGCTGCGCTTCCGTTTCCACGCCTTCCGCGATGATCTTCAGGTCGTAGTGATGCGCCACGGACGCGATCCCCTCGATCAACCCCGCGCTGCCGCCGTTCAGTTGCGAGACGAACTGGCGGTCGATCTTCACATAGTCGAACGGAAAACGTGACAGCAAGTCGAGATTGCTGTGGTGCGTGCCGAAATCGTCGATCGCGAACTTCGCGCCTTTCGCTCGCAGCGCATGGAACATCGCGGTGGTCCGCGCATTCTTCTCGAGCAGAATGCGCTCGGTGACTTCGAGCACGAGCGTAAAGCCGGGCGGCAGCGCGCGGATCGCCTCCTCGACGACGGACACGAACCGCGTGCGCTCGAGATCCTTCGGCGCGATGTTGACGGCGATTCGCAGCGGCGCGCAAGGCGTCAACGCGGACAGTTCCGCCACGGCTGTCCGCAGCACGAATTCGGTCACTTTCGGCAACACCGCGCTCGATTCGACCTGCGGGATGAACACGGCCGGGCTGATGGCCCCCCACTTGGGGTGCTGCCAGCGCAACAGCGCCTCGACGCCGACGGTCCTGCGCGTCTCGACATCGACGATCGGCTGGTACACGACGTGGAGCTCGTCGCGCCTGAGCGCGTTGCGCACGGCCTTCAGCAACAGCCGGCGCGGCGCCATCGCGAGCAGGTAGGCCGCCATCACGAGGCCGTCCGCCAGCAGCACGATCGTGATGCCGATCAGCCGATAGTGCTGCCGGACCTGCGATGCATACTGCGCGGATGCGGCAACCCGCACCGTGAACGGCCAGCGGGGCGACACGATCGTGCTGCCAATCACGGGTTCCGTGGCCGATTCCGGCGTGAATTTCCCGTGTTGGTCGAGATGGCCCGATCCCGCAATCGACAGCGTCGCGGTCTCCGTCCCGTAGCGGGCGCCGTGCGCGAGCGCGTCGGCTACGTAGTCGCCTTCGATCAGGTAGAGCACACCCGCGCCGGGTGCGGTCGCGTAAAACACGGGCAGCACCGGGATGCCTTGCTGGAACGGCGTCTGGCGCAGCAACGTGACGAGCGTCGAGCCCGGTTCCGGCTCGTGGGTATACGCGCCGAGCGGCAGGTCGATCGCCCCCAGCGCCGACGAGCACATGACGCGGCCCTCGTGCACCAGCGCGACGGCGCGCAGATAGCGCAGGCGCGTGCCTATCTCGGCGAGCGTCCGGAACACCGCCGGGCATGGCCGCCCGACGAGCGCGGTCAGTTCGTCCACATGCCGCAGGCGCGCGCCGTCCAGGATGCGGTCCACCGAGGCCACGATGTCGTTCGCGATGACGCGCTCATGCTCGGTGACGGCGTCGCGCGCGTAGCGGTCGGCAAGCGCGATCGCGAATGCCGGCACGAGCACGCAAACGATTACGGCGGCGAAAAAGGCGACCCGCGGCCATGCGCCGCTGCGCTGGAAAACGGCCTTCGAGCCTGGCGTGAACGCTGACATTCCCGCGGTCGCCTTGGGTGTTGTGTGTATGGAGAGGCGAGTCGAACCGGTCGATACACCCCCGGCGCATGCGTCATGCCGGGTTCGGGCCATGCGCGGTGCGTGCCGGTATCGCAATGCGATCGATGCGACGGTCGCGACGGGCATCTGCGGCAGACCCGGCGCAATCGGCCAATCATTCCGGTGACTTGCCTTGAGAAAACATGTGCCTGCAGCACATGTAGATAGACGTAGCACACCGAAAAAAACCCGACCGCATGGTCTTGCGGCCGGGACGAAAAAGCACCGTCTCTTTGGCACGAGGATGGTGCGCGGCAAGTATAAGATGTGATGAGAGATTACGAAATATTGTTATTCAACTATTGGTGTAGTTTTGTCATTGCGTCTGGAAAGGAAACATTCTTTCGGGATGCTGTCTTCGTCGACCTGCCGACGGCCTGCGATCGGTCGCCGCGCGATACGGTCGTACGTCTCGCCGGAGCTTCGGGATGCAAGAAAATACCGCGCGCACGGTCATCGTGACCGATGGCGCAGCCGCTGCCGACGGCGGTTCGCTGTGGATCCGGATTGCCGTGAACGGGAACGCCAGCACCTACTCGCTCAACCGCTCGCTCGCTGCGCTCGGCACGCCGCGCTACAACACCATCAGCGGTGAACATGGCCCGCTTTCGAAAGGTTAACGAAAGGAATTGCTCGCGCTGCTGCGCAGCATTGCCGACCCCGCGATGTGGGCCGGCATGGTCGGTACGTTCGTGCAGGTGCTGCAGGCGTCCGCAGAGGAGTGAACGATACGGTGCCGGCGCGTCGCGCGGGCCGTGTTCAGAAATCGTTGCGCATCTTGCGCAGCAGGTCACCGCCCGACTGGTGCGTATCCACTGCGGTGAGCACATCGGTCAGGAACCACGGCAGGTTCAGTTGCGTGTTGGCATCGCTGACGCAAACGCGGATCGGCGGTGCCTTTGACGACGCGCGCGCGTCGGGCGTGGCGTCGCGGGACGGTACGCAGTTTTTTGCGTGCACTTGAACGGGAGCAGGCTCGGCGCTACCGGCCGGCCCACCGGCGGCGGCCGGCAAGCTGACGGCGGCCAGCAGGGTCAGAAGAGCAACAGGGGCAGCGCGTTTCATGGGATTCTCCGGCGATGCTCGTTCGACCGCGCGGGCGGACGCGAGTTCGTCGGTGGCACGCTTGCGCGCCGCGCTCAGCCTCGCGCGACGTTCGCGGCCCGTGCCGGTTGCCGGCTGCGCCACTGCTGCGGCGATTCGCCGGTCCAGCGCCGGAAGGCGCGCGTAAAGGCGCTGTGTTCCGAATAGCCGAGCAACCAGGCGACTTCCGCGAGCGTCAGCCGCGGATCGTTCAGGTGGTCGATCGCGAGCCGCCGCCGCGTGTCCTCGCGCAGTATCCGGAAGTTGAGCCCGAGTTCGGCAAGCCGTCGATGCAGCGTGCGCGACGACACATGCAGGTCCGCGGCGATCTGTTCGAGGCTCGCTTCGCCCTGCGTCAGCAGGCGCGCGACGGCTTCGCGCACCGACTGCTCGAGATCGTCCGTCTGCCGCAGCTCGGCAAGCAGCGCGCTCGCCTGGCGTTCCATCATCTGCAGCAGCGCATCGTCCGGCTGGCGCAGCGGCTGCATGAGCAGGTGCAGCGGGAACGCGAGGCGGTTCACCGGCTGGCCGAATCGCACCGGGCAGCCGAAATAGTCGATGTACGGTTGTTCGTCGCCGGGCGACGGATGCACGAAGCAGACTTCGTCAGGCCTGTGATGCGTGCCGGTGATGTTGCGTGCGAACTGGACGATGGCCGTCAGCGCCACTTCGTCGACCAGCGGGCCGAGCGTCTCGGGCGCGTCGTGCCATTCGATCGCGACCGATGTCGCCTCGACCCGCACCTCCATGCGCGCGACGTTCGCGATCAGGTGTTCGTACTGCTGCCAGCGCGCGAGCGCGGCGCCGGCATCGCGGCACGCATGCAGCGCATAGCCGAGCGCACCGAGATGGGCGGGCGTGATTCGCTGGCCGACGTGCAGGCCGAGCAGCGGATCGTCGAGCGCGCGCACCGCGCATTCGAGCAGGCGCCGCCAGTGAGCGCTCGCATACAGCGTGAGTCCGCGATCGTCCTCGGGCGGCCGCGCCTCGCCGAGCACGCGCGCGGCATCCTTGCCTTGCTCGGACAGATAGTCGAACAGCAGCCGCACGTAGGTGCTCGAGTAGTAGACGCGCTGCGTCGATAGCGGGGAGGCGGCGGGCATGGCGGAAAGTGTCAAGTAATCGTCGGCAAGTGTCAACGCGGGACGACCCGCGCGCGACCATACTGCCGGTCAGTTCTTGATCGAGGCCGCGAACATGCCGACCGAGTTGATGACGTGGCTCCATGCGTTCCTGGGTAGCGGCGTGGACTGGAAGCAGGTGCTGCTGATCGGCATGACGCCGGTCTTCCTGATCGCGTTCGCGATCGAATACGCGGTGATGACCGGGCGCGGCCGCCGCGAGCCGTTTCGCTGGAAGGAGATCGTCGCGAACCTGTCGCTCGGCGCCGGCTATCAGGTGGCCGAGACCGTGATGGGGCTCCTGTTCACGGGCGCGATCTTCGCGTGGGTCTATCGGCACCGGCTGTTCGACGTGCCGGTGAACGGCTTCACGATCGTGCCGATCTTCGTCGTCGTGGAGTTCTGCTACTACTGGTTTCATCGCACGTCGCATCGCGTGCGCTGGTTCTGGGCCGCGCACGTGCCGCATCACAGCGGCGAAGTGATGAACTTCACGACCGCGATGCGGCAGTCGCTGCTGAACGCGTTCGTCGGCGTGTTCGTGTTCTACCTGCCACCGGTGTGGCTCGGCATCCCGCCGGCCGTCGTGCTGTTCCTGCTCGCGGTCGATCTCGCGTACCAGTACTTCGTGCATACCGAAGCGATCGGGCGACTGCCGCGCTGGTTCGAGTACGTGTTCGATACGCCGTCGAACCATCGTGCGCATCATGGCCGTAATCCGCGTTATATCGACCGGAACTACGGCGGCGTGCTGATCATTTTCGATCGCCTGTTCGGTACGTATGTCGAGGAGACGGAGCCGGTCGACTACGGGATCACGCAGCAGATTCGTTCGTACAACTTCCTGGTGCTCAACCTGCACGAATTCGTCGACATGTGGCGCGACGTGCTCGCACCCGGGCCCGTCCAGCAGCGGCTGAAACACCTGTGGATGCCGCCCGAATGGGAGCGGCCGGGGCATCGGCCGATCCATACGTGGAGTGTCGAGCGCAAGGGCGAGGAGGAGACGGCGACAACCTCGGGTGCGATGCCCGATGAGGATGCGTCGGCGCCTGGGCGCAAGATCGTACAAGCCACCGGTACGCGATCCGGCTAACCTGCGTGCTTTCCTCGGCGAAAGGCGCGGCGGGCAATGACGAAGAAAGTAGCGGAGCGAGCGGGTGGCGTCACACGCTGCCCGCGTCACCTCACTGATACCCGTAACACTGCTTCAACCCCGCGTAGTCATAGAAGTGGCTGCCCGGCGCGATCTTCGCGCCGTCGCACGCGGCCTGGAAATCCGTTTCGCGCTCGTTGTACAGCATCTTCACGATGAGGCGCGAGCCGTTGCGATAGACATCCCACTGCATGTTCGCGGCCATCGGCGACACCTGATCGCCGCGCCACGGATTGTTCGCGTACGTGTACGTCTGCGTCTGCGGCGTCGGCACGAACACGTTCTTCAGATTCATGATCGACGCGAACGGAATCACGATTTCCGCGTGCGTGAAGCGCAACTTAGCGGCACGGGTCAGGTCGCCGCGGGCGATTGCATCGACTTCGCCGAAGAAATCGTCCTGCAGCACCTTCGCCATCCGGTACGTGACGGGGTTCGCTTCCTGGATGCCGGGCCCCTTCTGGTAGTAGTCCTCGGCATCCTGCAGATACGCGAGATACTGCGCCTGCTCCGCGCCGATGTACTTCTCCATCGTGACGCCGCCGGTTTCCGCCGTCATCGCGGGCGCGACCTGCAGCAGGTTGTACAGCACGTTCACTGCATCGACGGGCGTCGCGATCTTCGTCTTGCCGTCGCCCTTCAGCGTGTTGGTGAACTTGCCGTCCGCCGACGTGAATGCATAGGTGCCCGTGTTCGCGAACGTGTAGACGTCGGTGCCGAGCTTCGCGATGAAGGCCTGCGACACGAGCGCGGACAGCACCGTGTGCGCGACGTCGGCCGCCTGCGGCGCGGCCTTGATCGCGTTGAGCTTCGCGGCCACCGTCGCGTCGTTCGCATAGGCCTGGTATGCCTGGCTCGCCTGGTAGGTCGCGTAGTACGGATTGCCCGTATCGGTCACGAGATCGGTGGCCGGCTTCAGCGCATGGAAATACAGCAGGAAGCGGTTGGTGCCGGCCGGCTGCGCGACCGGCGCGTTCGCGGGGTAGCCGGACGGCGCGGCGGGCAGCGTGATCGCGGTGGCCAACGCCGGCTGCGCGGTCACGAGCGACGCGGAGAAATACGTCGAACTGTCGACCGCGCGATCCTGGCCCGAGTTGACGACGACGACCTGCCGGTTGCCGGCCGCGAACAAGGCGGGCAACCGCTGCGCGAGCCGCGTGGCGAGTTGCTGGTGTTCGCGGATGCCGGTTTGCGTGAGATTGCCGTACCCGGGCGTCGAGATGCCTGCCACGCCATAGCCGAGCAGCGCGTTGGCCTTCATCATCGCGACCGTGTCGGCCTTCAGCTGCGCGCCGAGCGCGGTCAGTGCGCCGTCGGCCTCGGCCTTGACCAGCATCGCGTAGATCGCGCCGTCGTACTTGAAGCCCGACAATCCTCGCGAGCCGTGGCGCGCGACGAGTTCCGTATAGACGGGCGCGTAGCCGGCGGGCGGCGCTTCGTACGTCGCGGCGTCCTGCTGCGGACGGTACGGCGTCTTCGTCTGGTAGTAAGTCGCGGGTGTCGGCTTGGGCTGAGGCTGCGGTTGCGGTGCGGGCGTCGAACCGCTGTTGTCGGCAGCGGCCGCGGGTGGTGTCGAGTCATCTCCGCCGCAGGCAGCGAGCAGCAGGCAGGTAATCGCGAGGGCGGTGGCGGTGCGGATCGGGCGTGTCATCGTGGCGGGCAACGGGCGGGACGAGGCAGGTTTGCGTCGTCCCGTCTCCGGGAGTGATCGGTCAAGCCCGGAAGTGTTGCAAGCGACTTTGACAGCAGAATGTCAGGATTAAGTCGGGCAATCGTCGGATTTCCGCCGCGTGGTACATGGCCGGCCACCGCCGGCCGGTGTGGCGGCGTTCAGTGCAGCCCGGCCGATGCGATCGAGCGCACGGTGTCGGTGATGTTCACGCAGCGCGACAGGCCGAAATGCTCGGCTTCGCGGCGCTCCGGTTCGCTGCTCGCGATGGCCACCGCGCGTTCGGGCGGCACGCCGAGTGCCTGCAGCGCGACGTCGAACGGGTGCTGGCTTGATCTGGAGTCCTGCTGATTGGCGTCCGTGACGACGACCGAGAAGCGGTCGAGGTTCGCGCGGCCGAACTGGCCTTCGAACATGTCGCTGAGCCGTGCGGCCGGCAGCGTCGTGACGAGACCGAGTCGATATCCTTCTTCCGATGCCCGGTCGAGCCACTGGATGATCGCATCGCGTTGATGGCGCGATTCATGCGAATCCGGTGTTGCTTCGATTTGCGCGAATGCTGCGTCGAGACGGGTGACGATGGCTTCGATAACCACGGTGATTCCTCTTCAGAGACGTGATGATCCGTTCGCCGACGGGAATGCCACACACCTTAGCGTCGATCCGGAAATCGCGACCAATTAATATTTATAGCCGACCCATACGATTCGACTAATGAATGGGCCGCGCGCCAATGTGGGCGCGGGATGCGTGCCGCGCGGCCTGTTTCGCGCGAATCGCCTCTTATCGACGGTCTTCGATGTGATGCACCCGATTCGCGCACGCAATGAATGCACCGTGCAAGTGCAAATGAGAAAACGGCATATCGAGCGATGCACGCCCGATATGCCGTCTTGTGATGCTGCGTGTGAACCGACGTGATCAGTGCAGCTTGATCGACGGCTGGTTGCGGCTTTGCAGCCAGTGGCTCAACGACTGGAACAGCGCACGCTTCATGCCGACCACGCTGAACAGGTGCTTGCGATACAGGAACTTGTACAGCCCGATCGCGGCGAGCCCGTCGACGATCAGCGAGCGCGAGCGCACGCTGATGTCGGCCTGGTACACGGCGCCTGCATGCCCGAGTGACACCACGGTGCCCGCATCGCGGAACGTGAAGCCCGCCACCGGCTTGCCGACGACACGCCGCGCGAACGCGTTGACCAGGTACACGGCCTGCTGATAAGCGACCTGCGCGCGCGGCGGCAGGAAGCCGTTCGCGCCGGACGTCGGGCACGCGGCGCAGTCGCCGAACGCATACACGTGCGGGTCGTCCGGCGTCTGAAGCGTATCGGTCACGATCACCTGGTTCGAGCGATTGAGCGCGATGTCGCCGATCTGCCGCAGGAACGCGGGGCCCGCCACGCCGGCCGCCCAGATCGTGATGTCGCTCGCGAGCCGTTCGCCGGTCGAGGTCGTCACGGCATCCGCGCCGACTTCCGCCACGCGGGTATCGGTCAGCACGTCGACGTTCAGCGCGCGAAGCTGTGCGTGCATCTTGCCGGACAGCCGCGCGTCGAGCGCCGGCAGGATACGCGGGCCGCCTTCGATCAGCCGGATGTGCACGTCGCGTGCGGACACCAGCGCCTTGAAGCGGTACGTCGTCAGTTGCTGGATCGCATCGCGCAATGCCGCTGCCAGCTCGACGCCCGTCGCGCCCGCACCGATCACGTTGATGCAGATCGGCGCCGCACGCCGCGCAGGCTGCTGCTCGGCCAGGTGATTCGCCTTCGTGCAGGCCGCGAGGAACTTCCGGCGGAAATCCTCGGCCTGGTCGAGGTTCTCGAGCGGCAGCGCGTGGCGCTCAGCACCCGGCACGTTGAAGAAGTTCGTCACGCTGCCGACGGCGAGCACGAGATCGTCATAGCCGAGCTCGCGCTGCGGCAGGATTTCCGTGCCGTCCGCGTCCTGCACGGCCGCGATCGTCGCGGTGCGTGCCGCGCGGTCGACCTGTTGCAGCGCGCCCTGCACGAAGCGGAACCCGTGGCGCTTCGCTTGCGCCGCGTATTCGATCGTGTGCGAGGCCGGGTCGCGATGGCCCGATGCGGCTTCGTGCAGCAGCGGCTTCCAGAAATGCGTCGGATAGCGGTCGACGAGCACGACTTCGGCTTGCCCGCGGCGTCCGATCGTATCGCCGAGACGCGTGGCGAGGTGCAGGCCGCCGGCGCCGCCGCCGACGATCACGATGCGCGGCAGGCGCGGGGCGCGGTCCGTTGCAAGGTTGGGCGTGGTGTTGTCCATGTTGGGTTCCCGCTTGAATGACGATTCGGATGACATTGCTCAAGAACCGACGATATAGTTTCGAACCTACTCGAACAATTTAATGTTTATAAGCGACTCATATGTATTCACTTATAGGAAAGACCGCGACGTTCCGGCAGTTGAAGGCGCTGGACATGATTGCGCGGCTCGGCAGCGTGTCGCGGGCGGCCGAGGAACTGAACCTGACGCAGCCGGCCGTGTCGCTGCAGGTTCGCCTGCTCGAGGAGGCGGTGGGCGCCGCATTGCTGCAGCGGGTGGGGCGCGGCGTGCAGCTGACCGCGGCCGGCGAGATCGTGTCGCGCTATGCGCGCGAGATCCTGCATCTGTGGAGCGAGGCCGGCGACGAAGTGGCCGCGCTGACGGGCGATCTCGGCGGCACGCTGCGGATCGGCGCGATCACGACGGCCGAGTACCTGATTCCGCCGCTGCTCGTGAAATTCACCGCGACGCGTCCGCATGTGAAGACGTATTTCAAGGTGGGCAATCGCGACGACATCATCCGCATGCTCGCCACGCATGAAATCGATCTCGCGGTGATGGGCAGCGCGCCGAAGGAGCTGCGCACGCATGCGGTCGAGTTCGCGAAGCATCCGATGGTGTTCGTCGCGGCGCCCGGCCATCCGCTGATGCAGCGCAAGCGCGTCGCGCTGAAGGATCTCGAATCCGCGCACCTGCTCGTGCGCGAACGCGGCGCGGGTACGCGCTCGACGGTCGAGAGCCTGTTCAAGAACGCGGGTTACCGGTTCCATGTGGGCTCCGAACTGTCGAGCAACGAGGCGATCAAGCAGATGGCCGAAGCGGGGCTCGGCGTGGCGTTCCTGTCATTGCACGCGTGTGCACTCGAACTGCGCACCGGGCTGCTCGGGCAACTGCCGTTCCCCGGCAACCCGATCGAGCGCGAATGGTATGTGGTCACGCTCGCCGACCGGCGCATTTCGCAGGTTACGGGGCTGTTCCGCGATTTCCTGATCAAGCAGGGCGCGCCGGTGATCGACGGCGCGACGGTGGCGCTGCACGAGCGGCGGCGCAAGTAGGCGGATGCGTCGGCCGGCCGGTCAGACGAGCCCGAAGTCGTCGTTGCTGTCGGGGATCGATGCGAGCAGCCGTTCGAGCCGATACCAGCCGACGATGCGCAGGTACCAGGCGGTGACGGTGGCGAAGGCGGTACGGTCGTTGCGGGGGCCGGATGAAGGGCGATTGGCGGCGGAAGGTGAGCGCGAGGTGAACGCTGCGCGTTGCGCAAGGCACTGTTGGGGCATGACGGTCTCCGTAGGTGTCGGATGGGGCCATCGTAAGCGGTGCGGCGCCCGTCGGCGCACATGGAAGGATGGCCCTGAGCAGGAACGGATGATCTTTTTCTGCTCGACCCGGGCGGGCCGCCGGCAGGCCCGGCAGACCGCCCGAAAACGCGTCACAATGCGCGTTCGACATCCAGTTCCACTGGAGGAAGGCCATGAGCGATGCGATTCTCGCGGCGCCGACGGACAACGGCGTCCCGGTCAGCCTGCGCTCGAGCCGTGGGCTCGGCTGGCAGGGGTTCGGCGCGTCGCTGCTGGCCATCCGCGCGGGCACCTACCGGATTCCGGCGGCCGAGCATCACCGGATCGGCGTGCATATCGGGTCGCCCGTTCGCGCGGATTGCGTGTGCGACGGCGAGCGTGTGTCGCGCATCCAGGCGCATGGCGACGTCGACGTGATTCCGGCCGGCCTGCCCGGCCAGTGGACCGACAGCGCCGACTGCCAGATCCTCCATATCGCGCTTAGCGACACGTTCGTGCGGCGAACCGTCGAGCAGCTCGAACTGAAGCCGTCGCAGGGGCAGATTCGCCGCCGGCTGCAGGTGCGTGACCCGCGCCTGCAGCACATCGCATGGGCGATGGCCGCGGAACTCGAAGCGGAAGACGCGTCGGATCCGCTCTATGCGGAAAGCCTGTGCACGGCGCTCGTCGCGCGGCTGGTCGACGGCCAGCCGGCGTTCCGCGAGCGCCGCCGCACGCTCGCGCCGAAGGCGGCCGCGCGCGTGATCGACTACGTCGAAGCGAACCTGGAGCGGCGCATGACGCTGGCCGAACTCGCGGCGCTCGTGTCGATCAGCGTGCCGCATTTCAAGGTGCTGTTCCGCGAGACGCTCGGGATGCCGGTGCACCAGTACGTCGTGCGGCGCCGGGTCGAGCGTGCGAAGGCGTTGCTGCTCGAAGGCCGGCTCAGCATCAGCCAGATCGCGCTCGAAGCCGGGTTTGCGCATCAAAGCCACATGGCGAACTGGATGAATCGCGTGCTGGGGGCGACGCCGACCGAGATTGCGCGGTCGGGGGCAAGGGGCGGGCTGCGGCTCGCGTATGACGGCGAAGGTGGCGGGCGTGATGCGTAGCGGAGCGATGGCGCGGCGGTGCATATGAGGTGTCGCGGCGGCTCCCGGGGCGGTTCTCCAACAGGCTCCTGGACTGTTTTCGCCCGCGCCCTCGGCTAGAGGCAGACCGTACGATTCGCAGCCGAAGGCGAGGCAGCGGACGGCCCGCATGACAGCCACCAGTCAATCCGTCATCCTTTCCTGCTGGTTTCATCCCTCCGTGCGCGCCGTTCCCTCCGCGCAAACCGACAATCACCGCACCTTCATCCTCTCAGGAGCGAATCGTGTTCGTGATCTTCGGTGCATCCGGCAACGTCGGCCAGTCGACCGTGACAGCCCTGCGCAACGCCGGCCATCCCGTGCGCGCGGTATTGCGCGACGCACGCCATCGTGAACGTTTCGCGCAGCTTGGCTGCGACGTCGTGATAGCCGAGCTGACGGACGCGACCGCAGTCGCCTCGGCAATCGACAGCGCGCGGGCCGTGCAGATCCTGTGCCCGGTGCCCGTCGCGGACCCCGATCCGGCCGCGACGATGATACGGACGATCGACGTCGCGACCGCCGCGCTCGCCGCCAACCCACCGCCGGTGCTGCTCGCGCTGTCGGACTACGGCGCGGAGCGCGACGGCAATACGGGCATCACGCGGCTGTTTCATCACTTCGAGGAGCGGCTGCGGGCGATCCCGGCGCACGTGACACTGCTGCGTTCGGCCGAACATCTGCAGAACTGGGCGCGCATCCTGCCGGTCGCGCTCGGCACCGGCGTGCTGCCGAGCTTTCACCATCCGGTCGGCAAGGTGTTCCCGACGGTCTGGGCGCCCGATGTGGGCGTCGTTGCGGCGCGGTTGCTGCTCGATGCGCCCGAAGGTGGCAACGGGCCGCGTATCGTCAGTGTCGAAGGGCCGCGGCGGGTGAGTGTGACGGCGATCGCCGATACGCTCGGTGCGGCGGCTGGCCGGGCGATCGTCGCGCATGAGTTGCCGCGTGACACCTGGAATGCGACGCTGCTGCGCGCGGGCCTCAGCGAACGCCATGCGCAGTTGATCGTCGATCTCTACGATGTGCACAACGCGGGGCAGATCGACGTCGAGGAGGGCGTGTCGGAGCGGCTTTACGGGACGACGACGCTGGCCGATGCGCTCGCGCAACTGGTGCGCCAGCACGCGCGGTAACAGCGGTGGCGACCCGCATTGCGCATCACGCCGATCGCCGCACCTTGTTCAGTACCGCATACGAAATCGACCCGATCACGATCCCCCAGAACGCGGAACCGAGCCCGAGCCACGTCATGCCCGACGCAGTCGCGAGGAACGTGATCAACGACGCCTCGCGGTGGTTCTCGTCATCGAAGATCCCGTGCACATTCGCGCCGATCGCGCCGATCAGCGCGAGCCCCGCGAGGATCGCGACGAACGCCTTCGGCAGCGCGAAGAACACCGTGACGATCGTGCCCGCGAAGAGCCCGCCGATCAGGTAGATCGCCCCGTTCGCGAGCCCGGCGATGTAGCGCCGGTCCGGATCCTCGTGCGCGTCCTTGCCGGTGCAGAGCGCGGCCGTGATCGCCGCCACGACGATCGTGATCCCGCCGAAGCACGCAACCACGAGCGACATCACGCTGGTCGCGGTGATGATCGGCCGCGCGGGCGTGTGATAGCCGGACACGCGCAGGATCGTCATGCCCGGCAGGAACTGGCCGGTGAGGCTGACGACCACGAGCGGCAGCGCGAGGCTGAGCGTCGTGCCGAGCGTCCATTCGGGCGCGATGAAGATCGGGTGCGCGAGGCTCGCCGACACGTTGCCGAGATGCGTCATCCCGAGCAGCGTCGCGAGCGCGGCGCCCGTCAGCAGCACGAGCACGATGCTGTAACGCGGCAGCAGGCGCTTGAAGATCACGTAGGCGGCGATCATCCCGAACGCGAGCGCGGGCTGCTCCGACGCGGCGGCGAACGCATGCGTGCCGAACGGCAGCAGGATGCCGGCCATCATTCCGCGCGCGATGCCGCGCGGAATGTGGCGCACGAGCCGGTCGAAATAGCCGGTCACGCCGATCAGCAGGATGATCAGCGCGGCCGTGATGTACGCGCCGACGGCCTGGTTGAGCGTCAGTTGCGGAAACAGGCCGACGAGCAGCGCGGTGCCGGGCGCCGACCACGCGGTAATGATCGGCACCTTCAGCTTCCAGCTCGCGAACAGGCCCGAGACGCCGGCACCGATCGAGATCGCCCAGACCCACGACGACACCATCGCGTTCGACGCATGGGCGGCCTGCGCGGCCTGGAAGAAGATCGCGAGCGGGCCCGCGTAGGAAATCAGTACCGCGAGAAAACCCGCGGTAATCGCGGAAACGGACCAGTCGTTGCCGATCGCGCGGATTGCGCCGGGCGGGGTGTTCGGTTGCATCGTCGTGGGGGGCGTGCGGCGCGCGGCCGGGAGCAGAGCCGGGGCGAATGATTGTTGGAAGCCCCGGACGAGCCGTCATTCTGGGCATTGCCGATGCAATTGGCAATGTGTGGGGGGAGCGGCATTGTTGGTATTTCGTAAGAAATGCGTGGCGGGGCGGACGAATCGTCGGCTCCGCCGAACGTCACGTACTGATCTGCAACACCTTGTCGACCACCGCCACCTTCACCCCACTCCCCGTCGACAACGACGCCGTGCCTTGATCGAACGGATGCACGGGCGTATCGGTCGGCGTCCACGCATGGCGCGCGAGCAGTTCGCGATATCCGCCACGAATCACGAAGCCGCCGCATTTCCGCGCATACGCGTCGCGGCGCATCCGGTATGCGCGCGGCAGGTCGTACCACGGCAGCTTCGGCAGGTCGTGATGGACGAGGTGATAGTTGTTGTTCAGGTACAGCAGCCGCATCGCGAAGCCCGCTTCATTGATCGCGATGCGCGCCTTCGGATGCGGTGCGGCACGGTGCTCGTACAGCGAGCGGATCATCGCGATCGACAACGCGGGCCACGTGATCACGAGCAGGTAATACCACCACGGCACGCCGATCGCCCATTGCAGCCACGCGAGCAGCGCAGCCACGCAGGCGATATGCATCGCCCACATCGGCAGATAGCGGAAGTCGCCGCGACGAAACGCGGCGAATGCATCGATGCACATGGCAAAGATGCTCAACGGCGGCCCGGCGACAAATCGTCCGACGAAGGTCTTGCGTGCGACCGTCAGCACGCGGCGCCAGCGCGGCAGCTGCGCCCAGCGTTCGCGCGTGACGTAGTTCGTTTCGGGATCGACGCCCGGCACGGTCAGGTCTTCGTCGCGATGATGGTCGAGATGCGTGTCGCGATACAGCGTGTACGGATACCAGACCGTCAGCGGCGGATAACCGAGCAGCTTGTTCACGAGGGCGGAGCGCGTCGGATGGCCGTGCAGCAACTCGTGCTGCAGCGACAGATGCCACGCGCCGAGCAGGATCAGCGGCAGCGTCGCGGCCGCGAGCGACAGCGTGCCGTCGCGCACGAGCAGCAGCACGGCGAGCCAGCCGCCGTAGATCGCGACGACCAGCAGCCAGGTCGGCCACTCGGTGCGGGCGGTGAAGCGGGTATCGAGCGCGGCGATCGCACGCGCGTGGTCGACGTCGAAGTATTCGGCCATGGCGTTGAGGCGGATTGAACGGGCAGTGCGGGGAACGAGCGGTTGAACCGGTGCGCTCGGCCCGGGTGCGCAGGTGTCTCGCGGATCACGGTCGGCCTGTCCGTTATCACGTGCAATGGCGATGCTCGGGCAGGCATCAGGACGGTACCGGGATCGCGCCGCGCGGCCAACCAATCGATTCGCATTTGCTTATCGCCGCGCGGCCGATAAGCTTCAGGCGCGCGGCGCGTCGATCAGCCCCCGTTTTACAGAGATCGAACCGGGTTCCGCTGCGTGAGCGGCGATGCGTAGAATGCCCGCATGAACCCATGGATCGCAGTACTGCCGATGTACAACGTGACGCCGCGCCACGACGCGTTGTGGCGCGCCCTGCTGCGCGACGCGCTCGATGCGTTTGCGAACGCGGGTGGGCCTGCCGATGTCACGCTTCCCGACGAACCCTTCGACAACCTGCATGCGCTGTGGCGGCGCGACGACCTGCTGCTGTCGCAGACGTGCGGCTACCCGTACCGGATGCTGGGCCTGCGCGATGTCGTGCGACTGATTGCAACCCCCGTGTTCGATGCGCAGGGTTGCCACGGCGCGCACTACAGCAGTGTGCTGGTCGTGTCGGCTCGTGCGCATGCGGGCGGCGCGACGACGCTCGCCGCATGCCGCGGGCTGCGGGCCGCATTCAACGGTCGGGATTCGCACAGCGGGATGAACGCGCTCCGGCATGCGGTCGCGCCGCATGCACGCGACGGACGATTCTTCGGATCGGTTGCCGCGCTCGGCTCGCATCTGAACGTGCTGCGTGCGCTGGCTTCAGCGGAAGCCGATTGCGCGGCGATCGATTGCGTGACGTTCGCGTATGTGCGCGACGCGTTGCCCGAGCTGCTGCAGGATATCCGGATCATCGGGATGACGGCCGCTGCGCCGGGATTGCCGTTCATCGCATCGCGCGCACTCGAAGATACACAGGTCGCTGCTTTGCGAGATGCGCTCGACCGCGCGGTGGCGATCGATGCGGAGCGGGCGCGCGTGCTGCGGCTGAAAGGATTCGAACGGCTGTCGCCGGATGACTACGAGGCGATTGCGCGGTTGGAGCAGGAGGCTGCTGCGCACGGGTATCCGGCGCTCGCATAGCAAGCAGGCGATGCGGGCGGCTTGACGGGGCGGGGGCCGATTGCCGAAAGAGGGGCGACGACCGCAGGTTGCCCGGGGCGATGCAAGGTCAGGGGCAGATTCAGGTTCGGCGTAGGCGCCACGGCGCGGCGATGCCGCCGCGACGCCTCCACGTTACCGCTTATTCCTCGTCCATCAACCGGACCTTGACCCGCTTGCCCTTGATCTTCCCGGCATTGAGCTTGCGCAGCGCGTCGCGCGCCACGCCGCGCTCGAGCGCGACATAGGTCGAGAATTCGGTCACGTTGATCTTGCCGATCTGCTTGCCGTCGAACCCGGCGTCGCCGGTCAGCGCGCCGAGCACGTCGCCCGGGCGGATCTTGTCCTTGCGCCCGCCGAGGATCTGCAGCGTTTCCATCGGCGGCGTCAGCACGCCGTCGCCGGCCGGCGTCAGTTCCGCGAGCGGATGCCATTCGACGTCGCGCTTCTGCGCCTGCTCGATCGCACCGACGCGGCCCATCTCGTCCATGCTCGCGAGGCTCAGCGCCCAGCCGTCCTGATCCGCGCGGCCCGTGCGGCCGATCCGGTGCACGTGCACTTCGGGGTCGGGCGTCACATCGACGTTGATTACCGCCTCGAGCTGCGCGATGTCGAGCCCGCGCGCGGCGACGTCGGTGGCCACCAGCACCGAGCAGCTGCGGTTCGCGAACTGGATCAGCACCTGGTCGCGCTCGCGCTGGTCGAGCTCGCCGTGCAGCGCGAGCGCGTGGAAGCCCTGCGCGTGCAGCACGTCGAGCAGGTCGCGGCACTGCTGCTTCGTGTTGCAGAACGCGATCGTGCTCACCGGCCGGTAGTGGTTCAGCAACTGGCCCACCGCATGCAGCCGCTCGTCCTCCGTCACTTCATAGAAGCGCTGGCGGATCTTGCTGTTGTCGTGGCGCTCTTCGAGCTTGATTTCCTTCGGGTTGCGCAGGAACTGCTGGCTCAGCTTCGCGATGCCGTCCGGGTAGGTCGCGGAGAACAGCAGCGTCTGGCGGGTGGTCGGGCACATCCGCGCGACCTTCGCGATGTCGTCGAAGAAGCCCATGTCGAGCATCCGGTCGGCTTCGTCGAGCACCAGCGTGTTCAGCGCGTCGAGCTTCAGGTTGCCGCGATCGAGGTGATCCATGATGCGGCCCGGCGTGCCGACGACGATATGCGCGCCGTGCTCGAGGCTCTGCGCCTGCGGGCGCATCGGCGTGCCGCCGCACAGCGTCAGCACCTTCACGTTCTCTTCGGCGCGCGCGAGGCGGCGCACTTCCTGCGCGACCTGGTCGGCGAGTTCACGCGTCGGGCACAGGATCATCGCCTGCACGTCGAAGCGGCGCGCATCGAGGCGCGCCAGCAGCGCGAGCGAGAACGCGGCGGTCTTGCCGCTGCCCGTCTTCGCCTGCGCGATCAGGTCCTGGCCGGCCAGCGCGACCGGCAGGCTCGCGGCCTGGATCGGCGTCATGTCGACGTAGCCGAGCTGCGCGAGGTTGGCGAGCGTGGCGGGCGTCAACGACAGCGCGCTGAACGGCGTGGCGGTCGGCTGGGTCATTCCAGGTCTCCGAGGTAAGGACGGCCTTCCATCTGCTCGTAGACGACTTTGCCTTCGTCGTCTTCGAAGCGTTCGAGGTAGTTGCGCGCGCCGCACAGCGGGCAGCGGAACAGCAGCCCCTGGCCTTCGTCCTTGATGACGACGTCGGACTGCTCCCACGGCGTGCCGCAGCTCTGGTTTCGGCAGGTAAACACGGTCTTTCTCCAGCTGAATTCGGTTGATGGCGCGCCCGGGCGGGCGCGGCAACGGTGGGCGGCGCTCGCGCGGCTCGGGCGCGGGCCGCACCGTGCGTCGCCTGGATTGCGTCGATGCGGATGATGGATCGGGCGGCGACAGGGTCGCGCGTGCCGCAATTCTAGCGGAAGCGGGCGGCCCGCCGGGCGGTTTCGCCCGCGATCCGCCAAGAAAAACGGCCGCCCCGGAGGGCGGCCGTGTCGTGCGGCGCGACGGTGTCGCGCGGCGCTCGGTGCGTTACAGCGCCATGTCGGCCGCCGCCTTCGCCGGGCGGGCCGGCGCGGTGCCGGTGGCCTGCGACGGCGTGCTGACGTCGATCTTCGGCGGCGGCGACAGCTGCAGCACGTCGCTGGTGGTCGTCCATTCCTCGACGACCTTCGCCGGGCTGTCGTTCAGCTTCGTGCCGTAGCTCGGCACGATCTGGCGGATCTTCTGCTGCCACTCGGGCGATGCGACCTTGTCCTTGAACACCTTCTTCATCAGGTTCAGCATGATCGGCGCGGCCGTCGACGCGCCCGGCGATGCGCCGAGCAGGCCCGCGATGCTGCCGTCCTGCGAGCTGACGATCTCGGTGCCGAGCTTCAGCACGCCGCCCTTGACCGGGTCGCGCTTGATGATCTGCACGCGCTGGCCGGCTTGCCACAGGCGCCAGTCTTCCTTCTTCGCGTTCGGGAAGTATTCCTTCAGCGCGTTGAAGCGGTCGTCGTCGGACAGCATCAGCTGGCCGGCGAGGTACTGGACCAGCGGGAATTCGTCCACACCCACGCGCATCATCGGCGCGACGTTGTGCGTGTTGGTGCTCTTGAGCAGGTCGAAGTACGAACCGTTCTTCAGGAACTTGGTCGAGAACGTCGCGAACGGCCCGAACAGGATGATCTTCTTGCCGTCGATGATGCGCGTGTCGAGGTGCGGCACCGACATCGGCGGCGAGCCGACCGACGCCTTGCCGTAGGCCTTCGCCAAGTGCTGCTTCACGACGTCGGGGTTGTCCGTCACGAGGAACGAGCCGCCGACCGGGAACGCGCCGTAGTCCTTCGCCTCGGGGATGCCCGATGCCTGCAGCAGGTGCAGCGCACCGCCGCCCGCGCCGATGAACACGAACTTCGCGTCGACCGACTGCGCCGGTTCATCCGAGTGCAGCTTGACCCACGTGACGTGCCACGTGCCGTCGGCATTGCGCGAGATCTCGCGCACTTCGCTCGACAGCGACAGCGTGAAGTTCGGCTGCGTCTTCAGGTAGCCGACGAACTGGCGCGTGATCTCGCCGAAGTTCACGTCGGTGCCGATCGGCGTCCACGTCGCCGCGACCTTCTGGTTGCGGTCGCGGCCTTCCATCATCAGCGGCACCCATTGCTTGATCTGGTCGTAGTCTTCCGAATACTGCATGCCGCGGAACAGCGGGCTCGCCTGCAGTGCTTCGTAGCGCTTCTTCAGGAAGCGGACGTTGTCGTCGCCCCACACGAAGCTCATGTGCGGCGTCGAGTTGATGAACGAGTGCGGGTTCTTCAGCACGCCCTGCTTGACCTGCCACGCCCAGAACTGGCGCGAGATCTGGAACGACTCGTTGATCTCGATCGCTTTCGAGATGTCGATCTTGCCGTCCGCCTTCTCCGGCGTGTAGTTCAGCTCGGCAAGCGCCGAGTGGCCGGTGCCGGCATTGTTCCAGCCGTTCGAGCTTTCCAGCGCGACGCCGTCGAGGCGCTCGACCATCGTCATCGACCAGTCAGGTTGAAGCTCGTGCAGCCAGACGCCGAGCGTCGAGCTCATGATGCCGCCGCCCACCAGCAGGACGTCGACCTTCTTCGTATCGGCGGCATGCGCGGACGATGTCGCGACGCACAGCGCGAGCGCCGACAGTATTACCCGTAACGTTTTGATCACAGCAGATCCCTTTTTCAACTTGGATGCATCGGTTTGCCAAGCCGCCCGGCGCGTGCGTCGATCGCGGTGAAACGCGGATCCGGAGATCCGGACACGCGAATCCGGAATTCCGGATCGACGCCGTACGCCGTTGCATTTGCGCACGCGAAGCCGTCGGGAAGGACACCTTCGGATCGGCTGCCTGCGGGCAGGCAAGCGCCTGCGTCACAGTGGCGCACAACGCGCCCGGGCCCTTGCGGCAAGCCTGAGCGGAAGACGCTTCAGGCTGCGTGGCAAGCGGCCGCGCGCGACGCGTTTTGCGGAGGCGGGGTGGCAAGGGGCGCGTAATGTAACCGAACTCGTTTGCTGTGTCACAAACGAAAAAAGCCATTGTTTTTGTGGGGTTTTTTGTGTGTCCGGGTTTCCGGAATGAAGGTCGCGGAAAGCGGGAAAGCTGGGGATAACTGCGCGGGATCGGGGGGGGCGGGCGCGGCGTTGCACCGCGTCCCGATCACGTCATGCCCTGTTGCGTCACTTCGCGAAGTTGTTCCGGCAGAACTGCTCGTCCGCCAGCGCCGAATTCGCGAAGCCCTTCTGCTTCGCGAGTTCCCACGGGCGCTCGCATTGCTGCGTTTGTTCGCACCACGAATAGCCGGCCGACGGGATGCAGCCGTGCGGATCGCGATCGCTGCCGGGCATCGGCGGCGCGGGCGGTGCGGCGGCCTCGGCCGGTGCCGACGCGGCGGCCGGCACGGTGGATTGCGCCGCACAGGCGCTCAACGCGAGCGCGCAGGCCATCGCGGCGGCCAGCGAAGCAGACGGAAGAAGACGTTTCATCAGGTAGCGCTCCATGGGATGACGATCGACAACGGATGCCCGGGCACGGGCGCGGAACGGCATGAACGGTCAGTCGCCCGGCACCGGCACGCGCGACGAGAACTTCACTTCGCGCAATGCGAGGCTCGACTGGATCGACGATACGCCGGCCTGTTTGCGCAGCACGCGCTCGACGAATTCCGCGTACGCGTCGAGATCGGCCGCGACGACCTGCAGGATGTAGTCGGCCGCGCCGGTGATCTTGTGGCAGGACGTCACTTCGTCGTGACGCCGCATCACGTCCTCGAAATGATCCGAATCCTGGCCGGAATGCATGTTGAACGTCACCTGCACGAACGCGAACACGTTCATGCCGAGCGCGCGCCGGTCGAGGTTCGCCTGGTAGCCGGTGATCACGCCTTCGTCCTCGAGCCGCTTGCGGCGGCGCCAGCAGGGCGTAACGCTCAGCGACAGCTTCTCGCCGAGCGTCGCGTTCGACAGCGCGCCGTCGTCCTGCAGCAGGCGCAGCATGGCGCGGTCGACGCCATCCAGTTCGACCGAAGCGCGATTTTTGCTCATTTCCGGGCATCCGTAGGCGGTTTTCTCAAAATTGTACGAAAGGCGCGGGTCGAAAGCAAAGCTATTGCCGGTTGCCGTCAATAAACTGTTGCCACCCTCACTGCAACGGTCAACCATGCTCACGGTCTACAGCAGCGATCACCACCTGCATCGCGGCGTCGAACTGAAGGACGGCGCGATCACCGATTCGTTCGAAAACCCCCTTCGCGCCGAAACCGTGCTTGCGCAGGTGCGTGCCGCCGGCCTCGGCGACGTGATCGCGCCGAAGCCGTTCGATCGCGCCCACTACGCGGCCGCGCACAGTGCCCGCTACGTCGATTTCCTCGCCGGCGCGTGGGACGAGTGGGCCGCCACGGGCCGCACCTGCCAGGCGCTGCCGCTCGTGTGGCCGGTGCGCGCGATGCCGGCGGCCGCGACGCCGCCCGCGTTCATCGACGGCAAGCTCGGCTTCTACGCGATGGATGCGGGCGCGCCGATCAACGCCGGCACGTGGGATGCCGTGAGCGCGAGCGCGAACTCGGCGCTCACCGGCGCCGACCTGCTGTCGAGCGGCGCGGCGCGCGCGGCGTTCGCGCTGTGCCGCCCGCCCGGCCACCACGCGGGCCGCGAGTACATGGGCGGCTATTGCTACCTGAACAACGCGGCGATCGCCGCGCAGCACTGTGTCGCGCAGGGCGCCGCGCGCGTCGCGGTGCTCGACGTCGATTTCCATCACGGCAACGGCACGCAGGACATCTTCTACGACCGTGCGGACGTGCTGTTCGCGTCGATTCACGGCGAGCCGCCGGTGTCGTATCCGTACTTCTCCGGCTATGCGGACGAGCGCGGCATCGGCGCGGGCGAAGGGTTCAACCTGAACCTGCCGCTGCCGAAGGGCACGCTGTGGGACACCTATTCGGCGGCGCTCGACCACGCGGCCGCCGCGATCGCCGCGCATGCGCCCGACGCGCTCGTCGTGTCGCTCGGCGTCGATACCTTCGAGCACGACCCGATCAGCCATTTCCGGCTGCGTTCGCCCGACTACCTGCGCATCGGCGCGGCGCTCGCGCGCCTGAACGTGCCGACGCTGTTCGTGATGGAAGGCGGCTACATGGTCGACGAGATCGGCATCAATGCGGTCAACGTGCTGCTGGGATTCGAAGGGCGCGCGTAACGCGCGGCGCCGCGGCCGTGCCACCGACGGGGATGTGACCGGCATGGCAGGACACGCTGCATCACTGACCGAAACCGATTCGTCATCCGAACCACAACACGTCCCGCGTTGAACGGGGCCCACAAGACTGACCAGGAGACAGACATGCTTCGACATTCCATGACGGCATTCGCGGCAGCGGCGGCGCTCACGTGCGCGCTGTCCGCACACGCGGACGAGATCGTGCGCATCGGCCACGTCGCACCGCTGACCGGCGCGATCGCGCACCTCGGCAAGGACAGCGAGAACGGCGCGCGCCTCGCGGTCGAGGAAATCAATGCGAAGGGCCTGACGATCGGCGGCAAGCAGGTCACGCTGCAGCTCGACGCGCAGGACGACGCGGGCGATCCGCGCACCGCGACGCAGGTCGCGCAGCGGCTCGTCGACGACAAGGTCATCGGCGTCGTCGGCCATCACAACTCGGGCACGTCGATTCCGGCGTCGCGCGTCTATCGCGACGGCGGCGTCGTGCAGATCTCGCAGGCCGCGACCAACCCGACCTACACGCAGCAGGGCTTCAAGACGACCTATCGCGTGGTGGCCACCGACGCGCAGCAGGGGCCGGCGCTCGCGATGTATGCGGCGAAGAACCTGGGCATCAAGACGGTGGCGGTGGTCGACGATTCGACCGCGTACGGCCAGGGCCTCGCGACCGAGTTCGAGAAGGCCGCGAAGGCCGCCGGGATGAAGGTCGTGTCGCGCGACGCGACCAACGACAAGGCGATCGACTTCCGCGCGATCCTCACGAAGATCAAGGGCGCGAACCCGGACGCGATCATGTACGGCGGCATGGACGCGACGGGCGGGCCGCTCGCGAAGCAGGCCCGCCAGCTCGGCATGCGCGCGAAGCTCCTCGCCGGCGACGGCGTGTGCTCGACCGACCTGCCGAAGCTCGCAGGCCCGGCGTCCGACAACGTCGTGTGCTCCGAGGCCGGCATCGCGCTCGAGAAGATGCCGGGCGGCGCGGCGTTCGCGAAACGCTACGAAGCGCGTTACCACCAGCCGATGCAGGTGTATGCGCCGTTCTCGTACGACGCCGTGTACATCATCGTCGACGCGATGAAACGCGCGAACTCGACCGATCCGGCGAAGGTGCTGGCTGCGATGCCGGCCACCGACTACCAGGGCGTGATCGGCGAGACGAGTTTCACGCCGCAAGGCGACCTGAAGCACGGCGCGATCTCGGTGTTCACGTACAGGAGCGGCAGGAAGGCGCTGCTCGATATCGTGAAGATGTGATGCGGCGGTGACGTTGCATTGACGTCGCGAAGGTCGCGAAGCAGGCGGTGCTTCGCGGCCTTCGCCGTTTACAGCGCGTGCGTTTGCGCGCGGTCGGCACGACGCGCCGCGTCATGCACGATGTGCAGCTCGCGCGTGCGGATCGGCAGCGCGCAGTTCGCGTCGGCGAGCGTCTTGCGCACCTGGCGCGCCAGACGCCAGCGCATGTCCCAGAACTTGTCGGTGTGCGTCCACACGCGAACGTTCGCGATCGCGGTGCTGTCGTCGAAGCGCATCACCATCACGTTCGGCTCCGGATCCTGGAGCACGTCGGGGTCGGCGAGCGCCAGCTTGCGCAGTGCGTCGAGCGCCCGATCGATATCGTCATGCACCGACACTTCCACTTCGAGATCGAGACGGCGCGTCGGGTTGCGCGTGTAGTTACGGATCGAGCTGCCCCACAGTGCGCTGTTCGGCACGTATTCGCATATGCCGTCCGGCTTCGTCAGCCGCGTCATGAAGAGCCCGACCTCGTCGACGGTGCCCGCGACGCCCGTGCCGCCGTCGATATAGTCGCCCACCTTGGACGGCCGCAGCAGCAGAAGCATGATGCCGGCCGCGATGTTCTGCATCGTGCCCTGCAGCGCGAGCCCGATCGCGAGGCCGGCTGCGCCGAGCACTGCCACGATGCTCGCGGTTTCGATGCCGAGCTGCGACAGCGCGCCGACGATCGCGACGATGCGGATGCCCCACACGGCGACGTCGCAGAGGATCGGCCGCAACGTGTCGTCGACGCGCTCCTTGTTCGAGAGCAGGCGGTTCAGCCAGTTGCCGATGCGTTTCGACAGCCACCAGCCGGCGACGAGCAGCGCCAGGCCGGCGCAGAGCTTTAGGGAGAGCGTGGACAGCGCGTTCCACAGGAACGTCCAGCGTTCCGGATGGAGTTGATCGAGAAACATTAACGGGATTCCGGGTTGAAGAAACGATGCGTGACGCGTGGCGCGCCGGCCGTCATCGGGCAGGCTCGCGCTCACGCGCCGGGCAGCGTTCGACCGTACACGGGGCACGATGGTTCGCGCGAATGAGTGGGGTCGAATGCCGCATGGCGGCGCGGCCAGGCCGTGAAATTGAGATTTCGGTTTTGTACTAACGGGCTTTTCCGTCAAATGAGACTAGTCCTATTCAGCCGATTCGATCGCGCCGATACACTCGTTTTCACGTTGCCGGGTCGCGACGATCGTTCCTCCGCGGTACCCGGTTCTTTCCCGATTTTTCACTGATTCATTGACAGACAGCGAGTGACGACGTCATGCGGTTAGACCTGCGTTTCCGTCTCGCACGCGAACAAGGTCAACCCGCACAGCGCGGCGTTCAAGGTTTCCCGATGCGCCGCGCGCTGCTGCGCGGTGTCATCGCGGCGGCCTGTGTGGCCAACGCACCGGGTGCGGTGGCAGATGCGTCGCACGACGCCGCGCCGTTCTCGCCCGTGATGGCCGACCTTGTCGACGTGCCTTTTTTCAATGCCGCGCGCACGACGTGGGGCGGCTTGCATGCATCGACGGCCGCGCCGCTCGACGTTGCCTACACGTCGCATGCGTCGACCGCGCCGACGGCCGGCGAACGCGACGACCCCGTGGCGCGCTTCGGTGCGTGCGTGGCTTACCGCGTGCTGTGCGACGCGGCGCGCGGCGCGGTCGAACGCGCGTACGCGTCGCGGTTCGATTACGGTCTTGCGTCGGCGTTGCCCGCGACGGGCGAGCCCGCCGCGTTCGAACGGCGCCCCGTCGATCTTGCCGCTGCCGAGCCGTTCGTGTTCGCGCAAGCCGAGCGCGGTGCGCGGGCCGGTGCGATCGTCGGCAGCCTGCAGGCGTCGCTGGCGCGCGCGGATCTACCGGCCGGCGTTGCCGCGCAGATCACCCGCCTGCTCGCCGGTCGCATCGACCTGAAACAGCACGGTGCACTCGGCGACACGTTCCGCGTCGCCTACGAACCGGACAGCGAGGCCAAACTGCCGGGCGGCGTGCGCGTGACGGCGCTCGAGCTTCGCTTGCACGGCCAGCACGTCGCGGCCGTGTGGTTTGGGCCCGATGCCGGCTCGCCGGGCGCCTATTACGACCTCGACGGCATGCCCGTCGCCGGCGCGCGGTTTGCGATGCCGGTCAGCGCAAACCGGATCAGCTCGCATTTCGGGACGCGCGTGCATCCGGTCACCGGCGCACGTCACGTGCATTCCGGCGTCGATCTCGCGGCGCCGGCCGGGCGCGCGGTTCACGCGTCGGAGCGCGGCGTCGTCTCGTTCATCGGCACCGAGCCGCGCGGCTACGGCAAGTACGTGGTGATTCGTCATGACGGCGGCTATGCGTCGTACTACGCACACCTGTCGGCATTCGAGCCGACGCTGCGAACCGGCATGCGGGTCGCGTGCGGCCAGCGCGTCGGCGCGGTCGGCAGCACGGGTACGGCCACGGGGCCGCATCTGCACTTCGAGGTCCGGCGGCATGCCCGTCTCGTCGACCCGGTTGCGCTGGTGCAGGCGGGCAAGGCAGCGAAGCTCAACGGCGAACGGCGCGTCGCGTTCAATCGCGTGGTACTCGATGCACGCACGCGACTGGCGTCGGCCGGGTGGCCGCAGCCGGTGGCGATGTCGGAGCTTGCCGGATCGCGGGCCGGTTGACGGTTGGCGAGATGCCGCCGGCCGTGGCGAGCCACGCCGCGGCCGATCAAGGCAAACCGCTTACGCAGCCGGTTCGACAGGCAACCAGATTTCCAGCACGCCGGCGCCCGTCACCGGATCGTAGTCCGCGCTGTAGCGCTCGAACTCGGGCGCGTCGACCGCCTTGAATCCTGACGTAGGCAGCCAGCCGTTCCAGATGCTGTAGAACGTCTGGTGCAGCGTGGAGATATGCCCGACGTGTTCGAAGACCGCATACCGCTGCGGTTCGAGTTCGATCCAGCGAAAGAGCGTGGGCAACCGGTCGCGGCTCGTCACTTCCACGCCCGCGATGTATTCGAAGCTGCCATCCGCATCGGGGTTGCAGCACACGCCGTAGGTCACGTCGTCGACCTGGCCGGGAAGGGTACCGATGTATGGGATGAACGCTTGCCACAGCGCCGGAATGCCTTCGTTGGTTTCGAAGGTGTAGCGGTCGCTCATGCCGGCGATCAGCCGCTTGCCGGTGGTTTCGAAGCGTGACGGTACGACGTCGATGATCTTCAGTTCTTTCATGCGAAGCGGCTCCACTAGAGACAACCCGTCAAGCGTGCGCCGTGCCCGCACGTCTTCGGGCGTGATGCCGAAGCAATCGCGGAAGGCGCGCGTGAACGCCTCATGGGAGCCATAACCGGCATCGAGCGCCACCTGCAGGATGTCCGGCGCGCCTTGCGCCAGCGTGCGTGCCGCACGCGTCAGCCGCCTCGCCCGCACATAGCGCATCACCGGCCAGCCGGTGTTCATCGAGAAAAGGCGCGAGAAGCCGAAGCGCGACATGTCGCAATTGGCGGAGATCCTGTCGAGCGTCAGTTCGCGATCCAGTTTGGTTTCGATAAACCAGAGTGCTTGTCCTACCGGATTCATGGCTTTCCAATGAGCGTGTCGGGCGGACTATATGGTATCGGCGGCGGGGGCGTTTGATCGTTCTTGCGGGGCGGGGGCAGGCAGGGGCGTCCACGCGGATCGCCACGCCGGGCGGCGTGGCGATGATGCGTTGCAGCGTGACACTGCTTAGCCGAGCGGCCAGTTCAGGAACACGATGCCGTCGTTGTAGTCGTCGTCGGCGCCGTCTTCCGAGCCGACGATCCCGAAGTACGACTTCTTGAAGAGGTCGACCTGCCGCGAGCCGAGCCGCGACGGCTTGTCGTTCGCCATCACGATCACGCGCACGCGCCCCTTGCCGGAGTCGAGCACCTTGGTGCCGAGGTTCTGGTCCTGCACGCCGGCGCCCTTGAACGTGGCGGCCGGTTTCGGGTTGTCGTCGATGTAGATGTCGATCGTCTGGTCGTTCGCCGCGTTGGTGAGCGCGGTGACGCCGAACTTGATGTTCGGCGGCAGGTTGAACGTGCCGTCGCGCTCGCCGCCGCCGCCGATCGTGCCGCTACCCGTGCTACCCGAGCCGCCCGCACTGCCCGGGTTGCCACCCGCGCCGGTCTCACCGCCGCCAGGCGACGACGATTGCGCGGCGGTATCGCCGATCGCGGACAGGCTCGCGTACGAATCGATGTGCATCGCGCTGCCGCGCACGCTTTTCCACTGGCCCTTCACGAACGTGACGCCGGTGCCGACGTCGATCGTCGCGACGAGTGTGAACGGCATGCGCCCGGTGGCTTCGGGCACTTTCGACGAATAGGTGAAGCAGCCGTCCGCGACAACGCCCTTGTTGGTCGCGATCGCGAAATAGATGCCGGGGAAGTTGTTGCCGGTCGCGTAAGGCGTCGGCACGTTGAGGATGACCTGCAGTTTCCCGTCTCGAATCTCTGCCTTGGCGATGTCGATGTACAGGCCCGGGATGTCGACGTAGGTTTCGGAGGTCGCCACGGGGGCGCTGACGATCGAAGCCGAAAGGAGGGGCATGGATGTCTCCGTTGGTTGGGTGGGTTTCGATGCAAAAAGGGGGCGGCGCCGCTGAAGGCGGCGCGCAACCGCCGGCCGGCCCGGAGGCGGCCGGCGGGGGTGAGGCCCCAGATGCGCGTCGGGTGCGCGTCAGCTCAGCCGATCGGCCACTGGAGCACGACGATGCCGTCGTTGTAGTCGCTGTCGTGGCCGTCTTCCGACACGACGATCCCGAAGTTGACCGTGTACGGCGAGCCGTCCGATTTCTTGCCGTTGATCGGCGCGAGGCGCGCGTCGGTGGCCGACGGCTTGCCGTTCACCGACACTTCGAAGCGGATCTTGCCGTTGCCGGAATTCAGCGTCGCTTCACGCGTGCCGTCGCGCGTCGTCAGCTTGTGATACGCGGCGGGTTCCTTGCTGTCGCCGATAAACAGCTTGATGTGCTGCTGCTCGGCGGCATTCGCGAAGAAAATCGCGCGGAAATCGGTATTCGGCGGAATCGAAAACTCGCCGGCGCGATTGGATGACGTTTGAGAATCGGCCATGCTTTCCTCCTGAGGAATGATGGGTAAGGCTTCGAGTCATGTCGCGCAAACGTTTGCCGTTTGAAATGCGACGTACTGAGCATGCCGAAAAATAAATAAGAAAATAATCGCCTGGGAATGGCCTATTGCTCAGTCAATCGAAAATGGCGGCTAATCGATTTAGTGAAATGTATTTAATGGAGGCTATTCCGATATATTCGAGAAATTATATCGGCAGGTGTATCGATTTTCTGAACGATGCGCGGTTGCGCGGGCGGGGCGGGATGGGGGGAGGCGGGGGCAATCGGGCTTCGGCGCGGACGCTCGGCGTTCGCATATGGCAGCGTTGGTTTCAACATCAGCATCTCGGTCGTGGCCGCGCCCACCGGCCACCACCGAACGCCCACACCGAAACCCGATTGTTTGCAACAGGAGGGGGTGCGGCAACCGGCGAAGTACGTAGACCAACTCACTCCGAACGTGAACAGGGCCCTCACCGGCGCCGCACCCATGAAGCATATCGACGCGGCGGCGCGCCGCCTATCGGACAGGACTGATTCTGAGCGACCAAATTTCACGCCATGTACGCCCAGCCCGTTGACAGCCCCCATCGCCCTGTGATTTGATTTCGGCCATGCAAGCCGCCCAGCCCCTCTTCTCGCTACGACTACTAGCCCGTTTCTCCGGGCTGGGTCTGCGGCTGCGCGCTTTCCATCTGCTTCTTTCCTGAAGCGCCAGATTTCCCCCGCATCACCGACCTGGCCCCGGTTGTCGACCGGCGCCTGAGTTCGTCCTTCTTCCGAATCGCTCCGCTCCGTCCCGGTCGCTCAACCGCCAAGGCTGTCGTTCGCCGTACCGCTTTGCCGTTGTGCCGTTTGCTTGCCGCTTTCACCCGCTTTCACCCGTTTCTACCGCTGCGCGTGCAGCCTGCCACCCCGACGGATGGCCAGCGCGCCGCGGGTTCCCGACCAATCGACCGAGGACCGACCATCATGATGCTGAAGAACCCCGCGACGAAGTACCGACCGTTCACGCCCGTCAACCTGCCGAACCGCATATGGCCGACGCGCACGATCACGCAGGCGCCGATCTGGATGAGCACCGACCTGCGCGACGGCAATCAGTCGCTGTTCGAGCCGATGGACGCCGCGCGCAAGATGCGGATGTTCAAGATGCTGGTCGCGATCGGCTTCAAGGAGATCGAGGTCGCGTTCCCGTCGGCGTCCGAGACCGATTTCAACTTCGTGCGCGAGCTGATCGAAGGCGGCCACATTCCCGACGACGTGACGATCGAGGTGCTCACGCAGGCGCGCGACGACCTGATCGAGCGCACCTTCGACTCGCTGCGCGGCGCGAAGCGCGCGATCGTGCACCTGTACAACGCGACCGCGCCGGAATTCCGCAAGATCGTGTTCGGCCTCGACCGCGACGGCGTGAAGACGCTCGCGGTGAACGCCGCGCGCACGATCAAGCGCTTCGCCGACGCCGCGACCGACACGCATTTCACGCTGCAATACAGCCCGGAAACCTTCACGGCGACCGAGCTCGATTTCGCGAAGGAAGTGTGCGACGCCGTGTTCGACGTGTGGCAGCCGACGCCGGAGCACAAGGCGATCGTGAACCTGCCGGCCACGGTGGAAATCGGCACGCCGAATTACTATGCGGACCAGATCGAATGGATGCACCGCAATCTCGCGCGCCGCGATTCGCTGATCCTGTCCGTGCATCCGCACAACGACCGCGGCACCGCGGTCGCGGCGGCCGAGCTCGCGGTGATGGCCGGTGCCGACCGGATCGAGGGCTGCCTGTTCGGCAACGGTGAGCGCACGGGCAACGTCGATCTCGTGACGCTCGCGCTGAACCTGTACACGCAGGGCGTCGACCCGGGCCTCGACTTCTCGCAGATCAACGAAGTCGCGCGCACGGCCGAGGAATGCACGCAGTTGCCGGTCCACCCGCGCCATCCGTATGTCGGCGACCTCGTGTTCACCGCGTTCTCCGGCTCGCACCAGGATGCGATCAAGAAGGGCTTCGCGGTACAGCGTGCCGACGCCGTATGGGAAGTCCCGTATCTGCCGATCGATCCGAACGACCTCGGCCGCACGTACGATTCGATCATTCGCGTGAACAGCCAGTCGGGCAAGGGCGGTATCGCGTATCTGCTCGAACAGGGCTACGGCGTCGCGCTGCCGCGCCGCATGCAGGTCGATTTCAGCGCGGCCGTGCAGCGCCTGACCGACGAGAGCGGGCACGAGGTGACGAGCGCGCAGATCTGGTCGCTGTTCCAGCAGGAATATGTCGAAAGCGATGCGCCGCTGCGTTATGTCGGCCATGAGCTGACCGAGCGCGACGGCCGCGAGACGATCGTGCTGACCGCCGACGTGCACGGCGAGCGCCGCGTGCTGCGCGGTGAAGGCAACGGCCCGCTCGATGCGCTGATGCATGCGTTGCGTACGCCGCTGCGGATCCAGCACTACGAGGAGCGTGCGTTGTCGCAGGGTGCCGATGCGAAGGCGATCGCGATTGCGGAACTGGCCGGCACCGGCGTGCGCGGCAGCGCGTTCGGCGTCGGCATCGACGCGAACCTGACGACCGCGTCGATCCGCGCGGTGATCAGCGGCATCAACCGCGCGTATGCGCGCGCGGACGAAGCGGTGCAGGCGACGTTTTTTGGCGTGCAACCGGCGGTGAAGGCTGTCGCGTAAGCGGGGGCCCTTTGGCCGCGCCGGGGGTGTCCGGCGCGGCTGCATCATCATCCGCGCGGCGGCTGCCGCCCGGCCCGGCGAGCCTGGCGCGCAATTCCGCCTTCATGAAATCCACCCACGCGCGGGTCTTAGCGTCGAGATGCTTGCGCGACGGATACACCAGAAACACGCCCACGTCTTCAGCCCGATAGTCGGGCAGCACGCGCACCAGCGCGCCTGACCGCAGCCCGTCGTCCGCGACGAACGCCGGCAGCAGACCGATTCCCGCCCCTTCCCGTACCGCGATTTCGAGCGATGCTGCGACGTCGGCCGTCATCGATGGCTCGAACGCGATCGTTTCAGAATCCGCCCCGCGCGTCAGCGCCCATCCGCGCGGCGGGTACGCGGGCGCGACCAGTTGCAGGCAGCGATGCCGCGCAAGCGCGCGCGGCGTGTCCGGCATTCCGTGCTGCGCGACATAGGCGGGCGCAGCGCACAGCACGCTGCCGATCCGCCCGACGTCGATCGCGACCTGATCGGAACTCGGCAGGCTCGGCATCGCGATCACCGCGACGTCGTAGCTGTCGCGGATCAGGTCCGGCACCTGCGGCGCGAGCGTCAGGTCGACGCTGACGTCCGGATAGCGCGCCTGGAAGCGCGTGATGAGTGGAATCACGAAACGGTTCGCGATACTGGCGCTGCAGTGTGCGCGTAGCCGGCCGTGCGGATGCAGCCGTGCACCGCGCGCTTCGCGTTCGCTCGCATCGACGGCAAGCGTGATGTCGCGTGCCCGCGCGAGATAGCGTTCGCCGGCTTCGGTCAGGCACATCGAGCGCGTCGTGCGGTTCAGCAGCCGGATGCCGAGATGCGCTTCGAGCGACGCGATCGTGCGGCTGACATGCGCGGTCGTGAGGTTGAGCCGCTTGCCGGTTTCGGTGAAAGTCCCCGCGTCGGCGAGCGTGACGAAAACCTGCATGCTTTGAATCAGATCCATCGGCGGGGCGGGCGCGTGGCGCCAGTGTCGTGCGATGCCGCTACTGTAGCGAGCGGGCTGTCGCACCGCGCGCGCACGTCAGCGCTCGATCGTCGCGAAACGGACAGACCGGTTCAGCGCCGCGGGAAGTATTCGCTCGGCGGCACGCCGAGTGCCTTGCGGAACATCGCCGCGAACGCGCTGGGGCTGTCGTAGTCGTGCTCGAGCGCGAGTTCGAGGATCGGCGTGCCGGCGGCGAGGCGCGGCAAGCTCAGCAGCAGCCGCGCATGACGGCACCACGCACCATGCGTCATGCCCGTTTCACGCTTTAAGGTGCGTGCGAGCGTGCGCTCGTTCATGTGCGCGTCACGTGCCCACGACTGCAGCGTGACGACCGAAGACGGTTCGTTGATGAGCCGCGTGCACAGCGCGGCGAGCGCCGGATGCCGCGGCATCGGCACATGCAGCGACAGCGGCGGCGCGATCTCGATTTCGTCGAGGATCAGCGCGAGCACGCGGCCCGCGCGATGCGCGAGGTCGTAATCGGCCGGCAGTTCGCTCGCGGTCACGATCAGCTCGCGCAGCAACGTGCCGACCTCGATCACGTGGCATTCGCGCGGCAGGCTCGGCCGCACTTCGTGCGCGACGAACACCGTGCGCATCTGCACGTCGCCGGCCATCCGGATCTCGTGCCGGGTGCCGCCCGGCACCCAGACCGCGCGCCCCGTCGGCACGACCCAACTGCCGGCATCCGCATGCACGATCATCACGCCGGAAATCGCGTGAATCAACTGGCCATGTCGATGCGAATGCGGTGGATACGCGCTGCCGGCCGCCGCGTCGGACGCGACGACGGCGATCTGCTTGTGCTTGTCCTTGCGCTCGAGCGCACTGAAAAATTGATCCACGTGTCCTTTTCTCGACGACGAATGCGCTTTGCGCGCGAGATCGACCGAATGGGTCGAAATTACCATAAGCCCATCGTTTGTTCGACAGCCCTTGCACGATGCGCGCCTCGTCATTTCCTCCGGTTTCCTTCCGTTTGTCCGTTGCCATTGCGCTGCTGAGCGCCGCGACGCTTGCCGCCTGTTCGGTCGGCGATCCGTATCGTCCGCCCGCGGCCGATGCGGCGCGCACGGCGCCGTTCGACGCGGCGGGCGATGCCCCCGTCGTGTCCGGCGGCGCGTTGCCCGATCGCTGGTGGCAGCTGTTCGACGATCCGGCGCTCGACGCACTCGTGCGCGAAGCGCTCGCGCAGAACCGCGATCTCGCGGTGGCCGCGGCACGTGTCGCGCGGGCGCGGGCCGTGCTCGACGAAGCGGGCGCCGCGCGGTTGCCCGATACGACGGCCGGCTTCGGCGTCGACTACGGCAAGCACGCGCCCGACCAGATCGTCGCGAGCGCGAAGGGCACCGATGCGCGGACGCGCTGGGGTTACTCGCCGTCGTTCGCGGTGTCGTGGGAAGTCGATCTGTGGGGGCGTGTCGGCCATCTCGTCGATGCCGCGCGTGCCGATTCGGAGGCCGTGCAGGCGGCGTCGGATGCGATGCGCGTCGCGGTGGCCGCCGAGACGACGGCCGCCTATGCGCAGGCATGTGCGTATGGCGAGCGGATCGACGTGGCCGAGCGTTCGGTCGCGATTGCCGACCGCCTCGCCGCGCTGACTGCACGGCAACGTGCGCACGGTCTCGTGTCCGATCTCGAAGTCGCGCGCTCGCGTGCATTTGCCGACGATACGCGCGCCGAACTGCCGGCGCTGGCAGGCGCACGCCGCGCCGCGTTGTATGAACTCGCCGTGCTGACCGGGCACGCACCCGGTGCGATTCCCGACGCGGCCGCGCGCTGCCACGCGACGCCGGCGCTCGCGCGACCGTTTCCGGTCGGCGACGGCGCCGCGCTGCTCCGGCGCCGGCCCGACCTGCGCGAAAGCGAGCGCCGGCTCGCTGCGTCGAACGCGCGGATCGGTGTCGCGACGGCCGAGCTGTACCCGTCGATCGTGCTCGGCGGGTCGGTGAACTGGCTGTCGACGACCGGCGATCCGTCGTCGCTCGGCGACAAGTACGCGATCGCGTGGGGCGTCGGGCCGCTGATTACGTGGCGCTTTCCGAATCTCGCGGCGAGCCGCGCCCAGCTCGCGCAGGCCCGCGCGGACGATGCCGCCGCGCGCGCGTCGTTCGATGCGCAGGTGCTGCGCGCGCTGAAGGAAACCGAGCAGGCGCTCTCCCGCTATGGCGCGGAGTGGCGCCACAAGGCCGCGCTCGACATCGCGCGAGCCGAGCACGCACGCGCTTACCGGCTCGCCGAACTGAACTACGACGCGGGCGCGCTGGATTTTCTCGGCGTGCTCGACGCGCAGCGCAGCCTCGTCGCGATCGATGCCGCGCTGGCCGCGTCGACGCAGCAGGTCGCGCTCGATCAGGTGGCCGTCTTCAAGGCACTGGGGGGCGGCTGGCAGCCTTAGCCGGCCGTTCGTGAATCCGCACGTCATCCGCACGCACACAACCATTCCGATTCCGATCATGAGCACCACAGCCGTACCCGAGAAATCCGCCCGTTTCGCGCGGCGTCACTGGATTGCCGCCGGCGCCTTCATCACCGTCATCGTGCTGGCCGGGTTCGGCTGGCGCTGGTGGACGGTCGGCCGCTTCATCGAGCACACCGACGATGCGTACGTGCGCGCCGATATCGTGACCGTCAGCCCGCGCGTGGCCGGCTATGTCGCACGCGTGGCGGTCGACGACAACCAGCCCGTGAAGCGTGGCGACGTGCTCGTCACGCTCGACGATCGCGACTATCGCGCGAAGCTCGACGATGCGCAGGCGGCCGTCGCCGCGGCCGATGCGACGCTGCAGGCCGAGGAAGCCGCCGCCGCGACGCTCGACGCGCAGGTCGGCCAGCAGCGCAGCGTGATCGAGCAGGCGCAGGCCGATGCGGCGGCCGCGCATGCCGAAGCCGCGCGGCGCGATGCCGATGCGGTGCGCTACCGGCAACTGCTTGCCGAATCGGCTGCCAGCGGGCAGCGCTGGGAACAGGCGCACGCCGATGCGCTGAAGGCGCGCGCGGAACTGGCCCGCGCGAGTGCGGCCGTGCGCGCGCAGGACGACCAGCAGACGGTGCTGCGCCGCCGCCGCGCGCAAAGCACGGCCGCGATCGAGCAGGCGCGTGCACGGCTCGCGGCGTCCCGCGCGAAGCTCGCGCTCGCGCAGCTGGATCTCGAGCATACGGTGATCCGCGCGACCCGCGACGGCACGATCGGCCAGCGTGCGGTGCGCGCAGGCCAGTACGTCGAGGTCGGGATGCCGCTGCTCGCGGTCGTGCCGCTGCGCGACGTGTACGTCGTCGCGAACTTCAAGGAGACGCAGCTCGGCGCGATGCATGACGGGCAGCCGGTCGAGATCGACGTCGATACCTACTCGGGCCGCACGCTGCACGGCCGCGTGCTCGGGCTCGCACCGGGCTCGGGTGCCGAATTCGCGCTGCTGCCGCCCGACAACGCGACCGGCAACTTCACGAAGATCGTGCAGCGCGTGCCGGTGAAGATCCGCCTCGATGCGCCGCCGTCGGGCCTCGTGCTGCGGCCCGGTATGTCGGTGATCGCGCGTGTCGATACGCGCGGCGCGCCGGGAGCCGGATCGTGACCGCCGCAACCGGGCAGGCTGCGCAGGCCGCGCGCGACGAAGCCGTCTCGCTGCGCGCGTGGGTCGCGGTGCTCGGCGGCGTGTTCGGCTGCTTCATGGCGGGGATGAACGTGCACGTGACGAACGCGTCGCTGCCCGACATCCGCGGTTCGCTCGGCGCGAGCTTCGAGGAAGGCTCGTGGATCTCGACCGCGTACCTCGTAGCCGAGATCGTCGTGATTCCGCTCACGGGCTGGCTCGTGCAGGTGTTCTCCGCGCGCCGCGTGCTGCTCGTCGGCGCAACGGGGTTTCTGGCGTTTTCGATTGCGTGCTCGGTCGCACCGACCATCTCGTCGATGATCGTCGCGCGCGCGCTGCAGGGCGCGTTCGGCGGCGTGCTGATTCCACTGTCGTTCCAGTTGATCGTCACCGAGCTGCCGCCGTCGAAGCATCCGCTCGGCATGGCGCTGTTCGCGATTGCGAACAATGTCGCGCAGGCGGCCGGGCCGTCGCTCGGCGGCTGGCTCACCGACATGTATTCGTGGCGCTGGATCTTCTACCTGCAGATTCCGCCCGCGATCGCGCTGATCGCGGCGATTGCATGGGCGATCCGCCCGGTACCCGTGCAGTTGTCGAAGCTGCGCCAGGCCGACTGGTTCGGGATCGCGACGATGGCGCTCGGCCTGAGCGCGCTGCAGATCGTGCTGGAGGAGGGCGGGCGCAAGGACTGGTTCGCGTCCGACCTGATCGTCGAGCTGTCGATCGTCGCGGCGGCGGGGCTCGTCGCGTTCGTCGCGATCGAGCTGCGGCGCAAGGAGCCGTTCATCAACCTGCGGCTGCTCGGCCGCTACAACTTCGGGATCGCGAGCCTGATGCAGTTCCTGTTCGGCGCGGTGGTGTTCGGCGTCGTGTTTCTCGTGCCGAACTACTTCGCCGAGCTGCACGGCTACAGCGCGCGCGACATCGGCCTCGCGATGATCCCGTACGGGCTCGTGCAGTTCGTGATGTCGTTCCTGACGCCGCCGCTGATGCGCCGCACGAGCCCGCGAGCGACGATCGTGCTCGGCTTCGCGCTCGTCGCGGCCGGCTGCCTGATGAACATTCACCTGACCGCCGACGCGGCGTCGAACGTGATCGTGCCGTCGCTCGTCGTGCGCGGGATCGGGCAGTCGCTCGTCGTGATCGCGCTGTCGGTGATGGCCGTCGACGGGATCGAGAAGGCGCAGCTCGGTTCGGCGTCCGGCGTGTTCAACATGGTGCGCAACGTCGGCGGCGCGATCGGCATCGCGGTGGCGAGCCAGATCGTCGTCGAGCGGCAGAAGCTGCACGCGATGCGGATTGGCGAGGCCGTTTCGCCGTTCTCGGCAGCCTTTCAGGAACGCATGGCGATGCTGGCACGGCTGTTGTCGCGCGTGCACGTGCCGCGTGCCGATGCGTTGCCGGGTTCGTCGACCGGCGGCGTGCACGAGCTGGCGCTCGCGCTCGTGAACCAGCGCGTGATGCGCGAGGCGCTGCTGATGGCGTACAGCGATACGTTCCTGATCGCGGGTGTCGCGATGGTGGGGTGTACGGCGGCGGCGTTCGTGTTGAAGGGGAAGAAGAAAGCGTGATGGGGACGGATGCTCGATATTGAGGCCTGACATACCTGACAGGCGTCGAATTCCTGCAATGCGCGTATCGTTCAACCGGCTCGGGCGGGGCACCCGCCCGGCATCGATCGAGGTGCGGACCGATCCGCACAGTCAGGCCGGCGCGTGTTGCCGGCCTGTCGTTCGTGGCGGCCCTGGCGTCAGGATCGAACCCACCCGTGTTTCAGACCGACCACGCTCCGTGGTCCCTGTCCATTCAACCGGCCCGTTGCCGGGCCCATCGCGAGGAAAGCGTCATGACGAAACCCGATTCCCTGAAAGGTGACATCAAGGGCCAGGCCCAAGCTGCGGATCGCCACAACCTGGAGCGGCCGGACGGTGACAGCGCACTGTGGGCGCGCAGCCTGACGACGCAGCGCGTGGCCGACCTGTTCAGGACCCTGCAGGGCCTGCCGGGCCACTGGATGCAGTTGCAGATGCAGGTCAACGCCGGGAATCGCCATTTCTGCAGCGGCCAGAATAGCCATCAAACCACCGAAGAGGGCAAGGTGCTGATTCGCTGGATCGCCGATGCCGTGATCAAGGCGGCCGAGCAGGCCCCGTTCGATTTCAACTTGCAGCAGCTGCGTTTCACTGCCGACATGGGTTGGCTCAAGCTGCATCGGGTCGGCGGGCGCGTGCTGGTGCTGTCGCGGCCCTGAGGGGTACGTCACGCGGCGCACATCGTGCATCGATCGTAGATTGGCCCCACAAGCAAGAAACCGGTTGATCACGCGTGCGTTCGCGATGTCGATAAAGAACGTGCAGACCATCGGCACGATCAGGAATGTCATGTACTACGTGCTGCGCCGCGCGGTGACGGCCAGTATGTTTGCGATCACGATCGCCGCGGCCAATTCAGCACGAACGCCATCGGCACGCCGAACAGCAGGATCCAGCGCACCGTGTAGTACACCAGCACGTTCGAGTCGAACAGGAAGAACAGAAACGGCAGCGGCCACAGTACGGCTCGCAGCGGCAGCCACTTGCGGGCGCGCTTGCCCGTGTTGTTCGGCGGCGGTGTGATCGCGATCACGCGGTGGCCGGAGCCACTGCGAAACCGGAAAGCGAGCGATAGCCGCAAGTCGTTACGCATCACGATCGGTTGCGTTGCCGGCTTGGGGAACGGACGAATTATCGGGATAGCAGGCTGGCGAGTATGTAGGGCAGTCCGAAATAGTGTGCGGCAGTTGCTAGGACTAGTCCGATTTAGGTGGGTGCGAGCGCGGTGCGTTTATAAGGCGGGTGTGGCGCGTGTGTCAAATGGAATCGGAAAGAAACCTTGGAGGCATGACGTGATTTGCATGGCAGCGTGTACGCGGCGGCGATCTCGATCGCGCCGGAGGCGATCGTCGCCGCGCCGGTGGCGGCGGTTTCGGCCATGGTGGATGCTGCGGCGGCGGATACATCGATCGCGTCGAATACGAAGCAGGGTGCGTCATCGGATGCCGCCCCGGCCGCAAGCGTGCTGGCTGGCGCGCAGAACGCACGCAACGGCGATACGGCGGCGACGCAGCCTGCGCGTGTTGCATCGCGGCCTGCGAAGGCGGTGCGCGGCAAGTCGGATGCGGTGTCGACGCGTTCGACGGTCGCGTCGAAGGTGGCCAGTGTCACGCGTAACCGGAATGCGCAGGGTGCCACGCCTGAGGGGCAGCGCGCGGCGCCGGTGGCCGAGGTTGCACGCACTGCGTCATCGAACACGCGTGACACTCATCGCCTTGCGGGACAGGTGACCGCTTCGTCACCCGGCACGGCCGAAGCAGTGGGCATGACCGCAGCCGAATTCACGCACTGGCTCGCGGCGACGCGCGACACGGCGCGGCCGGCTGCGCCGTCGTCGAAGACGGATGCGGGCGGCACCGATCTCACGGTCGATCTGCCGAACCACACGCGACTGGTCCGGTATTGAGTAGCCTGGACTGGACGGCAGCCTCGCTGCGCAGGCGTACGTCGGCGCAGCTACGTTGCTGCCGACACGCGGTGCGTTCACGTCACGCGCCGCGACGAATCGTGGAAGTTTCTCCCCTCCTTGGCGGCCGCTTGTCACGACTGGCTGCCGTTTTTTTGCCGTGTGTTCTTCAGCATGCGTCCGACATGCGGCGAGACCCTTCGGCCATTTGCGCGTGGGAATCGCATCGAGCATCGCTCCGCAAAATCAGACACGGCTGATTTCCCGCCTGCCCCGCTTCATCGACAATCGGGGTTCTGCGGCCGGCGCGCCCCCTGCGCGCGCCGGACTTTGAGGGGTGTCCTCCTGGCGGCCGGTCATCTCGACCGGTCGCCTTTTTTATTCCCTGTTCGTTACCGAGGAGCACGATCGCGATGCCGGTCGACCGCCTGATTCCAGAAATCCTGTTCGGCTTTACCGGCCTGATCGGCATCATCAATCCGTTCGGCATGGCGTTCGTGTTTCTCGAGCGCACGCAATCGCTGACGGAGGCCGAGCGCGCGACGCTGTCGAAAAAACTCGCGACGAACGTGTTCTTCACGCTGCTCGTGATCTTTTTCATCGGTGCGCCGGTGCTGAACTTCTTCGGGATTTCGATGGAGGCGCTGCGGATCGGCGGCGGCTTCGCGGTGGCCGTGGCCGGCTGGTCGATGCTCAACGCGCCCGACGTGCCGGGTGGCGACAGCGCCGTGCATGGCGACGATCTGCCGAAGCTGATGGCGCGTGCATTCTTCCCGCTCACGGTGCCGCTGACGATCGGCCCCGGCTCGATCGCGGCCGGCATCGCGCTGCATGCGAACCGGGCTCGTACGGCCGTTGACTATCTGACCTCCGGCGTGGTGTCGGTTGCGGTCGCGGCGCTCGTCGCGTTCGCGATCTGGCAGATCTACAGCCGCGCGACGACGCTCGCGCGCTATCTCGGCAGCGAGGGGACGAAAGTGGCGATGCGGGTGTCGGCGTTCCTGCTGCTGTGTGTGGGCGTGCAGATCATGCTGACGGGGTTGGCGGCGTTCGCGCAGACGCTGGGCGGGCAGGCGGGGTGACAAGGGTCAGGCGTGATTGTGTAGCGATATATCCATTTCTCGGTGGACGAGGGTTTTCGTCTGCTTGCGTGAGCGGTTGGTGCTAATATTGAGGCAATATTGCATCAATTTTGATGATGGGTGAATCATGCGAACTACAGTGACGATCGACGACGATCTCTATACGAAGGCACTGCAAATGGCTGAGCCAGGAATGGACAAGGCGGACCTGTTCCGGGAGGCAATCAAGACGTTTGTACGTGTCCAGGCCGCCAAGCGTCTGGCAGCGCTGGGCGGGACTATGTCTGACATGGCCGATATTCCGCGGCGGCGCGAAGAGCCGGAATCGCAATGAATGTGTTGATTGACACGTCTGTCTGGGTCGATCACTTTCGCAACAGAAATCAAACGCTGCTCGGATTGCTCGCGCTCGATGCCGTATTGATGCATCCGATGGTGCTAGGCGAACTTTCGTGCGGGACGCCGCCGGCGCCGCGGCTGCGAACACTCAACGACCTTGGGCTGCTTCAGGAGTGCAATCAAGCCAGCATGCAGGAGGTTATGGCATTCGTGGAGCGCGAGCGGCTATACGGCATGGGATGTGGCCTCGTAGATTTGACTTTGTTGGCGTCGACACTGATTACGCCTGGGGCGCGCTTCTGGACGTTGGACCGGCGCCTCGCCGCGTTGGCGGATCGCTTTGCCGTAGAGTTTCGCTCGACATCTGTCTAAGCGTCGGACGTGCCTTCGATGTTGGTTCGAGCCCCGTGGATCGACTAACGGGATATGGCGCGTGCCCGGGTTCAACTTGCCAAGATCCGCGCCACCGAGTTACAGCAATTTCGCTTGAGCGCGCGCGATCCCCTGCTGCGCACAGGCTTCATCGAGATGCCCGCCCGGCGCCCCGCCCACCCCCACCGCGCCGATCACTTCGTCGCCGACCTTGATCGGCACGCCGCCGCCCAGCACCAGGAACCCGTCGATGGCCGCCATCTGCGCGGCGGCCGGATTCTTCTGCAGGTTCGTGGCGAGCGTGCCGGTCGGCGTCTTCGTCGACAGCGCCGTATAGGCCTTGCGTTGCGACGCATCCACCGTATGCAGGCTGGCATGGTCGGCGCGCAGCATCGCGCGTGCGATGCCGCTGCGGTCGACGACGGTGACGGCCACGTTGTAGCCGCTGGCCGAGCAGGCCTGGATGGTCTGCTGCGCGATTTCGGTCGCGAGGTTCAGCGACAGGTTCTTTTCCTGAAGGACTTGTGCGGAAGCGGCGGTGGTCAGTGCAGCGGCGGCGAGCGTCGCCAGGGTCGATCGAATGATCATGTGAACTCCTTATCGAAATGGCTGGAAAGCGAGCGGCGAATTCGCGGCGCGCATCGCGTGTCGTGATGCCCGGCGATGCAGCGACCGGACCGCTCGATGAGCCCAGTTTCGACCAGGGGACGGTGAAGCTGAATAGGACGGGGCCTATTTTTGATGCGGCGTGTCGCTCGTGCCGCGCTCCGGCAGCGAGACGCCGCAATGCGGACAGCACGGCTCATCGCCCATGGCTTGCCGTGCGCTCGCCCGCGTGCGCTCCAGCGCCGACGCGACCAGCTCCGCGCCCATGATGCCGGTGGGAAACGCGATGATCCCGTAGCCGAGCAGGATTGCGCACGACGTGATGAGCCGGCCGAGCGGCGTATGCGGCGTCAGGTCGCCGTAGCCGGTCGTGCTCATCGTCACGGCTGCCCAGTACACGCCCACCGGAATGCTCGTGATGCCGTTCTCCGGCCCTTCGACGAGAAAGATCACGGTGCCGAGAATCACCGTCAGCACGAACATCCCGCCGATGAACGCGAAGATCTTGCGCCGCGCGCGGGTCAGTGCGCGCATCAGCACCTGCCCTTCCTCGAGATAGATCGACAGCCCGAGGATGCGGAACACGCGCAGCAGCCGGAGCAGCCGCACGTCGATCAGCGCATGCAGGCCGGGGAAGAAGAACGCGAGATAGGTCGGCAACACCGACACGAGATCGACGATGCCGAAGAAGCTGCGCGCATACGCGGCCGGCTTCTTCGCGGTGCAAAGGCGCAGCAGGTACTCGGCCGAAAACAGCAGCGTGAACGCCCATTCGGCCGCATAGAGCGTGTGGCCGTACTGCGCATGCAGCTCCTGCACGCTGTCGGCCATCACGACGAGCACGCTCGCGACAATCAGCACGAGCACCGCGATGTCGAGCTTGCGCAGGAACGAAGGGCGGCGCACGACATGCGTGAGCGCATTGCGCGCCGTATTGACGGAGGACTGGATCAGCGAAATCATGTGCAGCAGTGTACGGACGGCATCTCGCCCGGCCAATCGGACCTGTCCGATATCAACTTGTCTGAGGCCACGTTCTGGCCCTGTTTATAGGGGTGTGCCGAAAACCATAAAGATTGACGCAATGGCGCGTCTCGAGTTAGTGCCGCTCAGCCTATCGGTGCCATTCTGAGTCTTTAACGCATGTGCTTCGCAGACTTGCACCGGGCCGTATTGGCGCTCATCGAACGTAGTCCCGAGACGTTGTGCGCTGTGCCCGCTCAACGCAACTGATGTACCTTGCGCGCGCAACATGAGACGGGACGGAAAACCACCCGATGCCCGTCTAGGCCTGTTCGATCAGGAACCGCTCGCGCTTTTTCCCCTTGATCCAGCCGGGTTCGCGGCCGCGTCCACTCCACGTCGCGCCTGTTTTGGGATCGCGATACCGAGCCGGGATACGACCTTGTCCGACCCGCGTGGCGGATGCGCTGCGCCGGCGTCCAAAGATCTGCTCGGCAGTCAGCGCGTATTCGGCCACACGCGCGCGAACCTCCGCGAGAACAATGTCAAGCTCAGCCAGGCGGGCCTGTTCCGCTTGTTGTCTGAGCTGTTCAGCTTGCGCCTTCAATTCGAGATACGTTGGCATCGAATCGACTCCTATCGGATGAGCTCGCGTCGCAATTCGGAAAGATCGGCTCGTAGGACCAGTTAAACCAGCTCGCGAAAGCGAGGGTGCGTGCGTTCGAATGGATTGTCGCGGAAAACTTGAGGCTTCTGACCTCCATAGTCTCCTAGTTGACGACGCGTCGTTCTGCAATAAACACTGCATTGGCGGACCGGCCAACGATATGCGACGACGTCACACATCGAGTGCGTAGTGCTTCAGCCAGTTTTTTTGCGCGCGGTGCTGGCGCTTTTGAGTAGGTTGGTCCCGTTGTGGCTCTGTGCCGAGGTGATCATGGTCGTGAAGAGGTGGACGCATGGAACGCCCCGAGAAGGCTGACTACACGAACGAGCGGTGTTCGCCACCGCTCGACGAACACTCGTCGCTGCAAGCGCGGGTGCGGCGAGTAGAACAGGAAGTCGGTCGATTGCACAATCGCCTCGAACTGAAAACCCAGGAACTCGCCAAACTGACCCGTGTAATTGTCAATTCTTCGATCAGCCATTGCGACGTCGAGACGCGCTTGCAACGCGAGCTTCACGCGATGTATATGGGCATGGGCGACACCGCAATGCCAATGACCGATTTGCCCATGCGAGCTGATTCAACCGGCAAGCTTGTCACGGTCGAATTGCCTTATACGACCACGATCTTGGGCGTGCTGTTTGAGAGCATGTTCACGTTTTGGGCTGATTGTGATCCTCGACGCCTGCCCAAATCGTCGACCGTGGCGCGCGCCATCGACGAGCGCCTTGGGTTTTCTGCTCAGCCCAATGGCGAAGCGTCACGCAGTGCTCAGGCATACGCATCTGCGATTCGGCCGGACTGGGTGAAAGACGCGGATCGCCGACATCATCGCTCGGGCCCACGCACGTAGCAGGTTCGCGCCCAGTCGGCGTTTTCAAACCGGGAGCTGTGCGGCATCTCGCCGAGATGCGGCATCAGTTTCTGCTCAGACACGGAGTCCGGCACCGGCCAGCGGCCTGGATCAATGGTCGCTGGTTTCAGGTGGAGGCGCCAACGTCGAAAGTCCCACTCGCGCGTGACGGGCACCGAGCCATGTCACGGCACCCAGTAGCGCGTGAGCGTCGCACCCCAGGTTCGTGAACGTCGATCGGCTAAGTTCGATTGCACCGATCAGGTAGTCTGGACGACCTGCGTTTTCGACGGTGTTGACGAGTTGCAGCGCCAGACCGCAATGCTGGTATAGCCGTGCCACGGCACGTGTCATGGCACCAATGACGCATGTCGCGCCCAGCGACGCCGCAATCGCGAGAATCGATGGAAACAGCTGCATGCCAGTTGAGGCGCGTGTGGTTGGACTTACCCCGCAGCGCGCGGCAAACCGCGACAGTTCCCAAATCGTGGGGGCGCACGGTAAGTCCAGAGCCGCTGAAGGCGCGCATAGTGTTTGGAGCAAATACGGCTGTGTAGTCGGTATCAATCGCGCACACCCGCAAATGTGCTGAGCCTGATCGACCGAGACAACGTGAATCGTACGACCGCGATCAAATTGATCCCATTCGGTCAGGCTCGTCGCGTCCGCTCCGGGCAACTGCCAACCCAGTCGACCTACGAACACGTCGTATCGGAACACGCCGAGGCGTCGATGCATCGTGGTTGGCATGTCGTCGAGACCGCCAGCGAAGATGAATGGCACGGTTTTCCCCTCACGCAAAATAACCGATGCCACGCTATCAAGCGCGTGAGGTGAGGTGAACTAGTTAGGTGGGGAGGTGCGACGCTGCTGAAGTTGACAGGACGCTGGTTGCGACTCGCCCCCGCGCCGCATCCGATTGCGTGAGCACGGGGGACAAGCCCGAATGTGCTGATGGCGCCACGAGTCCACGTGAGACCCAGTCGTTGGTGGGGTGGCCGGCAGGAACTGCGGTCGATGGCCCCGCTGGCCGCTTACACCTGGATCAAGCCGGTTGCGACGGCATGCACAGCTGCCGCGGTTCGACTGTTGATGCCCAGAATCTTCATTGCTTCGGCGATATGGTAGTCGACGGTATGAGGCGATATGCCGACAATGGCGGCGATCGCCCATGAAGATTTACCCCGTGCGACCCAGGCAAGGCACTCTTGCTGGCGCGGAGAGAGTTGAAGTGACGGCTCAGGCCGACGTGGCTTCATCAATCGATGAAGCTCTTGATGAAAGAGTGCGCCAATTAAGCTCGCGAGCCGCAGGTGGACTTCTGTCCTGATCTCCGGTGACGGACTGGCGAGATTCACCAGCAGGATGTCGCCGTTGGCCTCGCGAAGCGGGATACTCACGCCACTGGTTAATCCCGCGTCGCGTGCTTCGCCGAGCACGCGTTGCTCGATGCGATTCAAGCCTCTGATGTCGGCCCATCGATAGGGTGTGGCACGGGCAAACGCCATTCGATGGACCGGATCGACCGGACCGTAGTCTCGTTGCGCGTAATGCGCGACCCAATGATCCGGATAGCATGCGCAAAGCGTCTCGACCGCCATTGCCCGACCGTTCCCCGCGTGTCTTCGCGATACTCGGCTAATGGCAAAGCGTGGGAAGCCCAACGAAGCGGACACGTCACCGAACAACTTTAGCAAAGACGATAGGTCCACGGTATTGAGAAAGGCAGTGGCCAGCGGTGCCCATCGGCTGGCCAGGTTTGATGTTGAAGGCAGCGGTACGATGGGTGGGTTACCCGCGCCGCATTGACAGACTCGATCCACTGGGGCCCTCTCGCAGGAACTTCGCGCGCTGGCGCACGGCGCGGTGGTCGTGCGTGCGTTGATTGAGATTGAAGTAGCACAATGCGTGGCGATTGAGGTGACGCTTGTTTTGCTAGTGACTGCTCGATGCGCCGTGCAAAAAAAGTGTAGTCGCTTGTCGCCAAATCACAGCCATAAAAATGTAATGTTTTGATACATCGACCAACACACTCGCGTATATCGCATCGACTCGCCGCTGCATGGCATGCGACCGTAGGTTTCCAGGGCCGACCGGGTGTGGAGTGTGCGCGTCTAATGAATCAGCAACGCGGTAGCTGAAAATCCTCCTACGCCCTGTGCATAGAGCAACAAGGGGGCGCCTGGCGCGAGTGGGCCGCAGTCGGCCAGGTTGATAAATGGATCGCATACGGTGACGTGCGCGATACGGGAAAAATTGTGCGCGAAAAGGCGTTCGGGTGGCAGACCCATCGATTGGACGAGACGCCGCCAGGCAGGCTGATTCAGATGAGGCGGCAAGATGCGATAGAGCTCGGTGAGCGCAATGTGTGCATCCTGAGTGACTTGCGTGATGAGTTTTCGCGCGACGAGCTGGTACTGCGCAAGGAAACTCGCTTCGGTCTGCCCTAGCATTCCGCGCCAGCCGCGACCACTTGCGTGTGTGGCCAGTGCGACGAGGCGATTGGTGCGCGCGTGGCGCTCGACCAACGCGGCGAATGCGCCGTCGCTGAGCAGCGCTGATGTGCCCATCGCGCGTTCGGTCTCCATAGGCATCACGTCTGCCCCAACGATCAGTACGCGATGGAGGGCGGGGTGTGCGATGAACATTGCACGAATGATGCGCAACGCACCGAGCGAGGACGCGCAGTGTTGCTGGGCAAACGAGAACGACTGGACGCCTACAAGGCCAAAATGCTCGCATAGCTGCCGCGGCAAAGATGCTGGTGGCGGCGCGATGCTGCCCTGCAGCGTGTGAGTGTAGACCAGGCAGTCGATTGACTCGGCGGCGATTGGTGCATTGCGCAGCAGCGAGTCGACAGCTTGGATCGCGAGACTGAAGGCACTTTGCCCGCGCGCCACGTGAAAATTGCGTACGCCCGCCTGCTCGAGCTTTGCCACCACGGCAGCGGGTTGACCGGTGCGGCGTGCCCAGTGGCGAACGGAGTCGACATGTTCAGGAAGATGGTAGGCGACACACGGGATGCCGATTGTGATGTCTACCATCAGGAGTTCGCGCCAAGGGAGCGCGCGAGCACAGGCGCACGATGTGCGTCGAGTAGCGCGCAGCCTACATAGCCGCACGAGGCGATATCCCATAGCAAGAGGATGCCTTGCGACGGCAAGGTATGCGTCTGGACCATGCACGTCAATTGTTCGATCGAATCCGCTGCACCGAGATTCGCATCGTGCGTGCGCACGCGTGCAAGCGAGGCGATACCCAGTTCCTGCTGCAGTGCAGTTACAAGCGCGTGCGTGTGGCATTGTCCGACGGCGGTGACATTGCACGGGGCAATCGCGTGTTTTGCGAGCAACGCGGTGATCAATTGGAGCATCGTCTGAAATAGATGTGAGTCAGGGTGCGCGTGACGATGCGGCGAGTCGCCGCGTGGTGCCGGACAAGGGTGTGTTTGAGCGTCGATGAGGCGTAAGCCGCGTGTGCTTGCACCAAAGCGCTCCAGAAGGACGGCGGCGGCCGCGTCCCCTTGCAGTGGGCCCATTTCAGTGCGGCGAGAAAACGGTGCCACCCACTTCTCTGCGGCAGCAATCAGGATCGTATGCACGTCGGGTTCGGCGACGAATAGGTCCCGAGCCAGCCGCAAGGCCGTGAATGGGGCAGCGCTGCCCTGCTGCGAAATTGAGAAGGAGAAACATGGGCTACTTGGAGCACCTACCACGCTTGCTAGACGCCCTGCGGTCGTTGTCGAGACATGTTCGTCGGCACTGCTGTGGCAAAAAATGACGACATCAACCGGCGCGGCAGCGCAAGGTCGAGCGGCACAGATCGCCCGCGTGACGCATGCCGCAAGCCCCGACAGATCGGTGGTGTGGGCGACCGGTGCACGCAGGGACCTATCGCCGGGACCGATACGTGGCATTGCTGTCGGCCCGAACGGCGTCCATTCTGTGCGCCACAGTGTCATCCACGCATCCCAGCCGGCAAGCGGCCTCGCCTCGGTGGACTCCATGGCCGATATCTGTCCGTCGAGCGCCATAACGGGCGGCACGTAGGAGCACAGTGCGGTGACGACCGGGGGCATCATATTGGCGTCGGAAGGCTTAGGTCGTGCGGGAGCAGGTCGTAGAGCAGACGCCCCGTGCGTTGGCCGTCGATGACATGGCAGTCGCGTTGCAAACCGATGAGGCGAAACCCCAAACGTGCGAGCAGTCGCTGTGACCGAATATTGCTTTGCGCCGCCCACGCACCAATGCAATGCAGTTGATCACGCTCGAAACCTTCTCGAAGCACCTGTCTCGAAGCTACGAGCGTCATGTTCGCGCAAGCGGCGCGAGTCGGGTCGCGCAGCACCCAGAAGGAGCCGAGACCAAACCGGTGAGTAACATCGCTGATTGCGACCAGTCCGCTTGGGCGGTTCGTGCCGTGCACGCCAAATACGCGTAGTCGATGTCGATCACTTTGTGTCATCGCCTGGACCGCGAGTAGGGTAAGCGATTGTCGACCGAGCCCGAAGTCAAACCACTGCGCAATGGCTGGACGCGCCAGCCAATCGGCGATATCGCGCATGTCGTCGCGATTCGCTTCGCGCAGCCAGCACTCAGGTGGCGACGTCGCGGATCTGACCGAATGGGGTTCGCACAAGCGGCGATGGTGGGAGAATTGGTGTGCATTCATGTCGATGCGCCTGTGCTGGAGTCGAGCGGATGTGGGGCCGTGAGCTGAGCGAGCGCCGTATCAACACGCATGAGGAACATCGCGAACCAGTGACATGTCGTCAGGCGCGCAGCGGGCGGCAACCCTGAGACATAGCCGTGTGCGCCGCAAAATTGAACAAGCTCATGGGTAAGCTCCACGTATTCGGCTGCAATGTGACGGACCAGCTGGCGCACGAGCGCGGTTGATATGTTCGGCTCGGCAAGCGTGAGCGCGCTCAAGAAAAGATGCGTGCCTTGCGTTGCAATGAGCATGTCGGCCAGCCGCGTGGCCACGCGCTGATGTAGCATGATCGGCTTGCGAAATGCGCGTCGCTCGGCTCCGTAGCGAAGTGCAAATGCAACGTCGTGCTGCATGGCACCGTTGAGCAAGGCCGACAAGTACAGGGCGATGTTGGTGAGCCATGTCTGCGCGGGAGAATCGCTTTGCGCATCGCACTGATCGATCGAGGCAAGTGCGGCGGCCTGCAGTGTTCCTTTGCAGCGCCATTGCTCGAGTGAAAGGGCGCCAAGTACAACGAGGCAGCGGCGGCATGCGTCAGCGCTCCCGTGGGTCGAGTCGATGAGGGCGAAGCCGCAGGCATGCGGTGCGAGCATCAGCGGTGCAACAGGCGTGCAATCTTGATCTTGCAGGTGCCAGAGCGTGGCGGCGTGAAAATCTGGCACTGTAAGCGCGATTGCGCGCGTGCCGTTAAAGTAGTCACCGATGGGATGAGGCGCGAGCGCGTCGAGCATGTCGTATGCGCGCAGCGTCATGAGCGCCGGAATGCTCTGAGTGAGTTGTGCGGCGCGTTCAATCGGGCCACAGGCCAACGTGCTTACAATACCGCTGAGATCGTGCTGGCCGATGGCCATACCACCTAGGGACGTCGGCAAAATCATGGTTCCCAGATCCAGCGAGCTTGCATGTGTGACGATATCGCGCCAGTCCGCTTGCGACGGCGGGGCAGCGAGCAAAGGCTCGAGCTGGTCTTGAGCGAAGCGTTGGCAGGCGGTGACGAGTGCGCGCTGATCGTCAGATACGGTCCATGTGGGCGGCACCAGATCGGACGATGGCGGTACAGGGTTGCGCATCATGGCTCTCTCCGTATTGGGTGTGAGTCATCGGTGTCAGACGAGCATCTCGATTGCTGCGGGATGACCGAGGAAATCCCGGGGACTTGCCGAGCGCGCGTAGGCACCCGATTGCAGAACGACAACGAAGTCGCCAATCCGAGCTTCGGGAAGCAGCACGTCATCGGCGATGTGATCAAGCGGAGTGCACGAGCAGCCGACGATGTGACATCGTTCAGTTGGCGTATCGCCGAACCGATTGCCGAGTACTACTGGGAAATTGCGGCGCAGTACCTGACCGAAGTTGCCCGAGGCCGCGAGGTGGTGGTGCAGGCCACCGTCGGTAACAAGGAAGGTGGTGCCGCGTGAAACTTTTCGATCGATGACGCGGCATACATAGGCACCGGCCTCGCCGACCAGGTAGCGCCCAAGTTCGAGCACGGGGCGCACACCGGGCAAAGCCCGTTGCATGCGCGAGAGCCAGGCGTGCATTGGCTGGGCGACGGCATCGAGATCGAGCGGCACTTCGCCTGCGAAATAGGGAATGCCAAAACCGCCGCCCAGATTCACGTACCGGGGCGGCAGTGGCAAATCGGATGCGAGCTGCATGACGAGCTCGGCACTGCGCCGCTGTGCTTCGACGATGGTAGCCGGGTGCAGGCACTGCGAACCCCAGAAGACATGGAAACCCGCCAGTGTCACGTCACATGCGCCCAGTTCTTGCAGTAGTGCCGGAACCTGTTCGGCGTCGATGCCGAACTGAGTTGCTCCCCCGCCCATGCGCATGCCGGCGTGCGTGATCTGAAAATCCGGGTTCACGCGAATTGTCACGTTTGGGCGCAGGCCCAGCTCCCAGCCAAGGGCTGCCACCAGATGCAGTTGAGTGAGCGATTCGATATGCACGTTCACGCCGCTGGCCACTGCACACCGTAGCTCCTCACGTGTTTTGCCCGGACCGGCAAAGCCGATCTGATCAGGCGGCATGCCTGCGTTGAGCGCCAATGCCAACTCGGCGCCGGAGGCCACGTCAAAGCCGTCGATGCGCGTGGCCAGATGGTGTACGACAGCAGGCATTGGATTGGCCTTGAGCGAGTAATGCAACTGTATCGACGCCGGCAGTTTTGCACGCAACTGGCACACGCGGGCATCGATTGCGGCGCGCGCATAGACGAAAAAGGGCGTGGACCCTGCACGATTGGCAAGCCGCGTGACATCGATACTGTCGGCGAACAGGACGTCATGGCGGCGGGTCAATGATCGATTCATATTGGCCTCGCTTGGTTGTTCGGCGCGCTCACGAGTGCTTCTCGCAAGGCCACGCGATCGAATTTGCCGTTGGCGTTGCGCGGGATGTCCGTCTGAACGATGATGCGATGCGGCACCATGTAGCCGGGCAGGCGTTGCTTGCACCACGACAGCAGCGTTTGGGCGAGAAACGGCGTGGCTGCCGGCACGACGACCAGCGTGATCGTCTCGCCAAGCGCATCATCGGGCACACCCACGGCGGCGACTTCGGAAACAAGACCACTTTCGTGGATGGTTTCCTCGATTTCTTCCGGGCTAATCCGGTAGCCGGAACTCTTGATTTGCGCGTCGTTGCGCGCAATGAAATACAGAAAGCCGTGTGCATCGCGTCGCACGAGGTCCCCCGACCAGACGGCGGTGTCCGGCGCAGCCCCGCCAGGTTTTTGCTCGGGAGAGGGACGATAGCGCTCAGAGGTTCGCGCTGCATCACCCCAGTAGCCCATCGTGACGCATGCGCCGACATGTACAAGTTCGCCGGGTTCATCAGGCGCACACGGCGAACCATCGGGGCGCACGACCAAAATGCGTGCGTTGGGCACGGCCTTGCCGATCGAGTCAGGACGGTGATCGACTTCGGCAGGGTCGAGGTAGGTCGAGCGGAACGCCTCGGTCAGACCATACATGAGGTAGGGTTTGGCCTGCGGAAACAGCGCACGCAGGCGTTGCAGTACTGCCCTGGGCATGCGGCCGCCGGTATTGGCAAAGTAGCGCAGCGCGGCGCGCGCTGCATCGGGCCAGCGAGCATGGGCCAGCTGCATCCACATGGGAGGCACGCCCGTGATCGCGGTGATTTGCTCACGCGCGCAGGCCTCTATCACGTCTTGTGGACAGAGATAATTGACAAGGATAGCAGTGGCGCCGCTCGTCCACGCCGACGTGAGTTGGCTCAGGCCTGCATCGAAGCTAAGCGGTAGTACGGCCAGAATTCGATCGGCGCGCGTATGGTTCAGATAATGAGCGACGCTCCACGCGCCTTCGAGCAGGTTGCGGTGGCTGAGCATGACGCCCTTGGGTCGCCCCGTCGAGCCGGATGTGTAGAGAATGGCCGCGAGGTCCGTATCAATGCCCGATGTCGGGACATCGGATGCTTTTCGTTGCGTGTCGACAGCGTCCCGGGCGAGGCACTCGCTCCAACGACAGACCCGTGCAGTCCCGTCGTATGTAGGTGCCGTTTCATCGGGGGCATCTGTGAGGATCGTATGGGTGAGGGCGAGCGGCCCGTTCTCGGCCAGCAAGCGTGCTCGAATTGCGCTGGTAATCAGGCAGATCGCGCCGCAGTCGTGCAGGATATGTGCGACCTGTTGCGGTTTGAGCAGCGGATTGATCGGCACAAAAACGCAGCCTGCGGCGGCAATACCCAGCAGCGAAACGACGGTTTCGATGCGCTTGTCCAGAAAGATGCCGATACGTGCGCCGGGCGCGATACCGAGCGAGGTGATCGCGTGGCCAAGTGCGCATGCGCGCTCGGCAAGCTCCTGGTAGCTCAGGCGGATATCGCCGAAGACGATCGCGTGCGAATTGGGTGCCCGATTTGCGGTTGTCTGCACGAGGTCAAGTATGTTTCGCATGGTGTGGAATGGAGTCGTCGGGTTGAGGAAGATGCTCGTTGGACGTCATTGACGAATCACCAGGGCGCCGAAGCAGCCGGCCAGACCGCTAGAAAAAAGCAACGACCATTCTCCGGCCTGCTGGTTGCGACAGGTCTCGAAATTGATGAACGGATCTGCACCGAATGCGTGGCCAACCGTGCCGAAATTCGTGGTGAATAGCCGCGCCTCGGGAATGGCGAGCATTCCCATCAACCGTGCCCAGCCTGGTAGATTGACGTGGTGAGGCAGTACGTGCGCGATGTCGTCGGGTGCGATGTTTGCCTGGCGAATAGCTGCGCGCATGGTGGTAAAAGCCGACCAGTAGTACCGATCGTCGGGAATCGGCTGCAAGGTGTCATCCGTACCGCGAAAGAAGCGCGCATCGGTATATAGATGCAAGCTGGCGATGACGTTGTGTTCGGCCCCCCGGTCAAGTAGCAACGCGCATGCGCCATCGCTATGCAGCGCCATGTCCCCGATCGCGCGAAGTCGATCGCAGCCCGAACCGATGGCGTCAGCACACACGATGATGGCGCGTTCGATGGTGGGGTGTCGCGCCGCAAGCGCGAGCAGCACCCTGATGGCTGCCATCGGAGACACGCACTGCTGCTGCGTGATGGAAAACGTCAATGCCCGGTTCAGTCCGCAATGGCGTTGAATGTAATGGGCAGTACTGGCAGGTGGCGCGAGCACGCTCGTCTGTATCGTATGTGTGTGAATGAGGGCATCGACTGTTGAGCGTGGTGTGGCGGTTTCGCGCAAAAGTTTCGCGATCGCATGTACGGCCAGATTTGCTGGTGACTCACCCTCGGCGTCGTGGAAATGCCCCACACCGTGATCGCGCAGTGCACGAGCGCGCGCGTTAGGCAGGCCGCAACGTTTGACCCACTGATTTACATGTACGGTTTGAGCCGGCAGACTGTGGGCGACCGCGGAAAGCGAGAAGGGACTCGTTCTCATGATGGCGCTTCGCAGAATTGAAGAATCGCACAGGCGACCTGGCCGTGAAATCCCGTAGACCATACAAGCAGATGTTGGCCATCGCGCGGTGACACAGCCCGTGTGAGGCTATCAAGACGCGCAGGTGTGTGTGCTGCGCAAAGATGGCCAGGCGTGTCACCTGCGAGCCAGATGCGCTCGAGCGGCAAGTCACCGTGCGTACGGATACTGCGCAACAGCCCGTGATCCGGCTTCGCTGGGACAATCCAGTCCATTTGTGTGGCCTGACAGGCAGCTCGTGCCAGCGCCTTGTTGATGGCGCCCATAAGCGTGGCGGAATCGACAGGCGTTGCGATGACGCTGGAGCTGCTGGGCGTGGCCGGCGTACAGATGGTCAGGCCGCGCACGCGCCAGCCAGGTGTCGGATGGCGTGTGACGAGGGCGGCAGCGGCTCCATCCGCGAGGAGCGTGTGTAAGCCAACGTGCCGAGAAAAGGGGGGAAGCCAACGCTCGGCCGCGACAATCAGGACGGTATTGAGCTCGGTGTCCGCATCCATCATGGCTAGCGTGAGATCGAGCGCCGTTGCAAACGAGACGTCCTGAAGCTGCCCGATCGCGAATGGCGGGCGACGCGATGCGAGCTCGTGATGCAAACGTCCCGCACAGGACAATGCCAGATCGTGTTCGAAGCTGGTCGAGCAAACGATGATCTGGTCCGGCCGCGGAAGTTGTGATGCACCGTCATACAGCAGGTGTGTCGCGCGCAGTGCCATATCGGACAGTGAAAGATTCGACTCGGCTACGACGAGCTCGTCTGAAAGCGTAGGCGGCGAAGGCGCCTTTGGACCGCGTCGGGACTCACATTCGTCACGCCAGCGCAGTGTGTCGCCATAGACCGCTTGCATCACGGAATCAAGCGGGCATCGCCGCAGCGGCGAGCTCACGTCGGTGCGTGTAGGGTGCGCGCTGCGTGCGAATGGAATGTACTGAGCGGTGGCGACGATCCTGGGCACGGGAACCCTGGACTCAGTTCGAGGGAACATGGGAGGCGACGAATGCAACCAGATTGTCGAATCGCAGGAAGAGGTCGCTGCTCAGATCGTCAGGGTCAAGCACAAACTTGAAGCGCTGCTCCACTTGCAGCAGGAGCTCGGTCATGTTCATCGAATCGACACCAAGGTCGAAGAGGTTTGTGTCGCCATCGATGAGCTCGGTGCTCAGATGCGTGCCGAGCGTTGACAGCAGACAGGATTTGAGCTCGGTAGCAATATCGTCAGGGCGATTTGATACGGAATTGGATGTCATGAACGTCTCCTGTATGAAGGGAAGGTGAGGTCATGCACGCGGCATGGCGACCGAATGTGCAAGCTCGTTTGAAGCGGATTCCCACGGCAATTGCGGCGCGCGTTGCGCCGCGCGGGCGATCATCAGGCGCTGCATGTCGCCGGTACCCTCCATGATGTCGAACGCCTTGGCGTCTCGGCAGCATTGTTCGAGCGATGGACAATGCGCGATACCGCCAAGCCCAACGAGTGCGAGTGCTGTTCGAGTGACGTGGGCTGTCACGCGTGCGGCGTATGCCTTGGCCATCGAGGCGTGCATGGCGCTCGGGTGGCCCTGATCTGCGAGCCATGCTGCGTGATGACAGAGCAGGTGCGCGGTCGTGATATGCCGGTCGAGATCCAAAAGATGCACGTCGATGTCGCCGGGACCGCATCGCAGGTCGGCCGGATGTGAGCCTGATTCGAAATAGGTTGCAAGTTCGTCACGTACCCGTCGACACGTACCGACCATCACTGCGGAGAGCAGCGGCCGAAAATAGTCCCATGACCGTTGTGCGCCGGAAAATGCGTCGCTCAATGGCGCTTGGTCGTCGTGCGTGAGGCAAGCATCGTCGGGCACTTCGCAATCGCTGTACGACAGCACGGCCAGTTGGCTGGCCCGCAGCCCGGCCATGTGTTCGACACGCGTGACCGAGAACCCCGGTGCGTCGTGCTCGACGCAAAATGCCCGGATGCCGAAGCGACCCGCGTTGCGGTTGATCGTTGCGAACGTAATGATCGTGTTCGCGCGCGCGCCGTTCGTGGTGAAACATTTGGTGCCATTGAGCACCCAGCCGTGCGCGGTTTTGCGGGCCGATGTCCGCATGGCTGTTGCGTCGGACCCGCAATCGGGCTCCGTAATCGCAAACGCGCCCCAGCGTGGCGCGTCGCTGTGAAAGCCCGCAAAGAATGCTGCCTGCTGCCGTTCATTGGCGAGCGCGAGAACCGGCGGCATGGCAAGTCCTGGGCCGGGCAGCGCCAGCGCGAGCGCGGCGTCCGCGTGGCCCAGATATTCCATCAGCATCACGCGTGAGGTGAGCGATTGCGCCCCGGGGCATCCCCCGTATTGGCTCGGCACGAGATTCAGGTTCAACGCGCGGACCATATCGCTCTGCCAGAACGTTGCGGGGATTTGTCCGGTCCGGTCGGCTTCGTCGCGATGTGCGCGTATTTGCGCGCACAGTCGATCGAGATCCAGCCCGGAGGCTGCCAGGGCCGCCTTAAGCGTTGCGACGTCATGGTGCGGTTGCGATGTTTGCAGAGCGTCTGGCATGTCCGATCGTTCCGAATGGCGCACGCGCGCCGGCCGATGGCGTGGCATGGACGACATGCTCGCGCGGCGTCCATGCCGTGTGACATGCAGCGTAGGCATCTGAGAGAGGGTTTGCTACCTCCCAACTTAGGGAGGGTGGCTTCGGGTGAGGAAGGTCAGGGATTTTCGCCAGCAGCGATAGCGATGTCCGATAATGGCGCCGATATGGAATGACGCTGGCCACCACGGACGTGACTAATATGGCAGAACGACAACGAGCAACGCGTAAAACGCAATCTATGTCGCCGGACAAACGCGGCCCGCGTACGACCAAGCGGGGCGATCAGGTGGCCGAGCTGATCAAGGGTTGGATTAATGACGGGCGGGTGCGCCCGGGCAAGCGCCTGAACAAGGAAGCTGAGCTGCAGCAGATGTTCAACGTGAGCCGCGGCTCAATGCGCGATGCGCTCAAGGCACTGGAAGTGCAGGGACTCGTGAGTCTCAGTACCGGCCCTGAGGGAGGCGCCACAATTACGCGTGTGCCGCTTGCGCGGGTGTTCCAAGCACTGCAGAACTATTTGTTCTTCGAGAACATCACGCTCGAGGAGCTCTATGCGGTGCGACGCACGCTCGAGCCGATTGTCGCTGCTGGCGCAGTAGCGCACTTGACGGATGCAGATTTCGAAGCACTCGAGCGCAGCATTTCAGTGTGTGAGCCATTTGTGGTCGGCCACGAGCAGGCGCTCGATCAGCGCTGCGAGGATATTCATTTTCACGACGTGCTGGCCGCGGCCCATCCGAACGCGTTTTTACGGTGCCTCTGCCAGATCATTAATCAGATGCTGCACTCGCTGGTGATCGTGGCGGGCAACGTCACGCAGCGTGACTATCAGGCGTTCGGCCGTACGACGCTCGCTGCGCACCGTGCAATCCTCGAGGCTGCAAGGCGGCGCGATGCTCAGGCAGTGGAGCGCTTGATGGCCGCGCATATGGACGAGGCCGAGGCGCAACTGCAGAAAGTACATGCCGCGTTGAGGCAAAGGCTTGTGCTCGACTCCGAACTCGATACGCAGATGAGCCGCGACGCGTCCTGAGGCGGCATCCACGCACAGCACGGGGGCGCCATCGCATGGTCTGCGGATGCCCGCCGAAGTTTATGACAGGTCGGTCACAATGCGCCGGTTAATTGCAATAAATAAACTAAATGAGAGTAGGTGCGCTCATCGCGAGCGTACATAGGCGGGGAGATTAATCGGAATTTCCGGGGGTAAACGCCGACATTTTGTCGCTTGACCAGGTGAGATATTCGATCGTAAATTTATGATAATAAATAGACGTCAAGACCGAAGCTGTGCGCTCGGCCGGTCCGACCGATCTCCGTGGTGGCTCATCGCGTCAGGTCGAGGCGGGCGAGGTTTTATTCCAAGGCAGCGGCGATCGTTGGCGGGCGGCTTGCGAGTGACGAATGGCCGATCGCCGCCGGCGAGAGGCTCATGGTTGCTGTATCTGTGAGGCCGACGGGATCTGGCGAAGATCTGCCCGAGCCTCTGCCGCTTTAACCAATTGCGAGAGAGAGGTGTCGAGGGCTGCAGCAAGCGTAAGTAGAGCGTCGATCTTTGGGATGATTTGGGCACGCTCGACCAAAGAGATCGTGTTGGGATGAACGTTGGCCCGCGTCGCGAGGCCCACTTGGGTGAGCTTCTTTGTTTGGCGACGAGTGCGAACTTCGTCTCCAAGGGCCTTGATAAAGTGCGCAGTGGGTGTGCTATTCACCGACGGGAGTGACGAGCTATTCTTGCGCGAGCGATTCTGCCGCTGCGACAAGGGCCCGCTTCTTTTCTTTGCTCAGTCGCCCAGCAATTAAGAGGAGGTTGGCCAGCAGGTCGTCCTCCTCGTACAGGAAGCTTGTCGGAATGAGAAGCGCTCGCGCGAGCCGCTGGCTGGTCTGTACGGTTGGAGCATGCTTGCCCTTCTCGTACTGGTTGACGCGAGCGCTGGCGGAAAATTCGTCGATTCCGGCGAGAATGCCAAGCTGTTCCTGGGTGAGGTCGGTACGCAACCGCGCCTGCTTCAGGCGTTTCGAAAACACAGAGGTGACGGTCGAGTCGCTGGACATGCATCAAGTGTCCCGGAATCGATTGCCCGGTTTGCTAAGTAACTCTTAGTCTGAGGCTGTATCAGGAATCAAGAGGTGGTGGCTCGTGACAGCCGTTCGGCGTATTCGAGAAGTGCTTCTTGGCTGTCCTGCGGGAGCGGTGCGGCCACGACGAGAAGCCGCGCAAGGAGGTCATTGCCTTCGTATAGGAAGCTGGTTGGGACGTGTAGTACTCGGGCGAGACGGTGCGCCGTCTGGAGCTTGGGCGCGTGTTTGCCGGTCTCGTATTGATTCACGCGTGCGCTTGCCGAGAATTCGTCAATCCCGGCTTCGATGCCGAGCTGTTCCTGGCTCAGGCCCGAGCGCAGACGTGCCTCTCTGAGGCGCTTGGGAAAGATCGAGGATGTCGATGAGGTCCGACGCATCCTAAGAGTTTCTTAATTTTTAATGGACTTTTCACTAAGTATTTCTTAGTCTGAAGGCTAAGAGTTACTTAGTTCTGGTGGCGACATGCATCATCTCTGTGTCGTCTTGGTGGGCTTCGCTGTCACATGTCTAGCGAGGGCTGGGTGGGTTAGGCGGTCATTGAATACAGGATTTGGAGTAATGGCGACGATCTTAAACATTCTTAGTTACGTTAGCGTGCTTACGCTTGTGGCATTGGGCCTTGCGATCGTGTTCGGCCTGATGGATATCGTGAACCTCGCGCATGCCGAGTGGGTGACGATGGGGGCGTACACGTTGGCGGTGGCGCAGTCCGTGGGAGGTCAACACGCGTTCTGGGCTGCGCTGCTCGCCGCGCCGATTGTCGGCGCGGGGCTCGGTTGGTGTCTTGAGCGCTTCGTCATCCGACTGCTCTATGCCCGTCCACTGGATACGCTACTGGCGACCTATGCGGTCAGCCTGATCGTTCAGAAGGCGATCGAGCTCGTCTTCGGCACTCAGCCGATGCTGGTCTATGCGCCGTTCAACGCAACCGTTGACGTGCTGGGCGGCAGCTATCCTGCCTATCGGATTTTCGTGATCGGTGTGGCACTGGCTGTTACCGCTGGATGCTGGGTGCTGTTCACCCGCACGCGTTTTGGTACGAAGCTGCGTGCAGTCATTCAACATCCGGCGATGGCTGAGGCCGTCGGTATCAATACCAGAAGGCTGAATCGGGTGGCCTTTTGTGGGGGCGCCGCACTCGCTTCGCTCGCCGGTGTTCTGGTGGCGCCGATGGTGTCGGTGGAGTCCCATCTCGGAGTGTCCTATCTTGCCAAGGCGTTTTTCGTGATCGTGCTGGGTGGGATCGGCTCGGTGGCCGGAAGCATACTCGGCAGCGCTTTTGTCGGCACGATCGAGACCTTGCTCAGCTATCGCGTCGATCCGTCGCTCGCGTCGGCGATTGTCCTGATTGTATCCATTGTCCTGATTCGTTTCCGGCCGCAGGGTCTGCTCCCCGGCTTTAGTGCGGCGCATCAGCTTCTCGGAAAGGGGTAAGGCAATGTTCGACCGTCATTTTTCTCGTGCGCGGACCTGGTTGTCACAGCCCGCCTTGAGCCGCAGCGATGTGTCTCCGGTTATGACCGGTTTTGCGATGGTTGTGGCCGGCGCGATTCTGCCTATTGTCGTTGGGGCGTATCAGCTTACCGTGATACGCGATGCACTCGTACTGGCGATATTGGCGCTCAGTTATGACTTGCTGTGGGGGCGTGCCGGTGTTCTGACGCTGGGCCACACGACCTTCTTCGGCATTGGAGCATACGGCTTCGCCGTGACTACTGTCCAGTTTGGGCAGACGCCGTTCGTCGGATTTCTCGCTGGCCTTGCCTGTGCTGCCGTCGCAGCGGCCGTTCTCGGTTACTTCTTGCTGTATGCAGGGGTGAGGCTGCATTTCTTTGCCATTCTCAGTATGGCAGTGTTGATTATCGCGCAGCAGCTTGCAACTAGCTGGCAGTCGGTGACAGGCGGAGACACTGGCTTGCTCGGTATTCCCGGGCTGTCCTTCCAGCTTGCGGGGCACACACTCGATTTGAGCGGCCCGGTCGCGTCCTGGTACGCCGTCGCGACAATCCTCGTTGCGCTTCTGGGTGCGGTGTGGCTGCTTTGTCGCAGCCGATACGGGAAGGTGCTCGCGGCGATCTCGACGAATGAATGGCGCGCGCTGGCGTGCGGATATCACACGTCCTGGCATCTTCTGTTGATGTTCATGGCCTCGGCGGTGTTGGCCGCGGTGGCGGGTTGCTTGATGGCAGCAACCGCCGGCGTTGTTGCGCCCGATGTGTTTTCACCGGTATTGGCCACCGAAGTCATCCTCTGGGTTGCCATAGGCGGACGTGGCTCGCTGGGCGGTCCCGTGCTCGCTGCTGTCGGCCTGACGCTACTCAAGCATGGTGCGTCCAGTCTGAGCACACAGTGGTGGCCGCTTATTCTCGGTGCAGTTTTTCTCGCGTGCGTGCTTTGCCTGCCGAACGGTGTGCGTCTTGGGGGCATGCTCAAGGGACTGCATCAATTCACTGGAATATCGCTCAAACGCATGCCGCGCTCTTGTGCGCAGCGCGTCGAAGGAGGGTCGTGATGAACGCGCCGATCATCAAAGGTGTCGGACTGTACCGTGCATTCGGCGGCATTAACGCGATTGCGGGCGTTGACGTAGAAATTGGCGCCCGAGACTTGCTTTGCGTCATCGGCCCGAACGGCGCTGGAAAAAGCACGCTGGTCGGGCTGATGTCGGGCGCGATTGTGCCTGGGGCTGGCGAGCTGTATCTCGCAGGCGAGCGAATGACCGGCCGACCGATGTATCAATACTGCCGGCGTGGCGTCGTACGGAAATTCCAGGGAACAAATGTTTTCCAGATGATGAGCGTACGCGAGAACCTCGAAGTGGCCGCGCTCGGTGTGTCGACTCGACAGGCATTTTCGATGCGCGATCTCGATGGCGTTCTCGAGCAAATCGGACTTGCCGCGCAAGCCGACATGCTGGCGATGCATCTGCCACACGGCGAGCGCCAGTGGTTGGAAATCGGCATGGCGATGATGTGTCGCCCCGCCTTATTGCTGCTCGACGAGCCTGCTGCGGGTTTATCTGCCACTGATGCTCAGCGGCTTGTGCACCTCATCCACCGCCTGCGTGAGCAGTGTGCGGTACTTGCCATCGAACATGACCTGCGTTTCGTGCAGTCGCTCAATTGCGAGACGTGGGTTATGCACCGGGGGCAAATCGTTCGCCAAGGGCGCTACGACGACATTGCGAAGGACGAGGAAGTCCGACGCATTTATCTGGGGCAGGGGGCAAGTCATGCTGCACATTGAAAATCTGTCGGCCGGATACGGCGACATCGCTGTCTTGCACCAGATCACGCTTGCCGTTCAGCCCAACGAAGTGGTGGGGGTGCTCGGATGCAATGGAGCGGGAAAAACGACGCTTGTGAAGGCGATCATGGGCTTTTTGCCGCACGTAAGCGGCGAGGTTCGCTTTGGCGAGCACGTCATCAACGGCATGCGCTCGCATGAAATCGCTCGACTGGGCATCGGCTTGGTGCCGCAGGGGCGATGGATTTTTCCGAAGCTCACGGTGCGCGAGAACCTCATGATGGGAACCGCGGCGGCGGGCGACGCCGAGATTCTGGAGGAGGTGTTCGAGTATTTCCCGGTATTGAAAACGCGGCTCTCGCAACATGGCGGAACGTTGTCGGGCGGCGAGCAACAGGTACTGGCTATCGCGCGTGCATTGTGTGGTCGACCGAAACTGTTGTTGCTGGACGAGCCTTCTGACGGCGTGCAACCCAATCTTGTCGAGCTGATCGGCGATGTGATCCCGGTGCTGTGCCGTCGTTCGAAGTTGGCGGTGCTGCTTGTCGAACAGAATCTTGACCTCGTCTTGCGCTGCGCGCAGCGATGCATTGTGCTCAAGAACGGGCAGCTCGCCCATGCGGGAAAAATCGAACCGCAACGCGGCACGGACAGCGCTCACCCGTTGGCCCAATTCTTGTCACCTGCTGCTGAACGAACCGCTGATTCGCAAGCAGCATTCGTTGAAAGAGAACCTACATGAATCGACGCGACTTTTCACGATCTGCTTTTTGGGGCGCGCTTGGGGCGTTGAGCGCCGCCGCTTGTCCGAACCTTGTCCGAGCGGCGGCGCCGATCAAGATCGGATTGCTTGCGCCGTTGAGCGGCCCACTTACCCGGGTTGGCGAGACCAATCGACACTGTGCGATGCTCGCCATTGAAGAAATCAACGCAGCCGGCGGGCTGCTCGGGCGGCCACTCGAACTAGCCGTCGAAGATACGCAGATGTCGACGGCAGTGACGCTCGAGAAGGCCAGGCAGCTATTGATGCGTGACGAAGTGGCGATGCTCACAGGCATGGTGCTGCCGTCTGAACGCGAGGCGGCGCTGCAGGCCGCTAAGACGTCCGCGCGTCTTGTCGTCTATCCGAATTTCGACGAGGGCCGCTGTGATCCGCTGTTGTTAAGTACCGGTCTGAGCGTTGCTCAGCGGGTCGAACCACTCATTACGTGGCTCATGCGTGGTGGTGCAAAAAGCGTCAGCGCGGTGGTCTCGGACGTCGGTAGCAACCGCAAGGTGCTGGTGCCTGCGCTGGAGGCGGCCGTATCTCGTCACGGTGGCCGCTTGTTGAACGTGTACTGGTTGCCGTTCGGCACGCGCGATTACGGTGCCGTGCTTCAACGGATTGCGGCACAGCAGCCGCAACTCGTATGGCACAGCATCGGTGATGATCCGGTCACGTTTGTCAAACAGTATCGGTCGTTTGCGATGAGGCCGCAGTTGGTCACGGATATCGCGCACGAATCGCTATCGATTGCAACTGCGGGCGCATCAACGAGCACCATCGGGGTGTCGTCGTACTTCATGAGCATTGATAGCGCTGAAAATCATCGCTTTCTTGCGCGCTACACCGCGCGTGTGGCCGACACCCGTGCGCCGCGATTAGGCCCCTATGCGGTGATGCTGCCTCACGGGGAATGCACGTACGCGGGTATTCGGCTCTTTGCGCAGGCCGCACAGGACGCTGGCAGCGTCGAGGTCATGCGTGTCAAGACGGCGTTGTCGGGTATTTCGCTGAATTTGCCGCGCGGTAAGACGGGCGTGAACCGGGCAGGCGATCACGTCACATGCACGACGCGCATCGCTCAGGCGCAGGCGGATAACAGCTTTGCGCTTTTGGATTCGGTCGGGCCGATTTTGCCAGCCTGTCAGGGATAAAGCGGTCACAACATCCCGTCATTACTTTATCTCTATCAATAAGGAGTGCGATATGAATGATATATCCATGATGAGTGCCGAGACGTTGCTTGTCGAGTATCGACGCCACGCACTGTCGCCACGTGAGTATATGGAGGCAGTGCTGGAGCGCGTCCAGCAGTTCGATTCGCTCGTGAATTGCATGTGCGGCTTCCATGCAGATGTGGCGCTGCAGGCGGCGCGCGAATCGGAGCAGCGCTGGATGCGTGGCGAGCCGCTTGGTTTGCTCGATGGCGTGCCGGTATCAGTCAAGGATCTCATCGATGTACAAGGTTTTCCGACGCGGTATGGCTCATTGACGAGCCCGGACACACTGCAACGTAGCGATGCGCCTGCGGTTTCGCGCCTGCGCCGCGCCGGTGCATTGTTGTTCGGAAAAACGACGACATCGGAATACGGCAACAAGATTGTGACCGACTCCCCGCTCACCGGCATTACCCGCAATCCTTGGGATCGGCGCGTGACGCCGGGTGGCAGCAGCGGGGGCTCGTCGGTTGCGGTCGCGCTCGGTATGGGTCCTTTGTCGCTGGCCACCGACGGCGGTGGGTCGATTCGTGTGCCGGCGTGCTGGAGTGGCGTCGTAGGCTTTAAGCCCACGTTCGATCTCGTGCCGACCGGTGTAGCCGGCTCCTGGACGCGACTGTCCACGCTCGGACCAATCGCACGCAATGTGCGTGACGCCGCGTTGATGCTCAGCGTTGCGTCGGGAGCGCACGATCCTTTTCGGTCAGAGTCAGATCGCCCGGTGGACTATCGCATTGGACTGGAGGATGGCGTCGCTGGGTTGCGCGTGGCGTATTGCCCTGGCATTGCGGGCGTGACGGTTGACCCCATGGTCGCTGCAAGTGTCGCTCAGGCCGCGGACGTATTCGCGGCCTTGGGTGCGCACGTCGAGCAAGTCGATGTGAAGCCGCTGGCCAATTATCTGGACAGTCATATGCACGCGATTCAGTGGTCGGTGTTCTTTGCGCAACGTGCATGCGCGATGAGCGAGACGCAACGCGCGCAGCTCGACTCGGACGTACAGGTCCTTGTGCAGTCCGGTCTGCAAGTCACCGCGCCAGAACTTGCCGGTGCACTGCGTGCACGTCATCTGCTGGGTGTCGAGATGGCCGCGTTCTTCGAGCGCTACGACTTGCTCGTGACACCGGTGTTTCACTGCGGCCCATTGCCGGTGCCCGGGTTGCCGAAGACATTGCTCACGGCACCTCAGCAGACATCGTGGTGCAACCAGACCGGGCTGCCTGCCGCCAGCATACCGTGCGGCCTGCCCGGTGGTTTGCCAACGGGAGTGCAGATCGTTGGGCGCCTGCACGCGGATGCGCTCGTGCTGCGCGCTGCACGCGCCTACGAGTCGGCACGCGGCGCGTTTCCCACGGCGCCCCTGTTGCAGGGCGAGCACGCAGTGGCCACGGAGGTAACCCCGTGAGCGTTCAAATCGCAAAGATCGTGGTGCATCTGGTTGATCGGCGTGCCGAGTTGGGCACCGCGATCTATCCAGCGCACCGCCAGGCCATTGCGGCTGCGGTCCTGTCGCGGCAGAACTGGCGAACAGACGATCCGCTCGAGTTTCTATACGAGCTCGGTGCGGAGCTGGGGACGTCGCTGACCGAACACGCCCGATGCGCACTGGGTGTGCAACGCTCCGCCATTCAAGTGTACGGCAAGGCTGCCTTGGTGGGCACGGCGGTGCCGCTCGAGTGTGCGGCCGCACTGTTACATCCACGAATGGGTAAGGCGATACGCGCCTGTTTACCGGGGACTACCTCGCTCATTCCGTCAGTCACGAAGCGCGGCACCGCAGGTGCGTGCCTGGACATTCCGCTGCATGGCGCGGTTGACATGTGGAACTTCGACCACTTCGATACCGCGTCGCTGATTTTGCCGGATTCTCCTGCGCCGGATGAACTCGTGGTGGCCGTCGCATTGGCCGAGCACGGTCGGCCGCTTGCGCGCGTCGTGCCCGCGTAGACGCGTCGCCCCGGTTGCGCGCGATCGATACGAACAACGAGGAGGAGAACCTATGCAGAAGTTGGTTTGGGGCATGGCGCGCGCTTGCGCCGTTTCGGTTGGGATGTGGGGCGCCACGGGAGTCGTCCACGCACAGTCTTCGGTATCGCTTTACGGGTTGATCGACGCATTTGTTGGCGAAACGCATGCGCCAGGCGCTGCCGGCAGTGCCTGGCAGGTTGGCTCTGGCGGGATGACGACGTCATTTTGGGGCGTGTCGGGATCGGAGGATCTTGGCCAGGGCATGAAAGCGGTATTCACGCTGGAGAGCTTTTTTAGAGTCAACGCCGGTCAGCTCGGTTCATTCAATGGTCAGTCATTCTTCGGCCGCAATGCCTTTGTCGGACTGAGCGGAGGCTTTGGGGAAGTGACGCTCGGGCGCAATACGGCACCCCTGTTCGTCTCCACGTTGCTCTTCAATCCGTTCGGTAACTCGTTCGCGTTCTCGCCGATGATCTCCCACGGATACCTAGGCTCGGCCATGGGGGCGGCTTCCGTGCAAAGCGATACGGCAATCGACAGTTCGGTCTTGTATCAGACACCGGAGGTCGGAGGGCTCTCTGGAAGCCTGCTCTATAGCAATGCGGGTGTGGCCGGCCACACTGGGCAGGCGAACTATAGTGCTAACGTGCTGTACTTCGCCGGCCCGTTTTCGGCAACGGCTGCGGTGCAAAGTCTGCACACAGCTTCGCTTTTTCTGAATGGTGCGACGGCACAAACGGCATGGCTTGTCGGCGGTGCCTATCGGATCCACGCAACGAAGCTCATGGTCCAGTACGAGCGGGTGGGCAACAATAGCAACGTGACCGACGACACCGTGCAGGTGGGAGCAAGCGCGCGATTCGGTATGGGCAGTATGCTGCTGTCGTGGGCGGGCACCCGTCGGCGTCCTGTCACCGGTTCCGGCATCCGGTGGTCGACGTTCGCGCTGGGCTACGACTACCCACTGTCGAAGCGCACAGACATCTACGCGGCGTGGCGCTATGACACGATTACGCATGCCTCATCGGGAAATGGCGTCGGAGCCGGGGTGCGGATGCGGTTTTGATTTGCTTATGCAAGCACGTCTAGTCGAAACGGATGTCGGTGCCTATGGCTGGTTTGGTGATCCCATTCAACTGGTGCCGGCGCTCGTTGGGACTATCACGCTCAGTCCCGGCAGGTCCGCAAAATCCGCCACGTTCAGCGTCATCAGTGCGTAGCCGTGCTCAATCGCCAGCGCGGCAATCCACAGGTCGTTGTAGCGGGGCCGCGGCGAGCGGCCAGTTTGCTTGGCGGCGGCGGCCAGCACGCCGAACTTGGCCGCGGTGTGGCGCGTGATGTCCAGCACAGGGCGGCGCTGGAGCTGGCGGAGGTGCGCGGCGCGGCGCGCGCTCGGCCGCATCCGCGCAGGACTGCACGCCGAACGCCGGTTCGCCGAGCGAGATCGTCGAGATAAGCACCGGCGCATCGCTGGCCACATCGATCACCGTACGCGGCCCGACCATTCCGCCGGCGAGCCCGACCCACACGCAGCTGTCGATGATCATGCCCACGAGTCACGCACTCCGTCTTCGAAGCCAGTGCGGCTGTCGCGTAGCCAACGGGCCGTGTCTTCGGCACCGATCATCGGCAGACCGGCGAGCGCCTGGGCGGCGTTCATCGCGGGCTCGGCGGGCACCAGGCGCGCGATCACGGTCTGGTTGCATTTGACCACGATGGTCTCGCCTTGGCGGGCAACTTGGTCGAGGATCTGGCGAGTGTGGCGCGCCAGATCGGTGGCGGTGATGGTGGGCATGACAGCCTCCTGACACAGTGAATACGTATTATGCGTGCTATACGTATTTTCACGGCTCGACGGCAGGGTGAGTTGCGGCCCTCAGTACGTGCCAGATTTTCAGCCCAACGGTCTCTCTAGCCGGCGGAAGGTTCGTGTTCGCGAACGGGCGCCGTCGGTTCGTGTGGTCTCGCGATCACGGAGCGCGCGTTACCGGTCGAGGGCGGGTCGACGCGTGTTACCCCGGCATTCGGAATGCTCGAGCGCATCGGGCATTTGGACCTGGGGGGCAACGGACATACCACGTAGTCATTTCATGGTGACATGAAAGTCGATTTCAGCCGGACATTGCGGCTTTAATTGTGGCAATGCTGCTGTCCCTGAAAGTCCGCAGGTTGGCCCAGGCAGCGAGCGCTGGTAGTGCGAGGACCGGGCACGGGCTCACGCTGCGCTGGTGTCTGTGGGCGACGCGACGAGCCGGTCGGCGATGCAGTACGTCACGCAAACTGAATCGACCTTCAGCTCTCTTGAAGCGGTGTGAGCGGACATCGAGCGGCACCGCAAACCGGGGTGGGCCACTGACACGGTTCAACTGGCACGCGCACATGCGCCCCACCGGCTGGGACGGCACAATAGTAGAGCCGGGCCCGCTTTTAATCAGTGTTCCCAGAGCCAACCCGACGGGAAGAACCCGTCGACAAGACGGGTTTGGGTCAGTGCTTATCGGCTGCTTGAATACCCTCGTGTTCCCGCCATCGTTTGCGCGGGGCCGACGGCGAGGGGCAGATCATGCGCGTGAACGACAATGTGGACCTGATATCGCTTCGCGGCCGAGCCGAGGGTGCGACTGCCATGCGGATGGCAGGGCCGTCCGTATTGATGATATGTCGATCCGATAATATCAGCGCGGGCTGCGCGAGCGGAGATGGGCGATGACCACTCAGGACTTCGTGGCGATGGCTCAGCAGTGTGCGCCTGCCGTCGCCCCCCAGACATTGGCGGCCATTGTACGGATCGAATCGGGATTCAATCCCTATGCTATCGGTGTCGTCCACGGCCGTTTGGTGAAACAGCCTCGGCACGAGGACGAAGCGATCGCCACGGTCCAGGCATTGCAAGCGGCAGGATGGAACTACAGCGCCGGCCTCACGCAAATCAATCGCGAAAACTGGTCTCATTACGGATTGACCGCGAGGTCCGTCTTCGACGTCTGTCGGAACCTGAGCGCTGGTGCGGCGATTCTTCGGGCGTGCTTCATGCGCGCTCGCGTCATTCATGTCCATCCCCAAGAGGCGTTGCGCGCTGCGCTGTCGTGCTATGCGAGCGGGAATTTCGTAACCGGATTTCGCGTCGGGTATGTACGGCGGATCGTGGAGGCCGCGGCGTCGGACGACACTATCGTCCCTGCGCTGTCGTCATCGGTAAAGCCGATTCCAGTGATTCCCGACCGTGTGACTGGATCGCGGGCTGAGAGCCGCGGGCGCTCGACACCCGTGGCTCCTTCGCCCTCGCCCCCGACCGGCGACGCAGCGCGAAGCCCAAATGACGGTGGAACTGAAAACAGTGCCGTGATCTTCTGAGCAAGGCAGGTGGAACTCGGCCGGATGGAGTGCGTTATGAGATCAGTACAACTAATGGATGTGAGCGATGTGAGTTTGAGAAAAGCGCGTATTGCGTGGATCTCATTAAATTGGCGCCGCATCGCCGTGCTCAGCGTGCTTGTCGTGGTGGCCCCCACGGCTTCTGCGCAACTCAGTCAGGTCAATACCTTGCTGATCACTATTCAGAACACGTTGCTCGGTGTGGGCGGGGTGGTGTGTTCAATTTCCATCATCTGGGCCGGCTTCAAGATGATGTTCCAGCACGCCCGGTTTGGCGATATCGCGCATGTTTTCATCGGCGGCCTTTTCGTTGGCTGCGCAACGGTCATTGCTGGCATGTTGATTCCGACGGCCTAACATGAACACGGAGATGATTGTGGACACACTCTCCGATCCCGTATTCAAAGGCTGCACGCGGCCAGCGATGCTATGGGGCGTTCCACTTGTCCCGCTGTTGATGGTCAGTGGCGGCATGCTGATCCCGGCTATCTGGGTATTGATGGCGAGCGCGCCTTTGGGTGTTGCAATCGTATTGTTGATCATTCCCGTATTCGCGACGATGCGCATGATTGCGCGCCAGGACGACCAACGTCTTGCACAGCGCATGCTACGCGTGAAAATGAGACTGCGCCAGCGCAACCGGCGCTTCTGGGGCGCGCATGCCTATGCGCCGATGCGGTTTAAGGCGCGAGGGTGACATGAGCACACCGTCGGCACATGCAACCCTCGTACCGCGCGAAGTGGTGCTCGCAGATTTCATCCCATTTTCGTCGCATGTCACGGACCGCGTGATTCGCACGCGCGAGGGTGACTATATACAAATCTGGAAGGTCCCCGGGATTGCATTCGAGACGGTCGATCCTGCCGATATTCTCGCGCGTCATGTCACCTTCAACCAGTTGGTGCGCAATTTGCCGGGTGGCCACGTCGCGCTATGGACGCATCGGCTGCGGCGGCGTACTACGGACAGGTTCGAGACGACCTATGCCAACCAGTTCTGTCAGGACTTGGCTGAGCGCTACTACGCGAGCTTTGCCGGTTACACGATGATGACCAACGAGCTCTACGTGAGCGTCGTATATCGCCCCCACCGGACGCGATTGGGGCGGCTGTTCAGCCGTGCGGCACGCCGTGCACTTGACGATATTCAGCGCGATCAGCAAGAAGCATTACGTGCGTTGTCCGATATCGCCGCGCAGATCGAGTCTGGTCTCAAGCCGTGGTCACCGCGTGCGCTCAGTGTGTATGAACGCTGCGATCCATTGACCAAGCGGCTCGGTCGCTACTCCGCCGCGCTCGAGATGCTTGGCTACCTGGTGAACGGAACGTGGGAGGCGGTACCAGTTGGATCCGGTCGAATTTGCGACACTTTACCAACCTCACGCCTGTTCTTCCACCGTGAGAAGCTCGAGATCCGCACACCTACGCGCACCCGCTATGCGGCATTGATCGACCTGAAGGACTATCCTGAGCAAACCGAGCCAGGCATGCTCAATGGACTGCTCTACGGCGACTTCGAGTACATCGAAACGCAAAGCTTTACCGTGCTCGACCGTCCCAGTGCCAAGGAGGCACTCGAGCGCCAGCGCAACCAACTGATTGCGGGAGATGACGTTGCAGTCTCGCAGATCGAGGCAATGGATCAAGCCGCGAATGATCTCGTCAATGGCGATTTCGTTTTGGGCGAGTACCACTACACGTTGGCTGTGCTGGGAGATACCCTGAACGAGGTAGTGCGGCATGTCGCTCAAGCACGAACGAAGCTTGCAGACGCCGGCTTTCAGAGTGCGCTCATTGATCTGGTCGCCGATGCTGCGTGGTTCGCGCAGTGCCCCGGCAACTGGCGATACCGACCGCGAGAGGCGAAGCTCACGTCACGCAACTTTTGCGCGATGGCCAGTTTGCATAATTTCGCGACTGGAAAGCGAGAGGGCAATCCGTGGGGCGAAGCTATCACGATTGTCAAAACGCCCAGCGGGCAACCGCTCTATCTCAATTTTCACGCAACGCCCGAGAAAGTCGACTCAAACGACGAGAAGGCGCTTGCCAACACGCAGATCATCGGCCGAGCAGGTGCAGGCAAGACGGTGCTTGAACTGTTCCTGCTCGCGATGGCCATGAAGTACGGTGTGATGGGCGTGCTCTTCGACAAAGACCGAGGAGCGGAGATCGGGATTCGCGCCATGGGTGGTCAGTACACGGTATTTCACCGTGGCGCACCCACCGGAATGAACCCGTTCCAACTGGAGGCGGACGAGGCGACACACAGCTTTTGGATACGTCTTGTGTGCAAGCTGGTCGACAACGGAGTACCGCTGTCCGCGAAGGATGAGCTCGATATTTCTCGCGCGATCCGGGAGGTCGCGCGCATGGATCGATCGCTGCGTCGATTGTCCATGGTCAGGCAACTCTTGCCAAACGTTGGAGATAACAGCCTTCATGCGCGGCTTGCCAAATGGTGCGCCGGCGGGCGCCTCGGGTGGGTGCTTGATAACCCGGTTGACCTGATTGATCTACATGCGCACCAATTGTTCGGCTTTGACGACACAGAACTGCTCGACGATCCGGAGGTATGTGCGCCACTGACGATGGTGCTGCTGCATCTGACCGAACGCCTGATCGATGGGCGGCGTTTCATCTATGTGATGACCGAATTCTGGAAGCGCCTGCGCGATCCGGTGTTCAGCGAGTTTGCCAACGACAAGCAAAAGACCATTCGCAAGCAAAACGGACTGGGTATCTTCGACACCCAGTCGCCTGCGGACGTGCTGAGCAGTCCGATCTCGCGTGCGCTCGTGGAGCAGACGGCTACGTTTTTCTTCCTGCCCAACCCGAGCGCGGACCACGATGATTATGTCCACGGTTTCAAGCTGACCGAAGCCGAATTCAACATTGTGAGACGCATGGGCGAGCATAGCCGGTTGTTCTTGGTCAAGCAGGGTCATCGTTCGGCAATCGGGCGACTCGATCTCTCGGGATTGGATGACGTGCTCGATGTCCTGTCGGGCACGTCAGACAACGTTGCGTTGCTCAATGCGATCCGGGCCAAGGTCGGGGACGACCCCGATGTGTGGTTGCCGCGCTTTCATGATGCCGTGACTGCTCGCCGGCGCCAGACGAGTGCGTTTCAAACCTCATTGTCGAGCACCGCTACACACGTGCAAGGTAGTGTTCTATGAATGGCCTCTTCAGCGCGGTGGGCGGTTCGCTCGAAAATGGAATGCACACGTACGTGAGCGATGCATCGTCTGCGTTGTCGTCCGCGTTAGTACCCGTGGCTACCACGGGAGCGGTGATCTGGATTCTCGCGTATGGCATGGCGGTGATTCGCGGAGAGGCACACGAGCCGGTGCCGGCATTTGCCTGGCGAGGTATGAAAGTCGTCATCACGCTCGCATTCGCGCTAAGTGCGGGTCTGTATCAGTCCCAGGTCGTCACCTCCGTGAGCGAGGCGACGACTGGCGCCGCCCAGGCAATTCAGGCAGCAGCCGTTCATACCGGCGCGGGAAATGTTGGATGCGGGTCGGTTGAACAAGCGAGCGAGGCAAGCGAACATGCCGCGGGAATTTACCGGACGCTCGATTGCTATGACCGGCAGCTTAACCTCGTGGTCGACGCCTATTTCGACAAGGCGACCCATGAAGGTCTGAGCATGAGCGGCATCGTCGCAGGTATCGGCGACCTCGCTTGTGGTCTGGTTGCGGCCTTCGGTGGCGCAATCTTCCTGATGGTGCTCGGCGTCGAAGTGATGATGGCGCGCATGCTGCTCGACCTAGTACTCGCGCTGGGTCCCATATTCATTACATGTGGAGCATTTAGTCCTACTGTTAGATTTTTCGAAGCGTGGACTGCCAAGCTTGTGAACTATGCGCTGTTGCAGGTGTTGGTTGCGGCTTTTCTCGGTCTCGCGCTCGCGGCGTTCTCGGCCAACCTCGCACCGTTTCAAGTGACGACTGCTGATCCGGACGCTTCTGCCGATGCGCTGGCCGCTGCAGCCCGTCAAGCACTTCAAGCAAGCGCCCCGTGGGCGGCAGCTTTCGGCATGTTTGTTACGTCCGTGCTGCTGGCGATGATTGGGTGGCAGTTGCCGGCCGTGGCTTCGGGGCTTGCGGGCGGTGCGACTGTCTCGGGTTTTGGAGCGTTTGTCGCCGGCTACGCATCCAGACAGGCCGCCGGTGCGATGGCCTTCGCACTGCGCGGTGCAAACCGAAGCGCATCTTCCGGCGGTCGAATATCGAGGCCAGGCGGATTCGCGAGCACCGTCTCGCCGCATTCTCCCGCCTATCAACGGGCTGCACGCGAGCAGCTTGACCGTGCGCACGACTGAACAGGAGACGAAGCCATGAAGCGATACCTATTCACGCATACCGTGCTGATGAGCGCCGTTGTTGCGGGTGTGGCGTCTTTTATTGAGCCGGCAAATGCGGAAATCTATTCGGTCTATGACGAGAAGAACGTCGCCCAGGCGATTGCGATGGTTGAGCAGCTCAAACAACAAGTGCAGCAGGAGATGGCGTTGTACCGCTCCATGAGTGGCGCGCGCGGCTTTGGTGCGTTGCTGGATCGACCGGGAGTGGTCAATGCGCTACCGGGCAATTGGCAGAGCGTGTATGCCGCGATTCGCGAGGGCGGGTATGCCGGGCTGACTGGTCCGGCTCAGGCGCTACGCGCACAAAGCAAGCTCTACGACTGTGAAGACCAGCGTGGCATCGATCAGCGAGTTTGTCAGCGCGCGTTAAACAAGCCATTTCAGGATAAGGCACTTGGCCTGCAGGCATATCAGACCGAGCTTGCCGAACTCGGCAGGATTGAGCGTCTGATGCAGCACATCGATACGACACGGGACCCGAAGGGTATCGCGGAACTGCAAGCACGAATCCAGTCGGAGAGCGTGGCAGTCGGCAACGAAATGACGAAGTTGCAGATGTTCAAGATGCTCGCGGAAACCGAGGATCGCTTGATTGCCGAACAGCAGACTGAACTGCTCCTGAAGCGAGCGGGCAACACACGTCGACTCCAGGATCAGATGGCGCCGGTCACATTTGGCCGATAAGGAGAACTGCGATGACGCGACGCTGGATGATATGCGTGCTTATCGAGTTGAGCATGTCGATGTCCGGGTGCAACGGTGTGCCGTCCAGGCTTGCGCTACCCGATGGGGCTCACCGGGTACCGGTCAATCAGCAACCGCCGGTGTCACCGGGGGCGAGCGTGTCGGTGGATGGAGCTTGTCCGTGAACGACCAAAGCGATTACCGGCGCGCGCTTGATTTTGAAGCGTCGCTCACCGCGTTGCAGGCATGCTCCGAGCGTCGCGCATGGAAAGTGGCGTTTGCCGCCGTTATTGTCGCGATCGGTTCTGTAGCGGCGCTTGCCGTGATGATGCCGTTTTATCGCGTGGTGCCGTTGCCTATCGAGGTGAACAAGCTCACCGGCGAGGCACAACTCATCGAGGTGGTCGACGCAAAACACGTACCACTGCGTGAGATCGAAGACAAGCACTGGGTCGAAGTCTATGTGCGCACTCGCGAGCGCTACGACTGGGGACTGCTGCAAATGGATTACGACCGTGTCCTGGAGATGAGCGACGATTCTGTGGCGCGCGCATATCGTCAAATCTACAGCGGTCCGAATGCGTTGGATCAGCAACTGGGCGCATCAATACAATACCGTACCCGAATAGTATCGACGACGCTCGTGCCCGACGAGCCGGGACATGCCGTCGTGCATCTCGAGCGCACGGTGCGCAAGAACGGCATCGATACCGGTGAGCCGGCAAAGCGCTTTGTGATTACGCTCGCCTTTACCTACCGTCCCACTGTGCTGGTGCGGGAGCGTTCGGCCATCGAGAATCCATTTGGCTTCAAGGTGACGGCGTACAGCCGAGATGCGGAGGATACGCCACCGGCTCTGCATCCCGGTGCAGGAACTGGCCAATGAATGCGCTCGCAACCGTGGCGATCCTGTTGGCGTGCTTTGCGACGCAAGCGGTCGACGCGCACGTCATGCCGGGCTGGACGCGCGATGCCAGGGTGCGCAAAGTGCGTTATGTGCCGGACGAAGTCGTGCGCATTATCGCGCAGCGCGGCTTTGCCACCCACGTCGCGCTCGATCCGACCGAGCACATTCTTGTGGTTGCGCCAGGGGACCGCGACGGCTGGTATGTGGTAGCCAATCGGGGAGACCATGACGTTTATCTGAAGCCGAAACTCGCCGCTCATGACACGAATCTCATTGTTCGGACCGATCGGCGCAGCTACAGCTTTGATCTTCTCGTTCTGCCCCTGAAAGCACGCTTTGGCAACGCGCATGAGATGTACCGGGTAAGTTTCGTGTACCCAGACACCGCTGCGTCGGATGCGTCTATTGCCACGCGCTTTGCGTGCCTGAAGCAACGGCTGTCTCAGCCGTCCGTCGTGCGTAACGCCGCGTACTCGATGCAGATCATGCCGCATGCCGAGGATATCGCACCGTCCGCAGTATGGGATGACGGTCGCTTTACGTACATTCGAATCCCCAACAATCGTCGTATACCCGCGATCTTCCGAGTCGAGGACGATGGCACCGAACGCGTAGTGGACAAGCACATGGACCGCGACGTGGTGGTCGTCCATGAGCTTGCCCGCCGACTTGTGTTGCGTCTGGGCGATGAGGCGGTTGGTTTGTGGAACGACGCATTCGACATTGATGGAGTCGCGCCGCAGCACGGGGTGACGGTCGACGGCGTACGCCGTACGCTGCGGAGTCGCGAACATGACTGACGACACTTCACCCAACGGCTCATCTGTAGACGACGGGATCCGTCGCGACAGCCATGCAGAGATGGATACAGGTACGGGATCCGACCCGTCTGTCATGCTCGATCGCGGCATGCCCAGCCTGGATGGGCTCGGGCGACGATCGTTCATCAACTGGCTGGTACCGCTCGCGATCATCGTACTTGCGCTACTAGGCGCAGTCTGGACGGTTCATGGTGTGCTTGCTCACCGAGATGATGCTGCGCGTGCGCGCCGCAGTGCGCTTCATGCGCGAGGCGAACACGAAAAGGTGTTCGACGAGGCGCCGGCACTTGCCGAGTCTGCGTCGGCCGCTGTAATGCCGACACCGACGCTAACACCGGCTGCGGTACAGGCTGCGCCGTCCAGTGATCGTGCTGCACCGATACGAAGCTACTACGACGCGCCGTTGCTCGCGGTGGGGACCAGCAATGGGCAAATGGCAGACGCGAGCGAGAGTGAGTCAGCTGCCCCCAGTATTTTGCCCGTGCACGCGGATCAGCAGCCGCCAAATGCGACTGCCGGTATGGTCGATGAGGGGGCGAAATCCTTCTCACAGCCGCTGTCTCACGCGCTCACGCCGACGCGCGTGCCGAAGGTGATGGCAGCGTTTATCGGCAACCGCAGTTTGCTACTCGCTCAGGGCACCAAGATTGATTGCTCGGGCGACACCGCTTTCGATTCCACCCAAGCAGGTATATCGACTTGCACGGTCGCACGTAACGTCTATTCCGACGACGGGCACGTGGTGCTCATCGAGCGCGGCTCGCAAATCAATTGCGAATATCGCGCGAATCTTTCGCCTGGACAACGACGTGTATTTATTCTGTCAGCACGGATTGCTACACCGCACGGTGTCACCGTACAGATCGATTCGCCAGTAGCCGACGCGCTGGGCCGCATGGGTATGGATGGATCGATCGATAATCACTGGGGCGCGCGCGTGGGCGCGGCCATGATGCTCGGACTGAGTCAGGACGCAATCGGTTATCTGGCCACGCGCGGCGGCAATGGCAACGGCACGATTGTCTACCAGAACACACAGGCGCAAGGCAACGACATGGCCACGCGCGTACTCGATCAGACCATCAATATTGCCCCGACTCTCAGGCAACATCAGGGTACCGAGTTCACGATCGTTCTGGCTCGCGATCTGGATTTCAGCTCGGTCTATGCACTGGAGCCGGAGGGTGTGCGATGAAGGCGTTCGAGGCAACACTTCAGCCGCAAACCGATCGCGTAGCCGATGCGATGCCGGTGTTGCCCGATGATGCATCGGTGACGGAGCTGATGCGTTCATTCGCACCGTTACTCGCCGACGAGGCAGTAACGGAGCTCGTGATCAACCGACCGCAGCGTATTTTGACCGAAACCCATCGGGGGTGGCAGGCACATGATTTACCGGAACTCGATTTCGAACGACTAATGGCGTTCGCCGTGGCGATTGCCACATTGACGAATCAGGGCGTCTCGTCCGAGCATCCGCTGCTTTCCGCGCTGTTACCAGACAACGCGCGCCTCCAACTCGTGGTGCCGCCCGTGGTGCCGTCGCGCACGGTATCAGTCACAATCAGGCGCCCAAGCGCGGATGAAAAGACGCTTGAGTGCCATCGCGCCGACGGCATGTTCGAGGACACGGTTTGGCGACACGTTGACGGTCTCGGTAAGACCGGCTTGGCGTTGCGCGGTGTCGATCGGATGCTCGTCGAGCGGCTCGAAGCGCGTGATTTTGCCGCCTTCTTCGAAAGCGCCGTGCGAGCACGCCGCAATATTGTCATTGTCGGCAGCACGGGATCCGGCAAGACGAGCTTCATGCGCAGCTTGTGCCGATACCTGAGCGCAAGCGAGCGCATCGTGACGATCGAAGACGTACGCGAGCTGTTCATTCGGCATCTCGAAAACTGCGTCCATCTGCTCTATAGCAAAGGCTCGCAGGGGCGCGCACGCGTAACGCCTGCAGATTTGATTGCCTGCGCCATGCGCATGCGTCCCGACCGGGTGTTGCTTGCCGAGCTCCGAGGGGCGGAAGCGTACGACTTCCTGAAGCTTTTGACCACGGGGCACGCCGGCTCCATGACGAGTTTTCATGCGTCCAGTGCGGGCATTGCCATCGAGCGGTTTGCGCTCATGGCAAAGGAGCATCCCGAGGCAGCCGCCTGGGACATTGCTTCGCTCAAGCGCGTGCTGCGCTTGACCATCGACGTGATCGCGCACATGGAGGCGCAGCCCGTATTGGACTCGCACGGTGTCCAGGTCGGCAAACGCTGGGCGATGACCGAAGTCTGGTTCGACCCGCGCGAGAAGGCCGCCGTCGAATTTAACCAGGCCGAAAGGTGCTGCGATGCATGACGTGTCTGAGACGCTTACTCAAGCGTGGCGTGTGACGGTTCTCACGCTTGCCATCACGATCGCGATATACGCCGGATTGGCCGCAGCCGAATGGTTGGCCTCATGTGTGCTGTATGCAAGCATGCACCGCAACCCCATCCTCGCAGGCTGGTCAACATGGCTTGATGCGTTAGAGGCATGGTACGACGGCCGTCTTCCGAATATGGGGCGACGTGTGGTCGGTGCGGGCCTCATGGGGTTGCTCGTCGCCTTCGGCGGCCCTGCGCTTGCCGTGTATGCGTGGCTGGAACAAGCGAGCCGCAGACCCTTGTATGGCGACGCGCGCTTCGCGAACGAGGCGGAGATTCGTCGAGCGGGGCTGTTATGAGACAGATTGCACCCGCGAATTCTCAACCGACGCTGGTGGTGGGCCGTTGGGGTGGCCGCTATCTGCGCTTTGCCGGTCAGCAATTCGTACTACTTGCCGCGCCCGCTCGTTCAGGAAAGGGCGTGGGGATTGTGATTCCGAATCTGCTGAGCTATTCCGATTCCGTGGTCGTGCTCGATATCAAACAGGAAAATTTTCGCCTCACGGCGGGCTTTCGGCGTGCGCACGGACACGCTGTGTACCTGTTCAATCCGTTCGCAGAGGATGGCCGCACGCACCGCTACAACCCGTTGTCGGTAATTGCAGACGGCATGTTTCGCGTCGGCGACATTCTGGCGATCGGTCACGTGTTGTATCCGGCCGGCGGGCATGACGAATTCTGGAAGGACCAGGCACGCAACCTTCTGTTGGGACTGGTCCTGCTGCTGTGCGATTGGCGTGAGGCCCGTCGTGCTGGCACGAGCGGGGTGCCCGACTACCCGATCACAATGGGCGAGGTACTGCGGCAATCATCGGGAAATGGTCTGCCGGTCAAAACATACTTGAATCGGATGCTTATACAGCATCGACAGTACTTGAGCCGAGCCTGTATTGATGCACTGAATCGGTTCCTCGCGAATGACGACAAGGTCCTGGCGAGCATTCTGGCGACTTTTAATGCGCCACTGACGATCTGGGCCAACCCGATTGTTGACGCGGCGACGAGCGCGAACGACTTTGATCTTCGAGACGTCAGACGCCGCAAGATGTCCGTATATCTTGGCGTGACGCCCGATCACTTAAGTGAGGCGGCGATACTGATGAATCTGATGTTCTCCCAGCTCGTGAATCTGAACACCAAAGAGTTGGCAGAGGACAATCCGGCATTGAAATATCAATGCCTGCTGCTGCTTGACGAGATGACGGCGATCGGAAAAATCCAGATTATCGCGCGTGCGGTGGCCTATATGGCGGGCTACAACCTGCGCCTGCTCTCGATCGTGCAGTCCGACTCCCAGCTCGAATCTGTTTATGGCCGAGCTGACGCGCGGACCATTGTCACGAATCACGCGATGCAGATCCTCTTCGCCCCGCGCGAACAGAAGGACGCCAATGCTTACTCCGAGATGCTCGGTACGCGCACGGAGCGATCGCGCACGACGAGCCGATCGAATGGCATGTTCGGTGCGCGCAGCGGTGCGAGCGAGAGCTTTTCCGATCAACGTCGTGCGCTGATGCTGCCGCAAGAGATCAAGGAGCTCGATCGCGACAAGGAAATCATTCTTCTCGAAAATACCAGGCCGATTTTGGCGGACCGGATCTGCTACTGGCGCGATCGTGCGTTCACTTCACGGTTGATGGCCGCGCCTACGGTGGCCGCGCTCGATCTCGTGCGATTTGGTGCACAAATTGAGCAGCGACTGCGCGAACTGAGCGATGACGAAGTCGATGATCAGACAGGCGAGCTGGCGCATGTGCGACCGGACTATCTGGAACTTGTACACGCCTGGGATCAGCGCGACCTGCCGCAGGCTTTGGACGATATCAGTTGCGAGGAGGCCGCTGCATATGTGGATCGGCATTTCACGCTGCTGGGGGTGCCGGCAGATGACGTAGCGCGCGCCGGACGTCGGTTGGCGCGTGACGAAGATGGCATGACCGATGCTGAGGCGGGCTCGCGAAAGCGCGACCGGAGTCCTGCTGCGCGGGCAAGCGGTGGTGTTCAATGAGCGTTGCATATATCAGTGAGGCCGATCGCGTGCGCGCGGCTTTGGCAACGATTCCGGCCGACGACTATACGACATGGGTCGACATGGCGTTCGCCGTGAAGCAGGGGCTTGGCGAGGCAGGTTTTGATCTGTGGGATGCATGGAGCCAGACGGCGCCAAATTACGATGCACGCTCGGCGCGTGCGACATGGCGCTCGGCGAGCGAAAGTGGGGCGATCACGCTTGCATCGCTTTTTTGGCTGGCCCGCGAGCATGGGTTCGATCTGGCCGGCTCGCGCGCCGTTGGCGATGTCGCAGCTCGGTCCGCGCCGGCGCGTGCACTCATTGTGGGCGCCGAAGCCCCGCTCGAGCGTAAGCGCCAGGCGCGCCGCACCGCCGTCGCCCGTGAGGCGCTGAGTATCTGGCATTGGGCACGGCCCGTGGCGCCCGATCATCCTTATCTGACGCGCAAGCAGATTGCGCCGTTGCCTACCCTGCGCGAGCTTGAGGCAGAAGAGTTGCACGTGCTGCTCGGCTACGCCCCGAAATCCAATGACGCCGCTCTCTTGGGACGTGTGTTGATCGTGCCTGTTCGTATCGGTCATCAGATCTCGACACTCGAACTGATCGATTGCGAAGGGCGTAAATCGTCACTGGCAGGCGGTGCGAAGGCGGGGGGCTGGTGGTCGGTTATGCCCGAACAGTATCGACGCGGGGCGTGCTTGCCGGTTCTGATTGCCGAGGGCGTGGCGACTGCCGTATCGGCATGGCAGGCGACAGGGTGGTACACGCTTGCGGCTTTGTCGAGCGGAAATTTGCCCAAAGTGGCAACGGTATGGCGCGCGCAGCACCCGAAGGATGAGCTTGTGATTCTGGCCGATCTTGGTGCTGGATATGCGCATGCGGAGCACGCGGCGCGCGATGCGCATGCACGACTGGTCGCTCCTCGGTTCGCATCAGGGGCGCGTATTGCCAATCAGTTGCCGACCGACTTTAACGATATGGCGGTGCTCGACGGAAAGGACGCGGTCGGCGAGCTGTTGCGGCGTGCGGTACTCGATACGCCAGCGCCTGCGTCGACTGAGGCCAAGGCGAGCCGAGCGCGAACCGAGGGTATGGCGTTTAACTTGACGGGAGACGGAGATATGGGATCGAGGAAGGCGGGCAACGGTACGGCGGCGGACGACGTGCGCCGGCACGCCGAGGTCGACAGCTCAGGTAGCGATCGCGCGTCGACACGGCCATCCGGTACCCCGGAGGAAGGGAAACAGGCATTCACTCACGAACCGGCGGCGAGCTCAATTACCGAAACCACGGGCGAGGGGCAGCATTCGAACCGTGGGCCACGTCATGCGGCAGGCGAACTCATATACGGGCTCGACGCCGTGCCCACTGACGTCAAGTTGGCGGCCGAGCGGCGTTTTGGGGCTGCGCTGAGGATGTCCACACCACGAGAAAACGGAGGCCCCTATCGCGGGGAGGTATTCAATACCGAGCATTACCTTGTTCAAGAGGTGGCACCACGCAGCGTGGTGTTTCATGCGAAGGGAAAGATGACATTCGTGTCGGACCGGTTGCGGTGGATGGATGAGCACCATCGCCTAAATGGCGCGGACGTACAGATTGTCTACGAAGGTGAGCGCGCGAAGCTGTACCCGTGGGACCGGGCCCGCGATCAGCTAGAGCGGGCGGTTGCGTCGCTGAAAAAATCTGCGCGGGAAATGGGATTCGATGGCATGGACGCGAAGCTCGATGCGCTGCATGCAGCGTCATGGGCTCGCGTGAAAGCCGCGCGTGCGGCCGCGCTCGCGCAAGCAAGGTCACGAGTGGACGGGCGTGGGGACGTCGATGACCCGCAGCGGTAGCGATGCGGTCGTCCGCAATATCAATATGTATGGTGACGCCGCGCAGCGCAGCATTGCGCGACGCAAAACCGGTGAGGTACATGATGGATGATGCCCAGTCGCCGACGCTTTTCGCACGCAGTGCGAACTTCGCCATGAACGCCATCGAGCCTGAATGGACTCCGGACGTCGACATCGCGCGACGCCACCCGTCGGAGCACTTTCCTGCACAACAATTCGGCTACCTCGCAATGCTTGCGCGTCGGCGCAGCGAGTTTGATGCGGCGCGCGCCCTGCTACGAGAGCAGGCTGGTGGCAGCCGCGTCGAGGCGGGGCGAGACGACGCCGGCACGGACGGTGTGTCCGACACCAGTGCGATAGATTCAGTGCCGAAGTTCACGCAGATCGCCGACGCGCCAGAGCGAGTTAGGCGAAGCTACCTGCGCGCCGGCGGTCAGTATTTTCTGAAGGATGCCCCATACTCGCTGGCATTCGAGGACCGGGGGCGATATCTCGTCACGGCGCACACTCATACAGACATTGTTGCTTCCATGATAGATATGGTGCAGGCGAAGGCGTGGGCGCGCATTCGCGTGTCGGGGCACGACGCTTTTTGCCGCGAAGTATGGCTGCAGGCCGCTTCAATCGGTATTGAGGTAAGCGGGTACACACCGAAGCCTGCCGACCTCGCACGTCTTTCTGAGTTGAACGGGCCGACTGAACACACGCGCGATCGCGATTCCGAGCATCTTGCGCTGCAGCCACAAGCAGCGGCGATTCCAGCGCCTGGGAGTGTCCGTGACGAGAGTCCAGCCCGTCCCGTGGATGCATCGGTGCGCCACGCGAAATGGGAGGACGACGGGATTCATCTCGCCGTGATTGTGGCGGCCATGCGCGAGCAGGGTTTCAGTGATCGTTCGGTCGATCGTGTTAAGCGTCGCGCTGTGCGCATGCTCGACGCGCTTCACGCCGAGGACGTCGAGCTTCCCCGACCTCGCGTGTTCGATCCGGCGGTACCGTCCGCGCGAGCGGAAAAGGTCGAACACCAGCAATCGTCTGCCCCGTCGCGAGAAATCGATCAGGCACCCGCCATGCCGTTGCCTGGCGAACGGTAGACGAACATGGGATCGCGAAACCGAGCGCGCATTGCGGTCGAACTGGGTCCGCTCAAGCCCTTGTGGCAGGCACGATGTGTGCAGAACGGGGTGAGCGCCGGCGAGGGGATCAGGCGGCTCGTGGCCGAAGCACTGGACATCGCCCATGAGCCGCCCGACACGTCTGCAGTACTTTCGGCGCCGAGTGAGCCGTTTGTACGAATCGGCGTAGGCCTTATGCCGGCCGAGTTGGAATGTATCAAAGGACTGGCCCATGTTCAGGGTTTCACCGCAAATCGATGGATTGCTGCGTTAATTCGCGCTCATCTGACCGGCGAGCCGCAATTGGGAAACCGGGAGATGATGCTGCTTGCGGAATCGAATCGGCAGCTCGCCGCGATTCGTACGCGGCTGGGTGAGCTTGCTCGCAACACGGGCGAGGGCCATCACGTGTCCGATTGGGAGCACTCGCGCGCCATAATCCTCACACATCTGCGTTTTGTCGCACAGTTGCTGCAAACTAATCTGGACCGATGGAGCCGTTGAGATGCCGTTTCCCAGACAGTACGTCGATGCGCTGCTCGTCAACTGGGGCGATCGACTGTTTCATGAGCCGCTGCGGCATGTGCGCGCCCCGCATCTGCCCGGCGTGGCATTGCCGCGCGATGCGCTGCGTCTGCGCGAACGACTGGCTTTGACGCTTCGACGCGCGCCCGAGGTCATGGTCAAGATTACCAACAGAGCGTCAGGCGCACAGGGCATGGGTGCGGTGCGGCGACATCTGCAATATATTTCACGCGCTGGCCATGTCGAGCTGGAAGACCAGGACGAGCACGTGTTGGTCGGAGACGCTGCCCTGCAGGACCTTTTTGACGAATGGCGGTGGGGTGGTTGGGGGATGCCGGAAGAGAGCCGGCGTCGGGAAACCTTCAATTTGATGCTATCAATGCCCGCGGGCACGGACCGCGCGGCCGTCCGAGAGGCGTCAAGGGCATTCGCGCGCGAGATATTCGGCGACGGACGATCGTACGTGTTCGCACAGCATGATGACCAACCGCATCCGCACGTACATCTGTGTGTTCGGGTGCGTGGTCCTGACGGACGGTGTCTGAATCCGCGCAAGCGGGACCTGCGCACATGGCGCGAGGTGTTCGCGCGACAGTTGCGCGAGCACGGGGTCGACGCCAACGCAACGCCGAGGCTGGTTCGCGGTGAGACACAACGCTTTCGGGCGCAGGCCGTTGTACGGATGCAGTCTCGTGGAGTTGCCCCACGCTTTTACCGATCAGTGCTCGATGAGCGGGCAACAATGGTGTTATGGGACGCACATATCGAAACATTGGCAGTCTGGCGCGGAGTCGCACAAGCATTGGCACATTCCGGTATCCCGGAAGACCGAACCATGGCAATGGCTATTGTGGATTTTGTGCAGCACATGCCGGCACGGCAATTGGATCCCGGCGCTACCCGACTCGAGCCGGCCACCGAGTGCTCACATCGTGACCGCCCCGTCGCGCACAGGTATATCGCCCACTTCACGGGAAGACAGCGCAGTGTCGATGACAGGCCAACCGAACCTGATCCGCCATTTGACCGAGACTGATACTACGCTTAATGTGCACGCGCTTGATGGTTCACGGGTGTCGTGCGGCGGTGCCGCCGGTGATTGGCACCGGGTGAAGCGCAGGCGTCCGTCTGTCTGACCGGCCCACGACGTAGGCCGGCGCCGTTCGTGCTGACGCATGCAGTGCGTGCATCTGCTTGCGCGCATGTTCTGGTCCGGCGTTGAAGCCACGTGGCCTCTTGTCGAGCCCTTCGGCGTAGGCCGATGCCACATCGGCGATGCCATCAGGCAGAGCGCCGCATACAGATACGTCGTGATGGCATCCGTCTCCTGGCCGATGTGCAGGCCGTCGCGCAAGTTGGACACGATCGGGCTGACGCATTCGGTGAGGCCTATCGGATCGGTCGTTGTGTACCGCCTGGCCGTGGTCGAAGCGCGGATGTGACGAAGCGGCGTGGCGGCGCTTTCCGGTCAGCCACCGGTATTACTGCCCGAAGCGCTGCGTGACGGTGTCCTTCAGCCGCGCGACGGTCAGCTCGCCCATGTGCGATTCGACGAGTTCGCCTTTTGCGTTGAAGAACAGCGTGGTCGGCAGTCCACGCGATCCATAGGCATGCATCGCGTGCAACGACGGATCGAGCAGCACATGATTGAAGCGCAGGCCCTTTTGTTCGAGGAACGCGCGCACGGTCTGCGCATTTTCGCCCTGGTTGATCATCAGCACCGTGATGCCAGGATGGTCACGCTGCACCTGTTCGAGGATCGGCATTTCGCGCTGGCACGGCGGGCACCATGTCGCCCACAGGTTCACGACGACCGGCTTGCCGAGGACGCTCGCCGGCAACACGGGCGTCGCGTCGAGCGCCTGAAGCTGCATCGCGGCGAGCGGCGGTGCACTCTGCTGCAACGTCGCCAGCGTGCCTTGCGCGACGCCCCACGCACCGAGGCCCGCGACGATGCCGGCCAGCACCGGTCGCCGCAGCGCGGGCAAGCGGCGCAGGCGCCAGCCCGCGAACATCAGGCCGGCCACCAGGCCGATGCGCCAGTCGAAGCCGCCGTCGCCGAGCGCGATGATCGAGCGTGGCGATGCCGCATAGTCGCTCCACCACCGCGCGATATAGCCGACGCGCGCGGCGATCAGCCCGAGCAGCAGCACGTCGAGGATCAAGCTCGATGCCGTCTTGTGATGCCCGTCAGGCGGGCGGCGCTGGAAGAAACGCGCGACGAGCCACGCCAGCAGCGCGGCGGCGGCTACCGCGACGACGCGGATCGAGAAGGGACCGATGCTCAGCATGAAAAGGGAACAGTTGGACGTGGACGAGCGAAGGAGGAGAAGTGATTGTCCGCCAAGGCGATGAAGCCGTCGACGGTCGTGCGGCGATTCGACAGGTCGCCGCGTATGGGGGTTCCCGTCGAGAACGTAACGGCGCGTTGCGGATTCGAACGAGGTGGCGGGCTCAGGACTCCGTGATTTGCAGGCGGGCAGGCTGCAAATCAGACCGGTCTGATGGTCATCGGAATCGCGTTCATCAACAATACTCAGGCCGGTCCGGAGTGGTGTCCGCCGGCATCCCGAATAGGGATCTCTCCTTGACGGCCGCTCTCCCCGGGCGGCCGATTTTTTGTCGTCAAGCGTGCGGGCGTGAATGCCCGGTGGCGGCCGGTGGGCGCGGCCGCGAACCGACTCATGTCGGCTGATCAAACGGAATAGGGCCGCTGCCAGATGCGAGCACCGGGCATTCACTCGCGCATTGCATGAATTGCATGAAGCCGGCCAGCGGCCGGCGGGGATCACCCGATGGAGGAGACACATGACGAACCATGACGCGGCACTTCGCACCGCGCCACCCGGCGATACCGCCACCACTGCGTCTACTGGCCGCTACGTTCAGCTTGCGCTGCTCGTCTGCGCGGCCGGTGCGATCTACCCGATGCTGTACCTGCGCCAGTTCTACCAGGACACGATGCTGGACCTGTTCCAGATCACGCGCACGCAGCTCGGTTATCTCTATTCGGCGCTCGGCACCACCTTTCTCGTCTGCTACCTGCCGAGCGGCTGGCTTGCCGATCGCCTGCCGCCGCGCTGGCTGATCGGCTTCTCGCTCGCGGGCACCGGCGCGCTCGGCTTCTGGTATGCGAATGCGAGCGCGCCGACGTATGCGACGTTGATGGCAATTTTCTGCGGCTGGGGCGTGACGACGGACCTGACGTTCTGGGCATCCGTGATCAAGCGCGTGAAGACGATCGCGCGACCGAGCGAGCAGGGCTGGTTCTTCGGGTTTCTCGACGGCGGCCGCGGGTTGATCGAGGCGCTGCTGGCGACCGCGTCGCTTGCGCTGTTCGCGTGGCTCGTCGACACGCGCGGCGTGTCGCACGGCGGCGCGTTCCGGCAGGTGGTCGTCGGCTATTCGACGGTATGCATCGCGCTCGGCGCGCTGCTGCTGTTCGTCAAGGATGCGGGCGGGGCGGCGGCGCACGATGCGGTGACGGCGGAGAAAGGCCACCTCGGCCGCGACCTGCTCACGCTCGCGCGCAATCGCCGGCTGTGGGTGTTCGCGCTGATCGTGTTCTGCGGCTACCACCTGTCGTGGGCGACCTACAGCATTTCACCGTATCTGCAGCAGAAGGGCGTCGGCATGTCGATCGTTGCGGCCGGCTTCATCGCGTCGCTGAAGCTGTGGATGCGGCCGATCGGCGGCATCGGCGGCGGCTTCGTCGGCGATCGCATCGGCACGCTGAACGTGCTCGGCGGCGCGCTGTTCTGCGCGGCGCTCGCGTTCGTCGGGCTGATCGCGTTTCCGTCGCTCAACCAGATTGCGCTGCTCGTGGGTGTCGTGATCGTGATCGGCCTGCTGACCTATGCGGTGCGCGGGCTGTACTGGAGCGTACTCGAACGCTGCGACGTACCGGCGCGGATCACGGGGCTCGCGATCGGCATCATCTCGCTGCTCGGCTATTCGCCGGACGTGTTCCTGCCGCTGCTGAACGGCTGGTTGACGACCGCGTATCCGGGCATGCGCGGCTATCAGCTGTACTTCGGCTATGTCGCGTGCGTGAGCGCGGTGGGTGGGGGCGCGTGTCTGCTGCTGAAGGGCATGCTGAAGGACGAACATGCCCGCTGAACGTCTCACCGGTCGATATCCGCTTCGTCGTCGAAGCGGCGCGCGCCGGGGTGACCGCCCGACGAGCCGCGCATGCGCGGCCCGTCGGGCGTCGACGATTACAGCTTCTTCGCCTGCGCGGCGTCTGCCTGTTGTTGCGCGTCAGCCGCCGGTTCGAGCGTCGTCAGCGTCTTCTCGGTGAACTTCTCGTAGAGCCAGTTCATGCGCGTGTCGTCCATGCCGCCGGCGATACCGCCGAGCGCATACGAAGCCGACACCTTGAAGCGGTCGACCTGATGATTGTCGGCGTCGACGAGCGTCACGGTGCCGTCGACATGATCGTTGCCCGCCATGAAGCCGAACATGACGGCCGAGAAGCTCGAGCGCACGCGAATGCCGTTGACTTCCACGTTCAGGTGCATCGCATCGGTCGAATCCGCCTTTGCCAGCAGCTTGCGTGCGGCCAGTGCGCTTTCGATTTTTCCTTTCAGGTTCTCAGGGCTGAATTTCAGATTGTCTTTCAGCGCTTCCTGGGCGGCGTTGTCGAGCGTGACTTGCACGATCACGGGTTTCGAGCCGAATTTGGGCGTCGATGCCGTTGCGATGGCCCCCGCCTGATCGCTGGCGTCGCGTGTCACGCTGCTCGCGCAGCCCGACAGGAAGCCGATCGTTACCAGTGCCAGTGCGGCATGACGGAATACAGATTTCATGATTTGGTCTTTTTTAGTTCGGGTTATGTGAGATGGCTCTGTGGCCGGGCGGAAATCTAGCACGGGACGATTCGATTCAAAAGGTCGAATAAATCGGAAATTGAATCGGCATGGCTTCATCGCCGCGTTTGGCATGCATGAAAAAGCCGCGGACTGCGTGGCGAGAGATTTTTCACACCCGTGATCGGGTCTTGCTGTCGCGGCGGGGGCCGCCGCGGGCACTCATTGCCCGGTGCCGGACACTGCGCCGCCGAGCCGATACGCGGTGAAGAATTCGTACCAGGGCGAGCCTTCCCCGACCGGCACGTTGAGTGCCGCCGTCCGCTGCTTCAACGCGCCGAACACGTCGTTGATACGCGCCGTCTGCCCCGCATCGTTGAACGGATAAGGCCGCGCCCGGCCGGCTGCGAACGCGCCATAGGCGATCGCGAGCAGCCGCGCGCCGTCGTCGGTCGACGCGATCGAGCCGTGGATCACGTCAGCGAAGCGCGGCCGGTCTTCCGCGCGTGATCCGGACAGGCACAGGAACACGATCGCCGACAGTTCGTGCAGATCCTTCACGCGTAGCAGGCCCGGCAGCCGCGCGACGATCTTGTCGACCGGCTCGTCACGCAGTGCGTCGCTGAAGTCGAGCACGGCGGTCATCGGATTCGTGTCCGCTTTCAGGCGATCGAGCGGTAGCGGTGCAGACGACGCGTTGGCCCCGTCCGGTGACGCTGCCGGAGCCGCCCGCAACGCATCGGCCACCTGCTGCGTCCATTCCGGAAAGATCATCCGCACGTTGCCGAACTGCTCGCCGCCTTCCGCGGCGGGATTCCATCGATACACGATCGTGCCGCCGCGAATGAACGGCGAATACAGGTGCTCGGGCGTTTGCGGCAGCGGCCGCCGGTTTATCGGCAGCCACGCAAGCGTCAGCCAGTCGTAGCGGCCGGTGGCGGGCACGGAAGGGCTCGAGCTCGCGACGACCTGCCACGTGCCGCGATTCGCATAGCGGCGTCGCGCGTCGGGTACCGGGACGGTCTGGCCTTTCGCAGTGTCGAAGTACGTCGTACCGGTTACGTTGGTGCCGCTGTCCGCGGCCGGCGTGAGGGTGGCGATGACCCACGACGCACCGTCCGCCGCACGGTAGTCGGACAGCTTGAGCGTCGCGACGTCGTGCACCATGCGCGTTTCGGCCGCGACGGGGCTCGGGGGGAGATTGGTGGGCGCGGCCAGGATGCTCGGCATGGGGTGTCCTCGGAATCGGGGGCGCGTCGTCGGGCGGCGGCGATGTGCAACGGCGCGGATTGTTTTATGTCACTGTAGAACGTCGTGGCTGGAAACGGAAACCAGTTGGCCGGTGCACCCCGCCGACGCGTGCCGCCGCTTCGGCTTACCATGCGCATCCGGAGCCAACGACGCACACCGGGCGGGAGCGCACATGACCGACACGACAGCCATCACCGAACACTGGACGCAAGTCGCCGACCAATGGATCGACTGGGCCGGCAAGCCGGGGCACGACGCGTTCTGGAAATACCGCGCGGGGCTCGCGGCCTATATCGGCCGCGACACCGGCCGCGCGCTGGAAATCGGCTGCGGCGAAGGCCGCGTGAGCCGCGAGCTGAAGGCGCTCGGCTACGACGTGACCGCGAGCGACGTGGTGCCCGCGATGCTCGACGCCGCGCGTCACGCGGATTCCGCGCATCGCTACGAGCTGGCCGATGCGGCGTCGCTGCCGTTCGACGCGGCCAGCTTCGATCTCGTGATGGCGTACAACGTGCTGATGGATCTCGACGACATGCAGCGCGCGTTGAACGAAGCGCGCCGCGTGCTGAAGCCGGGCGGGACGCTGTTCATCTCGATCGTGCATCCGTTCCGCGATCGCGGTGGCTTCGCGGGGCCGCAACACGATGCGCCGTTCGTGCTGAAGGGCAGCTATTTCGGGCGCGAGCATTTCGATGGCGTCGAAACGCGCGACGGGCTGTCGATGCACTTCGCGGGTTGGTCGCTGCCGCTGCAGGCAAACATGGAGGCATTGGAAGCGGCCGGGTTTGCGATCGTGTCGCTGCGCGAGCCGCCGCCCGATCATGCCGATACGGAGCAACTGAAACAGTGGGCGCGCGTGCCGCTGTTTCTCTGGATCAAGGCTCGGCCACTGCTTTGAGCGCATGCGAATGAGCGGCGACGCGGATGTTTCGCGCGGTTTTCAATTCGGATGTTTTACCGACTTATCGGGCGGCCCCTGTGCTAAACGAGCGGTAGCCAACGCTGTGCTTCGGCACCTCGACATCTTATTTGCGCGGAGTATCTGTAACGCTGATCTTGCGTTATACAACCTGCTGTTCGTCGCTGGTCTCGATCGAAACCGACAAGAACTGCTTGCCACGCGCCGGTGCACCCGCGGGTTCCAGTCGCAAGAGAAAATCGAAATATCGTTCCGGAAGCTTTCCAAGTTGTTCTTGGATCGCTGCCAGCTTGATGAGGCACTGGGCGTCCCAGTTCATTCCGACAACAAGCTCGCTCGTCACACCGTTCCACTCGCTAAGTAGAATAGAGGCCGCACGAGCATGCTCCTCGGCGAAGCGTTCGATGCGTTGTTCGATGTAACGCGCATCGTCACGCATCAACGTACCCGAGATGCACAATGAAACGGTATGCGCTACGGTGTCGTGTTTCACGTACACGGTGGCGATACCGCTCAGGTGCCGGGATACCCGATCGAGTTGTTCATCGTTCAAGTCGTCTTGGACGGGCAGTGCGCCTGAGAGGCTGTACGGTGCGGGCTCTTCCATTGCGAACCTCCAGAGGTTGGGGGGAAACCAGTGTCCCGATTGGGGCGAAAATCTCGGCTTTTAGATAGCCTTGGCGGATCATCCGAGCGGAGCCGACAGTATCTGAGTGTTTTGACTATCAGAATGCGGCGGCGTAGGCGTGTGATGCCGGACGTATTCTTTCGCCGGATCCTGCAACCGTTCGACGTGTCGGCCCGGCGCGAGGGGCATGAGGGATTGTTCGCCGAACCGTATGCGACTGAATACGGCGGCGGTTCGAGCCCACTTCTGGGAGAATTCTTTCAGATCGCCTTCGATAGAGGTGACCTCTTGATCGGTAAGTGCGCCGCGAACGCGGATCATGACCGAATGCGTGACGGCGTCAGTAACGCAGTACACGGTCGCGGAGGCGGGCAAGCGTTCCGCGAACTGCTGCGCGTGATTGCGTCGGAAGCTACCGACGACGGAAAGTGCGCCGCAGATTTCGTACGTGGATGGCATGAGTCCTCCGATACATCGAGATCGTGTGCAGGCAGGAGCAGGAGTTTCTCAGGGCTCTTGTCCATCCCGGGACACAACTGAGTACATGCTAACGATAGTCAACAAATGAGTTCATGTCAACAGAAAATCCACACATGAGTAACTTTCCGCTTCGCTTGAAGCAGGAGCGGCGACGCCTGCAAATGAACCAAGCCGAATTCGGCGAAGCAGGAGGTGTTCGGAAACAGGCTCAGTCCAACTATGAACAAGGCTCGAGGATTCCGGATGCGAACTATCTGACCCGACTTGCTGAGATTGGTGTCGATGTTCAGTATCTGCTTACCGGCCGCACGTCCGACCCCGGAACTTTGGCGCTAACTGGCGACGAAGAACTGCTCCTCGCGGGCTTCCGAGAATTGAAGCTGCGAGAAAAACGCGGGGTGCTGGCGCTAGTGGCTGCGATCAACGGCACGCCAATGGAACAACCGGGGACGGGGAGGGCGGCGGACGAGACCGAAGACGTTTGATTTCGTTGGACGTGCGGGAGATTTGAAGCTCCAGAGCAGGGGAATGGCCAGTCCAGAGAATTGATATGCCCCCATTATGAGCGACGAAAACTGACATATCGAAATGGTGTCCTTGGAGATACAAATATCCAGTGAAAGGACGAATTCGTATCCCGCGGGCTACCGTGGGGTTGGGACGGCACATGTCCACCGACGGTCTCGCGCACGTGGCGGGTCGCCAATGCGTCGAATGAGCGGGGGATAAATACCCGACTAACTGTACTCAGCGCGGCAGCGTCTTTCTGTAAACAATTCCGCCCGTTTTTTCCGCGACGGTGTCGTAGAGCCGCATCGCCGTGTGGTTCGTCTCGTGTGTCTGCCAGTACACGCGTTCGGCGCGATGCGCACGCGCGGCGTCGTACACGGCTTCGATCAGCGCGCGGCCGATGCCCTTGCCGCGCTCGCTGTCGAGCGTGAACAGGTCCTGCAGGTAGCAGGTCGGCCCGATATGCGTCGTGCTGCGGTGATACAGGAAATGCACGAGCCCGACGAGCCGGCCGGCGCGCTCCGCGACGAGCGCGTGCACGGGCTCGTAACCGTCGAAGAAGCGCGACCACGTGAGTTGTGTGACCCGCATCGGCAGAGCCGTGTCGTCGAAGCGGCCGTAGAAGCGGTTATAGCCGTCCCACAGCGGCAGCCACTGGTCGTAGTCGTGTTCCGTGACCGCGCGTACGGTCAGTCCGGTGTCGTTGGTGTTCATGTTGGCGGACCTGTCGAGGAGAAGAGGGGGCGCTGCCGATCCGGCCGGCGCGTCGCAGGTCTCCACGATAGGAAGGTCGCGGCCCCATGGGTAGGCCCATGGCGACCGCATTTCATGGTGCCACGATCCGACACATTCTCACGACTTCGACCGTCAGGCAGAACCTGCGGCGATCACGTCGGCTGCGCTTGGAGCCGTCAGGTTTGGCCTTCGCGCATCCTGGAGCCGCGGGCTTTCGTCCGCGCAACACCGCCGCCATCCCGTCCGAACGACGCCACGCCTTTCACTCTGTTAGACTTTTTCGCCCATCGCCGCCAACCGGGCTGCGCCGCGCCCGGTTCATCCCGCCATGAACGAAACCCGTGCGTCGCATCCGATCACCGAGGTCCTGCGGGCCTACTGGAAGGCCGATCGCCTGATGTTGCTGACGGTCGTGGCGGTCGTCATCCTGTCGAGCGCGAGCGCGGTTGCCGCCCCCTATCTGTTCTCGCGCCTGATCGACGCGCTGTCGCACCGCGGCGTGGTCCACGCGCTGATCCCGGGCTTCCTGCTCTACGCGGTACTGCTGGGCCTCTCCAGCGCGCTGCAACGCGTGGTGCAGTACCTGGCGTTCATGAGCTCGGAGAATCTCGGCTTCATCACCAGCACGCGCTTTTTCGAGCGCATCCTGAAGAAGACCACGGCGTTCTTCGTCGAGCACAATCCCGCCGAAATCCAGAACGCGAACCAGCGCGGCAGCCGGGCGCTGTCGGTGATCGTGCAGCTGAGCCTCATGGAACTGATCCCCGGCGCGCTGCAGATCGTGCTGACGCTCGTCACGCTCGGCGCACTGATCAATGTCGAAGTCGTGGCCATCACTGCCACCTACGGTGCGGTCGCGGTGACGATCGCGATCGTCGGCGCGCGGCGCTCGCGCGCGTTCCTCGATCGCGCGATCGAGGCCGGGCAGGAGAATGCGCGCTTCGTCGGCGGCGCGATCAACGCGATGGAGACGCTCCGGCATTTCGGCAGTCATCGCTGGATGCACGAACGTTTCTCGGAGAAAGCGCGTGTCGTGCGCGACAGCTGGCGCGCGTATGTGCTGCAGCACGTCCGCTATCTTGCGGCGCTGGGCCTCGGCCTCGCGATCCAGTTCGCGGTGACGTTCTGGCTGCTGCTGCCGCGCCATGCGGCGGGCGCGCTGTCGATCGGCGACATCGTGCTGTTCAACACGTTGCTGCTGCAGCTGAACCAGCCGTTCGAGATGATCGCGCGCGCGGTCGGCGAGTGCGCACGCTCCCGCGCGGCGCTCGGGCCGTTCGCGGCGCTGTGGATGGCGCCCGAGGAGCGGCAGGTGTCGCACGCGTCGGCGTTCGCGCCGCGCGACGGGCGCATCGTGTTCGACCGCGTCGCCTATGCGTACGACAACGGCCGCGGCGTGACCGACGTCGACTTCGTCGCCGAACGGGGGGCGATCACGTTCCTCGTCGGCGAAACCGGCGCGGGGAAATCCACCGTCTTCAAGCTCGCGCTGAAGTCGATCGAGCCGACCGGCGGGCGCATTCTCGTTGACGGCGTCGATCTCGCGGAGATCGATCGGGCCGACTGGTACGGCGCGGTGGCCGTCGTGCCGCAGGATGTCGTGCTGCTGAACGAAAGCCTCGAGGACAACATCCTGCTCGGCCGGCCGCGCGATGCGCAGCGTCTGCGTGAAGCCGCGGCGAAGGCGACGATCCTGACGTTCATCGAGAGCCTGCCGGACGGCTTCCGCACGACGGTGGGCGAGCGTGGGCTGAAGCTGTCCGGCGGCGAGCGCCAGCGCATCGCGATTGCCCGTGCGCTGTACGGCGAGCCGACCGTGCTGTTCCTCGACGAAGCGAGTTCCGCGCTCGACGAAGCCACCGAGCGCGACATCATGGAACACGTGCGGCTGCTGGCCCGCGACGTCACGGTCGTGGCGATCACGCATCGGCGCTCGGTCATCGGGCCGGCCGACAAGGTCGTGCGGCTCGGCGATGCGCGCGTGCCGGCTTAGCGCTGCACGGCCCCGTTCGCAGGCTCCGCCGGCCGTCGGCGCTTACCCGCGCAGCGGCGGATTGAGCTGCGCGAACGCCTGCTGGCGGCGATACGGGAAGTACGGATAAGGCGCTTCCACCGCGCTCGTCGCATCGAGCTTCGCGACCTGCGCATCGGTCAGCGCCCAGCCGGCCGCGCCGAGGTTCTGCCGCAGTTGTTCCTCGTTGCGCGCGCCGATGATCACCGACGACACCGTCGGGCGCTGCAGCAGCCAGTTCAGCGCGATCTGCGGCACGGTCTTGCCGGTTTCCTCGGCGATCGCGTCGAGCGCATCGACCACGTCGTACAGGCGCGCGTCGTCGACCGGCGGCCCGAAGCCGGCCGTTTCATGCAGGCGGCTGCCTTCAGGCAGCGGCGTGTTGCGCCGGATCTTGCCGGTGAGCCGGCCCCAGCCGAGCGGGCTCCAGACGAGTGCGCCGAGCCCCTGGTCGGCGCCGAGCGGCATCAGGTCCCACTCGTAGTCGCGGCCGACGAGCGAGTAGTAGACCTGGTTCGCCACGTAGCGCGACCAGCCGTGCCGATCCGCCGCCGCCAGCGACTTCATGATCTGCCACCCCGCGAAGTTCGACACGCCGATGTAGCGCAGCTTGCCCGCGCGCACGAGATCGTCGAGCGTCGACATCACTTCCTCGACCGGCGTGCTCGCATCGAATGCGTGGAGTTGCAGCAGGTCGATGTAGTCGGTGTCGAGGCGGCGCAGCGCGTCGTCGACGGCGCGGACCAGCCGCGCGCGCGACGTGCCCGCGTCGTTCGGGCCGCTGCCGGTCGGCAGGCCCGTCTTCGTCGAGATCAGCGCCTGGTCGCGGCGTCCCTTGATCGCGGCGCCGAGCACGCGCTCGGATTCGCCGTCCGAATACACGTCGGCCGTGTCGAACAGGTTCACGCCGGCTTCGAGGCAGATGTCGATCAGGCGGCGCGCTTCATCGACGCCCGTGTTGCCCCAGGCGCTGAACAGCGGGCCGGTGCCTCCGAACGTGCCGGCGCCGAAGCTCAGGGCGGGAACCTTGAGGCCGGAGCGGCCGAGGGTGCGGTATTCCATGGCGGGTTTCCTTTGGGTGATCGACGGGTCGAGGGGCGGCCGCGAGGCCACGCGTTGGCACACTGTATCGCTTGCGGATATTTCGGATAATTGGGCTGACTTCGAAAATATCGTTCGGAAGGAGCGAATAATGCTGCTCGACAATCTCGCACTGTTCCTGCGCATCGTGGAGAAGGGCGGACTGGCCGCGGCGGGCCGCGAGTTCGGGCTGTCGCCGGCCACCGTGTCCGAGCGGCTGACCGCGCTCGAGCGCCACTACGGCGCGGCGCTGCTCACGCGCACGACGCGCGCGATCAGCCTGACCGACGAAGGCCGCACGCTCGTCGACGGCGCGCGGCGCCTGCTGGCCGAAGCCGACGAACTCGAAAGCCGCGTGCGGCTCGGCGTGCAGACCTTGTCGGGCCCCGTGCGCCTGAGTGCGCCGGCCGATCTCGGGCGCGAGCGCGTGGTGCCCGTCGTCGACGCGTTTCTGGCCGAGCATCCGGGCGTCACGATCGATCTGCATCTCGGTGACGGCTACGTGGATGTCGTCGGGCAGGGGCTCGATTTCGCGATCCGTCGCGGGGTGCTCGCCGACAGCTCGCTGCGCAGCCGGTCGCTCGGCCGTGCGCGGCGCGTGGTGTGCGCGTCGCCCGCGTATCTCGCGGCGCACGGCACGCCGCAACATCCGGACGATCTCGCCGCGCACGACTGCATCGTGATGCGCTTCGGGCCGGACCTGTATGCCGAATGGCCATTCCGCATCGATGGCGAACCGCGGCGCGTGACGGTGCGTGGCCGGCGGGTGGCCAACGACGGTGCGCTTGTGCGCGCGTGGTGCGTCGCGGGGCACGGCGTTGCATTGAAGTCGCTGGTCGACGTCGAGCAGGATCTGGCGTCCGGCGCGCTCGTCGAAGTCCTGCGCGCGTTCTCGCCGGGCGATGTCGATTTGCAGATCGTCTATCCGGGCAACGCCGTGCAGCCACGGCGCGTGCGCGCGCTGATCGACAGGCTGGCGGAGGCGCTCGCGGCGTGAACGCGGATCGGCGTCAGTCCCACTTCGACGGGTAGTCGGGACCGCAGTCGATCTTGGCCGCGCTCAGCTCCAGCATCGCGCGAGGGGTGAACTTCCTGACCGGCGGCTGGGCAGCGACCCACTCGGGATAGACATTGCGCCACTTGTCGAGCAACTCGCCGCGGCGGGTTTCGCTGATGCTCGCCTGGTACAGGTCGCTTTGGCTGTATGGCATCGGGGCCGGCATCGCGAAGTCGGGAAGCGCGGGCGCCTGTTCGAGCCGGCTGCCGACGAGCGGAACGGCCGTCAGGTTCGGCAGCGTGCTCGACGCCTTGCGCATCCGGCGATAGGCGCAGACGGGTGCATCGGCGACTGATGCATCGGCCGTTGCCGGTTCGTCGGGCGGCGCTTGCGTCGCGGCCGGCAGCGCGACCGCGAACAGATAGACGGGCCCGCGCTTCAGCGGGCCGATCTTGTCGATGGGCCGCCGCACCTCGATCCCTTCGGGCCACGTGTAGGCGCGCCCGAGCGGTGTCGTGTGCTCGACGGCTTCGCCCGTCGACAGGACGGTCATCCCTTCGGGCCACCTGTTGACGCGCACGAGCGGCTTTGCATCCCCGCCCGCCGCGACATACAGGATGCCGCGCTCGACGACCATCGCCGGTACCGGAAACGGCGGCGTGCCACCGTGCCTGCCGGAGTTGCTGGAGATGGCGTGAGCGAGCGCGGGCAAGTCGATTTCGCGGTGCAGGAAGTGCTGCCCGCCGTCGGTCGAGAGCAAGATGTAGAGGCGCGGGCACGCCTGGCCCTTGGCGACGCCGGAGGTGCAGCGTGCGACTGCATTCTGTCCCGCATAAATGACGATCGTGTCGGGATTGTCGCTGCGGAACGTCATGTATTGGATCCCCGCGCCGGACGGGAAGGCGGTCGACATATGCCGTGCGCTGTCGACGAAGCGCCAGCGGGTCGCCGGGCCCGTGTACGCAACGGCTTCGGCCAGCAACGTGCGTTGTGCGTCGAACTGCATGAACGGGTAGGCCGGGCCGACGACGAGGCGCGGCTTGGTGACGGAAGTAGTCGCGCATGCGCCCAGCAACAGGGAGACGGTCAGCGCGGCGAAGACGCGCGCAGGCTGCGGCTTTCGATCGATCATGAATGGCCCCGGTGGAATGGATGATCTTGTTGTTCGACGAAGAGGGGGCACTTTAGCGCATCGTCCGACCCGGTTGATCACTTTTCGTCATTTAGCTAATATTCGAAACGTTAATCGCGCTCCGCACTCTCATGGACGACGTCACCCGTATCAGCGCACTGGCCAACGAAAGCCGCCTGGCCGTAATGCGCTGGCTCAAGCAGCCGCGCAAGCATTTCCCGCCGCAGCCGCACGGCGATGTCGACGAACTCGGCGTGTGCTGCACGTACATCACCGAGAAGCTCGGCATCGCGCCGGCCACGACCACGCGCCACATGCGCATCCTCGCGGATGCGGGGCTCGTGCAGGCGACCCGCGTCGGCAAGTTCACGTACTACAAGCGGATCGACGGCGCGCTGCAGCAGCTCGGCCGCGATCTTTTGCAACTCTGATTCCCCACGAGGCAACCGACATGGACGAACTTGCATTGCTGGCCGACGCCGACCGGCGCGCACACGCGTATCTGGCCGCGACGAACGAGCGGCGCGCGTTTCCCGACGCGGCCGCCTTGGCCGGCCTGACGGCGTTCGACGAGCCGCTGCCCGATACGGGCCGCCCCGCGGACGACGTGCTGCGCCTGCTCGACGAGCGCGGCACGCCCGCGACCGTCGCGTCGAACGGCCCGAACTACTTCGGCTTCGTGATCGGTGCCACGCTGCCGGCCGCGGCGGCGGCCGAGCGGTTGATGCTCGCGTGGGACCAGTGCGCGTCGTCCTATGCGAATTCACCGGTCGCCGCGACGATCGAGCGCCAGGCCGCGCGCTGGGTCGTCGACGTGCTCGGATTGCCCGAAGGCAGCGCGGTCGGGTTCGGCACGAGCGCGACGGCCTGCACGCTCGTCGCGCTGGTGGCCGCGCGGCGCGCGCTGCTCGCGCGCAAGGGCTGGGACGTCGATGCGGATGGCCTGATCGGCGCGCCCGAAGTGAAGGTCGTGATCTCCGAGCTGGCGCACATCACGGTGAAGAAGGCGCTGCGCGTGCTCGGTTTCGGGATGAAGCGCCTCATCGTCGCGCCGGTCGACGCGCATGGCCGGATCGATCCGGCACAGCTGCCGGCGCTCGACGACATGACGATCCTCTGCGTGCAGGCCGGCGAAGTGAACACGGGAGAATTCGATCCGTTCGCGGCGCTGATTCCGCCCGCGAAGGCGGCCGGCGCGTGGGTGCACGTCGACGGCGCGTTCGGCCTGTGGGCCCGTGCCTCGTCGAAGCGCGCGCTGACGGACGGCATCGACGGCGCGGACAGCTGGACGACCGACGGCCACAAGTGGCTCAACACGCCGTACGACGGCGCGATGGTGATCTGCCGCGACGCGGCCGCGCTCGCGACCGCGATGAACAGCGACGCCGTGTACCTGAGCGGCGCGCAGGACGCGCAGAAGAACCTGAACCTCGAGTTCTCGCGGCGCGCGCGTGGCATCCCCGTGTGGGCCGCGCTGCGTTCGCTCGGCCGCGCCGGCGTGGCCACGATGGTCGAGCAGCATTGCGCGCAGGCGGCGCGGGTCGCGGACGGCCTGCGGGCTGCCGGCTACGACGTGCTTAACCGCGTCGTGCTGAACCAGGTGCTCGTGCGCGCCGGCACCGACGATGAAACGGCGGCGATCCTCGCGGCCGCGCAGGCGTCGGGTGACGTGTGGTTCGGCACGACGGTGTGGCAGGGGCGGCCGGCGTTCCGGATCAGCGTGTCGTCGTGGCGCACCGACGACGCGCACATCGATCGTCTCGTGGCCTTGCTGACGGAGCTGTGCGGCGTGCACGTGCGCTGAGCATCATGCGCCGTCCGTGCCCTGAACGGTTGCAGCCGCCCCCTTCAGGCACTCGATGAAATGCAGCGCGGCCGGCGTCAGCAACGCATGCCGCCGCATCACGATCGCGACCGTCAACGCGGGCATCGGCTCGGTGAGATCCAGCGCGACGATGCAGCGTGACTTGCGTTCGACGTCGGCGAGCGGCCGCGCGAACACGCCGAGCGCATCCGTTTGCGACACGAGCCCGAGTGTCGCGGCAAACGACGGGCAGTGGACCACCCGCTTCGGTACGTCGATGCCGAACGGCTTGAAGATCGAGCGCACCAGATCGTCGCCTCCGTCGCCGTAGCGCGGCACGCACCATTGAGCATCGACGAGCTCGCGCAGCGAGCGGGCGCGTGCGAGCCGATGCCGGCTTCTCGCGACGACCGCGAACGCCGTCCGGAACAACGGAATGCTCGCGAATTCGTCGGGGTCCGGTATTGCGTTCGACAACTGATGCGTTACGATGAAGTCGAGCGAGCCGTCGCGCAGTCGCGCGAGATCCGTGGCGGTCAGCGCATCGTCGACGTTCAGCGTGGCGCCGGGCAGGTCGCGCGAGAACGCGGCGAACGCGCGCGGCAGGAGCGTCAGCGCGACGGTCGGGCTGACCGCGATCGACACCGAGCCGGTCGTGCCGAGCCGCAACTGCTCGATTTCGTCGCGCGTGCGCTGGATCTCCTCGACGATCAGCCGCGCGCGAATCGCAAACGCGCTGCCGTAATCGGTCAGCTCGATTCCCTTCACGCTGCGCACGACGAGCGGTACGCCGAGCTCCTGTTCGAGCTCGCGCACGATGCTGCTGATCGCCGGTTGCGTGACGCCGAGCGCGCGCGCCGCGCCGCGAATGGTGCGATGCTCGGCGACCGTGAGAAACGCATCGAGCTGCTTGAGCTTCATGAATGACCGATCCGAATACGAAGGAAGCGCAGGCCGGGCCGAACGCCGGGTGACAAGAGAAAGTTATCGTCCACAACGAAATCTTGGATTTTTCTTATTGGGTCGAGTGTATATGCTCGGTGCTTTTCAGGAGCGGTCACGATGATTCTCGTTAACCAGCAACGGCTGTGGGATTCGCTGATGGAGATGGCGACGATCGGCGCGACCGCGCACGGCGGCAGCTGCCGGCTCGCGCTCAGCGACGACGACGCGCGCGGCCGGCGCCGCTTCATCGCGTGGTGCGAAGCAGCCGGTTGCGAGATCCGCATCGATCCGATCGGCAACGTGTTCGCGCGCCGGCCGGGCACGGAACCGGGTTTGCCGCCCGTGACGTGCGGCAGCCATCTCGACACGCAGCCGCTCGGCGGCCGCTTCGACGGCGTCTATGGCGTGCTCGCGGGCCTCGAAGCGATTCGTACGCTGAACGAGCGCGGCATTGAAACGCGGCATCCGATCGACGTCGTTGCGTGGACCAACGAAGAGGGTTCGCGCTTCACGCCGGGCATGATGGGCTCGGCCGTCTACGCCGGCGCGCTGGATCTCGACTACGCACTGGATCGCCCGTGCATGCAGACGGGCGCGCTGCTGCGCGACGAACTCGAACGCACGGGCTTCGCTGGCCCTGCGCGCGAGCGGCAGATGCCGAAGGCGTATTTCGAAGCGCATATCGAGCAAGGGCCGGTGCTGGAGCAGGCCGGCGTGCCGATCGGCGTCGTGACGGGCGTGCAGGGCATCTACGAACTCGACGTCACGGTGACCGGCTTCGAGTCGCATGCGGGCACGACACCGATGAGCGTGCGTCGCGACGCGATGGGCGCGGCGGCCGCGATGATCGCGGCGATCGTCGAGCACGGTCACACCTTCGACGACGATGCGCGCGTGACGGTCGGCCATGTCGCGTGCCAGCCGAATTCGCCGAGCACGATTCCGGGCAAGGTCCGGTTCAGCGTCGACGTGCGCCACCCGTCGCGGCCGGCGTTGCAGCAACTGGTCGCCGACATCGAAGCGATCTGCACACAGCGCACCGCGCTGCGCGGCACGAGCGTGCAGGTGCAGACGATCGCCGAATACGAGCCGGTGGTGTTCGATGCGGAATGCGTCGAGCGTGTGCGGCAGGCAACGGCGGCCGCCGGCTATCCGTTCATGGAGATGTGCAGCGGCGCGGGGCACGACGCGGTGAACCTGTCGTACGTCGCGCCTTCCGCGATGGTGTTCGTGCCGTGCAAGGCCGGCTTGAGCCACAACGAAGCGGAAGAGGCCGATCCGGTGCACCTCGCGCAAGGCGCATCGGTGCTGGCGAACCTGCTGGCCGATTGCGCGCGTTAGCCGCGTGCGAGGGCGGGGCTCGCAACCCCTCCGCAAGCGTGAAAATGTCGGACAATGGCCGCTGCGCGCGCCACGCCGGCGCCGCGTTCAACCGAAGCATTCACGCTTGCGAGATCCCCATGTCGACTCCCTTTCCCCGAGAACTGCTGAAGGCCGCCGATATTGCGAACATGGAACCGACGCGCGCGGTGCATTCGCTGAATCCCAATGCCGTTCGTCTCAAGCGAACACTGAGCGACCTGACCGGCCTGACGCAATTCGGTGTTCACCTGCTCACGCTGATGCCCGGTCACGAATCGGCCGAGTATCACCGTCACCTGTACGAAGAAGAGTTCGTGTACGTGCTGTCCGGGACGGGCGCGGTCACGATCGGTGAACGCACCAGTGAAATCGGGCCGGGCGATTTTCTGGGCTTTCCACGCGGCGGAGAAGCGCATACGGTGCAGAACACCGGCGATACGCCGCTGGAGTTGCTCGTCGGCGGGCAGCGGCTCGAACACGACGTCTGCGAATACCCGCGACTCGGCAAGCGGCTGTATATCGCCGGCGAGCTCGAAGACTATGTGGATCTGCCGAAGCAGCCTTGATCACCAATCACGCATTCACCGCCCCATTCCACATAAAAACCGAATCAATAACGGCGTGTTTAGATAAACGAAATAAAAATTCGTAAAAACACGGGGTAGAGAAAACGCGTTTATTTGGGCACGCTTGTGCGCATTGTTCGTTGCGGGGCGCCGGTATTTCGACATGCCGGCGCGTCTGTTTCCAGGTGCGCGCATTCGGAAATAACGACAAGCAGCCGGGACTTTCGACCGATTGGCCGGGCAAGCGGAATTCATCAATAGCATCCTGATTGAAAGTTCAGTAGCTCGAATCAATATCCAGATTCAAGAACGATACGGAGACGGACGATGTCCAGGAACTGGGGGTTGGGAACGGCGCTGCTGGCGCTGTGCGTGGTCTTGTCTGCCTGCGGCGGTGATGGCGATTCACCGTCGGCGGCCGCGGCGAACCTGTCGGCTGCCGCGCAGTCGCAGGGCAATCAAGACGGCACCGGCGGCAACGACAACGGTAACGAGAACGACAACAGCAACGGCAACGAGTCGCTGAAGAAAAACGTCGACATCCACGTCGCGCAGTACGTCAATCCGCTGATCGGCACCGACTACGCGACCGACCAGCCGGCCGACCCGGTCGGCTCGGGCCTCGGCGGCGGCACGTTCCCGGGGCCGACGGTGCCGTTCGGGATGATGCAATGGAGCCCGATGACACCGACCGCCCAATACGACAGCAGCAAGGGCGACGGCTCCGGTTTCTCCGGCGGCTACTGGTACGGCGACACGTCGATCAACGCATTCAGCATCCTGCACCTGAGCGGCACCGGCTGCTGGGCGAACGGCGGCTACCTGAACGTGATGCCGCAGCTCGCACCGGCCGACGCCGGCACGCCGGCCAGCTTCAGTCATGCGAGCGAAACCGCGCAGGCCGGCTATTACGGCGTCACGCTCGGCAACGGCATCAAGGCCGAGCTGACGACGACGGTGCGCACCGGCTTCGCACGCTTCACGTATCCGGCGCTCGCGCAGGGCCAGCAGGCGACGATCGCGATCGATCCGACCGTGCTGAACAACCGCGCGCAGGGCACGACGAGCGACACGATCAGCCAGGTTGGCGACCGCGCGTTGTCGGGCACGATCGCGGGCGGCGGGTTCTGCTGGGCCGGGCACGCGGTGCCCGTCTACTACTACGCGGAATTCAGCCAGCCGTTCGCGTCGAAGCCGGTGCTGTCGAACAACAGCCCGGTGACGGTGACGTTCAATGTCGATCGCAAGCATCCCGACGTGATGATGAAGCTCGGCATTTCGTTCGTCAGCGAAGCGAATGCGAAGGCGAACCTGCGCGCGGAAAATCCGGAGACGGACGCGCAAGGCAACCGGAACTGGCGTTTCGACACCGTGCGCCGCGCGGCGAGCACCGCGTGGAACGCGCGCCTGAATGCGATCCAGGTCACCGGCGGCAGCGATGCGGACAAGACGAAGTTCTACACCGCGCTGTATCACGCGTCGCTGCACCCGAATGTGTTCAACGACGTGAACGGCCAGTACCCGGATTTCTACGCGTCGAACGGCGCAGCGGCCGCGCCGACGCGTCAGGTCGAGAAAGGCCGCACGATGTACGCGAACTTCTCCGGCTGGGACATCGACCGCACGTTCATCCAGCTGCAGGCGATGCTCGACCCGGTGCGGACCAGCGACATCGTGCAATCGCTCGTGCTCGATGCGAAGGCGTGCGGCGCGTTCCCGCGCTGGGCGTACTTCAATACCGAGACGGCCGTGATGCCGGGCGACGCGGGCTCGATCATCGTCGCGAACGCGCATGCGTTCGGCGCGACGAACTTCGACACGCAGGCCGCGCTGTCGATCATGAAGAACAGCACGGCGCCGGGCGCCGCGTGCGCCGGCACGCCGGTGATGGGCAGCCGCGCGGACTACGACCGGCTCGGCTACGTGCCGTCGTCGGGCTCGGGCGACAACCAGACCGCTTCGAACACGCTCGAATACGCGGTGCGCGATTTCGCGGTGTCGCGCTTCGCGACGGCGCTCGGCGATACCGCGACGGCCGGCACGCTGCTGAAGTCGAGCGGCAACTGGCACAACCTGTTCGACCGGGGCGTGATCCAGCCGAAGACGTCGGCCGGCGCATGGGTCACCGACGGCACCGGCTTCATGGAAGGAAATGCCGAGCAGTACACGTGGTACGTGCCGCACGATCTCGCCGGCGTGGTCGCGCAGGCGGGCGGCGCCGCACCGGTCGTCAAGCGGCTCGACACGTTCTTCACGCACCTGAACATCGGCACCGTGCAGCCGTATTTCTACGTCGGCAACGAAGCGACGATGGCCGTGCCGTGGGTCTATGCGTGGGCCGGTGCGCCGTCGCATACGCAGCGCGTGCTGCATGCGTCGCTCGCGAACGAGTTCGGCACCGGCGCGGCCGGACTGCCGGGTAACGACGATCTCGGCGCGATCTCCGGCTGGTACGTGTGGGCCGCGCTCGGTCTTTATCCGGTCGTGCCGGGCGTGAGCGGCGTCGCGCTGTCGAGCCCGCAGTTCGAGAAGATCACGGTGCGGGTCGGGCAGAAGGACGGCAGCTACCGTCTGCTGCACATCGTCGCGCCGGGGGCAGGCTCGGGCGACAACGCGTCGTTCTATGTGAAATCGTTGAAGCTGAACGGCGCACCTTACGCCACCGCGTGGCTGCCGTTCGAGCAGATCGCGAAGGGCGGAAAGCTGGCGTACGCGATGACGGCCGACGCGAGCGCCACGACCTGGGGCACCGACGCATCCGCGATGCCGTCGTTCCCGCAGGCGGCCAGCGCGCCGTAACAGCCAGGGAGATCAACGAGCGGTTCTTGCCGACAGGATCGACGCAGAGAGAGGGAGGGACGAACGGATGAAGCTACGTCATGTGGTGGGGATCGGGTGCCTTGCCGTGTTGTCGGGGTGCGGGGGCGATCGGGGTTCGACGGATGCGAGCGTGCTCGCGCAGCGGTCGAACGTGCAGGGCAACCAGAACGATCAAGGCAACCAGAACGACCAGGGCGATCAGAACGATCAAGGCGAAAACGGCGGCGCGCCCCAACGGTCGGTGCTGCACAGCGTCGACCCGATGATCGGCACCGCGAATCTCGACATCAACGCGGACTGGAGCAGCGGCGTGCGCGGCCACGGCCACGTGTACCCGGGCGCGACCGTGCCGTTCGGGATGGTGCAGCTCGGGCCGGACACGACCGGCGGCGCGCACACGCTGCCGTGGAACTGGGATCGCACGTCGGGCTACCAGTACGACGATCCGCTCATCACCGGCTTTACGCATACGCACCTGTCGGGCACCGGCATCGGCTCGGGCGGCGAAGTGCGGTTCCTGCCGACGCTGGCGCCGGTCGATACCGCGACGCTGGCGAAGGTCGCCGCCGATTCGTCGATCACCTACAACGCGTCGTTCAGCCACGACGACGAAACCGCGAGCCCCGGCTACTACCGCGTGAAGATGGCGCCGGTCGGCAGCGGCAACACGCCGTGGAACGTGCAGGGCGCGAAGATCCTCGCGGAGATGACGGCCACCACGCACGCGGGCGTGCATCGCTACTCGTATTTCCCGAGCGCGGCCGCGCAGAAGCGCAGCATGATCGTCAGCATCGACAACCCGATCGGCGGCTCGACCGCGAGCGGCAAGATCCAGGTCATCGACGCGCAGACGATCGCCGGCTGGGAGATCACGAACAACTGGGCGAACAACAAGCCGACGTATTTCGTCGCGCGTTTCTCGAAGCCGTTCGATACGAAGCACGTCGCGTTCAGCGCGGACGGCTTCAAGGCCTACCTGACGTTCGCCGACGGCAACGACGGCGGTGGCGCGGTTACCCTGAAGGTCGGCATCTCGCCGTCGAGCATCGCGGATGCGCAGGCCAATCTCGCCTCGGAAGTCGGCGCGAAGTCGTTCGACCAGGTGCGCGGTGCGGCCGAGCGCGTGTGGAGTGCCGCGCTCGACCGGATCCGGATCAAGGGCGGCAGCGCCGACCAGCGGACGATGTTCTACACGTCGCTGTACCGCACGATGCTCGCGCCGACCGTCTACAACAATGCGGACGGCAGCTACGTCGGTACCGATTCGACCAACGACGGCACGACGTCGCCGCCGACCACGAGCAAGCATGCGGATCCCGGCTTCGACTATTCGTCGACGTTCTCGCTGTGGGACACCTTCCGCGCCGAGTCGCCGTTGATGACGCTGGTTCAGCCCGAGCGCGTCGACGGCTGGGTGAAGTCGCTGCTCACGCAGTTCAGGCAGAACGGCAAGGGGGAGCTGCCGGTGTGGCCGCTCGCGCAGACGGAAACCTTCACGATGGCCGGCCACCCGTCGATCCCGCTGATCGCCGATGCGTACCTGAAACACCTGACGAGCGCGGGCATCGACGACATCTGGACCGCGCTGACGACCACGCAGAGCGCGAGCGCGCACGGCTTCGACCAGTATCGTCAGAGCGGCTACGTGTACGCCGGCGACAACGCGTCGGTGTCGACGACGCAGGATTACGCGTTCGACGACTGGGCGACGGCGGCAGTCGGCAAGGCGGCGGGCAAGAGCACGGCCGACTACCGGCCCTACCTGCAACGCAGCCAGAACTACCGCAACGTATTCAACCCGGTGCCGAACAACGGCTGGAAGTTTGCACAGCCGAAGGATTCGCAGGGCAACTGGGTGGCGGGCTTCGACCCGACGGCGGCGGAGAAGACGGACTTCTCCGAATCGAATTCGTGGGTCGATACGTGGAACATCTTCCACGACTTCCCGGGCCTCGTCGCGTTGCTCGGCGGCAAGAGCCAGTTCATCGCGCAGCTCGATCGCACGTTCGATCCGGCGAACCCGCTGACCTTCCTCTACAACCAGGGCTTTCCGGACCTGACCGGCCGCAGCGGCCAGTTCTTCGCCGGCAACGAGCCGGCGAACCACCTGCTGTACCTGTACGACGTCGCGGGCATGCCGTCGAAGACGCAGGATCGCGTGCGCACGGTGATGGACGACATGTACTCGTTGACGCTGACGGCCGGCGATCGCGCGCTGTTGAGCGGCGACAGCCTGAAGGCCGCGCTGGCGGACCCGCGCCGCGTGCGCGATTCGGCGATTCCCGGCAACGACGATTGCGGGCAGTTGTCCGCGTGGTACGTGCTGTCCGCGCTCGGCATCTATTCGCTGAACCCGGTGGGCGGCGTGTTCTACCTCGGCACGCCGCTGTTCGAGGAAGCGACGATCGACATTCCGGTTGCGTTGGCAGGCGGGGACGGAAAGGGCCTGAAGTTCGGCGCGACGCGGCGCTTCAGGGTGACCGCGCATACGGCCGGCGGCGGCGCGCCGTCATCGGTGAATCGTTACGTCCAGTCGGTCAGCCTGAACGGCACGCCGCTGCATCGGCCGTACATCACGTACGACGAGATGAAGGCCGGCGGCACGCTCGACTTCGTGATGGGCGCGACGCCGAACGACGCATGGGTCAGCACCTGGAACGGGCAGGATCCGAACAGCGCGCTCGCGCCGTCGCTGGCGCTGGCCGGCAAGTAGCGGCCGCAAGCGGCCCGTGTGACGCGGGCCGCTTCTCCTTCCCTCCACGTGACGGTGCGGGTCGCGGCCGCGAGGCAGGCAGCGGCCTGCTCCGGGGATATGGCTTCGGGGCGCGCGGCGGGGATGCCATGCGCCAACGCGGTGACTGCTTCGGTGACCAACACGCGATATGGGGCGCGACAGCAGGCGACGGTCTCCGTCCCGGCCGGCCACATGCTCATGCTGCTCCGGCTCGGCGTCGAACGGATCCGGCGCCTGGCGGCTGACCGCTTCGGCTTGACCGGTTCAATCCCGATGGGGGGCGCCGTCACGTTCGTGTCACGGAGCGTCGTCGCGCTTATGATGCGGGAACACCACTGACAGGGTTCCCCGATATGGACGCGCCGCTCCCGCCGATGTCTGCCCCGATTTCCGAAGCGGAACCTGAAACCGAAACCGTCGCCGAGCCGCGTGCGTCGCGCGTGCATCGGCCGGTCGCGCTCGTCACCGGATCGACGTCGGGGATCGGTGCGGCGATCGCGCGCCGCCTGGCGGCGGACGGCTACGCGGTGATCCTGCATTCGCGCCGCTCGGCCGACGTGGGACGCGCGATGGCGCGCGAACTCGGCGGAGCTTATGTGCAGGCCGATCTCGCCGACGATACCGAGCGTATGCGGCTGATCCGCGAAGCCGTTGCCGTGCACGGGCGGCTCGACGTGCTCGTCAACAATGCGGGCGTCAGCCGCGTGATTCCGCACGACGATCTCGCTGCGGCGACGCCCGACGTATGGCGCGAGATGCACGAGATCAACGTGATCGCACCGTTCCGGCTCGTTGCCGAGGCGGAAGCTGCGTTGCGCGAGGCGGCGTCGCACGGGCGGGCCGGGTGCGTGGTGAATGTCAGCTCGCATGCGGGCGTGCGGCCGAAGGGCGCGTCGATTCCGTATGCGGCGGCGAAGGCCGCGCTCAATCACACGACGCGGCTGCTCGCGAAAACGCTCGCGCCGGCGATTCGCGTCAATGCGGTTGCGCCGGGGCTCGTCGATACGCCGCTCACGGCCGACTGGACGGACGCGCAGCAGCTCTGGCGCGAGCGCGCGCCGATGCGCCGTGCGGCGACGCCGGACGACATCGCGCAGACGGTCGCGATGCTCGTCGCGTCCGACTATGTGACGGGCGAGATCGTGATGCTGGACGGGGGAATGAACCTGACGTGAGGCGAGCGTCGGGGACGCACCGAAGCACCGAAGCACCGAAGCACCGAAGCACCGAAGCACCGAAGCACCGAAGCACCGAAGCACCGAAGCACCGAAGCACCGAAGCACCGAAGCACCGAAGCACCGAAGGCGGATGCGGCTGCGCACCCGCGCACAGGCGTCACACGCGTGATTTCCGCGACCGCCAACTTGCCGAACGACGCGATCAGCCGAGGCGCGACCGCAGTTGCGCGAGTGCCTGATCGTGCGTGCGCTCGAATTTCAGCGGCGTGACGGCGACATACCCGTCACCCAGCGCGACCGTTTCCGAATCCGCATCGTCGTCGCGCGGCGCGCGGGCGAGCTTCAGCCAGTGATACTCGATGTCGCGCGGGTCGCGCCCCGACACGATCTCGACGCCCTGCAGCGTGCCGGCGCCCTGGTTCGTCACCTTCAGCCCTCGCACCTCGTCGGCGGGCCGCGGCGGGAAATTCACGTTCAGGCAGGCGTCGCTGTCCCAGCCCGCGGCCACGAGCCGGCGAATGACGTCCGGCGCAAGCGCGCGTGCCGTGTCCCACGGCACGGCGTTGCGATCGGTGAAGGCCTGGCTCAGTGCGATGGCCGGCACGCCGACCAGCATGCTCGTCATCGCGGCGCCCACCGTGCCGGAAAACACCGTTTCGGTGCCGAGGTTCCCGCCGCGATTCACGCCGGACAGCACGATGTCGGGCCGTGCGTCCTTCATCAGGTGGCTGGTCGCGATGGCGACGCAATCGCCGGGCGTGCCGCGCACCGCGAAGCGGCGTTCGCCCTTGCGATGCACGCGCAGCGGTTCGTGCAGGCTCAGCGAGTGCGACGTGCCGCTCTGGTCTTCCGCCGGTGCGACGATCCACACTTCGCGCGCCAGTTGCGTGGCGACCTGTTCGAGCACGTTAAGGCCGGGGGCGTCGATTCCGTCGTCGTTGGTGAGCAGGACGCGGTCGAACAGCGGGCGGGTTTCTTGCATCGGGACGATCCTCGCGGAGTTGGGCAATGAGAGGGGAATGCAGCGTGGCGCAAGCCACAAGGCTAGCATTCCCGCGTGAGGATCGTCGTGTCGCGCGATGGGCGCGGACGTGAAAACGGGCGCACTGCGCGCCCGTTCGTGGTGGCCGTGCCGCAGCGCGCGCGGCGGGTCGGAACCGTTCAGCCGAGCAGGTGCCGCAGCAGGCCGGCCGACACGACGCCGACGATGACGGTCGGCAGGATCGACAGGCGCGTCGCCGCGATCAGCGTCACGGCCAGCGCCAGCAGGTCGGCCGGGCGCGTCGACACGAAGGCCGGCGCGATCACCGAGATCAGCACGCAGCCGGGCACGTTCTCCATCACCGACGCCATCCGCGGGCTCAGCGTGCGGTTGCGCAGCAGCACGTAGCCGAGGATGCGCGACAGATAGGTGGTCGACGCCATCAGCACGATCGTCGCGACCGTACTGAAATCCGGAAGCTCAGGCATCGCGCGGCTCCCACAGCAGCGCGGCGATCAGCCCCGCGCAGGCACCGGCCGCGACGTACCATGCGCCGGGCACGGCCAGGTGCGTGGCCGCTGCGACCACGAGGCTCACGAACCACGGGCGGCTCGCACGCATCCCTTTCCACATCCCGCGCAGCAGCACCAGAAACACGGCCGTGAACGCCATGTCGAAGCCGTACTGCTCAACGTTGCCGATCGTCGGGCCGACCGCCGCGCCGAGCGTGGTCATCGAGATCCACGTCAGGTAGAGCCCCATGCAGATGCCCGCGTAATAGGGCACGCTGATGTGCGTGGCCGAGCGGGCCCGGGCGTCGGCGAGCGACATCGCCCAGCTTTCGTCGCACATGAAGAACAGCGCGAAGAACGCGCGGCGGCGCGGCAGGCGGCGGATATACGGCTCGAATGCGGCGCCCATCAGGATGTGGCGCGAATTCACGAGGAACGACATCGCGACGATCAGCGCGATGTGCGGCGGCGATGACCACAGATGGATCGCCGCGAATTCGGAGCCGCCGCCGAAGTTCATGCCGGTCATCATCGGTACTTCGAACAGGCTCAGCCCTTTTTGCGCGGCCTGTGCGCCCAGCACGAGCGCGAACGGCACGAAACCCAGCATGACGGGCAGCGCCGCGCGCAAACCGCGGCCCATCTCGGCGACATAGGCGGGCTTGTCGCGAAGCCCGGACGACGTTGAAACGCTACTGCTCATTACTCCTCCTTCGGGGGAGGAATTGTCTGCTTTTTTGACTCGAATCGGGTTGCGTTGTGGCCAGATTTTTCTCATAATTTGGCATTGAACACGCGATTTGAAAATTTTTTGGAATCGGATGCCAATGAAACTTGACGCCATCGACCGCCGGATCCTGAGCGCGCTCCAGCGCGACGGCCGCATGCAGAACGTGGAACTCGCGCACGAGGTCGGGCTGTCGCCGTCGCCGTGCCTGCGGCGCGTGCGCCTCCTCGAGGAAGCCGGCGTGATCGAGAAATACGTGGCCGTGCTGAATCCCGCGAAAGTCGGCAAGGGGCTGACGATCTTCACGCGCGTATGGCTGAAGGGGCAGGACGCGGAATCGGTGAACCGCTTCGCCGAGGCCGTCCAGCAGATGCCGGAAGTCGTCGAATGCCACCTGATGGCGGGCGACTGCGATTTCCTGCTGCGCGTCGTCGCGGCCGACATCGACGATTACCGGCGCTTCCAGATGGAAACCCTCACGCGCATTCCGGGCGTGCTGAGCGTGAAGACCGACATCCCGATGCAGAAGGTCAAGCTCACGTCGGCGCTCCCGACCTAGCGTGACGCACGTGCTCGGCCATGCGACGACGACGGGTCGACGAACGGTCACGGCTCGGTGACAATCGTCCGATAGACTGACGAATCACGCCGCTCCGAACCGGTTGCCCGAGCGATTGCGCGACGTTCGATGCGCAAGCAACTAACGGTCAATGTCGGCGTGAGCGGGCAGGCGGCGCTGCGCGCCGGGTCGTGCGCGGATGCGAATGCGTTTCTTCTTGTCGGGCCATTCATGCAGCCAATCAACACACCGTGGAATTCGCTGGAAATCGTCAAGCTCGTGCTGGGCGTGCTGACGCCGTTGTCGGTCGCGTGTCTCGGCTGGCTCGTCGCGCGCCGGCTGAAGCGGCTCGAACTCGTGCAGTGGACCAACCAGCGATTGATCGAGAAGCGGCTCGCGCTGTACGACGCGGTCGCGCCGCAGCTCAATGCGCTGCTGTGCTTCTACACGTGGATCGGCTACTGGAAGGACATCTCCCCGGACGACGTGATCCGCGCGAAGCGCGACCTCGACCGCACGTTCCACATCTACCGCTACCTGTTCGACGACGACGTGTACGACGCGTATCACACGTACATCCATGCGCTGTTCGACGTGCATACGGGCCCGGGCCGCGATGCGCGGATCCGTTCGCTGGTCCAGGCGCCCGACGGCGATCGCAGCGTGCACGGCTCGTATGAATGGAAACCGGCGTGGTCGGACCGTTTCGCGACCGCGAATGTCGTGCCGAAGGACGACGTGCTGCGGTACTACACGCAGTTGATGGAGCGGCTGCGCGTGGCGCTGGGCGCGACACGCTGAAGGCCGCGCGGCGTCCGCCCGGTATCGAAATTCGCCACCCGGCGGCGCGGATACCCGCCTTTGCGCACGAAGCGGATGCGGCGCGCGGCGGCGGCTGACATGCTCGCGCCATCCCCACTCGCGCGAGGTCCGTATGGTTGTCGATACCGGCTGCCGGCCGCTCATGATCCGTTCGCCCGAAGCGGGCCGGCGGCGTCTCTTTTCCGTGGGTTCACACGATCCGCATGACACGCGGTTGCCGATCGAGCCGGAGATCGGCGACATCGTCTTCATCCGCGTGACCGTGCGGCCGTTTCTCGAAGTGGCGAGTGCGACGCGCTCGTGGACGAATCACGTCGGGATCGTCGTCGGCGAGCGCGGCGGCGAGCCGTTGATTGCGGAGAGCACGTTTCCGCTATCGCGCGTCACGGCGATGTCGCGGTTTCTTGCGCGCTCCGATCGCGGCGCGTGGGTGATCGCGCGGCTGAAGCAGCCGCTCGATGCCGCGCAGCGGCGCCGGCTTGTTGACGCGGCGATGCGCCGGATCGGCGTGGTCTACGACACGGGGTTCAATCTTGCGTCGCGCCGGCAGTTTTGCTCGCGGTTCGTGCGCGAAGTCGTGCGCGATGCGACGCGGATCGTGCTCGGCGACGTCGAGACCTTCGACATGCTGCTGCGCCGGAATCCCGATCATCCGCTCGGCTTCTGGCGGATCTGGTACTTCGGCCGGATTCCGTGGCGCCGCCGCACGGTGACGCCGGCGAGCTTGCTGGGTAGCGGGGCGTTGCGGGTGGTGGCGGATACGCGCGAACGCATTGAAAACGTGTCCGAAGGTGACGATCCGGACAGCGTCTGACTCAAGCGAGCGCGATCACGAACCTTTTGTCACCGGCCGTCGCCCGCTTGAGGGGCGATCGCGTGATCGCGCATGCCGGCTCGCTATGAACGCGAGCCGGTGTTACTCCACAGTGGGCGCGCTCGGCTCCGTGTCTTCCACGATATCGGTCGGCATTACGCCGGCTGCTCGACGCGCAGCAAGCGTTACGTCGAGCGTTGCAAATTCCTCGCGGTTCAGTCGATCGTATTCAGCACGCAACTCGGGGTCGGACAATGCGCGTTTGCGCAGATCTTCATACGTTCCCATATCAAACCTCATCAACTCGATTGCACCAGCGTGATTCTCCGACAGCTTCACGACTACTGCCGCCCCGCCACCGCCAACCGCGCCGCCAGCCCCACGAACACCGACCCGAGCAAATATTGCGGCAGCTTCGACGGGCGGCGGCGCGCACCGATCCGCTGGCTCAGCCGGCTCGCGGACAATATGACCGCGCCGTTCACGACGAGGCCGATCAGGTTCAGCACCGTCGCGAGCACGAGAATCTGCACGGCGATCGAACCGTGTTCGGGCCGCACGAACTGCGGAAACAGCGCGAGCACGAACAGCGCCATCTTTGGGTTCAGCAGGTTCGTCGTCAGCCCCTGGCGGAAGATCGCCGCGCTCGAGTGGCGTCGCGGCGACGCGACGGGCGACACTGCGGTCGCATCCGAACGGAACGTCTTCCACGCGAGATACAGCAGATAGGCGGCGCCCGCGAAGCGCACCGCGTCATAGGCGAGCGGCACCGCGACGAAGAGTTGCGACAGCCCAAGCGCGGCCGCCAGCGCATGGCAGTAGGTGCCGGCCTGGATGCCCGCGAGCGTCGCGAAACCTGCACGCCGGCCCTGGCTCACGCTGCGGGATGCGATCAGCAGCATGTCGGGGCCCGGCGTGGCAGTCAGCGCGAGACACGCGCCGGAGAACAGCGCGAGCGTGGAGAGGTCGATCATGGAAGTCCCTTTTGTGGATACCGCGTAAAAGGGAGGTCAGTTTAGGAGGGCGCGCGAGGCCGGTCAATCGAACGAACGGACGATGGGCTGGCGAGCCGTTGAGGCCGATCGTCAACCCCGATGCGCTGCCCGCGGCACGCCGATCGTGCCCGCCGCTGCCTCAACGGCATACGCCCATGCAGCGCCTTGCGTGCGCGATCGCCGCCCTGCTCAACGCTTGCGGCAGGCCACCTGATAATCGATCACGGTATTCGCCGACGGCTTGTCCGGCTCGCCGCCGACCGTCGTCACGCCGAGCACGCCGGCTGCGTTCCGGTAGCGCAGCGCGCAATAGCCCATGCCGGTGCCCGAACAGGCTTCGGCTTCGATGATGCCGTGCTTCGCGAGCGTCGCCGCGCCGTCCGTCGCATCCGGCTTCTCGCGCGGGCGCAGCGGTTGCCAGCCTTTCGCGATCAGGATCCGGCGCGCGACGTCGAGCGGTTTGCCGTACACGTTGGGCACGACCGCGCGGCCCTGGCAGTAGGTGCTTTCAGCCGCGACCCGGGCCAGGCGCAGGCCGCCGTTCTCTTCGCGCAGTTCGCCGACGGGCGGCGCCGGGCCGTCGCCGCCCCAGATCAGCAGCGCGCCGCTTTCCAGCCGATCGGCCGTGCCGAGCTGCCAGCCCGCCTTGCGCGCCGTGTAGCCGAGCGCGACGAGCGTCGTGCCGTCGAACACGCCGACGTTGCCGTTGCGTGCGAAACAGATCGCGCTCGTGCCGGCACTGAATCCGCTCGCGAACGTGACGACCGTATAGCGGCCGAGCGGCGCTTCAGACGTCACGATCCAGTCGCGCTTCGCGACTTCACGGCCGGCCGCGGTGGTCGTCTTCGCGCGGTATTGCGTGCAGAACGAGTCCAGCGAACCGTTCTCCGGCGAGTGCGGCAGCACACCGAGCGACACCAGCGACGCACCGGCGATATCGGAGGTCGTACGCAGCGTGTCGGCCGACGCCGTACCGCTGAGCGCGGCACATCCGACGGCTGCGATCGACACGATCGACACGATCGACACGCTCGACGCAAGACCGCGGGCAAACGGCAACGCAACGAAACGGGACACTTGGGTGGTCTCCGGGGAAAGGGGGACGGACGCGATGATCGCGGGTTTGCGCTCGCGTGTCACGGCCGCGCACCGTCCGGCAGCAGGCGTGTGTGCCGCCGGCGGCTCAGCCCTTCGCGACGACGTCGATCCGCAGCGCTTCGCCGCCGTCGACGATGGCCAGCAGGCGATCGACGTTCGGATGCGCGCCCGGGCGATTGCGTGCGTCGGCCGTATGTTCGGCGAACACGGCGAGGCCGTGCTCGGCCGCTTTCGCGTCGAGCGTGCCGAATGCCTGCTTCAGGTAGTGGTACACCGCGAGCGAGCCTTGCTTGCCCGGCTGGTTCTCGATGGTCGCGACCACGTCGCCGTTTGCGCCGACGAGATCGATGCGCGCGACGCCGTCGATGGCCGGCAGTTGCGCGAGGTTGTCCTTGAATACTTGGGTCGGTTGAATCACTGAAAACACTCCGTCGGTTCGGTCAGGGGCCAATGAGCATGGCCGGCCGTATCTTATCCGATTGGCCTCTGCGCGCCGGCGGGCACGCGGGCGCCGGCCGTGCGCCACGCCGGCGCCGCGCTATCGTCCGGCGGCAACGATGCGGTTCAGGCATACGCGGTCGTTGCCCCGACGTGCTTGCCATCGCGCCCCACGCCGCTACCGCCCCGCGCCAGCCGGCACGCCCGCATCGCGCGAGCGCTCGATGTCCGGGCTGCGATACGCGTGCTCGGGAATCTCGGCGAGCCGCGATGCATGCACCTGATGCGGCGTAAGGCCGTAGAACTTCTGGAAACTCATGATCAGCGGCGACCACTTGTCCGGATCGATGCGGTCCGCGCGGCCGTCCATCAGCAGGTCGGGATGCACGTGCACGCGCTGGATGCGCAACTCGAACACGCGGATGTGGCCACGCACGTCGGGCGTTTCCTCACCGATGCCGTGCGTGGCCGCGACGACCGCCTCCATATGCACCGGGCATTCGAGCGCACGCGGCGGCGCGACGGTTTGCGATGCCGCTTCGGTGAGCCCGGCCGTGCCGAATTTGTCGGGTTCGTACACGTAGCCCTTCGCGCGCTTGCCATCCGGCACCGGGTAGGTGCCCGTCGTGCGCGCGATCCGGTCGACCGCGTGCGCCTGTGCCGACGACGGCAGGTTCAGTACGCACTCGCCGGTGCGCAGCAGGTTGCGGGTGGTTTGCGAGCTGGCGGCGATGCCGATCACGCCGCGCCAGCCGAGCCAGAACGCGGACGAGATCGGCGCGAGATTGGCCGTGCCGTCTTCGTTCAGCGTGCTGACCAGCACGACGGGCGTGCCGAAATAGAGGATGTTCGGTTCGGTGACGCAATGCGGAGCGTTCATGATCGGTGCCTTCGTTGAGGGATCAGTCCGCATGCTGATCCTGTCGCGACGGCGTCGCGCTCCGAATCTTGTCGTGTCATTCCGCAGGGGCGGGAACGGCCTTTGCGCGGGGCAGGAGCGCCCGGCATCGCGCGCGCTTTTCCGCTACAGTAGGAGATCGCAGGCCGCGCCCGCCGCGTCGAACGGGCACGCGCGGCCCCGTTCCGCAAACGCACACGAGGGCCCGATGGATACCGAGCAACGCTACACCGCCAACGCGCCGACGCGCGCGGAAGTCGACGCACTGGGCGGCCCGACCGTCATCGAATTCGGCGCGAACTGGTGCGGGATTTGCGCGGGCGCGCAACCGGCGATCGTCGCGTCGTTTTCCGCGCATCCCGCCGTGCGGCACCTTAAGATCGAGGATGGCCCGGGCCGGCCGCTCGGCCGCTCGTTCGGCGTGAAGCTGTGGCCCACCCTGGTGTTCCTGCGTGATGGTGTCGAAGTCGCGCGCGTCGTGCGCCCCGCCGACGCGAAGCAGATCGAAGCCGACGGCTTCGCCGCGCTGGCCTGAGGTCACGACGATGCAACAGGCGATCACGCATATCGGCATCGACACGCGCGGCAGCGGCCTCGTCGAATTCACGTCGCAGGTGCGCGCGTTCGTCGACCAGCAGGCGATCAGTACCGGCCTGCTCACCGTGTTCTGTCGCCATACCTCGGCATCGCTGCTGATCCAGGAGAATGCCGATGCGTCGGTGCAGCGCGACATCGAGCGCTACTTCGCGACGCTCGCACCCGAGGACGCCACGCGCTACGAGCACGACACCGAAGGCACCGACGACATGCCGGCGCACCTGCGCACGGCGCTCACGCAGGTGCAATTGTCGATCCCGGTCGAGCAGGGGCGCATGGTGCTCGGCACGTGGCAGGGGATTTACCTGTTCGAGCATCGCCGCGCGGCGCACCGCCGCGATATCGTGCTGCACCTGATCGGCGAGTAAGCGGCAACCAGCGCAACAAGCGGCAACGAACGGCAACTAGCGGCGCATCGCCGGCACACCGGCTCAGGCGAGCAGCTTCTCGACGAGCGCGCCGAGTTCGCGCAGGTGGACGGGCTTCGGCAGGAATGCGTCGAACACCTGCTTGTTCTCGCGCAGCGCAGCCGATTCATACGCGCTGACGCCGAGGATCGCCGGATGCCGGCCGTCGTCGTCGGGTACCGCGACCGTGCGAATGCGCCGCGCGACTTCGAAGCCGCTCACGTCCGGCAGTTCGAGATCGATCACGACGATGTCGTAATGGCCCGTGCCGAAGCGCGCGACGCCTTCCTGCCCGGTGCCGCACAGATCGGCGTCGATGCCGAGCGCCGACAGCATCGCGCCGAGCGTTTCGCGCGCGTTGTCGTCGTCGTCGACCACCAGCGCGCGCCGGTCGCGGTGCACGGATGCGTGCGGCAGCGCGAGCGCGTCGCCGGCCGCGTGGCCGGCAGTGTCGATGCCGGGCACTTCGGCCGGCAGCGTCACGACGAACTCGCTGCCTTCGCCCACGACGCTGCGCACGTCTACATGCCCGCGCAGCGTCGTCACGATTTCGCGCACGACGGCGAGCCCCATGCCGATCCCGTCCACATGCAGCCCGACCGCGTCGTTCGCGCGATAGAACGGCTCGAAGATCTTCGACAGGTGCGACTTCGCGATGCCGGTGCCCGTGTCGCGCACGGCGATCTTCAATTGCTGGCCGGCCGGCGCGTCGGCGAGCGTGATCGACACGTCGATCGACCCGCCGAGCGTGTACTTGACCGAGTTCTCGATCAGGTTCGACAGCACCTGGCGCAGCAGCTTGCGATCCGAACGGATCGTGAGGTCGTGCGGCTCGACCTGCTGCGCGATCGCGATCCGCTTGGCCGCGATCTTCTCGCGCAACGGGTCGAGCACCTCGGCGAGCAGCGACGCCATGCCGACGGTTTCCCGTTCGGCGAGGCGCTTCGTCGAGCGCAGCTTGATGTAGTCGGTCAGATCCTTGACGAGCGCCTCGAGCGACAACGCGGAATTCTGCAGCCGCCGGATCGTCTTCAGGTTCGCCTCCGACTGCGGGCGCGCGAGCAGGATCTCGACCGATCCGCAGATCGCCTGCAGCGGCGTGCGCAACTCGTGGCTGACCATCCCGAGGAACGCGTTCTTTGCCTCGATCATTTCGAACGCGCGGTCGGATGCCTTGCGTTCCGCGTCGAGCGCCGCGTCCTGCCGCTCGAGCAGGTCGTCACGCGTGCGCATCGTATAGAACAGCAGCAGAAACAGCGCACACAGGATCACGCCGAGCACGATGCCGAGGATCAGGATCGCGCGCTGCTTTTCCTTCAGCTGATGGAACGTGAAGTCGCGCTGCGCCATTTCGATCGCGCGGAAATAGTTCGCGAGCCCGTTGACTTTCGGCCAGTACGCATTGACCTCGTCGATGACCTGCTGCGCGCTTTTCGGCGAATCGCGCAGCAACGGGACTTCGCGCTTCAGGCGCGCCATGAATTCGCCGAGCGCGTCGATCTCGTTGCGCGCGCGCGGGATGCGCAGCCAGTATTCGGATACTTCAGACGGCCGCTGCAGAAAGCCGAACGACACCGACAGGCTGTCGAGCTGCATCTGCACGTGATTGAAGTCGTCGTCCTGGTGCGTCGTGTAGAGGATCAGCTGCCGGTCGAACCGCGTATAGACGTTGCGGTATTGCGCGGCGGTCCAGAACACGCCTTCGCGCGGCCCTTCGAGCACGCCCTCGTTGACCGAGGTGGCGAGGAGGTCCCACAGCAGGAACGCCCACGCGGCGAACCCCATGATCCACAGCGAGCCGAGGACCAGGATGATTTTTCTATTTTTCCATCGCCGGCGTTTCATTTCACCGTCAGGCCGATGATCTGCCACGCGAACTTGGCTTCGCCGAGCGGCGTCTTCAGTTCATCGGGATACTGGTCGCGCGGGTACATGATCCACAGCGGGCCGTAGTTGTCGTTGCCGAGCACCTTGCCGTTCATCGTCCGCGCGAGGATCACGCCGTAGCGATCGGCGTCGGACACCGGAATCGTGAACGTGTACTCGTCGATGCAGCGGAACTCGATCTGCGTGCCGTGCGCGCCGACGGTCTTCAGGATGTCGGACAGGCGCGGGCCGGTGAAGGCCGCCTTCGGCGTCCAGCTCGTCGACGTGACGATCGTGTGCTGCGGCAGCGCCATCAGCGCCTGCTCGGAAAACACGTACGCCGTCTTGCCCTGCTGGTTGTGCTTGTCGATCTTGCCATCGACGGTGAACGTAAACGACGAAGCGGCCCAGGTCGCGGCGGCCATGCCGAGCAGGCAGGCCGTCAGCAGGTGCTTGGTCCAGATGGTCGAAATTCGCATGTGTTGCCCTCGGTCGTGCGGTGGTGATTTGTCGTTGGCGTCTCAGTTCGCGGCGGCGGTGGTGGCGGCCGGCAGCGTGATCTTCAGTTCGCGCGCCACTTCGGCGAACAGGATCGGCAGGCGCACCGGCTTTTCCTCGCAGCGCGCGTTGTAGTGCGACACGATGTGCGCGATTTCGTCCTCGCTGGCTTCGCCGGTCGAGATCTTGCCGGTCAGCAGGAAGATCGGCGCGCCGCTGTTCTCGCTCGAGCGGATGCCGCGCACGAGTTCGGCGGCGGTCTGGTCGCCGAGCATCCAGTCGAGGATGTAGCCGTCGAAATCCTCGACCTCCAGTGCCTTGCGGAATGCCGCGCCGTCGAAGTACGGGATCGCGTTCACGCCTTTTTCGATGAAATATTCACATACCGTTTCGGCGACATCCTGCGAATCGTCCACCACGGCGATGCGCGCCGCATACACGTTCGGCTGGGCCGAGCGCAGCTCGATGACGTCGACCGGATACGTGCGGCCCTCGCGCGCGTGCTGACGCTCGGTGATCAGCCATTCGCCCTGCCACTGCAGCGCGACGAAATCCGTCTCGCTCTGGCTGCTGGCCTTGGTCGAGATCGCGGCGCGGCAGCGAAAGCGCCGCGACTCGATCACGAGCGTCGCGTCGATCATCTCGGCGGCGGCCGGCTGCGTGCCCTTGTCGTCGAGCAGGATCGCGGGCGGCACGCCGAAGTGCGTCGCGATGTCCTGCAACTGCGACAGGTTCCATGGGATCAGGCCTTTCATCTTGCGCGTGACGACCGAGAAGCTCAGGCCGAGCACGTTCGCGATCGTCGTGTTGTGACTTCGCGGCGGAATCCCGTTCCGGTTCAGTAGGTCGCGCACCTTGTTGGCGGTGATCAGATCGACGTTGGCCTGCTCGCTGTTGGACATCTCGATGGGGTCTCCAGGGGTTTTTGGCGAGGGTGAGCATATCAAAACTGACGCGTCATGCAAGCTTTGAAAAAGCGAATGACCTTGACATGCCATTTTTCTTCATTATTATTGCTCACCACGTCACTATTGTTTGTCGCGTCATGTTTGGAGATCGATGCCGGCCACCGCCGGAACATCGAAAAGCGACCGCAAGGAAGCAGTGACGGAACGATTCGAAGAGAGAACCTGAGAGAGCCTTGGAGTGCGTGTCGGCGTCGGCGGATTGTATCCGTTGCGCCGCGCGCCGCCGGGTACGAGCTCGCGGGGGTGGGATAGCTCGAAGAATTGCGGCGCCAATAAAACCTGAGGAAAGTAACAATGTACCGCCGTTTGATCGCACCGGGGCTGCTGCTGCTATTGGCCGCGTGCGCGCAGGATCCGTCCCTCACCAGCAACACGGTGCGGATCTGCGACGACACAGGCTGTTCCGACCGTCCTAAAGATCAGGTGTCCTATCAAAAAAGGGGCGATTCGGAAGACCAGGAAAGCCCGCGCATCGCTGCGCTGAAGCAGACCGCGAAGACCCAGCCGAAGGCCGCCTACGACCTCGGCCTGCGTTATTTCCGCGGCGACGGCGTGCGCCAGGACAGCTACCAGGCCCTCAAGTGGATGCGCGAGGCCGCCGAGCGTGGCGACCTGCAGGCGCAGAAGGCGCTCGGCAGTTTCTACCTGTTCGGCCTCGAGGAAATGGGCTCCGACGCGCGCGAAGCGGAGAAGTGGCTGTCGATCGCGGCCGGCCGCGGCGACAAGGAGTCGAAGAAGCTGCTCGACCTGGCGCGCAAGGCCAAGAAGGAAGACGAAGAAGACTGGAAATGGCGCACGGAATGGCGTGACCGCTATTACGGCTACTGGTACTCGGGCTATCCGTACTACGGCGTCTGGCAGCAGACGTACTGGTACTACTGACCGGGCCTGAAGCAACGGGGGCAGCAGCGGGGAGACCACCATCGCGCGCCAGCCGGGGGGCTTATCGAAGTTCGCACGAACACATAAGCCGAACAACGACTCTAAATCGACCGACAACGACATGAAGACCAACCTTTCCCAACGTCTCACTCAAGGTGCGCTGGTTGCAGCGCTTTGCGCGTCCGTGGCAGGCTGCGGTGGCGTGGTGACGCCCGGCGGCCAGAATGCGGGCGTGACCGGTGCCGCCGCGGGCGGCGCGAGCGCCGGCGCCGATTCGCAGCTGCAGCGCTGCACGTCGCCGCTCGGCACGATCGCGGTCGACGACGGCCGCAACGCCGACTGGTGGGGCCCGTTCGGCAGTGCGACCAAGGTGACGAGCATCGACCCGCTGCTGCGCCTGGCGGTGCAGCAGTCGAACTGCTTCGTGATCACGTCGATCGGCAACCAGAAGAGCGACGCGCGCCTGTCCCGCATCACGCAGCTGCAGCGCAACTCAGGCGAATACCGTGCGGGCTCGAAGCAGCAGAAGGGCCAGCGTGTCGCGGCCGACTATTACATGGAACCGCAGATCGTCATCAACGATTCGCCGATCGGCGGCATCGGCAGCATGATCGGCGGGCTGATCGGCAACAGCGCGGTGGCCGCGGTAGCGGGCCATCTGCAGACGAAGGCGTCGGTCGTCACGCTGACGCTGTTCGACGTGCGCTCGGCGGTGCAGATCGCGGCGTCGGAAGGCAGCTCGACGGCGACGAACTACGGCGCGGCGCTGGGCGGCTTCGGCGGCGGCGTGGGCGGCGGGCTCGCCGGTTTCTCGACGACGCCGGAAGGCAAGGCGACGGTCGTTGCGTTCATCGATGCGTGGAACAAGATGGTCGTCGCGCTGCGCAGCTACAAGGCGCAGGACGTCAAGGGTGGCCTCGGCCGCGGTGGCCAGCTCCAGGTCAACTGACGTTCGCGGGCCGGCGGTGCGCCGCCGGCCGCTTCGTGATTCCTGATTCGTGATGCTTGACTGTCCGTGCGCGCGGCGTGATCCGCGCGTGCCGGCTTCGTTCGTCCTTTTTGCACCGAGGTGATCCCGATGAGAGCCGTTGCCCTGATCGCATTGACTTGTCTCGCGCTGACCGCTTGCGGCGGCGACGACTCCTCGCCCGCGGCGTCCGGTGGATCGGGCACGAGCAACAACGGGGGCACCGGTGGAAACGGCGGCACGGGTTCGGGCGGGACGGGAAGCGGCGGCGGTGGTTCGGGCGGTTCCGGCGGTTCCGGTGGCTCGGGCGGCGGCACGCTGACGTGGCGCTACGAGGCTCAGCCCGTCGCGGCCGACAAGGCGAGCTTCCTGACGCTGGTCAACAATGAAGGCGCGAAGGGCTACCGCTATCTGGGCGACTACTACTACAGCGCGAGCAACGGCGGGACGCAATCGATCTTCGTGAATGACGGCACCGCGCAGACCTACACGTACCAGCTGCAGAACGCCTCGGCCGACCTGACGTCGTTCGTCAACACGGCCAACGCGCAAGGGTCGAGCGGCTACCGCTACGAAGGGCCGCTCACGTACGGCGATCTCTATCGCAAGGACGGCGGCTCGTCGGCCACCTACACGTACACGACAACGGGCCTGCCGACCGACGCGAATGCGTTCCTCACGCAGGCGAACGGCCAGGGCCAGTCGGGCTACTGGTTCCTGGGGCCGATCGTGGTGGCGTCGGTGCAGGCGAACATCTACATGAAGAACAACGCGTCGAGCGCGACCTATACGTACGACGCGCTGGCGCCGGCGTCGACCGTCAGCGACTTCATCGCGCAGGCCAACAGCGAAGGGGCGAAGGGGTATCGCGCGAAGGGCGCGATGACGTTCGGCACGGCGATCTCGTGGGTCTACGTGAAGGACCAGACGCAGTCGCCGACCTTTTCGTACCAGTCGGCCGCGATCCAGTCGACCGGCGCGAGCTTCGTCCAGCAGTCGAACACGTTCGGCGGCCAGGGCAGCGCGTACCTGAGCGACATGGCGCTCGGCACCACGCCGCCGCTCGCGATGGCGTCGTTCTATTTCAACCCGAAGAACTGCACGGGCTTCCTGTGCACGACGCTGAATCCGCTCACGCAGAACTGAGCGGGCAACGCGGCTGCGTCCGGTAGCCGTTTTTCTGTTTTTTCCGAAGCGGGGGGGCACCGGTAAGACGGTGACCGCCCCGCTTGCTTTCGTTCGTAGCCAATCGGACGATCTCTGCGATCAAGGTGCCGGCAAGTGATCCTGGCGCACCGGCGTTTCATCTCGAATGCGTCACCCGTTCCGGAAAATCTCGCTATACGCACTCAACGCCGGCACGCCGCCGAGATGCGCATACAGCACCTTCGACCCCGGTTCGAATTCCCCGAGCCGTACCTTGTCGATCATCCCGTGCATCGACTTCCCTTCGTAGACAGGGTCGGTCAGTATGCCCTCTAGCCGCGCACACAGTCGAATCGCCTCGAGCGTGCCATCGTTCGGCAGCCCGTATTCGGGGCCGGCGTAGCGCGTGTCGAGCACCACGTCGGCTTCAGTGATCGGCCGGCCGAGATCGACGAGTTCGGCGGTGTGCCGCGCGATACGCGTGATCTGCTCGTGCGTGCGCTCGGGCGTGGCCGACGCGTCGATCCCGATCACGCGGTCGGCGCGCCCGTCGGCCGCGAAGCCGACAACCATCCCCGCCTGCGTGCTGCCCGTCACCGAGCACACGACGATGTAGTCGAACTTGAAGCCGAGTTGAGCCTCCTGCGCACGCACTTCTTCCGCGAAGCCGACGAAGCCGAGCCCGCCGAGCGGATGCTCCGAGCAGCCGGCCGGAATCGGGTAAGGCTTGCCGCCCGCCTGCCGCACGCTCTCCATCGCTTCTTCCCAGCTGCGGCGGATGCCGATGTCGAAGCCGTCTGACACGAGCCGCACGTCCGCGCCCATCATGCGCGACAGCTGGATGTTGCCGACCCGGTCGTACACCGGATCGTCGTAGTTGACCCAGTGCTCCTGCACGAGCACGCATTTCATCCCGAGATGCGCGGCGACGGCCGCGACCTGGCGCGTCTGGTTCGACTGCACGCCGCCGATCGACACGAGCGTATCCGCGCCCTGTGCGAGCGCATCCGGGACGAGGTATTCGAGCTTGCGCGTCTTGTTGCCGCCGAACGCGAGGCCGCTGTTGCAGTCCTCGCGCTTCGCATACAGCTCGACCTTGCCGCCGAGGTGCTCGCTCAGGCGCTTGAGCGGCTGGATCGGCGTCGGGCCGAACGTGAGCGGATAACGGGGGAAACGTTGCAGGTTCATCGGCGGGCTCCGGAAAGCGGTGGACAGGGCGGGAAACGGAATCGTTCGTGCGCGGCCGGGAGGCCGTGTTTCGATCAGAAAAATGATAGGCAGAAGCGCGCGAAATGAGCTTGCGAAAACAATTGCGGCAGCCTACGTTATCGACGATACGAGAATAAGATAAGCAATTTCGATTCGTTGAAAAGGAGGATGACGCAATGAAATTAGAGCGAGGCAGCGCATCGCCGGCCGACCCCGCACCGGCGCTCGATCGCATCGACCGCGCGATCCTGCGGCAACTGCAGCAGGACGCGTCGATCTCCAACGTGAGCCTCGCGGCGAAGGTGAAGCTGAGCGCGCCAGCATGCCTGCGGCGCGTCGAGCGGTTGAAGGACATGGGGCTGATCCGCGGCATCGTCGCATTGCTCGACCCGAAGCCGCTCGGTGCGGGGATGCTGGTCGTGATCGGCTTCGTGCTGGATCGCTCGACGCCCGAAGCGTTCGCCGCGTTCGAGAAGGCCGCGCAGAAAGTGTCGGGGTGCGTCGAGTGTCACGTCGTGACCGGCGAATTCGACTACTTCATGCTGGTGCGCACGCGCGACAACGACAGCTTCAACCGGCTGCACGCCGAACAGCTGCTGTACCTGCCGGGGGTGCGGCAGGTGCGCTCGTTCATGGTGCTCAAGGAGATTCTTTCGACGCATGCGCTGCCGTTGTAAATCCGCGTGGTCGACGAGTGCGCGCCGGGCTTGCGCCTGGCATGCCCGTCAACCGGTCCATTGGCCGACGAAACGGCGACAGTCGCCCGACACCGCCGAAAGGGACCGAACGACCCGCGCGCCAGCGCGTCGCACCTTCACGACGCGGCGCGAAACGATCGCGTATGCTCGTCCGGTCGGTGGCGCAGGGGCCACCGCAGCCGATTCATTCGTGTGACGACCCATCAACGAGCGAGGACAGCATGGCCAAACAGACGATGGCGGAATACCTGGCGAAGACGCTGGCGGCAGCCGGTGTCGAGCGCATCTGGGGCGTGACGGGCGACAGCCTGAACGGCCTGTCGTTCAGCCTGAGCCAGATCGGCTCGATCCGCTGGATGCATACGCGGCACGAGGAAAGCGCCGCGTTCGCGGCCGGCGCGGATGCCGCGTCGACCGGGCGGCTCGCGGTATGCGCGGGCAGCTGCGGCCCCGGCAACCTGCACCTGATCAACGGGCTGTACGACTGCCACCGCAATCATCAGCCGGTGCTCGCGATCGCCGCGCACATTCCGTCGACCGAAATCGGGCTCGGCTACTTCCAGGAAACCCATCCGCAGGAACTGTTCCGCGAATGCAGCCACTTCGCGGAGCTCGTGACGAACGCGTCGCAGTTTCCGCGTGTGCTCGCCCGCGCGATGCGCACCGCGATCGACGAGCGGGGCGTCGCGGTGATCGTGCTGCCGGGCGACATCGCGCTCGGCGACGGCCCCGACGAAGCACCGGCGTGGAGCGAATCGTCACCGCCGTCGATCCTGCCGGCCGATGCCGATCTCGACCGGCTCGCGGCGCTGCTCAATGCGTCCGACGCGGTCACGCTGCTGTGCGGCAGCGGCACGCAGGGCGCGCATGACGAGGTGGTCGCGCTGGCCGACACGCTCGGCGCGCCGGTCGTGCATGCGCTGCGCGGCAAGCAGTTCGTCGAATGGGATAACCCGTTCGACGTCGGGATGACCGGGCTGATCGGCTTCAGCTCGGGTTATCACGCGATGGAATCGTGCGACACGCTGCTGATGCTCGGCACGGATTTCCCGTACCGGCCGTTCTATCCGTCGAACGCGAAGATTGCGCAGATCGACTGGAAGGGCTCGCAACTCGGCCATCGCGCGCCGCTCGCGCTCGGCCTCGTCGGCACCGTGAAGGAAACGATCGCGGCGCTGCTGCCGCGCTTGACGCGCAAGACGCAGCGGCGTTTCCTCGAGAACGCGCTGAAGCACTACGCGGCGGCGCGCAAGGGGCTCGACGATCTCGCGGTGGCCGAGCCGCCGGGTCGCGCGATCCATCCGCAATACCTGACGAAGATCGTCGACGAAGTCGCAGCGGAAGACGCGATCTTCACGGCCGACGTCGGTACGCCGACGCTGTGGGCCGCGCGCTACCTGACGATGAACGGCAAGCGGCAGCTGCACGGCTCATTCAATCACGGCTCGATGGCGAACGCGATGCCGCAGGCGCTGGGCGCGCAGGGCGCGCATCCGGGACGGCAGGTGGTGTCGTTGTCCGGCGACGGCGGCCTGTCGATGCTGCTCGGCGATCTGCTGACCGCACGCCAGCTCAAGCTGCCGATCAAGATCATCGTGTACAACAACAGCCTGCTCGGCTTCGTGTCGATGGAGCTGAAGGCGGCCGGCTATCTCGACACGAACGTCGACCTGAGCCCGACCGACTTCGCGGCGATCGCGAAGGGCGCGGGCATCTTCAGCGTGCGCGTCGAGCACTCGGAGAACGTCGAGGAAGCGCTGCGCATGGCGTTCGCGCATGACGGGCCGGCGGTCGTCGACGTCGTCACGTCGAAGTACGAGCTCGCGATGCCGCCGAAGATCGAACTCGCGCATGCGAAGGGCTTCAGCCTGTTCATGCTGCGCGCGATCCTCAGTGGGCGCGGCGACGAGATCGTCGAGCTGGCGAGAACCAACCTGCGGTAATGCGGTGCCGCGCGCGATGCCGTGGGCAGCGTGCGCGGCGTGACGCATTGAACAACACAAGCAACATGGCAATCGAGATTCGCGCCTACGAGGCATCCGACCTGCACACACTGTCGGCCATCTGGTTCGACGCATCGCTGCTCGCGCATCCGTTTCTCGGCGAGGCGCGGCTGCGCGAGCAGCGCGCGCTGATCGAACAGGTTTATCTACCCGAGGCGGAAACCTGGGTCGCGTGTCGTGGCGACGAACCGGTCGGCTTCATCGGCTTGCTCGACGCATCGATCGGCGGATTGTTCGTCGCGCCGGCGTTGCACGGCCACGGGATCGACCGCGCGCTGGTCGAGCATGCGCTCGCCCTCAAGGGCTCGCTCGATCTGGAGGTGTATGCCGACAATCGCGATGCCCATGCGTTTTACACGCGGCTCGGCTTCGACGAAATTTCGCGGCGCGACGAGGACGAAGAAGGCCTGCCGTTCGCGAACATCCTGATGCGGGCGACGCGCTGAGCGAACGGGCATGCCGACCGTCGACGATCTCGCCGCGATCGAGACCGCACTGCAGCAAATCAGGATCGTCGGCGCGCGCTATCCCGCGCATTTCCAGCAGCGCATCGACCGCTGACCGGGCGCGCGCTAGCTGATCCGGCACGAATTGATCAGGCAAATCAGGGTCAATCTTCACGTCAGCTTAAGTTTGCGTTTCCTAGAATCGATTGACACGTCGCGTGTACAGCGACGGACCGGTTCGCTTAGGAGGAGGATGCGCATGAACCCAACCCGTGTCGCCGTAGCCCCGTTCCGCGCGGTCATCGGCACGCCGCCGCTGGCCGCGCAAGCGCCGGAGGCCCGCCGATGATGTGGCCGAACGCGTGGCGTGTCTCGGCACTGTTCGTGCGCGAGTGGGTCGGCCGTCCGGCCGCGGTGGGCGCGTTGTGCCCGAGTTCGCGGCAGCTGGCGCGCGAAATGGCCGACGCGGTGCCGGACGGCGACGGGCTGGTCGTCGAGCTCGGCGGCGGTACCGGCGCGATTACCGCGGCGTTGCTCGAACGCGGTGTCGCGCCGCGGCGGCTCGTCGTGGTCGAACGTTCGCCGGCGTTCGTCCAGCATCTGCGGCGACGCTTTCCGGGCATCACGATCGTGTCGGGCGACGCGCGGCAGCTCGAGCGGCTGCTGCCGCCCGATGCGCGCGTCGACGCGATCGTGTCGTGCCTGCCGCTGCGCACGCTGCCGCGTCAGGACGTGACGGCCATCATCGACCAGTGCCATCGCGTGCTGTCCGCCGACGGCGTGATGATCCAGTTCACGTACGACCTGCGGCCGCCCGGCCGTCATCCGCTCGGCGATTCGGCATTCGTTTCCTGCAGCAGCCGGATCGTGTGGGCAAACATACCGCCTGCGCGCATCGTGACCGTGCGAAGCTTCACCGCCGAACACGCGGAATGACGCAGCCGTGCGCGGGGCGCCCGATCGTGGCGCCTCGCCTGATCCTTTCGTAACGCCTTCTGATCCTTCCAATTTCCATTCATATTGCCGTCACATCAGGTTCCTACCATCGCCTTTCATTTCGAAAGCATCAATGGCGGGGGGAGCGGGCAACATGAATCGAATCAAACTGGCGGCGCTGCTGTGCGCGGGCGCCTTTGCACTGGCCGGATGCGGCAGCGACGACGGCTCGACCAGCAGCACGTCGCTCGCGCCCGTGCAGGCGGCCGCGCGCAACGTGATCTTCTTCCTCGGCGACGGCATGGGGATCACGACGTTGACGGCCGCACGCATCTACGCGGTCGGTGAAGACGGCGCGCTCACGATCGATACGCTGCCGGAAACCGCGTTCGTGAAGACCTATTCCAACGATGCGCAGGTGACGGACAGCGCGCCGTCGATGTCGGCATACATGACCGGCGTCAAGACCAACAACGAAGTGATCTCGATGTCGCCGGACACGAAGGCGATCGAGCCGACCGCGAGCCTCACCGGCAACTGCGGCGCGAACAACGGCAAATCGGCGACGACGCTGCTCGAGATCGCGAAGGCGCAGGGGCTGGCCACCGGTGTCGTGACGACCACGCGCGTCACGCACGCCACGCCCGCCGCAACGTATGCGCACGTGTGCCATCGCGACGCCGAGAACGACATCGCCGCGCAGCTCGTGCCGGGCGGCGCGGGCTACAACGGCGCGCTGGGCGACGGCGTCGACGTCGTGCTCGGCGGCGGCACGCAATTCTTCGTGCCGAAGGACGGCGGCGGCAAGCGCACCGACGGGCGCAACCTGGTCAACGAGCTGAAGGCGAAGGGCTATGCGGTCGCGCAGAACCGCGACGACCTGCTGGCCGCCGATGCGACGAAGGGCGGCAAGCTGGTCGGCCTGTTCTCGTCGAGCCACATGAGCTACGACCTCGATCGCGGCGCGACCAAGGAGCCGAGCCTCGCCGACATGGCGACGCGCGCGCTCGACGTGCTGCAGAAGAACCCGAACGGCTATTTCCTGATGGTCGAAGGCGGCCGGATCGACCACGCGCTGCACGACACCAATGCGAAGCGCGCGCTGCAGGACACGGTCGCGTTCGACAACGCGATCAAGGCCACGATCGACAAGGTGCGCAAGACGGATCCCGACCTGAAGAACACGCTGATCGTCGTGACGGCCGATCACGATCACACGCTGGTGCTGAACGGCTATGCGGCGCGCACGGGCAAGACCGAGGCGGGCAAGCCCGGCGTGCTCGGCGTGCTGCGCAGCTACCAGACCGGCGCGGTCGCGAAGGATGCGGACGGCGCGCCGTACACGATCATCGGCTTCGGCAACGGCGAGAACCGCGTGCAGGGCAGCCGCGCGGGCACGGCACTCACCGACGCGGTGACGGGCGCCGACGACTATCGCCAGGAGGCGGTCGTGCGCATGGACAAGGGCAACGAGACGCACGGCGGCACCGATGTGTTCCTCGGGGCGATCGGCCGCGGCGCGGACGCGTTCCACGGCGTGATCGAGAACAACAAGGTGTTCGAGCTGGTGCGCAACGCGGTGCAGCTGTGAGCGCCGACCATACGGGTACAGGGGAATACAGGATGTCGACCATCAAGTGCATCGCGGCGGCGCTGGCCGTCGCGGGTTTCGCGTGCGGCGCGGCGCAGGCCGCCGGCCAGGCGAAGAACGTGATTTTCTTTCTCGGCGACGGCATGGGGCCGACGACCGTGACGGCGAGCCGGATCTACAAGGTCGGCGAGTCGGGACAACTGACGATGGAGAAGCTGGCCCGCACCGCGCGCGTCAAGACCTTCTCGAACGACGCGCAGACGACCGACAGCGCACCGTCGATGGCCGCGTACATGACCGGCGTGAAGATGAACAACGAAGTGCTGTCGATGTCGTCGGACACGCGCGCGGTCGCGCCGGGCAACGACGCGAACGGAAACAAGACCGTCAACAACTGCGCGCCGGGCAACGGCCAGCCGGTCGCGACGCTGCTGGAGCTCGCGAAGGCGCGCGGCAAGGCGGTGGGTGCGATCACGACGACCGAACTCACGCACGCAACGCCCGCCGCGACCTATTCGCACATCTGCCATCGCGATGCGCAGTACGACATCGCCGCGCAGGCGGCGCCGGGCGGCGCGGGCTACAACGCGGCGCTCGGCGACGGCGTCGACGTGCTGATGGGCGGCGGCCGCAACCACTGGACGCCGTTCGATCCGGTGGCGAACAAGCGCGGCCGCGCGGACGGGCGCAACCTGCTGGGCGAGATGAAGGCGAAGGGCTACACGGTCGTCGCGACCCGCGATCAGCTCGCACAGGCCGGCAACGGCAAGCTGGTCGGTCTCTTCAGTTCGACGAGCCACCTCGAGTACGAACTCGACCGCGTCGCGGGCAAGGGCGAAGGGCCGACGCAGCCGAGTCTCGCCGAGATGACGTCGAAGGCGATCGACGTGCTGTCGAAGAATTCGAACGGCTACTTCCTGATGGTCGAGGGCGGCCGGATCGATCACGCACTGCACGGCACCAACGCGAAGCGCGCGCTCGAAGATACGGTGGCATTCGACGAAGCGATCCGCGTCGCGCTGTCGAAGGTCGACCTGTCGAACACGCTGATCGTCGTGACGGCCGACCACGACCACACGATGACGATCAACGGCTATTCGAAGCGCGGCAACCCGATTCTCGACATCAGCCGCAACTATCGCGACGGCCAGCCGAGCAAGGACGCCGACGGCAACACCTACACGACGCTCGTGTTCGGCAACGGCGCGAACCGGCCGAACGTGCGCGCGTCGGTCGATTCGGCCACCGCGACGAACGAGGCGTATCTGCAGGAAGTCGGCGTGCGGATGGGCAGCGCGGGATCGGAGACGCACGGCGGCGGCGACGTGATGCTGTTCGCCGACGGCGCGGACGCGAAGGCGTTCAAGGGCACGATCGACAACACGAAGGTGTTCGGTCTCGTGCGCTCGGCGTTCGGTTTCTGAATCCGTTGACTGCATGAGGAACGGGAACGCCCGATGAAACGACAGCTTCTCTGCGTGCTCGCCTGCGGGTGGGTTGCGCTGCCGGCCGTTGCAGCGGCCGACCTCGACGCGGTGCTGGTGCACGAGAGCCGCACGGTGTCGGCCGATGGCGTGACGCGCACGACGCTGTATCGCGAACGGATGGTGCGGCGCGACGCTCACGTGTGGGTCGAACGTGTACTGCCCGTCGCGGCAGCGGGTGGTCATGGCGACGATCACGATCATGACCACGATGCGGGCGGTCGCACCGGTGTGCAGCCGGCCGCCGCCCACGCGGGCCACAAGCATTTCAACTTCCAGGCGGCCGCGCGGCACGTGACGTACGACGGCAAGACGGCGCGCATCGAGTACGTGGACGCGGCGAACCGGACGGTCGTCAGCGTGCCGCCGGCCGAGTACGAAACCACGGGCTTCGACGGCTCGTGGGACAACGCGTACTACGTCACGCCGCCGTCGCAGTTGAAGCGGCTCGCGGCGGCGAAGCGCGGCGACGTGCCCGGCACCCGCTGGTACGAGCAGGCGGTAGATACGCCCGGCGCGCGCGGCGTGAACCGAATCCTGTGGAGCGAGACACTGCAGGCGCCGCTGTCGGTCGAATACCGGAGCGCCGACGGGCGCGTCGTGCGCAAGTTGACGCTGACACCGGCGCCGGCCGCGCGGCGCGAGACGTTGCCGTGGCAAACGCTCGGTAGCTATACGTGCAAGGAATACGCGGATTATCTCGACTGATCGACGAGGTCGACCGTCTGTACGCGGGGCTTGCGGTCAGGCCGGCCGGTATCGTCAAGCGATGCGGCCGGGCCCTGGCCGGTTTTTTTGCGGCTGCCCGGCAGCCATTGCCGATGACACGCTAGAAGCGCGCGCCGTCCGGCACGCGCGTTGAAGGCCGCGACGCGACCCGCTTGATGAAGCGGTCGAGCGGTGTCGCATAGCCGTGCGCGATCACCGCGCTCAGTGCCGCCGACAACACCAGATACGCAATCAGCAACAGCAGCTTCGCGTCGCCGTGCGTGGCCGACGGCGGCCAGAACGTGCGTAGCCCGCCGAGCACGATCAGGTGGAACAGGTACAGCTCGTAGCTCAGCTTGCCGGCCCGGCCCAGCGGCGCGAGCAGGCGGCCGTGCATGCGCTCGCCGTTGACGTGCGCGCCGATCAGCAGCACGGCCGTGCCGAGCGCCATCGCGGTGACGCCGGCGACATGGCTTTCCGCGATCGGCCACGTCAGATAAAGCGCGGCCATCGCCGCCGCGACGAGCCACTGCACGAGCGGCGCGGCCAGCCGCTGCCCGTTTGCGCGTTCGGCCAGCAGCGCGGTGCAGCAGCCGATCGCGATGCCGTCGAACGACGCGAAGTACGCGTAGAGGAACCCGCCTTCGTCGCCGGCGTGCGTGAAGCGGTACACGGGCCCGATCGCGGCGACGACCACCCAGAACGCGACCAGCCGTGCATCGCGGCGCAGCGCGATGCACAGCAGCGGGAACGACAGATAGAACACCTCTTCGACCGACAGCGACCACAGCACGCCGAGCGCGTAGTTGACCCACCCGTACGCGCCGATCAGCACGTTCATCCAGAACGTCAGCGACGCGAGATTCACGCGCCAGAACGACACGGCGATGCCCTCCGGCGCATGGTTCTGGAAGATCGGCACGCCGGCCGCCGCGAGACCGTTGACGAGCGCGAGCAGCAGGAGCAGGCACGGGACGATGCGCGCGAGACGCGACACGTAGAACGCACGCACGTCGACCGCGCCGAGGCTGCCCCAGCGGCGGCGCGCATTCGACGTGATCAGATAGCCGGAGATCACGAAGAACATCGTCACGCCGTAGTTGCCGTTGCGCGCGATCGCATGCACGGCATCCCAACCGAATACGCGTGCCAGCGACGTGTCGCGCAGCGAATAGGGGATGTTGAAGTGATGCAGCAGGACGAGCACGATCGACACGCCGCGCAGCAGGTCGATCCGCGCGTTGCGCGGGCCGGTGCTCATTGCGGCCTGCCCGGTTCGGCGAGGGCCGGCAATGTTGCGAGGAACGTATCGCGTGCGCGCAGGCCGGCGTTCGGCGTCTGCCGCTCATCGTCCTGGATCAGGTACGCGAACGCGACCTTGCGCGGCCCCTTGGCCGCCCAGCCGACGAACCAGCCGTACGCGTGCGACGCATCGTACTTGCGCCCCGGCGAGCCGGTGCCCGTCTTGCCGTGCACGATCCAGCCGCCAGGCTGCGTGTCGATCAGCGTGATGCGCTCGGTCATGTCGTACGCGTGCGCGCTGACGGGCAGCGTCCGGTTCGCGATCTTGCGCATGAAGTCGACCTGCTCGAGCGGCGAGATGCGCAGCGACGCGTTGACCCACGCGCCCATCACACCGTTCAGTTCGCCCGTCGGACGGGTCGCGTCCTCATTCCCGTAGCCGAATGCGGTCGTGTATTGCTGGAAGCGCGCCTGCCCGAGCGCCTGCGTGACCTGCTGCGAGTACCAGAACACCGACAGCTTCATCCAGCGCGCCGGGTCGGTCGGCGCGCGCCACGGTGCGCCGCCCCAGTCGGGGTAGCCGGCGTGGAAGTCGAGCGTCGGGGTGTGTTCGTCCTTCAGGACGCCCGCATCGAAGCCCATCAGGCTGATGGCGACCTTGAACGTCGACGCCGGCGTCACGCGGGTCGCGCAGTCGCCTTGCTGCACGAGCAGCTGGCCGGTGGCGGCGTCGGCGACGACGGTGCAGATCGGGCGGGCATCGGAAGTCGCGGCGGCCAGGAGGCCGGCGGCGAAAGTGAACAGCGCGCGGCGCCAGTGCTTCAAGTGACACTCCTTCGGGTGGGGTGGCGCACAGTGTATCGACGGATGGCCGGCTGTCGACCTGTCATGGTTGACGGGACGGCAGGCGGTTCATGACACGGGATGACACGATCGAACCCGGATATCCGGGGATGTCGTGCAGTCACGGGGCAATGCGCCGCCGATCAATATCCGGCAATGGCGTAATAGATCCCGAGGCACGCAACGGCGATGAGCGGGAGCGCGATGATGATGAAGGCAATACGACCGATGCCGCGCAACCATGAAAAAACCCGCCGGCAGGCTGGCGCTTGCGGGCGGGCAAAGACACCTCGGGCAGACCCGCGCGGGTGTCGCGTGAAGAACGGAGAACCGGGTTACATCAGAATTTGTGGCGCAGCGCGACGCGCACGGCCACCTGGTTCGACGTCGACGACGGCGCGTCGGTACCGGGGATGAACGCGTTGTCGAGGATCGAGTTCGTCTTGTCGCCGGCGATGTGCTGGTACGCGGCCTGCACGTACACGTCGGTGCGCTTCGACAGGTTGTAGTCGGCCATCAGCCCGGCCGAGTGGATCTTCGGCTTCGCGTTGCCGGTCGATGCGTCGTACTTCTCGAGCGACAGCACGTACTGCGCGCCGACCATGAACGCCGGCGTGACCTGGTACGAACCGTTCACCTCGAAGTTCTGGTACTTGATCGCGCTGACCGTCGCGCCCGGGGCGATGATCGCGCCCGGCGTGCCGAGGTAGCCGTTGCCGGTCGGGTTCTTGTAGTTCGAGTTCGTGTACGCGAAGCCGACCGTCGCCTGGCCGAACGTGTAGTTGATGCCCGCGCCGAACACGCGCATGCGCTCGGCGATGTAGCTCGCGTCGTTCGCGGTGATCGCGCCGGCCGAGCCGTCGCCCGGACGGTTCGCCTGCAGGTACGCGGCGCCGATCAGCAGGCCGTTGTTCTGGTACTGCGCGCCGAAGCTGTACGCGCGGTTGTCCGAGAAGTTCGTGCTGTTGCTGAAGCTGTATGCACCGCCGAACTGGAAGCCGCCGAAGTTCGGGCTCGCGTACTTCACCGTGTTGTCGAGGCGGAACGAGTTGTCGGTGTTGTCGTTGTCGAACGGGTGCGCGAGCAGGTAGCCGCCCCAGTTGCCGTTGGCCGTGGTCGGCGCGAGATAGTCGACGACGGAGTCGTACTGGCGGCCGAACGTCAGCGTGCCGTACTGCGCCTGGCTCAGGCCGACGTAGGCCTGGCGGCCGAACATGCGGCCGCCCTGGTTGAGCCGGCCGCTGTTCACGTCGAAGCCGTTTTCGAGCTGGAAGATCGCCTTCATGCCGCCGCCGAGATCCTCGCTGCCCTTCAGGCCCCAGCGGCTGCCCTGCGCGTAGCCGCTCGCCATCTCGTAGACGTGGCCGGTGCCGACGTTGTTCGTGTAGTTCAGGCCTTCGTCGATCACGCCGTACAGCGTGACGCTGCTTTGCGCGAACACGGGGGCCGCGAAGGTTGCCGTTACGGCGAGCGCCGTCAGGGTCTTTTTCATTGAGAGATCTCCGTGATATCCAGCTGGTATCGGTTGTCGTGAGCGCGCCCGGCGTGGCGCGCCCCGTCATCCGGGGCGACCCGGTGCAACGCGTGCGGCGCCGGTTCGCGCAACGCGCGGCGGCGCGGCAACCGGCAGCGTCGGGTCGTGTCTCCTCCGATGACACCGCGCATTCTTCCCAAGCCGGCCAGGAACCGAAAGCGAGTAATTTCGATGGATGGGATCGGGTTCGCCAATGGGGTCGCGACCGCCGGTTTCGGCAGTCGAAACGGGGGCGCCGTGCCGCGCTGCAACGCCGGCCGAGCAACGGCCGAACGTGGGGGCGACATAGCCCGCGCCGGGCCTTGAACGGACTCGGAAAATCAGCTGAAGGGCCCGTCCGGCGGGCCTGGCAGGGGTGCCGGAGGATCGATTGGCGCCGCCGATTGCAATGATCGGAATTACTCGTTTCCCTAAACAAATTGGCGGCGGAAACATGCAGGCTGACCGGACGTGGATGCGTTCACGCTTCGCCGGTCGCCGCGCATGCCGCGACGCACAAACAACAGATTCGATTTGGAGACGACCCACCATGCAGATTCGACGACTGAAGACGGTCCTTCTCGCCGCCGCGGCGATCCTGTCCGCGCCTGCCGCCCACGCGGCCGGCGGCGCGTGCACCGACGGCAAGACGGTCCATTTCGCGGGCATCACGTGGGAAAGCGGGTCGTTCGCGACCGAAGTGCTGCGGCAGATCATGGAGAAGGGCTACGGCTGCAAGACGGACGTCGTGCCGGGCAGCACGGCTGCCACCGAAACGGCGCTCGCGCGCAACGACCTGCAGATCTGGGCCGAGCAGTGGACGGGGCGCAGCGAGATCACCGCGAAGGCCGTCTCGTCGGGCGCCGTGAAGCTGATCGGCGACACGCTGCCGGGCGGCACGACGGAAGGCTGGTTCGTGCCCGACTACGTGGTGAAGGGCGATCCGGCGCGCAACATCAAGCCGGTCGCGCCGGGGCTCGTGTCGGTCGACGATCTGCCGAAGTACAAGCAGGTGTTCGCCGACGAGGAGGAACCGGACAAGGGCCGCTTCCTGAACTGCCCGACGGGCTGGGACTGCGAGCGCGTGAACACGCGCCTCTTGCGCGTACTGAAGCTCGACCAGTCGTACACGAACTTCCATCCGGGCACGGGCGCGGCGCTCGACGCGGCGATCGCGTCCGCGTACCAGCGCGGCGCGCCGATCGTGTTCTATTACTGGGGCCCGGCCGCGCTGATGGCGAAATACAAGTTCACCGCGCTGAAGATGCCGGCCTATAACGAAGCATGCTGGAAGACGTTGCGCGACGAGAGCAGCACGCACCAGTGCGCGTCGTCGTACATGGTGTCGCGGCTGACGGTCGGCGTGTCGAAGCCGTTCGGCGATGCGAACCCCGATCTCGTCGGCGTGTTCGGCAAGGTGCGTTTCCCGATGGACTTCCTGAACCAGACGATCCTCGAGATGACCACGAAGAAGATCGACGGCGCGGCGATGGCCACGCAGTTCCTGAAGACCCGCCAGGACATGTGGAAGCAGTGGGTGCCGGCCGACGTCGCGCAGAAGATCGCCGGCAGCCTGAAGGGCGCGTAACCTGCGCGCGGCGGCGGGCCCGCGCCCGTCGCCGCCGTCACGCGCCTTCGCGGCGCGACGGAGAATCAAATGAACGGCTTCTTTCTGCACCTGTCGATCGCCGACTGGGTGAACAGCGCGCTCGAGACGTTCGTCGCGCAATACGGCGACGGCTTCCATCACTTCAGCGTGCTGGTGCTGCGCTACCTGCTCGTGCCGCTCGAAGGCGCGCTGCGCGTGGCGCCGCCGTGGCTCGTGCTGCTGGTCGTCGGCGCGATTGCGTGGAACGCGACGCGCCGCATCGGCCTCGGCGCGCTTTTCATGCTGCTGCTTTACGCGATCGGCTGCTTCGGCCTGTGGGACAAGCTGATGCAGACGCTCGCGCTGATGCTCGTCGCGACGGTGCTGTCGGTCGCGATCGGCGTGCCGGTCGGCATCCTCGCGTCGCGCAGCGCGTGGCTGCGCCGGATGCTGCTGCCGGTGCTCGACGTGATGCAGACGCTGCCGAGCTTCGTGTACCTGATCCCGGTGCTGATGCTGTTCGGCCTCGGCAAGGTGCCCGCGATCCTCGCGACGATCATCTATGCGCTGCCGCCGCTGATCCGCCTGACCGATCTCGGCATCCGCCAGGTCGATCCGGACGTAACGGAAGCCGCGCGCGCGTTCGGCACGACGCGCTGGCAACTGCTCGTCAACGTGCAGTTGCCGCTCGCGCGGCCGAGCATCATGGCCGGCATCAACCAGACGACGATGATGGCGCTGTCGATGGTCGTGATCGCGTCGATGATCGGCTCGCGCGGGCTCGGCGAGGACGTGCTCGCGGGCATCCAGACGCTCGACGTCGGCAAGGGCACGCAGGCCGGCCTCGCGATCGTGATTCTCGCGATCGTGATCGACCGGATCAGCCAGGGCTTCGGCCAGGAGCGCCGCGCGCGGCGGCGGCTCGCGCAGCAGCGCCGGCAGAAGGGCGCGTCGCGCGTGCCGTACCGGCTGCCGCGCAAGGCGCAGTCGGCGGGCGTCGATTCGAATCAGGCGACGCAGTCGTCGCGGGCATAGGACGGGAGACAGACATGGCGACCATCGACGTCAAACACGTGTACAAGCTGTTCGGGCCGCAGGCCGCGCATGCGCGCGTGCTCGACCTGCTGCGCGCGGGCAAGCGCAAGGCCGACGTGCTGGCCGAAACGGGCTGCAACGTCGGGCTCAACGACGTGAGCCTCGGCATCGAGTCGGGCGAGATCTTCGTGATCATGGGGCTGTCGGGTTCGGGGAAATCGACGCTCGTGCGGCACTTCAACCGGCTGATCGAGCCGACGGCCGGCGAGATCGTGATCGACGGCCGCGACGTGATCAAGCTCGACGCACACGGGCTGCGCGAGCTGCGCCGCTTCAAGGTCAGCATGGTGTTCCAGAACTTCGGGCTGCTGCCGCACCAGACCGTGCTCGACAACGCCGCGTATGCGCTGCGCACGCGTGGCGAGAAGCGGCACGATGCGGCCGAGGCCGCGCGCAACTGGCTGACGAAGGTCGGCCTCGACGGCTATGGCGATCATTACCCGGACGAGCTGTCGGGCGGGATGCGGCAGCGCGTCGGGCTCGCGCGCGCGCTGGCGGCCGATACCGACGTGCTGCTGATGGACGAGGCGTTTTCCGCGCTCGATCCGCTGATCCGTACCGAGATGCAGGATCAACTGCTCGAGCTGCAGGCGACGCTCGCGAAGACGATCGTGTTCATCACGCACGATCTGGACGAAGCGCTGCGCATCGGTGATCGCATCGCGATTTTGCGCGACGGCACGCTCGTGCAGGTCGGGACGCCGGACGATATTCTCTCGCGGCCGGCGGATGATTATGTCCGGCGGTTCGTGGAGAAGCGCACGAGTGTGAATTGACGGCGGCATGAAGAACGGCACGCCGCGACAGGCGGCGTGCTTCGTTCCGGCGCCACGGCGACGACACTTCATCGTCCACGAAAAACCGCCGCGAGTCTCGTGGACGCGCGGCGGTTTCGTCGTGATCGTCGAGTACCGATCTGTGACCAGTAATCAGTAATCCCACAGAACCGGCACGAACCGGAATCCGTCGCCGTTCCTGGCGATATGACCGATCGACGGAAACGCGACGTGCGCGGCGGCCAGCAGCGCGCCGGTCTCGGCGGCTTCATTGAACAGTGCGATACGCACGGCGGCAGCCGTTTCAGGATCATGCTCGAAGCCGTTTTGCCACTCGGGATGATCGAAGTTGACTTCGAAGATCGCATCGCCCGCGAACGTCAGCTTCTCGCCGTTCGATGCGATGTCCACGACGCAGTGCCCGGGCGTGTGCCCGCCCGTCACGCGCGCCGACACGCCTGCGGCGACTTCCACGCTCTGGTCGAACTGGACGATGTTTTCGCCGTAGAGCGTCACGAACTTCTCGGCTGCCTTGCGCAGGGCCGGCGGCACCGTTTCCGGCATCACCGTCTTGCTGAAGTCCGGATTTTTCCAGAACGCCACTTCCGCGGCCGACACGTGAATGCGCACGTCCGGGCGCAGCTTGGCCTTGACGCCGTCGACGTTCAGCCCGCCGACGTGATCCATGTGCATATGGGTAATCACGATATCGGTGAGCGCGGACAAGTCGATGCCGGCCGACTCCAGACGCATCACCGACTTCCCGGCGCGCGTGAAGTACTCGAAGCCGTCGCCGACGCCGGAGTCGATCAGGATCAGGCGTTCGCCGCTGCGCACGAGCGCGATGTTCAGCGCCCAGTCGAACATGTCGCGTTGCAGGAAACGGCCGTCGAACCAGGCATTGCGGTCCGCTTCGCTTACGTTGGTGGACATGGTGGAGGTCGGCAGCGGCAGGATGCCGTCGCTGATCAGCACGACGTCGACGTCACCCACGCGCACGGCGTAGCGGGACGGCACGAGTTCGCCTGAACCTGGCTTGCCGAGGTCGGAGATAACCGGCTGAACATTGGGGGTGGTTTCGCTCATCATCAATAGTCCTATTCATCGAGTGGGGTAAGTCGCACTGCAGGGTGCGGTTCACGAGCACGACCACGACTTTCGCGCGTTTCGCTTCGCTCGCCTTTCAACCGGGCGTGAGAAGGATTGTAGTCAGGGGGATGAAAGGCGGAAGCACCGGGCGAGCACACATCATGTTGTTCGACCGGCAACAATCGACGACGGGCGGGAAACGACGGGCAATGCGAGGGGGATGGATCGACGCGCCGTTCAACGACCGCGATGCGTCATATCCGCAGACGGTTGCGTGGTGGCTGCACGCTGCGCCTGGCGTGATTGGGCCGAACCTGACTTCGAGTGCCCGCTCGCCGTCGCCGATCGCGAGCAGCGACAGCGTCCAGATGTTGTCCGGCCGGGTTGCCCGAGATGCGTGGTCATCGCGTTCTCCTTCCGTGACGACCTTCCGTCTCGTCCGGCGGACGAGTCGGTGTGAAGGTTCTACGTCGCCATTCCTTCGCGTCCGTCGGCCGAAATCCTCATGCCAATCGATCACCCGATCCGCGCGTGCCGGCGCTACCCGCTGACGGGCGCCGAAGAAAAAAGGCGACCTATCACATTCGAAACATTTCTGAATGGCGCTTTATCGGGGTTTTTAACGCCTCGGCGGAACGAATTCGCGCGCGTCCTTGGTGGTGCGCGGGTTTGCGATCGAGATCGAATATCCGGCACGACAGGCCAACCCGAATGGGCCCTCGACGGCAATCTCAAAAATGAAACATGGCGCATTTGCCGTGCCCGCGCCGGCTTGATCGGCAAGCCATTGAATGCAAACGGGAAAGGCATCTGCGCATCGCGGACGCCTCGGTATCGTGCCGCTCCGCACGTTTCAGCGTTGAAACATGAGTGGCGTGCCGGCGTCGCACGGGGCTGGCCATCTCGCATGAAAAATCCCACGGTCTCTTGGTATTCGGGCCGCTTGGCGGCGTGGCATCGCCGATGCGTGTTGTCGTCCGGATTGGTGCGGTCGGCCAAGCCGTTCCTCGTTACTTCAGGAGGATTTCATGCGTAAGACTTTATTGGCGTCCGCTGCGCTTCTCGCCTTGGGATGCAGCGGCTACGCGATGGCGAATCCATGCAGCAGCAATGCCAGTTCGACGTGCAGCCAGAAAGCGGATGACGGATCGAACACGCTCAGCAATTCGGTCAGCTCAAGCCAGACCAGCACCACCGGGTCCAATGCAAATGAAGTCTCGCCTGGCGCGAGCGTCTATCAGGATTCCTACAACAGTACCAAGATCGTCGCGATCAGCAAACTCGACGGGTACGTGAGCAATGTCCAGGTCTGGGGCATTGGCAACAACGCGACCAATTCGGGCAGCGCGGCCGGCGGAAGCGGTGGCAAGGGCGGCAACGGCTACGGCTACGGCGGAGCGGGCGGTAACGGCGGCGGCGGCGGCGCGGGCGGCGGCGGCGGGAAAGGCGGCAGCGCGCATAACGGCAGCGCCACGGCAGGCAACGCCAGCAACGGCAGCGCGACGGCCGGCACCGGCAACGGCGGTGGCGGCGGAACCGGCGGTTCACCTGACGCCAGCGGCGGGGCCGGCGGCAAAGCCACGGCGAGCGGCGGCTATGGCTCCGGCAAGGGCGGCGGCGCCATCGCGGCTTCGGTCGGCGTAGGCGGCTCCGGCACGGGCGCCGGCACCGGCTGGGGCGGCGGCACCGGTGCGGCCGATGCGGGTTCCGCGTGGGCCAAGAATCATGGCAGCGGAAGCGCGTCCGCATCGGCCGGCAGCGGTACCGGTACGGGCACGGGCACCGGCAGCGGTTCGGGTAGCGGCACGGGCGGCGCAGGGTCGGCGGGTACGTCGACGGCTTCGGGCGGATCGGGCTCGGGTACCGGCGGCAGCGGTGCGGCCGCGGGCGGCACCGGCGGCGCGGCGACGGCGGCGGCAGGCAATGGCGGAGCCGGCGGCGCGGGCACGGGTGGCGGCGCGACGAACGGTGGTGCGACGACGACGGCCAGCAACGGCAGCGCGACCGCGGGTAGCGGCGCGGTGGGCGCGATGGGCGGAGCCGGCGGCGCAGGCGGCGCGGGCAACGGCGGCGTCGGTAACGGCGCGGTCGGCGGCGCGGGTGGCGCAGGCGGAGCCAATACGGTCAACGCAGGGACATTCAACATGTCCAACGCAATGGCGAGCGTCGGCCAGACCGCGGCGGGCATCATGGTCGCCAACCAGAACAGCGGCATGGCGTCGCTCGTTCAGCAGGCCGTGACCGTGCAGGCCAACCTGTCGGTCGGACGATAGAACGGCCGGCTGGTCCCGGCGAGCCGGATGCGTCGACGCGGGCGCTGGCGACCCCGCGGCTCGCGTTCCATCGCCAAGGGACTGGCGCGCCGGCAAGGGCGGGATGGCCGAATGGCCGTCTCGCTCTCGTCGGCGCAGGCCGGGCCGATTTCCGTCGATCGACGATCACGCGGATTCCGCTCCCCGTGCGCCCGGTTCGTGCCGGCTCGCGCGGGGACCAAGGAGACAGCCATGCGAATCCGAACGGCACTTTCGCAGGTGATATTGCCCGCAGCGCTGCTGCCGGGTATGACGGCCCATGTCATGGCTGATGAGGCGCGAACCGTTACGGTGGCTGCAGCCGCCGGCGTGGCGCCGGCCGCAGCCCCTTCTCCACCCGTTGCACGCGCGGATCAGGCTGATCCGGCCGCGACCGTCTCCGCCCTCGCGACGGCGACACCCTCCGCGACAGGCGCCGCGACCGCGCAAGCGGCCGGCTTCGGCGTCGCGATGACGCCCGACCAGCTCGACGAGCATCGGGGCGGCGATGCGCTGATCGGCCAGAACTATCTGACCGGCACGGTGGCCGACAACGTCGCGAACCGGGTGTCGACCGGCTCGAATGCGATCACCGACGGCTCGTTCGCCAATGCGAGCGGCCTGCCGACGGTCATCCAGAATACCGGCGCGAACGTGCTGATCCAGAACGCGACGGTGCTCAACGTGCGCTTCGGGAATTGAGCGATGAGACAGCTTGCCGCCGCGCGCATCGTGGCGCTAGCGTACGCGCTGTCCGGCCCGGTTGCATCGGCGGACGAGATGACGATCGTCGATCCGGCGGGCGCCGGTTATGCGATGCACGTCACGAGTCTCAAGGAAGCGCGGTTCAAGCGCACCGTCAAGCAGCAGTTCGATTTCAGCTGCGGGTCGGCCGCCGTCGCGACGCTGCTGACTTATCAGTATGACTATCCGATGACCGAGCAGACCGCCTTCGCCCAGATGTGGGAGAACGGCAATCAGGAGAAGATTCGCCAGCAGGGCTTCTCGCTGCTCGACATCCGGCGTTTTCTCGACGCGCACGGCTTCGTCGCGGATGGCTTCGAGTTGCCGTTGCAGACGCTTGCGAAGACGCACACGCCGGCGATCGTGTTGATCACCGAGCACGGCTATCACCATTTCGTGGTCGTGAAGGGGCTGCGTGACGGGCGTGTGCTCGTCGGCGATCCGGCCACCGGCACGCGGCCGATGTCGCTGGCGAGTTTCGAGCAGAAGTGGGAAGACCATGTGATTTTCGTGATCCACAACCGGCCCGAGCGGGCGGTGTTCAACGATCCGCGGGACTGGCGCGTTGCGCCGAGCGCGCCGCTCTACACCGGCATTGCCCACGACGGCCTGTACAACGTCGTGATGCCGAAGCACGGCCCGAGCGACTTTTGAGGATCGTCATGAGATCCGAGACCAGGAGGATCGCCGGCATCGCCGCGATGGTGTGCGGCGGGGCGACGTGCATGAGTGCGGCGGCGATGCAGGACGGCGCGCCGACCGCGACGGTCGAGCCCGTCGCGCAGACGAGCAGCGTCGTGTCGGCAGCCGCCGCGAACGCAGGCGTCGATACGGCGCCTGCGGAGTCGGCGGCCGGGGGCGCGCCGATCGAGCGTGCCGGGCCGCTCGCGATGGCGGAGTGCGCGGCCGGGCCGCCGGCCCCGGAACCGGAGTCGGGCGGCGCGCAGCAACGAAACTGGGCGGCAACCGGTGCGATCGCGCTCGGCGACGCGCGCCTCGATGCGATGCGCGGCGGCTTCGATATGCCCAGCGGCCTGAAGATTTCGTTCGGCGTGTCGCGTGTCGCGTTCGTGAACGGCACGCTGGTGACGACGACCAGCTTCAACATCCCGGACATCAGTCATATCACCGCGCAACAGGCGCAGGCGCTGGCGGCCGCGAACGCGGGCGCGTTGATCCAGGTGGGCGCGGGCAACGCCGCGCAGCCCGCCGCGCTGCCGGCGCTGACCGGCGCGGTGATCCAGAACACGTTGAACAACCAGCAAATCCAGGCGCTGACGACGATCAACACGACCGTCAACACACTGGCGACGTTCAAGAGCCTGAACGTGATGTCGACGCTGAACCATGCGCTGCTCGGCGCGTTGCCGGGACGATGAGGTTCGGCGAGCGGTCGATGATCGGCGGAGGGGCGGGTCATCGCACGCGGGTGCCGGCGTGCGTCGCGCGGGCCGCCGTCGGCGCGTGTCGGCGCATGTCGGCGATCAGAATGCAATCGGCACGCGCAGCGTCATGACCACGTCCGGCGTGTCGCGCGTGAGGCCCGCGCCGATCGAAAGATTCAGCGTGGTCTTCGGCGACAGCCGGTACGAGTAGCCGAGGAGCAGTGAACCGAGGATCACGCGTACCGAGCTTGGAATCGTCTGGCCGTTCTGTTTCGTGGGCAGCACGATGCTCTGGTCGTAGCCGAGGCTCACCGACGCTTTCTCGTTCAGCGCGAGGCCCATGCCGATGTTGAAACCCCAGATGTCGCCGGGTTGCAATTTTCCGATGAAATCCTTCTGCCCGTCGCGAATCGTGAGGCTCAGATTGTCGCGGCTGAAGCTGTGCAGATAGCTCAGGTTGCCGAAGAACACCACCGGGTCGGACGGAAAGAGCCAGGTGAGGCCCGGCTGGATCGCGTAGAAGCCCGAGCCCGTCGGCTGCTCGAGCGGCAGGCCGGTGCCGGTGGCATTGCCGACGCAGCGCGTGACGCAGTCGGTGACGACGTCGAACGGGCTCTTGCCGGTGGCGGTCTTGAAGCGCAGCCAGCCGATGTAATAGAACTTGTCGGGGCCGCCGGTATTGAACTGGTAGCGCAGCGTCATTTCGACGTCGCCGAGGCCCTTGCCGTGACTGTTGAACGCGTTGTCCTGGGCGGAACCGGTGAAGATCTCGCGACTGATCGTGTCGTTCGTCGAGTACACGTAGGGGACGCGGACTTCGACTTCCATCCGGTTGGTGATCCCGTAGCGCACCGCGACCGCGCCGGTCAGCGTGGTCGTCTTGACTTCCCGCACGTCGACCAGGCCGATCAGCAGCGCGGGGATGATCGTGTAGCCGACGAGTGCGACGCGGTTCGACGACGAATAGTTGAACTGGAACGACGGCTCGACGACGAACTTGTGCTTCGGCGTCAGCACGCCGGGCTGATCGAAGATCGGCGCGACGGGCGGCGGCGCGGTTTCCGCCACCGGCGCCTGGCCGATCGGCTGGCTCGGAGGCGCGGCGGATCCGGCCGCGGATGGCACGTTGTCTGCCGTGCCGGGTGCGCCGCCCGGGGCGCCGGTATCGGCCGGCGCCGCCGCGTCGCCGGAGCCGCCGGCCTCACCGGGGCCCGCACCGCGCCGGGCCGCGAGTTCCCGGTCGTCAAGCGCCCGGCTCAGGCGCGACAGATGGGCTTCTTCGTCGTTCAGTTTGCGCTTGAGCGCGTTCAGTTCCTGCAGATGACGATCGACTTCGTGGCGCAGGGCGGAAATGTTCTCCTCGGTCGACTGGGCGTCCAGCGACTGCGCCTGCGCCTGGGCCTGAAAGAGCAGCACGCTTGCATACGTGATGGCACGGATGCAGCGAAATGGCATGCGTTTCACGGCGCGTCTCCCCCATCGGGCCTGCGGTTCCCCCTTGGGGCACACCGCCGGCAGGCCGGCGCGTGCGTTGCCCTGGATCGCTTCGCTTCGCGTCGCGCTACGCGTTCGCCGAACGCGCGTCACATCGCACGCGAGCCACCCGTTTTTCGGGGACTTTCGTCAAACCGAATGCACGTTTCGAGCCTGTGCACACGGGTCGCGCGGCCTGTTCGTGGCAGTGTTTTCCCGTGTGCCGGCGGGCATTGTCCCGAGCGGACGAGGCGGAGGGGGGCGGCGCGTCAGTGCGGGACGGTTTCGCGGGTGTGCGCCGGCGCGCCGGCGGTTGCCGTGCGCAGCGCATCCGCCAGGATCAGATCCGCGCCTTTCTCCGCGACCATCATCGTCGGCGCGTTGATGTTGCCCGACGTGATGTTCGGGAACACCGACGCATCGACGATCCGCAGCGCCTGCAGCCCGTGCACGCGCAGCGACGCATCGACCACCGACGTCGCCGCGTCGGGCCCCATCGCGCACGAGCCGCACAGGTGATAGATCGAACCCGACTGCTCGCGGAAGTACTGCAGCATCGCTGCGTCGGAATCGACCTGCGGCCCCGGCGAGATTTCCTCGACGGTCATCGACTTCAGCGCCGGAGCACGCATCAGCGCACGGATCACCTTGCTGCCCTGCACGGCTTCGTCGAGATCCTTCTGCGTGGTCAGCGCGTTGATGTGGATCTTCGCGGCATCTTCCGCGCGGTTCGACGCGATCTCGATCGTGCCGCGGCTCGTCGGCCGGCACGGGTTGAACGCGATCAGGAACCCCGAATAAGGCTCGGGCTTGATGCTCGCGCGGTCGCTCTTCGGGATCCGGTACGACAACGGGTTGAAGTAGAGCTGGAGGTTCGGCTCCGGCGTATCGTCCGTGCCGCGGAAGAAGCCACCGGCCTGGTTCACGCTCATCGCGAGCGGGCCGCGCTTCGTCAGCAGGTAGCGCAAGCCGATCTTCATCTTGCCGATGAGCGTGCCCATCTCGTCGTTCAGCGTCGGCCGGTTCGCCTTGAAGTAGAAGCTCACGCACAGGTGGTCCTGCAGGTTGCGGCCGACGGCCGGCAGCGCATGCACGAGCGGCACGCGCCGGCGCGCGAGCAGCGACGGATCGCCGACGCCCGACAGTTGCAGCAGCTTCGGCGTATCGACCGCGCCGGCCGCGAGGATCACCTCGCGCGCGGCGACGAGCGTTTCGTCGCCGTGTTCGCCCGCGACGACCACGCCGGTCGCGCGCGTGCCGTCGAACGTCACGCGCCGCACGAGCACGCCCGAGCGCAGCGTGAGGTTCGCGCGGCCCAGCGCGGGGCGCAGGTACGCGAAGCTGCTGGAGCAGCGCTCGCCGTTTTTCGTGTTCAGGTCGTAGATGCCCGCGCCTTCGAACCGCGCGCCGTTGAAATCGTCGGTGCGCGGCAGGTTCAGTTGCCCGCAGCCCTTCAGGAATTCGTGGACGATCGGGTGCACGTCGGCCTTCATCGACGTGATGTGGATCGGCCCGGTCGAGCCATGATGCTGCGGATCGGTCGCGCCGGCCGCGTGCGTTTCGAGCTTGCGGAAATACGGCAGCACGTCGTCGTACGCCCAGCCCGAGTTGCCGGCGTTCGCCCAGTCGTCGTAGTCGCTGCGCTGGCCGCGCACGTAGACCATCGCGTTGATCGAACCCGAGCCGCCGACCACCTTGCCGCGCGGGCAGTACAGCTTGCGGTCGGCGAGCTGTGCCTCGGGCTCGCTGTAGTACATCCAGTTGTAGCGGCGGTTGTAGTAGGTCTTGGTGAAGCCGACCGGCACCTTGAACCAGAACGACGCGTCGCGCTCGCCCGCTTCGAGCAGCAGCACCGAGTGCCGGCCCGATTCGCTCAGGCGGTTCGCGAGGATGCAGCCGGCCGAGCCCGCGCCGACGATGATGTAGTCGTAGCTCATGTCTGTCCTTTGTGCTCAGCCCTTCGCGGGGGCGAGATCCTTCACGTCGACGGGGTGCTCGCCCATCTGCAGGTGCAGCCGTTCGCCGGTGTACGGTGTGTGGCGCTTCACGACGTCCATGTCGAGCTCGATGCCGAGGCCCGGTTCGTTCGACGGGACGATGTAGCCGTCTTCCCAGCGGATCGGCGTCTTCACGACCTCCGCGTGGAAACCGCCCCACGTCATGATGCTTTCCTGGATCAGGAAGTTCGGCGTGCAGGTCGCGAGCTGGATGCTCGCGGCCGCGCCCACCGGGCCGTTGTACAGGTGCGGCGCGATCTGCGCGTAGTGCACTTCGGCGAGCGTCGCGATCTTCTTCGCTTCGAGCAGGCCGCCCACGCGCGCGACGTTCAATTGCAGGATCGATGCGCCGCCCGCCTGCAGCAGCTTGTGGAATTCGTACTTGGTCGTCAGGCGCTCGCCGGTCGCGATCGGAATCGACGTGTGCTTCGCGACTTGCGCGATCGCTTCTTCCTGGCCGGGGGGGACCGGCTCCTCGAACCACAGCGGGTCGTACTTCTCGAGCCGCTTCGCGAGCCGGATCGCCGACGACGGCACCATCTGCCCGTGCGTGCCGAACAGCAGGTCGGCCTTGCTGCCGACGGCTTCGCGCACGCGGCGGCAGAACAGCTCGCAGCGGTCGAGTACCTCGAGCGACAGCTGGTGGCCCGAGTAAGCGGTGTACGGGCCGGCCGGATCGAACTTGACGGCCGTGAAGCCGAGCTTCACGTTCTCGGCCGCGCATTCGGCGGCGAGGTCGGGATCGTCGTAGTCGTATTCGCCCTTCGCGTTCTTCGGGTACAGGTACGTGTACGAGCGCAGCCGCTCGTGGATTTTCCCGCCGAGCAGTTCGTACACCGGCTTGCCGGCGGCCTTGCCGATGATGTCCCAGCATGCCATCTCGAGGCCGCTGACGACGCCCATCATCGTGAGATCGGGCCGCTGCGTGAAGCCGCTCGAATAAGCCTGGCGGAACAGCCGCTCGACGTGATGCGGATCGCGGTTGAGCAGGTGGCGTTCGAACACGTCGTCGATGATCGGCGCCATCGCCTTCGGGCCGAACGTCGCCGAGTAGATCTCGCCGACGCCTTCGATGCCGTCGTCGGTCTTCAGCTTCACGAAGATCCAGTACATCCCGCCGACATGCGGCGGCGGCACGGCGACGATATGGGTTTCGAGCGAAACGATCTTCATGCGGACTCCTGGATGCGGTTGAGGCGGTACTTGAGGAAGGCGGCGGCACCCGCGCCGCAGAGCGCGATGGCCGCGATATAGCCGAAATAGAGCTGGTAGCCGTGCGCGCCCGGGTAGGTCTGCGTCACGTAGCCGTTGATCAGCGGCACGAACACGTCGGGCGAATAGCCGAGCACCGAGATCAGGCCGATCGCGAGGCCCGCGCAATGCGTCGGTACCTTGCAGTCGTCGAGCAGCGACCAGTACAGGCCGCGGACCGCGTAGGTGAGGATGCCGATGAACAGCACGAGCACGACGAGCATCGCCTGCGGGCTGTGTGCCGGTGCCGCGATCAGCCCGACGAGCGACAGCGCGGCGAGCACGAGCGCCCAGAACAGCACGGACACCTTCGATACGCGGTCGCCGAGGAAGCCGCCGCCAATGCCGCCGACGGGGCGCATCCACAGCTTGAGCGTCGTGATGAAGCCGGCCGCCGTCGCGCTGAGCCCGAAATTGCCTTCGTGCAGGTACGCGGAGAAGCTGTAGGTCGCCCAGAACACCTGGTAGCCGCAGAACACGATCGCGGCGACGAGCCACAGTTCGGGGATCGCCGCGAGCGTCTTCAGGTCGGTCAGCACGTTGCCCCGGGTGCGCTTCGCGGCCGCGGCACGGTCGCCCGTGTTCGACGGATCCTTCACCAGCGCGAGCAACACGCCGAGCGCGATGCAGAAGAACGCGTACAGGTGGACGACGAGCTTGAAGCCGGCTGCGTCAGTGCCGCCGCGCGCCTGCGTGACGTATGCGAACAGCGTGATGGCAATCGTCGCGAGCAGTGCCTCGACGAGGCCGCGGCCGCCGTCGAGCAGGCCGAAGAAGCGACCCTGTTCGTCGGGGCCCGCGATCATGTTCACGCGCTTGATCACGGCGGCCCAGAACGTGAGGCCGGTGGTCAGCCCCCAGCCGCCGAAGATCAGCACCAGCATGTCGAACGACGGCCCGGTCGCGTAGACGAGCCCGAGCGCGCCGGTGGCGAGCAGCGAGAAACAGATCAGCCAGCGCGGCGACAGGCGGTCGGCCAGCCAGCCGCTCGGCAAATAGCTGATCAGGAAAATCGTGCCGAGCGACGAATACAGGTAGCCGAGCTGCACGTCGTCGATACGGAAGAACTGCAGCATCGTCGGCTGGTACACCTGCCGCAGATACAGCATCGGGTAGATCGCGCCCGCGGCGATCACGACCAGCAGCAGTTGCAGGTAGCGTTGCGCGCGGGAATGCTGCGACGCGTGGGCGTCGCGCGCTTTGTCCTGCAACGCGAGCGACGCGGCGGGTGTCGACGGTTGGGTCGGCATGATGTCTTCCTCCATCAGGCGTCCTTAAGGCGGACGCCTGCAGATTTTTTATGTTCTGGTTGGGTCAGGGGCGGCGCGCGCGGCGTGGTGTCCGGGTGCGCGCGCCGGAAACGGTGCGTTGGCGTGACGGCGTCAGTACTTCATGACGACGAGGCGCGTCTGCGTGAATTCGAGCATCCCGTGCTTGCCGTCGTCGCCGCCGAGGCCCGAGCGCTTCCAGCCGGCGTGGAAACCCTGGTACGGATCGGCCGGCGTGCGGTTCACGTACAGCTCGCCGGCTTCGATCGCGTTCGCGACGGTCATCGCGGTGCGGTAGCGCTCGGTGTAGAGCACCGACGACAGGCCGAACTGGTGGTCGTTCGCGAACCCGATCGCTTCGTCGATCGTCGTGTAGCGCAGCACGGGCATGATCGGGCCGAAGGTTTCCTCCTGCACGATCTCCATGTCCTGCCGGCAGTTCGTCAGCAGCGTGGCCGGGTAGAAGAAGCCGGGGCCGGCCGGAATCGCCCCGCCGGTTTCGAGCGTCGCGCCGGCCGCGATCGCGCGTTCGACCATCCCGTGGATGTGCGCGCGCGCCGATGCGCTGACGAGCGGGCCCATCCGCGACGCGTCTTCCGCACGGTCGCCGATGCGCACGGCCGCCATCTTCTCCTTCAGCAGCGCGACGAAGCGGTCGTGCACGCTGTCGTGCACGTACACGCGTTCGATCGCCGTGCAGAGTTGGCCGCAATGGGTCGTCTTCGATGCGACGAGCGCGGCGGCCGCGCGTTCGAGGTCGGCGTCGGGCTCGATGATCGCGGGCGTCTTGCCGCCGAGTTCGAGCGACGGCTTCGCGATGTTCACCTTGCAGTAGTCGAGCACCTTGCGGCCTGCGTTCACGCTGCCGGTCAGCGTGATCATGCCGACGGCCGGATGCGTGCACAGCGCTTCGGCCGTCGCGTGATCCATCGTCAGGATGTTGACGACGCCCGGCGGGAAGCCGGCATCGTCGGCGGCTTTCGCGATCTCGAACGCGGACACCGGCGTGTGGTTGCTCGGCCGCACGACCACGGTGTTGCCGGCGATCAGCGCGGGCGCGACCTTGCGCAGCAGCGTGTAGACCGGGTAGTTGAACGGGATCAGGCACGCGACGACGCCGATCGGCTCGCGCTGCAGGAACAGGTTTTCGTCGGGCGTGTCGCTCGGGATGATCTCGCCCTCGATCCGGCGCGCCCACTCGGCGTGGTAGCGCGTGATCTGGCCCGCGTAGACGGCTTCGTTCGACGCGTCCTCGACGCTCTTGCCGGATTCCTGCGCGAGCGCCGCGCCGATCTCGGGTGCGCGCGCGGTCAGCGCGTCGGCGAAGCGGTGCAGGTAGGTGGCGCGCTCGGCGCTCGGCAGCGTGCGCCACGCCTTCTGCGCGGCGGCCGCGGCGTCGACGGCGGCGAGCGCCGCGGCCGGCGTGGCGGCCGGCACGCGCGCGAACGGCGCTTCGGTGGCGGGATTGTGGACGACGATGAACGTGTCGCTTTCCGGGGCGACGAAACGGCCGTTCACGTAATTGCGTTCGGTGCGCATGAAGTGACTCCTCCGATGAATGCAGGCGGATCGCTTCGAGTGGCGACACGCGTGGCACGGGATAGCGGCCATTCTGTTCATGCGTTTAGCGCACGACAAACGACTTATTTTCGCGTCGAACATGAGAAAAACGCACGTTACTCGGCGAATCGGCTGGAGTCGCCCGTCCGGCAAGGGTGTCGTAGCGTGGGCCTGGAGTGAAGCGGGCGGAGGGCTGTCGTATTTTCCGACTGGTCCGAGTGCGGACGGGCGTGGAAGCCGGTAAGGTGTCGCCCGCGGCGGTGGGTGGAAGGGCGGTTGGGGCCCTAGGGCGTGTTCACGCCCTAGGCCAGCGGCACCTGCGGCAGCGGCGACGACGGTTCGAGATGGCGCTTCGCGAGCCACACTTCCTGCTGCAGCCAGTCGCGGAACTGGACGATGTGCGGCAGGTTCGTCTGCTCGGGCCGCGTGACGAACCAGTACGACTGGTGGCCGTCGACGTGCACGTTGAGCACCTGCATCAGTTGCCCGGTCGCGAGTTCGCGCGCGACCATGTGGCGGTCGGCGATCGTGATGCCGAGACCGTCGATCGCCGCGCGGATCGCATGGTCGAGCAGGTCGAACTCGTAGCCGCCGCGCGTGTCGACGTCGGCGATGCCGGCTGCTTTCAGCCAGTGCTGCCAGGTCAGGTAGCGCTGGTCGTCGGTGGCGAGCACGTGCAGCAGCGTGAAGCGGTTCAGGTCGATCGGCGCGCCGTCCTGCCGCAGCCGCGCATACAGCGCGGGCGCGCAGACGGCGATATGCTGCTCCTGCATCAGCAGCGCGTTGTCGAAGCCGTCCCATTCGCCATCGCCGAACCGGATCGCGCAGTCGAGCACGCGCGATTCGCCGAGGCTGTCGTGGATGCGGGTCGTGAGGCTCAGCTCGAATTCGGGATGCGCGTCGCGCAGCCGGCCGAGGCGCGGCATCAGCCAGCGCGCGGCGAAGGTGGGCGGCACGTTCGCGCGCAGGCGGTTCAGGTGGGTTTTCTCCTGCAGGCTGCGCACGGTCAGCTCGATCTTGTCGAACGACTGCTGCAGCGCGCGCAGCAGCACGCGGCCGGCCGCGGTCAGTTCGAGCTGGTGATGGCGGCGCTCGAGCAGGGTTTCGCCGAGCTGGCCCTCAAGCTGGCGAACCTGGCGGCTCACCGCGCTCTGCGTCACGTTGAGCAATTCGGCCGCGCGCGTGAAGCTGCCGGTGCGGCCGGCCATCTCGAAGGCTTTCAGCGCATTCAGCGCCGGCATCTTGCGTCTCACGGGGCGGTGTCGTGTGGGGTGCGGGATGCTTATTGTAGGCGGGTGGCGCGGGCGCGGCGACGCTGAATGGCGGCGACGGCGGCCGCGGGGTTTTATGGGATGGCGGCTGGCGTGCCTTGTCGCGACAAGGCTGCCCGCAGGAGGGCCGGCTCTGCCGGCCGGCAACGACACGAACGATACGAACGATATGAACGAAGGGGACACACATCATGCGACGCCTGCCATCGTTGATCGCATTGCGATTTTTCGAGGAGACCGCGCGTCACCTGAGCTTCAACCGCGCGGCGGTTTCGCTGTGCGTGACGCAAGGGGCGGTGAGCCGGCAGATCCGGCTGCTCGAGGAAGCGCTCGGCACGCGGCTGTTCGAGCGCGATCACAAGGGCGTGCGCCTGACCGATGCCGGCGAGCGCTTGCTGCCGTTCATCGGGCAGGCGTTCGACACGATCGAACGGGGCGTCGGCGAAATCGCCGCCACGCGGCCGGGTGCGAAGCGGCGGCTGACGGTGTCGCTGCCGCCGACGTTCGCGACGCAGTGGTTTTCGCCGCGGCTCGGTACGCTCGCGGAGGCGCTGCCCGACGTCGAGCTGTCGATCCGCACGGAGCCGGATGACGATTGCCATTGCCACATCCGCTTCGGGCGCGCGGCGCGCGCCGGGATGCAGTCGGAGCTGCTGATGATGGAGCGGCATGCGCTCGTCGGCGCGCCGCGCTATCGCGGCGATGCGCTCGACGTGCTGCTCGGCCGGTTGCCGTCGCTGCATGTGCTGCACGAAGGCAAGCGCCTGACGCTGTGGGCCGACTGGTGCGAGCAGGCGGGCGTGCCGCCGGCGCGGATCGGCGACGGCATCGAGTTTTCGACGCTCGAACAGGCGATCCGCGCGGCGCGCAAGGGCGCGGGGCTCGCGGTGGTCGACCTCAACATGATCGAGGAGGAGATCGGCGAGGGCAGCCTCGTGCGGCTGTCGCCGGTGCAGCCGATCGGGCCGTTCGGGTATTGGCTCGATGTCGAGCCGGAGAGTGTGGCGGTCGAGCCGGTGGTCGCGTTTGCTGCGTGGTTGCGGGGGCAGGCGGGGAGAAGGGGGTAGGGCGGCCTCGTTGCTGAGACGCGGCTGATCTTTCCGTGGAAACAATCGGATCAGTCCGCGCCGGTCGTGTCGTGTTTCCTGCCTGGATATCTGTCAAAGATCGTTACGAGCTGAAGACTGGCTAGATCGTCGTTGAAGCGAGCCGTGCGGTTGCGCTCCATTGCCGCGGGTTACAGGTCGGGATCCTGTCCGAAGTGCATGAGTGTTTCCCGGCGACAGCGGGCTTCGGCATCGGCCATCGAGATGATCTGCAACGTGCTCTTCGAGTGATCGATCGGTCCCACGTCGAAGACTTTTCTTTGTGGCGGTGATACCGGCTTGCCGGCCGGTTGCGCGGGGTATTCGGCGGCAGATGTCAGCGCCGCCGGCGCTTGACCCTGATGGCGTGCGTTCGCGACGAGTTCGCCGATGAGCAGCCGGATTTCCGAAAGACGAATGGGGCGATTCTCGTTCGTCGTGCGGCTGCGCCTGGCTATTTGCTTCGCGGAACGGAAGCCCGTGATCGGATGGTGCTTTAGGGTCATTCGTAAATTCCTTTTTCGATCAGGTATTGCTGCAGCGTCAGCACTGAATGGGCATGCGGGGCAACCTCGAATGTCATCCAGCGATGCGACCCGGCGACGCGCCAGAAGTCCCGCCCGAATCGCGTTGCGTAGAGGGCACGTAGCGACCGAAGCGACCGGTCGGCCAGCCCGACCGGATATCCGGGGAAATACTGGAACAGCGCAGCCTCGTCACCGTGCCGATCCGGAATGGGCGCATCGAAACCGAACCTGGGCCATGCGTAGTATCCGGAGAGCCGCGGCCCGCCGGGTTCCGGCGCGGCTTTGCGACCGCCTATCCCGAACGCGCTGATCCGGGCAATCTTCAACCTATCGCACGCTCTAACGATTCGCCATAGCATCGCTGCACCGAGTCCGGCGACAGCGTTATCGACGAGATCGATGGATCCCAATTCGAGTACGGACGAGTCCCGGGTTTGAAGCACGGAGACGCGATTCTCCGATCGGATCAATGTCGGATGCGTGACGGCGAACGTCAGCCTGTCCGTGCTGTCGAGATAGGCTTGAATGTCCGATCCGGCAGGCGCGCCGCACAACGCAACGAGCAGTTCGTCGGGGACGTTGCCGCTCACCCCGAGCAACGCGGAAATATCGAGATCGTTTCGATCGACCTCGAGCCGATCGTCGAAGTACGACGTTTCATAGGGCAGGACATGACCGAGATCGACAGGTTGAGCGGGCATGGCTTCCGGCAATGAATGGAAAGCCCCCAGCATATCGGCGCTCATCCGGCGGGCAGAGTCCGCCAAACGGCCAATCACGAGGCGGCGCGACCGCCCGTCCCGCCCGCCCTACGACCAGTCGAACGTCAGCAGCGCCACGCGGCTGGCCGGCTCGTAAAACAGGAGAATCGAGTCCGCGCCCATCGCGCGGTATTCCCAGCCGGTGACGCGGGCGACGAAGCGAAAGCGCGCACCGTCCGGGCCGATCGGCCGGATGTCGTCGGGATTGCGGTCGTCGACCGGAAAATCCGACGCGCCCGACCAGTTGCCCCAGCCGACCGATCCGCCGAGCTGGTCGATCAGGTTGCACGGCTTTTCCTGGCTGAAATCGCGCTCGTCCGGCGCGTACTGGTTGGACGAGTAGAGCACGCCGTATTCGGCGAACCGCTTGCGCGCGGTTTCGAGGCTGGCCTGCTGCTCGGCGTAGTGCGCCTCCAGTTCCGCGCGATAGCCCGCGTCATGCGCGCCGGGCGGGTTTTCCAGATAGAAGTAGCGCGGGTCGCCCAGCAGCGTGTAGCGGTTGTTCTCGTCGAGCCGGAACCCGATCCAGTTCGCGCGCAGATAGTCATTGTGATACGCGGCCGTGTCCTGCCCGACGAGCCCGTCGTACGGCTCGACGGGGCTGAGCAGGTGGATCCAGCCCTCCCACGACGCATTGACCGTCGACAGGTCGATCGATATCAGCGGATGCAGGTGGCGAGCGAGTGCGGCGTTGGACTCGGCAAAGACGTCGGCGTCTGGCGGGTAGACCTTCAGGCCAGGTTGTGGCGTGACGATGTCTTGAATCATGATCGCTGCTCGCACGGTGAGGGTCCGGTAAGGCTACACGAATGTGCACGAAAACCGGATGAAGGTCCGGCGCCAGAGCAGCCTGCCTGAAGCGCGTCCCGTTCCTTTCTTCCGTCCGATCGGCACGTCGAAAGCATTCGCGCCGATCCTTTGGAACTCGTCTCATTGATAATAGTTGATAAAGTGAATACGCTCGACGGATCGAATTCAATCCGGTCGGGAGGTCGACATGATCAGTGCGGAACTGGGCCAGCAACTGGAGGCTTACGTCGCGAAGCTGGTCGAATCGGGGCGCTACGGATCCAAGAGCGAAGTGCTTCGCGAAGGTGTACGCCTCATCCAGGATCGCGAGGCACAGCTGAACGCGCTGGACGCGGTGATCGCGCGCAGCCTGTCCGATGCGGAAGCCGGACACAGCGCCGACGCAGCGGAAGTCTTCGATCGTCTCGAGGCGAAGTATCGGGCCCAGGCGGATCGGCAGGCCTGACCGTGCGCCTGCCCGATTTTGCGATTGCCGAACTCGAAGCGATCGCCGATTACATTGCACGCGACAACCCGCAACGCGCCGTAACGTTCGTGCGGGAGATTCGCGATCAATGCCTGAGCCTGGCCGCGATGCCGCCGGCGTTTCCGCTGGTGCCGCGCTACGAGCGTCACGGCGTGCGGCACCGCGTGTACGGCAACTACCAGATCTTCTATCGGGTCGTGGGCGATCCGCCTGCGCGGATCGACATTCTTCACGTCCTGCACGGCGCGCGGGACTACGCATCGATCCTGTTCTGAGCGAACGTGCGCATCGCATCGCATCCGAAATGAACGAACCCGGCCGCGGCCGGGTTCGTTCGAATCGAGCGCAGCATCGCCGCGACCCGTCAGCGGCTCGTCGACACGAAAGCCTCGATCGAGCACGATGAAGCACGCGGCCACACAACCTGCCGCCCTCATCAATGCCCCGACGCCTCCTCCAGCGTCAGGTGCTTCGTCTCCGGCGCCCACGCGATCGACACGATCATCCCCACCAGCAGCACGCCCGCCAACGCGAACATCGTCGCGTGAAAGCCGAGCGTCGCGATGCCGACCGGCAGCAGGAACGTGCCGATCGCCGAGCCGAGCCGGCTGCACGCGATCGCCAGCCCCACGCCGCTCGCGCGCACTTCGGTCGGGAAGCACTCGGGCGGGAACACGCCCACGAGGTTGCTGAACGCCGACATCGTCAGCGTGAAGATCGCGAACGCGACGATCATCGCGACGGCCGCCGACGACGGCAGCACCGCCAGCGCGACGAGCGACGCGCACGTCACCGCGAACGAGCCGATCAGGAAGCCGCGCCGCGACAGCCGGATCGTCAGCCAGATGCCGATCAGCGCGCCGAGCACCAGGAAGCCGTTCAGTAGCAGGTCCGCGCCGAAACCTTCGGCGAGGCCGATCGTCTTCAGGATCGTCGGCAGGAACGTGTAGATCGCGAAATACGGAATCACGAGGCACACGAAAAACGCGCAGTTGAACATCGTGCGGCGGATCAGGTCACGCTGGAACAGCCGCGCGAAGCCGCCATGCGCATGCGGCTCGGTCGAACCGTCGAGCATCACGTGCGGCCCGAAATGCTTCGCGACGATCGCACGCGCTTCCTTCTCCCGGCCCTTGCCGAGCAGCCAGCGCGGCGATTCGGGCGTGCCGATCCGCAGCACCAGCACGATCAGCGCGGGCACCGCCGCCGACGCGAGCAGCCAGCGCCACGCGTCGGGCGTGACGTCGCTGTACGCGAGGCCGAGCACGTTCGCGGCGACATAGCCGATCGTCCAGATCACGCTGAACGAACCGAGCAGCGCGCCGCGATGCTTGCGCGGCGAGAATTCGGCGAGGATTGCATGGCCGACCGTGAAATCGCCGCCCATCCCGAAGCCGATCAGCACGCGCAGCACACACAGTTCGAGCGGTGACGTGACGAAGAACTGCGCGAACGCGGCCGCCGTGATGATCACGAAGCTCGTCAGGAAGATCTTCTGCCGGCCCATCCGGTCGGACAGCCAGCCGAACACGAGGCTGCCGAAGAAGATGCCGATCAGCGCGGAGCTGCCGATCATCCCCATCCAGAACGCGTCGATCGGCATCTGCCGGCCGAGCGCGGCGAGCGCGTAGCCGATCGTGCCGAGCGTGTAGCCCTCGGTGAAATGCGCGCCGAACGTCAGGCCGGCGATCTTCACGTGGAAGCGGTTGAGCGGCACGTCGTCGAGCGCGACGGGACGGTGCGGCGCATCGGCGCCACGCGACAGCGGCAACGCGCGTGCGGTGCCGGATTGAACGTTGGCTTGAGTCAAGCTGCCTCCTGGATTGTTATCGGGCGCGCAGCGGCGCGCGCAGGCGGAGCACCGCCGCGCGTGCCGTGCTGGGCGCCGCGCGGCCGGACGGCGCGCGGCGCGGGTCGGCCGCGGGGAGCGGCCGGCGGTCAGCGCCCAAGGCCGGCCATCAGCGTGTACTTGAGTTCCACGTATTCGTCGAGGCCGTACTTCGAGCCTTCGCGGCCGAGCCCCGATTGCTTGACGCCGCCGAACGGCGCGACTTCGGTCGAGATGATCCCGTCGTTGACGCCGACCATCCCGCTCTCCAGCGCACCCGACACGCGCCATGCTCGGCCGAGGTCGCGCGTGTAGACGTACGCGGACAGCCCGAACGGCGTGTCGTTGGCGGCGGCCACGGCTTCTTCCTCGGTCGCGAATCGGAAGCAGCCGGCGACGGGGCCGAAGGTTTCCTCTTCGGCGATCAGCATGTCGGCGGTCATGCCGGTCAGCACGGTCGGCTCGTAGAACGTGCCGCCGAGCGCGTGACGCTTGCCGCCGGTGAGCGCATGCGCGCCCTTCGCGGTGGCGTCGGCCACGTGCCGCTCGACCTTGCCGAGCGCCGCTTCGTTGATCAGCGGCCCCTGGTCGACTTCACCCGCGAGCGCGTTGCCGACGCGCAGCGTGCGCACGGCATCCGCGAGCTTGCGGGTGAACGCGTCGTACACGCCGTCCTGCACGAGAAAGCGGTTCACGCACACGCAGGTCTGGCCCGTGTTGCGGAACTTCGACGCGATCGCGCCTTCGACCGCCGCATCGAGATCGGCATCGTCGAACACGATGAACGGCGCGTTGCCGCCGAGTTCGAGCGACAGCTTCTTTAGCGTGTCGGCCGACTGCTTCGCGAGTAGCTTGCCGACCCGCGTCGAACCGGTGAACGACAGCTTGCGCACGACGGACGAACTCGTCAGCGTTTCGCCGATCGCGACCGCATCGCCCGACACCACGTTGAACACGCCGGCCGGCACGCCCGCGCGCTCGGCGAGCACCGCGAGTGCGAACGCCGACAGCGGCGTTTCCTCGGACGGCTTCAGCACCATCGTGCAGCCGGCCGCAAGCGCAGGGCCGGCCTTGCGCGTGATCATCGCCAGCGGGAAATTCCACGGCGTGATCGCCGCGACCACGCCGACCGGCTCGCGCGTGACGACGATCTGCGTGTTCGGCTTCGGGCTCGGAATCACGTCGCCGTACATGCGCTTCGCTTCTTCCGCGAACCATTCGAGAAAGCTCGCCGCATACGCGACTTCGCCGCGCGCTTCCGCGAGCGGCTTGCCTTGCTCGCGCGTCAGCAGCTCGGCGAGCGCGTCGCGGTTGTCGAGCATCAGCTCGCCCCAGCGCTTCACGCGGGCGCCGCGTTCCTTTGCGGTCAATGCGCGCCATGCCGGCAACGCGTGGGCTGCCGCATCGATTGCGCGTTGCGTGTCGTCGGCACCGCCCTTCGCGACCTTCGCGATCGTCTCGCCGGTCGCCGGGTTCAGCACCGGATAGGTTGCATCGCTCGCGCCATGCGATTCGTGCCATTCACCGCCGATGAAATGGCCGGTCCTCAGAAATTCGTTCATCGTGTGTCGTTCCTTCAGTGCCTCGGAGCTTCGTGCATCAGTGCATCAGTGCTTCAGTCCGTCGCGAAGCTGCCCTGCGCCGGACGCGATTCGCGCGCGATGCGCTTGCCGGCCGTGTAGTCGTTGATCAGGTCGCACGGCGTGTAGTTGCGTTCCAGCTCGTGCAGCTCTTCGTCGGTGAGGTGCGTTTCGAGCGCGCCGAGCGCGCTGTCGAACTGCGCGACCGAATCCGCGCCGACCAGCATGCTCGCGATGCCGGGGCGGCTCAGCACCCATGCCTGCGCGATCTGCGCGGGCGGCACGCCGCGGCGCTTCGCGACCTTCGCGACCGATGCCGCGATCGCGAGCGACGACGCATCGCCGTACATCTGCGCGGTGAAGAAGTCGGTCTGGTTGCGGGTCGATTGCGGCTCGCAGGTGAGCAGGCCGCGCGCGAGCGGGCTGAACACCGATACGCCGACGCCCTGGTCGATGCAGTACGGCACCATCTCGCGCTCTTCCTCGCGATACGCGAGGTTCAGCTGCAGCTGCATGTTGATCGGCTTGTCCCAGCCGTTTCGTTCGCAGGCCTGCATGATCTTCGCGAACTGCCACGTGTACATCGTCGACACGCCGATATAGCGCGCCTTGCCCGCGCGCACGATGTCGTGCAGCGTGCTCATCGTTTCCTCGACGGGCGTGTTCACGTCGAAGAAGTGCAGCATGAAGATGTCGACGTAATCCATCCCGAGGCGCTTCAGCGACCCGTCGATGCCGTCGAGTACGTGCTTGCGCGAATGGCCGCCTGCGTTCGGATAGCTGCCCATGTCGTAACCGACTTTCGTGGTCACGACGAGCTCCTCACGGCGCGCGTTGCGCTTCAGGATGCGGCCGACCACTTCCTCGCCGACGCCCGTCGAATAGAAATCCGCGAGATCGATGAAGTTCACGCCGGCGTCGAGCGCGCGGCGCACGATCGGCTCGCTCTGCGCTTCGTCGAAGATCCAGGGCTTCCATTCGGGGGTGCCCATGTTCATCGTGCCGAGACACAGGCGGGACACCTTCAGGCCGGACTGGCCGAGGCGGACGTATTCCATGTTTCCTCCAGATGCGGCCGTCCGTCGCGCGTCGGCCGCTTGTCGTCGTCAGTTTTTCTTCGGGGTGTAGAACGGGTTCGACACGTCGCGGGCGGCGGCGAACACCGCGTCGCGATGCGGCAGCCCTTCCATCGCGGCGACGATCGCGTTGCGGCACGCGCGGTAGTTGTTCTCGAACACGGCGTCGAGATCGTCGGTCTGCGGGTTCACCCAGTTCGCCGACACGACGACCCAGTCGTTCTCCGCTTCGGGCGGCAGCGTGCCGTTCTCGAGCGCTTCGGCCACAGCCTTCGCGATGCCGGCCTGCGACGCGCCCCACGTGGCATTGCCGTGGAAATCGCTGGCGATCTGCGCCTTGTTCACGTACAGCGTGAGCGGCTTGGTCGGCACGCCCGGCTGCGCGATCACGACGAACGGCGCATGGCCGGCCGACGGTGTCGCGAGTGCGGTGGCGAACGCCTGGCCCGCCGGGCCGTTGCGCGGGCCGACCAGCACGTTGATGTGCGCGAGGTTGACGCCGGGGCCTTCGAAGCCTTCGCCGATGTAAAGCTGCCTGGGTTGGGATGCGGTCATTGCGGTGTCTCGTCGATGAGGTGGGGTGAGGCGATTGTGGTGGGCCGCGATGCGGCCGGTGAATCGATGTTTTCTGATCGGGCCATGAGTTTTCGTCGTCTCCGGGAAAGCCCTGAAGCCGGCACGCGCATGCCCGCCGGGCGGGCCTCGGCCGGTGTCGTAACCGTCAGCGGGGCGGGATCGGCGGGTGGGCATGCGCGTACCGGCTCCGGGTTTGTCATACCCGGGCAGGGGTTGGAGGGCCGAGCGCATCTGGACAACAATCGGCGTACTCCGAGCCCTATCTTTCGTCCTCCCTTCTTTTTTCGAAAGCGAGTAATTTCGATGGCTGCCATTCAAAAGCCCGATTGGTCGAAGCTCAGTTCGCTGGATCCGGAACTGATCCGGGCATTCGTCGCGGTCGTCGAAAGCGGTGGCTTCACCGCGGCGGCCCGGCAACTGCATCGCACGCAATCGACGATCAGCCTGCGCATCCGCACGCTCGAGGAACGGCTCGACACGCACCTGTTCATGCGCAACAGCCGGCGGCTCGAGCTGTCGCGCGACGGCGAGAATTTCCTGATCCATGCGCGCCGGATCATCCAGGTGCAGAACGACGCGATCCTCGCGCTGAAGCAGGCGAGCAGCGACCGCGGCGTCGTGCGCTTCGGGCTGCCCGAGGACTACGCGGAGCTGTGGCTGCCCGACCTGCTGAAGTCGTTCTATGCGATGCGGCCGGGCGCGCGCCTGCACGTGCATTGCCGGATGTCGCTCGAACTGCTCGACCGGCTGCAGGCCGGCGAGCTCGACGTGGCGCTCGTCGTGCGGCACGGGCCCGGCGCGGGCGGGCGGGTGCTCGGCCGGCACGACGTCGTGTGGGCCGCGCACCGCGATTTCGCGCTCGACCGCCATGCGTCGGTGCCGCTCGCGCTGTTCCCGGAAACGTGCTGCTACCGGCAGCGCGGGCTGCAGGCGCTCGCGACGGCCGACCGCTCGTTTCATGTCGTCTACACGAGCCAGAGCCCGACCGGCATCAAGATCGCGGTGAACCACGGCGCGGCCGTGACGATGATCGACCGCTGCACGCTGCCCGAGAACTGGCGTGTGCTCGACGAGGCGGACGGCTTTCCGTCGCTGCCGGCGGCCGACCTCGAACTGCATCGCTCGCCGGGCATCTGCGATCCGCTGACCGACGATCTGGTGTCGCTGATCGAATCGATGGTCGACGAGCGGCGGCGCGCGTCGCTCGAGGCGTTTGCCGCGTGACGGGAGCAACGCCAAGGCGACCGCGGCGCAGGTGAAGTCGACGCGAGCCGCGGCGCGTGATCACCGGGCGCGGACGACGGCGCACCGCCGGCCGCCGGTCACCGGTCACCGCCCGGTGATATGTGATGTGTCCCCCCATGCCGTTTTTTGCATCGGCGGGACGTTTTTTTGCACGACGTTTATGTCGTCTCTTCTAAGCTGGGGACGTGTCGAACAGCCGAGACGGCTTCCGTCCGCTCCATGACCTTCATTCGTCCCGTTCCCGCCTTCCACGTCGCCGGCCGCCCGTTACGCGCCGGCGCACCCGACAACGTCATTCCGTTCCCGCCGCCGCGCCCGCGCCTGCAGTTGCCCGTCACGCTGACGGCCGACTCCGGCGAAGCCGCGCACGCCCGCCTCGCGGCACTGCTGCATTCCCCGCTCGGCGTGTACGTCGTCCGCGCGCGCGCCGTGCGCGACGTGGTGCACGTGCATTTCGACATCGCGCCGGAAGACCTGGATTTCACGCTGCACATGCTGATCGCGCAGCAGGCCGATGCGGTGATCGGGCCGGTCGCGCGCCGCGTGCGCGTCGGGCCGAACGCGCGGTAAGTCGAGGAACGGTTGTTGCTCGTTCCTGAATGGTTTGTCCGATCCGCCGCCCGGGTGCCGGTCGCCGTGCCGTCCGCCCGCAGGCCGCGGACAGGCGCGCGACAACGCGTGCGCGGCGCCGATCATGAATACGGAGGGGTCATGGGCCTCATGGAAGCAGTACCTGTCGTGCGGCCGGAAAGCCGTCGCGTAAGGACGGCGTCGCTGCCGTCGGGCCAGCAGCTCGCGCGTCAGCTCGTGACGACGGTGCGCGTGGCCGAAGTGCTGCTGCACCAGGCGATCGTCCTGCCCGACCGGCATCAGTGGTCGGTCGACACCGAACGGGTCGACGCGGCCGGCGGGCCGCTCGAGGCGTGGGAAACCTGCGTGACCTGGCGGATCGGCAAAGTGTTCGCGTCGACGATCAGCCCGGCCGCGCGCGTCAACGATCGCGACCAGGTCGCGGTCGAGATCCGGCTCTATTTGCCCGAACAGGACTACGTGGCCGGGCGGCACGTGAACACCTTCGGCCTCCGCCACGGCAACGCGTTCGGCGCGACGCTGTCGGTCGCGGCGGGCGCGCAGTGGGGCTGGCAACGCAAGGAGCACGTCGCGCCGGAACACCGGCACGTGCGCGCCGACACGCTCGAGGCGCTCGTCGATACGGTGGCCGCGAACGTCAACGCGGCGCTGGGCGCGGCCGGGTTCGGCGCGACGCGCTGATCAGGCTTCGCCGGTCTGCCCGGTCTGCCGCTGCAGGTCTTCCATCAGCTGTTCCGCGAGAAAGTCGCACGGCGGCCGCTTCGACTTGGTGCTGCGCGCGAGGATCAGCTCGAGCGGCGGCAGGTCGGGCAGCCCGTGCGAGCGGCCGAGCATCGACAGCTGCGCGGGAATCGCGCAGCGCGCGAGCGGCGCGACGGCCAGGCCGGCCTCGACCATGCTGAGCAGCCCGAGCAGGCTCGGGCTTTCATAGGAGGTGCGGTACGGCACCTTGGCGCGCTCCAGGCTACGGATCGCGTTCTCGCGCGCGACGCTGCCCGGCATGAATACCGCGATCGGCAGCGGCCGCTCTTCCCACACGCGCGGCCCGTTCGTCATCGCGGCCCACGCCATCGGCTCGTGGCGGATGAAGTCGCCGGACAGCCCCTTGATGCGCGTGCCGCACACGAGATCGACGGTGCCGTCCTTGATCAGCGGCGCGAGCGCGCTGCTCGGCAGCCCCATCACCTGGATCTCGACCTTCGGGTAGGTCGCCGAGAATTTCTTCAGGACCGACGGCAGCAGCGACGACGCGTAGTCGTCCGGCACGCCGATCACGACCTTGCCGGTCACTTCCGGCCGTACCACGGCCGCCCAGGCCTCGTCGCGCAGCGCCAGCATTCGTCTGGCGAATCCCAGCAGCACCTCGCCTTCGCGCGTCAGCACGATGCTGCGCGGCTTGCGCACGAACAGCGGCCGCCCGATCGCGTCTTCCAGGCTCTTGATCTGCATGCTCACGGCCGACTGCGAGCGGTTCACGGCCTCGGCGGCGCGGGTCATGTTGCCGGTTTCCGCGACGGCGACGACGGTGGCCAGCACGTCGTGATCGAGCATCTTCATGGGTATAAAAAAAACTGAACGTAACGATCAGCATTATGCGTTTTTATTGTTGCTGTGTGTCTGCCATAGTGCGATCACGCTGGCGTTTCACCCGAGGGTGGCGCGGCGTTCGGGCCGGCCGAGCCGGCGTGCAGCACTGAACAGGAAAGCGTGGTGTCTCGATGATGGACCATCCGTTGCGCGCCGCACTGGCCGCGGAATTGCATGCCCGGCCGTTCCTGCGGCTCGCCGAAGCCGTGTCGCTCACGCATTACGCGATCTACGCGGACGGCCAGCCGGACATCCACGAAACGCTGCTGCACGCGCTGTGCCGCGACACCGGCATCGCCGCGCCGCACGAAGGCGCGACGCACTACGCGGTGCAGTCGCCGAGCGGCTGGCACCTGAAGTGGGAACGCCACACCGAATTCTCGACCTTCACGTTCGTCGCGCCGCGTCGCGACACCGGCTATTTCGACGATCTCGCGATCGAAGGCATTCCGGCTGCGTGGTTCGCGCGGCTGGCCGGCATCCGTTTCGTCGCGGTGCGCATGGAGCTGCTGTCGGGCGACGCCGCGCGGCTCGTGTGCGGCGACCTGCGCCGCTGGATCGACGGGCCCGCGCTCGTCGGCAGCAACGTGCTCGGCGGCGGCAAGGTGTTCTGCGACTGGCACGTGCGCGACGACGGCTTCATGCGCTTTCTCGTGGTCGACGAGGATTTCCGCGAGGAGCAGGGCGGCCGGCTGCTGCAGCGCCTGTATGAAATCGAAACCTACCGGATGATGGCGCTGCTCGCGCTGCCCGTCGCGCGCCGGATGAGCCGCGAGCTCGACGAGATCCACGCGGCGCTGCACGCATTGATGCAGCGGATGGACGCGAGCGGCGCGGACGGCGACGACACGGCGCTGCTCGTCAAGCTCACGCATCTCGCGGTGCGGGTCGAATCGCTGTCGGGATCGGGCGCGCGTTTCAGCGCCTCGCGGGCGTACGAAAAGCTCGTGCTGGCACGCATCCACGAGCTGCGCGAGGAGCGCATCGAAGGGATGCCGACGATCGCCGAATTCATGGAGCGCCGCTTCGCGCCCGCGATGGAAACCTGCCGCAGCGTATGGGCGCGCCACGAGCAGATCGCCGCGCGGATCGCGCGGGCGGTCGACCTGCTGCGCACGCGCGTGAACCTTGCCCAGGAAAAGGACGTGACGCGCCTGCTGGCGGGCATGGAGCGTACCGCGCGCAATCAGCTGCATCTGCAGCATGCGGTCGAGGGGCTGTCGGTAGCAGCCATTTCGTACTACGTGCTGTCGCTCGCGACGGCGGCGTTCAAGGCACTGCATGTAATGAACCTGCCGGTCGATCCCGAGCTGGCGGAAGGCCTGCTGATCGCGCCGGTCGTGTTCGCGGTGATTCACATCACGCGGCGCACGCGCGCGCAGCTGGCGCGATCGGAGGCCGCGCATGACGGTGCGCCCGTGCATGCGGCGGCGTTGAAGCAGGCTGGTTAGAACATCTAAAACACAATCAATGAAAGGAATGGAGATGACTTTTTCGCAGACACAAGCAGGCTTTTACAGCGGTTTCGATGCCGCGTTTGATGAGCCGGCAATGGATGAGCCGGGTGCGTCGGACGAGCCGCGCGTCACGTCGTATCAAGCCGTGCTGCAGGAGCCGATGACGTGGCTCGTCGGAAACACGATCGATCGGCCGGACGTCGCGTCGGTGGCGATTCTCGGGTACAACTGACGGGGAATGTGCGCCGCCCGGCTGCGCAGGCAGCGGGCGGGCATGCCGGTTGATGCAGCGGGCGACGGATGTCGCTCAGTCGCCGGAGAGGTCGCCGATCGACGCGCCGTGAGGAATCTGGCCGGACGTGACCTGCTTGACGTATTCGTCCTGCGCGTCTTTGATGTTCTTTGAGATGTTGCCGAGGACTTTGTGCACGTAATCCTTGGCGGCGTCGGTCTGGCGCGCCATCCAGCCTTTTTCCTCGATTTCGCGAAGCGTCATGAACACGCCGTCGCCGAGTGCTACGTTATTAAGTCGCGTAATCGTGTTGTGCACGAAGTTGTCGAAGAACGCGATGACTTCCGGCGTCAGCTTCGGCGGGTGCACCCATGCGTTGGCCAAGGCCCGCACGGTCTTGTCCGAGATGTCGTCGACTGTTCGGCGTTCACCGAATGTGTACTGCGGGACCTTGGAGTTCGGGTCTTGGCTCTTGTAGTACCAGTCCCGGCCCTCGTAGTTCGGCAAGCCGCCTCCATGCGGGAATACCGCGTTGTAGACGTCGGCATCCACGGTGTTAATGAACAGATTGTTGCCGGTGCTTTCATGCGCCGTGCGGTCATGGACGTAACGTGCCCACGACACGAACAGCTTCTGGTGCTCGAGAAAATGCGTTTCGAGCGGGCCGTTAGATTTCGGCAGCATCGCCGTGTAGGCCGCGAAGAGATCATTTACGGTGAGATTCTTTCCGTTGACGTTAACGGTCTTCTGGAAATCAAACTCGCGAGCAACCCTGGGGTCGGTTTTTCGAAGTTTGTCGAGTGGCAGAAAGGGTACGCCGGCCGACCAGGCACGATCGAGCATATTCCGAGCGGATACGCGCGCCAGTTCGGCCGATTTGTGATCCTCTCCTTCACGAAATCCGCCTCCTACGTCCGCCTGACTGCCCGGATAGACGATCTCCAGGAGGTTTGCGTGGTCGGAAGATTTTCTGGGCGAATCCAGATTTTTGTAGAAGCGCAATTCTGTCGCCGCAACGTGATGGACGATCGACTTGAACTCCTTTTGGATATCGTATTCACCAAGCGTCTGCTTGGAAACGGCGAGAAACACACTCAGCCCCTTGATGGTGAGGCTGGCGCCTTTCCCTGCGGCCGGCACGACACCAAGAACGGGGGCGACTGCCTTTGTGAATATCGAGTCGGCGTAGGATGTCGAGACGCAATCAAACAGCCCCATGAAGTCGAATTCGACCGGTATCCCCTTGTATGCCGGCTTCCCGTCCTTTGCCTTGCATACCTTGCCGATCAATTCGTTTGCGAATTTCCGAGCAATGGTGCCGCCTCTGTCGTAACCGAAAACTGCAACACGAATGCGCTTGATTTCGCGCGGGTCGCTGGTAGCACGGTCGACATTGGCTTCAAAGTCGGCAATCGCCTGACTGACGCGAATGTCGAATCCGGTGCCCAGGTAGGCTGCCGAGAATTCGCTGTCACGGACTGCCGGCACCGAGTCGGCCACGGTCGAGATCCCGGCAGGAATCAGATCGACGCCGATCTTTTTGACTGTAAAGGATTCCTTGAGGGATTTTTTTATGGTGTCAGGGGCGTTGCTGATGGCATCGAGTATCGACGATTTCGCGTGTGAGAATATCGATTGATTGGCGCGATCAGAAATTAGGCGCTTGCCAATATCATCCCTGACCTTTTTGGCGGGATCATCTATGCCTTTGCCTTTGGCCTCCTTGAACAGTGCGGAGCCAGTATCGGTTACCGCCTTCTTGAGCGTGCCTACTGTCTGGTTGGGTAGTTCCCTCCCCATGCCTGCATAGTACGTTCGGTAGACGCCCGTTGAATTATCGCTTTCCATGTGGGCCTTATACAGGCGCGCGATATTCGAAGAATTCTCGTCATCGAGGCTCTGTCCGAAGCCGTCAAAAAAGAATGACTGGTAGATTTCCTGGTGGCAACGGAAGCAGGGGCTGGGAGGGTCAGCGGGAAGTTGCGTGCTGACGCTGGCTGCCCGCGTGGCGCGCGCCGCGCCGGCATTGGCGCTGGATTGTGCTGGCGCGGCGCCTTGTGCTGGGATCGTGTCGTTAGGCATACTTTTCTCCCGTTTTACTGCAGATTCGGATTGTGCGGATCAGTCGGAAGCTTGGCCCATCGCGCTTCAATCTTTTGTTGCGGCAAGAAGTAGAATTCGATATATCCGTCGTGCTTGTCGGGAAGCGGCGGAATAGCAATATCGGTCTCGAAGACGTCACTGGGCAGATTTTTTTTGTATTGCTCTTGCGTCAACTCGTACTCGAGTTTGATATGCCAAGTTTTTTTACCCCGAGGTACGTCCATGCAGCATACGGTTCCACCACCTCCACCGGGCTTGTTCGCACGAACGTTTCCTGCGCCAAATTCGTCGATCTTGACGCTATAGATGCTGCGATTGGTGAAGTTATAGCCAATGACGCGATACGGCCCGTAGCTTGCGGTCTGCGCATGTACCCACCACGCTCCGCCAAGCAGCACCACCGCGATGACGACCGGGTTGCGAATGAGGCGGCGAAGAAAATTCAGCATGTCGATGTTCCTGTCATTCAGTTCGCCGTGGACGACGCGTTGCTCGTTGTATTCGGGTTGCGCGGATCGGGCGGGTATTCGACCCATTTGGCTTCGATCTTGCGGTCGGGTAGGAAATGAAACTCGATGTAGCCGTCGTGCTTGTTCGGTAGCTTAGGGACGGCGACTTCTGTTTCGTAGATCTCCGGCGACAGGTTCCTGGCATCTTCTTCCGGCGTCAGGTCGTATGTGACCTTGAGGTGCCAGGCCTTCGTGCCGCGCGGCACTGCCATGCAACAGACCGTGCCGCCACGGCCGCCGAATTGACGGGCATGCACGCTACCTGCGCCAAAGCCGTCGACGACGAAGTTGTAGATGCCTCGGTCGGCGTAGTTGAAACGCACGACGCGATACGGACCGTAGCTCTCAAGCTGAGCCTGCACATTCCACGCGCTACCCATCATCAACATCCCGACCGCGACCGGCTTGCAAACCGCACGACGCATCCCGTTCAACATCCCCGTCTCCTGCCACTCAACCGGCTTCGGGCAGCACATTGGCCGCCGCCATCTCTTGTTGCCGCCCGGCTGCATACCCCGCCAGCGGATGCGCATCGAGCAACGCGGCCCACACGTCCGCGTCGACGTCCGCGAGTGTTGCCGACAGCGGCGGCGGATGTTCCCCGCGCGCGGCGATTTTCCCGGCGATCGCCGGATGCGCGTCGAATGCCGGATGCACGTTCATCCCGACCAGCACGAAATACGCGAGATCGTTCTCGTTCGCGAGCCCGTGCTGTGTCCGTGCCCGCGTGACGAGATCCTTCGCATAACGAATGCCCCATCGACTCGGCACCGCCGACATCGGCGGCAGGAATTCGTCATGCAACTGGAAATACAGCGTCTCCGCGAAACCCCCGCGCGCCAGCGCTTCATACTGTGCATCGGTGAACACGACCGGCGTCGCGGCGGCCGCAGGCAGCGGCCCTTGCTCCTCTCCGACCATGCTCTCCCACGGATCGAACCGGTAGCGCAGTTCGACGAACGTCGCCAGCAGTTCGCGCCGCTGCGGCGCTGTCAGGACCGGCAAAAGGTTCTCGAGAATCGACGGATCGTAGTAACGCAGCAGTGCCTGGCGCGTGTCGGGCAGCGTCGCTTCGGCGAGCGGATGCAGATAGGCAGCGAGGTCCGGCATCGCATGGCCCGTCGCGAGCCACACGACGAGATCCGAATCGCTGCCGGCATTCAGCAGGTCGAGCACCATCGCGCGCGATGCGTCGTCGTCCGCCGTCAGGTCGAGCAGGAACGGGCCGATCTCGGGCCGCGAAGACTCGAGCATCGTGGCCGGATACAGCGACTGCCAGGCGATCCCGCGCCAGCGGGCCGCATCGAGCATCGTGTCGTCCAGTGCGCCGTCGACGAGCGCCAGCAGGCGCAGCGGGCGCCCATCCGCGACCTGCCGCGTACGATGCCAGTCGCGCAGGTCGTCGTGCCGTTGCGCGGCGTTCGTGCGCGGCCATTGCGCCGGCAGCGGCAGTGCGCGCGTCAGGTCGTGAAACGGCTTCATCGAGGCGACAGGTGTCATGTGCGGGGCGTGAGGGCGGATTTCATCTTCGCCGCGCTGCGCCGGCATTCCGAGCACACGCCTTCGGGCAGCCGCGGCAGCGGGTAGTCGTTGCTGGCCGGCCCCGAGAAGCTGTGGTTGCCGCCCTTGAAATCCACCTTGCCGGGTGCGTGGATCTCGATGTTGCCGTTGCCGATGCGGATGTAGGCGCCACCGGACGTCAGCAGCAGCGGCTGCTTCGACGCGACGTCGATCTGCCCGGTGGCGGCGACGATCTTCACGGTATTCTGCGCGGTCAGCTCGATGTTGTCGTCGTGCGCACGAATCTCGACCTTGCCCTTGCCGGCGAACAGCTTGATCCCGGCATTCTGCGCAAACAGGCTGACCGACGAGATCACGCTCGCGACGAGCGATTTGCCGACCGCGAGATGGGTACTTTGTCCGCTCACGACGTTGACGTGCCGGTCGGCGACCATCTGCAGCGACTGCTGGCTCGCCATCCCGATGCCGGCCGGGCTGCCGAACAGCATCACGGGCTGCGCGAACGCGTTCGCGTTACCGGTGCCGCCGCCGCCCGTTCGCCCGCCCGACGCCGTGCCGGGCTGGCTTTGCTGGGTCGCGTCGGTGAACGTCTTGAGCGCATCGCGGCCCGGCTTCAGCGTGTCGGCCTGATGCGTCTCGCTCACGTCGGACAGCGATTCGAGCAGACTTTCGGCACCGACGAGCTGTTGCTGCGTTTCGCACACGTCGAGCGGCTGGCTCGACACGGTCTTGGGATGCGTCGTGACGTACAGGCCCTGGTTCGCGCGCACGGCGCCATACGCATCGGTCTTCAGGTCGAAGCCGCTGCCGACGTACGCGCCGCGTGTGTTGCCGGACTGCTCGATCAGATAACCGACATGCAGCAGGCTGTTTGCCACGCTGCTGTAGAGCTGCGCGCGGTTCTGCCCGGTCGCGTCGTCCATCACGAGCTGGTTGTAGCCACTGCCGCCGTATTCCTTCGAACGGAAGCCGGACAGCAGGCCGTCCGTGTGCCATTGCGGCTTGGTCGCGCCGTTATAGAGCCGGGCGGTGACGATGGGCCGGTCACAGTCGCCGGACATCCAGTTGATCACGACTTCCTCGCCGATGCGCGGAACATGCACGCTGCCGTACCCGCCGCCCGTGTCGGACGACGCGACGCGCAGCCAGCACGACGCGCGCTCGTCGCCTTCGTTCAGGCGATCCCAGTGGAACCGGACCTTGATCCGGTTCAGTTCGTCGGTATGAACCTCCTCGCCCTTCGGTCCCGCGACGGTGGCGGTTTGCAGATGCATCTCGGGCTTCGGATGCTCGAACGGACTGCGGAACGGCACCGTCTGGCGCTGCGCTTCGATTTCGACGAGATAGAAGCCTTCGCTGCCGTCGGCGTGATGCACCGTCATCGCGCCGGCCGTGTCGCCGAGCCGTGCCTTCATCGCGTCGAATTGCGCGGCCACGCCGTGCGGAAAATGGGACGGCGCGGCCGGAATGTTGTTCGTGATCCACCAGACGGTTTCGATGACGGCGAACCGGTTGCCGTCCTGTTCGGCCGGCGGATGGGCTGGATGGTCGGTCAGCTCGAACACCCGGCCCGCATCGATGCCGCGCATGCCGCCAATACCGTGGAACCGCTTCGCGCGCGATTCCCATTCTTCCATCCGGATGGTCGACTGGCGGTTGCCGTCGCCCTGAGCGCCGTATGTATAGGCGCCCGTGTACGTATAGACCTCGGTCTGGTTCGGCAGGTCGCCCTGATCCTGCCGGGTCGGAACGTCGGTGCCTTTGGGATTGAGCGCGGTACCGGGCGATTTGTAGTCGAACGTGCGCGTCGTGTAGTGGCTGCTCTGCAGCGTGCGCGAGCCCGACCACTGGACGAGCGCCTGGGTCTCGTTATCCGAGGCCGCGCGCTGGAACGGCACACGGGCCGGCGCGGCGGCGGGCAGCGCATGGAGCGAATCGGTGATCACCAGCGTATGGTGCGAACCGTCGTCGGCCTGCTCGAAGTAGCCGAACAGGCCTTCATCCTCGAGCAGTCGATGGACGAAATGCCAGTCGTCCTCGAATTGCAGGCAGAACGACCGGTTCCGCAGCGGCGTGGAGAGCGCGAACCGGAACATGCCGGAGGCTTGCGGATGCTGGTTGAACACGTCGGTCAGGATTTCGTCGGCGGTGCGGTCCTGCCAGATGCGCTGGTCGCGGCGGTACCGCAGGAACCCGAGCCACGACATGAAACGGATCTGGTAAGCGGTGATGCCGCCGTCGAAGCCGAGCCGGCGTGCGGTTTGCACGTAGCCGTGCCACGGCAGATAGGTGTCGCCTTGCTGTTCGATCCACAGCGTGACGGGCTGCGCGATCAGCTTCTTCAGTTCGACATCGTCGCGCGTCGAGACGGCATCGACCGTCAACATGAAATCGCGGCCCAACCGCGATACGCCGTGCACCGTCTGAGGCAGCAGGACATGCTGGCCGAGCGGCGTATCGAGCTTGAGCAGGCGAGCCTGCTGAAACAGGCCGCCACTGATGGCGCGAACCAGTTCTTGGGAATTCATCGCCGTGGCCCTCTCGAATCGGGAACGATGAGTAATGGTTACCGGATGACCGGTTTTGTCGTACAAATTCTCTCGATTCGCGATTTTACAGGATAAATCGCGGGATTTTGGCGTCGGCAGCCGGCTGGAAGCGGGGTCTGGCGCGTCAGGTGCAGCCGACGCGGACGCCCGTCAGCGTCCAGGCGTGCCCCTCGAAAGCCGGTTTCATCGCGAACGCGTGCCTTTCCCCGCCTGCTGCGCCAACGCCAGTTCGACGAACGCGCGCGCGGCCGCGCTCCGGTACGCCCCCTTGCGCTGCAGCAGCACGGCCGTGCGCCGCAGGACGGCCGGATCGAGCGCGACGGCAGCGAGATCGTCGTGCCCGGCCGCGATCGTCGCCGGCAGCAACGTCGCGAGATTCGTGCGGCGCACGATCTCGATCACCGCCCCCAGTGAATTTGCCTCCATCAACACGCGCGGCCGCACGTCGTGCTCGCGGAAATAGCGGTCGATCTGCACGCGTGTCGCGAACTCGGCCGTGAGCAGCACGAGCGGCGCATCGTGCAGCGCGCGCAGGCCGGCCTTGCGTTTCCCGGCGAGCGCATGCGCGCGGTTCACGACGAGCGCGAGCGTTTCGACCAGCAGCGTTTGCGCGTCGATATCCGCCGTCTGCACGTCCTCGAACGCGATGCCGACATCGAGCTCGTCGTCGGCGAGCAGCGCCTCGATGCGCTCCTGCGACATCTCGCGCACCGACAGCGACACATCCGGGTAGCGGCCGTGAAACGCCTCGACGAGCGGCCCGACGAGATAGCTCGTGAAAGTCGGCGTGACCGCGATCCTCAGCGAGCCGCGGCTCAGGTCCTGCACGTCGTGAATCGCGCGCCGACCTTCCGCGAGATCGTGCAGCGCCTGCCGCGCATAGCGGAAATACACGTCGCCGGCGTCGGTCAGCCGCGTCACGCGCCCGGTGCGGTCGAACAGCTGCGCGCCGAGCGTCTCCTCGAGCTGGCGGATCTGCTGGGACAGCGCGGGCTGCGACACATGCAACGCGGCGGCCGCGCGCGTGAAGCTGCGATGCTCGGCGACGGCGAGGAAGTAGTGGATATGGCGCAGCAGCATGGCGGTTCCTATAAGTCCTGCTTATCGGGGAGATCATAAATCAGTCTTTTACGTTATTGGAAGTCCGGCGTAACCTGCCCTTCATCGATTCCACCTGCACCGGAGAACACACGATGAAGGACATCATCGAAGGCTTCCTGAAGTTCCAGCGCGACGCCTATCCGGAACGCGCCGCGCTGTTCCGCGATCTCGCGCGCAGCCAGAACCCGCGAGCGCTGTTCATCTCGTGCTCGGACAGCCGGCTCGTGCCCGAACTCGTCACGCAGCGCGAACCGGGCGACCTGTTCGTGATCCGCAATGCCGGCAACATCGTGCCGTCGTACGGCCCCGAGCCGGGCGGCGTATCGGCATCGGTCGAATACGCGGTGGCCGCGCTGCGCGTGACCGACGTCGTGATCTGCGGCCATTCCGATTGCGGCGCGATGACCGCGATCGCCACCTGCCAGTGCATGGATCACATGCCGGCCGTCGGCCACTGGCTGCGCTACGCCGATTCGGCGCGCGTCGTGAACGAGGCGCGCACGCATCGCGGCGAACGCGAGCGGATCGACTCGATGGTGCGCGAGAACGTCGTCGCGCAACTCGCGAACCTGAAGACGCACCCTGCCGTGCGGCTCGCGCTCGAAGAAGGGCGCCTCGCGCTGCACGGCTGGGTCTACGACATCGAATCGGGCTGCATCGACGCCTACGACGGCGCGACCGGCCGGTTCGTCTCCCTGGCGGACCACCCCGAGGTCCGCGCCACGCCCGCGACGCTTGCCGTCGCGGCCTGAATCCGGATTGCTCCCACCCCACCACGAGGAATTGCCATGATCCAGTCCCAGCACAGCCAGACCGCCCGCCACGCGCTTGCCGAAACCATCGTGCTCGCGAAGGCGCGCAAGAACCTGTCGTTCGCGCAGCTCACCGAAGGCACGGGCCTGAGCGAAGCGTTCGTGACGGCCGCACTGCTCGGCCAGCACGCGCTGCCGGCGCAAGCCGCACGCAGCGTGGCCGACAAGCTCGGCCTCGACGACGACGCGGTGTTGCTGCTGCAGATGATCCCGCTGCGCGGCAGCATCGACGATCGCGTGCCGACCGACCCGACCATTTACCGGTTCTACGAAATGCTGCAGGTGTACGGCACGACGCTGAAGGCGCTGGTCCACGAGAAGTTCGGCGACGGCATCATCAGCGCGATCAATTTCCGGCTCGACGTGAAGAAGGTCGACGATCCCGAAGGCGGGTCGCGCGCGGTGATCACGCTCGACGGCAAGTACCTGCCGACCAAGCCGTTCTGACGCCGGCGCGGCGCCGCGGCAGCGGTGCCGCGTCGGTTCCCGCCCGACGTGCGTGGGCCGCCGGCCGGCGCACGTTCCCGCCATTCCGTTTCAACGAGGACGCAGCCATGGATTTTGTGAAACGCACGATCGATCTTGCGATGAAGAACGTGGAAGAGGGCGGCCGCCCGTTCGCGACGGTGATCGTCCGCGACGGCGAGATCGTCGCGGAAAGCCCGAACCTCGTCGCGCAGACCAGCGACCCGACCGCGCACGCCGAGATCCTCGCGGTGCGCGATGCATGCCGCAAGCTCGGCACCGAGCACCTGAGCGACTGCGAGATCTACATTCTCGCGAGCCCATGCCCGATGTGCCTCGGCTCGTTGTACTACTGCAGCCCCAAACGCGTGATCTACATCACGACGCGCGAGGACTACGCGCCGTTCTACCGCGACGATCGCAAGTATTTCGAGCTCGACACGTTCTACGCCGAATATGCGAAGCCGATCGACGAACGCCGGTTGCCGATGGTGCAGCAGAAGCACGGCGACGCGATCAACGTCTACCGGCGCTGGAAGGAACTGAACGCGAAGTGACGTGATTCGCGCGGCGCACCGGCCGCGCGCGGCAGCCGCCCGGCTGCTCGTTTTCCCCACCCTCCGTTTCACCCGGCGGCGTCCATGCCGCCGGGCGCCCGCGCTGCCGCACGGGGCCGGCTCGTGCCCCCGTTTTCCCGCCTCGCCAAACATCGATCCCGTTCAATGTCCGGAACCGAAATCCGCGATCCAAAAGCTTTTTGACGGGTTTAAAAATTCGCACTGGAGACGGCAGAAACGTGCGGAAAGCCCGATGAAAACCAATGAAATCTTCATGACAGCCAGCGCGACGCCCGCGGTCGGTCGCGACTGACAGCCGCCGATCGCCGTGCGTTCCGCCACCCCTGTTTCATTGCGCCATTCGTTGCGGACGAGGAATCGCTCGATCCCTCCCCGCCAGCACCGCGCGACCGGCCGGCCGGTCGCGTCTGACGCCTGAGATTCGCTTACCTGCCTAACACGGACCATCATGAAACGGGATTCATTCAGTACACCTGATGCGCTGCATCGCCCGGCGACGGACATGCTCAAGCCGAACGACGCCTTCGTGCGCATCGAAAACGTCGTGAAGAAATTCGGCGACAGCACCGCCGTCGACAACGTGAACCTGACGATCGCGAAGAACGAGCTGTTCGCGCTGCTCGGCAGCTCGGGCTGCGGCAAGTCGACGTTGCTGCGCATGCTCGCCGGGCTCGAGACGGCCACCTCCGGCAAGATCTTCGTCGACGGCGAGGACCTCGCGTCGCTGCCGCCGTACCGCCGCCCGGTGAACATGATGTTCCAGTCGTACGCGCTGTTCCCGCACATGACGGTCGAATCGAACGTCGCGTTCGGCCTGAAGCAGGAAGGCACGCCGAAGAACGAGATCAAGGAGCGCGTGGCCGACGCACTCGCGCTCGTGCAGATGAGCAAGTACGCGCAGCGCAAGCCGCATCAGCTCTCCGGCGGCCAGCAGCAGCGCGTCGCGCTCGCGCGCTCGCTGGTCAAGCGCCCGAAGCTGCTGTTGCTTGACGAGCCGATGTCCGCGCTCGACAAGAAGATCCGCCAGAAGACCCAGCTCGAACTCGTGAACATCATCGAGAAGGTCGACGTGACCTGCGTGATGGTCACGCACGACCAGGAAGAGGCGATGACGATGGCCAGCCGCCTCGCGGTGATGAGCGAAGGCAAGATCGTGCAGATCGGCGCGCCGGGCGAGGTGTACGAATTCCCGAACAGCCGCTTCTCGGCCGAATTCATCGGCTCGACCAACCTGTTCGAAGGGCGCGTGGTCGAAGACGAACCCGATCACATCTTCGTCGAGAGCGACGACCTCGAAGCCCGCATGTACGTGAGCCACGGCATCACGGGCCCGCTCGGGATGCCGGTCGGCATCTCGGTGCGCCCCGAACGCATCCACGTGTCGCGCGAGAAACCCGGCTCGAAACACAACTGGGCGCGCGGCGTGGTGACCGACATCGCATACATGGGCAGCTACTCGCTGTACCACGTGCGCCTGCCGAGCGGCAAGACGGTCGTGTCGAACCTGTCGAGCTCGCACCTGATGAACGACAACGCACCGGCGTGGAACGATGACGTGTTCGTGTCGTGGTCGCCCGCCAGCGGCGTCGTGCTGACGCAGTGAGGACGCCACGATGAGAACCTCCGCCTCCAATCCGTCCGCACCGGTGCCGACCGGCGCCGCGAGCGCCGGCACCGGCCGCGCCCGCCCGGGCCGCCTTGCCGCGCTGTCGCGCTTCCTGCCGTCGGGCCGCAGCGTCGCGATCGGCGTGCCGTTCGTGTGGCTGGCCGTGTTCTTCGCGCTGCCGTTCGTGCTGGTGCTGAAGATCAGCTTCGCCGACCAGGTGATGGGCATCCCGCCGTACACGTCGCTCGTCGAGTTCAAGGACGGCGTCGTGCACTTCGCGCTGCAGCTGTCGCACTACGCGTTCCTGCTGCAGGACGACCTGTATATCGCGACCTACCTCAGCTCGCTGAAGATGGCTGCCGTGTCGACGGTGCTGTGCCTGCTGATCGGGTACCCGATGGCGTACTACATCGCCCGCTCGGAGCCGAACCGCCGCAACGTGCTGATGATGGCCGTGATGCTGCCGTTCTGGACGTCGTTCCTGATCCGCGTGTACGCATGGATCGGCATCCTGAAGGACGACGGCCTGCTGAACCACACGCTGATCGCGCTCGGCATCATCCACACGCCGCTGCGCCTCTACCACAGCGACGCGGGCGTCTACATCGGGATGGTCTATTCGTACCTGCCGTTCATGGTGATGCCGCTGTACGCGCACCTGGTGAAGATGGACCTCACGCTGCTCGAAGCCGCGTACGACCTCGGCGCGAAACCGTGGGTCGCGTTCACGCGCATCACGCTGCCGCTGTCGAAGAACGGGATCATCGCCGGCAGCCTGCTGGTGTTCATCCCGGCAGTCGGCGAGTACGTGATTCCGGAGCTGCTCGGCGGCGCCGACACGCTGATGATCGGCCGGGTGATGTGGGATGAATTCTTCAACAACATGGACTGGCCGATGGCGTCCGCGGTGACGGTCGCGATGGTGATGCTGCTGCTGGTGCCGATGGCGCTGTTCCAGTACTACCAGGTCAAGGAACTGGAGGACGCGAAATGATCAAGCCGAGCAAACCGCTGTCGACGGGCGTCCTCGCCTTCGGCTTCCTGTTCCTGTACATCCCGATCATCAGCCTGGTCGTGTACTCGTTCAACGAGTCGAAGCTGGTGACGGTGTGGTCGGGCTTCTCGCTGAAGTGGTACTCCGCGCTGCTGGACGACGACGAGCTGCTGACCGCCGCGTGGCTGTCGCTGAAGATCGGCCTCTTGACGGCCACCGCGTCGGTCGTGATCGGCACGTGGGCGGGCTTCGTGCTCGCGCGCTTCGGCCGCTTCAAGGGCTTCACGCTGTACACGGGGATGATCAATGCGCCGCTGGTGATCCCGGAAGTGATCCAGGGCATCTCGCTGCTGTTGCTGTTCGTTGCGCTGGAGCAGATGTTCGGCTGGCCGAAGGGGCGCGGGATGGTGACGATCTGGATCGGCCACGTGATGCTGTGCGTGTCGTACGTGGCGATCATCGTGCAGTCGCGCGTGAAGGAGATGAACAAGTCGCTGGAAGAGGCCGCGCTGGATCTCGGTGCGACGCCGCTGAAGGTGTTCTTCGTGGTGACGCTGCCGCTGATCTCGCAGGCGCTGCTGTCGGGGTGGCTGCTGTCGTTCACGCTGTCGATCGACGACCTGGTGCTGTCGGCGTTCCTGTCGGGCCCGGGCTCGACGACGCTGCCGCTGGTGGTGTTCTCGCGCGTGCGGCTGGGGCTGAACCCGGAGATGAACGCGCTGGCGACGCTGTTCATCACGGCGGTGACGATCGGCGTGATCGTCGTGAACCGGATGATGATCGCGCGCGAACGGCGTCGCATCGCCGACATGAAGGCGGCGTTCGCGGTGGCGTGAGCGCGGGCATCGGGCACGGGCATGAACGCGGCCGGCCACGTGATGCGTGACGACGGGTGACGAGGGCGGCGGGTGAGCCGGCACGGCATGCCCGCTGCCGCGCTGTAGTCGTACGATTCCCGCCCGGGGCGTTGCATGCCCGGCGGTGTCTCTCTTCGACCGAACCTGCCCCATGACAATGCAACCCGACGTTTCCATCCGTCTCACCGACACCGAGCAGCCGGCCGCACACGACTTCATCAGCCGCAAGCTCGGCGAATTCAATCACGCGATGACGGGGCGCGCCGACGCGGCCACGCTCGACGTGTATGTGAGCGATCCCGCGACCGGCGAGATCATCGGCGGCCTGACCGGGCGCACGTCGCTCGGCCTCTTCTTCATCGACCTGTTCTACCTGCCCGAATCGCTGCGCGGCAGCGGGTTCGGCAGCCGGCTGCTGCGCGAGGCCGAGGCGGAAGCGAAACGACGCGGCTGCGCGCGTGCGGTGCTCTACACGATCTCGTTCCAGGCACCGGATTTCTACCGGAAGCAGGGCTACGAAGCGTTCGGCGAAGTGCCGTGCGAGCCGGAAGGGACGTCGCGCGTGTTCATCGCGAAGGTGCTTTGAGCCGGTTCGGCCGGCTCGCGTCGCGCGGCAAGCACGCTGGCGTGGCGCGAATGCCGGCAACCGGGCGCGGGCGGCGTCGCTGAATACACGCACCGCGCCCGCCGGCTTCACCCCTGCGAACCGCCACGGGGTGCATGCGACGCAGGTCAGCAATGCTCCAGCGCGTACGACAGGTCGGCGATCAGGTCGTCCGGGTGTTCGAGCCCGACCGACACGCGAATCAACCCTTCCGACACGCCCGCTGCCGCCCGCGCGTCGGCCGGCACGCCCGAATGCGTGGTCGACGCCGGATGGCAGATCAGCGACTCCGTGCCGCCGAGACTGACCGCCGACTTGAAGAGCGTCAGGTGGTTGATGAACCGGAACGCCTGCTCGCGGCCGCCGTCGAGGATAAACGCGAACGTCGAGCCCGGCCCGCTGCACTGGCGCTGATAGACGGCCTGATACGCCGGATCGTCGATGAGCTCAGGGTGCAGCACGCGCACCGGCCGATACGGATTGTCGGCGAGCCAGCGGGCGACGGCGCTGCCGCTGCGGGCGGCCTGCTGCATGCGCAGCACGAGCGTTTCCATCGAGCGCGTGATCATCCACGACGAATGCGGGTCGAGCTGCGAGCCGAGCGTGCTGCGGACCGAGCGGATCTTCGTGATCAGCGCGCGGCTGCCCGTGACGCCGCCGGCGACGAGATCGCTATGCCCGCCGATGTATTTCGTCAACGAGTACACGCTCAGGTCGATGCCCTGTCGCGACGGCTTCTGGTACAGCGGCCCGAGCAGCGTGTTGTCGCAGACCGACAGCGGGCGATAGCCGTGGCGCGCCTCGAACGCGTCGATCTCGCTGCGCAGCCCGTCGAGGTCGAACAGCGCGTTGGTCGGGTTCGCGGGCATCTCGATGTAGCACATTCGCACGTTGCCCTTTTGCGCGGCCGCTTCGAGCGCGGCGCGGATTGCGTCGGTGGACAGCCCGTCGGCGATCACTTCGGAGCGGATGCCCCACTCGGGCAGGAACTTCGAGATCAGTGTTTCGGTGCCGCCGTAAAGCGGCACGGACTGGACGACGCAGTCGCCCGGCCGCAGGAAGGTCAGCAGGATCGCGGCGATGGCCGACATGCCGCTCGACGTCACGACGGCGGCTTCGGAATCGTCGAGCAGGGCGAGGCGATCCTCGACGATCTCCAGGTTCGGGTGATTGAAGCGGCTGTAGACGAGGCCCGCGCCTTCGCCTTCCGGTGAAGGCTTGCGCCCGGCCACGACGTCGAAGAATTCGGCGCCGTCCTCGGCCGTGCGGAACGCGAACGTCGACGTGAGGAACACGGGCGGCTTCACCGATCCTTCCGACAGGAACGGATCGTAGCCGTACGACATCATCTGGGTTTCGGGATGAAGCTCCCGGTCTGCAATCTTGCGCTTGTGATAGTTGCGGTAGGCCATGCAGTGCTCCTTGCAAGGGTGGTGAGGAACGGCCGTTGCAGCGGTGGCATGACGCGCGCGGCGCCGGGTAGGCACCGGCCGTTGCGACCGCGTGTGGCGATACTACCCCGAAGGCGCTGCTTCGTGATGCACCCCTGACACAGTCGTCAGGGTGTCGCCTGTTCGACGATCATGTCGTACAGCGCACGCGCGGCCGGCGACAATTGCGCGCTCTTGCGGGTGACGAGCACGAGCGTGCGCGACACCGCCGGCTCGACGAGCTCGATCGTGCGGATCATCGGATACGCGTTCTTCTGGATCGCGAGCTTCGGCACCACGGCCGCGCCGAGCCCTTCCGCGACGAGCCCGAGCGCCGTCGAGCTGCGCTGCACTTCGTAGAACGAATGCAGCGATACGCCGCTCGTCTTCAGCGCGCCGTCGAGCAGCCCGCGATTGCCGCTCACTTCACCGGCGAAGATCAGCGGATGCGGCTGCAGTGCGGCCCAGCGAATGCGCCGCCGCTTCGCGAGCGGATGATCGTCGCGGCACACCAGCACGTACGGATCGCTCGTCAGCGGCACGTTGACCAGTTCGGGATGCTGATCGCCCGCGATGCCGATGCCGAACTCGGCCTCGCGATGCAGCACGGCCTGCAGTACCGACGCCGATGCATGATCGAGAATCTTCACGCGATCGTGCGGCCGGTGCGCGGAGAAGGCGCGCAGGATACGCGGCAGGTATTGCACGCCGACCGTCGGCACGCACGCGATCGTCACGTCGCCGCGCTGGCTCAGGCCGGTCTCGCGAATTTCGGTGAGTGCATCGGACAGTTCGTTCAGCAACCGGCGCGCTTGCGGCAGGAAACGCCGGCCGATTTCGGTGAGCGTGGTGCGGCGCGTGGTGCGCTCGACGAGCGCGACGCCGAGGAAGGTTTCGAGCTTGCGCAGCCGCTGCGTGATGGCTGTCTGCGTGACGTGCAGCGTGTCGGCCGCCTGCCGGAAGCTGCCGCCGTCCGCGATGGCGACGAAGGCCTGGACACCGAGCGTATCGATCTTCATCAGAAATTTGAATCAATCACGATATTAAATTCATTTTACTGAACTCGGTGACGATCGCAGAATGCGGTGCATCGACGGCCACCGGCATCCCATCCGCATGGAAGCCAAGGCCGTCCACGCCGACCAGGAGAAACGACATGACGACCCCACTCGATCGATACGCGGCCCAGTACGTGCAATTCGAGGACGAACGCACGCGGCCGATCCGCGACCTGCTGGCCGCCGTGCCGAACACGCCGATCCATACCGCGATCGACATCGGCTGCGGGCCCGGCAATTCGACCGAGGCGCTGATCGCTCGCGCGCCGGATGCAACGGTCCACGGGATCGATGCATCGGCGGACATGATCGACGCCGCGCGCACGCGCCTGCCGGACCTGCGTTTCGACGTCGTGGATATCTCCACCTGGGACGATCCGGGCGGCTACGACCTGATTCTCGCGAATGCGGTGCTGCAATGGGTACCCGCGCACGACACGCTGTTTCCGGCACTCGTCGGCCGGCTCGCGCCGGGCGGCCATCTTGCGGTGCAGATGCCGGACAACCTCGACGAACCCGCGCACCGGCTGATGCGCGAGGTCGCCGCGGCCGGGCCGTGGGCGGACAAGCTGAAGGGGGCGGCACGTACCGAGCGGTTCGATGCCCGTTACTACCATGCGCTGCTGTCGCCGCTGTGCTCGCGGGTGGACGTATGGCGCACGACTTACTACCACCCGCTGCGCGGCGGCGCCGACGCGGTCGTGGAGTGGTTCAAGGGCAGCGCGCTGCGGCCGTTCCTCGCGGCGCTCGACGACGGCGAGCGCGCGGCGTTTCTTGCGCAGTATCGCGATGCGCTCGCCGGCCCGGGCGGCTATCCGGCGCTCGCCGACGGCACCGTGCTGCTGCCGTTCCCGCGTCTGTTCATCGTCGCGACGCGGAAGTAAGTCGGCAAGGATTCGGCCATGACGCGCAGGCGGCCGTGCGTCAGCGCACCGGCCGCACCGATTCCGGGTCGACCGTGCGGATCCGCGCGGTCTGCCCGTCGTGCAGGTCCTTGTACCAGAACAGCGCCACTTCGCCGTCGTTCTCGTCGTCCGCATACAGCAGGCGATCGTGTCCGCCCAGCACGAAGCCCGAGCGCGCATACGTGCTGCACGCGGCGACATTGTTCGACTGCGTTTCCAGCCGCATGAAGCCGAACCCGTGGCCGCGCGCCCATGATTCGGCGGTCGCCAGCAGCAACTGCCCGATGCCTTGCCGCCGGTATTGGCGGTCGACGGCCAGCTCCGCGATCTCCGCCATCCCGTTCCAGCTCTGGCCGATGGCCACGAACCCGGCAAGCCGGTCCCCGGCCGTCGCACGAAAGAGCGCCGTCTTGCCGGTGGCTTCGTCCGCCCAGCCGGCCGGATCGAACCCGTAGTTCTTGCGGCGTGCAGGCAGCGCGCGCAGATCGAGCAAATCCTGATACGGCGCGTTCAACTCCCAGGCGATGTCGAACGAGAAGTCGCATCGGTCCAGCTCGTCGGCGGGCAGCCCGCTCGTCTGTTCGATGCTGATGTGCTCGGCGCGGTCCATGTGTCGGTGTCCTGTCTTCTGCGGGATGCGTGGTGGTGTCCGTGATGCGATTGCTGGCGCCATGATATGCGCCGCATCGAGTGTGTTTCTGCTTCGATTTTTTGTGCCCGCACAATCTACCGCGCGTGAGACCGGCACAGACCGGCTGCGTCCGTGCCGGCGGAATGCGGTCAAGCGACGAACCGGACGGCCGCGCAAACGTGTGCGGGGTTCGTGCGCCGGCAGAGGCGCTCGTTCAATCGCCTGATTATGCTGGATTTCGGCGGTGGCGCCGTGCTCGCATCGCTGCGATGACGGCCGTCGCGTGTCGTGCCTCCGATCCGCATGGTCGCCGGTTGCATCTGGATGAAAGACGACAGGAACCCGAACCATTGTCTACGGCAGTCTCGGTGATACGTTCTCGAAGCTCGACGGTCGCTTCGATGGCAAGTGGCGCTAGTTCAACGCCGCGGTCGACCATGCGCTGCCGAAGCGCACGGACGTGTACGCGAGCGCGGCCTGCCGAAAGGCGTCGGGCAGCAACACGATCACCGGCCGCGTGGTGCCGGTGCAGGCCGAGATCGGCTCGTCGGGATCGTTCATCGGCAACGCGGGCGCGAACACGCCGTTCGTCACGCGGATCGGCCCGCGTCACAAGTTACGACGTTCAACACAGCCGTACGGCGCGTGCGACGAGGATCCGCTCGTCTAGCGCGTAACGTGTGGCTGAAAAAGCATTCGGGCGCGACGGGGTGCGTCACGCCCGAATGCGTGTCGGCCCCATGCGGGCGCCCGACACCGGCTGGTCATCCCGTCAGATGTTGATCGTGACGGGGCCCGCGAGCGGCGTGTAGCCGTCGTCGAACAGGAACCACGCATCGTACTGCCCCGACGCCAGCGAACTGTTCGCCGTGGACGAGAACAGCAGCGAGCCGCAGCTCTTCGGCAGGTACGCCCACGACTTGTAGCTGCCCTTGGTCGGCTGCGCGCCATGCGCAAAGATGCCCACCCAGTTCTTCGGGCTGTGGCTCCACGGCGGCGCGACGTAGTCGAACCGCAACGTGCCGAACGTCGAACCCTGCGACGCGAGTGCCGCGACGAACTTCTTGCTGGTATTGCCGATCGCCGAATCCGTGAGCAGCGTGCCGGATTGCGTCTGCACGCAGCCGGCCACCCGGCGCAGGAAGTTCGGATCGTTCGCGTCGCGGATGCTGGCGTCATACCAGCCGCCGTCGCCGTACCACGTGACGGCCTGCGTCGCGCCGGCGGCGACGGTGACCGACTGCCGCGCGTTCATCCCGTAGGCGTTGTCGGTGAGCTGGAACGTCGTCGCGCTGGTCCCCGCCGAGTTGTCGAGCGTGATCTGCACGTTGCCGTTCGCCACGTCGTAGCACAGGCTGATCTCGGCGGTCGATCCCGTGTTGCCGGACGAACCGATGCTGCCGCGGAACGTCTGCAGGAAACCGTTCGGGCCGTAGACCGAGTAGTCGTAGCCGCCGCCGCTGTTCAGCGCGAGCGAATCCGACAGGTTCGTGCACGGGCTCGCGCCGGCCGCGATCGTGTAATGGCGGGGGATCGTGCTCGTGCCGTCGACCCACGCCTGCAGGTGCACGCCCGCGGGGCCGGTGTTGGTCATCGTCAGCGCGAGCGCGCGGCCGGCGCGGTCGACCTTGCCTTGCACGAAGAACTCGTAGGGCAGGCGGCAGGCCGTGCTGCGGCCGGTGGCCTGCGCCGGCACCGCGGTGGTGGTCGGATAGGGGATCAGGACGGCCGGGCCGTTCGGGTTCATGTTGCTCACCGGCGGCTGGATCGCGGGCACGGTCTGGTCCGCGTTCGAGAAATCGAAAGCCGACGTCAGGTCGCCGCACACCGTGCGCCGCCACGGCGTGATGTTGGTTTCCTGCAGCCCGAAGCGCGCTTCCAGAAAGCGGATCACCGAGGTGTGATCGAACACCTGCGAGTTGACCTTGCCGCCCTTCGACCACGGCGAAATCACGAACATCGGCACGCGCGGGCCGAGCCCGATCGGCACGTCGCCGCTGGCCGAGCCGTCCGATGCGGCGCCGCTGCTCGCGACGAATTCGGCGGCCGTCGAGACCGTCGACTGCCCGGTGCCGGCCGCGGCGCTGGCCGGGACGGCCGGCGGCATGTGATCGAACAGCCCGTCGTTCTCGTCGTACATGACGAGCAGCACGGTGCTGGCCCATACCGCCGGATTCGACGTCAGCGCATTGAGGACGTTGCTCACGTACCATTCGCCGCCGCTCGCGGCCCACGACGGATGTTCGGAGTAGGCGTAGGGGGCGGCGATCCACGATACCTGCGGCAGCGTGCCGTTGGCGACGTCGGCCCGCAGCTGGCTGAAGAGGTTCGTGTCGTATTCCTTGCCGCCGCCTGACGGGTCGATCTGCGTGCCGTTGAGCGCCGGCGCGAGCGGATCGCTCGCACCAAGGTTCTGGTACTGCTTGAAGTTCAGGATGACGTTGTCGCCGTAATTGCCGTTCCACCAGAGATCGCTCTTCGAGCCGTTGTATTCGCCGTAGCCATGGCCGGCATCCAGGCCGTTGCCCTTGTCCTGGTAGAACTTCCACGTGACGCCCGCCGTGTTCAGGCGCTCCGGCATCGTGGTCCAGCCGGTGCCCGTCATCGTGTTGGTCGTGTACGGCGAATAGCCGGGGACGTTGCCGCAGCACCCGGTCCACAGATACAAACGGTTCGGGTCCGTCGGGCCGAGCATCGAGCAGTGGTACGCGTCGCACACCGTGAACGCGCTCGCGAGCGCGTAGTAGAACGGAATGTCGTTCTGCGTGAAGTAGTACATCGTGCCGCTGGTCTTCGCGGCGGTCCAGTTGTCGTAGCGGCCGTTGTTCCAGGCGCTGTGCGTGGTGCCCCAGTCGTGAGGGAGGTCGCCGTAATAGGTGTCGCCGTTCGCCGTGCCGGAGGGCGAGGACGGGTTGAACGGGAACACGTAGGACAGCATCCAGGGCTGGCGCCACACCGGATACCCGCTCGAAATCACGACCGGCCGCGGATCGCCGAAGCCTCGCGCACCGCCCAGCGTGCCGAGGTAGTGGTCGAACGAGCGGTTTTCCTGCATCAGGATCACGACGTGCTTCACGTCCTGGATCGTGCCGGTCACGGTGGCCGCCGGAATGGCCTGCGCGCGGGCGATGCTTTCGGGCAGCATGCCCGTGATCGCGGTGGCGCCGGCGAGCTTCAGCGCATCGGCGATGAATTGACGTCGTGTTGTGGGTTTGTTTTGCATGATCGCTCTCTGTCTTGGATGACGGGCTTTGCGGCCGGCGTCGGTCAGTGGCACGCGCTCGCGCAGTGCAGGACGGGCGTGGACGCCGAGCCCGGTGCGGCCGCATGCGCGGCCGCCACGCTGGCTGCCGTGCCCGAGTCGCCGTCGCCGCAAGCGGCCAGCGTGCACAGGAGTGCGATCATGAAAACGCCGCGCCATTGCGGAAAGCAGTTTTCCGGCTGGCGCGAGTTGATGGCAGGCTTTCGATCCGATTCGAGTCGGATTCCTGAATGATCTAGACTGTTGCTGCGTGCTCCGTATTTCATTACCCCTCCAGACATGAAAAATGGACAGCAGAGGATATCGCCCGAATCAGAACAACTTCATGACAGGCCACCCGCGCGTGCCTGCCACGTGCAACAGCTTCGAGTCGGGATTGGTGGCGACCGGATGCGTGACGTAGTCCAGCAGCGGCACGTCGTTGATCGAATCGGAGTAGAAGTAGGTGCGTTCGAAATCGGACGGCGTGTAGCCGAGTGACGCCAGCCACGCGGTGGTGCGCACGATCTTGCCTTCGCGGAAGCTCGGCACGCCCATGCTGCGTCCGGTGAACGTACCGCCCGGCGTGCCGTCGTCGGTATCGAGCTCGATGCCGAGCAGGTGCTCTATGCCGAATTCCGCCGCGATCGGCCGCGTGACGAACACGTTGGTCGCCGTCACGATGCAGCAGAGATCGCCGTTCTCGCGATGCCGGTCGACCAGCTCGCGCGCCTGCGACGTGATCGCCGGGCGGATCACCTCGTCCATGAACTGCGCATGCCAGCGTTCGAGCACCTTGCGCGGATAGCGGGTGAGTGGCGCGAGCGTCACGGCGAGATACGCGTCCATGTCGAGCGTGCCCGCCGCATAGTGAGCGTAGTGCTCGTCGATCAGCGCCACGTGTGCGTCGTCTTCCCGCCAGCCGACCCGCGTGATGAAGCGGCTCCAGGCCTGGTCGCTGTCGAGCGGCAGCAGCGTGTGGTCGAGGTCGAACAGCGCGAGATGCTTGTGCATGGAGGGTTCCTTGTGTTGCGGGGTCATGTGCCGATGCGCTTCTCGATCGCGTCCTTCGCGCGCTTGCCGTCGATGGTCGTGACGCCGTCGAGCCACTTCGACAGCACGGCGGGGTTCTTCTTCACCCATTCCTTCGCCACGGCGACCGGATCGGCGTGATTCATGATCGGCACCATCAACTGGTTCTCTTCGTCGGTCGTGAACTTCAGGTTGGTCAGCAGCCGGCCGACGTTCGGGCAGCGTTCGAGATAGCCGGGCGTGACGAGCGTGTAGACCTTCGCGGAGCCGTAGTTCGGGCCGAATACGCTGTCGCCGCCGTCGAGATAGGCGATCTTGAGGTCGATGTTCATCGGATGCGGCTCCCACGCGAGGAACACGATCATCCGGTGCTCCTGCACCGCGCGCGTCACTTGCACGAGCATCCCGGCCTCGCTCGATTCGACCAGCTTGAAGCCGCCGAGCCCGAACTCGTTCTTGTCGATCATCCGCTGGACCAGTGCGTTGCCGTTGTTGCCGGCGCCGATCCCGTAGATCTTGCCGTCGAGCTGGTCGCGGAATTTGGCAATGTCGGCAAAACGCTTGAGGCCCTTGTCCGACGCGTATTGCGGCACGGCCAGCGTGTAGCGCGCGCCGACCAGGTTCGGCTGCGGCAGCTGGTGGACGGCGCCGGCATCCACGAACGGCTTCACCGTGGGCGTCATGCTCGGATCCCAATAGCCGAGGAACGCATCGATCTGCGCCTTCTTCACGCCGGCCAGCACGATCGGCGGCGACGCGATCGTCTTGGTCGCCTCGTAGCCGAGCCCGTCGAGCAGCATCATCGCGACACCGGTGGTGGCCGCGATGTCGCTCCAGCCGACATCGCCGAGCGTCACCTTCTTGCAGACGTCGCCTTCCGACGCGTGAGCGGGGGCCGTGGCCAGCGCGGCCAGCAGCGTGGCTGCCAGCATCCATGCGTTCTTTATCATGTGGGTATCCTAAGCAAGTGTTCCGGATCGTGCTGCCTAAATGGTATGACGATTGGTCGTGCTGATCGGATGAAACAAGCGAACCTGGGTCTGGCTTTGTAGTTTTGCGTACCGTATATTAGAAAGCACAAAATCGCAAGATCGCACAAAAATACAACTTGCCGGTTGCCGAGGTTGGCCACGGGTGGGCGAGGGCGGGAAGGATCGGGCGGCGGCCCAGACGTTCCGTCAATCCCTGCAGACCCTCGTCGGCATCAAAGAGATGGAGGAAAGCGCAGCGTAGTCCGCCGTTCGAATAACATTGGCGTTCATTCCAAGGACATTCCATGTGGCAAGAAGAGCGATACCAGAGGATCCGGCTTCTGTTATCGAAGATGCAGCGCGTTTCCACCGACCGGATCATGGCCGACCTGAACGTGTCGCGGGAAACCGTGCGGCGCGATCTCGTCGATCTCGAGGCGCTCGGTGAATTGAAGCGGGTACACGGCGGCGCGGTGCAGGTGGGCGACGAAGCGCCGATCGCCGAGCGCGCGCAGACGCACGTGAAGGCGAAGCAGGCGATTGCCCGAGCAGCGGCCAGGCTGGTCACGGGCTCGCAGACGCTGTTCATCGACGCGGGCACGACCACGACGCTGCTGGCCGAGGAACTGGCGAAGCTGTCGGGCCTCACGATCGTCACGAACTCGATCGACGTCGCGCTGAAGATGCGGTCGAGCGACCCGGCGCAGGCGAGGAACGAAACGATCCTGCTCGGCGGGATGATCGGCAGCCGCGCGGCCGCGACCGTCGGCGACGGCACGGTCGCCGAGATCTTCCGCTACCGCGCCGATCTCGCGCTGCTGTCGCCGGTGGGCGTCGATGCCGTGCGCGGTGCGACCAACTACGACCGGATGGAAACCGAAGTGGCGCGCGCGATGGTCAGCAACGCGGCGGACGTCGCGATCCTGGCCGATTTCAGCAAGCTCGGCACGAACAGCCGGATCAGCTTCTGCGAGCCGGCGCGGATCGGCGCGCTGGTGACGGATGCGAAGGCGGAATCGGTCGACAGCTTCAAGGGCCTCAAGAAAGTCATCAAGCGCATCGTGCTGGCGTAGCGCCACGCGCTGCGCGGCACGATCGGTGGCCGTTATGCCGCGCATGCGGCGCACATTCTGTCGGCGCGCTTTTTAGCGGCGCAATAGATTCGCCGAGACATTCCGGTTCATATGCGTTCTCCTTGAGAGGGCCAGGGGTACGTTGCCGATACTCGGCTACTTTGCACTACTATTGATTTCAAAATGCCGTGTGGCGTCGTGAGCGATCATGTCACGACGCAATCGCCCGCTGATTCTGGCAACTGCGACCATTTCGTCGCGACCGGCGCGCCTTCAGGACAGCGCGCGTAAGGATTCCGCGTACGGCCAGTTGACGCCGGAGACGTTGACGACGGCCTGCCACGCCGCTTCTTGATTCGCGCCATCGACGAGGTGCGGGTGTCGCTGCGCCTCAATTGGGCCTGAGAACTTCCCTTGAGCGGAGGCGAAGAATTGCCCTGAGACCTCGGTTCCGAACTTCGAGGCCTGGATATACCGGCCCGCTGCCGTCTCCGGCGTTTGATTCATGCCGGGAATGAGGTTCGCGATCGGGATAAACAGATACTTCACGGCCAGGCTGGCTTGTCGCGAAACGTTGGTCGCAGTCGCCGCACCCGGGGAGACAGCGTACACGGCCATGCCGGAGGGTAGCCGCCGCGCCAGCGCGGCGACCCACCAAGCGACGAAGAGCTTCGCGTCGGCATACGCATTGTTGGGCACGTACTTCACGTTCGGCCCGTTGCGAATCAGGGCTTCCATGGCAGCGGTCAGGTCGCCCCGGTGATATTGGGCAGCGAGTGCGTCCACGTCGGTGTATTTGAACATCGGTACGCCCCCCCGGGCAGGCTCCGCGCTGGTGATGACAATTCGCGCGTTGAGGCTCAGCAGGTTGGCGCGGAGCAACCCGACAGTCAATTGATGATGACCGATGAGCGGGGCCTGAGAAGCCTCGACCCCCTCCGCAGTGATCACGCGCACCTTGCCAGGAACCATCCCTGCATTGAGCAGCAGGAAATCGATCGGCCGGCCTCGCTTGACGAGTTCGGCGAGCGCGGACTGGACGCTGGCCGGCTTGTCCAACTCCAGTTCCAGTGGCGTGAAGACCTGCCTTTTTGTTTCCGTTGCGAGTTGAGCGGCCGTTTCCTGGGCTCGAGCCAGGCTGCGGCCAGTGACGATGATCTCGCGCCAGCCCTCTCCGGCAAGTGTGCGGGCAGCCGCATAACCGAGCCCGGAGGTGGCACCGGTGACGAGCACGATCGAATGTTCCATGAGCGACTCAGTGGCAAAGGGGAAAGGAGGAAGGTCAAGTCGCGAGGCCACGGACGACTTGCTAATTTAGAACTATTCAGTTATATATTCGTGCGCTGACGAGTGTCAAGGAGTTTTGAACCAAATGATTCAAAATACTGCCAGGCCGAGGGGCCGACCGCGCAGCTTCGACGAGGCAGGGGCGCTGGAAAAGGCAACTCAGGTGTTCTGGTCGAAAGGCTACGACGGAGTGACGATTGACGATCTCGTCGCCGGGATGGGTGTGGGACGGCCGAGCCTCTATGCCGTCTTTGGGGACAAGCGGGCGATATTCTTGCGGGTCCTCAAGGCGTACGCGGAACGGAAAGGCGCATCGGCCGCGAAGGCACTCCTCTCACCACTGAGTCTTCGCGACTCGATTACGGGCTTTCTGAGGTACGCCGTCGAAAGTGCGACCGAGAAAGGGTCCGCCCGTGGCTGCCTTCTGATTTGCGTCGCGCCGCTTGTGGACGACCCTGAGGTCCGGCAGTTCCTGCAGAACGCGGCCGCTGGTGGCGCCGCGCTGGTGGAAGGTCGTTTCCGGGACGCAATCGGCGCGGGAGAAATCCCACCTGACTTTCCCGTCGCCGCGCGCGCAACCCAAGTCACGGATTTAGCGCGTGGGCTAACCATGCGTGCGCAGCTAGGCGTGCCGCGCAAGATGCTCCTCAAAGATGCCGAGGAAGCGGCCGACCTGGTGCTCCTGCCGCGACGCGTCTAACGAGTTATTGGACAAAAATTCATCGAGAAATGACCGCGACAACTGACATGAGCGGGGGATCCGGGCGTTTCGTCGTCTGATGAACAAAGTGGCGACGTGGTCAATCGACTCCAAGCGCCACGTGAAGCGGCTGGCCGGCGTCGTCGCGCACGCGCTGGAGATCTGAACCGGCGCGTGCCGCACCGGCCATCGTGTATGCTTGCCCGCATCGTTCAAAGGGCAGGACAACATGAAGAAACCGGCACACCCCAAGCCTGAGGTGCGGTTCAGGATGCGTATCCAGCAGGCCGACACGATCGCGCTCGGGCCGGGCAAGGTCGCGCTGCTCGAAGCCGTGCGCGAGCACGGTTCGATTTCGGCGGCGGCGCGCAGCCTGAAGATGTCGTACCGGCGCGCGTGGTTGCTGATGGACGAACTGAACCGCTCGCTGAAATCGCCGGCGACGGTGTCCGAACATGGCGGGCAGAGCGGCGGCGGCAGCGTGCTCACGCCGGTCGGCGAGGAGATCATCCGGCTTTATCGCGGGATCGAGGCGCGTGCTTACGCGGCCTGCGCCGACGACATCGCCGCGCTCACGAAAATGGTGCGGCGTTGAGGGTGGGCTGAACGTGTGTGTTCCCGCGGGGCCGCTTCAGGCTGACGACGGGCTTTCACCGACGTGCTGAAGGGCAGCGCGCGACGCCTGCCGCGATACGCACCAGGCCTCAACCGTGCCGCAGGCAGAAACGCGACGCGTCGCCCGAGGCGGCATCCGGTGCCGACACATCGCGCGCCTGCGCATCGAGCCGCCCGATCAGCTCGACGAAACTCGCGACGCTCGCCGTCCGCAGCGGGTAATACGCGATGTGATGGCGTTCGCAGATGCGCTTGAGCAGGTTCATCGAATCGTGGTCGATACAGTCGACCGGGAACACGACCATCCGCGCGCCCGGTAGCGCAGCGGCCAGCAGGCCCTTGCGATCCTCGATGCCGCCGTCGTGCAGCGTCACCTCGCCACCCGCCGTTTCGACGATCCGCTTGATCGCGCGATTCGAACCCGGGCGCCCGCCGACATACACCAGACGCGTACCTTGAAGGATCGACAGCGGATCGGCTGCGCGTTCGGCCGGATCGTTCGCGGACGCCTGCACCGCCTGCTCGATCGCGCTCGCTTCGGCGCGCAGCGTCTTCACCATCGCCATCAGTTCGTCGAGCCGCGCGCGCATCGCGCGGGCGCTCGCCTGTTCCGCGGCGATCCGTTGCTCGGCCGCCTCGCGGCGGCTCGTGTGCAGCGCGAGCCGCTCGTCGCGCGCGGCCAGTGCTTCGCGCAGTGCGTGGACTTCGTCACGCAAGGCGCTTTCCGCCGCCAACGGCTGCGCGTTCCGGCGCGCGGCAAGGGCATCGAGTTCCTGCCGCGCCGCGTCGCGCTGCACGCCCATTTCGTGCAGGCGCACCTGCTGCCGTTCGATCGTCGCGTGCAGCGCCGCATTCTCTTCCTCCAGCGCGACCAGCCGCCGGATATCGGCGCGATTGGCCGCGCCGACCAGGTGCGACAGCATGTGCAGGTCGCCGAACGCGGCCTGGCGCACGCCCATCGTCGTGCGCGGATGCGTCATCAGCGCCCAGTACGCGGGCGGAAGGTCGCCGCTCTTCAGCGCTTCCTTCCAGCGTGCGAGGAGTTCGTCCGCATCCTGTGCGCTGTCGAACGCGCGGATCGCACCGGCGTAGCGCTCGTCGAGCGCCTTGTGCAACGCCTTCGCGCCGGCCGCGCCGTCGATGGCGAGTTCGACGGCCGCGTGATGAATCTCCAGATCGGTTGCGTGCCGGCGATCGAGGTCGGTGAATTTGGGCACGAGCTTGCGCAGTTCGTGCGTGGTCAGGCAGGTGCCGATGATCGAGCAGTGCAGGTTCGCATCGAGTTCGGACAGGCGCGTGCGGCGCTTCAGCTCGGTCAGTTGCGCGCTCGACGGCGCGCAGCATGCGTCGATCCGCGTGCCGGTTGCCGCGGGCAGATTACCGCCGGGCGACGAGAGATCCGCCGTGCGGGACAGGCGAAAGGGCGGAGCGTGCATGTTGACCTCTGTCCGGCAGGGTCGGGCCGGAGACGGATGCGCGAAAGATTGGCGAAATATACCACGGAATATAACGCACGAAATTCCGGGGAAATCACGGGGTAACGCGGTGTGGCGCGGTCGGCAGCGCGCGGTTGAATGGTCGGTGAGCGGCAGTGCGGCGGGGGCCGGGGCGGCGGCCTCGGGCGAAACGGGGCGCGCTGCCGGCGCATGACGCGCCATCACGTGCTCGACGCACAGTCCGACGAACAGCACGTCGACGCGCGCCAGCGCGGCGACCGCGTCGCGCATCGCGGCCGGATCGGTGCTGAACGAGTCGGAGAACACGTCGTCGCGTGTGCGCTCGAGACGGCGCGCGTGGCCGCACGCATCCGGCTCGAAGTTGTGAATGTCAATGCGCCTAATGCTGCCGCGTCGTCGCCGCCGGCAGGGCGACAGCCCGCGCGCCCGCCGTCTCGTCCACGGTCGCTCGGCCACCGTCGTGAAAGAACGCCTGCTCGGCGGCATTGTTCATCACGAGGATGCTGATGCGGCGATTGGTCGGCTCGTCCGCCACGTTCTTGTCGAGTGGCAGGACATCCGCCAGCCCGCGCACCTGGAGCAGCTTCTCCTCCCGCAACCCGCCCGCGACCAGCGCGCGCCGCGCGGCGTTCGCGCGATCGCTGGAGAGCTCCCAGTTCGAATAGCCGGTAGAGCCGCCGGAATACGGCGTCGAGTCGGTATGCCCCGCGATCGACACGCGGTTTTCGACATCGTCGAGTGTCGTCCCGATCTGGGAGAGGATCGCGGTGGCATAGCCTTCGGGTTGCGCACTGCCCGACGCGAACATCGGGCGCTTGAGCGAATCGACGATCTCGATGCGCAGGCCCTCGTTGGTGATCGCGATCCGGATCTGGTCCTGGTACGCGCGCAACGACGGGCTGTGTGCGATCGCCGTGGTCAGCTTCGCCTTCAGGCGTTCGAGCTTTTGCGTATCGACGACGCCGGCGAGTGCCGCGGGCGAGCTGGCCGGCACCGGTTGCGCCTGGGCGTCGATCGCCGGCGCCGGGTTCGTCATGTCGCGGCCGCCCCCTTGCAAGACGCTCGGACGCGGCGCCTGCCCGTCCTTCCCGCCGGAGAGAAGGGTCGACAGTGGCGTGTTGAAGTAGTCCTCGATCCCCTGCTTGTCGTACTTGGACACCGAGCCCAGCAGCCACATCAGCAGGAAGAACGCCATCATCGCCGTGACGAAATCGGCGTACGCGATTTTCCACGCGCCACCGTGGTGGGCGTCGTGGTCGTCGCCTTTCCTGCGGCGCACGACGACGAGCGGTGCCTGTTTCGGCGGATTGGAGCGACTGTCAGCCATGGCGCCCCCGTTACGCGGCCTTGGGCGACTTCGTCGCGCGCACGGCCTCGTCGAGCTCCTTGAAGCTCGGACGATCGGCGGTGAACAGCACCTTGCGGCCGAATTCCACCGCCACCGCCGGTGCGTAGCCGCTCATCGACGCAAGCAGCACGGCCTTCACGCAGTGGAACGGCTTGGCCGCCGCGCGGCCCTTCGCATTGAGCAGATCCGCGAGCGGACCGACGAAGCCATACGCGAGCAGGATGCCGAGGAAGGTGCCGACGAGCGCGCCGGCGATCATCTTGCCGAGCACGGCGGGCGGCGCGCCGACCGAGCCCATCGTATGCACGACTCCCATCACCGCGGCGACGATGCCGAACGCCGGCAGGCCGTCCGCCATCTTCTGGATCGCATTGGCCGCGACCGATGCCTCCGCGTGATGCGTATGCAGTTCCTCGTCCATCAGGTCCTGCATCTCCAGCACGTTCACGTTGCCGCCCGACATCATCCGCAGATAGTCGACGATGAAGTCGAGCAGGTGGTGATCTTCCAGCACGTGCGAATACTTCTGGAACAGCGGGCTTTGCTCGGGCGCATCGACGTCGGCCTCGAGCGCCATCATGCCGTCCTTGCGCGCCTTCTGCAGCAGCTCGTACAGCAGTGCGATCAGTTCGACGTATTGCTGCTTCGTGTAGCCGCCGCCCTTGAAACAGGTGGGCAGGCTCTTGAGCGTCTTCTTCAGCGTCGTGACCGGATTGCTGACGACGAACGCACCGAGCGCCGCGCCGAAAATGCACAGGAGTTCGAACGGTTGAAGCAGGGCCGGCACGTGCCCGCCCACGCCGACGAAACTGCCGATCACCGACCCGATGACGACGATCCACCCGATGGCTACAAACATGATTACCTCGTCCGCGACTTGCGCTGCTGCATCCGTTGTCGAAAAGCGAGCGGGACGTCCGGTTGTTCCGCTCCATGTCCGCGACGGCGTCGGGTCTCTGTAAGGCGACGTCAGCCGGCGGGTGTGGATGCAATAACGGCGATCGTATGGACGACTGAACCCGTGATTCCACGTATCGCGCGGGATTCACGCCCGGCACACGTTTGCGGGTGCCGATGCGAACGATTTTCTTGATCGAAGTCAAAAAGCGCGCGACCATCGCGTGAATTTCCATAGCGAAGCGCCCCCGGGAAACACGGCGGCGGATCACGTCCCTGTCCCCAAAATAGGTTCATCGCGGGATGCCGGGATCGCGGGGTACGCGACGCGTGGCGCGCATCGTCGGGCGGCCGGCCGGGGCCGCCTGCCGGCAGGGTTTTCATCAGGACATCCGGAGCGTCGCACGATCCATCATGGCGAATCCACCGTCGCCGCCAACCGCAGGAGGGCGCACCGTGACGTCCGATTCCATTCCCTCGACCGCCTTCGTGTTCGCCGGCGGCGGCAGTCTCGGTGCGATCGAGGTCGGCATGCTCCGCGAGCTGGTCGCGAGCGGCGAACGGCCCGATTGCGTGATCGGCGCGTCGGCGGGCGCGATCAACGCCGCCTATTTCGCCGGCCGGCCGGATGCGGACGGCGTCGCGATGCTTGAAGCGCTGTGGTGCAGGATCCGCCGCCAGGACGTGATGCCGTTCTCGATGCGCAGCCTCATCGCGATGCTGCTGCGCAACCGGCCGCATCTGGTCGAGGCCGATGCGCTGCGCCTGTTGCTGGAAAAGAACCTGCCGTATCGCCGGATCGAGCAGGCCGCGTTGCCGCTCCATATCGTCGCGACCGACGTGCTGAGCGGCCGCGAAGTCGTGCTGTCGGCCGGCTCGGTCGTGGATGCGGTGCAGGCCAGCGCGGCGATTCCCGGTGTGTTTCCGTCGGTCAGCATCGACGGGGTGGAACTCGTCGACGGCGGCGTCGCGAACAATACGCCGATCTCGGTTGCGATCGCGCTCGGCGCCAAGCGGATCGTCGTGCTGCCGGCCGGCTTCGCCTGTGCGTTGCGCGTCCCGCCGCGCAGCCCGATCGCGCATGCGACGCACGCGCTGACGCTCGTGATCGCGCGGCAACTGGTGCGCGATCTGGAGCTATACGGGGCACGCGCGCAAATTCATGTCGTGCCGCCGCTCTGTCCGCTCGAGGTGTCGTCCTATGACTACTCGCAGTGCGCGCAACTGATCGACCAGGCAGCGGAACGCACACGCGTGTGGATCGAGGAGGGCGGGCTCGCGGCGTGTGCGATTCCTGGTCAGTTGCGCGAGCACGATCACGCCGCGGCGTTGTCGCATTGACGGCGGCTCGCATGCCATGCAAACGCAGGACCGACGAACGCCGGTTGCCGGGCTGTCCGAGCCTCTTTCCGGAAATCGGTAAAAAAGCGGCACCGTGCCACGAGACACGGTGCCGACAACGGCCTGGAAGGCCCCACTGGTCAGTCGTCGTCAGTCGATCGCGCGCATCGCGTGGCGCAGTTCCTGATAGCTGCGCAGCCCTGCCACGCCGAGTTCGCGCCCGATTCCGCTGAGCCCGAACCCGCCCCAGCACACGTGCGGGTAGATGAGCTGCGGCGCGTTGATCCACACGAGCCCCGCGCGCACGCGCTGCTGGAATTGCTTCGCGACGGCCGCATCGCGTGTGACGACGGTCGCGACGAGCCCGTAGCGCGTGTCGTTCGCGAGCGCGATTGCTTCGTCGTCGGTGCGGAACGATTTCACGCACGCGACGGGGCCGAATATTTCGTCGGTCCACAGCGGGTTGTCGGCCGCCGGCTCGGCGATCACGACGGGCGCCATGAAAAAGCCGTCGCCGCCGGCATCCGCCACGCGGCCGCTGAAGGCGATGCGTGCGCCCGCCTCGATGCCTTGCTGGAGCATCGCTTCGACGCGCGTACGCTGCGCGGCCGAGATCAGCGGCCCCATCGCGACCTGTTCCGCGGCCGGCGGCGCGACGACGAGCGCGCGCACGGCGGTCTCGAACGCGGCCATGAAGCTGCGGTACACGCTGTCGTGCACGAGGATGCGCGCGGTGGCCGAGCACATCTGGCCCGCGTTCGTGAAGGCGCCCGCGACCGCGAGCGACACCGCGACGTCGAGGTCGGCGTCGTCGCGCACGATCAGCGACGACTTGCCGCCGAGTTCGAGCGTCACGCGCTTCATGTCGACGGCGGCGGCCTGCATGACCTTGCGGCCGGCCGCGGTGCTGCCGGTAAACGAGATCTTGTCGATCAGCGGATGCGCGGTCAGCGCCGCGCCGACCTCGGCGCCGCCGTTCACGACGTTGACCACGCCGGCCGGCACACCGGCTTCGGCGACGATGTCGAGCAGTGCATGTTCGGTCGGCGACGTGAGTTCGGACGGCTTCAGCACGACCGCGCAGCCGGCGGCGAGCGCGGGCGCGAGCTTCCATGCGGTCGTGACCATCGGGAAGTTCCACGGCATGACGAGCGCGGCGACGCCGACGGCATCGTAGAAGCGCTCGGCGGTGACGGCGTCGCTCGGCAGTGCGACCGGTTCGGCCGCGAACAGCGCCGGGTCCTCGCACAGCTTCGCGTAATACGCGAACGTCGCGGCGACATCGCCGACATCGGCGTCGGCTTCGAACGGCGGCTTGCCGCTCACCTGCATCTGCAGCGCGGCCAGGCGATCGCGGGACGCTTCGACGCGTTCGGCGATCGTCGCGAGAATCCGGCCGCGTGCCGCCGGCGGCGTATCGCGCCAGCCGGCGAACGCGTCGCGCGCGGCGCGCACCGCGGCGTCGACGTGCGCAGTCGTCGCGAATGCCTGCCAGCCGATCGCGGCACCGGTCGATGCGTCGAAGATCGGCGCGCCGGGTGCGTCGGCAGGCGTGCGCACGGGCTGGCCGGCGATGTGCGCCGCGGGCAGCACGAACGTGGCGGTGGAACGGGAAAGCTCGGCGGGGGACATGAAGGTCATCCTGTCGGTCGGGTTAGCGGTAGGCGACGCCCGGCATCACGCAGAGCATCTCGAACGCGAGGTTCGCGCCGGTGAGCGCGGTGGTGCCGGTCGGATCGTACGGCGGCGCGACTTCGACGAGATCCGCTCCGACGATGTTCAGGCCCTTCATCCCGCGCACGATTTCGAGGCCCTGCTGCACGGTGAGGCCGCCGATTTCGGGCGTGCCGGTGCCGGGCGCGAACGACGGATCGAGGCCGTCGATGTCGAAGCTCAGGTAGACCGGCGTGTCGCCGACGCGTTCGCGCACCTGCGCCATCAGCGGCGCGAGCGACTTGTTCCAGCACTCTTCCGCCTGCACGACGGTGAAGCCCTGCTGGCGGCACCAGTCGAAATCGTCCGCGTGGTAGCCGGTGCCGCGCAGGCCGATCTGCGTGACCTTGTCGCATTGCAGCAGCCCGTCTTCGACCGCGCGGCGGAACGGCGTGCCGTGCGCGATCTTCTCGCCGAACATCGTGTCGTTCACGTCAGCGTGCGCGTCGACGTGCACGACGGCGACCTTGCCGTACTTTTTATGCAGCGCGCGTAGGATCGGCCACGCGATCGTGTGGTCGCCGCCGAGCGTGATCGGCCGGCAGCCGTTCGCGACGATCTCGTCGTACGCCTCCTCGATGCGGCGCACCGAGTCCTTCAGGTCGTACGGGTTGGTCGCGACGTCGCCGATGTCGGCCACCTGCAGCGAATCGAACGGCGCCGCGCGCGTGGCCATGTTGTACGGGCGCAGCAGCACGGATTCGGTGCGGATCTGGCGCGGGCCGAAGCGCGAGCCCGAGCGGTTCGACGTGCCGAGGTCGAGCGGCACGCCGACGAAGCACGCGTCGAGGCCGTCGGTCGTCGCGGCTTGCGGCAGCCGCATCATCGTGGCGATGCCGCCAAAGCGCGGCATTTCGTTGCCGCCCATCGGTTGATTCAGTTCGCGGGGCATGGGCCGTCTCCTTTATTTGAGGTCAAGCGATCGGCCGATGGTAGAGGAGAACACGCGCGCGAAGATTTTGAAGTCGCAACGTTTACATCGACGGGCTTCGATGCAAGTGGCGCCGCCGCATCGACGCGGCGCAACCGAACGCCGCCGCGCGGCGCGGCCGGGTGTGTCAGCGCGAGATCCCGGGCGACGCGGTGCCGTCGTGTGTGCCGGCGGAAGGGAACGCGGTGGTGGCCGAACCCCACGCGGCGAGTTCGCGCTTCGTGCGCACGCCGAGCTTCGCGAATGCGCGCTTCACGTACGACTCGGCCGACGCGACCCGCACGCCGAGGATCTCGGCCGTCTCCGGCACGGTCTTGCCGGAGAGCAGGTGCTTGCAGGTTTCGTATTCGCGCTTCGACAGCTTCACGCCGTCAGCGGCGATGCGCGCATCGAACTGCGCGAGCGGATGGACGTCGGGCGTCGGGTGCGCGACGCGCCGCACGGCCGTGGTCGACGCATGCAGTTCGAGCAACGGGAACAGCATGTCGCTGATGCTGCGAAAGCGGTTCATCTCGGCGAGCGTGAACGGCGGCCGGTCGCGGCCGCGCTCCAGCGCGATCGAATGCTGCGAATAGCGCGTGCCGCGCGCGAGCACGCATTCGTGCCCGATATGCACGTCGTCGAACAGCCGCTGGCGGAATTCGCCGGGCGGGATCGCCGCGATGTCGCGCACCACCAGCATCGTGCCCGTCTTGCCGCGCAGCCCCGCGAACAGCGGGTCGCTGTCGAGAAAGCGCTCGTAGTAGAGCGTCATCACGTCGGAGATTTCGGTGGATTCGGTATCGATGCCGCTGCTGCCGATCCATTCGCATCGATAGCCGGTGGGCATCGAGCCGTCGACGCGCGAGCGCTCGACGTGCGCGACGTCGAGCGGCACGACTTCATTGAGCAGTTGCGTGAGGCGCGGCACGAAGTGCGGCGTGCCGACCGTCTCGATCAGCTCGCCCAGCGCCTTGAACGACACGTTGAAACGGTCGTTGTCGCGGTGGAAGGGGTTCACGTTGAGCAGCATGCGGTTCCCCGGGTGAAAGGCGGCGCGATTGTAGCGGTCACAACGAAAAACGTCATTAGGGGGAAACACCGTCGGTTGTCCTGCCGACCCGTTCGCCCCGGAAAACACCGTTTGTCCCCCCCGGAGGGGGGCATACCGGGGCAGTGTAAATGAGTAACTTTGTCTCTGCTTTTTTCAATCAAGAGACGAAAGATTCACATGACCAAACTGATCAAGGACATCCTGCCGCTCGGCGCAGGCATCGGCGAATTCACGAAGCTCGACTTCGGCATGGACGAAAGCGACTGGCGCGCGGCGGAGGGCAAGAGCGGCAACTACATCGTCGGCTGGTGGGAAGGCAAGGTCGGCTCGGTCGAGTTTCCGGAAACCGCGGCCGACGAAGCCGTGTGGCTCGTCGAGGGCCGGATCGCGCTGACCGACGTCGAAGGCAACCGCAAGGAATTCACGCCGGGCCAGGGCTACCTGCTGCCGGCCGGCTTCGCGGGCCGCTGGGAGACGATCGAGGACGCGAAGAAGTTCTACGTGCTGCTCGAGCAGTCGTGATGTCCGAAACCGCCGCCGCGGTGTCGTCGTCCGTGTGACGCGCGCCCGGCGGCGGTTTCGTTTTTCGCGTGTGATGGCTGGGATCATGGAAATGGAAGTCAAGACAAGAGAGACTGCACCGGAGCAGGCGCACGCAATGCGTGGCGCGCCGGTCGCACTGGGCGTCGAGGCGGCGCTCGCGAATACGAAGCTGTTCCCGTACTGGCTCGACAACCCGGCGGCGCCGGCCGCCGAGCCGGAACTCGTTGGCGACGCGACGGCCGACCTGCTGATCGTCGGCGGCGGCTTCACGGGGCTGTGGGCGGCCGTGCAGGCGAAAGAACAGATGCCGCACCTGAACGTGGTGCTGATCGAGGCCGGCAAGGTGGCGCACGGCGCATCGGGCCGCGCGGGCGGGATCATCTCGACGTCGGTGATGCACGGGCTGCCGAATGCGGTGCGCGTGTTCCCGAACGACATCGCGCAGCTCGAGGCATTCGGCCATCACAACCTCGACGGCTTCGAGGACACGTTGAAGCGCTACGACATCGACGCCGACATCGAGTGGAACGGCGAGATGACGGTCGCGGTCGATCCCGAGCACATCGCGCACCTGAAGGGCGACTACGACCTGCATCGCGAGTACGGCCACAACGTCGTGCTGCTGAACCGCGAGGAAACGCTCGAACAACTGAATTCGCCGCTGTTCGCAGGGGCATTGTGGTCGCGCAACCGCAGCGGCATCGTGCATCCGGCGAAGCTCGCGTGGGGGCTGAAGCGCGCGGCGCTGCAGCTCGGCGTGAAGCTCTACGAGCACACGCCGCTCGTGACCGTGAGCGACGAAGGCAGCACGGTGTTCGTGACGACGCCGAAGGGCAGCGTGCGCGCGCCGCGCGTGGTGTTCGGCAGCGGCACCGCGAAGGTCGGGATTCCCGACATCAACCGCCGCGTGATGCAGGTGCGCGACCACGTGCTCGCGACCGAACCGCTCACCGACGAGCAGCTCGCGCGCATCGGCTGGAAGAATCGCCAGGGCGTGTACGACACGCGCACGCAGCTCAACTATTTCCGGCTGACGAAGGACAACAACATCATCTTCGGCGGGCTGGTGAGCTATCACTTCGACGGCGACCCGGAACCGCACCAGGACGGCCAGCGCGAAACGTATTACCGGCTTGCGGAAGCGTTCTACCGCACGTTCCCGCAACTGAGCGACGTGCGCTTCTCGCACGCGTGGGGCGGCCCGATCGACTACTGCTCGCGCGGCTCGGTGTTCGCGAAGCGCTATCTCGGCGACAAGGCTGTGTTCGTCGCCGGCTATACGGGCTTCGGCGTCGCGGCGAGCCGGTTCGGCGCGTTCATGGGGCTGAACATCCTGTTCGATCGCGACAGCCCCGAGCGCAAGCTCGACATCGCGAACCAGAGCCCGAGCTACATCCCGCCCGAGCCGGTGCGCTGGGTCGCCGCGAAGATCACGTTCCATGCGTTCGACGGCGCGGATGCGGAAGGCGGCTGGAAGCGCGCGTGGATCAGCGGCATCAAGGCGATGGGTTTCCCGATGTAAACGACGACGGGGCGGCCCCACGCCGGGGCGCCCTGGCATGGCGGTACAACAAAAAACGATCCCCAGAGGACACGGTCCGCGCCGCGGACACGGAGAGAGACACCAGATGAATGTAGTCAACCTGCAGGATGAAGCGCGACAGGAAAGCGCGCTGTTCGTCGTCGTGATGCTGCTGCTCGGCGTGCTCGGGCCGACGGTCTTCCTCGGCCTGCCCGCGATCGTCGGGCAGGTCGAGCGTCATTGGGGATTCGGCGAAGCGGCGCTCGGGCTGTCGAGCTTCATCGAGGTGCTCGGCGAATCGACGGGCACGCTGCTCGTCGCGTTCGTGCTCGGCCGCCAGCCGGTGCGGTGGGTGCTCGCGGGCGCGGTGACGCTCGCGGCCGGCGCGAACCTCGGCACGCTCGCGACACACGGGCTGGTGGCGTATTCGGCGTTGCAGTTCATCGCGGGCGTCGGCTCGGGCGGGCTGAACGGCATCGCGCTGCGCTACCTGTCGTATTCGCGCGCGCCGGAACGCAATCTCGGGATCATGCTGATGGGGCAGGTGGCGTGGAGCATGGTGCTGCTCGCGACCATCTTCCCGATGCTGAGCGACACCTGGGGCGCGCACGGCGTGTTCGGCTTCGTCGCGTGCGTGCTCGGCGTGTTCGTGCTCGCGACGCCGCTGTTTCGCCGCGGCGAGACGCTGGCCGCACCGGCACCGGAAGGCGTGGCCGGCCGCATCGACCGCAAGGGCGCGATGCTCGTGCTGTGCGCGCAGCTCGCGCTGTACGGCGGCGTCGGTGTCGTGTGGACCTTCCTCGAGAAGATCGGCACCGCGGCCGGCCTGAGCGGCCAGTCGGTGTCGCTCGTGCTCGGCGCCGCGAACATCGCGAGCCTGGTGATTTGCGCGGCGATGCCGAAGCTCGGCGCGGGCGCGGGCCTGCGCCGCTGGGCGCTGGTGAACCTCGGCGGGTGCGCGGTCGCGGCCGTGCTGCTCGCGCTGCCGGCCTCGGCCGCGACGTTCGCGCTCGGCGCGATCGTTTTCATCGGCTGCTGGACCGGCGGCGCGCTGCTGATCTACGCGACGATTCCGCAGTACGACCTGGTTGGCAAGTCGGCCGCGTTGTCGCCGGGCTGCGTCGCGCTCGGTTATGGCGTCGGCTCGGTCGCGGGCGGATCGCTGATCGAGCGCGCGGGCACGCAGTCGGCGCTGATCGCGGCGATCGTGCTGTGCGCGGTGGCGTTCCTCTGCTACCGGCGGCTGCGGCCGGCCGTGTTCGGCATGGAGCGCGCGCTCGCAGTGGCATCTGAATGACGGTGGCGACGCGCGCCGCTGCCGATGGCGGCGCGCGTCCGGTTCGGTTCATCGGCGCAGGCGGCGAGCGTGGCGTGCGAGGCGCGTCGGGCCAGCCGGCCGGGTAACGCGCACACGCGCAGCGGTTTGAAGCATGTTCTCGAATACTTCCGATCTCGATCTCCGGCTCATCCGGGTCTTTCTGGCCGTCGTCGATGCACGCGGCATCACGGCCGCCGAGGCGTCGCTCGGCGTGCGGCAGTCGACCATCAGCACGCAGCTGTCGGCGCTCGAAGCGCGCGTCGGCTTCAAGCTGTGCGATCGCGGGCGCGGCGGCTTTCGCCTGACGTCGAAGGGCGAGCGCTTCGCGGCCACCGCGCGCACGCTCGTCGCGGCCACCTCCGAATTCGTCGCGCGGGTGCGCGACATCGACCGCAAGCTGGTCGGCACGCTGTCGATCGGCCTGATCGGCCAGGCGCCGCTCGTCGAGAACGCACGCGTGGCCGACGCGATCGGCGCGTTCCGCAAGCGCGACCAGGCGGTCACGTTCGCGATGAAGGTCGCGTCGCCGCAGGAGCTGGAGGAAAGCCTCGTCAACAACCAGCTCGATCTCGCGATCGGCTATTTCTGGCATCGCGTGCCGGGGCTGCTCTACACGCCGCTGTTCACCGAGCAGCAGGTGATCTATTGCGGGCGCGGGCATCCGCTGTTCCATGCGTCGCGGCCCGTGACCGCGGACGATCTGCAGCTTCACGACTGGGTCTGGCGCACCTACCCGGTGCCGGAGGAGCAGTATCCGCTGCCCGAGCGGCGCGTGACCGCGAGCGCGGACAGCATCGAGGCCGCGACGATCCTGATCCTGTCAGGTGGCCATCTCGGCTACCTGCCCGCGCACTACGCGGAGCCGTTCGAGCAGCGCGGGCTCGTGAAGGCCGTCGACCGCGCGACGTTCAGCTTCGACGTGCCGCTGCATCTCGCGATGAAGCGCAGCGCGAGCGACAAGCCGATCGTCGACGCGTTCTGCGAGGACCTGCTGCGCGCGTTCAACATCAAGGCGGCCGCGCTGGCCGCTTAGGGCCACGCACGCCGCGCGTTCAGCAGTCGACCAGCACCCAGTCGAACAGCTCGCGGCGCGTGCGCACGCCGAGCTTCGCGAACGCGCGCTTCACGTACGACTCGGCCGTCGACAGCTTCACGTCGAGTTGCTGCGCGGCCTCGGGCACCGAGCGCCCGCACAGCATCAGCCGGCAGATCTCGTGCTCGCGGCGCGACAGCTGCACGTCCTGCCGTTCCAGGCGCGCGTCGAAGCTCGCCTGCGACGCGGTGTTCGCCGTCCCCGACGCCACGCGCCGCGCCGCGCAGCTGCGCGCATGCAGCTCGAACATCGGGAACAGCAGGTCGACCATCTGCCGGAAGTGGAACAGCTCGTCCATCGTGAACGCGGGCCGGCCGACGGTGCGCGCCAGCCCGAGTGCGTATTGCAGATGCGCGTTGCCGTGCACGAGCATGCATTCCTGCTCGATGCCGGGTTCGTCGAAGATCCGGCGGCGGAACTCGCCGTGCGCGATCCCTTCCACGTGGCGCTGCACCAGCAGCGTGCCGGCCTTGCCGCGCAGCGGCGCGACCAGCGGATCGATCTGGCAGTAGTCCTGGTAATAGACATCCATCACGCGCAGCGTGTCGGCCGCGAAGCGCAGGCTGCCGCTGCCGATCCATTCGACGACGAAGCCCGACGTGCTGCCCGTATCCGCGCGCCAGCGTTCGAGGTGCACGGCGTCGGCGTCGATGCTGTCGTTGACGAACTCCGTCACCGCGCCGACGAAATCCGGCGTGCCGACCGCGCGCAACGTCGCGCCGAGCGTATCGGGGCGCACACCGATCAAGTAGTGGCCGCGGGCGGACGGGTCGGGCTGGAGAAGTCGCATGGTCGGGCGTGGGCGGTCAGGGGACAGTGCGACGTTACGCGAACGATATACGCGCGTCAGCCGGGAATTCACCGAATCAACCCGACCAATTTCGTGCGTTGTCCCCAAAACGATGACAAGACCGTGCGCGCGGCGGCCGGAATTCGTCCAAGCCCCGGCGGCGGGGGGGCATACCGCCGTGAATCGTCTGCCTATAGTGAAAGCACTTCGAAAACCTGATCAACAGAAAGGACAGGCCATGCAGATGCAACCGACGCCCGCCGCCGTCAAGGATTCGGCACCGGCGGATTTCGTTCTCACCAACGCGAAGGTGTACACCGTCGATCCGCACAAGCCGTGGGCACAGGCGGTTGCCGTGCGTGACGGCCGGATCGTCCACGTCGGCGACACGGCGGCCGTGCAGGCGTACGTCGGCGCGGATACGAAGGTCGTCGACGCGGCCGGCCGGCTCGTGCTGCCGGGCTTCGTCGAATCGCACTGGCACTTCGAGACGACCGCGTTCGCGTTCCAGGCATTCGTGAACTACGAGGATCCGCAGAAGGTGCTCGCCGCGCTGCGCGCGTACGTCGAGTCGCATCCGCACGAACCGGCGATCACCGGGATGGGCTGGGTGCAGGCGACGATTCCGCCGGCGCTGCTGCGCAAGGAGACGCTCGACGCGATCTGCGCGGATCGCCCCGTGTGCCTGCTGTCGACCGATTTCCATTCGATGTGGGTGAACTCGAAGGCGCTGGAGATCGCCGGTATCGATGCGTCGACGCCGCCGGTGCAGGAAGGCGCGAGCTGGTTCGAGAAGGACGCGGTGACCGGCGAGCCGACCGGCCTGATCGTCGACGGCGCCGCGTATTCGTTGCTGATGCAACGGATCAGCGCGGCCGGCCTGCTGCCGACCGGCATCGACCTGTACCTGAAGTCGATCCCGCCGTGGCAGAAGAAGCTGTGCGCGGCCGGCGTGACGACCGTATTCGACGCGGGCTTCTTCGACGCGAGCGGCGACCAGTCGCTGCTGTACGAGACGCTGCAGACGATGGAGCGCGCGGGCGACCTGAAGCTGCGCGTGGTGGGCAGCGTCGCGGTGATCGGCGAGATCGACGATCCGGTCGGCACGCTCGTCAAGTACCGCGAGCAGTACGATTCGCCGCTCGTGAAGGCGCGCGCATTGAAGCTGTTCCTCGACGGCACGGAAGCGAACCATACCGCGTACCTGCTCGAGCCGTACGCGGATCGCCCCGACACCTGCGGCGCGCCGACGATGCCGGCCGACACGTTCAACCGCTATCTGGTCGAAGCCGATCGCGTGAACGCGAACGTTATGGTGCATTGCGTCGGCGACGCGGCGGTGCGGATGGCGCTCGACGGCTTCGACGCGGTCAACCGCACGAACCCGCCGCGCGACCGCCGCCACGTGATCACGCATGCATTCCTCACGCATCCGGACGACATCCCGCGCTTTCGCCGCGCAGGCGTAATGGCGAACACGCAGCTGCAGTGGGGCGTGGTCGATGCGTACACCGAGCAGCTGCGCGACCACTACGGCCACGAGCGCTGGAGCAACATGTACAAGTTCCGAACGTTCCTCGACGAAGGCGTGACGGTGTCGATCGGCATGGACGGCCTCGCGTGCCAGTGCCGCTGCCAGCACAAGCCGCTCGAGCACATCGAGTCGGGCCATACGCGCCAGCTCGCGGGCGAGCCCGATGCGCCGGTGTTCCCGGACATCGCCGAGCGCCTGAGCATTCCGCAGCTGATCGCCGCGTACACGATTCACGGCGCGTACCAGCTCGGGATGGAGCACGAGGTGGGCTCGCTCACGCCCGGCAAGCGCGCGGATCTCGTCGTGCTGGAGAACGACCTGTTCGAGGTCGGCCAGTACGACATCGGCCGCATCGACGTCGCGCTGACGATGATGGACGGCCGCGTCACGCACGTGGGCGAGGACTTCGGCGTGCGCACGGGCGTGCAGGCATCCTGAGCGGTTTTGGGTTGGCGTGACGAAGCGGCGAAGAGAGCTTTCAAATCGCTTCCGCTTAGGGGCGCTCGGGGCATCCGCCCGGAACCGGGTGCCCCGATTGTGCGGCGTGTCCCCCTAACGGCAGGGCAGACCGGCCAATTTCCTCTGGCTACATTTTTCCGGACCGAAGCACACACCGTTCATCGCGAGCGGATCATGATATCGACGGAGGAAACCATGGCAGGGGAATGGAGCAAGCATCTGAAAGCGGCATGCGCGGCGCTCGCGCTGGGCGGCGGGCTGTGGGCCGGCGCACCCGCGGCGCACGCGGCGGACGTCGTCAACGTGTACAACTGGGGCAACTCGATCGGCAAGGCGACGATCGCGAACTTCGAGAAGGCGACTGGCATCAAGGTGGTCTACCAGGAGTTCGATTCGAACGAGACGCTGCAGGCGAAGCTGCTGTCGGGCACGTCGGGCTATGACGTCGTCGTGCCGTCCGACATCTTCTGGGCGCGGCAGCTGCAGGCCGGCCTCTACCGCAAGATCGACAAGAGCCAGGTGCCGAACTACGGGCTGCTCGATCCGGAAATCATGAAGGTGCTCGCGAAGGACGATCCGGGCAACCAGTTCGGCATTCCGTGGACCTGGGGCACCGACGGGCTCGGGATGAACGTCGAGAAGGTGAAGGCCGCGCTCGGCAACGACGCGCCGCTCGACAGCTGGGCGCTGTTGTTCGACCCGAAGTACGCGCAGAAGCTGAAGCACTGCGGCATCTCGGTGCTCGATTCGCCGGTCGACGCGTTCGGGATGGCGTTCGTGTACCTGAAGAAGGATCCGAACACGACGAACCCGGCCGACTACCAGGCCGCATACGAGCTGCTGAAGACGGTGCGGCCGTACATCACGCAGTTCAATTCGAGCAGCTACATCAACGACCTCGCGGGCGGCGACATCTGCCTCGCGCTCGGCTGGTCGGGCGACGTGAATTCCGCGCGGATCGCGGCGGCTTCCGCGAAGAAGCCGTATCACATCAAGTACGTGATCCCGACCGAGGGCAGCGCGATGTGGTTCGACATGATGGCGGTGCCGAAGGATGCGCCGCACCCGGACGCCGCGCTGAAGTTCGTCAATTTCGTGCTGTCGGAGAAGGAGAGCGCGAACCTGACCAACGACACGTCGTACCCGTCGGCCGTGCCGTCGTCGAAGCACCTGGTGCGCGCCGACGTGACGAGCGATCCGGCCGTGTTCCCGCCCGCCGACGTGATCCGCAAGCTGAGCCTCAGCAAGCCGGTTCCGCCTGAGCTGATGCGTCTGCAGAACCGTCTCTGGACGAAGCTGAAGACCGAGTAAGCCGGCCGCCGCTTCTCCCCAACTCCCGCATACCTTTCGCGCGCCCCGCCGCTCATCGCGGCGGGCGGGGGCGCGCGCGTCCCGACGACCACCCACACCATGAAAATCACACACATGACGGCGCTGTGCCTGCTGGCGTTCGAAGCCGCCTCGGCATTCGCGCATACGCCGCAGGCGACCGACGCGAGCCGGATGAAGGCGCTGCAGGCGCAGGTCACCGCGCTGCAGCAGCAGGTGAACGCGCTGCGCGCGAGCATGCTGGCGGCGAAGCCGGCCGGCGCGGCAACGACGGCCAATGCCGCCCCGGGCGGCACGCAGATCGGCACGATCAACACGGCGGCAGCCGCCGATGCGGCGTCGGCGTTCACGAACGACGACCTGCAGCAGATGCGCGAGCAGATCGCGAACGCGTCGCTGAAGGTCGACTCGCTGCAGGAAGCGGCGACCACCGGCCCGCTCGCGGGCCTGAGCATCACCGGCTACGTCGATCCCGTGTACCTGTTCAACCGCGCGCAGCACACGTCCGGCTTCCAGTTCCTGAATCATGACCCGGGCGCGTACGACTACTTCAACAGCACGATCGGCGACGTCTACCTCGACATCAAGAAGACCTTCGGCGTCGGCCCGATGGCGCCGGCGGCGGAAATCGTGATCCAGCCGAACCGCGGCTTCGGCAACGTGTTCAGCAACGCGCACGGCGGCGTCGGCAACAACATCATCACGCAGGCGGTGGTCACCGTGCCGCTCAGCACGACGCGCACGTTCGAGATCGGGATGATGCCGAGCCTCGCCGGCTACGAGGTGCAGCCGTCGAACCAGATGCTGACGCTCACGCACGGGCTGCTGTACGACTTCAGCGAGCCGGGCAACCTGATCGGCATCGGGCTGAAGGGCTCCAACGCGGCGATGACGCGCTTCTGGCAGGTCGTGATCGGCAACGAGGTGCTGCGCACGGCGGGCGCGATCGCCAACGCAGCGAACAACACGACGAAGACCAACTGGACGCCGACGATCACCGCGCGCTTCGACAACGCGACGTCGACCGCCTTCGACTTCGGCATTTCCGGGATGCTCGGCCGGCAGTCGCTGTTCTCGCCGTGCGCGCAGGCGGGCGGCTACGGCTACCAGTGCAACGGTTCGTCGCCGACCGGCCTCTACAAGTACGTGGAAGCCGACGTGACCTATACGCACGACAAGACGCAGGTCAACGCGCAGGTGGACTACGGCGAACTGCAGAAGGGCGCATGGAACGGCGGCACCGCGCGCTGGTACGGGATGTCGCTGCTCGGCCATACGAAGTGGACGACGTCGTGGGTCGGCCGCATGGGCGCGACGCTGCGCTTCGACTACCTGAACAACACGTCGAACGGTGGCGGCGGCACGAACATCCAGTACGGGCTCGCGGGCGGCAATCCGTCGGTGAACGGGTCGAGCGGCTTCGGCATCGATCCAGCGTGCTTCCGGGGTTCGTCGACGAACGGCACCGAGTGCAAGGGCGCGCAGCGTTATGCGATCACGGCCGACCTGCTGTTCTATCCGACGCAGCAGATCACCGTGAAGCTCGAATACCGCCACGACGCGGCGAACCATCCGGTGTTCCTGAAGAGCAACGGCACGTACGCGCGCAGCAACGACCTGGCCGGGATGCAGTTCATCTACTCGTTCTGACCATTCTGACCGTGCTCGCCGTTCCGGCCGGCGTGCGTGCCGGTCGGGCGGCTGCGCGATGCATCACGTTCCGGGCCGCGCAGGCCCGGCACGCATTCAACCCAGGAGATTTGACCTTGAAGCTGCACACCTTCGTGACCGACATCACCGATCCGCGCGAGCGCGGCCGCCTGATCGGCGAGCGCTTCGCGCCGGCGATCCGCGAGACGGTCGCGCTGTATCTCGCGTTCTTCCCGAAGCTCGGCATCGCGCCGCAGCGCGCCCGGGAGATCGGCGAAGCGAGCCTTGCCACGCTCGGTGCATGGTGCCCGCGCCTCGCCGCCGAAGTCGAGGCGATCGCCGACGGCGTCGACCTGCCGCGCTGGCAGCTCGCGTGCCTGAACGCACGCACCGAGATTCTCGCCACCGCACCCGCATCGGCCGAGGGCGAGTGCTCGACGACCGTCTACGCACCGGCCGGCCCGTATGCGCCGCGCACGCTGCAGACGTGGGACTGGCACGACAGCCTCGCGCCGCAGGGGCTGCTGATGCAGATCACGACGCCGCACGGCCGCACCGTCAAGCTGTTCTCCGAATTCGGGATGCTGGCGAAGCTCGGTGTGAACAGCGCGGGGCTCGGGCTGCACTTCAACATCCTGCATCACGCGAGCGACAACGACAGCGCCGGCGTGCCCGTGCATGCGATCGCGCGGCGCCTGCTCGAAGACGCGACGACGGTGCAGGAGGCGATCGACATCGCGCGCACCGCGCGCGTGAGCGCGTCGACGGTGCTGACCGTGTTCACGCGGCACGACGCGAACCCGCGTGCGGCGAGCATCGAGCTGAGCCCGTCGGGTGTCGGCGTGGTGGTGCCGCGTCCGGACGGCTGGCTGCTGCATACGAACCACTTCCTCGATTGCGCGTTGAGCGGCGGCGAGTGCATGCCCGACAGCTCGACCACGCGCGAGCGCTTCGCGCACCTGAATGATGTCGTGAACGGGATGACGAGCGCCGATGTGCGCGAGCGCGCGGCGGCCATGTGCGGGGCGGCCGGCGATCAGGCCGTCGTGTGTTTCCATCCGGACCTGTCGATGCCCGACACCGAGCGCTGGGAAACGCTGCTGACCGTCGGCATCGACACCGATGCATGCGCGCTCGACTATGTGGCAGGCAATCCGCACGACCTCGCACGCGATGGGGCTCAGCGGTTCTGATGTGACGCACGACGCACGACGCGTGGTCAGCGGTAGCGGTAAGGTCGGGCGGCACGAGCGTGCCGCCCGCGTGACGTTTACGCGTCGATGCGCTCGACCTTGCCGACCAGCAGCCCATACGACAGGCTGCCGGCGAGCGCCATCGCGGCGATGTAGGTGATCGCGCGCGAGAAGTCGGCGCCGTCGACCAGCAGCCCGATCACGATCGGCGTCGCGATCGCGGACAGGTTGCCGATCAGGTTGAACACACCGCCGGTGAGGCCGAGCAGCCGCGCGGGCGCGAGCCCCGACACGAGCGACCACGTGATCGACGCGAAGCCGTTGCCGAAGAATGCGATCGTCATGAACGCGATCACCCAGCCGGTCGACGTCACGTAGTTCGCGCCGATGATGCAGGTCGAGATCAGCAGGCCCGAGATGATCGGCAGCTTGCGCGCGAAGCCCTGCGATGCGCCGCGGCGCATCAGCCAGTCCGACAGCACGCCCGAGCACAGCACGCCGACGAACGCGGCGAGGAACGGCAGCGACGCGAGGAAGCCGGACTTGATGAAGTCCATCCCGCGATACTTGACGAGGTAGGTCGGGAACCACGTGAGGAAGAACCACAGCGTCGAGTTCAGCGCGAACTGGCCGAGATAGATGCCCCACAGCTTGCGCCGGCCGAGTACGACGCCGAGGTCGCGCCACGTCGACGGCGCGCGTTCGGTGCGCGCCGCGACGCGGTCCTCGAGATCGACGAGCCCGCCGCCGTCGCGGATCAGCGCGATCTCGGCCGCGTTGACGCCAAGAAACGCGCGCGGCTCGCGATACACCGCATACCAGATCGCGGCCCACACGATGCCCGCGAGGCCGGTCGCGACGAATACCATGTGCCAGCCGAGATGCACCTGCAGCCACGCGAGCACCGGCGTGAGGAACGCGAGGCCGACGAACTGGCCCGACGTGTAGCCGCCGATCGCGCTTGCACGTTCGCGGGTCGGGAACCAGGTCGTTACGACACGGTTGTTGATCGGATAAGCCGGTGCTTCGAGCGCGCCCACCGCCAGGCGCAGCACGATCAGCCCGACGAACGAGCCCGCGAAGCCGAGCAGCAACGTCGCGGCCGACCACAGCGCGAGCGCACCCGCATACAGCACGCGCGGCGACACCTTGTCGACGAGCCAGCCGCCCGGGACCTGCATCAGCGCGTAGGTCCAGCCGAACGCGGAGAACACGAGGCCCGCGCGTACCGGATCGATGTTCAGTTCCTTGAACAGCGCGGGCGCGGCAATCGACAGGTTACTGCGGTCGAGATAGTTGATGACGACCGTGACGAACAGCAACGCGAGGATCAGCAGCCGCTTGCGGCTGGCTGGTGTGGCCTGCGCCGCGGCTGTGCGGGCGGCGGAATCGGATGCGATGTCGGCGCGCGCGGGCGGTTGTTCCGGTGGGTGGGCGTGGGTACGCGACGCGGATTGGGCCACGGTTGTCTCCTGTGTTCTGTGCCCGGCCGTCGCCCGCGAGCGGGGCGGCCGAATCGAATGGCATTGGGGCGAACGTTAGAGCCGTGGAACGACGTGCGTCAACATCTGGGCAGGCATCCCTAATAATGGGACGTGATCCGCTCAATATGTGGGAATGATGGTGTGGATACGGTGCCCTAGTCGTGCTTGCTGCACTGACGTTCATCCAGGTATTCACACACATCGTTTCGTATGGATGCGTCGATACATAGCTGATTGGCCCGCCACGTATAAATGACCACGCCATGGTCCAGGCTCTGCGATTTCGTTTCGCCCAGCGTTGCGATCAGGCGCTGCGCGGGCTTGCCGATGTAATCGGCGCGGTCGAGCAAAACCTGGCGCATCAGGGCTCCTTTCGCGTCCCTGTCCCTGCGCACGGGCGCCGTGAATCGTAAGTAGCGCGAACGAAGCCAAAGCACGATCGCAACCGTCAACGCCAGGATGAGCAGCATCTTCATGTATGTGGACCTCGAGCCGGGCTACCGTCGTGGCGCTTCGATTGGCGTGACGACACGTCAGCCGCGCGTGCTGTCGTCCCGAAAGCCGCTCTTGCCGACGAAGATCTCCTTCAACGCGGCGCGCAGCGTGACCGGATCGTATTGGCCGGGCGCGAGATGGATCACGTAGCGCGTCTGGCCGTCGAGCCGCGCGGCGAGGGCGGGTTCGAGCTCGATGTCGATCGTGTCGTCCGTCAGGCGCACCGACAGATCCTTGACGCGCGCGTTGACCTGGTCGCGCACCATCACTTCGATCAGCGCGTCGTCCGGAAAGCGCGACAGCGCGAAGCAATAGTCCTGCTCGGCGTCGTGACAGTAGATGTTGGCGAAGCTTTCGTCGTCGTCGAGATCGGACGTCGCCGCGCCGATGGTGGCGTGAAGTTCCATGAGTGTGGGTTCCTGCGTAGGGGAGTCGGGGTTATTGGGTGGAATGGTGTGCTGTTTCGATCGCGGCGGCCGCATCGGGCGCGGCGCCGATATCGCACGACGCATCGGCATCGCGTGCCTTCAGCCACAGGCCGAATTCGCGCATGACTTCGACGACGGGCCGCAGCCGGTCGCCGTCGGCGGTCAGATCGTACTCGACCCGCACCGGCACTTCCGGATAGACGGTGCGCCGCACGAGCCCGGCGTCTTCGAGCGCGCGCAGGTCGAGCGTCAGCATGCGCTGCGAGATGCCGGGCATGTCGCGCCGCAGGTCGCTGAAGCGCCGCGGCCCGTCGAGCAGATACGACACCAGCAGCAGCCGCCAGCGGCCGCCGAGCAGGCGCATCGCTTCTTCAACGGAACATCCTGTCGCACTCGTTTTCATCGTGCCGAATCCTGGTCGGTAAATTTTTTGTGACTACGGCACAAACGACTGCCGTCTTCTCAGCCCTGCGCCGATGCGAGATATTAGCGCCCGCGTCGCGGCGAATCGATACATGGACAACCCACGAAGGACACGCATGAAGCTCTATCACGCTCCCGGAAGCTGTTCCCAGGCGATCTGCATCGTGCTGCGCGAAGGCGGCATCGACGCGGAAATCATCAAGGTCGACGCGCGCAAGCATGTCATTGAAGACGGGCGCAATTACTACGATGTGACCGAACTCGGCTACGTGCCGCTGCTCGAACTCGACGACGGCACGCGGCTGCGCGAAGGGCCGGTGATCGCGCAGTATCTTGCGGATCTGTGTCCGGATGCGGGGCTCGCGCCCGCGTACGGCACGCTTGCACGCTATCGGCTGATGGAGTGGCTCAACTTCCTCGGCACTGAGATCCACAAAGGCTTCATCCCGCTGCTGTACGCGGTGCAGGCGGGCAAATACGTCGACCCGGCGAGAGCGAAGCTCGACAGCCGCTTTGCCTGGATCGATCGCCAGCTCGACGGCAATCCGTTCTTGATGGGCGACACGTTCACGCTCGCCGATGCCTACCTGTTCGCATTGACCGGCTGGGGCAAGGCGGAATGGCTGCGGTCGGTGTACCACGCCGATATCGACCTGACCCGGTATGCGCATCTGCGTGCGTGGTACGAGCGGGTGCGGGCGCGGCCGGCGGTGCAGGCGGTGCTGGAGGCCGACGGGCTGGCGCGGTAGCAGGCGACGGCGGTCGCGGAGTCGGCGCGTCGTTACGCTTCATCGACGCGCCGCCGCACAGCAAATCCGCGCGCTATAATCCCCGCCATGAAATTCCTCCGGACCGTCATCTTGCTGCTGCTCTGCGCGGTGCTGCCCATCAGCGGGCTGGCAGCCAGCGGCCTGGCCGGGGAATGTCCGATGATGCAGCAGGACATGTCGATGTCGATGGACATGGACGCCGGCATGTCCGCGGACATGCCGGGCTGCGATTCGATGCAGTCGTCTTCCGTCGACAAGGCCCACGCGAAAGCGAAGGGCACGGCCTGCAAGCTGACGGCGCAATGCCAGTTCGGCAGTCTCTATCATCCGGCCGCTCGCGCCGAAGTCAGTCGTCCCGCTGCCTACGCCAGCACCGTCGCGTTCCACTACGCGCAAATCCTCCCGGTCCGCGATCCGAACGGATTGTGGCGCCCTCCACGCATCAGCTGATCCCGATCCGATAGGTCCGCCGCATTCGCGGTGAGGTTCGTCCTGTATCAGGACGTGGAATCCCTATGGGGTTCCGCCGTTGGGGTTCAACCATGTCATTCCATCCCGGCATGCCGCTTGCGCGGCGTGCGCGTCGGCGCGCGCCCATGCTTTGGGCGGCGCTGCTGGTGGCGGGCGCCGTTCACGCGCAGCCATCGCCTGTCACGCTGGACGCCGCGCTGCAGTCCGCCACCGATCATTCCGCTTCGATGCAGGCCGCGCAGGCGTCGGTGCGCGCGAGCGCGGAGGCGGCCGTGAAGGCCGGCCAGCTGCCCGACCCGATGCTCAAGGCCGGCATCGACAACCTGCCGGTCAATGGCGGCCAGCGCTTCACCGTCGGCCAGGACTTCATGACGATGCGCCGCATCGGCATCGAGCAGGAGTGGGTGTCCGGCGACAAGCGGCGCCTGCGCTCGGCGCTCGCCAACGAGCAGGTCGGACGCGAGCGCGCCGGCTATCTCGCGCAGCTCGCGAGCGTGCGCCAGCAAACCGCGACGGCCTGGCTGAACGCCGTCTACGCGAAGCAGGCGCTCGCGCTGCAGCAGGCGCTGTTCGATCACATGAACCATGAGCTTGAAGCGACGAAGGCGTCGTATCGCGGCGCGAAGGCGAGTGCGGCCGATGTCGTCCAGGCGCGGGCGATGCTCGCGCAGACGCAGGATCAACTGCTGAAAGCGCGGCAGGTCTACCAGACCGCGCTCATCGCGCTGTCGCGCTGGACCGCCGTGCCGGTCGACGACGTTGCGGGCACGCCGCCCGCGCCGGAGTCGTTCGTGTCGTCGCTGCCGCCGGACGAACTGCGACTGTCGCAACCGGCGCTGATTACCGCCGCCGACGATATCGCGGTGGCCGAGGCCGATACGGCCGTCGCGGACAGCGAACGCAGCCCGAACTGGACCTGGGAAGTCGCGTACCAGCAGCGTGGCGGCGCGTATTCGAACATGGTGTCCGTCGGCGTGTCGATCCCGCTGCCGCTCAATCGCAAGAACCGCCAGAACCGCGACGTCGCCGAAAAGGCCGCGCTCGCGACGAAGGCGCGCCTGATGTACGAGGACACGCTGCGCCAGGTGCAGGCCGATATCCGCACGCAGTCCGCGACGCTCGCGAGCGGTCGTGCGCGCATCGCGAATCTCGGCGACGCATTGCTGCCCGCCGCCGACCAGCGCGTGCAACTGGCGAACGCGGCCTACCGCGCCGGCACGGGCTCGCTCGCCGATACGTTCGCCGCGCGCCGCGCGCAACTGGAGGCGCAATTGCGGGTGCTCGATCTCCGGCGCGAGGTGTCGCAGGTCTGGGCGCAGCTCGAATACCAGGTCGTGCCGTCGACGCTGGCCGCCGCGCAATAAGGGAGAACGACATGACGAAGCAAACATGGGCCCGCGCGGCCGTGCTGGCGTTCGCCGGCGCCGCGCTGCTCGGCACGGGCTATTTCGTGGGCGCACGCCATGCGGCAAGTGCCGCGACTGACGCCGCCGCGTCGGCCTCGAACGGCCAGCCCGGTTCGACGAGCGGACGCCAGGTGCTGTACTGGCACGACCCGATGGTGCCGAACCAGCACTTCGACAAACCGGGCAAGTCGCCCTTCATGGACATGCAGCTGCAGCCCGTCTACGCGGACGAAGGCGGCGGCGCGTCCGGCATCCGGATCGATCCCGGCCTGCAGCAGAACCTCGGCATCCGCTATGCGACCGTGCGCCGGCAACAGACGGCGGCCGGATTCGATGCGGTGGGCACCACGCAGTTCGACGAATCGCGCGCGGACGTCGTCCAGTCGCGCGTGACCGGCTACATCGACCGTCTCCATGCGCGCGCACCGATGCAGCGTATCGCGAAGGGCGCACCGGTGGCATCGCTGTTCGTGCCCGACTGGCTCGCGCCGCAGGAGGAATACCTCGCGCTCAAGCGCGGCGGGATGGACGCCAGCCTGCTCGATGCATCGCGTGCACGGATGCGGGCGCTGTCGATTCCCGACGGCATGATCGCGAGCCTCGATCGCACCGGCCGCGCGCAGACGCATGTCGTGCTGACCGCACCGGAAACCGGCGTCGTCAGCGAGCTGAACGTGCGGGACGGCGCGATGGTCGCGCCCGGTCAGACGCTCGCGAAGATCGCCGGGCTGTCGACGCTGTGGCTCATCGTCGAGGTGCCGGAAGCGCTCGCACTGAACGTGGAGCCGGGGATGGCGGTCGACGCGACGTTCGCGGGCGACCCGGCGCAGCACTTCACCGGACGCATCCGCGAAGTGCTGCCCGGCATCAGCACGAGCAGCCGCACGCTGCAGGCGCGCGTCGAGATCGACAACGCCGCGCTGAAGCTCACGCCCGGCATGCTGATGCGCGTGCGGGTCACCGCGCGGCAGACCGTATCGCGCCTGCTCGTGCCGTCCGAAGCGGTGATCGCGACCGGCAAACGCTCGATCGTCATCGTGAAGAACGGCGACGGCCGGCTCCGGCCGGTGACGGTGACGACGGGCAACGACGTCGGCAGCGACACCGAAGTGCTTGGCGGGCTGAAAGAGGGCGACACGGTCGTCGCATCGGGGCAGTTCCTGATCGATTCCGAGGCGAGCCTGAAAAGCGTGCTGCCACGGCTGGAAAGCGGCACCGGCGCGAGCGGGGCAGGCGCGATGCCCGCGTCGGTGCCGACAGCGGCGGCACCGGTTTACGAAACCACCGGCAAGGTCGAACAGGTCACGGCCGACGACATCACGTTCTCGCATCAGCCCGTTCCGGCGCTCGGCTGGGGCGCGATGACGATGGCGTTCGGCAAGCCGTCGGCCACCGCGTTCCCGGACGTGAAGCCGGGCCAGACGGTGCGCTTCGCGTTCACGCAGGGCGACGACGGTTACCGGCTGACGAAGGTCGAACCGCAGGGAGGCGAACGATGATCGCGCACGTCATTCGCTGGTCCGTCCACAACCGCTTCCTCGTGCTGCTCGCCACCGTGCTGATTGCCGCATGGGGTGTTCATTCGCTGCGGCAGACGCCGCTCGATGCATTGCCCGACCTGTCGGACACGCAGGTGATCGTGAAGGCGTCGTATCCGGGCAAGGCGCCGCAGATCGTCGAGGATCAGGTGACCTATCCATTGACGACCACGCTGCTCGGCGTGCCCGGCGCGAAGACCGTCCGCGCGTATTCGTCGTTCGGCGACGCGTTCGTCTACGTGCTATTCGACGACCGCACCGATCCGTATTGGGCGCGTTCGCGCGTGCTCGAATACCTGAGCCAGGTGCAGAGCCGTCTGCCTGCCGGCGCGACGGTGTCGCTCGGGCCGGATGCGACCGGTGTCGGCTGGGTGTACGAGTATGCGCTCGTCGATCGCACGGGCCGTCACGATCTCGGGCAACTGCGCGCGCTCAACGACTGGTTCCTGAAGTTCGAGCTGAAGGCGGTGCCCGATGTGTCGGAAGTCGCGAGCATCGGCGGCATGGTTCAGCAGTACCAGGTCGTGCTCGGTCCCGACAAGCTGCGCGCATACGGCATCACGCAGGCGGAAGTCGCGAGCGCGCTCGGCAACGCGAACCAGGCGTCCGGCGGTTCGGTCGTCGAGCTGGCCGAGTCGGAGTACATGGTGCGCTCGACCGGCTACCTGCGCACGCTCGACGATTTCCGGCACGTGGTGCTGCGCACGAACGACGCCGGCACGCCGGTGCTGCTCGGTGACGTCGCGCGCATCCAGGTCGGCCCGGCGATGCGGCGCGGGATCGCGGAGCTGAACGGGCAGGGTGAGGCGACGGGCGGCGTCGTCGTGATGCGCTCCGGCAAGAACGCGCTGACCACGATCGACGCGGTGAAGGCGAAGCTCGCCGACCTGAAGCGTTCGCTGCCGCCCGGCGTCGAGATCGTCACGACCTACGATCGCTCGCAGCTGATCGCGCGCGCGGTGGGCAACCTGAAGGACAAGCTGATCGAGGAGTTCGCGATCGTCGGCATCGTCTGCGCGGTGTTCCTGTTCCACCTGCGCAGCGCGTTCGTCGCGATCCTTTCGCTGCCGCTCGGCGTGCTGGCCGCATTCATCGTGATGCGCTATCAGGGCGTGAACGCGAACCTGATGTCGCTCGGCGGGATCGCGATCGCGATCGGCGCGATGATCGACGCGGCGATCGTGATGATCGAGAACGCGCACAAGCATCTCGAAGCGTACGACCACGCGCATCCCGGCGAGCCGATCACGCCGGCCAGACGATGGGAGCTCGTCGCGACGTCGGCCGCGGAGGTCGGGCCCGCACTGTTCTTCTCGCTGCTGATCATCACGCTGTCGTTCATCCCGGTGTTTTCGCTGGAAGGGCAGGAAGGCAAGCTGTTCGCGCCGCTGGCGTTCACGAAGACCTACACGATCGCCGCGGCCGCCGGCCTGTCGGTGACGCTGGTGCCGGTGCTGATGGGCTATCTCGTGCGCGGCCGCATTCCGCACGAGCACGCGAACCCGATCAACCGCGTGCTGATCCGCGCGTACCGGCCGCTGCTCGAAGCGACGCTCAGGCGCCCGTGGGTCGCGATCGGCATCGCGGTCGTCGCGCTCGTGCTGACGGCCGTGCCGCTGTCGCGGCTCGGCGGCGAATTCATGCCGCCGCTCGACGAAGGCGACCTGCTGTACATGCCGACCGCGCTGCCCGGCATCTCCGCCGACAAGGCGAGCGAGCTGTTGCAGCAGACCGACCGGCTGATCAAGAGCGTGCCCGAGGTCGACACGGTGTTCGGCAAATCGGGCCGCGCCGATACCGCGACCGATCCCGCGCCGCTCGAGATGTTCGAGACGACGATCCGCTTCAAGCCGCGCAGCGCCTGGCGGCCCGGCATGACGCCGGAGAAGCTCGTCGACGAACTCGATCGCACGGTGAAGGTGCCGGGGCTGTCGAACGTGTGGGTGCCGCCGATCCGCAACCGGCTCGACATGCTGTCCACCGGGATCAAGACACCGGTCGGCGTGAAGATTTCCGGGCCGGACCTGGCCGGCATCGACGCGATCGCGAAGCAGGTCGAGGCGGCCGTGAAGCCCGTGCCGGGCGTGACGTCCGCGCTCGCGGAACGGCTGAACGGCGGCCGCTATATCGACGTCGACATCGACCGGCTCGCGGCCGCGCGCTACGGGCTGTCGGTGGCCGACCTCCAGTCGGTCGTGTCGACGGCGGTCGGCGGCGACGACGTCGGCGAAGTGATCGCGGGGCGCGAGCGCTTTCCGATCAACCTCCGCTACCCGCGTGAGGTGCGCGATTCGGTCGAGAACCTGCGGCAGCTTCCGGTCGTCACCGCGCGCGGCGCGCAGATCCGCCTGGGCGACGTCGCACGCATCGCGATCGCCGATGGCCCGCCGATGATCCGCAGCGAGAACGCCCGACTGTCCGGCTACGTGTACGTCGACCTCCGCGGCGTCGACCTGAGCACCGCCGTCCGCACGATGCAGCAAGCCGTCGCGCGGCAGGTCGCGTTGCCGCCCGGCTATTCGATCGCGTGGTCGGGGCAGTTCGAGTATCTCGAACGCGCGGCGGCCAAGCTGCGCACCGTCGTGCCGGTGACGCTCGTGGTGATCTTAGTGCTGCTGTTCCTCACGTTCGGCTCGGCGGCCGATGCGCTGCTGCTGATGTCGACGGTGCCGTTCGCGCTGGTCGGCGGCTTCTGGCTCGTGTGGGCGCTCGGCCACGCGGTGTCGGTCGCGACGTCGGTGGGCTTCATCGCGCTCGCGGGCGTGGCCGCCGAATTCGGCGTCGTGATGCTGCTGTACCTGAAGGGCGCGCTGCAGCGCCGGCTCGACGCCGGCGAACCACTCACCGATGCGCTGCTGCTCGACGCGATCCGCGAAGGCGCGGTGCTGCGCGTGCGGCCCAAGGCGATGACGGTGGCGGTCGTGCTCGCCGGCCTCGTGCCGATCATGGTCGGGCACGGTGCCGGTTCCGAAGTCATGCAGCGCATCGCCGCGCCGATGGTCGGCGGCATGGTCACCGCGCCGCTGCTGTCGATGTTCGTCATTCCCGCCGCCTGGCTCCTGCTGCAGCGCCGTCGTGCGCGAAGCGCGGGCCATGCGTGGCATTCCGAAGCAGTTCCTCACGGCACGAACGTGCCATCCATCCCAACCGGAGAATCCCGATGAAGAAGTTGATTACCGTCACCGTTGCTGCTGCCGCCGTGCTTGCTGCCGGCACGTTCGTCACCCCCGCCTTTGCGGCCGGCGACATGGCCGGCATGGACATGTCCGGCATGAAGATGTCGTCGGGCGGCATGGCCGAATCGAATGCCGCGCTGACCGACGCCGAAGTGAAGAAGGTCGATGCCGCGACCGGCAAGATCACGCTGAAGCACGGCGCGCTCGAGAACGTCGGGATGCCGCCGATGACGATGGCGTTCAAGGCGAAGGACGCGGCGATGCTCGAGCACGCCCATGCGGGCGACAAGGTCAAGGTGCGGATCGAGAAGGTCGACGGCACGCTGACGATCGTCAAGCTGGTGAAGGCGTCCTGACCTGAGCGCATGCCGGTGCGTCGCCTGTCCGTGAGACGGGCGGCTGCACTGCCATGCGCGTCGGGCCGGAAGCCGCGCGTGCGGCCGGGTTTGACGGTGCGCGAAGAGTTGGGGAGTGGCCATGCACGGGATCGGCACCATCATTTCAACAATACTTGAAATATCGAAATGAAGCCGCTATCCTTCGCGCCATGGACTCCAATCTCGTCGTGCGCGCGCTGGGCGCGCTTGCTCATGAAGCGCGCCTCGCCATCTTTCGCGCGCTGGTCGTGGCCGGGCCCGAAGGGCTGCCGGCTGGCGCAATCGCCCAGCAGATCGGGCTGTCGCCATCGAGCCTGTCGTTTCATCTGAAGGATCTGTCGCACGCCGACCTGGTCACCGCGCGTCAGGATGGCCGGTTCGTCTATTACGCGGCGAATTTCGAATCGATGAGCGGGCTCATCGGGTTCCTCACCGAGAACTGCTGCGCCGGCGCGGCCTGCGGCGTGCCGGCTGCCCCCGACTGTTGCGGAGGCGACGCATGACCGGTTCGAACGTTGTACGGTCGCCAGCCGTGGCGGCCCCGCCCGCCATCGGCTTCTTCGAGCGCTACCTGAGCGTGTGGGTGGCGCTGTGCATCGTGCTCGGCATCGCGCTGGGCCAGGCGCTGCCCGGGCTCTTTCAGCACATCGGCCGCATGGAATACGCGCAGGTCAACCTGCCCGTCGGGGTGCTGATCTGGGTGATGATCGTGCCGATGCTGGTCAAGGTCGATTTCGGCGCATTGCATGAGGTTCGGCAGCATGTGCGGGGGATCGGCGTGACGCTCGTCGTGAACTGGCTCGTCAAGCCGTTTTCGATGGCATTGCTCGGCTGGCTGTTCATCCGGCAGCTATTCGCGCCGATGCTGCCTGCCGACCAGATCGACAGCTATATCGCCGGCCTGATCCTGCTGGCCGCCGCGCCGTGCACGGCGATGGTGTTCGTGTGGAGCCGGCTGACGGGCGGCGATCCGCTGTTCACGCTGTCGCAGGTCGCGCTGAACGACAGCATCATGGTGATCGCGTTCGCGCCGCTGGTCGGCCTGTTGCTGGGAATGTCCGCGATCACGGTGCCGTGGGCGACGCTGCTCACGTCGGTCGTGCTCTACATCGTCATCCCGGTGATCCTCGCGCAAGTGTGGCGCCGGCTGTTGCTCGCGAAGGGGCCGACGGCGTTCGACCGCGCGATGGCGAAGATCGGCCCGTGGTCCATCGCCGCGTTGCTGGCCACGCTGGTGCTGCTGTTCGCATTCCAGGGCGAGGCGATCCTGAAGCAGCCGCTGGTGATCGCGCTGCTCGCGGTGCCGATCCTGATCCAGGTGTTCTTCAACGCAGCGCTCGCCTATGGGCTCAATCGTCTCGTCGGCGAGAAACACAGCATCGCGTGTCCGTCGGCGTTGATCGGTGCGTCCAATTTCTTCGAGCTGGCCGTGGCCGCCGCGATCAGCCTGTTCGGCTTCCACTCGGGCGCCGCGCTCGCGACCGTCGTCGGCGTGCTCATCGAAGTGCCGGTGATGCTGCTCGTCGTGCGTGTCGTCAACCGTTCGAAGGGCTGGTACGAGTGCGCATGAAACCATTCAGGAATCCGTAAATGACCGACATCACGATCTATCACAACCCCGATTGCGGCACGTCGCGCAACACGCTGGCGATGATTCGCAACTCGGGCGTCGAGCCGCGCGTCGTGCTTTACCTCGAAGCGCCGCCGAGCCAGGCAGCGCTGCGCGCGCTGATCGCGGCGATGGGCGTGCCCGTGCGCGACGTGCTGCGCCGCAAGGGGACTCCGTATGAAGCGCTCGATCTCGACAATCCGAAGTGGAGCGACGACGACCTGATCGGCTTCATGGTCGCTCACCCGATCCTGATCAATCGCCCGATCGTCGTGACGCCGCTCGGCACGCGGCTGTGCCGTCCGTCCGAGCAGGTGCTCGACATCCTGCCCGATCCGCAGAAGGGGCCGTTTGCGAAGGAGGACGGCGAAATCGTGATCGACGCGGAGGGCAAGCGTGTCTGACCGACTGAACGATCTGCCGCAACTCGATGCCACGCTGTTTCGCGTGCCGGACGCGAGCCGGCTGCAACCCGCGCGGCCGTCGACGCATCCGCCTCGAATCGTGTTGCTCTACGGGTCGTTGCGCACGCGCTCGTTCAGCCGGTTGCTGGTCGAGGAGGCGGCGCGGTTGCTGGCGGCGATGGGCGCCGAAGCCAGGATCTTCAATCCGGCCGGCTTGCCGCTGCCTGACGATGCGCCCGACGACCACCCGAAGGTGGCCGAGTTGCGCGAGCTCGTGCAATGGTCGGAGGGCATGGTGTGGTGCTCCCCCGAGCGGCACGGCGCGATGACCGGCGTGATGAAAGCGCAGATCGACTGGATTCCGCTGTCGGTGGGCGCGGTGCGGCCGACGCAAGGCAAGACGCTGGCGGTCATGCAGGTCAGCGGCGGATCGCAGTCGTTCAATGCGGTCAACCAGATGCGCGTGCTCGGCCGCTGGATGCGCATGCTGACCATCCCGAACCAGTCGTCCGTCGCGAAGGCGTTCATGGAATTCGGCGACGACGACCGGATGAAGCCGTCCGCGTATTTCGACCGGGTCGTCGACGTCATGGAGGAACTGGTCAAATTCACGCTGCTGACGCGCGACGTCGGCGCGTACCTGACTGACCGGTACAGCGAGCGCAAGGAAAGCGCCGAGCAACTGTCGCAGCGTGTGAACCAGGCGCGCCTCTGAACCGCTTTCCGGCGAGCGCCGCGACGATGCGTCGTTCGCGCCGGGCAGCAGGGTCGTGCCCGGCGTGTCCGTTGAGCCGGATCAACGCGCCAGCGTCAGGAACAGATACCCCGCATACCCCGCGCCGTTCGCGAGCAACGCCCAGATCGCGAGCCCGCGCGCTCGCGCATTGACGCGCAGCCATGCCGCCGCCGCGAGCGTGATGATCACGCCGGTCAGTACCTCGGGGCGCGGCTCCCACGGTGTCAGCATGATGCCGATCGCCGGCAGCAGCGTGCCCTGGAACACCATCGCGCCGGTGATGTTGCCGAACGCGAGCGTGTCCTTCCTGCGGCGGATCCACAGCACGCTGTTGACCTTCTCCGGCAGTTCCGTCGCGATCGGCACGATGATCAGCGACAACAGCAGCGCCGATACGCCCAGCGCGTGCGACACGCCTTCCACGCCGTGAATGAAGCCCTTCGCCCCGCCGACCAGCAGCGCGACGCCGAGGAGCAGTTGCAGTGCGATCGTCGCGAGGTTGGTCGGCACGCCGAGGCGCGACAGGAACATCATGTGCGGCGCCTCGGTGCCGTGCCCGGCATCGACGAGCTGGTTCGATGCCCGGAACGTCATCACGACATACATCACGTAGATGCCGACCAGCATCGCCGCGAGCAACGCACGCACGGCCCCGTTGTGATGCGGGACGAACATCGCGGCGGTGGCCAGCGAGAACGCGGCGAGAAAGTAGTTCATGTCGCGCACGAAGCCCGTGCGTTCGGGCGCGATCGTGCCGCGCAGCCCGCGCGAGCGGATCACGGCGAGCGTCATCAGGAAGGTGGTGAGCGTCGCGAGCATCAGCGGCGCGCCGAGAATCGCGCCGACGCCGATCTCCTCGTTCACGGCCTGGTTCGCGGTGCCGCCGGCGAGCGCGAGCAGCGGCACCATCGTTTCGGGCAACGCGGTGCCGACGGCGGCGAACAGCGAACCGGTGACGCCTTCGGAAATCTTCAGGCGCTCGCCGAGATGCTCGAGCGCATTGGTGAAGACTTCGGCGGCGACGAGGATGACGACCAGCATGAACGCCAGCTCGACAAACATGAAAGTCATGCGGCACCTCCGCAGGCATGCGCGCGGACGGCGGCGAAACGCGGGAAGAGGGCGGTGAGGAACATGGGGACTCCGTGGTCGGACGCTGACGAACCATGGCGCATCCGCCGACGTCCGACCAGGAACGACGCGATGCACCCATGGTCTCGCCAGGCCAATCAGGCTGATCGTGCCACGGCCGCAGGCCGAGTGTGTTGACACGATCGCTTTCCGGGGACGGAAAGCAGGCTACTCCCCAAAGACGAAGGGCAGTCTAGCCGGGAGGATTGCTTTCGACAAGCCTTCATCTCAAAAAATATACCCCTCTCCCCTATAGGGGATGCCTTCCGGAGATATACTCCCCCTCCCTATCCAGGAGTCTCTCACCGATGAGCCATACCATTCGTGAAAAACAGAAGCTGCTGAACCGCGTGCGCCGTATCAAGGGCCAGGTCGAGGCGATCGAGCGCGCGCTCGGGGACGAGCGCGGCTGCAACGAGGTGCTGCAATTGATCACGAGTTGCCGCGGTGCGATGAATGGGCTGCTGGCCGTCGTGCTGGAAGACCACATTCGCGAGCACATGGTCGATGCACATGGGCCGGACGAGCACGAAGGCAGCGCGACCGAGCAGCTGATCGACGTGGTGCACAGCTATTTCAAGTAACCGGGGTGGAGCATGAGCAATTTCACGAATGACGCGTTCGGCGCGGGGCACGACCATATCTTCCTGGGCGCCGCGCACGAGCAGAACGAGCGGCGGACATGGATGGTGATCGGCCTGTGCGCGGCGATGATGGTGGCGGAGATCGTCGGCGGCACGCTGTTCGGGTCGCTGGCGCTCGTCGCCGACGGGCTGCACATGTCGACGCACGCTGGCGCGATGCTGATCGCCGCGCTGGCCTATACCTATGCACGCAAGCATGCCGACGATCCGCGCTTCGTGTTCGGCACCGGCAAGCTGGGTGACCTGGCCGGGTTCACGAGCGCGATCGTGCTCGCGATGATCGCGATCCTGATCGCCTACGAGGCGGTTGCGCGGTTGCTGGCGCCGGTGCCGATCCATTTTGGCGAGGCGATTCCGATCGCGGTGCTCGGTCTCGCGGTCAACCTGGCGAGCGTGTGGCTGCTGAGCGGCGGGCCTCACGGGCACGATCACGGCCACCATCATGGGCATGGCCACGGCCACGCGCACGACGATCACGCGGATGAGGCCATGCGGGTGTTCTCGACAGCCGGCGTGTTCGACGTATCGGTGTTCGAGGACGGTGTGCCGCCGGTGTTCCGGATCGCGCCTGCCACCGGCGAGTCGAGCGTCGACGGGGTGTCGGCATCGATCACGACCGTCCGTCCCGACCAGTCGCGACAGCATTTCACGATGGTGGCGCGCAACGGCTTCCTGGAATCGCGGGAGACCATTCCCGAGCCCCATGCGTTCGATGCGATCGTGACGCTGGACGGTCACGCGCACCCGCTGACGTTCGTCGAACACGATCATCATGAAGGCGCGCACGCTGCCTCGGCCCGCGATCACAACATCCGGTCGGCCTACGTTCACGTGATCGCCGATGCCGCGGTATCGGTGCTGGCCATTATCGGGTTGCTGCTCGCGCGCGCTTTCGGCTGGGTCTGGATGGACCCCGTCGCGGGCATCGTCGGCGCGCTCGTCATCGCGAACTGGTCGTACGGGCTGATGCGCGATACGGGCGGCATCCTGCTCGATGTCAATGTCGATCGCAAGCTGGCGGAGCGCGTGCGTCAGGCGATCGAGGCGTTTGGCGACAAGGTCAACGATCTTCACGTGTGGCGTGTCGGCCCCGGCCACATGAGCGCGATCGTATCGGTCGAGACCGTCGATGCGGCGCGCGACGCGCGCTTCTACCATGCGCTGGTCGAAGGCTTCGGCGGCGTGTCGCACGTGACCGTCGAAGTGATGACGCCGGCAACGGCAGCCTGACCGTGGCCGTGAAATCGCCGTGCGTCGAGCTGTGCGCGTTCGACGGCCGCACCGGATTCTGCACGGGCTGCCTGCGGACGCGCGACGAGGCACGTGACTGGAAGAAGCTGACCGATCACCGTCGGCACCAGATACTGAACGACCGCGTGCGCCGGCAAGCGAAGATCCGGCGCGACACGGGGGAATAGCATGCTCGCGTGGCGGCCGGCATGCGCGGCCGTGTCACCGGCCTGCAGTAGTATCACCGGCATCCCGTGTCGGGATGCCTGAACCGCGAGCGACCCATGCAGACCGAACCGTCGACCGGCGTTCTTCGCCAGATTCCGCGCAGTGTCTGGGTGCTGGGCTGCGTCAGCCTGCTGATGGACGTGTCGTCGGAAATCATCCACAGCCTGTTGCCGATGTTCCTGATGGCGGGGCTCGGCGCGAGCGCGACCGCGATCGGCGTCATCGAGGGGATCGCCGAGGCCACGGCGCCGGTCGTCAAGGTGTTTTCCGGCACGCTGAGCGACTACCTGCGCAATCGCAAATGGCTGGCGGTCGCCGGATACGGGCTCGGCGCGCTCAGCAAGCCGCTGTTCGCGATCGCGCCGACGCTTGGCCTCGTCGTGACGGCGCGGATCGTCGACCGGATCGGCAAGGGAATCCGCGGTGCGCCGCGCGATGCGCTGGTGGCCGATGTCACCCCCGTCCACCTGCGCGGCGCCGCCTACGGGCTGCGACAGTCGCTCGACACCGTGGGCGCGTTCCTCGGGCCGTTGCTGGCCGTCGTCATCATGCTGGGGTGGCACGACGATTTCCGCCTCGCCTTCTGGCTGGCCGTGATTCCCGGCGTGCTGGCCGTGGCGTTGCTCGCGTTCGGTGTCGACGAGCCGGCGCGTGCGCCGGGCGAACCGCGTGTCAACCCGATCCGACGCGATGTCGTCGCGCAACTCGGCGCGCGCTACTGGTGGGTCGTCGCCGTGGGCGCCGTGTTCGCGCTGGCCCGCTTCAGCGAGGCGTTCCTAGTGCTGCGCGCGATGGGCAGCGGCGTGCCCGTCGCGCTCGTGCCGCTCGTGATGGTGGCGATGAACGTCGTGTACGCGCTGTCGGCCTATCCGTTCGGCAAGCTCGCCGACACGACGAGCCACACGAAGCTGATGGTGGCCGGGCTCGTCCTGCTGATCGCTGCCGATATCGTGCTTGCGCTTGGCGCGCATTGGGCAACCGTCCTGGCCGGTGTCGCGTTGTGGGGGCTCCATATGGGGATGACGCAGGGGTTGCTCGCGACGATGGTCGCGCAAGCCGCGCCGTCCGCATTGAGAGGCACGGCGTTCGGGGTGTTCAATCTGCTCAGCGGCGTGGTGACGCTCGTGTCGAGTGTCGTCGCAGGATTCCTGTGGGATCGGGTGGGCGCCGCGGCGACGTTCTATGCAGGGGCCGGGTTCAGCGTGGCAACCATCGTGTTGCTCGTCTGCTTGCGCGGATCGTCCGTCGCTGCACAGGATTCCTAGTCGCGATACGGCGACGAACGATCGGGTTTCTACACGACGTAGCGCGACGCTGCGGCAGAGAGGGCACGCGGGGCAATCGTCACGGGCACGGCGGATTTTCATCAGACGATTTCCCCGCTTTTTCAGGCGTAAACACACGCTCGACGGCAATCGCAGCGTGATAACGACAATTACATCCGCCTATCTTTTCATTACCAAAAACTGTCATTGAGCGCCGCTAAGCTTTCGCCACCCTCACAACCGGGATTCCCCGTCATGCGCTCGACAATCCGCCTCATCACCCCGCTATTGCTGCTTCCGACGCTCGCCGCGCCGGTTTTCGCCGCCACTGCCGCGCCCGTCAGCCCGAACTGCGGCGGCAGCACGACGCCGATCGCCGATATCCAGGGGCCGGGCGCGCCGTCGCCGCTCGCCGGCCAGAACGTGTCGATCGAAGCGGTCGTCACCGCCGATTTCGGCGGCACGGACGGCTTTGGCGGCTTCTTCGTCCAGCAGGCCGACGCGCAGCGCCGCAACCAGCCGGGCGTGTCGGAAGGGCTGTTCGTCTACGCGCCGAAGGTGCGGGCGAAAGCGGGCGACCTCGTGCACGTGACGGGCAAGGTCGAGGAGAAGTACGGCCAGACGCAGCTCACGCAGTCGGGCGCGATCGCGGTGTGCGCGAACAACCAGACCGTCACGCCCGTGACGCTCACGCTGCCGGTCGACAGCCCGAACGCGTTCGCCGCGTATGAAGGGATGTTGGTGCGCCTGCCGCAGACGCTGAACGTCACCGACAACTACGAGCTCGGCCGCTACGGCAGCGTGATGCTCAGCAACGGCCGCCTGCGCACGCCGACGAGCGTCGTGCCGCCCGCGCAGGCGCAGACGCAGATCGAGGCGAACGCACGCAACCGCCTGATCCTCGACGACGGCTCGAACAAGCAGAACCCCGCCACCGTGCCGTACCCGGCGCCGGGCCTGTCGGCCGCGAACACGCTGCGCGCGGGCTACACGGTGCGCGACGTCGAAGGCGTACTCGAAGTGCGCTACGGCGCATGGCGCGTGCAGCCGCTGCCGGGCGCGGCCGTGCCGGCATTCGACGCGCGGCCGAACCCGCGCACCCAGGCACCGGCGCGCGATCCGAAGTCGAACCTGCGCGTGGCGTCGTTCAACGTGCTGAACTACTTCAACGGCAACGGTCTCGGCGGCGGCTTCGACGATCCGAACAACCGCGGCGCGAAGAACTTCCAGGAATTCCAGCGTCAGGAAGCGAAGATCGTCAGCGCGCTGAAGGCGCTCGACGCCGACGTGATCGGCCTGATGGAAATCCAGAACAACGGCTACGGCGAACTGAGCGCGGTGCGCCAGCTCGCGGCGAAGCTCGGCAACAACTGGCGCGTCGTCGATCCGGGCGTGTCGCGCCTCGGCGGCGATGCGATCACGGTCGCGATGATCTACGACAGCCGCAAGGTCGAACCGGTCGGCCGCGCGGCGACGCTCGCGATCGACGACAAGAACCGCCAGCCGCTCGCGCAGTCGTTCCGGCTGATCAACGGCAACAAGCAGTCGCTGACGGTGGCGGTCAACCACCTGAAGTCGAAGAACTGCCCGGATGCCGCGAACGACGATCTCGACCAGGGCGACGGCCAGGGCTGCTGGAACCCGACGCGCACGCGCGCGGCGGCGAAGGTGGCCGACTGGCTCGCCGGCAACCCGACGGGCGTCGCCGGCCAGGGCGTGCTGCTGATCGGCGACTTCAACAGCTACACGTACGAAGACCCGATCCGCGCGCTCGAATCGCGCGGCTACCGCAACCTCGTCGCGCGCTGGATCGGCGCGAATGCGTACAGCTACGTGTACAACGGCGAAGCCGGCTACCTCGATCACGCACTCGCGACGCTGCCGCTCGCCTCGCACGTGAAGGCCGTGCACGAATGGCACATCAACGCGGACGAGCCGCTCGCGCTGCAGTACACGCTCGCGTACAAGTCGGCCGAGCAGCAGAAGACGTTCTATGCGCCGGATGCGTATCGCTCGTCGGATCACGATCCGGTGCTGATCGATATCGCGCTGCCGGGCGGCGGGAAGTAATGGCGGATTGAAGGCGGACGAAGCGCGGCGTGCGGCGAGGCTGCATGTCACGCTTCATCCCTATTGCAAGCGCCGGCAGGAGAAAAGGGTAAATAATTCCGCTGAATTTATTGGAACTCGAGAAATCGGTATTTTATGGATGACGCGGTGCGGATAAACGTATCGATTGAAGAATGGCTGAAGTGACTTGAATCATTGAATGGCCGCCGGAACATGCCGTCACGCTGAATTAAGCGATCAAGAATAATTAAAATGAAAGAGTAATTCTAGTGATCTGAAGGATTTCGTGCCGCAACATCATTGCCAGTAAAGGATTGCTGGTTGTTCGATAAAAGCGGCTGATTCGGCTGATTATTGTCGACAGCGCGCGCAATGCACGCATAATCCTGTTTTCTTTCAATTGCCAGACACTGTCCGTCGTTAGCATCATTGCGGGTTTTTTAATATCCGAATGATCTTTGACAACGCGGCGCAGCACCGCCTATTTTTGTGTTGTCGTAAATTTGGGTCATATAAAAGTTGTCCAAACTGCAGGGGGCGTCCGAGCACCATTCTCGCCAGCAGTTTGCTGTGTCTGTATCAAGTTCAGTCTCTTGGAAGTCCAATCCCCAACCGCCGACTGCCAACCGTGCAACGCGAGTGGCGGGTTCGCCTGCGCGTTCCGCAGGCGTTGGCGGCCTGTGTGAAACGGTATCCGAATCAAAGGACAGAGATGAAACCAGACAGGAGCTGTACCGGCAGCCGCCGTGGCCGTCACGGCCGGTTGGCCGGGCTAGGTGCATTGACCGTCATGACACTGGCGCTCGCGGCATGCGGCGGCGACGATTCGTCGTCCGTCGGTGCGTCGAGCCTCGCGCAGGCCACCGCCAGCCAGCAGGCCAGCGCGCAACAGGCGGCCGCGCAGACGCCGGCCAACCAACCGTACGTCGACCCGGTCGCGTATTCGATGAATGCGACCGACGGCCTCGCTCCCGGGCAGGTGTCCGAGAAAACCGCCGTCATGCATTACCAGTGGAAGAACGGCGGCACGACCGTCAACTACACGACGACCACCGGTCACCTGACCGCGCAGGACGCGAACGGCAACCCGGAAGCGTCGATGTCGTATGTCGCGTACACCGCGCCGAGCACGAACGGCAAGCCGCGCCCCGTCACGTTCGTCTATAACGGCGGCCCGGGCTCGTCGTCGATCTGGCTGCGGCTCGGCTCGTTCGCGCCGACCCGCGTGGCCACGCCCGATCCGCTGTTCGGCAGCAACTGGCCGAACTATCCGCTCGTCGACAACGCCGAAAGCCTGATCGACACCACCGACCTCGTGTTCATCGACCCGCCCGGCACCGGGCTGTCGGAAGCCGTGTTGCCGAACACCAACCAGAAGTACTGGGGTTCCGATGCGGACGTGAACATCATGCGCGACTTCATCCAGCGCTACCTGAACGTCAACAGCCGGAGCACGTCGCCGATCTACCTGTACGGCGAATCGTACGGCACGCCGCGTACCGACATGCTCGCGCTGGCGCTCGAATCGGCCGGCGTGCACCTGACGGGCATCGTGCTGCAGTCGGCGATCCTCAACTACTTCGCGGATGCGGTGGAAGCCGTCGCGATCACGCAGTCGACGGAGGGGCTGCTGCTCGAAACCGATACCGTGGCCGGCTACCTGCCGGGTTATGCGGCGGTCGCGGCGTACTTCAACCAGGTGTCGCCGGCGCCGGTGAACCCCGATCTGTACGCATTCCAGACGGAACTGTTCACGACGCTGATCTACAACCAGCTGCAGAAGTATTCGCAGTCGTGGGTGTTGAGCCAGCTCGGCATTCCCGATGCGCTCGGCACGCCGGTGTTCCCGAGCGATGCGACGCTCAGGCTGTGGTCGATCCCGTCGAGCCTCACGCAACAGGCGCTGCGCGGCTACTTCAACGCGAATCCGTTCGGCACGAGCCTCTTGCCCGGGACGACGATCGGCCGGTATGACGGACGCGTGTCGTTGCCGAACTCCGATCCGCGCCTGCAGAACGACGGCGACCCGTCCGACATCCTGATTTCGCAGCCGTTCACGAACGCGCTCGCGACGCAGATGCCGGATTACCTCGGCTACACCGCACCGAACGCGACGTACCTGCCGCTGAACGACAACATCATCGGCGTCTGGGACTTCACGCACGACGGCCAGCCGATGCCCGACACGATCCCCGATCTGCTCGGTGCGCTGCAGCTCAACCCGAAGCTTCGCGTGCTCGCGGAGAACGGCTTCCACGATCTCGCGACGCCGTTCTTCAACACCGAGAAGCAACTCGCGCGGCTGCAGACGGTGAAGGGCTTCAATCCGAAGCTGCAGGTGAACTTCTTCCAGGGCGGCCACATGATCTACCTGGACGACGTCGCCCGTCCGCAGATGAAGCGGGACCTGAAGACGTTCTACAAGGGCGCGCGGATTCCGACGGCGCTGACGCTGCACACGCTGCCGCCGCCGTGGCCGGATGAAAACCCGCCGAGCGTGCCGACCGGCAGCGTCCCGGGCGCGACCGCCGGGACGACGCTGGCGGCGGCCCCGTGAGCGGCCCCGAGCGACGGACTCCTTGTCAAAGGAACCCTCTATTCATCCATTGAATGCGAGTGATCATGTCCCTAATCAAATTGATGCGGCGTATGTCTCCGTTGATCGTCCTCGGTGCCGTGATGAGCAGTGCCTATGCGTTGCCGCCGCAGGCGGTGGCGCCGGTGAAGCTGCCGCACGGCGGCCGCGGTGTCGACGGTCCGTTCTTTCCTGCCACGAAGGCGGCGCCGGTGTTGCCGTCGACCGGCGCGACGCTGCAGCAGCAGGCGCAGCAGCGTGTCGATGCGCGGCTCGGCGCCAATACGGTGCTGAGCAACGGCGCGGCCGTGACGAAGGCGCAGGCGCAGAGCAGCGGTCTCGGCTTCGTGTCGAAGCACTTCGACGAGATCGATGCGAAGCACACCGGCCGCGTGACGATGAGCGATGTGCGGCAGTTCATCCAGCAGCGGCAGGTGCAGGCGCAGCAGGAACAGCAGGACGAGTGACGTAGCAGGCAGGGCGGCGGCCGGTGCGGAAGCCTTCGCACTGGCCGCCGGAAGATGAACGACAGCGTGAACGACAGGCGCTAGAGGGCCTGGCGCGCGTAGCGCTTCGCGGTGGCCGACGGCAGTTCGCCGAACATCGCGCGGTAGTCCTGCGCAAAACTGCTCAGGTGCCAGAAGCCCCACTTGGTGGCCGCGGTCGTCACGGAGTCGCCGAGCCGAAGCTCGCGGCGCACGTGGTTCAGCCGCACGGCCCGCAGGTACGCGATCGGGTTCAGGTTCAACGTGTCCTGGAACGCGTATTGCGCGGTGCGCCGGCTGACGCCGAGTTCCACGCACAGCTCGGCGATCGACAGCGGGCACGTCGATGCATCCTGCAGCCGCTCCCGCACCGCATTGACCAGCGACCAGTACTTCGTCGGACGCACGAGCTGTGCGCCGGCCTCCGGCGTCGCGGCCGTCATCACTTCAGAGATCGCGTAGAGCACGGTGCGTTCGAGCAGTTCGATCCTGTCCTGCGTCGTCACGTCGTCGATGCGGGTGGTTTTTACGGCGGCGGCCAGTGTCTGGCGCAGCAGGTCGCGCAGATGATCGGCCACACCGGTCGCCATCGGGATCACCGGCGCATGGGTTTGAGCGCGCAGCGACGCGGCCACCGTGCGCAGCGCCTGCGTCGACAGCTTCTCCGGCTCGATTTCGACGTTCACGAGCAGATGGCGGTCGGGCGAATAGAACTCGAAGGCCGGCTGGCTCGAGAACACGTGCAGGCTGTCGCGCCCGCTCTTCTCGCCGCACAGGCGCGCATGCCCTTCCAGTTCCAGCGGCACGGCCACGGCGATCCGCTCCGTCGGCACCGCGCCTTGCTGCAGGATGACCTTGTCGAGATCCTCGACCAGCAACTTGATGCCGCCCAGCGACACGATCGACGACGAGCCGTGAAACCGCCCGCCGGAGATCTGCGTGTAGTTCATGTTCCAGCCGTCGAACGCGCGCGCCTGTTCCTCCACGTCGGTGAACGCGCAGAACGCGACCGTTCGCGCGAACAGCGGGTCGCCGGAGAAATCGCTCGGGTGGGCAGGCGGCGTCATCGAGGGCGGAGGGCGGGAACGGGCGGGCCGGATCGATTCATTGTAGCCGCTCGTCGCGTCGGTCAAAAAGCGCCGGACGGGCATCGCCTCGTCAAAACCCTGACTTGCCGAAATCCGATAGTGGAAAACCTTTCGGCACCCTATCTTTGGCAGCAATAGAACGCTGGAGAGACGGTGATGGAACTTCCCCGTGGCGGATTCTGGAGAAACTGGGTCGGCAATCAGTCGTGCGTGGCCGCGCACCTGGCCGCGCCCACCAGCGAGGCCGAGATCGCGGCGCTGGTGCATGCCGCGACGCGGCAAGGCAAGCACGTGCGGTGCGCGGGGTCGGGGCACTCGTTCACGCCCGTGGTGGCCACCAGCGGGCTGCTGCTGTCGCTGCAGGACTACCAGGGCATCGTGGAGGTCGACGAAGCGCGCAAGCGCGTGACCGTGAAGGCCGGCACCAAAATCAATGCGGTGACGCGGCACCTGAAGGCGCTCGGCCTGTCGCTCGTCAACCAGGGCGACATCGATTCGCAGGCGATCGCCGGCGCACTGGCCACCGGCACGCACGGCACCGGGACGACGCTCGGCAACCTGTCGTCGCAGGTCGTCGGGATGCGCATCGTGCGCCCGGACGGCTCGATCATGAAGGTGAGCGACCGGCAGGACCCCGACCTGCTGCATGCGACGCAGGTGAACATCGGCATGTTCGGCGTGGTGTCGGAGATCACGCTGCAGGTGACCGATGCGTTCTGGCTGCACGACCGCGTGTGGCGCGAGGACTTCGACGCGCTGATGGAGCAGTACGACGACCTGGCCGCGAAGCACCGGCATTTCGGTTTCTTCTGGTGCCCGACGTCGGCTAGCCGCGAGCTCTACTGCCTGCCCGACACCACGAAGGTGTCGAACTCGAAGAAGGACTACGACGTGTGCGAGATCAAGGTGATGGATATCACCGACGCGCGCACGTTCCATGAAGGCGAGCACGAGAAGATCGCCTACAGCTCGGAGGTGTATGCGATCCACTACGTGCCGAACTTCCACGAGCTCGAGTACGCAGTGCCCGCGCAACACGGCAAGGAAGCGCTGCGCCGCGTGCGCGAGCTGATTCTCACGAAACATCGCGACTGCATTTTCCCGGTCGAGTACCGCTTCACGAAGGGCGACCCGGCGTGGATCAGCCCGTTCAACCACCAGGACAGCGTCACGATTTCATGCTCGGGCGGCCCGAACGGCGTCGACTACTGGCCGTTCCTGAAGGACGTCGACGCGATCCTGCGCGACTACGGCTCGCGGCCACACTGGGGCAAGCTGCATTTCACGAACCGCGAGGACGTCGATCGCTGGTTCCCCAAGGCCGAAGCGTTCCGCGCGCTGCGCCGCAGCGTGGACCCCGAAGGCTATTTCCTCAACGATCACCTGCGGACGCTGTTCAGTTGAGCAGACCGAACGAACCAGAATGGAGCACGCAACATGAATGTCAAGATTGACGGCCGCCTGGCCGGCAAGGTCGCGATCGTGAGCGGCGGCGCCGGCGGCTGCGGCGGCGCGGCGTCCGAACTGTTCGCCGCCCAGGGCGCGAAGGTCGCGATCATCGACCGCGACGGCGTCGCCGCCGAAACGCTCGCGTCAAAGCTGCGCGACGCGGGCCTGCAGGCGATCGGCCTCGGCGCCGATGTGTCGAAGCAAGCGGAAGTCAAGCAGGCCGTGAGCGCCGCACGGGAGCAGTACGGCAACGCGGACATCCTGTTCAATCACGCCGGCACGCTGATCGTCAAACCGTTCCTCGACATCGAGGAGTCGGAGTGGGACTGGCTGATGGGCGTGAACGTGAAAAGCATGTTCCTGATGACGCAAGCGGTGCTGCCGCAGATGCTGGAGAAGGGGCGGGGCAGCATCGTCTGTACGTCATCGATTTCCGCGGTGTGCGCGACGCCGGGCGAGGTGCTGTATGACGCGACCAAGGGCGCGTGCCACATGTTCGCGCGGGCGATAGCGGTCGAGTATCGCGACCGCGGCATTCGTTGCAACGCGCTCGCGCCGGGGTTCATTCGCACGCCGCACGGGATGCGCGAACTGAAGGACCTGCAGGCGATGGGCGTCGACGCGACCGAGGCGGCGATCGCGGTTCAGCAAGGCCGCCTGTGCGAGCCGTCGGAAGTCGCGGCCGCCGCGCTGTTCCTCGCGTCCGACGAGTCGAGTTTCGTCAACGGCACGCACCTGTTCGTCGACAACTGCTTCTCCGCCGTCTGATCGCGGATGCCCGCAAGATTCAACCGCTGCGAGGCGGTTGAATTTCGTCGTTGCGCGTAGAGATAAAAAACCGACTCGCGGCACGAAGCCGGCGAGTCGGTTTTTTTCAACCTGCGTCGAAGCCGCTTCAGACAGACGGATCGATGTTCGCCTCGAGTTCGCGGATGCGCTCGAGATTGCGCGTGTCCCTCAGCACCGGCGGCCCCGCGAACGTGTTTCGCACGCCGAAGCCATACCAGATCACCGTCAGCACGACGACGAAACCGACGAGCACGTACAGCACCTTCCCGTTCGGCGGCTGGATGCCGACATACGCGAGCACGCAGGCGCCGACCAACGCGAGCAGCGCACACGGCTTCGACCAGATCCCCAGCTGAAAGGGACCCTTGTCGGTCCACGAGCGGCCTTCGGCCAGCATCCCGGAGCCGATCGGCATCGCATACGAGATGAACAGGAACACCGCGCTGCCGGCGCTCAGCACCGAGAACGCGTCGCCGTACAGCGTGACGACGATCGCGAGCACCGCGCACGTCCAGATCGCGGGGCCGGGCGTCCGGTGCGTCGGGTTCACGCTGCGCAGCAGCTTCGACGCCGGCAGGCCGCCGTCACGTGCAAACGCGTACACCATCCGCGACGTCGACATGATCGCCGCGAGCCCGCACACGTAGTTGATGAAGAACATCGCGAGTTCGAGGGTGACGCGCAACGCCTTCGGAATCGGCGCGAGAATCGCCTCGAAAAAGCCGGTGCCCTGCTTCATGCTGGCGGTCAGGTCGGGCATCACCAGCACGAACGCGCACACCATCACGTAGCCGAACACCGCGGACCAGAACACCGACCCGATGATGCCGCGCGGCACGTTTTTGGCCGCGTCGTGCGTCTCTTCCGACGTGTGCGCGGAAGCGTCGAAGCCGGTGATCGTGTAGGTCACGAGCAGCAGGCCGGACAGGAACGCGAGCGGCGTGGCCTGCTTCGGCCATGCGCCGCCATCGACGCCGGTGAAATTGGTGAACGTCACGAGGCGATGCGCATCGAACGCGACCGGCGAGTAGACGAGCAGCGACACCACGAGCGCGATCGTCACCACGAAGATGAGGTAGCCCGACAGGTCGGTGATCTTGCTCGCGATCCTGATGCCGCGCGCATTCAGGATCGCCTGCGAGATCGTGATGAACGTGATGAACGCCGTCTGGTGCCACCAGGTCAGGCTGTCCGGGCTGACGCCGAACATCGGCGCGATCAGCGTCTTGAAGAACGGATCGTAGGTGCCGAAATTGATCGCGGCGATCACGAAGATCAGGCCGATCAGGTTGAGCCACGCCGTCATCCACCCCCATTTCTTCCCGCCGAGGATCGCGCCCCAGTGATAGAGGCCGCCGGCCGTCGGAAACGCGGACGCGATCTGCGACATCGACACCGCGACGATCAGCGCGAACAGCGAGCCCAACGGCCAGCCGAGGCCGATCGACGCGCCGCCGGTGGCCGAAAACGCGAGCTGGAACGCGGTAATGCCGCCCGACAGGATGCAGATCACGGAAAACGACACCGCGAAGTTCGAGAAACCGCTCATACGTCTCGACAGTTCCTGCGCATAGCCCATCTTGTGCAGCAGACTTACGTCACTGTCGGTGCCTGAATCAGGCAGGCGTTTTGCATCCATGGTCGCTCCGTCACGAATGTCCTGCTTGGCAGGACCGTCATCGCCGCCCGGGCCAGGCAAGCTGGCCCGCTCCTGGGATTCGTCGGCGGCTCGCGATGCCGTGTGGAGCGGCCATCGTTTGCCAGTCCGATGCGTGAACGGTATGAAATCAAATTTCCTGGCTCTATCAGATTTCGGCAATGGAGTGAAAATCCCGAGGGATGCACCGGAACAGGGCGTGTCGGCCCGTTTCGTCGCCGGGAGGAATGGGAGCGTGACGGGGGCGCGGCGGCGGCGATGGGCGATCGCCGCATCGCCGCCACGCCAGTGGCCCCGGACGCACGCCGGAGCCGGCGACGGCCTATTCCGCTTGCGGCTTGCCCTGTCGTGGTCCGAAGCGCGCGCGATAGTCGCGCGGCGATACGCCGACCTGCTTCGCGAACGCGCGCTGCAACGCGTCGACGCTGCCGAATCCCGACCGCTCGGCGATGCGTTCGAGCGGCCAGTCGGCCCGCTCCAGTAACGCCTTCGCGCGCTCGACGCGTGCGGCCAGCACGAACTGCGCGGGCGATCGTCCGGTCTCCTTGAGAAAATTGCGCGCAAACGATCGTTCGCTCATGTGCATCCGCGCGGCCAGCGCGGCGACGCCGAGATCGCCGGCCGGATCGTCGGCGATCTCGGCGAGCAGCGCGCGCATGCGCGGCGTTGCGTTGGCCAGCGAGCCGAGCCCGACGCTGAACTGCGCCTGGCCGCCGGGCCGGTGCATGAACAGCACGAGTTCGCGTGCGACCGCGAGCGCGGTCGGCGCGCCGCAATCCGCCTCGACGAGTGCGAGACACAGATCGATGCCGGCCGTCACGCCGGCCGACGTATGGAACGGCGGATCGCTGACGTAGATCGCGTCCGGTTCGATCCGCGCGTCGGGACGGAGTGCCTGCAACATCGCGCACTGGTTCCAGTGCGTGGTTGCGCGTCGGCCGTCCAGCCATCCGCCCGCCGCCAGCACGAATGCGCCCGTGCAGATGCTCGCGATGCGCCGCGTGCCGGCGATCCGCGTGCGCAACCACGGCAGCACGCCGGCTTCCGACGCGGCATGGCGCAGCGCCGCTTCATCGCCGCCGGCGACGATGAGCGTGTCGATCCGCTCGGGCAGCGCCGCGAGCGCGGCCGTGCCGGCGAGGCGCAGGCCCGCGTGCGTGACGATGTCGCCGCCGTGTTGCGACGCGAGCGTGAGCCGGTACGGCGCGGCATGGTCGGGAAGGTGACGGTTCGCGACCGCGAACACTTCCATCGGGCCCGTGATGTCGAGCGACTGGACGCCTTCGAAGCCGACGACGACGATGTCGCGTGCCGAACAGGTTGACTGGGACATGGCGGAAAGTGCGGTGGAGTTGTCCTTGTGACCGCGAGCATGATCCTTGTAATTTTCGGGACATGCAATCGACGGATGCGGGTGAACGATGCGGGGACGGAAGACAGGCGGGGCGGTGCTGCTGGTGTGCGCGATGCTGGGCGCATGGGCCGCGGGGTGGCATGTGCCGGTGAAGGCGGAGGACGCACGGCCGGTCGCCCAGGCGCTGACGATCGGCGCGCCGAAAGCGGGCCGCACGCGGCCGCTCGTGGCGATCGTCGCGGACAACGCGGGTACGGAGACGACCGATTTCATCGTGCCGTACGCGATGCTGAAGGCATCCGATGCGGTCGATGTCGTCGCCGTATCGGCCGCCGAGGGCGAAGTCGAACTGATGCCCGCGCTGCGCATGCTGGCCGATACGACGTTCGACCGGTTCGATGCCGCGACGCCCGCGGGGGCCGACGTGGTGATCGTGCCCGCGCTGCATCGCGCGGACAGCCCGGCGGTGCTGACATGGTTACGCAAGCAGGCCGCCGCCGGCGCGACGATGGTGGCGATCTGCGAGGGCGCGGAGGTGCTCGCGAACGCCGGCCTGCTGCGGCATCGCACGGCGACGTCTCACTGGTATGCGCGCGACGGCCTGCGCCGGCGCTTTGCCGATACGACGTGGGTCGACGATCGCCGCTATGTGATGGACGGCAACGTCATGACGACGACCGGCGTATCGGCGTCGATTCCCGCTACGCTGGCGTTGGTGAATGCGTTGGCGGGGCCGGCAGTGGCGCGCGAGACGGCGCGGCGCGTCGGCGCGCAGTCATGGAGCGACGTTCACGACGGCAGCCGGTTCGCGTTGACGGCGCGTGCGGTGGCGGTCGCGCTGACCAACCGTGTCGCGTTCTGGCGGCACGAGACGTTCGATCTTCCGGTCGAACCCGGGTTCGACGAGCTTCCGGTTGCATTGACCGCCGACGCGTGGTCGCGGACCTGGCGCAGTGACGTCGTCGCGACGGCCGACGCGCGCGTAATCGAGTCGAAGCACGGGCTGCGGTTGCTGGCGCAGCCGGCGAATGCTCGGCACACGCGCATGGCGATGGCGGCCGACCGGCGCGGGGACGCGGTGCTGCCCGGTGTGCTCGGCGACATCGCGGCACGCTATGGCGATACGACGTCGGGTTGGGTCGCGCTGCAACTGGAGTATCCGAGGTAGCGGCGCGTCGTGCGCGCCATGCGGGCATTGCGTGCCGCGCTTGTGACGGAATTCGCCGGCGCGGGGCAGCGGGATGTCGAGGCAGGGCAGTGTCATGTCGATCTCGTCGCGAACGATGTGCTGCCGCCGCGCGCGCCGCGAACCGCGACGCCCGCTCGGCGACACGCTGGCCGAGCGGCGCGCCGACATCAAGGCGCAATCACCGTCATCCTGAACGGGCCGCCATGCGCCGCCGCATGCGCGACCGCGTCGTTCGCTTCGTCGAGCGGGAAGCACGTTACGTCGAACAACCCGAGGTCGAGCAACCCGCCGCGGACGAGCCCCGCCATCAGCGTCACGGCTTCGGTCGGGTACATCCACTTGCCGCGTAGCGTGATGTCGTTGCGCATGATCCACGGGTACGGCAACTCGAGCCCCGCGCCGCCGAGCATGCCGACGCCGCCCATCAGCACCACCCGCCCGTAGGGCCGCACCGCCATCACGGCGGCGCGCACCGTCGTCGCCGGCACCGACGGCGGCATCAGGTCGATCACGCAGTCGATCGGCCCCGGTGCCGCCTGCTGCATGCGGGTGCGATCGGTGGCTTCGTCGCCGGTCAGCGCGACGGGGCGCACGCGTTCGCCGAAGCGGCGCGCGAGATCGGCGAGCACACCCGCATTGCGGCCGGGCGCGACCACGCACTGCGCGCCCATCGCCAGCGCCACCGCGATGCATGCGCTGCCGAAGTGGCCGGTCGCGCCGCTCACGAGCACGATCTCGCCCGCGCGCAGATCGGACGCGAGCAGCCCGCCGTACGGCACGAGCAGCGTATTGAGCGCGCACCACCGCGCGGCGTCGGCCGGCGCGATCTCGCCGATGCGCACCGCGTTCTCGGTCGGCACGCGCACCCGTTCGGCAAACGGCCCATCGTGGAAATGGCGCTGCAGTTGCTGGCCGCCGTCGCCGCGTGCGCTCCAGCCCTGCAGCACGATGTCAGGCATCCGTGCGTCGTCGCGCGAGCGCACGGTCGGGTCGCAGAACACCCAGTCGCCGGGCTGCAACTGCGTCGCATCGGGGCCGCTTTGCCGGACCCGGCCGATGGCGCCGCAGCCGGGCACGATCGGCAGCGCGAGCGGATAGCGGCGCTCGCCGCTGAACACTTCCTGTGCGTAGGGCAACACCGGCGTCGCGACCACGTCCACGATGACCTCGCCGGTGCCGAGCACCGGATCCGGCATCGTTTCGATCGCAAGCGGCGTGCCGAACGACTTCAGAATCGCAGCTTTCATGAGGCTTCCTGACGGCAGGGGACGCGCCGATTCTGGCAGGCTTAGAATCCGCAACAAGGCCCGGCACGAACCCAGGATTGCCCGATACCACCCTGCACGGAGCGCACCCGATGACCGTCACCCCGCGAACCCCGTTCGGCGATTTCCTGCGCTCGCGGCGCAAGAAACTGCGCCCGGATGCCGTCGGCCTGCACGACGGCCCGCGCCGGCGCACGCCCGGCCTGCGGCGCGAGGAAGTCGCGGAACTGGCCGGCATCGGCGTCGACTGGTATGTGCGGCTGGAACAGGGGCGCGACGTCAACCCGTCGGAGGCGACGCTCGATGCGCTGGCGCGCGCGTTGCGGCTGGACAAGGCCGAGGCCGCCCACCTGCGCGCCCTCGCGCGGCGCGACGCATCACGGGCATTCGTGCCGGAGCGGGTGCCGCCGTCCATCGCGCGGCTCGTGGCGAACCTGAACCAGCCCGCCTACGTGACCGGGCGTCGCTGGGACATCCTCGTGTGGAATGCTGCTGCGGCCGACCTGCTCGGCTTCGACCGGCTCGCGCAAGCCGACCGCAACATCCTCGTCTACATGTTCGTCGAGCCGCACGCGCGTGAGCTCTTCGCCGCGAGCTGGGCCGACGAGGCGCGCCGGATGATCGCGTTGTTTCGCGCGAGCCACGATCTCCATGCGAGCGATCCGGCGTTCATCGCGCTGGTGGCGCGCTTGCGCACGAGCAGCAGCGAGTTCGCGCAATGGTGGGATGCGCATGACGTGCGCAGCGGCGTGTCGGGGCAGAAGGTGTTCGCGCATGCGCGACAGGGCGTGCAGCGCTACGAATACGCGACGTTCCAGGCGAACGACGATCCCGCGCTGAAGCTGGCGATCTATACGCCGGTCAGCGGGGATGATGGGGATTGAAGTAGCTTCAATTGCCGCCGCCATCCGGCCACGCTTCGAAGTGTCGGCCTCGTGCGTGAATGCCGGTGGCGGGGCGTAATGGGGCGATGTTCCTGATCGATCAGACAGAGGCCGGAGCTTCGGCCGTCCGCCGGGCGGACAGCCGGCTCCACAGCAAGCCGGAGCGATTGCCGCTGCGGCAATACGCGAGCACCGGCTTCTGCAGCGTGTCGATCAGCTCACCGAATGCGTCGATCTCCGCATCGCCGATGCCGTCGCGCTCGACTGGCAGGTAGCGCGCTTCGATGCCCAGTTCGCGGGCCGCCGCGGCGATTTCGTCGAATGCCGGATGTGCGTCGCCTTCGCTGTCGGGACGGTTGCAGATGACCGAGCGGAAGCCGGCATTGCGGATCGCCTTCAGGTCGGCCGGCGTGATCTGCCGCGACGCGGAGAAGCCGTTCGCCGCCGTCGCGCGACACTGCTCGATCGCCTGGCGGAAACAGGCGATCGCGAAGTCGACGTCCTGCTCCGTCGTGAAGCGGCCGAAGCTCACGCGTACGGTGCGGCCTGCCGTCTCCGCATCGAGGCCGATCGCGGTCAGCACGTGGGACGGTGCGCCGCTGGTCGAGTTGCATGCGGACGTCGACGACACGGCGAGCGCTTCGCCGAGCATGAACGGGAAGAAGCCCGGCGCGTTCACCGTCAGGCTAAGCGTGTGCGGGATCCGGCGTGCCGTGGCCGCATTCTGCGTGACGTCGCCAAGTGCGACCAGCGCGTCCGTCAGGCGGGCGCCGAGCGCCGCGATCCGTGCGGCTTCGCCGTCGAGCTTGTCGGCGGCCAGTTCGCATGCAACGCCCATGCCGACGATCTGGTGCGTCGCGAGCGTGCCCGAACGCAAGCCGCGCTCATGCCCGCCGCCGTGAATCTGAGGGGCGATCCGGTGCGCGATGTCGCGGCGGACGAACAGCGCGCCGATGCCCTTCGGGCCGTACACCTTGTGCGCGGACATCGACAGCATGTCGATGCCGAGCGCGCGCACGTCGATCGGCGTCTTGCCGAGCGCTTGTGCGGCGTCGACGTGGAGCAGCGCGCCCGCGTCATGCACGATGCGCGAGATTGCGCCAATATCGGTCAGCGTGCCGAGCTCGTTGTTCACGAGCATCAGCGACACGAGGCCCGTATCGGGACCGATCGCGGCCGCGACCGAGTCGGCGGTGATTTCGCCGTCGCGGGTGGGCGTCAGGAACGTGACCGACGCGCCGTGCTTCGCCAGGTTCGCCATCGTGTCGAGAATGGCCTTGTGCTCGATGCGGCTCGTGATCAGGTGGCGCTTGCCGGTCGCGTTTTCCGCATAGCCCTTCAGCGCGAGGTTGTTCGATTCGGTGGCGCCCGACGTCCAGACGATCTCGTCGGCGTCCGCGCCGATCAGCGCGGCGACTTGCGCGCGGGCCTGCTCGACCTTGTCTTTCGCGAGCCGGCCGGCGGCGTGCGAGCTCGATGCCGGGTTGCCGAAGATGCCGTCGAAGCCGAGGCAGGCCGTCATCGCTTCGATCACGCGCGGATCGGCGGGCGTCGTGGCGGCGTAGTCGAGGTAGTGCAGCGGGGTGGTGTCGCTCATGTCCTTCTCATGCTCGTTTCTTTCGGAATGGAAGAAATGATACGGGGAACAGAAGGGAAAAAGGATCCAAAGTTGGCTGGTGATTCAGCTTGATATGGAATAACGTTTTATCGGAATGTGGATTTGGGGAATTTATTTTTCCTGTGGCGAGCGGGTGCGATGCACGTGTCCGCAGCCCATTTTGCGAGGGATGATCGACATGCAGTATGAACTGACAACGCTGTCGTGTTTGCTGCTGGAGCAGGATGCCGTTTCCGCCGGTGCGCATCGGTGGGTATCGGATCCGGGGGCCGCGGGGCGCCTCCTCGGCGCGTGGCGTTCGGAAATCGGCGAGCTGGGGCAGATCGTCGTGTTGCGAGGCTTCGACGATGCCGACGAACTGCGGCAGGAGCGCCGTCGTGCGTTGATGAGCGGCGGGCCGTTCAATATCGACGGTGACCATGTGGGTCTCAGCATGGAAACCTACGAACTCTTTCCGTTCCTGCCCGAGATCGAGCCGTCGAAACTCGGCAGGTTCTACGAATTTCGCCGCTACTGGCTCAAACCGGCCGGGATCGCGCCGACGATCGCCGCGTGGGAGCAGGCCGTCGGCCCGGCCGAAGCCTATACGTCGCATCTCGTCGCGAACCTGTACGCGATCGATGGGCCGCCTCGCATCGCCCATATCTGGGGATTCTCGAGCCTGGAGGAGCGCATGGCATTGCGCGCGCGCCACTATGCCGAAGGGCTTTGGCCACCCAAGGGCGGACCGCAACAGATCGAGCGGGCCACGTCGACGATTTGCCTGCCGGAGGCGTGGTCGCCACTGTGCTGAATGTCCGGTGAGGCGTCGATGATGTCGCGCTGCCCGTTGCCGCCGAGGCCGCGCTATGCGGAGGCAACGGGCTGTATCGGCCACGACGAAGCGGCTTGCGTGCCGCGTTTTACTGCTGACCAGCGGCGAGCACCATGGCGTGCTCGAACGACGGTTCGCCGTTTTCATACGGCGAATCGCAGGCGCCTCCCTGTCTATGAGGGATTCCCCCGTACCACGCGAGTGAGCGCCACTTCAACGCCGCTTTCGTTCGCGCCGCGCTTCTGCGCCCATGCTTCCCGCCCACCCCCCGCGATTATTTGCGTTTCGCGAATGGCGCGTTCGCCGGTTGTTCCCTACCCGATTGGCGGCCGTGCACCTATCGTGGTGACGTCGGCTGATTGAACCCAACGCGTCGCACCCGAACGCCAGCCGGCACTTCCTCGCGATTCGCGTCGCACACAAAAACCATCGGACCTGGCTCATGCGCAGGCGCTGCGGCGCGCGCAGGCGGACCTGTGTCCACGGAGACGGACATGAAAGCAAACGAGTGGGATACCTCATACGAGTGGAAGGCGGTCACGCTGCTGGCGCTCGGCTTCGGGCTGGTCGGCCTCGATCGCTGGCTGATCGCGCCGCTGTTCCCTTCGATCATGAAGGACCTCAACCTGAACGCGCAGGACGTCGGCAACTGCATCGGCGTGCTCGGCCTGTCGTGGGGTATCTTCGCGGCGCTGATGGGCGGCATCTCCGACAAGATCGGCCGCCGCAAGGTGCTGATTCCGGCCATCATCGCGTTCTCGCTGCTGTCGGGCTTCTCGGGGCTCGCGGGCGGCCTGCTCGGGCTGATGGCGATTCGCGGCCTGATGGGCGTCGCGGAGGGCTCGTTCTGCCCGACGAGTTTCGCCGCGACGGCCGATGCATCGCATCCGCGGCGGCGCGGGCTGAACCTCGGCCTGCAGCAAAGCGGCTTCGCGCTGTTCGGGCTCGCGCTGTCGCCGATCATCGCGACGCAGCTGCTCGGCTTCGTGTCGTGGCGCTGGGTCTTTGCGCTGGTGGCCGTGCCCGGCCTGATCCTCGGCGCGAACATGTTCTTCGTGATCCGCGAGCCGAAGGTCACGAAGGCCGTCGCGTCCGAGCATGCGCCGGCATCGCTCGGCCACGTGCTCAAGAGCCGCAACATCCTCGTCGCGATGGCCGCGTTGTGCTGCGCGATGACCGGCGTATTCGTGCTCGGCGCGCTGTTGCCGCTGTACCTGACCGACTACCTGGCGCTCGGCACGCAAAAGATGGGCCTCGTCGTGTCGGCGATCGGTTTCGGCGGTTTTCTCGGGCAGTTCGGCTTGCCGGGCCTGTCCGACCTGGTCGGCCGCCGCGTCGCGAGCATCGTCGGCTTCGCGGGGACGGCCGTGATTCTCTACATTTTCCGCGGCCTTGGCCCGCAGCCGGTCGTACTGTTCGGCGTGCTGTTCGTCGCGTCGTTCTTCACGCTCGGGCTGGTGTCGCTGCTGTCCGGCCCGGTGGCGACCGAGGCCGCGCCCATCGGGCTCGTGTCGACGTCGATCGGCGTGGTGGTCGGTGTCGGCGAGATCTTCGGCGGCGGCATCGCGCCGGCGATGGGCGGCTATGTCGCCGCCCACTTCGGCATCCAGAACATCCTGTGGCTGCCGATGTGCGCGGTCATGCTGGGCATTGTGGTCAGCCTGCTGCTGAAGGAAACTGCGCCGGCCGTGCTGCAGCGTCGCGTGGCCGTGCAACCGGAACTCGCGGCGGGCGAGCAATCGCGGTAAGGGCCGCGCATGCGGGGGCCGGCGTCATCGGCGATTGACATCGATTGGGTGACAGAGAGACGCCTCCCGCATGACACAGCTCGTCATCCGCACGGGTAGACTGCCGGTTTCGCTGTCGAAAAAGGGCGCGGTATGGACCGGTTTCTGAGCATCGAGGCATTCGTCAGGGTGGCGGAGGCGAGCAGCTTCGCCGAGGCGGCGCGGCAGCTCGGCGTGACCAGCTCGGTCGTGACGAACCGCATCCAGCAGCTCGAGAAGTTCGTCAACGCGCCGCTGTTCCATCGCAGCACGCGCCACGTGCGCCTGTCCGAAGTGGGCGAGGCGTTCTATCGCGAGTGCGCGGAGGTGGTGGGGCGCGTCAACGAGCTGACGGACCAGATGCGCGAGCTGCGTGCGACGCCGACCGGCCGGCTGCGCATCCAGATGCTGCCCGGTTTCGCGCTCGATCACTTCGGTGCGCCGCTGATGGAATTCAACCGGCGCTACCCGGGCATCCAGCTCGACATCATCGTCAATGACCGTGTCGTGGACCCTGTCGAAGAAGGGTTCGACATCGCGTTCCAGATCTTTCCGCCGATCTCCGAGTCGTTGATCGAACGGCGGCTGTTCACCGTCAGGCGCCTCTTCTGCGCGTCGCCCGCGTACCTCGACGCGCATGGTGCGCCACAACATCCACGCGACTTGCTGCAGCACACCACCGCGCTGTATTCGGGCTATCCGTCGCGCAACCGCTGGACGATGACGCGCGGCGACGAAGTCGTCGAAATGGAGCTGCCGGGCATGATCCGCTCGAACTCCGTGCACCTGCTGCGCGAGTACGCACTGTCGGGCGGCGGCGTCGTGTGCCTGCCGACGCTGGTGGCGAGCGAGGCGCTCGTCGCCGGCCGGCTGGTGCCCATCCTGACCGATTTCCAGCTCGCGCCGCTGAGCTTTGCCGCGGTTTATCCCGCAACGCAGCGACAGGCGCTGAAAGTGAAGGCGCTGGTCGAATTCCTCGCGGAAGCGATCGGCGACGAATCGCCGTGGGATCGTCCGCTCCTGGAGCGCGGCTGGGTGCGTTGAACCGCGCGGATTATTCGCGAAACGCAAATGCCGTAGTCGCCGTCCCGTGCCTTGTTGCGGTGGGTCCTTGCCCCTAGAGTGGAATCCAACAAGCGGTTCAACTCAGGAGACAGAAATGACCGACACGGCATTCCATACCGTCTTTGGCTCGCTCGACCATTACCGGAAAGGCGAGATCGAAATCACGAGCGGCAGCGCTCAACACTACGCGTTCTCGAATGTCTTCGAGGTCGCATCGAAGTCGGCCCCTTACGAAAAGGTCGTCGCCGGCAAGAACCTCGAATACGTGATCGAAGTGCTGCGGACCGACGGTCAGTCGCCGTGGTTCGCCTGCTCGCACGATGAATTCGTGATCCAGATGGACGGCGAAGTCCGGATCGAATTCATCAAGCTCGATACGCCGCCTGCATCGAGTCGCGGCACCGTCAGCGCCGGCACGCAACCGGCCGGCCGCAAGATGGGCTACGTCGTGTTGCGCCAAGGCCATCAGGCGCTGCTGCCGGCCGGCTGTGCATACCGCTTCACCGCCAGCCGGCCGGGCGTCGCACTCGTGCAGACCGTCCTGGGCGAGCTGTCCGTGGAGAAGTGGGCCGACATTTGCCTGCACTGATTCGTCCGACCTCATTCGACACTTCCAGGAGACACGTCATGGCCACGCTCGACACCCTCGACACTTCCGCTGGCTTCGCCGCCGATCTGGTGCAAGCCACCGACGCCGACGCCGTTACCGGCTACCGCCGCTTCCGGCTCGGCGCATTCGAATTCCAGCGCGACGAATATTTCGTGAAGATCAGCTGGCCCGCGAAAGGCCAGACCCGCACGCACGCGATGCCGGCGGACGCGTTCCTGCGCGCGATGATGCGCGACGTGGCGTGGGGATTCTTCTACGGCTGGGTGAACTTCGACCACGTGTTCGGCACGCGCAATCACTACGGCAAGGTGGACATGTATGCGGGCACCTTCAACGGCATCCTGAAAGACGCCGGCGTGGACTACACCGAGACCTTCGAAACGCCCACGATCATGGCGACCTTCAAGGCGATGCTGCACGACTGGACGAACGAAGGCTTCGATCCGTTCGCGGCGCCCGAGGAAACCGGCACGGCGTTCGGGCGCAAGCACGGCGAGAACGGCTCGGCGATCGAGCGTACGCGGATCGCGACGCGCCGCATGCCGGGCCTCGAAGGCGATTCGCCGCTGCGCGACGACCTGCCGGTCAACCGCGCGTTCCTGGACGTCGCGCAGGACGAACCGGAGGTGCATGTCGAGCCGGGCTTCGAAGGCGAGTTGCACGCGTTCAACCTGTTCAAGTACCTGTCGCGTTCGGACGTGACGTGGAATCCGTCGGTCACGTCGGTGTGCGGGCGCAGCCTGTTCTGCCCGACCACCGAGGAATTCATCCTGCCGGTGTTCCATGGTAACGACCGCGTCGAATGGTTCCTGCAACTGTCCGACGAAATCGTGTGGGACATCGGTGACAAGAACACCGGTGCGCCGCGCGCACGCGTGACGATGCGCGCCGGCGACATCTGCGCGATGCCCGCCGACATCCGGCATCAGGGCTACTCCACGAAGCGGTCGATGCTGCTGGTCTGGGAAAACGCGACACCGAACCTGCCGCAGCGCTACGAGAGCGGCGAGCTCGAGCCGTATCCGATCGCGTTCTGAGCGGCGTGCCGGTTTCCGCTTCCGCTTCAAGCCATACACCGAGGACGATTCATGCAAACCCAACTTTTCATCGACGGGCGCTTCGTTGACGCCGTCGACCGCGGCACGATCGACGTGCTGAACCCGCACGACGGCTCCGTCATCACGAAGATCGCCGCAGCCACCGCGGCGGACGTCGACCTCGCCGTCGAAGCCGCGACGCGCGCGTTCCCCAAATGGTCGGCGCTGCCGGCGGCCGAACGCGGCCGGTTGCTGCTGCGTCTGGCCGACGCGATCGAGGCCAACGCGGAGGAGCTGGCGCAGCTCGAATCGCTGGACACTGGCCACCCGATCCGCGATTCGCGCGCGCTCGACGTGCCGCGCACGGCTGCGTGCTTCCGCTACTTCGGCGGCATGGCCGACAAGCTGCAGGGCTCGGTGATTCCTGTCGAGACCGGCTTCCTGAACTACGTGCAGCGCGCGCCTATCGGTGTCGTCGGCCAGATCGTGCCGTGGAATTTTCCGCTGATGTTCACGAGCTGGAAGATGGGCCCGGCGCTCGCCGCCGGCAACACGGTGGTGCTCAAGCCGTCGGAGATCACGCCGCTGTCGACGCTGCGCATCGTCGAGCTGATGGCCGAGGTCGGGTTTCCCGCAGGTGTGGTCAACATCGTCCCCGGCTACGGGCATACCGCCGGCCAGCGGCTCGCCGAACATCCGGGCGTCGGCAAGATCGCGTTCACGGGATCGACGGCCACCGGCCGGCGGATCGTCGAAGCGTCGCAGGGCAACCTGAAGCGCGTGCAGCTCGAACTGGGCGGCAAGGGCGCCAACATCGTGTTCGACGATGCCGATCTCGACGCGGCCATCAACGGCGCCGCATGGGCAATCTTCCACAACCAGGGGCAGGCGTGCATCGCCGGCTCGCGTCTCGTGCTGCATGAGCGCATCGCGGATGCGTTCCTCGAACGCTTCGTGGCGCTCGCGTCGTCGATCCGCCTCGGCAACCCGCTCGACGCGAACACCGAGATGGGGCCGCTCACGTCGAAGCAGCACCTCGAGCGCGTGCTGTCGTTCGTCGACGTCGCGCGCGAGCAGGGCGGCCGCGTGCTCACCGGCGGCACCGCGCCGCAGGATCCGGCGCTCGCCAATGGCTACTACGTGCGCCCGACGGTCATCGAAGCCAGGAGCGCAACCGACCGCGTCGCGCAGGAGGAAGTGTTCGGCCCGTTCGTCACGGTGCTGCGCTTCGGCAGCGACGACGAAGCGCTGGCCATTGCGAACGCAACCGAATACGGGCTGGGCAGCGGCCTTTGGACGAAGGATCTTTCCCGCGCACACAAGATGGCGTCGCAGATCAACGCGGGGATGTGCTGGATCAACTGCTACAAGCGCGTCAATCCGGGCAGTCCGTTCGGCGGTGTCGGCAAGTCGGGCTACGGCCGCGAGATGGGCTTCGAGGCGATGCACGACTACACCGAGGCGCGGTCGGTGTGGGTCAACGTCGACGGCAACGTGCCGCCGCATTTCAAGCGCTGAGGTTCGCCATGGATCGCTTCATCTATCAGGGCACCCCTTCCCGCGTCGTGTTCGAATGGGGCGCGCTCGACAGGCTGCCGGACGAGCTGTCGACGCTCGGCGCCCGCCGAGCACTCATCTTGTCCACGCCCGAGCAGCGGCCGCTTGCCGAGCGGGTGGCGGCGATCCTGGGCGAGCGTGCGGCCGGTATCTGCGCGCAGGCAGTGATGCACGTGCCGGTCGAGGTTGCACACGCGGCGCGCGAGATGGCCGGCGAGCTCGGCGCGGACTGCTGCGTCGCGATCGGCGGCGGCTCGACGATCGGGCTCGGCAAGGCCATTGCGCTCGAGTCGGTGCTGCCGATCCTGGCCGTGCCGACGACTTACGCGGGTTCGGAAATGACGCCGATCTTCGGGCTCACGGAAGGTCGGCTGAAGCGCACCGGGCGCGACGCGCGCGTGCTGCCGCGCACGGTGCTCTACGACCCGTCGCTGACGTTGTCGCTGCCGCCGGACATTTCCGCGGCGTCCGGCATCAATGCGATGGCGCATGCCGTCGAGGCGCTTTATGCGGAAGACGCGAACCCGGTGATCAGCCTGATGGCGGAAGAATCGATCCGCGCGCTCGGCGAAGCGCTGCCCGTGGTCGTGCGCGATCCGGCGAACCGCGATGCCCGCAGCCGTGCGCTGTACGGCGCGTGGCTTGCCGGGACTTGCCTGGGCGCGGTCGGCATGGCGCTGCATCACAAGCTGTGCCACACGCTCGGCGGCACCTTCAACCTGCCGCACGCGCAGACCCACGCGGCGATGCTGCCGCATACCGCGCACTACAACCACGCTGCCGCGCCCGATGCGCTGCGCCGCGTGGCGCGCGCGTTGGGCGGGAGCGACGCGGCCGAAGCGGGCCCGCTGCTGTTCGCGCTGAACGCACGGCTCGGCATCGCGCCGGCGCTGGCCGACCTCGGGATGCCGGAGGCGGGCCTCGATGAAGCGGCCGACCTCGCATGCCGCAACCCGTATGTGAATCCGCGGCCGATCGAACGCGAGGCCATTCGCGCGCTGCTTCAGCATGCATGGGAAGGGCGCGCGCCGCAATGAATGGCCGGATGCGCCAACGGAGACAACCATGAGCCTTGACCACCATGACGGTGACGCCACGCTGGCCGAGTCGGTCGTCGCCCGCTTCGACGGCATGCCGAGCCGGCGCTTGCATGCGCCGATGCGGCGCGTCGTGCGACATCTTCATGCGTTCGTCGTCGATCGGAGCTGACCGCCATGGCAAGATTTTTTGCGGTGTTTGCGACGGATCAGCCGGGTATGCGCGACGTGCGCGATCGCGTGCGGCCGATTCACCGGACTTACCTGCGCTCGGCCGACCAGCACGGCGTGGTGGTGCGGCTCGGCGGCCCGACGCTGGACCCGCACGGCGACGCGATGAACGGCACGCTGCTCGTCGTGGAGGCGGACGACATTCAGGCGGTGATGCGGTTCATCGGCAACGATCCGTATGTGAAGGAGGGGTTGTTCTCGCACGTGGAAGTGCGGCCGTGGGACTGGAGCCTCGGCAACCCCGAGCAGAGAGTGTGAATCATGGACGCCCGACAACTCTGCCGGTTTGCCGATGTGCCCGACGGCGGCGCGCGGGTCGTCGACGAAGCATGCATCGGGCGTCCCGTGATCGTCGTGCGACGCGGCGAGCAGGTGTGGGCTTATGTGAATCGTTGCCCGCACTTTTCGGTGCCGCTCGATTTCGTGCCGGGTAGCGTTTCCTGCTATCGGTCGCAGGTATTGATGTGCGCCCATCACAGCGCGCTGTTCCGGTTCGACGATGGCGTGTGTATCGACGGGCCTTGCTCGGGATCGGCGCTGGAGGCCGTGGCGGTCGACGTGGATGCCGCCGCGTGGGTCGTCTATCGAGGCGCCTGATTTCGGTGTTTTGATGAAGGGCGAGCGGGGCCGTTCAATGCGATGGCCATCGTTTTTATCGATCAGTAAAGCTAATCATATTTCGGGTGTCTGGTAATCGACACCTGAATGATGGCGATTCCTTGTGCGGTACCGAGCGCGCACCTGCCACGTAGCGGGTGGTGGCGTCGCTTTTTCATAAAAAAGACGGAGACAAAATGAAACTCAGGTTTGGAGCAGTGGCGATTCTCGCCGTGGCGCAGGGCGCATGGGCACAGAGCAGCGTGACGATGTTCGGGCTGATCGACGCGGGCGTCTCGTATGTCAGCAACGAGGGCGGCGGAAAGAACGTCAAGTTCGACGACGGCATATTCGCGCCCAACCTCTTCGGCTTTCGCGGCACGGAAGACCTCGGGGGCGGATATCGCGCGATCTTCGCGCTGGTGAACCAGTTCTCGATGGCGAACGGCGCGATCATCGGGACGGGGATTTTTGGGCGCAACGCGTACGTGGGCCTCGAAAGCAACCGGTTCGGCAGCATCACGCTGGGCAATCAGTATGACTTCATGGTGGATTCGCTGTTTTCGAAGAACAACGCGATTTCACGGGATATCTCGGGGCTGTACGGCTTTCGCAATGGCCCGTTTCAACGTCTCGCGCTTCCGGACAATCCCACCGGTGCATTCGATTGGGACCGCACGGCGGGTAGCAAACCGATCGCGAATTCCGTCAAATACAGTTCGCCGACGGTGTCGGGTTTTTCCGGCGGCGCGATGTATGCGTTTGGTGGGGTGGCCGGGTCGGTCGGGGCGGGCAATGCGGTCAGCGCCGGGCTGAACTACGAGATGGGGCCGTTCGGCGTGGGCGCGGCGTACACGAACGAGAAGTACGGCCCCGCGCCCGGCGTGCCGTCCACCAGCGTGCGCAACTGGGGCGTCGGGATGCATTACGACTTCGGTGTCGTCACAGCGAACGCGCTGATGACCACCGTACACAACTCGTTCAACGACGCCGGCGTGTGGATGGCCGAAGCGGGCGGGCTGTGGCACGTGAGGCCCGATGTCGTGCTCGGTGCGAAGTACATGTACATGAAGGGCAATGAAGCGGTGAACAACAACCACGCGCATCAGCTCAGCGTGGCGCTTCAGTACCTGTTCTCGAAGCGGACGATGGTGTACGTGTCGGCGGATTATCAGCGCGCGAACAACGGCGCGAACGCGCAGGTCAATGGCGTGCTGGATCCGAACGGGGCGTCGAGTTCCGCGAGCCAGACGGTGGCGCGGGTGGGGTTGCATACGGTGTTTTGACGGGGTGTGGTGCCCCGTTCTTCAAGCGCGCAGGGCGACCCATGCTCGCCCTGCGTCGATATTCTCCGTCACCGATATGCGTCGCAGGATTGGCGGCACGACGATATTTTCCTGGTAAGTGAGCGGTAAGTCGACTGGTCCTACAGTAGCCCCCGTTTCGATCGTCGACTCCAGGAAAATGATTGTGAAAACAGCCTTCCGCCGCGAACGTCCGTTACTGCTGCTTGCCGCTTCATTCGCATTTGCGTCTGCTTCCGCCTGGGCGGACGACGGCATGATCCCGCCCGATCCCGATAATTCGGGGCTGACCATTCTCAACAACGCGACGAATGTGACGCATTGGGGACTGGGGGCCGGCGTCGGCTTCGAGCCATCGACCTACAAGGGCGACAGCACCCGCGTGTTGCCGTTTCCGCTGGTCTATTTCGACAACAAATGGGTACAGGTCATCGGTACCACCGCCGATCTGAAAATCGGGAGCTGGAGCGGCGTCAGTGTCGCGCTTCGCGGCCAGTTCTCGCTGTTCGACGGATACAAAGGCTCCGACGCACCGATCCTGAGCGGCATGGAAAATCGCAAGGGCGCACTCTGGTACGGGCCTGCACTGTCATGGGGCACCGGGTTCGGAACGTTATCGGGCACTTTCCTGTTCGGCGGAAACAAGGGCAAGCGCGCGAAAATCGGCTTCGAGAAGGCATTTGCGTTCGGCCAATTCTCGATCACGCCGCATGTCGGCGCGGAATGGCTGAGCAACAAATACGTCGACTACTATTACGGCGTGCGACCATCGGAGGCGCGCGCCGATCGTGCCGCCTACAGTGCGGGTTCGACGGTGAACGTGTCGGCCGGCACGCGTATCGACTTCCGCCCGACGAAGCAGCAGACGATATTTCTGGACGTCGGCGTGTCGCGTCTCGGCGACGCCATCACCGACAGTCCGATCGTTGGAAGACGGTTCGTTCCCGAAGCAAGAGTGGGCTACATGTACCGGTTCAAGTGAGAGCGGCGATGCCGAGAGTTGCGATTGTCGAGGATCATGAGCGCCTGGCCGACATGTTGAGCCAGGCATTGGCCGCAGCGGGGATCGAATCCGACCGCTTCGGCAATCTCCGTGAAGCCGCCTACGGTGTCGACCGGGCCGACTACGCACTGCTGATCGTCGACCGCGGATTGCCCGACGGCGATGGCCTGGCGTTCTTGCGGACGCTGCGCGCGGCGGGGCGCATGACGCCTTGCCTGATGCTGACCGCACGCGATGCGTTGCACGACCGCATCGACGGACTCGAAAGCGGGGCCGACGACTATGTGACCAAGCCGTTCGAAATGAGCGAACTCGTCGCCCGCGTACGCACGCTGATGCGGCGCCCCGCGCTGCTGACGACGCTCGTCGCATCGTTCGCGGATGTGACGGTCGACCCGCCTCAGCGCGCGATGTGCTGTGGCGACCGGACGATACCGCTTGCGCCGGCCGAGTTGCAGGTCATGCTGTGCCTGATGGAAGCCGCGGGCCGGACGGTACGGCATTCGATACTCGAGCATGCCGCGTGGGGGCTCGGGGAGGCGGTCACGCCGAACGCGCTCGAGGTGACCGTGCATCGCTTGCGCAAGAAGCTGGCGGCGATCGGCGCAACGACGCGGCTGACCAATATTCGCGGTGCCGGTTTCGCGCTGCGGGACGCATGACGCTGCGCCGCGTCTTGCTCGTTGCCGCTTCAGCTTCAGGGTAAGGAAGCGACCATGCTCGATCATTGGATTCGACGCCTGTCGACGCGTCTGTGGATGACCAACGTCGGGGCGTTCGCCATCAGCCTGGCGCTGCTGTCTGCGCTCGCCGTGTATGCCCTCGATCGCTATCCGGCGTTCCTGGGGCGGCGACAGCAGATGGAGATCGTCGGCCACGTCGTGACCGGATTGAGCTTCGACGACGCCGGGCGTCCGGTATCCGTGCAACTGGACGGCCGTCCGGCGCTGATGTTCCGGCTCTTGTCGAGCGAGGTGAAGTATCGCGTGCTCGATTCGACGGGGCGGCTGTTGCTGGCGTCGACGCCGTCGAACGGGGGCCGGCCGTGGCTGACGGAAGACCTCGCGAAGGTGGCCGGCAAGGTGGTGCCCGCCACGATCGACGGCAACGTATATGCCGTCGCCACACGACGCATGTCGAAAGGAGGCGTCGATTATTACGTGCAGGTTGCGCAAAGCAGGCAGCTTATGGACGCGCTTGTCGTGTCGAAGATCGAGCCGATCCCGAAGACCGTCGGCTATGTGCTGCTCATCGCGACCATCATTTTCGGGCTGACGCTTCCACTGACGATCAGCCACGTGTTGAAGCCGTTGCGAGAGGTGTCGCGTGCCGCGAGCAGAATCGAGCCGCACAACCTGAAGACGCGACTGTCGTCGGACGGGATTCCGAGCGAGATCAAGCCGCTGATCGATGCGTTCAACGATGCGTTGACGCGACTCGAGAATGGCTTCGCCGTTCAGCAGCGGTTCCTGGCCGACGCCGCGCATGAGTTGCAGACACCGCTCACGCTGGTCAGAGGCCAGATCGAACTGCAGCCTGACATCCGGCACAAGGCGCTTTTGCTTCGCGAGATCGACCTGATGGCTCGGCAGGTCAAGCAGTTGCTGCATCTGGCGGAAGTCAGCGAAGCGCAGAACTTCAGCTTCGACGACGTGAACAGCGTCGAAGTCGCGCGAGACGCCGTTGGCTTGCTGGCCGGCAAGGCCGATGCGAAGCAGGTGAAGCTCCATATCGAAGCGCGCGACTCCGCGGCGCCCATCCGGGCCGACGGCGGGGCGCTCTTCATCCTGCTCAAGAACATTCTCGAGAACGCGATCAACGCGTCGCCCACGGCGGGCGTGGTCGTGCTGACCGTACTCGATGCGGCGATTCACGTCGACGACGAGGGGCCGGGCATTCAGCGGGAGCATGTCCCGCTGCTCTTCGACCGATATTGGCGGGCGCCGGATTCAAGGTATGACGGCGCCGGTCTCGGGCTGGCGATCTGCAAGGAGATTGCCGTGGCGCATCAATGGAAACTGACGGTCGATGTACTGGCTACGGGGACGCGGTTCAGCGTGTGGTTTTAGTCTGAGCGGTTGTCGAGCGGGGCGGGGTTCACGCAGTACAAGGGCCGGATCGAAGCTTCCGCCCGGTTGAAGGGGCGCTTTCCCGGGGGGCCCTTGTTCGACGTTTGTTTTTCGGTATAATGAATTCACGTTCGGAATGTCGAACGTGAGAAGTCAAGCATCCAGAGTCGGATTCTCCGACGCCAACCTGCCCTCCCGGGCAAGGTGGACGCCTCTGAGGCGATGCGGCCGATTTACGGCAACGAAGCGGGAGCAGCATGGCTGGCACCGGTTCGATAACCCCTCATCCGGAGCAACCATGCGTCAAGATACCTCTGCCTTCCGCCCCGCAGTCTGTGAAGACTGGTCACACTACCTCCCGGGTTTCACGCTGACGCATACGGTTCATCTCGTGTCGAGACGGAATCCGGGCATCGTCTCGACCGCGGCTGCCGTGCTCGAAGGTGAAACCGCCACGGTCGACCGTTGGGCCATCACCCGCTGTGGTGACGTTCTCGAGCAAAAGATCGTTCTCGGGGAGATGACGGAAGGGCAGGCGGTGCGGCTGCGTGAACGACTGGCCGCGCTCGAGGGCGTGCTGCGCACGAGGGTGGAGCATCACTTCGTGCGAGCCGGGTCGGTTGCCTCCTGAAATTCACCCGGGAGTGGCCGTCAGACGATGGATTCTCGTCGTCGCCGTATCGGCCGAAGTGGCCTGGCAATGATCCCCTCCCGGGTCAAAGATAAGACCAGATCAAACCGGCAGCGTCAGATCGGCTGACTCCGTTCGGCCATTTCAAGCTGTGCGCTCGTCCCCGCAATGCCACCCGCTGAATCGAGCGAGTCGTTCCTCGGCGTTCCCCGGCATGCACGCAACCAGAAAAACTTGACAATACGAGCACATGCTCCTATCTTTGCCTTAAGGGAGCATATGCTCTCACTTTCAACCGGAGCGAAGCGATGAACGAAGCCGACATTCTTGTGAGTGGTGCCACCGGACGGACCGGAGGTTTTGCCATTGACGAACTGCTGAAGATGGGCAAACGCGTGCGGGCATATGTGCGCACGGATGACGACCGGGCGGCCGCGCTGAGGCAGCGCGGTGTCGATATCGCGGTGGGGGACTTCACCGACATCGACGCCATCCGGGCAGCGATGGAAGGCATCCGGTCAGCCTATTTCCTTTATCCGATCGCGCCGGGAATCATCGGGGCCGCGGCCTATTTCGCGCAGGCAGCCAAGGAAGCGGGCGTCTCGGCGATCGTCAACATGTCGCAGATTTCCGCGCGCCGTGAGTCGGCGAGCCACGCGGCACAGGATCACTGGGTTTCCGAACGGGTCTTTGATTGGTCAGGTGTCGCGACGACGCATTTGCGCCCCACCTTCTTCGCCGATTGGCTCGTCTATCCGCATTTTGCAAAGGAAATCCAGGCCACGGGGAAGATCGAATTTCCGTTCGGCAACGGCCGTCACGCGCCGATCGCTTCCGACGATCAGGGGCGCGTCATCGCGCATCTCCTCGCCAACCCCGCAGGCCACGAGGGCAAGATCTACACGCTCCACGGCCCCGTCGAGCTGAACCATGTCGAGATCGCAGCCGCGATGAGCGAGGTTCTTGGCACCCGGATCGAATACGCGCCGACTTCCATCGAGGCATTCCGAATCAAGATGGAAACCCTTTACAAGTTTCCGCCGTTCCTCACGCAGCATCTGGTCGAAGTCGCGCAGAACTACCGCGACGGCATTTTCTCGGGCACCAACGATGTCGTCGAGACAATCACCGGGACGCCGCCGCTGTCGGTCCAGGCGTTTGTCGCCAGGAATCGGTCCGCATTCGCGTGAACCCATCCTTAAACCGAATCGAGGGTTGAACATGTCACTCAATCAAGGCGAGCGTCACCCGTTTCTCGACGATCTGACGGCTGACGCGGAACTGATCAGTTCGGTGTTGCGTGGTCCCGTCACCGGACGCGACGACATCCGGCTCGCCGTCGACGCGGTCGGAACCTTCTACGCGTCACAGACGCCCACGTTTCTTCAAACCGTCGGCTCGCGGCTTTTTCTGGAATACGAGGCTGTCCTGACGAGCGGCGAGAAGTTGAGCGCGGTCGTTGTCGTCGATCGCAACGCCGACGGATCGGTGCCGCGCGTCAGCGTGCGGATGAGCCCGCTTGGCGCCGTACTGACGCTCGCCACCCGTCTGCGGGAAGCGCTCTCGAAGCAGTTGCCGGAAAACCTCTTTCTTTGAACCGGGCACGCGCAGGCCGGCGGCGAGAGTCGACTCGCACCCGGCAAGCGGCTTTTGAAACAGGAGCATGTGATGGATATCAAGAACGCCACCGTCTTCATCACCGGTGCCAATCGCGGTCTGGGTCTGGCTTTTGCGCGAGAGGCGCGTCGTCGCGGGGCGGCGAAAGTCTATGCGGGCATGCGCAACACGAGCGGTTTCGACGAGCCGGGCGTCGTGCCGGTCAGGATCGATGTCACGGATCCGGCGTCGATCGCCGAGGCCGCGAAACTGGTGGCCGATACGACGCTGCTGGTCAACAACGCGGGGATTGCCGCGCTGATCGACGGGCCGCTGGCGGCCGACATGGAAGCGCAATCCGCCCGAATGTTCGATACGAACTACTACGGCGTGGTGCGCGTCACGCAGGCCTTCGAGCCGATCCTGGCGGCCCAGCCGCATGCCGCCATCATCAACGTGCTGTCCGACATCGTGTGGCTTCCGCGGCCCTATCTTGCGCCGTATGCTGCGTCGAAGGCCGCCGCGTGGAGTTACACGAACCAGCTTCGCCTGTCTCTGCACGAGCGTGGCATCCAGGTTCTCGGCCTGCACGTCGGGTTCGTGGATACCGACCTGACCCACGGCATCGACGTGCCCAAGGCCAGCCCGGAGGACGTCGTGCGACAGACTTACGACGCGCTCGCCCTCGGCAAGAGCGAGGTGATGGCCGACAAGGGGACCGCGTTGCTGAAGCGTACGCTTGCGGCCGAGATACCCGGCTACATCACGCCGCCGGCAGGGCTTTGAATGCCGCAGATGACACGGGGCGGTCGCGGCGGCGAGACATGCGGTGCGTGGATCGTCGTACGCCATCGCTGCCGGTTGTCATCGAAAGATACCGCTGCACCTTCGCGTGACGTACGCTTGGCGTTTGCGCGATCAACCGAAACCAGGAGTAGAACAGATGTTGCCGGTCAACCAGCCGCTTGGAATCGATCAATGCAACTGCTTCGCCGTGAGGAAGGCGAGCAGGCAGATCTCCCGACTCTACGATAGCCATCTCGAGCCCGCGGGCCTGCGCATCACGCAATTCCTCACGCTGGCCGCCCTGAACGAGGTGGGAAGTACCCCGGTCAATGCCCTTGCCGAACGGCTCGATATCGAACGAACGGCGATGGGGAAAATGGTTGGCTTCCTGGAACGCGACGGCTTCGTCACGATCAAGCCGTCGCCCACGGACGGCCGAAGCCGCCTGATCGAGCTCACCGAGGAAGGGCGGCGCCTGCACGACAGGGCGGCCCCGCTCTGGCAGGAGGCGCAACGGGAGTTTGAGCAACTGAACGGGGCAGACAACGTGACGGCGTTGCGGGAGGGGCTGAGAGGCGTGGTCGTCGGCGACGTGTCGATGCATTCGTCAGAAGGCTGAGCCTGCGACGCATGGCGCTAGCAACATGATTCGTGACACGAGTCATCATTCGGGGAAGGGCGATGAAACCGCCTGTCGCCATCGCGGGCGTGCCGCGCATGACCGGAAGGCGGCGATGAACCCGTTCGCGATCCTCGGCGAGGATCGATTTGTTCGACGCTCCGCGTGAATCTCGACCCGCCTTGAATACGGAAACGCTGACACTTCCGGTTCGCTCGACACCGGACTATCTTGTCGCTGCTCGTTTGTCGTGGATTGTTGTAGTCTGGGCAATACGATAGTGTGGCGCACCGGCCTGCCGCCGAACTGACAATGAACCTATGATGGATCGCGCAGGCGATCGGTGAATACGAACGGTTGGACCGTTACCGATCGTTTGATCCTGCCGATCTCATCGTCGACCGATTCGCCAGAAAATCAGGAGTGTGTCGTGTTTCACCGGAGATCCATGTTGGGCTGTCGGAATATCGCGTGCGCCATCGCCGTGGCGATCATGCTGGCCCCGGTCGCGACGCGCGCAGCGGCCGACACTGTCAACGAAACGGCGAGCGTCGCGCCGGCCGTTTCGGCCAACACGTCGCTTACGCGGCCGATCGTCGGCGACGATCCGGTTGCGATTCGGGAAGCACTGGAGAAGCTGCACGTCAAAAGCGCGTCCCCGTCCCTGAGCGAGCGCGTCCGCGGCCTGATCCCTGGCGTGGCCGACAAGCATGGCCAGGACGCCGACCTGGCCGCGGTCAACCTGGATCGCGAGGTCACTTTCCTGGTGCCAGTGTCGTACGGGCTGCGATATCAGTCGCAGAAGCATCTGTTGAAGGTGAACGTCGACCTGGTCGACCCCGACGGCGAAGGCCGGACAGGCATCCTGCTCAGAAAGGTCATTACCGGGCCGCGAGGGCGAGGGCTCGTGATCGCACCCGAGGCGAAGGCAAAAGGCTATATCCAGCAGATCGACATCATCGAACTCGATCCCGGAAAAGGCGGGAAGTCCACTGTGCGCGGCAGCGTGAAGCTGTCACCCGCTGCGTACGCGCAAGCGCAGGGCGGGTTCGTGTTGGCTCTTTCCGGGCGCCTGGTCCGGCCGTACCTGACCGAACACGTCGAGCACGCCGAGCCGAACAACGACGAGCCGACCGACATCACGACGAGGACGTCGAGGTTGCACCTGGATGTCGAATCCATTTCGCTCGTGAGCCGGGCGAGTGGTGCGGTGTTGTTGAAGAAGCTGAGTTTCTCGAAATAGCGGGTTTCTTGCGGGGGGCTTTGGCCGGTAAGGGGGGAGCGGCCATCGGCTGGCTCGCTGGCGGCGAACTGGTCGATCTCGTGGAATTGGCTCATGCCCGGTCGGGGATCTCGATCGGGCTCACTTGACGCGTGATATTCGTAAGCTGACGCGGAGCATCGTCGCAGGTGATGCCGCGGCACACGGCGGCGCCGCCACGTCAGGCCGGATCGTGCTGCTGCGGAAACAGGGCGATGTCAGCCCGACCGTTGCTCGGCTGCGATGCGGGCAAGTCATTTCGGAACACTTCTTACGCTGCGCGTCGTCATGTCCGACCCTTGGCAATATGGGATTAGAAGTCGTTACACAATCCATCCTGCGCGGTCGGGCAAGAAAATCCTTGGAGAATTGAGCGGCCCCCGGATTAAACATTGCACATAATGTGCGAGTTATAGGCGGACTTTTTCTGTATGAAAGGAGTCGGACGATGAAGCGCAAGCGCTTCAGTGTCGAGCAGATTGTGGCAGTGTTGAAACAGGCTGAAGCAGGCATGCCGGTAGATGTGTTCAAGACGCGATTTCATTTTCAGCTCGACGAATCCACATTCTCATAATTGTCAAAATCACGACAGTGAAAATAACCAACACCGTCGTGGCAAGGAGGAGGGGTATCGAGCTCATTTTTCGAAAAAGTGCGAGATACACTTCCAACCCAAGCAGAGTGCCTAAGAGTGAGGCCGCCATTTTAGCGGTGAGAATTTTTACGAGAATTGAACTGATAATTGTGAGGCGAATGTTGGTCGTCTGATTGTCTATTAATATTGCTGCTTCTAACAGGGAGCGACATAATCCGTCTTCCTTCTTTTGGAGGAGGTAGATGAATCGCTCGTTCGGGGAGCAATTTTTGAGATGAATAGAAGCGAAGGCGGATAGAAGGAGAAGAATTGCCAGGCTGATGATATAGAATTTAATTGATAGTGCCTCGTTATTAAGATTGTCGATGAGCGAGGTTGCCCAGTTGGACGTGTTTTGGCTGTAGAAAGAGAGTCCTATAGTTAATGCTGCGCCCAAGAGTGTTGATATAAGTAGCGAAAGGAATGTTTCTATTCCTGCATTGTGATTTTTTAAAAAATTTGGAAATATGGGTGCGATTTTTTTGGAAATTGTATCGATGAGATGTCCTAGCCAAGAAAAGGTGCGTGCCAATGCGGAGAATGCCACTATCATCCACCGGAGGACGAGAAATGGCCAAATTAAGTACCTATTTTCTCGAAGGCGAGCCATGATTGGTCGCCAAAAGCCACATATTTTCTTGCTATCGTGCATTTAATATTTCCACCTGGTCTGTGATTGTTTTTTTGCTGTGTCAGTGCTCTATTTTTGCGTCGGTTGAATACCTGTTGTGAAAAGTTTGCCGGTAAGTGATTCGGTAATAATTGAGTCGGCGGCGTTATTTTTAGTTTTTAAATAAAATTAGATATTTGTGTGGGCTGATTTATGTTGGGGTCTCGTTTTTTCAGATGAGTAGGCGGTAGTCATATGGTGCAGACGAGAACCCATCAAGGTAAGTTCCGAACTTGGCGATGCTGCTCGCAGAGTCCAGCGTGGCGGGCATCCTCGAATAGTAGTCGAGAGTGTTCCAGTTCATCTTCGACAAGCCGAGAATTTCGGTTGCACATTGAACGATATCAGATTGACCAAGAAACCGGCGAATTCTGAGTGGTGCAGGAATTCGTCGTTTGCCTTGGTAATATCGCCAATACTTGTTTTGAACACTCGGCGTGGCACCATGTGTCCATAGAAGCGCGGTGTCGTCACTTTCTACGATGGTTGTTCCTTGGTACACGGGGAACGTGTCAATGTCTAACTTGCCATCTTTGAATTTAGATGACAGATATCGGAGCGAATCCTCTACGTTAATTTCAATGAGCTCAATGTTCTTAACCCCGTCTAGGCCTTGCACGAGACCTCGCTTCTCTTCGTCTGTGAAGTGCGTGCGCTTATGAATGACGACACGTGTCGGCAGATGCATCTTCGAGTCGTAGAAGAGTTGTCTGATGGTGTCGCCGGTGCGTCGTGCATCATCTTCCGACATGAACGGATTGTGCCCCCGTATCACAGGATTTTCTATGCGCCCAAGACGAAACTGGAGTCCTTCGCCGCGCGCACTGTACAGATGACTGCACCCCAGGATGACATGGTTTCCGCGCTCCGCTTCGCTATCAAGGCTATAACCAATGCCAACGAACGCGGTATTTTCGTCAAGCGCATCGAGGCGCCACGGTGTGCGCATCGCTTTGACATACAAAGCAAGTGAAAGCCACCATCGCACCCTGCAAGCATACGGATTCGAGACTGTTTCTTCTCGGACGAACTGGGTGCTCTGACTGTGCCGTGCAGCATATGCTTTGATGTAGTCATGGAGGTTGAAGCGCTCGTGCTGAGTGTCAACTACTTTGAATGGCTCCCACCTCTTCGGTACGAAAATGACGACGGTATCGGTGGGGCGTGCTCGACGTAAATGGTCAAGGGATTCGCATATCCTATGGGCAAGTTGCTTCGCGCCTGTCAAAGCGTCGGTCGATACGGAGTCGTCTATGGTCATCCATGTCGAGTCGCCTCGCACGGGAACCTTGAGCGGCAGTCCGAAGGCTGCGGGAAAGCCAGGAAAGTCGTGCAGATAGTCGCGTTCGCTTTGTTCGGGGCGAGCGACCTCCTGTAGACCTTTGAGGAAGCGTTCGAACCTTGCTGACACATCTGCTGGGCAGATGACAGCTGTCTCGGTCGACGGACACAGTCCGGTCGCGGTCAGTGAATGGTCCCACGGGCGGTTCATAACTAACCCATGCAGTGGATTCGGATTGCGTACCTCTGACTTGCCAATTTTTGCGCTGAAAACGAGTGGTGCGTCAGGGACGATGATGCCGCTCTGTTTGGCGTGCTTCGCAAGCGTTGATGGGAGCGCCGGCTTACCTTTCTGCGCTAACCCAGCATAGAGGGGGATTTTTGCGATGGTGAACGAGCCACCGCCGTCAGCTTCTAATGTTTTCTCGACCAGTTGCCGAGTCCAGTACGAGAGGTCGCCATCGAACTTGTCGTTGTGCTGGAACCCGTAAATCGCGACGCGAAGTGCCTTCAGTGGCTCGAATGGAGCCACTTTGCCATCCTCCGTGGTGGCAACGATTTCGGGGGTCAATACGACATGAGGTATGCCATCGATACCAACGATGTTCATCGAAAGAGCGCGATGTATCCGATACCTCGCGTTGTCCAGTTCGCGGATCTGGTAATGAATCGGCTCCCAGATTCGCCGACGAAAGTCAGAATGAACGTTGAGCGTTTGCGCGGCGGACTTTACGAGCGCTCGTCGGAAGAGAGACGTTACTCGACCGTCAGCGATTATGTTTTCGTCGGATATCTCGACTCGCCTCGGCGGCGCTCGTAGTGCGTCGTCAAACACCTGAGACGTGACAGCCATGTCCGCCAGACAGAGTGCCCCACTTTCGAACACCACTGATTGCCCGAGGTTAGGAGGCATATGTTCAGCGAGCCAATCCCGCCAACTGCCCAGCTCAGGCAGTTTGATGTCAAGTTTGAGTGCGTTGCCTGGATAGCTGAGGCGATAGGCGTTGCCTTTAACCAAGGCGCTTGGGGGTAATGGCGGCACAGCAAAAGCCATCCGCTGACCAACCATCGGTGCCATTGCCTCGATGAGTCCTTGTGCAAGGGCCAGTTGTTTTCCGGACAATCGACGCACTGCGAGTCTCGAGATGACGTCGTCGAAGCCCTTCGTGTTGATGTAGAACGCGGACTCACGCGATGGATCGATGGAACTGACGAGATTCTGAACTTCGGCGCCAGGTTCGGATCCGTAACCGCACCAGTAAAGGCGGCAACTCGACCGGTTAGCGTATGCTGCCGATAGAACTTGCATCAGCGATTCGTCTCGCCCGCTATAGCCGATGACGACAAGGTCGTAGTCCTGGAGTTCATGGAGCAATTCTTCGCGAAGCGCGGCGTCCTGCTCCTGAAGTTCGTCAGCAGTATTCTTCAGTGAGTCGTATCGAAAATCACCATGAAGTGAAACGATCCTTAGCTCGTTATCATTCTGGGGAAGTGAGGCTCGATGTGAGGTATCGATACCCACTTCGATGCAAACTACGTTCGAAGCCGTGCAAGCGCGTGATACCAACCCATCAAAGTTAGTGGTCCAGATGGTCCGGACGCACCCAACCTCCGCGAGCAAGGCAGTGAGTTTATAACCGATGTGAGGTTTGGCTTCGGCGATAAACCGGTGAAAGAATGTGCGACGGTCAACGGAGGTCGGATAGCATTCCTCGGCGTAGAAGGAATACTCTTCTGGACTTCCATCAACTGGGTAGCTTGCTTGCAGGTCAAGCCAATTCTGGATGATGCGGCGAGTCCCGGGAAGTGACAGTTCGTCAAGCGTGTCTCGAAGCGTTGGATTTCTCGTAATGAAGATGTCTCGCTTCCATTCCCAGATACACCGCTGCGCGGAAGGCATGCCCGACGTTATAGAAGCACCGGCACCTAACAGTAAACAAACAGGCCTATTTTGATTTACGGCAATCGAACGTACAAATGCATCCACACTCATCTGCGGTATTGCTGTCGATTGAACCTTAGCAACGGTGTCCGACATTTGTCTTGTCCCCCGGTGGCGTCAATTTCGCTTGGAACTGCGCTTTTAGGTAGTTGATTGTAGGCAGATTCGATGTCAAGAAGTGCGGCGCGTCAAAATTTTGTCGGACTGATGCGCATGCTAGGCGAATTGTATTGGTTCATACATCCATAGGCGTTTAGCGTGTCGGTGGCGCTTTTTGCTATCGAGAGCTGCGAGGGGATAGTGTTCTGCCGATGGGCAGAATCAAACTGGCGCGCACCGGCGTACTCGGCAGGCAGCTTGTCCGATGCCTCGTCAATCGACCCGACGATAATCGTCTGGCTGGCACTCGCAACATCACTGCAGATTGGGCGTGTGCGGCTCATGACTGGCAGACGGCGAGGACCAGTTCGCCATCCTCTACGAGGATCGATTCATTCGACTATCCGTGTGAATATCAACCCGCCTTGAACACGGAAATTCTGATACTCCCAATGCCCCCCTCACTCCACCGTCACCGACTTCGCCAGATTCCTCGGCTTATCGATATCCGTCCCTCTTGCCAGCGCGGCGTGATACGCGAGCAATTGCATCGGCACCGTATGCAGAATCGGCGAAAGCGGCCCGTAGTACTCGTTGAGCCGAATGACCTCGATCCCTTCACCCGGCACGAGTCCGCAGTCCACATCCGCGAACACAAAAAGCCGCCCATTCCGCGCACTGACCTCATGCATGTTCGACCGGAGCTTTTCAAGCAGCATGTCGTTCGGCGCAACCGCAATCACCGGCATCTCGTTACTCACCAACGCCAGCGGCCCATGCTTCAGCTCCCCCGCCGGATAAGCCTCCGCGTGAATATACGAAATCTCCTTCATCTTCAGCGCGCCTTCGAGTGCGATCGGATAATGCATCCCGCGCCCGAGAAACAGCATGTTGTCGCGTCGTGCGAGCAGTTCCGACCAAGCCATGATTTGCGGCTCGAGCGCGAGCACTTTCGACATCGCATCCGGCAGGTGCCTTAGCGCACGCAGATGCTCCTTCTCTTCGTCGTCGCTCAACCGCTCACGCACCTGCGCAAGCGACAACGTCAGCAGAAACAACGCAACGAGCTGCGTCGTAAAAGCCTTCGTCGACGCCACCCCGATCTCGATCCCCGCGCGCGTCACGAACTGCAGCGCACATTCCCGCATCAACGCGCTCGTCGCGACATTGCAGATCGCGAGTGTATGCATCATCCCGAGTCGCTTGGCTACATGCACCGCACCAAGCACATCCGCCGTCTCGCCGCTCTGCGACACCGCGACAACGAGCGTGCGCGGATTCGGCACACTATCGCGATACCGAAACTCGCTGGCAATTTCCACGCTGGCCGGCAGCTTGGCGATGCTCTCGATCCAGTACTTCGCCGTGAGCGCCGCGTGATAACTCCCGCCACACGCAAGCAACAACACCGAATCCACGTCGTTGAAAACCCGCCAAGCGCCATCACCAAACGACTCCGGCATGATCGAAGACACATCGAGCAACGTATCGGCCACCGCCTGCGGCTGCTCGAAGATCTCCTTCTGCATGTAGTAGCGATACGACCCGAGATCGGCCGCCCCGCTATGCGCGGCGACTCGCTGCACAGCACGCTCGACACGCTGGCCGGCCGCATCGACGATCCAGTAGCGATGCAGCTGGATATCGGCAACGTCACCGTTCTCGAGGTAAGCGATGCGATCGGTAATCCCCGACAGCGCAATCGCATCCGACGCCAGAAAATTCTCCCCTTCGCCGACACCCACGACGAGCGGCATGCCATCACGCGCACCGACGATCCGGTGCGGCTCGTCGCGGCACATCACCGCGATCGCATAGCTGCCGCGCAGTCGCGCGACCGCACGCCGCACCGCATCGAACAGATCCCCGTCGTAAAGATGATCGATCAGGTGCGCGATCGCCTCGCTGTCGGTCTGGCTCGCGAACACGTAGCCATGCGCCTGCAGCTCCGCGCGCAGTTGATCGCAGTTCTCGATGATGCCGTTGTGCGACAGCGCGATGCGCGCATTGGCGTCGCTCGGCGAGAAGTGCGGATGCGCATTGAGCGTGACGGGCGCGCCGTGCGTAGCCCAGCGCGTATGCGCGATGCCGGTGTAACCCGACAGCGCATGCTCGGCGATCTCGCGCTGCAGGTTGGCCACACGATCGACGCTGCGGGCGCGCGCCAGCGCCCGGTCGCGGTAGACCACGACGCCGCACGAATCGTAGCCGCGGTATTCGAGCCGCTTCAGGCCGTCGACCAGGTTCGGCAGGATGTCCCGCTGGGCGACCGCCCCGACAATTCCACACATATCGCGCTCCGTAAATGTCCTGTCTGGATCAGTGAGAGCGATGGTAGGGCGAGCCAAATGGAATTAAATTTCAAAATACGACGACAAATGAAACGAACGGTAGATCGTCTATCATGTTGAAATTAAATTTCACGCCCTGACCGGAAGGAGCCGCCGATGGCCGGCATCACCCTCGACGATCTCGACCTGCGCATCCTCGCGATCCTGCAGGACGACGCGTCGGTGTCGAACCTGCAACTGGCCGAGCGCGCGCTGTCGTCGCCGCCCACCTGCATGCGCCGCGTGCGCCGGCTGACGGAAGCCGGCGTGATTCGTCGGCAGGTCGCGGTGCTCGATCCGGCGGCGATCGGCACGGCCGTCACCGCGCTGATCGAGATCAGCCTCGACCGGCAGACGGCCGAAGACTACGACGCGTTCGAAGCGTACGTATGCGCGGAGCCGGCCGTCACGCAGTGCTATCGCGTGTCGCCGGGGCCGGATTTCGTGGTGGTGGCCGATCTGGCCGACGTCGCCGAATACGACGAATTCGCGCGACGGCTGTTCACCGGCGCATCGAACGTCCGCAACGTGCGGACGTTCTTCTCGACGCATCGCGCGAAGTTCGAAGCGAACGCGCGAGTCACGCACGCGATGCGCAAGCGCGCGTGAGGTGATCGCGCGATCATCCGCAATGTGTTCGCGAATGCCTTCACGACGTCATCACGTCTCACGTCATCACGCAGCCGCGTCAGCCGCGCCCACGAGTTGCAGCGGCTTGCCATACCCGAAGCAATGCGCGGGCTCCGGAAACACACGCTGCCGCACGTCGTGCGCGTACTGACGCATCGCATCGCGCATCACCGCATTCGTATCGGCATAACGCTTCACGAAGCGCGGCGTGTACGCATCGAATGCGCCGATCATGTCCTCGGTCACGAGCACCTGTCCGTCGCATGCGGGCGATGCGCCGATGCCGATCGTCGGGATCGTCAGCGTGTCGGTGATATGGCGCGCGAGCGCTTCGGCCGTCCCTTCGATGACGACGCTGAACGCGCCGGCCCGTTCGGCCGAACACGCGGCATCGAACACCTGCGCGGCCGAGCGCGGGTCCATCCCCTGCGCGCGGAAGCCGCCCGTCGCGTTGGCTTGCTGCGGCATGAGGCCGACGTGCGCCATCACCGGAATGCCACGCTCGGTGAGGAAACGGATCGTGTCGCCCATCTCGCTGCCGCCTTCGAGCTTCACGGCTTGCGCGCCGGTTTCGGCGAGCAGGCGCGCGGCGGAGCGATACGCCTGCGCGGGCGATTCCTGGTACGTCGAGAACGGCAGGTCGACGACGACGCACGCCTGCGCGGCGCCGCGCACGACGGCCGCACCGTGTGCAATCATCATGTCGAGCGTGACGCGCAGCGTATCGGGCATCCCGTACAGCACCATGCCGACGGAGTCGCCGACGATGATCACGTCGGCCACCTCGTCGACGAGCTTCGCCATCGGCGCGGAATACGCGGTCAGCGACACGAGGCTGCCGATGCCCTTGGTCGAACGGATCGCGGTGACGGTCTTGCGGGTGGTGCGGGTATGAGCGCTCATGAGCGGAAGCCGTGTGAAAGAAGAGCCGCCACGGTAGCATCGCGCTCGTTCGTGCAATGACCTTCAGAGGACGTCTTATGGTGCTGGCGGGACAATCGGGTGACCCTTACGCGGTGCCGCCGATGGCGCGCCTGCCGAGGCCGCTGTATGTGCGCGCGTTCGGGATTCCCGGCAACGTGAGCATCGACGCGCACAGTCATCCGTGGGCGCAGCTGATGTATGCGACGAGCGGCGTGCTCGAGGTGTCGACGCCGTCGGGCCGGCACCTGCTGCCGCCGCACTATGCGATGTGGATTCCGCCGCACGTGCCGCATGCGGTGTCGACGCGCGATTGCGTCGCGTTCCACAGCCTGTATCTCGATGCGGCGATCGCGCGCGACGACGTGCACGACGATTGCGCGATCCTCTGCATGACGCCGCTGCTGCGCGAGCTGGTGCTCGCGACGGCCGAATTGCCGGTGAACTACGACGAGACGGGGCCGGACGGTGCGCTCGTTTGCCTGATCGCCGACCGGATCGCACGCATGCGGCAGGCGCCGCTGACGGTGCCGCTACCGCGCGATCCGCGTCTGCTGAAAATCGCGCGTGCGTTGCATGCGGATCCGGGCGATACGCGCAATCTCGACGAATGGGGCCATCAGGTCGGCGCGACGCGGCGCACGCTGTCGCGCCTGTTCCGGCAGGACACGGGGCTGTCGTTCACCGAATGGCGGCAGGCGGTGCGGCTGCTGGCGGCGCTGCCGCTTCTCGATGCGGGCGAGCCGATCGGCGCGGTGGCCGCGCAACTGGGCTACGACTCGACGTCGTCGTTCATCGCGCTGTTCCAGGCGAAATTCCAGGTGACGCCCGGCGCGTATGCGAAACGTGAAGCGCGCCGGCCCGTGCTGAACGCGTGACGCGGCCACACGTCGACATTCAAAACGTGAGCGCCTGCTGCACCGGATGGTGGGCGCCGCGCTCGAACCCCGCGCCTTCGAGCGACAGCAGCGCGCGCTTGCGATCGATGCCGCCCGCATAGCCGGTCAGGCTGCCCGACGCGCCGACCACGCGATGGCACGGCACCATGATCGACACCGGGTTGCGGCCGACCGCACCGCCCACGGCGCGCGCGCCGCTCATCGGCAAGCCGACGCGCTCGGTGATGTCGCCGTACGTCACCAATTCGCCGAACGGAATCGCGAGCAGTTCCTTCCATACCCGTCGTTGAAACGCAGTGCCGCGCAAGTGAATTGGCACCGAGAACGTCTCGCGCATGCCGGTGAAGTACTCGGCGACTTCTTCCGCGACCTTGCGCGCAAGCGGCGACATCGCGAGCGCGTCTGCCTCGGTCACGATCGCAACCGGCGGGGAGTATTTCTGGCCGACGAAGTAGAGGCCCGTCAGCGCATCGTCCTCGATGCGCACGGCGATGTCGCCCAGCGGGCTCGGAATCAGGTGAGCGGGAGTCATCGCGACACATCTCCATGAAGGCGCCACACGTGCAGTGCGGCATACGCGCGCCACGGCGCCCAGCGCGCGGCATGCGGCGCGGATGATGGCACACGGGCGCGTTCGGTGCGCGCGGGCAGCCACGCATCGTCGGCCGGGAACGCATTCGGCCAGGCCATCGCGCGCATCGCGACGTACTGCACCGCGTGTTCGTCGAAGCCGGGCAGCGCGCGCAGTGCGTCAAGCGTCGTGTCGAGCGGCGCCATCGGTTCGAGTGAGAGCGTGCCATCGTCGACTGCGCGGGCGAGCGACACGATCGCCCGTGCGGGTTCGCGTGCGATGCCGATCGTTTCAAGCGCGGAAGGCGGCAGGGCGGCCAGCGTCGCGGCGGAGGGCAGCGCGTGCGTGAGGCCCGGCGGCGCGCCTTCGATCGATGTGCCGAAGCGCTCGGCGATGCGTGCCAGCACCGGCGCGCTCGCATGCGTCGCCGCAAGCCGTTCGCCTGCAATCGCACGGATCGCAATCTCGACACCGTCGAACGCGCCGGGGACACGCAGGCCCGGCGAGCCGCTCGCGAGTTCGCCGAGATGCGCGTCGATCACGTCGGGGCGGCTGTCGAGATCGAACAGCCGCCGCACACGCGCGAGCACGGCCGGCACGACCGGCGTCAACGAGGGCGACACGGTGACGGCCAGCGCGAAACGCTGCGGCACGTGCGCGACGGACAGCCAGCCGGCCACGCGCCCGTTATCGGCGGTGGTGTTCGCGTTCCGGTTCGGCAATTCAACGACACGCGCATAACCCTGCGCATCGATCCGCTCGACACCGGCGATCTGCCGCTGCGCGAGAAAGCGCATCAGGTCGCCCCAAGCGAATGGCGGGCGATACGGCAGCGGAAATGTCATGTCGCCGTCGGCCGACGCGCGGGCTCCTTTGCGCAGCCTCAACGGATTGAGGCCGTAACGCTGCAGGAACAGGTCGTTGAAGCGCCGCACGCTGCCGAACCCGGCCGTCGACGCGACGACGGCCACCGGCAGCGCGGTATCGGTCAGCAAGCGCTTGGCCATCAGCAACCTGTGCGTCTGCGCGAACTCGACTGGCGACACGCCGAACTGCGCACCGAAGATCCGGCGCAGATGGCGTTCGGTTACGCCGACGCGCCGTGCGAGCGCATCGACGGAATGTGCGTTCAGGAAACCGTCCTCGATCAGCGTGGCGGCTGCGTCGGCGAGCGTCCCCGACAGGTCGAGTAGCCCGTGGCCGGGCGCGAGCTCGGGGCGGCAGCGCATGCAGGGTCGAAAGCCGGCTTTCTCGGCGGCCGCGGCGCTCGGGTAGTAGCTGCAGTTCTGCGCCTTCGGTGGCTTCACCGGGCAGACGGGGCGGCAATACACGCCCGTCGTCGCGACGCCGACGAAGAACCAGCCGTCGAAGCGGCGGTTCCGCGAAAGCAGGGCGTCGTAGCAGGAATCGGGATCGAGGCGCATGGGACGACTGTAAACCATCCCGGCCCCCGATTCTGGCTGGAATCGGACATGTGTCTCGGCGGCCATCCTCACGCGCGCTCGTCAGGAAAATCCGGGAAAAACGGTTAATGCCATGTAGTGAAACAGTCGTCTCTTTTGCCGCGACTAATTTGAGATGACTCATCGAAATCCCCGACTGACAGGGCATGGGCGCACGACCTATGCTTTGAAAAACGTTTTCCAGATTGATCGGCGGAATCGGCCGTGCGCGACGGGCGCGCCGCCGTCCGCCCCGGCGCCGGTCGCCGGTCAACGAACAACGTGCGGCGCGACGGGCGCGGCCGCGCATCGGAGACATTCATGCAATCTGCCGTCGTCGGCGCCGTGCGCGCTGTCGCCAGCCGCTACCGCTGGACCGTCTGTGCGCTGCTGTTTTTTGCGACCGTCATCAACTACATGGATCGGCAGATCCTCGGCCTGCTCGCGCCGATGCTCCAGCACGACATCGGCTGGAGCCAGGTGCAGTACGGCCGCATCGTGATGGCGTTTTCCGCGTTCTATGCGCTGGGCCTGCTCGGCTTCGGGCGCATCGTCGACCGGCTCGGCACGCGCATTTCATACGCGCTGGCGATGCTGGTGTGGAGCATCGCCGCGATGCTGCACGCGGCGGTCGGCTCGGTGATGGGCTTCGCGTTCGTGCGCGCGCTGCTCGGGATCGGCGAGGGCGGCAACTTCCCGGCCGCGATCAAGACGACGGCCGAATGGTTCCCGCGCCGCGAACGCGCGCTCGCCACCGGCATCTTCAACTCGGGCGCGAACATCGGCGCGGTGTTCGCCCCGGCGATCATCCCGGCGATCGCGGTGGCCTACGGCTGGCGCGCGGCGTTCGTGATCGTCGGCGCGATCGGCATCGTGTGGCTCGCGGTGTGGCTCGTGCTCTATCGCCAGGCCGATACGCGCGCGCTCGCCGCGGAATACGACGAGCCGCGCGACGAAGCGGAAGCGCTCGACGCGGCGAACGCGAACGCCGGCGCGCCGCGCTGGGGCGAACTGATCCGCAAGCGCGAGACGTGGGCGTTCCTGATCGGCAAGTTCCTGACCGATCCGGTGTGGTGGTTCTACCTGTTCTGGCTGCCGAAGTGGCTGAACGAATCGCGCGGGATGGACATGCAGCACATCGGCCTGCCGCTCGTCTGCATCTATGCGCTGACGACGGTCGGCAGTATCGGCGGCGGCTGGCTGTCGTCGATGCTGCTGCGTGCGGGCTGGAGCGTGAACGGCGCGCGCAAGACGGCGATGCTGATCTGCGCCTGCTGCGTGCTGCCGATCGCGTTCGTGTCGCAGGTGCAGAGCCTGTGGGCCGCGGTGCTGATCGTCGGGCTCGCCGCCGCCGCGCACCAGGGCTGGTCGGCGAACCTGTTCACGACGGCGTCCGACCTGTTCCCGCGCCGCGCGGTGGCATCGGTGGTCGGCATCGGCGGGATGGCCGGTTCGATCGGCGGCGTGCTGTTCTCGGAAGTGATCGGCCAGGTGCTGCAGCGCACGGGCCACTACTGGGTGCTGTTCGCGATCGGCGCGTCGGCCTACCTGATCGCGTTGGGCGTGATGCACATGCTCACGCCGAAGATGAAGCCTGCGCAGCTCGACGCATGAGTGCGTGATCGCGCGTCGACAAACGAACGCGCCGCCTTTGGGCGGCGCGCTTTCTTTTGCAGGCGCGAAACAGGAAACTCAGCCGGCCGCGGCCGTCGACGCGCGCATGATCAGCCGCGGCTCGAACGTCGAATAGCTCGCATCGGTACGGCCCGCGAGCGCATCGATCAGCTTCTGCATCGCGAGCTCGCCCATGTTCTCGCTCTGGATGTCGACGGTCGTCAGCGCGGGCGCCGCGTATTCGCCGTACGGCACGTTGTCGATGCCGGCGACCGACACGTCCTGCGGCAGCCGGAAACCGAGCGACGCGGCCTCTTTCATGAAGCCGAGCGCGATCAGGTCGTTGTAGCAGATCACGGCCTGCGGGCGCTGCGGCCCGAGCATCACGCGCGAACACGCACGCTCACCGGCTTCGGCGGTCGGCGCATGCGCATCGTGCACGTCGAGCGTGAGCCCGGCTTCCGCGAGACAGTCGCGCGCGCCCTGGATCCGCTCGTCGTTCACGCGTGCCGTGCCGAAGCCGAGATACGCGATACGCGTGTGGCCGAGATTGAGCAGATGGCGCGCGAGCATGTAGGTCGACAGCCGGTTGTCGATGCCGACGCTCGGAATCGGCAGGCCGGGGCTGCGACGCAGCAGCACGAGCGGCTTGTTGAGATCGAGCATCCAGCCGGCTTCGTCGTCGGGCATCCGCGTGCTGACGATCAGCCCGTCCACGCGTTGCGCGAGCGCTTCGATCAGCGAACGTTCGCGCGCCTGGCTCTCCTCGGTATCGACGAGCAGCAGCGTGTAGTCGTGCTGCAGCGCGACGCGGTTCGCGCCTTTCACCACGTTCGTGAAGTGCGGGTTGCTGATGTCGAGGATCACGAGGCCGATGGTGCGCGTGCGGCCGGTGATCATCGAGCGCGCGAGCGGGTTCGAACGGTAGCCGAGCCGCTCGATCGCCTCCTTGAGCCGTGCCTCGACGGTCGGCGAGAAGCGCTGCGTGCCGTTCACGTACTTCGATACCGTCGCGACCGACACGCCGGCTTCCGCCGCCACGTCGCGGATCGTCGGGGAAACTTTTTTCATTCGAAGGGTAACGTTTTCGTTCCGTAAGGCCGGATTGTGGCAGAAAAAGAGCACGCGCGGCCACGCGCCGATATCGGGAAAGTGCGGATAGATGCGACCGGGTTCGGCCATTGACGTTCGGCAGTGCGCCCGCGTATAGTTGGAAAACGTTTTCCGATTCAGTCAGATTTCAGGTCAGATTCAAGGAGATTCGATGAATGCCTCATCCACCGGCGCGCGCAAACCGTTCGGGCGCCTGCTGCTGACGGGCGCGGCCGGCAACCTCGGCCGCCAGTTGCGCGGCGCGCTCGCCGACTGGGCCGACGTCGTGCGCGTCAGCGACATCGCTGCGCTCGGCGATGCGGCCGCGCATGAAGAAACCCGCGTCGTCGACCTGGCCGACCGGGCCGCGGTGATGCAGCTCGTCGACGGCGTGGACGCGATCGTCCACCTCGGCGGCATTTCGGTCGATGCGCCGTTCGACGATCTCGTCGGCGCGAACATCACCGGCACGTACAACCTGTACGAAGCCGCGCGCAAGCACGGCGTGAAGCGCGTCGTGTTCGCGAGCTCGAACCATGCGATCGGCTTCCATCCGGTCACGGAAGTGCTCGACGCCGATGCGCCGCTGCGCCCCGACAGCCTGTACGGCGTGACGAAGTGCTTCGGCGAATCGCTGTCGCGCTACTACTTCGACCGCTTCGGGATCGAGACCGTGTGCCTGCGGATCGGTTCATCGTTCGAAGTGCCAAAGAATCCGCGCATGCTCGTGACGTTCCTCAGCTATCGCGACTTCATCGAGCTCGTGCGCTGCTCGCTGCTGACGAACCGCGTCGGTCACGCGATCGTGTACGGCGCGTCGGACAACCCGGTGAAGTGGTGGGACAACACGAAGGCCGGTTTCCTCGGCTTCCGCCCGCGCGACAGCTCCGAGCAGTTTGCCGGGCTGTTCCCGGTGACGGCGCCGACCGCTGACCACGACGATCCCGCGCAGCGGTTCCAGGGCGGCGGGTTCGTCGTCGGCGAGCCGATGGAGCGCAACGCGTCGTAAGCGTCGCCGGCGTCGCGGCTCAGCGCAGGATATCGGTCGCCTTGTGCCGAGCGTCGACGCCGTCGATCAGGATCAGCGGGCCGCTCGCGTGCTGCGCACGCAGCGGCTGGATCTGCCGGTATGCATCCGATTCGTACCACGCGCGCGCGGTGTCGAGATCGGGAAACGCGATCGCGATCAGGTCGCCGCGCCACACGCCTTCGCGTACGTCCGGCCGCGCGCCGTGAATCACGAAATGTCCGTTAAAAGGCGCAAGCGTGCCGTCGATGCGTTCGAGGTATTCGACGATGTCGTCGCCCATCTCGACGTCGTGCAGGTGGGCGATGGCGTAGGCGGTCATGGCAGGCTCCTCGATGTGATGCGGTTCGTGCATCGATGGAGCCATGATCGCGGCGCGGGCGGCGCGCGTCGATTACCTGCGACGTAAGCAAATCCGCGCAGATGAGAACGGGGGCATGCGCGCGTCGGCAGACACACTGCGCATGCGGCGCGGTAGCGTCCGTGCATACCGCTTGTCCGCACGCATCGTCAGTCGCGGCGCGGCGTCAACGTCAACGCGTCTTGCTGCAAGCCGGATCGGTGCCTCGCCGCTCGGCAGAATCACACCAGTAATCCGGCCGCCATGCTTCGAACGTGACCGCTTTCGCTACATTGGCGCGCGTGACGCGCACCGGGTCGGCTTTCAGCGCATCGCCGTTCGGGTCGTCGTTGAAGCGCCAGTTCCGGAACACCTCGCGATGGAACACCCACGTGCGATGCGCAGTGTCGTAGCGAAACGTGACACGGTCGCGCCAGTGGTCATGGCCTGCGAACACGCCCTGTTCGACCGTGAACGTGCGCGGTTCGATCGTCAGCGCGTTCTCGGCGACGCCATCCAGATACGGGTCGCCCATCCCGCCTTCGTCTGCTTTCATGATCACGGTGTCGTTGCGCGCCGCGAGCCGGTAGTGCCCATCCTTGTCCGGCAGGAAGATCATCAGCGGACGTAGCGACGCCTTGCGCATCGAGTCGTCGGGCTGATGCGCGACGACCACATAGCCGATGCGGGCGCCGTCGGTCAGTCGCCCCGACGCGGCGTCCATCGCTTCGTAGCCGGTGGGCAACTGCGCGACGATGTCTGCCGGAAGCTCGGGGGCGGTGGGGCACGCGAACGACGCAGGCGTATCGGCGCACGTCCTGGCGCAAGCGCTGCCGATGCCGAACGTCAGCAGTGCGGCGACGAGGAATCCTGTGGTGCGGGGGATCGTCATGCGGATCGGGTCTTGAAGTCGCGCCGCGAAAGCCGGCGCACGCGCGTCGACTCGTCTCGCCGCCGCGCGGGTTGGTTGTTTTTCAGGTGACGCAGTGTAACCAGTCATGCACGCTTGCGCGTCGGCCGCGGGACCGGCGCGGGCACCGGTGCCGACGCCGGCGCTTCGTCGGCCTGCGCGCACAGTCGGTCGAGCATCCGTTGCGCGGTTTCCGCGCAATCTTCGCCGTCCGGCTTGTTCTCGATCTCGTCGATCAGCACCTCCAGATGTTGCCGGTTCTGCGCGAGACGCTGTTCGAGCAGCACGATTTCGTCGACCTTGTGCCGCAGCGCCACCAGCAGCTCGTCGCGCGGCCACGCGCCGAGATCGGGCGGCAACACCGCGCGGATCTCGTCGAGCGCGAAGCCCGCGCGCTGCGCGCGGTCGATGATCGCGAGCCGCATCAACGCTTCCGACCCGTATTGCCGATAGCCGTTCGCCTGCCGACGGGCCGGTTCGAGCAGCCCGCTCGCTTCGTAGAAGCGGATGCGGGACGCCGCGAGGCCGCTCGCCTTCGCCAGTTCGCCGATTTTCATGCAGTGCTCCAAAAGGGCTTGACCTTAAAGTTGACTTTAAAGTTATCGTTGGGCATCGTCAATCGAGGGTGTCCTCCATGAACCTGTTTACACCGCTGACACTGCCCAACGGGGCGGTGATTCCGAACCGTCTGGCCAAGGCCGCGATGGAAGAGAACATGGCCGATGCGAACCACGCACCGTCCGACGCGTTGCTGCGCCTGTACCAGGCGTGGGCCGACGGCCAGGTCGGCCTGATCCTGACCGGCAACGTGATGGTGGACGGCCGCGCGATGACGGGGCCGAACGGCGTCGTGCTCGAGAGCGATGCGCATCTCGAGCGCTTTCGCCGCTGGGCGCAGGTGGCGCGCTCGGGCGGCGCGCACGTGTGGATGCAGATCAATCACCCGGGGCGCCAGATGCAGGCGGCGCTCGGCCAGACGACGCTCGCGCCGTCGGCCGTGCCGCTCGCGCTCGGGGCGCTGTCGAAACAGTTCCCGGTGCCGAAGGAGATGACGCCGGCCGATATCGCCGACGTGCAGCGCCGCTTCGTGCGCGCCGCGCAACTCGCGGAGCAGAGCGGTTTCACGGGCGTGGAGATTCACGCGGCGCACGGTTATCTGCTGAGCCAGTTCCTGTCGCCGCTGACGAACCGCCGGCAGGACCAGTGGGGCGGCAGCATCGAGAATCGCGCACGCCTGCTGCTCGACATCGTGCGGGACGTGCGCGCGACGGTGTCGCCGCAATTCGCGGTCGCGGTCAAGCTGAACTCGGCCGATTTCCAGCGCGGCGGCTTCAGCGCGGACGAGGCGAAGCGCGTGGTCGAGCTGCTGAATCCGCTCGGCGTCGATCTCGTCGAATTGTCGGGCGGCAGCTATGAAGTGCCGGCGATGCAGGGCGAGGCGCGCGACGGCCGCACGCTGGCCCGCGAAGCGTATTTCCTCGAGTTCGCGCGCGACATCACGGCCGTCGCGCGGATGCCGCTGATGGTCACGGGCGGCATCCGGCGTCGCGTGGTGGCCGAGCAGGTGGTCGACAGCGGCGTGGCGATGGTCGGCATCGCGACCGCGCTGTCGATCGAGCCGAACCTGCCGCGCGACTGGCGGGCCGGCAAGGACACCGCACCGGTGCTGGAACCGATCCGCTGGAAGAACAAGGCGCTGGGCGCGCTGGCCAACATGGCCGTCGTCAAGTTCCAGCTCACGCGGCTGAGCGCTGGCCGGCGCACGCACCCGCAGGTGTCGCCGCTGCGCGCGCTGGTCAGGCAGCAACTGGCCGCGCAGTGCCAGACGCGGCGCTACCGGAAATGGATGGCGGGGCGTGCGGCGGGCACGCGTGCGTGACGTGCGGTCATGCGGTTCGGCGAGGGGTTCGTCGGGCCGCTGTGCGCGGATCCAGGGCGTTCATGCGGTTGCGTGAGTGGCCGCGCATTCGCGGTGAGGTCGCGATGAGGCCGCGATGAATGCCCCCGCCGCAGTGCATGCGCACGGGCGGCGGGTGCGGCGCACCGCACCGCGCCGCATCAGAACCGGTAGTTGGCCACCACTTCGAGCCGCCGGTCGTTGCCGAGCAGGTACTGCGTCTCGTTGTAGTACGCGGACTGCACGAAGCGCCGGTTGAACACGTTGTACGCGCGCGCGGTGATCGTCGTGTCCTTGCGCGGCTTCCACGCGAGGCCGAGGTCGACCGTGGTGTACGACGGCATCACGAGCTGGTTCGCGGTGTCGGCGAAGCGCTTGCCGACGTACTTGACGCCCGCGATGCCCGTCCAGTCCGGCGCGAAGCGCCAGCTCACCCACAGGTTCGCGAGCCGCTGCGGCACCGACACCGGCACGTTGCCCGCGCGCGACACCGTCGTGCCGCCGGACGTCTGCTGGAAGTCGTCGTATTTCGCACGCAGGATCGACACGTTCACGTCGACGCGCCAGTCCTTCGCGATCTCCGCGCCGATCGTCGCCTCGAGCCCGCGCGACGACTGCTGGCCGACCTGGATCGACTGGTTCGGGTTCAGCGGATCGGCCGTCAGCAGATTGCTCTTGACGATCCGGTACGCGGCGAGCGTCCATTCCGCCTTGCCGTCGAGGAACGACTGCTTCACGCCGATCTCGATCTGCCGGCCGGTCGCGAGCGTGAAGTTCGCCTTCGACGCATTCAGCGACAGCAGCGAGCTGATCGGATCGGCCGCGACCGAGTACTGGCCGTACACGGCGAGGCCGGGCTGCACGTCGTACACGGTGCCGATGCGCCAGCCCGTGTTCGCGAACACCTTCGTGAATGCGCCGCCGTTCACGAGATCGTCGCGGTTCACGCTCGCATGGTCGTAGCGCAGCCCGCCGATCACCGACCAGCGCGGCGTGATTTCCAGCCGGTTCTCGGCGAACAGCGCGTACTGGTTCGCCTGGCTGCGGTACTTCGGGTAGGTGCCGGCCGTGTTGATGAAGCTGCCCGGATCGAAGTTGAACGGATCGACCGTCGACGTGCCCGAATACGGCGAGTTGTTGTCGTGCTGGAACGTCGTGTGATTGAACTCGACGCCCGTCGAGAACGTGTTGCGCATGCCGAGCAGCGCGGTGGTGACGGTGGCCGCCGTCACGTTGCCGTACTGCGCCTGGTCGTGGAAGATTTCCGTGAAGCTGCTGCGCCGCACTTGCGCGGTCGACGGCAGGTACGTGTAGTACTCCGCATCCTTCCAGTGACGGTTGCTCTTCATCCGGTAGAGCGTGCTCGTCACGTTCAGGCTGTCGCTCGGCTGCCAGTTCGCCGCGACCGTCGCCCAGCTGTCGCGGAACGCGATGTCGCTGTCGCCGACGTTGTAGTTCTTCTTGTCGAGCGCGCGATCGCGCGCGCCGTTCACGAGCGGCACGCCGAAATATTGCATCGGGTGCTGGAAGCCCTGCGCATACGACGCCGTCACGTACAGGTCGGCGCTCACGTCGTAGCGCAGCGCGCCGGAGATCGACAGGTTGCGCGAATTGCCGCGGTCGACCCAGTTCGACGAACGGTTGCCGCTGATGTCGAAGCGGTACGACAGCGTGTCGTTGATCGCGCCGCCGCTGCCGAACGCGACCCGCGCCGTGCCCTCGGTGCCGCCGCCAACTTGCAGTTCGTTCTGGATCGCGCCGCGCGTCGGCTTCTTCGGCACGATGTTGACGACCCCGCCGATCGCGCCTTCGCCGTAGATCACCGACGCCGGGCCGCGCAGCACGTCGATATGGTCGACCGACCACGTGTCGAACGGAAACGTGATGCCGATCGCGCCGTACGGGCGCACGCCGTCATAGAGCTGCGTGACCGACGACGCGCCGACGAAGCCGCGCGCGCCGAGCTCCGAGCCGCCGTTGCCCGGATGCGGCGACGCGCTGATGCCGGCGGCGCGGCTCACCGCGTCGACGATTGCGCTGTCGCCGCGGGTGTCGAGCGTCTTGCGATCGATCTGCTCGACGCTCGCGGGCGTTTCGAGCGAGGTCAAGCCGAGACGGCTGCCGGTGTCGAGCGGCTGCGTGAGCGGTGTCGCCTTCTGTGCGTTGACGCGAATCGGGGCGAGCGTGGCGCCGGCGCTCGCGGCATCGCTTTCCTGTGCCTGGCCCGCGGGCGAGAAGGCCGCGAGCAAGGCGGCGGGCAGCATCAATCTGAACTTCATGTTTCGAGATCCTTTGAATCTGTTCAATGCGGTGTTGCTTGAAAGGCGGCGCATCAGAACGCGTACCGCATGCCGGCGAACACGCTGCGCCCTTCGCCCGGATAGAAGATCGCGGTGTTCGCGGTGCGCGCATCGGCGACCGTGCTGATGTCGCTCACATAGCGCTTGTTGGTCAGGTTGCGCGCATCGACGAACAGCGAGAGGCCATTGCGGAAGTCGTAACCGGCCTGCAGCCCGAGCAGCGTGTAGCTCGGCACGCGCAACGTGTTCGCATCGTCGGCCCACGCGCCCGACGGCACCCAGTCGAGCGTCGCCGCGATGTGGAAGCCGCTCGGCCGCGCGTAGCCCAGCGTCGCGCGCAGCACGTTCAGCGGCACGCCCGCGATCCGGTTGTTGCCGTACTGCGGGTCGTTCTTGAAGCGGAAGTCGTTCAGGTTCCAGATGCCCGACAGCGTGACCTTGTCGCCCGCGCCGCGCCCGGTGACGTTGCGCAGCAACTCGACCGACGCGCCGGCCTCGATCCCTTGCAGCACCGTCTTGTTCGCATTGAACGTCGACGCCGGCACATCCGGGTTCGTCGTGTACTGCAGCAGCTGGTCGCGCACGAGCGAGCGATAGGCGGTCACGTCCCAGCTCACGCGCTCGCGCGAGCCGCGCGTGCCGAACTCGATCGTCCACGCGTGCTGCGCCGCGAGCGGCGCGAAGCGCGTCGTGTTCGAGAAGGTCTGCGTGAGGTCGGTGAAGTCGGGCACGTCCTGGCTGCGCGTGATGTCGACGTAGGCCTGGGTGTGCGCGTCCGGCTGCCACAGCAGCCCGAGCTTCGGATTGACGCCGCTGTAGCTCGCGTTCGTCGACTTGGTGTTCGGGTTGCGCGGCAGCCCGCCGTTGTCGATGTACTCGCGCACCGAGTGCAGCACCTTCACACCCGTCATCAGCGCGACGGTCGGCATGAAGAACAGCCGGTTCTCGACGTACGCCTCGTAGTTGAAGGCCGTCTGCGTCGAGTCGAGCGTCTGCGCGCCCTTGTTGCCGTTGACGTTCACGTACTGGTTCGCCTGCGTGCGGCCGCCGAAGAAGCGCGCGCCGACGATCAGGTCGTTGCGCATCCCGCCGAGCGTCAGGTGGCCCGTGTAGCGCGGCGCGAAGCCGTAGGTCCAGCCGTCCTGGTCGAGCGCCTGGAAAATCGGGTGATAGAGGCTCTTGTGGATTGCCCACGTGTCGAACTGCAGCTCGCCCGAATCGAGCTTCACCGTCGTGCGGTTCGCGATCCGCTCGGTGCGCGTGTTGCGCGCCTGGTCGCCCGATATCGCGTTCGGTGCGGCCTTGGTCGGATTGTTCAGCGCGTCGGACAGCGACAGCGTGCCGGGCAGCAACTGGTCGACGACGTACACGCCGACGTAGAAGCGTGTCTCGACCGTCGGGCTGAACCGGTAGCCGACGTTCGCGTTGAACTGCTCATATTGCCCCTTCGAATGATCGCGATAGCCGTCCGTGTGATTGACGCTGAAGTTCGCGAGGAAATCGAGCGGGCCGAGCACGCGCGAGATCTGCGCGCTGGTGCGCACCGTGCCGTAGCTGCCGCCTTCCGCGCGCAGGATGTTCGGCGCGTCGGCGGTATGAGCGGTCGGCGTGATGAAGTCGATCGCGCCGCCGAGTGTCGACGCCCCATACGCGAGGCCGTTGCCGCCCTTGTAGACCTGCACCGCCTGCAGTGCGAGTGGATCGATCTGGTAGTAGTCGCCGCTGCCGTCCGCGAGGTTGGTCGGGATGCCGTCCTGCAGGATCTCGAGGCCGCGCGTGTGGTACGAGCGGGCGATGCCCGAGCCGCGAATCGACAGCCGCAACTCCTGGCCGTAGCGGTTCTCGACGAACACGCCCGGCACGTCCTTCAGCACGTCGCGCAGCGTGAACGCGTAGGTGTTCCGGTAGCTGTCGGCATCGACGAAGCCCACCGAGCCGACCGTCTGCTCGAGCGTGCGCTTCAGGCTGCCGGTCGATTTCGATGTCAGCGAGTCGAGCTCGCGGGGTGCGTTGACGTTGATGGCGGGCAGCGTCGATGCGGCCGGTGCATCGGTGGGTGCGTCGGCGCCTTGCGCGCAGGCGGCCGACGCGAAGAGCACGGAAATCGCGCCGGACAGCGCGGCGGCAATACGGGTCGAGGTAAGCATGTCGTTGTACGTAGGGTTGCGGTGACGATGATGAGACGGACACGATGCGCGCCATGCACGGCACCGGCCACCGCGCGTGGTCACGCGCGCGGGTTCGGCATCGGGCACCGGCAGGGCGGGCAGGCGAAGCGGGGCGGCGCCGCGCGGTGTGCGGCGGCGCGGTCGCGAGGTGCGTCAGGCGCGGGCGGAAGGCGGCCCGCGCGCGGCGAGCGCGTAGCGCTTCGGCGGGTGGCTGGCAGAGGGGATCAGCGGCGCGGGCGGCGCATGCCGCACGGCCGGGGAAGCGGGGAGCAACACCGCGGACTGCAGCGGCGGATGGCCGGCGAGCAGGCCGCAATAGCCGCAGCGATCGAAATGCTTGCCGGATGGAGAATCGGACAGCGAATCGGAAGACGCTTTCAGTTCCGCGTGCGCCACGAGCGTGTTGCCGGTTGCCGAGCAGATCGGCGCGGCCGGCAGGCCGTCATTGGCTGCGGCAGCGCGCAGTTGCGAGATCAGCGGCGCGACGAGCGCGAGTACGAGCGCGAACAGCCCGAGCCACGCGGTGGCCCGGGCTTGTCGCGTCGGCGCGCCGCGTATGCCGGCGCGCGATGAATCAGGCCGCTGCGCGGGCCGCACGGCCGAACAGCAGACGGTCGATCAACCAGACCGCGACGATCGTCGCACCCATCAGCGGGAACACGACGCCGAGCAGCACGAGCCCCGCGATCCAGCCGCGCATCGGCGGCGCGCCGCGCTCGCGCGACGGCGCGCCCAACTTGCGAGCCGGGCGGCGCTTCCACCACATCACGGTGCCCGTGACGGCCATCGCGGCCAGCCCGAGCGACAGCACCGCGCAGACGATCTGGTTCGCGAGCCCGAAATAGCGGCCCATGTGCAGCGACGTGCCGTACGACACGGCGCGCGACACCGCGCCGTAGTCGTCATAGCGGATGTCTTTCAGCACGGCCCCGCTGTACTGGTCGAGGTAGATCGTCCGCTCGGCTTTCGGGTCGTCCGGGAAGTACGACGCGGTGAACACGCCGTCCGCGCCGGACGGCAGCGCGAGCGTGTAGCCGCTCGTCACGCCGAGACCCGCGACGATCGCGATCGCGCGGGCCAGCGGCAGCGGTGCCGGTGTCGGCGCCGACGGCGAATGCGGGACGGGCACGTTGCCGACCGCCCACGGCGTTTGCGGCAACGGCAGGTCATCCATCACCATTCCCGGCATCGACTCGCCGGAGTCGTGGTGATGGCCGGACGGCGCACCTGCCTGGGCAGGTGCGGGTGCCGCGGCAGCACCCGGGCGCGTCGAGCGTACCGCTCCGCCGCCCCATGCGCCTTCCGGCGCACCGAGGTTCACGGTCGCGGCCAGCGCCTTGAAGTTCTTGCCCCACGAGCCCGACCACGGCAGCCCCGTCAGGATGAACGCGATCGTGCCGGCCGCGAGCCAGATGCCGGCGGTTGCGTGAATGTTCTTCCACAGCGGCCGGCCGCGCAGCGACAGGTCGGGGCGCAGCGCCTGCCCGACGCGCGTCGCGCCGCGCGGCCACCACAGCGCGATGCCGGTGCCGATCATCACGAAGGTCCAGCACGCGGCGAGCTCCATCAGCAACTCGCCCGTCTTGCCGAGCAGCAGCTTGCGATGCAGCATCCGGTCGATCTGCATGAAGCGGTTCTCGACGCTCAGCGTGCCGAGCACGCTGCCGTCGTACGGGTTCACGTACACGCTCTCGCGGCTGCCGTCGCGCAGCCGGAACACGTATTCGGCGCTGCGGTCCGGTGCGGTCGAGACCTGCACGGACACCGGCGTCGCGCTGGCCGGCATCGCGGTGCGCGCGCTCGCGAGCAGTGTGTCGGCATCGAGCCGCGGCGTGGCGCGCGGCTCGACGACGAGCCGGTGCGGATACAGCAGCGGCTCGATCTGCGGCTGGAAGCAATAGAGCGTGCCGGTGATCGCGAGGACCACCAGGAACGGCATGACGAACAGGCCGGCATAGAAGTGCCAGCGCCAGAGCGTCCGGTAGCCGGCGTGGGCGGATTGGGCGGGCGAGATCGCCCGTTCGACGGTGGTCGACATGGTGTCAGCTCCTCGGGTTCGTTGAGCGGCCGCGCCGGCACGGGCCGGCGGGCGTCAACGCGCGTCGCGCCCGCCGGCCGGCATCGACGAGACGGGCGGCGCGGCGCCATGCGCGGAAGCGGCGCATGACGGCGTCGCCCGCGCGAGGCGGGCAGGCGGGTGAACGCTTGAATCAGGTCGTGTGAGACGAACGGCATGCAGGCCCGCGCACGTCGACGTGCACGAGCCGCGGGGCGGAACCGTCAGCAGAACAGCGGAGGGGCGCGGGAGGGGGGGCGATCGTCGAAGATCGATCGCACGACGGGAATACGGTCGAAGTAAGCCCGGAAGCGCCGTGGCGCGGCGGCGGGAAACAGCAGCACCAGCAGCACGAACGACGCGAGCGCGGTGAACAGCGCGGCGCCGAATGCGCACAGGGTGTCGCCGCTGCCGGACGACGCCGTGTTGTCGGCATGCCCGTCATGCTTGAGCGCATCGGCGAGCGCGAGCGCGTCGTTGGCCGGTGTGATCGGCGCGCCGGCATCGAAACGGGCGGTCAGCGCGGCCACGTTGACGATCAGCGGGCCGCGGCCCGAACACAGCACCACCGAGCCCGCATCCGGACCGTCCGGATCGAGCATCACGGCGCCCGACATCAGCGCGCGGGACAGCAGCGTCACGAGGAGGAACCCCCACAGAAGCTGTCGCGCGACGCCTTGGCGGAGCAGGAAGCGGCGAAGTGCGTTCATGGCGCGCGATTGTACCTCCCTTTGCGGGGCGGGGCCGTCCGCCACGCTGATGCACGGCATCAGCCCGGCGCGCTGCCGGAAGCGGACGAAAGCACGCGGGTGGCTATTCGGCGCCGAACGATTCGCTGCCGGGCGGCAGGTTCGCCGGGCCATACGACCAGGTGCCGTCGGCGCGGGCGGTCAGCACGTTGCCCGAGCGCCGGTCGTACAGATGCCACTGTTCGTCGGCCGGATCGTCGCCGTACGGCCAGGTCGTCAGCTTGCCGCCGAGGTCGAAATCGAACGTCCACGAACCCGGCTGGGCACCGGGCGTGACCGACCGCAGGATCTGCCCGTCGAGCCGTTGCGCGGCGGCCGCGATGTCGCCGGATCGGGATTCGCTGTGCGCGAGCTCGTGGCCGTCGAGCGCGATCGACCAATGGCAGTAGCAAATCCACAGGTGCCCGTTGCCGGCCACCGTCACGTGCCGCGACGCGAGCCTGTCCCGTGCCGTCGCGGACAGGCCGGGCGAGCCGGCGAGCGGCTCCCGCACATGCAGCGCGGGTTGCCCGAATTCGAACGTGAGAAAGCTGCCCTGGCCTTTCGTCACGGACCAGGCAGGGGTTTCGCAGATGGCCGGCCAGATCCGGTCGAAATCGACAGCGTTCACGGCGTGCGTCTCACATCGGCGAAACCGGCTTCGGCCTCGGCCTCAGTCTCGGCGTCGTCGGCGCTGCCGTCAGCGTCGGCCAGCAGATCGGACAGGTCGGCCGGCGACACGCGCCGCAGCGTCCGCTCGACGTCGCGATCGTCGCGACGATCGTTCTGGCCGTGAGGCTTCTGCGCGTCGCGGCCGTCGTGTTTCACGAACGCGCCGAGTGCGCGGGCCAGTCGGGATCGCCGGTTCCTGGGAATCATGCGGCGAGGTCATCGGGCACGCGTGTGCCGCGAATCGGGGATGGGCCGCCGCGGCCGTGCGCGACGCCCGCGGCAGCCGATGCAGTGCGCCGGCTCAGGCCGGATACGCATCGTCGACTTTCAGGTTCGCGAGCCGGAACAGCGTGCGCAGCGTCTGCGGATGAATGTCGCGGTGCGCGGCGAGCGACGTCAGCATGAAGTCGAGCACCTTCGCGTAGCGGAGCAGCACGAGGCAGCGCGCGAGATCGGGCGTGCGGCCGCGCATGTCCTCGGCGAGCTGAACCATTTCGGTGGACAGCGAGCGTGCCATCTCGAGTTCCATCTGCTGTTTTTCGGTCCAGTCGGGCAACGGCTGTTCGAGCACCTTCGCGAGAAAGAGCTGGAACGACGTGTCGGACGAATTGGGCAGTGCATCCATGAAGGGCCTCGTTACTTGCTCGAATCGTTCGGGCGTGTCCGCTGGATGCGCCCGACGGTGGGTTCGTGTCCGCGCGGTGATCGGCGCGGCGGTTACCCGAACGGGATGCAGGTTTCGTACCAGCGGCGCGAGACGATTGTTGAGTATTGTTGAGCCGCGACGCGACGCGGGCCGCGAGTCCCGCCGGTACTGGGGGGCGGAGGGGACCGAGGAGGCGGTCTACCGGCGCGGCGCGATGCATATCGAGTCCGCGGAGCGGCTCGCCGACGCGAAATGCTTCACGGATGTAACGTAACGCCGGGATAAATTGCGTGGCGCGTTCCCCGGCCGTCTGACGAAACGGGCCGGCGCGCGCGGTGCCGCCTGCGCCTGTCAAGCGTGCGGCCCGGTGGAAGCGGCAGGACAGGATGTCCGCCATGCTCGGCGAAAGCCGCCGGCGAATGTGACGGGTGTTTCAAATCCGAGACGGATTTACGCGTGGCGATCCGGTTGCGTGCCCCGTCCAGCTGGCCCAGCGAATTGTCGGCCAATTGTCCATGGGCAGACGGCGCGCGTTTGCCAACAATGCCCCGATCATCCCTGCGAGGTTCGACATGAGCGTCCACGCCTTCTTCTCGGCCAACCTGCTGCTGGCCTACACGGCTTATTTCATCGGGACGGCCAGCCCCGGGCCGAGCAATCTCGCGATCATGTCGGTCGCCGCGAACCAGGGCCGCAAGGCGGCGCTCGCGTTCGCGCTCGGCGTCATTTCCGGGTCGATGTGCTGGGCGACGGTGGCGGCGCTCGGCGTGTCGGCCGCGCTGCTCGCGTGGTCGAAGCTGCTGGTCGCGATCAAGGTTTTCGGTGGGCTGTACCTGCTGTGGCTCGCGTTCAAGTCGGGGCGCACGGCGTGGTCCGGCAACGCGGCGGCGTCGACGAACGCTGCGGGCGAGCAACGGCTGTCGCGCTTCTATGTACGCGGCGCGATGCTGCACCTGACCAATCCGAAAGCGATCCTCGTGTGGGTGTCGATCGTCGCGCTGTCGTCGAACGGCGCGGGCGCGTCGCACGGCGCCGTCGTGCCGGGCTGCATCGTGATCGGGTGCCTGGTGTTCGGCGGCTATGCGCTCGTGTTCTCGATGGACGGTGCGCGCCGGCTGTACGTGCGCGGCCGGCGCGCGATGGAAGCGTGTCTTGCCGTCGTGTTCGGCGTGGCTGGGATCAGGCTGCTGGTGTCGAACGTGTAGAGTGGGCGACGGGTGTGATGCCGCTCAGGCGGACGTGCGCATCACCGGTGCCTCTGGAACATCCGAACGGGAGCGTTTAACGTGAGCCCATTTCGCACCCACGTCATGCGTCTGCTGGGCGCGGGATTGTTCGTTTCCGTTGCCATTACAGGTGTTGCGCGCGAGCCGGCGTTGCCCGAGATATCCGCGGCCAAGGGGCCCGTGCTGCGCGATTTTGCTGATATCCGCCTCGCAGTCCGGTCGATTGAATGCGACGGTCGAAATCAATGTGCGGTGCTGGCGCGCGGTGTCTATCAGGGCAAGACGGTGGGCGTCAAAGTCGTGTTCGGTGCGCGCGAAGGCGGGCGCAGCGGAATCGTCTATCAGTCGATTGGCGCCGAAAGCGACGCGTTGCTGGACGCGTTGGCGACGTTGTACGGACAGCCGCTGCCGTCGGCGAAATTTGCCGCACGCGCGTACGGCGATGTCGCCGTGCTGAGCGGAGACCTCCGCGAAGTCGACACCTACCCGATGCAGGCGAAAGTCTTTTTCTTCGCCGACGGCCCCGAATCGCGCTATGCCGAGCTCTATACGAACATCGACGTCACGCGCGGGGTACTCGAGATCCGGGAAAAGGACATGAGCTACCGGGCGAACGTACTGGCCGCGCTCGCGCGGTGAGCGGTCGATTCGTACCGGAGGCGGCGATCCAGCGCATCTCCCACGCTGGATCGCCGCGGCTTCAGAAAATAAAACCCGTATTGACGAACTTCGAGTAGTGATCCGACACGATCGAATCGAGCAGCTGCTTGCTGCTGTCGGTCTGCTTCGCCGCGACCATCGAGCGGATCGAGAACGCGCGCAGCGCGTCGCTCACCGACAGCGTGCCTTCCGCCGAATCCTTGCGGCCCGCGAACGGGAACACGTCCGGCCCGCGCTGGCACTGGCAGTTGATGTTCACGCGGCACACCTGGTTCACGAGCGGATCGACCAGCGCGCCGATCTGCGCCGGATCGGAACCGAAGATGCTGACCTGCTGGCCGTGATCCGACGTCGTCACGTAGTCGAGCGCGGTGTCCACGTCGTCGAACGTCGCCACCGGAATGATCGGCCCGAACTGTTCCTCGCGATACAGCTTCATTCCTTCCGACACCGGGTACACGACGGCCGGATAGAACAGCGTCTTGCTGAACTCGCCGCCCGAATGATTGACGACCTGCGCACCCTTGGCCTTCGCGTCGTCGATCGCGTCCGTCATGTAGGCCGTGCGATGCATGCCCGGCAGCGGCGTGATGCTGACGCCTTTCTCCCACGGCATGCCGATCTTCAGCTGTTCGAGCGCGGCGGTGAAGCGCTTCAGGAATTCGTCGACGATCGAGCGGTGCACGAGCAGCATCTTCAGCGCGGTGCAGCGCTGGCCGTTGAACGACAGCGCGCCGAGCAGGCATTCCTTGACGGTGAGATCGAGATCGGCGTCGGGCAGCACGATCGCCGCGTTCTTTGCGTCGAGGCCGAGGATCGCGCGCAGCCGGTGCGATTTCGGGTGCTGCTTCTTCAGGTGGTCGGCCACCTTGCTCGACCCGATCAGCGCGAGCACGTTGATCTTGCCCGACGCGAGCATGTGCGGCACGACCACCGCGCCCGGCGCATAGATCGTGTTGATCACGCCCTTCGGGAACGCGTCGCGGAACGCTTCGAGCAGCGGTTCGAACAGCAGCGTGCCGTACTGGGGCGGCTTGAACACCACGGTGTTGCCCATCAGCAGCGCGGGGATCAGCGTCGCGAACGTTTCGTTCAGCGGATAATTGTACGGGCCCATGCACAGCACGACGCCGAGCGGCGTGCGGCGGATCTGGCCGATCGTGCCTTCGGCGATCACGAAGCGCGAATTCGCGTTGTCGAGCTCCTTCAGCGCGTCGATCGTCTGCGTCATGTACGTGACGGTGCGGTCGAACTCCTTCTGCGAATCGGCGAGGCTCTTGCCGATCTCCCACATGATCAGGTTCACCACCAGCTCGCGCTGCGCGACCATCCGCTTGATGAAGTCCTGCATGCACGCGATGCGCTGCTCGACTTTCATCGTCGGCCACTCGCCGCGGCCGGCGTCGTACGCGCGCACCGCGGCGTCGAGCGCCGCGTCGCTTTCCGTTTCGCCCATCACCGGGTAGCTGCCGATCTCGACCTGCTCGACGCTGCCGTCCGCTTGCCGCACGCACACGGGCGACAGCACGGTCTTGGTCGCGCCGTCCCACGGCCGTAACGCGCCGTCGACGAGCGACACGCGCTGGTGAATCGGCGAGGCGAGCCGGTACTCGGCGGGGATGTCCTGAAAGGCGGGAAACAACTGCTGCAGGGAGGCGGAATCGGGCATGACGGTCTCGTTTGACGGGGTGTCCGGGAAGGACGGGCGATGCGAATCCTGAGCGGGGAGATCCTCGATCCTGAATCGGCATCATGACGCGTGGACGACGACACGTCACGCTTGGCCCTGGCCGATTCAACAATTGGAACCAGTTCCATTAAAAAGGAACGCCGGCACGAATGCAAGAATTGCCGAACCGTCACACATGCGTTGAAAGCATTTGGAAAGACTGTTTCCGAATCCTTGGTATAAGGCGCCAACAACACGCGCAAACGTTTCAAACGGGCCGGTTTCAGCGGATAATGGCCCGGCGCGGCGAAGAAAAAAATGAAGTGAGCCTGAGAGCATATGTAGTGAAGAACGAAAGAAGGTCCGCCGCGCTGCCGATGCGAGGTCGGCTGCCCGGAGCGCCGGGTCGGGGTTGCCCGGTCCGGCGCGCACCGGACTTCGAACATGCGCCGTCCGCTTCGACGGATGCTTCGTGATTCTCTCCAGTCCTTTCGTCGTCGTCTCCCGAATCCCGCCTATTGAGTGGCCCGTCATCGCCCGATGCGGCCAAAGAGTTTCTTTCGTTTTTATTACGATCGAGTCGCTTAAACGCAAGAAATAGAAAGGCATTCGTCAGGAATGCAGAGCGCCATGCGCCTGCACGTTGCGGGCAGGCGACACGTTAAAAATTAATTAAAAACACGAATCATTCTCGTTTAATATTTCGCTCCGTTACGAGCCGTGACGGAGCGTCATGGCCTCTTTCGTGCCGGTCCTGCCGGCCGGCTGCCACCCGCGCCGGCGGTTCACGGCCCGTCGGCGCGACGAGGCGATCCCTGCGCGCCGCTGCTTGTTCACGGAAAGTCTGTCGCCAGCCCGATTCACGGCGTTGGCCGGATGCGTTTCCGTTCGCCGTTTTCCCTCAGCCTCTACTTCAACGATGAAACTCAACAAGAGCGCCTGCCATGCGCTGCTGATCGCCACGTCGCTGGCCGGCGCACGCACCTCCTTCGCACAGGCGAGCGACGCCGCGGCGACCTTGCCCGCGATCTCGGTCAAGGCGACCGCCGAGCATGCGTCGTACGACGGCGGCCGCTCGCGTGCCGCCACCAAGACCGACATGTCGCTGATGGACGTACCGCAGACGGTGAACGTCGTGCCGCACGCGGTGATCGAGGACCAGAACGCGACGTCGATGCAGGATGCGCTGCGCAACGTGCCGGGCGTCGGCTTCTCGGTCGGCGACGGCCAGCGCGACCAGATCACGATCCGCGGCTTCAACAGCATCACCGACCAGTACGTCGACGGCATCCGCGACGATGCGCTCTACTATCGCGACCTGTCGAACGTCGATCACGTCGAAGTGCTGAAGGGGCCGGCGGCCGTGCTGTACGGCCGCGGCTCGGCGGGCGGCATCGTGAATCGCGTGTTGAAGCGGCCGGACGCGAACCCGGTGCGCGACGTGGGCGTGACGCTCGGCACGCGCGGCGAGCGGCGCGGCGAATTCGACCTCGGCTGGAATGCGAACGACGCGGCGCGTTTCCGCATCACCGGCGCGGCCGAAAACTCGAACAGCTTCCGCGACCAGTTCCAGCTCAACCGCCAGGCGATCGCGCCGTCCGCGCAGTTCAAGCTCGACAGCAACACGGTGCTGAACGTCGAATTCGACTACCTGCACGACCGCCGCACGTCCGACCAGGGGCTGCCCGCGTATCTCGGCCGGCCGGTCGACGTGCCGATCAACACGTTCTACGGCTCGGCCGACGCGGCGAACAGTTCGTACAACGACGTCTCCGCGAAGAGCGCGACGGTGTCGCTCGATCATCGCTTCAACGATTCGCTGTCGTTCCATGGCGCGATCCGCGCGTACGACTTCTCGCTCGAACGCAAGAACTATGTCACGTACGAGCCGATCAAGACGGCCGCGCACCCGGTCGTCACGCTCGACCAGTCGACGCGGCAGCGCACCGACCACGGCATCGACGGCCTGTTCGAACTCACGCAGAAGACGTCGCTGTTCGGCATGCGTCACGAGCTGCTGTACGGGCTCGAACTGTCGCAGCAGCAGAAGTTCGACACGATCTACAGCGTGTCGAAGGTCGCGACCTACGATCTGTTCAATCCGCAGCAGGTGGTGCTGCCCGGCGTGCCGACCGGCGCACGGGCGAAGACGAACGCATCGACCGTCGTCGGGCTCGCGGGCGTCTATGCGCAGGACCTGATTTCGCTCACCGACCACTGGAAAGTGCTCGCGGGGCTGCGCTTCGACTACCTGAACCAGATCCGTCACGACTACACGTCGTCGAACGTCAACCTCGATCGCACCGATCACGCGTGGAGCCCGCGCGTCGGCCTGATCTACGAACCGCTCGACTGGCTGACGCTGTACGGCTCGTTCAGCCAGTCGTTCTCGCCGCTGGCCGATACGCTGATCAGCTCGGGCGCATTCTCGAACGGCGCCGCGCTCGCGCCGCAGAAGACCACCGCGTATGAAGTCGGCTCGCGCTTCGACCTCGGCGGCAAGGCGACGGCCAGCGTCGCGCTGTTCGACATGCGCCAGACCAACCAGCAGATCGGCGACCCGGCGAATCCCGGCTATGCGCTGCCGATCGGCACGCAGCACGTGCACGGGATGGAGCTGGGCTTCACCGGCGAGATCGCGCCGAAGTGGTCGGTGTATGCGGGCTACGCGTACCTGAACGGGACGGTCGACGGTTCCGCGCAATCGACGGCGGCCGGTGTCGCGGTGTCGAGCAACACGCCGGGGCTGATGCCGCGCCACAGCGCGAACCTGTGGGTGAAGCGCGAGCTGCCGTACGGCTTCTACGCGGCGGCCGGCATGCAGTTCCAGTCGGCGCGCTACACGTCGGCGAGCGATCTCGTCACGCTGCCGTCGTTCACCGTGTTCAACCTGGGCGCCGGCTATCGCAGCAAGAAGGTCGACGTGACGCTCACGCTCGACAACCTGTTCAATCGCCGCTACTTCATCGCCGCGCACGGCAATGCGGATCTGTACAACATGCCCGGCGACCCGCGCACGCTGACCGCCACGGTGAAGTGGCACATGTAATGCACGTGAGGCATGCGCCGGGTGACAATGCGGGGCTTCGTCACGATGACCCGCCCCTCACTGCCGATGATCCGCCAATCGATTGATGTGTCGAACCTGACCGGCCGCGCCCGCGTGCTGTGCGCCGTGTTGTGGCTGGCTTGCGGCGCGGCCGCGGCGCACGCGCAGACGATCCCGGCCGACGCCGAACCCGAATGCCATTCGGTGTACGTCGGCCGTGCGATCACGCTGTCGGGCCGTTACGCGGTGGATTACGGCGACGAAGAGAGCGGGGAGGACGTGTGGTTCGAGGAGGACGACGCATCGGCGCGGCGCCTGCCGGACCGTTCGCAACGCGCGGGGGTGATCCGGTTCACGAACCAGCGCGATGCTCGGCGCAGTCTGCGGCTGCCGGCGGCGCAACCCGAAGGCGTGTGCCGCTTCGACGGGCGTGCGACGCTCGTGATTCGCGATCTGGAAACCGTGTGCCCGGGGCTGGAGGAGCCCGATCATGCGCGGCTGGTGAGGGTAGTGACGGCCAGCCCGCCGACGCGACATGCGTGCGAGGCCGCCGCGCCATAAGGCGGGCGCGACCGCGCCGTTACTCGACGTCCTCGTCGTCCTCCAGATCGTCGCCATCCGCATCGGGATCCGGCGATGCATACGCGCTCGCCTGCTCGAGCAGCCAACCGCGAAACAGCTCCAGCGGCTTGCTGTGGCTGAGCTCCGTCGGATACACGAGGTAGTACGCGGAATCGCCGACCGTCGCCGCATCGCACGGCACCACCAGCCCGAGCTGCTGCAGCTGTTCCTCGACGAAGAATTTCGGCACGAGCGCGATGCCGAGCCCGGCCGCGGCCGCGCTGATCAGCATCGTGTGCAGCTCGTAGCGCACGCCCTGCATCGTGCGGATGTCCTCGACGCCGTGCGTCTCGAACCACTGCGCCCACGCGCCGGGGCGCGTCGTCGAGTGCAGCAGCGGGTAGGCGAGCAGGTCCTCGACGCTGTGCACAGGCCCGTCGAGCAGCGCCGGCGAGCAGATCGGCACGACTTCCTCGCCGAACAGGTAGTCGGACGACGTGCCGGGCCAGGTCGGCTTGCCGTAGTGGATCGCGGCCTCGAAGTGGGTGTCCTCGAACGAGAACAGGTCGGTGCGGCTGCCCATGTTCACGCGCACGTCGGGCGTGCGGTCGTAGAAGCTCTTGATGCGCGGGATCAGCCAGTGCGACGCGAAGGTCGGCAGCACCGCCAGCTCCAGGTAGCCGCCGCCGCTGCCGTGCGCGATGATCGACAGCGTGTCGCGGTCGAGCGCTTCCAGCGCGCGGCGCACCTGCGTGCCGTACAGCTTGCCGGCGCGCGTCAGCACGACGCGCTGCTTCACGCGGGCGAACAGCCGCACGCCGAGGCTCGCTTCCAGCGTCGCGATCTGGCGCGATACCGCGCTTTCGGTCAGGAACAGCTCCTTGGCCGCGTGCGTGAAGCTTTCGTGGCGCGCGGCGGCTTCGAAAGCCACGAGCGCGCCCATGTTGGGGATCTTGAATTTACGCATGATGTTCGATTCGTCTGACGAACGCACCTGCCCGGTGCGGGCCGGCGGGCGAAGCCGGGAGCGGCTGATAATTCCAAAAACTCATCACATATCAATTTAATCTCGCTTTACGCCCGGCTGCAACCCTTTGAATAATGCTCTCCACGCAAGGTCAGGCGCCCGCGGGGCGGCCGGCCGACGAGTTGCCGGCACGTTTGCCGGCGGTCCCCCGAGACGAGAATCCTGATGCGCAATCCGAATATCGAGAGCTTGCTGACGAAGCTGCTGGGACAGGCGAAGACCGACGCCCTGTTCTCGACCCTGAACATGCCGGCCATCCTCGAAGAATGGGAAGACGGCGTCGTGACGCGCGCGGAAATCGCGCAGGCGATGAACATGGCGCTGTTCGAAGGGCTGCTCGAACGGTCGGCGAACGGCCGCGCGTACACGGCCGAAGCGGTCGAAAGCGGCGGCTCGGTCTATTTCGACCACGGCGCGTTGCGCACGGTGCGCTGGCCGCACACCGGCGCGCTGCCGCCGGGCGAGGCCGCGTTCACGCGCATCCTGCGTCCGCTCGGCTTTCGCCTGAACGGCCGTTACCCGCTCGACAAGCTCGGCATGACCGGCCGCGCATATGCGCATGAAGACGCACCGGACGAAATCGCGCAGTTTTTCGTCAGCGAACTGCACCCGGAGCGTTTCTCGAAGGAATTCCAGCAGGCCGTGACGAACGTCGTGAGCACGTCGCGCGATCCGCTGTCGCCGGCGGCCGTCGCGCTGCTGTGGGAAGTCGAGCGCGAAGGCTGGCTGCCGCTGGAGGCCGCGCACGCGCTGCTGCCGGAGATCGTCGGCGCGTTCTCGCGCCAGCACGACCTGCCGAACGAACTCGACTACGAAACGCTGCTGCTCGAATCCGCGGAAATGGCGTGGATCGCGACCGAAGGCAACGCGTTCAACCACGCGACCGACCGCGTCGCCGACGTGTTCAAGCTGTCCGACGACGAGAAGGCGAAGGGCCGGCCGATGAAGCCGGAAGTCGAGCGCTCGCGCTCGGGCCGCGTGTTCCAGACCGCGTATCGCGCGGATACCGTCGAGCGCGAATTCCGCACGCGCGACGGCGGCACGGTGAAGCGCAACGTGCCGGGTTCGTTCTACGAGTTCATCACGCGCAAGCGCACGTTCGACCAGGCGGCGCGCCGCTGGGTGACCGACCTGCGTTTCGATGCCGGTAACGCGCAGGGCATCTTCAAGATGACGGCGAACGCGGCGAAGTAACGAAAGGAAAGCGCGGGGGCTGCGCCGGCCGAGACCGATTGGCCGGCGCACGCACGAACCGCGGCATGAAGCGCCCTGCGAATGCAGGGCGTTTGTCATTTCGGGGGAGGGGCGTCATGGACGCCACGGCCGGACGCGCGGGATCAAGCGCCCGAGAAAATCTCATCGAGCCGTGTCATATCCGCCGGTATGGGACGACAAACGTCTCGCCAGTCGAACCATCATTCATCGGCCGATTCGTCGTAGCACGTGTCACGGAGACGCCTTTCGATCATCGGGTGGATGGATTGGACGAGGCCTTGAGGTCAGCTGGCAGTTCATGACACACGCTCAGGAAACCCGTGCATGCGACACGGGCGCTTCCCGACGTCCTTTCTTGACAGGAGAACCCGGATGAACCCGATTCGCAAGCTCATGCTGTGTGGCGCCCTTCCATTCCTGCTCGTCGCGGGCGCGGCACAGGCAGACGGTGGCGGCATTGGTCGCAGCGGCACCTACATGTCGCATACCAGCGACTGGACCATGATGATGATGGACAAGCTCACGCCCGAGCAGCGTACTCAGGCCATCGGCATCCAGCAGAAGATGATGGCGATGGAAATGCAGCACAACGAAGCGATGGCGAAGCTGCAAATGCAGCATGACAAGGACATGACGGCCTTGCAGAGCCAGTTGCTCGAACTCTACAAGGGGCACTAAGTGTCGCGAGCCCGGTGTCGAACACCGGGCTCATCCGTCATGGCGTCGAACCTGTCATTGTGAAGTTTTTTGACCGGGCGCTTCGCCGGCGCGCTCGATGACCTGTCACGTTGCGCGATTGAACAGGCGAATCACGAGCAAGAGGATCACCGCACCGATGAGGGCGATGACGATCGAGCCGAGAATCCCGCTGAAGCCGATCCCGAGCACGCCGGCGAGCCAGCCGCCGATCACCGCGCCCAGAATCCCGACGACGATGTCGATGAGCAGGCCGAAGCCGCCGCCCTTGACGAGCACGCCCGCCAGCCACCCGGCGATGGCGCCGATGACCAGCCATATGATCAAGCCATGCATATCCATGAACGATTTTTCCTCTGGATTGGCGAAATTATTGTAAATCCGGCGGTCACGCCTTCAGCTGCGGCCTCCGGCGCGCGGCGCAACGCCGGCGGTTCCGGCGAACGTCCGCCGGCCCCGTCGAAGCGTTTATTGCGACGCGGCCGTTGCCGCGCTTGCCGCCTTCGCTTTCTTTGCCGCGTGGTGGTGGCCGATCGCGCAACCCGCGGCCGCGCCCACTGCCCCGTGGTGCCCCGCGACATGGCCGGCGACGCCGCCCACGGCCGCGCCCTTCAGGCACCCTGCCGCAAATCCCGGGATCGAAGCGGTCATCAAGGCGATGCAGGCGACCGAGATCGAAAGAAATTTCATTGTTTATCTCCCTGAAAAACGAGTTGTTTTGATCGACTCTGATCGAGCCGGCACGCTCAGAAGACGTGCGTGATCAGAAAGAACAGCACCAGCAGCCCGACCGGCACGCCGAGCAGCCAGGCGATCAGGTATTTGCCCATGTCGTTGTCCTGGTGGCCGCGGCGCCGTGGGCGCCGCGGCGGTTGCATTGAAGCGCGATGGAAACGCTATCGCGTTACAGCTCGCGGTCGAATTCCTTCAGCTGCTTTTCGGCTTCATCGCGAGCGATGCCGTAACGCTCCTGGATCTTGCCGGCCAGATACTCGCGATTGCCGTCGGCCACCTTCAGGTCGTCGTCGGTCAGCTTGCCCCACTTGGCCTTCAGCTTGCCCGAGAGTTGCTTCCACTGACCCTTGATCTTGTCCTCGTTCATCATGTGCTCCTTGTCATGCAGGGATAAAAGGCGCGGCGGCATGCCGCGCCGGGAGGTCAGGCCTTCGCCTTCAGGCCGGATGCGTCGACGTGCTTCACGCCCTTGATCGCGCGTGTCACGGCGATAGCCTTCTTCACGGCGACCTTGGTCGGCAGCACGCCGGTGAGCGTGACGACACCGTCGACCGTCTTCACGCTGATGTCAGTGCTCTTCACGCCGTCCGTGGTCGCGAGTTCTCCCTTCACCTTGGTGGTGATCCACGTGTCGGTGACGGGCTGGTTCGATTCGGCCGTCATGCCGCTGTCGGTGGACGAGGCTTGCGCCTGCGCATTCGTGAGCGGTGCGGCGCACAGCAGGAAAGCCGCGCTGGCGGCGAGCAGCGTCGAAAGGTGCGAGGTCTTGTTCATTGATGTTCTCCTTCGATTGGCGTGGTGAATGGATTGACTGCCGAGCACGGCGCGTGCCCGGATCAACCGGCGATCGGCGTGTCGTAGCCGGGCTCGCGCGGCGGCATGTCCGGGCGCGGCACGTCGGGCGGCAGCGGCACCGGCGGATCGGTGCCGGGCGGCGGTTCGGGCGGATTGTCCGGGGCCGGTTCGGGCCGCGTCGGATCGGGTGTCTGATGCAGCTTCATCGTGCTTCTCCTCTGCGGATCGGAAGGCAGCGCATGAGCGCCGATGCAGTACCAGCGTACCGATGCAAACGGGCGTGGACATCGCGCAAATTCACCTGATCGGCTAGTGCGTTTGCACGGGGTGTCGGGAAGGGGGCGGGGTGCGCCTGTCGGCCGGGGCGTGCGGAAAGCAGGTGCAGCGGGTGCTTCGGGGATCGGCGGGACACCGCACGGTGGGGCAGGCCGTGCGCATGTACTATGACGAATAGTGCATTCGCGACTATCGTGCACCGGTGCGGCACGCGATCATCGCCACACGCGCCGGCCGGCGCGTGTCGACGTGGCGGCAGCCGGGCCGGCAGTCATGCTGACGACAGGGACAACCATTCGATGAACGAACAGGTAAACGAACAGGCGCTGAAGTCGCATACCGATCGGCGCCAGCTGCACCAGATCATCGCGGGGCTCACCGAGGGCGTGATCCTGATCGAGCCCGACCAGCGGATCGTCTGGGCGAACGAGGCTGCGCTCGCGATGCACGGCGTGACCGAGCTGAGGGCGCTCGGCGCGACCGTCACCGATTACCGCGAGCGTTTCCGGCTGCGTTACCGGAACAACCATCCGGTGCGCGACGGCCACTATCCGATGGATCGCGTGATCGCGGGCGAGGAGTTCAGCGATGTGACGGTCGAAGTGGAATCGGCCGCCGACGAAACCGTGAGCTGGGTTCACCGCATTCGCAGCCTCGTGCTGACGAACGCGGCCGGCGAGCCCGATTGCCTCGCGCTCGTGCTGCACGACGCGACCGAATGGGCGAGCGCCGAGGAACGCTTCGAGCGCACCTTCAACGCGAACCCTGCGCCGGCCGTGATCTGCCGGCTCGACGACCTGCGCTACGTGAAGGTCAACCAGGGCTTTCTCGACCTGACCGGCCACGCGCGCGACGACGTGCTCGGCCGCTCGGTGTACGAGATCGACGTGCTCGACCAGGCCGAGCGGCGCGACCTCGCGATCGAGCGGCTCGGCGAAGGCGCGACGATCCCGCAGATGGAGGCCGTGCTGAAGCGCGCGGACGGCGGCACGAAAGCCGTGGTGGTCGCCGGGCAGCCGATCGACATGAACGACGAGGCGTGCATGCTGTTCACGTTCATGGATCTCGAGCCGCGCAAGCAGGCCGAGCGCGCGCTGCGGCAGAGCGAGGAACGCTTCGCCACGGCGTTCCGGATGGCGCCGGTCGCCACCGCGATCGTCACCGCCGACCGCTTCGAACTGCTCGACGTGAACGACGCGTTCGCCGCGATGACGGGCCACACGCAGGACGACCTGCTCGGCAAGTCCGCGGACGAGATCGGGCTATGGGCCGAGCGCGGCGCGTGGCAGCGCATCGAGGGCCAGCTCGCGCGCGACGGCAGCGTGCGCAACGCCGACGTGCAGATCCACACGCGCGAAGGCGACGTGCGCGATTGCGTCGTGTCGGCCGATCCCGTCGCGATTCACGGGCGCGATTGCCTGCTTGTCGCGCTGCTCGACATCAGCGACCGCAAGCGCACGGAGATGGAGCTCGTCTACGCGATCGAAACGGCGATGCAGGATGCATCGTGGTTCAGCCGCACGCTGATCGAGAAGCTCGCGAACGTGCGGCGTGCGAATGCGCCGGATGCGGGCGCCCAGCTGTCGGACCTGACCGCCCGCGAGCGCGACGTGTTCGACCTGCTGTGCCATGGTCTCGCCGACAAGGAGATCGCCGGCCGCCTCGGGCTCGCGCCGAACACCGTGCGCAACCATGTCGCGACGATCTACGCGAAGCTCGACGTGCACAGCCGCGCCGAGGCGATCGTGTGGGCGCGCGAACGCGGGATCGTCGGCGCGGCCGATGCGAACGGCACGCGTGGCGAGAAGGGCGGCGCGAAGGACAAGGACTGACGCCGGCGGTACGAATGCACCAGGCGCGCTGGTGCATCCGCATCTGCCGCGCGCGGCCTGCGCTTGCGATCCTGTCCACTCGGCGGTGCGACGCAGGCCGTCACGCCGCCGGCTCTCCCCCCACCATCGCAGGAGACGACCATGGACAGGAATCGTATCGAAGGCAAGCTCAAGCAGGTCAGGGGTTCGGTCAAGGAAGCGCTCGGCAAGGTCACGGGCGACCGCGAGACGGAAGCGGAAGGCGTCGCTGAACAAGAGGCCGGCAAGATGCAGGAGCAGGCCGGCGAGGCGGCCGATGCGGTGCGCCAGGAGACGGATACCGATCGGCACTGACCGATGACGCGGCGCCGCGGGCGTCGCGATGGCCGGCCGGGCCGTCATCGCAACGATGATGCGCCGCCGGCATGACCGCGTCCGGCCGTGATGCCCGGGCGCCGGCGCGGCATTCCACCGTAGCGATTTACCCGCGGCCCACCGTTGCGTGGGCCGCGGGCCGCCCGCGTACGCGGAACTTGATGACAAATCCTCACAACATAGTTCCGATATTTCGTTTGCTGCACGGGTATTGGCTATCCACAATCCATTCACCTCTTTCGCGATGAAAGGCTCTTCGGAGACGGAGCCGCGGCGATCGACCATCCGGCAAGGGCGTTGCATGACGCCCCGCAGGCGGACGACATGACCGGCACGCAGGAGGTTGCCGACGCGCGGCGATTCGCGCGTTGCATCCCGGCCCCCAGAACAAGGATTGTCATGACGTTCCGCATTCGTTCGCTTTCCGGCGTCGCATTGACCGCCGCGATTCTCGCGCTCCAGACCGGCGCGGTTCACGCGCAGGAGACGGTCGTCAAGGTCGGCGTGGCCGGCCCGCTGACGGGCGGCGGCGCCGCCTACGGCAAGGACATCGAGAACGGCGTGCGCATGGCCGTCGACGAAGCGAATGCCGCGCATACGACGGTGGGCGGCAAGCCCGTGAAGTTCGTCGTCGCGTCGCAGGACGACCAGAGCGATCCGCGCACCGGCGTGCAGGCCGCGCAGCAGCTCGCCGACGCGCAGGTGGCCGTCGTGATCGGCCACTTCAATTCGGGCACGACGCTGCCCGCATCGAAGATCTACGCGAAGGCCGGCATTCCGATGATCACGCCGTCGGCGACCAATCCCGACATCACGCGCGCCGGTCTCGGCACCGTGTACCGCGTGATCGCGACCGACACGCAGAACGCCGGCAATGCAGGCGCGTATGCGGCGAGCGTGACCAAGGCGAAGCGCATCGCGATCATCGACGATCGCACCGCATTCGGCCAGGGCGAAGCCGACGAATTCGAGAAGGCCGTGAAGGCGAACGGCGGCACGATCGTCGCGCGCGAATTCACGAACGACAAGGCGGTGGACTTCAGCGCTCAGCTCACGAAGATCAAGAGCACCAACGCCGATCTCGTGTTCTTCGGCGGCCTCGACGCACAGGCCGCGATGCTCGTGAAGCGCATGCGCCAGCTCGGCATCCGCGCGCAGTTCCTCGCGGGCGGCGGCGTGATGAACGCGAACTTCATCAAGCTGGCCGGCAATGCGGCGGAAGGCGCGTCCGTGTGGGAATACGGGCAGCCGCTGGCGCGCCTCGCGAAAGGCAAGGAATTCGAAACGAAATTCAAGCAGAAGTACGGCATCGACATGCTCGCGTACGCGCCGTTCGCGTACGACGCGACGTGGATCGCGATCAACGCGATGCAGAAGGCGAACTCGACGAAGCCGGCCGATTTCAACGGCGCGCTGAAGGGCACGCGCTACGACGGCATCACGGGCACGATCGCGTTCACGAACACGGGCGACCTGAAGAACCCGAGCTCGACGCTGTATGAGGTGAAGAACGCCGCGTGGCAGCCCGTCACGACGAAATCGGCGGATTGAACGCCACCCGCGCGCGGACTTTCGCGGCGCTGCCGGACGTGCTGAAATGCCATCAGCGATCGATGACGATCGCGGCGCACGCCGGTGTGGCAGCCGCACGAGTCTGCCCGCGCGACGCCGCGCGTGACGCGGCACGAACAACCCACGGGCGGGGCCGGCTGGCCGCGCCCCATCTGTGCAACTGGAGTCAGTCGTGAGTTCTCAAGTCGTCATCGTCGGCGGTGGTGTGATCGGCAGCTCGATCGCCTATTTCCTGCGCGCCACCGATCCCACGGTTTCCGTGACCGTGATCGAGCGCGACCCCACCTATGCGCGCTCGTCGTCGGCGTTGTCGGCCGCGTCGATTCGCCAGCAGTTCTCGACGCCGCTGTCGATCGAGATGTCGCTGTTCGGCATCGACTTCCTGCGCACGATCGGCGAGCGCCTCGAAGTGGACGGCCACCAGCCGTCGATCGACCTGCACGAAGGCGGCTACCTGTTCCTCGCGACGCCGGCGGGCGACGCGACGCTGCGCGAGAACCATGCGCTGCAGACGAGCCTCGGCGCGGACATCCGGCTGATGGATCGCGATGCGCTGCGCGCGAAGTTTCCGTGGCTGAACGTCGACGATCTCGTGTCGGGTGCGTATGGCGTGAGCGGCGAAGGCTGGTTCGACGGCTATGGGCTCGTGCAGGCGCTGCGCAAGAAGGCGCAGGCGCTCGGTGCGCGCTATGTGCCGTCCGACGTGAAGGACGTGGTGCGCGACGGCCGCAAGGTGACGCACGTGGTCACGGCCGACGGCGAACGCTATGCGTGCGACACGCTCGTGAACGCGGCCGGCGCGTGGACGCGCACGCTGTCGTCGATGATGGGCATCGACATCCCCGTGTATGCGCGGCGCCGCAGCATCTTCAACGTGTCGTCGCCGGCGAAGCTCACGGATTGCCCGCTGCTGATCGACCCGACCGGCGTGTATTTCCGGCCGGAAGGGCGCACGTATATCTGCGGGACGTCGCCGAGCCCGGATCGCGACCCGGACGACCTGCCGCTCGACGAAGTCGACCACGACCTGTTCGACGAGGTGATCTGGCCGACCCTCGCGAACCGCGTGCCGGCGTTCGAGGCGCTGCGCGTGGAGAACTGCTGGTCGGGGTACTACGAGTACAACGTGTTCGACCACAACGCGATCATCGGATATCACCCGGACCTCGACAACGTCGTGTTCGCGAACGGCTACAGCGGCCACGGGCTGCAGCAGGGGCCGGCGACCGGGCGCGGCGTCAGTGAACTCATTCTGGGCGGGCGTTACGACACGCTCGACCTGTCGACGCTTGGCTGGGCGCGCGTGCTGGAGAACCGGCCCATCGTCGAAAAGAACGTCGTGTAGCGCGGCGTGACCCGCCCGGTGTGGTGGGCGGGATTCTCCTTGTGTCTCACCTCATTGGCCCGACCGTGTCGGGCCTTTTTTGTTGCGCGTGCAATGACATGGCGCGGGTCAGCCGACGCCGTAGACCGCGTCGCGCAGATCGAGCGTGTACTGGCCGTTCATCCCCTCGTAGAGCGTGTTCGACAACGACACGACGGTGAGCCCTCGTGCGCGGTCGACGAACCACGAATGACCGTAGACGCCGCCCCACCGCCACGTGCCCGGCGACTCCGGCGACAGCGCCGCGCGCGGGTCGCACAACACGGAAAACCCGATCCCGTAGCCCGCGCCGGGCAGGTCGGGCAACGCGAGGTTGCCGGTGTGGATGCGGCCCATCTCGTCGACCAGCTCGGCCGGCAGAATGGCGCCGCCGCCCGCCCGCAGCGTGTCCAGTACGTTCAGCACGTCACCGGCGGTGCCGACCATCCCGCCGCCGCCCGATGCGAACGCATCCTTGTCGAGCGCGCGCGACGGCGAGAACGTCACGCCGACGGAGCCTTCGTAGATGGGGACGGCCTCGTTCTCGGCGAGCCGGTGCGGCTGCGGCGTGTCGTTGACGTAAGGCGTCGCGAGCCGTGCGGCATCGCGTGCGACGAATCCCGTGTCGCGGGTGCCGAGCGGGCGGAGCACCAGCGCATCGACCGCATCGGCGAGCGGCTGTCCGGTGACGGCCTCGATCACCGCGCCGACCACGTCGATGGAGAGCGAATAGTTCCAGCCGGTGCCGGGCGCGTACTGCAACGGCACGCTCGCGATCCTGCGCAGGTTCTCGGCGAGCGTGATCGATGCGCCATCGAGCCCGTCGGAGACGCCCGCGCGTGCATACGGGCCCGCCGCGTCGGCTTCCGCGTAGCGATAGCCGAGGCCGGCCGAATGCGTGAGCAGGTGGCGCACCTTGATGACCGGCACGCTGCCGTCACGCAGCGCCGGGCGGAACTCGGGCAGCCACTTCGTGACGTCGTCGTCGAGCGACAGCTGGTGCCGGGCAACGAGCGCCATGGCGGCCGCCGAGACGATCGGCTTCGTGACCGACGCGAGCCTGAACAGCGTGTCCTCCTGCATCGGCGTGCGTGCTTCGCGGTCGGCGAACCCGGCTGCGCGGCGATAGACGAGCTCGCCGTCGCATGCGACCAGGACGACCACGCCGACGAGGCGTTGCGTGTCGAGTTGACGGGACAGTACCGCATCGACGCGCTCGGCGAGCGCGGGATCGGCCGACGGCTGCTGTGATGATGCTCGGTTGGGGGTCATCGAAGACTCTGTCGTGAAGGGGGAGCCGACATGGTAGGCGGCATGCGCCGGACGTGCCATTTACCCGTACATGGAACAGGGCTTGGCGGGCGTCGTGCGCTGCAACGATGCGCGTGGACGGCCACGGGGCGGGCGCTTCAGCCGGGGGGCGGCGGCTCCGTTGCAGCGCGGCGCGTCGGCCGGCGGCGGCGCTCCGTCACGCCTGCGGCGGACAGCCGACAAAATAGGCCCCAAGCGGCGCTCGGCCTTCGTTAGAATCTGCTTTCGTCGAGAAAATAACGCAATTGCATGGGTGCAGCGCGGTATCGCATCACGGACACTGCTCGCCCAGATTCCATCGTTCATCTTTCACCGGAGGCGAGCATGCCAGGATTACTTCCCGATGTTGACCGCGAGGGGCTCCTCGAATATTCGGTGGTGTACACCGATCGCTCGGTCAACCATATGTCGGAGCGCTTTCAGGGTGTCATGCGCGACATCTCCGGCACGCTGAAGAAGGTCTACCACGCGAAGTCCGTCGTGATCGTCCCCGGCAGCGGGACGTTCGGCATGGAAGCCGTCGCGCGGCAGTTCGCCACCAACAAGAAGTGCCTCGTCATCCGCAACGGCTGGTTCAGCTTCCGCTGGTCGCAGATTTTCGACATGGGCAGCATTCCGTCCGAAACGACGGTGCTGAAGGCGCGTCCGGTCGAAGCGGGACGGCAGGCCGCCTATGCGCCGGCGCCGATCGACGAAGTGGTCGCCGCGATCAACGAACACAAGCCGGATCTGGTGTTTGCGCCGCACGTCGAAACCGCATCCGGGATGATGTTGCCCGACGGGTATCTGCGCGCGGTGGCCGACGCCGTGCATGCGGTCGGCGGCATGTTCGTGCTCGATTGCATCGCGTCCGGCACGGTGTGGGTCGACATGCAGGCGAGCGGCGTCGATATCCTGATCAGCGCGCCGCAGAAGGGCTGGAGCGCGTCGCCGTGCTGCGCGATGGTAATGCTCGGCGAACTGGCCCGCGAACGCATCGATGGCACGACCAGCACCAGCTTCGCATGCGATCTGCGCAAGTGGCTGCAGATCATGGAAGCGTATGAAGGTGGCGGGTTCGCGTACCACGCGACGATGCCGACGGACAGCCTCACGACGCTGCGCGACGTGATGAAGGAAACCGAGGCGTACGGCTTCGACAAGGTGAAAGCGGAGCAGCTCGAGCTGGGCAAGCGGATTCGTGCGCTGCTGGCCGAGAAGGGTTTCCGGAGCGTGGCGGCGCAAGGGTTCGAGGCGCCGGGTGTCGTGGTCAGTTATACGGACGACGACGGGATTCGAACCGGGAAGAAGTTTGCCGACGTCGGGTTGCAGATCGCGGCCGGCGTGCCGCTGATGTGCGACGAGCCGGAGGATTTCAAAACCTTCCGGCTGGGGTTGTTCGGGCTCGACAAGCTGCATGACGTCGAGGGGGCGGTTGGGCGGTTTGCGGATGCGCTGGAGCGGATTCTTTAAGGCGCTTCTCGGATTGGGCGAGGCAGTGGGTGATGGGTGTGCGCGCCTTTGGTCTACTGCCTCGCTGGATGGAGGGTCATGGTCTTGTCCGATCCGCACGTTCGGGTTCGTGGTTCGATGGGCTCATGCGCAGCGAGGCCGGTCCATCTGCCTGTACGGCTAACCTGAAGGGTTCGCATGGCATATGTCGTTCGACAGGAAGTCCCGTCGGTATCCGACTACATCGGCATTCGTCTTGCCGCAGGGTTGAGCAGAAAGTCGGAACAGGCTGCGACGATCGGGCTGAAGAATGGCCTTTTCAGCGTCGTGGCGTATTGCGACAGCGATCCGGTCGGAATTGGCCGCGTCATCGGCGACGGCGGCTGTTTCTTCGAGATCGTCGATATCGCGGTGTCGCCCGCTCACCAGAAGAAGGGCGTGGGCGACCTGATCATGCGGGCACTCATGGGCTACGTTCACGAGCACGCGCCGCCGACCGCCTACGTCAGCCTGATGGCGGATCACGGGACACCGAAGTTCTACGAGCGTTACGGTTTTCAACCGTCGGTGCTGCCTGAGAAGGCGGGGATGTTCCTGCGGATCACGTAACGTTGAGGCATCGTTTTTCCTGTCGCGGTGCGCCCGCGCTAATTCACGCATTCCGGCACCACTGGGTCGTTGCTGCCGGTGTAGACGAATCCGTCGGAGATCCATTGATCTGAATGCGCGTCAAACCCCGTCCTTCAGGGCGGGGAAGGATAGCGCGGACGCCGTAGGCTTCCGGCGGCTAGTGGGCGCTTTCTGTTGGTCGATATATTTGCGAATGATTTCGACAGGCGCGCCGCCACAACTTCCGGCGAAGTAAGACAGAGGCCACAGCGCGTCGCCTCACAACTTTTTACGAATGCTCGAGTAGTACTTGAAAGACGTAATCGCGACCACGTCGAATGGCTTGACTCGCTCTTGTGGGCCAGTCATACAATCGTCCGATGCGACGACTCCAGGCCTTCAAGTTCGAACTGATGCCGAACGGCGAGCAGCAGCGCGATATGCGCCGCTTCGCCGGATCGTGCCGGTTCGTCTACAACAAGGCACTGGCGTTGCAGAAGGAGAATTATGAGGCGGGCGGCAAGTTCATTGGCTACGTAGCAATGGCCAAGCATCTGACGGAGTGGCGTAACGGAGGCGAAACGCCATGGCTCAAGGACGCCCCCGTTCACCCGTTGCAACAGGCTCTCAAGGACATGGAGCGGGCCTACAAGAACTTCTTTGCCAAGCGAGCGGCGTTTCCGAAGTTCAAGAAGCGCGGCCAGCGCGACAGTTTTCGCTACCCGGACCCCAAGCAATTCAAGCTCGACCAGCCCAATGGGCGCATTTTCCTGCCCAAGCTGGGCTGGATGCGGCTGCGGCTGTCACGTCCCGTGCTGGGCGAACTGCGCAACGCAACGGTCAGCTTCAACGCGGGCAAGTGGCGTGTCTCGATCCAGACCGAGAGGGAGGTCGAGCAGCCGGTGCCCCATGCCACCAGCGTGGTCGGCATCGATATGGGCATTGCCCGCTTCGCTACGATGAGCGACGGCACGTTTCTCACACCGCTCAACAGTTTCAAGAAACATGAGGCTTGTCTGCGCCGATGCCAACGTGCGATGAGCCGCAAGGTCAAGTTCAGCAATAACTGGAAAAAAGCCAGGACCAGAGTCCAGCGCATCCATGCGCGCATCGCCAATGCTCGCCGCGACTACCTGCACAAGGCCACGACCACGATCAGCAAAAACCACGCGATGGTGTGTATCGAGGACTTGCAGGTTCGGAATATGTCCAGGTCGGCGGCAGGCAGCATCGATGCGCATGGCAAAAATGTTCGGGCCAAGTCCGGTCTGAATAAGGCCATCCTCGACCAAGGGTGGTTCGAGTTCAGGCGGCAGTTGGAATACAAGCTGGCCTGGAATGGCGGCTGGCTGGTGGCGGTGCCGCCCGCGAATACAAGCCGTACGTGCCCAACTTGTGGATATGTGAGTGCGGAAAACCGGACCACGCAGGAAAAATTCGCCTGTGTCGAATGCCGTTACGCGGAGAACGCCGATGTCGTCGGTGCTCTGAACATTCTGGCGCGGGGACACCGCGTTGCAGCCTGTGGAGAGACGGTGCAGTCGGGCCGCTCAATGAAGCAGGAACCCGCCGAGGCGATCTGAGATTGGCATGATCATTTCAGACGCGGTAGGAATCCCCCGTCTTCAGGCGGGGGAGGATGTCAATCGAGTCGAGGCGATACCAAAGCCGTGTAGCGCCCCAGTTGCCGTTCACGGAGTCGCCATACTGGTGGCACGCGAGCTGCACGATGCGCCCATTCTCGAGCGAACCGACGACCGGCGCCGACAATGAAGGCGCGCTGCGCAGATTCGCCGTACCCGGTGCCTGTACACGCGCGCTGACGGGCGTGGATGGATCGCCGGAATCCGCGCTCCCGTAGTTGACCAGCCATGCCTGCGGGGAGACGCGCCGCTGATTGCGAACCGCGTATCCGGAATACGGCGAAGTGCCCTCGAAGAATTGCCAGCCGCCGATCGTCATGCCATTGACGGACACGTCGTTGCCATCCTTGCTCAGTGAAAAGTGAACATGCGGCCCCGTCGTTTGTCCGCCGCACGGCAGGCCGTTTCCGACGCTGCCGAGATATTCCCCCTGACGGACACGCGTACCGCTGTTCAGCGACGTCAGCCGGACCATGTGGTAATAAGTCGTCGCATAGCCATTGTCGTGAACCACTTTCACGATGGCGCTGCCGTCGCGCTCGCAGCTCTTGTAAAGATAGCCGTCTCGCGCCGCCAGCACGCGGCCGTTGCCGCCCGAGAAATCGAGGGAGTTATACGGCCTGCTTTGTCCGGACCAGCCGTGTGCACCGCCCGTCCAGTACCACCCGGCATTCGGTTCCCACGGCAACGCAAGGCCCGGTTGCGGCAATGCAGCCGACCGTGGTGCAAGCGATGCGCGTCTCGACGCCAGATTTTTCCGTTCGTCGGCCGCGAGCAGCGTGGGTGGCGCCGCATCGAGCAACGCTCCAAACTCGCTGCTGCCCTCCACACCCGAGATCCATCGGCCATTCATGTTGCGCGCAATGAACAGCTTCGTGACGGGATCGCCGGATTCGTCGTCGCGCAGGATTTGTGTCGCAGTGCCAAATACCAATCCGGAAACGTCGTCGGTTTTGATTGCCTCGACCAGGCTGTCGTCCGACCGGGCCGGCAGCTTCAACGTCCCACCCGATCGGGATTGAAGCGCCTGCCCGATCGAGCGTTGCAACGACGTCTCGATTGGCGCCGCATGCGCGATTTCGGCAAGGTTGGCCGCAATCAGCAGGATTCCAATGGTGTATTGAATCGAATTCGAGGCATGGCGATCTAATAAGTTGCGCATGGTTAAATGCACCAAGGAGAAAGTTTTAAAGAATTTAATGCCATTGCTGGCAAGCCTGCATCATTCGCTAGTCATTGCAATTAAAATGAAATATATCGGGATGCGTTTTCGAATTTAATGCGTCAGACGAAATTGTCGATGCGATAGTTTCAAAGTGATTTGGCCACTCGCGCGACGCCGCATCGCGGTGGGCCAACCGGAGCGATTCCAAGGTGCAATGCATCGCGAAATTGGGCGCGATCATCGGTCATTGCACGTTCACCGGTGATCCGGATGAAACGCCGTCCGATTGCGACGAGTATCCGTTTGCGTCGACCGAGCAGCCTGCAGCAAACCGTTGAGACACGGGCGACGAAAGCCATATCGTTGCCGCGGTTCGCAGGCATCCTTCGAACCACGGCATGACAACACCCATCACCATGAACGATCATGAAAACTTCCCTTTCTGGCTCGACCAGCCCTACAAGCTCTGCCGACGCGCCGTGCCGGGCGCGATGCAATCCGAGACGATTCCGGTCGAGGATGCGCTGACGCGCGTGACGGCGGCGGACGTTTTCGCGCCCGAGAATGTTCCGCCCGTTCCGCTTGCTGCGGTCGAAGGCTATGCGATGCGCGCATCCGATACCGCGCATGCCGCGCAGGGCGCACCGGTCGAGCTCGAATTCCAGTTCAGCCGGCGCGCGCTTGCCTCGCCGGCCGGCAGTCCGGCGGCTCGCGCAATCGGCGCGCAGTGTGCTGTCGATGTCCCACCGTATTTCCCGCTGCCGGAAAATGCCGATGCCGTCGTCCCGAAAAGCGACCTCGAGGTTTCGTACCGGGGCGCTCGATCGTTTCTGCTGCTGCATGCGCCGCTATCCGCCGGCCAGCATGTGATCGCACCGGGCAGCGAATTTCGGCAAGGCAGCCTGCTCTTGCCCAGGGGCAGCCGGATAACGGCCGAACGGCAGATCGCGCTGACGGCCGCAGGCGTACGCGACATCGAGGTGACGAAACGGCCGCGCATCGGCGTGGTGATCGTCGGGTATGAGCAGTGCGCACCCCGCACCGTTCGCGAGCGCTGGCAGCGGCCCGACACGAGCGGACCGTACATCCGGGCGGTACTGCAGCGCTGGGGATACGAGGTGGGTTCGGTCGAGTACATCGAGCCGCCGGACATGGCACGGCCGCCGCTTGAGGTGCAGCAGAACGAATACGCGTTCAAGAAGAAACTGGCCGAGCTCGCGCAGCGTTACGACCTGATCGTCGGTGCCGGGCTGCCTGCCGTGCCGCTCTTTCGGAATCTGGGGCTGAATATGCCGTTGGTGTATGCCTACGACGAAACGACTGTCGACATCAAGCAAACGTCAGCCGATCGCTTCAACTTCGGACGCAGCGACAATCGCTCGCCGCCGAAGAAAACCATGCTGACGCTCACGCGCCCGGACGGCACGCAAGGCGGGACGACGCTCCTGACCAGCTACGATCAGGCCACGCTGATCAACCTGCCGGGCCACACGAGCGCAGTGGCGATGCTGATGCACGCGATCATGCCGCGTGTGCTCGATTCACTCGAGCACGCGTCAACACCGGGGCCTCATTGGGAGTCCGGGATCGTCGACCACGGCGTCGAGCGCGATGCCCGACTGAACGCGATGCGATGGGGCAATCTGCATCGCGGGGTCGACGGAAAGCCTGTCGTCCGCCTGTTGCCGTCCGAAGCCGACGGGCTGGTCGGCGGCGTCGTTCGTGCCGATGTGCTCGTCGCGATCCCCGCCGGGGAGTTTCCCCTGGCAGCAGGGTCGTCCGTGCTGTTCCTGCGTCTCGACCGCGACCTCGCCAGTGAACCGCCGCGCCCCGTGGCGGAGGCAGCCGTCGAGGCGGCCACACCGTCACCGGTGGTCGACGCCCGCGTGACGACCCGCGATATCGACGACGCGCGCAGCATCGATCTTCGCGAAACATGGCGGCAGCTCGAAGCGGCCTTCGTCGCCGACGCGTCACGTCTGCCGGGTGGCCTCAACGGGCCGGCGTCCGACGACGAGATCGCAGCCTTGCAGACTGCGCTGGGAACGCAACTGCCTGACGCATTCGTCGACAGCCTGCGCATTCACGATGGCCAGGCCGATTCAGGGAATGAATTTTCCGGAAGTGATGCGCTGCTGAGCGCGCACGAGATCCTCGCGCAATGGCGTATCTGGAAAGGTCTCGTCGATGGAGGCGATTTCGACGGTATGGAATCGGAGCCGGATCCGGGCATCAGGGACGACTGGTACAACCTGAAGTGGATTCCGTTCACGCATGACGGCAGCGGCAATCATCTGTGTATCGACCTCGATCCCGCGGAAGACGGTTTCTCGGGACAAGTGATTCGGGTCTGGCACGATGACGCGCGACGCGAGCGCATAGCGGGGGGCTTTTCGGAGTGGCTTGCCCGCATCGCCGACGAGGGACGATCAGGTTGAGCACGCGCCGAGCATGATAGCGGCGGGGTGTTGGCCGCTACGTTGATGAGCGTGCACCAAGGGCAATGCCGGTGGACCCTTGGACAAGCGCTTGGCTGCGCGGGACGGACAGGCGTTTCGTGCGCTACCGTGTCAAGCAGTACAAGACGTCGGGACACCCCTCCTCGTTTCGGCTTCCGTCGCTGTATGCAATCGCAACGAACCCGTGCCGCTCATAAAACGCAGCAGCATCGTGATTCATCTGGAACGTGTAGAGCTGGAGCCTGCCAACCGTCTGCGACTTCACCGATTCCAGGAGTGAAGAACCCATTCCTTGTCGCTTGAATTCGGGGCACACATACAACTGGTCAAGCCACACCACGCCGTCAGTGACAACGTGCGCGGCCATGCCGACGATGCGGTTGTCGTTCACGGCAACGGTAACGTTGCCGGACGGAACTAGCAGGTTGGCCACCCAATCGCGGACAGCGGCTTCAGAGTGTGCGAGCGGCGCATAGGATGCCAGCGTGTTGCGCGACCGTAGATAGACGTCAGCCACCTCTGCGGCATCAGCTGCAATCGCTCGACGCAAGATCAAGGGCATGAATCTCCCGCTCCGAAATCGTCAAAAGGTGCACAACGATAGCAGTGTGGAATCGAGCTTCCAATATCGCGCAGCATGCTGTTGAAACTGGCGAAATCGGAAGTTTTGTTCGGTCGCGAGCGGGGATGCCGGCGACGGCCATGTGTGGCAACATCGCGGTGATTTCCACATTCCATCCGGGTGCCGGCAGACCCATCTATCCGAGGGGGAGTCATGTTTGACCATGTCAAATTCGGCGTGACCGACTATGCAGCGAGCAAGGCGTTTTTCCTGAGCGCACTCGAGCCGCTTGGCGTTGTGGTGCAGGGCGAGGGCGAGCCGTCGTACGGCATCGAGATCTCTCCGCCGGGCAAGCCTTCGTTGTGCCTGTTCCAGACGACGGAGAAACCGGCCCATCTTCACATCGCGTTCGTGGCCGACAACCGGCAGCAAGTCGACGCGTTCTATCGCGCGGCGCTGGCTGCCGGCGGGAAGGACCATGGCGCGCCGGGGCTGCGGCCGCACTATCACGCGAATTACTACGCGGCGTTCGTCATCGGGCCGGATGGACACAATATCGAGGTGGTGTGCCATCAGGCGCAGGGGTGAGCTGCGCAAGCGTGTGGGACGCGGCGATCAATGGAGCGTCCCACCTCACGCATTGAAGGCCCCCGCGCTATCTCGCGAACCGCCCCGACGGGCGCCATTTCGGTAGATCGCCGGCCGCAACCGCTCATTCGACAGAACCGGCCGGATCATCGACAATTCGCGCCTATCAAAACATGAGAGAAGAGGGCAGGCGCATGCGCGGGTTCCGTAAAACGCTTGGGGTGATCCTGGGCCTTACCGTCGTTGGCGTCACCGGCGTTCAGGCCGCTTCCAGCGAACTCGCCTTCCCCCGTTTCGCCCAGGCGGAGGGTCGAACGGACACCGACGGCCTCCCGCTGTCCGGCGTGAAACTCTGCGTGCTTCCCGACCGTGCGCCATGCTTCCAGATGCCACCCGCGCCGCTTCCGAATTCGCCGAAAGAGCTTTACCAGTTCGGGCTGACACCAAGGTCCGAGCGGCTGCCGCTTGCGTCGGGCGGCTCGTGGGTGTTCTTCTCGGGAATGTTCTCGGGCGGCGGCAGCGGGATGCTGGAGCGCGTGGCGATCCTGCGTTACGGCGCGAACGGCAAGATCGAGAACCTGATGCCGGAAGTCACGCAGACCGAGCTGGCCGACCGCGCGATGTGGAAGGTGCCGGACGTGTCGCCTTATCCGGTGTTCGTTCGCGCCGATTATGTGTCGGGCAAGGACGAGAGTCATTTCGAGGCGCACCTGTTCGACGTCGATGCGTGGGTGTTCGATCCCGCTGCCAACCAGTACAAGAAGCGGTTTTCCTACCGGACGACCAAACGCTATGACCGCGGCGAGGGCTCGGACCATGTGCTGAGCGCCGAGCGTGCGGAAATCCTGCGGCGCCTCGCGGCCGGCAAGTAGCCCGGGGCCGGTGGCGCACCGGGAAGCCGTCGAGACGCACGACGGGTTTCGGCGGCCCGTTCAACACAGGCGTGGCACGTGGAACCCTACCGCTGCGCGTCCCCGTAAGTCTCCCTGCAAACCTCGCGCAACGCGTCGACGAGCAGATCCCGCGCCGGCGAGCGCGACTCGGCGGCTCGGGTAAACAGCGCGATGGGCGGGAGCGTCCACACCAGCGAGTAAGGCACGATCGCCACCCCGGCGATCCGCACCAGTTCTTCCGCGATATCGGCGGGCACGATCGAGACGGCCTCGTCGCTCGACGCGATCATCTCGCCGATCAGCTTGGATGAATAACTCTCGACGATCGGAACGGGCGGCGCGATGCCGGCCGACAGGAACAGGTCGGTGACCTGTTCGCGCATCGGCGTATGCGGCGCGCCGAGAATCCAGTCGAGCGCGTGCAGCTTGTGCCAGTCGAGCGCGGTGCGGGCCAGTTTCGCGGCAAGCCGCCGGCTCGCGATCATGCGCGGCTGCTGCTGGTACAGCACTTCGAAGGAGACCTGCCCCAGGTCGATCGCCGACGACGCCCGCCCGATCACGATGTCGACGCTGTGATCCCTGAGCTGCAGCAGCAACTGATCGCTGGTGCCTTCGTGAATCGTCACGGTCAGGCGCCGCTCCATGCGCGCTTGCAGCCGCTTGAGCGCCGCCGACAGCATCTGCCCGGAAATGAACGGAATCACGCCGATGTGCAGATGGGCCGCATGCCCGGCGGCAACGGCCTCCATCTCGCGGGCGAGGTGGTCGAGATCCTTGATCATCGCCTTCGCCCGCTCGAGCACGACCGCGCCGAGCGCGGTGGGCCGCATGCCGCGCGACGAGCGCTCGAACAGCGGCGTGCCGAACATGCTCTCCAGCTCGGACAGCGCATTGGTCACGGCCGGCTGGCTGCTGGCCATGTGCTCCGCGACGCGCGTCAGCGACCCGTGCTGCTGGATCTGCAGCAACAGCACCAGGTGCCGCATCTTCAGGCGGGCGCCGAGCCGCCTGACCACGTCGTTCGCGTCAAAATTCATTGACTGGTCATGCATCCATCATGAAAAAGTGATGGACCGATATTAAAACAGAATCAACACCTTATGGCAGATCCCTAGAATCCCCTTCATGGATCGCGCCGGGACTGGCCTGGCGCCCGAGCCCGGATCGAAAAACATGAAACAGACTGAGACGCAGCAGCAGGCAGCATTCGACTATCACGAATTTCCGACCCCGGGAAAGATCTCGGTCGTCGCCAGCAAGCCGCTCGTGACCCAGCGCGATCTCGCGCTGGCGTACACGCCGGGCGTGGCGGGCGTGTGCGAGGCCATCGCCGCCGATCCGCTGCAGGCGCACCGGTTCACGAGCCGCGGCAACCTGGTGGGCGTGATCACGAACGGCACGGCCGTGCTGGGCCTGGGCAACATCGGCCCGCTCGCGTCGAAGCCGGTCATGGAAGGCAAGGCCGTGCTGTTCAAGAAGTTCGCGGGGATCGACGTCTTCGACATCGAGATCAACGAAACCGACCCGGACAAGCTGGTCGACATCATCGCCGGCCTCGAGCCGACCTTCGGCGGCATCAACCTCGAGGACATCAAGGCGCCCGAGTGCTTCACGGTCGAGCAGAAGCTGCGTGACCGCATGAAGATTCCCGTCTTCCATGACGACCAGCACGGCACCGCCATCACCGTCTCCGCCGCGTTCATCAACGGGTTGAAGGTGGTCGGGAAGTCCATCAAGGAGGTGAAGGTCGTGACGTCGGGAGCCGGCGCCGCGGCGCTCGCCTGCCTGGACCTGCTGGTCGACCTCGGGCTGCCGGTCGAAAACGTGTGGGTGACCGACATCGAGGGCGTCGTCTATCGCGGCCGCACCACGCTGATGGACCCGGCGAAGTCGCGCTTCGCGCAGGAAACCGATGCGCGCAAGCTGGCCGACGTGATCGGCGGCGCGGACGTGTTCCTGGGCCTGTCGGTCGGCGGCATCCTGACCGCCGACATGCTGAAGGCGATGGCGCCGCGCCCGCTGATCCTCGCGCTGGCCAACCCCACGCCGGAAATCTTCCCGGAACTGGCGCATGCGACGCGCGACGACGTCGTCATCGCGACGGGCCGCTCGGATTACCCGAACCAGGTCAACAACGTCCTGTGCTTCCCGTACATCTTCCGCGGCGCGCTGGACGTGGGCGCGACGACGATCACCCGCGAAATGGAGATCGCCGCGGTTCACGCGATCGCGGGGCTGGCCGAGGAAGAGCAGAACGAAGTCGTCGCGGCGGCCTACGGCGCGTACGACGTGGCGTTCGGCGCGCAATACCTGATTCCGAAGCCGTTCGACCCGCGCCTGATCGTGCGGATCGCGCCGGCCGTGGCCAAGGCGGCGATGGATGGCGGCGTGGCGAAGCGCCCGCTGACCGATCTCGACGCGTACGTCGAGCAGCTGCAGCAATTCGTCTACCACTCCGGCGCGTTCATGAAGCCGCTGTTCGCGACGGCGCGCCGGCTGGTGCGCGACGGCGGCAAGGCGCGGATCGTCTTTACCGAAGGCGAGGACGAGCGGGTGCTGCGCGCGGTGCAGGTGATCGTCGACGAGAAGCTGGCGCGGCCGATCCTGGTCGGGCGTCCCGAGGTGCTGCTCGCGCGCATCGAGCGGTTCGGCCTGCGGATCCGGCTCGGTCAGGATGTCGAAGTAACCAATCCGGAATATGACGAGCGCTTCCCGCAGTACTGGACGAAGTACTGGGAGCTGCGCTGCCGGGACGGCATCTCGAAGGAGATGGCACGGGTCGAGATGCGCCGCCGCCTGACGCTGATCGGCGCGATGATGGTGCGGCTCGGCGATGCGGACGGGATGATCTGCGGGACGGTGGGCGAGTATCACAACCACCTGCGGTTCGTCGACGAGGTGATCGGCAAGAAGCCGGGGGCGTCGACCTATGCGGCGATGAACATCCTGTTGCTCGACCAGCGGACGGTCGCGCTGGTGGATACGCACGTCAACGACAATCCCGACGCGGAGCAGATCGCGGAATTCACGATCGCCGCGGCGCGCCAGATGGAATGGCTGAACCTGACGCCGAAAGCGGCGTTGCTGTCGCGGTCGAACTTCGGGTCGGGGAGCGCGGCGTCGGGCGTGAAGATGCGCCGGGCGCTGGAGATCGTCCGCGAGCAGGCGCCGGATATCGAGGCGGACGGCGAGATGCATGGCGACTGCGCGCTGGATGAAGGGCTGCGGGCGAAGCTGCTGCCGATGTCGCCGTTGAAGGGGGCGGCCAACCTGCTGGTTTGCCCGAACGTCGACGCCGGTAACATCGCGTACAACCTGCTGAAGACTGAAGCGGGCAGCAACGTGGCGGTGGGGCCGTTCCTGCTCGGTGTGAATGCGCCGGTGAACATCCTGACGTCTAGCGCGACCGTGCGGCGGATCGTGAACATGGCTGCGTTGACGGTGATCGAGGCCAACCGGAATGTGGCCGATTGATTGATGTTGGCGGGGCGGCTGTGGCCGCCCCGCGCGTTCACATATCGATACGCAGTACGTGATGCGGCCCGGAGCGGGTACGGACCAAGCGTTCGTCGTCGGCAAACCCGACGAACAACTGCAAGTACCGTGAGGCTGCCCGTTGTCGAAACAATCGCCCGGATTGAATGCCGCGCGACGGCGTGCACCCCAAACCACGCATCACCTTCCCCGTCGGCGGGCACGTCACCTCCCCCATGTGATGACCAAACCGCAAGACCTAGTGCATAGATATCGTTTGCCGCGGCCTTAATGACTATCGACAATCGTGGCTCGATTTCACCGCCGTGGCGCCAGAAGCGCCGCGGTGGCCGGTATCGGGCGGCTATCCCGGCCGTCCGCGCCATCCAGCCCACGACGACATGTACGCGTTCACTCCCTCATTCCAGAATCCCGCCGGCTCGCCGATCCGCGAACTGTTCAAGTACCTGTCCGAACCGGGCATGATTTCCTTCGCGGGCGGCTATCCGGCCAGCGACCTGTTCGACGTCGACGGCCTGAACGCGGCCGCCGAGCGCGCGTACGCGCAGCCCGTGCGCTGCCTGCAATACGGCCCGACCGACGGCCTCGCCGAACTGAAGCAGCAATTGATCGCACTGATGGGGCGGCGCGGCGTGACGTGCACGGCGGCCGAGCTGCTCGTCACGACCGGTTCGCAGCAAGGCCTCGACCTGCTGCTGCGCGTGATGGTGTCGCCCGGCGACGTCGTGCTGACCGAGCAACCGGCTTACCCGGCGACGCTGCAGGCGATGCGTCTGCAGCAGGCGCGCATCGTGACGATTCCGGTCGACGGCGCGGGCCTCGACGTCGATCGTCTCGGCGAACAGCTCGCGTCCGGCGCGATCGCGCAGCCGAAACTGCTCTACACGGTCCCGACCTTCGCGAACCCGACGGGCGCGACGCTCACGCGCGAGCGCCGGCTGAAGCTGCTGCGTCTCGCGGTGCAATACCGTTTCCTGATCGTCGAGGACGATCCGTACGGCGACCTGCGTTTCGCGGGCGAAGCCGTGCCGTCGATGCTGGCACTCGCCGACGAAGTGGACGGCGCGCGCGACTGGATCGTGCATTTCGCGAGCCTGTCGAAGATCGTCGCGCCCGGGCTGCGCGTGGGCTGGACGATCGCGCCGGCCGAGATCGCGCGGCGCTGCGTGATCGCGAAGCAGACGGTCGATCTGTGCAGCACGCCGTGGACCCAGGCGGCCGCCGCCGAGTATCTGGCCGACGGTGCGCTCGAACGCCATCTGCCGCGCATCACGGCCGCGTACCAGCGCAAATGCGACGCGATGTGCGACGCGCTGCGCGACGGCCTGGGCGATGCGATCGAATTCCATCGTCCCGAAGGCGGGATGTTCGTGTGGGCGCGGATCGGCGCGGTGTCGTCGGACGTGCTGCTGCAACAGGCGATCGCGAACAAGGTCGTGTTCGTGCCGGGCAAGGCGTTCTTCGCGGACAACGTCGACGCGGCGTCGCTGCGCCTGTCGTTCGCCGCGCCGGACGTCGACGCGATCCGGGAAGGCGTGGCGCGCCTCGTGCGCGCGTATGGTGCGGCGCTCGCCGCGTGAGGAGACATCAACGTGAACATCACCGTCAACGACACCGTATCGATGAGCATCGCGCCGGGCGCGGGCGATAACCGGCCGGTCGCACACCGGTCGTCGCAGATCAGCGCCGGGCCGCAGTATGTGGCCGACGTGCTCGGCCGCTTCGGCGCGGAGCCGGCGGCCGACCTCGGCGACGCGGCACCGGTCGTACTCGGCTACAACTGAGCCGCCCGGCGGCGGCCGGCGCGCCACACGCGTGCCGTCGCCGCAGCAAACGGTTAAGCTGGCGCGATCGCCACCCGCCCGATCGCCGCTTCGTCATGCCTGATGCCACTTCCGAATCACTCGCGCAAACCTACGAGCGCCTGTGGTCGTGCCTCGAATCCGGCGTGAGCGCGCAACGCTCGCCGTTCACGATGCTGCAGGCCGCGACGCTCGGCATCGACGGCGCGCCGAAGGTGCGCACGATCGTGTTGCGTCAGGTGAGCCGCGCCGATCGCATGCTGTCGTTTCATAGCGATGCGCGTTCGGAGAAGGTCGCGGAGCTGCGCCGCGATCCGCGCATCGCGCTCATCGCCAGCGATCTCGACGCGCTCGTGCAGATTCGCTTGGAAGGTGCGGCATCGATCTGCGACGACGAAGCGCAACGGCGCGCGATCTGGCAAGCGAGCCGTCCGCATACGCTGCTGCTGTATCGCGCACCGTTGCCGCCGGGTACGCCGGTCGCGTCGCCGGAAGACGCGCATGTCCCGGCGAGCCAGGGTGCCGCATCGACCGATGACGGCTACGACAATTTCTGCCTGCTTCACGTGACCGTGACGCGTATCGACTGGCTCGAACTCGCGCGCGCCGGCCATCGCCGCGCGGTGTTCGACCTGCACGAACGCGGCTACGAAGGCCGCTGGGTCGCGCCCTGATCCTGCCGAAGCCCGCTCAAGGGCGCCCGTCCGACACGGCCTGCGTGGCCATCCATTCGCGCATCACGACGATCGCATCGTCGTCGCGCCGCTCGGCCGGATACACGAGATAGAACCCCACCGACAGCGGAAACGCGAAATCGAACGGCTTGCACAGCCGGCCCGCGGCGATGTCGCGCTCGACCAGCGGATCGGTGGCGAGCGCGATGCCCTGGCCGGCGACGGCCGCATCGATCGCAAGCGACGTCTGGTTGAATCGCAACCCCTTGTGCGGATCGATGTCGACGGGCTCGGGCATCGCGGCGAGGAACTCGGGCCACAGGTCGTGCGCGTCGTGCAGCAGCACGTGGCCCGCGAGCGCGCGCGGCGACGCGGGCGCGGCCAGCAGCGCGGGGCTGCACACCGCGCACACGTCGAGCGGGAACAGCGCATGCGTGGCGAGATGCTTGCCGAACGGCGGCTTGCCGTAGCGGATCGCGAGATCCACGCCGTCGTGGCGGAACGTCGCCATTTGCGGATCGGCGATCACGCGCACGTCGTAGTCGGGATGCGCGTCGGTGAACTGCGCGAGCCGCGGGATCAGCCATTTCGACGCGAACGACGGCGTCGTGCTGATCGTCAGCGCGGCGCGGCGCTTCACGAGCTTGTCGGTCGCGTCGGCGATCGCATGCAGCGCGCGCTGCACGTCGGAGAAATACGCGGCGCCGTCGTGCGTCAGCGCGAGGCCGCGCGGCAGGCGCTCGAACAGCTTCAGGCCGAGCACGTCCTCGAGGTGGCGCACCTGCTGCGCCACGGCGCCCTGCGTGACACCGATCTCGTCGGCGGCGGCGCGGAAATTGAGGTGCCGCGCGGACACTTCGAACGCGCGAAGCGCATTCAGCGGCGGCAGGCGGGAGGGGCGAGGCGGCATCGTCAGGCTGTAGAAAAACTATCGGCTGGAGGCAGAAATACTGGTTCGACAGTCGTGATGGATGCGCCTACATTACCACCATGGCGGGCCGAACGGCGGCTGCGCGGCGGCAGGATTCGAACGAGGAGTACATCGTGACTGTAGAAAAAGTAGCGTTGATCACGGCGGCAGGCAAGGGCATGGGCGCGGCGATCGCGCGTGAGCTGGCGGCGACGGGCTATCGCGTCGCGCTGATGTCGCCGTCGGGCAGCGCGGTGGCGCTCGGCGAGGAACTGGGCGGCTTCGGCATCCAGGGCTCGGTGACGGAAGAAGCCGACATCGACCTGCTCGTGCAGGAAACGGTGGCGCGCTACGGTCGCATCGATGCGGTCGTGAACAACACCGGGCACCCGCCGAAGGGCGATCTGCTGGCGATCACCGACGACAACTGGCACGCGGGGCTCGACCTGATCCTGCTGAACGTGGTGCGCGTGATGCGCCGCGTGACGCCGATCTTCCAGAAGCAGGGCGGCGGCGCGGTGGTCAACATCTCGAGTTTCGCGGCGGATGCGCCCGAGCAGCCGATGCCGGTTTCGTCGGCGCTGCGCGCAGCGCTGAGCGCGTGGACGCGGCTTTACGCGGAACGCTATGCGGCCGAGAACATCCGGATGAACGCGGTGCTGCCGGGCTTCATCGACAGCTGGCCGGAAACGCCGGAGATCGTCGCGCGCATTCCGGCCGGCCGCTTCGGCAAGACCGGCGAGATCGCGAAGACGGTCGCGTTCCTGCTGTCGGACGGCGCGGGCTACATCACCGGCCAGAACATTCGCGTCGACGGCGCGATCGTCAAGGCGCTTTGAGCGGCGGGCGGGCGGCTGCAGAGGCCGGCCCGCTCGCCGCCCAGCCGCTACAAACGCGTACAAATCAGACAAATACGGGATACATCAGACCTTTCAAATGGGCGACGCCGCGTGACGCGGGCGCGCCGGATTGAAAGCGAAGGCGCGCTTCCCGCGCGCGGCATGTTCACTTTCCACTTCACGAAAGGAGATGCCGAACGATGTCTTCCACACCGTTTTCCCCGATGCGTCGCCACCTGCTGGCCACCTCCGTGGCCGCCGGGGTCTCGGCGATGCTGCCCACCGCGCTGCATGCGGCGACCGGCGCGACCGGCGCGACCGGCATACGCCCGTTCACCGCACACATTCCCGATGACGCCGTGGCCGACCTGCGTCGCCGCATTGCTGCGACGCGCTGGCCGGGCCGCGAGACCGTCGCCGACGAATCGCAAGGCGTGCGCCTCGCGCGCATGCAGGCGTTGCTGCGTTACTGGGGCACCGACTACGACTGGCGCAAGGGCGAGGCGCGCCTGAACGGTTTCCCGATGTTCATCACGGAAATCGACGGGCTCGACATTCATTTCATTCACGTGCGCTCGCGGCACGAGAACGCGATGCCGATGATCATGACGCACGGCTGGCCGGGCTCGATCTTCGAGTTGCTGAAGGCGATCGGCCCGCTGACCGATCCGACCGCGCACGGCGCGAGCGCGGACGATGCGTTTCACGTCGTCGTGCCGTCGTTGCCGGGCTTCGGCTTCTCGGGCCGTCCGACGCAGACCGGCTGGGGTTCCGACCACATCGCGCGCGCATGGGGCGAACTGATGGCGCGGCTGGGCTATACGCGCTTCGTGTCGCAGGGCGGCGATTGCGGCTCGGTGATCTCGCACCGGATGGCGATGCAGCGCGTGCAGGGCCTCGCCGGGATTCACGTGAACATGCCGGCGACGGTGCCGCCGGATATCGCGACGCTGCTCGCGACCGATGCGCCCGCGCCGGCTTCGCTGTCGCCGAAGGAGAAGGCCGCGTACGAGAAGCTCGCGACGTTCTATCGCGACAACTGCGGCTACTCGGCGATGATGGTCACGCGCCCGCAGACGGTCGGCTATGCGCTCGCCGATTCGCCTGCGGGGCAGGCGGCGTGGATGGTCGACAAGATCTCGCAGTGGACGTACAGCGGCGGCGTGCCCGAACGCTCGATTCCGCGCGACGAGATTCTCGACGACATTTCGTTGTACTGGCTGACGAACACAGCGACGTCCGCCGCGCAGATCTACTGGGAGGATCACTCGAACAACTTCAACGCGGTGGACATCTCGCTGCCGGCCGCGATCACGGTGTTTCCGGGCGAGATCTACCAGGCGCCGCGCAGCTGGGCCGAGCGCAGTTATCACAACCTGATCTACTTCAACGAAGTCGACAAGGGCGGGCATTTCGCGGCATGGGAGGAGCCGGAACTGTTTGCGCGTGAAGTGCGTGCCGGGTTCCGGCCGTTGCGGCGCGTGTAAGCGGGGACCGTATGGCGAACGCGGGCCGGCGCGGTCATGCGGCCTGCGTTTGTTTCTGTTTTGCGGTTCAGCACGCCCACGCGGATGGCAACCTCGGCTGCCTGAGATTCGACGTGTCGTGCCTACCTGCAGTGACGAGGGTGCGCCGAACAACTCAATCGGCGCACCACCGACGCGTGGCTCAGGTCACTTCTTGAACGAATCCTGCGGGACCGGAACCGGGCTCCAGATCTCCGCATCCGACGCGTTGGCCGCGTACGTCCAGATGTACGTGCCCTTCGCGACGTTTCTCCATTGGAGATCGAAGACCAGTTGCGAATTGCTCACGTTTTCGATGTAGCCCGATTGCGCGTCGTCCGACTGCGGGTCGAATTGCCATTGCTGAGAGGCCGACGCGTTGTTTTTCTTGTAGGTGTTCAGGGTAAGGTACTGCTCGGCGGATACCGTTCCGCAGTCGATGGCGAGCGTGGGGTCGCTGTGCAGCGTGATTGCGCCATCCGGTTGGAAGTCCCACTCGGTATACAGGTTGTCCGTACTGGTGGGAAGGAGCACCAACCGGTTGCCTTTGACGCGATCGGTGACGCCGATGAGCCAGCTGTTGTCGGCCGAGTAAAAGATTTTTGCCATTTTTCCCTCTGAGCGGTAATTGAATGAGTCGATAAATGAACGCTACTTTCCCGACAGCAGCCTCATGTGGAAATCATCCTTGCGCAGGACCCTCGATGTATCTGCATATAATCGACGAAAAATCGTCGGCGCTTGATTGGCAAGGTTTAATGATGGGCTTCTGCCTGGGATGAACATTAGGGCCGCCACAACGCTGAATCAATTACATGCAATTACACGAAGGCGCGCTACCGTGTCGGGAACGGCTCGACCTGCAACGCTGCTCTGATCAACCGACGGAACGTCACGAAGTGGATCGATGAAGCCGCCCTGGCGGGCATGCCGGAGGCCGAGCCAACGCGCGGGCGTCCGCGCCTGTCGAGCACCGCGCCGATCCAGGCGCTGGTGGGCATCAAGACCGTGTTGCGCCTGCCGCTGCGCGCGCTGCCAGGCTTGGCGCAAAGCCTGGGTCCGACTGCCGATTTGCGTCATCGCACACGATTGAATGACATAAAGATGAAAATCCATCCTTCCGGATCGAAACATTCCATCGTAATTATCTGATTTGAAAGCGATTTTGATAAAAATCAAAAATATATCGCGTGAATGATCGGGTAGTTTGAAACCCTCAATACAATGATTCGCGGCACCAAGGCAATTCGGCCCATTCGCAGTTTCGCCCGATGAAAAAATACGATCCGAGGTTTCGCGATGACGAATAATGACGTGCGCGAATCGCGCGCGCCCGGCAATGGCATGCGGCCGCTTGAAGGCAAAAGGGGCATCGTCGTCGGCCTGGCGAACGAGCAGAGTATCGCCTGGGGATGTGCGCGCGCTTTTCACGCAGCGGGGGCCGAGCTGGCCGTGACCTGGCAATCCGAGCGCGCGTTGCCGTACGTCGAGCCGCTGCTGGAGCAGCTGAAACCGGCGATCGCGATGCCGCTCGATGTCAGCCGGGCCGACCAGATGCGCGACGTGTTCGACACGATCGGCGAGCAGTGGGGCCGCCTCGATTTTCTGCTGCATGCCGTCGCCTATGCACCGAAGGCCGACCTGCACGGGCGGGTCGTCGACAGTTCGCCGGAAGGGTTCGCCCTCGCGATGGATACTTCCTGCCACTCGTTCATCAGGATGGCGAAACTTGCCGAGCCGTTGATGACGTCCGGCGGCAGCCTCCTGGCGATGACCTATATCGGCGCTGACCAGGTCATCGCCGAGTACGGCGTGATGGGGCCGGTCAAGGCGGCGCTGGAGGCCAGCGTTCGCTATCTGGCCGTCGAGCTGGGGCCGGCAGGCATCCGCGTGCATGCGGTGTCGCCCGGTGCGTTGCCCACGCGGGCGGCCTCCGGGCTGCCGAACTTCGATCACCTGCTCGACGACACCGCACGACGTGCGCCATTGCGCCGGCCGTTCGACACCGACGACGTCGGCGCGCTGTGCACCTTTCTTGCCAGCGATGCCGCACGCGCGATGACCGGCGGCGTTCACTACGTCGACGCGGGGATGCACGTGCTCGGCTGACGCGAGACGGCCGCTCCCGGAATGCGTCGGGATTCACCTTGCCCCTCTGGAGAACAGTGTTATGGATGCTGCCACGCAACTGGCGCGCAGTCATGAGATCGCCGCGGAGATTGTCCACGTGCTGCAAAAGCGCACGCAGCACGCGCTGGAGCAGTACGGGAAGCGGTTGAGCGAAGCATTCGACGGCAGCGACAGCCCCGGCCACGACCCGGGCGCCGCGCCCTTCGCCACCGCGCTCTCGCCGTTGAGCGCATGGCGTTACGCGGTCGACACCGTCCAGCGCGCGTTGCTGTTCTGGGACACGCTGCGCGAGCGCGGCACGCAATACGTCGAGCGCGCGGCCCAGGGGCTCAAGCCGGTGCTGCATTTCGACTACGACGTGGTGCTCGACGGCCGGCAGTTCGAGCGGCCCGTCAATTACGCACTCGTTCACATCCAGGCGCCGGACGGCGTGATCGTCGACGCCGCCAAGCGGCCCTACCTGATCATCGATCCGCGCGCGGGCCACGGCCCCGGTATCGGCGGCTTCAAGGACGATTCGCAGGTCGGCGTGGCGTTGCGCGCGGGGCATCCGGTGTACTTCGTCGTGTTCTTCCAGGAACCCGAGCCCGGCCAGACGCTGCTCGACGTGTGTGCGGCGGAACAGGCGTTCGTCCGCAAAGTGCGGGAGCTGCATCCGGACAGCCTCAAGCCGGCCATCGTCGGCAACTGCCAGGGCGGCTGGGCCGCGATGATGCTCGCGAGCTCGTCGGCGGACGATACGGGCCCGATCGTCATCAACGGCGCCCCGATGTCGTACTGGAGCGGCGCGTGGAGCGACGGGCCCGGCGACAATCCGATGCGCTATGCCGGCGGCCTGCTCGGCGGCACCTGGCTCGCGTCGTTCGCGTCGGACCTCGGCAACGGCAAGTTCGACGGCGCGCATCTCGTCCAGAACTTCGAGAACCTGAACCCGGCGAACACGTGGTGGGACAAGTATTACCACGTGTACGACCACATCGACACCGAGCCGCCGCGCTTCCTCGAGTTCGAGCGCTGGTGGGGCGGCTACTACCTGATGAACCGCGAGGAGATCGAATGGATCACGCGCAACCTGTTCATCGGCAACAAGCTCTGGTCCGGCGAGGTGCGGGACGGGGCGGGCAAGGCGTTCGACCTGCGCGAGATCCGCTCGCCGATCATCCTGTTCGCGTCGATGGGCGACAACATCACGCCGCCGCAGCAGGCGTTCAACTGGGTCGCGGACATCTACGGCAGCACGGAGGAAATCAAGTCGCGCGGGCAGGTGATCATCGGGTTGATGGAAGAGGATGTCGGGCATCTGGGCATCTTCGTGTCGGGCAAGGTCGCGAAGAAGGAGCACGCGCAGATCGTCAGCGTGCTGGATGCCGTCGAAACGCTGCCGCCCGGCCTCTATGCGATGTCGATCGAGGAAGTGAACGGCGCCGACGGCAAGGTCGCTTACGAGGTCACGTTCGCCGAGCACCGTCTCGAAGAGATCGCGCAACACTTCAACCGCTTCGGGCGCAAGGACGAACATGCGTTCGAGGCGGTCGCCGAGCTGTCCGAATTCACGCAGCGCGCGTATGAACTGTTCCTGCAGCCGTTCGTGCAGCAGGCCTCGAACGAAACCACGGCGCGCCTGCTGCGGGATTTTCATCCGCTGCGCGTTCAGCGCTGGGCGTTTTCGGATCTGAACCCGTGGCTTGGCTGGCTGAAGCCGGCTGCCGACACGGTCAACGCGCATCGCCAGCCGGCCGACGATATCGAACCGTGGCGCAAGCTCGAACGCCGTGGCTCGGACATCATCAGCGCATCGCTCGATTTTTTTCGCGCGATGCGCGATGCGAGCACCGAGTCGCTGTTCTTCACGCTGTACACGAAGCCTTTCATGCTTCATTTCGCGGAACAGTATCGCGACCATCATGCCACTTCGCCGGTCGCGACGGATCCTCGCGACCTGCCGTTCGTGAAGGACGCGCTCGCGTCGATCGATCGGGGCGGCTACACGGAAGCGTTTGCGCGCGCAGCGTTTCTGCTCGAACGCAGCGGCGAGCCGTTTCCGCTGGCGCAACTGGCGACCGAGCGTGAACTTGCCGAAACCTACGCCGAGTATCTGCCGGATCTGCCGCCCGACCAATGGCGGCGCATCTATGGCGAGCAGGAAATCATCGCGACCTACGCGCCGCAGCAGGCCGTTGCCACGCTGCCGGCGCTGCTGGCCCGCCCGGAGGATCGCCAGCGGCTGCTGACGTTGCTGGACAAGCTGCTGGGCGATCCGCGCGTGCAGAGCGCGTCGGTGAGCGAGCAACAGTGGGCAGCGCTGCAACGCATCCGCGCGGTGCTGGGTGCGCCGCCCGCGCAGCGGCCGGCCAAGGGGCCGGTAGCGGCCCTCGACCGTGTGCAGTGACGGACAGCCAGGAACCACGATGGAAAACAGACACGAGAAATATCTCCGCCTCATCGAACACTGCAGGACGCTCGCGCCGATGCCGACGGCCGTCGCGCACCCGTGCGATCGAAGCTCGCTCGAGGGGGCGCTGGAGGCGGCGCGCAAGGGGCTGATCGAGCCGATCCTGGTCGGCCCGCGGGCCCGTATCGAAGCGACCGCCGCGGCGTGCGGGCTGTCGATCATCGATCACGAGATCGTCGATGCGCCGTACAGCGAGGCGTCGGCAGCGGCGGCGGTGCGGCTCGTTCGCGACGGGCGGGCGGCCGCGCTGATGAAGGGCAGCCTGCATACCGACGAGCTCATGGCCGAAGTGGTGCGTCACGATGCCGGATTGCGCACCGGCCGGCGCATCAGCCATTGCTTCGTGATGGACGTGCCCGCGCATGCCGATCCGCTGATCGTGACCGACGCGGCGATCAATATCGCACCGACGCTCGAGGACAAGGTCGACATCCTGCAGAACGCGATCGATCTTGCGCATGCGCTGGACTTTCCGCAGGTGCGCGTGGCGATCCTGTCGGCGATGGAGACGGTCAACCCGAAAGTGCCGTCGACGCTCGAAGCCGCCGCGCTGTGCAAGATGGTGGACCGGCGGCAGATTACCGGCGCGCTCGTCGACGGCCCGCTCGCGCTCGACAACGCGATCGATCCCGAGGCCGCGCGCATCAAGCAGATCGATTCGCCGGTGGCCGGGCACGCGAACGTGCTGATGGTGCCCAACCTCGAAGCAGGCAACATGCTCGCCAAGAGCCTGTCGTTCCTGGCCGGCGCGGACGCCGCCGGGATCGTGCTCGGTGCGCGCGTGCCGATCATCCTGACGAGTCGTGCCGATTCGTTGATCACCCGGCTGGCTTCGTGCGCGGTCGCGATGCTCGTCGCGAACGGGCAGCGTGAAGCGGCCACGCACGCGGGGTGATGCCATGGCAGACGTGATTCTGGTGTTGAATGCCGGCTCGTCGAGCATCAAGTTTTCCGCGTTCGACGTGCAGGGCGACACGCTCGGGCTGATCGTGCACGGCCAGGTCGAGGGGCTTTACACGGCCACCGCGCACTTCAGCGCGGTCGACCATCATGGGGAACATCACGAGCAGCGATGGGCCAGCGGCGAGGCGTTCGGCCATCACGAAGGGCTCGAGCAGATCGCCGCGTTCCTGGCGGCTCACCAGGAAGGGCATCGTCTCGCGGCGGTGGGCCATCGCGTCGTGCATGGCGGGCAACGCTTCAGCGGCCCGGTGCGCGTTACGCCCGAGATCGTGGCCGAGCTGGAGAAGCTCACGCCGCTCGCGCCGTTGCATCAACCGCACAACCTCACGCCGATTCGCATCCTCGAAACGGTGCAGCCCGGCATCGAGCAGGTGGCCTGCTTCGATACGGCATTCCATCGCACGCAGCCTGCGGTCAACCAGGCGTTCGCGCTGCCCGAGTCGATCACCCGCCGGGGCGTGCGCCGCTACGGCTTCCACGGGCTCTCGTACGAGTACATCGCGAGCGTGCTGCCCGACGTCGCGCCACAGGCCGCGCGCGGGCGCACGGTCGTCGCCCACCTCGGCAACGGCGCGAGCATGTGCGCGCTCGTGGCGGGCAAGAGCGTCGCGAGCACGATGGGGTTCACCGCCGTCGACGGGCTGCCGATGGGCACGCGCTGCGGCAACCTGGACCCGGGCGTCGTGCTCTTCCTGATGGACGAACTCGGGATGGACGTGCGCGCCGTCGAGGATCTGATCTATCGGCGCTCCGGGTTGCTCGGGGTGTCCGGTATCTCGAGCGACATGCGCACGCTGCTCGCGAGCGACGATCCGCATGCGCGCTTCGCGATCGAGCTTTACATCACCCGCATCGCGCGCGAACTCGGGTCGCTCGCCGCCGCCATGGAAGGCATCGACGCGATTGTCTTCACGGCCGGGATCGGCGAGCACGCGGCGGCGATTCGCGAAGGCGTGATGCGCCGTGCGGCCTGGCTCGGCGTCGAGATCGACGTCGATGCGAACCATGCCGGCGGGCCGCTGCTCACGACGGCGTCGAGCCGCGTGTCGGCGTGGGTGATCCCGACCAACGAAGAACTGATGATCGCGCACCATACGCGCCGGCTGATCCGGTGACGGCGGTCGAATCGAGAAAGGAGCCGTCATGGCCGAACTGCTGCTGATCAATGTCGAAGAACACGCACGCGACGACGAGGTCGGCGCGTTCCTGACCCGGTATGGATTCCCGCTGTTCGATTCGATCGAGCGCGTGCCGGCCGGGATCGGCGACCCGATCGCGCTGCTCAGGTTCAGTACGCTGTCGTCGGTGGCGCTCTACACGCTGCGCGCCCGGATTGATCACCTGTCGTGGCGGGGACGGTCGATTCGTGCGCATATCCTGCCGGATCGGAAGGTGTGAGGGGCTTTTCGCATCCGCGCGGTTGAAGGGGGGATGCGGGCCGATTCCCCTGTAAACGCGCCTCTCCAGCACGATTTTTGAATCGCCGTGTGTCGTGTTCACGCACAGATACGTTGGGATACAAAGCCTCTGGATGGATCGGATATAAATCCGGTGAAGCGATTCACACGGCAGCGCAGCGCCAGCGCCGCCGCCGCGAACGCGGATTCCCGAGCGCCCCTGCGCGCCGCGGGCCCCTTCCTTAGCGATCGACACTGGAGAACGAGTCATGCCTGAAACCGTGAACACCCGCCGCCGCCTGATCCTTGGTACGACGCTCGCAAGCCTGAGCCTCGCCGACCTCGGCTTCAGCGCCCTCGCGCATGCGCAGTCGGCGCCCGATGCCGCGCCCGCCAAGCGCACGGCCGGCGTCGTGTCGCTGGGCACGATTCACCAGATCGACGCGGGTGTGCTCAACGTCGGGTATGCGGACCTCGGGCCGAAGAACGGCCCCGTCGTGTTCCTGCTGCACGGCTGGCCGTACGACATCCATAGCTACGCGGAAGTCGCGCCGCTGCTCGTCGCGGCCGGCTATCGCGTGATCGTGCCGTACCTGCGCGGCTACGGGTCGACGACGTTCCGTTCGGCCGACACGGTGCGCAACGGCCAGCAGGCCGTGACGGCCGTCGACATCGTCGCGCTGATGGATGCACTCAAGATCGACCGCGCGGTGTTCGGCGGCTACGACTGGGGTGCGCGTACGGCCGACATCATTGCGGCACTGTGGCCGCAGCGCGTGAAGGCGCTGGTATCGGTGAGCGGCTACCTGATCGGCAGCCAGGCGGCGAACGCTACGCCGCTGCCGCCGCAGGCCGAGTTCCAGTGGTGGTATCAGTTCTATTTCTCGACTGAGCGCGGCGAACTCGGTTACACGCAGAACCGCGATGCGTTCAACAAGCTGATCTGGCAGCTCGCGTCGCCGAAATGGCAGTTCTCCGACGAAACCTATGCGCGCACGGCCGCGTCGTTCCAGAATCCCGACCACGTCGCCGTCGTGATCCACAATTATCGCTGGCGCCTCGGGCTCGCGAAGGGCGAAGCGCAGTACGACGACATCGAGCGCCGCCTCGCGGCCGGGCCGGCGATCACCGTGCCGACGATCACGATGGAAGGCGACGCGAACGGCGCGCCGCATCCGGCGCCGGCCGCGTACGCGAAGAAGTTCACCGGCAAGTACCAGCACCGCACGATCACCGGCGGCATCGGCCACAACCTGCCGCAGGAAGCGCCGCAGGCGTTCGCGGATGCGATCCTGCAAGTGGAGCACCTGTGATGCGGGCGCGCGTGGGCGCAATGCGTCGCGGCATGCGACGCACGGTCGTCGCGGGCGTGCTGCTGGCCGGCGCGTGGTCGGCCAGCGGTCCGGCCGCATTCGCGGAGCAGCCGAAGCCGGCCGCCGCCGCTTCGCCGATCTATGGCGTGACGATCCCGCCCGGCTACCGGAAGTGGGAAATGGTCGCGCCGGCCGAGGAAGCCGCACCGCTCGATGAACTCCGTGTGGTGCTCGGCAACCCCGTCGCGATCCGCGCACTCGAGCAGGCGACGCTGCCGTTCCCGGACGGCACGATCCTCGTGAAGCTCGCGTACAAGCGCAAGCAGTCCGACGAGCTCCCGAGTGCCACGGTGCCGGGCCAGGCGACGACCGTGCAGGTGATGGTGAAGGACTCGCGCCGCTATGCGTCGACGGGCGGCTGGGGCTTCGGGCGCTTCATCAACGGCGTACCGGCCGATATCGGCCAGCATCAGACGTGCTTTGCGTGCCACCAGGCGCGCGTGAAGAACCACGACTACGTGTTCACGCGGCTTGCGCCGTGACGCGCGTGGTGTGACGGGTTCGACGGAAAGGCGTGCCATGCGTGGCGCGCCTTTTTTCATGGTGGGCGGGCTGGGGGACAGCGAACGATGCGACAGCCCGGTTTGTATCGCACTGTATCTGCGGCGGCTCCTGAAAAACTGGCATGCAGAAAGCACCCGTTTCGGAAACATCGCAGATACGTGCGCGGGTTCTACTGTCGACATGCAGGAAACGTTCGATGCCAGCTGAACTGGATCGGATGCCGAATGATCGACTGACCTACCTCTCTCAAGGAGAACCCTCATGAAAGCCGCTCGAATCCTCGCCGTTGCCGTCCTCGCCGCCATCCCCGCCCTGTCGTTCGCCGATACCGGCCACGGCCTCACGCGCGCCGACGTGCGCGCCGATCTCGTCCGCCTGGAGAAGGCCGGCTACCGCCCGGCAAGCAGCGAAGCGAACTATCCGAACGATATCGCGGCCGCGGAGAGCGCCGTCGCCGCGCAGCAAGTCGCGCGTTCCGACCAGAATGGCCCGTCGAAGTCGCAAGGCGACAACGTGGCCGATGCGTCGACGCCGGCCGGCCATCGCGACGCGGCCCAGTCGCGCTCCGCACGGAACGCTGCCGACGACCTGTACGCGCATTCGTGATGGTCTGCCGCGCTTGCCGCAGGCTGGCGCGGCCACCCCTGCAGCACCACATGTGAAAAACACAACAGAGCAAGGAGCATGACGATGGCCGGTTCGATGAAACGCGTTCTGGTATCCGCCGCGGTGATCGGCGGACTGTTCGGTGCGGTGGCGGCACAGGCCGCGCCGAAGGAAGATCTGAAGGGCACGAACGTCGTGCTCGTGCACGGCGCGTTCGCCGACGGGTCGAGCTGGAACCGCGTGATTCCGCTGCTCGAGGCGCGCGGGCTGCACGTGGTGTCGGTGCAGAATCCGCTGAGCTCGCTCGCCGACGATGCCGCCGCGACGAAGCGCACGGTGGACGCGCAGAAGGGGCCGGTCGTGCTGGTCGGCCATTCGTGGGCCGGCGTCGTGATCAGCGAGGCGGGCAACGACGACAAGGTGAAGTCGCTCGTGTACGTCGCCGCGTTCGCGCCCGACAACGGCCAGTCGATCGCCGACGTCACGCAGGGGCTGCCGGCGCCCGCGTGGGCCGGTGAGCTGCGCAAGGACGCGGGCGGGTTCGCGACGCTGTCGGACAAGGCGATCGCACGGGATTTCGCGCCGGACCTGCCGCCCGCGCAGCAGCGCCTCGTTGCGGCGACCCAGGGGCCGTGGTATAGCGGTTGCATCTCGGAGAAGGTTACGCAGGCCGCGTGGCATGCGAAGCCGTCGACGTTCGTCGTCGCGACGCAGGACAAGATGATCGACCCGACGCTGCAGGAAGCGATGGCGAAGCGGATCGGTGCTGCGGTCACGCGCGTGAACGGCAGCCATGTGTCGATGCTGAGCCAGCCAAAGGCCGTGGCCGACGCGATCATCGCGGCCGCCGAACGCGCGAAGCAGGATACGCAGTGAGTGAACGCGGCACCGCGCTTTCGTGGGGAAGCGCGGCGCATGAGCGAGTGTGATGTCCTTCCACCAGGAGAAGTCATGACGGAACTCTGGCAACTGCCCGCAACCGAACTCGCGAAGCGCGTGCGGCATCGTGACGTGTCCGCGCGAGAAGTAGCGGATGCGGTGCTCGATCGTCTCGAGGCGGTGAATCCGGCGATCAACGCGGTGGTCGAACATCGGCCCGACGATGTCCGGCGGCAAGCCGACGAAGTCGATCGCGCGATTGCGCGCGGCGACGATCCGGGGCCGCTCGCAGGCGTGCCCGTCACCGTGAAGATCAACGTCGACCAGGCGGAATTCGCGACGACCAACGGCACGCGCCTGCAGGAGAACCTGATCGCGCACGCCGACAGCCCGGTGGTCGGCAACATCAGAAAGGCCGGCGGGATCCTGCTCGGCCGCACCAATTCGCCGACGTTCGCGTTGCGCTGGTTCACGTCGAATCTCGTGCATGGCCACACGCGCAATCCGCGCAACCCGTCGCTGACGCCGGGCGGATCGAGCGGCGGCGCGGCGGCAGCCGTGGCCGCCGGGATCGGTCCGCTTGCCGTCGGCACCGACATCGGCGGTTCGGTGCGTTATCCGGCCTACGCGTGTGGCGTGCATGGCATTCGTCCGTCGCTCGGTCGCGTGCCGGCGTTCAATGCGTCGTCGCCCGAGCGTGCGATCGGCGCGCAGCTGATGTCGACGGCGGGGCCGATTGCACGCACGATCGACGATCTCTCGCTCGCGTTGCGTGCGTTCGCCGCACCGGACCCGCGCGATCCGTGGCACGTGGCGGTGCCGTTCGACGGGCGCGAGGTGCCGAAGCGCGCGGCGCTGTGCGTGCGGCCGGGTGGGTTGCAGGTCGTGCCCGAGGTCGAGGCCGCATTGCGCGATGCCGCGCGGCGGTTGGTCGATGCCGGCTGGACCGTCGACGAGATCGACGACACGCCGCCGATGCGCGAGGCGGCACTGTTGCAGGAGCAGCTCTGGCTCGGTGACGGCTTCGACGCATTGACGAGCGCGGTCGCGAACGACGGCGATCCGGGTGCGGCTGCCGTGGTCGAGGCGGTGCGCGGCAAGGTGCGCGACCTGCCGGCCGACGTGATCAGCCGCGCGCTCGTCCGGCGCACGACGCTGACGCGGCAGTGGCGGCTGTTTCTCGACGCGTATGCGGTGGTGCTGCTGCCGGTGTCGTCGGAACTGCCGTTCCCGGACGATCTCGACCGCCAGGGGCAGCACGGGTTCGATCGCGTATGGGAGGCACAGCTTACGTTGCGCGCGCTGCCGGCGATGGGGCTGCCCGGGCTGGCCGTGACGACGGCGCTCGTGAATGGCGTGCCGGTCGGCGTGCAGGTGGTTGCGGCGCATCATCGCGAGGATCTGTGCCTGCTCGCGGGGCGCGATATCGAAGCGCGCGGCGTGCCGGTCGCGCCGGTCGATCCGGTGGTGTGAGGCGTTGAAGCGCGAGTGCATCGGCGATGCCCATCCGGCATCGTGCCGATGCATTCCGGCAACCCGCCTGGTTTCCCGAGTCGTCCACGCATGCGCGCCCTTGCATGCATGCCATTTCGGATTCCGTTGCAACGCGCCGCACGCCGCGTTGATCGTCTTTCTCGAACCCTTTCAAATTCCTTCGATGCGTGACATCGAACGGTCACCCTTCTTCCCGTCCTGCTCGCCGATGAACCCGCCCCGATAGCGCACGTCTGCTATTGCATTCCCCGTGGCGCTGATTAGGAAATGAATTTTTATTGGTTCAGCTTGCCCGGCCGCAATCGCATAGTGGCGCTGACGGCTATAGACAGCACGCAAGCTGCAACGGCCGCATTCCCGGTGTCTTTGATCATACGAATCAACGAAAACAAGGAAGTGTCATGACGGTTGCATTGGAAGAACGAACTGCTGCGCAACAGGCGCTCGAAGACGCGCGCGAAGCGGCTACGGCGGCCGGCACCACCTATGCGGGCGGCGTCGCGCCGGAAGTGGCGTGGGCGTTGTTCTCCGCCGGCGATGCATTGCTGGTGGACGTACGCACTGCCGAGGAACGGAAATTCGTCGGCCACGTGCCGGAATCGCTGCACGTGCCGTGGGCGACGGGCACGAGCCTGACACGCAACCCGCGCTTCGTGCGCGAACTGGAAGCGAAGACCGGCAAGGAGGCCGTCGTGCTGTTGCTGTGCCGCAGCGGCAACCGTTCGGCGCAGGCGGCCGAGGCGGCGACGAAGGGCGGCTTTACGCAGGTATTCAACGTGCTCGAAGGGTTCGAGGGCGACCTCGACGAGCGGCAGCAGCGCGGCGGCAGCAATGGCTGGCGTTTCCGCGGCCTGCCGTGGGCGCAGGACTGATTCACGGCCGTTACGGGGAGAAAGTAGCATGGCCGCATTCGACATCGACGACATCGTTCAATCGCTGCAGACCGTGCGCCGCGCATGGCGCGAGAAGCAGCGGCGCTCGCTCGAACCGGGCGGGCGCGACCTGCCGGCGCGCGAGGCGCTCGCGCAGATCATCGGCGCGCTGAAAGGCGTGCTGTTCCCGATGCGGCTCGGGCCGCCCGACCTGCGCCAGGAGAGCGAGAACTTCCACGTGGCCCACGCGCTCGACGCCGCGCTGAATGCGCTGCTCGCGCAGGTGAAGCTGGAATTGCGCTACGCGGCGCGGCAGCGCAATGCCGACGGGCCGGTCGACAACGTCGATGAAGTGGCGTCGACGGCCGTGCAGGCCTTCGCCGCGCGCTTGCCCGAGATTCGCCGGCTGCTCGACAGCGACGTGCTGGCCGCGTTCCATGGCGATCCGGCGGCCGGCAGCGTCGACGAGGTGCTGCTGTGCTACCCGGGCATCCTCGCGATGATCCATCACCGGCTCGCGCACGAGCTGTACGGGCTCGGCCTGCCGCTGCTCGCGCGGATCATCGCCGAGCAGGCGCATGCGGAAACGGGCATCGACATTCATCCGGGCGCGCGCATCGGCGCGGGCTTCTTCATCGACCACGGCACGGGTGTCGTGATCGGCGAGACGGCGATCATCGGCGAGCGCGTACGCGTGTACCAGGCCGTCACGCTCGGCGCGAAGCGCTTTCCGCGCGATGCGGATGGCCATCTGGAGAAGGGGCACGCCCGCCATCCGATCGTCGAGGACGACGTGGTGATCTATGCGGGCGCAACGATCCTCGGCCGCGTGACGATCGGACGCGGCGCGGTGATCGGCGGCAATGTGTGGCTCACGCAGGACGTGTCGCCCGGCGAAAACGTCACGCAGGCCGTGCTGCGCAGCGAAGCGAACGCCGCGCCGCGCGCGGCGGCGCGCGTCGCCTAGGAGGCGCAATGAGCGACCTCATCCATCACTTCGGCGCCACCGTGCGCAAGCTGCGTGAAGCACGCACATGGTCGCAGGAGCAACTGGCCGAGCATGCGGGGCTGAACCGCTCGTATGTCGGCGAGATCGAGCGCGGCGAGGCGATCGCATCAATCGTCACCGCCGACAAGATCGCGCGCGCGTTCGACGTGTCGATCTCGACCCTGCTGCCGGGCGCGTGCGTCACCTGAGGCTGCCTCGTTTCATTTCCCTTTCGGTTGCACGCGACCTGACGGCTATAGCATGTTGAGCCGGCAGGTGCGTGCTTCCGATAATCACCGAGCGTCATAAGCAATCCCGTTTTTCATCTAAAGAACCCGGAGCCACACATGTCGACCGTTGCAAGCGGCACGGCTGCGCTGAGCGATCACGCCGCCCGCCAACTAGCGAACGCTACCAAGACCGTCCCCCAGCTTTCCACGATCACGCCGCGCTGGCTGACCCACCTGCTGCAATGGGTGCCGGTCGAGGCCGGCATCTATCGGCTGAACCAGGTGAAGAACCCGGAAGCCGTGCGCGCCGCGTGCACGCAGCTCGAGGACGAAAGCGTGCTGCCGCAGACCTTCGTGCCGTACGAGGAACAGCCGCGCGAGTATTTCCTGAACGCGGTGAGCACGGTGCTCGACGTGCATACGCGGATCTCCGATCTTTACAGCAGTCCTCACGACCAGATCAAGGAACAGCTGCGCCTGACGATCGAGACGATCAAGGAGCTGCAGGAAAGCCAGCTGATCAACAACCCCGACTACGGGCTGCTGGCCAACGTGACCGACGAGCAGCGGATCTTCCCGCTGACGGGCGCGCCGACGCCGGACGATCTCGACGAGCTGCTGACCAAGGTGTGGAAGGAACCCGCGTTCTTCCTCACGCACCCGCTCGCGATCGCCGCGTTCGGCCGCGAATGCACGCGGCGCGGCGTGCCGCCGCCGACGGTCAGCCTGTTCGGTTCGCAGTTCCTCACGTGGCGCGGCATTCCGCTGATTCCGTCGGACAAGGTGCCGGTCGCGGACGGCAAGACCAAGATCCTGCTGCTGCGCGTCGGCGACAAGCGCCAGGGTGTGGTCGGCCTCTACCAGCCGGGCGTCGCGGGCGAGCAGGGCCCGGGCCTGTCGGTGCGCTTCATGGGGATCAACAACCAGGCGATCGCGTCGTACCTGATCTCGCTGTATTGCTCGCTCGCGGTCCATTCGCCGGATGCGCTGGCTGTCCTCGATGACGTCGAAATCGCCAAGTTCCATGACTATCCCGACACCTACCGTTAATTCCGGCCTGGCCGGCGGCGACGCGCACGCGCTGCCGCACGCGCCGCTGCCGGCCGGCTTGCCCGACCCGGCGACGCTCGCGCGGCTCGCGTCCGAGTTCTTCGCGACGCCGCCCGGGCAGGCTACCGCGCCTGGGCTGTCGGCGGGCAGCGGTGCGGTGGGCGGCGTGCCGTCCGCCCTGCCGGCCGCCGCGCCGATCCTGGCATCGGTGAGCAACCCGGTACCGGGCGGCTCGCCGCTCGCGGGGCCGGGCGGTGCGGGCACCGGCGTGCCGGGTCTCGCGCTCCCGCAAGGGAAGGTGCCCGGTGCGAATCTCGCGCCGTCCGCCCCGACGCACGTGCTGTCGCTCGGCAACCGCGCACCCGCGCTCGCGCCGCATGCGGCCGCGCAGAACGGGCTGCCCGACAACGTTGTGTCGATCGCACCCGCGCTCGAACCGCGCGTCGGCGGCGCGGCGCTCGGCGTGCCGCAAGTGAATGCGCCGGTATCGGAAGGCGCGGCGAAGGCCTCGCCGTACTACTTCACCGACGGTTCGCTGCAGGGCTGGCAGGCGACGCCGCAGGACATCGTCGTGCCGTCGAACGGCCTTGCTTCGCCGGAAGCGTTCGGGTTGCCGGGCGACGACGCGCTGCGCGCACTGCTCGCCGTGCATCGCGACGTGCCGGTGTCGCGTGCATCGGGCGCCGACGTGCCGCGTTACTTCATCGACGATGCGCACGCAGCCGAGCCGCAAGGCCAGCTGTATCGCGGCGCGCATCCGCCGTTCGACGTGAACGCGATCCGCCGTGATTTCCCGATCCTGCAGGAGCGCGTGAACGGCAAGCAGCTCGTGTGGTTCGACAACGCAGCGACGACGCACAAGCCGCAGGCCGTGATCGACCGTCTCGCGTACTTCTATGCGCACGAGAACTCGAATATCCACCGCGCGGCCCATGCGTTGGCCGGCCGTGCGACGGACGCGTACGAGCATGCGCGGGAAACGGTGCAGCGCTTCATCGGCGCCTCGTCGCCCGACGAGATCGTGTTCGTGCGCGGCACGACCGAGGCGATCAACCTGATCGCGAAGTCGTGGGGCGTGCAGAACGTTGGCGAAGGCGACGAGATCATCGTGTCGAATCTCGAGCACCACGCGAACATCGTGCCGTGGCAGCAGCTTGCTGCGCTCAAGGGCGCGAAGCTGCGCGTGATTCCGGTCGACGATTCGGGGCAGGTGCTGCTCGACGAATACCGGAAGCTGCTCAACGACCGCACGAAGATCGTGTCCGTCACGCAGGTGTCGAACGCGCTCGGCACGGTCGTGCCGGTGAAGGAAATCGTCGAGCTCGCGCATCGTGCGGGCGCGAAGGCGCTCGTCGACGGCGCGCAGTCGATCTCGCACATGCGTGTTGACGTGCAGGCGCTCGATGCGGATTTCTTCGTGTTCTCCGGGCACAAGATCTACGGGCCGACCGGGATCGGCGTCGTGTACGGCAAGCGCGCGATCCTCGACGACATGCCGCCGTGGCAGGGTGGCGGCAACATGATCGCGGACGTGACGTTCGAGCGCACGGTGTTCCAGCCGCCGCCGAACCGGTTCGAGGCCGGCACCGGCAACATCGCGGATGCGGTGGGGCTGGGCGCCGCGCTCGACTACGTGAACCGGGTCGGCATCGAGAACATCGCGCGCTACGAGCACGACCTGCTTGCGTATGCAACGAGCGTGCTCGCGCCGGTGCCCGGCGTGCGGCTCATCGGCACGGCCCGCGACAAGGCGAGCGTGCTGTCGTTCGTGCTGAAGGGCTATGAGACCGAGGAAGTCGGGCAGGCGCTGAACGAAGAGGGCATCGCGGTGCGCTCGGGGCATCACTGCGCGCAGCCGATCCTGCGGCGCTTCGGGCTCGAGGCCACGGTGCGGCCGTCGCTCGCGTTCTACAACACGTGCGATGAAGTCGATGCGCTGGTGAGCGTCGTGCGGCGGCTTGCCGCGCGGCGCTGACGCCATTCGCTTGCGGCGGCCCGGGTGGGTCGCCGCAAGCGTTTTATCGCCACAAGAAAGTCAGAACCGCACGACCTGCTTCTGCTCGACGCTGAAGCCGTCGCGCAGCGCGCTGGCCGAATCCGCGAAGTAGCGGCGGGTTTCCGACAGCAGGTCGGTGTTGCCGCGATGGCAGAACACGACCCCCGATCCTTCTTCCGTCAACAGTTCGTCGATCAGCGATTCGGGTTGCCCGATATCGGCGAGATGGACATTCTGCACGCCGTGCGCAAGCGCATCGAGCGCGTCCCGCACGCAGGGCGCCGCCGTGGCGGCCGGGTGCTCGGCCAGCCAGTGCTCGAGCTCCGTGATGCCGTACAGCCCCGCGAGCTCGCCGAGTTCGCGCAGCAGCGCGCCGTCGACCATCATCACCAGCGTGACGGCGCCCGTGCGCTGCGCGAAGAGGCTGCCGAGCCGTTCCGCGCGCAGCAGGTGATCGTGGCCTGCGTCGTCCGGGGCGACCGGCATCACGACGGGCACCAGCCCGTTCTCGAGAAACGCGTTCAGTGCGGTGCCGTCGAACCGTGCGACCGCGCTCGCGTCGGTGCGGTCGGCATCGGCGCTCGCCACCAGCAGGCCGCCGTCGTGGCCGTCGATGCCGATCGCCTTGGCGCCGTGACTGCCGATCAGGCGCACCAGTTCATGATTGACGCCCGCCATCGCCGCGTGAACGGCGTGGATCGATTGCGTGCCGGCCGCGGCCGGCACGCCCTGGACGACGATCGGGCGAACGCCGGTGAGGGCGAGCAGCGCGACATCCTGCGCGAACGCCTGGCGGGCGCGTGTATCGCTCGCGGCGCCGCCATCGACGATGACGACGGTCTGCCCGTGCAGCGCCTGCATGAACGGCAGCGAGCGCGCCAGGCCGGCTACGCGGCGCGACGTCAGGGTGGGACTTTCAGGGTCTGGGAACATGGGAATCCGAATGGATGAAGGGAGTGCCTGTCGCCGCACGATGCGGCATCAAGACGGCATCAATACGTGCGTTGCATCAGCTGGTGAATCTCGTCGGGCGTCAGCGCGTCGCGCGATGCCTGCCGAAACGGGCGTTCGCTGAAACAGCGCGCCGCGTCGGCGAGCAGTTCGAGGTGTGCGCGGTTGTCTTCCTGCGGCAGGACCAGCACGATGAATTCGCGCACGGGCTTGCGGTCCGGTGCGTTGAAGCTGAACGGATACTGCGCGCGGACGAACAGCGCGATGGCCGAGCGGAGACCGGCGACACGCGCATGCGGAATCGCGACGCCCTGGCCGAGGCCGGTCGAGCCGAGTTGCTCGCGCTTCGTCAGTTCGGTCCGGATCTGCTCCGCGGATACGCCGCTGCTGCGCTCGATATAGCGCGCGACGAGGTCGAACAACTGGATCGCGCTTTCGACCGGTACGTCGAGCAGGATGTGGTCCGGCGGGCAGGCGTCGGCCAGCCGGGTCGCGAACGGTGTGCCGCCGCGTCGGTAGGGAAGGTCGGGTTGGCCGCCGGCGGCGGCCTGCTGCGTTTGCATGCGGATCTCTCCGTGTCGGGATGACAGGGAAATCCTAGACAAACCCGCGTAAAGACGGTGTTAGATACGAGCGGGCCCGACATTAAAATTGTGTATCGATTGGCGATGGAACCGGGCCCGGCTTATACCGCTTCAGGTACCCGACAGCACGAACGGCAGCGTCGTCAGCAGAAACACGGAAATGCCGACCACCGGCGCGCCGAACGCGATCGCCGCGAACGCCACCGCGGCGCTGGTGAGCACGAGTGTTCTCGACACCCGTCGGTGCCGGTCGTGTGCAGCCGCCCTGTCATCGCGGATTGCACCGGTCCGCGCACCGATCACGTGTTTCCAGAACGTCAGGCCAAGCATGATGGCTCCTGTATGAAAGTTGACCGGGACCGGGCGCGCGCTGCGCCCGTCAAGCGGGTCAGCAGCGCTTGAGCTTGAGCACGCGCGAGATCTGCCCGGGCGTGAAGCTGCTGTTGCGCACGTAAGGCGCGCAGTCGAGCGGTGCGGTGAGCGATTCGCTGACGACGTACTGGCCGACGAAGCGGTACGCATCTGTGGCCATGCGGATGAACACCGGAATCGCATCGCGTTGCGCGGCGAGCGTCCTGCCGGCTGCCCGCGCGGACGCGCTGCCGTCGCAGAGGATCACGTCGGGGGCGTGCGGGTTGAGGTCCGTGCGCAGGCAGGCGGCCACGACCTTGCCATTCTTCGTCGGCAGGAACGCCTGTTTGCTGCCGCCGCACGCGGTGTGGATGAATTCACGGGTGTACTGCTTGTCGATCTCGAACATGATCGGGCTCCGGTATCGGAAACTTCCGTTGGTTAAATCAGGTATGCAAAGTAATCAGGCTGGATCGACATGCGGGATGCGAGGCAGGCCAGTCGATCGTTGCCGCGGCGGCGGATCGATGGCGCGTCGTGAGGCGGGAATTTCCGCGCGCACACGCTTGCATCGCGCGATGCGCGGCTAACGCATCGACGTCGTGTTCAAGCGTGCACGGGAAGGACTACGGCGCGCACCGTCCGCCTGTTGGCAGGACGGTGGCTCGGGAACAAAGAGACGCAGGCGTCCTGCCGATCAGGCAGAAAAGCAACTCGGAGGGCGAGGACTTCGGATGCGCATGGGCGTACTCGTGGATGGATCGATTGCGAACACATTCTAGTGAACGCATGCGCGGGCGCAAGTAAAAAGGTCGTAAAGGTTGTGTGGCTCGTGCGGCCGGACGCACCAAGCAAAAAACGCGTGACGACTTTCGTCGCCACGCGCAATGGGAGTCTGCAAGGTCGCGCGCATGCCGGCGAACCGGCACACGGCACACGCACTACACCGTCAGAAATCGAACCCCGGCCCACCCGCACCCGGGCCGCCCGGCGCTGCCGCCGGTGCCGCATCCTTCGGCGCTTCGAACACGGTCGCATCGGTCGTCAGCAACAGCCCCGCAACCGACGCCGCGTTCTGCAGCGCCGTGCGCGTGACCTTGGTCGGATCGAGCACGCCCGACTCGACGAGGTCGCCGTATTCACCGGTCTGCGCGTTGTACCCGAAGTTGCCCGAGCCTTCGGCCACCTTCGCGACGACGACGCTCGCTTCCTCGCCCGCGTTCGTGACGATCTGGCGCAGCGGTTCCTCGAGCGCGCGCAGCACGATCTTGATGCCCGCGTTCTGGTCGGCGTTCACGCCCTGCAGCTCGCGGATCGCCTGCCGCACGCGGATCAGCGCGACGCCGCCGCCCGGCACGATGCCTTCCTCGACGGCCGCGCGCGTCGCGTGCAGCGCGTCGTCGACGCGGTCCTTCTTTTCCTTCACTTCGATTTCGGTGGCTCCGCCGACCTTGATCACCGCCACGCCGCCCGCGAGCTTCGCGACGCGTTCCTGCAGCTTTTCACGATCGTAGTCCGACGTCGCTTCGTCGATCTGCACGCGGATCTGCTTCACGCGCGCTTCGATGTTCTTCGCATCGCCCGCGCCGTCGATCACGGTCGTGTTTTCCTTGCCGACCTCGATGCGCTTCGCCTGGCCGAGTTCGGCGAGCGTCGCCTTCTCGAGCGTCAGGCCCGTTTCCTCGGCGATCACCTGCCCGCCGGTGAGGATCGCGATGTCCTCGAGCAGCGCCTTGCGGCGGTCGCCGAAGCCCGGCGCCTTCACGGCGACCGTCTTCAGGATCCCGCGGATGTTGTTCACGACCAGCGTCGCGAGCGCTTCGCCTTCGACGTCTTCCGCGATGATCAGCAGCGGCCGGCCCGACTTCGCGACCTGTTCGAGCACCGGCAGCAGGTCGCGGATGTTCGAGATCTTCTTGTCGTGCAGCAGGATGTACGGGCTTTCGATCTCGGCGATCTGCTTGTCCGGGTTGTTGATGAAGTACGGCGACAGGTAACCGCGATCGAACTGCAGCCCTTCGACGACGTCGAGCTCGTCCGCGAGCGACTTGCCGTCCTCGACGGTGATCACGCCTTCCTTGCCGACGCGGTCGATCGCTTCCGCGATGCGCTGGCCGATCGATTCCTCGCCGTTCGCGGAGATCGTCGCGACCTGCGCGATTTCCTTGCTCGTGGTGGTCGGGCGGCTGATCTTCTTCAGCTCGTCGACGGCCGCCGCGACGGCCTTGTCGATGCCGCGCTTCAGGTCGAGCGGGTTGAGCCCGGCCGCGACGTATTTCTGGCCTTCACGAACGATCGCCTGCGCGAGCACGGTGGCCGTCGTGGTGCCGTCGCCGGCCGCGTCGCTGGTGCGCGACGCGACTTCCTTCACGAGCTGCGCGCCGATGTTCTGCAGCTTGTCCGCGAGTTCGATTTCCTTCGCGACCGACACACCGTCCTTCGTGACGACCGGCGCGCCGAAGCTGCGTTCGAGCACGACGTTGCGGCCCTTCGGCCCGAGCGTGACCTTCACCGCGTTCGCGAGAATGTTCACGCCTTCCGTCAGCTTGGCCCGTGCGACGTCGCTGAAAATGATTTCCTTCGCTGCCATGATTGCGCTCCGTTATTGATTGACGACCGCGACGATGTCTTCTTCGCGCAGCACGAGAAACTCGTTGCCGTCCACCTTGACGGCTTGCCCCGCGTACTTGCCGAACAGCACGCGCTCGCCGACCTGCAGGTCGGGCACGATGCGCTGGCCGTCCGTGTCCTTGCGGCCGGGGCCGACGGCGATCACTTCACCCTGGTCGGGCTTTTCCGCCGCGCTGTCGGGGATCACGATGCCCGATGCGGTGGTGGTTTCCTGGTCGAGTCGTTTCACGATCACGCGGTCGTGCAAGGGGCGTAGGCTCATTGGTTCGTCCTGTGCTGATCTGTTGAGATGGGCTGGCACTCTTTAACAGAGAGTGCTGACGAGTATAAAAATGCGCGGCGGCGCAATCCAATAACGGATTCCGAAATGCATTCGCGCCGTCGTGCAAAAGCGCGTCGCCGCCGCTATTGCGACACGGCCGGCTGGGCGGCGGGTGTGCAGACCGGGCGGATCGTCTCGCCGGCGAGCACGCGCTTCACGAACGGAATCGAATCGGCGAGCGACGCGTTCACGGTGCCGTTGTGTTCGCGGCCCGCATACAGGTGCGCCTCGACCGTCGTGCCGGCCGCGCACGCATCCTTCGCGAGCGCGAGTTCGAGCGGCGCGAGCCCGTCGTCGGCCCCCGCACCGATGAAGACGGGCGTGGCAATCTTCAGCGTCGGGTATTTCAGGTATTCGTCCCACCATGCCTTCAGCCTTGCATCGCCGCCGGGCTTGACGGTGTTCGCGTGCGTGAGGTGCGCGAGCGCCGCGTCGTCCTCGAGTGACGCGAGGCAACTGATGCGCGCCTGTTCGAGGATCGGCAATGCCTGGTCGGTCAGCACCTCGTCCGCGCGCAGCGACGGGTCGATCTGCTGCGCGGAGAGCACCGAGTAGAACTGGTACGCGAGCGTCGGATCGACGCGCTCGGGATCGCGCCGGTACGCGCTCTCGAACTTCGGCAGCGACGCGAGCGTGGCGGGCGACGCGTTGTAGATGGTGCCGGTGGCAACGGTCGCGCGGATCGCGAGTTCGGGCGCATAGGCGGGTGCGTAGCCAGCCGCCGCGAACACGGCCGAGCCGCCCTGCGACTGGCCGACGAGCACGACCTCGTTCGCGAGGCCCGGCACGCCGCCGAGCACCGCGCGCGCGCTGTCGAGCAGCGTGTAGCTGTTCGAGCGGTTGTTGAGCTGCGGATTCGGGCCGGGCGTGCCGAGCCCCTGGTAGTCGGTCGCGACGACCGCGAACCCTTGCTGAAGCCACGCGTTCAGGTAGCGCACGTCGCGATACGAGCGGCCGAACCACGACGGCGCGCAGATGTCGGCCATCCCGAACGTGCCGTGCGCCCACGCGACGATCGGCCAGCCGCCGGCCGGCGGCGTGCCGCGCGGCACGAACAGCGCACCCGACACGGCGATCGGCGTGCGGCCGCCGACGCCGTCGGTCGATGCATACAGGATGCGCAACTGGCGGCCGGCACTCGCGAGCCCGAGCGTCGCCGGCAGCGGCTCGGTGCGCAGCAGCACGCCGGGCGTCGCCGGAATGTCGCGGTCCCATGTGTAGAACGCGGACACGCGGCCGTCGCCTTGCAACGGATCGGGCGCAGGCACGTGGCCGGGGGAAGCCGCATGCGAGAGGAGAGACGAGACGGCGAGCGCCGAAGCGAGCAGCGTGTGCGCGGCGTAGCCGCGCAGGGGGAGGAGCGTCATGGTCGGATGGGTATCGGTGAAGTCGGATCGGGCGCGCCGGACAGCACGCGGCGCGGGCCGACCACGACGCAAGTTTCGAACCAGCGCAGCCGTTCGGCGCGTGGCGCGAGGCACGACAGGCCGCTGCGCCGTGCGGCGAGCCGCGCATGCATTCAGCGGCTGCGCGTCGCGCAACAATCCGGGCCGGCAGGCTGTTGCTCCCGCAACAGAGGCGCACGCAGGGATCGCACGGTGCGCGTCGTGCAACAGGCGCACACGCACCGCGGCACGGGCCCGCGCCGCATGCATGCCCGGCTGGCACGATTGCTGCTGATCCGGTGGTCGTGCGTCGCGGTGTCACGGCATCGCGATGCGAGCCCATCCGTCCATCCGATCAAGGAAACCGTCCTCATGCCAGTCACCTCAACCATCGACAGCGGCGAACTCGTGGCATTCGTCGAGCGCGCCACGCGCGAATTCACGCAGGCCGAGCGCGTGCTGAAGGACACGCGCACGCTGTCCGCGACCAACACGTTCCAGGCGTTCCAGCGCGTGCCGGGCACGGAACTCATCGTCGCGCTGTCGGCGCCGAGCCCGTGGGCCGCGTCGCAGGAGATCCAGCCCGTCGTCGTGACGTTCGACGGCGACGTGCTGCACGGCGACGCGCGCGCGGGCGGCAACGGCCCGCGCTATGCGGACGTGTTCCGCGAGGCGCCGGAAGTCGGCGTCGTGATCCACGTGCACGGCCCGTACCTCGGCGCCTGGGCGAGCGCGCATCGCCCGCTGCCGATCCGTTATGCGCCGGCCGCGCGCTACACGCGGGCCCGCGAGATTCCGGTGTACGTCGATCGCCGTCCCGGCGAGCCGCGCTTCATCGTCGACACGATCCGCCGCGACCCCGAGGTGCCGGCGATCATCGAGGCGAACGGCGGCGCGACGTTCTGGGGTAAATCGATCCTCGACGTGTCGAAGTACATCCTGATCCTCGAGGAAGCCGCGTATTTCCAGGCGCTCGCGGAACCGCTCGGCGGCTCGCTCGAATTCGGGCCGGGTGCGCTCGAGCAGCAATGGAAGATGACCGGCCTCGCGTGACGCCGCGCGGCGGCCGGCGCAATCCGGCCGCCGTCATACCGATAGCTCGATGAATTGGTTCGTGGCCGGCGCGCGCCTTGCTATCGTCGAACCTTCCCCGTTCAACACGCCGGTCGTGCCATGGCCATCTTCAGCTTGCCGGACCCGACTTCGCATGCGATCACGATTCGTGCGAAGGCGCTGACGTTCGACGATCCCAAATCGCGGGTGCTGCTCGAGCGCATCCAGCTCGTCGCGCCCAGCGACGCGACCGTGCTCGTCACCGGCGAGAGCGGCACCGGCAAGGAGCTGATCGCGCGCCTCGTGCATTCGCTGAGCGAGCGCCACGACGGCCCGTTCGTCGCGGTCAACTGCGGCGCATTCTCCGAGACGCTGATCGAAAGCGAGCTGTTCGGCCACGAGCGCGGCGCGTTCACCGGCGCGATCAACAGCCAGCCCGGCTGGTTCGAATCCGCGAATCGCGGCACGCTGTTTCTCGACGAGGTGGGCGACCTGCCGCTGTCCGCGCAGGTGAAACTGCTGCGCGTGCTGCAGGAGCGCGAAGTGACGCCGGTCGGCTCGCGCAAGACCGTGAAGATCGACGTGCGGCTCGTCGCGGCCACCAACGTGAATCTCGAAGCCGCGGTGCGCGCGGGCAATTTCCGCGAGGATCTGTACTACCGGCTCAACGTCGTGAAGCTGAGCCTGCTGCCGCTGCGCGAGCGGCCCGGCGACATCGCGCCGCTGATCGAGCACTTCATCGACACCTACGCGAAGCGGCTGCGCGTGGCCGCGCCGACGCTGACGGACGCCGCGCGCGCCCGGCTGCACGCACACGCATGGCCCGGCAACATCCGCGAACTCGAGAACGTGATCCACCACGCGGTGCTGATCTGCGCGGGCGGCGCGATCGACGTGGGCGACCTGCAGTTTTCCGCGCTGTCGCTGTCGCCCGATGCCGGCGACCCGCGCACCGCGGCGGCGGCACAGCCGCGCCGGGCGCGTGACGTGGCCGAGGCCACCGATGCGCTGCGCCACGCGGTGATCGAGCTGCTGGATCTCGGCACGCCGGCGCTGTGGCAGCACATCGAGGACACCGTCTACCGCAGCGTGTTCGACTACAGCGACCACAACCAGCTGCGCATGTCGCGCCTGCTCGACCAGTCGCGCAACATCGTGCGCGCGCGGCTCGCGCAGCTCGGCATCCTGAAGCCGCGCGACGCGGGCGACGCGGGCGACGCGAGCGACGCCGACGCGCGGCTGCGCCGTCAGGCGTGATCGCGCCAGCGCAGCGCGCGCTGCGCGATCCGCTCGCATAGCGCACTCATGCCGACGGCGAGCGCCGTCACCCCCAGCACGCAGACCAGCAGTACGTCAGCGCGCGCGCCGGCCTGCGCGTTCTGCATCAGGCTGCCGACCCCCGCGCCCGCGTTGAACAGCAGCTCGCTGCTGGTCGCGGTGATCCACGCGAACGGCACGGCCTGCAACACGCCCGCGAACAGGTCGGGCAGCGCGCCCGGAATCAGCACGTCGCGCCACAGGCCGATGCGCGTCAGGCGATACGACTGCGCGAGTTCGACATAGCGCGGATCGACGCGGCGCAGCCCGTCGAAGCTGGCGGTGGTCATCGGGTAGAACGCGGCGAGCGCGATGATGAACACCTTCGCGAATTCGCCGGTGCCGGCCCACAGGCTCAGCAGCGGGATCAGTCCGAGCACCGGCACGTAGCGCAGCGCCTGGAACGCCGGCTCGCCGAGCTTGCGCGCGAGCGTCGAGCGCGCCATCGTTGCGCCGAACACGAGCCCGAACGCGACACCCGTCAGGAGGCCGACTGTCGTGCGGCGCAGGCTCGCACCGAGATCGGTCGCGAGTTCGCCGCTGCGTGCGAGTTCGACGAGCGCGGCGCCGACCTGCTGCAACGGCACGAACGCGTATTGATGGGCCGCGTCGCCGGACGACGCGTATTGCCAGGCGGCGACCAGCAGGGCCGGCACGACGAGGCCGCGCGCACGACGGCGCAGCGCCGCGAACGAGAATGGGGTGATGGCGACGGTCATTCGGATACCTGTCCGTTCAGCGCGCGGGCGTCTGCCAGCGCAATGCGTAGCGTTGCACGAGTGCGATCGACCGGTCGATCGCGAAGCCGATCAGCCCGATTACCGCGACGTCGATGAGTACGACGTCGAGGCGCAGCATCTGCCGCGCCAGTTCCATCATCTGGCCGATCCCGCTGTCGGCGCTGAGCAGCTCGACCGCGACGAGCGCGAGCCACGCGCGCGCGAGCGCGATGCGCACGCCGGTGAGCATTGGCGGCAACGCGGCCGGCAGCAGCACGTCGCGCAGCAGCGCGAAGCGGCCGAGCCCGTAGTGCTGCGCCATCTCGACGAGGTCGCGCGGCGCGTCGTGCACGCCCGTGTACGCGGCCAGCGCGACCGGAAAGAACACGGCCTTGCCGACGACGACGAGCTTCAGCGGCTCGTCAACGCCGATCAGCAGGATCAGCAGCGGAATCAGCGTGAGCGTCGGCACCTGCCGCAGCAGGTCGAACGTCGGCCGCAGGTAGTCGGCGAACTGCCGGCTGCGCGCAAGCAGGATGCCAAATGCCGCACCGCCGGTCGCGCCGATCACGAAACCGAGCGCGAGGCGATGCAGCGTGATCAGCAGGTTGTCGCGCAGTTCGCCGGTGTCGAGCAGCGTGCGCAGCGTTGCCGCGAGCCGATCCGGCGGCACGACGAGCTGCGGCGGAAACCAGCGCTGCGCGCTCGCGAGCCACCACAGTGCGACGAACGCGACGGGCGTGGCCCACCACAGCGCGAGCCCGCCAAGCCGGGCAATCCCGGGCAGGCGCAGCGCCCGTGTGCCGTTCGACGCGAGGGCTTGCATCGGCATCAACGGCTCGCGACGCGTGCCGCGTCGGCGCGCCAGTAGCCGTCGAGCCCGAGCTGCTTGAGCGCGGTCGACACGAACGTCGGCGCGAGCAGCGCGTTCACGTCGACCGGCGTGGACGTCAGGCCGGCCTGGCGGCTGTACGCGATGACGTCGCGGTAGTGGCCGGTCAGCGCGGGCGTGAAGAGCGGCGTCCATTGATCCTTCCACGGTGTCGCCTCATCCGCGTATTCGCGGCGCACGACGCTTTCCGGCTGGCCGGACGCGCTCAGGATCTTCACGTACGCGTCGCGGTTCTGCGGCTGCGAGATCCAGTGCGCGGCGCGCACGTAGGCCGTCGCGACGAGCTGCGTGATATCCGGGTAGCGCCGCACGAAATCGTCGGACGCCCACAGTTCCGCGCGCATTTTCCAGTCGTCGGGCGCGGTCTTGGTCGACCAGATGATCTTGCCGACGTTCTTGTCGACGAGCGAATACGCGTCGGACAGCGTGAAGAAGCCGTCGACGCGTCCGGCCGCGACGGCGGCCGCACCGGCCTGCGGGTCGAGGTTGTAGATCTTGAAGTCGGACAGCTTCAGCCCGTTCTCGGCGAGCAGCTTGCTGAACGTGACTTCCCACGGCCGGCCGCGATTGAGCGCGATGCGCTTGCCTTTCAGGTCGACGATCGACTTCGCGGTCGAGCCGGCCGGCACGACGAGATAGGTGTTGCTGCCGACACCGCCCGGCACGATCAGCCGCGTATGGGTGCCCGACGCGTTGACGACGACCGACGGCAGGTCGCCGTAGCCGGCGAAATCGATGCTGCCGTTCGTGAACGCTTCGTTCACGAGCGTGCCGACCGCCGCGGTCGACACCGGCACCCATTGCAGCTTCACGTGCCGCGCGGCAAGCGCCTTCTCGAGCGACTTGTCGGCGTCGATCAGTGCCGACGCGCCCGCGTACTGCGTCTTGCCGCCGCTCGAATAGGCGACGACGGCGATCCGCACGATCTTGGGCGCGTCGTCCGCATGCGCGGCCGGTGCGGCGAGCGATGCCGCGACGAACGGCAGCGCGGCGAACAGCGCGTGCAGCGGGCGGCGCAGCGCGGCGAGGGAGAGCGTGTGTTTCATGGTGGTCCGGAACGGTAGGCGGAAAAGGGGCTCACGCGCGCTTCTGCAGCGATGGCCGCAGCACGTCGGCGAGCGGGCGCGGGTCGATCCAGTCGGCGACGTCGAAGTCGGCCTCCAGAAAGCCGTGGTCGTGCAGGAACGTCTTGAAGTCGTCGAGCGCGGCGACCGATTCGTCGTCGAGGTTGACGCCGAGATGGCGGTGCAGCTGGTTGCCGTACGCGGCGCGGACCCAGTCGATCGACGACGCGGTTTCGCCGGCCACGTAGAGCGCGGTTTCGTCGGGATGCGTGCCGGCCCAGTCGCCGGCCGCGACCACGAGCTTCAGGAAGCCCGCGACGATGTCCGGATGATTCGCGAGCACGTCCGCGTTGACGGTCAGCGGGCGCGGCGTGCCGTTGTTGTTGCGGATCGCGCGCTCGGGATGAAAGCCGATGTCGATCACGACGTGCGCGCCGATCAGCTGCGCGATCTCGAGGCCGGTCGAGCCTTTCACGTAGATCGCGTCGACCTCGCCGCGCAGCAGCGCGCCGGCTTCGGCCGCGTACAGCGCGCGGCTCGAGAAGCCGTGCGGCGACGCGAACAGGTCCGCCGCGCGCGCCGGCCCGACGGCCTGCAGCGTGCGTGCCCGCACGTCGACGAGTTCGACGTCGCGCGTGGTCAGCCCGTCGAGGCTCAGCGCGTTGACGAAGCCGCGCAGCGCCGACGCGCGAAAGATGTCGATGCGGTCGTCGGGGCGGCTCGGGATCGCGATGCGGCGCCCGCGCAAGGCCTTCACCGAGCGGATGCCCGACTCGGGCCGCGCGAGGATCAACTGCGATTCGTCGACCCACGACAGCCCGATCACGCGCGTGTTCGCGCCGTTCGAGCGCGCCCACATCGCGGGGATGCTGCCGCCCTGGCGGAACGACTGCGCGAGCGTGTGATCGCTGATCGACGACACGTCGTGCCGCGTGGCGCCGCGCGGCGAGCGGATCGCGACACCGTCGGCCGACGTCTCGCCGTTGAGCCAGCCGAGATGCACGGCGATGCCGAGCGGGGTCGGCACGGGCGACCGGGCGTACCAGAACGTCTGTTGCTTGTCCGATGACGAATCGGGCCTGTCTGTCATGGGTGAGATTCCCTCTCTGCGTAAGCATGGTTGAAGCCCGGTCGTGCGTGGTGTCGGTGTCGCACGCGCGGGCCGGTCAATGTTGCAAGTTCCGGGCCAGTGAGCGGAAACGGCGCGACCGCACGCGGTGCGGGCATCGCGCGGGACGGGCGGTGCGCGTACTGATGCAGCGCCTGTTGCGCCAGCAACAGTCGCGTGGGCCGCTGTTGCGCGCGCAGCAGCAGTGGGGATGGTGCAACAGCGCGATACGCGCGTGCCGCGGCGGCATGGGCCACCGCGAGCGGGTGCGATCCGATTGCCGCTGATGCCCGGTGTGCAAGGCACTGCGCAGGTTCGCCGGCAGCCGCGCAGCTGCCGTGGCGAGCGCGTTGGCACACCGCGTGCTTTACAGCGCAGCACTCGCGCGGCACGCCGATGCCGCACGCAATCCGAATGGCCCGACCAGGAGAACTCCGATGGCTGTTGAATTTCTGTGGCGCCTGCCGATGCACGGCGACGGCCGGCGCGCACACGACCTGCATACGCGTGGCGAATGGAACCGCCAGCGCGCCTCGCGCGTCGCGCCGAAAGTCGACGACGACGATTTCGGCTACATCGACTATCTGTCGCAGGTCGCGCGCGCGGCCGATATCGCCGGCTTCCATGGCGCGCTGATTCCGATCTTTCGCTTCACCGAGGAACCGTGGGTCGTGGCGGCCGCGCTGGCGCGCGAGACGCGCCGGCTGCGGCTCCTGATCGCGCTGCAGCCGCATTTCGTGCATCCGGTCTATGCGGCGCAGATGGCCGCGAGCCTGCAGCGGATCAGCCGCGGGCGCGTCGAGTGGAACGTCGTCACGGGCGGCGGCGGCCCCGACCAGCGTGCGTACGGCGACTTCATCGATCACGACAGCCGCTATGCGCGCACCGACGAATTCCTCGATGTCGTGAAGGGCGTCGCGGCCGGCGAGCCGTTCACGTTCGACGGCCGCTTCTATCGCGTCGAAGCCGGCGGCCTGCTGCCGCCGTTGAGCGGCCAGAAGCCGCCGCGCATCTACCTGGCCGGCGCGAGCGACGCCGCGCTCGCGGTGGCCGCGAAGCATGGCGACGTGCACCTGAGCTGGGGCGAGCCGCTCGCGAAACAGAAGGAGGTGATCGATGCGGCGCGCCGCGCGCTCGACCGCCAGAACGCCGAGCGCGACCTGCGCTTCGGCATGCGCATCGACATCCTGGCGCGCGAGACCGAGGAGCAGGCGTGGGCCGAGTTGCGGCAGATGTTCGCGACGGTGGGCGACGCGACGCGCGGCGGCTTCGGCGGGCGCGGCGAATCGTCGGAGTCGGTCGGCGCGAAACGCCAGTTCGCGCTGCACCAGGGCCACACGCAGCACTTCGACGACCTGATCGTCGGCCCGAACCTGTGGGCCGGGATGTCGCAGATTCGCGGCGGCCCCGGCTGCGTGATCGTCGGCAGCCACGAGCAGGTGGCCGAGCGGCTCGCGGAATATGTCGACATCGGTGTGTCGACGTTCATTCTCGCGAGCAACCCGCATCTCGAGGAGGCGTACCGCGTGGGCGAGGAAGTGCTGCCGCTCGTCGACGGCGCGCTGAACGCGCGCGGCACGCAGGCGGCGCTGCGCGTGGCCGGCGCATGAGCGCGACGGCCTTTCCGCGCCATCCAACGACATCGACAAGGACATTCACCATGACGACACTCGCTGCGCAGGCCACGGCCTGCGACGCACTCTGGTACACGCGCTGCCCGGTGCCGACCGCGCTCGGCATCGCCGTGCATCGCGGCTGGTTCGACGAGGAGTTCGGGCCGGACGGCATCACGCTGAATTCGCTGCAGGAGACGGCGGACGCCGGCAAGCGCGAATCGCATTTCGATCACAGCCTGCCGCACTCGTTCCGGCAGGGCGGCAACATTCCGGCGCTGTGGGCGCGGGCCCGCGGCGCCGATACGCGCGTGATCGGCCTGTCGTGGACCAATGAATTCCAGGCGATCGTCACGTTGCCCGATCGCGGCATTCGCTCGGTGCGCGATCTGCGCGGCCGGCGGCTCGGGTTGCCGCGCCATCCGATCAGCATCGACTTCTGGCGGGCGGCCGCGCTGAAAGGCTTCCTGAGCGCGCTCGAACTCGAAGGGCTCGGGCACGGCGACGCCGAATGGGTCGACCTGCTCGACGAACGCGAACGTCGCACCGGCCCGGCGTCGTTCACGCGCGGCCCGCACGAGTACGGGATCGAGATCGCGGCGCTCGTACGCGGCGAGGTCGACGCGGTGTTCGTGAAAGGGGTCGAAGGGCTCGAGACCGTGCATCTGATCGACGCGCAGGTCGTCATCGATCTCGGCGCGCACCCCGATCCGCTCGTGCGGATCGGCAACGGCACGCCGCGCACGCTGACCGTCGACCGCGCGCTGATCGACGCGCGCCCCGATCTCGTGAGCCGCTTCCTGTCGGTGGTGGTGGGGGCGGGCGACTGGGCCGCGCGCCATCCGGCGGAGACGGTTGCGTATATCGGCCGCGAGACACGGGCATCCGACGAGTGGGTGCGCTATGCGTACGGCGCGGACGTGCACCGCCATCTGGAGACGGGGCTCGCGCAGACGTCGATCGACGGGCTGGTCGCGTTCAAGGATTTCCTCGTCGAATGGGGCTTTCTCGAACAGGATTTCGATGCGCGCGCGTGGATCGACCCGGCGCCGTTCACGCGCATCGACCGGCAGCGCCATGCGTGGGTCGCGTAGCGCGCCGCGGCGCGTCATTGCAAGGAGTCGAGCATGACAGGTCTGACGATCGAATACGGCGTGTCGCCTGCGCGCCGGCATGCGGCGCGTGCCGTGCCGCGTGCGGGTGCGAGCGGGGCGGCGGCGGTCGCGCGTCCGCCGTCCGCGTCGCCGTCGGCACGGCCGGGTGCGCCGAAGGCGAAGCCGGGCGCGTGGCGCGTCACGGGGGCGATTGCGCTCGCCGTCACGGCGCTGCATGCGGGTGTCGCGTTGCTGGCCGCGCGCACACCTGCCGCGCCGCCCGTGCAGCCGCCGCGGCCGCTGCCGATGACGGTCGAACTGACGCGGCCGCCCGAACCGTTGCCGCAGGCCGCGCATCCGCCGCCACCGGCAGTGCCCCCGAAGCCGCTGAAGCAGGCGCCGACCCCGCCGAAGCCGCGTGCGGCCGTCGCGCATCCGGCGCCCGCTGCCGCGCCGCAAGTCACCCGCGAGGCGGCCGCGGCGACGGCGGCACCGGCCGCCGCCGCGCCCGCCGCACCGGCTCCCGCGCCGGCCGCGCCTGCCGCACCCGTGCGCGAAACCGCACCGATCGGCGACGCGGCCTACCTGCGCAACCCGGCGCCCGACTATCCGGCGTTCGCGCAGGACCAGGGCTGGGAAGGGCGCGTCGTGCTGCGCGTGCACGTGCTCGCGAACGGCACACCCGATTCCGTCGAGGTCCGCACGAGCAGCGGCCGCCGCATGCTCGACACCGCGGCGGTGGCCGCCGTGAAGCGCTGGACGTTCGTGCCCGCGAAGCGCGGCGACGAAGCGGTCGACGGCTGGGTCAACGTGCCGATCGATTTCAAGCTGGGCTGACCCGCCGGGCGGCCCGCCAAATTTTTCAAGGAACTCACATCATGAACGGTATTCCGACCACCTTCATCGTCCAGGGCGCGCTCTGGCTGCTCGTCGTCTTCTCCGTCGTCACGTGGACGCTGATCGTCGTGAAGGCGATCCAGAGCCTGCGGGCGAGCGCGCGCAACCGGCGCTACGTCAGTGCGTTCTGGGCGGCGAACAGCTTCCACGAGGCCGCCGCGCTCGACGGCGCGAACAGCCCGGTGGGCGAACTCGCCGCGACGGGCTTCGACGCGCTGCGGCGCGCCGACGAGAGCAGCGCGCACGATCTCGAACACAGCTGGAGCCGCCACGACCTGCTCGAACGGCATCTGCGGCAGCAGATCCACAACGCGCGGCGGCGCGAGGAGGCGGGGCTGGCGGTGCTCGCGTCGATCGGCAGCACCGCGCCGTTCGTCGGCCTGTTCGGCACCGTGTTCGGCATCATCCATGCGCTGACCGCGATCACGCACAGCGCGTCGGCGAGCATCGACGTCGTGGCCGGGCCGATCGGCGAGGCGCTCGTCGCGACCGGGATCGGCATCGCGGTGGCCGTGCCGGCCGTGCTCGCGTACAACTTCTTCGTGCGCCGCGTGAAGGCCGCGTCGGCCGACCTCGACGCGTTCGCCACCGATTTCGTCACGCTCGCGCAGAAGGCCGGCTTCCGCGTGCCGGCCGCCGCCGCCGCGCCCGCACCGGCACGCCGTGCCGGCGACACCCGTCAGGAGGCCTTCGCATAATGGCTTTCTCCTCTTCCTCCGACAACGACGACGTGCTCAGCGAAATCAACATCACGCCGCTCGTCGACGTGATGCTCGTGCTGCTCGTCGCCTTCATCGTCACGGCGCCGCTGCTGAACAACGCGGTACACGTGAACCTGCCGAACACCGTCGCCACGGCGCCGGCCGATCGCAAGCCGAACGTCACCGTGAGCGTCGACGCCAAGGGCGTCGTGTATCTCGACAAGCGGGCGGTCGCACTGGCCGCCGTGCCGGCCGAGCTGGCCGCGCTGAAGGCCGGCCGGCCCGACGTCGCGCTCGACCTGCAGGCCGACGAGCACGTGCCGTACGGCACGGTCGCGAAGCTGATGGCCGCGATCGAGCATGCAGGCATCACGCGGCTGTCGGTGCTCACCGCGCCGCGCGGCTGACGCGCGGTTCACGACTCTGTCCACGAACGCATCCATGAGCATCACGGCTTCCTCCAATGTCCAGTCGATCTGGTACACACGCTGTCCGGTGCCGACGCCGCTCGGCATCGCCGCGCATCTCGGCTGGCTCGACAGCGAATTCGCCGGCGACGGCATCACCGTGCGCGCGCTGCAGGAGAGCCAGCACGCGGCACTGCATCACGCGCACGTCGATCATTCGCTTGACAACGCATTCCGGCAGGGCGGCAGCATTCCCGCGCTGTGGGCGCGCGCGGCCGGCGCCGACACGCGCGTGGTCGCGCTCACGTGGGTCGACGAGGCGCAGGCGATCGTCGCGCTGCCGGAAAGCGGGCTGACGCGGCCGAAGGACCTGCGCGGGCGCCGCATCGGCCTGCCGCGCCGCGACGGCGAGCGCATCGACATCTTTCGTGCGGCGGCGCTGCGCGGCTTCGTCAGTGCGCTGTCGCTCGACGGGCTCGGCCCCGCCGACGTCGAATGGGTCGACGTGCCCGCGTCGAACCTGCGCGCACCGGTGTCGACCCCGGCGACGCGCGACGCGGCCTTCAGCCATCCCGCGAGCCTGTCGAGCCGCCGGCTCTATGCGGCCGAAGCGGCCGCGCTCGTGCGAGGCGAAGTCGACGCGATCTACGTGAAGGGGTCGCTCGGGCTCGAAACCGCGCACCTGATCGGCGCGCAGGCGGTCGTCGACATCGGCTTTCATCCCGATCCGCAGATCCGTATCAACAATGGGTCGCCGCGGCCGCTGACCGTCAATGCGTCGACGCTCGAACGGCATCCCGACATCGTCAGCCGCTTCCTCGCGCGCGTGACCGATGTCGAAGGCTGGGCGCGCGAGCACGAGCAGGACGTGCTCGGCTATCTCGGCCGCGAGACGGGATCGGGCCATGACTGGCTGCGGCTCGCGTACGGCGCGGACGTGCACCGGCGGCTGCGCACCGATCTCGACGAAGTATCGATCGCCGCGCTCGACGATTTCAAGCGCTTCCTCGTCGAATGGCGCTTCCTGCCGGCCGACTTCGACGTGCATGCGTGGATCGACCGGCGTGCGCTCGACGGCATCGCGACGCGGTCTCGCGACACCGCGCGGTGAGCGCATCGGCACGCGTCGCCGACGCATGGCGGCGCGAGCGTTTCACCGGCGGCTTCATGCTGCTGGCGCTCGCGAGCGGCACGACGATCAGCATGGCGCAGCTCGCGACGACGCTTTACGCGCTCGCGCTCGGCGTCGACAGCGCACGGCTCGGCATCATCGCGGCGATGGAGCCGCTCGGCATCGCGCTGATGACGCTGCCGGCCGGGTTGCTCGTCGCGCGCTACGGCGCGCGGCGCGTGTACTTCGTCGCGAGCATGGGGCCGATGCTGCTCAATCTCGTCGTGCCGTTCACCGGCGCGTGGCCGCTGATCGCGCTCACGCAAGTGCTGATCGGGCTGTGCATCCCGTTCCGGATCGTGTCGATCAACGGCGTGTTCCTCGCGCGTCTCGCGCAGATCGGCCTCGCGCGCGCCGGCTGGTACCGCGCGGCGATGTCGGTCGGCACCGGCATGGTCGGGCCGTGGCTCGCGAGCGGGCTGATCGGCGCGCACGGTGCGGTCGCGACGTTCTGCGTGGCATCCGCGAGCTTCGCGGGCATGGCGCTGTTCAGCCGGACGCTGCTCGGCGATGCGGAGCCCGCGGCGCGCGGTGCGCCGCCTGAACCCGGCGGCCTGCGCGCGTTGCTGGCGCTCGCGTGGAATCACGACGTGCGCGAGCAGCTCGTGCTGGAAGCCGTGAACAGCGCGACCCGTTCGCTCGCCGGTGCATATACGGTAGTGCTGGCGATCCAGTCGCTCGGGCTGTCGCAGACGAAAGCCGTCGCGCTGCTGACGCTGCAGGGCGTCGTCGCGGTGATCGCCCTGTTCGGGCTCGGGCACGTCGCGCAACGGATGACCGCGCGCCGCTGCCAGGCACTCAGTCTTGCCGGTGGCGTGGCCGGCTTGCTCGCGCTGGGCCTGGCTCATGACGCATGGGTCGTCGGCGCGGGGCTCGCCGCGCTGTGCGCCGGCTCGTCGCTGCTGCATCTCGTCAACATGCAGCGTCTCGGCCGTCACCCGGCCGACAAGAGCCAGGTATCGAGCCTCTACAACCTCGCATCGATGACGGGCGCATTCTGCGGCCCGCTGGCCGGCAGCGCGCTCGTGCCGATCGTCGGGTTGCCGGGCGTGTTTCTGAGCTGGCTGCCCATCGTCGTGCTGGTCGGGCTCGCGCTGCGCGCGTCGACAGGGCGGCGCGAGGCATCGCGTGCTGCAACTGCGAAGCTGTCCTGACGACCATCGAATCGGGTGTGGCGGAATCCGCGCGGTGTTGCGTGACCAGCAGTTTGCTCCCCGTCACAGATGCGCATGCAGCAACACCTGCACCACGCGCAGGCTGGAAGCCCCGTGCGACGGGCTTCTCGATGCTGGCATCCGAATTGCAATAGATCACCCGTGCGTCGCGCACGCACGTGCGTTCAACCGATCAAACAGGATGACTCATCGATGTTCAGGAAAAAACTATTCGTCACCGCGCTGGGGGGACTGCTGACGGGCGCAGCCGTATCGTTGCCCGCGTGGGCTGAAGAGGGCGCGGTGACGGCGGCGCCGGACGCGAAACCGGCGCAACCGGGCGCGGACGATGCAGCCGCGGCGGCGCCGACGGCCGCCCGTGCGACCCGCGGCACGGCCACACGCGAAACGAATCTCGGCACGGTGACGGTGACCGCGCGCCGGCGCAAGGAGAGCATCCAGGACGTGCCGGTCGCGGTGAGTGCGCTGAGCGGCGACACGATCAAGAACAACGAACTGCGCGTGGTGAACGACGTCACGAAATATGTGCCGAACTTTACCGGGCAATCGACCGAAGGCCGCGAGCGGCCGCGCTGGTTCCTGCGCGGCGTCGGCAGCAACGATCCGTCGGACCTGTCGCTGAGCCCGATCGGCGTGTACTTCGACGACGTCTACATCAACAGCGTGTTCGGACAGGGCTTCCCGCTGTTCGACCTCGATCGCATCGAAGTGCTGCGCGGCCCGCAGGGCACGCTGTGGGGCAAGAACACCGTCGGCGGCGCGCTCAGCATCACGTCGCAGAAGCCGACCTTCGACGTGAGCGGCTACGGCAAGATCGGGCTCGGCCAGTACAACAGCCGGCTCGCGGAAGCCGCGATCGGCGGCCCGATCGGCAAGAACGACGTGCTGGCCGCGCGCGTGTCGGTGTATCACGAGAACGCCGACAGCTTCTACACGAATACGGTGCAGCAAGGTCGCTTCGGCGGCTTTCACGACAATGCGGTGCGCTTCCAGGTGCTCGCCGTGCCGACCTCGGATACCGACTTCCTGTTCAACATCCACGGCCGCAACTACACGGGCGGCGGCAATGCGTGGCACGCGCAGGGCGCGGGGCCGGGCGGCGCGAACCAGTTCGGCTTCGTCGGGTCGAGCGATCCGTACACGGTGTCGCTCAATGCGCCGTCGAGCGATCACATCTCGACCTGGGGCACGTCGCTCACCGCGCACTGGCGCATCAACCCGGCGGTGACGCTGACGTCGATCACCGCGTTCGAAGGGCTGCATCGCTGGTACCAGGACGACGAGGACTATTCCGCGTTCGATGCCGCACGCTCGCACGATCGTCTGTCGAGCCGCCAGTTCTCGCAGGAATTCCGGCTCGAATCGCCGCAGAACGACCGGTTCAGCTGGCTCGTCGGCACGCACCTGTTCACCGAGCAACTGGCCGAGCAGGGTGCCGGCGGCGGCCTGCCGGGCTCGCCGTCGCCCGCGTTCTACCACCTGACCGACCTCACGCAGCACACGCAGAGCGCGGCGATCTTCGGCAGCGTGAAGTACCGCTTCACCGACCGCTTCAACGTGACCGGCGGGCTGCGTTACACGATCGAGCGCAAGAACATCAACCTGACCGGGCTGCAGGGCACCGGCAACGTGACGTTCAGCAATCCGGGCAGCTGGTGGGATCCGTCGTCGGTGTCGTCGCCGCTGGCGGTCAGCGCGCGGCAGAACCAGACGAACACGTGGCGCGCGCCGACCTGGGACCTCACGCCCGAATATGCGCTCAGCAGCAACGTGCGTGCGTATTTCCGCTATGCGCGCGGCTTCCGCTCGGGCGGCTACAACGGCAACGCGTACACGCAGAGCACGGTGTCGACCGTGTCGCCGGAGTACCTGACCGACTACGAGGTCGGCATCAAGAGCGAGTGGTTCGACAAGCGGCTGATCGTCAATGCGAGCGTGTTCCACTACGACTATCGCGACATCCAGGTGTTCGCGCTGGCGCCGAACCCGTTCGGCGGGCCGCCGGTGTCGACGCTGTCGAATGCGGGGCAGGGGCGCGCGGACGGCTTCGAGCTGGAGCTGAAGGCGCAGCCGGTCAACAGCCTTTACCTGTTCGCGAACCTCGGGATGCTGAACACGCGCTACACGGAGTTCCGCTACGTACCGACCGCCGTCGGCAATTCGTTCGCGCGTTCGCCGCATACGACGATCAACGCGGGCTTCGACTATCGCGTGCCGGTGTCGTTCGGCACGCTGACGGCCGGCGGCGACGTGAATTACCGCAGCCTCGAGTACTTCAGCGCGACGCGGCAGACGATGCCGCAGCTCTGGCAGGGCGGCTACACGGTGCTGAACGCGCACGTGTCTTACACGACGCCGAACCAGAAGTACATCGTGACGGGCTACGTGACGAACCTGACCAACAAGGTCTACAAGAAGCTCGAGCTGCTGCCGTCGTATGGCGCGTATCCGGTGCTGTATGGCGATCCGCGCACGGTCGGGATCACGCTGACGGCGAAGATCTGACGGGCAACATGCGGCGGCGCGGCGGCGAGCCGCGCCTGCCGCGCGTCAGATCAGCAGCGACAGCGTCCTGAACAGCGCGAGATCCGCCTTGCGTGCCGAGCGCGCATGCCGGCGGATCACGTGCAGCAGGCAGTCGATGAAGCAGCGCGCGGCGTCGCTCAGCGTGCTGCTGCGCCGCGTGACGATCCCGAGGTCGCGCGGCTCGAAGGTCTCCTTCAACTGCAACGCGCGCATTCGTTCACCGAACGACGGCACGGCCGCGAGGATCGTCGGGCACCACGTGCACATGTCGGCCTGCTCGAGCATCGTCTGCAGCATCGCCACCGACTGCGCACGCACGATGCGTCGCTCGTCGATCTTGGCGCCGTGGCGCGTGAACAGGTAATCGACGAGCGCGGCCTGCCCGTCGGCCGCGAAATTCAGCACCCAGTCGTGGTCGAGCAGGTCATGGATCGACCGCGCGTGCTCGAGCGGATGGCCGGCGCGCACCATCACCGCGGTCTCGTAGCGCAGCATCGGCTCGAACGCGAATTCCTGCGTGCCGCCCGGTTGCACGTGCCCGAGCGCGAAGTCCATGCTGCCGTCGCGCAACAGCGGCTGCGCGACGGCCATCAGCGCCTCGTAGAGCTCGAGGCGCACGTCGGGCATCTGCTCCCGAAAACGCAGCACCGCTTCCGCGAGGAAGGTCATCGTCAGCCACGGCGTGACGCCGATGCTCAACCGGCCCTCGACGCGGCCGCGCATGCGCTCGAGATCGCTCTGCGCGTGTTCGAGCTGCTTCAGCACGAGCTTCGCGTGCGTGAGCAGCGTCTTCCCGTATTCGGTGAAGCCGATGCCCTCCGGCGCGCGGACCAGCAGCGGCAGGCGTTCGCTCGCCTCCAGCTCGCGCAGCGCGCGCGTGACGGCCGCCTGCGACAGCCCGAGCGTGCGCGCCGCGCCGCGGATGCTGCCGGCCTCCGCGCTCGCGACGAGCGCCTGCAACTGATGCAGCTTGATCGTGCTCATGGTGCGATACCCGACAACGAAAGGTTGTCATCATAACGAAACCGCGGCTGTTCGCCGGGATTTTCGCTGCCTACGATGCGGACACGATCGGTCATTCGGGCGATCGGCAACCGGAACGCATCGAGGAGAATCGGGGTTGGACCACACACACATCCAGCCGGAAATGGCGGCCATCGAGGCGGAAATGATCGCGCTGCGCCGCCGGCTGCACGCGCATCCGGAGCTTGGCTTCGAGGAACACGCGACGAGCGATCTCGTGGCCGGCCTGCTGACAACGTGGGGTTATCGGGTGACGCGCGGGCTCGGCGGCACGGGCGTGGTCGGCACGTTGACGCGCGGAGCCGGGAAGCGGCTCGGGTTGCGCGCGGACATGGACGCGCTGCCGATCCGCGAGACGACCGGGCTGCCGCACGCGAGCCGCTGCGACGGCGTGATGCACGCGTGCGGCCACGACGGCCACACGGCGATGCTGCTCGCGGCGGCGCGCTGCCTGGCCGAGCGGGAGCGCTTCACAGGCACGCTGAACCTGATTTTCCAGCCGGCCGAGGAAGGGCTCGGCGGCGCGAAGCGGATGATCGACGACGGACTGTTCGCGCAGTTTCCTTGCGATGCGGTGTTCGCGATGCACAACGTGCCGGGCCTGCCGGCCGGCGTGCTCGGTTTCTGCGACGGCCCCGCGATGGCCTCGGCCGACGAGGTGCAGGTGCGCGTGACTGGGCGCGGCGGCCATGGCGCGGCCCCGCATACGACGATCGATCCGGTGGTCGTGTGCGCGTCGATCGTGATGGCGCTGCAGACCGTCGTGTCGCGCAACGTGAACCCGCAGGAGATGGCGATCGTGACGGCCGGCTCGATCCATGCGGGCGCCGCATCGAACGTGATTCCGCCGTACGCGGATCTGGCGCTCAGCGTGCGTGCGCTGTCGCCGGACGTGCGGGCGCTCCTTGAACGGCGCATTCGCGAGATCGTGCACGGGCAGGCCGCGAGCTATGGCGCGACGGCCGAGATCGACTACCGGCACGCGTACCCGGTGCTCGTCAATCACGCGGCGGAAACCGCGTTTGCCCGCGACGTCGCCCGCGAATGGGGCGGCGACGGCGCGCTGATCCCGCACCTGCGGCCTATCGCGGCCAGCGAGGATTTCGCGTTCATGCTGGACGCGTGCCCCGGCAGCTACCTGTCGATCGGCAACGGCGACGGCGCCGCCGGATGCGGGCTGCACCACCCCGGCTACGACTTCAACGACGCGTGCCTCGCCACCGGCGCGAGCTACTGGATTGCACTGGCGGAGCGCTACCTCGCGTGATGGGCCCGCACGATTTTGACTGACGATTCACACAAGGAAGGAGACTGGCAATGAAGCAGTGGAAACGGATGGCGGCGCTCGCGGTGGCGCTGGCGGCAGGGGCGGCGCATGCGGGCGACTGGGCGGGCAAGGAGATCCGCCTCGCGGTCGATCCGACTTACCCGCCGCTCGAATACAAGCTGCCCGACGGCACGCTGACGGGTTTCGGGATCGACATCACGAACGCGTTGTGCGCGGAGCTGCATGCGCGCTGCGTGTGGGTCGAGTCGAGTTTCGACGGGATGATCCCGGGGCTGCTCGCGCGCAAGTTCGACGTGATCGCGTCGTCGATGACGATCACGCCGAAGCGGCAGCAGCAGATCGCGTTCACGAACCGGATCTCGAATGCGCCGGCGCGCCTCGTCGCGCGCAAGGGCTCGCCGCTGCTGCCGACGGCCGACGCGCTGAAGGGCAAGCGCGTGGGTGTCGAGCAGGGCTCCGCGCAGGCCGACTACGCGGTCGCGAACTGGCAGCCGGCCGGCGTGCAGGTCGTGTCGTACCAGAACCAGGACCAGGTCTATGCCGATCTCGTGACGGGCCGGCTCGACGCGGCGTTCCAGGCATCGATCGCGGCGAGCGACGGTTTCCTGAAGAAGCCGCAGGGCAAGGATTTCGCGTTCGTCGGCGCGGCGATCGACGACGTGAAGTACTTCGGGCAGGGCGACGGGCTCGGGCTGCGCAAGCAGGACAACGACCTGCGCGACGCCTTCAACCACGCGCTTGCGACGATCCTCGCGAACGGTACGTACCAGCGGATCAACAAGAAGTACTTCGACTTCGACATCTACGGCGCGAAGTAAGCGGCGACGCCCGGAAAACGGGCAGTCACGACACGATAAATAAGGAAAACGAATGAACTGGAGATTGGCTTTCGTCGCGGTTCCGGCGCTGTGTGCGGCGCCCGCGTTCGCGTTCGCGCAGGGCAGCGTCACGTTGTACGGGCTCGTCGACGCGGGTATCGACTACACGAACAACGTCGGCGGCCACGGTGCGTGGCAGATGGCGAGCGGCTTCGCGCAAGGCAGCCGCTGGGGGGTGAAGGGCACCGAGGATCTGGGCGGCGGCTACAGCGCGCTGTTCCAGCTCGAGAACGGCTTCAACGTGAACAACGGCACGCTCGCGCAGGGCGGCCGCATGTTCGGGCGGCAGGCGTACGTCGGGCTCGGCAGCGGGCGGTTCGGCACGCTGACGCTCGGCCGGCAATACGATGCGGTGGTCGACTATCTCGCGCCGACGACCGCGAACGGCAGTTGGGGCGTCTATCCGTTCTCGCATCCGCTCGACAACGACAACACCGGCAACACGTTTCGCGTGAACAACACGGTGAAGTATGCGAGCCCGGATTTCGCCGGCTTCTCGTTCGGCGGCACATACAGTTTCAGCAACGACACGGGCTTCGCGAACAACCGGCAATGGAGCGTCGGCGCGCAGTACGAGCAGGGCGGCTTGCTGGTCGGCGCGGCGTTCCTGAATGCGGACAACCCGGGCGCGACGGCGGGCGGTGCGATCGCGGGCGCGGGATCGGTCGGCGCCGATGCGAACTTTGCGTCGGCGCGGCTGCGGATCTTCGGTGCGGGCATCAACTACACGGCGGGGCCCGCGACGGTCGGGTTCGCGTACACGAACAGCAACGTCACGCGGCCGAGCGCGAACGTCGGCTACCTGTTCGGCGACGAAACGATCGAGCCGGTGACCGGCCCGCTCGCGGGCGGCACGGTGTCGTCGATCAAGTACCAGAACTTCGAGGTGAACGGCAAATACCAGTTCACGCCGGCGTTGTTCGTCGGCGCGCAGTACGTGTATACGACGGTGCGCTACGACGCGACGACGGGCAGCGCGAAGCCGAAGATCCATTCGCTCGGGCTGATGGCCGACTACAGCCTGTCGAAGCGCACGGACGTGTACCTGATGGGCGCGTACCAGCGGATCGCGGGCGACGCGACGGGCTCGTCGCTCGACCAGGCCTATGTTCCCGGCGCGGCGGACCTGTCGTCGACCTCGAAGCAGCTGATGGTTCACGCGGGGATCCGTCACAAGTTCTGATGGCGCGATGACGGAAGAGGCGGCGGGCCGAGCGACCCGCCGCCTCGATGCGCTTACTGCGCGACGCGGATCACGACCTTCCCGAAGTGCTGCCCCGACTGCAGATAGGCATACGCCTGCGGCGCTTCGTCGAAGCCGAACACGCGATCGACCACCGGCCGAATCTGCTTCGCGTCGACGAGCCGCACGACGTCGTCGAGCATCGCGCGGCTGCCGACCATGATCCCGTGCAGCTGCCGGATTCCGCCGATCAGCGACAGCAGCCCGAGTTCGGGGCCGGCGAAGCTGCTGAGGCCGCCGATTACCGACACGATGCCGCCCAGCTTCGTCGCGGCGACCGAGCGCGGCAGCGTGTCCTTGCCGCCGACTTCGACGACCAGATCCGCCCCCGCGCCGCCGGTGAGCCGCAGCACCTCGTTTTGCCACTCGGGCGTCGCGCGATAGTTGATGGTGGCGTCAGCCCCGAGTGCGCGGGCGCGCTCGAGCTTCGCATCGCTCGACGACGTGACGATCGTGCGCAGCCCCGCCGCATGCGCGAGTTGCAGCGCGACGATCGACACGCCGCCGGTGCCGAGCAGCACGACGGTCGCGCCGGGCGCGAGGCCGCCGTCGGCGAACAGCGCGTTCCACGCGGTAATCCCCGCGCACGACAGCGTCGCCGCCTCGTCGTAGTTCAGATGCGCGGGAATCGCGACCAGCGCGGCTTCGTCGGAGACGAAATGTTCGGCCAGCACGCCGTCGAACTGCGCGCCGGGCGACCCGGAGACTTTCTGCGGCGTGGGCGGCCCGTCGATCCAGTGCGGGAAGTACGTGTTGATCACGCGATCGCCCGGCTTGAAGCGCGTCACGTCGCGGCCGGTTTCGACGACTTCGCCGGCGCCGTCGGCCACCGGGATCAGCGCGTCCGTGCCGATGCCGAGATAGTCGCCGCGCGCGAACATCAGGTCGCGGTAGTTCAGCCCGGCCGAGTGGATCTTCACGACCACGTCGGTCGGCCCGACCGCGCGGCGTGTCGCGTCGATGCGCCGAAGGCCGGCCACGCCGTCGCCCGGTTTCACTTGCCATGCGTGCATGTCGACTCCTTTTCGAGATAGAGCGGACTATCATAGTGTTGCGCACGCGGACGCATTGGCGAGAATTCGGCCGATGACTGTCGCCTGTGCGGACACAACCCTGTGACCCAACCGGAGCGAAATGGCATGGACGAGCGGCTGAGAGGCGTGGCCGAATTTGTCGACGTGGTGGAGTCGGGCAGCTTCGCGGCGGCCGCGCTGCGGCTCGGCGTCACGCGCTCGGCCGTCGCGAAGGTCGTCGCACGGCTCGAACGCCGCCTCGGCGCGCGGCTCCTGCAACGCACGACCCGCCAGCTCGGCCTGACCGACGAAGGGCTCGTCTATTACGAGCAATGCCGGCGGCTGCTGGCAGAACTCGGCGAGACGGAGGCCGCGCTCGACGCGGGGCAGCGCGAGCCGGCAGGGCGGCTGCGCGTCAGCGTGCCGGTGCTGTTCGGGCGGCAGTGCGTGGCGCCCGTCATGCGGCGCCTCGTCGAGCGCCATCCGCGGCTCGAGATCGACGTATCGTTCAGCGACCGCGTGGCCGACCTGGTCAACGACGGCTTCGACATCGCGGTGCGCATCGGCGAGCTGGCCGATACGAGCGCGCTCGTCGGTCGCAAGCTCGGCGTGCAGCGCATGGGGATCTGCGCGTCGCCCGCGTATCTCGACCGTCATGGCCGACCGACGGGGCTCGACGCGCTCGCGTCGCACGTCGGCATCGCGTATTCGCGCGGCGGGCAACCGACGCCGTGGCGGGTTCTCGGCGCGGACGGCGCGGTGCACGACCATCGCCCGGCCGGCCGCCTGCGGCTCGACGACCTGCAGGCGATCGCCGATGCGGCCGCCGCCGGCGCGGGCCTCGCGTGGCTGCCGTGCTGGCTAATGGCGCCTTACCTGCGCGACGGCCGCCTCGCGCTCGTGATGGACAGCAACAGCGTGTCGGGCGCCGAAGTGTTCGCGGTGCGGCCGGCCTCCCGCCAGGTGCCGTCGAAGGTGCGCGTGGTCATCGATGCGCTCGTCGACGAGATACCGCGCATGCTGGCGTCGGATGAGTGAGGCGGGCGCGGTGCGGCATTCGCGCCGGGGCCGCGCCGCACCGGCTCAATTCGCGGTCCGATGCGGATTGCAGTCCACCGAATACTCCGCGTGCTCGCCATTGACGTGCAGGACCAGCGTCGCCATGCAGATGTCGCCCGAATCGACGCTCAGCCGCAGCGTCGCGAGCGGCCGGTCCTCGCCGCCGGCGAGTCGCGATTCGCCGGAGCGTGTGAGCGAGGCCGAGCCGGCGCCGCCGGTTTTGGTGATGCGCAGGCTGTACGACACGTCGACCGGCGCGGCCGCCCGCACGTGCGGCACGATGTTCACACCGCCTGCACTGGCGGCGATGTCGAAATAGGCGTTGAGATCGTGAATGCCGACCATGATCGTCCCCTGTGGAATGAAAAAAAGGCCGAACGGGCAACCGTCCGGCCTTTTCGTGACACCGGCGGTGCTCAGTGCTGCTTGATCGACGCGGTGTTGAAGGCGCCCGTCTGGTTGATGCTCGCGTAGTTGCCGTTGCCTTGCTGCAGCAGCGTGGCGTTGTTGCCGAAGCCGATCTGCGTCACGTAGCCCTGGTTGCCCGTGCCCGACACTTGCGACGCGTTGATGATGTTGAAAGCACCGGTTTGCGAGAGGCTCAACAGGTCATCCGCACCCGTCTGCGACGCATTGGCGTAGTTGCCGATGTCGCCCGACTGGCTCACCGTCGTCGACGAACCCGATGCCGATTGCGCCACCGACGCCACGTTGTCCGCCGAAGCCTGCGTGATGGATGCCGTCGAACCGTTCGAGCTGTTCTGCGAGATCGACGCCGTGTTGAACGCGGCCGTTTGCGTGATGGACGCGCTGTTGCCGTAACCGTACTGCTGCGTGATCGTTGCGTTGTTCGACGCGGCCGACTGGTTGATCGTCGCGCTGTCGCCGGATTCGAACCACTGGTTGACCGTGGCGTTGTTGCCGTCGGCGGTCTGCGTGATCGACGTCGCGTTGCCGGCCGCCGCGAGCTGGTGCACCGTGGCGTTGCTGCCGCTCACGCCGCCCGATTGCGAAATCGTCGTCGAGTTGCCGGCGCCGAACGACGAATTCACGGTGGCGGTTGCGGTGCCGCTCTGGGTCGTCGTGACCTGGTCGCCAATCTCGCCGAACTGCGTCACGCTGGCGTTGGTCGTGCCGCCCGTTTGCGTGATCGACGTCGCGTTCCCGCCGCCCCAGGTCGTCTGGACGTTCGCGGTGCCGTTGTTGCCGGTCTGCGTGATGCCGACGGTGTTGCCGATCGTATCCGTCTGCGTGACGTTCGCGGTGTTGACGATCGCCGACTGGCTCGGCGAGCCCTGGTTGATCGTCACGGAGTTCCAGCCGCCGCCCTGCTGCGTGATCGACGCGCTGTTGAGGTAGGTGTACTGGTTGATCGTGTTGGTGTCGTATTGCGGGCCGCCCGTGTAGACCGACGTCGTCTGCGTGATGGTCGCCGAGAAGTCGCCGCCACCGGACTGCGTCACGTAGTTCCGCTCATGCGACGTGCCCGTCTGCGACACGTTCACGCTCGAATACGGCTCCGCCCACCCGGAGGTCTGCTGGATCACGGTCGTGTCGCCGCTGCCGCCCGCGGTCGTCACGTTGGCGACGAACCCGTAATGGGGATCGTCGGCTGCTGCCCACTGGTTGATCGACACCGAATCACCGCTCGTCGCCGTCTGTTCGACGGTGGCCGAGTTGAAGCTGCCGATTTGACCGACGCTCACGTTGTTACCCGACGAATCGGCCTGTGCGGCAGCCGATGCGAGCATCAGCACTGCGATTGCGATTGCAGACTTGGTCACCTTCATTTCTTGCTCCTGATTCGAAAGAAAATTCGCCGGAAAAGTGGGTCTTCGCCGGCACCCCCGCCAATTGAGGACGCTCTCACGTCCCACACGTCACACCACTTGAAGCAAAGCACCTGCAAACTGCATGACCGTTACCGCGTCAGCACCGTCGCGCGTGCACCGTTGCCGGTCTGGATCACCTGGATGCCGGTGTTCGATCCGCCCTGCACGAGGTTCACCGCGTTGTTGCTGCCGTTCTGCGTGACGCGCGCCGACAGCGACGTGCCGACCTGTGTCGAGTCGACCGAATTGCCCGCGCCGTTCTGTTGCACCTGCAACGTGTTGCCGTTGCCGCGCTGCGTCGCATTCAGCTTGTTGCCGACGCCGGCCTGCGACGCCGCGATCCAGTTCTGCGCCCCGGCCTGCCGCGCGACGATCGCGTTGCCGTCGCCGGCCTGCCAGATCAGCGCGCCGTTGTGGCCCGCCTGGTCCAGCGACGCGGCATTGCCGACACCGCTCTGGCGGACCGCGACGATGTTGCCGCTGTAGTCGAATGCCGGTTCGGGCGGGCCGAGGTCGTTGAGCGGCACGGGGGCCGCTGCAGCCGCCTGCATCGTTGCCGCTGCCCACACGGTCGCGAGCACCCGCCACGCCGCGCGGGCGCGCCCGTTCCGATCACGCTGTCGATTCATCATGTGTTCTCCGCTGGCCGGCCTGCGCCGGTTAATGAGTGGACGCGCCCTGGCGATCGATCTTCTGCGGGTCGTACGCGGTGTTCGCGTCCTCCATGTCCTGCGCGTATTTCCGGTCTTCCTGCAGATACCGCTGCATCGTCGGGTCGTACCAGTCCTGGTCGTTCTTCAGCGCCCAGGTCTGGTTCGCGACCCCCTGGACGATCAGGTGCGTGAGCGCCGATTCGATCGCCTCGTTCACGCAGATCTGCGCGGGTTCGTTACGCGTCAGCCCGGCTTCCGCCTGCAGCAGGTCCTTGAAGCCGACGAAGCGATAGATGCCCGTGTCGACCTGGTAGGAGTAGACGGTCTTGGTCGTCGACACGCTGTTGAGCACCTGGCCCGTGCGGATGTCGATCGCGCGCAGGTTGACCGTGACCTGGTCGATCCGGTATTGCGTCGATCCGCTGATCCCGAGGTACGCGACGCCGGCCCCGCCGGTCCGGACGTTCGTGTCGTAGCCGACGATGCCGCCCTCGAGCACGATGTTCGCGGGCGTCAGCGGCGCCATCGCATCGTTCTGCGCCTTCTTCGCATCCGCGCCGTCGGTGGCGCGCATGATCTTGCGTTCGGTCAGCAGGTCCTGCAGGTTCTCGCGTTCCACCGGCGTGAACCAGCCGGAGTCGCGCATCGCCTTGACGAGGAACGACGCGCCGCCCTGCGTGACCTGCGACGAGAAGGAGCTGTCGGGCGACGCCTTGTACTGCCCGGTCAGATCGCGAAAGCCGTACACGGCCGCGACGATCTTGCCCTTCGGCGGCGGCAGGTGCGTGAGGTCGCGCGTGGTGCGCGTCGGCGGCGTCAGCGTCGCGTTGCTCAACGCCGGCATCGGCCGCGTGACGCAGCCGGCCAGCGCCAGCAGCAACACCGCGCCCATGGCGACCCGTGTCATCCCCGTGTTCAAGCGTGTGCGTTCAGCATTTTTTTTCATGATTCGCTCAGTCGTTTTTTGATTTATTGGCCGTTGCTGACGATGAACGTCGAGGTCGCACCCGTCGTCTTGTCGGTGGTCGTCACCTGCAGGTTGCCGTTGCCGGCCGCACTCACGACGATCGTGAAGTTGCCCGTGCTGATCGTCCCCGGCTTGAGCTCGCCGTTGGTGCCGACGATCGAGTTCGTCACCGAGCCGGCGACGCGCGACAGGATCGCCTGCTGCAGCTGCGCATTGAACTGGTCGAGCGATGACGTGGACGTCGGCGATGAAAAGGCCGACAGCGACGGATCCGTGTGCTTGTTCTGCGCGTTGGCCTCGTTGAGCAGATTGGGGCCGTTTGCCGGGTTGCCGCCGAAATTCGGGTTGTTCGGCTGATAAACCAGCGTCGACGACCACGCATACGGCGACACCGCCGTCATCGCGACCAGGGCGATCAAGCTCAATCTGATTCGATTCATTTTCCCCAACCCCCGTTTTTGATTAATCGATTAAATTTCGTCTTTGGCCAGATCCGAATCGGGAAACAGCAAATTCGACAGATCGTCCTGAATGACCGTCTGAAAGGAAATGCCGGCGGCGCTTTCGGCCACGGCCTTGACGTTTGCCCGTGCGATCGGCAGGAAAGTCTGGAATACGCGCTTTTGCTGGAATTCGACCCAGATCAGGCTGCCGTAACGCCCGGACGGGCGTTCGTGAATGGCGACCATGTAGCGCTCGCTCAGCGGGATTTCCGACCACGTCTGCGAGAAGTAGGTATAGAAATCGCGGCCGGCGAGCGTCACGGCATCGGTCGTGACCGTGCCGCCGAGCTGGTCCTCCGGGAGGGCGTGGCGGGTGGCGGCCCGGGCGCCCGCCGATGCGGCGCCGGCGGCCGGCTTCGCCGCGGCCGGGCCCGCGCCGGGCGCGGGCGTCGGTGCTTCAAGGACGCGTTCGGCGTTCAGCAGCGTCGAGGGCGGCGCAATCGGATGCCCGCCGTTTACCGCCGCGGACGGCGGTGCGTCGACGGTGTCTTGTGCCTGCGTGCGCGCCGTCGCGAATAGCGACAGGCACGTCACGGCCCCCCAGGCCAATCGCCTCCTTGCGCTCGATACCATTTCCCCGACCCCGGAATCATTTGTACGAAATAAGGCCCCGCCCGATTTTCGGGTTATTCGTTCCTGGTGGAACGCGGCACATGGTGGGGGGAGTCAGCAAGAGGCATGCCTGCCGTTGTTTTAAACGGTATATTTTGTTAAGTCGTTATTCGTCTAATTTTTGAGTTGCATATTTTCGTCACGTAAAACGTTTGCGAGTTCGATATTCATTAACAAGCTTTCTTTTATAAATAGATCATTACAGTTTAATCAGACGATATTTTCTAAAAATCGTGATTTAAAAATTCCTGACGATGCAGAGGCGGAGAAAACGTAACGTATTGCTACGGGTTCGGCCGTAACGACACGACGTAACGTCCCGTTACGCACGTGAAATCGTCCGACGAAAGCGCGGGTTCCGGTGCTCGCGACGATTCCCGCGCGCCGGTTTCGGCGCGCATCGCGCTCGCGCACATGTGTGTGCGCTGATGTCGGGCATTCTGTTTGCGCGCATATTCCGTCACCCCGTTAGCATGTGACGAATCGGACTTTGGTTGCCGCGTACGCGACGCTAAGATCGCCGATCCCGTAGATCGAGCGTTCCAGAACAATGAAAAAGTCCGCGTCGCCGTTGCATGCTTTTCGTTTCCGTGTCGTCTGCGCCGCGATTGCCGGCGCGATGTCGCTCGCGTCGTGCGGCGGCGTCGACAGCGATACGCCGTCGTCCCCGACGAACACCACGCCGCCGCTGGCCGCGAAACGCCCGAACATCCTGTACATCATGGCCGACGATCTCGGCTATTCCGACATCCATGCATTCGGCGGCGAGATCAACACGCCGAACCTCGACGCGCTCGTCGCGTCGGGCCGCATCCTGTCGAACCATCACACGGGCACCGTCTGCGCGATCACGCGCGCGATGCTGGTGTCCGGCACCGACCACCATCTCGTCGGCGAAGGCACGATGGGCGTGCCGACCGACGAACGGCGCGGGCTGCCAGGCTACGAGGGCTACCTGAATGACCGTGCGTTGTCGTTCGCACAACTATTGAAGGATGCCGGCTACCACACGTACATCGCGGGCAAGTGGCACATCGGCTCGGGGATCGTCGGCAGTGCGACGGGCAGCGGGCAGACGCCCGACCAGTGGGGCTTCGAGCGCAGCTACGTGCTGCTCGGCGGCGCGGCGACGAATCACTTCGCGCACGAGCCGGCCGGCTCGTCGAACTACACGGAAGACGGCCGCTACGTGCAGCCTGGCCAGCCCGGGCAGCCGGGCGGCACGGGCGGCAGCCCGGCCGTGTTCTATTCGACCGACTTCTATACGCAGAAGCTGATCTCGTACATCGATTCGAACCAGCGCGACGGCAAGCCGTTCTTCGCGTACGCGGCCTACACGTCGCCGCACTGGCCGCTGCAGGTGCCCGAGCCATGGCTGCACAAGTACGCGGGCGTGTATGACGCCGGCTACGATGCGATCCGCAACGCTCGGATCACGCGGCAGAAGGCGCTCGGCCTGATTCCCGCCGATTTCAAGCCGTTCGACGGCCTGCCTGAAACCACGGCGGCGTCGCCCGCGACCGCGAACAACGGCACGGCCGCCGCGAAATACATCAGCGCGGTGCATTCGGCCGCGGACGGCTACAGCGACTACGGCCCCGGCAAGGTCGACAAGCTGTGGTCGAGCCTGTCGCCGGCCGAGCGCAAGGCTCAGGCGCGCTACATGGAGATCTATGCGGGCATGGTCGAGAACCTCGACTACAACATCGGCCTGCTGATCCAGCACCTGAAGGACATCGGCGAATACGACAACACGTTCATCATGTTCCAGTCGGACAACGGCGCGGAAGGCTGGCCGATCGATTCGGGCGCCGATCCGACGGCGACCGATACCGCGAACGGGCAGGACCCGATCTATTCGACGCTCGGCACCGACAACGGCAAGCAGAACGCGCAGCGCCTGCAGTACGGGTTGCGCTGGGCCGAAGTGAGCGCGTCGCCGTTCCGGCTCACGAAGGGCTATTCGGCCGAAGGCGGCGTCTCGACGCCGACGATCGTGCGCCTGCCGGGCCAGACGCAGCAGTTGCCGACGCTGCGCGCGTTCACGCACGTGACCGACAACACGGCGACGTTCCTCGCGGTCGCGGGCGTCACGCCGCCGTCGCAGCCGGCGCCGCCGCTCGTCAACACGCTGACGGGCGTCGACCAGAACAAGGGCAAGGTCGTCTACAACAACCGCTACGTGTATCCGGTCACCGGCCAGTCGCTGCTGCCGGTGCTGACGGGCACGGCGACGGGCGAGGTGCATACCGCGCCGTTCGGCGACGAAGCGTACGGCCGCGCGTACCTGCGCAGCGCCGACGGCCGCTGGAAGGCGTTGTGGACCGAGCCGCCGCTCGGGCCGCTCGACGGTCACTGGCAGCTGTACGACCTCGCGGCGGATCGCGGCGAGACGACCGACGTGTCCGCGCAGAACCCGTCGGTGGTCAGCACGCTCGTCGACCAGTGGAAGACCTACATGAGCAACGTCGGCGGTGTCGAACCGCTGCGTCCGCGCGGCTACTACTGAAGCCGGGAGCGACACGATGCGGTTCCGGTTCTGGACCATCGGCGCGGCGCTGGCCGCCACGCTGTTCGCCGCCGCGTTCGCGGCCGGCTATGCGAATCCCGTCGCGCCGGCGGGCGGCGCCTTCGACGACGCGAATCGCGGCCGCGCGCTCGCGCCGCTCGGCTCGGAGCGACAGTGCGCGCGCTATTCGGGGTTGCCGGCCGGATGGCGCGACGACCCGAAAGCCGGGATGGTGCACCTGCGCGGCGGCGCGTTCGTGTTCGGCAGCACGCGCGGCTATGCGGACGAGCGCCCAGCGGGCGACGGCCGCACGCGTGTCGGCGGGTTCTGGATCGACCAGACCGACGTGACGATCGCGCAGTTCGCCGCGTTCGTGCAGGCGACCGGTTACGTGACCGAGGCCGAGCAGCAGGATGGGGCGGCCGTGTTCCATGTGCCGACGCGCGACGAGATGAACGCGCGCGATCTTGCCTGGTGGTCGTGGGTGAAGGGCGCGTCGTGGCGTCATCCGCACGGGCCGGGCAGCGGCATCGACGGGCTCGGCAACCTGCCCGTCACGCTCGTCACGCAGCGCGATGCGCTCGCGTATGCGCGCTGGCTCGGCCGCGACCTGCCGACCGAAGCCGAATGGGAATACGCGGGCAAGGCCGGCCGCGACGACGCAGCGCTCGACGCGGCGCCGCGCGATGCGCAGGGCAAGCCGGCCGCGAACTACTGGCAGGGCGTGTTCCCGGTGCTCGATACGGCCGAGGACGGCCATGCGGGGCTCGCGCCCGTCGGCTGCTACGCGGCGAACGGGTTCCGGCTCTACGACATGATCGGCAATGCGTGGGAATGGACCAAGGACGCATACACGGGCCCGCATCAGTCGCATACGAACGGCGACACGGCGGCCGTCGCGCCGCCGACGCGGAAGCACGATACGCCGATGGTCATCAAGGGCGGCTCGTTCCTGTGCTCGCGCGATTACTGCGTGCGCTATCGTGCGTCGTCGCGCGAACAGCAGGAAGCCGATCTCGGCGCGTCGCATATCGGGTTTCGCACGATTCTGAGGGATGCAACATGAGGCGGGTCGTGCATGACGTGGGCGCGTGGCTGCTGGCCGCGTGTGTAATCGTTCATTCGGGTTTGACCGTGGCCGCCGAATCGGCCGCACCGGCGGTACGTGTCGGCGTGACGCGCGGCGTGCATGCGCAGATCCTCGACGAAGTGAAGCGGGTCGCCGCATCGCGAGGATTCGGCATTGACGTCGTCGAATTCGACGATGCATCGCGCATCGACGCGGCGCTGGCCGACGGCCGGATCGACGCAGCCAGTTTCGAGGATGCACATCAGCTTGCGGCGACGCGCGCGCAGAAACGCTACGCGCTGGCCGAAGTCGCGCCGACCGTCACGCTGCCGATGGCGCTCTATTCACGCAAGCTGAAGAACCTGAACGAACTGCAGCCCGGTGCGACGGTCGCGATTCCCGCCGATCCGCGCGGGATGGCGCGCGCGCTCGTGCTGCTGCAGAACGACACGCTGGTGACGCTGCGCGAGCGGGCCGGCCTGCATGCGACGCTGCGCGACGTGACCGGCAACCGGCTCGGGCTGAAGCTCGTCGCGCTGCGGCGCGATCGCCTTTATGCTGCGCTCGACACGGCCGCGTTCGTCGCGATCGACAGCGACGATGCCGCGCGTGCCGGGCTGCAACCCGCACGCGACAGCATCAGCATCGAGGATGCGCGCTCGCCGTATGCGAACGTGCTGACGGTGCGCGAGGCCGATCGCGCGAAGCCGTGGGTCACGCAGCTCGTCGCCGCGTATCACTCGGACGACGTCGCGCGCTTCATCCTTACGCGCTACCAGGATTCGGTGCGGCGGCCGTGGTAGACACCTGGCTGCTCGCGTGCAACGCCTGCGGACGCTGCTGCAACAGCGCGCCGACGCTGTCGTTGCGCGAACTGTTCCGGCACGGGCACCGCTTCGTCGGTGCGCTGACGATCCGTCGCGTGCCGACGCGGCGAACCGGCGAGCGCTGGCGTGCGGGCGGCCGCGAGCACGCGCTCGATGCGGACGACGTCGCGGCTTCCGATGCGCTGTCGGCGCGGTTGTTTCATCGCAGCGGCGGCGCGGGGAGCGAATGGATCGCGCTGACGCTGCAGGGCTACGACTATCCGTCGCTCGGCCGTTGCGCGGCGCTGGCCGACGACGGGCGCTGCAGCGTGCATGCGGACAAGCCGTCGATCTGCCGCGCGGTGCCGCTCGATCCGATGCTGCCCGACCGCTTGCAGTCGCGCGTGCTGGCCGCGCGGCGCGACGATGCCGGATGGCTCGGCGCGAACTGCATCGTCGAAACGGCGAGCGCGCAATCTTCCGTTGAATCGTCATTCCCGATTCCGCTGGTGACGGCCGGAGAGGTCGCGGACCGCGCGGCGCTCGACGCGTATCGCGATGCGCTGGTATTCGAGCGCGCGGTGTGGCGAGATGCGGTGTTCGCATCGTTGACCGATGGCGGGCAGTATGTGCGGCATGCCCTGTCGCGGCTCGCGCCCGGCGGCTACCTGACCGTGTCGATCGTGCCGGTGCTGCTGGCCGTTGCGTCGATATCCGCGCATTGCCGCGTGCTGTGTCAGACCTTCATCGACGCGCAACTCGCATTGATCGGCATGAACATCGAAGCAGCCCTCGCGCGCCGTCACGCCGACGACCGCCCCGCGACGCGCGAGTTGCGCGGCTTCGCGCAGGCGCTTGAACGGGCACGGCACGCCCTGGCCGCGATGCCGGCGCCGGCGGCCGGCGTGCGGGAAGACGCCCCACGCATCGACGCGTGGCTCGCCGATCGGCCCGACTTCGATACGCTCGCTGCGTAACGACGGCGGCCTGCCGCACCTGCCTTACAATCGGCGCTCTTTCAATCGCTTTCGATGGAGCGGGCATGTACGCGTCGACCTTCATTTTCCGCGCCGGGCATGTACGCGTCGACCTTCATTTTCCGCGCCGGGCAATACGACGACGAATTCCACCGGCTCGACCGGCAGATCGCCGACATGGCGCGCGCGACGCCCGGCTATCTCGGCGAGGAGACGTGGGAGAACGCCGCATCGGGGCTGATCCAGAACGTCTATTACTGGGAGTCGGAGGCGGCGCTGCAGCAACTGATGCAGCACCCGGCGCACCTCGAGGCGAAGACGAAACAGGCGCGCTGGCTGGACGGCTATCGCGTCGTGATTTCGAAAGTGTTGCGCGAGTATGGCGACGGCAAGCTCGCGCAGCCGCATGCGGGGCAGTCCGCCTGAATGGCTGTCTGATTCATTTCTTTCGCATTACGGATCAATAACGCGGTATTGCACCGGGAAACCCGCATCCATACGCGGGTTTTCGCGACCTCGCGTGCAATCAATTCTTCATCAAGCATGGCTAAGGTGGCGGGGCTTCACGTCGTCAGTCTGTCCACCCACAACGTCCTCACTCGCTGTCGTACGGAGCCTTGTCCATGCCGAATCTCGCCTTGTCCGCGAAGCGCCGCCGCGCGCTGCGCGATCGTACCGTTCCCGTCTTTGCACTCACGCTGATCGCCGCGAGCATCGGCGCGCACGCAGCTCCGCACGACAACGACGGCGACAGCCGTTTCGAGCCGGGTTTCGTGCCGGGCTTCCTGGTTCTCAGCCGCAGCGTGTACGACAACGTGTCGAGCAACGTCCAGCCCGGCGCGATCCTGCCGCCGAACTGCGCGAAGACCACCGGCGGGTGCGGCGCGGCATCCGGCGCACCGAACGACGGCACCTATCCGACCGTGTGGAACAACGACCGCTACGACGGCAGCTTCGGCATCACGTCGCGCATCTTCCTCGACCAGATCACGCCGGCCGGCGGTGTCGTCAGCACGCTCGAAGTGCCGAACAGCCTGCAGAAAGGCTTCGCGCACGACCAGATGGTGACGAGCTTCAGCTCGAAGTCGGAACTCGGCCTGCACCTGTCGCTCGACGGCCGCTACCTGACGTTCATGGGTTACGTTGCGCCGGTCAATGCGATCGACGTGTCGAACTCGAACACGCCGCTCGCGGTCGACACGACCAACCCGGACGGGCAGAACTTCTATCGCGCGATCGCGCGCATCGATCGCCACGGGCATTTCCGCTTCACCGAGACGAACGCGTACAGCGGCAACAACGGCCGCGCGGCGATCCTGAACGATCGCGACGGCCGCGAGATCTACTACACGTCGGGCAACGCCGGCAACGGCGCGAACCCGCAGCCGGAGAACGTGATCCTCGGCGCGGGCGCGCAGCTCATCGACGGCGCGAAGCATCACGAAGCGCAGCAGGATCCGGGCGTGCCGACGCCGCTCGCGAGCTTTTCGGTCACGGAGCTCGGCGCGAAGGCCGACAAGATCGGCAAGGACGACAACTTCCGCGGCATCGCGGTGCACGACAACGTCGTGTACTACACGAAGGGCAGCGGCGGCAACGGCGTGAACACCGTGTACTTCGTCGATACGACCGGCACCGCGTGCCCGTCGGGCGTCGGCGTGCCGTCGCCGAAGGCCGTGCTGCCGACGGCGCCGCTTGCATACAACGCCGCCACTGTGCAAACGGCTGGCCTGCCGAACAACATGTGCGTGCTGGCCGGCTTCCCGAGCACGCCGAACAAGACCGCGACGACGCTTGCCTATCCGTTCGGGATCTGGTTCGCCGACGCGAACACGCTGTATGTCGCGGACGAAGGCGACGGCTACACGGGCGGCGCGGACCTGTACACGCACGCCGCCGCGCAGACGACGGCGGGCCTGCAGAAGTGGGTCTACGACGCGGGTGCGAAGCAGTGGAAGCTCGCGTACACGCTGCAGAACGGGTTGAACCTCGGCCAGCCGTATTCGGTTGCCGGCTACCCGGCGGGCAACAATTCGGCGACGGGCCTGCCGTGGGCACCGGCGACGGCCGGCCTGCGCAACCTGACGGGCCGAGTCGAGCGCGACGGCACGGTGACGATCTGGGCGATTACGTCGACCGTCAGCGGCAACGGCGACGTCGGTGCGGATCCGAACCGGTTGGTGGCCGTGCGTGACGTGTTGAAGAACACGAGTGCGGCCACGGCTGCGCATGAGCAATTCGCGGTGCTGCGGACTGCGAAGTTTGCGGAAGTGCTGCGGGGGATCGAGTTCGCGCCGGGGACGGATACGGGGCGGTGGCGCTGAAGCAGGAGACCCCCCCGGCTGATTGATGCCGGGTGACAGGGGCACGGCCGCGCGTTTGTGTGGCCGTGCCCTTCGACTTCGTCGTGGTACGGATTCAGCCGGCGCGTTGCGGGATGCCCGGCCTCGCCTCCACCGGCCCGCACCGCATCAAAGCGCCTCAACCAGCAACCGCTTGCTCTTCTCGCAATACTCGTGACACGCTGCCCGCGCCGCAATCGACGCGCCATGCACGAACCGCGGCGCATCGGCCCGCCGCGACATCGACACGACGATCGACGGCGGCGACGGCTGCAGCGGTAACTCGACGACTTCACCACTTTCGATCAACGCGTCGACGAACAGCACCGGAATCGCCGCCACGCCAAACCCGTCGCGCACGAGCTGCACGATCACCGAGATCGACGGCGACCCGGTGATGCGCGTGTCCGACAACGGCACGCCATGCGCATGCGCGAGCGTGCGGACGATATCTTCGAGCGCACGATGCGGCGCCGTACCGCGCCCGTAAGTGAGAATCGGCTGCCGCAGCACCTGCCTGGCGAGCCCCGTGCGCGTATTCGGCAGCAGCCCCGCGCGCGCGATCCAGCGCACCGGATAGTTCGCGAGCGCATCGCACACGACCGACGCCTCGTCGCTGCCTTCCACGCGGATGATCAGGTCGAGTTCGCCGGCCATCAGCCGGCGCTGCAGCACGACGCTGACGTCGACGGTCAGGTCGATCTCGAGCTGCGGATAGTCGGCCGCCAGCCGCCGCATGTAGTGCGGCAGCCAGCTGTGCACGACGGTCTCGATCACGCCGAGCCGCAGCTTGCCGCGCAGCGGGCGCTCGCCGGAGGCCGCGGCCTGCAGCTCCTGCGTCGCCTCGACCACCGCCTTCGCATAGCCGAGCAGGTATTCGCCGTTCGGCGTGAGCCGGAATTCGCGGCTGTCGCGGTCGACGAGTACCGTCTGCAGTTCGTCCTCGAGCGCCTTCAGGCGCTGCGAGATCGCGGCCGGCGTCGCGTGCAGCGCGGCGGCCGTCGTGCGGAAGTTGCGCAGCTTCGCGAGCGTGACGAAGGTTTCGAGAAAACGCGTGTTCATGGCGGTCGGACGGAGGGTGAGCGCGCACTTTGCCGGTGAGGAAAAGTGAACGGAGCCGGGGAAAACCCCGAGATCCGTTAAGAAATTCTATACACGAAGCGCAAAAAAACTCGTTGGCGACAAAATTTTTTCTTTTCTACTCTTCGCTGTACCGATGACACGCCACCGTCATCCCGACGACACACCGATCTGCGACAGAACCTCATGACCCCTTCCGAATTCCGCCAGTCCGTGCGCCACGGCGCGTTCCGCGGCCCGACCGCCGGCCACTGCGGCCCGTACGCGCAAGCGAACCTCGCGATCCTGCCCGAGGCGTATGCGCACGATTTTCTGCGCTTCTGTCAGGCGAACCCGAAAGCCTGCCCGCTGCTGGGCGTCGGCGAACCGGGCGCGTTCCGGGTCGACGTGCTCGGCGAGGATCTCGACATCCGCACCGACGTGCCGAGCTACAACGTCTACCGCGACGGCCGCCTGACCGAACGCGTCGAATCGCTGGAAGCGCTGTGGTGCGATGATTTCGTCGTGTTCGCGATCGGCTGCTCGTTCTCGTTCGAGGACATGCTGGCCCGCGAAGGCATCGGCCTGCGCCATGTGGAGGAGGGGCGCAACGTGCCGATGTACCGCACGTCGATTCCGAATCGCCGCGCGGGGATCTTCGGCGGCCAGCTCGTCGTGTCGATGCGGCCGATGCGCGGCGCCGACGCGATCCGCGCGGTGCAGATCACGAGCCGGTTTCCGGGCGTGCACGGCGCGCCGATCCATCTCGGCGATCCGCGCGAGCTGGGCATCGCCGACCTGAACGCCCCCGAATTCGGCGACGCGGTGACGATCCGCGACGGCGAGCTGCCGGTGTTCTGGGCGTGCGGCGTGACGCCGCAAACCGCGCTGATGGACGCGAAGCTGCCGATCGCGATCGCGCATACGCCCGGCCACATGCTGATGACCGACATCACGAACGCGTCGCTGGCCGTATTTTGAGCCGGGGCGATGACCCGCACGACGCACCCGCACGACACACCCCCGCACGCACGATCGCCATTCGACGGCGCATAACGACAGGAGCACCACCATGGAAAGCAAGACCCTCGCGGCGCACGCCGCGGAGCCCGCGAGCCCCGAGCGCAGCGGCCTGTTCTCGTGGTACGGGGACGCGCAGCCGCGCGAGCGCCGCGCGTTCTGGAGCTGCAAGGTCGGCTACATGCTCGACGGGATGGACACGCAGATGCTGTCGTTCGTGATCCCGACGCTCGTCGCGACCTGGGGCATCTCGCTCGCCGACGCGGGCTTCATCGGCACGATCACGCTGCTCGCATCGGCGGCCGGCGGCTGGATCGCCGGCATCCTGTCCGACCGGATCGGCCGCGTGCGCACGCTGCAGCTCACCGTGCTGTGGTTCGCCGTGTTCACCGCGCTGTGCGGGCTCGCGCAGAACTACCACCAGTTGCTCGCGGCGCGCGCGCTGATGGGCTTCGGCTTCGGCGGCGAATGGACGGCCGGTGCGGTGCTGATCGGCGAAGTGATCCGCGCGCGCGACCGCGGCAAGGCGGTCGGCCTCGTGCAGTCGGGCTGGGCGATCGGCTGGGGGCTGTGCGCGCTGCTGTATGCGCTGCTGTTCTCGGTGCTGCCGGCCGAGCAGGCGTGGCGCGCGCTGTTCCTCGTCGGCCTCGCGCCCGCGCTGCTGGTCGTCGCGATCCGCCGCTACGTGAAGGAGCCGGACGTTTACGAGAAGGAGAAGGCCGCGCAGGCGAAAGTGGCCGATGCGCCGCGCCTCACCGAGATCTTCGCGCCGAAGCTGATCACGACGACGCTGCGCGCGGCGCTGCTGACGACGGGCGCGCAGGGCGGCTACTACGCGATCACGACGTGGCTGCCGACCTTCCTGAAGACCGAGCGGCACCTCACGGTGATGGGCACCGGCGGCTATCTCGCGATGATCATCTTCGGCTCGTGGGTCGGCTACCTGACGAGCGCGTACCTGACCGACCGGCTGGGCCGCAAGCCGAACTTCATCCTGTTCGCGGTCGGCTCGATGGTGATCGCGTTCGCGTACACGTCGCTGAACCTGACCAACGCGTCGATGCTGTGGCTCGGCTTCCCGCTCGGCTTCTTCGCATCGGGCATCTTCTCGGGGATGGGCGCGTTCCTCACCGAACTGTTCCCGACCCGCGTGCGCGGCTCCGGCCAGGGCTTCTGCTACAACGTGGGCCGCGCGATCGGTGCGCTGTTCCCGTTCCTGATCGGCGCGCTGTCCAAGCAATACGGGCTCGGCACGAGCATCGGCCTGTTCGCGGTCGCCGCGTACGGCGTGGTGATCGTCGCCGCGCTGACGCTGCCCGAGACCCGCGGCCGCGAACTCGACGCCGCGTAAGCGGCAAGGGCGGCCCGCCCTTCGTTTTTTCTTCCCCTTTGACCGACCCCGTGACACGGTGCGCGACGCGCGCCGTGCGGCGGCGCTCGTCCCTCGACTCAACGACGCATCGACCCGACATCATGACTGACCGACACCTTTCCTCCGTTCCGTCCGACGCCGCACGCTGGCAATTCTGGATCGACCGCGGCGGCACCTTCACCGACATCGTCGCGCGCCGGCCCGACGGCACGCTCGTCACCCACAAGCTGCTGTCGGAGAACCCCGAGCAGTACCGCGACGCGGCCGTGGCCGGCATTCGCCACCTGCTCGGCCTCGCGGCCGGCGAGCCGATCACGCCCGAGCGCGTCGACATGGTGAAGATGGGCACGACGGTCGCGACCAACGCGCTGCTCGAACGCAAGGGCGAACGCACCGCGCTCGCGACGACGCGCGGCTTTCGCGACGTGCTGCGCATCGCGTACCAGAACCGGCCGCGCCTGTTCGACCTCGACATCGTGCTCCCCGATGCGCTGTACGAGACCGTCGTCGAGATCGACGAGCGCATCGGCGCGCACGGCGAGGTGGTCGTGCCGCTCGACGTTCAGGGTGCCGAAGCGTCGCTGCGCCGCGTGTTCGACTCGGGCGTGCGTGCGCTCGCGATCGTGCTGATCCATGGCTATCGCTACACCGCGCACGAACGCATGCTGGCCGAACTCGCGCGTCGTATCGGCTTCACGCAGGTGTCGGTGTCGCACGAGGTGTCGCCGCTGATGAAGATGGTGTCGCGCGGCGATACGACCGTCGTCGATGCCTACCTGTCGCCGATCCTGCGCCGCTACGTCGAGCAGGTCGCGCGCGAGATGCCGGGCGTGAACCTGCAGTTCATGCAGAGCAGCGGCGGGCTGACGCGCGCCGATGCGTTCCAGGGCAAGGACGCGATCCTGTCGGGCCCGGCCGGCGGGATCGTCGGGATGGTGCGCGCCGCGCAGGTGGCCGGCTTCGAGCGCGTGATCGGCTTCGACATGGGCGGCACGTCGACCGACGTGTCGCACTACCACGGCGAGTTCGAGCGCGTGTTCGAGACGCAGGTGGCCGGCGTGCGGATGCGCGCGCCGATGATGAGCATCCACACGGTGGCCGCGGGCGGCGGCTCGGTGCTCGGCTTCGACGGCGCACGGCTGCGCGTCGGGCCCGAGTCGGCCGGCGCGAACCCGGGGCCGGCCGCGTACCGGCGCGGCGGCCCGCTGACGGTGACCGACTGCAACGTGATGCTCGGCAAGATCCAGCCCGATCATTTCCCGCGCGTATTCGGCCCGCACGCGGACGAACCGCTCGACCGCGACGGCGTGGTCGCGAAGTTCGCGGCGCTCGCCGACGAGATTCACGCGGCGACCGGGCGACGTGAGACGCCCGAGGCGCTCGCCGAAGGCTTCCTGGAAATCGCGATCGGCAGCATGGCGAACGCGATCAAGAAGATTTCCGTGCAGCGCGGCCACGACGTGTCGCGCTACGTGCTGACGACGTTCGGCGGCGCGGGCGGCCAGCACGCGTGCGGCGTGGCCGATGCGCTCGGCATGACGCAGGTGTTCGCGCATCCGCTGGCGGGCGTGCTGTCCGCATACGGGATGGGCCTCGCCGACCAGACCGCGATGCGCGAGCGCGCGGTCGAGGCCGTGTTGTCCGACGATTCGCTGCCGGCGCTGAATGCCGCGCTCGACCGGCTGGCCGACGAGGCCGTCGGCGCGCTGCTCGAACAGGGCGTGCCGCCGGAGCGGATCGCGACCGAGCGGCGCGTGCACCTGCGCTACCAGGGCACCGATTCGGCGCTCGACGTGCCGGCCGGCAGCGTCGCCGAGATGCAGCACGCGTTCGAGGCCGCGTACCGGCAGCGCTACGCGTTCCTGATGCCCGGCACGCCGCTCGTCGCCGAGCTCGCGTCGGTCGAGGCGATCGGCCGCTCCGACGCGCCGGTGGAGATCGCACCGCTCGCGCCGCGCCACGCGGGCGACGGCGACGATGCCGTGCTGCGCGCCCATTCCGCAGTGCGCTTTCATTCCGGCGGCCAATGGCACGACGCGGCGCTCTACGTGCGCGACACGCTGCGGGCCGGCGACGCGATCGACGGCCCTGCGATCGTCGCGGAGCAGAACGGCACGACCGTCGTCGAGCCTGGCTGGCGTGCGCAGATGACCGCGCAGGGCAACCTCGTGCTGACGCGCACGACGCCGCTGCCGACGCGCCGCTCGCTCGGCACCGACGCCGACCCGGTGCGGCTCGAGATCTTCAACAACCTGTTCATGTCGATCGCCGAGCAGATGGGGCTGCGGCTGCAGAACACCGCGTACTCGGTGAACATCAAGGAACGCCTCGACTTCTCGTGCGCGATCTTCGACGGCGACGGCAACCTGATCGCGAACGCACCTCACATGCCCGTGCACCTCGGCTCGATGGGCGAGAGCATCCGCACGGTGATCGAGCGCAACCGCGGCCGCATGCGCGACGGCGACGTGTTCATGCTGAACGACCCGTATCACGGCGGCACGCACCTGCCGGACGTGACGGTCATCACGCCGGTGTTCGCGGACGGTTCGGACACGCCGCTGTTCTACGTCGGCTCGCGCGGCCACCACGCGGACATCGGCGGCACGACGCCGGGCTCGATGCCGCCCGATTCGACCCACATCGACGAGGAGGGCGTGCTGATCGACAACTGGCAGCTCGTGTCGGCCGGCACGCTGCGCGACGCGGACACCCGTGCGCTGCTCGCATCGGGCCGCTACCCGGCGCGCAACGTCGAGCAGAACATGGCCGACCTGCGCGCGCAGGTCGCCGCGAACCAGAAGGGTGTCGACGAGTTGCGCCGGATGGTCGCGCAGTTCGGCCGCGATGTCGTGCTCGCGTTCATGGGGCACGTGCAGGACAACGCGGAAGAAGCCGTGCGGCGCGTGATCGGCGCGCTGCAGGACGGCGCGTACCGCTACCCGCTCGACAACGGTGCGGAGATTCGCGTCGCGATCCGCGTCGACCGGGCGGCGCGGCGCGCGGAAATCGACTTCACGGGCACGTCCGCGCAGCTCGACAACAACTTCAACGCGCCGAAGGCCGTGTGCATGGCCGCCGTGCTGTACGTGTTCCGTACGCTGGTCGGCGACGACATCCCGCTGAACGCCGGCTGCCTGAAACCGCTCACGGTGATCGTGCCCGCGCGCTCGATGCTGAACCCCGAGTATCCGGCGGCGGTCGTGTCGGGCAACGTCGAGACGTCGTCGGCGATCACCAACGCGCTGTACGGCGCGCTCGGCTGCGTCGCGTCGAGCCAGGGAACGATGAACAACTTCACATTCGGCAACGATCAGTACCAGTACTACGAGACGATTGCGGGCGGCAGCGGCGCCGGTGACGGGTTCGCGGGCGTCGGCGCGGTGCAGACGCACATGACGAACTCGCGGCTCACCGATCCCGAGGTGCTCGAATGGCGCTACCCGGTGCGGCTCGACTCGCACCGGATCCGCGCCGGGTCGGGTGGCGCCGGGCGCTGGCGCGGCGGCGACGGCGCGGTGCGGCGGATCCGCTTCCTGGCGCCGATGACCGCGTCGATCCTGTCGAACAACCGGATCCACGCGCCGTTCGGCGCGGCGGGCGGCGAGGCCGGCGCGCTCGGCCGCAACACGATCGAGCGCGCGGACGGCACGGTCGAGGCGCTCGACCATATCGCCCGCGCGCAGATGGCGCCGGGCGATGTATTCGTCGTCGAAACCCCGGGCGGCGGCGGCTACGGCGCGGCGGGCTGAGCCGGGCAGCCGGTGCCGGCGCGCTGCGCCGGTGCTCGATCGACATTGCAACGGACTGTGGAATAAATCCGCGCATTAACGCACCCAAGGAATCAAATTCGACGGAAAGTCGGGTCGCCGGAGGGCGATCCGACCCTTTCGTTGCGGTCGCGTCATCGCGCACTCCCCGAATGGTGGAATCCGCCGCAAACGCCCGCCCGGCGGGGCACTCAGCCCAGCCGCCGGGCCCGCTTCGCGGCGCCGCCACGCTCATTGAGCCGGTTTCCCATCATGAAAAATCCGGCTTGCCAATCGAGTCCCAATTCCTTGACACTCTGCTCTAAATGTGAGTGCCAATCCTGATCGTCATTTGATAAGATGGCTCTCATCATTCGTTAGGCAGCACCTGCGCGCATGACGCGCGAACGCCGGGTCGCATTAGCGGGAAACAAGTACGGGACGAGGCCCATCATCACGGCACTTACGGCCGCCCTGCCGGGCGCGCATCACGCGCGGCCCGGCAGGGCGGCCGGCCGGCTCGCCTCCGTCTACACTGTGCGTTTTTTCTGGATCGGGGCGTCTCCATGGATGACGAAAACGATAGCGCGGTGCTCGAGGCGCACGTCGGTACGCGCAGCCCCTGCTGGCGTCTCGGCAGCGACAGCAATGCACTCGAACTGGCGGCCGTCCGCGGCCTGACCAACGTGGCCGTCGCGCTGACGGTCGAACAGGCCGCGTGCATCCGCGCGCTGACCGGGGTCACGTCGCACCTGGTGCTCGACATCACGCTGTTCGGCGAGCCGGTCAAGCTCCATCTCGTCGGCCGCAAGGTCGACACGACTAACTGGGCCGGCACGGCGTCCGCCTATTCCGATGCCGAGTCCGTCGCGGGCGATCTCGCGCACGGGCTCGCATTCGCCGAGCAGGTCGTGTCCGAAGTGAATTCGCTCGTGGTGATCCTCGACCGCAACGGGATGGTGCAGCGCTTCAACCGCCTGTGCGAGGAAGTGACGGGCAAGCGCGAGGTCGACGTGATCGGCCGCAGCGCGTTCGAGCTGTTCATGACCCCCGAGCAGGGCGCGCAGTCGCGCAGCAACATCACGGGATTTTTCGCGAGCAACCATTCGTTCGCGGTCGAGCGCTACATCAACACGGTCAACGGGCCGCGCCTGTTCCAGTTCCGCAACAAGTTCGTGCAGAGCGGCAGCGGCGTCGACGAGCAGTTCCTGATCTGCTCGGGCATCGACATCACCGAGGAGCGTAGCGCGCAGCAGCGGCTCATCGAGCTCGCGAACACCGACGTGCTGACCGGCCTGCCGAACCGCCATGCGATCAACGAGCGCATCCACGCGGCGATCGCCGCCGAGACCGCCGCGACGCGCGGGCAGGTCGGCATCCTGTTCCTCGATCTCGACAACTTCAAGCGCGTCAACGATCACTACGGGCACATCACCGGCGACCGGCTGCTGCAGGACGTGTCGGCGATCATCAGCGGCTGCCTGCCGTCCGGCGCGACGCTCGCGCGGCTCGGCGGCGACGAATTCCTCGTGCTGTTCGAGCACGGTACGCGGCCGCTGCTCGAAGCGACCGCGCAGATCATTCTCGAGCGGCTGCGCACGCCGATTCATCTCGGACTGATGGAGGTCTACACGAGCTGCTCGATCGGTATCGCGATGCATCCGCAGCACGGCGATTCGCTCGAGACGCTGATCCGCAGCGCCGATACCGCGATGTACGTCGCGAAGGAAGAGGGCAAGCATACGTATCGCGTGTTCTCGCTGGAGATGAACCAGAAGGTCGCGAAGTACATGTGGCTCGACACGAACCTGCGCAAGGCGCTCGAAGAGGAGCAGTTCGTGCTGCACTACCAGCCGGTCGTCGATATCGCGACCGGCGACGTGCACGGCGTCGAGGCGCTGATCCGCTGGCAGTCGCCCGATCGCGGGCTCGTCGCGCCGGTCGAGTTCATCCGCTTCGCGGAGGAGTCGGGCCTGATCGCGCCGCTCGGGCGCTGGGTGATGCGTACCGCGGCCGCGCAGGCCGCTGCGTGGAAGGCGAAGGGGCTCGGCATCCGGATCGCGGTGAACGTGTCCGCCCGGCAGTTGCAGGACATGAACATCGTGCACCAGCTCGCGTCGATCCTCGACGCCGCGGGGCTCAAGCCCGGCCTGCTCGACATCGAGCTGACCGAGAGCTGCTTCATCGAGGACGAGGATGCGGCCAACGGGCTGATGCGACAGTTCCGCCAGCTCGGCGCGCAGATCCATCTCGACGATTTCGGCACCGGCTATTCGTCGCTGTCGCAGTTGTCGCGCCTGCCGCTCGACGCGATCAAGCTCGACCGCACCTTCATCACGGGCATCGACCGCAATCCGCGCTCGCAGGCGCTGGTGCGCTCGGTCGTGTCGCTCGCGAAGGCGCTGAATTTCGCGGTGGTCGCCGAAGGCGTCGAAACGCATGCGGAAGCCGAATTCCTCAAGCAGCTCGACGTCGATCATGCGCAGGGCTACTACTACGCCCGCCCGATGCCGGCCCAGGCGTTCGAGGCGTGGCTCGCGGAGACGAGGAAGCTCAGGCTGATCGCCTGAGCCTCGTTCACGAACGGGCGCCGCCGCTCGCCAGCGGCGCCCGTCGCATTACACCGTGCGCAGCTTCGACACGCGCCGGTTCTGCAGCATCACGAGGCGTTCCATGTACGCGAGATCCTTCGGCTCGATCGTAAACGCCGCATGCACCCAGGCTTCCGTGATGTCCATCAGCTCGGAGCGCGTCAGCTGGAACACCCGCTCGCGCGCGCGCAGCATCGCGCGCACCCCGTTCAGCTTCGGCTTCGTCACGTCGATGAAGGTGCGCGTCGCGAGATACGCGTCGCCCGCGTCGAACGTCTGGTCGACCAGCCCGCGATCCTCGTACCACTCGGACGCGTGCGCTTCACCGGTCGAGATCAGTTGCTCCGCAATGCCCCGGTCGGCTTTGCGCGCGACCAGCGAATAGCCGCCCATGCCCGGGAACAGGTTGAACGCGATCTCGGGAAACCCGAGCTTCACGCCCTTCTGCGCGAGCACGTAGTGATGCGCGAGCGCGGCCTCGAAGCCACCGCCGAGCGCGCTGCCCTCGACCATCGCGATCGAGATCGCCCCGGTGCCGAAGCCCGTGTAGATCTCGTACACGCCGTCGATGCACGAGCGCGCGTAGGCCATCAGCAGGTCGCGCTTGCCGCTGCGGATCGCGTCGACGAAAAAGCTCAGGTCGCCGCCGACGTTGAACAGCTCGGGGACGAGCGAGCCCGTCACCCAGAAGTCGAACGGCAGGCCCGAATCGCGTGCGACGCGTGCGAGATGGATGATGTCGGTAACGAGTTGCTGGTTGAAGCACGGCCGCGGCTCCGATCGCAGCATCATCCACATGACATTGCGTCCCTCCTCATAAAAGGCAGTCAGTTGCGTGAGTTCGCCGGCTTCATAAAACGGGCGGCACGCGGGATGGGATTGGAGTTGCATGGTATGTCCTCGTGAGATGTGGTTTTTGAAAACCGTCGCGCCCGGTGCCGAGCGGGAGACGGGTTTCCCGCAGGGCGCCGGGCGCGAGGCATCGCCATTGTTGCGCGCGCACAAAAGTCGAATTGCGAGGAACCACGCACGACCGGGACGCGGGGGGCGGTCGCATCGGCATGGGCGGGGAAGGGGGCGGCGCGCACCGCCGGCCGCTTTCGGGCGAACCTGGGCGGCGCGTCGGCTGGTGCGCCGGACGGGGCCGGCAGGCATGCGAACGCGGCCGGAAAGGGAGCCGTGCAGGTTCGCCGCGTTGCGCGAATGCGTGTAAACAGCCGATCCGGCGCGTGGCCGCCGGCGTTGTCCGCTTACATGCTGAAAGCGCTGCCGGGCCGCCGTGCGGCCCCTATGGAAGATGCGGACTGGCGCCGCGCCCGTGCGTCGATTAGCTTTAAAGGATCACGCCGCGCGTCGCGCCAGGCGTGCCGGGAGGGGACCATGACCACGTTCCAGAAAGTGTGGCAGTTGCTCGTCGGAAAGCCGCTCGACCCGCTCGATCCGCGTACGCGGCATGCGATCGCCGTCACGCCGCTGCTGGCCTGGGTCGGGCTCGGCGCCGACGGGCTGTCGTCGTCGTGCTACGGCCCGGAGGAGGCGTTTCTCGCGCTCGGCCAGCACCATGCGCTCGCGCTGTTCCTCGCGCTCGCGACGGCGGCGACCGTGTTCATCATCGCGCTCGGCTACAACCAGGTGATCGAGCTGTTCCCGACCGGCGGCGGCGGCTACCGCGTCGCGACGTCGCTGCTCGGCTCGAAACCGGGGCTGGTATCCGGCGCGGCGCTGCTGGTCGACTACGTGCTGACCGTCGCGACGTCGCTCGCGAGCGGCGTCGACGCATTCTTCAGCCTGCTGCCGGTGAGCGCGCAGGCGTTCAAGCTCACGACCGAGATCGTGCTGATCCTGATGATGACGGGGCTCAACTTCCGCGGGATGCGCGAATCGATCATGGTGCTGCTGCCGATCTTCATCGGCTTCGTGATCCTGCACTTCGGGCTGATCGTGTACGGCGTCGCCGTGCACGGCAGCAGCCTCGCGATGGTGGTGCCCGACGCCGTGCACGAAGCGCACGGCATGTCGCAATCGCTCGGCCTGTTCGTGCTGCTCGCGCTGCTGATGCGCGCGTTCTCGCTCGGCGGCGGGACTTATACGGGCCTCGAGGCGGTGTCGAACAACGTGAACATGCTCGCCGATCCGCGCGTGCCGAACGGCAAGGTGACGATGTGGTACATGTCGACGTCGCTCGCGTTCACGGCCGGCGGCATCATCCTGCTGTACATGCTGTGGCACGCACGGCCCGTCGACGGCCAGACGCTCAACGCGGTCGTGTTCGGCAGCGTGATCGACCATCTGGGGCTCGGCTCGGCCTTCGCGCGCCACGCGTTGCTCGCGGCCGTGCTCGCGTTCGAGGCCGGGCTGCTGCTGGTCGGCGCGCAGACCGGCTTCCTCGACGGGCCGGCCGTGCTGTCGAACATGGCATCGGATTCGTGGGTGCCGCGCCATTTCCGCGACCTGTCGGGGCGCCTCGTGCGGCAGAACGGCATCATCGTCGTCGGGCTGTCGAGCCTGCTGATCCTCTTGTGGACGCACGGCAACGTCGACGTGCTCGTCGTGCTGTACAGCATCAACGTGTTCCTCACGTTCAGCCTGTCGCTGCTCGGGCTGTGCACGTACTGGTGGCGCCATCGCAGCCAGCAGGGCTGGTTCAAGCACTTCTTCCTGTCGGCGCTCGGGCTGAGCGTGACGGCGACCGTGCTCGTCATCACGCTGATCGAGAAGTTCACGGCGGGCGGCTGGCTCACGGTGCTCGTGACGAGCGCGGTGATCGCGCTGTGCTTCATGATCAACCGCCACTACGCCTATACGCGCGCGCAGCTCGCGAAGGAAGACGCGCTGTTCTCGGGCAAGCCGCCCGAAGTCGACGAGGCCACCGCGCCGGGCAAGCCCGACCCGTCGCAACCGACGGCCGTGCTGCTGGTCGGCAAGCATCGCGGCGCGAGCATGCACGCGCTGCTGTGGGTCAACCGGCTGTTTCCCGGGCATTTCCGCAACGTGATCTTCCTCGCGGTCGGCGAAGTCGACGCGAAGGCGTACGACGGTCACGAACACCTCGAACGGCTGCGGCACACGATCACCGAAGCGCTCGACTACTATGTCGCGCACTGCCGCCGCCACGGGATTGCCGCCGACTACCGGATCGCGTTCGGCACGAACCCCGTCGTCGAGTTCCTGAACCTGGCTTCGTCGACGCTCGACGAATACCCGAACGCCGTGTGCTTCGCGAGCAAGCTGATCTTCCGGCGCGTGAATTTCCTCACGGCCTGGCTGCACAACCAGACGCCCGTCGAGCTGCAGGCGCGCCTGCACGTCGAGGGCAAGCAGATGGTGTTGCTGCCGATGAACGTCGGGTAGGGGGGCATGTCGCCCGAGACTGCGGGCGACGCACACCTTACCGTTACGTGCCATTCAGGGGCCTCCGCCGCACCCGAGATCGCGATGCTGCTCGATCTGGCGCAGTATCTGTCGGGGCTGGGCGGCAAGGGGCCGGACGTTCGCGGCGTGATTTCCACCGATGCGCTGCCGGGTGCGATCGCGCGGCTCGAAGAGGCCGTCAGGGACGATGCGGCGCGCGAACGCGCACACGAGCATTCGACGCAGGCGCTGCGCGACGACCCGTCGCCGCATCGCGCGCAGGCTCGCCGCCGCGCGGCTTGACGGTCGCCGGCACGTCACCCACACTGGTTCGCACGACGGGCATGCGGCGTGTGAGCTGTCATGTGTGCGTCATGCGGATCGAACCATCCGCGCCGGCGCACCGCCCTGGCGCCCGGCAATGAACGCCCGGAGCGCTTCGACGTGATGCATTTTCCTTCCGGATGGACCGGCCGGCTGCTCGCCTGCGCGATCGCGCTCGGCGTTGGCGCGGCCATGGCCGATGTGCGCGACCACGGCAACACGATCGACACGGTCGGCGGCGCGCCCGTCACGATCGTCAGCGATGTCCACGAATTCGTGATCCAGCACGACGGCTCGCTCGACGAGCACGACGATTCGACGCTGCGCGCGAACGACGCGAACGGCATCGATGCCATCGCGCAGCGCTACGTGTGGTTCGACAAGAATCTCGAGAAGGTGGACCTGCTCGCGGCCGAGACGATCGACCGCGACGGCGTCGCGCATCCGGTCGGCGCGGACGGCATCCGCGACGTGCAGGAGCCGCGCTCGGCCGGCGCGCCGACGTTCCAGGACGGGCTGTTGCGCACCGTCGTGTTTCCCGGCGTCGAAGCCGGATCGAGCACGCGGGTGGCGTTCCGCAAGACCCGCACGAAGCCGGTCAACCGCGGCTACTTCGGCTATACCGTGGAGCCGTCGCGCGAGCCGGTCGACAACCAGCGGCTGATCTTCGACGTGCCGGCCGACATGCCGCTGTATGCGGATGCGCGCGGCTACGTCGCGCTGCCGCCGGTCACCGCGAACGGCCGCACGCGCTACGAATTCGACTACCGGCACGGCCCGTACGACCGCATCGAAAGCGGCGCGGTCGGCTACGCGACCTACGGCGACCGGCTCGTCGTGTCGACGTTGCCCGACTACGCGGCGTTCGCCGCGCGCTACCGCAACGCGGCCGTCGATCCGGGCGCGGACGATCCGGCCGTCGCGCAGCTGGCGCGCACGCTCACCGCGGGTGTCGCCGATCCGCACGACCAGGCGCGCATCCTGTACGACTGGGTACAGGCGAACATCCGCTACGTCGGTCTGTTTCTCGGCGAAACGGCCGCCGCGCCGCATCGCGTGACGGACATCCTGCGCAACCGCTACGGCGACTGCAAGGATCATGTCGCGCTGTTCGGCGCGCTGCTCGCGGCGGTCGGCATCCGCAGCGAGCCGGTGCTGCTCAATCTCGGGTCCGTCTACACGCTGCCGTCGGTGCCCGGCTACGGCGGCGGGGCGATCAATCACGCGATCACGTGGCTGCCCGATCTTGCGCGCTACGCGGACACGACGACGGCCGGCATCGCATTCGGCTATCTGCCGCCGATCGTGATGGACCGTCCCGCGCTGCTGGTCGATACGGGCGTGCTGTCGCGTACGCCGGCCACGCAACCGCGCGGCCGCGTCGCGCGGGTGGAGATCGATGCGGTGGGGCCGGGCGCCGCGCGTTTTCATGCGTTCGTCGAGGACGACGGCTGGACGGCCGAACTCGAACGCAACCTGTTTCGCCGCGCGACGCCCGACTCCGTCGCCCAGCTCGCGAACAACCGGCTGCGGCAAAGCGGCCTGCGCGGCCGCGCGCAGCTGTCGACCAGCGACCGGCGCGTGACCGACGGGCCATTCGACGTGACGATGTCGGGCACGCTCGATCATTTCGTGTGGCCTGACGGCACGACCGCGTTGCCCGCGCTGTCGAGCCTGACGGGCGGCATCGCGACGCAGGTCGAGAACTGGCTCGCCGAGCCCGTGCGCACGCAGCCGTGGGGCTGCATCGGCGGCACGTTCGACGAGACCGGCCAGATCGCGCTGCCGGCCGACGTCGCGGTGACCGACCTGCCGGCCGATACGGCCGTCCACGACCGCTTCGTCGACTTCACGTCGCATTACGTATTCGACGCGGCCGCGCGCGTCGTGCAGGTCACGCGGCGGATGACCGCGGATTTCGGCCGTCAGGTGTGTACGGCGGACGAATTCACGGCGCTGCGCGCGTCGCTCGAACGCATCGAACGCGACACGCAGGCACAGATCGTCGTGCGGGCGAAGGGGCGTTGAACGGGCAGGGAAGGTGACCGCATCGATGCGATCGGTCGACGCGCAGGAGGGACATCATGACGGAACGGGATCACGAGATCGCCGATCTCTCGAAGGAATTGCTGGGCCGGATCGTGCAAGGCACCGTGGCGAGCGGCGCGGTCGTGGACGTGGAGCAGTGCGCGGCGCTTGCCGTGCAGTGCGCGACGGCGTTGGTCGACAGGCTGGAAGCGCGCAGCGACTGAACGACGCTGCCATCACGTGTGAAGGCCATGGGAGCGACGCCCGGCGGCGCGGCCGGCATCAAGCGTGAAGCGTGAAGCGCGCCACGTCACGCATTACGCCTCGACCCGCACCTCGCCGTCCGCGCGCACCGCGCCCGGCGGCTTGCCCACCACGCGCTTGAACGCGCGGCTGAACGCGGCGAGCGAGCCGTAGCCGAGCCGGTACGCGACGGCCTCGATCGTCTCGTGGTCGCGCGTGATCCATTGCGCGGCGAGCCGCATCCGCAGCTCGGTCAGGTAGCGCACCGGCGTCATCCCGGTGGCCGCGAGAAAGCGTTCCGCGAACACCGAACGCGACACGCCCGCTTCGGTCGCGAGTTCCGCCACGCTCCAGTTGCGGCCCGGATCGCGATGCAGCGCGACGATCGCGCGGCCGAGCTTCGGTTCGCGCAGCGCCTGCACCCAGCCCGTCGCATCACCGCATCCGCATTCGACCCAGCCGCGCACGATGAACGCCGCGACCACATCCGCGAGCCGCGCGAGGATGCCCGCGAAACCCGCGCGTGCCGAGCACGCTTCGCGCTCCATCGCATCGAGCATCGGGCGGATTTCCGGGTAGCGCGCGAGCAGCGTGCCGACGTGCATGAACTCCGGCATCGTGCCGACCAGCGGCTGCATGCCGCCGAGATCGAGCTCCATGCACGCGCTGAAGATCAGCGCATCGCCGGCGCCCGGCTCGGTCGTCGCGCAGCCGGCGGGCGACACGCCGGCCGATGCCACCGATGCGACCGTGTCGCAGATCTTCGCGACCTCGAAGCCGTTGATCTCGCGGCACGGTGCATCCGGGTCCGACACCAGCGCGTGCATGCCGCCGTGCGGCAGCAGGATCGCGTCGCCGGCTTCGAGCCGCATCGTGGCGCCCGACGCGTCGCGCAGCAGCACGGGCCCGCGCCCGACGAAATGGAACTGCGCGCGGCCCGTCACGTGCCCGAAGTTCAGCCCGAACGGCCGCGCGACCTGGATGCGGCGGTACTGGACGCCGCTCAGGCGCATCCCCAGCAGCAGCTCGCTGACGAGGTCGTGCACATCGGGAATAGGGGGCAGAAGGGACTCGGACATAGCGAGATACGGACGATCGATCAACAAGAACGGATTGTATGTCATAGACCGTCCTGACGTGGTTCCTTACGATACGCCCTCATCAGTACTTTCCCTAACCGACACGGAACCACGCATGAATCCCGGAATCTCCACGGCCGCCTCGACGGCGGCCCCCCGCGAACCGGCCTGGGGCGCGGTATTCGCGATGACGCTCGGCGTGTTCGGGCTCGTCACGGCCGAATTCCTGCCGGCCAGCCTGCTGACGCCGATGGCCGACAGCCTCGGCGTGACCGAAGGCGTGGCCGGGCAGGCCGTCACGGCCACCGCGACGGTCGCGCTGGTCACGAGCCTGCTGATCTCGGCGCTGACGCGCACGATCGACCGGCGGCGCGTGCTGCTCGTGTTCTCGGTACTGCTCGTCGCGTCGAACCTGGCGGTCGCGTTCGCGCCGAACCTGGCAATGCTGCTGGTCGGCCGCGTCGTGCTCGGCATTGCGCTCGGCGGCTTCTGGACGATGGCCACCGCTACCGCGATGCGGCTCGTGCCGACGGCGATGGTGCCGCGTGCGCTGTCGATCATCTTCAGCGGCGTGGCGGTCGCGACGATCGCGTCCGCGCCGATGGGCAGTTACTTCGGCCACCTGATCGGCTGGCGCAACGTGTTCCTGATCGCGGCCGCGCTCGGCGGCATTGCGTTCGTGTCGCAGATCCTCACGCTGCCGTCGATGCCGCCGAGCGGCACGACGCGGCTGCGCACGTTGATCGACGTGCTGCGCCGGCCGACCGTCGGCCTCGGCATGTTCGCGACGATCCTCGTGTTCACCGGGCACTTCGCGTTCTTCACGTACCTGCGGCCGTTCCTCGAACAGGTCGCGGGCGTCGGCGTGAACGGGCTGTCGGCGATCCTGCTCGGCTACGGCATCGCGAACTTCGTCGGCACGTCGCTCGCGGGCCGCGTGCTCGAACACCGGTTGCGGCCGATGCTGATCGGGATGCCCGCGCTGATGGTCGTGCTCGGCGTCGCGCTCGTCGCACTCGGCCGTGCGCCGATGATCGACGCGGTGCTCGTCGCGTTGTGGGGGATGGCGTTCGGCGGCGTGCCCGTCGCGTGGTCGACGTGGGTCACGCGCACCGTGCCCGATGAATCCGAGAGTGCGGGCGGCCTGATCGTCGCGGCGATCCAGCTTGCGATCGCGACGGGCGCGGCAGCCGGCGGCGTCGTGTTCGACGCGAACGGGGCGGCCGGCGTGTTCGTTGCCGCGGCCGTCGTGCTGGCCGTTGCGGTCGCAACGATCGTGACCGGCGTACCGAAGCGCGTCGGCGTGGGGCCCGCGCTGGCGGAATGACGTTGTACCGGCGGGCCGCCCGGCCCGCCGCTCAGCGCACCGGTGCGTGCGTGTCGAGCAACTGCCGGTGGCGCGCTTCGGTCGCGTCGTCGGCGGGGAACATGCACTCCATGCGCAGTTCCTGCGCGGCCGCGCTTTGCGGCGTCCCCACCGTCGTGACCAGCGAGAAGTAACGCAGCACGATGCCTTCATGCACGAAGCCGATCGGGATGACCGGCAGCGACGGGGCGGCGGCCGGCGCCGGCGGCGTCTTCCAGTCGCGCGGCGCATCGGGGCTCGCGACCAGGTCCTCGAGCAGCCGCCGTGTGTCGTCGTCGATCACGCGGCCGACCGCTTCGCGCTGCACGCGTTGCAGCAGGCTGCGCGATACCGTCTCCCAGTCGGCCAGGAACGGCCGCATCCCGTGCGGATCGAACATCAGGCGCAGCAGGTTGCGCGGGCCGTCGCGTGCGGCCATGTCGATGAAGCAGCTAAAGAAGCGCGGCGCCGCGTCATTGGTCATCAGCACGTTCCAGTGGCGATCCATCACGATCGCCGGAAACGGATCGTGCTGGCGCACGACCCGTTCGAGTGCGCCGATCACGCCCTGCATCTCCTGCGCATCCCACGGGGCTTCCGAATACACCGGCGCATAACCGGCCGCGAGCAGCAGCGCGTTGCGCTCGCGCAGCGGTACGTCCAGCGTTTGCGCGAGCGTCAGCAGCGTGTCGCGGCCCGGCACGCTGCGTCCGCTTTCGATGAAACTGATCTGGCGTTGCGAGATGCCCGCGTCGAGCGACAGGTCGAGCTGGCTCACGCCGCGCACGTCGCGCCAGTAGCGCAGCAACTGGCCGAGTTCGTGCGGCGGCGCGCGCAGTTCGCGGCGGCTGGCGTTCATCGTGCCTCCCTGGGCGTTCCGTGAGCGACGCGATCGACTATATCGGACTCACGCGGCGTTCGCGTGCCACGCGAATGCGTCGAACGGCGCTTCGAGCGCGGGCTGCGTCACGCTGCCGACGTAGTTCGTGATCGTCGATGCGGCGACCACCGCGATCACTTCCAGCAACTGTTCGGCGCTGAAGCCGGCGTCGAGGAACGCCTGCCGGTCGGCATCGGGCAGGCGGCCGCGGGTCTCGATCAGCTTGCGTGCCGTGGCCGACAGCGCGGCCAGTGTCGCGTCGGCGGGCAGCGCGCCATGGCGGATCGCATCGACGTCGGCGTGGGTCACACCCTGTTTCAGCGCAAGCGCGGTGTGGAAGGCGACCGGCCATTCGCTCGCGTTCGTGACCGCGTTGGTGAGCAGGAGCGTCTGGATCTGCGGCTCGGTGAGGCTGCTCGCGTGTACGCGCTCGAACAGGCCGATGAAGCCGTTGATCAGCACCGGCGACGCGGCCATGGCCGCCGCGATGTTCGGGACGATGCCGAAGGTGTGCTGGAGCTGCTGGAGGACGGGCCTGGATGCGGCCGGCGCCGAGTCGATGGTGTGAAGCGGGTAGGCGGACATGATGTCTCCGGGGTGGTGAGCGCCGCCGGAATGGCGGCGCGACACCCGAAGCGTAGGAGCGGCCGTGTCGCGCGCCAATTACATGCGATGTAATCGTCCGATGCGCGCGTGACGTCGTCCGTCCTGCAAATCTCTCAGCCGCCTTGCCTGATCATCTCCGCCAGCGTTTTCATCGCCTGCAGGTACGGATACGGACCGTGGCTGATGCGGGCCACGCCGTAGTCGGCGAATTCGGCGAGCGTCGGCGTGGCCGTGACGCGCATCACGTTCACCGGCAGCGGCGACGCGGCCGTCAGCGCGCGAATGAGTGCCGGCGCGCGCAGCCCCGGCACGAACAGGCCATCGGCGCCGGCCGCGGCATACGCGCGTGCGCGGGCCAGCGTGGCGTCGAGCAGGCGCTCGTCGTGCGTGTCGGCCGGCGCCTTGAAGAACACGTCGGTACGCGCATTGATGAAATAGTCGGCACCCGCGCGATCCGCGGCCTGGCGTGCCGCTGCGAGACGGGCGGCGGCTGCGTCGACGTCACGCAATTCACCCGTCGCCGGGAAGCTGTCTTCGAGATTGCAGCCGATCGCGCCGGCCTTGATGCTGAGCGCGATCGTCTCGGCGACATCTTCCGGCCGCTCGCCGTACCCGCTTTCGAGATCGACGGTGACGGGCAGGTCGGTCGCGCGCGTGATTCGCTCGAGCACGTCCATCATCAGCGCGCGCGGCATCTGCTCGCCGTCGCCGAAACCGTTGGCCGCCGCGACCGACCAGCTGCCGGTCGCCAGCGCGACGGCGCCCGCGTCGGCCGCCGTGCGCGCGCTGCCGGCGTCCCATACGTTGAACAGCGCCAGCGGCTGGCCCGCACGGTGAAGCGAACGGAAATATGCACCCTTCTCATTGCTGCTCATGCTTGCGTCTCCTGGTTGAAAACCGGATCGGTTGTCGTGCCGAACGATACTGCCACCGTATCGAGCGCCGCGAGGAAGTCACGTGCGTCGAACAGCTCGCCGAGACTGCGCACGCCGCCCGACACCACGGTGTCGCCCGCGATCAGCCGCACGGCTGCCTCGACGATGATCGGTGCGCTGACTGCGTAGATGTCCTGCCCGGACGCCGTCGCGCGGTGCGTCGTGCCGCCCTGCACGACGATCGCGTCCATCGCGAACTGCTGCGCCGAGCGGCCCAGCGCGTCGGTCGGCTCGGGCGGCGGCGTGGCGGCATCGCGCACGTCGCGCAGCGCGACGGTGGCGAGCCACGATTCGATCGTATCGATGCGCAGGTGACGCGACAGTGTCATCACTTCCGAAAACGGCAGCAGCGTCACGTCGACGCGGCCGATCGGCGGCGGGAACGGCCACGCGCGTTCGCGTGCGGTCGACGGCACCGGCGTCGGCTTCCCGTCCTTCTGCACGAGCCGCACCGCGCGATTGCGCTCGCCCGTCACGCGCGTGCCGCGCGTCGGGTGCCAGCGGTCGAGGCCGGTCGCGACATCGACGCGTTCGATCGGTTGGTGCGGGTCCACGACGGCTGTGACGAGCAGGTCGGCCAGGCCGCCGTAGAACGCCGCGGCCGGCACGAGCGTCACGCCCGCGGCGCGCGCCCGCGCATCGCGGTGTTCGGCCAGCGCCAGCACCGACGGCTGCTCGGCCGTCAGGTCGAGATAGGGGATGCCGGCCCGCAGCGCCGCATCGGCCAGCGGCAGCGCAGTATCGAGGTACGGGCCCGCGCAGTTGATCACCGCTGCCGCGCCGTGCAACGCGGCGTCGAGCGCGGCCGGGTCGTCGATCGCGGCGACGCGTGCGAGCGCGAGCGCCGTATCGCCGCCGTGTTCTGCGAGCCGCGCGGCATCGCGCCCGATGCGGATCGCACGCAGGCCGCGCCGGGCCAGCTCCGCGACGACGAACCGCCCGGTATGACCCGTGGCGCCATAGACTGCAACCGTCATTCGATCATCCATGATCTACTCCGCTACAGAACGGTCTGTTTTATAGTACAGACCTGTAGCGTCGTCAAGCACGCGGTGCTATGATCGGTTCACTGTTGCGGGAGTGGGCGGCCAGCCAGGCCGGGTCGGGATGAAAAAGGAAACAGGCACACCAGGGAGCGCGCCCGATACGCGCGAACGCATTCTGCAGACGGCGAGCGAGCTGTTCTACCGGGAGGGTACGCGCGCGGTCGGCGTGGACCTGATCGTCGCGCAGGCGGGCGTCGCGAAGACGAGCCTCTATCGTCACTTCGCGACGAAGGACGACCTGATCGAAGCGTTCCTGCTGCGCGAGGACGCCGATTTCTGGGCGCATTGGGATGCGGTGGCCGCGCAGTACCGGCGCACGCCGCGCGAGGAACTGGATGCGCAGCTGCAATGGATCGGCGAGCGCATTGCGCGCCCCGGCTATCGCGGCTGCCCGCAGATCAACATCGCCGCCGAATACGCGGACGGCAACCATCCGGCCCGCAAGGTGGCCGTCGCGCACAAGCAGGAATTGCGGCGCCGGCTGGCCGAGCTGGCGGAGGCGATCGGTGTCGACGAGCCGGAAACCTTCGCGCTGCGGCTCGCGACCGTGATCGACGGCGCACTGAGCAGCGGGCAGGCGCTGCATGCGCATGGGCCCGTGGCCTTCCTGCAGGAATTCGCGCAACTGCTGTTGCCGAAGAAGGGCCGCAAGTAAGCCGCGTGGCCGCGGCGATCCGCGCGCCGGTTCGGTTCAATCGCGCGCGGCCGGATCGACCGACAGCGCGCGCAACTGGCCGCGCAACTGATCGACTTCCCCCGGCGAGAACGGCCGCTCGATCTCGGCATGCGTCTGCTGCCACAGCGGAAACGCCGCGGCCAGCAGGTCGTGGCCGGCCGGCGTCAGTTCGAGCAGGCGGCTGCGCCGGTCGTCCGGATCCTGGATGATCGTGACCAGGCCGCGCCGCTCGAGCGGCTTGAGCGCGGCCGTGAGCGTGGTGCGGTCCATCGCGAGCAGCGACGCGACCGATTTCATCGGCGCCGGCTGCGGCCGGTTCAGCGACATCAGCAGCGAAAACTGGCCGTTGGTGAGATCCAGCGGGCGCAGCACATCGTCGAAGATCCGCGCAAGATTGCGCGCCGCGCGCTGCATGTGCAGGCACAGGCAGCAATCGCGCACCATCAGCGTCGTTTCGAAAGGGAGCGGTTCTTTTCGTGCCATGTTGCAATTGTGTTGATATCAACCTATCTTGTCAAGGTCGAGGCGCGGCAGCCCGTCGCGTCCGTCACCGAAGGGGACAGCATGAGTGCGCAACAGCAGTTGTATCTCGCGGTATTTCTCGGGACCAAGGATAGCCCGGCGATGAAGGCGTGGATGGCGTTGCCGGACGAGGCGCGACGCACGCGCGAGCGTGACGGCATCGCCGCATGGCATGCGTGGGTCGACCGGCATCGCGACGCGATCGTCGAGATGGGCGGCCCGCTCGGCAAGACGAAGACGATCGATGCCGCCGGCGTCACGGACACGGCGAACGCGATGAGCGGCTTCACCGTCGTGCGGGCGGCCTCGCACGAAGCCGCGGCCGCGCTGTTCGAAGGCCATCCGCATTTCACGCTGTTCCCGGGCGTGGCGATCGACGTGATGCCGATACTGCCGATTCCCGGCGCGTGAACGACGCGCGAGGCCCGGCGCCGTGTATCGGCGATGCGCCGCGGCCGGCAGGGGGACGCTTTCCCGATATTCTGGATGGAGACTGGCGATGAAGCTTTACGGATTTGCCGGCACCCGCTCGCAACGCGCGCTGTGGGGGCTGAAGGAGCTGGATGCCGATTTCGAGTTCATCTCGGTGAACCTGCTTCAGGGCGAGCACAAGCGGCCCGAATTCCTGCGCCTCAATCCGGCCGGCAAGGTGCCCGTGCTGGTGGACGGCGACCTCGTGATTCCCGAATCGGCCGCGATCGTGCTGTATCTCGCGGACAAGTACCCGGAGAAGGCGCTGCTACCGGTCGATCCGGCGCTGCGGGCCGAGGCTTACCGGTGGGTCATGTTCGCGGTGACGGAGCTCGAGCAGCCGCTGTGGCGGATCACGCGGCACTCGTTCATCTATCCGCCGGAGAAGCGTTCGCCGGCCGATATCGAGCTGGCGCGCGAGGATTTCAGGACGATGGCGGCGATCCTCGACAAGCATCTCGAAGGGCGCGCGTTCATCGTCGGCGATTCGCTGACGGTGGCCGATTGCGTGACGGCTTACCTGATCGACTGGGCGGGCGAGTGCAACCTGATCGAATCGTTTCCGCAGTTGCGTGCGTATCTCGAACGGCTGTATGCGCGGCCGAAGGCACCGCAGCGGATCGCGGACGCGCGCAAGGCGGCGTGAATGGGCGCCGGCCGGTCATGCGTTGCACCGGCATGGCCGACCGTTACGCTGGTGCGCTCGGCGAGCGCCAGTCGGGCCGCGCTTCAGGATGGTGAACCGTGCGTCGCGAACGCGGCGCACGCAAGTGCTCACGCCACGTCGTCAGGCCCGCCAAGCATGCGACACAGCATCGACAGGTCGCTGAGCGTGACGTGCGGCGTCGCGGCCTGCTGCTGCACGCGCTCCGCTTCCCGGTGCGTATCGCGCACCACCCACGCCGCCTGCAGCCCCGCGTTCAATGCGCCGACGATATCGAGGTGGTAGTCATCGCCGACATGCAGCAATTCCGCCGGTGGCACGTCGAGCGCGTCCGCTGCCGCATGGAAGATCCCGGGCTCCGGCTTCGCGACGCCGAACGCCTGCCCACTGAGCGTCGCACGAAAGAATTCGCCGCCGCCGGTGAGCCGCAGATCCGCGTTGCCGTTGGTCACCGCGATCAACGGAAACCGCGCGCTCAACCACGCGAGCGCCGGCAACGCATCTTCATAGAATTCGACCCGGTTGCGTGCGGCATAGAAGGCCGCGTACGCACGGTCGGTGAGCGCGACATCTTCGTTCGCGCGCTCCAGCGCAAGCCGGATCGAGCCGATTCTCATCGCGCGGAAGTCGCCGGCGAGGTCGGGGCACAATCGTTCGTATTCCTCACGCAAGTCGCTCAGCGCCTGCTGCGTGGGCAGCACCCGCTCGGTACCGGGCGCGTGCTCGATCAGCCACGTGCGAAGCTCCCCTTCGGCCCGTACGACGGATGGCCCGAACGGCCACAGGGTGTCGTCCAGGTCGAACGAGAGCGCGGAAACTTGGGTGAGACGCATGGAGGTTGACGGGGCGTTTCGTTTACCAGGGCCACGGAATGGCGATTCCGGTGCCGTTTTCGAGGGCCTGCCGATACAGGAAGCGTGCGACGGTCAGGTCCTGCAGCGCGAGCCCGGTCATGTCGAAGACGGTGATCTCGTGCGGCGCGCGGTCGACCGTCGCGGTTCCCGCGAGGATGTCACCGATTTCCGTGCGTGGCAAATCCGGCGCCCACTGGCACTCGCCGATGCTGCGCGCCTGGTCGTGATCGTCCACGACAATCCGCGCGCGTTCCAGCACACTAGCCGGCAACTCGCGCTTGCCGGCGGTGTCGGCGCCCACGCAGGTCAGGTGGGTGCCCGGCTGCACCGCATCCGCATCGAACAGCGGGCCGCCGCCGGGCGTTGCCGTGATCACCACGTCGCTGTTGGCCACCGCGTCGTTCCGGTCGCGCGCCACGCCGATCGTGCATCGTTCCCGGAAGGCCGATTCGAACACCGGGTCGGGCTCGCCGCTGGCGCTCACGTACTGCACGGTGCACCGTTGCGGCAGCAGCCCGAGTGCATAGTCGAGCTGGACGCGCGCCTGCACGCCGGTGCCGAACACGCAGATTCGCGTGCTGTCGCGTCGCGCGAGCAGTTGCAGACCGAGGCCGCCGGCGGCGCCGGTTCGCGCGGTGGTGATCGCATTGCCGTCCATGATGCATAGCGGTCGGCCCGTGGCCGGGTCGAACAGCGCGACGGTGGCCTGATGCGGTTCGCCGCCGAGCCCGCGGTTGCCGGGCCAGAATCCGGCCGCCTTGAAACCGAGCAGGTCCTGATTCGCGACGTCGCCGGACTTGATGCCGAACACGCCGCCGGTGTGCAGCTTCTCGCGCACCACCGGGAACACGCGTCCGGCCCGTTGACTGTGCAGCACGAAGGCTTCGCGAACGGCCGCCGTCACTTGCGCGGCCTGAAGGGCGGGCGCGACGGTGTCGCGGTCGAGAAGCAGGAGTCGGGCGTCGGTCGGCATGTTCGGGCAAGCGCTCTCGGCGCCAGGCAAATCGGGTTGATTTAAAGTTTGTCCAGATTTGGACAAATAGTCAATTCGTCGAAGGGGCGTCGCGGGTGCGCGGTTGTGCTCACCACCCGTAGAAGCGTGGCCACGTCTGCGCGCCGCCTGTAGCGCCGATCGCCTGATACTCGGGATGTTGCGCCCCGGTGGCGCACGCGTGATTCGGCAGGATGCGCAGGCGGGTGCCGATCGGAAACCGCTGCGCGATGCCCGCGTCGGGCGTGCCTGCCCGCGACACGATTCCGTGCTCCTGGTTGGCGGCGCTCATCACGTAGTCGCCGAGCACGTTGCCTTGTTCGGTGCAAACCTGCCCGTAGCCGAAGTCGTGCGCCTGACGCTGCGTGCCGCGGTCGCGGCTCATCGCCATCCAGCCGGCGTCGACGATCGCCCAGCCTTTCTCTTCCTGGTGGCCGATGACGGTGGTCAGCACCGACAGCGCGATGTCGGACAGGTCGCACACGCCGATGTTGTGCATCACGAGGTCGAACATCACGTACACGCCGGCGCGCACTTCGGTCACGCCTTCGAGATGTTCCGCCGCGAGGGCGGTGGGGGTCGAGCCGATGCTCACGACCGGGCAAGGCAGGCCGGCAGCCCGAAGGCGCTCCGCCGCCTGCACGGTGCGGCTGCGTTCCTGCTCGGCGATCGCCGCCAGTGCGTCGGGCGTGTTGTATTCGTAGCTGGAGCCCGCGTGCGCGAGCACCCCGCCGAGCACCATCCCGCCGTCGACCAGTGCGCGGCCCACGTCGATCAGCAGGTCGGCGTCGGGCGGAATCCCCGAGCGGTGGCCGTCGACGTCGACTTCGATCCACACGTCGAAGCGCTCGTCGTGTGCCCGCCCGAATTCGGCGATCGCGTGCGCGGCCGGCAGGCTGTCGGCGACGAGCTTCAGGTCGCAACCCTGCCGGCGCAGCGCGAGCGCCTGGCCCAGTTTCGCGGGCACCATGCCGACGGCGTAGACGATGTCCCGGATCCCGTGCGCGAAAAACTGTTCGGCTTCCTTGAGTGTCGACACCGTGATGCCCTGCGCGCCGGCCGCGATCTGGGCATCGACGACCTGGGTGCATTTGGTGGTCTTGACGTGCGGCCGGAACCTGACGCCGAGCGCGTCCAGATGGGCCTGCATGCGGCCGATGTTGTGTTGCATGCGGCCGACGTCGATCAGGGCGGCCGGGGTGTTGAGGGTTTGAAGGTCCACGATGCGTTGCCTCGGAGGGTTGCCGATGCGAACACTGTAGGGCTGTGGATGAATTTCGGGTTTAACGGATCGCTAATCCGGCATTAAAGCTTGTTTAATCCAAAGGATCGCATGGATCGTGGCGCCGCTCACGCGTTGCCACGCCACGGCGGCGGGCTGAGAAACCGCGTTGCGGCTTCGAGGAACACCCGTTGCCGCGCGGAACGGCCGGTGCGCGACGGCAGCAGCGCCGTCACGGGGGCGGGCGGCAGGTGCCAGTCGGGCAGCAACCGCACGAGCTTGCCGTTCGCCAGCAGCGGCGCGACGTCCCACTCGGAGCGCTCGACGATCCCGAGCCCCGCCAGCGCCCATTCCGTGATGACGGTGCCGTCGTTCGACGACAGCGCGCCGCTGACGCGGATCACGGCGGACCGGCGCGGTTCGCCCTTCACGTCGCCGCCTTGCGAGAAGCGCCAGCGCGGGATGTCCTCGTCGTTCTCGCGCAGGCACAGGCAGTCGTAGCGGGCCAGGTCGGACGGATGGTTCAATTCCTTGATACGGCGCGCATAGGCGGGGCTCGCGCACAGAAAGCGGTCATTCGGCGCGAGCGGATACCCGATCCACGACGACGACTTGAGGCTGCCGACGTGAACGACCACGTCGGCGCCCGGCGCGCTGGTCAACGGGCTCTCCGACAGGTGGAGCGCGATGTCGAGCTTCGGATGCGCGCGCTGCACGTCGCGCACGATCCGCGCGACGTACTTGCGGCCAAAGCCGAGCGGGGCGACGACGCGCAGCGTGCCGCGCACGTCGCCGTGGTCGCCCGAGATGCTGACCGGCAGCGCCTCCACGCGCTCGAGGATGTCGACGGCTTCCTGGTACAGGCGCTGCCCTTCGTCGGTCAACGCGATCCCTTTCGGCTGCCGCACGGCGAGCCGGGCGTTCAGTCGCGCTTCCATCCGCTGCAGGCGAATCGTGACCGCGGGCGGCGTGAGATCGAGCAGCCGCGCGGCCGCGGCCAGCGAGCGTGATGTTCCGATCGCGCGGACGAGTCGAAGGTCGTCGAGGTCGAGCATTTCATGTCTCTTAATGCTGGGTGTGCCGAACATTAAACCGCACATCGCGACGCGAATCCATCGATGCGGCGGTGGATCGCGTCGGTCGCGCATCGAATCGGATTGCCCGGCCGCTTCGAATCACACGGCCCGCGACGCCATGCACCGTTACCGGCCGAGCCCGACAATCAGCGACCGGTGCGCGGCGACCCCGGCCATCACGCCCGACGCCGATGCGAACGTTGCGTTGGTCATCGGCGTCGACGCGTCGCCGGCCGCGAACACGCCGGCGACGCTCGTCTGCTTCATTGCATCGACGCGCACGACCGGGCCGAGCGGCCCGTCGTCGAACGCACAGCCGAGCTGCTGCGCGAGATCGCTCGCCATCGCCGTGTGTGCGCCGACGAACAGCGCATCGATCGGCACGACCTGCCCGTCGGCGAGCCGCAACGCATCGATTCGCGGCGCATCGCCGAGGATTTCCACGACCGGCGACCGTTCGATGCGCACGCCGCGCGCATCGAGCAACGCGGCTTCTTCTTCGTTCGCCTCGACTACACCCTGCGTGAACCACGTCGTCGGGCCCCAGTCCGGAATCAGGATCGCCTGATGCACCGACAGCGGATGCGTGGCGAGCACGCCGAGCCGCTGGCCGCTCACCTCGTATCCATGGCAGTACGGACAATGCAGCACGCTCACCCCCCAGCGTTCCGCAAGCCCCGGCAGCGCGGGCAGTTCGTCGCGGATACCGGTCGCGAGGATCAACCGGTCGGCGCTCGCACGGCTGCCGTCGGCGAGCGTCACGTGGAAGCGGCCGTCCGCATCGCGCTCGGCCTTGAGCACGTCGCCTGCGATCCGCTGCACGGTGGGGTACGCGGCGAGCTGCGCTGCGGCTTCCTCGACGATGTGCGCGGGCGGCTTGCCGTCCTGCCCGAAAAAACCGTGCGCGTGCGCGGCAAAGCGGTTGCGCGGCCGGCCGGCATCGATCACGAGCACGCGGCGGCGCGCCCGCGCAAGCTGCATCGCGGCCGACAGCCCCGCAAAGCTGCCGCCGATCACGATCACTTCATGATGGTCCTGCATGCACCGACTCCTTTCCTGAACCTGCGTGAATGACGGACGTGCTCCGACGGTGGTCGACTCAAACTCAACCCAACTCACGAAACACGAGAAGTTGCATGATAGGGCGATGGTATCATTCACGCAACTTCAAAAGTTTCGAGAGAGGGGAGCGCCGCCCGTGAGAACCGATAGCCGCTTGTCGCGGATGCTGCATGCGCTGATCCACATGGATCAGGCCGACGGCCCGATGACGTCCGAAGCGATCGCGACGATGCTGGGCACCAACCCGGTCGTCGTGCGGCGCCTGCTCAGCGGCTTGCGCGACTGCGGCTACGTGCAGTCGGAGAAGGGGCATGGCGGCGGCTGGGTGCTGAGCGTCGCGCTCGACGACATCACGCTGCTCGACGTCTATCGCGCGGTGGGCGAGCCGCCGCTGTTCTCCGATCTGGTGACCGACGACGAGGCCGAATGCCTGGTCGAGCAGGCCGTCAACGCGCACCTGTCGGCCACGCTGAAGGAGGCCGAGACGACGCTGCTCGCCCGCTTCGGCGAAGTCACGCTCGGCATGCTGTCGCGCGATTTCGAGGCGAAACACGCGAAGCGGCGCAAGCCGCGCTGACGCGCCGCAGCATCGCGGCCGGGCGTCGCGCAAAGCGCACGCCGACGCGGCCGAAAACGCTGCACCGCGATGTTCTGTCCCCCAACTTCTGCCCGGTTCGCCCGCCACAGGGCAAAATACGGGTTTTCCGCACCCGCGAGGGCGCGACCGAATCACGCGCCGGTCGGCGGCGGTGCGCCATCCGCACGCCGTCGCCCGGCGCCCAGGCAAGAAACGCTCGCCCTGTCGCGAGCCCACAGGAGTCCAGACCCCATGCCCGAATCCAACCTGTCCTTCTTCGGCCGGCTGTCGCTGGCCGTCGGCACGTTCTTCTCCGTGCTCGGTAACCGCGAGTTCGCGGCCGGCGTGCTGCGCGTGCGCGATGGCGCCCCGGCACCGGTCGCGCCGGCCCCCGCCGCGGCTCCCACGCCGGCCCCGGCGCCTGCCGCCGCGCCCGTGAAGGCGCCGGCGCCCGAGCTGCGCGAAGCGAGCCCGCAGGCTGCGCTGCAACTGCTCGGCCTGCTGCAGCGCGATGCGCGCTTCATCGACTTCGTCGAGGAAGACATCGCCGGCTACGCGGACGCCGACATCGGCGCGGCCGCACGCCTCGTGCACGACGGCTGCCGTGCCGCGCTGCGCGAACACTTCACGATCGTGCCGGTGCGCGACGAAGCCGAAGGCAGCCGCGTGACGCTGCCGGCCGGCTTCGACGCGACGGCCGTGCGCGTGACGGGCAACGTGGTCGGCGCCGCGCCGTTCACGGGCACCGTCAGCCATCGCGGCTGGCGCGTGGCCGACGTGCGCCTGCCGAAGCTGACGGGCAGCCATGACGCGTCGGTCATCGCACCGGCGGAGGTGGAACTGTGAGCGATCCGCGCTATTCGATCGGTATCGATCTCGGTACCACCCACTGCGCGCTGTCGTACGTCGACAGCGCCGCGAGCGACGGCGAAACCATCACGCAGCAGGTGCTGCCGATCGCGCAGCTCACCGCGCCCGGCGCGCTGGAGTCGCGCGACCTGCTGCCGTCGTTCCTCTACCTGCCGCATGAGAGCGAACTCACGCAGGGCGACCTGACGCTGCCGTGGACGGCCTCGCGCGGCTTCGCGGTCGGCGAAATGGCCCGCACGCGCGGCGCCGGCACGCCGATCCGCCTCGTGTCGAGCGCGAAGAGCTGGCTGTGCCATCCGGGCGTCGACCGCCGCGCGGCGATCCTGCCGAGCGATGCGCCGCCGGAAGTGGCGCGCGTGTCGCCGCTCGAAAGCTCGATCCGCTACCTGACGCACCTGCGCGAAGCGTGGGACCACGCGCATCCCGACGCGCCGTTCGCCGATCAGGACGTGACGGTCACGATCCCCGCATCGTTCGACCCGGCCGCGCGCGAGCTGACGGCCGAGGCCGCCCGCGCCGCCGGCTACTCGCGGATGACGCTGCTCGAGGAGCCGCAGGCCGCGCTGTACAGCTGGATCCAGAAGAGCCAGGGCGGCTGGCGCAAGCAGGTGCAGGTCGGCGACCTGATCCTGTGCGTCGACGTCGGCGGCGGCACGACCGACTTGTCGCTGATCGCGGTGGTCGAGCGCGACGGCAATCTCGAACTGCATCGCGTGGCGGTCGGCGAGCACATCCTGCTCGGCGGCGACAACATGGACCTCGCGCTCGCGCATGTCGTCGCGCGCAAGCTCGCGCAGCAGGGCACGCAGGCCGATCCGTGGCAACTGCGCGCGCTCACGTACGCATGCCGTTCCGCGAAGGAAACGCTGCTGTCCGACCCGACGACCGACGCGGTGCCGCTCGTCGTGCCGAGCCGCGGCTCGAAGCTGATCGGCGGCTCGATCCGCACGGAGCTGACGCGCGCGGAACTCACGCAGACGATCCTCGAAGGCTTCTTCCCGCAAGTCGACGCGGCCGCGCGCCCGGTGAGCCGCGCGCGCGTCGGCCTGACGCAGCTCGGCCTGCCGTATGCGCAGGACGCCGGCATCACGCGCCATCTCGCGGCGTTCCTCGGCCGCCAGGTCGCGGCGCTCGATTCGCTCGAAGGCGTGCAGCGCACGCTGCCGCAGGGCGCGACGTTCCTGCATCCGACCGCCGTGCTGTTCAACGGCGGCGTGTTCAAGTCGGCGCTGCTCACGCAGCGCGTGCTCGATACGCTCAATAGCTGGCTCGCCGCCGAAGGTGCGCCGCCCGCGCGCCTGCTCGAAGGCGCGGATCTCGATCTCGCGGTCGCGCGCGGCGCCGCGTACTACGGCTACGTGAAGCGCGGCCGAGGCGTGCGCATTCGCGGCGGCACGGCGCGTGCGTACTACGTCGCGATCGAATCGGCGATGCCGGCCGTGCCGGGGCTCGAACCGCCGGTGCAGGCGCTGTGCGTCGCGCCGTTCGGGATGGAGGAAGGCTCGGACGCGGCGCTGCCGCCGCAGGAGTTCGGCCTCGTCGTCGGCGAACCGGTGCAGTTCCGCTTCTTCGGTTCGTCGGTGCGGCGCCAGGACCAGGTCGGCACGCTGCTCGACTACTGGTCGCCGGAAGAGCTGCAGGAGCTGGAAGAAATCCAGGCGACGCTGCCCGCCGAAGGGCGCACCGTCGGCGAAGTCGTGCCCGTGAAGCTGCATGCGCGCGTGACCGAAGCCGGCACGCTCGAACTCGAGGCGATCCCGAGCGGTACGGACGAGCGCTGGAAGGTCGAGTTCGACGTGCGCGGCGCCGCCTGAGCGCGATGAAGCGCTATACGGTCGGGATCGACCTCGGCACGAGCAATACGGTCGTCGCGTACGTCGAGGCCGGTTCCGACGCGATCCGCGTGTTCGACGTCGAGCAGCTGGTCGGCCCCGGCGCGGTGGCGGCACAGCCGCTGCTGCCGTCGGTGCGCTATCACCCGGCGGCGGGCGAGCTGCCGCCGGATACGCTGCGGCTGCCGTGGGCGGCCCAGCAGAAAGCGAGCGCGACCGGTGCGACGCCGGCCGTGATCGGCCGCTACGCGCGCACGCTCGGCGCGCAGGTGCCGGGCCGGCTCGTGACGAGCGCGAAGAGCTGGCTGTCGCACGCGTCGGTCGACCGGCTCGCGGCGATCCTGCCGTGGGGCGCGGCCGACGGCGTCGACAAGGTGTCGCCGGTCGATGCGAGCGCGAGCTATCTCGCGCACGTGCGTGACGCATGGGATGCCCGTTTTCCCGATGCGCCGCTCGCGAAGCAGGACGTGATCCTGACGGTGCCCGCGTCGTTCGACGACGGCGCGCGTGCGCTGACGGTCGAGGCCGCGCGGCGTGCGAAGCTGCCCGCGCTGCGGCTGCTGGAAGAGCCGCAGGCCGCGTTCTACGACTGGCTGTACGGGCAGCGCGACACGCTGCGCGAGACGTTTGCCGCTGCGCGCCGCGTGCTGATCTGCGACGTCGGCGGCGGTACGACCGATCTCACGCTCGTCGATGTCGCGCCGGGCGGCGACGGCGAGCCGACGTTCACGCGCGTCGGCGTCGGCAACCACCTGATGCTCGGCGGCGACAACATGGACCTCGCGCTCGCGCGCCTGGTCGAGTCGCGGCTGACCGAGCCCGGCACGCGGCTGTCCGCCGCGAGCCTGTCGCAGCTCGTCGAGCGTTGCCGTGCCGCGAAGGAGCGGCTGCTCGGCGACGATGCCCCCGAATCCGTCAACGTCACGCTGCTCGGCGCGGGCAGCAAGCTTGTCGGTGGCGCGCGTTCGGCCGAGCTGACGCGGCAGGAAGTCGAGCAGATCGTCGTCGACGGTTTCTTTCCGCAGGTCGAAGCCGGTGAACTGCCGCGCCGTGCGCGTGCCGCGATCGTCGAATTCGGGCTGCCGTATGCGAGCGACGCGGCCGTCACGCGGCACGTCGCCGCGTTCCTGAACCGTCATGCGGAAGGCCCGCTGCCCGACACGCTGCTGCTCAACGGCGGCGTGTTCCGCGCGGGCGCGCTCGCCGGCCGTCTCGCGCAGACGCTCGGCGCGTGGCGCGGTGCGCCGCTCGACGTGCTGCACAACGCGCATCCGGACGTCGCGGTCGCGCGCGGCGCGGTGGCCTACGGGCTCGCGCGCGCCGGGCATGCGCCGCGCATCGGCGGCGGTTCCGCGCGCAGCTATTTCCTCGTGCTCGACGATGGCGTCGAAGGCGCGGCCGCGCGTGGCGTGTGCCTGCTGCCGCGCGGCACGGAGGAGGGCCACGAGATCCGGCTCGACGATCGCACGTTCGCGCTGCAACTCGGGCAGCCGGTGCGTTTCCACCTCGTATCCACGGTGGCCGACACCGCATACCGGCCCGGCGATCTCGTCGATCTCGACGGCGGCGATTTCGTGCGACTTCCGCCGATCGCGACGGTCGTCGACGCGAAAGCGGGCGGTGATGCGCGCGAAACCCCGGTGAAGCTCACCGCGTCGCTGACGGAAGTCGGCACGCTCGAAATGCACTGCATCGCGACCGACGATGCGGCGCGCCGCTGGCGGCTCGAATTCCAGTTGCGCGGCGATACGCCCGCGCAGGGCGACGACGCTGCGCTCGCGCGCCATCCGCGGCTCGACCAGGCGCTCGAACTCATCGAGCGCTCGTTCGGCAGCAAGGCCGCCGGTGTCACGCCGAAAGACACGCGCCGGCTGCGCGCGCAGCTCGAGCAGGTGCTCGGTGCGCGCGAAGAGTGGGACGTCGCGCTCGCGCGTGAATTGTTCGACGCGTTGCTTGCGCGCGCGCGGCGCCGCCGGCGCTCGGCCGATCACGAACGTGCGTGGCTGAACCTGGCCGGCTATTGCCTGCGTCCGGGCTTCGGGCATCCGCTCGATGCATGGCGCATCGAGCAGCTGTGGCCGCTGTTCGACGACGGGATTCAGTATGTGACCGACGCTCAGGTGTGGTCGGAGTGGTGGACGTTGTGGCGGCGCGTGGCCGGCGGCCTCGACGACGACGCGCAGACGCAGGTGCGCGACGCGATCGCGTTCCTCGAACCGACCGACGACAAGCGGCGCAAGCTGCCGTTCGATCCGGGCAAGGTCGGGCCGGCCGACATGACGCGATTGTCCGCGTCGCTCGAGCGGCTGCCCGTCGAACGCAAGGTCGAGCTGGCCGAGCGGTTGATCGCGCAATTGCAGAAGCCGGCCGAGCGCACGCTGTGCGCGTGGGCACTCGGACGCATCGGTGCGCGCCGGCCGTTCTACGGCAGCGCGCACAGCGTCGTGCCGGCGGAAGTCGCCACCGGCTGGCTCGATGCGCTGTTTGCGCTCGACTGGAAACAGGTCGAGCCGGCGGCGTTCGCGGCCGCGCAGATCGCGCGGATGACCGGAGACCGTTCGCGCGACCTGCCGGACGACACGCGCGAGGCCGTGATCAAGCGCCTGTCGGCCGCGAATGCATCGGCGGCGTGGATCGACATGGTGCGCGAGGCGATCGCGTTCGACGAAGCCGACACGGTGCGCGTGTTCGGCGAAACGCTGCCGGCGGGGTTGAAGCTGCTGGCGGGGTGAGCAGCCCGGTGTGCTCCGGCATCATTCGGATACCGGAGCATTGCGTGGCGTTGCCGATGCGGGCCGGCGCTCGCCGATTCAACGTTCTTCGAATACGCAAACGGCTGCCGTTGCATCGCATCGGCAGCCGTTTGTGCGTTGTGAGCCCGTCGGTCACATCCGTGGGATCGTCTCGCATGGCGATGCGGCCAATTCCGCGGCTATCACGTTCGGCGCCACCGCCCGCCGCGCCAGATGAATCCCCGCCAGCATGCAGCGCACCGAGCCACCGGCCAGTTCGATCGTCGGCACATCGAGCGGCAGCAGCCGTGCCGAACGCTCGATCGTCGCGCGCTGTACCGGCGTGAGGCAGTCGTACGCGCGCTGCGACAGTGCGAGCACACGCCCTTCCTTGCCCGACAATTCCAGCGTATTGCCCGCGAAATTCGCGATCTGCGAGGCATCGAGCGCGATCACCGTGCGGCCCGTTTCGGCCAGCCGTTGCGCGATCTCGTCACGACGACGGCGGTCGGGAATGAGTTCGAGGCCGACCATCGCGAACTCGGTCGCGACGCTCATCATCACGTTCGTGTGATAGATCGGCTTTCCGTTCGCATCGGCCGTATCGAAGCAGATCGGCTCGAAATTGAAGTTCGTGCAGAAGCGCTCGAGCGCGACCGGATCGGCGCGGCGCGAACGCGCGGTGTACGCGATCCGCGCGACGTGGTCGAGCACCATCGCGCCGGTGCCTTCGAGGAACACGTCGTCGTATTCGAGGCCCGAGTAGTCGATCACGTCCTGCACGCGGTACTCGGCCTTCAGCATCTCGATCACGTCCGCGCGCCGCTCACGGCGCCGGTTCGCGCTGAACATCGGATAGAGCGCGACGTGGCCGCCCGGATGCGTCGAGAACCAGTTGTTCGGGAACACGGAGTCGGGCGTGTCGCGCTCGCCGTGGTCGTCGAACACGTGCACGCGCACGCCTGCATCGGCGAGCGTCCGCGCGGCGGCCGTGACTTCGTCGCGCGCGGCGGCCGATACCGACGATGCGTCTGGTGTGCCACTGCCGGTCGCCGCGCGCTGGAACGCGTTGTCGGCCGCGGTCTGCGGGTTCGGCAGGAAGCGGTGCGGCCGGATCATCACGACGGCGGCCGGTGCCTGGATCGATACGAGATTCATGGAAGGCAGGAACGAAAGGCAACGGGCCGGGCGGCGCGCGGGCCGCCCGGGGATGACGGTCAGCGCGCGAACGCGGCGACGGCTTCGGTCACGTACGCCGCGTGACCCTGCGCGATCGCGGCCGGGTCGTCGATCAGCGCGAACAGGTTCTTCGGGTCGACGGCCGGCGGAATCAGCGCGATCTCGACGCCCGCGTTGTGCTGCTGCGCGAGCGCATACAGGTAGCGCAGCGCCGAGTAATCCTCGAGCGCGAAGCCGACCGAGTCGAACACCGTGACTTCATCCGCGCGTTCGCGGCCGGTCGTCTCGCCCTGCAGCACGCGCCACAGCTCGGTGACGGGGAAGTCGGCCGGCATCTGCTGGATCTCGCCCTCGATGCGCGACTGCGGCTCGAATTCGACGAACACGCGGCCCGCCTGCAGCACACCGGCCTCGAGTTCGGTCTTGCCCGGGCAATCGCCGCCCACGGCGTTCAGGTGCATGCCGGGTTCGATCATGTCGGCCGTGACGATCGTCGCGTAGGCCTTGTCGGCGGTGACGGTCGTCACGATGTCGGCGCTGCGCACGGCGTCGGCGGTCGACGCGGCGCGCACCACGCGCAGCGCTGGGTAGGCGGCGAGGTTCTGCACGAGCTTGTCGGTCGCGTGCGGATCGACGTCGAACACGCGGATTTCGTCGATGCCGAGCAGCGTGTGGAACGCGATCGCCTGGAATTCGCTCTGCGCGCCGTTGCCGATCAGCGCCATCGTCCGTGAATCGGGGCGGGCGAGGGCTTGCGCGGCGAGCACGGACGTCGCCGCCGTGCGCAGCGCGGTGGTCAGCGTGAGTTCGGCGAGCAGCAGCGGGTAGCCGGTATCGACTTCGGCGAGCGCGCCGAACGCCATCACCGTGTGCATCCCGCGCGCGGCGTTGACGGGGTGGCCGTTCACGTACTTGAACGCGAACAGCGATGCGTTCGCGACGGGCATCAGTTCGATCACGCCGTCGCGCGAGTGGCACGCGACGCGCGGCGACTTGTCGAAGTCGGCCCAGTGCAGGTAATCGGCGCGCAGCGTGTCGACGAGCTCGCGGAGGAACGTCGTGACGCCGGTCTGGGCGATCAGTCGGGCGGTGGCGGGAACGTCGAGGAAGCGGGTCATGCGTTTGTCTCCATATGCTCAGTGCCGGTACGGGTGTCCCTGGCGTTCTGGTCGACCGCGCGGTGCTTCGGCGCGCGTCCCGGCTTGCTGGAAGCGGCGGTGCGGCACATCTCGCCGGTCGATAGCGTCATTATTTCGGCGAGTCGAGCCAACAAAAAGACGGCAAAAGTGGCAGATTTATCGATAGACTTTGCAAATTGCTGGCCAGATATGGCAGTTTGACCAAGTTGCGCGGGTCGGTAGGCGAAGGCTCCGGCACGCTGGCGGCCGGTTCACGTTCAACAGGAAGGCTCGTTCATGATCACGCTCGACGACGTCGACCGGCAGCTCATCGCGCTGCTGCGCGACAACGCGCGACTGCCCGTCGTCGCGCTGGCGAAGGAATTGCGCGTCGCGCGCGCAACCGTGCAGAACCGGCTGACGCGGCTGGAGAAGCACGGCGTGATCGTCGGCTATACGGTGCGGCTCAAGCCGGCGGCCGAACGGCACCGGATCCGCGCGCTGATGTCGATCGCCGTGCAGGGCAATCGCGGCGCGGAAGTGGTGAAGGTGCTGCGCGGGCATCCGAACGTCGCGTCGATCCACAGCACCAACGGGCGCTGGGATCTCGTCGCCGAACTCCATGCCGATTCGCTCGAGCACTTCGATCGCGTGCTCGGCGCGATCCGGCTGATCGACGGGATCGCGAATACCGAGACGAGCATTTTGCTGTCGACGCACAAGGCGTGATGCGGGCGGGGCGAGCTGGCTGCATTGCCGCCAAAGCGCCCGGCCGCGGCTGGATCGGTCACGTAGCGGTGGCGAATCAAGGCGGTCGGCGCGGAATGTGCCGCGTCGCGCCGTTGTCCGATTTCGATTTCAATCACGACATCGCGAGCTGAAAGCGGGCCGGTGTTTCACCCGGCGTAACAGCCAATCGTTTGCGCACGACGGAGATGATCCTGTGCGCGCGGCGCGCTGTCTGGCTTCAGCATCCCGGTTTGACCCATGGCTCGGGAAATACGCTAATTAATGTCAGAAAGTCAAAACTTTGCCACTCGGTAGTCGATCGGGCGTGCTAGTCTGAAACGGTAATGCGAGGTAATGCAAAAGTCCTTAATAAATTACAAATCAATAACATGGCACAAGCGATACGGGATGCAAGGGGACGGGGAACGTGCGCGCCAGGTACGCCGGCAGGGCACGTGACGGCCAGCGACGAATCGGAGCGGATCAATCTGATCGAGCTCGGCGCTCGCGTGTGTTCGGTGACGGTGCTGGGCCTGTTTGCCTATGCGATCTATCTGCAGTGGCGAGTGAACCCGGGCCGGATCACGCTGATCCTGCTGCTGGTTTCCGCCGTACTGACCGTCGGATTCTCGGCTTTTGCAAAATTGCCCAGACGACGCGACTGGCATCCCGTCTCGGTGTGTTCTGCGATCGGCGGTTCGTTCTATTGCCTCGCCTATCAACTGACCGCCAGTACCCACCTGATTCCGGAGTGGGCCGGGGGCGGCTTTCAAATTATCGGGATTGTGTGGCAATTGTTCGCCAAGCTGTCGCTGGGGCGCTCGTTCGGTCTGCTGCCGGCCAACCGCGGGGTCGTGTCGTCCGGTGCGTACCGCTTCGTGCGTCATCCGATCTATGCCGGTTACCTGCTGTCTGAAATCGGTTTCCTGCTCAGCAATTTCAGTATCCGAAACCTGGTCACGATCGGCGCCTGGATGCTGTTGCAGATCGGGAGAATCGTGCTGGAGGAACGTGTGCTGTCAGAAGACGAAGCTTATCGTGCGTACAAGTCGCAGGTTCGATATCGACTGATTCCGGGCGTGTTCTGACGGGCATGCCGAAAGCTCGCCATGCCCGACCCTAGGCGACGCGCCTGGGCGTGAGACCCGGCGCAGCCTTGCACGCCGGTTCACGTCAGGTCAGCGCCCCGGAAGGGTCAGGCGCCGGCCGCCGATTCCGCAAACACCGGCTCGCCCAGCGTCAGCATCAACCGGTTCGCCCACGCGAAGATCGCGACCGCGTGCGACAGGTCGAGAATCTCCTCATGCGTCAGCCCTTCGGCTTCCAGCGCGGCGATATCGCCCGCGTCGACCGTGTCGGGCCGCTCCGTCAGCGCAATCGCGTAGCGAATGATCGCGCGTTCGCGCGCCGTCGTGCCGGCCGTCGCCGGATCGTCGAACACCTGCTCGATCGCATCGGTGCGCTTCGCGAGCTGGGTAAAGCGCTGCGCATGCACGGACGCGCAGTACACGCAGCCGTTCACGCGCGACACGGCCGTGCTCGCCAGTTCGCGCTCCGCGCGCGACAGTCCGCCGGGGCCGTACATGATCGCGTTGAAGACGCCCGAGCGTTGCCGCAGGATCTCGGGAAGATGGACGAGCAGCAGGTAATAGTCGGACGTCTTCGCTTGCGAGTGGCTCGCTTCGAGCACGGCCAGCTGATCGGGCGTCGCGGCATCGAGCGACACGGTGTCGAGCCATGCCCGCCAGCCGAGCGTGTCGGACGTGAAGCCGTGAGTGGTCGTCGTCATGTGGCCTCCGTTGCAGCACGTGCCTGAAGCGCCTGCGCGGCCACCGCGACGCGCAACTGATACGCGACGAACGCCACGAGCTGCGACAGCGCGACGATCGCGGGCGTCGTGAGCCCGGCCGACTTCAGCGCGTCGAGATCGGATGGCCGTGCATCGACCGGCGAGTGCGTCAGCAGGCGTGCATGCGACAGGATCGCGCCGAGGCGGCGGGGCAAGGTGTCGAATGCATCGGCGTTTGCGCGGGCGATATCGTCGAGCGTGCCGCCTGCATCGAGCAGTCGTGCGCGATAGGTGTCGGCCAGCACGCGAGCGTTTGATTTTTCTGCAACATACCGCGCCGCGTGCAGTCGTTCGATCAACGAAAGATCGGGCAACGCGGGATCGAGCAGCGCCGCTTCGCTCAGCCGCGTATGGCGCAGCACCTTGTCGCGTGCGCGACGCAGCGCGGCGACGGCGTCGCCATCGCGCAGGCCGGCCACCGCGTCGATCGTGTCCGGCGCATCGGCCGGCGTGATGGATTCAGTCATCGTTTCGGGTTCCCTTCGTCGTCAATGTGATCGATGGACGCGCGCTCATGCGTCGGCGTCGTGCCATTCGTCGCCCTGCAGTTCGGCGTTCGCGTACGCGACGAGCGCGTCGTAGTGGCGATCGCGGTCCGCGTCGAACAGCCGGCTCGCGATCCCGCGCGCGAGCCGCCTGGCGCCCGCGCTGATGGCCGGGATATCGCCGGACAGCTTGCCGTGGCTCAGGCTCGCCGCATGGTTGAAGCAGTGAATTCGCGTGATGGCCGCGCATGCGCCGGGCTCGCGCTCCTGGAACGCGAACGCGGGGCCGAGATCGGGCGACTCGGCGAGCTCGTCGATCCACGTGCCCGGCTCCGGTCGATAGCGGTCCTTCCAGCGCCGCACCTGCGCGCCGAACGACGCGAATTCCGCGCGCGTCGTCCAGTCCGAATGAAAGCCGGTCGCGAAGATCAGGAAGTCGACCGTGTAGCGGCCGCGCGGCGTCGTCACGTCGAGGCCGTCCGCATGTTCCGCGAGCGTCTCGATCGGGCTGCCCGCATGAAAATGCGCATGTGCGTGACGCGACACGCGCAGCACGCTGTCGCGCGGCGGCGGCGTCTGCGACGTCAGCGCGTAGTGCATGAAGCGCCACTTCGTCGCGTCGTCGAGATCGGCGTAGCCGTGCACGAGGCCCGGGCTGCCGATGCCGGTCAGCTTGTTGATGCGCGGAATGTCCGTGCGGCGGAAGAACAGGTCGACGCGTGCGGCGCCGGCTTCGAGCGCGGTGCCCGCATTGTCGAATGCGGATGCGCCGGCGCCGACCACGCCGATGCGCTTGCCCGCGAGCGCCGCGAAATCGATCGGCTCGGACGAATGGGCCCAGCGCGTGCGCGGCGCGCGTTGCGCGACGGGCGGTACGTACGGGCCGCCGAGCCCGTCGCGGCCGGTGGCGAGCACCACGTGCCGCGCGAGCAGCGTCTGCGCTTCGCCGTTGCCGCGCACGTCGAGTGCGAGCAAGCCGTCGTCGCGCGGGCGCAGCGCGACGAGCGTGGTGTCGTTGCGCACCTGCAGGTCGAGCACGCGCCGGTACCAGCGCAGGTAGTCCATCCATTGCGTGCGCGGAATCTTGTAGAGCGCGTCCCACGCGTCGCGGCCGTATTGCGCTTCGAACCACGCGCGGAACGTCAGCGCGGGCAGGCCGAGCGCGGGCCCCGCGAGCTGCTTCGGCGAGCGCAGCGTGTCCATCCGCGCGAAGGTGACCCACGGGCCTTCGTAGCCGGCCGGCGCGCGGTCGATCACGCACTGGTTGTCGATGCCGAGCAGGCGCAGTTCGGCGGACGCCGCGAGCCCGGCCATGCCGCCGCCGACGATCGCGACGTCGAGCACGCGTGTGCCGTCGGCCTCGCGCGGCGGCACCCACGACGGCGCGGGCAGGTCGAGCCAGCGCAGGTCTTGCGCGAGCCGGGCTTCGAGTGCGTGCAATTGATCGGTCGTTGTCATGCCGCCTCCGGGCGGGTCCGGCGTGCACGCGTCGTGCGGGTTGCCGCACGCGGCGCACGCTCGGCGCGCAGCCGGTCGCCGCGCAGCAGCGCGTCGTGCGCGGCGGCGTCGTGGAAGATCACGTCGTCGAGCAGCGCGCGCGTCGTACGGTGCAGCGCGTCGAGCAACGCATCGACGGCGGACGTGCGTGCCTTGCCGGCCGGCGTCGCGACGCCGAACGCGAACGGGATGTCGACGTCGAGCGGGCGCGCGACGACGCCCTCCACCGGCAGTGCGACGCCCGTGGCCGGATCGACGATGCCGATCCCGATGCCTGCACGCGCGGCCATGACCGCATTCAGCGACGCATTGGTTTCGATGAACACGCGTGCATCGACCCGCGCGGCCGCGAATGCCGCATCGATCCGCTGGCGCAGCCGGTGGCGGTTCGCGACCGTCACGATGCGGCGGCGCGCGAGGTCGCGCAGCGCGATGCGCGGCTGCGCCGCGAGCGGATCGCCGGCGGGCAGCACGGCCACGCACGGCGTCTGCGCGATCCAGTGCACGTCGAGCCCCGCGTGCGCCATCGGCAGCGTGACGACGCCGACATCGGCCGTGCCGGCCAGCACCTCGTGCACGACATGCTCGGCCGATTCGCTGCGCAACTGGTAGTGGGGCGCCTGCGCATCGTCAGGCAGCGCGGCGAGCGCGGCCGGCACGAGCGTGGCCGCGAGCGAAGGGGTTGCCGCGATGCGCACGGGCTCGGCGCTTTCATCGCCGAGCGCCCGGGCGCGCGCCTCGATCGCACGCAGGCCGACCAGCGAGCGTTCGACTTCCTCGTAGAGCAGGAATGCGCGCCGCGTCGGCGTGACGCGCGGGCCGTGCCGGTCGAACAGCGCGTAGCCGAGATCGGCTTCGAGCTCCTGGATCTGCCGCGTGACGGCCGGCTGCGACCGGCCGAGCAGCTCGCCCGCGCCGGTCACGCTACCTGCCGACATGACCGCGGAAAAGGCTTCGAGTTGATGCAGCTCCATGACACCTTCCGATGATGCGATTTGCGCATTGTAGGAGTGTGAGCATGCGTGATTCATATAATGATTTTTGCTATCGACAGCGCGAAAGCTGCGAAGCGCCCGATCGTTGCGATAGACGATCGCGCGTGCTTGAACGCGGGTTGCGATCGGCGCCGTGAACGAAACACCAATCGAATCAAAGCGATGCGATGCATGCCTTCACATCGCGCGACGCAGGGTGTGCAGACGAGCGTTCGCGAGCAGCAACCCCTTCGCGCCGCGCACGATATCGATATGCGCAAAACTTCGTTGGATCGTCCTGAACCGGGTGGTTACATGCCCTCACTCTTTTCGACTGACTGAAGCTGGGGGACGCATGAACGTTTCGGGGAACGACGCACGCGGCGCATGGCGGCGCGTGCTGGGCACGGTGGCGGCGCTCGCTGCCGCATGGGGCTTGTCGACGGGCGGTGCGCTCGCGGCAGGCGTGTCGGGCGAGCCGGTGGTGATCGGCGTGAGCGGTCCGCTCACGGGCCAGGACGCGCAGTACGGCGAACAATGGAAGCGCGGCTTCGATCTCGCGCTCGACGAGATCAACGGCAGCGGCGGCATTCACGGCCGGCCGCTCGCGGTCGACTTCCAGGACAGCCGCAGCGATCCGCGCCAGGCGGTGGCGATCGCGCAGAAGTTCGTCGCCGATCCGCGCATCGCGATCGAGCTGGGCGATTTCTCCAGTGCGACGTCGATGGCCGCATCGCCGATCTACCAGCGCGGGCAGCTGATCCAGTTCGGCTTCACCAACTCGCATCCGGATTTCACGAAGGGCGGTGACTATCTGTGGAGCACCGCGCTGAGCCAGGCCGAGGAGCAGCCGCTGCTCGCGCGCTACGCGGTGAAGGAACTCGGCTTCAAGCGGATCGCGGTGCTGTACCTGAACACCGACTGGGGCCGCACCAGCAAGGACATCTTCGCGAAGGCCGTGACGGGGCTCGGCGCGCAGGTCGTCGCGGCCGAAGGCTATCAGCCGGCGGAGAAGGATTTCCGCTCGACGCTCGTGCGCATCGGCGAATCGAAGCCCGATTCGATCGTGCTGATCTCGTACTACGCGGACGGTGCGCAGATCGTGCGCCAGGCGCGTACATCGGGGCTCACGCTGCCGATCGCGGCGGTCGGTTCGGTGTACTCGCCGAAGTTCCTCGAACTGGGCGGCACGGCCGTCGAAGGCGTCTATACGGAATCGAACTTCTTCCCGGCCGAACCGCGCCCCGAAGTGCAGGCATTCGTGCAGCGCTATCGCGCGAAATTCCACGCCGATCCCGATTCGTTCGTTGCGCGTGCATACGATGCGCTGATCCTGTCGGCGGAAGTGCTGCGCCGCTACGGCACGACGCGCCAGGCCGCGCACGACGGCTTCGCAAAAATCAGCGACGTGCCGAGCGTAATCTTCGGCAAGGTGCGCTTCGATCCGCAGACGCGTCGCGTCGCGGGCGCACGCACCGTGTATCTGGTCGTGAAGCAAGGGCAGTGGGCGCTGTGGGACGGCGCGAAACCGCAGCTCGCCGCGCGTTGAGCCCGGCCCTGAACAGCATGCATGTAACGGACGCATCGTGATGGCTTCCTGGCTCGACTACACGCTCAACGGCCTCATCGTCGGCAACATCTACGCGCTGCTCGCGGTCGGACTCGCGCTGATCTTCGGCGTGTCGCACCTGATCAACTTCGCGCACGGCTCGGTCTACATGGTCGGCGCGTTCATCGGCTGGCTGTGCCTGACGCGCTTCGGGCTGCCGCTGCCGGCGGCGCTCGCGGCGGTCGTCGTCGGCTGCGGTGCGCTCGGCATCGCGATCGAACGGATCGGGCTGCGGCCGCTGCGCCATGCGGCACGCATCGCGCCGCTGCTCGCGACGATCGGCATCAGCTTCATCCTCGACCAGCTCGCGCAGCTCGCGTTCGGCGCCGACCCGCGCGCGGTGCCGACGCCGCTGCCCGACTGGCACGTGCGGATCGCCGGCGCGACGCTCGGCTCGCTCGACCTGTTGATCGCGGGCATCGGCATCGCGGCGGCCGCGCTGCTGTACGGCTTCCTGCGCTTCACGCGGCTCGGCTGGGCCGTGCGCGCGACCGCGCAGGATCGCGACGCGGCGCTGCAGATGGGCGTCGACGTCGACCGGGTGAACCAGACCGTGTTCGCGATCGCGTGCGCGCTCGGCGGCGTGAGCGGGCTGCTGGTCGGCATGTACTACAACAGCATCGATCCGGCGATGGGCTTCCAGGCCACGCTGAAGGGCGTGGTCGCGCTGCTGATCGGCGGACTCGGCAACGTGCCGGGCGCGATCGCGGGCAGCCTGCTGCTCGGTCTCGTCGAAAGCTACGGCGTCGCGCTGTTCGGCACCAGCTATCGCGACCTGTTCGCGTTCGGGCTGTTGATCGTGTTCCTCGTGTGGCGGCCGAACGGGCTGTTCAGCGCGAACCGCGCGCTGCCGCCTGAGCCGATGACGGGCACTTTCCTCGCGGCCGCGAAGGCCGTGCGCGTGCCGCGCCCGGTACTCGTCGCGCTGGTCGTGCTCGCGGCCGCGCTGCCGTGGCTCGGCGCGTCGCCATACGTGCTGCAGACACTGACCAACGCGTGGCTGTACGGGCTGCTTGCGCTGAGCCTCACGCTGGTGGCGGGCACGGTCGGGCAGATCTCGCTCGGCCACGCGGCGCTGCTCGTGATCGGCGCGTATGCGTCGGCGCTGCTGTCGTCGGATCTCGGCTGGTCGCCGGCCGTGACGATTCCGTGCGCGGGCGTGATCACCGCCGTGCTCGGCACGCTGCTCGTGTATCCGGCGTTCCGGCTGCGCGGGCACTACGTGTCGATCGCGACGCTCGGCATCGGCGAAGTGGTGAGCCTCGTGATCCTGAACTGGGACGGCCTCACGCGCGGCCCGCTCGGCATCACCGGCATCGCGCCGCTGCCGTGGGCGACGACCGCGCGTGCCGCGTACTGGTTCACGTTCGCGGTGCTCGTCGGGTTCGCGCTCGTGCAGGTGCGGCTGCTGCGCTCGCATCTCGGCCGCACGCTGCGCGCGGTGCGCGAGGACGACGTCGCCGCGCGTGCGCACGGCATCGCACCGAACCGCTACAAGGCGATCGCGTTCGCGGTCGGCGGCGTCGCGGCCGGCGTGAGCGGCGGGATCGCCGCGCACCTGTACAGCTATATCAACCACCAGACCTTCGATTCGCAGGTGTCGATCCTCGCATTGACGATGGTGATTCTCGGCGGGCTCGGCAACGTGCTCGGCGGCATCGTCGGTGCGATCGCGCTGATCGGGCTGCCCGAGCTGTTCCGCTGGGCGGCCGACTACCGGATGCTGATCTACGGCCTCGTGCTGTTGCTGCTGGTCCGGTTCCGGCCGCAGGGCCTGCTCGGCACGGTGTGAGGAGGAATGCGATGACCACCAACCGAACCTTGCTCGACGTGCAGGGCCTGACGCGTCGCTTCGACGGCGTGACCGCACTCGACGGCGCGAGCCTGTCACTCGCAGAAGGCGAACTGCTGAGCGTGATCGGCCCGAACGGCGCGGGCAAATCGACGCTGTTCAACCTGATCGCGGGCGCCGACCGGCCCGATGCCGGCCGCGTGACGTTCGACGGCCGCGACATCACCGGCACCGCGCCCGAGCGCCTCGCGACGCTCGGCATCGCGCGCACGTTCCAGCACGGCCGTGTGTTCGGCAATCTGAGCGTGCTCGACAACGTGCTGATCGGCGCGCATGCGCGCCTGCGCGCGGCGCGGCCGGGCTGGCCCGCGCTGGGTGCGGCGGCCGAGGTGCTGCGCGCGCTCGTGCGGCCCGCGGCGGTGCGGCGCGAGGAAGCCGCGCTGCGCGACGAGGCGCGCGCGATCGTCGCCGGGTTCGGCGAGCGGCTGACGCCGCGCATCGATCATCCGGCGCACAGCCTGTCGTATGCGAACCGGCGGCGTGTGGAGATCGGCCGCGCGCTCGCGCTGCATCCGCGCCTGCTGCTGCTCGACGAGCCGACGGCCGGGATGAACGAGACGGAGACGGCCGAGATGCTGCAGCTGATCCAGTCGTTGAAGGCGCGCGGCCTGACGATCCTGCTGATCGAGCACAAGCTCGAACTCGTGATGCGCGTGTCCGACCGCGTGATGGTGCTCGACAACGGCGTGAAGATCGCCGAAGGCGCGCCGCGCGACGTGCGGCACGATCCGCGCGTGATCGAGGCGTACCTCGGCCGCCGGCATGCGGGCGGCGCGCCGGCCGACCGCACGGCAAAGGCGGCCGCATGACGGCACTTTCTTCCGGACCCGACACGACCATGACCGACGCGCTGCTGAAACTCGAACACCTGGACACGTTCTACGGGCCGGTGCAGGTGCATTTCGACGTGAACTTCGAAGTCGGCCGCGGGCAGATCGTCAGCCTGCTCGGCGGCAACGCGAGCGGCAAGTCGACGACGATGAAGCTGATCCTCGGGCTGATGCGGCCACGCCGCGGCGTCGTGCGTTTCGACGGCGACGACGTGACGGCGCTCGCGACGCCGCAGCGCGTGCGGCGCGGGATCGCGGCCGTGCCCGAGGCGCGGCGGCTGTTCGGCGACATGAGCGTGCGCGAGAACCTGCTGATGGGCGCGTACACGCGTGGCGACCGTGCGGCGGTGGCGGAGGACTACGAGCGTGTGCTCAACCTGTTTCCGCGCGTGCGCGAGCGGCTGACGCAGCGCGCGGGCACGCTGTCGGGCGGCGAGCAGCAGATGCTCGCGATGGCGCGGGCGCTGATGGCGCGGCCGAAGCTGATCTGCATGGACGAGCCGACGATGGGGCTGTCGCCGCTCTACGTCGACAAGGTGCTCGAACTGATCGACGCGATCAACCGGCAGGGCGTGACCGTGTTCATGGTCGAGCAGAACGCGAGCCTCGCGCTGGAGATCGCGCATTACGGGTACGTGCTGCAGACGGGACGCGTCGTGCTCGAAGGGCCCGCGAAGGCGCTGCTCGACGACGAGCGTGTGCGCGATGCGTATCTCGGCGGGGAGGCGGTGGCGGCGTAGCGGGTGGGGCGGTGGGGCAAAAAACGGTGATAGACGCCGGATTGTCAGGTAGATTGGCGCTCAGTCGCCATCACCGCCACCGGGAGCGCCGCACCATGTTGACCTATTCCGTTCAGAAAGTCGGCTACGATTTCAAGCAACTGGATCCGCAGGGCGCGACGGATTACGCGTCGTTCATGCAGGCGTTCGATGCGTTTCCGTGGGCGGCGCAGCATGCCGAATGGGACACCACGCAGGACGGCCCGTTGCCGGCCCTCGTGCTGCAGCATGCCGACGATCAGCGGGAGTTGTGGGTGACCGCGCTGCGCGATGCGCATGCGGACGGCTTCCAGCTGAATGCCGTCTCGATGCGGATGAAGAAGGGGCTGTTCGGGATCGGCAAAGGCAAGCTGGAGCAGCATGTCGATACGATCGACGTCGACACGCGCGCGGATGTCGATACGTTGTGCCGGCTGTTCTGCGATCGTCAGTATGACGAGCTGGATCGGGCGGTGGCGCGGCATGCGGAGCGCACCCGCTTCGATGACGACAGCAACGATTGAGTGCCTGCCGTGCACGTGCATGAACCGGCCCGGGCCCGTCGGTTCATGCCTTCTCCTCGTCGCTCCCCGCCGCGCGCGGAAACGTCAACACCACCGCAAACCCGCCCGCGTCGGGAAACGCAAACCCGACGCGCCCGCCGTGCGCCTTCATCACTTCCTGCACGATCGCGAGCCCGAGGCCCGACCCCGTGCGCCGCTCGCTGCCGTCCGGTGCGATCCGCACGAACGGTTGCAGCGCCGCGTCCCAGTGCTCGCGTGGAATCCCGCGACCGTTGTCGGTGACGGTCAGCGTCACAGTATCGCCGGCGTTGCCCTGCGTCGCGACCGACACGACGATGTCGTCCGCATGACCATGCAGCAGCGCGTTGTGCAGCACGTTCGACAGCGCTTCCTGCAGGCTGATCGCGTCGCCGTCGATCCACGCGAGCGGCGCATCGCTCGCGAACGCGACGGCCACGTCGCGCTCGCCAGCGAGCGGAATCGCGCGGCCGAGCACGTCCTTAGCAAGCGCGACGAGTTCGACGGGCTGCAGCGGCACGGCCTCGGTGCGATGAATCACCATCGCATGATTGAGCAGCTGGCCGGTGAGCCGGCCGACGTCCGAAGAGGTCGCGCGCAGCGCATCGAGCCGTGCCGCGTGGCGCGCGGGATCGGCTTCGCCGTCGAGCAGCTCGATCTGCGCGTCGAGCCGCGCGAGCGGCGTGCGCATCTGGTGTGCGGCATCGGCGATGAAGCGCTGCATTGCGTTGATCCGCTCGGCGAGGCGGTGCATCAGCCCGTTGATCGACCCGATGATCGCGTCGATCTCGCTCGGCGTATCGACGGCCACCGGCCGCAGGTCGGCCGGGTCGCGCGCGGCGATGATCGTGCCGATCTGCGCGAGCGGGCGCAGGCCGCGCCGGATCGCGAGGCCGCTCGCGCCGATCGCGAGCACGCTCATCAGCAGGATCAGCGTCCACACCTTGAAACTCATGTCGTTCGTCAACTGCTGGCGCGCGTTGGTGGTTTGCGCGACCGTCACGAGCGCCCAGCCCGGCGTGCTTTCCTCGGGCATGTAGCGCGCGATGGTCGCGGTGCGGATCCGGTGCCCCTGGTACAGGCCGTTCGCGAACGCGGGGCCCTGTTTCGCGGCGGCGAGCGTCGCGGGGCTCGCGAGATCGTTGTAGCCGGCCACGACGATGCCGCGCGAATCGACGACCTTGTAGTAGACGAGGTCGTAGCGCGACAGCGTCGACAGCGCGGCCACCGGCGGATTCAGCGCGAGCACGCCGCCCTGCACGTAGAGGTTTTCCGCGACCTGGATCGATGCGCCCGCAAGCAACTGGTCGTACGCGCGTTCGGCCGCGACGCCCGCGTAGTAGCGGGCGATCGCCGCGAGCGCGAGCGCGCCGGTCGCGACGACGAGCGCGATGAAGAGCAGCGTGCGCCCGAACAGCGTCTTCGGGAACCAGTCAGTGCGCCGCAATCTGATACCCCATCCCGCGCGCGGTGCGGATCTCGACCGAGCTGCCCTGCAGCTTCTTGCGCACGCGGGTCACGTACTGCTCGACCGCGTTCGTGGTCGGCTCGTTGCCGAAGCTGAACAGCTGGTTCAGCAGTTCGTCCTTCGAGAAGATCCGCTGCGGGCGGCTCGCGAGGATCTCGAGCAGCGCGAATTCCTGGCGCGACAGCGACAGCGGCTGGCCGTCGAGTTCCGCGAGGCGGCTACTGCGGTCGATCACGAGGCCGCCGAGCGTGAGCACGTCGTTCGCGTGGCCGCTGTTGCGGCGCAGGAGCGCCTGCACGCGCGCATCGAGCTCGCGGTAGTCGAACGGCTTCACGAGGTAGTCGTCGGCGCCGAGGCCGAGGCCGCTCACGCGGTCGTCGATCGCCGAGCGCGCGGTGACGAGCAGCACGGGCGTCGTGCTGCCCGATGCGCGCAGGTGGCGCAGCACCGTGAAGCCGTCCATGCCGGGCAGGTTCGCGTCGAGCACGACGAGGTCGAAGCGCTCGACGCGCAACAGGCCGTGCGCGGTCGCGCCGTCGGTTTCGAGATCGACGGCATGGCCGAGCCGCGCCAGCCGGCTGCGGATCGCCGCGCCGATTTCGGCATCGTCCTCCACGACGAGAATGCGCATGGTGCCGTTTCGCAGGTGGGTGGGTTAGGGGTTTTCCCGGGGCCGGGATGTCAGCATTTTCTCAGACTCGGTCGATAACCTGTGTCGAGCCGGACGATGCAAGGACGGCCATTAATACCAGAACCACAGGAGACGGCAACATGCAGCAGCAAACGGGTGCGACGAACGCGCGGTGCAGCGCGTCGCCGGCCGGCGCTCGCCGGTGCGGCGACGCGGGCCCCGGCCGCCTGGCGCTTGCCGCTCGTGCCGCGCGTGCAGGGAAGGCCGGCGCATGACGACGTCGCCGCGCCGCCGCGCGTTGATCGCCGCCGGCCTCGGCGTGCTCGCCGCGCCTGCGCTCGTGCGCGCGAAGCCGCGCACAGTGCGGATTTCCAAAGGCTATGGGGTGCTGTACCTGCCGCTGCTCGTAATGGAGAAGCAGCGGCTGTTCGAGCGGCACGCGGCGCGCCACGGCGTGCGCGACGTCGCGGTCGACTGGGTGCTGCTCGACGGCGGCAATTCCGTCAACGACGCGATGATGGCCGGCACGCTCGATTTCGCCGGCGCCGGCGCGCCGGGTTTCATCGAGCTGTGGGCACGAGCGCGCGGCATTCCGAACGTCGAGGTGATCGGCATCAGCGGGCTGTCGACCACGTCGCTGTCGCTGAACGCGAACCGGCCGGGCCTCGTGTCGCTGCGCGACTTCACGCCGTCCGACCGGATCGCGGTGCCGGGCATCCGCACGTCGCTGTCGGCGGTGGTGCTGCAGATGGTCGCGAGCCGGCAGCTCGGCCCGAAGCATTTCGCGCAGCTCGATTCGATCACCGTGAACCTGCCGCATCCGCAGGCGATGCAGGCGCTGATCCGCCGCGAGAACGGCGTCACCGCGCACTTCACGTCGCCGCCGTTCTCGACGCTCGAGCTGCGGCAGCCGGGCATCCACCGCGTCGTGAGTTCGGTCGACGTGCTCGGCACGCTGACGCTCGATGTCGTGTTCGCGCCGAAGCGGCTCGTCGATACGGAGCCGGCGCTGGCCAGCGCGTTTCTCGGCGCGCTCGACGACGCGAACCGCCTGATCGCGCAGGACCCGCGCGCGGCGGCCGCGCTCTATGCGGCGTCGTCCGGCGTCGGCGTGTCGCACGACGACGTGATGCGGATGCTCGCCGCACCGGACACGCGCTTCTCGGTGCTGCCGAACCAGCTGATGGACTACGTCGAATTCCTGTACCTGGCCGGCACGATCAAGGCGAAGCCGCGGGCGTGGCACGAGATGTTCGCGCCGATGCTCGACGACTATCGATCGGGTTGATGCCGCCGCGCCCTTTCATCGAAACACCTCGTGCCCGTGCGCTTGTCGCGCGCAGCGCCGATTCAACCGATACGCAACCGCTATGCAACCGTTTCACGCAAGGAGCCTCAAGTGAACGCCACTGAAACCCTGGACCCCGCGTCCGCCGAAGAGCAGCGCATCATGTCGAAGATGGCGCGGCGCCTGCTGCCCATTCTCGTCGTGATGTTCCTGATCGCGTTCATCGACCGGCAGAACGTCGGCTTCGCGAAGCTGCAGATGGTGCACAGCCTCGGGATGACGGAGGCCGCGTTCGGGCTCGCGTCGTCGCTGTTCTTCATCGGCTACCTGCTGTTCGAGGTGCCGAGCACGCTCGCGCTGCATCGCTACGGCGCACGCGTGTGGCTCGCGCGGATCATGCTGACGTGGGGGCTCATCACCGTGCTGATGGGCTTCACGACGTCGATGCCCGCGTTCTGCGCGCTGCGCTTCGTGCTCGGCATCGCCGAGGCTGGTTTCTATCCGGGCGTGATCTACTACCTGACGCTGTGGTTCCCGCAGAGCTACCGCGCGAAGGTGCTCGGCATCTTCACGCTCGGCAGCGCGCTCGCGAACATGCTCGGCTCGCTGGTCGGCGGCGTGTTGCTGAGCCTGAACGGCGTGTGGGGGCTGGCGGGCTGGCAGTGGGTGTTCGTGGCGACGGGCATCCCGGCGGTGATCGTCGCGATCGTCGTGTTCCGCGTGCTGCCCGCGTCGGTGCGCGACGCTCGATTCCTCGACGACCGCGAGAAGCAGATCGTCGAGGCCGCGCTCGAACGCGAGAAGCCCGCGCGGGCCGAGCACGGGCAGCCGTGGAAGGCGCTGCTCGATCCGCGCGTGATGCTGTTCGCGGCCACCTACATGCTGATGTCGACGTCGCTGTACGGCGTGACGTACTGGTTGCCGACGCTCGTGAAATCGTTCGGCGTGTCGAGCAGCATGAACGGCTTCCTGAGCATGCTGCCGTGGGCGCTCGCGGTGTTGCTGCTGCTGTGGCTGCCGGCGAAACTGCGTCGCGCGAAGAGCATCCTGCGCACGATCGCGATCGTTGCCGCGCTTGGCGCGCTGGGCTTCCTGCTGAGCCTCGTGTTGCCGTCGACGCCGCTGCGCTTCATCGCACTGGTGCTCGGTGGCGCATGCATCCCGCTGCTGTACCCGTGCTTCTGGTCGATGCCGCCGCGCTACTTCACCGGTGCGCGGGCGGCGGCGAGCGTCGCGGCGATCAACTCGATCGGCAACCTCGGCGGCTTCTTCAGCCAGAACCTGATGCCGTTTGCCGGCAAGGTGACGGGCACGGCGTTCGGCCCGATGATCGTGCCGATCGTGTGTCTCGCGCTGCTCGGGATCGGCGCGCTGGTCGCGTGGACGCGCTCGGAACGGGGGATGGTGGCGGCGCGCGCGTGAGGGGGCGTGGTGTTATCGCCTCATCGACGAGTTTCCGACGAACGCACCACCGCCTTCGCCGGGAACCTACCCGCGCGGCGCCCCATCCCCACCATGCGCGACCGTCACCTGCGCAGGCGCCAGCGGAATCTCGACCTCGACCGTCGTCCCTTCGCCGAGCGTCGTCGCGATCCGCAGCGTGCCGCCGACGAGATACGCGCGCTCGCGTAACCCGACCAGCCCGAACGATCCCGACTTGCGCGGCACGCCGGGATCGAAACCCGCGCCGTCGTCGCGAATCGTCAGCTCGAGCGCATTGCTCGCATGCACGAGTTCGACGGTCGCATGCGACGCGGCTGCGTGCCGCGCGACGTTCGCGAGCGCTTCCTGCGCGATGCGGAACACCGCCGTCGCGTAAGGCTCGTCGAGCTGCAGCTCGGGCGGCTCGACGTGCAGCGTGCATGCGATGCCATGACGGTGCCGGAAATCCTCCACGAGCCACTGCATCGCCGCGGCGAAGCCGAGATCGTCGAGCATCAGCGGGCGCAGGTCCGACGCGATGCGGCGTGTCGCGGCCACCGCGCCGCGCGCCAGCGCGTGCATCGCCGCGATCTTGCGCGCCAGCAGCGCATCGTCCTGCGGCACGCGGTCGAGCAGCCATTCGAGATCGTTCTTCAGCGTCGCGAGCGTCTGCGCGAGCTCGTCGTGCAGCTCGCGTGCGATGCGGCGCTGCTCGGCTTCGCGTGCGCTCGCGCTGATCGCGGCAATCTCGCGCAGCTCCTCGCGCGACGTCTGCAGTGCCCGCTCGGCACGCACGCGGTCCTCGACTTCGCGCCGCAGGTCGCGGTTCGACGCGCTCAGTTGCGCGGTGCGCGCGGCGACGCGTTGTTCGAGCCGTTCGTTCGCGTCGTTCAGCTGCGCGCTCTTCTGCACGACGAGCAGATGCTGGTAGCGCGCGCCGGCCAGCGCGCGCACCGTCTGCGCATGCAGCCGGCCGTTCTCGAACAGCATCGCGAACAGCACGACACCGGACGCGACGAGGCCGTACGCGCGCCCCGCGTAGAAGCCGAGGTCGTAGCGCCCGTGATTCAGCATCGACGACAGCGCGATGTCGAACAGCCACGCGACGAGCACCGTCATCACCCACAGGTCGAGCACGGAATGGCGCCGCCGCCGCTGCCACATCAGCATCAGCGCGACCAGGTTCAGCCCCCAGACGACCGTGATCGCGTACGTCATCGTCGCGGCCATCCGGTTCCCGTTCATGATGCGCGGCAGCAGGTCGTGGCCGGCCGTCGCGAGCAGCGCGAGCGCGACCGTCGCGCCGATCGCGGCCGCGATGCACAGCCCGACGGGAATCGCCGCGCGGCGCTGCGGGGCCGGGATCGGCCCCGGCGCACGCGACTTCGCGCGCAGCAGCGCGTACGCGGCGACCGCCAGCGGAAAGCCGCCGTGCCAGAACAGGTACAGCCAGGCGGTGGTCTGGTCGCCGCCGCCGAGCAGGCCGTTCGGTGCGAACAGCCCGGGAAAGGTCAGCATGTGGGTGCCGGCCATGAAACCCGTGAACAGGTAGCCGCCCGCGAGCACGAGCAGCGGCCGCTGGCGCAGGATCGCGTACTGGCCGAGCAGCAGGCCGGCCGTCACCATGTCGTTGACGACGATCGCCGACTGGTACACGGGGATGAACGCCCACCCCGGCGCAAGCGGCCTGCCGGCGAACGGTGCAAGCGCGGCGAAGATCACGGCGGAGACGAGCACGGTCGCGAGCGCGAGCCGCCGTTCGCGCCGGCCCGGCGGCAGCGACGACATGAACAGGCGCGACGCGTCCGGGTCGTCGTCGTCCGCGGGTGAGTGCGAGGGCGGCGATGAGGGCGGGACGCGGAAGGCGGCGGTCATGCGTCGCCGCCGGGGTCGAGTTCGTGGCGCACCGCGTAGCGGACCAGCGCGGCTTCGTGCGGTAGATCCATCTTCTCGAGGATCCGCGTCTTGTAGGTGCTGACCGTTTTCGCGCTGAGCGCGAGTTCGGTCGCGATCTGCGTGACGGTCTGGCCCGCGACGATGCGGCGCATCACGTCGAACTCGCGCGCGGACAGCCGCTCGTGCGGCAGCGCGGCGGCCGGCGTGCGCAGCGTGAGCGCGAGACTCTCGGCCGCCGACGGGCTCACGTAGACGCCGCCCGCGGCCACCTTGCCGACCGCCTCGACAAGCTCGGCGGTCGCGCTGTCCTTCGTCAGGTAGCCGGTCGCGCCGGCCTTGAACGCGCGCGCCGCGTACTGCGCCTCCGCATGCATCGTCAGCACGAGCGTGCGCAGCGACGGCGCGTGGTGTTTCACCAGCCGGATCAGCTCGATGCCGGTCGGCGCGGGCATCGACAGGTCGAGCAGCAGCACGTCCGCGGCGCCGCGCTCGACCAGCGCAAGCGTGGCCGAGCCGTCGCTCGCCTCGCCGACGATTTCGAAACCGCCGGCCGTTTCCAGGATGTGACGCAGTCCGTCCCGCATGACTGCGTGATCGTCAGCCAGAATTACCCTGATCATCTAGCGATCCTCTTCGGGATGACGCCGCGCCCTGCTGTCCGGGAGTCGCCGCGGCTGTTCTTCTGACCAATATATTCCGCAGAATCCGAAAACGGTACACATCCGGGAAATTTTCGAGATAGTCGAGCGTGGAATGTGTACTGAAACGAAATAATCTCAGGGAGCAAGTACGAGGGAGAGCAGGCAGGAGTCAGGGTATTCCCTGAATAATTTTGAGGCCGGGGAGGGGCGACGCGTCGCGTCGCGAGCCACCCCGCGAGCCGTTGCGATTCGGGACTAAACTGGTGCCCGATGCCACTACAACCCCCAGAGGAGCCCCGCGATGATCGATCTTGCCGATATCCTGCCGTCCGCACTGCCCGCTGCCGTTGCATGGGCGGAAGCCGAGGCGGCGCGCGGGATCGCGCAGGGGGCGCCGCTGACGCCCGAGCAGGCCGACGACGCGCGCACGGTGGGCGTCGCACAGCCGGAGCGGATCCGCGTGGTGATCGTTGACCGCATGCCGTTCCCCGAGGTGCCGTCGCTGGCCGCGATCGCCCGCGACACGGGGCTCCTGGCGCCGGGGACGATCGGGCTCACGCTCGGCCATGCGGTGTATGTGCTGCGCGGGCAGGACACGCGCCGCCTGCTGACCCACGAATTCCGCCACGTGCATCAGTACGAGGCTGCCGGGTCGATCGGAGCGTTTCTCGCGCGCTATCTGCAGGAGATCGCGACGGTCGGCTACCACGACGCGCCGCTCGAGGCCGACGCGCGGCAGCACGAGTTCGATTGACCGCCCCGCCGGCGCGACCGCGCGCACCGCCCGATGAACCTTCCCCATGCCATCACCGGCCCGGTGTTCGCACACCGGGGCGCTCCGCCGAGGCGCGTGCGATGAGCGACACGATCCACGCATGGATCGGTGCGATCGGCGCACATCCGCTGCTCGTGCTCGCGATCGTGTTCATGGCGGCCTGCGCCGAGGCGATCGCGCTGATCGGCACGGTCGTGCCGGCCGGCGCCGTGATGTTCGCGGCCGGTGCGCTGATCGGCGCGGGCGCGCTCGACGCCTGGACGACCATCGGTGTCGCGGCGGCCGGCGCCGTGATCGGCGACGGGATCAGCTATGAACTCGGGCGGCACTATCGCGGCGTGATCCGCAACGCATGGGCGCGCTTCGGCTATGCGGCCGCCTTCGCGCGCGGCGAGGAGTTCGTGCTGCGCCATGGTATGAAGAGCATCGTGCTCGCGCGTTTTCTTGCGCCGGTGCGCGCGGTCGTGCCGGTCGTGGTCGGCTGCGCGACGCTGCCACGCCGGTCGTTCTATCCGGTCAACGTCGTCTCGGCGCTCATCTGGGCGCCCGTGCACGTCGCGCCGGGCATCCTGTTCGGCGCGTCGGCCGCGCTGGCCGCGGCGATCAGCGTGCGGGTCGCCGTGATCCTGCTGGTCGTCGCGGCGCTGGTCGCGCTCGTGTGGATCGGCGTGCGGGTCGCGTTGCGGCGCGGCTGGCCGCTGTTGCGCCGTGCGCTCGTCGAAGGCGTGCACGCCTGCGCGCGCCGCTGGCCGCGGTTCGGTGCGCGGCTGCACGACGCGATCGCTTACGTGCGCGGCCTGCCCGGCGCGGTGCCCGTACTCGCGCTGCTGTTCATCGGCTGCGTGTGGCTGTTCGCGGGCCTCGTACAGGATGTCGTCGCGAACGATCCGCTGATCCACGCGGACATCGCGCTGTATGCGTTCCTGCAGAACCTGCGCACGCCGCCGGTGGACGCCACGATGCGCGCGCTGGCCGTGCTGCACGGGCACGACACGGGGCTGATCGTCGCGGCCGCGTTTCTCGTCTGGCTGATGATCCATCGCTGCTGGCTGACGGCCGCGTGGTGGCTCGCGACGGTCGGCGTCGCCGTCGTGCTCGGGCCGGTGTTCGGCGCGGGCATACCCGGCGCGACGCCCGCGAGCCTGCCGCCCGGTGCGCCGCACGTGCCGCTGCCCGATGCCGAAGCGGCGTTCGCGATTCTCGCGAGCAGCGGCCTCGGCTGGGTGCTCGCGCGTGACCGGCCCGCGCGGTGGCAAATCCCGGTCGTGACGGCGGTGGTGTTGTGGATCGTGCTCGGCGGCTTCGCGCGGCTGTATGTGGGCGACACGTGGCTGTCGGGCCTGCTGGGCGGCTGGAGTCTCGGGCTCGCCTGGTTCGCGTTGCTGGCCGGCGCGTATGCGTACTGGCGCGTGCGCGAGCACGTGCAGCCGAGGGGCGCGCTCGTCGCGGTGACGGTGGTGCTCGCGACGGCCGGCGTCTGGACGGTTCCCGCGCAATGGCAGCTCGACCGCGCGGCGCGCCCGCATGTCGGCGACGTGGTCGCGATGACCGTCGACCAGTGGCTGCGCGGTGGGTGGCAGCGCGTGCCGGTGCGGCGCACCGAAATCGGCGGCGACCGCGAGGAATATCTGCCGCTGCAATGGAGCGCGACGTCGGACACGCTCGACCGGCATCTCGCGCAGGCGGGCTGGCAGCGCGCGACGCCGTGGTCGCCGGCCACCGCGCTGCGCTGGCTGCTGCCGCAGGCGCCGGCCGATGCGCTGCCGGTGCTGCCGCGCTACACGCACGGCGAAAGTACGCGCCGCGTGTTCGTGCGCGTCGATCCGGGGCAGCCGGCCAGCCGCCTCGTGCTGCGGCTGTGGCGTTATCCGTACGTGCTGCAGGACGCGCTCGGCACGCGGCCGCTGTGGTACGGCGCGCTGTATCGCGAGACGCTGCATCGGCCGGCGCGACTGATGACGATCGTGCGCACGACGACGATCGACGATGCGGCGACGATGGCGAAGGCGCTGGCGGTCGAGCCGGCGATCGAGCATCCGCCGGCGGGGATGGCGAACGCGCCGGCGGAGATGCTGCTGGTGTGGATGGTGCGGCCGTGAGCGGGCGGTGTGCCGCTTACGCGTGCACCGGCTGTGCAGGGACGACGGACAGGCGCAGGCCGACGGTCTTGAGCACCGCGAGCAGGGTTTTCAGTGTCGGGTTGCCGTTGGGCGAGAGCGTGCGATACAGCGATTCGCGGCTGATGCCGGCTTCGGCCGCGACGGCGCCGAGGCCGCCATACGCTTCCGCGACCGTACGCAGCGCGAGCAGGCCGGCCGCGCGGTTGTCGGGATCGTCGAGAGATTCCATCGCGACGCGCAGATAGGCCACCGCGAGTTCGCGGTCGGCGCCGAGTTCGGCGACTTCCGCGTCGTGGTGCGATACCGCACCTTTGAGCTTGGTCATGTTTGCCTCCGTTTCCAGTTCGACCAGTGTTCCTTGGCGCGCCTGATGTCGTCGGGTTGACTGCTTTTGTCGCCACCTGAAAGCAACAGCACCAGTGCGCCGCCGTACCGCCCGAAATACACGCGATATCCGGCGCCGACGTGGACGCGCAGTTCGATCACGCCTTCGCCGACCGACTCGCAATCGCCGAAATTGCCGGTCTGCACGCGGCGCAGGCGTTCGCGAATCCGTGCCTGCGCAAGCTTGTCGCGCATGGCGTTCAACCATTCGGTGAAGAGCTCGCGACCATCGTCGCGCTGATAGCGAAGAAGTTCGAACTTGGAGAGCATTGTAACTTATAAGCTACAAAAAGAAGAGGATTAAATGGAGTGGTCGTGCGAGCGGCCGGGTGATGTGCGCGGGGCGTGCGCGCATTGCCGAGTCGGGGCAACACACGACACCGCACGCGCGTTGCTGCGCATACGGTGCCTTCGAAGTGCGGGATGTCAGGCCGCGAAGCCGGCTTCCCGGACGAAGATCATTCTTTCATCCGGTGCGCAGGGTGACGATTCGGCCGGATGGCCAACGTCAACGGCCCGGTGACGGGCACGCGCGGTGGGTGGGGTGTAAGGGGGGCAACGTGAACAGCAAACCTGTCGGCACCGGCGCATCGCGCGCCTGACGAGCCGACAGGCCTCCTGACATTACTGCTTCGCCGGCACGGCCGTCGCGATCTTGTCGAGCGCCGCCGGGATGTACGTGTCGAGCTGCGCCGTGACCGATTCGTAGAAATCGATCGGCTTGCCCCACGCATCGGGCACGTCGACGTGCTTCCCGGACGCATACTCGGCAAGCGTGAACACCTTGCCGGCGGCCGACGGATAGAGCGCCAGCACCTTCTCCTTGTGTTTGTCGGTCATCGTCAGGATCACGTCGGAATGCTTGATGTCGTTGGCGTTCAACTGCACCGAACGATGCGCGGACGTGTCGATGCCACGGCGCTTCATCAGGATCACGCCGTTTTCTTCGGGCTTTTCGTCATACGGATCTTCGTCGACCGCCCGTGAAATCACCGCGATGTGCGCGTGGCGCTGCGCGATCAACTGGCCGGCGATCGCTTCGGCCATCACGCTGCGCCCGGTGTTGCCGGTGTCGACGAACGCCACCTTCTTCGGCTCGTCGGCGAATGCAGACGTCGCGCACTGGATGCCGACGCAACAAAGCAGTGCCAGCGTGTTGAGGGTGTGCCTTCTTTTCATGATGTCTCCGCGAGGGTGGGGAAACCCCGGCGGCGCGCCGGGGCTTGCGGGAGATCATGACGGCCGCCTGCGACGGAAAAAAATAAACGGCCGGTTTTTGCAAGACGACGTCGCTTCGTGGCAAACGGGTCCGGTGACGGCGCATGCACCGCGCACCCGACCGGGGCGGCCGCCAACTACGGCCGCGATCGCGGCGCGTGACTGCTTCGTCGTCACGCCGTTATCGCCACCCGTTGCGCCGCAAACCCCGCCAGCGTCCGCAACGCATCCCGCGCCGACCGCAGGTAAAACGCCTGCAGATGAAACACATGCCAGCGCGCCGCATGAATCTCCAGCCGGCACGGCACGCCGCAGGCCCGCGCATGACGGGCCAGCCGCTGCGCATCCGACAGCAGCACCTCCTGGTCGCCGGCCTGGACGAGCATCGGCGGCAGGCCGCACAGGTCGGTGTCGAGCGGGCCGCGGGCGGTGACCGAACCGGCGCCGTGATACCAGCGCAACCCTTGTTCGAGCCAGCCGCGACGGATCATCGGATCGTCATGACGGCGCGACGCCAGTGTCGCGCCGCCGAGCGCGGGATCGGTCACGGGCGAGATCAGCAGCAGCGCGGCGGCGGCCGGCTCGCCGCGCTCGCGCAGCGCGATGGCCAGCGCGAGCGCCAGCGCACCGCCGGCCGAATCGCCGGCGATCACGATCCGGTGCGGCGCGTGGCCCTGCGCGCGCATCGCGTCGTAGACGGCCAGCACATCGTCGAGCGCGGCCGGGCTCGGATGCTCGGGGGCCAGCCGGTAGTCGGGCACCCACACCGGCAGGGCGGCCTCGTTCGCCAGCCGCGTCGTCACGCCGCGATGCGTATGCGGCCCGCCGAGACAGAACGCACCGCCGTGTAGATAGAGGATCGCGCCGCCGGTGTCGCCGCGTTTCGGCGCCACGACTTCGACCGGCACGCGATGCGCGGACGTGCGGTAGCGCAGTGTGCCGCGCGTGCCCGGCATCAGCGGCGACAGCAGCGCGACCACGCACCGCTGCATGCGCGCGCCGAACGGCGGCCCGATCAGCGGCCGGAAGGCTACCCGCAGGAAGCCGCGCAGCGATGCGGCGGTCAGCGCCTCCAGCCTGTCGGCGGGCGGCGCGACCACCACGTCGCGCGCCGGTGCGATCGACTCGGGCAGCGGATGCGTGAAGCGATAAGCGCCCATCCCGGTGAAGCGCGTGATCCACCGGTAGGTCAGCGTGAAGCCCGGCCAGTTCGTGCTGTTGTGGCCCGACGCATCGACGTACCAGCTCTTGCAGCTGTTCCACACCGAGCCTTCGAGCCGCTGCTGCACATGCACGTTGAAGAGCCGGTAGCGGCGCGCATCGACGTCGATCTCGCGCGCGCCATCGCGGCGCATCGTGCGCAGGCAGCGCATCACGTGCGCGATCTGGCTTTCGAGCATATAGACGATCGAGTTGTGGCCGAGGTTGGTGTTCGGGCCGTACAGCATGAAGAAGTTCGGAAAGCCGGGCACGGTGAGCCCGAGATACGCCTGCGCGCCGCGTCGCCACGCGTCGTTCAGGTCGAGCCCGTCGCGGCCCGTGATGCGCATCGGCGACAGGAACGCGGTCGCCGCGAACCCCGTGCCGTACACGATCGCGTCGACCGGATGCTGGACGCCGTCGACGGTCTCGATGCCGTCCTCCGTCACGCGCCGGATCCGCTGCGTGACGAGCTCGACGTTGTCGCGGCTCATCGCGGCAAGGTAGTCGCTCGACAGCAGGATGCGCTTGCAGCCGATCGGATAGTCGGGCGTGAGTTGTGCGCGCAGCGCGGGGTCCGGCACGTCGCGTGCAAGCAGCGTGTGGAACGGCCGGCCGACCGCGACCTTCATCAGCTTGTGCAGCCGCGTGAACGCGATCGCGCGCGATTCGTAGCGCAGGTAGATCGACGCGCGATGCAGCTTCATCGCCCACGGCAACCGGCGGAACAGCGCCTGCTCCCACGGGCGGTACGCGCGGTCGGGGCGCGGCATCACATAGGCCGGCGAACGCTGGAATACGACCAGCTGCTTCACATCGCCCGCGATCGCCGGGACGAACTGGATCGCCGACGCGCCCGTGCCGACCACCGCCACGCGTTTGCCGGCGAGCGAATAGTCGTGATCCCAGTGCGCGGAGTGGAATGCGCGGCCGCGAAACGTGTCGATGCCGGGCAGGTCGGGCAGCGCGGGGCGGCTCAGCTGCCCGGTGCCGCTGACGAGCACGGCGGCGCTGAGCGTCGTGCCGTCGGCGAGCGTGACGCGCCACAGCGCCGCGGCTTCGTCGTAGCGGGCGTGTGTGACCTCGGCGCCGAAGCGCAGGTAGCGTGCGAGGCCGTACTTGCGCGCGCAATGCTGCAGGTACGCATGGATTTCGGGCTGCGGCGCGAACACGCGCGACCACGCCGGATTGGGCTCGAACGAGAACGAGTACAGGTGCGAGGGCACGTCGCAGGCGGCGCCCGGGTAGCGGTTGTCGCGCCACACGCCGCCGACGTCGTGCGAGCGTTCGACGATCGCGAAATCGTGGATGCCGGCGCGTTGCAGTGCGATCGCCATGCCGATGCCGGCGAAACCGGCGCCGATGATGATCGCCGCAAGCGGGGCGGCGGAGTCGGCGGTGCGAGCGGTATCAGGCGACAACATGGCGGGTTTCCTCTGGCTGGATGGCATCGTGCGCGGTACACGCGGCAGGAACGGTGTCGCGATCCGTCGTTGTCCTGACAGTTCCGCGTTGCGGCTGTACCGATGTGCGGCACACGCCGCGAATCAGGTCGACGGCCTTCTCGGCGATCATGATCGTCGGCGCATTGGTGTTGCCGCCGATGAGTGTCGGCATTACCGACGCATCGACGATGCGCAGCCCCTGCAGGCCGCGCACGCGCAGTTGCGGATCGACGACGGCGAGCGCGTCGTGCCCCATCCGGCACGTGCCGACCGGGTGATACACGGTGTCGGTGCGCCGCCGAAGCACGTCGCGGATTTCATCGTCGGTGTCGACGTTCGCGGTGAACAGGTCGCGCGTGGTCCAGTTGGCGAGTGCCGGCGCTTCCATCAGCCGTCGGGTGAGGCGGAAGCCCGCGACCATGTCGTCGAGGTCGCGTGGATCGTCGAAGAACGCGGGATCGATGCGCGGCGCCGCGAGCGGATCGGCGCTGTTCAGCGTGACCGAGCCGCGGCTGCGCGGCCGCAGCAGGCACACGTGGCACGACAGCCCGTGGCCGGCGTGCAGCTTGCGCGCATGATCGTCGACGAGCGCGACGACGAAGTGCAGCTGGATGTCCGGCGCGTCGAGCCCGGCGCGCGTCTTCAGGAAGCCGCCGCCTTCCGCGAAATTCGACGTCAGCATCCCGCGCCGTTCGCGGCGAAAACGCGCCAGCTCGCGCAGCATGCGCAGGCCGCCGCCCGCGGACACGCCCATCGTGTCGACGCTGCGCGTGCGGTAGCCGAAGATGAAATCCGGATGATCCTGCAAGTTGCGGCCGACGCCGGGCAGGTCGGCGTGCACGGCGATGCCCTGTTGCTGGAGTTCGCGGCCCGGGCCGACGCCCGACAGCATCAGCAACTGCGGCGTTTGCAGCGCGCCGGCCGCGAGCACGACTTCACGCCGCGCGCGCAGCGTGCGGACCTCGCCATGCTGCCGCACCTCGACGCCGATCGCGCGCGTGCCGTCGAACAGGATGCGCAGCACCTGCGCGTGCGTCTCGACCTGCAGGTTGTCGCGGCGGCCGACGTGCGGCAGCAGGTATGCGCGCGCCGCGCTCCACCGTTCGCCGTGCTTCTGCGTGACCTGGTAGAGGCCGATGCCTTCCTGCTGCGCGCCGTTGAAATCGTCGGTGAGCGGCAGGCCGGCCTGCCGAGCGGCTTCCAGGTAGCGCGCATGGAACGGGTTGCCGGTGCGCAGGTCGCTCACCCACAGCGGGCCGTCGCGGCCGTGCCACGCATCGTCGAAGTGCTCGTTGTGCTCGCTCAGGCGGAAGTATGGCAGCACGTCGTCGTAGCTCCAGCCTTCGTTGCCGAGCGCGGCCCAGCCGTCGTAGTCGACGCGATGGCCGCGGATATAGACCATCGCGTTGATGGCCGACGACCCGCCCAGCACCTTGCCGCGCGGCTGGTAGCCGATGCGCCCGCCGAGGCCCGGCTGCGGCACCGTGTCGAAGGCCCAGTTGTTGATGCGGGTCGGCATCATCGCGACCGCGCCGGTCGGCACGTTGACGAGCGTGCCGTCGCCGCGGCCGCCGGCCTCGAGCACGCAGACGGTCACGGCCGGGTCCTCGGTCAGCCGACCGGCGACGACGCTGCCGCCCGACCCGCCGCCCACGACGATGTAGTCGAAAGTCTTGCTCATGGATTCGTCCTCCGAGGGTCGATGGATCAAGCGAGGCGCGGCAGCGTGCCCGGGCGGCCGGCGTGCGGCAGGCGGGGCGCGAGCGGCGGCGCGGGGCGGCTGGCAAACGCGGCAAACGCGGCAAACGCGACGAAGGCGTCGCGCCGGTATGCGAAGCGAGCTGCGGGATCGGTCGGGCGATTCGGTCGCATGGTGTCTCCTCCGGGGGGCGATGGCGTCGTTCGGATGACGACTGGATGACGCCGATGGTGCTGGCCGCATGGGAAAACACCAATGCTGCTTCGGGACAATTGTTTTAGTATTTGGGCCAAATCGGCGCTTCGAGGGTTTCTCCGCATGAGCTTCTGGGATTTCACCCGGAGTCCGGCCAGCGCCCGGCTGCTGGTCGATTTCGGCGACGAACGCGGCGTGCCGCACACGACGCTCCTGGCCGGCACCGGGCTCGCCAACGCGCAGCTCGACGATCCGAAGGTCGAGGTGACGGCCGCGCAGGAACTGCGGCTGACCGGCAACCTGCTGCGCGCGCTCGGGCGTGCGCCGGGCCTCGGGTTCGAGGTCGGCCAGCGCTATCACTTCTCCGCGTACGGCGTGTGGGGCTATGGGCTGATCGCCAGCGCGAGCGCACGCGACGCGCTCGCGCTGGCGCTGCGCTTCCTGCCGCTCACTTATGCGTTCACGGTGATCACGTATCGCGAGGAAGGCGGCACGTGCATGCTCAATTTCGGCGCGCCGGAACTCGATGGCACGCTGAGCCGGTTTCTCGTCGAGCGCGACATGACGGCCGCGGCGGTGCTGCTGCAGGAAATCGGCGACGACACATTCGCGTTGTCGCGCTTCACCGTGCAGGCGGCGCGCACGCCTGCCATGCCGGTGCCGCGCATCGCCGGCGTCGAACCCGCGTTCTCGGCGCGCGCGAACAGCCTCGCTTTCGACCGCGCGTTTCTCGACCGGCTGCTGCCGCACGCGAATCCACTGACGGTGTCGATGTGCGAGCAGATGTGCGGCCAGCTGCTCGAAGCGCGGCGTGCGCGCGTGGGCACGTCGGAGATGGTGCGCCAGTATTTGAGCGCGACGCCCGGCCCCGCGCCGTTCTCGCTCGAGGACATGGCGCGGCTGATGAACACGAGCCCGCGCACGCTCAAGCGCCGGTTGCAGGAGGAGGGTACGACGTTCCGCGCACTGCTCGCGCAGGCGCGTGGCGCGATGGCCGAGACGCTGCTCGGCGACGCGCGGCTGTCGCTCGCGGAAGTCGCGGAGCGGCTCGGCTTCAGCGACCTGTCGAGCTTCTCGCAGGCGTTCAAGCGCTGGTACGGCGTGCCGCCGGGCGCGTATCGCAGCGCGGCGCAACGGGACGGCAGCCGTTCCTGAATCACGGTACGATCGCTGGCATGCCTGCCGACATTCCCATCACGAGAGACTCCGCATGATCACGATTCGCCCGATGACCGACGACGATTTCCCGCGCTTCTGGCCGACTTATCGCGCGATCGTCGCCGCTCAGGAAACCTATGCATTCGATGCGACGCCGACACAGGAAGCGGCGCGCGCACTGTGGCTCGATGCGCCGCTGTGCACGTGGATCGCCGAAGAGGACGGCGTGCTCCTGGGCTCGTACTACCTGAAGGCGAACGCGGGCGGCCCCGGCAATCACGTGAGCAACTGCGGCTACATGGTGAGCGAGGCCGCGCGCGGCCGCGGCGTCGCGCGCCTGATGTGCGAGCACTCGCAGCAGGTCGCACGCGAGCGCGGTTTCCTCGCGATGCAGTTCAACTCGGTGGTGTCGACCAACGAAGTGGCGGTCGCGCTGTGGCAGAAGCTGGGGTTCGAAATCGTCGGCCGCCTGCCGCGTGCGTATCGCCACGCGCGGCTCGGTTTCGTCGACAGCCTCGTGATGTACAAGTGGCTCGGCGACCCGGCGGCCGCCGAAGCCTGAGCACGCAGCCGTATCGTCAGACGGCGAACGCGCCGTCGAACACGATCCGCTCGTCGAGCGCGAGCGTGCCGCGCGCGAAGATCAGGTCGAGATGGTGGCTGCCGTTTTCGCCGCCGCCGAGCCCGAGGTGCAGGCCCGGATGGCGTTCCTCGAACCCCGCGTTGCGGCCGTACAGCCCGCGAATCCCGAGGTTCGTGCCGATGCCGAATTCCTCGATCCGCCGGTGATTCGGATGCCGGTCGAGATAGGTCGAGAAGTCGCGCCGAAAACCTTCGTTATCCGTATCGAACCCGACGATCGTACTGTTCTCGACGCGCAGCGTGGCCAGTTGCTCGGCCACCTTGTACTTGATCGCGAACGGCACGGTGCCGAGAAACGTGCCGCTGAAGACGACCGTGCCGTTGAGGTCGGTGACGTGCGTCGCGATCTCGCCGGGCACGACGTCGAGGTTGCCCATGCCGTCTACGCTCGTCCATTTCTGGTCCGGCGCGAGCGAGCCCGTCAGCGTGTTGCCGGCTTCATCGATGAAGCGGATCTGTGATGCGCGTGCGGCTGCGTCGATCAGCCGGCCGTTGCGTGCGGCGATGTCGTCGAGCGATTCGGCGAACGCCTCGTCGAGATGCGGGCCGTAATCCTTGAACAGCACCGACTTGCTCCAGTGCTCGACGATCGCGGGGCGGATCGCGGCGAGGAACGGCGGCCCGCTCGGCGACGGCGTCGGCAGGCACGACGAGTCGTACAGCAGCACGAACAGATCGGCGCGATCGAGCGCGGCGGCGATATCGGCGGGTGGGGTGCTTTCGAGGCAGAGCGTGGTCGCGTCGAGCGAATCGGGCAGGGCGGAAAACGCGCGCAACGCGATGTCGCGGTTGCGGGTGTCATGGCCGACCAGCAGTTTTCCCGACTCGCCGCGCGCCAGCTTGTCGCGCAGCGCAGGGTGGAAGCCCAGCGCGCGATGCAGGTTCAGCATGCGTGTCTCCGGAAGCGGCGGAAGGGCCGTGGCCCTTCCGCAAGAACGGGTGGCCCGCTCAGACCGGCCAGAGCGCGGTGCCGAACGGCACTACGGCGTCCTCGACCATCATGTCGACGGCCTCGGGGTGCGTGTCTTCCTGCATCCAGTCAAGCAATTCGATCTGCTGAGTGTCCTGCATGTCAATTCTCCTGTGGTGAACATGAGTGATTCAACATGAAAGCGCGGCAAAAAAGTTGCCACTCCTCATCACGCATTTCGTGAATGCGCGACGAGTGGCGTTGATATTAGTCTGACGAATTTGCGAATGCAATGCGTTGCAAGGTTTTTAGCCGAAGCGTGCTAAACACGGGGGATTGGCGGGGCGCGTGACGTAAAACACGGATAAAGCGAATGACGGATTCGATGTCATTTTTTCAATGACGGGAATTCCGAGCGTTGTATTGCATTCGGCGATTTTTCATTGGGAATTCAATCGCCGCAACCCTGCGTGCGCGCGAACGCGTCGCCGGTCATCGGCGGCGCGTCAGCGGCCCGCTGCCCGTGTCAACCGAGCAGCGCCTTGCCGAGCGGCTTGGCCGGCTCGGAGCGCAGCACCAGCGACGTCGTGACCGCGCCGAAGCGGGCAATCGCATCGATGATGGTTTCGAGTTGTCCCGGTGTCGGTACCAGGACCTTCAGCAGGAAGCAATCCTCGCCGGTCATCCGGTGGACCTCGATGACGTGCGGCATTTCCGCGAATGCGCGCAGCGCGGGCTTGATGTGTTCGTGCGTCGTCTTCAACCGGATGATGGCCATCATCCCCAACCCGAGCGCAGCCGGATCGATCCGCGCGCCGTAGCCCGCGATGATGCCGCGCTCTTCCAGCCGCTTGACGCGCTCCGACGTGGCCGGCTGCGACAGGCCGATGCGGCGGCCCACTTCCGACAGCGGCATCCGTGCATTTTCCTGCAGCGCCTCGAGGATCGACAGATCCAGGCGATCGAGCTCTCCGTTCGACATGTCCGCTTTCCCGCTCCGTTAATTCATCGGCATATTGTCTCAATATCCGATGATTTGCCATTCCCGGCCGGTTTCCGGCAGGCCAGACTGCGAGCTCGCTTATTCGTGGAGACGGAGATGGACCAGACGATCGTGATCGTGCCGGGGATCGGCAACTCGGGACCGGATCATTGGCAGAGCCACTGGGAGGCCGCGCTGCCGGGCGCCGTGCGCATCGCGCCGGCGTCATGGGATGCGCCGGACCTGCGCGACTGGATGGCGGCGCTCGATGAAGCCGTTGCGCAAGCCGCGTCGCCGCCGGTGGTGATCTGTCATTCGCTGGGGTGCCTGCTGTTCGCGCACTGGCGGGCGGCGTCGGCGCGCGTCGTGCGCGGTGCGTGGCTCGTGGCGGTGCCCGATCCGGGCGGCCCGCGTTTTCCGGCTGCGGCCCGTGCGTTCGCGGATGTGCCGGACGGCGATTTCGGCGGCTTGCCGGTGCTGGCGATCGCCAGTTCGGACGATGGGTACGACCCGTCCGGGCGCGGCATGGCGTGGGCGAAAGCGCGCGGCGCGACGCCGTTGCTGCTCGGCCCGCGCGGCCATCTGAATACGGAAGCGGGATTGGCGGAATGGCCCGAGGGACGCGCGTTGTTCACGGCTTTCATGGCGGGATTGCGGGGGTAGCGCGGGCAGGCGGCCGACGTACTTTCGCGACGGCTTGCGGCGGGCAATGCGTGGACGATCCGGCTGCGGTGGCCGGGTTCCTGCCGCCAACGCATGCCGGCCCGCGACGGCTCAAGTATGATCTTCCGACAGAATCGGAAGCCTCGACAGTCGGGATGGGCGCGTGCGGAACACCGGTGCCGCCGTCACGACTGGCCGCGGCTTCGAACGACCAAGGAGACACGCGATGCGCGCAGCGCCGCAACCGGAGCAGGCCGGCCCGTCACGGCCTGGCACCGGCGCGACCAGCACCTTCCCGGAACGTGACCCCGATCGCATCGCCGCGTGGCGGCTCGCGATCTGCCTGTCGCTCGGCAGCGCGATCGCGCTCGGCCTCGCGCGCTTTTCGTATGCGCTGCTGCTGCCGCCGATGAAGGCCGATCTCGGCTGGACGTTCGCGCAGGCCGGCGCGCTGAACACGGCGAACGCGGCCGGCTACCTGGTCGGCGCACTCGCGTTTCCGTGGCTGTCGCGGCGCTGGAGATCTGGCTCGCTGCTGGCGGCCGGATGCGTGCTGACTGCGCTGTTGATGGCCGCATGTGGGCTCACGTCCGGCATGCATGCGCTGCTCGTGCAGCGGCTCGCGACCGGCGTCGGCAGCGCGCTGATCTTCATCAGCGGCGGCGTGCTGGCCGCGCGGCTCGCATCGGCATCGCCGCGCGATGCGGGCTTGCTGCTTGGCCTCTACTACGGTGGCACGGGATGGGGCATCGTCGCAGCGTCACTGCTCGTGCCGGCGACGCTTTCACACGGCGTACACGGCTGGCAACCCGCGTGGTTCGCGCTCGCGTTCGCGTGCGCGCTGTTCTCGGCGGTGGCCGTGTCGGCTGCGCGCCGCATTGAGCGCATGCACGCGGCGCCGAGCGTACCGGGTGACGGTGCAGCGCCGGCCGCGACCGCGAGCCCCGCGCGCTTCGCGCTCGCGCTGGCCGGCTATGGCCTGTTCGGTGTCGGTTACATCGGCTACATGACCTTCATCGTCGCGCTGCTGCGCGGCGCGGGGATGAGCGGCACGGTGGTTGCCGCGTTCTACGTGATGCTCGGCGTGGCGACCGTCGTATCGGCGCGGCTGTGGTCGGGGCTGCTCGACCGGATGCGCGGCGGCCAGGCGCTCGCCGTGCTCAACGCGCTGCTCGGCATCGCGACGCTGATGCCGGCGATGCTCGTGCATCCGGTGGCCGCGTTCGCGTCGGGCGTGCTGTTCGGCGCGACGTTCCTGTCGGCCGTCGCATCGACGACCGCCTTCGTGCGCCACAACCTGCCGCCGCACGGCTGGGCGAAGGGGATCAGCGCGTTCACGACGGTCTTCGCGTTCGGGCAGATCGCCGGGCCGGTCGCGATCGGCTGGGTGTCGGATAGCGCGGGGCTCGCGCGCGGGCTCGTGTATTCGGCGCTGACGCTGTTCGCGGGCGCCGCACTCGCGGCCGGGCAGCGCGCGTTGCGCGCCGCCGCGTAATCATCCGCTGAACGTGCCATTCACCGCACGCACGCCGTGCGCGACACGCGATGAAACGCACGGCTGAAGTAGATCAGGCTGTCGCCGTCGTCGCGCACGCGGATCGACGTCGCCTCGATGAACATCACCGAATGCGAGCCGACTTCCTTCATGTCGGCGATCGTGCCCTGCAGGCTCGCGAGCGCGTCGCGCAGCACGGGCACGTCCTGCTCGCCGCGATCCCACACAGGCAGGTCGAAGCGCCGTTCCATCGGCAGGTCGGTGAGTCCCGCGAAATGCCGGGCGAGCTGCTCGTGTTCGGCCGGCAGCACGTTGATGCAGACGTGGCGGTTGCGTTCGAACGTCGCCCGCATCGCGCTCGACCGGTTGAGGCACACGAGCAGCGTCGGCGGTGTGTCGGTGACGGAGCACACGGCGCTCGCGGTGATGCCGCAGCGGCCGTGCGGCCCGGCCGTGGTGATCACGTTGACGGCCGCGCCGAGGTGGGCCATCGCTTGCCGGAAGGCCTTCTGCGCGTCGCTCGGCTCGACGCGTGCCGGTCGCTGGATATCGGTCGTGGAAGACATGGGCGCTCCTGGTTGGACGAAAGCGGCGATCGCGTGGCGCTGCCGGTGCAGCGCCGGATCACCGACGATGACCCAAGCGTACGACGCGAAAATGCCGGCGACCATTCGCACGATTGACGATGGAGATGGCGTTCTCGCCAACGCGTCTAAAGGTTCTACCTAGATGCGCGGCACCCCGCGCGAAAAAAAGCGCGAATGTGCGTTCGTGCGGCCCGTGAAGGGGTTTTCAGCGGGTTTTCGGCTCGTTATGATGTGCCGCACACCCCCAGCGAACGACGCGCGCGACGCGCCGGCACCCGGCCCCGTATGCGGCGCGTGCGATACCGATACCGATACTCAGTGAGACACCCGCGATGACGTCACCCGCACCGATCGTATACATCGTCGACGACGACAACGGCATGCGGACGTCGCTCGCGTGGCTGCTCGAATCGGTCGGCATCGCGTCCGAAGGGTTCGCGAACGCCGCCGATTTTCTCGCGCGCTTCGACGTGAACCTCCCTGCATGCCTGGTGCTCGACGTGCGGATGCCGGAGAAGAGCGGCTTCGACGTGCAGGCGGAACTGAACGCGCGCGGCGCGACGCTGCCGGTGATCTTCGTCAGCGGGCACGGCGATATCCCGATGTCCGTGCGCGCGCTGCAGAACGGCGCGATCGATTTCGTCGAGAAACCGTACAACTCGCAACAGATGCTCGAGCGCGTGCAACGCGCGCTGCGGCTCGCGCAGCAGCGGCATGCGGTGAGCCAGCGTCACCGCGAGCTGCGCCAGCGGCTCGATGCGTTGACCGCGCGCGAGAAGGAAGTGCTGCGCGGCGTGGTGGACGGCAAGGGCAGCAAGCAGATCGCGTCGGACCTGTCGATCAGCGTGAAGACCGTTGACGTGCATCGCGCGAGCATCAAGGAGAAGCTCGGCGCGACGTCGATCGCCGCGCTCGTGCGCGACGTGATGGTCGTGTGGGGCGACGACGGGGACGCGTCGCGATAGGGGCTCGCCGCGGCTTCGGCGAGGCGCCGCACGCAATGCGCGCCGCTCAGCGCATGTACAACCCGCCGTTGATGTCCCAGCACGCGCCGTTCGCGAAATGCGCGTCGCCCGACGCGAGCAGCACGGCGGCATCCGCCACGAAACCGGCCGAGCCGAGCTTGCCGCCCGGCAGGCTCGCGAGCACCTGGCGCAGCTTATCCGGCGCGACGCTTTCATACACGATCGGCAAATCGAGCGGGCCGGGCGAGACCGCGTTGACGGTCACGCCCTGCGCGGCGAGATCGCGCGCGAACACCTTGGTCAGCGTCAGCGTGCCGCCCTTCGCGGCCGCGTAGTGCGCGCCCGTCGCCGAGCCGCCGTTCTGCCCGGCAAGCGACGCGATGTTGACGATACGGCCCGCGCCGCGTTCCGCGAAGTACTGGCCGAACACCTGGCAGCCGAACAGCACGCTGCGCAGGTTCACGTCGATCACCTGGTCGAACTGCTCGGCCGTGATCTCCATCGCGGGCACGACTTTCGATGCGCCCGCGTTGTTCACGAGCACGTCGATCGTGCCCCAGCGTGCGACGAGCGCATCGCGCGCGGCTTCGAAATCGCGTTTCGACGTGACGTCGAGCGGCAGCGCGATCGCGCGTTCGCCGCTCGGGTCGAGTTCGCGTGCGTGTGCCTGGATCGCGTCGGCGGCAATATCGGCCAGCGCGACGCGGTAGCCGGCCGCATGAAAACGTTCGGCGATGACGGCGCCGAGCCCGCGCGCGGCGCCGGTGACGAGGACGACTCGGTCTGACATGGTGCGTGTTTCCCTGGTTCGCGAGCGCGCATCCGTCGATGTCGCGCCCGCATCGTGGTTCATGCGGCGAGTGCCGTTTCGAAGTGTGCCGCGATCGCGCAGACGTGTTCGTCCGCGCCCTTGCGCCCGACGATCTGCAGGCCGGCCTTCAGCGGCGAACCGGCGAGTGGCAGCGGCAGGCTGAGCGCCGGATGGCCGCTCAGGTTGAACGGCCGGATCAGCGACGACATCGCGATCACCGATACGCCATCGCGCGCCTGCTGCAGCGTGATCGGCAGCGCGGGCAGCGTCGGCAGCACGAGCACGTCCGCGTGTTCGAGCGCGGCGTCGACCTGTGCGGTGAAGCGTGCACGTACGGCTTCGGCTTCTTGCAATGCCGCGGACGTGGTCGTTGCGGCCGCACGCAATCGGGCATCGAGATCGGCGCCGAGCTTGCCGGTTTCGACGAGATGGCCGAACGCACGCGACGTTTCCGCGTTGATCACCGTGAGCCCGGCGGCAAACGACGCCGGCATGTCGTCGAGCACGACCGCGTGCGCGTGCAGGCCCGATGCGCGTACGGCCGCGTCGAGCGCGGCGGCGATGGCCGGATCGGCGTCGACCGTGACGTGCGCGACCGTGCAGCCTGCCACGGAGGCCGCGGCTTGCGCATGATCGAAGCCCGGTGCGATCGCGGCCATCACCGCAACCAACGTTCGGATGTCGCGTGCGAACGGCCCGACGCAATCGAGTGTGGTGTCGACGGGCGCGACGCCGCGCCGCGATACGCGGCCGAACGTCGGCTTCAGCCCGGCCACGCCGCAGCAGGCCGCCGGCCCGCGAATCGAGCCGCCGGTGTCGGTACCGAGCGCCGCATTGACCGTGCCGAGCCCGACGAGCGAAGCGGAACCGCTCGACGAGCCGCCCGGAATGCGCGCCGCGTCCTGCGGATTGACGGGCGTGCCCGTGTAGTCGTTGATGCCGGTCATGCCGAACGCAAGCTCGTGCATGTTCGCCTTGCCGGCAATCTGCCAGCCCGCGTCGAGCAGCAGGCGGACGACGTCCGCGTGTTGTGTGGCCGGCGGTGCGTCGGCGAGCGCACGGCTCGCCGCGCGGGTCGGATAGCCTGCGATGTCGATCGTGTCCTTGATCGCGATCGTGGGGCCGGGGCCGCCGAGCGTGAAGGTGTCGATGAAGCCTGTCATGGTCGGTATCGTGAGCAAGCGGTGGAAAGGAGCAGGAATCAGGACCGCGGCGCGGCGGCGAGCGGCCACGGGCCGTCGAGTACGCGTTCGGTGCGGAAATGGCGAATCAGCCACGCAGCGCCGTCAGCGGCCGGCGCGAAATCGACGGTCAGCCGCGCGGCGATCAGTTCGGCCGAGCCGTCCGCGTAGCGCGACGCCTGCAGCATGATCCAGCGGCCACGCGCGCTTGCGTTGCCGACGCCGATTTCGATCGACTCCGACGTGAGGAAGTGCAGGTTCGCCGAGAAGTGCGGATTGGGCGGCAGGTAGCGGCCCAGCATCGCGACGATCGCGGCCGTGCCTTCGAGGCGGCCGAACTTTTGCGCGTACTGCGGGCCGATGCCTTCCCACACGGCATCGGGCGTGAACAGCGCGGCGAGCGACGGGCCGTCGCCGGCATCCTCGGGCACGTCGCACAGCGCCATGTAGCGCGTGATCGTCGCGCGTACCGCGCGTTCGGCGTCGAGCGCCGCCACGCGCTGCGCGAGCGTATCGATCAGGCCGGGGGACAGGTCGGTCATCGCGCGCCTCACGCCGCGGGCTTCGCGGCCGGCGGCACCGTCAGCGCACGGCCGACGCGCGCTTCGATCTTGCCGTAGCGCCACAGGTTGTATTCGCCGACCGGCGTCGTGCGATACAGGTTGCACACGGCGACGGTCGTGTCGAAGTCGGCGACGTCGGCCATGATGTAGAAGGTCCACGGCGCGCCGTCGGCCTGGCCGACCACGAGGCGATCGTCGTCCATCACGCCGAGCACGCGCACGCCGGGCATCGCTTCGACGGCGGCGAGCATCGCGCCGTACGCCTGCCACACTTCGCCGATTTTCTCGCGCGGCAGGTCGAAGAAGTTTTGCGACACGCCGCAGCAGAACAGGACGCGCAGCGGCAGCGGATTCGAATCGGACATATCAGGTTCTCCAGAGGAATCGGTGGGGCGCATGAACCGGCCGGCGACGGTGCGTCGGCTTCATGCGCGTTCAAAACAATTCGGTCGATGCAGGTTACAGATAGCCGGGGAACGGCGTGACGCCGGTGAACACCGCGCCGGCGCCGTCGAAGTTGCCTTCGCCGAGAAACGCGTGCTGCGTGACGACCATCGCATCGCGCAGCAGCCGCTGCAGCGGATGCGTGCGATAGATCGCCGCCGTGCCGCCGAGCCGGTACGCGCGTTCGACGACGCTCGCGCCTTCGCGTGCGATCTGCGTGGCCGCGAGCCGCAGCAGGCTGACCTGGTCGGGCGTCACCGGGTTGCCGGCGAGGATCGATTGCCACACGCCGTCGGTTGCGTCGTAGAAGAACGCGCGCGCCGAGCGCAGTTGCGCCTCGGCCTTCGCGAGCTCGATGCGGTAGTACGCGCGATCGGCGAGGCGCGGTGCGCCGGTCGTCGTCTGCCGGCCGCCCGACATCCGGTTCACGACGTCGAGCGCCGCGCGCGCGAGGCCGAGGTTCACGACGGCCAGCACCTGCGCCGCGTACGCGACGGTCGGATAGCGGTACAGCGGCTCGTCGACGGTCGGCTCGCCGCCGCGCACGAAGGTCCACGCTTCAGGCACGAAGCGGTCGTCCACGCGCAGGTCGTGGCTGCCGGTGCCCTGCATGCCGACCACGCTCCAGTTCTCGACGATCTCGACGTCGGCCGCCCGGAACACGGCCGTGCGCGGCTTGTTCGGCGCGGCGTCCTGCGCGCCCGGCACGGCGATGCCGACGCCGAGCCAGTCGGCTCCCTTGCAGCCGCTCGCGAATTTCCACGTGCCGTTCACGCGCCAGCCGCCCGGCGCGGGCTGGGCCGGCTGCACCGGGAACAGGCCGCCCGCGAACACCTGGTCGGGGCCGCTCGCGTACAACTCGGCCTGGGTGTCGAGCGGCAGCGCGGCGAGATACACGTTCGCGGAGCCGAAGCTCGCGACCCACGCGGCCGAGCCGTCGGCGGTCGCGATCCGCTCGATCATGTCGAGGAACGCGGTCGGCGCGAGCGCATCGCCGCCGAACCGGCGCGGCGTGCCCGCGCGATAGATGCCGGCCTGCTTGAACAGCGCGATCACGTCACGCGGCACGTGCGACAGGCGGTCGAATTCTTCGCGGCGCGCGGCGACGGTCTCGATCACGACGTGGAGCGGCGACAGCCGGGCGGCCGGTTCGCTGGCCGCGTGGCGAGCGCCCGGGGCGGTATCGAGGGCAAGGGCGGCGTGGGGCATGGCTGTCTCCTGGGGTGGATGGGGGTTCGAATGCGGGGTGGTCACGACGATGCAAGCAGTCTAGAAACGCCGAAAGCGCGCAGCAATTGGGACGAAAAGCCGCGCGACTGGTGACGTTCCGTGCCGCACTAAAGAAATCTTCAGATGCGGGCGGCGCGCGCCGGTGCTATGTTGGGTTTCCGGCCGCGCGATGCCGCACGGCCTCATCCGAAGCCGATCATGAGTTTTCCCGACGAAGACGATTTCCACCGGCTGCTCGACGCGCTGACGACCTGCGTGCTGCTGCACGACGCGCACACCAAGGCGATCGTGTGGGCGAACCGTGCCGCGTGCATCGCGCTCGGTTTTTCCGTCGAGGAGCTGCTGCCGCTGAAGGCGCCGGACATGACGCGCCCCGAGCCGAAATACCAGCGCGAGATTGCCGTGAGCGCGTGGGATCGCGCGCTCGTCCACGGGCCGCAGGTGTACGAGTGGTGCTACCGGTCGCGCACGGGCGTCGACATGCTGTCCGAGGCGACCGCCACCTACGTGCCGCTGCGCGGGCGCGACGTCGTGATGGTGCAGTTCCGCGACATCAGCGCGGAAGAGGCGGTGCGCCAGCAACTGCGCCGCTACGAGGCGCGGCTGCGCGAATTCATGCAGGACCTCGACGAAGGCATCGCGGTCGTTACGCCGCACGGCGGCGTGCAGTTCATCAGCGAGTCGGGCCGCCGCGTGCTCGGCCTCGCACCCGACGAAGCGCTCGGCGAGGTGCTCGACTACTGCTCCGCGGCCGACCGCGACCGGCTCGTCGCGCAGCTGCGCGATGCGCCGTCCGCGTATCCGTCCGCGCCGCAGCGCTACCGGATCGTGCGGCGCGATGGCTCGTCGTGCTGGCTGCGCATCCTGTGCCGGCAGGTCGAGATCGAGGACGATCTCGACGGCCTGCTCGTGCAGTTCCGCGACGTGAGCGACGAAGTCGCGATCGAGGATGCCCGCCGCGCCGAAGCCCGCATGCTCGAACACGCGGGCCGTTACAACGCGATGGGCGAGATGGCGAGCGTGATCGCGCACGAGCTGAGCCAGCCGCTCGCGGCCGTGCGCAATTTCATCGAAGGCGCGGTGCAGCGGCTGAACGCGCGCGGCGCGATCGACGACGCGATCTGGGGGCTGCGCAGCGCGGACCGGCAGGCCGAGCATGCGGCGCTGATCATCAAGAGCGTGCGCGAGTTCATCGTGAAGCGCGAGCCGGTCGTCGCGCTCGCCGACCTGCGCGACATTCTCGCGGACGTCGCGTATTTCATCGAGCTGCGCGCGAAGGAGGCCGGCGTGACGGTCACGATCGTGCAGGCCGACGCGCCGCTGCCGATCCGCTGCGAGCGCGTGCTGATCGGGCAGGTGATCCTGAATCTCGCGTTCAACGCGATCGAGGCGTTCGCCGGTTGCGAGCGTGTGCCGCGCACGCTGACGCTCGGTACCGCGAACGTCGGCGGAGATGCGGAGTTGCGCGCGATCGACAACGGCCCGGGTATCGCGGCCGATGCGCACGACCGGCTGTTCGACGGCTTCTCGTCGTCGAAGGCCGGTGGGAACGGAATCGGGCTGTCGCTGTGCAAGAGCATCGTCACGCGCCACGGCGGCCGGATCGCTGCGAGCCCGGCCGCTGGCGGCGGGCTCGACTGCCGCGTGACGCTGCCGCTTGTCGCGACGAAGGCTCGGGCGGACGCAACTTAGCAAGGGAATGCTTGATGCCGCGGCCGCCCGGCGGCCGCGGTGCATGAGCGGGCAGGCACGCGCGCAACGCATGATCAGCGCCCGAGCGCCCGTGCGGTTTGCCCGCCGATGCCGAAATCGGTGTTCGGGATGTCCTTGATCATCACGCGGGTGGCTTGCAGCGGTGCGTCGAGCACGCTGGCGCTCGTCTCCGACAGCGCGGCGATTAGTGCACGCTTCTGTTCGTCGGTGCGGCCGGCGATCAGGATCGCGACGATCACGGGCAGCAATGGTGGTGCGCCGTCGGCGGCGCTGCGGCCGCCGAGGCCGATGTGCGTCGCCGGCAATTCGGTCAGCAACACGCGCACCGAATCGATCGGTGCGCCGATCGATTCGACGGTCGCACCGGTCAGCCGCGCGATCAGTTCGGCCTTGCGGGCGTCGTCATGGCCGGCCGGCAGGAAAACTTCGAGTGTGGGCATGGTCGTCGGGAAAGGTGAAGGTGACCGGCTCACCGTTGCGCTGGCGGCGGCAAACCGGTGGTCGCTCAAAGGTGAAGGTGACCGGCTCACCGTTGCGTTGGCGACGGCAAACCGGTGATCGCTCAAAGGTGAAGGTGACCGGCTCACCGTTGCGCCGGCGACGGCGAACCGGCGGCCGCTTACAGCAGGAAGCCGATCGCGCTGAGCGCTTCGGTCGAATCGATCAGGCGCACGACCTTCTCGGCGATCCGCATCTCGCCTTCCGCATCGACGTGCAGCTTGTGCGTGACGTCGGCCGCGAACAGCGTCGCGACGCCGCGCTTGTACGCGACGACGACCTGCGCCGATTTCAGTTCCACGGTGTCGGCGCTGCCGCTTTCCAGCGTGAAGCGCGACACGGTGCGCACCGTGCGCGCCGCGTCGGTCGCCGACGCCGAATAGCCGGACACCATCCGCTGCACGCGCTTCTCGCGCATGTCGTGGTCGTCGAACACGTAGTTCAGCGTGGCGGCGAAGTCGGTCGTATCGGGATCGATCGGCACCACGTAGTGGCCGGCCGGGTCCCACATGTCGAGCCACGCGCGATAGTCGCGGCGGTCGAGCATCTCGGCTTCGCGCCACACGAATTCGACCGCGCGGGCGAAGGTCTGCTCGGAAAAGAGGGCGTTGCGGTCGTCCATTATTGTTGCTCCATCATCTTGCGCCATTGCTGGTAGGCCTCGCGCATGCCGGTCTCGTCGGTCGCATGCGCGGTCTTTTCGCCGTTCGCGGCGGTCGTTTCGCGGTTCAGCCCGCGATTCACGAGGATCGGCACGTCGGGGCCCGCATGCGCGCCGCGTTGCACGCGCTCCCACGCTTCCGCGTCGTCGGGGCTGCCGAAACCGAACGGGCCCTGGAAGTGTTCGTGGATGCGCAGCCGCTCGCGGTTCGCTTCGTCCGGGCCGCCGTCCATCGCGAGCGCGACGTGGCGGATCTCGGTTTCGTTCGCGGAGATCGGCCGCAGCACGCGGAAGAACGCCATCGACAGCGCGAGGTTCGGGAACAGGTTCAGGTTGAAGCCGACGCCCATCAGCGAGCGCACGATGCGGCGCACTTCCTCCGGCGTGTGGCGCTCGGCGAGCGCCGCCGCGAGCGGCGCGAAGCGCTCGGGCAGCGGCGCGCCGTCGTCTTCGTCGAGGTCGATCAGCTCGGGCATCAGCACCGCGAGGCTGTGACCGTTGCCGAGCCCGCGGCAGAACGCGTCCTCGCTCGTCATGAAGCTCGTGATCGCGGCGGCCGTCTCGTCGTCGATCGACTTCATCCACGACTTGTGCACGACCGGGAAGTGATAGAGGTCGGTCGTGTTCTCGAGCTGGATCTTCCAGTTGCCCTTGAACTTGAACTTGTGCTCGCCGTTCGCCTTGATCGGGTAGCCGGCGCCCTGTTTCATGAACAGGTCGATCCACGGCTTCGCGCCGCCGAGGAAATCCTCGAGCGGTTCGATCGCATCGTTGAAGCTCGCGAAGATCAGCCCCTGGTACACGCCGACGCGCAGTTTCACGAGCGGCAGGTCGCCTTTCTCGCACACGCCTTCGTAGCCGTCGCCGTACGGCAGCGCGCGCAGCGTGCCGTCGAGCGCGTACGACCAGCTGTGATACGGGCACGTGAAGCCCTTCGCGTTGCCCTTGTGCGATTCGCACACGGTCGCACCGCGATGGCGGCAGCGGTTCTGCAGCACGTTGATCTCGCCGGTCTTGTCGCGCACGACGATCACCGGCTGGCGGCCGATCGTCGTCGTGATGAAGTCGCCCGGGTTCGGCAGCTCGCTTTCGTGCGCGACCCAGATCCAGGTGCGGTAGAAGATGCGGTCGAGCTCGGCTTCGAACAGCGCGGGATCGTGATACATCGCGGGCGCGATGCGGTCGGGTTGCGCGAGGCCATGCAACGCGCTGGTGTCGATCGTCTGGTAGGAAATGTCGCTCATCGTCGTGTGGGGGAAAGAGTCGCGAAATCGGGCCGCGCAGCGCGCGGTGTCGAGTACCCAGTCTCGTCTCCCACTACATATCCGTCAAATTGATCTAAAATTGGCGGATCAATAAATGCGGCAAATAATGGAGGCGGTCATGACATCGGTCGATCATCTCGATCTGAATCTGTTGCGCGTATTCCAGGCGATCGTCGAGGAACGCAGCCTGACGAAGGCCGGCGAGCGGCTCGCGCTGTCGCAGCCGGCCGTCAGCTATTCGCTCGGCCGGCTACGCACGCTGTTCGACGATCCGCTGTTCGTGCGCACGCGCGCGGGTATGCAGCCGACCCCGGTCGCGCTCGAACTCGCGGGCATCGTCGGCAAGGCGCTCGACATGGTGCGCGTGGCGCTGCGCTACGCGGAGCGCTTCGATCCGGCCACCAGCACGCGCACGTTCCGGCTGTCGCTGTCGGACGCGGGCGAGATGGCGTACCTGCCGGCGATCTGCCAGGCGCTGCGCGAGCGCGCGCCGCGCGTGACGCTGAGCGTGCAGCCGCTGCCGGTGGAGGAGATCGAGGAAGCGCTGCGCGCGAGCCGGCTGGATTTCGCGATCGGCAACCTGCCGGAGCTGATGCCGCGCACGCGCCACCAGACGCTGTTCGAGGAAACCTACGTGTGCATGACGGGCCGCCGGCGCGGGGTGCCGAGCGGCGCCGCGCTGAGCCTCGAGCAATTCGTGCGCGCCGCGCACATCAACGTGAAATCGGTCGAGCACAGCCACCACGCGCTCGACGATGCGTTGCGCGCGCAGGGCGTGGGCCGCAACATCGCGCTCGAAGTGCCGCATTTCGTCGCGCTGCCGAGCGTGCTGTCGGTCACCGATCTGTATGCGACGCTGCCGAAGCGGCTCGCGCAGATCCTGAACCGCGACAATGCGTTCCGGCTTTATGACCTGCCCGTCACGCTGCCGCCCGCGCCGGTGACGATGCATTGGCACGAACATTTTCATGAAGACGAAGGCAATGCGTGGATGCGCACGTTGCTGGCCGAGCTCGTCGAGCGGTTCGATGACGTGTGATCGATGAGCGCGCCAGCAACGCCCAGTTGCACGCGTTGCTTGCCGAGCGGATCGGATCGCGCGACGACGCGTGACGCATGAGGACAAGGGCAGCGCGCGGATGCGCACGCGGCTGGTCAAGCTCGTCGAGCGTGTCGACGACGTGAGATCCATGAGAGCGCGGGCAGCGCGTTGGAGGTGCGCGTAGCTGGCCGAATGCATCGAGCCGTTCGAGCGCGCGCGACGTCCTTGACAGACGTCGCCCGAACCTCGCGCATCAGAGATCGAGCACGAGCACCGCGGAGCGCGCACGCGACACGCAGCAGCAGATCACCGTGTTGCTCGCGCGCTCGGCCTTGCTGAGGCAATGGTCGCGATGATCGGGCTCGCCGTCGATCACGGGCACCATGCAGGTGCCGCATACGCCTTCGCCGCATGACGTGTCGACTTCGATGCCGATGCGTGCGAGTGCGTCGACGATCGACGTGTCGGCCGTGACGCGTACCGATTGCCCGCTGCGCTGCAGGCGCACTTCGAAACCGTCGGCGGCCGGGCCGGCGCCGGCATCGGCATTGCCCGCATCGGTGGCGGCAGGCTCCGCCGCGAAGCGTTCGAGATGGATCGAATCTTCAGGCAAGTGTGTCGCGGCTGCCGCAACGACCGCATCCATGAACGGCCCCGGCCCGCACGTATAAACATGGGCACGCGCGTCGACCGATTCGACGCAGCGGCCCAGCTCAGCCGCGAGCGCGACGGGCTCGACGCCGTAGTGGAACGTCACGTGCGACGCGAACGGCTCGGCCGCGAGTTCGTCGACGAAGGCCGCATGCTCGCGACTGCGCGCGAAGTAGTGCAACCGGTAGCGTGCGCCGCGCCGGTGCAGCGCATACGCCATCGACAGCAGCGGCGTGATGCCGATGCCGGCCGCGATCAGCACGTGCTCGCTCGCGTCATCCGTCAGACGAAACAGGTTGCGCGGCGCGCTGATCGACAGCTCGGCGCCGACCTGCACGTCGTCGTGCAGCGAACGCGAGCCGCCGCGCGACTGCGCTTCCTTCTTCACCGCGAACAGGTAGCTGCCGCGCTCGTCGGGGTTGCCGCACAGCGAGTACTGCCGCGTGATACCGGACGGTGCGGTCACATCGATATGGGCGCCTGGTTCGTACGCGTCGAACGGCTGGCCGTCGACGCGCGACACCCGGAAACAGCGGATGTCCTGCGCCGCGTCGATCAGCGCGTCGATCCGGACTTGGTGGCGGTTCGCTTGCATGGGTCAATCCGTGGGGTAGGGGGAACGCGGCGCGGCAGACACCGCGCCGTCATGCGATCGAGAATAGGGATGGGCATCGCATAAATCAAATCGATTAAAAAGCGATGCATGAATCAGTGAGATGGATGATGGTCGGGCGGCACGATTGCGCCTGATTGCGCCCGATCTCGTCCGGTGTTCAGCGCGCGGCGATCGCGTTGCCCGTCTCGGCCGCGTGCGGCGCGGCGGCGGACGCCAGGCCGCGTTCGCGGTCGAGGCTGCGGCGATAGTGCCGGCACCCGGCGGCGAGCAGCAGTGCGGCGAGCGTGGCCGCCGCGACGTTGACGATCGACATCGAATGACCGACCGCCGCCGGCGCGCCGAACACGCGATCGGTGAACAGCGCGACGACGGTCGTCCCGATCCCGAGCGCGATCAGGTTCGACACGAGCAGAAAGAGCGCGGAGATCTGCGCGCGCATCTGGTTCGGCGCGAGCGTCTGCATCGCGGCGGTGGACGTCGGCATCGGGAACGACGCGAAGAACATCGCGACGACGAGCATCGCGAGCGATGCGGGCAGCGAGTCGAGCTGCGTGAACAGCGTCGCGGGGATCACCATGCACGCGGCGCCGATCGCACCGGCGCGCATCGGCGCATCCTCGCGGCCGCGCCGCAGCAGCCAGTCGTTGAGCCAGCCGCCGCAGAACACACCGGCCGTGTTCGCGACCAGCAGCACGATGCCGAGCGTGTAGCCGGCTTCGACGGCCGTCATCCCGAAGCGGCGGATATAGAACGCGGGCGTCCAGCTCAGCAGGCAGTACAGCGTCATCGCGTAGAACGAGAAGCCGAGGTAGTGGCACGAAAAAGTCGCGCGATGCGTGCCGACGAAGCGCAGCGAATCGCGCATCGACACGCGCCGCACGGCGCCCGAGCGATCCTGCGCGAGCCCCTTGCGCTGCGGGTCGCGCACGGTCGCGGCGAATAGCAGTGCCACGAGGATCCCCGGCAGCCCGACGATCAGGAACGTGACCTGCCACGCATGCACCTGCCCGACCACCGGCAGCGTGAACGCGCTCGCATGCTTGAGCAGCGCGATCACGTAGCCGCCGATCAGGAACGCGACGCCGCCGCCGATGAACGAGCCGAGCGAATACACGGCGATCGCGCGCCCGAGCTTCTCCTTCGGGAAGTAGTCGGCGAGCATCGAATACGCGCCGGGCGACAGCGCGGCTTCGCCGACACCCACGCCCATCCGCGCGATGAACATCTGCACGAAATGCTGGCTGAGCCCGCACGCGGCGGTTGCGACGCTCCACAGCGCGATGCCGAGCGAGATGATCCGCGGCCGCGCATAGCGGTCGGCGAGATACGCGACGGGCAGCCCCATCACCGCATAGAACAGCGAGAACGCGAAGCCGTTCAGCAGGCTGAACTGCGTGTCGGACAGGTGCAGGTCGCGCTTGATCGGCTCGATCATCAGCACGAGGACCTGGCGGTCGACGAACGAGAAGACGTACGCGAGCATGCAGATGACGACGACATACCATTCGTACGTATAGCGCTTGCCGGCAGCGCGGGCCGTGGATGCGGACATGCGGATTCTCCAGGAGCGGGCGGTGAAAAGCGCGGCAGCGGCCTGGCGGGCCGGGCGCCGTCGCGGCGCGAAAGCGTGCTGGGGCACGTATCGGAGACGCAGCGTAGTCGGCCAAATTCAGCCGCCATAGCCGGAGTGACAGCCGCGCCACACGGGCATTTACCGACCCGGATAAAGAAAACACCAGGGTCCCGCGCGCCGGCCGCCGCGCAGCACGCGTGCGGCGGGGCGCACGTGCCTCATGCGGCGCATCTATAAGCGTTATAGAGCGCATTGCGTCGACGTCCGAAATTGTCGTTCCTAGACTCGGCCCGTTTTTGATCGGCAGCGTTGGCCCTTCTTGGCGAACGCGCTTCATACCACGCGGCGCGGCGCCGAACTGCGCCGCACACTCTCCGGGACGACGACGATGAACCAACCGAACGGGCGGGCCGACCGGCTTGCCGTACCGCTTGCCGCGCTGCTTGCCTGCGCGGCGTTGCCCGCCTTCGCACAATCGAACGTGACGCTCTACGGCCGCGTCGACACCGCGATCGAATACGCGAACGCCGGGCCGAACCACGTGACGCGCATGGGCAGCGGCAACCTGTTCGCGTCGCAGTGGGGGCTGAAGGGCGTCGAGGATCTCGGCGGCGGCTACGCGACGATCTTCAAGCTGGAAGATGGCTTCAACGCGGCGAGCGGCGCACTGTCGAACAGCAACGCACTGTTCGGCCGCGAGGCGTGGGTCGGCATCACGGGGCCGTTCGGCGGCGTGCAGTTCGGCGAGCTGTACACGATCCTGCACACGACGCTCGTCACGTACAGCCTGCCGGGCCTCGGCGCGGGGCTCGCGTGGGGCAATGCGACGAACAACTTCGTCGGGCCCGCGTTCCTGCGCGTGCGCAACTCGATGCGCTACACGTCGCCGCGCCATGCGGGCTTGATGCTGCGCGCGATGGCCGCGCGCGGCACCAACGGCGCGGCCGGGCAGCCGGCGACGCTTGGCGATACGTACGGCGCGGGACTCAACTACGTGCGCGGCGGCCTGTCGGTCGACGTCGACTATATGCAGCAGAAATTCAGCCCGGTGGCGGCATCCGCGCTCGGCGACACGAGCCCGGCCGCGAACGGCAACTACACGCTCGGCGCGATTTCGTACGACTTCAGCGTCGTGAAGGTGGCCGCGCTGTACATGCGCCATCGCGGCGGCCCCGACGTCGCGACCGCGATCGACAGCCAGAGCGCGTATCCGCACAGCGACATCATGGAGCTGAGCGCGACGGTGCCGATCGGGCGTGCGTCGCTGTTGCTGAGCGTGGGTCACTACCGCAAGGTCGCGGACAGCGACGGCAATGCCGATTCGTACGGCATCCGCTTCGAATATCCGCTGTCGAAGCGCACGGTGCTGTACACGGGCGCCGCGATGGTGCGCAACGGCGCGCATGCGCGCTTCGTCGTGAACGGCGCGGCGGGTGGTGGTGTCGCGGTCGCGAAGCCGGGCGCGACCGCGAGTTCGATCGTCGCGGGCATCCTTACGTCGTTCTGAGCGCTTCGGTCGCTCCGGGGCCGCGCGCCTTCCCGCTTGCGCCGCTATGCGCAGGCGGGCGGCTGCGGCGCGAGCCATGCCTCGAACGGCGCCAGCTCGCCGATGTTGAACAGTTCGAGCAGCAGCGCGCGCAGCCAGCGATGGCCGGGGTCGGCGTCGAAGCGCCGGTGCCAGTACGCGTTGACGGCCCATTCGCCCGCACCGGCAATCTCGTACAGCGCGCACGGCTGTCGCGCCGCGAACGTGATCGCGATCGTCTCCGGCAGGATCAGCGCATAGTCGCGGTCCTGCAGCAGCGCGGGCACCACCATGAAATCGGGGAGCGCTGCGCGCACGCGCGGCATCAGCCCGTGCCGTTCCAGCAACTGCATCGATTGCGGATGCGACGTGACCGCGACGAAGCGCAGCGTGTCGGGCGCGTCGCCGTCGAGCACGTAATCGTCGGGCAGCGCGACGCGCTGCGCGGTGCGGCGCGGCAGCAGCAGCACGCAGCGCTCGTGCAGCAGCGCGGTGCGCTGGAAGTGGCTCGACGCATCGGCGAAATGCCCGAGCGCGAAGTCGATGCGCCCCGATTCGAGTGCGACATTGAGCTGGCATTCGTCGACGTGCAGCGTCTCGATCACCGCGCCCGGCGCGCGGCGGTCGAACGCGGCGAGCAGCGTCGGCAGGAACGCGCTCGCCGCGAAATCGCTCATGTGCAGGCGGAACACGCGCTGCGTGCTGTCGGGCGTGAAGCGCGAGCCTTCGTCGAGCACGTCCTGCAGGATCGCGAGCGCCTTGTCGACCGACAGCGCGAGCCGCTGCGCGCGCGGCGTCGGCTCGACGCCGGTGCCGGTGCGCACGAACAGCGCGTCGCGGAACATCAGCCGCAGCCGGCCGAGCGCGTAGCTGACGGACGGCTGCGTGACGCCGAGCCGCAGCGCCGCGCGGCCGACGTGCCGCTCCTCGTACACGGCGCGAAACGTCTTCAGCAAGTTGAGATCGAGATCCTGCACGCGCAACTCGGACGGGTCGTTGTCGTGCGGCGCGGATTCGGTGCGGGCCGGGGCCGCCGGGCGGCCGGGTGCGGAGTGCGTCATCGGGGTTGCCTCGCGGTGACCGAAGGCGCGTGGCCATAACGCCGCGCATACGCCTTCGCGAAATGGCCGAAGCCTTGGATGCCGTGCGCGATCAGCACGTCGGTCACGCTGCGCGCGTCGCCGCGTTGCAGCGCCGCGTGCACGGCGGCGAGCCGGCATTCGCGCACGTAGGCGGCCGGTGTGGTGTTCAGGAACGCGCGGAACGCGTGCTGCAGCGTGCGCGGCGCGACGCCCGCGACGGCCGCCAGCGCGGCGAGTGCGAGCGGTTCGCCGAGGTGCGCATTGACGTGATCGCACGCGCGCCGCACGTGCGCCGGCACCGGCGGCGTGCCGCGCGTGAGCGCGTCGCTGTACGAATGCGGCAGGTGCGTGAGCAGCAGCGACATCAGCCACGTGGTGAGGTCGGCGCCGAAGGTCGTCGCGGCCGTACCGATGCCCGGTTGCGCGCCGAGCCGGCACAGGTATTCGAAGGTCGGCAGCAGCAGCGCGGCGCCCGCGCCGGTGCCACCGGCCGCGAGATCGAACTGCAGCGGCCGCGTGAGCGTGGCCTGCAGCATGTCCTGCAACTTGCGTTCGAGCGCGCCGCGTTCGAGCCGCAGCACGAGGTTGCGGCAATCGGGGCTCGTGCTCAGGCGGCTCGCGAGCGCGGGCGACGACACGGTCAGCTCGCCGGGGCCGGCGCGCGCGACGACGCTGCCGGCCTGCAGCTCGCATGCGCCGGCGAGCGTCAGCCTGAACAGGACGTGGTCGGCGTCGTCGCCGAAATCGATGCGCGTTTCGCGGCCGTAGCAGAGTTCGAGCAGCGCGCCGTGATGCAGCGGCACTTCGTACAACTCCGCATGAAACGGATCGCGGCCGCGCGCGGCCATCCGGTGCGGCCCGAGGCGGTGCGCGACCGCGCGTTCGACTTCGTCGGGGGCGTGCAGCGTGCCGAGCCGGTTCGGCGCATGGCGTGACAGGGCGATATCCATTCACGGACCTCGTAGCGGATGCGGCGGGCGCGGCGGCATGCGCATCGCCGCGATTGCGTTGCGCGAACAGGCGCGCCGTTGCGCGTTTTGAAGCGACGCGGCGAAAGCGGCCGCGTAGTCTCGGAAACACTCAATCACCGGGAGAAGACGATGAAGGTATGTGTTCTGGGCGGCGGCCACGGCTGCCATGCGGCGGCGATCGACCTGCTCGAGAAGGGCCATGACGTGACGTGGTGGCGGCGCGACCGCGAGCCGCATGCGCGGCTGCGCGAGCTTGGCGTGCTGAACGTGACCGACTATCGCGGCACGCGCGCGGTACCGCTCGGCGATGCGCCGGGTGCGATTCGCCTGACCGGCGATCTTGCGGCCGCGCTGCGCGGTGCGCAACTCGTCGTGGTGCCGCTGCCGGCTACGTCGCACGACGCGCTCGCCGCGCAGGTCGCGCCGCTGCTGGAGGACGGCCAGGTCGTGTTCCTGCCGCCCGGCACGTTCGGCAGCTTCGTGTTCGCGCAGGCGGCGGCCGATGCCGGCAGCCGTTCGCGCGTCGCATTCGCCGAGACGGGCACGCTGCCGTACCTCGTGCGCAAGCATGGCGACAACGACGTCGTGATCAGCGCCTATGCGACACGCCTGCCGACCGGTGTATTTCCCGCGAATGCGGCCGGCTGGGCGTTCGACGTGCTGCGCGCGGGCTATCCGTCGGTCGAGCCGGTCGAGGATGCGTTGTCCGGTGCGCTGATGAACGCGGGGCCGGTGATCCATCCGCCGCTGATCCTGATGAACGCCGGGCCGCTCGAACACTTCGACGCATGGGACATCCACAACGAAGGCACGCAGCCGTCGATCCGCCGCGTGACGAATGCGCTGGATGCCGAACGCATCGCGGTGCGCGAAGCGCTCGGTTACCGCGCGCCGCATTTCCCGCTCGCGGATCACTATGCGGCCGATGGCGACGAATGGATGTATGGGCGCGGCGCGCACGGCAAGCTGACCGATAGCGGCGACTGGCGCGAGAAGATCGATCTGCGTGCCCATCGCTACATGCTCGAGGACACCCGGCTCGGGCTGTCGTTCATCGTGTCGTGCGGGCGCTGGGCCGGCGTGCCGACGCCGGTCGCGCAGGGGCTGCTGAGCATCGCGAGCGCGGTCGCGGTGCGCGACCTGTATGCGCAAGGGCGCACGCTGGAGCGGCTCGGGATCGCGGCGCTGTCGAAGGACGCGATGCGTGCGCTGCTCGACAAGGGCCTCTCGGGCATCGCGGGAGTTTCAGCATGAGCGCCGTCAAATTGACGCGCGTGCACGTGCTCGGCGCGGGGCGCATGGGGCAGGGGATCGCGCTCGTGTTCGCGTTCGCGGGGCTCGACGTGACGCTGATCGACTTCAAGCGGCGCGATGCGGCCGGCCGAAGCGCCTTCGACGAGCGCACGCGCGACGAGATCGCGAGGCCGCTGCACGCGCAGGTTGCGCTCGGCCGCATCGATGCCGCGCGGGCCGAGGCGGTCGTCGCGCGCATCGCGATCGTTTCCCGGGATGGCGCCGCGGAAGCCGTGCGTGATGCAGACGTCGTGTTCGAGGCGCTGCCCGAAGTGCTCGACGCGAAGGCCGACGCGCTGCGCTGGCTCGGCGAGCATGTCGATGCGCGCGCAACGATTGCGTCGACCACGTCGACGTTCGTCGTCACCGACTTGCAGCGCCATGTCGTGCACCCCGAACGGATGCTGAACGCGCACTGGCTGAACCCGGCATTGCTGATGCCGCTCGTCGAGATCAGCCGCAGCGATCTGACGGATCAGCCGGTGGTCGACGCGCTCGCCGCGCTGCTCGAGCGCGTCGGCAAGAAGCCGGTGATCTGCGGGCCGGCGCCCGGCTACATCGTGCCGCGCATCCAGGCGCTCGCGATGAACGAGGCCGCGCGGATGGTGGAGGAGGGCGTCGCGAGCGCGGAGGATATCGATACGGCCATCCGCACGGGCTTCGGCCCGCGCTTCGCGGTGCTCGGGCTGCTCGAATTCATCGACTGGGGCGGCTGCGACATCCTGTACTACGCGTCGCAGTACCTGGCGGGCGAGATCGGCCCGCGCTTCGCGCCGGCCGCGAGCGTCGTGCGCAACATGGAAACCGGGCGCGACGGTGTGCGCACGGGGGCCGGCTTCCACGACTATGCGGACGTGGATGTGCCCGCGTACGTGCGGCAGCGGCTCGGCGAATTCGCGCGGCTGCTCGATCACCTGGGACTGGCGCCGGTGTTCGACGGCGGGCGGCGCGACCCGCGCGAGTAGCGCGACTGGCGCGAACGACCCGGCCGCGCGCGCTCGCGGTGCCGCGAATGCGCGTACGCGGCACCGCGAGCGGGTAAGCTGCTCACCCGCCGCAAACGTCGAAGGCACGGATGCGGCCGACGCGTGCAGCACGCTCACGCCGTATCGCCGCGCGTGGCGGCGTCAGGCGCGACGTGCGTCTCGCGCATCACGCACAGCGTCGCGACGGTCACGAGGCCGAGCGCAACGAGAAACAGCGACACCGGCCACGACGCGTGATAGCGCGCGAGCAGCGCGGTCGCGATCAGCGGCGACATCCCGCCCGCGAAGATCGACGCGACTTCATGCCCGAGCGCGACGCCCGAGTACCGCACCTCGGTGCTGAACAGCTCGCCGACGAGTGCGGGCAGCGTGCCGATCATCGCGCCGTGACTCACGGCGGTGCCGACCGTGAGCGCGAGCCACACGAGCGGCGTCACGCGCGTGTCGAGCAACCAGAAGAACGGGAACGCGCACGCGACGAGGCTCAGCGCGCCGATCAGGTACACGGGCTTGCGGCCGATCCGGTCGGATAGTTTGCCCCATGCGAGCATCGCGCCCATCTCGACGATCATCGCGATCATCACGCCGGTCAGCATCACGCCGTTCGGGATGCCGACGTATTTGCCGTAGACGAGCGAGAACGCCAGGAAGATGTACGCGCCGCCGTTCTCGGCCACGCGCAAGCCCATCGCGAGCAGGATTTCCTTCGGATGGCGACGAATGCATTCGACGATCGGCAGGTGCGTGTGCGCGCCGCGCTTGCCGGCCTGCTCGAAGTCGCGGCTTTCCGGCAGATGGCGGCGGATGTAGATGCCGATCGCGAAGATCACGACGCTCGCGAGGAACGGCAGCCGCCAGCCCCAGGTGCGGAACGCGTCGTCGGGCAGCGCCTGCGCGGCGAGAAACGCGGCCGACGACAGCACGAAGCCGCCGCCCACGCCGAGTTGGCTCCACGCGGCGTAGTAGCCGCGCTGTTCCGGCGGCGCGTTCTCGCTGATCATCAGCACGCCGCCGCCCCATTCGCCGCCGGACGCGATGCCTTGCAGCAGACGCAGCACGACGAGCGCGGCCGGCGCCCACACGCCGATCTGCGCATAGGTCGGCAGCAGGCCGATCGCGAAGGTCGATGCGCCCATGATCAGCAGCGTCCACACGAGCGACGCCTTGCGCCCGTAGCGATCGCCGACGTGGCCGAACACGATCCCGCCGAGCGGCCGCGCGACGAAGCCGAGCGCGAAGGCCGCGAACGCGGCGAGGCTGCCCGTGAGCGCCGATGCGCCGGGCGGGAAGAACACATGGCCGAACACGAGCGCCGCGGCCGTGCCGTACACGAAGAAGTCGTACCACTCCATCGCGTTGCCGGCGACGGAGGCGATGACGATCCGGCGCAGTTGCCGGTCGGCGAGCGGCCGGGCGGCGCTCGGGGATTGCACGGTGTCGGTTGGATACATGGCGGACTCTGAAGGGGAAGGCAGGCGCGTGCCGTCTGTGCAGCACTGCGGGCTAGTGTTGTCGGCACCGTGCCCCCGGTCAAATCCGCAGAAAAAGGGGAGGGTCATCACTCCCGCAAATGATGGTCGCGGCGCGTCCCCGCGCCTACCCCACGCTTTCCCGCAGCAGCGCGATCATCCGCTGCGCCAGCGGCGGCACGTACGCGCCTGCCCGGTGCATCGCGCCGATGCGGCGGTCGAGGTCGAGCTCGCCGGCCCGCAGGTCGAGCGCGCGCAACCCGGTCACCTGGTCGAGCGCATCCGCGCCGCCGACACACAGCAGCGGCGTACCGCGCAACAACTGCAGCAGCGACGTATTGCCGAAGTCCGTCTCGATGCGCAGGCGCGGCGCGGGCAGGCCGCGTGCGCGGAACGCGTCGTCGATCCGGTGCCGCACGGGAATCGTCGCTTCCGGCAGCAGCCATTCCTGGTCGGCGAGATCCGCGAGCGTGAGCCCGCGCTTGCGCTGCAGCGGGTGCGCGGCGTCGGCGAGCACCGCCAGCCGGTCGTCGAACAGCGCGATGGTGTCGAGGCCGGCGTCCTGCTGCTGCGGTTCGGGCGCGACGACGAGATCGAGCTCGCCGGCCGCCAGCAAGTCGAGCAGTTCGCGCGCGAGCCGGCAGCGCAACCGCAGCCGCGCGGCCGGCCGCTCGCGGATCAGTTGCCGGCACGCGCCGAGCACGAACGCATTGGGCACGGTCGGCGAGTAGCCGATCCGCACCACGCCCTGCTCGCCGCCGCGGATCGCGCGCATCTCCTGCAGCGCGTCATCGAACTCGAGCGCGATCCGCTGCGCCCGCGCGACGAAGCGTGCGCCGGCCGGCGTCGGCGTCATCCCGTTCGCGGTGCGCTCGAACAGCGTCACGCCGACTTGCCCTTCCAGCCGCTGCACGGCTTTCGTGAGCGCCGGCTGCGACAGCCCCAGCGCCTCGGCGGCCTTGCCGATGCTGCCGTGCCGCTCGACGGCCAGCAGGTACTCCAGATCGCGCGTATCCATCGGGGGATTCCTGTCGGTTATGACTTTATATCCGGTGATGCATTGTGGTGATGCCTGGGCATCTTACAGACTGGCGGCACTGTTCGACCAGGAGAATCGTTTTGAGCTTCGCCTACTTCCTGCGGCGCGCGGCCCGCTACTGGGGCAGCCAGCCCGCCGTGATCCACCGCGACCGCGCCGTCACGTACCGCCAGCTCGACGACCGCTCGACACGGCTCGCGAATGCGCTGCGCGGCCTCGGCTTCGCCCCCGGCACCCGCATCGCCGTGCAGGCGCGCAACTGCATCGAGCTCGTCGAGATCGAATGCGCGCTCTACAAGGCCGGCCTCGTGAAAGCCGCGCTGAATCCGCGCTTCACGGCAGCCGAGGCGGCCGACGTCGTCGGCAACTGCGCGCCCGCCGCGTTCATCGGCGGGCGCGGCTACACGGATTACACGCCCGATTCGCCGGGCTTTTCGTCGGTCGAGCGGTTCGTGTCGATCGGCGGCGCGACGACCGGCTATCTCGACTACGACACGCTGGTCGCACAGGGCAGCGATATGCCGTCCGACTACCAGCCGGCGCCGGACGACCTCGCCGTGCTGCATTTCTCGTCCGGCTCGACGGGGCGCATCAAGGCCGCGATGCAGAGCTACGGCAACCGCCTCGCGTCGCTGCGCAAGATCGTGCTGGGGATGGACCGCCCCGCGCAGCCCGGCGACCGGCTCGCGCTGATCGGCCCGATCACGCATGCGTCCGGGATGCTGATGCAGCCCTACCTGTTCTGCGGCGCGACGCTCGTGCTGTTCGACGTGTTCGAGCCCGCGCATTTCCTCGCCGAGGTCGCGCGCCAGCGCATCACGCACACGTTCATGGTGCCGGCGATGGTCAACATGCTGCTGAACGCGCCGGAGCTCGCGCAGGCCGACCTGCGCAGCCTGAAGGTGCTCGGCTACGGCGCGGCGCCGATGGCGCCGGCGCGCATCGAGGAAGCGTGGGCGCGCATCGGCCCCGTGCTGTCGCAAGGCTACGGCGCGAGCGAATCGACGTCGGGGGTCACGCGGCTCGGCATCGCCGACCATGCGCACGCGCTGCTGCACGATCGCGAGCGGCTTGGATCGTGCGGCCGGCCGCTCGGCGAAACCGAGGTGCGGGTGGTCGATGCCGACGGGCGCGAAGTCGAGGGCGACGCGATCGGCGAGATCGTGATTCGCGGCGCGGACGTGTTCCAGGGCTACTGGAATGCGCCGGAGCTGACGCGCGAGGTGCTGGTCGACGGATGGCTGCATACGGGCGACCTCGCGCGCACCGATCGCGACGGCTTCATCTATCTGGTCGACCGCAAGCACGACATGATCATCTCGGGCGGCTTCAACGTGTATCCGACCGAAGTCGAAGCGGCGCTGTACCGGCACGAAGGCGTGCTCGAGGCCTGCGTGGTCGGCGTGCCCGACGACAAGTGGGGCGAGGCCGTGAAGGCCGTGGTCGTGCTGCGCGCCGGCCGTGATGCGCAGGCGGACGATCTCGTCGCGCACTGCCGCGCGCAGCTGGCCGACTACAAGCTGCCGCGCTCCATCGATTTCGTCGCCGAGCTGCCGAAGAACGCGAACGGCAAGATCGCCCGCAAGCTCGTGCGCGAGCCGTACTGGCGCGGTGTCACGCGCCGCGTCAACTGAAGGAATCCGCCATGTTCGATCATCTGCAACGCCCTGAATTCGTCGCGCTGCGTGCGGCCGTGCTGCGCTTCGTCGACGACGAACTGCGCCCGATCGAGCGCGAACTGCGGCTCGACTCGGAAGACGTGTGGCCGCGCGACGTGCTGCGCCGCGTCTGGCAACGCTCGGCCGCGCTCGGCTTCTATACGGCGAGCCTGCCCGTCGAGATCGGCGGGCAGGGGCTGTCGATCGCCGAGGTGTGCGCGCTGAAGGCCGACCTCGCCGCGAGCGGCGCGGCGCTCGCGCCGCACGTGCTCGGCGAACTCGGCGGGCCGCCGCGCGTCGGCAACATGCTGAAGTACGCGACGCCCGCGCAGCTCGATCGTTATTTCAAGCCGGTGATGCGCGGCGAGAAATCGACGTGCTTCGCGCTGACCGAACCGCACTCGGGCTCGGACGCGATGAGCATCCGCACCACGGCGGTCGAGGACGGCGATGCGCTCGTGATCAACGGCACGAAGCACTACATCAGCGGCGCGCCGTTCGCCGATTTCGCGATCGTGATGTGCGTGACCGATGCGTCCGCGACGCCGCCGCAGATCACGGCCGTGCTGGTCGATCTCGACCTGCCCGGCGTGAGCGTCGAGCACGAATACGTGCCGATGTCCGGCCAGCACATCGATGCGGACCTCCGCTTCGTCGACGTGCGCGTGCCGCGCGAGAACGTGTTCGGCGGGCTCGGCAACGGCTTCCGGCTCGGCATGTCGCGTATCAACGTGAACCGGCTGCTGCATTGCCCGACGATGCTTGGCCTCGCGATGTCGGCGTACCGGGCATCGCTCGATTACGCGCGCACGCGCCGGCAGTTCGGCGGCCCGATCGCGCGGTTCCAGGCGATCCAGCACATGCTCGCCGACATGGCCGCCGCGCTGTGGGCATGCGAAAGCATGATCGCGCATACGGCCGCGCTCGCCGATGCAGGCGCCGACCTGCGGATGACGGCCGCCGCCTGCAAGCTCTACGTGTCGGAGCGCTGTTTCGAGGTCGCGGACAAGGCCGTGCAGATCCACGGCAACGTCGGCGTCACGCGCGGCCACCCGGTCGAGCAGACGTTCCGCAAGCTGCGGATGTTCCGGATCCTGACGGGCACCAGCGAGATCCAGCGCAACACGATCGCGAAGGCGATTCTCGAGCCGGCCGGCGCGGGAGGCGCTGCATGACGGCCCGCGACGACGCACGTGGCGCGTGGCCTGCCGCCGATGGTGACGGCGACGCGCCGGCCTGGTCGTGCCTGCGCGGCGTGCGGATCGTCGATGCCGGCCAGTTGCTGCCCGGGCCGCATGCGTGCGCGTTGCTGCGCCAGCTCGGCGCGGACGTGATCAAGGTCGAGCCGCCGGGCGGCGATGCGTTGCGGCAGTTCGGCGCCGACACGTTCGCGCAGTTCAACCGCGGTAAGCGCTCGATCGTGCTCGACCTGAAGACGCCCGCCGGCCGCGCACGCTTTCTCGATCTCGTGCGCGACGCCGATGCGGTGGTCGAAGGCAACCGGCCCGGCGTGATGGCGCGACTCGGGCTCGGCTACGACGTGCTGGCGCACGCGAACCCGCGCGTCGTGCTGTGCTCGATCACCGGCTATGGGCAGCACGGCCCGTATGCGAACCGTCCCGGCCACGACCTGAACTTCCTGGCCGATGCCGGTTACTGGTCGGTGCCCGCGCAGCTGCATGACACCGTCGCGCGGCCGCGCGTGCGGCTGGCCGACCATGCGGCCGCGTTGCACGCCGCGCTCGCGCTGGCGGTGGCCGTGATGAGCGCCCGCACGAGCGGGCGCGGCCAGCATCTCGACGTGTCGATCCACGACGCGATCTTCGCGTGGACCGCACCGGCCGCGTGGGCGCTGCGCACCGGCCGCGATACGCCCGACACGGCGCGCTGGGTGATGCCCGACAACGACCTGTTCGAGACCGCCGACGGCCGGCACATCGTGCTCGCGACGCTCGAGGACAAGTTCTGGGCCGTGTTCGCCGATGCGCTCGGCGACGCGTATCCGGCGCTGCGCGAACCGCGCTTCGCGCAACGCGCGGGCCGGCAGCAGCATCGGCACGCGCTGGGTGCGCTGCTGTGCGCGACCTTCGCCACCCGCACGCAGGACGACTGGATGCGCGCGCTCGGCGCACTCGGGCTGCCGGTGTCGCGCGTGCCCGACGCGGGCGCGGTGTTCGACGATCCGCACGTGCGCGAGCGCGGTGTCGCCCGCGAGGTGGCGGCCGACCGGTCGCTCGCGGTGCGCTTCCCGGTGAAGTTTTCGCTCGGCCTGCCGGACCGTGACGACCGGGTGCCGGCGCCCGGCGAGCACGGCGGCGGCTAGCGCGACGCCACGCGCCGCCCACGACAAATAGACAGGAGACAGCCATGACGAATGGTGCGCAGTACCGCCCCGGACGGGCGTGGTCCATCGCGACGATGCTCGCGCTGATGATGCTGGTGAATTTTCTCGACAAGGTCGTGCTCGGCCTCGTGTCGGTGCCGATGATGCGCGACCTGCATCTGAGCCCGACGCAGTTCGGCGTGATCGGCGGCAGCCTCAACTGGCTGTTCGCGGTCGCGGCGGTCGCGGGCGGTATCGCCGCGAACCGCTGGCCCGCGAAATGGCTGCTGTTCGCGATGGCGGCCGCATGGGCGCTGCTGCAACTGCCGATGCTCGCCGCGAGCTCGATCTGGGTCGTCATCGCGTGCCGCGTGCTGCTCGGCATCGGCGAAGGGCCCGCATCGCCGGTCGCGACGCACGCGATCTACAAATGGTTTCCCGATACACGGCGCAATCTCCCGGTCGCGCTGCTGCACCAGGGCAGCGCGCTCGGCCTGCTGATCGCGGGGCTCGCGATTCCGGTCGTCACGTCGCACTGGGGCTGGCGCGCGAACTTCGCGGTGCTGGCGGTGCTCGGGGCCGTGTGGTGCATCGCGTGGGCGGTGCTCGGCGAGGAGGGCACGCTGTCGCGCGGCCCGCGCGCGGCCGGCGGCGAACGCGTGCCGTACGGGCGGCTGCTCACCGACCGAACGGTGCTCGGCAACTTCCTCGGCCACTTCGCGGCGAACTGGATTCTCGCGATGACGCTCACGTGGATGCCGACCTACCTGCAGCTCGGGCTCGGCTTCGGGCCGCACGAGGCGGGGCGCATGTTCGCGCTGTTCGTCGCGGTCACGTCGCCGCTCAGTCTCGCGCTGGCCTGGCTGTCGCAAACCTTGCTCGCGCGCGGCATGCCGTCACGCCACGGGCGCGGCACGTTCATCGCGGTCACGCTCGCGATCGCCGGCGCGATGCTGGCCATGCTGCCGGTGCCGGAGCTGCCGCGCGCGGCGAAGCTCGTGCTGCTGACGCTCGGCAGCGGCCTCACGCTGACGATGTACTCGATCGGCCCCGCGATGCTCGCCGAGGTGACGCCGGATGCCCAGCGCGGCGGCGTGCTCGCGCTCAGCAACGGCTTCGCATCGCTCGCGGGCCTCGGCGCGCCGGTCGTCACCGGGATGCTGATCGAAGCGAGCGGCGCGTCGGTCGCGCGCGGCTTCGAACAGGCGAGCGTCGTGTGCGGCGTCGTGCTGATCGCCTGCGGCGTGTTCGCCGCCTGGTGCCTCGATCCGCAGCGGTCGCTGCGGCGCCTCGCGGGCGACACGGAGCGTGCCGCGCCGACGGTCGGCGCGTGCGGCCGCTAGCGCTTGCCGCGCACATCGCATTGCATCGCATTCGGCGTACGGCCTGCCAGTCGGGCCGCGGCGCCTTTCGACGGGAGCAGTACCACGACACGCCGCGCGATGACGCGGCAGGAGGAGACATGAAGAAGATGGTCGCGGCGGCGCTGATCGGCGCGCTGTGGGGGAGCGCGCATGCGCAGTCGAGCGTGACGCTGTTCGGCCAGGTCGGCGGCGGCGTGCGATGGGTCAACGGGCAACAGGGCGGCAGCCAGGTCGGCTTCAACGGCACCAACATCATTGCCGGCAACGAGTTCGGGATACGCGGCAAGGAGGATCTGGGCGGCGGCACGACCGCGCTGTTCGTGCTCGACGGTGCGTACAACACCGGCACCGGCGCGTTGAAGACGCCGGGCACGCTGTTCTCGCAGGCCGCCTATGTCGGCGTGTCGGGCGCGTTCGGGCGATTCACGTTCGGCCGCCAGTTCAATGCGGCCGAGGATCTCGGCATCGCGCTCGATCCGCTCGGCGGGCGCGGGCAATCGCTGACGGTGGAGCCGGGCGTGCAGTTCGTGGGCAATTTCTTCACGCTCGACTCGCGCTTCAACAACACGATCAAGTATCTCGGCCAGGCGGGCGGCCTGCGGTTCGGCGCGAGCTATTCGCCGGGCGGCGTCGCGGGCAACACGCGTGCCGGCACGAATTTCTCGGCGGCGGCAATGTACTCGTTCGCGAACGTGATGGGCGGCGCGTCCTATTCGAAGACGTACAGCGCCGACGGCACGCAATCCGCGCAGACGATCCAGACGGGCGGCACGCTGCAGTTCGGGCCCGCGCGCCTGTATGCCAGCTACGTGTCGCTGGCCGTGACCGCACAACGCGCCGGCGCGCCGACGCGACACGATGATATCCCGTCGCTCGCGCTGCTCGTGCAGCCGACGCCGCGCCTGCAGTTTTCCGCAGCCGGCTTCTACGACATCGCACGCCGCATCGGCAACGTCCCGGGCGCGGACGGCAACAAGCTGACGGTCTACGCGGTTGCCGAGTACTTTCTGTCGAAGCGCACAGAGCTGTATGTCGAACTCGATCGCAACGGCATGACGGGCGCTTATATGCGCGACCCCGTGACGCGCGCCGCGTTGGGTTTGCGGCCAGGTGCGAGCGCAACGACCGGCGTGACGCTCGGGATGATGACGCGCTTCTGAACGCCGCGTCTTTCTCATTCTACGAAAAGAGGAATCCTCATGAACATCCTGAAGAAGTCCGTTGCGTACAACATGCTGGCGATCGCAGCGTGTTGTACCGCCCTGACGCCGGCGTTGGCGCAATCGGACGCGCCAGCCGGGCCGTCATCCGCGCCGGTTGCCGCTGCCGCGCCGGCGGCATCGGTCGTCAAGCAGCGCAAGGCGGCCGACCGCAAGCTGATGCGGCGCGTGAGCGCGGCACTGGCCCGCACGCAGGGGCTGAATGCGACGCGCGTGCTCGTGCGCGTGCGAGACGGTGTCGTGACGCTCGCCGGGTCGGTGTCCGACACGGGCCAGGCTGCGCTGGCGGCCGAGGCGGCGCGGGGCGTCGACGGCGTCGTGTCGGTCGTGAACCAGTTACGGATCGACAGCCAGCCGTTGTGACGCGTACGGCTCGGGCTCACGGCCCGAGCGGTCGGTGCCCGAGCGCATGCCGTTGCGCGCATCGCACGGGCTATCCGGGAAAACCGCATAGGCGCATCACGCGTCGCCGTTTCGTCAGCTTGCTTACGCAAGCCATTCATGTCTGAGTAAAGCGCGCCATGTCCAGCGGACACGCGCGCCTTCGTTTGTCTTGCAGCGGCGCGCCGTCCCCGCTCGTTTCCTCGTCATTCGATTTTCAACTGCCGCTCAGTTGAACATTTCATTTCTTGATGTGATTGCGGCTGGATACCATCCAGCGACTGTCTATACAACCCGATCGGCGCGTATGGGCGGGCTCAAAAAAACACAACACATCGATGAACAGGTTTGGAGCGGAGAAGACGGAGATGGTGAGAATCAAAGGTGGGAAGGCGGGCGCCGCAGGCGTGGGCGCAGCGGTGGTCATGCTGTTTGCCGGCGCCGCGCACGCGCAGTCGACGGTGACGCTGTACGGGATCGTCGACGCGGGCGTGACCTACACGAACAACGCGAAGGGCCACGCATTGTGGCAATTCACCGGCGGCAACGAATCGGGCCCGCGCTGGGGCTTGATCGGCACCGAGGATCTCGGCGGCGGCCTGAAGGCGAACTTCCGTCTCGAAAACGGCTTCAACGTCGCGAACGGCGCGCTCGGGCAGGGCGGCCGGATGTTCGGGCGGTCTGCGTGGGTCGGCCTGAGCGGCGCGAACTGGGGCGCGGTGACGCTCGGCCGCCAGTACAACTCGACGCAGGACATCCTCGGCTCGCTGCAGATGAGCAGCTTCCTCGCGCAGTACTCGACGCACCCGTTCGACAACGACGACATCAACAACACGTTCCGCACCAACAACGCGGTGAAGTATGTGTCGCCGACGATCGCAGGCCTGCAGGCGAACCTCGTGTACGGCTTCTCCAACTCGACCGGCTTCGCGAACGACAACAGCTGGAGCGCGGGCGTCACGTACGTGGACGGGCCGCTCAACGCGGGCGCCGCGTATGCGCGCGTGAACCATCCGGCGGTCAGCACGAGCGGCGCCGTTGCTTCGGACAACTACTATCCGGCGTCGGCATCGGTGTTCGGCGCGAGCCTCGGGAACGCGATCCGCCAGCAGATCTGGGGCGCGGGCGGCAGCTACGCGATCGGGCCGGCCACGCTCGGCCTGCTGTACACGGGCTCGAACTTCGGGCAGGCGACGGGCGGTGCGCTGCGCTTCAACAACTACGAAGGCAGCCTGCGCTACCTGATCACGCCGGCGCTGATGGCCGCGGCCGGCTACACCTATACGCAGGTCGCGCGCGCCAGCGACAGCGGCCACTATCACCAGGTATCGGCCGGCATGCAGTACCTGCTGTCCAAGCGCACCGACGTGTACGTGAACGGCTTCTACCAGAAGGCGTCGTCGGGTATCGGCCGGGCGTGGATCGACGGCACCGACAGCGCGTCGTCGACGACGTCGCAGGTGGCGGTGGTGGTCGGCATCCGCCAGAAGTTCTGATGTTCTGACGCCCACGCGCGTCTTCCGGAGGAGGCACTCATGAAACTCAAACTGTTGCTGGCGGCGTTGCCGTTCGTCGGAATGTATGCGGGCGGCTCGCTCGCCGAGGTGCGGCCGCTGCTGTTCGGGCTGCCGTTCCTGCTCGTCTGGAACCTGGTCTGGATGGCGGCCACCGCCGCGATCCTCGCGATCCTGTTCCATCTCGATGAACGCGATGAACGCGCCGCGGCCCGCGCCGGCCGCCCGGGAGACGTGCGATGAACGCTTCGATCCTCATCATCGCGGCGTTCGCCGTGTTCGCGCTCGCGATCGGCGTGATGGCGCGCCGCGGCCGCAAGCTTACGCTCGAGCAGTGGGCGGTCGGCGGGCGCGGCTTCGGCTCGCTGCTCACGTTCCTGCTGATGGCCGGCGAGGCATTCTCGACGTTCTCGTTCCTCGGCGCGAGCGGCTGGACCTACAGCAAGGGCGTGCCCGCGTTCTACATCCTGTCGTACGGCTGCCTCGCGTTCGTGATCGGCTACTGGATGCTGCCGGCGATCTGGCGTTACGCGAAGGCGCGCGGGCTCGTGTCGTTCGCCGACTACTTCGCGGCGAAGTACGACAGCCGCGCGATCGGCGTGCTGGTGTCGGTCGTCGCGGTGTTCTCGATGGTGTCGCTGCTGATGATCCAGTTGCGCGGGCTCGGCGTGATCGTGTCGGAGATGTCGTACGGGCTGATTCCGCAAGCGGCCGCGATCTGGATCGCCGCGACGCTGATGGCCGTGTACATGGTCGTGTCGGGCATCCACGGCTCGGCGAGCATCGCGATCTTCAAGGACGTGCTGATCCTCGCGATCGCGATCTTCCTCGGGCTGTACCTGCCGATGCATTACTACGGCGGCCTCGGCGCGATGTTCGCGAAGCTCGATGCCGCGCATCCCGAACTGCTGCGCATGCCCGAGCACGGCTTCAACCTGAGCTGGTACAACTCGACGATCCTGCTCACGTCGCTCGGCTACTACCTGTATCCGCACGGCTTCACCGCGATCTACGTCGCGAAGGACGAGCGCGCGCTGCGCCGCAACGTGATCCTGATGCCGCTGTACCAGGTGCTGATCGCGTTCCTGTTCCTCGTCGGCTTCGCGGCCGTGATGACCGTGCACGGGCTCGAAGGCGCGCAGGCCGATCTCGCGCTGCTGCGGCTCGTGAAGCAGACGTTTCCTGCATGGTTCGTCGGCATCGTCGGCGGCACGGGCCTGCTGACCGCGCTGGTGCCGGGTTCGCTGATCATGCTGAACGCGTCGACAACGATCGCGCGCAACATCTACCGCGAAGGTTTCGCGCCGAACGCGACCGACCGCGAGGTGACGCGCGTCGCGCGGATCGCGCTGCCGATCTTCACGCTGGTGGTCGTCTACTTCGTGCTGCGCGGCGGCGCGACGTTCGTCACGCTCGCGATCTTCTCGTCGAGCCTGCTCACGCAACTCGTGCCGATGCTCGCATCGAGCTTCCTGAAGCGGCCGTTCGGCACGCGCGAAGGCGCGTTCGCGGGGATCGCCGCCGGCGCGATCGTGATCGCGATGACGAACACCTATGGCGTGACGCTCGCGTCGCTGTTCCCGCGCGCGCCGAACACGCTGACGTCGATCAACCCCGGGCTCGTCGCGCTCGCGGTGAATGCGGTGGTGTTCGTCGTGATCAGCGCTGGGCAGCGCAGGCTGAAGGCGCGGGTTGCTGCGCCGGTCGGTTCCGCGTGACGACTGGACGGCTGGGCGGCAATGACATCAATCGAACGACAACAGGACACTATGCGATGACGACCGAGGACAACCGAGCGGACAACCGCGAAGCGATCGACACGCTGATCGCGAACGGCTGCGTGATCACGATGGACCCGCAGCGGCGCGTGATCGAGCATGGCGCGGTCGCCGTGAAGGGCGATCGGATCGTCGCCGTGGGCGGCACCGACGAACTGCAGGCGCGCTACCGCGCCGCACGCACGATCGACGCGCGCCGCAAGGCCGTGCTGCCGGGCCTGATCGATGCGCATGCGCATGCGGGCCACGCGATGCTGCGCACGATCGGCGGCGCGGACGGCGATGCATGGTCGGCCGCGGCCGAGACGATCTACACGCGTGCGTCCGACGAGGCGTTCTGGGAGACCGAATCGCACCTGGCCGCGCTCGAGCGGCTGAAGGCCGGGGTGACGACGGGCGTGTCGCTGCTCGGCGGCGGCAACTCGATCATGCGCGTCGACGATCCGGTCTATGCACGGCGCCATTGCGATGCGGTCGTGCGCACCGGTACGCGCTCGATCGTCGCGGTCGGCCCGTCGCGGCCGCCCGCGCCGCGTGCTTACACGCGCCACACGCCGGACGGCAGCGACACGCGCGACATCGACTTCGACACGATGTACGCGGTGTGCCAAAGCATCATCGACGAATGCCACGGCGATGCCGACGGCCGGATCCGCATCGCGCTCACGCTGCCCGTGTACGGGCCCGAGCACGACCCCGAACTCGCGCGGTACGAACGCGACTTCCGCGACCAGGCCGCGCGTTACGGCGCGCTGGCGCGCGAGCGCGGGCTGACGTTCACGCAGGACGGCCACCGCGCGGGCACGCTCGCGTTCGCGCACCGCGAGCTGGGCTTGCTCGGCCCGACGTCGTTCATGTCGCACAGCATCGACCTGACCGACGACGACATCGCGGCATGCGTCGAGACGGGCACCGCGATCGTCCACAACCCGAGCGCGATCATGTCGATCATCGGTCGCTGCCCGGTGCCCGAGCTGATCGATGCGGGCGTGACGGTGGCGATCGCGTCGGACGGCGCGGCGCCCGATCGCGGCTACGACATGTTCCGCCACATGTGGCAGTGCATGCATTACCACCGCCGGCATTTCCGCGACCCGGACGTGTTGCCGCACGGCAAGGTGCTGGAGATGGTGACGATCGACGCGGCGAAGGCGCTGTCGGTCGATCACGAAGTCGGTTCGCTCGAAGCGGGCAAGCTTGCCGACGTCATCCTCGTCGACCTGTTCCGGCCGCACATGATGCCGATGAACATGCCGGTGTATCGCGTGACGTGCTTCGCGAACGCGGCCGACGTGTGCATGACGATGGTCGGCGGAAGGGTGCTGATGGAGGATCGGCGCGTGTTGTCGGTCGATGAGCAGGCGATTCTCGAACGGGTGAACGAAGTCGCGGCACTCACGATCAAGCGCAGCGGGTTGCGTCACCTGCTCGACGAGCCGAAGACGCTGTGGGGGCGCAGCCGCTATTGACTGACAAAAATTGACACGACGGGACGAACTCTTGTCGGTTTTGTGGCGACTAAGGAATCGTCACATCGATAGGAGTATGGATAAATGAACGTCAGGATGCCGCTTGCCGCTGCCGCGCTGATCCTCACCCAGGCCGCATGGGCCGCGGGCCCCACGCCGACGAAAACCTGGACGATGAGCGCGATCCCCGGCGATCGCGCGGCGAGCGATGCATTCGCCGCGATGAAGAAAGGCCACGCGGTGCCGGCATGGGTGACGAACGGCACCGAATCGCCGGCGACCACCGTCGTGTTCGGCGGGCACGACGTTTACGTGATGACGGCCTGCAAGCCGCACAACTGCGGGACGGAGCGCGTCGCGGTGCTGTACGACCCGCAGAAGAAGGTGATGTACGGTGTGCTGTCCGTCGCAAGCCCGAAGGAGGGCGCCGAGAAGCTGACATGGCTCAATATCGGCGGCGGTAGCGAATCGATCGACGGACGGACGATTCTGTATGCGGCGCTGACGGGCAGCCTCGAGAACCACCCGGACGCGTTCAATTACAAGTGATGCCGGCCGATTGACGGTCAGTCATGCATCAATCGCCGTCGCTGCCCGAACGGGGCGACCGAAGTGAAGCAGGGGCGTCGCGCGATCCTACGCGACGCCCTTTTTCTTTTGCCAGCGCGCCTCGGTCGGCATGCCGCTACGAAGGTCAGCGACGGTAGATGAACTCCAGGTCGGTCGCTTCCCCGACCTTGAAATCGTACGTGCCGACGCGCTTGAACCCGGCTTTCTCGTAGAAGGCGATGGCCTTCGCGTTGCCGGACCACACGCCCAGCCACACCGGGCCGGGGCGTTCCGTGGCCAGATAGTCCAGTGCGGAATCGAACAATGCGCGCCCGGCACCGGTCCCTTGCGTGCCGCGCCGAAGGTAGATCTGATGGATCTCCCCGGCACCGTCGGTAACCTCCGGGTGCGGGAGCTTGCATGGCCCTGCGTGCGCATACCCTACCAGCCGGCCGTCGTCGCTTTCGGCGACCCACGTGCGGCACTGGGGATCGTTGAGCTGGCCCGTGACCGTTTCCACCGAGTAGGTCTGGGTTTCGTACGCAGCCAGATCGTGCGGCGGGTAGTCGATATTGAATCCGTCATGCAGAAAGGTTTCGCGAAACGTGTCGCGCTTCAGTTCGGCGAGCGGGATGGCATCGGACGGCATGGCAACGCGGATCAACATGGAGGATGGCTGGGTTCGTGGATCGGGCCGACAGTTTATCCCGGCTGACGAACGGCTTGCGAGCGCCGGGTCGACCTGCGTGTAAGCCGTATCAAGGGCGTATGAGCCCGCACCTGATCAACCGCAAGGCAATCCCGCCGATGCCGGTGGTTGACCGCCGACGGACATGCTAGGATTTCCGACAAACAACTTCGGAGACTGCCATGCCGTTCATCTGCGAAAACGTTGCATGCCGCGCCGTGCTGGCTCGCGGGCAGGTCAGGCCCCATCAAGAGGACGCGGGGTGGTGCTTCCACTGCCCGGACTGCAACACCCGGAACGAGTTGATGTACGTCGACGTGGCCGGCGGCGCCGTCGAACTGGTTCAGCCGGAGCGAGCCAGCCCGCCGCACAAGGTGGTGGCGACGGCCCGGCCGTTGCAGGACGGCAAATACGCCGCGCAGTTGAGCGTGCAGCGGGCGCTCGCCGTGAAGGGAACGTACGCGGCCGAAGAACACTGGGATGAACTCGGTGTGTTCGGCGACGCGCAGGAAGCCGTCGCGCACGCGAAGTCGTTCGCCACCGACCTGTTGCAGCGAGCGGCGTAGTCGCTCCGTACGACGCTGGCGGGTCGTGCCTGTCGCGATCGCTCGCGACAGGCGTCATGGCTTGTCGAGCACGGCGATACAGTCGATTTCGACGAGAAAGTCGGGATTCGGCAATGACGCCACGATGGCGGTACTTCGGGTCGGGAATTTCCCGGCCTGGAAGTATCCCGCGTAAATGCTCCCGGCCTGGAAGTATCCCGCGTAAATGCGGTTCATCTCCTTGAAGTCTTCCCGGCGCACCAGCATCACATCCACCTTCACCACGCGGTCCCATCCTGTGCCTGCGGCCTTGAGGATGCCCGTGACGTTCTCCATCGCCTGGGTCATCTGCCTGGTGAAATCGCCGACGGCGAGCTTGCCGTTTCGGTCATAAGCGGGAATCCCCGAAACGAACACAAGATTGCCGGCTTTGATGGCCGGGGCGAGTGGTACGGGGATCACGTACTGATCGGGGGGCTGCACATATTCCAGCGGTGTCCGAGCGGAAGCGGCTTGCTGACCCATCGGTGTCGCACAGCCGTCCAGAAGGAGGCCGGATCCGACGAGTCCGGCAACAAGGAAGGGCGTTCGCATCGTGTTCTCTCCCGGGATCGGTCCAGTGCGCGATCCGGCAGTGGGCACGCTGCGAGACAGCGGATCGTGAACTCCTCCAGACAGTTTAGGAAATCGAAGTACAAAGGGTTAGGTTTCCCGCGCGGGAGGGTGCCGTACCGGGAGAAGGGGGCGGCCGGTGCTCCGTTTGTCCTACGAAAGGCGGCTGGCGATCGGTATCGACGGGTCGAGGAAATTATGCAGGGGCGTCGTGCATTCGTGTACGACACCCCTTCGCGTTGCCTCGTTCGTCCCGTCAGTTGTAGATGTCGAACGAAAAATACTTCTTCGCGATCCGCTGGTACGTCCCGTCCTGGATCAGGCTCGCCAGCGCCTGGTTGATCTGCGTGCGCAGCGCGTCGTCATCCTTGCGCACGCCGATCGCCGAACCCACACCGAGTGTCTTCGGGTCATGCAGCGGCGGCCCCGCGAATTCGAAGTTCGCGCCCTTCGCGGTTTTCAGGAAACCGAGGTCGGCCTGCACCGACGATTGCAGCGACGCGTCGAGCCGCCCCGACAGCAGGTCCTGGTAGACGAGATCCTGCGTCTGGTACGTGCGGACGATCACGCCCTTCGGCTCCCAGTACGTGCGCGCATAGGTTTCCTGCGTCGAACCCTGCTCGACGCCGACGCTCTTGCCCTGCAGCGATTCGGGCGTCGGCTGCAGGTTCGAGCCGCGCCGCGCGACGAGCCGGGGCGGCACGTTGTCGATCTTGTCCGTGAATGCGATCTGCGCGAGGCGCTTCTCGGTCACGCTCATCGACGACAGCACGCCGTCGAACTTGCGCGCCTTCAGCGCGGGGATCATCCCGTCGAACGCGTTCTCGACCCACACGCAGCGCACCTTCATCCGTTCGCAGATCGCATTGCCGAGATCGATGTCGAAGCCGACGAGCTTGCCGTCGGGCGCGAGCGATTCGAACGGCGCATAGCTGGGGTCGACGCCGAGGCGCAGCACCGCCGGGTCTTTCGCGGCGGCGGCGCCGGCCGTCAGCGCGAGCGCGACGGCCAGAACGAGCTTTTTCATGTCTGTCTCCAATACCGATTGATGTTGTTTGTCGTGAAGCGAACCAGCGGCCGTCGGGCGTGACTGCCCGCGCCCGGCCATGCGCGGGCGGCTGGACGTTGCGCCGGCAGCGGCCGGCGAAACGTCCGGATTCGAAGGGGCGTTAGCGGGCGGCGCCGGTGATGCGCAGCATGCTGTGCCGGTAGCCGGCGGGCGCGAACGCGGCGTTCAGCGCGGCCATCGCGGCGATCACGCCGAGATGCATCCACCACGCGATCGCGAAGCCGCCGCCCGCGTCGCGCAGCCAGCCGATCAGCCAGGGGCTGGCCGCGACGGTCAGGAAGCCGATGCCCTGCACGAACGCGGCGAGCGCGCCGGCGAGCCGGGCATCGGGCAGGTGGTCGAGGGTGACGATCAGGCTCATCGAGAAGAAGCCGCCGAGACCGAGGCCGACGCTCGCGACCCAGAGCCATGGCGCGAGCGCGGGCAGCGTCGCGAACCCGATGAAGCCGGCCGCCTGCAGCGCGAGCGTGAGCCACAGCACGGCGCGGCGGTCGGGCGAGCGTTTTGCGAGCATCGGCATCGCGAGCGCGCCGGTCGCCTGGAACAGCGCCATCCACGCGAGCAGGTTGCCGCTCGCTTGCGGGCTCATGCCGATGCCGCGGTAGAACGCGGGCAGCCACGCGACGAGGCTGGCGTAGCCGCTGTTGCTGAGCCCGAAGAACAGCGCGAGCTGCCACGCGCGCGGAATGCGGATGAACGCGGTGAGCGGAGCCGATACGGCCGTCGCGCGCACGGCGTCGCGCGGCGCCTTCGCCCGCCACAGCGCGAGCGTGACGAGCGCGGGTACGGCCCACACGGCGAGCGCGAGATGCCAGCCGCCGTGCGCGGCGAGCCACGGGCTCGCGACCGCGCCGAACGCGCCGCCGCCGACCAGCGCGGCCGAGTAGAGGCCCATCGCGAGCGGCAGCCGGTCGACGAACCAGCGTTTCGCGAGGCCGGGCACGAGCGCCTGGATCACGGCGACGCCGGCGCCCGCGACGATCGCGGTGCCGATCAGGCCGGCGCTGCCGTCGGTCCACAGGCGCACCGTGCAGCCTGCCGCGATCAGCGCCAGCGCGACGCTCAGCGCGCGCTGCTCGCCCACGCGCCGCGCGAGCCCGACGCCGACTCCGGCGACGACACCCATCAGCACGAACGGCAGCGTGGTCAGCAGCGCGGCCGCGCGAAAGCCGAGGCCCGTGTCGGCGCGCACGACGTCGAGCACCGGGCCGAACGCGGTCAGGAACGGACGCAGGTTGAGGCCGGCCAGCACCAGCAGCGCGAGCGCGCCATAGGACACGGAAGCCGCATGCGGGCGGGGGACGGCTTGCGCGGTGCCGGGGTCGGACATCGGAATGCTCCAGGGAGGGGCCGGTGGCCCTGTGATGCGATGCCGAAAGGGTAAGCGCGCGCTACGCCAGGTGAAAATTAAATATTCGACTGGGAATCAGTGCGGAATGCGATGGGGCGTCACGGGGCGACGGGGGCGGATGGCCGTGGCCGGCGAGACGGTTCGACGGCGCGTTCATCAGATGAAACGCGCGCCGTCATGCCACGGGCATCTGCTCGGCCAGCGCTTGTGCGCGCGCGGCCACCAGCGACCGGACGAGCGCGCGATCGGCCGCCGTTTCCGGCGTAAAGATCACGAGCGTCTGGTCGGGCCGGCCGTTCACCGCGAACGCCGAATATTCGAGCGCGATGCGCCCGACCGCAGGATGGTGGATCTCCTTGGTGCCTTCCTCGTGCGAGCGGACATCGTGGTCGCGCCACAGCGCGTCGAACTCCGCGCTCGCCGCGCGCATCTCGTCGACGAAGGCCTGAACGGCCTGCGTCGCACCGCCGCGCGCAACGTCGGCGCGAAACGCGCCCACCGCGAACCGCGCGACGCGTTCCCAGTTCGCCTGCACGCCGCGCACGTGCGGATCGACGAAGATGAGCCGCAGGATGTTGCGCCGTTGCGGCGACAGCGTCGTGTAGTCGGTCAGCGTCGCGGCTGCCGCGTCGTTCCACGCGACGACGTCCCACGTCGCCGAGCGCACGATCGCGGGGCTCGCATCGAGCGAATCGAGCACGTGCTGCACGCGCGGCGACACATGGTCGGCCGCGTGATAGCGCACTTCCGGCAGGTGGCCCACGCCGATCAGGAACAGGTGCTCGCGCTCGGCGTCGTTCAGCAGCAGCGCGCGGGCGAGCCGGTCGAGCATGTCGGCCGACGGCGCACCGCCGCGCCCCTGCTCGAGCCACGTGTACCACGCGGTGCTCACGTGCGCACGCTGGGCGACTTCCTCGCGCCGCAGGCCCGGCGTGCGGCGGCGCGTGGCCGGCAGGCCGAGCGCGGCCGGGTCGAGTTTCTCGCGGCGGGCCCGAAGGTATGCGCCGAGCAGGTTGTCGGGGGCGTCAGCCATAGCCTGTTAGTTCGTTTACCGGTAAACCGTCACGACTTCACCGTGCACGGCGATCGACAGATAGTAAGCCTCCCTGCCATCCGGAGGTGTTGAACATGCGTGTCTTTGTTACTGGAGCGTCGGGCTTCGTCGGCGCGGCCGTCGTGGCCGAACTCATTGCTGCCGGGCACTCGGTGCTCGGCCTCGCGCGGTCCGATGCGGCCGCGTCGTCGGTCGCGGCGGCCGGCGCCGAGGTCCATCGCGGCTCGCTGGAGGATCTCGACAGCCTCACGCGCGGCGCCGAAGCCGCCGATGCGGTGATCCACACGGGATTCAATCACGACTTCTCGCGCTTCGCGCAGAACTGCGAGCTCGATCGCCGCGCGATCGAGACGATCGGTGCGGCGCTCGCGGGCTCGGCGCGGCCGCTGGTCGTCACGTCGGGCCTCGCGCTCGTCGCACCCGGGCGCGCGGCAACCGAGGACGATCCGCCCGTGCCGGTGTCGTCGACCTACCCGCGGGCGTCCGAAGCGACCGCGGCCGCGCTGGAGGCGCGCGGCGTGCATGCGTCGGTCGTGCGCCTGCCGCCGTCCGTGCACGGCGACGGTGATCACGCTTTCGTGCCGCGCCTGATCGCGTTCGCGCGGGAGAAGGGCGCGTCGGCGTACATCGGCGAAGGCGACAACCGCTGGCCGGCCGTGCACCGGCTCGACGCGGCGCGTGTGTACCGGCTCGCGATCGAGCGAGGTGCGGCCGGTGCGCGCTATCACGCGGTCGACGATACCGGCGTGCGGTTCAGGGACATCGCGGAAGTGATCGGCCGGCGGCTGAACGTGCCCGTCGTCGCGAAAACGGCGGCGGAAGCCGGCGAACACTTCGGCTGGTTCGCGATGTTCGCGGGGATGGATGCGCCGGCCACGAGCGAGCGTACGCGGGTGTCGCTCGACTGGGCGCCGACGCAGCCGGGGTTGCTGGCCGATATCGACCGGCCGCGGTATTTCGAAAGCTGAACGGCGGCGGGCATGCTGCTGTTGACAGACGAGTGGCCCGCCCGCCTCGCAACGTTCAGACCGTGGCGACGATCTTCCCGACCTGCGCGCCGGCTTCCATGTAGCGATGCGCTTCGACGATGTCGTCGAACGCGAACGTGCGATCGATCAGCGGCTTCAGCGCGCCGGCCGCCACCCGCCACCCGTCATTCGACCGGATGCAGATCCTGCAGCAACGTCGGCACGAGCTCCGACACGGTCGGGTGGATATGCATCGCACGGCTGATCGTCGTGTACGGCGCGCCGGCGGCCATCACGTCGAGCATCCCGTGCACGACTTCGTCGCCCGTCACGCCGAGGATCGACGCGCCAAGGATCGCGTGGCTGTCCGCGTCGACGATCACCTTCATGAAACCCAGGCTCTCGCCTTTTTCCACCGCGCGGCCCACGCGCGTCATCGGACGCGTGCCGACGAGCAGCCGGCGGCCGGCCTGCTTCGCTTGCGCGAGCGTCATGCCGACGCGGCCGAGCGGCGGATCGATGTACAGCGCGTACGCCGCGATGCGATCGGACACCTTGCGCGGATCGTTGTCGAGCAGGTTCGCCGCGACGATCTCGTAGTCGTTGTACGCGGTGTGCGTGAACGCGCCGCGCCCGTTGCAGTCGCCGAGCGCCCAGATGCCGGGCACGTTCGTGCGCAGCTGTTCGTCGACCTCGATGTAGCCGCGCGCGTCGGTCGCGACGCCCGCGCGGTCGAGCCCGAGATCGTCGGTGTTCGGCACGCGTCCGACCGCGAGCAGCAGGTGCGAGCCCGCGACCTCGCGGCCGCCGCCCGCGCAGTCGAGGCCGACCGCGATGCCGTTGCCGTCGCCGTTGCGCCGCGCGCTCAGGCAGGTCGCGTCGAGCTGCACGTCGATCCCTTCGTTTTCGAGAATCTCGCGCACCGCCTGCGACACGTCCTCGTCCTCGCGCCGGATCAGGCGCGAACCCTGCTCGACGATCGTGACCTTCGACCCGAAGCGGCGATACATCTGGCCGAACTCGAGGCCGATGTAGCTGCCGCCGACGATCACGAGATGCTCGGGCAGGAAGTCGACGTCCATCATCGTCGAGTTGGTCAGGTACGGCACCGTGTCGAGGCCCGGCATGGTCGGCACCTGCGCGCGCCCGCCGACGTTGATGAAGATGCGTTCCGCTTCGAGCAGGTCGTCGCCCACGCGCACCGTGTTGGCCTGCTCGAAGCGGGCGTGACCCTGAAACACGGTGGTGTTCGCGAGGCCGCGCACCCATTGCTCGACGCCCTGGTTCGAGCGGCCGGAGATCTGGTCCTTGCGCGCCTTCACGGCTTGCATGTCGACGGTGATGGGGCCGCCGACCGACACGCCGTATTCGCCGGCGCGCCGCGCGAGGTGCGCGGCGTACGCGCTCGCGATCAGCGTCTTGGTGGGGATGCAGCCGGTGTTCACGCAGGTGCCGCCGAAGCGGCCGCGCTCGATGATCGCGACCTTCATCCCGGCGGCGGACAGCCGCGCGGCGAGTGGCGGCCCGGCTTGACCGGTGCCGATGACGATCGCGTCGAAGTGTTGCGTCATGACGTCCTCCAGTGCGGGTGCAGCGAGGGAGCGTAGGCGGGCGAGCCGCGTGCGAGGCCGGCGCGCGGTCGCGCGACGGCGAGCGCCTATGGTAGTCCTGTTGGCGTGCGCTCGCGAGCGCGGGAGAAGCGGGATGTGACTGCGTCCGGCCGTGCCCGCGCCGGCCGGCGTGCGATGCAACCGGTTGCGGCGCGTGGCACCGGCCGCGTCAGTCCTTGCGTTTCCATTGGCCGAACGACACCGGCCGATGCGCATCGGCGCGCGTGACGGTGACGTGGTCGGGCTGGTCGTCGAGCGGGAACGATTCGGTGACGATCTGGTTCGAGAACAGCCACCCGTGCGTGCGCGGGTCGTAGCGGAACGTCACGTAGTCGCTCCAGTGCTGCCCGCACGCGACGAAGTTCTGCACGGTGAAATAGTGGCCCTTGATCGCGAAGCCGTTGTCGGCGGCATCTTCGGGATCGAACGGATCGCACTGGCCGCCTTCGTTCGCGCGCAGCACGACCTGATCGTTGCGCGCGACGAGCCGGAATGCGTGATCCGGTTGTTCCTCGAAGATCAGCAGCGGACGCGGCGACGGCTGCTCGCGCGTATCGACCGCCCGATGCACCACGACGAGCCAGCTGTGCCGCCCGTTGTCGAGATCGGGCCCGGCGTGCGCGACGAGCGGCTGGAAGCCGGCGGGTAGCTGCGCGGCGACCGATTTCGGCAGTTCGCCGGCGCGGGCGTTGAACGAGAGCGCGGCGAGCAGCGGAACGAGCACGAACGGCAGGCGGGAAGCGCGCATCACGGGGTGTCCGGTCGAAAGGAAAAAAGAGGTGCCGATGGCGTGGATATTACAAGTCCCGCCCGAGAAACTCGGTGCCCGGCACCGGGTTGAACGCGACGGGCGGCGCGGGTGTGAAGCCGAGCGACGCATACAGCTTCCTGGCCGCGACGAATTCGGGCAGCACGTCGAGGCACATCCGTGCATAGCCGGCCGCCTTCGCGTCGTGGAGCAGCCGTTCGACGAGTTGGCGGCCGACGTTCAGCCCGCGCGCGTCGGGGCGCACGTAGACGCGCTTCATCTCGCACGTCGTCGCGTCGATCTCGCGGAACGCCGCACAGCCCACCGCGCGCTCGCCTTGCCACGCGAGCAGCAGCCGCCCGCGCGGCGCCGCGTACTTGCCGGGCAGCGCGGCGATCTCGGGCTCGTAGTCCTGGAAGTCGAGGCTGACGGTCGGGCTCGCGATGTACTCGCGGAAGATCGACTCGACGGCACGGGCGTCGTCGGGATAGCGGGCGGCGCGAATCTCGATCATGGGGGGCGGCGCGAATCACGGGAAAGGGGCCAGCATAGCAGCGCAAAGTTGCTTTCGGCCATGCGCGAAGCGTGCCAGAATCAGCGGCTAGACCCTCGGAAACGACACGCAGGCGCTGGCGATTCGGCGTCGCTCACCAAGGAGACTTCGATGACTGCATCGGCTGCCGTACTCGCCATCCTGGCCGCGCTGTTTCTCGGCGCGATGATTCCGGGCCCGAGCTTCGTGCTGGTTGCCCGCAATTCGATCGGGCTGTCGCGCCGCGACGGGCTCGCGACCGCGCTCGGCATGGGCATCGGCGGCATCGTGTTCGGCGGCGTCGCGCTGGCCGGGCTCTATACGCTGCTGCAGGCCGTCGAATGGCTGTACGTGGGCCTGAAGGTGGCGGGCGGCGCGTACCTGATCTACATGGCGTCGAAGATCTGGCGCGGCGCCGACCGGCCGATCGCGATGGACGATCCGCAGGCGCTGGCCGGCGGCAGCGCGCGCAAGTCGTTCTGGACGGGCCTCACGACCCAGCTCAGCAACCCGAAGACGGCGATCTGGTACGGCAGCATCTTCGCGGCGCTGCTTCCGCAGCATCCGCCGCTGTGGTGCTATCTGGCGCTGCCGCCGCTCGTGTTCGGCGTCGAGTTCGGCTGGTACACGATCGTCGCGCTGTGCTTCTCCACGCGCCGGCCGCGCGAGCTTTACCTGCGCGCGAAGAAGTGGGTCGACCGCATCGCCGCCGGCGCGATCACGCTGCTCGGGCTGCGACTGATCCTGAATGCGCCGAAAGCGGGCATCTGACCGCATCTGACCGCTTCCATTCCCGATCCGCATCGCACGGCGGCCGGCCATTCCCGTGGCCGTCCGCCGGCGCGCGCCGCGCGAACGCGCATCGGCATCAGGCTTCGCTGAACCGCGCCAGCATCGCCGTGAAGCGCGCGTCGTCCGGAAATGCCTTCACTTCATACCGCACCGGGCGATGCCCGGTGGCCGTCATCAGGTCGCCGCACGTGCGCAGCAGCTCGGCCATCGGCACGTAGGCGGATTGCCCCGTCGAGCCGCGATGGAGCGCGACGATATCCGTTTCGGGCAGCAGGGAAGGCACGCCGTCGCTCCATACGCCGACGCTGAACAGGCTGCCGTCCTGGCGCTTGTACACCGAGTAAGCCGCCACGAAGAGGTCGGTGCCGTTGCGCTCATGCACGTCGTTGAGCAGCATCCGCTGATCCTGGTAGTCGCCCGCGAGCTCGCCGATGCGCAGCGCATGCAGCTTCGCTTCGAGCCCGGCCGGCACGAAGCGCCGCCAGGCGGCGCCGTCCCAGCGCAGCATCAGCGGCGGCAGCGGGCGCGGCTGCGCCTGCGCCTGTTCGGCGAGGTCGACCATGGCGGCGAGCCCGGCCGGGTTGCGGTCGCCGGTGAGCAGCAGCACCGCGCGGTTCGGCGCCATCACGACCGGCGCGCCGGCGATCGGCTGCCGGTGGAGCAGGTCGGTCAGCAGTAGCCGCGCCGCGTCGTACGCGTCGTCGAATTGCGACAGGAATACCCCGTTCGGCAGCGCGGCCCACGGCGTCGATGATGCGGCCCGCAGGTTGTCGATCGCGATGGCGCAGGCTTCGTCGAACGAGACGCCCCATTGGTCGAGCGTCGCGGTCGGCAGGCGCGCGATGTTGAACTCGCCGTCGTACGCGATGCCGATTTCGAGGTTCTCGCACAGCGGCCGGAACGCCAGCGCCGTGATGCCGGGCTGCCCGGCCAGTTGCAGCGCGGCCACGCAGCGCTCGGTCGCGCTGCGGATCACGGGCCGCAGCTTCGCGCGCGCGACGGCGAAATCCGTCGGGATCTCGTGCTGCATCATCGCGTTCGCCTGGCGCTTCAGCACGGTGTCCCGCTCGGACGGCTTCGCGGCCGCGTAGTCGCGAAACAGGTTGTTCAGGTTGATGATGTTCGACGGCGCATCCGACTGGACGAGGCAGCCCTTCTCGTCCTCGTGGCGCCAGGTGCGCGTGTCGCCCGACGCGCGCAGCGTGGCGATCAGGCGTTCCGCGAAGGCCTGCGGGGTCGGCGGTTTGCCGAAACGGTCGCGCAGGCGCGTGACGAGATTGGCAAGCATCGTGTGCGGTCGGGCCGGGCCCGTCTGTTGTCGTCGTGGGTCGGTGGCGCCCGGTCTCGGCGGCGCCGCCCGCGGCCGGCTCGCATGGCTCGACGGGTGCTTTGATGGTAGTGCAACGCGGCCGGTATCGTCGGACGATATTCGTAACCGGCGGGGGGCGCGGTGGTGGGCGGCGGCGAGGCGGGGGCGGGAGGGGGAGCAGGAGTCGGGGCACGAGCAATGCCAAGGGCAGCGGCAACGGCAACGGCAACGGCAACGGCAACGGCAACGGCAACGGCAACGGCAACGGCAACGGCAACGGCAACGGCAACGGCAACGGCAAGGGCAATTGCCCGGCAGGACCGCCGCAGCAGCAGCCTCCAGTCGCCCGCCAAGCCTTGCGCGGCGGGCGTTCGCGTGTGTCGCCCGCCGCGCCGATCGGCGCCGCTTCCCCGATTCTGGCGGCCGACCGCCCGGCGACGTGTAAACTGCTGCCTTTTTTGACGGTTTGCAGCATGGTGCAAGCACCTCCGCGCCCGGCGCTGAGCGGCCCGGCGCTCGTCCGGTTGCTCGCGCGCCTGGCCGATGCCGACGTCGCGGAATCCCGGCAGACGCTGTCCGATCGACTGAGCCAGTGGCTCGGCTGGACCGACGCGATCACGCTGTCGTCCGCACTGAACGCGAGCCCGCCGGGCGTCGCGGCCGGCGTGCGCGGCTACGACGCGGAGCGCGACTGCGCACGCGTGCGCCACGAGCTCGCGCAGGCGATCACGGCCACCAACCGGCCGCGTGCGCGGCGCCGGCCCGGCGATCCGCCGCCGCCGGCCGCCGACACGGCCGATTTCGCGGACTTCCGCCAGCGTTATCTGACCCTGCAGCAGGACATGGAAACGGCGATCGGCCAGTTGCGCGGCCGCCTGCGGGTCGCGGTCGCCGCGCGTTCGTCCGGGATGGCGCGGCTCGCGACGCTCGACGCGATCATGGAGCGTGTGCTCGGCGCGCGCGAGCGCAGCCTGCTGTCGGCCATCCCCGCGTTGCTCGCCACCCGTTTCGGGCGGCTGCGCGACGCGGAGCGGCAGGCGCTGGCCGATGCCGAATCCGCAGCCGCAGCCGATCCGGCCGATGACGACGGCGCGGTGGTGGCCGACGCCACGGCCGTCGCGGCAATCGTGCCCGGCGCATGGCTCGATACGTTTCGCGACGAGATGCAAAGCATCCTGCTTGCCGAACTCGAAGTCCGGTTTCAAACGGTAGACGGGCTGCTCGCGGCCCTTCGCACCAGCTAATCAACACGCTATGTCCAGAATTCGCCTTGATCTCGTTGTCTTCGTCGCCGGTCTGCTCGCTGTGGGCTGGATCGGCGTCGGCTATGTCGCGTCGAACCCGCTGGCGGCGGCCGTCACGCTGCTGATCGCCGCGTGCTACGTCGCCGGCGCATGGGAATTGCTGCGCTACCGGCAGGCCACCGCCACGCTGTCGCGCGCGGTCGCCGGCCTGACCGAGCCGCCCGCGAAGCTCGACACGTGGCTCGACACGCTGCACCCGGGCCTGCGCGGTGCCGTGCGTGCGCGGGTCGAGGGCGCGCGCGTCGCGCTGCCGGGCCCGTCGCTCACGCCTTACCTCGTCGGCCTGCTCGTGCTGCTCGGCATGCTCGGCACGCTGCTCGGGATGGTCGTCACGCTGAAGGGCACCGGCGCCGCGCTCGAAAGCGCGACCGATCTCGACGCGATCCGCGCGTCGCTGATCGCGCCGGTGAAGGGCCTCGGGTTCGCGTTCGGCACGTCGATTGCCGGCGTCGCGACGTCCGCGATGCTCGGGCTGCTGTCCGCGCTCGTGCGCCGCGAGCGGATCGACGCGGCCCAGCAGCTCGACGCGAAGATCGCGACGACGTTGCGCGTGCATTCGTCCGCGCATCAGCGCGACGAATCGTTCCGGCTGTTGCAGCGCCAGGCCGACGTGATGCCGGCGCTGGTCGACCGGCTGCAGACGATGATGACGACGCTCGAGGCGCGCAGCGTCGCGCTGCACGATCGCCAGATCGAAAGCCAGCAGGCGTTTTTCGACCGGACCGAGCGCGCGTATGCGGGCCTCGCGTCGAATGTCGGCGACGCGCTGAAGGAAAGCGCCGCCGAGAGCGCGCGCGTGGCCGGTGCCGCGCTGCAGCCGGTCGTCGCCGCGACGATGACGGGGCTCGCGCAGGAGATGGCCGCGCTGCGCGACACAGTGACGGGCGCCGTGCAGCGTCAGCTCGACGGGCTGACGGACGGCTTCGAGAAGACCACCGGCAACGTGACGGCCGTCTGGAACCGCGCGCTCGACGAGCAGCGCCGCGCGGGCGATGCCGTCGCGCAGCAGCTGCAGACGACGCTCGGCCAGTTCACCGACACGTTCTCGCAGCGTTCGACGGCGCTGCTCGACGGCGTGGCGACGCGCCTCGAATCGACTGAAAGCCGCCTGTCGGAAGCATGGCGCGATGCGCTGTCGCGCCAGGAGCAGGTCGGCGAGACGCTGGCCGGCCAGCATGCGCGCGCGCTGGGCGAGGCCGCCGCGACGTTCGAACGCCATTCGGGCGCGACGCTTGCCGCGATGCGCGAGTCGCACGCGGGGCTGCAGGCCGACCTGGCGGCACGCGACGAGCAGCGCGTCGCTGCATGGAACGATTCGCTGGCCGCGCTGGCCGCGAAGCTCGGCGACGAATGGCAACGCGCAGGTGAGCACAGCGCGGGCCGTCAGCAGGAAATCTGCGACGCACTGGCGCAAACGACGCGCGATCTCGCGGCGCAGGCTTCGACGTTCGAGCAACGTTCGAACGAATTGCTGTCGACGATCCGCGATTCGCACACAGGCTTGCAGACGCAACTGGCCGCACGCGACGAAGAACGCCTCGCCGCATGGAACGACTCGCTGGCCGCGATGGCCACGAAGCTCGGTGACGAATGGCAGCGCGCAGGCGTGCACAGTGCGGGCCGTCAGCAGGAAATCTGCGACGCACTGGCGCAAACGACGCGCGATCTCACCACGCAGGCTTCGACGTTCGAGCAACGCTCGAACGCGTTGCTGTCGACGATCCGCGATTCGCATACGGGCCTGCAGACGCAACTGGCTGCACGTGACGAAGAACGCCTCGCTGCATGGAACGATTCGCTGGCCGCGATGGCCACGAAGCTCGGCGACGAATGGCAGCGCGCAGGTGTACACAGTGCGGGCCGTCAGCAGGAAATCTGCGACGCACTGGCACAAACGACGCGCGACCTGACCGCACAGGCGTCGACGTTCGAACAACGCTCGAACGAACTGCTGTCGACGATCCGCGATTCGCATACGGGCCTGCAGACGCAACTGGCTGCACGCGACGAAGAACGCCTCGCTGCATGGAACGACTCGCTGGCCGCGATGGCCGCGAAGCTCGGCGACGAATGGCAGCGCGCAGGCGTGCACAGTGCGGGCCGTCAGCAGGAAATCTGCGATGCACTGGCACAAACGACGCGCGACCTGACCGCACAGGCTTCGACGTTCGAACAACGCTCGAACGAACTGCTGTCGACGATCCGCGATTCGCATGCCGGCCTGCAGACGCAACTGGCCGCGCGCGACGAACAGCGCCTGGCGGCATGGAACGACTCGCTCGCCGCGATGGCCGCCGCGCTGCGCGACGAATGGGCACAGACAAGCGCGCAGGCCGCGTCGCGCCAGCAGGACATCTGCGACACGCTGGCCCGCACCGCGAACGACATCACCGCGCAGGCGCAGGTGCACGCGAGCGACACGATCAACGAGATCGCGCGTCTCGTGCAGGCTGCCTCGGAGGCGCCGAAAGCCGCGGCCGACGTCGTCGCCGAGCTGCGCCAGCGCCTGTCCGACAGCCTGGTGCACGACACCGCGATGCTCGAGGAACGCAGCCGTCTGCTCGCGACGCTCGAAACGCTGCTCGGCGCGGTCAACCACGCGTCGACCGAACAGCGCACCGCGATCGATGCGCTCGTCAGCACGTCGGCCGACCTGCTCGATCGCGTCGGCGCGCGCTTCAACGACACCGTCGATGCCGAAACGCGCAAGCTCGACTCGGTGGCCGCGCAAGTCACGGCAGGCGCCGTCGAGGTCGCGAGCCTCGGCGACGCGTTCGGGATGGCCGTGCAGGTATTCGGCGAGTCGAACGACAAGCTGCTGACCCATCTGCAACGCATCGAGGCCGCGCTCGAGAAGTCGCTCGCGCGCAGCGACGAGCAGCTCGAGTACTACGTCGCGCAGGCGCGCGAGGTGATCGACCTGAGCATGATGTCGCAGAAGCAGATCGTCGAAGACCTGCAGCAGCTCGCCGGCCGGCGGGCGAGCGTCGGAGCGTAACGCATGCATGACGAAATCGACGGCGGCGCGTCTTCCGCGCCGGTATGGCCCGCGTTCGCCGACCTGATGTCGGTGCTGCTCGGCGCGTTCGTGCTGATCCTCGTCGGCGTGATCGGCATGCAGCTTCAGCTCACGTCGAAGCTCGAGGAGGCCGTGCGTGCGCGCCAGCAGGAAGCGCAGCAGCGCAAGTCGCTCGAGCAGGCGCTTGCCGGGCCGCTCGCGGCCGGCCGCGTGACGCTCGTGAACGGCCGCATCGGCATCAGCGGCAACGTGCTGTTCGCATTGAATTCCGACCAGTTGCAGCCCGCGGGCCGTGACCTGCTGAAGACGCTGGCCGCGCCGCTCGGCGCCTACCTGAAGACGCGCGACGAGATCCTGATGATCAGCGGCTTCGCCGACGACCAGCAGGTGCATGCCGGCAACCGCCTGTTCGCGGACAACTGGGAACTGTCGGCCAAGCGCGCGTTGACGGTCACGCGCGCGCTGATCGACGCCGGTGTGCCGGCGTCGTCGGTGTTCGCGGCCGCGTTCGGCTCCGAGCAGCCGGTCAGCTCGAACGCGGACGATGAAGGTCGCGCGAAGAACCGCCGCGTGGAGATCGCGCCGGTGCCGCGCAAGTCCGCTTCGAACGGAGGGAAGGCGAAGTGACCGGCGACGCGACGCACGTTCGCGCGACGCTCGACGCATGGCGCGAGCAGGGTGCCGACCGGCTCGATCCGGTGCGCTTTCACCGGATCGACGCGCTCGAACGGCGCGCGGCCGCGGTCGAAGGCGATGCGCGCGCGTTGCTCGACGCACGGCTGGCGACATTGCTCGCAGGCTTCGAGGAGATCGTTGCGCGCGCCGGTGACACGGCAACCGCAAGCGGCGCGGCCGGTGTGCCCGTGCGCGGCGCGCTGGCGGCACTCGTCGAGCGGCTCGCGCGCGATGCGCAGGCCGACCGGCGCGGGCTCGATCCCGAACTGGTCGACTACTTCCGTACGATGTGGTCGAAGGTCCGCACGGAGCAGCAGTACCGCCAGTCGCTCGACCAGGTGCCGCGCAACGCGGGGCCGCTCAATTCGAACAGTCTCGTGCACCGGTCGCTCGCGACGATGCGCGAGTTGTCGCCAGCTTATCTGCAGCAGTTCCTGTCGTATGTCGACGCGCTCGCGTGGCTCGAGGATCTCGCCGGCGGCGGCGCGCAGCCCGAGAAGGAAGCGCCGCGCGCGAAGGCGACCAAGCCGGCGAAGAAGGTGACGCGCACGAAGGCGCGGTAACGAACGCGGGTGGCTACCGGCCCGGCTCGGCCTCCTGGATAGCCGCGCGCAGCGCGTGCAACGCATCGGCCAGCGCCGCTGCGAACGGCGGATGCGCGGCGATGCCCGCCGCGTCGAGCTGGCTCCCGAGGATCGGCAGCGTGATCGACGCGCGCTCGACGATGTTCGCCGACATCACCGACAGCGTCTCCCGCAGCGCGGCGTCCGCATGCGTCGCGCGCGGCGACGCATTCAGCACCGCGACCGGCTTGTACACGACGGCCTCGCATCCCACGATCCAGTCCAGCGCGTTCTTCATCACGCCCGTTACGCCGTGCGCGTATTCCGGGCTGGCGATCAGCAGGCCGTCGGCGGCATTCACGCGGTCGATCAGGTCGCGCACCGCGGCGGGCGACGGATATTCGGTATCGGGATTGAACAGCGGGAATTCGCCGAGACGATCGAAGCGCACGATGCGCATGTCGCGCGGCGCGATGAGCGCGGCCGCATCGAGCAACGCGGCGTTGTACGACTGCGCGCGCAGGCTGCCGCACAGCGCGACGATGTCGAGGTGGCGGTCGGCGTGGGGGCGGAGATCGGTGGTCATCGATGGGCGTGTCGGTTGGCGCGTCGCGTCGCGGAGCGCGTCGCGTCGCGCAGGTCGCACGGATTATCGCACCGGGGTTCGGGCGGCGCCGGCCATCCCCGTCACGCGCGCGAATTCCTCGATCTCCCATCCATGACCGAGCATCAGCCGCCGCGTATGCAGCGCGCCGTGCACGTCGTCGGCGACGGTTTCGCCGAGATAACGCAGCGCACGCCCGTCGATATCGACGAAGCCGTGCCGGTAATCCTGCGCGAGCGCCGTCCACAACTGCGCGGCGCCCACCGACTGGCGCGCGCCGCTGATCAGGCACAGGCCCGCGTCGAGCCCCCAGCGATACAACGTCGTCGCGAGCCCCTTGCGCTGCGCGGACCCGCGCAGCCGCGTATGCGGCGCGCGCAGGTAGCGGTCGGCGCGGCGCGGGATTTCGGGCAGGCGGTTGAACACCGTATAGCCGGCGAGCTGGCGCGCGGCCGGATCTTCGACATACAGGAAGTACTCGCCGTCCGCCTCGCGGTGGCGGACGATCAGGCCGGAGCGGCCGAGCGCGACCGCCGGCAGGCCGTGCAGGCGATGGCCGGGCTGGTGGAGACGCGCGTAGAGCGTGTCGAGTTCATCGTCGATGTCGTGCTGGGAATGCTGTACGTCGATACGCATGGCAAAGGTCGCCCGTCCCGGGCGGTCCGAGAAAGTGGTTCATCGCAAACGGGGAAAGGAATGGCTGCGGCCCCCGGGCTCGGCGAAGCGAGCCGGGGCCGCGAATCAGCTGGGGATGTGCTGGAAACCGGCGGCGATCGCGGCGAGGCCCGCGATGCAGAGTGCGAACAGGATCAGGACTTTGTGGATCACGTCTCTCTCCTCATGAATGCGCGGCGCCGAAGGGCGGCATCGCGGAGACGGTGAGCGGCGGGCACGGCCCGCGCGGCCGTCGTGCGGGACGACGGTCGAAGGTCCGGGCGACACGCGCGCAGGTCGGGCGCCGTATCGCACGCGGACGGGCAGCACCATACGCGACGTGATTCGGGTGGGCAATCGGACAGGAGATGAAAAGCGACGAAAGGCGGAGAATCGCGTCGTTTCGCGACAATTGGCCGCATGGGGGCGTGCCGTCGCCCGAGCGGAGGGCGACGCGGGGCGGCCCGACAGCCTCCGCTGGCCGTGCGCACGCGGCTGGTGCCGCCCGGTCGAACCGACTACACTGCGCAGTCAACGCACACCGCAAGGATTTCTCCATGGGAGCCGGCCCGTCCACGGATCGCTAAGCCGCAACGACCTTCGTCAACCGGTCGTTGCGGCGATCTCCCGTTGTCCCTCGCTGACCAGGCAGATCGCCGCCAGATTCCCTTTTCTGAGCGGATGCCTCGTCATGCCTGAACAATCCACGCCCGTCTGGGCTTATTCGTTGCCGTCGGCGCTGCTGCTGATGGCGCCTTTCGATCTTCTCGCGTCGCTGGCGATGGACGTGTACCTGCCGGTGATCCCGGAGATGCCGTCTGCGCTGGGCACGACACCGGCCATCGTCCAGTTGACGCTGAGCGTCTACATGGTCGTCCTCGGCCTGGGGCAGATGCTCTTCGGCCCGATATCGGACCGCGTCGGCAGACGGCCGGTGGTGCTGGGCGGCGCACTGTGTTTTGCGGCGGCTTCGCTGGCGCTTGCAATCGCGACCGGCGGCGGCCTGTTCGTTGCACTGCGCGTGCTGCAGGCACTGGGCGCGTCGGCCGCGCTCGTCGCCACGTTCGCGACCGTGCGCGATGTCTACGCCGATCGCCCGGAAGGCCGCACGATCTACAGTCAGTTCGGCGCGATGCTGGCGTTCGTGCCCGCGTTGGGCCCGCTGCTCGGCGCGGCCATCGCGGCCGCCTGCGGATGGCGCGCGATCTTCGCGACGCTCGGCCTGCTGGGTCTGCTCGCGTGCGGCCGTGCGTGGCCACGCTGGCACGAAACGCGGCCGCGGCCGGCGAACCGGCAGGGGCCGTCCGTCGCATCGATTCTCGGCAGCCGGCCCTTTCAGGTTCACACACTCGCGTTTGCCGCCGCGATGGGGGCGTTCTTCGTGTTCTTCTCCACCGCGCCGCGCGTGCTGGTCGGCGGGGCGGGCTACTCCCGCGTGGCGTTCAGCGTGGCCTTTGCCACCGTCGCGATCGTGATGGTCGTCGCGTCGCGCTTCGCAGGGACGGTCGTGTCGAGGTGGGGCGAGGCCGGCTGCGTTGCGCGAGGGGCGCTCACGATGATGACGGGTGCGATCGTGCTGGCCGTCTGTACGGTCCTGGCGAAGCCGTCGTTCGCGACGTTCGTGATGCCGATGTGGCTTATCGCGGTCGGTATCGTGCTGATGTCGTCGGTGTCCGCGAACGGCGCGCTGCGCGATTTCGGCGATGCCGCCGGCAAGGCGGTTGCGCTTTACTACGCGGTGCAGGGCGTGATCGTCACCGGCGTGGGCACGCTCACGACGCTGGTCTTCGACGGTGCCACCGCGTGGCCGCTGGCGGCCTGCTGCTTCGGTATGGGCCTCGCGAGCTTCGTCGCGATCAAGGGGCTGACGCGTGCGACCGGTCGCGCGCGTGACGGGCGTGACCGCAGCGTCTCGTTCGACTGAGCATGCGCGCGGCGACGCGCCGTGGTGTGGGGCCGCGCGGCGCTTCGATGAAGTGGCGGGGCAGCGAGCCCCGCCATTGGCCCAGCGTCAAGCCGGCGCGCGCTGCCCGAATGCCTGCCTGATCCGCGCGAACAGCCCGTGCTGCTCGATCCATTCGGCATACGCGCGATAGTCGGGATCGCGCATCAGGTGGCGCTCTTCCGTCTTCGCCCGCGTGTAGTAGATCAGGTTGATCGCGACGAGCCCCGCGCAGTGCATGAGCCCGACCTGCCAGCCGAGCGGCTCGACGAACGGCACCGACACCATCCAGTACGACAGGTTCTTCGTGATGTACGCCGGATGCTTCGTGAAGCGGTACGGGCCCGACGTGATGATCCCGCGGTTCGTCAGGTTCGAGAACCGCAGCCCGAACGAGATCGTGCACAGCGCGTAGGTCAACAGCAGCAGGATGATCACCGCGCCCCAGATCACGCGCAGCGTCGGGGCCGACATCAGCCAGTTGTCCCAGAACATCGAGCCTTCGTAGCGGATGTAGTTGTTCGAGAACAGCGACCAGAACGGCTGGTAGCACATCAGCGCGGCCACCCAGCCGAGCGTCGTCGGCTCGACGGTGCGCACGTGGCTGTCGAGGATGCGGAACGTGCACAGATAGCCGACCGTGCCGAACATCAGGTCCATCGTGAACGACAGGTCGTACATGAACACGAAGGTTGCGATCGTCATCGGCGCATGCATCGCGTTCGCGAGCGACGCGGTCAGGTGATCGGCGTCCTTCGACAGGTAGACGGTCATCAGCGGCAGGAAGAACGCCTTCACGCCCCAGCCAGCCAGCATCTCGCGCACCGGCTTCCAGCTTGCGGGTTGCTCGCGGCGGAACAGGAAGCGGCCCCACAGCAGGTACGCGTCGTCGGTCTCGCGCTGGTGGCGATCCATCCACGCGAAGTAGAACGGCGCGGCGACGATCACGTACGGCGCGAGCGAGCGCAGCAGCGACCAGAACGGTAGGTAGAACTTGCCGTGGTATTCGGGCAGCAGCCAGTAGATCACGCCGATGCCGGCATAGATCGACGTCAGCGCGCCGAGCCGCGTCGCGACGCGCGCGATGCCGAGCGGCCGGACGGCCTGCCGCGACAGGCCCGCGCTCGGGCGCAGGTAGACGCGCGAGATGAAGATTTCGTGCAGCGCGATCGTGCCGATGATCGCGAGGCTGGCGATGACCGCGCGCGTGGCTGCGTCGAGGGTCGGCTGGTCGCGCGTGATCCACAGCGCGAAGAGGCCGGCGGCGATGCCGATCAGGCCGGCGCGCAGCGGCGTGGCGGAACGGGGTGGGCGGTCCTGGACCGCGGCGATGCCGTCAAGCGTGGAATTCATGATCGGATCCTCGTACGGATGAGGGCCGGCGCCCCCGCTTGGCGGGTGACGCCGGCCGTCGGCCGGGCTTTGTATGGATGCGCGCCCGGCCATTGGCCTGTGGTTCTGATAGGTAAAGCGTTACTTCTTGTTGCCGCCGCCCAGCAGACCGCCCAGGAGGTTCGTCACCGGCGACAGCAGGTTGCCGGCGCCGCCCGCGGCACCACCGCTCGAGCCGCCGGTCAGGCCGCCCACCACGGAGCCGCCACCCGCCGGCGTCGTGACCGTGCCGGCCGCACCGCCGGGGCTGGCCGTGCCGGTGGCGCCCGCGCCGCCTGCCGGCGTCGTCAGCGCTCCCGTCACCGTGCCGACCGGGCCGCTCGACAACAGGCCGCCGAGCGTGCCCGTCACGTTGCCGCCCGGCGTCGTGACCGTGCCGGTGAGGCTGGCGCCGAGCGGCGTCAGCGAGTTGACGAGGTTGGTGACCGGCGCGAGCAGGCCGCCGATACCCGCGCCACCGGTGCCGCTGGTGCCGCCCGTTCCGCTCGTTCCGCCGGTACCGCTCGTGCCGCCCGAACCGAGGCCGCCGAGCGCACCCGTCAGCGAACCGAGCAGGCCCGTGACCGGTCCGAGCGGGCCGCCGCTGCTCGTGCCGCTGGTGCCGCTGGTGCCGCCCGAACCGCTCGAACTGCCGCCGCCCAGGCCGCCCGTCAGCGTGCCGAGCAGGCCCGTGATCGGGGCGAGCGGGTTGCTGCCGCCCGTGCCGCTGCTGGAGCTGCCCGCGTTGTTGTCGTGGACGAGGCCGCCGGTGGACGTCACCGTGTTGCCGAGCTGTGCCACGACACCGCCGAGCGCGCCGCCGACCGGGTTGTCGGTTGCGCCGCCGACCTTCGTGCCGGCGCTGGCGAGGCCGTTGCCGAGTGCGCTCAGCAGGCCGTTGAGCGGCGTGCCGAGCAGCGTGACGCCGCCGAGCGTCTGCGTGGCGCCCGGCGTCGTGACTCCGCCGGTCAGCGTGTTCGTGATCGGGTTGATCACCTTGCCGACCTGCGTCTCGAGCTGCTGGACCGGCGAGCTGTTCAGCGCCGTGTTGAGGCCCGACGCGGTCGAGTTGACGGCGCCGCCGACGGTGTTGACGAGATCGCCGACGAGCGTCGTGACCGGCGACAGCGGCGACAGCGGGCCGGAGCCGAGGCTCTTCACCGCGTTGCCGAGGTTGTTGACCGCGCCGCCGGCGCCGGTCAGCAGGCCGGTGGTCGACGTCAGCGTCGGTCCGAGCGGGTTGGCCGACACGCCGATCGAGCCGAGGCCGGCCGCGACGCCGTTGCCGAGCGCCTGCACGCCGTTGCCGAGGCTCGTGACCGCGTTGCCGATGCTGGTGGCCGTCGTCGGGTTCGTGCCGGGGATCTGCACGCCGCCGATCTGCGCGCCGCCGGTTGCGACCGTCGTGCCGAGTGCCGTCACGAGGTTGCCGGATTTCTGGAGAACATTGCCAAGGGGGGTGACGCCGGTGCCGGAGGTGCCCGACGTACCGGAGGTACCCGACGTACCGGAAGTGCCGGAGGTACCGGAAGTGCCCGAAGTGCCCGAAGTGCCCGAGGTGCCCGAGGTGCCGGAAGTGCCCGACGTGCCGGAGGTGCCCGAGGTACCGGAGGTGCCCGACGTGCCGGAGGTGCCCGACGTGCCGGAGGTGCCCGAGGTACCGGAAGTGCCCGAGGTACCGGAAGTGCCCGACGTGCCGGAGGTGCCCGACGTGCCGGAGGTGCCCGACGTGCCGGAGGTGCCCGACGTGCCGGAGGTGCCCGAGGTACCGGAAGTGCCCGACGTGCCGGAAGTGCCCGAGGTACCGGAAGTACCCGACGTGCCGGAGGTGCCGGAGGTGCCGGAGGTGCCGGAGGTGCCGGAGGTGCCGGAAGTGCCGGAAGTGCCCGACGTGCCGGAAGTACCCGACGTACCGGAAGTACCCGATGTACCAGAGGTGCCCGAGGTACCGGAAGTACCCGAGGTGCCGGAGGTGCCCGAGGTGCCCGAGGTACCGGAAGTGCCCGAAGTGCCGGAGGTACCCGAGGTACCGGAAGTGCCCGACGTACCGGAAGTGCCCGAGGTGCCGGAAGTGCCCGACGTGCCGGAAGTACCCGACGTGCCCGAAGTGCCGGAGGTGCCCGACGTGCCGGAGGTACCCGAGGTACCGGAAGTACCCGAGGTGCCGGAAGTGCCCGAGGTGCCGGAAGTACCCGACGTGCCGGAAGTGCCCGAGGTGCCGGAGGTGCCCGAAGTGCCGGAAGTACCCGACGTGCCCGACGTGCCCGAAGTGCCGGAGGTACCCGACGTACCGGAAGTACCCGAAGTGCCCGAGGTACCGGAAGTACCCGACGTACCCGAAGTGCCGGAAGTACCCGAAGTAGTACCCGACGTCCCGGACGAGCCCGACGTACCAGAGGACCCCGAAGTACCAGAAGACCCCGACGTTCCCGACGTCCCCGAGCTGCCGCCCGTCCCTGACGTGCTCGGCTTGATCGTCGGCGGCGTGGTCGGTCCATCGACCGAGCCGCAACCATAGAGTGCGAGTAGCGACGAGACGGCCATCGTTACCGTCGTCTTCTTGAAGAGTTTGTGCATGTTGGCCTCGACATTGGAAGTGTGTCCAAGCCACCACTGCAAATTTCGCGCCACGACAATATTCCCGAAACGGTGTCGCGCTTTATTGCAGGAATCGGGAATATACGTGCGATTTAAACGGAGTAGCGGGGCTTTCGCGCGACGGGCACGCAGGGTGCGCCGGCGCGGCAGTTGCGATGTTCCCGCACGCGGCCGTAACGCGCGGCGCGATGTTACGTAGCGTTCGACATCGCGTGACGCGGGCGCCGCGAACCGAGGCCCGCATCTTTGACGAAACGCGCAGGCCCGATGAACATGGCGCGACATCCCCGGCTCGCGGCGACGCCGCAACACCCACGACTCCACACAGGACACGGACATGAGCGAACAGGACAGGGAATACGGCAAGGCGCGACGCATCGACGTGATGGGCGAGGCGTTCGTCGAGCGTGCGATGCGCGACCTCGACGGTTTTTCGCGGCCGCTGCAGAACTGGCTGAACGAGCACGCGTGGGGCAGCACGTGGCAGCGGGGCGGGATCGACCTGAAGACGCGCAGCCTGTGCACCTGCGCGATGCTGGCGGTGCTTGGCCGCAGCACGGAACTGAAGGGTCACATTCGCGGCGCGCTCAACAACGGCGCGAGCCTCGTCGAGATCCGCGAGGTGTTGCTGCACAGCGCGCTGTACGCGGGCGCGCCGGCCGCGGTCGAGGCATTCCGCAGCGCGCGGGAGGTGATATCGGATCTCGGGCTGTCGCTGCCCGACGACGAAACCTGATTCCGCCGCAGCGCCGGCGGCACGGCACGGAATCAGGGTCTGCTACACGGTGCCGGCTTACGCGATGCGTGCCGACGGCGCGGCCACCTCGGCCGGCGCGGCGGCGACTTCGAGCAGCCAGTCGGCGGTGGCTTCGGGAATCGTGACCGGCAGCATGTGCCCGCCCTCGACGACCTTCAACCGCACGCGCGCCGATTTCTTCGCGAGCGCTTCGCCGTGCTCGCGCCAGTTCAGAATCGGATCGGCACGGCCGTACAGCACGTCGACCGGCAGTGTGAGCTCCGGGTAGCGGCGTTCCATCGCGGGCAGGTCGACCGGTGCCGACAGCAGGTCGGTCGCCGTCGCGTAAAACACGTGCGGGCGCATCCCGAGCAGGCCACCGCCCTTGACCGGGAAGTCGCGCGGCACGTCTTCCGGCGCGAACACCTGGCGCACGGCCTTGCGGCCGGTCAGGATCGTCAGCGGAATCGCGAAGGTCCACGACACGAAGCGGCGCACCAGCGGCGACGGCAGCATCAGCGGCTTGAACGGCGCCGGCGGCTCGCTCTGCTCGTGCGACAGCGGCGCGATCAGCGCGAGGCGGCTCACGCGATCCGCATGATTGAGCCCGACCGCGAGCGCGATCGCGCCGCCGAGCGAGTGGCCGACCAGCACCGGCTTGTCGAGCTTCAGCGCGTCGATGAACGCGGCGACCGTGCGGGCCTGCGCGAACACGTTCGCCTGCGAACCCGCGCCGCGGAGCGAGCGGCCGGCGCCCGGCCGGTCGATCAGGATCACGCGATGCTGCTGCGCGAGCCGCGCGAGCGGCAGGTACGCGAAATTGCGCAGCTGCCCCGCGAGCCCGTGGACGAACACGATCGGCGGGCCGTTGCCGTATTCGACGTAGTGGATGCGGTCGCCGCCGACGTCGACGAAGCGCCCTTCGGGCGGAAACGCGCGCGTCACGCGGCGGGCCACGTAACCGGTAAACAGCGCGAGCACGGCGAGCACCGCGACGACGCCGAGCAGCACGTTCTGGATCAGATGGAGCGTAGGGGTCATGTCGGCCTCAGCGGGTTTCGAGTGCGGGTTCGGCAACCGGCGCCGTGGCGGTCGGGCCGGCTTTTGCGCGGCGTTCGAACTGCATCGCCGAATCGGCGAGTCCGCTGAACTTCAGCGATGCGAGATCGAGCACGTAGTTCTGGTGGAATTTCCACGGCTTGCCGTGCCCCTGCTTCGGCAGGATGCCGGCCGCGCGCTGGATGTAGCCCGAGCTCAGGTTGACGGCCGGCACGTTGCCGAGGTCGCCGGTGCCGAGCCGCGGCACGCACGTGTCGTAGCCGTTCGCGCGCATGTGGTTGAGCAGCCGGCACACGTAGCGCGCGATCAGCTCGGCCTTCAGCGTCCACGACGCATTCGTGTAGCCGAACGACGATGCGAGGTTCGGCACGTCGCTGTACATCATGCCCTTGTACGACACGGTGTCCGGCAGGTTGACCGCTCGCCCGTCGACGGTCACGCGCGCGCCGCCGAGCATCTTAACCTTCAGCCCGGTCGCGGTGACGATCACGTCGGCGTCGAGTTGCTGCCCGCTCTTCAGCTTGAGGCCGGTCGGCGTGAAGCGCTCGATCTCGTCGGTGACGATCGACGCGCGGCCCGAGCGGATCGCCTTGAACAGGTCGCCGTTCGGCACCAGGCACACGCGCTGGTCCCACGGCATGTAGCGCGGCGTCAGGTGTTTCGCGACGTCGAAGCCGGGGCCGACCTGCTTGCTGGCCGCGCGGATGATGAACTGCTTGGTCCGGTCGGGCTTGCGGCGCGACACGTTGTACAGGTACATCGTCAGCAGCACGTTCTTCACGCGCACGAGCCGGTGCGCGAGCCGCGACGGCAGCACGCGGCGCAGCGCGTTCGCGATCTTGTCGCGCGCGGGCAGCGACACGATATAGGTCGGCGAGCGCTGCAGCATCGTCACGTGCTGCGCATCGGCCGCCATCGACGGCACGAGCGTGACGGCCGTCGCGCCGCTGCCGATCACGACCACGCGCCGGTTCGCGTACGACAGGTCCTTCGGCCAGTGCTGCGGATGCACGAGCTTGCCTTCGAACGTGTCCATCCCGGCCCAGTCGGGCAGGTAGCCGGCGTCGTAGTCGTAGTAACCGCTGCACATGAACAGGAAGCGGCAGGTGTAGACGAGCGAGTCGGTCGCACCGTTCCGCGTGCGCTCGATGCGGACCGTCCAGCGCGCGCGGTTCGAGTCCCAGTCGGCTGCCACCACCTTCTGGCCGTAGCGGATCGTCTTGTCGATGCCGTATGCGCGCGCGGTGTCGCGGATGTAGTCGAGGATCGTCTGGCCGTCCGAGATCGCCTTGTCGCTGTGCCACGGGCGGAAGCTGTAGCCGAGCGTGAACATGTCGGAATCCGAACGGACGCCCGGATAGCGGAACAGGTCCCAGGTGCCGCCGATCGCGTCGCGCGCCTCGACGATCGCCACGCTGGCATACGGGCAGCGCTGCTTCAGGTGATACGCCGCGCCGATGCCGGACAGGCCGGCGCCGACGATCAGCACGTCGAGGTCGTCACTGTCGCCACGGGCGTCGCGGGCGGGCGGCGCGTCGCGCCGGTCGGTCGTCGTCGAGGTCATGAGGGGTCCTGGGTCGGCGTAGTCGGGTGCGCGGCCGGGGCGTGCGCGCGTTCAAGGTTGCGGGCACGGGCGCGGCGCACGTGGCGCAGCATCAGCCACTGGTAGCCGGCGCCGAGCAGGCGCGCGATCCGGTCGAGCCGGCGCGCGTCGGCGCCGACGAGCACGCGGCGCGCATTGCGCTCGACCCCCGCGAGGATCTGCCGCGCGGCGTCGTCGGCTGTCGTCGCGTTGATCAGGCGGTTGGCCTGGCGGCGATGGGTCGCTTCGTCCTGGCCCGTGAGCGCATGGATGCTGGTATCGACGCGGCCTGCGTCGACGATATTCGTCGCGACGCCGCCCGGATGCACGCAGGTCGCGCTCACCGGCGCACCGTCGAGTTCGAGCTCCATCCGCAGCGCCTCGGTAAAGCCGCGCACCGCGAACTTGGTCGCGTTGTACGCGCTTTGGGTGGGCATCGCGACGAGGCCGAACAGGCTCGACGTGTTGACGATGTGCCCGTCGCCCGACGCGCGCAGATGCGGCAGGAACGCCTGCGTGCCGTGCACGACGCCCCAGAAATTGATGCCGACGATCCATTCGAGATCGGCGATGCGCGCGGTCTCGGCGCTGGCGGCCAGCGACACGCCCGCGTTGTTGAAGACCAGGTTGACCTTGCCGTGCTCGGTGCGCACGAAATCGGCCCACGCGAACACCGCATCGCGGTCGGCGACGTCGAGCCGCCGCGTGCTCACACGCACGCCGTGCTGCGCGCAGGCAGCCGCCGTGCCGGCGAGCCCGACGTCGTTGACGTCGGCGAGTGCGACCTCGCAGCCGCGCCGCGCGAGCTCGACCGCGAGGCTGCGGCCCATGCCCGAACCGGCGCCCGTGATCGCGGCGACCTTGCCGGAAAACCCGTTCATCCGTTGCTCCTCCCGTTCCGCTTGCACTGCGCCGGCGGCGCGTCTAATGTGGTGTTGTTCGTCACCACTTTAGTTTTAGGGTGTCCTGATGTCAAATAGCGGAATGGAGAAAGCACTCGAAACGGAAAAGACGGAAAAAAGGGGCCGGTCGTACGGTGGCGTGGCGCCCGAGGTGCGGGCCGCGGAGCGGCGCGACGCACTGATTCGCGCGGCGACGCGCGTGTTCGGCACGGTCGGATTCCGCAAGGCGACCGTGCGGTCGATCTGCCAGGAAGCGAAGCTGAACGATCGCTATTTTTATGCGGCGTTCGAGAGCACCGAGGATTTGCTGCGCTGCACCTACCTGCATCATGCGCAGCAGCTGCACGAAGCGGTCGCGCGGGCGGTGGCCGAGCGCGGCGGCGATCTGCGCGAGAGCGTCGATGCGGGGCTCGCCGCGTTCTTCGCGTTCCTGCGCGACCCGTGCGCGGCGCGCGTGCTGCTGCTCGAGGTGATGGGCGTGAGCGCGGACACCGACATGACCTACCAGCGCATGCTGATCGACTTCGGCAAGCTGATCATGGCGATCGGCGCGCCGCGCGAAGCGGCAACGCCGGCGGAGCGCACCGAGCAGCGGCTGATCGGGCTCGCGCTCGTCGGCGCGATGACGAACGTCGGCGCGGCGTGGCTGCTCACCGACTATCGCGATCCGGAGGCGCAGATGGTCGCGAGTTGCAGGAAGGTGCTGCTGGGGACGTTGCGGGAGGTGGGGTAGCGGGGACGGGGCCGTTACCCGCGACCATGTATGGCCGACAATCAATAACAAGGAACCTATGCAAGCACGAAACCGATGGTTGCGTCGCATGTCGTCGGCGGGGATGGCTGTGTCTGTCCTGGGGCTGACGGGCTGCGGCTGCTGGCCGTTCAGCGAGTCCACGACTTCTGAAACCGTGTGGAAGTCGCAGACTTTCGCGGCGAAATTCAAGAACCTGGATCAGGAAGGGGATCGATGCCGCGACGCGGTCTACACGCGACACCTCAAGGAAGCCATTGCAGCCTGCAAGGGCGGGGAATATGAAAAAATCCGCAACGTCATCACCGGGGAACCCGTGAAGCTCAGCTTGGCCAAGGCGACCTGCGAAGAGGCGCAGGACGAACTGAATCATGGCCTGCCCACCGCGATCGACCAGCGGATCTTCAATCTGAAGCCGCTGCCCGACGAGTACGAGGCATGCATGGCCGAGAGCGGATTCAAGCGCGAACAGGTCGAGAAGAAGTCGTGCTACGTCAAGTTCATGTGACGGGCTGGCTACCTGGCGAGACTGACGTCGGACCATGGCAGCGGCGACGCGGAACCTGCCGTCGTGGCGGTCGGATCATGCGACGCGCATGACGAGATGCTTCCTCGCCCCGTCGCGCCGTATTCTTCGGCTAAGCCGGGCTTGAGCGCTTCGTCACCCGCGTCCCCGCCGTCTCCCCGATCCTCGCCTTCATCGCGGCGACGAACGCCCGCACTTTCGGCGAAGGCAGCCGCGTCGACGGATACACCGCATGAATCCCGGCCGGCGCCGAGCGCCACGTGGGCAACAACCGCACGAGCCTGCCCGCCGCAACGTCGTCGGCGGTCGAGAAATCCGTCAGCAGCCCGAAGCCGCCGCCTGCGAGCACGATCGCGCGGCACGCGGTGGCGGTGTTCGACACGACCTGCGCGACGCAGCGCACGGAAGCGGTGTTGCCGTTCGCGTCTTCCAGTTTGACCGTATGCGCGTGCGGCAGCGACGACAGCATCACGAACGGCAGCGCGGCGAGCGCATCCGGTTCTTGTGGCCGCCCATGGCGGGCGACAAACGCGGGGCTCGCCACCAGCCATTTCTCGTACGTGCCGAGCTGCACTGCCCGATAGTTCGAATCGGCGAGGCGGCCGATGCGGATCGCGACGTCGAGGTTGTCCGCGACGAGATCGACCACGCGGTCGTTCGCGACGAGTTCGACGTCGAGCCCCGGATGCCGGTCGCGCAACGCGACGACGGCAGGCGCGACGACCAGCGCGCCGTAGTCGATCGGCACGCTCACGCGCAGCGTGCCCCGAAGCGGCCCCGCATCGGACGACACCGCGTCGAGCGCGCTTTCGGCGGCGCGCACGATGTCGCGGCACGCGTCGTAGAACGCCCGCCCCGCATCGGTCACGCTCAGCCGCCGCGTCGTGCGCACCAGCAGGTTCGCGCCGACCTCGGATTCGAGGCGCTGCATGTGCGTGCTGACGACCGTCTTCGCCAGGCCGAGGCGCTCGGCCGCGGCTGTCAGCGAGCCGGCGTCGACCACCGCGACGAAGATCGCCAGCCGGTTCAGGTTCACATCGCGCAGATCGGCCATCGTCGATTGTCCTATGAAAAAGGATGATATTTAAAAGATTATCCGTCTTCTGGTGACGAACGGCGAGCGCTACGCTGCGGTTGTGCGTCGCCGATCCCCGGCGGCGCGAGAGCCCGGAGCGTTTCCATGTCTGCCGCCAACAAGCCTGCTTCACCGATCCGTGTCTATTCGTTCCTGCTGTCCGGGCACGCTCATCGCGTGCGGTTGTTCCTGTCGCTGCTCGGCCTGCCGTCCGAGACCGTCGACGTCGATCTGGCCGCCGGCGCGCAACGCGAACCGGCGTTTCTCGCGCTCAATCCGCTCGGGCAGGTGCCCGTGATCGACGATGGCGGCACGGTGATCGCCGATTCGAACGCGATCCTCGTGTACCTCGCGAAGCGCTACGGCGACGCGCACTGGCTGCCCGACGATCCGGCCGGCGCGGCGGTCGTGCAGCGCTGGCTGTCGTATGCGGCCGGGCCGATCGCATCGGGGCCGGCCGCCGCGCGGCTCGTGACCGTGTTCGGCGCGCAGCTCGACCACGAGGCCGCCAAGCGCACGGCCGCCAAAGTGCTCGACGTGATCGACCGCGAGCTGGCCGGCAAGCCGTTTGCCGCCGGCGCTCAACCGACGATCGCCGATGTCGCCGCGTATTCGTACATCGCGCACGCGCCGGAGGGCGGCGTGTCGCTCGAACCGTATCCGCACGTGCGTGCGTGGCTGGCGCGCATCGAGGCGCTGCCGGGCTTCGTCGCGATGCCGACGACGCGCGCGGGCCTGCTCGCCGCGTAACACCCACCGAAGCCGAGCCTGCTCAGGGAGAACGCGATGAATGCCCCGACTGTTCCGACCGCCGTCGTACCGGGCTGGGAACTCGATACCGCGCCGTTTCACGCGGGCGAGCTCGCCGTGCAGCAGCGCGCGGGCGTGACGGACGCCGCGGGTTCGGCCGGACGGCGCGGGATCCGGCGCTTCATGCCGGACCAGCACCGGGCGTTTTTCGCGCAACTGCCGTTCTTCGTGCTCGGCGGCGTCGACGCGCACGGCCAGCCGTGGGCGACGCTGCGGGCCGGCGCGCCGGGGTTCGTGACGTCGCCCGATGCGCGCACGCTGCGCATCGCGTCGCGCGCACTGCCGGGCGATCCGCTGGCCGGCGCGTGGCAGCCGGGCGCGCCGCTCGGCGGGCTCGGGATCGAATTCGATACGCGGCGGCGCAATCGCGTCAACGGCGTCGTGCGTGCGGCCGACGGCGATGCGCTGACGATCGCGGTCGAGCAGAGCTTTGGCAACTGCGCGAAGTACATCCAGGGGCGCAAGCCGACGTTCGTCGCACGGGAAGTCGATGCGTTCGCGCGGCCGGACGTGTCGGACGCGTTGAACGACGCCGATCGCGCGCTGCTCGCGCAGGCCGATACGTTCTTCGTCGCGAGCGCGAACACGTCGGCGGACGCGGGCGCCGCGCGCGGCGCGGACGTGTCGCATCGCGGCGGGATGCCGGGTTTCGTGCGCGTCGACGATGCGCGCACGCTGACGTCGCCGGATTTCAGCGGCAACCGCTTCTTCAATACGCTCGGGAACCTGCAGCACGATCCGCGCGCGGGGCTGCTGTTCATCGATTTCGACCACGGCGACCTGCTGTATGTGGCAGCGCGCGCCGAGATCGTGTGGGACGGGCCGCTCGTCGCGTCGTTCGACGGCGCGCGGCGGGTCGTGCGGTTCCATGTGCGGGAAGTGCGGCGCATGCGCGCGGTGCTGCCGTTCCGGTGGTCGGCGGTCGAGCGTGCGCCGCAGTTCGCGGCGATGGCGGCGGGTGTGGGCGCAAACGCAGGGGCAGGGGCAGGCGTGGTGGTATTGTCCGCATCCGCATCCGCATCCGCATTGCCGACCGCATCGGCGTCGGCACCCGCATGGCGCCCACTGCGAATCGCAAAGATCGTCGACGAAGCGCGCGCGATCCGCTCCTTCCATTTCGAACCGGTGGACGGCGGCCCGTTGCCCGCCTACGAAGCGGGGCAGCACCTGACGCTGCGCATCCCGCTGCCCGCCAGCGATGCGCCGGCGATCCGCAGCTACACGCTCTCCGATGCACCGGGCGGCGCGCACTATCGAATCACCGTGAAGCGCGAAGGGCGCGTGTCGGCGTGGCTGCACGATCACGCGCACGTGGGCATGACGCTCGACGCGCAGATGCCGCGCGGCCGCTTCTCGTTCGATCTCGCGAGCCCGCGCCCGGCCGTGCTCGTGTCGGCCGGTATCGGCATCACGCCGATGATCGCGATGCTGCGCCGTGCGCTGGCCGACGCTCAACCGCCGCGCCGCGTGGTGTTCGTACACGGTGCGCGTGAAGCGGCTGATCGACCGTTCGCCGAGGAACTGGCACGCGTCGCCGCCACCGACGCGCGCTTGTCGCTCCACTGGTTCGACAGTCATCCTCACGAAGGCTCGGCAGCGCATGCGGGCCGCATCGATATCGCGCAGCTGAAGCGGATCCTTTCGTTCGACGATCACGATTTCTACCTCTGCGGGCCGTCGGCGTTCATGCGCGATTTGTACGACGGATTGCGCGCACTGAACGTGCCGGACGAACGCATCCGTTTCGAGGCATTCGGGCCGTCGAGCGTGGCACGTAGCGCGACCCGCGCGACCGCAATGCCGGCGGCGGTAGCGAGCGTGCCGGTCGTCTTCCGGCGCACCGGCCGGGAAGCCGCGTGGACGCCCGCCGACGGCACCTTGCTCGAATTCGCGGAGGGGCAGCGCGTGGACGTGCCGTCCGAATGCCGCTCCGGCTCATGCGGCACGTGCGCGACGCGCGTGCTGTCCGGCGCGGTCGACTACGAGCAGGCGCCCGATGCCACGGTCGAACCCGGTTGCGCGCTGCTGTGCGTCGCGCGGCCCGCGAAGGGGACGGAACCGCTCGTGCTCGACCGCTGACGCACCCCATGCGACATGCCGCCGCAGACAGCCTGCTGCGCGAAAAGCGCACGCAACTGCTTCTTTTTTCAGATGCCGGTCGGATCGACGATAGCGTCAACCGATAGATGAAAGGAGCGCAATCATGAAACTGCTCGGCATGATCAAACTGGTCCTGTGGAGTTTCTTCGGCGTACGCAACAGCAAGGCGCACGCAACCGATCTCGCGAATGCCAACTTCACGATGCTGCCGTTCGTGGCGATCATCCTCGCGGTGCTCGTCGGCGCAGTCATCTACGGCGTCGTGCACCTGGTCGTCGATCCGACCGTGACGATGCAGGGGTTCTGAGCGTCGCGCGTGCCGCACGCGTTCCCGTGGCGGCACGCGGCGCACCCGTTCAGAACGTGTGATTCATCGCGACGCGCGCGACGAGCTGGTGCCCGTTTGACGACGCGCCGGGTGAACCGGGCACGAGCCCGCCGTCGAGCGGCGTGCCGGTCGCGCTACCGCCCACCAGTTGATACGCGACCTGCGTATAGACCGAGGTGCGCTTCGACAGCAGGTACTGCGCCATCGCGCCGAACTGGTTCCAGTGCAGCGAGGACTTCGCGCCGGCCCGATCGAGTCCGCCGCGCGTGTACGTGTACATGCCGCCGACGAGGAAGGCCGGCGTCACGTTGTACTTCGCATTGACTTCGACATTGTCGAACGTGAGTCGCGCATTCGCGAGGCCCAGGCTGCCCGCATAGATCGACGCGTCGGGCTGGCCGACGTTCACGTGCGAATAGACCGCGCCCAGCGTCGCAGGCCCGATCCCGTAGTTCACGCCGATCCCGTAGATCTTCTGGTTGCCTGCGACGAAATCCGTGTCGTCCGGCGTCAGCGCGCCGCCCGCCGTGGTGCCGGGATTCGACATGTTTTCGTAGACAGCGGCGACCGACAACGTCTGGTAGGCGTAATTCAGCCCGACGCCGAGCATCCGGTTCTGCGCGAAGCCGCCGGCCAGGTTGCTTAGTCCGACCATGACCGTGCCGGAAAAGCCGCCCCATGTGGGGCTCGTGTACTTCACCGCGTTGTTCGCGTGGAATGACGCATCGGTGTTGTCGTTGTCGAGTGGATGCGAGAACAGGAAGCCCGCCCAGCTGCCGTTGGCGGTCAGCGGCCCGATCGTGTCGGCGACGGTATCGAACTGGCGGCCGAGCGTCAGCGTGCCGAGCCGGTCCGACTGCAGCCCGACATACGACTGGTAGCCGAACAAACGGCCGCCATAGCCGAGCTGGCCGCTTTCGACCAGGAAGCCGCTTTCGAGGGCGAAGATCGCGCGCAGCCCGCCGCCGAGATCCTCGTTGCCCTTGATGCCCCAGCGGCTCGTCGCGAGATCGCCGCTCGCCATCTGCCAGGACGACTTGCCGCCGACATTGCTCGTGTAGTTGATGCCTTCGTCGAGGATGCCGAACATCAGGACGGAGCTCTGCGCATGCGCGGTCGAGAAACCGATCAGGAATCCTGCTGAAAGGATAAGGCGTGATTTTTTCATGTGGGGTGTGGGCTAGAAAGGTGAAACGGTCGATGGTCCTGCGCGCGGCGTGAGCGGCGCGTGACCTTCGACAAGCAGATGGCGTGCCATCACGCGTTTCAAGACCGCGATGCGCGGGCTGCGTTCCGTTTCATCGTGACGTGATCGTCGAACGGGCTTGATCGCGCGCAAATCGCGTAGCAATTCGCATCGCGTGTCGCATGTTGCGTCTCAGATTGAGACGGTCGGCGAGGCGCAATCGTGCGGGCGCAAAAGCGCGTGCCACGATGCGTGAGTCGCGGCATGACGGAGCGGGAGAAGTGAACGAAGCAGAAGCAGCAGCGCGTCACGCGTGCACGAACGGATATCCCTGCGTTTCGAGCCAGTGCCGCACCAGCGCGGCCTGCGGCGGCGCGAACGCTGCCAGCACCTGCGCCACCGGCTGCTCGCGCAGCGCCGCGACGATCGGCGCGAGCGGGATGCCTTGCAGATGCCAGCTGCCGAGCGGCTGATCGGGGCTCGTGACGACGTCGGCCTCGACGATCGTGTCGCCGTCGATCACGGGCGCACGCTCGATCGCGAGCGCGCCGAAATCGGGCGCGCGATGCGACGGCGTATCGTCCGGCCACGCGCGGCGCGCATGCCAGAACGGCCGGTCGGCCCATTGCGTGTCGAGCGCGTAGAAGTCGCGGCCGATCCGCGCGAAACGCATGAACAGCGCGGTGATGCGTCGCGCGTGAAAGCGCAGCGCGAGTGCCGCGCGTTCGGGATGCTTGAGCAGCGTATGGATGACGGCCGGCGCCTGCAGTGCCGACGACAGCGACTGGAAGATGCCGTTGCCGGACAATGGGTCGACAGCCATCGCCGCGTCGCCGACACGCAGCCAGTTCGTGCCACCGGTGTCGCCGCACAGCGTCGCGCTGCTGGTGCGCGCGAACACCCGCGCAGCGGCGCCGGTATCCCGCCCCCCCGCACCGAAGAAGTCATGCGCGAGCGGCGTCTGCCGCAGCGTTGCGCACCATGCGGGCAGCGCGTCGCGTGGCGGTAGCGCCGCGGTCGCGACGTCGAGCGTCGCCTGCCAGTAGCAGCGGCCGTCAGGCAGGCGCGCCATCCACGCCCAGCCGTCCGGCAAGCTCTCGATCGCGCAAGCCGCGTCGCCGGGCGTGCCTTGCCACACGTTCAGCAGGCTCAGCGTCTGCGGGCCGCGCATCGCATCGCGTGCAAGCGGCGCGAGCCGGCCGCGCGCCTCGACGACGAACGCCGCATGCAGCGTGACGTCACCGGCCGGTGTGTCGATGCGGATCGCATGCCCGTCGCCGTCGGCTTGCACCGCGCGGACGGTCGCTTCGCGCACCGCCATGCCGGCATCGGCCAGATCGTGGCGCAGCGCCGCGTCGAAACGGCGGCGGTCGATCAGGTGTTCGCGATTGAGCGTACGCGTGTCGCCGTTCCAGCGGGTCGTGCGTGCACAGGGCGGCAGCGCGCAGGCGGCCGCGTGCGTGAGGCCGGCATGACGCAGCCCCTGCAGCACGCGCTCGGACACGCCTTCGACCGCGTCGAAGCGCCGCCATTCGCTGACGACCGTGACCGGATAGCCGAGCCGCGCGAGCCCGAGTGCGGTGGCGGCGCCCGCCGGCCCCGCGCCGAGTACGACGACCGATGCGCGGTTCATGATGCGTGCGTACGTCGCTCGACGCCGATGTAGGTGGCGTCCGTGCGCAGGTGATCGAGCAGGGCAGCCGTATCGGCATCCGGATGACGCGCGAACCAGTCCGCCGCATGGCCGCTGAGCGCGGCGCACGCGATGCTCGCGCCGGCCGGCGCGCGCGGTGCGCCGCTCGACACGACCGCGCCGAAATCGGCCTGCGCACTGTCGAGCCACGACCATTGGCCCGACACGCAGCGCGCATCGCCCGTGACGCGCACGATGCCCGGATAGCTTGCCGGAAACACTGGCGTGCCTTGCGCGGGGCTCGACGCGAAGACGGTCACGCGTTGCGCGACGGCTGTCGCGCATGCGTCGCGCAGCGTGTCGCGATCGGCGCGCACGCCGAGGCTCAGGTTGATCACGCGAACGCGTTGCATGAGCAGCCAGTCGATTGCGTCGGCGATCTGTGCGGCACTCGTCACGCCGCGTGCCTCGAACACCTGCGCGACGCACAACGCCGCCTCGGGTGCGGCGGCCGCGATCGTCGTGCAGATCGCGCTGCCGTGACCGATCCGGTCGGGCTCGACGGCACCGGCCTGCACCACGGAAGCCGCGTCGAACGAGAAGCGCCGCGCGGCGGCGACGCGTGCGTCCAGCGCAGGCGGATAGCCGCTGTCGACGACGCCCACGCGCACGGCCCGATCGTCACGCATGCGCGAAATCCCGGTGCGTGCGCCGCGCGAGTCGTCCGTCCGCGAGTTCGAAATGCAGGTCGACGCCGGCGAGCGTCGATGCGCGGTGACTGACGAGGATGCGCGTGCGGTCGCCGAACAGCGTGTCGATCTGCGCGATGACCTGCCGCTCGGTCGCTTCGTCGACCGCCGACGTCGCTTCGTCGAGCACCAGGATCGCCGGTGCCTGAAGCAGTGCGCGCGCGATCGCGATCCGCTGCTTCTGGCCGCCGGACAGTTGCTGTCCGCGTTCGCCGACCGGCCCGTCGAGCCCGCCCGGCAGCGTCGCGATCAGTTCGTCGAGCTGCGCGGCGCGGGCGGCATGCACGATGTCGTCATGGGTCGCGAGCGGCGCCGCGTAGCGGATGTTGTCGGCGAGGCTGCCGCGAAACAGCACGATGTCCTGGCTGACGACCGCGACGTGGCGGCGCAGCGCGTCGAGATCGACGTCGCGCAAATCGATGCCGTCGATCCGCACGCTGCCGCGCTGCGGGTCGTAGAAGCGCTGCAGCAGGTCGATCAGCGTCGACTTCCCGCTGCCCGACAGCCCGGACAGCGCAACCTTGCTGCCGGCCGGCACGCATGCACCGGCGCCGCGCAGCACCGGTTGCGCGCGCTCGTCGTGCGCGAACCACACGTCGACGAATTCGAGATCGCCGCGCGCGGGCAGCGCACGTGCGTCGGCCGGCGGCTGCACGGTGACCGGCGCGCGCTGCAGCTCCATCACGCGCCCGAGGCTGACCGTCATCCGCTGCAGCGCGACGTAGAGGCCGAGCAGGCTTTTCACGGGGCCGATCGCCATCCCGAGATAGCTCGAGAACGCGATCAGCGAACCGAGCGGCCAGTCGCCGCGAATCACCCAGTAGCCCCCGACGATGAATGCACCCGCGCGCGACAGCGACGTTAGCGTGCCGGGCACCGATTGCGTGATGAACTCGGTGACCTGCAGCTTCAGCAGGCGTTCCATGTAGCGATCGCCGAGCCCGTCGAGCCGCGCCTGTTCCGCGCGCTGGCGGCCGGCGGCCTGGATGAACTTCATCGCGGGCAGCGTCTCGACGAGAAACGACGACACGTCGGCCGCGCCTTCGCGCACCGACCGCGCATCGCGCTCGACCTTGCGGCGCATCGTTCGCAGCCACAGGATCTCGAACGGAATCAGCAGCAGCGCGAGCAGCGACAGCTTCCACGACAGCGTGACGAGCAGCACCAGCGTGCCGACCAGCCCGATCACGTTCGAGACGGCGGAGAACAGCGCGTCGAGCGCGAAGCGCTGGATTTCGGCGACGTCGCCGTCGAGGCGCGACAGCAGGTCGCCGAGGCGGCGCTGGCCGTAGAACGACGGCGACAGCCGCTGCAGGTGCGCGTAGACGGCGCTGCGCAGCGAGAACAGCACGCGGCCGGACAGCCGCGTATGCAGGTAGCGGTTGATGCCGCCGAGCAGCGTGCCGACGAAGCCCGCGAACACCATCGCGAACGCGATCGCGACGAGCATCCGGACATCCTTGCCGATCAGCCCGCGATCGATCAGCTCCTTCGTGAGCCACGGTTGCGCGAGCGCGAGCAGCGACGCGCAGGCCGACAGCGCGAGCAGCCCGGCGATCGCGAGCCGGTGCGGCCGCACGAAACCGTACAGCCAGCCGAGCGCGTGCGCGAGCTGCGCGCGGTCGTCGGTCTTCACGAAACGCAGGATGAGTTTCAGCATCGGCGCGACCGGCCCGTCACGAACGCAGCGGACGAACGCGCGCGCAGCCTCATGACTGCAGCCGCTTGAGGCGACGGTACAGCGTCGCGCGGCTGATGCCGAGCGTCTGCGCCGCGGCCGCGACGTTGCCGTCGTGGCGCGCGAGCGATTCGCGGATCAGGTCGTCCTCGTGGCGGCGGATCAGCCCGAACGACGCGTCCGGTGCCGGGCACACGCCGTCGATGAAGCCGTCGCACAGATGATCGAGACCGAGCACGGCGTCGTGCTCGTCGCGCACGGCGAGCGCGGTGCGCAGCACCATCTCGAGCTGGCGGATGTTGCCGGGCCAGCGATGCTGGCGGAACACGTCGGCGAGTTCGGCGTTCACGCTCACGTGCGGCGCACCGAGCCGCGTGAGCAGCGCCGTGACGATCAGGTCGACGTCGTCGCGTTCGCGCAGCGCGGGCAGCAGGACGTTCACGCCGTGAATCCGGTAGTAGAGGTCTTCGCGGAAGGACTTGTCACGCACCATCGTCTGCAGGTCGCGGTGCGTCGCGCAGATCACCGCGATGTCGATCGCCTGTTCGTCGCCCGCGCCGAGCGGCGCGACCTTGCGTTCCTGCAGCACGCGCAGCAGGCGAGCCTGAAGGTGCAGCGGCATGTCGCCGATCTCGTCGAGAAACAGCGTGCCGCCGTGCGCCTGCATCAGCCGGCCCGTCATCCCGCCCTTGCGCGCGCCCGTGAACGCGCCGTCGCGATAGCCGAACAGCTCCGACTCGATCAGCCCTTCCGGAATCGACGCGCAGTTCACCGCGACGAACGGCTTGCCGGCGCGCGCGCTCGCATCGTGCAGCGCGCGTGCGACGACTTCCTTGCCGGTGCCCGTCTCACCCTGTACGAGCACGGGCAGCCCGTTGTTGAGACCTTGCCGCGCCATCGTCAGCGCGCGCAGCAGGCGCGGCTGGCGGCCGGCGAGGGCCGCGAGTGCTTGCGCGCCGGCATCGTGGCGAGCGGCGGCGGCCGGGGCCGGCTCGCGTGCGCGCAACTTCGGCACCGCGGTCGCCCGCGGCAGGCGCAGCGCCTTGCAATGGAACGTGGCGTCGACGCCTTCGACGTGCAGCATTCCGCCTTGCTCGGCGAACGCGACGAACGACGGCGTGCGCGTGAGCGCCGCGCTTTCGCAGCGGCGGCCGACGAGCGCGTCGCGTGCCGTGCCGAGCAGGTTGCACGCATGCGGGCTCGCGGCGACGATGCGGCCGTCTTCCGACACGGCAAGCACGCCGCTCCAGCTCGAACCGAGATACGCATGGCGCGGGTGGAACACGAGCACGACGTGCTCGGGGAAATAGGCATCGAACAGGCGCGTCTCGATGTGCGTGGCCGCCGCGCTCATCAGCATCGACATGTCGTCGAGCGTGAGCGGCAGTTCGCCTTCGCGGGTGAGGTCGAGCACGCCGATCGGCTTGCCGTGCGGGTCGCACAGCGGCAGCGAGCGGCATGAGAAGCGGCTCAGTCGGCCGAGGAAATGCTCGCCGCTGTCGATCGCGACCGCACGGCCTTCGACGAGCGCGGTGCCGAGCGCGTTCGTGCCGCGCAGCGATTCGCACCAGCTCGCGCCGGCGCGGATATCGCCGATGCCGAGCGCGGCGAGCTGGCTCGCGTCGCCGTCGACCGACAGGATCGTTGCGTGCGCATCGGCCAGCAGGATCATCCCGTCGCGTCCGCAGCGCTCGGCGAGGAATTCGAGCTCGGGGGCGGCCGCGGCGAGCAGCAGGCGGTTCGCGTCGTGCAACTCGTCGAGGTTGCAGAATTCATGCAGGTTCAGCCGCGCGTCGTCGTCCCAGCGCACGCCGTGATCGAGGCTGCGCCGCCACGACTGGTCGATTTCGATGCGCAGGCAACCCTGCGGCAGCACGCCATCGGAACTGAGGCGCTCGCGAATCAGGCGGGTTGCCTGCAGCCGGTCCGGAAGTCGTTGGCCGGAAGGGAAGTAGTCTTGCACGTCGCCCCTCCTCAGGAGAATGTCGGGCCGTCCGATCCGGCGCGGCCTCACGCAAAAAGGCCCGCCGAGTCTGTCATAAGCCCGCGCATAAATCCATCGGGTCAAAAACCTAAGGCCCAGGCGGGGCGCGGCAGTGCGGGCGATTCGTGCGGGCGGGCGGACCGCGATCGACGTGCGTGACGGGGCGGCGTGCATGGCTCGAGGGTGGGCGGAATGCTTGCGACGGCGACGCTTACGTCCGCGGGTTGTACGCGTTGCACCAGCCGCCGTTCGCGACCCGTTTTCCGGCGAACAGCGGGCACGGTGCGTCCGGATCCGAGGCCTTGCCCTGGTACAAGCTGCAGCGGCCGCAGTCCTGGCCAGGGGTATAGCGCGCGAACGCGGCGCGGTTCACGTGAGCGGCGTCGGTGCGATAGCCGAGCGCTTTCGCGGCCGGATCGGTTTCGTCGAGCAGCGCCGGCGCGGCGGAGGCGGCACGCGGCAGCGCGGCGGCCGACAGCAGGCCGGCCGCGGCGATCATGAAGGTACGGCGGGAAGCGGGGAGGCGGGGCATCGGGTGTCTCGGTGTCGTTGGAGTGGGGGAAAGGCGCGGCGGAATGCGGGCACGGGCGGACCGGCACGCCGCGCGACCGTGTCGCGCGGCGCGGGTGTCGCTCAGCGCGGCGACGCGATCACACGTTCATCAGCACCGATTTCAACTCGGTGTAATGCTCGATCGCGGCCGCGCCCATTTCGCGGCCAAAGCCCGACATCCGGTAGCCGCCGAACGGCAGCGCCGGATCGAGCGCGCTGTGGCAATTGACCCAGACCGAGCCCGAGCGGATCTTCGGGATCATCCGGTGCGCGGCCGACAGGTTGTTGGTCCAGATGCTTGCGCCGAGGCCGTAGCGCGTGTCGTTCGCGAGGCGGATCGCATCGTCGATCGTGTCGAACGGCATCGCGACCAGCACCGGCCCGAAGATTTCCTCCTGCACGAGCGGCCCTTTCTGGTCGACGTCGACGAGCACGGTCGGTTTCACGAAGAAGCCGGGGCCGTACGCTTCGCCGCCGCACGCGAGCTGCGCGCCCAATTCGCGGCCGCGCTCGATGTAACCGGCCACGCGCTGTTGCTGCTTTGCCGAAATCAGCGGGCCCATGTCGACCGACGGGTCGAGCGCGTTGCCGAGCTTCATGTTGCTCGCGATGCCCGCGATGTCGCCGACCACACGATCGAAGTGCTTGCGCTGCACGTACAGGCGCGAGCCCGCGCAACATACCTGGCCGTGGTTGAAGAAGATCGCGGTGGCCGCGCCCGCGGCCGCGACGGCCGGGTCCGCATCGTCGAACACGATCGTCGGCGACTTGCCGCCGAGTTCGAGCGTCACGCGCGTCATCGATTCCATCGCGGCCTTGCCGATCAGCTTGCCGACTTCGGTCGAGCCCGTGAACGTCAGCTTGTCGACGTCGGGGTGGTGCGCGAGCGCGGCGCCCGCTTCCACGCCGGTGCCGGTGACGACGTTGAACACGCCGGCCGGATAACCGGCTTCCTGCACGAGTTCCGCGAGCCGCAGTGCGGTGAGCGGCGTTTCGTCGGCGGGTTTCAGCACCATCGTGCAGCCCGTTGCAAGCGCCGGGCCGAGCTTCCAGCACGCGAGCAGCAGCGGGAAATTCCACGCGACGATCGCGCCGACCACGCCGACGGCCTCGCGCCGGATGAAACCGTGGAACTGGCTGTCGGGCATCAGCGGCATCGACACGTCGACGGTCGCACCTTCGATCTTGGTCGCCCAGCCGGCCATGTAGCGCAGGAAGTCGATCGACAGCTGCACGTCCATCGCGCGCGCGATCTGCGCGCTCTTGCCGTTGTTCATGCATTCGAGTTCGGCAAGTTGCTGTGCGTCGCGTTCGAGCAGATCCGCGAGACGCCACAGCAGGTTCTGCCGTTCGCGCGGCCGCATGCGGCTCCATGCGGAATCGTCGAACGCGTGGCGGGCGGCGCGAACCGCGCGGTCGACGTCGGCCGCGCCAGAGGCCGGCACGCGGCACAGCTCGTCGCCGGTCGCGGGGTTGTGGACGGCCAGGGTGGCGCCGCTTTCGGCGGCGCGCCACGTCTCGCCGATCAGCATCGACGGCGTACGTGCGATGAACGACTGGGTTTGCGGAAGTAACGACAACGTTGCCTGCATGGAAGCTCCTCGCTCATCGGGGTTCGGGTGTCGAGGCGAAAAGCAGCTTCCATACCAACGTCGACGCGGCCGCCTGCGTGCGCGCCGCGCCCGCCATGCGGCGCGGGGCGCGCGGCGTGACGGCCCGCGATCGCGCACACGTTCGGCGTCGCGCCGCGTTGGCCGAGTGGCGTCTCAATTTGAGAATCCGGATGCAACGTGAGACGCGACATGCGGCACGCATGCTGCCGGCCGTCATGGCCGCACCGCCGCAAAGGCGCGCGAATGCCGGTTTGGCGCGCCGGTTTGAATCGGGATTTTCCCGAGCGTTCGGCGGTAAAAGCGCGTGTTTTCCTTGTGGCAAACCCGACGTCGGCAATTGGCACGGCCTGTGCTTGAAGAGCATGAGACAAGCGCCGCAGCGCTGCAGGCCGGACGATTCGAGACCCCACGTAAAGGAGCAGAGCCTTGTTCAAGACTTTCATTCGACGCAGCCGGCGGCCCCGTGCGGCCGCGGCCGTCGTGGCCGCCGGTGCGCTCGCACTGGCCTCGGGCGCCGTGCCGGCGCAGACCCAGGCCCAGGCACCACGCGACGCTCACGCGATCCTCAGCCAGACTTGCGCGGCGTGTCACGCGGCCGAGTCGAAGGATTCGTGGAGCCGCATCAGCCATCAGCGCAAGACGCCGGAAGGCTGGCTGATGACGATCGCGCGGATGCAGACGATGCACGGCCTCACGATCAGCGACGACGAACGGCGCATTCTGGTGAAGTACCTGTCGGATACGCAGGGGCTTGCGCCGTCGGAGTCGAAGGATTTCCGGTACGCGCCCGAGCGCCGCCTGAACACGCAGGAGACCGTCGGCAACGAGGAATTCAAGCAGATGTGCGCGCGTTGCCACTCGGCCGCGCGCCCGCTGCTGCAGCGCCGCCCGGTCGCCGAATGGGACAAGCTCGTGAACTTCCATCTCGGGCAGTGGCCGTCGATCGAGTATTCGGCGATGGGCCGCGACCGCGACTGGCTGAAGATCGCGCTCACCGACATCGCGCCGATGCTTGCGAAGGACTACCCGTACGACAGCAACGCATGGACCGCGTGGAAGCAGCACCATCCGCCCGCGACCGCGCTGGCCGGCACGTGGAGCTTCGGCGGCCACATGCCGGGCAAGGGCGATGCGTACGGCACGATGACGGTGAAGGGTGGCGCGGGCGACCGCTTCGACGTCGAGCTGAAGGGCCGCTTCGCGGACGGCAGCCCGCTCGTCGGCACCGGCACCGCGACGCTTTACACCGGCTACGAATGGCGCGCGAGCGTGAAGATCGGCGACACGACCATGCGCCAGGTGCTGATGGCGAGCGACGGTACGTTGCGCGGCCGGATGTTCGACGATGCCCATGACGAACGCGGCCTCGACTTCAACGCGGCGAAGCTCGGCAACGCGCAGATCGTGGCGGTGCAGCCGGCTTACGTGAAGGCAGGCGAGGAGACCGACGTGACGATCGTCGGCGCGAACCTGCGGGGCACGCCCGCGTTCGGCACGGGCGTGACGGTTGCATCGGTGCTCGAGCGCACGCCGCAGTACGTGCGGGTGCGCGTGAAGGCCGCCGACGGCAGCGCGGCCGGCGCGCGCCGGGTGAGCGTCGGCGCCGCGCATGCGGACGGCTTCGCGGTCTATCGCGAGATCCACGACGTGAAGGTCGAACCCGACTACGCGGTTGCGCGCATCGGCGGCAACGGCGGCTCGACGCCGAAGGTCGAAGGGCGTTTCGACGCGGTGGCCTGGGGTGTCGACGGCGCGGGCAAGCCGTTCCGCATCGGCGTCGTGCCCGCGCAATGGTCGGTCACCCCGTTCGACGATCAGTCGAAGGGCGATCGCGACACGCAGTTCGCCGGCACGATGCAGGCGTCGACCGGCATCTTCACGCCGGGTAACGCGGGCCCGAACCCCGCGCGCCGGATGGGCACCAACAACACGGGCAACCTGAACGTCGTCGCGACGGTGACGGACGGGGCACGCACGGTGACGGGCACCGGGCACATGATCGTCGGCGTGCAGCGCTGGAACAACCCGCCGCTGCCCTGAACGGTCCGCATGTCCGCGCGCCGGGCCGCAACGCGGCCCGGTCCGAATCCGACGAACGCAAGGAGAATCCGATGAGCGCCCTGTTGAACGTGGTTGAACGCAACGTGCACGAAGTGCGCGTCGACGACGAGCGCCTGATGTTTCATGTGCCGAGCAGCTCGCTGTTCGCGGCCGATCGTGTGACGGCCGACATCATCGACGCGCTGCGTGCGAGCAGCTGTACGGCCGACGAGCTGTTCGCGCGGCTGGCCGGCCGCTCGCCGCACGGCGAACTCGCCGAGACGCTTGGCGAGCTGATGGCCCTCGAGGTCGTCAGCGACGGCTCGCCGCTCACGCCAGAGATTGCGGTGAAGCGCGTCGAGCGCACCGCGATCGACACGGTCGTGCTGAACGTGAACACCGGCTGCAACCTGAGCTGCACGTATTGTTACAAGGAAGACCTCGACACGCCGTCCGCCGGGCGGCGGATGGACATCGACACCGCGAAGGCGTCGGTCGAGATGCTGCTGAAGGAATCGCCCGACCTGCCGCGCTACACGGTCGTGTTCTTCGGCGGCGAGCCGCTCAGCAACCGCAAGCTGATCGAATGCATGGTCGAGTATTGCGAACTGCGCTTCGGCGCGCTCGGCAAGCAGGTCGAGTTCGTGATGACGACCAACGCGACGCTGCTGACCGAGGAGATCATCGACTGGCTCGATGCGCATCGCTTCGGGCTGTCGGTCAGCATCGACGGGCCGCGTTCGATCCACGACCTGAACCGCCGCACGGTCGGCGGCGCGGGCACCTACGACGTCGTGCGCCGCAAGGTCGAGATGCTGCTCAAGCGCTACCGTAGCCGCCCGGTCGGCGCGCGCGTGACGCTGACGAGCGGCGTGACCGACATCGAAGGCATCTGGGATCACCTGTTCAACGAGCTCGGCTTCGCGGAAGTCGGCTTCGCGCCGGTCACGTCGGGACAGCTCGAAACGTTCAACCTGCAGACCGATGAACTCGCGCAGGTGTTCGCGAACATGAAGGCGCTCGGCCGGCGCTACCTGGCCGCCGCGCTCGAGAACCGCAACATCGGCTTCTCGAACCTGCACCAGCTGATCACCGATCTGCACGAAGGGCACAAGAAGTCGCTGCCGTGCGGCGCCGGGCTCAAGATGCTCGCGGTCGATCACAAGGGCGATCTGAACCTGTGCCACCGCTTCACCGGCTCGGCGCTGCCGACTTTTGGCAACGTGCATGAGGGCGTCGCGCAGGCGGAGCTCAACGACTTCCTGTCGCAACGCCTCGAGCGCAGCGGCACCGGCTGCGAAACGTGCCGGATCCGCAACCTGTGCTCGGGCGGCTGCTATCACGAGAGCTACGCGCGTTACGGCGACCCCGCGCATCCGACCTACCACTACTGCGAGCTGATGCGCGACTGGATCGATTTCGGCATCGAGGTCTACAGCCGGATCATCGCCGGCAACCCGGCGTTCATCGACAACCACATCACTCCGCGCAAGGCGAACTGACATGAAACATCTGAAGCCGCTCAACAACAAGGCGAAAAAGCTCGAGGAGGCCGTGCAGCAGGATCGCCTCGAGGAAGTCGTCGCGATGACGTCCGTCGCGGGCTGCACGTCGACGACCGACCCCGGCTGGGAAACGGACGTGTTCGGCGGGGTCGCGTCGCTGTGCCAGCCGATGGAGGCCGACCTCTACGGTTGCTCCGACCCGTGCTGGTGGCCCGCGCAGGTGCCCGACATGATGAGCACCTATCCCGACTGGAACAAGCACGCGACCGATTCGGGCGCGGACTGGCGCCAGCTCGGCAGCGTGTTCCCCAAAGACAAGTGATCCACCCGGCACCGATCAAGGATTCTCCATGCGATTCACGACACCCCTGAGCCGCGCGCTCCTCGCCGCCGCGCTTGCCTCGGCCGCGTCGCTGTCGGCCGCCGCCGACGGCCCGCTGCAGGCCGGCCACGAGTACCTCGCCGTCACGAACTATCCGAACAACCTGACGGTGATCGACACGGCCACCGACAGCGTCGTCAAGACCTGCTCGCTGCCCGACGCGTTCGGCCCCGGCACGATCCAGATCAGCCCGGACCGTACGCGCGCATACGTGCTGAACAACCATTACGGCGACCTGTACGGTGTCGATCTCGATTCGTGCCGGACCGTGTTCCATGCGGAGCTCGCGGAAGCGGGCAACGAGCGGGCGCGCGCGATGTTCTCGGTCGGATTGAGCCCCGACGGCAAGGAGATCTACAGCGTCGTCAACCCGACGAAGCTGAACCGCGACAGCTATGAAGTACAGTCGCCGCGCCTGCAGGTGTACCGCACCGATGGCGGACTCGACGCGAAGCCGGTGCGCACCTTCGCCGCACCGCGCCAGACGACGATGCTGCAGGCCGCCGACGACGGATCGTTGTTCATCGTCGGCGCGGACATCTACCGGATGAACGCGCAGACCGGCAAGTACGACGTCGCGGTGCCGCTGCGCAACTGGAAGCAGCCGCTGCACGGCCAGCCCGACGTGCTGTACGTGTGGCCGCAGCAGCGTCCGCAGCATACGTTGAACCTGCTCTATACGGCCGACCGCTTCAAGGACGAGAAGAAGGACCCGGCCTCCGCGCAGACGATGTACGGCTATGTCGACATCGATCTGAAGACGGGCAACGCGACGGTCAAGGATTTCACGCCGGTGACCGAGGTGTATTTCACGGGCGGGCTGTCGCCGAAGGATCCGAACGCGATGTATGGCGTGCTGAACCGGCTCGCGAAGTACGACGTGAAGAACGAGAAGCTGGTCGAGGCCGCGCCGCTCGATCATTCGTATTACTGCCTGTCGTTCAATCGAGAGGGCAGCAAGCTCTACCTCGCGGGCACCTTCAACACGGTTGCCGTGTACGACGCCGATACGCTGAAGAAGCTGAAGGACATTCGCGTGCCGGGCGGCGACATGGCGATCACGACCGCGCAGATGTTTACACGATGATGCACGCGCCGGCCCGCGGGCCGGCGCCGCCGATCAGGAGACACCATGACCACCGCCATCGCCACCGGCGTGCCGCTCGACGGCGTGTCGATCGTGCGGGGCCGCACCGACGTGCCGCTGTCGGATGCGACCGTCGCCGCGCTGCTGCACGACACCGCGTCGTGCTTTCCGGCGCGGCCGGCCGTCGTGTTCCGCGAGCAGGGCATTCGCTGGGACTGGCACACGTTCGCGCACGAGATCGACGTACTCGCGGCCGGCCTCGTCGCGCTCGGGATCGAGCCGGGTGACCGCGTCGGCATCTGGTCGCCGAATCGCGTCGAATGGCTGCTCACCCAGTTTGCGACCGCGCGCATCGGCGCGATCCTCGTCAACATCAACCCGGCCTACCGGCTCGCGGAACTCGACTACGCGCTGAACAAGGCAGGCTGCCGCGCGCTGATCGCGGCCGAGCAGTTCAAGTCGTCGAAGTACCTGGAGATGTTGCAGGCGCTCGCGCCGGAACTCGCGCACTGCGCGCCGGGCGAACTGCATGCGGCGCGGCTGCCGGCACTGCGCATCGTGATCCGGATGGGTGACGGCCGCACGCCGGGCATGCTGCGCTATCCGGACGTCGTCGCGCGCGGCCGCGACACGCTCGATGTCGCGCGGCTCGATGCGATCGGCGCAACGCTCTCGGCCAACGAGCCGATCAACATCCAGTTCACGAGCGGCACGACCGGCAGCCCGAAGGGCGCGACGCTCACGCACCGCAACGTCGTCAACAACGCGCGCTTCATCGCGATGGCGATGCGGTTCAGCGAGCATGACACGCTGTGCATCCCGGTGCCGCTGTATCACTGCTTCGGGATGGTGCTGGCCGTGCTCGCCTGCGTGTCGACGGGTGCGGCGATGGTGTTCCCCGGCGAGGCGTTCGACCCGGTCGCGACGCTCGCGGCGGTGGCCGACGAGCGCTGCACCGCGCTGCACGGCGTGCCGACGATGTTCATCGCCGAGCTCGATCACCCCGAGTTCGCGAAATTCGACCTGTCGACGCTGCGCACCGGGATCATGGCCGGCTCGCCGTGCCCGATCGAGACGATGAAGCGCGTCGTGTCGCAGATGCACCTGTCGGAGATCACGATCGCGTACGGGATGACGGAGACGAGCCCCGTGTCGTTCCAGAGCTCGACCGACGATCCGCTCGAGAAGCGCACGACGACGGTCGGGCGCATCCAGCCGCACCTGGAAGTGAAGATCGTCGATCCGGGCGGCGCCATCGTGCCGGTCGGCACGACGGGCGAGCTGTGCACGAAGGGCTATTCGGTGATGCTCGGCTACTGGGACGACGAAGAAAAAACGCAGGAGACGATCGTCGACGGCTGGATGCATACGGGCGACCTCGCGACGCTCGATGCGGACGGCTACTGCAACATCGTCGGCCGGCTGAAGGACATGGTGATTCGCGGCGGCGAAAACATCTATCCGCGCGAGATCGAGGAATTCCTGTTCCGCCATCCGAAGATTCAGAGCGTGCAGGTGTTCGGCGTGCCGGACGCGAAGTACGGCGAGGAGCTGTGCGCGTGGATCGTGCTGCGCGCGGACGAGCAGATGACGGAGGACGACGTGCGTGCGTTCTGCAACGGGCAGATCGCGCACTACAAGATTCCGCGCTACATCCGCTTCGTCGACGAGCTGCCGATGACGGTGACCGGCAAGGTGCAGAAGTTCGTGATGCGCCAGCAGATGATCGACGCATGGGGGCTGAAAGCCGCCGATACCGCGTAGTACCGGACGGGCGGCCGCCGTGCCGCCCGCGACACTTGCGACAACCACCCGCCGGGCGGCTTTCCCAGCTGCCCTGTCCGCCCGGGGTAAAATGCGCGCCACGCCGCGATGTCGCGCGCGACGGACATCCACCGCCCCGACGAACGGTGCACGCAAATGTCCGGCGCCCGCACCGGGGCGTTCGAAGCGTCCCCCCGCATGAAAAGACCGGGCGAGGCAGCCGGCCGCCCGACAGGCACCCGATCCACGGATCGGCGGCTGCGTCGGCGCCCGGCGCGTTGCCGGCCTCCGATGCCCATCCTGCGCTTTCCCGATCGAACGGCCCGCATGCGGCCGGATCGTCCGATTCGTCGGATGAATGTCGCGCCGGCTTGCCCACGATGTCCGGCGGTTCGCCGGGGGCCATCGCGGGCTCATGTGCGGGCACGCTTCGCAGCTTCGTAACGGGTTTCGACAGGTCGAGTGGCGAGTTTTCCATCCAGAACAATGACGGTGAATAGAACAACAGCGTCGCGCGCACGGCGGCGGCGCGCGAAAGTCGGGCTTGGCGTCGGTCTCGGCATCACGCTTTTCGCGGCCCAGGCCGCCGCGGCGCAGGGCGATACGCCGGCGACGGACGCCAACGTAGCCGGCAGCGCGACGCTGCCGACGATCACGGTGAGCGGCGAGCGCGGCAATGCGCTGCGCGTACGCAACGCATCGGTCGCGGGGCTCGACGACACGCCGCTGCGCGACACGCCGGCGTCGGTGAGCGTCGTCACGCGCGAGCAGCTCGACGACCAGCAGGCAAAGCGGTTGAGCGACGTCGTGCGCAACGACGCGTCGGTCGTCAACGACTATGCGCCAGTCGGCTACTTCGAAGGCTTCGCGATCCGCGGCTTCCCGGTCGATCTCGCGAGCGCGATCCGGATCGACGGGCTGACGGTGTCCGGCGAGCAGAACGTGCCGCTCGAGAACAAGGAGCGCGTCGAGATCCTGAAGGGGCTCGCCGGTATCGACAGCGGTGTCGTCGCGCCGGGCGGCGTGATCAACTTCGTGACGAAGCGCTCGGCGAACGTCGCGAGCGTGACGGGCGGCGTCGACAGCCGCGGCTCGACGTCGGCGGCCGTCGATCTCGGCCGACGCTTCGGCCCCGACAATCAGTTCGGCTTCCGGATCAATGCCGCGAAGGAGAACATGCACTCGTACATCGACGGCACGAACGGACGGCGCACGTTCGGCTCGATCGCCGCCGACTGGGACATCAGCCCGCGCGCGAGCCTGCAGCTCAACGCCGAATTCCAGCAGTGGATCCAGCGTTCCGCACCCGGCTATCAGTTGCTCGGGGGCACCGTCGTGCCGTCGGTCAAGACGACGTCGAAGGCGCTCGGCACGCAGCCGTGGGCGAAACCGGTGACGACCGACGCGCTGAACCTGAACGCGCGCTTCGACTACCAGTTCAACGACGACTGGAAAGCCTACATCGCCGCCGGCCGCAGCCGCACGATGATCGACGACAACAGCGCGTTCGCGTACGGCTGCTCATATGCCGCGAGCTGCACGGCCGGCGCGACGTCGCCGTTCTTCTTCGGCGCGAACGGCGACTACGACGTCTACGACTTCCGCAGCCCCGGCGAATATCGTCGCAACGACGACCTGCGTGCGGTCACGACCGGCAAGTTCGCGACCGGCCCGCTGCGGCACGAGCTGACGCTCGGCGTGAGCGTGCAGCGCCGCGTCGTGAGCATGGCCGACGCCGTGTACGACTACGTGGGCAGCGAGAACATCTACGGGCCCGACACGGCGTTCTCGCCGTCGCCGAATTCGCCCGGCCCGTCGTATCCTCGCCTCGATGCGTGGCAGTACGGCGTGTTCGGGCTCGATCGCATCAGCATCGGCGAACACTGGCAGGTGCTCGCGGGCGGCAAGGAAGTGCTGCTGCGCCAGCGCAGCTGGAGCAGCCTCGACGGCGACGCGACGCATACCGACCGCTCGGTGTTCCTGCCGCAAGTGGCGCTCGTCTACAAGCCGGTGAACGTGCTGTCGCTGTACGCGTCGTACAGCAAGGCGCTGTCGCTCGGCGACCAGGCGCCCGTGCGCGCGACCAACGCGTATGCGTTCCTGCCGCCGGTCGAATCGCACCAGTTCGAGGTCGGCGCAAAATACGACTGGCTCGACCGACTGAGCCTCACGGCCGCAGTATTCTCGATCAGCAAGCCGTTCCAGTTCGCCGACCCGGACGCATCGGGCACGAGTTACACGTTCGTGCAGCGCGGCACGCAGCGGCACCAGGGAATCGAGCTCGGCGCGGCCGGGCGCGTGACCGAGCGCCTGGGGCTGACGGCCAGCGTCGCGGCGATCCGTGCGCGTGCGTACGATTCCGGGTCGCCGGCGTACGAAGGGCACCAGATCATCAACGTGCCGGCGCTGCGCGCGTCGCTGTACGCGGACTACGCGGTGCCGGGCGTCGCGGGGCTGAACGTGCTGGGCGGCGTCGAATACAGCGCGGCCCGCAACGCGAACGAGGAGGGCACCGCACGCGTGCCGTCGTGGTTCGTGTTCAATCTCGGCGCACGCTATACGACGAAGATCGGCGGCCATCGCACGGTGTTGCGCGTGTCGGTGGACAACCTGTTCAACAAGTTCTACTGGCGCGACGCGGGCGAGCAGCAGGGCGATGCGTACCTGTTCCGGGGTGCGCCGCGCACCGCGCGCGTGTCGTTGACCTATGATTTCTGATCGACCGGAACCGGCCGCGTGATGCGCGGCCCCGGTAGCCAACCTGGAGAGCACAGACGATGTCCCCACTCGAAATCGCCGGCGTGATCGTCAGCGCGCTCGCGATCTGGCTGACCGCGAAGCGGCGCATGCTGTGCTGGCCGGTCGGGCTCGTGTCGGTCGCGCTGTACGGCTGGATCTTCTTCGACGCGAAGCTGTATTCGGACATGCTGCTGCAGGGCGCGTTCGCGGTGCTGCAGGTGTACGGCTGGCAACGCTGGCTCGCGCAGCGTGCGAGCGAAGCCAATGGCAGTGCGGCACCCGCGGGCGACGTCGCACCCGTCACGGGCGTGCGGCCGCTGCAGATGTTGCCCGACCTGATCGCGGCCGTCGTCGGTAGCGCGCTGCTCGGCGGCGTGATGGCGCGCTGGACCGATGCGGCGCTGCCGTTCGTCGATGCATCGCTGACCGCGTTCAGCCTCGTCGCGCAATACTGGACCGCGCGGCGCTACATCGCGTCGTGGGGGCTGTGGATCGTCGTGAACGTCGTGTACGTCGGGATGTTCGTGTTCAAGGAACTGTATCTGACGGCCGGACTCTATGCGCTGTTCATCGGGCTGGCCGTCGTCGGCTGGCGCGACTGGAGCCGCACGGCCGCGGCGCTGCGCGCGGCGGCGGGCGGTGCGCTGGCAACCGGCGGTGGCGCGCGCTGATCCGCGTGCCGATCTGAATTCACCACGGAGCAACGTCGTTCATGTCATTCCCCCTCGAGCCGGACGGATCCCTGTCGCGTGACGTCGCGCCGCCGCAATTCGGCGTCGACGGCGAGCAGGCCGAACGCGACTGGCCGCTGATGACGCACGACGAGGTGGCGGCGGTGCTCGCCCGGATCGACGGCGCCGGGGAGCCGGCGCGGCTCACGTGGCACAGCCCGCGGCAGTTCGCGGCGGCCGTCCTGGTGCAGATGACGGACGGGCGCGGGCTGTTCGTCAAGCGTCATCACGTGAGCCTGCGCGATGTGGAAGGGCTCGAGGAAGAGCATCGCTTCATCGCGCATCTGCGCGAGCGCGGGATGCCGGTGGTCGACATTCTTGCCGATCGCGACGGCGCGACCGCATTCGCCTCCGGCGACTGGACCTACGAGGTGCACGTACGGGCGCCCGGCGTCGACCCGTATCGCGGCGTGATGTCGTGGCAGCCGTTCACGCATGCTTCGCACGCGTACGCGGCCGGCCGTGCGCTGGCCGAGCTGCATCGCGCGTCGGCCGGCTACGATGCGCCGGCGCGGCCCGTGCGGACGCTGCTGTCGAGCTTTCGCGTGCTGTCGTCCGCCGATCTGGCGGGCGCGCTCGAACGCTGGGTCGACGCGCAGCCGCTGCTCGTGCGCGCGCTCGGTGCGCGTGACTGGCGCGGCGACGTGGCCGACGCGATCGGCCCGTATCATGCGCGCCTCGTGCCTTTGCTGCCTGCGCTGCCGCCGCTGTGGACGCACGGCGACTGGCATGCGTCGAACCTCCTGTGGACCGAGGCAGGGCCCGGCGCGCAAGTGCGGGCCGTGCTGGATTTCGGGCTGTCGGATCGTACCTGTGCGGTGATGGACCTCGCGCTCGCGATCGAGCGCAATACGGTCGACTGGATGGCGCCGGCCGATGCGCGGCGCGTCGAGTACGCGCAGATCGATGCGCTGCTCGACGGGTACGAATCGCTCGAACCGCTGGGCGACGAAGCCTATGCGGCGCTGGTCGCGCTGCTGCCGATCGTGCATACGGAGTTCGCGCTGTCGGAAGTCGCTTATTTCGGCTGCATCATCGATGCGCCGGCCATCGTCGACATCGCATACGACGGTTACCTGATCGGGCATGCTCGCTGGTTCGGCGAGCGCGACGGGCGGCAATTGCTTGACTGGCTTGGGCAGCGGCGGCGCGCCAAGCGAGGGGCTGCCTGATTCGCAGGCGGAGAATCGCCGTGCACGTGTGCCGATTCTCCGTATCACCGTCATCCTCCGTGCGGCCGTCGCGCCGTACGTTCATCAAATCCTCCTGATCGCCGAAGCGGGGCATGACTCTCGCAGGGCGCCGCACGCGCGCACGCGGCCGCCCCCAACATGACGGAAATATCATCTTCGCCTCATGTTCGCACTGCGGCCGGACCGTAGCATCGGTCGCGAACCGTTACCGCAGAACCGAACATGCTCAAGCTCAACCTCGCCGTGGCCATCGTCTTCGCGATGGCCGCGACGGCTCATGCGCAGCCGTCGCTGTCGCCGGGGCCGGCCCCGTCTGCCTCCGGCAGCGTCGCGCCGATCAGCGTACCGCCCCCCGATGCTCTCCCTCCCAACTCATTGACGCTTGCCGACGCGCTATCGGTCGCGGCGCGGAACAACCCGGCGCTGCGCGGCGCGCGCGCGGACGTCGATGCGTCGGCCGGTGCACTGATGCAGGCCGGCGCGCGTCCCAATCCCGAAGTGTCGTTCCTGCAGGAAGGGTTCCGCCGCGCGGAACGCACGTCGACCGCGCTGATCAACCAGACGATCGAACTCGGCGGCAAGCGCAGCGCGCGGCTCGATGTCGCGTCGTACGGCAGGGAAGCGGCCAATGCATCGCTCGACGAGCAGGGCGCCGTCGTGCGCGCCGACGTGATCGCCGCGTTCTACGGGCTGCTCGCCGCGCAGCGCCAGCTTCAGGTGACCGAGGAATCGGCCGCGATCGCCGCGCGCTCTGCGGACCTCGCGAGCCGCCGGGCACAGGCGGGCAAGGTGTCGCCGGTCGAGGCGACCAAGGCGCACGTGGCGGCCGCCGGCGTGCAGATCGAAGTGGTGACGGCGCGCGGCCGTGTCGAGGTCGCGCGCGAAAAGCTGAACGCGGTGATGGGCGAAGCACGCGACGGCCGGCTTGCGGTGCAGGGCGACCTCGAAGTCGTGCCGCCGGTCGAGCAACTGTCCGCGCTGACCGCGCAGCTCGATGACGCTCCGCTGGCGCGGATCGCACGCGCCGAGATGCTGCGCTCGAACGCGGCCGTGTCGCTCGAACGGGCGCGGCGCATACCGGACGTCACGATCAGCGCGGGCGTGAAGCGCGTGACCACGGGCGGCGTGCCGGACAACCAGGCGGTCGTCGGCGTGTCGATCCCGATTCCGCTGTTCAACACGAACAAGGGCGCGCTGCTCGAGGCGACGCACAAGGCCGAGCGCGCGAATGCCGATCTCGATCGCGAACGCACGCGCCTGCGGCTGGACCTCACGCAGGCGTACGCGAATTTCGAAGCCGCCGCGCAGGAAGCGCAGCGGCTGAAGGCCGACATCCTGCCGGCCGCGCGCCTTGCACTCGATGCGATGTCGCGCGGCTACGAGCTCGGGAAGTTCAGCTTCCTCGACGTGCTCGACGCGCAGCGCACGCTGTTCCAGGGCCAGTCGCAATACGTGCGCGCACTCGCCGATGCCCATACGGCTCGCGCCGACATCGGCCGGCTGGTCGGAACGCCGCTCGCGCCGTTCGCACCGGCACCGGTCGCGCAATAGCGCAACGGACGCCTCTTTCACCTGAAGGATCACCATGTCACGCAACAGAATCCTGATCATCGCGGCGGTCGTGCTCGGCAGTGCCGGGATCGTCATCGGCGCACTCGGCGTTACCCGCAACGGCGGCGGCAACGGCGCGGCCGCGGCCGTTGCCGCTTCATCTACCGAAGCCACCGGCGAGCGCGGCGGTGTCGTGCTCACGCGCGGCAAGCTGTCCGTCGAAATCGTGATGACGGAAAAGCCCGGCGATGCGCGCCTCATCGTCTATCCGTTCGTCGACGGCAAGCCGGCCGACAAGGGCGTCACCGTGTCCGGCACGCTGGTCCGCTACGACCGCACGCACGAGCCGTTGCGTTTCGACGCGGCCGGCCAGAAGTTCGTGTCCGCGCAGTCGATCGGCAAGCCGCACGTGTTCGACGCGACGATCGACGTGAAGGCGGGCAATGAATCGGCATCGTTCCCGTTCGCGCGCGCCGACGGCGCGATCGCGTTGACCGACGCGCAGCTCGCGACCTCGAAGATCGCGCTCGCGAAGGCCGGCCCCGCGCAGATCGCGACGCCGTTCCAGTTGCCGGGCGAGATCAAGTTCAACGAGGATCGCACCGCGCACGTGGTGCCGCGCGTGGCCGGCATCGTCGAGCAGGTCTCGGTGTCGCTCGGGCAGAACGTGGCGAAGGGGCAGGTGCTGGCCGTGATCGCGAGCACCGATCTCGCCGACCGGCGCAGCGAGCTGCTGACGGCCGAGCGCCGGCTGTCGGGCGCCCGCGCGACCTACGAGCGCGAACGCACGCTGTGGAAGGAGCGCATCTCGGCCGAGCAGGACTACCAGCAGGCGCAGGTGCAGTTGCGTGAAGCCGAGATTGCCGTGCAGAACGCGCGTCAGAAGCTCGCCGCGCTGAACGCGCCGGTCGGCGCGGGCGCGCTGAACCGCTACGAACTGCGCGCGCCGTTCGCGGGCACGATCGTCGAGAAGCACGCGACGCCCGGCGAAGCGATTGCCGCCGATGCCAGCATGTTCGTGATCTCCGATCTCTCGACGGTATGGGCCGAGATGGCCGTGCCGGCGCAGCGGCTGAACGACGTGCGGGTCGGCCGCGATGCGACGGTCATCGCAACCGCGTTCGAATCGCGCTCGAGCGGCCCGATCGCGTACGTGGGGTCGCTGCTCGGCGAACAGACGCGCACCGCGCCGGCGCGCGTCGTGCTGCCGAACCCGGACGGCGTGTGGCGGCCCGGGATGTTCGTGAACGTGTCGGTCGACGCGGGCAAACAGGACGTGCCGCTCGCGGTCGCGAGCGACGCGCTGCAGGACGTCGACGGCGCACCGTCCGTCTTCGTCCGCTCGTCGAAGGGTTTCGTCGCGCAGGCCGTCGAAACGGGCCGGCGCGACGAACGCGCGACCGAAGTGTTGAAGGGGCTCAAGCCGGGCCAGGAATACGCGGCGTCGAACAGCTTCGTGCTGAAGGCCGAACTCGGCAAGGGGAGCGCGGAACATGAATGAGCGCTACATGTGTGCCATTGCACGCCTCGCGGCCCGATATGCGGCCCGCTTTCCGGCCCGCCGTGTAACTGGCCGGGCGGCTCGTCCGTCGAGGGTGACCGTGCCCCGTTTCAAGGAAACCCGCCATGTTTGAGCGCCTGATCCGCTTTGCGATTGCGCACCGCTGGCTCGTGATGCTGGCGATCGCGGCCGTGGCCGCGCTGGGCGTGTTCAGCTACCAGAAGCTGCCGATCGACGCGGTGCCCGACATCACCAACGTGCAGGTCCAGATCAACACGGCCGCGCCCGGCTATTCGCCGCTGGAGGCCGAGCAGCGCATCACCTATCCGGTCGAGACCGTGATGGCCGGCTTGCCAGGCCTCGAGCAGACGCGCTCGATCTCGCGCTACGGGCTGTCGCAGGTTACGGTGATCTTCAAGGACGGCACCGACATCTACTTCGCGCGGCAGCTCGTCAACGAGCGCATCCAGGAAGCGAAAGACAAGCTGCCGGCCGGCATCGCGCCCGCCATGGGGCCGACCTCGACGGGCCTCGGCGAAATTTACCTGTGGACCGTCGAAGCCGACGCCAACGCGCGCAAGCCCGACGGCACGCGCTATACGGCGGCCGACCTGCGCGAGCTGCAGGACTGGGTCATCCGGCCGCAGCTGCGCAACGTGCGCGGCGTGACCGAGGTCAACTCGATCGGCGGCTACGTGAAGGAATACCGTGTCGCGCCGAACCCGGCGAAGCTGATGTCGTACGGGCTGACGCTCGCCGACGTCGTGCGCGCGCTGGAGCGCAACAACGACAATGTCGGCGCCGGCTACATCGAGAAGCGCGGCGAGCAGTATCTGGTGCGCGTGCCGGGCCAGGCGCGCACCGTCGACGACATCGCCAGCATCGTGCTGACCAACGTCGGCGGCGTGCCGGTGCGGATGAAGGACGTCGGGCTGGTCGACATCGGCCGCGAGCTGCGCACCGGTGCGGCGACGTCGAACGGCGAGGAGGTCGTGCTCGGCACGGTCTTCATGCTGATGGGCGAGAACAGCCGCACGGTCGCGAAGGCCGTCGCCGCGAAGATGGAGGACGTGAACCGCACGCTGCCGTCGGGCGTGAAGGCGATCCCCGTGTACGACCGCACGGTGCTCGTCGAGAAGGCCGTCGCGACGGTGAAGAAGAACCTGCTCGAAGGCGCAATCCTCGTGATCGCCGTGCTGTTCCTGTTCCTCGGCAACATGCGCGCGGCGCTGATCACGGCGCTCGTGATCCCGCTGTCGATGCTGATGACCTTCACCGGCATGGTGAACGCGAAGGTGAGCGCGAACCTGATGAGCCTCGGCGCGCTCGACTTCGGGATCATCGTCGACGGCGCGGTGGTGATCGTCGAGAACTGCGTGAGGCGGCTCGCGCACGCGCAGGCCGCTGCCGGCCGGCCGCTGACACGCGACGAGCGCTTCGCGGAAGTGTTCGGCGCGTCGCAGGAAGCGCGTCGCGCGCTGATCTTCGGGCAACTGATCATCATGGTCGTGTACCTGCCGATCTTTGCGCTCACAGGTGTCGAAGGCAAGATGTTCCACCCGATGGCCATTACCGTCGTGATGGCGCTCGCGGCAGCGATGGTGCTGACCGTCACGTTCATTCCGGCGGCCGTCGCGCTGTTCATCGGCGAGCGTGTCGAGGAGAAGGAGAACCGACTGATGGGCTGGGCGCGGCGCGCGTACGAGCCGGCGCTCGCCGCATTCATGACGCGCCCGGCGCGCGTGATGGTCGGCGCGGCCGTGATCGTGCTGGCCACGCTCGCGCTGGCCACGCGGCTCGGCAGCGAGTTCATCCCGAGCCTCAACGAAGGCGACCTGGCCGTGGCCGCGTTGCGGATTCCCGGCACGAGCCTGTCGCAGTCGGTCGAGATGCAGAAGTCGATCGAGAAGACGCTGAAGGCGCGCTTCCCCGAGATCGAGCGCGTGTTCGCGCGCACCGGCACGGCCGAGATCGCGGCCGACCCGATGCCGCCGAACCTGTCGGACGGCTACATCATGCTGAAGCCGGCCGACCAGTGGCCCGACCCGAAGAAGCCGCGCGACCAGCTCGTGCGCGAGATCGAGGAAGCGCTCGCCGAGCTGCCGGGCAACGCGTACGAGTTCTCCCAGCCGATCCAGCTGCGTTTCAACGAACTGATCTCGGGCGTGCGCAGCGACGTCGCCGTGAAGATCTTCGGCGACGACATGGCCGTGCTGAACCAGACCGGCGAGCAGATCGCGGCCGCGCTGCAGAAAGTGCCGGGCGCGTCGGAGGTGAAGGTCGAACAGACCACCGGCCTGCCCGTGCTGACCGTCAACCTCGATCGCGACAAGCTCGCGCGCTACGGCGTGAGCGTGGCCGACCTGCAGGACTCGGTGGCCGCGGCCGTCGGCGGGCAGAAGGCCGGCACGCTGTTCCAGGGCGACCGCCGCTTCGACATCGTCGTGCGGCTGCCCGACGAGCTGCGCTCGGACATCGAGGCGATCAAGCGGCTGCCGATCGCGCTGCCCGCACCGGCGGCCGGCGCCAGCGCACCGCTCGCGGCGGCGCCGTACGTGCCGCTCGCGGAACTGGCGACGATCGACGTCGCGCCGGGCCCGAACCAGATCAGCCGCGAGGACGGCAAGCGGCGCGTGGTCGTCAGCGCGAACGTGCGCGGGCGCGACGTCGGTTCGTTCGTCGCCGACGCGCGCGAGCAACTGCAGCAGGACGTGCGCGTGCCGGCCGGCTACTGGGTGTCGTGGGGCGGTCAATTCGAGCAGCTGCAGAGCGCGAGCGAGCGCCTGAAGCTGGTCGTGCCGCTCGCGCTGTTCATGGTGTTCGTGCTGCTGTTCGTGATGTTCAACAACGTGAAGGACGGGCTGCTGGTGTTCACCGGCATTCCGTTCGCGCTGAGCGGCGGCGTCGTATCGCTGTGGCTGCGCGGGATTCCGCTGTCGATCACGGCGGCGGTCGGCTTCATCGCGCTGTCCGGCGTCGCGGTGCTCAACGGGCTCGTGATGATCTCGTTCATCCGCAACCTGCGCGACGAAGGGATGCCGCTCGAGGCCGCCGTGCGCGAGGGCGCGCTCACGCGGCTGCGGCCGGTGCTGATGACCGCGCTCGTCGCGTCGCTGGGTTTCCTGCCGATGGCGTTCGCGACCGGCACCGGCGCCGAGGTGCAGCGCCCGCTCGCGACGGTCGTGATCGGCGGTATCCTGTCGTCCACGGCGCTGACGCTGCTGGTGCTGCCGGTGCTGTACCGTGTCAGCCATGCGGTGTCGTGGCGCGCGGCGTTGCGCGGCGGCTTCGGCTCGGGCGTGCTGCGCCGGCTGGGTTTCTTCAAGGGTAATGCGTGATGCGAATTCTGATTGTCGAAGATGAACCGAAGACGGGCGCGTACCTGCGCAAGGGGCTGACCGAGGCCGGCTATGTCGTCGACTGGGTCGAGGACGGCATCACGGGCCAGCACCAGGCCGAGACCGAGGAGTACGACCTGCTCGTGCTCGACGTGATGCTGCCCGGCCAGGACGGCTGGACGCTGCTGCAGAACTTGCGGCGCAGCAAGTCGACGCCCGTGCTGTTCCTCACCGCGCGCGACGATGTCGGCGATCGCGTGAAGGGCCTCGAGCTCGGCGCCGACGACTATCTCGCGAAGCCGTTCGACTTCGTCGAGCTGACCGCGCGCATCAAGTCGATCCTGCGGCGCGGCCAGCCACGCGATTCGAACACGCTGCGCGTGGCCGACCTCGAACTCGACCTGACTCGCCGCAAGGCCACCCGGCAGGGCGACACGATCCTGCTGACCGCGAAGGAGTTCGCGCTGCTGTGGCTGCTGATGCGCCGCGAGGGCGAGATCCTGCCGCGCGCGACGATCGCGTCGCAGGTGTGGGACATGAATTTCAACAGCGACACGAACGTCGTCGATTCGGCGATCCGGCGCCTGCGCTCGAAGATCGACGACGCATACGACCCGAAACTGATCCATACGGTGCGCGGCATGGGCTACGTGCTCGAGGCGCGCGGCGGCAGCGCGGCATGATCGCGCGCCTGCTGCCGCGCACGCTGCGCGGACGCCTGACCGCGCTGATCATCCTGTCGACGTCGGTGATCCTCGCGTCGAGCGGCGTCGCGCTGTACGAGGCGCTGAGCAATCGCGTCGAAACCGCGGCGGCCGAGCAGATGGCCGGCATTTCCGCCGCGCTGGGCGCGCATCTGGCCGAAGCGCGCTCGACCGCCGACGTCGCGCGCAACACCGACATCTGGATCGACCAGCTGCATGGTCATCCGAACATGGATCTCGCGATCTTCGACGCCACGGGCGCGCGCCTGGTCGGCACGCCCGGCTTCCGCCTCGTTGCGCCGCTGATGTCGCTGAATGCCGGGCGCGTGCCGGTCGGCGTCGCGCCGCCGGGCTCACGGCAGCAGTATCTGGTGACGAATGTGCCGCTTGCAGGCACGGGCACGGGTGCGCCCGTGGTGCGCGTCGTGGTGCAGTACGACCGCAGCGCCGACGTGCTGCTGCTGCGCACGCACGCTTATACGATCGTCGTGATCGAGGTGTTCGGCGTGGTGCTCGCGGCCGTGATCGCCTACGGCATCGCCGCGCTCGGGCTGAGCCCGCTGCGGCGGTTCGCGGCGCGCGCCGAACAGATGTCGACGAGCCGGCTCGCCCATCCGCTGCCGGCGCTCGATACGGCCGGCGAGCTGAAGGAGCTCGAGCACGCGTTCAACGGCATGCTCGAGCGGTTGAACGAGTCGTTCACGCGGCTGAGCCAGTTCTCGTCGAACCTCGCGCACGACATGCGCACGCCGCTCACAAACCTGCAGGCGGCCGCGCAGGTCGTGCTGTCGCAGCCGCGCAGCGCGGACGAATACCGCAACGTGATCGAGTCGAGCATCGACGAATACCAGCGGTTGTCGCGGATGATCGAGGACATGCTGTTCCTGGCGCGTTCGGAACAGGCCGGCACGTCGATCAGCGTGCGGCGCCTGGATGCGTCGGAAGAGGCAGGGCGCGTCGCGGGCTATTACGAGCCGCTGGCGGAGGATGCCGGCGTGACGGTGAAGGTCGACGGCCATGCGTGGGTCGACGCGGATCTGACGTTGTACCAGCGCGCGCTGAGCAACCTGCTGTCGAATGCGCTGGCCTACGCGCCGCGCGGCAGCATCGTGACGATCGATTGCGTGGAGCAGGGCGGGGTGACGACGATCGCCGTGTCGGATGCGGGGCCCGGCATCGAGGCCCAGCATGTCGGAAGGATCTTCGAGCGCTTCTATCGCGTCGATCCGTCCCGGCACAATTCGGCGCAAGGGACGGGGCTGGGGCTCGCGATCGTCCGGTCGATCATGGACAACCACGGCGGCGAATGCGGCGTCGACAGCGACCCGGGCCGGCGCACGACGTTCTGGCTGCGCTTTCCGCGCCGGCCGGCCGAGCTGAAACGGCCGGCGGCCCTCCCTACCTGACACCGCCGGCGGGCGTGCCCGCGCGTTCGCCATGAGGCGGCCGCGCGTGGCGCGCTGCCCGCGGTCGGTTGACCGAGCGTCATTTCTGCGCGGTCAGGTTGTCGTGGTTGTCGGGCTGCGGCTTCTTCTCGCCGCCATGCACCGAAACCCCGTGAAGCTCCTTGTTGCGCGCGACGAGCTCGCCGGTCGGCGGGTACTGCGTCTTGCTCACCGGCACGACGCCGTCGTGCTGCGCCTGCTTCAGTTCATTGACGACCTGCGTGCGGGTCTTGCCCTGCGTTTGCGTCTGCGCGAACGCGGCCTGCGTGGCCATGCCGAGCGACAGCGTGGCGGTGACGAACAGTGCAGCGAGTTTTGCGGTTTTCATCGAGTGCTCTCCTTGATCAGGGCCGCCGGGTGGCGAACCATGGACCCAGTATGCGAAAGCAGCCGTGCGTGATCGTGATCGCGAGATGAAAAATGCGTCAGATTGCGTGAGGTGGCGAGGCGCGGTTCGGACGCGACCGGCATGACGCATTCGTCATGTTCCCGTCATGGGTGCGATGAGCGGGAAGCGGAACATGAAGTCTGCCGATGGCCGACGTGGCCGGCGGCATTCATGCCGTTTGCGATAGCTGTATGGAACGCGGGCGGCGTTGTTCTGACTTTCACACCGGACTTGAAACGTGCCTCGTCCCGCCATTCGTCTCAGCTTGATCGCAGTCCTGATCGTCCCGTTGTTCGCGGGCTGCGCATCGACACGCTCCGGCACTACGCCAACTTCGCGGGCCACACCGGCCGCCGCGAAAAAGCCGGTGCCGGCCGATCTCATGCCCGGCGAGCAGATCGATTATGCCGGGCATCGCTGCGGCAATCCGAACCTGTATGTGAAGACGCATAACTGCCTGTTTCCGCAACGCAATTCAACGCCTTGATCGCCGGCGCGCGATCAAAAAAAGGCCCGGCACTCGATGTGTCCGGGCCTAACGCGTGACGTGCCGTGCGGCAGCGACTCGCTTGCGTGGTCTGGAACGGGCGCTGCCCGTCACGTTTCCGATCGTAGCGATGCGACGCTTCGCGAACCTGATCGGAACATTAAATTTTCGTCACACGGCGCGCGTCATGCCGCAGCGATCAGAACCGGTGGCGCAACCCGAGATTGACGATGCCCTGCGTGCGCGTTCCGCCATAGCCGTACGACCCGATCGACGCCTGCGCCGTTTGCGTGCCGCCGTCGAGCGTGCGCTGTTCACCGTTCGCGCGTTGCCATGCGCCGACCGCGTAGAGATCGGTGCGCTTCGACAGCACGTAGTCGGCGCCGGCGGACACCTGATGATAGGTCGCGCTCGTATCGCCGCGGGCACGCGTGTAGCTGTAGCCGATGCCGACGAGCAGGCTGGGTGTCGCTTGATAGTTGAAGAAGCCGCGCGCGGTGTCGTACTTCTGCGTGCTGCGAAACGCGGACATCGCATCGGCCTTGTACAGCGCGTTGCTGTAGTCGATGCCGACCGCGAACGGCGCGAAGTTATAGCGCAACGCGCCGCGCGCGATACCGATCGATATCGCGGAGATATAGCCGCCGTTGACCAGCGACCCGTCGAACGTGCCGTCGGATGTGCCATTCCAGCCGGTGCGGATACCGTTGGTGAGTGACGAGCGATTGGCTGCGTAGTAATAGCCGCCCGCCGCGTCGACCGGGCCGTTGCTGTACGACAGGCCGGCCGACCAGGTTTGTCCGGCGCCGCTCTTGCCGGCCACGCCGCCCAGCGCGTACATGCCGACGAACTGGAGTCCGCCGATCACGGGCGATGTGTATTTCACCGCGTTGTCGGTGCGCGACGACGTGTCGTAGTTGTCGACGTCGCCGGGTGTCGCGTAGACGCTGCCGAAGTAGAAGTCGCCGGTGACCGGCCACGCGACATCCGCGAGCGCGTCGTACTGGCGGCCGAATGTCAACGTGCCCCAGCGCGCGCTGTCGAGGCCGACGAACGCCTGCCGGCCGAACATCCGGTTGCCTTGCCCGAGCGCGCCGGTGTTCGGATTGAAGCCATTTTCCAGCGTGAAGATCGCTTTCAGCCCGCCGCCCAGGTCTTCCGCACCTTTCACGCCGAAGCGGTTGCCGAGCAGATTGCCGTTGCCGAGGCCGACGAGATTCTTGCCGTCCGCATTGGCGTTCCATACATACGTCAGCGACGTATCGAACAGGCCGTATAACGTGACTTCCGCTGCATGTGCCGCGTGAGCGGTCGCGAGCAGCGCACCCGACATCATGGCGAGCCGAACTGGAGTTTTCATGGTGTTCCCCTGGGATTCAAGATGATCGTTTCGTGCATCGATCGATTCCGCGCCGCGCGTGGCACCGGCGGGCGCGGAATGTCGCGATGGCGTTGCCGATTCTGGAAAGCGTTCGGATCGTGAAGGTGAGGGACAAATGAGAAAAATGTCATCGCCGCGTCATGCGCGCGGAAACGCGTCACGTATTTTCATTCGTAGTGCGATACAGGGAAGGTCGCGGTGGTGACGAAACCGTCATGCTGCGATCACGATTCCGCACCGCTGCCGGCTCAAAGTGAACGCTCCCGTCACGGTTTTCCAGGCAAGGAGCGAACCACATGACCATTCCGCGACCGATGATCGTCATCGCCGCTGCCGCACTGTCGATGGCGGTCTTTTCACAGGCCGTGGCCGCGCAGCAGAAGACGCGGCAGGAGGTCCGTCAGGAACTGGCACGGGCGCGCCACGACGGCGTGATCCCGAGCCCGAATCACGACTACCCGGCGAGCCCGGCCGCCGTCGCGCGCAACCAGGAAATCCATCGTGCGACGGTGCATCGCGGGGAGAGTGCGCCGCTGGTCGATGCGCACGACAACCGTTTCGCGGTGCGTTGACCGTTCATTCGCGGCCGGCAGGCGCGGTGCCCGCCGGCCGCACCCCACACGAAGAGGAGCGTGCCCATGCGCCATTTCATGAAAGGAATCGTGCTTGCGGCGTGCCTGATGTCGACGGCCGCGATGGCGGCCGGCTGGCCGGAGCGGGCTTTGTCGCACGCGTCGGCGCATGACGTCGGCCGGCGCGCGAGCGAGCGGATGCGCTGCGAGTTCGCGGCCGTGCCGGCCGGCGAGTGGAGCGCGACGTTTACGCGCGGGCAATGCGAGGTCGACAACGGCCGGCTGACGTTCGTGCCGGCGGATGCAGGCGGCGAATCGACTGTCGCCGAGCAGCGGATCGTGCTCGGCGACGTCCGCACCGCGTCGCATCAGTCACGCAAGCTGAATGAGCAACTGCAACTGACGACACGCGACCAAGTGATCGCGTTGAACGTGCTGACCGACGACGGCAGCCGCAAGTCGCGCGAACATGCGATCGACCTGTGGGCCGCGCTGCGCAACGCAGGCGTGACGCCCGTCAACGGCACGCGCATCGTCGAACCGTACCCGACGGGCGCGACGACGTGGTAGCCGGCGCGCCGGCGCGCGTGGCTTATCCGGCCTTCACCGATCCTTCGAGCAGGAAGAACACGATGAAGCCAATGAAGAACGCGGCCGTCGCGAACGGCGTTTCGGGTACTTCGTGCGCTTCGACCAGCAATTCCTCGGTGACGAGGTACAGCAGCGCGACGGTGCCCAGCCCGAGCAGCGCCGCGTAGATATTGGGCGGAAGTCCGGCGAATGCCGCGTTGCCGGCCACGGCCGCGATGCTCAGCAGTGCCGCGAGCCCGACCGGTACGACGATCGACAGCAGGCGGCCGATGCCGGCGGCCGCGAGCGCCGCGCTGACCGACAGCGCGAGGAACAGCACCTCGAGCGTCAATGCGACGGTCAGGATGATGCCGCTTTCGTCGCTGGCCGAGAACGCGATGCCGAGCACGAGGCCGTCGATGACGAGGTCGATCGCGGTGACGATGATCAGGCTCACGGGCAGCCGCGCTTGCTCGAAGCGCGTCTCGATCGCGCCCGACAGTGCACGGATCGCGAGCATCAGCGCGATGCCGAGCACGAAGCCGACGACGACCGGAAACAGCGCATGCGCGCGATCCTGCGGCAGCAGTTCGAGCGCGGCGGCCGCGAACACGATGCCGCCGGTGAAATGCTGGATGACGCTCGATGTTTTCGGGCCGGGTGCGCGCCAGGCAGCCGCGAGGGCGCCGAAACAGGCCGCGAGCAAGGGCGGCAACGTGAGCAGCGCAAGCTTCGCGGTCGGTGTCATGAGGCCTCTCGGACGGTTGGCGTACCGCAGCGGGCTCGGCGTCTGGCCATCCGGCTGCAGGGTACGGGTGGTTCGTACACGCCGGGCATCGCCCCGGCACCAACCGGGGATTGAACACCTTGAAGCCGCTTCAAGGTCAACCCATTCGAGGCAGGGCGCACCGGCAAACCGGCGCGCCCGTGGCGGTCAAAGCTGCGCGAGCGCCTGGTCGAGATCGGCGAGCAGGTCGTCGATATGCTCGATGCCGATCGATAGCCGCACCGTTTCTTCCTTCACGCCGGCCTTCGCGAGTTCGGCCGGCGACAGTTGCCGGTGCGTCGTCGATGCCGGGTGCGTCGCGAGCGATTTCGTGTCGCCGATGTTGACGAGCCGCGTGAACAGCTTCAGCGCGTCCTGGAACTTCGCGCCTCCGTCGCGGCCGCCTTTCACGCCGAACGTCAGGATGCCCGGCGCGCGGCCCGACAGGTAGCGCGCGACGAGCGGATGGTCCGGGTGATCGGGCAGGCCCGCGTAGTTCACCCATTCGACGTTTTCGTGGCGCGCGAGATGCTGCGCGATCTTCAGCGCGTTGTCGCTGATGCGCTCGACGCGCAGCGCCAGCGTTTCGATGCCTTGCAGAATCTGGAACGCATTGAACGGCGAAATGGCCGCGCCCATGTTGCGCAGCGGCACCACGCGTGCGCGGCCGATATAGGCGGCCGGCCCGAACGCTTCCGTGTAGACGACACCGTGATAGCTGACATCGGGCTCGTTCAGCCGCTTGAAGCGGTCCGCATGCTCGGCCCACGGGAACTTGCCCGAATCGACGATCGCGCCGCCGAGGCTCGTGCCGTGCCCGCCGAGATACTTCGTCAGCGAATGCACGACGATGTCCGCGCCGTGCTCGAACGGGCGCAGCAGATACGGCGACGGCACCGTGTTGTCGACGATCAGCGGGATGCCGTGGCGATGCGCGACTTCCGCGAGCGCGGCGATGTCGGTGACGTTGCCGAGCGGGTTGCCGACCGATTCCGCGAAGATCGCCTTCGTGCGCGCGTCGATCAGCGGCTCGAACGACGCGGGGTCGCGCGGATCGGCGAAGCGCGTCGTGATCCCGTATTGCGGCAGCGTATGCGCGAACAGGTTGTAGGTGCCGCCGTACAGCGAACTCGCGGACACGATGTTGTCACCGGCTTCGGCGATCGTCTGGATCGCGTACGTGACGGCCGATTGCCCCGAAGCCAGCGCCAGCGCGCCGATGCCGCCCTCGAGCGCGGCGATCCGCTGCTCGAGCACGTCCGTCGTCGGGTTCATGATCCGCGTGTAGATGTTGCCCTGCACCTTCAGGTCGAACAGGTCGGCGCCGTGCTGCGTGTCGTCGAATGCGTACGCAACGGTCTGGTAGATCGGCACGGCGACCGCGCGCGTGGTCGGGTCGGGACGATAACCGCCGTGTACGGCGATGGTTTCGAGGCGCCAGTTCGATGCGGCCTGATCGGTCATGGGTGCTCCGTCTGTTGTTGTGGTGGTCGAGCGATTATAGGAGCACGATCGCCACGGCCCTTAGAACGAATGGTGTGTTGCTTATGGCCGTGCGGCGCATAAAATGCCTGTTCCGCAAACAAGGGGCGCTCGATGAATCAGGATCATTGGAACCAGGTGGATGCGTATTTCTCCGCGACGCTCGTGCCGTCCGACGACGTGCTCGACGCCGCGCTCGCGGCAAGCGACGCAGCGGGGCTGCCCGCGATCAACGTCGCGCCGAACCAGGGCAAGCTGCTGCAACTGCTCGCGACGATCCGCGGCGCTCGGCGGATCCTCGAGGTCGGCACGCTCGGCGGCTACAGCACGATCTGGCTCGCGCGCGCGTTGCCGCCGGGCGGCACGCTCGTGACGCTTGAACTCAATCCCGCGCATGCGAAGGTCGCGACGCAGAACATCGCGCGTGCCGGGTTGGCGGAAGTCGTGACGGTGGTGGTCGGCAGTGCAAAGGACAGCCTCGCGCGGCTCGTCGACACGGGCGAAGCGCCGTTCGATTTCATCTTCATCGATGCCGACAAGGACAACAACCCCGTCTATCTCGACGCGGCGCTGAAGCTGTCGCGGCCCGGCACGGTGATCGTCGTCGACAACGTCGTGCGCGGCGGGCGCGTGGCCGATCCGGACAATCGCGAGCCCGACGTGGTCGGCGTACGCGACGGGTTCGCGCGTCTCGTGGCCGCGCCGAATCTCACGACGACGGCCGTGCAGACGGTCGGGCAGAAGGGCTGGGACGGGTTCTCGATCTCGATCGTCGGTGTGTGAGGTGGTGCGTCAGCGCGGGCTGGCTGCCGCATCGGCCCGTCGATACAAGCGTGGCCACTGATCGTCGAACAGGCCGTTGCAAGTACCGTGCGTGGCGATATCGCCGAGCATGAAGCGCCGGCCGTCGAAGATCCACGAGGCGGTCGATCCGCAGTCGCCGGCACTGCGCAGCCTCACCTTGCTCGACAGCGTCGCGCTGGCGGGATCGTAGCCGGCGTCGGTCAGTTCGTTCGCGAAGGAGGCCGAATCGAGTCCCGCGTTCGCGTTCTCGCCGAAATTCATCGCCGTCGGAGAGTAGGGCGCCGTCCGTCGCACGCGATACCACAGGTCGGTGTGGTTATACATGCTGCTCGTCTGGCACGGTATCGCGACCAGCGCTTCGTCGGCGGAAATCGCCACGGCGCGCGATGCCTTCCTGCGATCGTTCGCCGACATTTCGTCTTCGACATCGGCCGCACATTGCTTCACGTCGCCGCCGAACTTCGCGAGCACCGCGTCGACGAGCGGGCGTTGCTCGGCGGCCGACAGGTCCGCGACGGCCGGTGCCGGCGTGACGGCGGGCGGCAGTGCCGGCGCGGCCGGCACCGACGACGCGGGCCGGGTGCCCGGGCGTAGCAGCGCGGTGACGGTGCCGACCCGGCCCTGCGTGTCGTCGATCAACAGCAGCGCGGCATTCAATCCCGTCAAAGGCGTGCGGGCGGTTTGCGCCGATGCTGGATCGCCGAAGCTCAGCAGTTGCGCATTGCGCGACGCGGTGAGCCAGGCGGCAACCGTTGCCGGATCGTTGGTGCGGACCCGGAACGGGTGCGCTTCGTCATCGTCCGGCTTGCCGCCGAATGCATGCCATTGGGCGGCCATGGCATCGAACGGGCGGCCATCCATGCGTGCGCTGCGCAGGTCCAGCGGCGCCGACGCGTAGAGGTCGAGCGACGCTTGTGCGTCCGGGCCCGCATCGCGCGTCACGCGCAGGATGAGGCGGGTGCGTGCGTCGTCGATATCGTCGGCGTGGCTTTCGGCAATGCAGCGGTTGCCGTTGTCGCAGACGACCGACCAGTTCTTGAAATCGCGCTCGACCGGCGGTCGCGCGAGCGGGCGAGCCTGGGCAACGATCGGGGAAACGGCGAGGAGGGCGGCGATGGCGAGCGAAAGGCGGTGCGACATGACGGTTCGTATCGACGGTGGATGGGCGGGCGGAAGACGTCGGACTGCAAGCGCATCGTCAGCAAACGAGGCAGGTCGAAGGCTGCGGCGCATGCGGCGGCGCGCGTTACCGAACGGCATCGAGTATACCGCCGCAATGGGCTGCAACCGTGACGGCGGCGCGTAGTGTGCGGGCGCGACCGTTGCTGGCCGGTATGGGACGGACGCATGCACATGCAAAAACGGCGCGACGCCCGCAGGCACCGCGCCGTTCGTTTTTCATCGTGCGCAGCCGCGCACCGCGCTATCCCTTCACGCACACCACCTGGCGCAGCGTATGCACCACTTCGACGAGGCTGCGCTGGGCCGCCATCACCGCGTCGATGTCCTTGTAGGCCATCGGGATTTCGTCGACGACGCCCGCGTCCTTCCGGCATTCGACGCCCTGGGTCGCCTTCACCTGGTCGTCGACGGTGAAGCGGCGCTTCGCTTCGGTACGGCTCATCGTCCGGCCCGCGCCGTGGCTGCACGAGCAGAAGCTGTCCGGGTTGCCGAGCCCGCGCACGATGAAGCTCTTCGCACCCATCGAGCCCGGGATGATCCCGAGCTGCCCCTTCTGCGCGGACACCGCACCCTTGCGCGTCACGAGCACGTCTTCGCCGAAGTGGCGTTCGCGCTGCACGTAGTTGTGGTGGCAGTTCACCGCGTGTTCGTCGACCGAGAACGGCTTGGCGATCACGCCGCGTGCTGCCCCGATCACCGCATCCATCATCGCCTGCCGGTTGCGGCGCGCGTAGTCCTGCGCCCAGCCCACCGCTTCGACGTAGTCGTCGAAGTGGCGGCTGCCCTCGGTGAAATACGCGAGGTTGCGATCCGGCAGGTTCGCGATGTGCTGCCGCATGTCGGCCTGCGCGAGCTCGATGAACAGGCTGCCGATCGCATTGCCGACGCCGCGCGAGCCGCTGTGCAGCATGAACCACACGTGGTCCGCTTCGTCGACGCACACTTCGATGAAGTGATTGCCGGTGCCGAGCGTGCCGAGATGCGCGTAGTGGTTCGTCTTTTCCAGCTTCGGATACTTGTCGACGATCCGCTGGAAGCCCGGTTGCAGCGCCTTCCACGATTCGGTCACGGCGGCCGGCGTGCGGTCGCCCCACGCGCCCGGATCGCGGCGGCCCGGCGCGCGGCCGTGCGGCACCGCGCGTTCGATCGCGCTGCGCAGGCCTGCCAGCGAATCCGGCAGGTCGGACGCCGTCAGCGTCGTGCGCGCGGCCATCATCCCGCAGCCGATGTCGACGCCGACCGCGGCCGGAATGATCGCGCCCTTCGTCGGAATCACGCTGCCGATCGTCGAGCCCTTGCCGAGGTGGACGTCCGGCATCACCGCGACGTGCCTGAAGATGAACGGCATCTGCGCGGTGTTGCGCAGTTGCGCGCGCGCTTCGTCTTCCACGGCCACGCCTTGCGTCCACATCTTCACCGGCTTGCCGTGCGCCAGTTCCATCACCTGGTAATCCATTTCACTCATGTTCATCACCTTGCTACTTCGTTCATGAGACACGGCGCGCGTGCGCCGTGCCTAATCGTTCATGACGCGCCCTTGATGCTGACGAGTCCGTTCAGCACCTGGTCGAGACCGCCGAACACCGAGATGCGGTCGATCCGTTCCGCGACGCGCTCGAGCGTTTCCAGCTCCTTGAGCCGCAGCGCGGTCGGGTTTTCTTCCATCACCTTCGCGGTGTTCAACAGCGAGCGCGTGGCCGCCGTTTCCTCGCGGCGGCGAATCACGTTCGCCTGTGCGGATTTCTCCGCCTCGACCACCTGCGCGAGGATCGTCTTCATGTCGCCCGGCAGCACGATATCCTTCACGCCGACGCTGCGCACGTCCACACCCGATTGGCCGAGGCGGGCACGCACCTGCGCGATCACGACGTCGTCGATCGACTGCTTGTCTTCCAGCAGCTCGTCGAGCGAGCGCGTGCCGACGGCCGATCGCAGCGCGAACTGCAGCTCGCGATACAGGTGCTCGACCGGCTTCTGCAGCTGGCCGAACGCATGCAGCACGTCCGCATAGCACCACGTCGCCGACAGGTTCAGCCGCAGCGCGACCTTGTCGCGCGTCAGGATTTCCTGTCCGCCGACTTCGATCGCCTGCAAACGCAGGTCGACCAGCTCGACCGCGACGTCGCGGTTGAAGCGCCAGAACGCCGCGACGCCCGCGTCCAGCAACCGCTCGATCTTGCCGTCGATCTTCAGCACGCCGACGTGGTACGCCGGCACCTGCGCCAGCAGCACGCCCGTCAGGCCCGCCACGCCGCGCGCACGCAGCGCCGGTTGCGCGATGCGCTTCACGAGCGCGGCCGGCAGCAGGCTGTCCTGCGCGAGATCGACGCGCTCGAGACGGTGCGCGGTCAGGCCGCGCCAGTACAGCCGGCGCGTGCCCGGCGCCAGGATCTCGACGAGCACGTCGTCTTCGTAGCGCAGGCCCGCTTCATCGTCGGCGAGATCCATCGCGACGAAGTGCTGCGCGAGCACGTCCGGCGCGTCGTGACGCAGGTAATCGGCCAGGGCCGCGTCGGCGAGCGGCGCGTCGAGACGCGCGGTCTGCACCGACAGGCGCTTGAACGGATCGAAGGCCTTGAGCACGCCCGGTTCCAGCACCTTCACGAAATCGCCCTCGTTCATCAGCAGCGCGCGTTCGTTCTTTTTCACAACATGTCGCATCCACATATTCTTGTCCTTTTCTTCATTGACCGCCGGGTAACACGCATCGTGCGGATCGCGGGGCGACGCAACCGGGCGGGCGGCGCGCTGGCCCGGCGTCGACGTGCACGGCGACGCATCCTGCATCGCGTCGTCGTGCGCGTTCGCGCGGGCCGTGCGGCCGTCCGGCCGATCGCGCGGAACCGCAACCGGTCCGACGCACGGCGGGCCTTGCGGCCCGCACCGGCGGGTACTGCTTCCATCAAGAGACTGTCCTTGCGGACAGTGTTCGAGCGGGATTCGAACCCGCTACACACCGGCTTGCGCCGGCTGCTCTACCTATGAGCTTCCGAACAGAGGGCGCCCCGGGATTCGAACCCGGGCGCAGCACCTTGCGCGCCCGTTTGCCTTCGTCTGCCCATGGCGACATGCGCTGCCGCGACGAACCAGGTTCGGCGGCGGCGCACCAGCAGGGCTTGGTGAACCCTGACTCGTGGGCCAGCGGGACATCCGGCGCTTTATCTTTAGCGAGGAGCGTGCCAGCGGGTGACTTGGTGCTCGATAAAAATCTCAAGCTATTGAAGTAAAAGGAGAAATTGCTTTTGTCGGCAGGTGAGGCCTGAATATCCGATGGTGGCTCGATCCGGAATATTCGATACAATCGGATCGCTTCTTATCCCATGAGATAAACATGCGAAAGACTGTTGCGATCGGTTTTCTCGGTACCGTGCTCGACCAGGGCGGCGGCTCGCAGCGCCGCTGGCGCAACTGGCGGCCGACGATTTCGCTGTGCGAGCAGCGCGACACGCCGATCGACCGGCTCGAACTGCTGCACGCGCCAAACTACGCGCGGCTCGCGGACCGCGTGAAGCAGGATCTCGAACGCGTGTCGCCGCACACCGACGTGCGGCTGATCCCGATGGAGATTTGCGATCCGTGGGATTTCGAGGAGGTCTACGCCACGCTGCACGATTTCGCGCGCGCCTACCCGTTCGATCTCGACCGCGAGGACTACCTGATCCACATCACGACCGGCACGCACGTCGCGCAGATCTGCTGGTTCCTGCTGGCGGAGGCGCGCTACCTGCCCGCGCGTCTCGCGCAGACGGCGCCGCCGCAAAAGACCGACGAAGGACCGAGCGGGCCCGGCACGATGTCGGTGATCGATCTCGACCTGTCGCGTTACAACCGCATCGCGCAGCGCTTCACGCGCGAGCGCGACGAAACGGTGTCGTTCCTGAAGGCCGGCATTGCGACGCGCAACGCGCGCTTCAACGCGCTGATCGAGCAACTGGAGCGCGTGGCCGTGCGGTCGCGCGCGCCGATGCTGCTGGTCGGGCCGACGGGTGCCGGCAAGTCGTTTCTCGCGAAGCGCGTGTACGAGCTGAAGCGCGGCCGTCATCGGCTCGCGGGCCCGTTCATCGAGATCAACTGCGCGACGCTGCGCGGCGACGCGGCGATGTCGACGCTGTTCGGTCACGTGAAGGGCGCGTTCACGGGCGCGCAGTCGGCGCGGGCCGGGCTGCTGCGCGCGGCGGACGGCGGCCTGCTGTTTCTCGACGAGATCGGCGAACTCGGGCTCGACGAACAGGCGATGCTACTGAAGGCGATCGAGGAGAAGCGGTTCCTGCCGGTCGGTGCGGACGTCGAGGCGACCAGCGATTTCGAGCTGATCGCGGGCACGCACCGCGACCTGCGGCAGATGGTGGCGGCCGGCACGTTCCGCGAGGATCTCTACGCGCGGATCAACCTGTGGACATACGAACTGCCGGGGCTGGCCGAGCGGCGCGAGGACATCGAGCCGAACCTCGAATTCGAACTCGACCGCTTCGGCCGCGAGCAGGGCGAGCAGGTGCGGTTCAACGTCGAGGCGAAGCGGCGTTATCTCGCGTTCGCTTCGTCGCCACGCGCGGCGTGGGCCGGCAACTTCCGCGAGTTGTCCGCGTCGGTCACGCGGATGGCGACGCTGGCCGATGCGGGACGGATTACCGAAGCGCTCGCCGAGCAGGAAGTCGAACGGCTGACGCTCACGTGGTCGTCGCGGGGCGCTGCGGGTGCTGCCGATGCATGTGTCGACGCGGTGTTCGGTGCGCGTGCGGCGGAACTCGACCTGTTCGACCGTGCGCAGCTCGAACGCGTGCTCGACGTGTGCCGTGTGTCGGCAAGCTTGTCGGAAGCCGGGCGCACGCTGTTCGCGGTGTCGCGGCAGAGCAAGAAGCAGCCGAACGATGCGGACCGGCTGCGCAAGTATCTCGCGCGATTCGGGCTGGATTGGGACGGGGTGCGGCAGGCGCTCGACGGGGCATGACGCGTCCGGCGGCGCGGGCGCCGCGTGCAGCCGGAGTGCCCGGCACGCGGCCAGCGATCGGGAGGGGTTACACCGCCGCTGCCTCGTGAAACGGCGCCAGGAATGCCCACTCCGGCTGCGCAGCCGCCACATCCGCGAGCCCGCGCGCGAATGCGTGCGCCGGACGACCTGCTCGCGCAGTTCGCACGCCACGACGGCCGCTTCGTCGACGGCACCGCGATGTTGTGCGGCACGCGTGCGGCGATCGGCGGCATCCGGCCGGCCGAGCGGTTCGAGATCGAGCTGGAAGATCCGGTGCTGGGGCGCACATTGCGGCATGCGTATGCGGTGGACACGCTGCCCGTGGCGGGCTGACGCGGTAGCGGCGCGCGCAAGCACTCAGGCGCGGCAGATCGCGATGATCTCCGCGCTGGTCGCTTCGTCGAACGGCGCGTGCTGCCAGTCGCCGTACCAGTCGGCCGACGAGAATCCGGCTGCGATCACGCGTGCCAGCAGGTCGGGCTGCGCGGTGAAACGCAGCCGGCTCGTGTTCGTCAGCACCGTGCCGTCGCGGCGGAAGCGGTAGTGCGTGTCGAACGTCACGGTCGCACCGTCCACCGAGCGCACCGCATGATGAAGATCGACGATGCCTGCCTCGCGCGACTCGACGCTGCGTGCCGAATGCTCAGGCGTCCATGCAAGCCACGGCTGGATGCGCGGATTGCGCGTGTCGAACAGGAAGCGGCCGCCGTCGGCGAGTACGCTCCGCACGGCGCGCAGCGTCGCGTCGATTTCGGTGTCGGTCAGCAGGCACTGGAACGCATGCCCGGTCATCACGACCGCATCGAACGGTGGTGCATCGGGCGGCAAGCTGTCGAGCCCGCATGCAAGCCAGCGCACGGTGGCGGCGCCGGGCTGGCGTCGGGCGTATTCGATCATCGCCGGCGCGGGATCGATCGCGACGACGTCGTGCCCGGCTGCCGCGAGCCGGCGCGCGAACGTGCCGGTGCCGCAGCCGAGATCGAGAATGCGTTGCCGCGCGGCACCGATCACGGACGCGTAGAACGCGAAATCCTGGTCGCCCGCGTTGAACAGGTCGTAGAGCGCGACGAGGCGCGGGTCGGTGTAGAGGGTTTCGCCGGCGGGCGCGGCGGCAGACGTCATGCGGTCGCGCATGTCAGCGCTGCTGCACCGCCACGCGCAGCCCGAGCGCGATGAAGATCGAGCCGATGATCTTCCCCTGCCAGCGCGTGAGCCACGTGAGCCGCTTCACGATGCGGCCGAGCGGGCGGATCGAGCACGCGATCAGCGTCGTGTAGAGCGAGCTGAGCACGACGAAGATCAGCCCGAGCACCGCGAACTGCACGAACGTCGAGCCGCGTTCCGGATGCACGAACTGCGGCATGAACGCGAGGAAGAACAGCGCGGTCTTCGGATTCAGCACTTCGGCGGGAATCGCCTGCAGGTACGCCTTGAGCGGCGTGACCGGCGACACGCTCGGCAGCGACGGATCGGACGGCTTCTCGATCAGCGCGCGCACGCCGAGGTAGATCAGGTACGCGGCGCCGACCACCTTCACGACGTTGAACGCGAGCGCCGACGTCATCAGCAGCGCCGACAGGCCGACGGCCGCGAACAGCGTATGCACGAAATCGCCGCTGGCGACGCCGAGGCCGGTCAGGATGCCGGTCCTGCGGCCACCCTGCACGGTGCGGCTCAGCACGAGCAGCACGGCGGGGCCGGGAATCAGGAACAGGCCCAGGACGACGGCCGTGAAGGTGGTCAGCGTGGTCAGGTCGAACATGGCGGCTCCGGCAGGTGGGCGCAGCGACGGGGGATCGGGGCATTGTATTCGTTTCGCCGCCCGACTGCAGACGCAGCCCCGGCACCCGCACGGCCCCACCGGCCCCTTTCTGGTATAAGCACGAAAGGACGCGCGGGCAGCGCGTCCGGCTTCCTCCATCGTCCATCGTTTCATGCGCGAGCTTCCACCGACCACCGATCCCGCAGCGGATGACGAAGTCTTCCACGTGCCGCGTCCGCTCGTCGTGTTCGGCGGCTCGGTCGTCGAGCCCGAATGGCGACTGGAGCGGCACAGCCATCCGCAGGCGCAACTGCTCTATACGCTGAGCGGCGTCATCTACTGCGAGGTCGACGGCGGCGTGTGGAGCGCGCCGCCGCAATGCATGGTGTGGATTCCCGGCGACGTCCCGCACTCGGCGCGCGGCTCGGCCGGCGCGACGTTCTACGCGGTGCTGGTCGAACCCGATGCCGCGCTCGACCTGCCGGTGCGCTGCTGCACGCTGTCGGTGTCGCCGCTGCTGCGCGAACTGCTGCTGAAGGCGGCGAGCTTCCCGAACCTGTACGACGTCGACGGGCCGCAGGGGCGATTGATCGCGACGCTGCTCGACGAACTCGTCGCGGCACCGGTCGAGGATCTGTACCTGCCGATGCCGGTCGACCGGCGGCTGCGCAAGCTGATCGACCATCTGCTCGACGACCCTGCCGACAAGTCGCCGCTGCCCGAACTCGCGCGACGCGTGGGCATCAGCGAGCGCAGCCTGACGCGGCTCGCGGCGAAAGAGCTCGGGATGAGCCTCGGCGACTGGCGCCGGCGGCTGCACGTCGCGCTGTCGCTGCGGATGCTGACGGCCGGCCGCCGCGTGCACCAGATCGCGATCGATCTCGGCTACGAGAGCGCGAGCAGCTTCGTGACGATGTTCCGCAAGGCGACCGGCAAGTCGCCGACGCAATTCCTGACCGACCGGCAACGCTGAGCGATGAAGGCCGTGCCTTCGTGCCTGCGCGATTGGCCGGATTGAGCAAGCGGTTGGCCGGGACGATAAATGACGCCACAGGCCTCGATCCATAAAATGAGAATCGTTCTCATCTGGAGGCCGACATGCAAATCGTCACGACTGAATTCCCGTTTGTCTGGTTGCGTTACACCGGTTCGACGCACACCGATCCCGTCCGCCTGATCGCCGAGCTCGACGCGTTGCTGGCGCGTCGCGAACCGTTCGTTCTGCTCACCGACGATGCGCCGTCCGGCGACGATCGCGGCGGGGACGATCACGAGTTGCGCAAGCAGCTCGCGAAGTGGAGCAAGGCCAACCGCGCGCAGTCGCGCGAATGGATTCCCGCGATGATCGCGATCGAGCCCGACGCGGCGCGACGTGTGGCGCTCAACGCATTCTCGGGTGCGTTCGAGAAGGTATGGGGCTATCCGCTGAACGCGGCTGCCACCCGCGACGACGCGCTCGCGCTGGCGCAGCAACTGCTCGACGAACCGGCGCGCGGCGCCGCGGCGGCGAACGGCTGAAGCCACGCTGCCGCGCCGGCGGCGCGGCGTTCCTCGATACGCATGCACGGCGCGCCAGCGCGCCGCGGCATGCGGCCAACATGCAGGGGTGTCCGGTGGACAATCCGATCCGCGCGATGCGCATCTTCACGCGCATCGTCGAAATGAACAGCTTTACGCGTGCGGCGCAGGCGCTCGGCATTTCGCGCGCCACCGCGACGCGGACCGTGCAGGAGCTCGAAACGGCGCTCGGCATGCCGTTGCTGGTGCGTACGACGCGTGCGCTGCGGGCGACGCCCGAAGGCGACGCGTATTACCGGCGCTGCGTGCGCATCACGGCCGACGTCGACGAACTCGAAGCCAGCATTCGCGGCGCGGCGCTGCGTCCGAGCGGGCCGTTACGCGTCGAGCTGCCGGCGGCGGTCGCGGACGCGATCGTGCTGCCGGCGCTCGGTGAGTTTCATGTGCGGCATCCTGATCTGGTGCTGACGCTGGGTGTCTCCGGGCGCGCGGCCGATCGCGTCGGCGATGCGATCGACTGCAGTGTCCGGCTCGGCGAACTGCCCGATTCGTCGCTCGTCGCGCGCCGGCTCGGCATGCTCGAGCGGGTGACCTGCGCGAGCCCCGCGTATCTCGATCGCCACGGCGTGCCGCGCACGCTCGACGATCTGGCCATGCATCGCGCGGTTGGCCTGTCGTCCGTTCAGGGCCAGCGCACGGCCGAACTCGATTTCCTCGTCGATAGGGCGGTGCGCAAGGTGCGGATGGACGGAATCGTCAGCGTGGACGACGAGCCTGCGTATCTGGCGTGCGGCGTGCACGGCCTCGGGCTGATCCAGCCGCCGCGCGTCGCCGCGCAGCCGCTGATCGATGCGGGGCGGTTGCGGGAAGTGTTGCCGCGCTGGCGGCCCGATGCGGTTTCGGTGTCGGCCATGTATGTGAAGCGGCCGCATGTGTCGCCCGGCGTGCGCGCGTTTGTCGACTGGGTCGCCGAGCGTTTCGAGGCGGCGGTGAGCGGCCATGCGGGCATGATCACCGCCCGGGTGTGGCGGCCGACGGCGGGCGTCGCGGACAGGGTTGATCAGGTGGACGCCCAGATGGCCGCAGCTTGATCAGCAAGTGTCGAGTCAGGCGCGCTCAGCGGTTCGCAATCGTCGTGGGTGCGCGCTCTTGACCGACGAGATGGCGGAAGCGGATCGATGATCCCGCCGGGTGGCCGTGGCGAAGCGGACAGCGGCGGCCGGGCGCTGGCGGTTCATATGGAAGTGTCAATATTCTGGCGATTTTTTGACGAAATAGCTGAAATACTGGCGCTTTTGAGCGAGCCGCACGTTGGTCTCTCCTGAGTCGACGGACGTCGTTTCGTGCGTCCCGATCACTGCCCCAGTTCGTCCGCCAGAAAATCGACGAACGCGCGAATCCGCGTGGACATCTGGTGGCGCTGCGCATACACCGCATAGATGTCGGCGCTCGGCGTCTCATGGTCGGGCAGCACGACCACCAGGCGGCCGTCGGCTAGATAGTCGCGCAGATCCCATTCCGCACGCATCAGGATCCCGTGCCCGTCGAGCGCCCATTTCACGGCGATCTCGCCGTCGTTCGTCGTCAGGTTGCCGTTGATCCGCACGGCTTCCGTGTGGCGTGATGCGCCGCGCCCGCTCGTCAGGCGCCAGATTCCGTAACCTTCGTCCCCCTGCCGGATGCCGATGCAATTGTGGCGCGTCAGGTCGTGCGGCGTTGCCGGTGTGCCGTGCCGCGCGAGATACGCGGGCGCCGCGCACAGCAGCCGGCGGTTCGGCGCGAGCCGCCGCGCGACGACCCGCGTATCGGGCGGCTCGCCGAAGCGGATGCACACGTCGAACGCGTCGTCGGTGAGCGGCGGCGGCATGACCGACAACTGCAGTTGCACCGACACCTCCGGATAGCGCGCGACGAAGCGCGAGATCGCGGGGCCGACCTGGTTGCGCCCGAAGCCGAGCGTCGCGTTCACACGCAGCAGCCCCTTCGGGCGCTGCTTCGCGCTGCCGAGCAGTTCGCCGAGCTCGTCCATCTGGTCGAGAATCCGGCGCGCATAGTCGAGATACACGTCGCCTTCCGGCGTCAGCATCATCCGCCGCGTCGTGCGGTTCACGAGCGTCACGCCCGCGCGCCGCTCCATCTGCGTGAGCCGCTTGCTGACGGCCGCCGCGGTCAGCCCGAGTTCGCGCGCGGCCGCGCTCAGGCTGCCCGACGCGGCCAGCGTCGAGAAGAAGCCGAGATCGGCCGGCTGAACGGTATCCGCCATGTCGAGATTCGTGAATTCAAGTTAAAGATGCTTTGAGTCTAGCACCGGTTCCCACACTGCTGGTTCGGTAAAGTGCCTTCACGCTGACGATCAATCGAGGATGTGCGCATGAAGACCTACCGTATCGCAACGATTCCCGGCGACGGGATCGGCAAGGAAGTCGTGCCTGCCGGCAAGCAAGTGCTGGAAGCGCTGGCCCGCGGCAGCGACCGCTTTGCGTTCGAGTTCGAGGATTTCGACTGGGGCGCCGATTACTACCGCCGGCACGGCGCGATGATGCCGGCCGACGGCCTCGACGCCTTGCGCGGCAAGGACGCGATCCTGTTCGGTTCGGCGGGCGACCCCGACGTGCCCGATCACGTGACGCTGTGGGGGCTGCGCCTGAAGATCTGCCAGGGCTTCGACCAGTACGCGAACGTGCGCCCGACGCGCATCCTGCCCGGCATCGACGCGCCGCTGAAGCGCTGCGGGCCGGACGACCTGAACTGGGTGATCGTCCGCGAGAACTCGGAAGGCGAATATGCGGGCGTCGGCGGCCGCGTGCACCAGGGCCATCCGATCGAGGCCGCGACCGACGTGTCGATCCTCACGCGTGCCGGCGTCGAACGCATCATGCGGTTCGCGTTCCGGCTCGCGCAGTCGCGCCCGCGCAAGCTGCTGACCGTGATCACGAAGAGCAACGCGCAGCGCCACGCGATGGTGATGTGGGACGAGATCGCGAAGCAGATTGCGCAGGAATTTTCCGACGTGACGTGGGACAAGGAGCTCGTCGATGCGGCGACCGCGCGCATGGTCAACCGGCCGGCGTCGCTCGACACGATCGTCGCGACCAACCTGCACGCGGACATCCTCAGCGATCTCGCGGCCGCGCTTGCCGGCAGCCTCGGCATCGCGCCGACCGGCAACATCGATCCCGAGCGCCGCTATCCGTCGATGTTCGAGCCGATCCACGGCTCCGCGTTCGACATCATGGGCAAGGGGCTCGCGAATCCGGTCGGCACGTTCTGGTCGGTCGTGATGCTGCTCGAGCACCTCGGCGAAACGGCCGCCGCCGCACGGGTGATGCAGGCGATCGAGGCGGTGACGGCCGATCCGTCGCTGCATACGCGCGATCTCGGCGGCAGCGCGACGACCGCGCAGGTGACGGCGGCGGTGTGCGAGCGCGTCGCGCACGCGGCGGTCGCCGCCTGACGACAAGCGCGGCGATGGGTGGGCGGGCCGCGACATAGCGGCTCGCGACCGGTGGCTGGCGGCTGGCGGCGGCGCGCGGGCGCAACCGGTTACCGTTCGTCGCCTGTTCATCGTCCCCGGATGTTCCTGCCCCGCGACTCGCGCGTCCGACGCGAGCCGGGCGTCGGCCCACGCGCTTCGTCGCGACGCCGGCGAGCATTCAAACACCGAGTACGACTCGACGGCTCGACCTCGAAGGAGGAGACACATGCAAGCGGATCTGGAAACCCGCGTCGCGCGGAAACTGATGTGGCGCATCATTCCGTTCGTGATGCTGCTTTACTTCGTCAGCTTTCTCGATCGCGTCAACGTCGGCTTCGCAGCGATGACGATGAACAAGGCAATCGGCCTGTCGCCGACCGCGTTCGGGTTCGGCGGCGGCCTGTTCTTCATCGGCTACTTCCTGTTCGAGGTGCCGTCCAACCTGATTCTTCATCGCGTCGGCGCGCGCATCTGGATCGCGCGCGTGATGATCACGTGGGGGATCGTGTCGGCCGTGTCCGCATTCGCGGCCGGGCCGACGAGCTTCTACGTGCTGCGCTTCCTGCTCGGCATGGCCGAAGCCGGGTTCTTCCCCGGCATCATCCTGTACCTGAGCCTGTGGTTTCCCGCGAAGCAGCGCGCGGTGGCCGCCGCGTGGTTCATGGCGGCCGCGCCGATCTCGACCGCGATCGGTTCGCCGCTGTCGGGCGCGATCATGCAGATGCCGCCGATGTTCGGGCTCGCCGACTGGCAGATGCTGTACATCGTCGAAGCGTTGCCGGCGGTCGTGCTCGGCTTCGTCGTGCTCAGGTGCCTGACCGATGCGCCGTCGAAGGCGGCGTGGCTGCGCGCGGACGAGCGCGACTGGCTGGTCGCGAAGCTGAAAGCCGAAGCCGATGCGCGCCACACGCATGCCGGGCATACGGCCGGCGCGTGGCAGGCGCTGCGCGACCCACGCGTGCTGGCGCTCGCGCTGATCTACTTCGGCACGTCGGCGGGGCTGTACACGCTCGGCCTGTGGGCGCCGCTGATGGTCAAGCAGTTCGGCTTCACCGCGCTGCAGACGGGCTTGCTCACCGGCATCCCGAGCATCGCCGCCGTCGTCGCGATGATCGCGTGGGCGCGGCATTCGGACCGCACCGGCGAGCGCACGTGGCACGTCGTGACGCCGTGCGTGCTTGCCTGCATCGGCTTCGTGTTCGCGGGGCAGGCGAGCACGGCGCTGCTGACGGTGCTCGCGCTGGTCGTCGTCAACATCGGGATCAGCGCCGCGAAGGCACCGCTGTGGGCGATGCCGAGCGCGTTCCTGTCCGGCGCCGGCGCGGCGGCGGGCATCGCGATGATCAACTCGATCGGCAATCTCGGCGGGTTCGTCGGGCCGTTCGCGATCGGCTGGTTGAAGCACGTGACGGGCGGGTATGCGGCGGGGCTCTACGTGGTGGCGGGCACGCTCGCGGTGTCGGCGGTCGTCACGCTGATGTTGAGCCGCAAGGGCGCGAGGGATGCCGCCGTGTCGGGGGTGCGGCATCACTCGTAGGCTCGACGCGTGCATCGAAACGCCGGACGGTCGCATAGGACGTGCGCCCGTCCGGCTTCATGCGTCGTGCCGCGCGGTCAGCTGTGCGTGAGCGTCAGCGCATAGAACTTCACGACGGTGCCGGGCGTCGTCAGCGGCGTGCCGGACACAGCCGTCTGGTCGTAGTCGCCCGCCTTGAAGTAGAAGCTCTCGCCATCGAAGCTCGAATCCATCGTGAAGGTCTTGGTCGTGCCGTTCGCGGTGACGGTGATCGTCGTGCCGCTCAGGCTCAGCGCGTAGCTGAACTTCTGCCCGACGCCGACCGTGGTGATCGGCGTGGTCGTCGACTTGCCGCCCTGGTTGGTGCTTTCGAGCAGCAATTGCACGACGCCGCCGGACGTGAACTGCAGCTCGCACAGCGGCTTGCTCGGGCCGGTGCCCTGGAAGATCTGGCCGATCGTCGTGTGATCGGGCACCTGCGTGACGGCCACCGTCGCGTTCAGCCGATTGGTGCCGGAAGTCGGCCAGATCGTGTTCTCGCGCAATTCGGTGCGCGGATGCAGCGAGCCTGACGTCGTCCAGCCCTGCGTCGGGTCCATCATCACCATCGATCCGTCGCTGGCGTCCGTGTAGAAATACGTCGGGTTCACGTAGCCGCCCGCGAGCGACGAACCGCTCACCGTGTCGACCTTGCCGGACGAGCCGGTCGGCAACTGCAGCGTGAACGGCGCGAGGTTGAAGTTCGAGCCGGGCGGGTTCGACGGGCTGAGCGCCATCGCGGTGGCCTGCTGGCGGGCGGCGGCCGGGCTGGCCGGATCGTCGCCGCCGCAAGCGGGCAGGCACGCAACGGACAGAACGGCGACGACGCACGGGATGATCCTGTTCTTCATGGTGTCTCTCTCTGATGGTCCGTGGCTGGGCGCCACGTTGTGGATAACGTTTTCCTATTCGGGTGCCTGATCGTTGAAACGAGATCGGTGCCCATAGAATGCACGCCAAAATACAGAAAGCAGATGAGGCTCTAAGGCTGGAACAGTGATACCATGAATTGCGGGGTTTTCAACGCTTGCAATCGGCTTTCCATGAACGCGCGCAGGCCGACCGAGGATGATCCTAGCAAGAAGCGTCGGAAGAGTAAACGTTTTCCTATTCGGGCTGGAGAGGCGGTCTTTCGCTGGTTGCTGCGAGGTATCCGCGTGCCGGCGTGAAGGGCGCGGGCAAGTGTGCCGGTTACGACTCCGTCGCCGCGACGTGTTGCGCGATACGCGCCGCACAAGCATCGGGCGTCGCATCGGACGTATCGAGCACCATCTGGCTGAACGGCCGCGACGCATAGCCTTCGCGATACATCTCGGCAATCCGGTTGCGCTCCCAGTCCGTCAGCGCACGCGAGCCGCGATTCGACGCTGCGACTGCTTCGGGCGGCGCGAGCGTCACGATGAAGAGCCGCGCATCGCGCGCGTCGCAGGCCGCGCGCAGCCGCTCGAACTCCGTTTCGCCGATCGGATAGGCGATGACCAGATGACGCTCTTGGGCGTGCGTGATCTGTGTGACGAGACGTTCGAGCGCGATCGCCCACTGCACGTCGAACGGTGCATCCTCGGGCGCATCGTGATCGTCGCCGTCGATGAAGCGTGCGTCGGGCAGCAAGCGTGCGAGCGCGAGACCGATCGTCGTCTTGCCGCTGTTGATCGGGCCGTTCAGGTGGATGACGGTAAGGGCGGTCATGGGTGAGCGCTGGAATCGGAAGACTCGCAGCTTGCCATGACTGGCGCGGCGATGCCGTGGCGTCGGTACGTCACGCGGGGCGATGCGATTGCGGAGGGAAAGCAGACAGGCGAGGGGGCGGAGAAAGCGGCAGGCCGAGTGCGCGAAGCGGATGCGCTCACCCGGCCTGCCCGACCGTACCGCATCCATCGATGCGGCACGGCGTCGAGCGAAGCGACTTACTTGTCGTCGCCCTTGATCTGCGGCAGCGCCGACGCTTCACCCGGCGTCAGCAGCCCGACTTGCGAGTACACGCGCAGCTTGTCACGCGTATCGGTGATGTCGAGGTTGCGCATCGTCAGCTGGCCGATCCGGTCGCGCGGCGAGAACGTCGATGCGACCTTCTCCATCGACAGGCGTTCCGGCTGGTACGTGAGGTTCGGCGACTTCGTGCTCAGGATCGAGTAGTCGTTGCCGCGGCGCAGTTCGATCTTCACTTCGCCGGTGATCGCGCGTGCGACCCAGCGTTGTGCCGTTTCGCGCAGCATGATCGCCTGCGGGTCGAACCAGCGGCCCTGGTACAGCAGGCGGCCGAGGCGGCGGCCGTTCTCGCGGTACTGCTCGATGGTGTCTTCGTTGTGGATGCCGGTGACGAGGCGCTCGTACGCGATGTACAGCAGCGCGAGGCCCGGGGCTTCGTAGATGCCGCGGCTCTTCGCCTCGATGATGCGGTTCTCGATCTGGTCGCTCATGCCGAGGCCGTGGCGGCCGCCGATGCGGTTCGCTTCCAGCAGCAGCTCGACCTGATCCTTGAACTCGACGCCGTTCAGCGCGACCGGCTGGCCGGCTTCGAAGCGCACCGTCACTTCTTCGGCGGCGATCTTCACGTCGTCGCGCCAGAACGCGACGCCCATGATCGGGTTCACGATCTTGATGCCGCTTTCGAGGCTTTCGAGATCCTTCGCTTCGTGCGTCGCGCCGAGCAGGTTCGAATCGGTCGAATACGCCTTCTCGGCCGACATCTTGTACGCGAAACCGGCCTGGTTCATGAATTCAGACATTTCGGCACGGCCGCCGAGCTCGTCGATGAACGTCTGGTCGAGCCACGGCTTGTAGATCTTCAGATCCGGGTTCACGAGCAGGCCGTAGCGGTAGAAGCGCTCGATGTCGTTGCCCTTGTACGTGCTGCCGTCGCCCCAGATGTTGACGCCGTCTTCCTTCATCGCGGCGACGAGCATCGTGCCCGTCACGGCGCGGCCGATCGGCGTGGTGTTGAAGTACGTGACGCCGGCCGTCGTGATGTGGAACGCGCCGCTTTGCAGCGCCGCGATGCCTTCGGCGACGAGCTGCGCGCGGCAGTCGATCAGGCGGGCGCCGGCTGCGCCGTATTCGATCGCGCGTTTCGGGATCGCGTCGTAATCGTCTTCGTCGGGCTGGCCGAGGTTCGCCGTGTATGCGTACGGGACGGCGCCCTTGAGTTTCATCCAGTGCAATGCAGCGCTGGTGTCCAGGCCGCCGGAGAAGGCGATACCGACCTTCTGGCCGGTCGGGAGGCTTTCGAGAATCGTGCTCATAGGAATTACCGTGGATTGAAGCCGGTGGGATCGTATTTCGCGGAATATGCGAGTATCGGCTGTCCCGGAGGTTGGGGCAAGGGCTGATTTTCGCGCGGAACCGTCGTCGAGCCTGTCGCGGCGGGCCTGGCGGGCGGTTAACCGGGTGGAGAACACCCCGCCGGCCGGCGCGAAATCGCCGTAAAAACGGCGCCGACGTGCCCGGCCGCGAGCCGTGTTTCCGGGGCCGGATCGACTGAGAGGCGGGGTGGCTCGCCGTATGGATGCCGATGTGCCGCTATGTAAGTTATATGAAAGACTGGCGCGCGAAACCCGGATTCCCGCGACCGTCAGATATTCCACGACTGCGCGGTATCGAGCAGCTTCTCGCGCAGCTGATCGACCTCCCCGGCCAGCTTGGCCGTGATCGACACGTAGCCGGACACCTGCGGCGGCGGCGCGTCGTGCGGCCGGTCGACCGGCTGGCGGCGCGGCGAGAGCCGGCTCGGTGTGCCGAACTTGAGCGCGCGGCTTGCGCCGACCAGCGTGTCGCGGATGCGCCGGTTCAAGGCCTTCATGTCGACGCGCATGTACTCGCGGGCCGCGATGTCGTCGCGGGCCGGCAGCGCGCTCGACAGGATCTCCAGATAGCCGATGCACAGGCGCAGGCTGCGCTGGATCGCCTCGAGCTGCGCCATCGACGTCTCGCATTCCTTCGACACCGACGGCATCAGCGAGCGCAGCTGCACGAGCAGCGCGCTCAGCGCGGCCATTTCCTTCAGGTGCGCGTCGTCGCTGACCTGGCGGTCGCCCGCGAGCCGCGCATGCACGGCCGCGCACGCACGCAGCGCGTCGGCGAGCTTGTAGCGCCACGAGTAGGTCGCGTAGAGCGGCAGCGCGAACGAGAACGCCAGCGCGATCGCGATGCCGACCAGCACGTTCACCGCGCGCCACAGGCCGTCGACGATCTCGTTGTCGCCGTGCCCGGCGACGATCACCATCGTGATCGCCGACAACAGCGCGATGTAGCCGGCCTTGCCGATCGCGTGATACGCGCAGATACCGCACCCGACGGCCATCAGCAGGTAGATCGCGAACGGCGCGTGCAGGAACGAGTAGAGGAGGATCAGCCCGAGCCCGGCGAGCGCGCCGATCGACGTGCCGAGCGCGCGCTCGGCCGCCTTCTTGCGGATGTTGCCGTGGTGCTGCAGCCCGCCGACGACGATCAGCACGGTGATCGTCGACCACTCGCCGTGCGGCACGTTCAGGCCGGTGGACAGCGCGATCGACACGAGAATCGCGAGCGACACGCGCGCCGCATGGATCAGCTTCGCGTGCCGGTAGCGGCGATACGGGTCGAGCAGCGGGCGGAGCGCGTGGCGCAGGAACGGCGGCAGCCGGGTAGGGAGCGGGGTGGTCATGGCGGAACGGGAGTGGCTGGAACGCGCACGGCGGCCTGCGCGGGCCGGCGCCGCGCCGCGTGCGCAGCAGGTGTCACGCTAACCGAACGCGGGAAGGCTGTCCACGGTGCGGTTATCCGGCCAGGCCGGCCGCCGCGCGACTTCACGCCACGTCACGGCGACGTCATGCGCCGGCGGCGCTCGGTTGCGCCTCCAGCACGCGATTGCGGCCGCCGGACTTCGCGCGGTACAGCGCCTCGTCGGCCCGCTGCAGCAGCGTCGCGGCGTTCACGCGGCCGTCGGTGGCGGTCGCCGCGCCGATGCTCGCCGTGACGCGCCCGTACGGGCTTTTCGCGTGCGCGATGTCGAGCGCCGCGATCGCGCGCCGGATGCCCTCGGCGACGGTCAACGCGCCCGGCGCATCGGTGTCGGGCAACGTGACGACGAATTCCTCGCCGCCGTAGCGCGCGACGTGATCGCTGTCGCGGCGCAGGCAGCGCGACGCGGTTTGCGCGACGCGCCGCAGCACGTCGTCGCCGGCCGGATGGCCGTAATAGTCGTTGAACGCCTTGAAGTGATCGACGTCGACGAACAGCACCGACAGCGGGCGGCCGCTGCGCGACGCACGCTGCGCCTCCTTCGCGAGCACCGTGTCGAACGTGCCGCGGTTGTCGAGGCCCGTCAGCGCATCGGTGTGCGCGAGCCGGTACAGCTTCGATTCGGCGACCTGGCGGCGCTTCAGTTCGCGCGACAGCGCCAGCGACCCCCACGCGATGAACCCGGTGAACAGGCACATCAGCACGACGGTCCAGATCGCGCGGTGCTGCCACGACGCGTAGACGTCGACCTCGGCGGGCGCGACGTCGACGATCAGCGGCAGCGCGGCGAGATGCTTGTAAACATAGATGCGCCGGATGCCGTCGATCGCGCCGACCCCGGCCAGCTCGCCGTCGGGCGCGCGCTGCGATTCGATGAACAGCGGCGAGCTGTGCAGGTCGAGGCCAACCACGTGCGGGTCGTACGGCAGGCGCGACACGAGCGTGCCGTTGTCCTCGACGATCGCCGCGCTGCCGTGCTTGCCGACCGCGAGGCCGTCGAGCAGCGCGCGGAAGTAGTCGATGCTGAGCGTGCCGACCACGATGCCGGCGAACGTGCCGTCGGGCCGGTTGATCCGCCGGCTGAGCGCGATCGTCAGGGCACCGCCGCGTAGCCGGGCCGCATACGGCTTGCTGATGTAGAGGCCCTGCGCGAGCCCGTCGCGATGGACGGCGAAGTAGTCGCGGTCGGCGAAATTGCCTTGCCGCGCGGGCGACGCGCTCGAATCGATCACGATATTGCCGTGCGCGTCCATCACGAAGATCGACCCGAGAAATTCGCCGGTGGCCGCGCGGTCGAACAGCAGCCGGTGACGCTGGCGCGGCGGCAAGGCCATCAGTTCCGGGTCGGCAATGCCGTCGACGACGTTCTGCAGCGACAAATCGTAGAGCGCGATATTGCGGGCGATATCGCGTTCGATCAGCAGCATCAGGTTGCGTGCATTTTCGACCGCATGGTCATTTGCGTCGCGCCGCGCCTCGATTAAAAGCGACGTGGAAAGCCCCCAGCTGAACATCAGCAGCACGATTCCCGCCACGAGTACGCCGCGTGGCGACAGAATGCGTGCCACGATCGACGCGGTATGGCGGCGCAGCGCGGCGGGCAGCGTGAGTGACTTCATCCTCGATGGGCGGCGGGCGGCGGATTTTCGCGTCGTTGGCGATTCCGTACGCTGTTTATTTTGAATCGGGCCGCATTATCTCGCGAATTCCGGCGATTCGCGTGCGCATGCAAAACATGCATGCGGATACGGCGATTCCGAATTGTTACGCATCGTTACTGCTTTACACGCACGTGATTTGATTTGAATCAATCGCCGATATCGGTTGTATTGTCTGAATAATTCAGCGATTACCCGGTGATTATGCGCGCTGGCGCGGCATCGGGCGGATTGCGACGGGATAGTGGTGAAACCCCGTCGGGATCGCGGAAGCGGATAACCATCCGTGGCGCGGGATTTTGAGCCGACCTGCGACGGCGGCCCGGTTCGACGCGGCCAACTCCTTGATTCTGCGAAGTCTCCGTGGCGGCGGCGGGCGGCGCCACGTGAGCTGTCCCCGTGACGAATCAGGTAGAATCCGCGCTTCGCCGCAGGCGCCCGCCGCGCAACGCGTATCGGGGCCGCATCGAATGCATCGCAGGACGCGCACTGCGCTCCGATTTCGCATGCGCCGGCTACGGATGCCGGCCCGCTCAACGTTCGTCTCGTTTATGTCCGCAATTCCGAAATCCGACCCATCCGGTTCGTCAGCGAACCCACCCAAGCTTCATCGCGCGCTGAAGGCGCGCCACCTGACGATGATCGCCATCGGCGGCTCGATTGGCACGGGCCTGTTCGTCGCGTCCGGCGCATCGATCTCGCAGGCCGGCCCCGGCGGCGCGATGGTCGCGTACATGGCGATCGGCCTGATGGTCTACTTCCTGATGACGAGCCTCGGCGAAATGGCCGCGTTCATGCCGGTGTCGGGCTCGTTCGCGACCTACGGCGCGAAGTACGTGGACGAAGGCTTCGGTTTCGCGCTCGGCTGGAACTACTGGTACAACTGGGCCGTGACGATCGCGGTGGAGCTGGTCGCCGCGCAGCTCGTGATGCATTACTGGTTCCCGAACGTGCCGGGCGTGTGGTGGAGCGCGGCGTTCCTCGGCGTGATGTTCCTGCTCAACGCGCTGACCGTGCGCGGCTTCGGCGAAGCCGAATACTGGTTCGCGCTGATCAAGGTCGTCACCGTGGTCGCGTTCATCGGCGTCGGCCTGCTGATGATCTTCGGCATTCTGAAGGGCGCGCCGAGCAATGGCTGGGGCAACCTGACGATCGGCGACGCACCGTTCGCGGGCGGCCTGCCGGCGCTGATGGGCGTCGCGATGATCGCGGGCTTCTCGTTCCAGGGCACCGAGCTGATCGGCGTCGCGGCCGGCGAATCGGAAAACCCGCGCACGACGATCCCGCGCGCGGTGCGCCAGGTGTTCTGGCGGATCCTGCTGTTCTACGTGTTCGCGATCTTCGTGATCGGCGTGCTGATTCCCTATACCGACCCGAACCTGCTGAAGACGGACGTGACCGATATCGGCGTAAGCCCGTTCACGCTCGTGTTCCGCCACGCGGGCCTTGCGTTCGCGGCCGGCGTGATGAACGCGGTGATCCTGACGGCCGTGCTGTCGGCCGGCAACTCGGGCATGTACGCGTCCACGCGGATGCTCTACAACCTCGCGACCGAAGGCCGCGCGCCGAAGATCTTCGCGAAGCTGTCGGCGGGCGGCGTGCCGCGCAATGCGCTGTACGCGACGACGGCCGTCGGCGCGTTGTGCTTCTTCACGTCGCTGTACGGCGACAAGACCGTGTACCTGTGGCTGCTGAACACGTCGGGGATGACCGGTTTCATCGCGTGGCTCGGCATCGCGGTCAGCCACTACCGGTTCCGCAAGGGCTACGTGAAGCAGGGCTACGCGCTCGACCAGCTGCCGTACCAGTCGAAGTGGTTCCCGTTCGGCCCGCTGTTCGCGTTCGTGCTGTGCCTCGTGATCGCGCTCGGCCAGGACTATCAGGCGTTCCTCGCGAACCGGATCGACTGGGCGGGCGTGGCCGCGACCTACGTCGGCATTCCGCTGTTCCTGGCCGTGTGGCTCGGCTTCCGGCTTCTGAATAAGAGCCGCTTCGTGCGCTACGAAGACATGGAAATCGCGCCGTGGATCGCCGCGAGCCGCGGCGCGCAGCGGGAGCCGGTGGCGAACCGCGAAACCGCGGGCTGACGCGGGCGCGGCACGTGGCCGCGTGACGTACGACGCAACGGGAAGCCTCGCGCTTCCCGTTTTTTTTGCCCGGCTTTTGCCTGCACGGGGTCAAAGCCGGTTATATTGCCCGACCCTACCGGGCCACGGCCCGGCCGGCGCGAGGCGCGCCGCGCGGATCGGCATCCGGCGCGCGCGACAGGCGGCGGCCGGCGAAACGCCCGGCGTTCTCATCGTTCCATCCGGGCCGATCCGGCCCGCGGAGCGCGCAACCCAGAGGAATCCATGAGCGCATCACCCGCCGAGCGGAAGGCCGGACCCGTTTCCATCGTGCGACTCGAAGCCGCGATCAACGCGTGGCGCGAAGTGTACCCGCCGGCCCCGGACGGCGAGGACGGCTACGCGCTCGACGCCGGCAGCAATTGCCTCGCCGAGTTGTACGGCACGATGATCTGCTACCAATTGCCGGACGTGCCGCTCGACTCGCTGAGCGACGCGCAGCGCGACGCGCTCTACGCGACCGAGGTGTGATGCTCGGCCTGCACGGTGCCGCGGCGCGGTATCGGTGAACGAACGGGAAGCGTTGCGGCTTCCCGTTTTGCTTTGCGCGGCGCCGGTCGCCGCTGCGCGCGCCATGCGGTTCGCGCCGGGAGCGGTGCCGGCTGAGGTATCGTGACGGGATCGGGAAGCAGGTGGCCGACAGGGCCGGTGTGGACGGCCGGCGCGCGCGCCGTGCGCGGTGCGGAATCAACATCCGTCGCCTGCCCGGGAGGATTCGAACATGGAGTTGAGACACCTCCGCTACTTCGTCGCGGTCGCCGAAGAGCGGAATTTCACGCGGGCGGCCGAACGGCTGCATATCGCGCAGCCGCCGCTGAGCCGGCAGATCCAGCAGCTCGAGGAAGCGCTCGGCGTGCCGCTGTTCGAGCGCAACGCGCGGCCGCTGAAGCTGACCGACGCGGGCCGCTTCTTCTATTCGCACGCGGTGCAGCTGCTCGCGCAGACGACCGAGCTCGAATCGATGACGAAGCGGGTCGGCAAGATCGAGCGCAGCATGTCGGTCGGTTTCGTCGGCTCGACGCTGTACGGGATGCTGCCGAAGATCATCCGGCGCTTTCGCAGCGAGTATCCGGCGGTCGAGCTGAGCCTGCACGAGATGTCGACGATGGACCAGATCAAGGCGCTGAAGGAAGGGCGCATCGACGTCGGGTTCGGGCGCATCCGCCACGAGGATCCGAGCGTGCGGCGCGTCGTGCTGCGCGAGGAGCGGATGATCGTCGCGCTGCCGGTCGGCCATCCGCTCGACAGCGCGAAGCCCGTGCTGTCGCTGCACGATCTCGTGAACGACACGCTGATCATCTTTCCGAAGGCGCCGCGTCCGAGCTATGCGGACCAGGTGCTCGCGGCGTTTCACGATCGCGCGCTGCAGCCGCGCAAGATCTACGAGACGCGCGAACTGCAGATCGCGCTTGGCCTCGTCGCGATGGGCGAGGGCGTGTCGGTCGTGCCGCACAGCGTGTACGGGCTGAAGCGCGACGACATCAGCTACAAGCCGCTCAACGATCCGAACCTCGTGTCGCCGATCATCATGAGCATGCGGATGCTCGACGAATCGGAGGATCTCCGCGCGATGCAGGCGCTGATCTACCGGCTGTATGACGAGGCGCAGATGGAGTATCTGCCGCCGCAACCCGAATGAACGCGCGGCCGGTGGGGGCTTGCTTGACGCTGTGTGCGGGCAAGGGCCAACATCGCAGGATCCGATGCGGCCGCCGAGGGGCGGCCGCTTTCATGCAGACGACACACACATGACCGATATCCCGATTGACGAGACCACCGTCGAGACGCCGCAAGGGCGCCGCTTTGCGAAACGCTGGCGCGGTGGTCTGGCGCAACCGGCGACGGATGCGTCGAAGCACCACGCACCGGTCGTCCTGCTGCACGATTCGCTGGGCTGCGTCGAACTGTGGCGCGACTTCCCCGCGCAGCTGGCGAGCGCCACGCAGCGCGACGTGATCGCCTACGATCGCCTCGGCTTCGGTCGTTCCGATCGTCATCCGGGGCAACTCGGCACGACGTTCGTGCGCGACGAGGCCAATCACGCGTTCGCGGCGCTGCTCGAACAACTGGGCGTCGACGCGTTCGTCGCGCTCGGGCACAGCGTCGGCGGCGGGATGGCGGTCGGGTGTGCGGCCGCGCATCCGGAGCGTTGCCGCGCGCTGGTGACGATCGCCGCGCAGGCGTTCGTCGAGGATCGCACGCTGGCCGGTATCCGCGATGCGGGGCAGCAGTTCGACGAACCGGGCCAGCTCGACCGGCTCGCGCGCTATCACGGCGACAAGGCCGAATGGGTGCTGCGCGCGTGGGTCGACACGTGGCTGTCGCCGGCGTTTCGCGACTGGAATCTCGACGACGACTTGCCGCGCGTGCAATGCGCGACGCTCGCGATTCACGGCGAAGACGACGAATACGGATCCGACGTGCATCCGAAGCGGATCGCCGCGCGCGTCGCGGGGCCGTCGTCGTATCTGTTGCTCGGCCGGTGCGGGCACATGCCGCATCGCGAGCGAACCGGCGACGTGCTGGCCGCCGTGACGACGTTCCTGCGCGACGCGCGCGCCTGAGCGCGCTCGCGATCGCCAGCGGGCGGACGCCCGCCGGCCGTCAGAACGCGATCTGGATCGCGAGGTCGATCGCGAGCACGGCGATCGAGAGGCCGATCCCGAGGACCACGTTCGGCAGCCGGTGCTCGAAGTCGCGATTGTCGCGACGCATCGCGGCGCCGAGCAGGAAGATCGCCTCGACGACGATCTGCAGCCCGACGAACAGCAGCATCAGCAAATACTCGTAACCCATCTGCTTGAACGCGGCGAATTGCATCCCGTGATCGCGGATCCATTGGCCGACGCGCAGCAGTTCGTACACGAACAGCAAGGCGGGGAACAGGTAGCTGATGAAATAGGTCGGCGCGGTGGCGTGCCGTAGTTCGAGGTGGAAGTGCTGATGCGTGGTTGCCATCACGAATCCCTCCTTGCAACGCATGATTGCGGTCGCGACGGCGGCGCGACAACGTGCAAACGAAGGGATTACCCGAAGCGTCGCGCGCGGCCGTACGACATCAGCATACTGCTGCGCGGGAAATTTGGCATGCGATGCGTGCGGCCGTCGTAAAAATGCATCGGCGCCGCGCGACGCCTTTATCGCACCGTATGCGCCGTATGCGCGCCCCGACCGCCTCAGTGGCGCTCGCTCCTCGCGGTCGTGCCCGGGCGCTTGCGCCCGGCGAGCGCCCGACTGGCACCGGTCAACGCTTACCGGTGCCGCTCACCCTTTCGCTCGAGCACCTTCGACGAACAGCTTCGCGACCGCCTGGAACTCCCGTTTCAGCGACAGCCCCGGCACGGTCAGCCAGCGCAGCATCGCCGCGAGATACAGGTGATGGAACCACGTCGCGAGCTGGTCGGCCGGCAGCGTGCCGTTCAGTTCGCCGGATTGCTGCCCGGCCGCGATCAGTTGCTGCCACACGAGCGCGATATCGCTGCCGTTCTCTCCACCACCTTCCGCTTCAACCGTTCCGATGCTCAGGAAGCGATGGCGCAAATACGCGAGCAGATACGCGGGATGCTGCTCGCACCACGCAGCCGACGCATCGAGCACGCAGCCGATGCGTGACGCGAAAGTCTTGCGCCGCGCGACGTCGCGTTGCAGATGCGCGAGATCGCGTGCGAGTTCACCCTCCAGCCAGTGCGCGAGCACGGCTTCCTTCGTTGCAAAGTGGTTGTACAGCGTGCGCTTCGCGACATCGGCCTGCGCGGCGATCTGTTCCATCGTGACGGCTTCATAGCCGTGCGCGTCGAACAGGCGTGCACCGGTGGCGGCGAGATGCGCAAGCATCTGGATGCGCTTGCGGGCGCGGCGGCCCGGATCGTCGGTCGGATTCGTCATGGCGGAGGGATTGACTGAAAGTGCACGAGTTGCATTAGTATACGACGTGCATTTTTCTGAATCCACCCAATGCCGCCGGGCACGAGGAGTCACGCATGAAGCTCGCCATCGCCACCTACGGCACCGAAGGCGACACGCGTCCGCTCGCTGCGCTCGGCCGTGCGTTGATCGATGCCGGCCACGATGTCCGGCTGCTGGCCGATGCGGCGACGCTCGGGTCGGCCGCGGTGCTCGGCGTACAGTCGGCGCCGTTGTCCGGCGATATCCGCCGCGCGATTGCGCCGGATGGCGCGTTGGCCGATGCGGTGCGCGGGCGCGGCGGCTTCAACGACACGTCGAAGGCGCTCGCGGCAATCTCCAATGCGAACACGGCCGCGTGGATGCGCGAAATCGCGGATGCATCGGAAGGCTGCGACGCGATCCTCGCGTCCGGGCTCGCATCGTTCGTCGGCTTGTCGGTCGCCGAGTATCGCGGCGTGCCGGCGATCGGCACCGGCATGATCCCGATCACGCCCACTGTGGAATTCGCGTCGCCGTTCCTGCCGCCGGGGAAGGTGCCGCGCTGGCTGAACCGCGCGAGCCACCGGTTCGTGAACGCGCTGCTGTGGCAGGCGTTCAGGAAGGCGACGAATGCGGCACGCGCGAGCGTGTGCGGGTTGCCGCCGCGCAAGCAGGTGTGGGCCGATCATCCGATGCTGTACGGCGTGTCGCCGGCGCTGCTGTCCGGGCCGGGCGACTGGCCGTCGAATGTGCAGGCATGCGGCCAGTGGCGGATCGATGCGCATGCCTGGGCGCCATCGTCCGAACTCGCGGCATTTCTCGAAGCGGGCGATCGCCCCGTGTACATCGGTTTTGGCAGTATGGCCGGCTTCGATCGCGCCGCGATGGTCGGAGCGCTGACGCACGCGCTCGCCGGCCGGCGCGCGTTGTTCTATCCGGGCTGGAGCGGTATCGACGCGTCGATGCTGCCGAAGAACGTACACGTGATCGGCGATACGCCGCATGACCGGCTGTTCCCGCAGGTATCGATGGCAATCCATCACGGCGGATCGGGCACCACGCATTCGGCGGCGCGGGCCGGCATTCCGTCGGTCGTCGTGCCGTTCGCGGGCGATCAGTTCTTCTGGGCGAACCGGCTGCAGCGACTCGGCGTGGCGGATGCGCCGGTGGCGGGGCGGCGCATGGACGCCGCTGCACTGGCGCAGGCCATCGCATTTGCCGAACGGGACGAAACGAAAGCGCGCGCGATGGAACTCGGCGCGCGCATCGCGCAAGAGGAGGGCTTGAAGCGGGCCGTCGGTGCGATCGAGCGATGGAGGCAGCCGGGCGCGCGGTAAGCCCGGACATCCACCTCAGCTCAGAAATGCCCGGTGAACCGGTACCGGCTGCCCGGGTGCCACAGATTGGCGACCGACGCGACCATCCCCTGCGACCACGTGCGCCGATGCAGCAGCAGGCACGGCTCGCGGTCGTCCATCGTCAGGTGGCGGCGCGTTTCGGTGTCGGGCATCGCGGCCTCGATCCGGTATTCGACGCGCTGCAGCGGCGCGACGCGCGTCAGGTACTGGTTCGGCGTCGTGGTCGTGAAGTCCTGCAACGCATACTCGGGTGCGCAGGCCGGATTGACCCAGCGTTCCTCGAGCTGCACGGGCGTGTCGTTCTCGAAGTGCAGCACGCGCGAATGGAAGATCGGGCTGCCCGTGTCGATCTGCAACTCGTCGGCGAGCTTCGCATCGGCGACGGCCGCGCCGACCTGCAGCACCTGCGCGCGATAGCCATGGCCGCGCGCGGCGACTTCGTCCGAGATGCTGCGGATCGCGACGAGCGTCGATTCGTACTTCGGCGACGCGACATACGTGCCGGAGCCGCGCGTGCGCGTGAGCACCTGCTCGGCCGTCAGCTCGCGCAGCGCGCGGTTGACGGTCATCCGCGCGACGTTGAATTCGCGCGCGAGCTCGTTCTCCGACGGCACCTGGTCGCCTTCCGCCCATTCGCCGGCATGAATGCGCGCGAGGATGAAGTCCTTGATTTCCTGATAGATCGGTGTGGTCATGGGATCACGATTCCAGAGTCGGCAGCGGCCCGCCGCCGAATTCCGATCCGGCGCGCGCCCGGCGCCGAGTGTACCGGTTTCGCAGGCGCGCGGGCCCGGATTCCCCGAATGATCCCTGTTCGGCCGGCGCGCGTCCATGCGGGATTGCACAGAGCGGCCGGCCTTGGGCAACTGGCGTACGGTCAGAACCGATGCCGGATGCCGACCGTCCCGACCACCTGCGTGTTGGTCGACGAAGGCGCGAGCCCCGTGACGTTCGCGAACCCGAGCGTCGCACCCGCCGGCGCGCCGAACTGGTGCTGGTAGACGGTTTCCGCGTACACGTCGGTGCGCTTGCTCAGCGCGTAGTCGGCCATCAGCGTCACCTGGTGCCATTTCGGCCGATGGCTGCCGGTTGCGTCGTCGTAGCGGCCGTGGGTGAACGTATAGGCGCCCGCGAACGAAACGGCCGGCGTCAGCGCATAGCGCGCGTTGACCTCGAAGTTGTCGAAGCGCAGCGCATTCTGCGCGCCGGGTAGCGACGACGCGGCCGTGTCGTCGAACATCGAATGCGTCCACAGCGCGCCGACCGTCAGCCGGTCGAACGCGTAGCTGCCGCCCGCGCCCATCACCCGCTGGCGCACGGCCGGGAAGTTCGGGCCGTCGTTGGTCGACAGCGCACCGCCGGCCGTCAGCCCGCCGCGGTTGAGCTGCAGGTACGCGGCGCCGAGGCTGACCGGCCCGTTCGCATACGACACGCCCGCGCTGTACGCGCGGTTGTTCGCGAAGCCGCCGGCCGCGTTGCTGAACCCGTACAGGCCGCCGAACTGCCAGCCGGCAAGCGTCGGGCTCGTGTACTTCACCGCGTTGTCGATGTAGAACGAGTCGTCGAGGTTGTCGTTGTCGAACGGATGGGACGCGAGATTGTTGCCGTCGCCGTTGTTCGCCATCGCGAGCGGGCCGAGATAATCGACCACGGCATCGTACTGGCGGCCGAGCGTCAGCGTGCCGTACGGGTCGCTCTGCAGGCCGACGTACGCGCGGCGGCCGAACATCGTGTTCTTGTAGGACTGCGTGCCGTTGTTCAGGTTGAAGCCGTTCTCGAGGCGGAACAGCGCATGCAGGCCGCCGCCGAGATCCTCGTTGCCGCTCAGACCGAAGACCGTGTTCGACAGCAGGCCGCTGCCTTGCTGCCACGCGCTTTTACCCGACTGGTTGTTCGTATAGACGATACCCGCATCGAGCATCCCGTAGAGCGTGACGCTGCTTTGCGCATGCGCGGCCGCGCTGAGGAACGCGAGGGAGAGGGTACCGGCGACTGCTTTTTTCATTGTGAGTGCTTCCTGGAAAGGCCCGTAGCGACGGGAACGACGATCCGGCGCGCATGCCGGTGGCGAGCGTACGCGGCTCGTGATGAAAACGAACCGCACGCGTTCGCGTCGGCAACGCGCGTTCGAATCGATGAAAGGGGAGCGGGCGCGTGACGCGTGTCACGCGCGACCGCAATGGACGCCGGCTAGTGCTGCAGCAGGCGGATCGTGCCGAATTCGGCGGCCGGCAGCAGGCGCAGGATCGACAGGATGGCGGGCGACGCCTGCGAGCGCGCGACTTCGAGCTCGATGCACGCGCGCCCGGTGCGGTTGTCGATCGCGGCCGTGTAGAAATTGAGCGCGGTGCCGACTGCCTGGTGCAGCAGGCGCCGCACGACGGCGAGGTTGTCCGATTCGACGCGGATCGACAGCAGCACGAGTTCGTCGGCGGGGCACCGGCGCCGCGCACGAACGGGCGGCAGGTCGCGTGAGGCGGCGGTTTCGGTTCTGGTCGGTTTCATGCTGGCATCCCCGGGTCGCATCGTGCTCCGCACCGCGGAGATCTCGTCTTGGACATGCCGCTCATTCTAGGAATGGCGATGAAGATACGGTGTATAGACTCGTATTGGCCCTGAAAAGAACGCATAAAAACGCCATCGCCGCCGGCTTTCGTCTTTACGGCTTTTTTACTTTGCGTAAGGAAATTGAACACCGCTTTGATACGCGGATTTCTACACTGTCGCATCCCATCCGCCAACTGAGCATGGGGGCGTCACACGAGCCTGCGCCAGCGCGGCGAGGCCCGATGCGCCGACGATCGCGCGGCGTTGCCGCGCATACAGAGAAAAGGGGAAAGCCATGTTGTGGATCACCGGCGCGTTGTCGCTCGCGCTCTTTATCTATCTGTTTCATGCGTTGATCCAACCCGAGCGGTATTGATCGGCGCGATTCAACAGGAATTCGAAAATATCGGTGAATGTCATGAGCGATCTGCTTTTCATCTTGTTCACGCTCGCGTTCTTTGCCTTGACGGCGGGTTTCATCACCGGCCTTGACCGGATCTGAGCGAGCGTCGACATGTTCAACAATCTCATTCAATTCGCGATCGTTCTCGCGATCATGCTGGCGCTGGTGCCCGTCGTCGGAAAATGGCTCGCGCACGCCTTGACGAGCCCGCGCCACGCGTGGGTCGAACGCCGTACCTATGCGCTGCTCGGCGTGAATCCCGACGAAGCGATGTCGTGGCAGCGCTACGGGATGGTGCTGCTGCTCAGCAATGCCGGGATGATGCTGCTCGGCTATCTGCTGCTGCGCATCCAGGACACGCTGCCGTTCGACGCGCTGCAGCGCGCGTCGCAAAGCCCCGACCTCGCGTTCAACACCGCCGCGTCGTTCATCACGAACACGAACTGGCAGGCGTATGCGGGCGAAAGCAGCCTGTCGAACTTCTCGCAGATGGCCGTCATCACGTTCCTGATGGTGGTCAGCGCGGCCACCGGCGTCGCGGCAGCGGGCGGCTTCATCCGCGGGCTGAGCCGCAAGAGCGCGGCGGACATCGGCAACTACTGGGTCGATTTCACGCGCGTGACCTATCGTGTGCTGCTGCCGCTCAGCTTCGTGATGGCGCTCGTGTACGTGTGGCAGGGCATGCCGCAGACGCTCGCGTCCGACGCATGGGCGACCACGCTCGAAGGCGCGCGCCAGCAGATCGTGATGGGGCCGGTGGCCAGCCTCGAATCGATCAAGCACATCGGCACGAACGGCGGCGGCTTCTTCAGCATGAACGCCGCGCATCCGTTCGAGAACCCGACGCCGCTCACCAACACGCTGCACATGCTGTCGATGCTGCTGATTCCGTCCGCGCTGACCTACACGCTCGGCACGATGATCGGCCGGCGCCGCCAGGGCTGGGTGATTCTTGCCGCGTTCGTCGTGATGTTCGTCGGCTTCCTGGCCGTGATCTATTCGGCCGAGCAGCACGGCAATCCGCTCGTGACCGGGCTCGGCGTCGACCCGCAACTGAGCGCCACGCAGCCGGGCGGCAACATGGAAGGCAAGGAGATGCGTTTCGGCATCGCCCAGACGAGCCTGTTCGCCACCGTCACGACGGCCGCGACCACCGGGTCGGTCGATGCGATGCATGACTCGCTGACGCCGCTCGGCGGGCTCGTGCCGATCGCGCAGATGATGCTGAACAACGTGTTCGGCGGCGACGGCGTCGGGCTGATCAACCTGTTCACGTTCGCAATCCTCACGGTGTTCCTGGTCGGGATGATGATCGGGCGCACGCCGGAGTTCCTCGGCAAGAAGATCGAGGCGCGCGAGATGAAGCTCGTGATGCTCGCGGTGCTCGCGCATCCGTTCAGCATCCTCGGCTTCACCGCGGTGGCGTCGATGCTGCATTCGACGATGGACAGCCTCGCGAACCTCGGCCCGCACGGCTTCAGCGAAGTGCTGTACGCCTACACGTCGGGCACGGCCAACAACGGCTCCGCGTTCGCGGGCCTGAACGCGAACACGCCGTTCTTCAACACGACGATCGGCTTCGCGATGCTGATCGGCCGCTACCTGACGCTGCTGCCGATGCTCGCGGTCGCCGGCAGCCTCGCCGCGAAGAAGGGCGTGCCGGAAAGCGCGGGCACGCTGTCGACGTCGACGGGCCTGTTCGCCGGCCTGCTGGTCTTCGTGATCCTGGTCGTCGGTGGTCTCACGTTCCTGCCGGCGCTCGCGCTCGGCCCGGTCGTCGAGCACCTGATGATGTCGGGCGGCCAACTGTTCTGAGGAAAACATCATGATGCAAGGCAATCGCCAGGCCGCGGCCGCCGCCGCGCCGGCACCCGGTTCTTCGTTCGGCGCGGCGACGCGCGGCCTCGTGCGGCCCGTGATCGCGTCGTCGGTGCTGTTCATGCTCGTCACCGGCATCGCGTATCCGCTGCTCACCACCGGCGTCGCGAACGTGCTGTTCCCGTCGCAGGCGCGCGGCAGTCTCGTGCAGCAGCACGGCACGACGGTCGGCTCGGCGGTGATCGGGCAGCCGTTCACGCGGGCCGGCTACTTCCACGGGCGGCCGAGCGCGACGGTCGGCACCGATCCGGCCGATCCGTCGAAGACGGTCGACCAGCCGTACAACGCAGCCGGCAGCGGCGCGAGCAACCAGGGCGCGACGAGCAAAAAGCTGCTCGCGGATATCGCGAAGCGTGTGCGCATCTACCGGCAGGAGAACGCGCTCGCCGCGGGCACGCCGGTGCCGGCGGATGCGGTGACCGCGTCGGCGTCGGGGCTCGATCCCGAGATCTCGGTCGCGAACGCGCGGCTGCAGGCGGCGCGGGTCGCGCAGGCGCGCGGCGTGGATGCCGCGCAGGTCGCGGCGCTCGTCGATCGGATCGCCCTGCCGCGCCAGCTCAGCGTGCTCGGCGAACCGCGCGTGCGCGTGCTCGACCTGAACCTCGCGCTGGACCGCGCATTCGGCCAGGCGGCCGGCGCGAAGCAATAGCAGGAACCACGGAGTCACTCATGTCCCATATCGAAACCCCGATCAATCCAGTGGCGATGCCGGCCGGCGGCGTGCCGCCGATGCGCTGGACGGCCGTGCTGCGCGAGGCGTTCCGCAAGCTCGCGCCGCGCGTGCAGTTGAAGAATCCCGTGATGTTCGTCGTGTATCTCGGCAGCATCGTCACGACCGTGCTGTGGCTGCAGGCGCTGGCCGGCACGGGCGACGCGCCGGCCGGCTTCATCTTCGCGGTCGCGTGCTGGCTGTGGTTCACCGTGCTGTTCGCGAACGCGGCCGAGGCGCTGGCCGAAGGGCGCGGCAAGGCGCAGGCCGATGCGCTGCGTGCGGCGCGCAAGCGCGTGTACGCGAAGGTGCTCGACGAGCCGAAGCAATTCGGCAGCACCAGCCATCGTGTGCCGAGCGACGAGCTCGCGGCCGGCAGCATCGTGCTCGTCGAAGCCGGCGACACGATTCCGGCCGACGGCGAAGTGATCGACGGCGTCGCGTCGGTCGACGAATCGGCGATCACCGGCGAATCCGCGCCGGTAATCCGCGAGTCGGGCGGCGATTTTTCGTCGGTGACGGGCGGCACGCGCGTGCTGTCCGACTGGATCATCGTGAAGATCACCGCGCAACCGGGCGAGGCGTTCCTCGACCGGATGATCGCGATGGTCGAAGGCGCGAAGCGCGGCAAGACGCCGAACGAGGTCGCGCTGACGATCCTGCTCGTCGCGCTGACGATCATTTTCCTGCTCGTGTGCGTGACGCTGCTGCCGTTCTCGCAGTTCAGCGTGCTGCTGAACGCGTCGGGCACGGCGGTGAGCCTGACGGTGCTGATCGCGCTGCTCGTGTGCCTGATCCCGACGACGATCGGTGCGCTGCTGTCGGCGATCGGCATCGCGGGGATGAGCCGCATGATGCGGGCGAACGTGCTCGCGACGTCGGGCCGCGCGATCGAGGCGGCCGGTGACGTCGACGTGCTGCTGCTCGACAAGACCGGCACGATCACGCTCGGCAATCGCGAGGCCGTGCAGTTCCGGCCGGCGCCGGGCGTGGACGAGCGTGCGCTGGCCGAGGCCGCGCAACTGTCGTCGCTCGCCGACGAAACGCCCGAGGGGCGCTCTATCGTCGCGCTCGCGAAGCAGCGCTTCTCGCTGGACGTGGCCGCGACCGCCGGCAGCGTCACCGTGCCGTTCAGCGCACGCACGCGGATGAGCGGCCTCGATATCGGCGACCGTCAGGTGCGCAAGGGCGCGGCCTCCGCGGTCCGCGCGCACGTCGATGCGCTCGGCGGTGTGTTTCCTCAAGCGGTCGAGACGGCCGTCAACGACATCGCGCGACGCGGCGGCACGCCGCTCGTCGTGGCCGACGGTGCCCGCGTGCTCGGTGCGATCGAGCTGAAGGACATCGTCAAGCACGGGATCGCCGCGCGTTTCGCCGAGCTGCGCAAGGTCGGCGTGAAGACCGTGATGATCACCGGCGACAACCGGCTCACCGCGGCCGCGATCGCGGCGGAAGCCGGCGTCGACGACTACCTCGCCGAAGCGACGCCGGAGGACAAGTTGCGGCTGATCCGCGAGCACCAGGCGAAGGGCCATCTCGTCGCAATGACGGGCGACGGCACCAACGACGCGCCCGCGCTCGCGCAGGCCGACGTGGCCGTCGCGATGCACAGCGGCACGCAGGCGGCGAAGGAGGCGGCCAACATGGTCGACCTCGACAGCAACCCGACGAAGCTGATGCAGGTGGTCGAGGTCGGCAAGCAGATGATCATGACGCGCGGTGCGCTGACCACGTTCAGCGTGGCCAACGATCTCGCGAAGTACTTCGCGATCATCCCGGCCGCGTTCGTCGCGACGTATCCGGCGCTCGGCGCGCTGAACGTGATGGGGCTGCACACCCCGACGTCGGCGATCCTGTCGGCGGTGATCTTCAATGCGCTGATCATCGTCGCGCTGATCCCGCTCGCGCTGAAGGGCGTGAAGTATCGCGCGGAGCCGGCCGAGAAGCTGCTGGGGCGCAACCTGCTGATCTATGGCGTGGGCGGCATCATCGCGCCGTTCATCGGCATCAAGCTGATCGACATGCTGTTGACGCCATTTATCTGACCGAACGCGCCGTCGCGGCCCCGCTCACGCCTTCATGGCGTGCGCGGGGCCGTTCGGCGTTTCAATTGCCGGAAGCGATCATGGATGTGAATGTGAACGTGAGCGAAGCGAATCGACGCGCAACGGGGCCGCGGGACACCGCCGCCCGCCGCAGTGGGGGAAGCGTGCGCCGCGACCGCTGGCGCGGCGTGCTGCGCGTAGGCGCGACGCTGGCCGACCGCATCGCGGGCGCCGGGCCCGACACGCAGCCGACGCTGGCCGTGCGCGAAGCGCGACCGCGCACGCACGTGTGGATGTCGCAGTACGCGGTGCCGCTGCTGCTCGCCACGCTCGTGTGCGCGCTGGCGACGCTGGCGGCCAGCGCGCTGCTGCGCGTGTTCGACCTGTCGAACGTCGTGATGCTGTTCCTGATGACCGTCGTGCTGATCGCGCTGCGGCTCGGCCGGCTCGCCGGCGCGTGGGCCGCATTCGTGTGCGTCGGCTGCTTCGACTTCTTCTTCGTCGAGCCGAGGCTGTCATTCGCGGTGTCCGATACGCAGTACGTGTTCACGTTCGCGCTGATGCTGGCGGTCGCGCTCGCGATCGGCCAGCTTGCGGCGAGATTGCGTGCGGAGGCGCGGGCCGCGCGTGCGAACGAGAAGCGCTCGGCGGCGCTGGCACGGGTCGCGCATGACCTGTCGGCGGCGATCGAGACCGAGCAGATCGCATCGATCTGCACCGGCACGATCGCGCCGCTGCTCGGCGTGCGCGTCGCGCTCGTGCTGCCGGATGCAAATGACCATCTGATGCCGGCGCAGCACGCCCGGTTCGTCGAAGCACCGATCGCCCGCTGGGTCTACGAGCATGCGCGTGGCGCCGGGTGCGGGCTGCCGCCGTTCGAGCGCGCGACCGCGCAGTACCTGCCGCTGAAGGCGCCGATGCGCGTGCGCGGCGTGCTCGTGCTGTTCGGCGACGCGCAGCCGGTGCCCACCGATCCCGACGATCGCCGCCTGATCGACGCATTGTGCTCGTCGATCGCGATGGCGCTCGAACGCGTGCACTACGTCGGTGTCGCGCAGCACACGCTGGTTCGCATCGAAGGCGAGCGGCTGCGCAACGCGCTGCTCGCCGCGGTGTCGCACGACCTGAAGACGCCGCTGACCGCGATCCGCGGGCTCGCCGAGACACTGGAGCGGCCCGAGCGGCTCGCCGACGGGCAGCCGGCCGCGCTCGCGCACGGCATCCGCAACCAGGCCGAGGCGCTGCACGGGCTCGTCGTCAACCTGCTCGATCTCGCGCGCATGCAGAGCGAGGGCGTGCGGCTGAATCGCGAATGGCACATGCTCGACGAGATCGTCGGCAGTGCGCTCGCGCATTCGGCCGGCGTGCTGGCCGGCCGCGACGTGAGCACCGACTTGCCGGCCGACCTGCCGCTGATCGACGTCGACGCGCTGCTGATCGAGCGCGTGCTGATGAACCTGCTCGACAACGCGGCGAAGTATGCGGGCGCGGATGCGGCCGTGGCGGTGCGGGCGCGCGTGTTCGGCGAAACGCTGTACGTCTTCGTCGAGGACGACGGCCCCGGCTTCATCGCGCGCAACACCGAGCCGCTGTTCGAACCGTTCGAGCGCGAGCGCAAGGAATCGTCGATCAGCGGCGTGGGGCTCGGGCTCGCGCTGTGCCGCAGCATCGTCAACGCGCACGGCGGCTCGATCCGTGCGGTGCCGCTCGAGCCGCACGGCGCGCGGTTCGAGGTTCGCCTGCCACTGGGCGCGCCGCCCGATATCGAACACGAGAGCCGGACATGATCAGATCGCGCGTACTTATCGTCGAGGACGAATCGGACATCCGCCGTTTCGTGCGGATGGCGCTGGAACAGGAAGGGCTCGACACCTGCGAGGCGTCGACGGCCCGCGAGGCGCGGATGTATGCGTCGAGCAGCAAGCCCGATCTCGTGATCGTCGATCTCGGGCTGCCGGACGACGACGGCAAGACCTTCATCCGCGAGCTGCGCAAGTGGTCGACGGTGCCGGTGATCGTGCTGTCGGCGCGGCAGCAGGAAGTGGAGAAGGTCGCGGCGCTCGATGCGGGCGCGGACGATTACCTGCCGAAGCCGTTCGGCGTGCCCGAACTGCTCGCACGGGCGCGTGCGCAGTTGCGGCGCGCGGCGTTCGTCTCGGCCGACGGGCAGTCGTCGTCGATCGTGCGGTTCGGCGACGTGACCGTCGATCTCGGCAAGCACGAAGTGGCGCGCGGCGGCGTGCCCGTTCACCTGACGCGCCTCGAATTCCGGCTGCTCGCCGCGCTGATCCGCGCACGCGGCGGCGTGATCGCCGCACGGCAGTTGCTGGCGGAGGTCTGGGGCATCCACGACGCCGACCGCGCGCACTACGTGCGCGTGTACATGACGAACCTGCGGCAGAAACTCGAGCCGGTGCCGGCACGCCCGCGGCACCTGCTGACGGAGCTGCAGTTCGGCTACCGGCTGGTCGGTCTAGAAACGGTCGCCACGGCGGACGGGCCGTGCGGCGCGGCGCCGGCAGGTCTAGACAACTGAAATCCAGCTCCCCGTCGTTCGCCAACGCCCGGAGAAAGCTGTTGTTTAGCTCGGTGTAATTCGCAATTAATTGAAATATAAGGAAATTTGCGACCCACGATCCTATTGAACCGACAATTAGAGATAAACACGGATTGCTGGCGCACCTTCTGAAAAGGCAAAGTTGTATGTACAACTTGAGGTGTCGCCGGAAGGGGCGACCCCCGGGTTGGAAGGGGTCACGGCGGCGCTGCCCGACGGAACCCGGCCCAGTTCGCCTCTGACAGGAACGCCATGAAGAAACTCGCGCTCAGTATTGCCCTTGCCTGCATCGCGGTCGGTGCCCACGCCAAGGATTGGTCGACGATCCGGTTCGGCGTCGACGCCAGCTATCCGCCGTTCGAATCGAAGGACGCAAGCGGCAAGGTCGTCGGCTTCGACGTCGATCTCGGCAACGAGATCTGCGCCCGCCTGAAGGCGAAATGCGTGTGGATCGAGAACGACTTCGACGGGATGATTCCCGCGCTGAAGGCGAAGAAGTTCGACGGCGTGCTGTCGTCGATGTCGATGACGCCGGCGCGCGCCGAGCAGATCGCATTCTCCGACAAGCTGTTCAACACGCCGACGCGCCTCGTCGCGAAGAAGGGCACGAACCTGCAGCCGACGGCCGAATCGCTGAAGGGCAAGTCGGTGGGCGTCGAGCAGGGCACCATCCAGGAAACCTACGCGAAGGCCTACTGGGCGCCGAAGGGCGTGCAGGTCGTGCCTTACCAGAACCAGGACGGCGTGTACCAGGACCTGATGTCGGGCCGCCTCGACGCGGCGCTGCAGGACGCGGTGCAGGCCGACATCGGCTTCCTGAAGACGCCGCGCGGCGCGAACTTCGAATTCGCCGGCAAGGACATCGACGATCCGAAGACGCTCGGCAACGGCGCCGGCATCGGGCTGCGCAAGGACGACGCCGACCTGAAGGCGAAGATCGACCACGCGATTGCCGACATCATCAAGGACGGCACGTACAAGAAGCTCGAGAAGAAGTACTTCGCGTTCGACGTCTACGGCGGTTGATGCTCCCCGCGGCGCGCACCGGTTGCGATGCGCGCCGCGTCCGTCGCGGGTGCAACCCGCTTCGCGCGATGCGTCCGACTTGATGAGCAGGCTGCATCAGGTAGTGCGCAGATATCGTTTGATGCGCGGGTAATGGCTATTGACAATCCAGCCACATCGTTCTGGATCCCTCCTATGATCTTCCAAGGATTTGGCCCGCTGTTGTGGGCCGGCACGGTGGAAACCGTGAAGCTCGCGGTGCTGTCGCTCGCGGCGTCGCTCGTGCTGGGCCTCATCGGCGCGAGCGCGAAACTGTCGACGAACCGCATGCTCAAGTCGATCGGCACCTTCTACACGACGCTGATCCGCGCGGTGCCGGACCTCGTGCTGATGCTGCTGCTGTTCTACGGGATCCAGATCCTGCTGAACAACGTCACCGACATGCTCGGCTGGGACCAGATCGACATCGACCCGTTCGTGGCCGGCGTCATCACGCTCGGCTTCATCTACGGTGCGTACTTCACCGAGACGTTCCGCGGCGCGTTTCTCGCGGTGCCGCGCGGCCAGCTCGAAGCGGGCTTCGCATACGGGATGAGCGGCTGGCGCGTGTTCCGCCGCATCCTGTTCCCGCAGATGATGCGCTTCGCGCTGCCCGGCATCGGCAACAACTGGCAGGTGCTCGTGAAGGCCACCGCGCTCGTGTCGATCATCGGCCTTGCCGACGTCGTCAAGGCGTCGCAGGACGCCGGCAAGAGCACGCTCGATTTCTTCTTCTTCACGCTGGCTGCAGGCGCGATCTACCTCGCGATCACGACGGTGTCCAACGTCGTGCTGCATCACCTCGAGAAGCGTTATTCCGTCGGCGTCCGGAGGCTCGCACTGTGATCGAACTCGTCAGCCAGTACTGGCAAAGCTATCTCTATACCGACGGCTACCGCTTCAGCGGCCTCGCGATCACGCTGTGGCTGCTGGTGGTATCGATCGCGTTCGGCTTCGCGCTCGCCGTGCCGCTCGCGATCGCGCGCGCGTCGTCGAACCGCTGGATCTCCGGCCCGGTGTGGCTCTATACGTACGTGTTCCGCGGCACGCCGCTCTACGTGCAGTTGCTGATGTGCTACACGGGCATCTACAGCCTGCAGGTCGTGCACAACCACGTGCTGCTCGACACGTTCTTCCGCAACGCGATGAACTGCACGCTGCTCGCGTTCGTGCTGAACGAATGCGCGTATGCCACCGAAATTTTCGCGGGCGCGATCAAGGCGACGTCGGCCGGCGAGATCGAGGCCGGCATGGCCTACGGGATGTCGCGCTTCAAGCTCTACACGCGGATCATCCTGCCTTCCGCGCTGCGCCGCTCGCTGCCGAGCTACAGCAACGAGGTGATCCTGATGCTGCACGCGACGACGCTCGCATTCACCGCGACCGTGCCCGACATCCTGAAGGTCACGCGCGACGTCAATTCGGCGACCTACATGTCGTTCCAGGCCTACGGCATCGCGGCCGTGCTGTACGCCGCCGTCGTGTTCACGCTCATCTGGGCGTTCCGCAAGCTCGAGACGCGCTGGCTCGCGTACCTCTCGCCGCGCGGCCATTAACGCATTCGCAAGATTCGCAAGGAAGGACCCAGCATGTACAAGCTTACCGTTGACAACCTGCACAAGAAGTTCGGCGACAACGAGGTGTTGAAGGGCGTGTCGATGAAGGCGAAGGCCGGCGACGTGATCAGCATCATCGGCTCGAGCGGCTCCGGCAAGAGCACGTTCCTGCGCTGCATCAACTTCCTCGAGCAGCCGTGCTCGGGGCAGATCACGATCGGCAGCGAGCCGATCCAGACCACGCGCGACCGCAACGGCTCGCTGCGCGTGGCCGACCAGAAGCAGCTGCAGCGGATGCGCACGAAGCTGTCGATGGTGTTCCAGCACTTCAACCTGTGGGCCCACATGACGGTGCTCGAGAACATCATCGAAGCGCCGATGGCCGTGCTCGGCGTCGGCAAGGACGAGGCGATCGCGCGGGCGCGCAAGTACCTGGAGAAGGTCGGCCTCGCACCGCGCGTCGAGGGCATGTATCCGTCGCACCTGTCGGGCGGCCAGCAGCAGCGCGTCGCGATTGCGCGCGCGCTGGCGATGGAGCCGGAAGTGATGCTGTTCGACGAGCCGACCTCGGCGCTCGATCCGGAGCTCGTCGGCGAAGTGCTGAAGGTGATGCAGAAGCTCGCGGAAGAAGGCCGCACGATGGTCGTCGTCACGCACGAGATGGGTTTCGCACGCAACGTGTCGAATCACGTGATCTTCCTGCATCAGGGGAAGATCGAGGAGGAGGGGAATCCGCAGGAGATTCTCGTGAATCCGAAGAGCGAACGGCTCGGGCAGTTTCTGTCGGGGCGGTTGAAGTAAGCGGGCAGGCGGCGTCGCGCGTCATCGGCGACGTCGCATACTGGAACGCTAAATGCTTGTCACGCGGGATCCTTTCAATGAAGGAGCACCGCGATGAGCACACCGATCACCACCGCCTTTTCCCATGTGAAGCCGCAGGACACCGCGTATCGCGGCGAAGGCCTGCGCGACTTCTTCCTGTATCGCGATCTCGGTATCGCGGCCGCGACGAACGGCAAGGTCGTCGCGCAACTCGTCAGGGCGAATCATGCACCGGAGGCGGGCACCGGCTGGCACCGTCACGAGGCCGAGTTCCATATCGTGATCATGCTGAAGGGCTGGGCGCGCTTCATGTACGGCGACCAGGAAACGCTGGTGGCGGCCGGCGACTGCGTGCACCAGGCGCCGGGGATCGTCCACTACCTGTTCGACTACTCGCCTGACATGGAGTACCTGGAGATCGTCGGGCCCGCCGATTTCACGTCGATCGATGTCGAGGGGCCGTGCGCGGTGCCGCCGCCGACGCCTTGGGGAGAGGCGGGGGCGTAGCTGCGTGGTGTTGCCGCATGCATCGTCGGTACGCCTGTTTGTGACAAACCGCCCTCGTGGCGGTTTTTTCTTGCGCGTTCCACGGAGGTTTCCGTGCGAACCGCTTTCCCTGCTTCACATTCTTTCGAATTCCGAATCGTCGCGAAGCTGAAGATCCTGAAAGGAAAGAAAGACATTCGTCGGCTTCGATGCGTTGACGGCGCCTCGATGTCAAATATCGTCAATTGCGCGTGGACGCGGTGCACGGCGAGTCGACGACCGGCGTTAAGGAGGTACCAGCCGGATCACCGGTTGAGTTACCCGGGAGAGTTTCATGAAGCGCATCGCGAAGATCCTGACGGCCACCGCAGTGGCATGTGCCGTCCTTGCTCCGGCACTGGCCGAAGCGCATTCGCACCGTGTGTGTCATTTCGATCATCACCACCATCGCGTGTGCCGCTGGGTGCGGTAACCGCGACTTTCCCGGGGATACCCGGAACGCATGCTTTATCAGGCAAATCAGGAGAGGACTATGAAAAAGACGATGTTGATCGCCGCGCTGGTCGCCGGCATGGGGTTGTCGATCGGTGCATTCGCGCAGGTTCCGGCCAGCGCGCCGGCCGGCACGACCGGTCTGTGCAAGGATGGCTCGTTCTACTCGGGCGCATCGAAGAAGGGCGCGTGTGCCGGCCACAAGGGTGTGAAGACCTGGTACGGCGCATCGTCGGCGGCAGCCGCCAGCGCACCGGCCGCAGCGCCGGCCACGGCAGCCTCCGCAGCGCCTGCATCGGGCACCGCGCCGGCGAAGAGCGCGGCAGCAACGACCGCGGCGGCAGCGCCGGGCGGCGGCGCGGGCAAGGTATGGGCCAATGACAGCACGAAGGTCTACCACTGCTCGACCGACAAGTACTACGGCAAGACGAAGCACGGCAGCTACATGTCGGAAGCCGACGCGAAGGCGAAGGGCTACCACGCATCGCACGGCAAGGCCTGTTCGTAACGCAGGCTGACGCGCGAGGCCGCTCCCTCGCGCATCGTCCGAACACTGCAGCAACGCACGCCCCGCCATCAACGGCGGGGCGTTTCATTTTCAGCGCCGTCCGGCTTCAGTGCGCGAGCTGTGATTGCGTGTCGGTCGCTGCATCGTGCGCGGCCGCGCGGGCGTCGAGCAGCGCGCGCAGCGTCACGTAGAGCGTGCCGTCCGCGTGACCGTCTGCATCGGCAGTGCGATCGTATGGCTCGTTGTCGTGGATCGTTGCACGCACGATCGGATAGATCTGCGTTTCCCAGCGGCTGCCGTTGAACACGCCGTAATGGCCCGCGCCCGTCTGCACATGGTGTGTCTTCAGGTACGGCGGTAACCCCGAGCACAGCTCCTGCGCGGCCACCGTCTGGCCGACCGCGCAGATGTCGTCCTTCTCGCCCTCGATCGTCAACAGCGCGGTGCGATGAATCGCCGCCGGTTCGACGAGCCGGTCGCCGACCGTCAGCTCGCCGCGCGCGAGCGCGTATTGCTGGAACACCTTCTCGACCGTTTCCAGATAGAACTCCGCGGTGAGATCGGCGGTCGCGAAGTATTCGTCGTAGAAGTGCCGCAGCGTGTCGGCCTTCGCCGGATCGCCCTTCGCGCGCTCGTAATACAGGTCGGCGAGCGACGCCGCATGGCGATCGGGATTCATCGACATGAACGCGCCCACCTGCACGAAGCCCGGATACACGCAGCGCTGCGCCCCGACGAAGCCCGCCGGCACGACGCTGATCAGGTTGCGCGCGAACCATTCGATCGGCTGGCTCGTCGCGAGCGCGTTGACCTTCGTCGGATTCACGCGGCAATCGATCGGGCCTGCCATCAGCGTCAGGCTCGCGGGCTGCGCCGGATCGCCGCCGGCCGCCATCAACGAAACTGCCGCGAGCGCGGCGACGGTCGGCTGGCAGATCGCGAGCACGTGCGCATCCGGGCCGATCTGGTGGATGAAGTCGATCACGTGCGCGACGTATTCGTCGAAGCCGAACCGTCCGGCCGTCAGCGGGATGTCGCGCGGGTTGTGCCAATCGGTGATGTACACGTCGTGGTCGGCGAGCATCGTCTGCACCGTGCCGCGCAGCAGCGTCGCGAAATGCCCGGACATCGGTGCGACGATCAGCACGCGCGGCTGGCGCGCCACCGGCCGCGCCTTGCGGAAATGCAGCAGCGTGCCGAACGGGGTGCCCGCGGCGGCTTCCTCGACGATCGGCACCGTTTCGCCGTCGACGACGATCGACGCGATGCCGAACGGCGGACGCCGATGCGAGAACGCGCAGCATTCGAGCAGTTCGCACAGCGCGTCGAGCATGCGGCCGGTTGGCGTCGCGGTGGCGGGTGGCCACAGCGACATCGTCGCGCGGGTAGCGGCGGCCCATGCGCGCGCCGGGCGCGTGCATTCTGCAGACCATTGATAGAACGGATAGGCAAGCAGATTCATGGCTGTCGCTCGTTGTGCCGCGTTGCATGGAACGAGGCAAGCGATGTGCCAGCCCGCGGCTGGCACGCGCGTTGCACGCGGTTCGGGAACGCGGCGACGCAGGCGGCACGCGACACACGGCAGCCGCACGCGATGCGTTGCCCGGCCGGCCTGTCGTGCGGCACGTGACGCGACAGCGTGCGGCGCTGCGCCAGTTCGGCGAATGCGCGGCACCGGCATGGTGCGGGTGACGCCGCGCGGCGTCCGTTTTCGGTGCAGGGGCACGAACGGTCTTGAACAGGGGAGCGACATGGAAGTCACCGGAGGACAGACGACGCTGACCATCAGCAGCCGCAATTACTCGTCGTGGTCGATGCGCGGCTGGCTGCTCGCGAAGCTGAGCGGGCTCACGTTCGAGACGGTCAGCGTGCCGATCGATGCCGCGTCGCGCGCGGAGTTGCTGCTGCTGTCGCCGTCGATTCTCGTGCCGTGCCTCACCCACGACGGCAACACGGTGTGGGACACGCTCGCGATCGCCGAATACCTGAACGAAATCCGGCCGCAGGCGCGGCTGCTGCCTGAAGACCGCAGAGCCCGCGCGCATTGCCGGTCGATCTGCGGCGAGATGCATTCCGGTTTCAGCGCGTTGCGCTCCGCGTTGCCGATGAACCTGCGCGCGCATTTCCCCGGCTTCCGCATCTGGTCGCGCGCGCAGCACGACATCGAGCGGATCGTGACGATCTGGCGCGAGTGCCTGGCCGCGTATGGCGGCCCCTGGCTGTTCGGCGCGGAGATCGGCATCGCCGATGCGATGTATGCGCCGGTCGTCACGCGCTTCCTGACCTACGACGTGAAACTGGAGCCCGACGTCGCCGAGTACTGCATGCAGGTACTCGCGCAACCGTTCGTCGCGGAGTGGATCGATGCGGCGAAGGCGGAGCACGAAGACATCGACGAACTCGACATGGAGTTCTGACGCGCCGGATCACGTGCGGCACACGCGTCGTCATGCATGACGCGCTCAAATATCGGATGAATGGCGTCTGACCAAAGCGCGCTTAAATCGGACGAATCGCCGCCACGGCGTGAGGCCCCGTGCGGCGGGCCTCGTGCGTTATCGGGGTAAACATCGCGGGCGCGGTGCCGATAACGCAGGTCCAGTGACCGCAAGAGAAACACGTGAAACCGTTCGTCATGCTTGTCTTTGCCGCTGCGCTCGTCACGTCAGCCGGCTGCGCCCAACTTCAACCCGCACACCAGGACGCGAATACGCACCCCGATGCGCCGTCCGCATCGACGTCGCTCGTCGATTTCGTCATACCAGCTGATGCGCTTGGTGCGCGCGATCCTCAGTTGACCGCGTTGCTTACGAAAGTCGGTGCGCTGGCATCGAAGCAGTCGCAACCGATGACGATTCGCGTGGCCGCGCTGCCGCAGGATTTCGGCTACCTGAACCAGTCGATCAAGCGCGGCATTGCGACGCCGCGTGCCGCGGCGGTGCGCGTCGAGAACGTCGCGGCCGGCAGTTGCCGACCGTACAGCGTCCAGGTCGGACCGAGCCAATAACAGGAGATCCCGCGATGCTACGACTGTCGATCTGTGCCGCCATGTTCGTGTGCGGCACCGCGTGTGCGGCGCCGCCCGGCGATGGCGTGCCGTTTGCCCCTGCTGCGTCCAACCAGGTGTTTCCACCGCTGCCGCCATTCGCGTCGCTGCCGCCGGGAGCGGGCGGCGACGACGAAGTGCAGGCACCCGCACCGACGGGCGGCCGTCACGCGAAGAAGCCGCGCCACGCACCGCCCGTGAAGAAGGCGCCGGAATGGCAGGTGCGTCTCGTCGTGACCGACGAGTCGCGCGCGGCGCTCGCCGCCGAGGACAAGAAGCTCGACGACGCGCTGGCGAAAAGCACGCACGAGCGGCGCACGACGGGGGCCGGCGCGGCAGCGCTGGCGATGACGCCATGAGCCCGCGGATTCGAAACGGCGGATACGTGACGGCCCGAACCGGAGCGGCGTCGATGCAACGACGTTGCACGCCATGGCTGTGGTTCGCGATGTTGGTGTTGAGCGCGCTCATCGTCACGCCGGTGCGTGCCGCCGACGACGCGCCCGGCAACGAATGCTTCGAGCGCGCGGCCGGCTATCAGGGCGTCAACCCGCATATCCTGCGCGCGATCGCCTGGTACGAATCAAAGGGCAATCCGGCTGCCGTGCATCGCAACGCGGACGGCAGCATCGACGTCGGCCAGACCCAGATCAACTCGGTGCATTTCGGCGAGCTGCGCCGCTATGGCGTGCCGCCACGCGCGCTGAAGGATGCGTGCGTGAACATCTACGTCGCGGCGTGGATGCTGAAACGCAAGATGGTCCGCTATGGGAACACCTGGCAGGCGATCGGTGCCTATCACTCGGAAACGCCGCGCTATCGGGACGAATACGCGCGAAACATTCATGCGGTGGTCGTGTCGTGGGGCTTGCACGAATGAGCCGCCTTTGGGTGAGTGTTGAAGGCCGCAAGTAAGGATCGCGGCGGGCTCGGCCGGTTCGACGAACGTGCCGCAGCCTGTCGTTTTCCCGAATGCATCAAGCCGATTCTGCAGCGCAAACGTTTTGCATCAAATTCTGCTCACGGAACCCCTGCGACGAGGTTAAAGAACTCCACAGCGCGTGTCGTAAACGGGAGCACGGGGAACGGCGGCGATGATCGCGCATGCAGCGCGACGCGCCGCCGCACAAGAAAGCAAGCGCAGCAGGGGAATCGACTTGAATCGTCAGCAATCGTGGACGCGTACAGCGGCGCCCGGGGAAATCATTTACTCCCAGGGTTTTGCGGGTGAGCCCGTCATCTTCTTGATCACCGACGGCAAGGTCGAGCTGTCCACGCGATGCGACGACAAGCGCGTCGTCGTCGCGACACTCGGCCGCGGCGAGTTCTTCGGTGAATCGGCGTTGCTCGCATCCGAGCCGCGTGCCCATACCGCGAAGGCCCTTTCATTCTGTCAGTTGACGGTCGTGCCGGCCGGCATGCTCGACGACGAAATCGAGCGCGTGTCGGCGCTGCTGCGTCACATCGTGCGAACGATGATCCGCCGCGTGAAGCGCAAGGACGACCAGCTCGCCACCTACACCCATGCCGACTTTATGCCGGGCGTGCTGTCGTATGCGCATGTGCTGTCGCTGATGGCGGGCGCCGAAGCGCGCGATGGCGGCGACACGTGGGCGCGCCGGCCGATGCAGGCCCATGCGGCCGAAACCTCGGTGCCGCTCGCCGACGTGATCCGCAAATGCCGCGCGATTGCCGGCCACTCGCGGCCGCACGTGCTCGCGATGCTGCGACGCATGGAGAAGCTCAATCTCGTCACGATCGAAGCGGCGCAGGCGGATCACGTGGGCGGGGCGGTGGACTATGCGGCGTCGTCGGATGCGCGCCAGGTCGTCACGTTCGACGCCGCGCGCGTGATCGATCGCGCTCAGCAGGTGGCCGATCACGATCTCGACCTGTCGATCAACAGCGAACTCGAACTCATCGAACTGGCCGATCTCGAAGCGCTGATCGGTGTCGAGAAGACGATGCTGCTCAACAAGCTGTCGAACGGCGAGATTGCCGACGAGTTGTTCGCGTTCCGCAAATCGAAGGTGCTCAGTTACGTCGAACAGAAGGGCGTGACGTACTTCTCGCGGCGCAACGCGCGACGCGGAGAGGTGCGCTCGCTGGAGGATCTCGTGACGATCGACCCGCGCACGCTGTTCGACGTCATCAGCACGTTCGATACCTACGATCTCGCGAAGCTGATCGCGAATCTCGACGATCGCGCGGTGGCCGACAAGCTGTTCTCCGTGATGACCGAGGCGCGGCGCAACGAGGTGTCGTGGGTGATGCGTCGCGAGCTCAAGCTCGATCCGGTCGAGATCGAGGATATCGAGCAGCGCGTGCTGGATGCCGTGCGCGCGGCGAAGGCGCCGGCGGTGGGCGCCGTGCCTGTCGCATCGGCATCGGACGCATGACGAGGAGACGCGCATGGACCTGTTGACCCTGGCCGGTGTGCTGTTGGGCGGTGCGGCGATCGTGTTCGGATTCGCGCTGGAAGGCGGGCATTTCTCGATGCTGTTCCAGTTCGAGGCGCTCATCATCGTGCTCGGCGGCACGCTCGGCGCGGTGATGATCCAGAACACGTGGGCGCGCTTCTTCGATGCGGTGAAGCAGCTGCGGCTCGCGTTCGTCCGTGCGCGCGAGGTCGATCGCAAGAACCTGTCCGACCTGCTCGAATGGGGCGACCGCGCGAAGCTCGACGGGCTGCTCGCATTCGAATCGATGGACGTGAGCGGCATCCATCCGTTCGCGCGCCGCGGGCTCGAACTGCTGGCGAACGGTGTGTCGACCGCCGTGCTCGAAGACGCGTTGCAGCGCGAACTCGATGCCTACGAACGCAGCCGCCTCGCCGCTGCGCGTGTATGGCAGCAGGCCGGCGGGTATGCGCCGACGTTCGGCATTCTCGGGTCGGTGCTCGGGCTCGTGCAGGTGACGAGCCATATGCTCGAACCGGCGCAGCTCGGGCCGGGCATCGCGGTTGCGTTCATCGCGACGCTGTACGGGCTGGCGTTCGCCAACCTCGTGTTCCTGCCGCTTTACGGCAAGCTGCGCGCGCAGATCGACAGCGAGCTGCGGTTTCGCAAGCTGTATCTCGACGGCTTGCTCGCGATCTCGCGCAAGGAATCGCCGCACACGATCGAGACGCGCCTGACCGGCGACGTGCGCGGGCGCGCGGTCGAATCGCTCGCGTGATGCGCATGTGTCATACGACGAACCCGGAATGCCAATCGCATGACTGCTCGAACTGACGGTGCATCCGCCGCCGATCGCGACGACGACGAACTCGACGGCGCGCAATCGGGCCGCTGGCTGATTTCGTACGCGGATCTCATCACGACGCTGATGGTGCTGTTTCTCGCGTTGTACGTGCTCCAGCTCGCGAAATACAACGCGCTCGATGCGCGTTACCAGACGCTTGCGCGGCATGCCGAAAGCGCGGCGAGCGCATCCGCTGCTGCTACCGCTGCCGTGACGCCTGAGCACTCGCCGCCGTGGCTCGCTTTGCTCGATTCGTTGAAGTCGAATGGCCGGATCTCGCTCGTGAAAGCGCCGCATGGCGTCGAGATCGGCATTGACGCGAAGATCCTGTTCAACGTCGGCGATGCGCGGCTGCTGCCCGATTCGTCGCCGGTGCTGAACCAGATCGCGCAGGCACTGAGCGATCACGCGACCGGCGAGATTCTCGTCGAAGGCCACACCGACAGCGTGCCGATCGCGAACGCGAAATACGAATCGAACTGGGAGCTGTCGTCGGCGCGGGCGGGGAGCGTCGTGCGCTACTTGGCCGAGCGCGGCGTCGCCCCGCACCGGCTCGCGGCGATCGGGCGGGCCGATACGCAGCCGCTCGTCGCGGGCGACGATGCCGCCGCGCGGGCGCGCAACCGGCGTGTCACGATCTTCGTTGCATACTGATTCGCGCTGAATTTTCGTTGTTCGCGCATCTATAAGCGGCCGCATATGTCCGCCTGACAACAACATAACGAATCTCGCATGATGAGCATGTGAGATCAGCGATGCGGTTCTGCGCGTGCATGCCGATAACCCAAACTGGCTCAGACCGAGCGGTTATCGAGGGTTCCCCATGCATTTCTGGCGCAAGCTTTCCATACAGAACAAGCTGATTCTCAGCATGACGAGTTGCCTGCTCGTGTTCGTCGCGATCTCGAGCGGACTCAGCATCCGCCTGATCGGCAACGCGGTGCGCGATCGCGTCGTGCGCGAAGAGCTGCCGACGGCCGTGAACGGCATCCGCGCCGACGTGCAGCGGCAGATGGCCGGGCCGATCGCCGCGTCGCGGATTCTCGCGCGCGATGCGTTCCTGCTGCAATGGGAAGCCGAAGGCGAACCCGACGCCGGCACGCGCAACTGGATCCAGCTCGCGAAGAACGTGAAGGACGAGCAGAAGGCCGCGTCGGTGCAGTGGGTGTCCGTGAAGAGCGGCAACTACTACAACGAATCCGGCCTGCAGCGGAAGGTGACCGACAAGGATCAGTGGCTGACCGGCTTCCTGTCGTCCGGCAAGGCGTTCGACGTGAACATGGACCGCGAGGTGACGGTCGGCGGCTACATGATGTTCATCAACAGCCGTGTTGAGCTCGATGGTGTGCCGATTGGTGCCGCTTGCATGAGCCTGTCCGTCGATGCGCTCGCGAAGGGTATCGCTGCGTATCGGATCGGCGAGACCGGGTTCGCGTATCTCGTGCGTCCCGACGGCGCGATCATGATGCATCGCGATTCGTCGCTGATCGACGGCAAGCATTTCATGAAAGATCAGCCGGGGTTGCCGGGGGATGCGTCGGCGACGCTGTTGGCTGGGCAGCCGTATGCGTACCTGAGCTACAACGGTGATGGCGGCGCGCGGTTCATCGCGACGTCGTTCATTCCGGAGTTGAATGCGTATGTGGTCGTCGAGGTGCCGCAGGCCGAGTTGCTTGGGCCGGTGACGCGTGCGATTCGTAGCGCGGCGCTGGTTGCGGCGGTGGTGGGGCTGGGTGTCGCGCTGCTCGTGATCTGGCTGGTGGGGCGTGCGATTGCTGCGCCGATTCGTCGCGCGGCGACGCTGCTGTCGGAGATCGCCAGCGGCCAGGGTGACCTCACGCGCCGGATGACGGTCGAGAGCCAGGACGAGATCGGGCAGTTGTCGGATGCGTTCAACCGGTTCGTGTCGTCGCTGTCGACGCTGGTGCACAGCATTCGCGCGGCTTCGTCGTCGATTGCGACCGGGTCGGCGCAGATTGCGACCGGGAATGCGGACCTCAGCGAACGCACCGAAGGGCAGTCGAGCAACCTGGAGCGCACGGCTTCGTCGATGGAAGAGATCACGGCCGTGGTGCGGAACAACACCGAAACGGCGACGACGGCCGCGAAGATGATCAACGGTGCCGCCGATACGGCTGCGCGCGGCGGGCAGGTGGTGGGCGAAGTCGTGACCACGATGCAGGAGATCAGCGACGCGTCGCAGCGGATCTCCGAGATCATCGTGATGATCGACAGTATTTCGTTTCAGACGAATATTCTGGCGTTGAATGCGGCGGTGGAAGCGGCGCGGGCTGGCGAGCAAGGGCGCGGGTTTGCGGTGGTGGCTTCTGAGGTGCGGAATCTGGCACAGCGCAGCGCGCAGGCGGCGAAGGAGATCAAGACGCTGATCGAGCATAGCGCGGGGACGGTGAATACCGGGTCGCGGCTGGTGAGTGAGGCCGGGAAGGTGATGCGTGATGTGGTGTCGCAGGTTCAGGGTGTGAGCGCGATGATGAGCGAGATTGCTGAAGCGAGCCTGGAGCAGAGCGCCGGGATCGATCAGATCGGGGATGCAGTGCAGTCGCTCGATCAGATGACGCAGCAGAATGCGGCGCTGGTCGAGGAAAGCGCGGCGGCTGCGGCGAGCTTGAAGCAGCAGGCGGCGGAATTGACTCGGCTGGTGTCGGCTTTCAAGGTGGATGAGTAAAGTCTGATTCGCGATTTAGAATAGGGCGTTTCTGAGGGACGGCTGCCGTGGTTTCACGGCAGCCGTTTTTGCATGTCGGTGCGGGATTGGGCAACGCTTATAAAAATGAAACGCATTTCCAAATGGAAGATCGGGGCGGTGGCGGCGGTGCTCGTCGCGGTGGCGGCTGCAGTGGGGGCGAAGGTGATTGCGTCGCCTACCGATTCTTATCTCGCCTATCGGAAGAAAGCCGTCGACACGATTACAGCGGCGCGGATGGAGGATCAGGCGGATTTGGACAAGAAATACACGGCCGAGGTGAATGCGCGGCTGGTTAAGCTTGTCGGGGCGGTTAGGGCGAGAGGGTTTTCCGGGAAAGCGGGGAGTACCGTGGAGACCCTCGTCATCGACAACGGGATGACGCCCGGGCCGGATGGACTGCTCTTGAAGTCGAATGACGGGAAAGTGAATCTCGTTGTGACGACGGTTCCGCTTTTGAAGGCGTGGGTGGCGACGGCGGATGCGGGGATCAAGTCCACGGAAGATGTTGCCGTTATCTTCGATAACGAGACGTTTTACACCGACGTACTCGGTGGCGACGCTGCGGAGTATCGGTTTGCCGAATTGCCCGTGAAGCGGAAACCGACTGATGCGATGGTGAAGGCGTTGCTGTTGGGTGACAGCCAGGACGGGATGCGGGATGGGCCGAATACGTTGATGGTGTCGATCAAGCAGGGGGCGCGGGTTTATATCCTGTGGCGGGATGCGACGTTGCCGACGATTGTCGCTTGCAGTGCGGGGCACGTGGCGGAGGAACAGCGGGCAGCCTGTTTCGCGCAGCAATTGCCCAAGCAGAGGCGCTATTCAAGGTTTGTGTCCGACGCGCAGACGATGGTCGATTCGGTTGTTCAATAGGATGAGATTGTCTTGATGGTCGTTGAGTCGGGCGTTATCACGAGGTGATCGGATTCGCCCGATTTTTTGAGAGGTTCGACAGTAACGGATACATCGCTGACAATCAGCGGCTGAAGACCGGACAGCCATCGATGTTGAGCGCTGCTTCGTCGCCGGGTACTTCAATTTCTCTTTTGCCCAGTTCCGTTTGCCATGACTATCGCTTTCGAGTCCCCCGACCAACCCGACGTGATCGCCCTCATCGCCGATCTGGACGCGTACCAGGACACCCTGTATCCGCCTGAAAGCCGGCACGCTCTGGATATCGCGTCGCTGAAGCAGTCCAACGTGCTGTTCGCTGTTGCGAGGGATAGTGAGGGCGAGGCAATCGGGTGCGGGGCGATTGTCCTCAACCCCGAATTTGGCGAATTGAAGCGCATGTATGTCAGCCCGCGTGGCCGCGGGCAGGGCGTGGCGAGAAAACTCATGACTATGCTTGAGTTAAGGGCAGCCGACTCGGGTTGCAAGGTGATCAGGCTTGAAACTGGACCTTATCAACCTGATGCGCTGGCTTTGTACGCGTCTGCCGGATATCAGCGTCGGGGGCCGTTTGGCAATTACACGGACGATCCGTTGAGTGTGTTCATGCAGAAATACATCGCGTTATAAGGAGCAGGCTCGTGCGGACTCGAAAGGACATCTAGTGATGTCCATTTGGTCGTCCGGCTTCGGCCAGAAGCCGACGGTCGACGGCACAGTCCAGATCGTCGACAATCGCACAACCAGCACAAGACCCTTGTCGACGTTCAAGGCGACCTGCGCAAAAATCCGCGCAGGCGCCTCGATCCATTTCAGGAGCGCTCGTAAATGAGCAAGTCCGCACCGCCTCAGTTGACCCTTTCAGGGACTGTCTATCACTCGCGCCCATTTTTGGCCTCCATCGGAGATGTTTGCATCCACCCTGGAGCAAATCGGACGCACTACATCGATGGGTACGTCTATGACGGGCGACAATGGCGAAAATTGCATCTGAGGTCGTTCGGCCAGATAGCTAGGTTGTTTGATGAGCCCGGGGAGATTGGGTCCGTAATGCGGGGAATCGAATCTATCCTCGTCCGACATAGAGGGGTACCGATCTCCTATGAGCGCACAGGTAAAGGGAGCAGCTACGTTTTCCGAGGCGTTCCAATCTCATCATTTTTTAGATAGCACAACATGGTTATCGGCTCGGACGTAGCGTCGGTCATTTCTACGCTGACCGTCTGCTTTTTCACGGCCGGCTACTTCCGGTTTGGGTCGGCGACCGCGTCGCCGGGCCACTTCGTCAGAGCAGCGCAACATCGTTGTCGGTCCGGATCCGGCTAGTGAGATCGCCAAGCTCAGAGAATCGCTTTAAGGAAGATTCGATCGATGAAAAACCAAAAACAGACACTGCGCAAAATCGTCGGCTACCTGAACAACCCGGATGAGGACGGCGGCTTCTGGCTCCCCAACATCCAGCGGCCCTTTGTTTGGAGCGAGGAGCAAATCTGCCGGTTGTTCGATTCCATTCTGCGCGAGTATCCGATCAGCACCTTGCTGGTCTGGAAAACTACTAGCTCGATCCGTCGCCGCAAGTTCATTGACAACTGGACCTCGTCACTGCGCTTGAGCTCCTTCTATGTGCCTGAGGACAGCAAGAAGAAGAGTCTTGTTCTGGATGGCCAACAACGCCTGCAAAGCCTCTACATTGGCCTATGCGGCAGCTATGAAGGCAAGGAACTTCACTTTGATGTACTGAGCGGAAGCTCTGCACTGCCCGACGACATCAAGTACCGCTTTGAATTCAAGGTTTCCGCCAGCGCCAACTTTCCCTGGATCAAGTTTAAAGATCTGGTCTTCACCACCTGGAAGAAACGCGATTTGATGCAGAGCATCGAAAGCAAAGCCGGGCGCATTCTCGTCGATAACGAGAAAAATCGTCTAGAAGATAACCTCGATCTTATCGACCGAACCTTCAAGATGGATGAGGCCGTTACCTATCAGGAGCTCGACAGCATCGACAACCCCGCCCTGTACACCGAGGATGATGTCGTGGAAGTCTTTATCCGCGCTAACTCGGGGGGCACCAAGCTGGAGAAATCTGACCTTCTGTTCTCGCTCCTGAACGCCTCGTGGGACGTGGCCGACAAGCAAATGGAAGAATTGCTCGACGACCTTAACCGACATGGATTTTCATTCGACCGGGATTTCGTCCTCAAGACCTGCCTAGTGCTGCTCGACCAAGGTGCACAGTATGAGGTGTCCAAATTTCGCAAGCCCGGTGTGCGCGAAGCGATCGAGGCCCAGTGGGACAAGCTCTCGGACTCCATCCGCGCGGTCGCAGACTTCGTGCGGAGCAAGACCTACATTCAGTGCGACAAGGCCTTACCCTCCTACATCGCGCTGATTCCCCTCGTTTACATCAGGCACCACTTCACCAACGCTTGGGCAAGCGCAGCCAACGTCGAAAACTTCCTCGTGCGCACGCTGCTCGCGGGCGCCTTCAGCGGTCAGTCCGACCGCATTCTCGACGCTTTGGTCAAACGCTTCAAAGAGCTCGAGCGCTTCGACGCAGACGAGGGTTTCGCCATCATCCGCAGTCAGAATCGCAGTCTCGAAATCACCCATGATCGTTTTTTCGAGATGGGTTATGGCTCCAAGAACATCCACCTGATTCTCAATCTCTGGTACCCAGTTTTCAGCCACGTGCCGGCCTATGACAACAATTTGCCGCAGGTGGACCACATCTTTCCGCAAAGCCGCCTGAAGGCGATCAAGGTGACCAATCCAGAGACGGGGCGTCCGGTCATGCTCTACCGTGACGATGCGCGCAACCAACTGGCCAACTGCATGCTGCTGACGCGGGCTGAAAACGGCGCTGGCGGCAAAGGCGATATCATCCCCGAGGAGTGGTTTGCCGGGAAGTCCTCCGATTACCTGAAGCTGCATCTGATTCCCGAAGATCCGGTCCTGTGGAAGATGGATCGCTACGACGACTTCATCGCAGCCCGCAAGGCGCTGATTGCCGACAGATTTGCTTGGCTGCTCGTCTAAATGCGTTGGCCAATGTCTCCTTTGAAAGAGTTCGAAGGTCCGGAAAGGGTCGGGTAGCGACCGTCCGTAGGCGCACACTCAATCTCCCTTTGCCTGAAAGGAGATTGTCATGAAATCCGCGAGTGTCGCCGTTAGCCGTCGTGTGCCATGGAACAAGGGCAAACTCACCGGGCAGAGACCGCCACTAAAGCTCCGAGAAATTTGGGCGATCCGGACAGGCTTCAGATGGCGTCGAACGTCCGTGAGCTCGCGATGTTCAATCTCGCAATCGACAGCAAGCCTCGAGCGTGCGATTTCACGCGATTGCAGGTGCAGGACGTCCGTCACGGAAGCCACGTGGCTGCGAGGGTCACCGTCATGTAGCAGAAGACCCAGCGGCCGGTCCAATTCGAGATCACGGAACAGACCCGTGATAGCCTCGAAGCTTGGATCGAAGCGCGAGGGCTGAAGGCCGCGGATTTTCTGTTTCCGAGCCGGTTGCTACGTCACCGCATCTGTCGACTCGGCAATACGCCCGAATGGTGCATCGCTGGGTCGCGTCGATTGGACTCGACGATACCGCATACGGTACCCACACTATGCGCCGGACCAAAGCGTCGCTGATCTACCGGCGAACGAAAAATCTTCGGGCGGTACAGCTGCTGCTCGGGCATACGAAGCTAGAAAGCACGGTTCGCTATCTCGGCATCGAGGTCGACGATGCCCTTGATATGGCGGAGCAAACCGAGGTTTGATGTACCTCGGCCGGCGAGCGGTCGCTTGCAGGTCAATATCCGACGATCAACGTAGGCACCGGAATCGTCGACACTCGCGCGCCGTCAGATGAAGCGCGTCTCGACCGCAGCAAAGACAACAATGTGCAACCTGAACATCGGTTTCGATGCGTGCCTGCGAACCCCCACTACTGCCGGCGCTGCAGGAAAGAAAGGGGGATCGCCTCGTCGGCAGGCCCACAGTCAACTAAGACGCCGCCAGCCCGATCTCCAGCAATAGGTCCACGGCATCGGTACGTAGCTAGCGTGGTGGATGCGCATCCAACCATTGTTCTGTGCGGCTCAGCAAGTCTTTGACAGCCTGTTCGACCCATTCGTCCCGTTCTTTCAGCTTGCCCGCATACTCCACCATCATGTCCCGATGGGTTCGGGTAAAAAGGTTGGTTTCCGGTGGCCCGTTCATGGTCTTGAGCCGTTTATATTCGGCCACCGACGCGTTATTTAGGCGGAAGGAGTCGAGCAAGCCACGCGCTAGCGCATAGGCCCTGATAATCGAGCGGCGCAGTTCTGCGTCATCCACCTTGCCGACCATCCCAACGTTGCCGACGAACACCGGGAACGGTTCAGCCGTTACGGGGTAGATGAAATTGAACGGTTCGTCTGCTCGCAGTGCCTTAAGCTTTGGGTGTATCTCCTGGTTATAGCCATCCCAAGCCGTCTGCACTTCGTCACAGATCGCCTGAACGAACGCGCGGGTTTCGGCCACGTCATCGGCTTTCTTGTCCGAATACTGCCTACTGTAGATCCAGACCGCGGCACCGACAGCGGCCAGCGATCCAACACCCTGTATGACACCCGAGATATCACCAAGTGCGCCCATAGGAATTTTCCTTTTGTTTATGGGAAGCGGTAAGCGGCTAGTGCACTGACTGCGCAGCAGCACGCGGCCGAACCACCCGCCGCGTCCATCAGTTCATGTCAGCAACAGGATCCCACGTTGCACACATCGTCCATCTGCTGTCTGACACTGGGACGTGTCGTGCTTGTCCTGCGTGCAGAGCTTGGTTGCCGTCATTTAGTTCCTGTCGCCGCAATGATAACGAAACCACGTGGATCACTGGACGGCTACGCGCGGCGCGCAGTGACAGCAGCTGTCAGGATCGTGGCCATGCAGCGAGCAAAAGCGACAGAGTCGAACGGCGTTGCTACCGATTGACGCTTCGATATGTCACCGCCGGTTGGGCGTCCGCTTTCACGCGAATCAACTGACCGCCACGGGTCGAGGCTGTGTGGAAACGCGTAACTCAGCACCGGCGGGAGCAGATCCTGTGCCGCATTTTCCCAGCCTTCAGGTGAACGAGGAGTGTCGCCATAGCTTCAGTGCCGAGCTGCTGTCGTCCCTCGGCAATGTAAGCGCACCCTGGAGTGCTTCACGCACCCACCGGCAGCATCGCCTTTATGGTTTTCGAGAACCCGAGTATTGCTATGACGCGTTTAAGGTTGTATGCCAGTACATGCAAACTCATTTCGGTGCTCACGTTTGCAAACCGGCGAGTCAGGAAGTGCGTGTAGCCCATCCAGTGTTTGAACGTCCCGAACACATGCTCAACTGTCCGCCTTCGCGCCGTCATCGCATTCGGCATTCGGTCCAGTCTTCGCTGCGCAGCTTCCAGCACTGATTCGTGCTCCCAGCGCGTGATCCGCCGGTAATTACTTGGCGTGCATTGTGGTTTCATGGCGCAGCCGATACAGGCGCTACTCCAGTAACGACGTATATACATGCCATGTTCCAGGCCAGTAAAGCGATAGATCGCACGTTGCCCGGCCGGGCAGAGATATTCGTCATCCCGGGCAATGTAAATAAAGTCGGCCCGATCAAAGCGGCCATCAGCCTTCGCGCTGGATGTCGTAACCTTCGGCAGAATGGCGGCAATGCCTGCCTCCTCGCAAGCCTTTATCTGTGGGCCACTGTAATACCCCCGATCAGCGATAGCCTTCAATTTGGTTCTACCCATGGCATCACGAGCAGCTTGCGTCATTGGACTTAGCTGCGCCCGGTCACTACCCGCGTTCGTAACTTCATGCGCAACGATAAGATGGTGCTTGGCATCTACGGCGATCTGTACTTTGTAGCCGACCATCCCAGAACCACGGCCACTGGTCGCCATGGAGCGTGCATCAGGATCCGTCAGCGAGATCTGTCCGTCAGGCAGCGTCTTCAATTCCTCTTTGATCTGCTCAAGGTGACGCATTTGCCTCTGCAGTTGAGCCCCGACTCACACCTCCAGCCACCTTCAACAACTGTCACGACCGCAAGGCCCGTGAGGCGACACGTCGCCTGCCGAAACAGCCGAATGGCGTCAAATCATCAAATCAACGCCCGCCGGTTTGCTGCTTCACAAGCGCCCCCCGCTGCAACACATACTCGACCCGCGCGCCTTCATCGGCCACGACTCCGATATCCTCAAGCGGATTCCCATCTAGCACGACGAGGTCGGCGATCGCCCCCACGGCAACCACCCCAAGCTGCCCCTGCATCTTGACGATCTCCGCCGCCACCGTCGTCGCCGACCTAAGCGCTTCCAGATTCCCCAGCACCTCCGCCCGAATCCGAAACTCTCCGCTTTGAAACGCGTGCATTTCCCCGAGCAGATCCGATCCGAACCCCATCTTCACGCCGGCGTTCGCATAGATTTCCAGCGATTCGCGTCCTTTCTGCTGAACGGAAGCCACCTTTGCCACCGAATCCGGCGGCATCCCGAACTCCGCGCCGTGTTTGGCAAGCGCGTCATAAGTCACAAGCGTAGGCACCACAAACGCGCCATGCTCGTGCATTAACTTCGCCGCCGCTTCATCCACAAGATTCCCATGCTCGATCGTCCGCACGCCGCATCGCACAGCCCGAGCAATCGCCCGCCCCGTATACGCATGCGCCATCACATAAGTATTAGCGGCCTCGGCTTCATCCACGATCGCCCGAATCTCATCCTCCGAATACTGCGTGTTCGCAATCGGGTCGGTCGGCGAAGCCACGCCCCCTGACGCCATGATCTTGATCTGCGTCGCGCCTTTCTGAATTTCTTCACGCACGGCGAGCCGCACACCTTCAACCCCGTCCACCACCCGCGCAATCGCTCCCGTCCTGAAACAGCAAGAACAAGGCTCCAGCAAATCCCCACGCGGCCGAAAGTCCCCATGTCCGCCGGTCTGCGACAACGCCTTTCCCGACGGAAAAATCCGCGGCCCCGACACCAGCCCGGTTTCGACCGCCTGCATCAAGCTCCAGTCCGCGCCCCCGGCATCCCGCACGCTGGTAAACCCACGCGACAACATCGCATCGAGAATCGGCAACGACCGGATCGCGGCAAGAATATTCGGCTGCGTTGCATTCACACCGAGATTCGCATTCGAAGCCAGCACGTGCACATGGCAATCGATGAACCCCGGCATCACGGTCTTGCCGCGCACGTCGATCACCTGCGCATTCGGAAAATCCACCGGCCGATCGGTGACTTCGACGATCCGTTCGCCGTCGATCACGACATGATGATGTTCGAGCAGCACGCCCCGTTCGAGATCGAGTACGTTGCCGCCTTGCAGCACGGTAATGGTCATGGATAGAGATCCTTATCGATTGACGGAAGCGCCACGCTTGGCGTCCTTCACGAAGCGCGTGCCGATGAAGCTGACGGCCGCCGCGAGCGTCACGTAGAAGGCCGGCGCCATGTTGCTGCCGGTGCGGGCGATAAGCCACGTGATCAGGAACGGCGCGAAGCCGCCGAAGATCGTCACCGCGAAGTTGTAGGCAACGGACAGCCCGGTCGACAGCACCTTGGTCGGGAACAGTTCGGCGAACGCCGCGAGGATCGGCCCCGTGTAGGTCGCGATCAGCACGCCGAACACGGCCTGGAACACGATCAGTGACGTGAACCCGGGCGCATGGTTGATCCACGCGAACATCGGCCATGCGAGCACGAAAATGGCCAGCGCCGATCCGGACAGGAACACGCGCCGTCCCCACACGTCGGCGAGCCGGCCGACGATCGGCGAGCAGCACATGATCATCAGCCCGCCGACCATGCCGGCCGCGAAACCGGTCGATTGCGGCAGGTGCAGCGTGCGCACGGAATACGTCGGCATGTAGAAGAGCAGCACGTAGGTGCAGACGGTCCACAGAATGACCATCGAAAAGCTCGCGAACGTCTCGCGCGGGTAGGTGGACAGCACTTCCTTCAGCGGCGAGCTTTCTTTTGCCTGCGCTTCGACGGCGCTGAAGGCGGGCGTCTCGTCGATATGGCTGCGGATGTAGTAGCCGACGGGCCCGACGATGATCCCGAGCAGGAACGGCAGCCGCCAGCCCCAGCTATGCAGCGCCTGCGTGTCGAGCGACGTCGTGACGAAGGTGCCGGTCGCGGCGCCGAGCAGCACCGCGAAGCCGATGCTCGACTGGATCCAGCTCGAGTAGTACGCACGCTTCTCCGGCGGCGCGTATTCGGTGAGGAACGCGGTGGCGCCGCCCATCTCGCCACCGGCCGAGAAGCCTTGCAGCAGCCGCGCGACGACGATCAGCAGCGGCGCGGCGATGCCGGCCTGTTCGTAGGTCGGCGCGAGCCCGATGAGCGCGGTGCCGGCGGCCATCATGAGGATGGTGAGCGACAGCGCGGCCTTGCGCCCGACCTTGTCCGCGTAGATGCCGAGCACGATGCCACCGACGGGCCGCATGAAGAAGCCGACGCCGAACGTCGCGACGGTCAGCAGCACGGACGTCAGTTCGTTGCCGGTCGGAAAGAACAGTTTCGCGATGATGACCGCGAAGAAGCTGTAGACGGTGAAATCGAACCATTCGAGACCATTGCCGATCACGGTCGCGACGATGGCGCGGCGGCGCTGCTGCACTGCCGCATCGACGGCAGGCGCGGCGCGCGGGGAAAGCGTTCCTTGCATGGTCTCTTCCTCTATCGGAATCAGAAGGCGGGACGGCTGCCCCGCGTGAACCCATGCTAAGGACAGCGCGATTTTTTTCTGAAACGAAAGATTTGCATGCACGCATGCGCTACGCGCATGCATCGCGATCAGGACGCGGTCTGCTTCTCTGCCTGTTCGAACAGCCAGCGTGTGAACAGGCGTGCGGCGTGGTTCTGCGCGCGGTCGTTGGGCGAGATCACGTAGTAGCCGCCGCCGTGGCTCGCGGATGCTTCCGTCACGCGCACGAGCAGCCCGGCCTCGATGCATGCGTCGATCATGTAGCGCCAGCCGAGCGACACACCCTGGCCGAGAATCGTCATCTGCACGATCTGCGGATAAGAATTGATCGTGATGTCTTGGGGCCGTGCCTTCTGCCGGTCGATGTCGTTCTGGTCGAACCATTCGGACCACGACATCCATTGGCGCTGGCCATCCTCGAGACGCAGTAGCGTCTCGTTCGCAAGATCGGCTGCGTCGAGCGTGCGGCCGGCCAGATAGCCGGGCGAGCAGACCGGAAACACTTCCTCGTCGAACAGACGGCGCGCGGTGTATTCGGCGGGCGCCTGCTGGCGCACGTAGTACACACCTACGTCGAACTCCGCCGGCGACATCGACGCGAGCCCGTCGCGCACGATCAGCCGCAGCTTGATGTCCGGATAGGTGGCGCGAAACTCGGGCAGGCGCGGCGTGAGCCACAGCAGCGCGACGCCCGACGAGCATGCGATCGTCAGTTCGAGATCGCCATAGGGCTTCATCACATCGTGCGTGGCTTCCGCGCATTGCGTGAGGAGATGGTGCACCTGCGCTGCGTATTGCTCGCCGGCGATCGTCAGCCGTAGCGAACGATGCTCGCGCACGAACAGCGAGCGGCCGAGGAATTCCTCGAGCTGCTGGATCTGCCGGCTGATCGCGCTTTGGGTCAGATGCAGCTCGGCGGCCGCGCGCGTGAAGCTCGCATGCCGCACGGCGGCTTCGAACGCGATGAGGCACTGAAGGGGCGGCAGGGGCGTGATGCGCATGGCAGCTTGGGAGGTCGAGGAGGCTGCCGATATGATACGAGCGGATCGAAAGGAAATCACAAGGAAGCAGGGTGCGCCAGTCACCGCATTCATGCGAAGATTGACCGCACAACACACTCGCCCGAGAACGACGTGACCCCATTCAACCCTGAGAGCAAACCGGACGCCGCCCATCCGCCGTGGATGCCTGTCGCGATGGCCGAACGCGGCATCCGCCGCCATCCGCCCGGCAGCATCAACCCGCGCATCGTCGAATACAACAACCAGACGAACCTGGTTGGCTACGACGACAAGATTTCCTGGTGTTCGTCCTTCGTGAACTGGTGCATGACGCACGCCGGCATACGCGGCACGGGCTCGGCGCTTGCGCGTTCGTGGCTCGAATGGGGGAGGCCGCTGGAACGCCCGGTCTACGGCTGCATTGCAATCCTGACCCGCGACGATCCCGCGAGCTGGAAAGGGCACGTCGGTTTCTACCTGCGTCACGACGACGAACAGGTGCATCTCTTCGGCGGCAACCAGCTGGAAGAAGTCCGCGAACTTGCGTACCCGTTGAATGAAGTGATCGGCTACCGCTGGCCCGACGCCGCATGACGACGCAGCAACAGCCCATACAAGACCACGAGCGCCGCGTAACCGGCCGCTGCTAACCTGTCACACAACCGCATCGACCCACCCGGAGCCCGTCGGCGCATCAACGCGCCGCCACCGGCCTCCGCACCCACAAGGAGCCTGCAGTGCAAACCGGTCATCTCCGTCTCTACGCGGATACGCAATACACGAGCCCTTACGCGATGTCGGTCTTCGTGGCGCTCGAGGAAAAAGCGTTGCCTTACGAACTGGTGACCGTCGACCTCGGCAACCGCGCGCATTTCGCGCCCGACTACGCGGCGACGTCGCTGACGCAACGTGTGCCGACGCTCGTCCACGACGATTTCGCGCTGTCGGAATCGTCGGCGATTACCGAGTATCTCGACGAGACTTTCCCGGGCACGCGGCTCTATCCGGTCGAGCCGCGCCAGCGTGCGCGGGCGCGACAGGTGCAGGCGTGGCTGCGCAGCGACCTGATGCCGGTGCGGACGGAGCGGTCGACCGAAGTGCTGTTCTACGGGCCGTCGAGCGAGCCGCTGTCGAGTCTCGCGCAGGCCGCCGCGCAGAAGCTGTTCGTGGCCGCCGACAAGCTGCTTGCACCGGGCGCGTCGAACCTGTTCGGCGAGTGGAGCATCGCGGATGTCGACCTGGCGGTGATGCTGAACCGTCTGGTGCTGAATGACGATCCGGTGCCGCAGCGCCTCGCCGACTATGCACGTGCGCAGTGGGAACGGCCGTCGGTGCAGCGCTGGGTGAAGCTGAAGCGGCCGCCGTTGTAATTCGCCATGAACGTGATCTGGCCGATCCTCATGGTGCTCCTGTTGGCGGCAGGCGTGTTTGTTGCGGTCCGGTTCTGGCACAAACTCATCACGCGTATCGTCACCGTGATCGTCGGATTGGGTATTGCGTGGATCGTGGCTTACTCGATTGCGTTGACGACGGTCCAATGTCTCGGATCGTGCGGCTGAAGAGCGGGGCGCCGGCAAGTATGGAAGCCGCCGCCCTGTCGTGATCCCGCCTAGTTCTTCGCCACTTCCTCCGATTCCGTCGGCGGCCCACCCGCCGCGTCATTCCTGCTCCACCCACCCCCGAGCGACCGATAAAGCGCCACCGCCGCCAGCGCATGTTCGCGCTTGACCTGATTCAGCGAATCCGAATCCCGCAGATAAACCTCCTGCGCGGACAGCACATCCAGAAAATCCGTCGCACCGCCCTTATAGAGCTGATTCGCCAACCCAAGCGCCTTGTCCGACGCAGCCAGCGCGCTACCCAGCCTGCGCGTCGCCTCATCGGAACTGACGAGATTCGCCCGCGCATCCTCGACTTCCCTCAGCGCCTGCAGCATCGTCTGCCGTAACCCGAGTTCCGACTCGCGCATCCGGCTTTCGCTCTGCGAGATGTCGGCGGTAATGCGCCCCGCATTGAAGATCGGGCTCGTCGCACTCAACGCCGCGCTGAACAGGTTGTCGGTCAACGTAGGCAAGCCGAGATAGGAGGCGGCCAGAATCCCGTCCGTCAGGTTCAATGAAAACTTCGGATACCGTTCGGCCTTTGCCACACCGACTTGCGCGGCCCGCCGCTCGACCTGCGCATACGCGGTCAGTACATCAGGCCGCCGCAGCAACGCCTGGGAAGGCAACGTACCCGGTGCGCCAACCGGCGGCGCGGGAATTTCCCCCGCCTGTGCGAGCACCAGCCGATCAACAGATTCCGGCGTCCTCCCCGAATACACCGCAATCAGATTGAGCTGATGCGCAATCTGCGCCTGCGTCGGCGGAATCCGCGCTTCGAGCGCATCGAGCTGGTTCTGCGCACGCGTGACGTCGAGCTCGGTCGACAACCCGAACGCCTGCCGCTTGCGCGTGAGTTCGAGCGCATGCTGCCGGATCTTCGCGTTGTCCTGCAGGATCTTCAGTTCCTGCTGCGCCCAGCGCAGATCGACATACGCGGAAGCCGCATCGGCCGCGAGCGCGAGCCGCATCGCATCTTCCGCATGCTTTTGCCCAACGAGTTCCGCTTGCGCGGCAAGCAGATCGAGCCGTTCACCGCCGAACACATCCGGCGACCAGCTCAACGCGAGCCCGGCACCCGCCTGCCGCACATACCCGAGCGGCGGCGGCGTGTTCTGGCGTGCGTCGGCCGCATGCGCAGTCGCATCGAGTTCGGGCAGCAGCACTGCGCGCTTCTGCACGGTCAGCGCCTGCGCCTGCTTCACGCGTTCGGCTGCTGCCTGCAGATCGAGGTTGCCGTCGAGCACGGTGGCGATCAGCCGGTCGAGCGCGGGATCGTGGAATTGCGCCCACCACGCGGCGGCGTCGATGTCCGCGCGCGGCACATCGGTGTCCCATGCGTCCGGCGCGAGCGTCCGAACCGAATCCTGAAGCGCCGGATGCTGCGCGGGCTGCACCGCGCATCCGGCGGCGAGTGCGCTGACGGCGAGGGCGACGAGAAGTTTTTTCATGATGGGGATGACCTCAACCTCAGTGCGCGTCCGGCGGCGGCGCGTTCAGGGAAATGGGTTTGGAGAAGACGACCGCGAGCAGCGCGACGACGAAGCACAGCGACAGCGCGTAGTACGCATCGGCATAGGTGAGCGTGAGCGCCTCGCGATAGATCAGGTGATGCAGGTTCGCGAGCCCGGCTTGCGCGGTGTCCAGCGTGTTGCCGGCCACCGACGTCCAGTACGCAGCCTGCCGATCGAGCAGCGACGCGATCTGCGGCTGGCCGGCGCTCACGTGCTCGTTCAGGCGCAGGTAGTGAAAGTTCAGCCGGTCGTTGAGCATCGTCGCGCTCACCGCGATGCCGATCGCCCCGCCGAGATTGCGCATCAGGTTGAACAGGCCGCTCGCCGATTTCAGGCGCGACTGCGGCAGCGAGCCGAGCGCCATCGTCACGATCGGCGGCACGCTGAACTGCTGGCCGATGCCGCGCAGCGCCTGCGGCAGCAGCAGTTCGCGCCAGCCCCAGTCGTGCGTGATCGGCGTGTACAGGTAACAGCCGAGCCCGAAGCAGATCAACCCGAACACGAGCAGCGCGCGCAGGCTGAAGTAGCGCGCGGCGAACGCATACGCGCAGAGCGCAATCAGCTGGAACGCGCCGACCGACAGCAACGCGATGCCGATCTGCAGCGAGCTGAACGCGCGCACCTGCGCAAGAAACAGCGGCGTCAGGAACACGGTCACGAAGATCCCGATGCCGGTCACGAACGACAGCAGGCTGCCGATCCCGAAGTTGCGCACGACGAGCGCGCGCAGGTCGACGATCGGATCCTTCGCGGTCAGCGCATGCACGATGAACAGGAAACCGCAGATGCCGGAGATCCACGCGCAGATCACGATCGCGTCGTCGCCGAACCAGTTCTTGCGCGGGCCTTCCTCCAGCACGTATTCGAGGCAGCCGAGGAAACCGGACATCAGCATGATGCCGAGATAGTCGCCGCGCTTGATGAGGCTGAGGTCGGGTTCGTCGATGTGCACGTAGCGCGGCACGAGCGCAGCCACCGCGATGCCCGGCACGAGGTTCAGGTAGAACAGCCAGTGCCACGACCATTGATCGGTGATCCAGCCGCCGATCACGGGGCCGATCGCCGGGGCGAGCGACGCGAGCGCGCCGATGGTCGTCGACGCGATCAGCCGCTGCTTGCCGGGGAACAGCACGAACGCGGTGGTGAACACGGTCGGGATCATCGCGGCGCCGAGCGCACCCTGCAGCCCGCGAAACAGGATCATCGAATTGATGTCCCACGCGACGCCGCACAGCATGCTGGTGATCGTGAAGCCGACCGCCGATGCGGCGAACAGCCAGCGCGTCGACATCACTTTCGACAGCCAGCCCGACATCGGGATCACGATGATCTCGGCGATCAGGTAGGCCGTTTGCACCCACGACAGTTCGTCCTGGCTGGCGGACAGGCCGCCGCCGATGTCGCGCAGCGACGACGCGACGATCTGGATGTCGAGCGTCGCCATGAAGAAGCCGACGCACATCAGCGCGAACGCGAACACGCGCTGCTTCGTCGGTTGCGACGCCGGGTCGCCGGAAAACGCGGTGGTCATCGTCGGCTCCCGTTCAGTTCGCGTGATCGGTATGCACGGTCACGACCGCGGAGAGCCCGGGGCGCAGCACCTGCTCGAGGCCCGGCTGCGGATCGAGATGCACGCGCACGGGCACGCGCTGGACGATCTTCGTGAAGTTGCCGGTCGCGTTCTCGGGCGGCAGCACGCTGAAGGTCGCGCCGGTGGCGGGCGCGAGGCTGTCGACGCGGCCGTGCAGTTTCGTGTTCGACGCATCGAGCGATACGTCGACGCGATCGCCCGCGTGCATCTTGCGCAGTTGGTCTTCCTTGAAGTTCGCGTCGATCCACAGGCCGGACGCCGGCACGACGGTCAGCAGCGGCACGCCGACGTTCGCGAGCATCCCGACGCGGCCCGTGCGGTTGCCGACGTAGCCGTCGACCGGCGAGCGGATCGTCGTGTATTCGACGTTGAGCGCGGCGACACGCTGCGCGGCAAGCGCGGTGTTCACGCGGGCCCGCGCATCGGCGAGCTGCGCACCGAGCACGTCGAGCTGCCGCTTCGACGCGAGCAGCGCGGCGTCGCTGCGGTCGACGGCGGCGCCGGCCTTCGAATAGTCGGCGTCCGCGCGTTCGACGATCTGGTTCGACACGGCGTCGGATTTCACGAGCTCGCGATAGCGCACGCGGTCCGACGCGGCACGCGTCAGCTCGGCCGACGACGCATTCTTCTCGGCCGCCTGCTGGCCGATCACCGCGAATTGCAGTTGCTGCTTCGCCTCGAGTTCGGTCACCGCGGAGCGCGCGCTGTCGACTTCGGCGCTGGCCTGTGCGAGCTTCGCGTCGTAGTCGCGCGCATCGAGTTGCACGAGCACGTCGCCGGCCTTCACGCGCTGGTTGTCGGTCACGAGGATCTTGTCGACGAAGCCGTTGACCTTCGGCGCCAGCACGGTCACGTCGCCGCCGACATACGCATCGTCGGTGCTTTCCTGAAAGCGCAGCACGAACAGCCAGTCGAGCGCGGCGGCGGCGACGACGATGACGACGGCACCCACCGCGATGCGCATCCACGGCACGCGGCGCTGTTGCTTCGCGGGCTGGTCGAGTGTGGCTGCTTCACGGGATGAGGCAGCGGCTTGGGTCGTATCCATCGATTCACCTATGTATATGCACTTATCAAGTCGATCGACGGCATGTCGTCGATCGGGGAAGGGGCTAGCGTTCCGGCAGGTTGTGCGTGATCCGGAACAATTCGTCTCTCAGGCGGGCCGCCTGCGTCGACCCGAACCGCTGCTCGAACGCTTCCTGCGCGGCGAGCCAGTGCACGTGCGCGTCGGCGATCTTCGTTTCGCCGTGCGCGGTCAGCGCGAAGGTCTGGCGGCGGCACCGCGGCTCGATCTGGCCCGCCACCAGCGCCGCGCCGATGAGCGGCTTGAGCGCGCGCAGCAGCGCGGTGCGTTCGATCACCAGCACGGTCGACAGCGTCGCCATCGTCAGGCCGGGCCGGTCGCGCAGCAGCGCGAGAATGCTGTACTGCGACGGCGTCACGCCCGCCCGCGACAGATAGCGCTCGTAGAACTGCGAGATTCGTCGGGCGGCTTGCCGGACCGCGAAGCAATCGTCATCGGTGAGCGTCATCTTGTGCATGTACACATGTTAGGAGGCAATGCGGCTCGAAGCGAGCGGCGGGGCACGATCAGATTGTTGTCGCGGCTGTACCAATCGGCGTCAGGCGGCCGCCGGAACGATCCAGCCTTCGCGGTCGCAATAAGCGGCCGTGTAGTCGATGAACGTCTTGACCTTCGCGGGCAGCAGCGCGCGGTTCGCGTAGGCGAGCTTGATCTCGACGAACGCATCGACGAGATCGGCGTCGGCCAGCAACTGCACGAGCGCGCCTGACGCAAGCTGGGCATCGACGAGCGTCTTCGGCACGACGCCGATGCCGAAGTCGTGCATCACCATTTCACGGTTGAAGACGGGGCTGTTCGACGAGATGTCGAAGCGGAACGGCACGGTCAGCGTGTTGCCGTCGACGCGGAACGACAGCGCGGGCCGGCGCAGAGACGGCGACATCGGCACAAATGGGTGATCGGCGAGATCGGCTGGCGCGACCGGGCGCGAATGCGCGCGCAGGTACGCGGGTGTCGCGACGATCACGAGCGGAATCCGCTCGATCAGCCGCACGACGGTCGATTCGTTCGTCAGCATGTACGGGACGACGATACCGATGTCGTAGCCTTCGCCGACGAGATCGATGGGGCGCTCGGTCAGCGTCACGTCGAGGCGCACTTTCGGGTGCGCGGCCTTGAAGCCGGCGATCAGCGGCACCAGCCGGTTCAGCGTGGCCGTCGTGTGCGCGACGAGCCGCAGCAGGCCTTCGGGCTCGCGCGTCGGCGACTGCGCTTCCGCCTCGAGCGAGTCGAGTTCGTCGAGCACGGCCGCGCAGCGCTCGTAGATGCGCTCGGCCGTTTCGGTCAGCGACACCTGGCGCGTGGTCCGGTGCAGCAGCCGGCTGCCGAAGCGCGCTTCCAGATCCGCGACCGCGCGCGACACGACCGGCCGTGCGAGGCCGTGCATGTCGGCGGCGCGCGTGAAGCTGCGCATCTCCACCACCGACCGGAAAATCCGCAGCTTGTCGATGTAGTCCATGTCCGTCTCCTTGACGCGAGGCCGGCCGCCGGCCTGGTTACGGCGAGTGTACATTGACTTTATGCATATGCACATATAAATTGCGGAACATGAACGACACCTCGATTGCCCAGGCGTGCAACTGTCTCGCGCTGCGTCAGGCGGCGCGCTTCGTCACGCAGCTGTACGAACGCCATCTGGCCCCGGTCGGCGTCACGCCCGCCCAGTTTTCGATCATGGCGAACCTGACGCGCCAGCCCGGCCTGCTGATGAGCGAACTCGCCGATGCGCTCGTGATGGATCGCACGACGCTGCTGCGCGCGCTGAAGCCGCTGCAGCGCGACGGGTTCGTCGCGACGGCCGCGTCCGAGTACGACACGCGCGCGCATGCGCTGAGCCTCACGAAGCTGGGCGAGCGCACGTTCGCTGAAGCGAAAGTCGCCTGGCAGGCCGCGCAGGACGAATTCGAGACGCAGTTCGGCCGCGACCGCGCGAAGGCGCTGCGCGACGAGCTGTTCAGTGTGACCGCGGAACGCTAGGCGGCTGGCTGGCGGCAAACTGGAGCTGAATTCGAGCCATTGGTTGCTTCGGCGACGCTCAATGGCGGAAATTGGTTTTTGAAACTGTCCGGTCAAGTGCTGATCTGGACAGTTTTTATTTCCAGTTGTAGAGTCCCCTGACGGATTTCACGAGCCGGCGCGGCCGGCACGCGTCAGAGGAGCGTTCGATGCTGCAGTTGAGTGACCGCGACAGCGCCATGCTGCGCGGGGATTTCGGCGAGGGCGTCGCGCGCGCGATGCGGATCGTCGCGCGCACGGCGCACGTGATGTCCGCGCCGCACCTGATCGACATCACGTCTGCCCATATCGACGGCTGCCTTTACCACGGCCAGACCAGTCTCGACTTCGTCGAGTATTTCGTCGACACCGGCGCGAAGGTCGCGGTGCCGACCACGTTGAACGTCGGGTCGCTCGACCTGATCCATCCCGAGCTGTACCACGGCGATCGCACGATCCAGCGCGACGCGCAGCGCCTGATGGACGCGCATCTGCAGCTCGGCTGTGAATCGAGTTTCACGTGCGCGCCCTATCAGCTGAAGAACCGTCCCGCGAAAGGCGAGCAGATCGCCTGGGCCGAATCGAACGCGATCGTGTTCGCGAATTCGGTGCTCGGTGCGCGGACGAGCCGGTACGGCGATTTTCTCGACCTGGCCGCCGCGATCACCGGGCGTGCGCCGTATGCGGGGCTGCATGTCGAAGCGAACCGCGCCGCGCGGATCGTGTTCAACGCACCGGATTTCAGTCGCTTGGCGTCGCGCGACATCTATTTCGCCGCGCTCGGGCTGCTGATCGGCAGGATCGCGGGCGCGGTCGTGCCGGCGATCGTCGGGCTGCCGGCGGACACCACGGAAGACGAACTCAAGGCACTGGGCGCGGCCGCCGCGTCGAGCGGGGCCGTTGCGCTGTTCCATGCGGTCGGTGTGACACCGGAAGCGCCTACGCTCGACGCCGCATTGCACGGACAAGCGGCGCCACGCACGGTCGATGTCACGATGGCCGATCTCGATGAGATTCGCCGCACGCTGAACCACGGCGCGGCCGGCGATGCACTCGTCGCGGTAGCGCTCGGTACGCCGCATTTCTCGCTGGCCGAATTCCGCACGCTCGATACGTTGCTCGATGCATTCGACGGCAGGCCGGCCTGCGATTTCTACGTGAACACGAGCCGATTCATCCTGTGGGAACTGGAGGAGGCCGGCCTCGCGGAGAAATTCGCGGCACGCGGCATCCAGATCGTCGTCGATACCTGCACGTACATCACGCCGGTGATGAAGCAACTGTCGGGGCTCGTGATGACCAATTCGGGGAAATGGGCGTCGTATGCGCCCGCGAACATCGGCGTGACGGTCGCGTACGGCAGCATGCGCGAATGCGTGCGTTCGGCGTACGAAGGAAAGGTGCGATTCGATGACTGAAGCCACGCGCAAGGGTTTGACGGGCGACACGCTCGTGCCGGGCAGCGCGTGCGCGCGCCCGTTCGTGCTCGACAAGCCGCTCAGCTTCTGGGGCGGCTACGACTCGGGTGCGGGAAAGATCGTCGATCGCGGCCATCCGCAGGCCGGTGCGAGCCTCGCCGGCAAGGTGATGGTGATGCCGCACGCGAAGGGCTCGAGTTCGAGCAGCAGCGTGCTCGCGGAAGCCGTGCGCAACGGCACCGGGCCGGTCGCGATCGTGCTGAAGGAGCGCGACCTGATCATCTCGATCGGCGCGATCGTGGCGGCCGAACTGTATGCGATCGCGGTGCCGGTGGTGTGCGTGACCGATGACGTGTACGACGCGATCGCCGCCGCGACGGGGGAGGTGCGGATCGAAGCGGGAGAGGGGGATGGCGGTGCGCGGATTTGCGTCGACCTCTGACGTTTCGTGCGCGGGATCGGCTCAGATGAAGCGAATGTGCGACGTTTCTTCGTTCGAGAGCGACAGTGCGTGCCGGGCAGCATTCATCTCGCGCTTGCCGCCTGGCTGCCTGAGCCGCCGGATCTCGGGCCACAAGATTGCGCCGAACACGGTGCGCAGGATCGTGCTCAGCAGGAAGAGCGCGATCGCGGCGCTGCCGAACCACGTGGATATCTCCAGCACGCTGTCCGTGCTGCGTTCCGTCGCGGACACGAGGCCGATGGTGATGGCCATGGCGACCAGCATGCCGATCGTTACGACGATATCCATGCGGGCAGCCGCGACTTTCGCGGTGCGAACGAGATACACCGAGCCGTCGGTCGCGTTGCGGATAGCGTAGATGGCTCGGCGATCCCGATCTTGCGTGTATGCAACGGTCAACCGGTCGCCCGCGACGATGAACACGCTTCGCGTGCTGTCCGTCCTGAGCGTGAGCGGTGCGTCGACCGTGTCGAGCTGGAGCGCAATCTCCTCGAGGCTTTGCGTGGTCATGCCGAGGTTGTTGCTCCAGATCTTCGTACTGATCGTGTTCTGGCTGACCGACGTCACGCAACCCGACGCGATCTGCATGGTGCGATCGCTCATCCGTTGCTCTTTTCCGCCGTGAAACCGGCCGGTTCGTATTGCCACTTTTCCTGGGCTTCGCGCCGCTGGGGCCGGAAGACCAGTTCGGACAGGCCGGCGATCGCGAGCAGGGTGCCCAGCAGGCTGATGATGCCGACGACCAGGGTCACCGCGCCGACGAACGCCCAGCCCGATTTGAAGGCGGCGCCGTCGATCAGCAGGCTCAGCATGAAGATGCATGACGCCCAGATGAGGAGCGACACGTTGCTGCTCTTTTGTCTGAACACGTTGTAAGGAGCGATTGCGACGTCGTTGCCTTTGATCCACGCGATGCTGCGGCGACCGCGATCGTCGAAGACACACGCACGCACCGCCATCCCGGGCTTCAATCGATCGATCTGCTTGAACGCCTCCGCATCGATATCGTCCGCCGCGATGAAGTAGCACGTGCCCTGCATCGTCAGGCGATACAGCGGCACCTTCTTGCTATCGGACGCGACACGAATGAGGTTCGTATCGATACGGTCGATCGTTGCGTCGATCAGGGTGGTGTGATTGGGCATGGGGCGGGAGAGTGCGCCGGTGGGCGCCGCTTTGGCGTGGCATTGATCATACCGATGAAATTCCGCGCAGGCACGTCGTGCCGCCCGCAGCCCCGCGTCATTCGTGCGACGTGCCCGCGGCGGCGTCCCGATACGCACTCGGCGTCTGCCCGGCCCAGCGCCGGAACGCGCGCGTGAAATTCGCCGGGTCGGTGAATTGCAGCCGCTCGGCGATCGCCTTCAGGTCGAGATCCGACGCGGCAAGCAACTGCTTCGCGTCGCGAAACCGGGCTTCATCGAGCAATTGCCGATAGCTCGAACCGGCTTCCTCGAGCCGACGCCGCAGCGTGCGTGTGGATACGAGCAGCGCGTCGGCGAGTGTCTCCGGCCCAGGATATTCGCCAGCCCCGCGTGCCAGCTCCGCGCGCACGCGTTCGACGAGATCGCCTTCCTCCTGGCGCACCTGCGCATACTCGCGCTCCACCTGCACGAGCGCCTGCCGGTGTGCGACTTCGTCGGCGAGCGGCAGCGGCCAGTCGAGCACGTCGTGCGCAATCCACAGCGCGTTGGCGGTGCAGCCGAATTCGACCGGCGGCAACTGATCGCGATAGCGCGCGAAATAGGGCGGCTCCGGCCACGCGAATTGCAGCTTGATCGGCGGCGACGTGCGTCCGGCCCATTGAGAGATGTTCTGCGCAAGCCCGGTCAACACGAATTCGAACATCACGTGATGCTGCAGAACGGGGCTGGCCTGCACGCCGTGCAGTTCGAGCGTCGCGCCGCGTTCGTCTTCTGCATAGGTCAGCCGATATTGGCGATTGCGCATCCGGAAGTAGCGCTGCGTGACGGCGAGCGCTTCCCGGATGTCCCGCGCGGTCAGCGTCGCATAGCCGAGAAAGCCGTGCACGGTCGGCTTCAGCAGCAGCCCGAACGCGAGCCCGATGCCCGGATCGCCGCCGATCGCGATCGCATTGAGCACGAGCCGCCCCCATTGCGACGGCGCGACGCGCGCGTCCGGTTCGGCCAATACTGCATCACGCAGGCCCGTGCCGGCGCGCACGGCGGCCAGATCAACCCCGCGTGCGGCCAGCGCCTGCAGCAGCAGGCGCGGATAGGCGACCGGAATCGTCGGCCGGCGTAGCCCGAGGCGGTCCTTGGCGAGAGGGGAGGTCATGTCGTCTTGGCCGGAAATGACAAGCATTATGGCTGTTTGCCCCCTCACGTTCAAGGCGGCGCGCGCCTACGATGTCACGCATCGCTTACTGGCACGCATCGGCACGCTCATCATGACCACGACCTTTCCCCACCTGCTCGCCCCGCTCGATCTCGGTTTCACGACGCTGAAGAACCGCGTGCTGATGGGCTCGATGCACACGGGCCTCGAGGACAGCCGCAAGACGCTGCCGCGGCTCGCCGAATATTTCGCCGAGCGCGCCCGCGGCGGCGTCGGCCTGATCGTGACGGGCGGCTTCGCGCCGAACGTCGCCGGCTGGACCAAGCCGTTCGGCGGCACGCTGATGACGTCGGCTGCCGCGCGGCGGCATCGCGAGATCACGGATGCCGTGCATGCGGAGGATGGCAAGATCGCGCTGCAGATCCTGCATACGGGACGCTACGGCTATCACCCGTTCGCGGTCGCGCCGTCGAAGATCAAGTCGCCGATCTCGCCGTTCGCGCCGCACGAACTGAGCGCACGCGGCGTCGAGCGGCAGATCCGCGCGTTTGTCCGCTGCGCGAAGCTCGCGCGGGAAGCCGGGTATGACGGCGTCGAGATCATGGGCTCCGAAGGCTACCTGATCAACCAGTTCATCTCGATGCATACGAACAAGCGCACCGACCAGTGGGGCGGTTCGTACGAGAACCGCACCCGGCTGCCGATCGAGATCATCGAACGTACGCGCGAAGCGGTCGGCCGCGATTTCATCCTGATCTACCGGCTGTCGATGCTCGACCTGATTCCGGACGGCAGCGACTGGAGCGAAACCGTGCAGCTCGCGAAGGCCGTCGAGCGCGCGGGCGCGACCATCATCAACACGGGGATCGGCTGGCACGAGGCGCGGGTGCCGACGATCGCGACGTCGGTGCCGCGCGGCGCGTTCGCGTGGGTGACGAAGAAGATGAAGGGCGAGGTAGGCATTCCGCTCGTGACGACCAACCGGATCAACCGCCCCGAAGTGGCCGAGCAGATCCTCGCGGACGGCTGCGCGGACATGGTGTCGATGGCGCGCCCGCTGCTCGCGGATGCCGAGTTCGTCGTCAAGGCCGCGCAGGGTCGTGCCGACGAAATCAATACGTGCATCGGCTGCAACCAGGCGTGCCTCGATCACGCGTTCAAGAACCAGATCGCGTCGTGCCTGCTGAACCCGCGCGCGTGTCACGAGACGGAACTGAAATACACGCCCGCCGCGCGGCCGAAACGCATCGCGGTGGTCGGCGCGGGGCCGGCCGGGCTCGCATGCTCGACCGTGCTCGCGCAGCGCGGCCATCAGGTCGACCTGTTCGACGGCGCGGCCGAGATCGGCGGCCAGTTCAACATGGCGAAGCGGATTCCCGGCAAGGAAGAGTTTCACGAAGCGCTGAGCTACTTTGGCCGCCAGATCGAGCTGACCGGCGTGAACCTGCACCTGAACCGCCGCGTCGACGCGAACGACCTGATCGCGGGCGGCTACGACGAGATCGTGCTCGCGACCGGCGTCGCGCCGCGCGACCCGAAGATCCCGGGGCAGGACGGGCCGAACGTGCTCAGCTACATCGACGTGCTCGCGGGCAAGCAGCCGGTTGGCCGGCGTGTCGCGGTGGTCGGGGCTGGCGGGATCGGCTTCGATGTCGCCGAGTATCTGGTGCAGGAGGGCGAATCGCCGGCGCTCGATCTGGAAGAGTGGAAGGCCGAGTGGGGCGTGACCGACCCGGCCGCGACGCGCGGTGGCGTAACGCGTGCACAGGTGACGGCGCCGGCGCGCGAAGTGACGCTGCTGCAGCGCAAGGCCGCGCCGCTCGGCAAGGGGCTCGGCAAGACGACCGGCTGGATTCACCGCGCGACGCTGAAGATGAAGCAGGTGAAGATGATCGGCGGCGTGAACTATGAACTGATTGATGCGCGCGGGCTGCACGTGTCATACGGCGAGCAGCGCACCGATCACGAAGTGATCGAGGCCGACACGATCGTGCTCTGCACGGGGCAGGAGCCGCAGCGCGCGTTGCTCGCGCCGCTGCAGGCTGCCGGGCGCTCGGTGCACCTGATCGGCGGCGCGGAACTGGCCGCCGAACTCGACGCGAAGCGCGCGATCGATCAGGGCTCGCGGCTCGCCGCGCGGCTGTAACGGACGGTCGCTGCGACGGCCACCCGAGAAGGTACGCCGCGTGGCGATGATCCGCCTGCGCGGCCGTTCGGGGCTCACCGTCTGCTGCACCGATTCGCCGGCGCAGGACTGAAACGAGCCGCAACGCCGGCCGCGTCGCCACGTAACGTGGCGGCGCTACCCCGACAGACCGTGGCGGCGATTGGCCATCACCCGGCTCAGGCCGCTTCGGCCCGTTCTTCCTCTTCCGCTTCCAGCATCGCCTTGACGATCAGGTAGATGGCCGGCAGGTCGTCATCGTCGCGGCGCCAGTCGACCGGTTCCTCGACATCCGCGGCGACCAGGCGGCTGTCGCGCAGCCGGATGAACGCGTCGACGACGGCCGGATCGTTGCGGCTCAGGAAGCCGGCATTCGAGAATGCCAGCTCTTCGACGTTCAGCAGCGCCTGCCAGCTCATCGTGCGCACGGCCGCGGGATGAGTGCGGCGCTGCAGGCCGAGCGCCCGCTGCGCGGGGCCGCCCGCGACACGTTGCAGATCGACGACCGCCCGCTGCGCGGCGCGCTCGAAGTGGACGGGGTTGAAGCCGGGTTGCTCGGGATCGAATGCGGATGCCTGGAACATGGTTGCCTCACAAAAGTCCGTTCGTCTGTGAATGACGGAATTCGGGTCAAATGGTGCAAAAGCACTGTAAATATATACAGTGTCTGGCGCGGTTTCAAGCCCCGGATGAAGGATTTCGTGCGATGGCGGTCGAAGCGGGCGGCTGCCCCGGGCAGGCGACCGATCTACACCGCTGCCGCGATCGTCTCCCGCAACCACCGATGCGCCGGATCGCGATGCACGCGTTCGTGCCACAGCATCGACATTTCGTAGCCGGGCACGTCGACGGGCGCGGCCACGACACGCAGCGCGGGCATGTCGCGCACCAGCCGCTCGGGCACCATCGCGACGAGATCGGTGCTGGCCACGGCCGACAGCACGAACAAGAAATGCGGCACCGACAGCACGACGCGCCGCGTGACGCCCACCTTCGCGAGCGCTTCGTCCGTCACGCCGAAGAAGCCGCCGCCGTCGGGCGACACGATCACGTGCTCGAGCGTGCCGAACTGCGCGAGCGTCGGGCGCCGCTTCAGCTTCGGGTGCCCGGCACGGCCGATGAGCACGTAACGCTCGGCGAACAGCGGCAAGCGCCGCATGCCGGGCGGCGACGCTTCGGTCATGTGGAAGACGAGATCGATGCCGTTTCGTTCGGTGTCCTGCTCGATGCGCGGCGGTACCAGCTCGACCACGGCGAGGCGCGTGGCGGGCGCGGCCGAACGCAGCGTGTTCAACGCGGGCAGCACGATCGTCGATTCGCCGTAGTCGGTCGCGGCCACGCGCCACGTGTTCGTCGCGGTCGCGGGATCGAACGGCGTGGCGGGAATGACCGCGCGCTCGACCGCTTCGAGCGCATCGCGCAACGGTTCGCGCAGCGCTTCCGCGCGCGCGGTCGGCCGCATTCCACGCGGCCCCGGCAGCAGCAGCGGATCGCCGAACACGTCGCGCAGCTTCTGCAATTGCACGCTCACCGACGGCTGCGACATGTTCAGTTTCTCGGCCGCGCGCGTGACGTTGTGCTCGGCGAGCAGCACGTCCAGCGTGACGAGCAGATTGAGATCGAGTCGTCTGAGATTATTCATGGCTATACCTGGAATATCAGAAATTCATTTCAAATATACCGTTGGCGGTCGCATCCTGCAGTCATTCAATCAACGGAGTACCGAACATGAATGTGCTGATCGTCTATGCCCATCCCGAACCGCGCTCGCTGAACGGCGCGTTGCGCGACTTCTCCGTCGCCCATCTCGAAGCGGCCGGCCACACGGTGCAGGTGACCGACCTGTATGCGATGAACTGGAAGGCGGCGTTCGACGCGGACGACGTGACCGATCGTGCGCCCGATGCGCGGTTCGATCCGTCGCTCGACTCGAAGCGCGCGTTCGCGGCGGGTACGCAAAGCGAAGACATCGCACGCGAGCAGGAGAAGCTGAAGTGGGCCGACGCGGTGATCCTGCAGTTCCCGCTGTGGTGGTTCTCGATGCCGGCGATCATGAAGGGCTGGTTCGAGCGCGTGTATGCGTGCGGCTTCGCTTACGGCGTGGGCGAGCATTCCGACACGCACTGGGGCGATCGCTATGGCGAAGGTTCGCTTGCCGGCAAGCGCGCGATGGTGATCGTCACGGCAGGCGGGTGGGAGTCGCATTACAGCCCGCGCGGCATCAACGGGCCGATCGACGACGTGCTGTTCCCGATCCAGCACGGGATGCTGTATTACCCAGGCTTCGACGTGCTGCCGCCGTTCGTGATCTACCGGACGGGGAAGATGAACGACGCGCGCTTCGACGAAACGCGTGCGGCGCTCGGCAAGCGTCTGGATGAACTGTGGACCACGCAGCCGATCCCGTTCCGGCGGCAGAACGCGGGCGATTACGACATTCCGGCGTTGACGCTGAAGGAAGAAATCGTGCCGGGGAAGGCGGGGTATGCGGTGCATCTGGCGCACGAGCATGGATGATGCATGGCCGGCCCGAGGGAGAAAGCGGCGCGCGGGCATATCGACACCTGCGCCCGAATCAAGTAGTTTCCGGAGATCGACGCGATTCGTCTGCACAATAGGCCGGCATGGCCCGTGCAGCGAATCCGTCTCGACGGAGAACAACAACGATGATTTTCGAACCACCGGGCCACGCAGAACCGATCGATGACAACCGGGCCGTCCTGCTGATCGAACTCGAAGCCGGCGGCTATCTGACGGAGGAGCAGGCGGCGCGCGTCACCCAGCGTCTGAGGGACGCACCGGCCGAGCTTCCCGACACCGATTCCCCGCGCAAAATGCTCGACTGGCTGATCGCCGAGGGCTATACGACCGCGGACGCCGAAGCGAAAGCCACGCATGAACTGCTGGACGGCCGCTACGCGAGCGGCAACGCGAAAATCGTCCTGATGACGGTGCTGGAGGAGATCGATCCGCCCCGGTTCGAACAGCGTCGGAACGAAACGATCGCATCGATGCAGCGTGAGCAAAAGAAGAAGCAGATGCTGATCGGCTTCGGCGGCCTGGCGGCGGCGCTCGCGGTGGGCGCCTACCTGTTGTGGCCCGCATCGGCGCCCGCATGCGGCGCGTCGAGTACCACCAAGGCGCTGAATTCGCTGTTGTTCGACGCGCGCAGGGACATGATGCTCAAGAACCCGATGCAGATGCTCGACCGGGGTACCAAGTCGTTCCCGCACGTCAGCAACCCCCGTGAAGTCGGCTACGACGAGGCCAATCGGGCGCGCGGCTGCCTGGCGGACGTGAGTATCGCCGACGAGCACGCGACGCTCGGCTATGTGGTCCGGCACGACGACAAGGACGAGAGCGCCTTTGTCGTGCAGACGTTCTCGCCCGAATACGTGACGGCTCGCTACAGTGCGCAGGGCCTCGATCCGAAGCTCGGCGCACCGCTTGGCCGCGACGTCATCAGCGCGGCTTTCATGGCAGGCGTCGCGCAACTCGACAAGGACGTGTCGGCGCGCATGCCGCGCTACGGCAAGCCGATGTTCGGCGACGACACGCCGACGACGCTGACGAGCAGCGTGCTCGGTGTCATGCCGGCCGCCGACTGCAAGCCGATCGATGGCGACCGCGTGTCGTGTCCGTTGCTGATCGATTATCGCGACCGGTTGCTCGGTGCGATCGGCGCGCCGTCGATGCTGCAGTTGAAGGGCGATTTCACGTTCGTCAAGGAGGGCAGCGGCTGGAAAGCCGCCGACGATTTCGACAAGACGCTGATGCAGGCGATCGTCGCGCGACGCGTCGCGAAGGTGTATGGCGACGACGTCGCCGACAAGATGGAGGCGGAGAAGAAGTAGGCTGCGCGTCAACCCGATCGACCGCTGCGGCTGACGCAATGAAACGGGCGGCCTGCGAGGCAATCGCCGGCCGCCCGTCTTTCTTGTCAGTGCTCGACTGCTTGCTTACCGATCGTCTTCCCGCACCGAAGACGGATGCCGGCACAGCGCCCGCACTTCCATCTCCATATACGGAAACAGCGGCAGCTGGCTCAGCAGGTCATGCAGCTGCTGCACGCTTTCCACATCGAAAATGCTGACGTTCGCATACTGCCCGGCGATCCGCCACAGATGCCGCCAGGTCCCTTCGTTCATCAGCCGCTGGCACATCGCCTTTTCTTCCGCCTTCAGCGTGGCCGCCTTGACCGGATCCATGTCCGTCGGCAGACGGACGGTCATTTCCACATGAAACAGCATCCTGCACTCCTTGCGTTATCGGTTCGTCGAATCGGAAGGCCACTCACGCCTGCGCGCGGGCTCGCTCGACTTCGCTGCCCGGCACGTCCGGCTTTTCCTTGAGCAGCGAGAAGTCGAAATCGATCAGCGCGAACTGCCCGTCGACGCCATACGGCTTGCCTTCCGCGCCCTCGGCCTGCTTCACCGGTGGGATCAAGCCGTCGCGCGTGGCGAAGGCGAAGTCGTCCCACAGATGCGGATCGCCATCGATGTTGATCTGCGTCGTCAGCTTACGATAACCGTCCGCCGAAACGAAGAAGTGAATGTGCGCCGGGCGATGGCCGTGGCGGCCGAGCTGGTCGAGCAGTTGCTCGGTCTTGCTGCCCGGCGGCACGCTGTAGCCGACCGGCAGCACGCTGCGGAAGCTGTAGCGGCCTTCGGCGTCGGTGCGGATCGAGCGGCGCAGGTTGAACGCGGGCTGCGACTGATCGAAGTACGAGTAGTTGCCGAGATGGTTCGCGTGCCACACCTCGACCAGTGCGTTCGCGATCGGCGCGCCGTCCTGGCCGAGCACCCGGCCGCGCATGATGAGCGTCTGGCCCGGATCGGTGCCGTCGTCGAGACGCGCATGGCCGACCGATTCCGGCGCACCGGCGACATACAGCGGCCCTTCGATCGTGCGCGGCGTGCCGCCCTGGATGCCGGCCTTTTCCTCGGCTTCGTCCATGCGCACGTCGAGGAAGCGCTCGAGGCCGAGGCCCGCGGCGATCAGCCCGAATTCGCGGCCGGCTTCGTTCAGGTAGTTCAGCGCCGTCCAGAATTCGCTCGGCTGCACGTCGAAGTCCTCGATCGTGTAGCAGATGTCCTTCACGATCCGGTTGACGATCGCGCGCACGCGCGGGTTGCCGGGCTTCTCGGCGGCGTCGTCGAAGGTCTTCAGCAGTGCGTCGATGGCTTGCTTGTTCATCTGTGTCTCCGGTTTCGGTTGTCGTGTGGGGTCAGCGGGCGTCGCGTCGCATCCGTTCGATGCGTGCCCAGTCGAAGGTGATGCCGAGGCCGGGCGCTGCCGGCAGATGCAGCTTGAAATCCGCGTAGCGCAGCGGCTCGACGAGGATCTCCTCGGTGAGCAGCAGCGGGCCGAACAGCTCGGTGCCCCATTTCAGCGAGTCGAACGTACTGAACAGTTGCGCGGACGCCATCGTGCCGGCCGCGCCCTCGAGCATCGTGCCGCCGTACAGTTCGATGCCGGCCGCCGCCGCGATCGACGCGACGCTCGCCGCACCCTGCAGGCCGCCCGACTGCGCGATCTTCACAGCGAACACGTCGGCCGCGCGCTCCTGTGCGAGCGCGAATGCATCGACGGGACCGTGCAGCGCCTCGTCGGCCATGATCGGCACCTGCGCGAGCTGCGTGAGGCGTTTCAGCCCCGCGCGGTTGGTTGCGGCAATCGGCTGCTCGACCAGGCTCACGCCGGCTTCCGCCAAGCGCGCGCCGGCCCAGATCGCGTCGGTTTCGCTCCACGCCTGGTTCACGTCGACACGCACGTCGCCGCGTTCGCCGAGCGCGCGCTTGATCGCGATCACGTGTGAAACGTCGTCGGCCACCGCGTTCGAGCCGATCTTCAGCTTGAACGCACGGTGGCGGCGCGCGTCGAGCATCGCCTCGGCTTCCGCGATGTCGCGCTGTGTGTCGCCGCTCGCGAGCGTCCAGGCGACATCGACCGCATCGGTCCGGCGGCCGCCGAACAGTTCCGACAGCGGCACGCCGAGGCGGCGCGCTTGCGCGTCGAACAGCGCGGTTTCGATCGCACACTTCGCGAAGCGGTTGCCCTGGAACAGCTTGCGGGCGCGCGCCAGCGCAGCGCCCGGGCGGGTCGCGTCCATGCCCTGCAGCAGCGGTGCGAAGTAGGTGTCGATGTTGACCTTGATGCTTTCGGGGCTTTCCTCGCCGTACGCGAGACCGCCGATGGTGGTCGCCTCGCCGACGCCTTCGATACCGTCCGTGCATCGAATACGCACCAGCACGAGGGTCTGGCAATTCATCGTCGCGACCGACAATTTGTGGGGCCGGATCGTCGGCACGTCGACGAGCAGCGTCTCGATGCGTTCGATGGTGGCGGCAGTTGCTATCATGCGATTCCTCCTGTTGGTGCACATGGTAGGAATTCCCGCCCCGCGTCGTCCAACACTCTTTCCGACTACTTCCATACCTTTGAGGCATGAAATGGAATTGCGTCAGCTCCGCTACTTCATCGCCGTCGCCGAGGAAATGAACATCACGCGGGCGGCGGAGCGGCTGCACATGACGCAGCCGCCGCTCAGCCGCCAGCTCCAGGCGATCGAGGACGAAATCGGACTGCCGCTGTTCGAGCGCGGCGCGCGGCCGCTGAAACTGACGGATGCGGGGCGCGTGTTCTATGCGCAGGCGAAGCGCCTCGTCGACCAGGCCGACGAGCTCGGCCCGCTGACGCGGCGGCTCGCGCAGCTGTCGGAGCGGATCGTGATCGGCTTCGTGCCGTCGACGCTGTACGGCGCGCTGCCGGACGTGATCCGCGCGTTTCGCGAGGCGCAGCCGGACGTCGAGTTGTCGCTGATCGAAATGTTCACGCTCGAGCAACTCGGCGCGCTGAAGGGCGGGCGGATCGACGTGGGCTTCGGCCGGCTGCGCTTCGACGACGACCAGCTGGTGCGCGAGGCGCTGATCGAGGAAAAGCTGATCGCGGCGCTGCCGGTCGGGCATCGGCTCGCCGATCCGGCCCGGCCGCTGACGCTCGCGGACATCGCGAACGAGACGCTGATCGTCTATCCGAGCACGCCGCGGCCGAGCTTCGCCGATCAGCAGCTGTCGGCGCTGCGCGACGGTGCGCTGGTGCCGGCGGCCGTTCACGAGGTGCGCGAGCTGCAGACGGCGCTCGGGCTGGTGGCCGCGCAGGTCGGCGTGTCGCTGGTGCCGGAGAGCGTGGAGGGCGTGCGCGTGAAGGGCGTGGTCTACCGGCGGTTGCCGGAGCCGGCCGCGACGTCGCCGATCATCATGAGCCGCCGGCTGCACGGCGAAAGCGCGGCGACGGCCGCGTTTTGCGCGATTGCGCGGGCGATGATCGTGCCGGTGGGGTGACGATCGTCGTCATCTCTATAAATTGCAACTAACGGTCTGTTTCGGTGAGCACCGACAGATACGGGGAGGGCGCCGTGGTCTCATGCGCTGTCGAATGAGCGCTTTGCCGGTTACGCAAGCCCCCGGCCGCGCGCGCATGCGCGACGACGTTACCGCTTCCCGTCGAGCGTTTCCGACGGCGATTCCCCGAACTTCTCCCGATACGCGATCGCGAACCGCCCCAGGTGCGTAAACCCGCAATCGAGCGCGACATCGGCGATCCGCCGGTCGGACACCGCGCCGCGCAGCAGCTCGCGCGCGTGGTCGAGCCGCGTCGCGCGCAGGTATTGCATCGGGCTCATCCCGCGGAACTGCAGGAACGCGTCGCGCAGCGTCCGTTCCGGCACGTTGGCGGCCTGGACGATATCGGCGAGTTGCAGCGGTTGCGCGTAGTGCGCGTTCACGAACTCCTGCGCGCGCCGCACGAAGCCCGGCGCCGGGTCGCGGTGCGACGCCTGCAGCACGGACGGCGGGTGGCCTTCGATCAACAGGTCGATCAGCAGGTGCTCGAGCTGGGAGGCGACGCGCGGGTTCGCGTTCGCGCGTTCGAGCAGTTCGGGCGAGCGGGCGACGAGCATCAGTTGCTGGCGCCACGCGGCGAGCGCCGAGTCGCTGACATGCAGCACGGGATCGAGCGTCGCGCGCGGGTCGCCGGTCAGCGAGCCGACGGTCGCCGCGTCGATGCGCAGCACGAACTGCTCGCAATCGGCGGACAGCACCGCGTCGAAGCGTTCGCCGGGCGCACACAGCACGCCGGTCTGGCCGTCGACGCCGAGCTGCCGCCCCATCGCGCGCACCTCGGCCTGGCCGGACAGGCAGAACATCAGCAGGTAGTAGCCGTCGACCGCGTCGACCTGCACGCGCATCGCGTCGCCGAACGCGATCGTGCCGATCCCGAGCCCGCCAAGCCTGACGAAATCCATGTGCGATGCGCCGCGCGTGCGGCCGTTCGGCAGCAGCGCATGCGGCTGCATCACGCGCGAGATCCGCTCGCGCGTCTCGTCGAGATCGCGGGATTCGAACAGCCGGTGCGCGCGCAGCGCGAGCGGCTCGAACGACGTTGGGGACATGGGCATCAGCCTTGGTGTGGACGGCGTGCGCGTCGATCCGATCAATGGGTCGCGATCGTGCGCCGGGTCGTGTGTGCCGTCATGCTAGCGCAGAAATCCGCCGAAAGTGGATATTGCGCTGCCGCAATCGCACTTTCCGGATAGACGGCGAATATTAGCTTTTCAAAAATCGGCTCCATGCATTCAACGCAACGGATCGACAAGGAGTCCGACATGGAGCAGACAGAATCGCCCGTCGTTTTCGCCGCGCGCGACGACGCGTCCGACGTGAGCTTTCCGCACGACGACGGCTCGCGCGTGCCGTACAAGGTGTTCAGTTCGCGCGCGGTCTACGATCGCGAGCAGGAACGCATCTTCCGCGGCCCGACGTGGAACTTCGTCGCGCTGGAAGCGGAAATCCCGAACGCCGGCGACTTCAAGAGCACGTTCGTCGGCGACACGCCGGTGGTCGTCACGCGTACCGAGGACGGTGCGCTTTCCGCGTGGGTGAACCGCTGCGCGCACCGCGGCGCGCAGGTGTGCCGCAAGTCGCGCGGCAACGCGAGCTCGCACACGTGCGTCTATCACCAGTGGAGCTTCGACAATTCGGGCAACCTGCTCGGCGTGCCGTTCCGGCGCGGCCAGAAGGGAATGTCCGGGATGCCGGCCGACTTCGACCCGAAGCAGCACGGGCTGCGCAAGCTGCGCGTCGACAGCTACCGCGGACTCGTGTTCGCCACCTTCAGCGACGACGTGATGCCGCTGCCCGACTATCTCGGCGAGCAGATGCGCCCGTGGATCGACCGGATCTTCCACAAGCCGATCGAGTATCTCGGCTGCACGCGCCAGTATTCGAAGTCGAACTGGAAGCTGTACATGGAGAACGTGAAGGATCCCTATCACGCGAGCATGCTGCACCTGTTCCATACGACCTTCAACATCTTCCGAGTGGGGATGAAGGCGCGCTCGATTCCGGATGCGAACCACGGGCTGCACAGCATCATCACGGTGACGAAGACGGGCGACGACACGTCGGCCGCGTACAAGCAGCAGAACATTCGCTCGTTCGACGAAGGTTTTCATCTGGAAGACGAATCGATTCTCGACCTCGTGTCGGAATACGACGAGGACTGCACGAACCATATCCAGCCGATCTTCCCGCAGCTCGTGATCCAGCAGATCCACAACACGCTGGTCGCACGGCAGATCCTGCCGAAAGGCCCCGACAACTTCGAGCTGATCTTCCACTTCTTCGGCTACGCGGACGATACGCCCGAGCTGCGCGCGCTGCGCATCAAGCAGGCGAACCTCGTCGGGCCGGCCGGCTACATCTCGATGGAGGACACCGAGGCGACCGAGCTCGTGCAGCGCGGCACGGTGCGCGACGGCGACGCGACGTCGGTGATCGAGATGTCGCGCGGCAATCCGGACCAGCAGGACACGGTGATCACCGAGAGCCTGATCCGCAAGTTCTGGGTCGGCTACCAGAAGCTGATGGGCTATTGAAGCGGGAGCGCGGAACGATGGAAAACCTGACGGAAGACATGAAGACGTGGTTCGAGATTTACATGCTCCAGAACCGCTATATCGGGCACCTCGACAACGACCGGCTCGAAGCATGGCCGACGATGTTCACCGAGGATTGCACGTACGAAATCGTGCCGAAGGAGAACGCCGACCTCGGGCTGCCGGTCGGGATCGTCCACTGCACGAACCAGCGGATGCTGCGCGACCGCGTGGTGTCGCTGCGGCACGCGAACATCTATGAAGAGCATACGTATCGGCACATGACGTCGGGCCTGACGATCGTCGCGGAACGCGACGGCGAGATCGATACGGAGAGCAACTACGTCGTCGTGCAGACGCGCAGCAACGGCGAGTCGAACGTGTACCAGGCCGGCAAGTACTACGACACGGTCGTGCGCACGCCGGACGGGCTGCGCTACAAGACCAAGCGGGTGATCTACGACACGTCGCGCGTGCAGACACTGCTCGCCACCCCGATCTGATACGGAAGCAAGGAACTGACATGACCGAAGCAACGCTGGCCGAGTGGCATCCGCTCGGCGCTTTCGACGAATTCTCCGAAGACGAACCGGCCGCGCGCGTCGCCGGCCAGAAGCCGATCGCCGTGTTCCGGATCGGCGACGAACTGTTCGCGATGCACGACCTCTGCACGCATGGCCACGCGCGGCTGTCCGAAGGCTATGTGGAGGATGGCTGCGTCGAATGCCCGCTGCACCAGGGGCTGATCGACATCCGCACCGGCGCGCCGAAATGCGCGCCGATCACGGAGCCGGTGCGGACGTACCCGATCCGGATCGTCGACGGGCAGGTGGAAGTCAATGTCGGCTGATCCGTTCGTGATCGTCGGCGCCGGGCATGCCGCGCGGCGCACGGCCGAAGCGCTGCGCGAGCGCGACGCGGCGGCGCGCATCGTGGTGATCGGCGCGGAGCGCGCGCTGCCGTACGACCGACCTGCGCTGTCGAAAGATGCGCTGTTGACGGACGGCGGCGAGCAGCGTGCGTTCGTGCGCGACGCGGCGTGGTACGACGCGCAGCGCATCGAGTTGCGGCTGGGTACGCGTGTCGATGCGATCGAACGCGATGCGCAGTGCGTGCGGCTCGACGACGGCACGACGCTGGCTTATGCGCGGCTCGTGCTCGCGACGGGTTCGCGGGTGCGCATGTTCGGTGGTGAGATCGACGCAGGCGTCACGCCGCATTACGTCCGCACGGTCGACGATGCACGTGCGTTGCGCGCGCAGCTTGTGCCGGGCCGCCGCGTGGCGGTACTCGGCGGCGGGTTCATCGGGCTGGAGGTCGCGGCGGCGGCGCGCCAGCTCGGGTGTGACGTGACGGTGATCGATCCGGCGCCGCGCCTGCTGCAACGTGCGTTGCCGGAAGTGGTCGGTGCGTATGCGCATCGGTTGCACGACGCGCGGGGCGTGGTCTTCCAGATGACGACGCTGCCGCGCGCGATCCGGCGCGCCTCGGGCGGCGGCGCAATCGTCGAGACAGATCGTGGCGACGTGCCGGCCGATCTCGTCGTGGTCGGCATCGGTGTGGTGCCGAATGTCGAGCTGGCGCAGGCGGCGGGGCTCGATGTCGACAACGGGATTCGCGTCGACGCGGGCTGCCGCACGGTCGATCCCGCGATCTTCGCGGCGGGCGAGGTGACGATGCACTTCAATCCGTTGCTCGGGCGTCACGTTCGGATCGAATCGTGGCAGGTGGCCGAGAACCAGCCGGCGGTTGCGGCCGCGAACCTGCTCGGCGCGGACGAGACCTATGCCGAGCTGCCGTGGCTCTGGTCGGATCAGTACGACTGCAACCTGCAGATGCTCGGGCTGTTCGGCAGCGAGCGCACGATCGTCGTGCGCGGCGATCCGGCGAATGAGGCGTTCACGGTGTTCGGGCTGGGGGATGACGGCAGGATCGTCGCGGTGGCGGCGGCGAACCTGGGGCGCGACATCGGCGCATCGCGCCGGTTGATCGCGGCCGGGGCGGTGCCGGACCCGGTGAAGCTTGCGGATCCGGCGGTGAACCTGAAGACGTTCATGTAGCGGGCGCTCGGTCGTCCGGCCCGGCATGCGGTAACGATGCCGGCCGGCGCCGTGTGCAATCCGCCGATCCGATCCGGCGGCGTCCGGCACGCTCGACGCGTGTCGCAATGTTTGTCGGCAGCCCCGCAACCGGTGCATATTAGCGGCATCGTTCGCCCGACCCGTTGCCCATGACGCCAGACAAAGCCCTCGAACTGAAACGCAGCAAGCGCCGTGCCCTGTGGCTGTTGCTGGCCGCCGTCGCGGTGTTCGTCACGACGATTCTGCTGCCGCGCGGCCCGTGGGTCGACGGCGTCAAGGCCGTGGCCGAAGCCGCGATGGTCGGCGCGCTCGCCGACTGGTTCGCGGTCGTCGCGCTGTTTCGCCGCGTGCCGATCCCGTTCGTGTCGCGCCACACCGAGATCATTCCGAAGAACAAGGACAAGATCGCCGACAACCTCGCGGTGTTCGTGCGCGAGAAATTCCTCGGCCCCGACGCACTCGCCGCGCAGATTCGCCAACACGACCCTGCGCAGAAACTCGGCGCTTGGCTCGGCGAGCCGGCGAACACGGAGGCGCTCGGCGGCTATGTGACGAAGCTGATGAGTTTCGCGCTCGACATGACCGACGACGCGCGGATCCAGTCGTTCGTCCACGACGCGTTTCGCGCGGTGATCGACCGGGTCGACCTGTCGCAATCGGCCGGCGCGATCCTCGACACGCTGACGAAGGACGGCCGCCACCAGGCGCTGCTCGACGATGCGATCGAACAGGTGGTCGACGTGCTCGACAAGGAGGAGAACCGCGAGGTGATCGCGGGCTTCATCGTCGAATGGCTGAAGACGCAGTACCCGAAGGTCGAGAAGATCATGCCGACGCAGTGGTTCGGCGAGAACGGCGCGCGGATGCTCGCGAGCGCGGTGAGCCGCGTGCTGGAGGGCGTGGCGGCCGATCCCGAGCACGAGCTGCGGCAACGTTTCGACCGGACGGTCCTGCGCTTGACCGAGCGGTTGAAGCACGATCCCGCGTTCATCGAGAAGGGCGAGGAGATCAAGCGCTATATCCGCGACGGCGCTGCATTCAACGACTATGTGCGCGACTTGTGGGATCAGTTGCGCGCGTGGCTGAAGGCCGATCTCGCGCGCCCCGATTCGGCGCTGCACCGGCAGGCCGCGATGCTCGGCGGCTGGCTCGGTGCGCGGCTCGCGGAGAGCCCGGCATTGCGTGCGTCGCTGAACGAGCACGTGGAGAAGGCCGTGCACGAGATGGCGCCGGATTTCGCGGATTTCCTGATGCGTCACATCCGCGACACGGTGCGCAACTGGGATGCGCGCGAGATGTCGCGGCAGATCGAGCTGAACATCGGCAAGGATCTGCAATACATCCGCATCAACGGCACGCTGGTCGGCGGGCTGATCGGGCTCGGCTTGTATCTGGTGTCGCTGGTGCCGCGCTGGGCGGCCGGTTGGCTGCACTGACACGGCCACGGGTATCGCGCGGCGGGCGAGACGGGCCGCGCCCGCGCGTCAGGCGTGCGCTTTCGAGCCGTGCAGTTGCAGGCCGAGCGCCTTGATGACCTTCAGGATCGTGCCGAAGCTCGGGTTGCCGTCGTGCGACAGCGCCTTGTACAGCCCTTCGCGCGACAGGCCCGCATCGCGCGCGACCTGCGACATGCCGCGTGCCCGTGCGATCACGCCGAGCGCATGCGCGATGAAGGCCGGATCGTCGCCGCCTTCCTGCAGGCACGCTTCGAAGTAGTCGGCCATGTCGTCTTCGGTTTTCAGATGATCGGCCGAATCCCACGGCCGGGTGCTGATCTTGTCCATCGGTTACTCCATGTCGAGATGCGCGAGCATCGCGTGCGCGGCGCGGATGTCGGCCTGTTGCGTCGATTTATCGCCGCCGCAGAGCAGGATGACCCAGATCGTTCCGCGCCGGACGTAGTAGACGCGATAGCCGGGGCCGTGGTCGATCCGCATCTCGACGACCGGCGAGCCGGCGGACTTCCAGTTGCCCGGATTGCCCATCGAGAGGCGGTCGATGCGTGCCTGGATGCGGCGCTTCGCGACGCGATCCTGCAGGCCGGCAAACCAGGCGTCGAAGACGTCGGTGGTCCGGATGCTGAATGCAGGAGCACTGTAGGGCAGGAATGGCAATGTGTCAACCATGGTTCACATGTCTATTGAATGGAACATCGTTGCCATTACAGCCCGGCGGGCGCGTCGCGCGGCGTTGACTGGCCGTCAGGCCGACCTTTGCGCGCCGGAGATGGCCGTCCGGTCGAAGTCGGAATTCCGCGAATCCGTCTACAATCAAAAACGTCTTTGCCGCCCGTGCGCGCTTGCCGCGCGCGGGCGGGTCCGTTCGTCCTCCGGCATCCGGAGGCGCCGCCCCGCATTACGCATCGAGCATGCATCTTGCGCGGCGAGCAGTGCCGTGGTCTGTGTCCAGTAGGTAAGGCGTCCGCGTGCCGTAGGCCGGCGCGCGTCCTGAACGCCGCGTGTCCGTAGGCCGGGCAGGCGGCATAACCGAGAGTCCCCTTGACGTCCTCGTCCGCCTAAAGGCGGAGGATTCCCACACCTGGCGATGCACGTCCGCATCGGAGAATGTTCAACGCAGCGTTGATATCACGATCATGCACGACACCACATCCACTGCAGGCCCACTCTCTTATTCGCAGTCCCGCGATACCTTTCGGCCGCGTCGTGCTGTCTTGCGACCCGCACGCCGAACAGGACTGGGTGGAACCGCTTTCGTCGACTTCCTCGAACGTGGCACCGTGCGCGATCGCTTTGTAGCGGAGCTTGTTTCGGAAGGACGACCAGGATGCGTCGTAGACGCTCTTCGCCATCCTGGTTCTGGCGAGTTTCGCGGGCGACACGTTGCCGACCGCGATGTAATCGAAGCGCCGCACCAGATCGAGCGCGAGCTTGTGCTGGAAATCGGCACGCGCATTCGCCACCTTGGCGTGCAGCTTCGCGATGTGCCGCTTATGCTTTCGCGCTCGCTGCGCTTTCGCCAGCTTTTCCGCCGCTCGTCGACCGAACCGATCGTTAGGCAGCTTCTCGCCGGTCGAAAGTGTGGCGAAGTCTTTCAGGCCGAGATCGATGCCGACCCCGGAACGGATTGGGCGGGCCTGAACATCGGGCATCTCAATCGCGATGTTGAGAAACCAGTTGCCGCGCGCATCCTGCGCAAAGTTGGTCCCGTCCTTGATCTTGCCTTCCGGAAGCGGTCGACTGTTGAACACACGAAACGTGTTGCCGGCAAAGCGGAATGCTTCGCCTTCGCGCTTCAGGTCACGGCCCTTCAGCGGCACCCAGCCCAGCGATTTCCTGCCGCGATAGCGCAGGTAGGGGCGTCGGTGCTGACTGCGCGACTTCGCATATTGCTCGCACGTCGCGTTGATCGTGCCCGAGTGGATGCCGAGTTCCTTGCTGCTACCCGTGGTCAGCACATTCAAATCAAAACCCGTTGGCCACCTCTTGTTCCACTTGAGCGCGTGCTTCTGCGTGTCATTGCAGAAGTTCCAGACGTAGTTCACCGCACGGCTCTGCTTGTTGAGCAAGCCGTTGAGCGACTTCACGCGGTAGCGGTAGACAAGGATCATGCCGGTGATCCTAACCCGTGGAAGAAGCTGCCTGTCAACAGCACCCCTGTCCTTCCCGCCATCAAGGGCGGGGTTTCTCGGAGCAAATTCTGATGAAAGCATCGGATCTGTTCGTGAAGGCGCTGGAAGCCGAAGGCGTCGAGTACGTGTTCGGCATTCCCGGCGAGGAAAACCTCGATCTGCTCGAATCGCTGCGGCGATCGAAGATCAAGCTCGTGCTGACCCGGCACGAGCAGGCGGCCGGGTTCATGGCCGCCACCTACGGCCGCCTGACGGGCCGCACCGGCGTGTGTATCGCCACGCTCGGGCCCGGCGCGACGAACTTCGTGACGGCCGCCGCGTATGCGCAGCTCGGCGGCATGCCGATGCTGATGATCACCGGGCAGAAGCCGATCAAGTCCAGCAAGCAGGGCCACTTCCAGATCGTCGACGTGGTCGACATGATGCAGCCGCTCACGAAGTTCACGCGGCAGATCGTGTCGATCGGCAACATCCCGTCGGCCGTGCGCGAGGCGTTCCGCCGCGCGGAGGAAGAGCGCCCGGGCGCCGCGCACCTCGAGCTGCCGGAAGACATCGCGCACGAGGAGGGCGACGGCAAGCCGATCCCGCGCAGCTACAGCCGGCGGCCGGTGGCCGAGGAGAAGGCGGTCGCGCACGCGGTCGACGCGATTCAGTCCGCGCGCCATCCGCTCCTGATGATCGGCGCGGGCGGCAACCGCAAGACCACCTGCAAGATGCTGCTCGAATTCGTCGACAAGACGGGCATCCCGTTCTTCACGACGCAGATGGGCAAGGGCGTGATCGACGAGACGCACCCGCTTTGGCTCGGCAACGCGACGCTGTCCGACGGCGATTTCGTGCACCGCGCGATCGAGCATGCGGACTGCATCATCAACGTCGGCCACGACGTGATCGAGAAGCCGCCGTTCTTCATGCGTACCGACGACAAGACCGTGATCCACGTGAACTTCCTCGGCGCGCAGGTCGATCCCGTCTACTTCCCGCAGATCGAGGTGGTCGGCGATATCGCGAACGCGGTGTGGCAGATGAAGGAAGCGGTGACGCCGCAATCGCACTGGGATTTCGAGCGCTTCCGGATGATCAAGGCGCATTTCGACGCGCATCTGGAGAAGGGCCAGCACGATCCGCGCTTCCCGATGTACCCGGTGCGGATCGTCAACGATCTGTACAACGCGATGCCGGTCGACGGCATCGTCTGTCTCGACAACGGGATGTACAAGATCTGGTTCGCGCGCTACTGGCGCGCGCACGAGCCGAATTCGCTGCTGCTCGACAACGCGCTCGCGTCGATGGGCGCGGGCCTGCCGTCGGCGATCGCGACGAAGATCGTGCATCCGCAGCGCAAGGTGATCGCCGTGTGCGGCGACGGCGGTTTCATGATGAATTCGCAGGAGCTCGAAACGGCCGTGCGGCTGAAGCTCGACCTCGTCGTGATGATCCTGCGCGACGACGCGTTCGGGATGATCCGCTGGAAGCAGGAGAACATGAATTTCCCCGATTTCGCGATGACGCTGCAGAACCCCGATTTCGTCGCGTATGCGCAAAGCTACGGTGCGCACGGGCATCGCGTCGAATCGGCCGACGATCTCGAGCCGCTGCTGCGCGAGTGTTTCTCGTCGCCGGGCGTGCACGTAATCGACGTGCCGATCGACTATTCGGACAACGAGCGCGTGCTGAACCGCGAGATCAAGCGCCTGTCGGCACAACTCTGAATGTCACGTTCACAGGAAGGAGTCGTTCCATGTTGAAGGAAACCTATCCGTACTACCTCGCCAACGAAGCCGTCTACGCGAACACCGATCTGGAGGTGACCGACAAGTTCAGCGGCAAGGTCGCGACGCGCGTCGCGCTGGCCGATGCGAAGGCCATCGACGCGGCGATCGGCGCGGCGGTCGATGCCGCGAAGCCGATGCGCGAGTTGCCGGCCTACAAGCGGCAGGCCGTGCTCGACCATTGCGTCGTGCGTTTTCGCGAGCGCTTCGACGAGCTGGCCGAGGCGCTGTGCATCGAGGCCGGCAAGCCGATCAACGATTCGAAGGGCGAAGTGACGCGGCTGATCGACACGTTCCGCGTAGCATCCGAGGAATCGGTGCGGATCGACGGCGAAATCATCAACCTCGAGATCTCCGCGCGTGCGCAGGGTTATACGGGCTACACGAAGCGCGTGCCGGTCGGCCCGTGCTCGTTCATCTCGCCGTTCAACTTCCCGCTGAATCTCGCCGCGCACAAGGTCGCGCCCGCGCTCGCGGCCGGCTGTCCGTTCGTGCTGAAGCCGGCGAGCCGCACGCCGATCGGCGCGCTGATCATCGGCGAGGTGCTCGCGGAAACCGACTTGCCGAAGGGCGCATTCTCGGTGCTGCCCGCGCATCGCGATGGCGCCGACCTGTTCACGACCGACGAGCGGTTCAAGCTGCTGTCGTTCACGGGTTCGCCGGCGGTCGGCTGGGCGTTGAAGGAGAAGGCCGGCAAGAAGAAAGTCGTGCTGGAACTTGGCGGCAACGCGGCCGCGATCGTCGATGCGGATCAGCGCGACCAGCTCGACTACGTGGTCGAGCGCCTTGCGTTCGGCGCGTATTACCAGTCGGGCCAGAGCTGCATCGGCGTGCAGCGGATCCTCGTGCATGCCGACCTGTACGACGCGCTGCGCGACAAGCTGATCGCGAAGACGCGTTCGCTGAAGATGGGCGACCCGAAGGATCCGTCGACGTTCGTCGGCCCGATGATCTCCGAATCCGAATCGCGCCGGCTGTCGGGCTGGATGGACGCGGCCGTCGCGGCGGGCGCGAAGATCGTCGCGGGCGGCAAGGTCGATGGCGCGATGTTCGAGGCGACGCTGCTGGAAAACGTCGGGCGCGAGCAGGACCTGTACCGGAAGGAGGCATTCGGCCCCGTTGCGATCCTCGAGAAGTTCGACCGGTTCGACGAGGCGCTCGCGCGCGTGAACGACAGCGACTTCGGGCTGCAGGCCGGCGTGTTCACCGATTCGCTCGCGCACGCGCAGCGCGCGTGGGACGAGCTGGAGGTCGGCGGCGTCGTGATCAACGACGTGCCGTCATTCCGCGTCGACAACATGCCGTACGGCGGCGTGAAGGATTCGGGCCTCGGCCGCGAAGGGATCCGTTACGCGATCGAGGACATGACCGAGCCGCGGCTAATGGTCGTCCGGCGCCGGTAACGCGCGGGCCGGCGGCGCGGCGCCGCGACGGCACGCGGGCGGGCGATCGGGCCGGCCCGCGTGCCGTTTTTCATGGTGGCGCATGTATTGGGCCGGCGCCGCGCCCGCACCGTGACCGCCTCGCGCGGCGGGCGGCCCGAGCGCGCTCGACTGCGGGCCTCGCCTCGTGATGTAATCGCGCGAAACTGCCGACCGGGGTACGACACCGGAACGCGCGAATTCATTCTTCACGAGGTCGATTCATGTCCCCCGTCTCGGCATTCAAGCTGGTTTTGTTGTCATTTCTCGCGATCGTCGCGCTCGAATGCATCGCCAAGCGGCTGCGATTGCCGCCCGCGGCCGCGTTGCTGATCGGCGGCATCGGCATCGCGTTCATTCCCGGCCTGCCGCCGATCAATCTCGATCCGGAACTGGTGTTGCTGGTGTTCCTGCCGCCGCTGCTGATGGATGGCGCGTACTTCTCGGTGTGGGAGGAGTTCAAGCGCAACGTCGGCGGCATCCTGCTGCTCGCGATCGGCGCGGTCGTGTTCACGACGTTCGCGGTCGGCTTCGCCGTGCACTGGGTGGCGCCGTCGCTGCCGTGGGCCGCGTGCTTCGCACTCGGGGCGATCGTGTCGCCGCCCGACGCCGTGGCAGCGAAGGCCGTGCTTGAGCGCGTTGCGCTGCCGCGCCGGCTGATGGTGCTGCTCGAAGGCGAAAGCCTGCTCAACGATGCGGCCGGCCTCGTGCTGTTTCGCTTCGCGGTCGTCGCGGCGCTGTCGGGCACCTTCAGCCTCGGCCACGCGGTCGTGGGTTTCGCGGAGCTCGGGCTCGGCGGCGTGGTGGTCGGTTTCGCGGTCGGCAAGCTCGTCGTGTGGTTCCTCAAGCTGCTCGACGACGACTATCTCGTGATCACCGTCGCGGTGATCGCCGGCTGGATCGCGTATATCGCGGGAGAGATGGTCGAAGTGTCCGGCGTGATCGCCACCGTCACGGCCGGCATGATCGTCGGTTGGCATCAGCACGAGGTGTTCTCGGCGGCGGTGCGCACGCGCGGCACCGCGTTCTGGCAGGTCATCGTGTTCCTGCTCGAAGCGATGGTGTTCGTGCTGATCGGGCTGTCGCTGCGCGGCGCGATCCACCGGCTCGGCGGTTTCGAGCAGGTGCTCGCCACGATGGTGCCGCCGATGCTCGCGGTGCTGGCGGCGGTGATCGTGTCGCGCTTCGTGTGGATCTATGCGGTCGAGGCGCTGAAGTGGCCGGTGCGCGGGATCGCGCGGCGCGGCGAAGCGCCCGACTGGAAGGCCGCGACGATCATGAGCTGGGCCGGGATGCGCGGTGTCGTCACGCTGGCGATCGCGCTGTCGCTGCCCGAGGCGATGCCCGGCCGCGACGTGATCCTGGTCGCGTCGTTCGCGGTGATCCTCGTCACCGTGCTGCTGCAGGGCACGACGATCGGCCCGCTGATCCGGCTGCTGCGCATGCCGCAGGGTGAAGAACGCGCGTCGCACCACCTGACCGAGCCGCAGACGTGGGCGTACGTCGAGGCGGCGCAGCTCGCGGCGATCCAGCCGCTCGTGCGCGACGAGAACGGGGTCGTGATCCATCCGCGCCTGCTCGAGCAGTACACGTATCGCGCGGAATTGACGGAAAGGGCGAAGAACGAGCCGACGTATCCGGCTGAAGTGCGTGCCGCGCACTACGACGTCGTGCTGGCCGCGATCCGGGCCGGGCGCGCGGAACTGTTGCGCCTGCACCGTTCGGGGCGCATCCACGACGAGATGCTGCACGCGCTCGAACGCGACCTCGACCTGCAGGAAGTCTCCGCGCAGCACGCGCGCGGGTAGGGCCGCCCACCTCCGTCACCTCGCCATCGAGCAGCCGGTATCAGCCGGCCCGAAGCGCGCCCGGGTCGATCGCTGCCCGGCGCGCTTTTTTTTTCGCGCGCCCACCGAGGGGGCGGATATTCATCCGGCCCTCAAATGCTGCGGCAGCCAGCCTTGCAGCGCGTGCAAGCCTTATCGCGCCGGTCTCGCAAACGTTATCGTGTTCCGAATCCGGAAATGATCCGATTTAACTGTTTCCGTCTCTTTCTGCATATTTGGCAAAACTAAACCGGATTGAGATAGATGCTGTGTTCTAATTTCATTTAGAATCAGCCGGTTATGTTTATTGAGAGAAAGGATGCGGAGGTAATACGGTCGCCAACGGGGAGAAATCGGCGTCCAAAACCCTGCAAGGCGGTGCCGACAGGCCAATTCGGCGGAATCAGGCGGGGTTTTCAACCGCTGAAATAAGATAGCGTCCAAGTCTGATAAACAACTCCTATGAAAGAATCGATTGGAGAATCGGCGTTTGAAACTGTATTTATGAAAGAATCGAGCGGTGATAATGCCTCGGATTGTCTTGAATCGGGGTTATCGGTCCTTCTCGTCGACGATCAACCGTTCGTCGGCGAGGTGATCCGCCGCGCGCTGCGCAGCGAACATGACATCGACCTGCATGTTTGCACCGACGCGCACCGGGCGATGGCGGTCGCGCGCGACGTGAAGCCGACAGTCATCCTGCAGGACCTCGTGATGCCGGAGATCGACGGCCTCGATCTGGTCCGCGCGTGGCGCGCGGACGCCGGCACCGCCCGCGTGCCGATCATCGTGCTGTCCGCGAAGGAGGAGCCGATCGTCAAGCGCGAGGCGTTCATCGCCGGCGCGAACGACTATCTGGTGAAGCTCCCCGACGCGATGGAGCTGGCTGCCCGCATCCGCTATCACTCGAATTCCTACCTGATGTCCCGGCAGCGCGACGAGGCGCTCGATTTCCTGTCGCACGACATGCGTTCGCCGCAGACGTCGATCCTCGCGCTGCTCGACGTCTATCGCACCGAGCACGGCGAGATGCCGGCGATCATGGAGCGCATTGCCGGCCATGCGCGGCGCGCGCTCGCGCTGGCCGACGGCTTCATCCACCTGACCCGCGCGCAGTCCGAGCGCCGCGCGCACGAGGTCGTGAGTCTCAACGAGATCGTGCTCGACGCCGCCGACCAGCTGTGGGAGAAGGCGGCCGGGCTCGGCAGCCGGGTTGCCGCGCACGTGCCCGATACCGAATGCGTGACGATGGGCGACCGCATGATGCTGACGCGCGCGGTCGCGAACCTGATCGACAACGGGCTGAAGTACGGCCCGGCCGGCACGGACGTGTACTGCACGCTGGGCAGCGAGGACGGCGCCTGGCTGATCGGTGTCGAGGACACCGGCGCGGGAATCGCGCCGGAGCAGCGCACCGCCGCGACCGAGTCGTTCGTGCAGCTCGAATCCGCGCATGGCGCAGCGCGCGGCGGCTTCGGCCTCGGGCTCGCGTTCGTCCGCGCGACGGCGGCGCGGCATCGCGGCCAGATCCTGATGCGCAATACGGCGCGCGGCTTCATGGTCGCGCTTCGGCTGCCGGCGCAAGCGGAGCGGTGATGTCGCGGCGCGGCCTGCCGGCGCCGCGCTGCCCGAGAGACCCTGATGTGCTCGTGGCGCGCCGTCCGGCGCGCAGGCGGGCGTGGATTTTTTCAACGCTGATTTTATAAAGCCCATAACGAACATGGCCACCGTGACGCCCCGCGCAACCAATGAAAGCCTGCATCCGACGATCGGCGCTGCCCGGCTGACGCTCGGCAATCGCATCCTGCTCAGCTTCGGCGTGCTGTTCGTGCTGATGCTGGTGACAGCCGGCGTCTCTTACGAGCGACTGCGCGCGATCAACAGCGAAGCCGTCAGCATCGAGCGCGACTCGCTGCCGGGCGTCTACCTGGCGTCGTCGCTGCGCGGTTCGGTCAACGAATCGTTCATGCTGCTGCAGCAGGCGACGTTCGTCGAAACCGATCCCGACAGCGTGCATCGCGATCTCGCGAAAATCTCCGATGCGCTGAAGGAAGTCGAGGCGTTGTCGGTCGACTACCAGAGCACGACGTTCCGCGACGACGACCGGCAGCGCTTCGCGGCGTTCCGCGGCGCGTTCGACCACTACGTGCCGTTGCTGAACGACGCCGTGCAGAAGAGCCGCTTGTCGCGCGAGGAGGCCGTCGCCGCGTACGGGAAAGCGTTGCCCGCGTGGACCGAGGTCGTGCGCAACGCGAACGTGCTGGTGCAGGAGAACCGCAAGTTCGCCGAGCAGTCCGCGAAGCTGATCCGCGAATCCGTGCAGGACACCGAGGTCGTGCTCGTCGGCGCGCTGACGATCATGCTGCTGTCCGCGCTCGGGCTCGGCTACCTGCTGTACCGCTCGGTCACCGTCCCGATGGCGCGGCTCGTCGAGGTGCATGACGTGATGCGCACCGGCAACCTGACGCGTCGCCTCGACCTGCGCCGCCGCGACGAATTCGGCACGCTCGAGACGGGCTTCAACCGGATGGCCGACGAGCTGACCGAACTCGTCGCCCGCGCGCAGCAATCGTCGCTGCAGGTGACGACGTCGGTGGCCGAGATCGCGGCGACGTCGCGCGAGCAGCAGGCGACCGCGAACGAAACCGCGGCGACGACGACCGAGATCGGCGCGACCTCGCGCGAGATCTTCGCGACGTCGCGCGACCTGCTGCGCACGATGAACGAGGTGGCCGGCGTGGCCGAGCAGTCGGCGACGCTCGCGGGCGTGAGCCAGAGCGGGCTCACGCGGATGGGCGAGACGATGCGCAGCGTGATGGACGCGGCCGGTTCGGTGAACGCGAAGCTCGCGATCCTCAACGAGAAGGCGCTGAACATCAACCAGGTGGTCGCGACGATCACCAAGGTGGCCGACCAGACCAACCTGCTGTCGCTGAACGCGGCGATCGAGGCCGAGAAGGCCGGCGAATACGGCCGCGGCTTCGCGGTCGTCGCGACCGAGATCCGCCGCCTCGCCGACCAGACGGCGGTGGCGACCTACGACATCGAGCAGACGGTGAAGGAAATCCAGTCGGCGGTGTCGGCGGGCGTGATGGGGATGGACAAGTTCTCCGAGGAAGTGCGCCGCGGGATGCTCGACGTGCAGCAGGTCGGCGGGCAGCTGTCGCAGATCATCGCCGAGGTGCAGACGCTCGCGCCGCGCTTCCAGATGGTCAACGAAGGGATGCAGACGCAGGCGAACGGCGCCGAGCAGATCACGCAGGCGCTGTCGCAACTGTCGGAGGCCGCGCAGCAGACGGCCGAGTCGCTGCGCCAGTCGTCGCAGGCGATCGACGACCTGACGCTCGTCGCGAACCAGTTGCGCACCAGCGTGTCGCGCTTCAAGGTCGACGCGTGACGCGCGCCGACCCGCAGAACGGCGCCCACGCGCTGTTCCTGATGTTCGAGCTCGATGGCGGGCGCTATGCGCTCGACGCAGCCGGCATCGACGAGGTGCTGCCGCTCGCGGTCACGAAGGCCGTGCCCGGCGCACCCGACTGGATCGCCGGGTTGCTGATGCGCGGCGGCCAGCCGGTGCCGGTGATCGACGTGCCGATGCTGGCGCTCGGGCGCCGCGCCCATGCGCTGCGCTCGACGCGGCTCGTGATGGTCCGCTACCGCGCGGACGAAGCGAACGGCGAGCGCACGATCGGGCTGATCGTCGAGCGTGCGACGCAGACGATGCGGATCGACCGCGCGGCGTTCCGCGCGAGCGGCATCTCGACCGCACGCACGCGCTGGCTCGGGCCCGTCGCGAATACGCCCGATGGCGTCGTGCAGCAGGTATCGGTATCCGACCTGGTCGACGACGTCGCGCGCCTGTATCTGTTCGACGGCCTGCCGGGCCACGGGGGAGAGTCCGCATGAAAGAGTCCGAATCGCGATTTCGCGGCTGGCTGCTGCGCGAGACCGGCATCGACCCCGATTCGCTCGGCAACGATTTCCTGACCCGCGCGCTGACGGAACGCGTGCACGCGCTGCAGGCGGACGGCGAGCGCCTGCCGTCGGCGGCGCGGCTGCCCGTCACGCAGGACGCGCTCGACGCCTACTGGCAGCAGCTCAATGCGTCGGCCGACGAGCGGCGTGCGCTGATCGAGCTGTTCGTCGTGCCCGAGACCTGGTTCTTCCGCGACCGCGAGGCCTTCGCGACGCTCGCGCGGCTCGCGACGGAGCGGCTCGCCGCGCTGCCCGGCCGGGTGATCCGCGTGCTGAGCGCGCCGTGCTCGACCGGCGAGGAGCCGTATTCGGCGGCGATGGCGCTGCTCGACGCGGGGCTCGACCCGGCCAGCTTCACGATCGACGCGATCGACCTCAGCACGCGCGCGATCGAGCAGGCGCGGCTCGGCTGCTACGGGCGCAATGCGTTCCGCGGCACCGTGACGGAGTTTCGCGCGCGGCACTTCACGCCGACCCGCGACGGCTGGCTGCTCGACGAGCGCGTGCGCGCGTGCGTGCAGTTCAGTCAGTCGAACCTCGTCGAACCGGCCGTGGATACCGGCATTCGCTACGATTTCGTGTTCTGCCGCAACGTGCTGATCTACTTCGATCGCGACGCGCAGGATCGCGTGATCCGCTCGCTCGACGCGCGTCTGGCCGACGACGGCATGCTGTTCGTCGGGCCGGCGGAAACGGGCGTTGCGATGCGGCACGGGATGCGCTCGGCGCGCGTGCCGCTGGCGTTTGCGTTTCATCGCGAAGCCGCCCCCGCGGCGCCCGACGTATTCGCGGCCCGGCAGGCGGCGCCGCTGGCGGCGGCCGCGCCGTATCGGCGCGCGGAGCGCTTCACGGTCGCGCCGCTCGCGGCGACGCGTTCGGTGCTGGCGGTCGCGCCGCCGGCCTGGCTCGGCGATGCGCGTCAGCCGTTCGCGGCACCGACGCCCGCGATGCGCGCGGCCGCGTTCGACGCACGGGGCGACCAGCCGGTGACGGCGGCCGAACCGGCCGCGTCGCTCGCACCGATGGCGGAAAGCGCCGCGCCGACGCTGGAGGACGCACAGGCGCTGGCGAATGCCGGTGCGTTCGACGAAGCCGAGCGCGTGCTCGCGCAGTTCTCGGCGCGCGTCGGGCCGCATGCCGATGCGTTCTACCTGAACGGACTGATCGCGGACGCGCGCGGCCGCGCCGCGGAAGCCGGCGACTTCTACCGGAAGGCGCTGTACCTGCGGCCCACGCACCACGAAGCGCTGACCCATCTCGCGACGCTGCTCGACGTCGGCGGCGATCGTGCGGGCGCGCAATGGCTGCTCGAGCGCGCACGGCGCTCGGCCGGCTGACAAGACGATGGGTTGGGAACGATACCGCGATGACCAGAGGAATCCATGAACCGCGCCGCCGCTGCCATTGACGAGACGACGATCGACGTCGACGATTGCTGGAACCGGATCGGCACGCGCGGCGACCGCACGTGCGAGCGGCTGAACGACTGCCTGCGCTGCCTGAACTGCCCGGTGTACGCGTATCACGCGGCGAAGCTGCTCGAGCGCCCGCTCGACGGCGCCGAGATGGCCGATACCACGCGCCGGATGAGCGCACCCGGCGCGCCGCACGTGCACGACGCCGATGCCGATACGCACCACGCGGCGCTGGCGTTCCGCGTGGCCGACGAATGGCTCGCGCTGCCGATCGGCGTGCTGCGCGAGATCGCCGGCACGCGCCCGATCCATTCGCTGCCGCATCGCCGTCATTCGGCCGTGCGCGGCGTGGTCAACATTCGCGGCACGCTGCGCATCGCGATCTCGATCGGCGCGCTGCTCGGCCTCGATGCCGGCAAGGGCGGCAAGGGCGGTGACGACGGCCGCTTCACGCGGCTGCTGGTGGCGGCGCACCAGGGCGAGCCGGTCGTGTTTCCGGTCGACGAAGTCGAGGGCGTGCTGCGCTTCGGCGCCGCCGACTGGGTGCCGGTGCCGGCGACGGTCGGGCGCGCGAGCGCCGGCCTGTCGCGCGGCGTGCTGTCGTGGCGCGGCAAGTCGGTGGGCCTGCTCGACGACGACCGCCTGTTCGACGCAGTCACACGGAGCATGCGATGAGCGGCGATGACGACCTGAGCCACCTGTCGCTGCTCGAGCTGTATCGCGAGGAGACGCGCACGCAGACCCAGGCGCTGTCCGAGCGGCTGCTCGCGCTCGAATCGGGCGAACCCGATTCCGTCGCGCTCGAGGCATGCATGCGCGCCGCGCATTCGCTGAAGGGCGCCGCGCGCATCGTCGGCGTGCCGCTCGGCGTCGACATCGCGGGGCGGATGGAAGAGTGCTTCGTTGCCGCGCAGGCCGGTACGATCGCGCTGACGGCCACGCACGTCGACGTGCTGCTGGCGGGCGTCGATCTGCTGGTGCGCGTCGGCGATCCGCAAGGGCAGCCCGTCACGCAGACGGAGATCGACGTGTTCGCGGCAGCGCTGACCGGCGCCGACGGCGCGCAGGCGATGCAGGCGGCGGCCGCGGTCCCGCCGCCGGTGCCGCCGTCGGTCGTCCCGTTTCGGGAGCACGACGGCGCCGCGAACGAACCCGTCGGGGCCAGCGCCGCGGTGCCGCCGCTTGCGGTATCGGGCGGGGTGCCCGATCCGGCCCAGGCCGGCCGCGTGGCCGGCGCCGGCGCGATGCGCCGCGTGCGTGCGGATACGCTGAACCGGCTGCTGAGCCTGTCCGGCGAATCGCTGGTCGAATCGCGCTGGCTCAAGCCGTTCGCCGAATCGATGCTGCGCGTGAAGCGCGCCCAGCGCGACGCGGCCCGGTCGCTCGATTTGATGTACGAACAATTCGCCGACGATCTCGACGCGGGCATGCTCGCGTCGATGAACGAAGTGCGGCACATGCTCAACGACCTGCAGCGTTCGCTCGCCGAGCGCATGGACGAATTCGACCGTTTCGAGCGGCGCAGCACGCATATCGCCGAGCAGCTGTACGACGAAGCGCTGCAGTGCCGGATGCGGCCGTTCGGCGACGCGACACGCGCGTACCCGCGCATCGTCCGCGATCTCGCGCGCTCGCTCGGCAAGCAGGTGCGTTTCTCGATCGTCGGCGAGGGCACGCAGGTCGATCGCGACATCCTCGACCTGCTCGACGCGCCGCTCGGCCACCTGCTGCGCAATGCGATCGACCACGGTGTCGATTCGCCGGACGCACGGCGGGCGCGCGGCAAGCCGGCCGAGGCGAGCGTGACGCTGGAGGCGCGCCACAGCGCCGGCTCGCTGCTGGTCAGCGTGATCGACGACGGGCCCGGTGTCGACATGGACGCGCTGCGCGCGGCCGTCGTGCGCCAGCGCCTGACCGATGACGAGACGGCCGCGCGGCTGTCCGATCCCGAACTGCTCGAATTCCTGCTGCTGCCCGGCTTCTCGATGCGCGATGCGGTGACCGACGTGTCGGGCCGCGGCGTCGGCCTCGACGCGGTGCAGGAGATGGTGCGCGGCGTGCGCGGCGCGGTGCGGATCTTCAACGAACCGGGCGCGGGCATGCGCTTCGTGCTGCAGCTGCCGCTCACGCTGTCGGTGATCCGCAGCCTGCTCGTCGAAGTGGGCGGCGAGCCGTATGCGTTTCCGCTCGCACACGTGCGCCGCACGCTCGAACTCGCGCACGACGACATCGACGTGCTCGAAGGGCAGCCGCATTTCCCGTTCGACGGCCGGCGCGCGGGCCTCGTCGCCGCGCACCAGTTGCTGGACGCGGGCGAGCCCGACGTCGCGCGCACGAGCACGGCGGTCGTGGTCGTCGGCGGGGAGCCCGAGTTGTACGGCGTCGCGGTCGACCGCTTCCTCGGCGAGCGAATGCTCGTCGTGCAGCCGCTCGACAGCCGCCTGCACAAGATCCAGAACATCGCGGCCGGCGCGTTGCTCGAGAACGGCGACCCGGTGCTGATCGTCGACGTCGAGGACCTGATCCGCTCGGTCGACAAGCTCGTGCGCGGCGGCCAGCTCGCGCGGCTCACGCGTGATCCGCAACTCGCGCTCGCCGACCGGCGCCGCCGCGTGCTCGTTGTCGACGATTCGCTGACGGTGCGCGAGCTCGAACGCAAGCTGCTGGAGAAGCGCGGCTACGACGTGACGGTCGCGGTCGACGGGATGGAAGGCTGGAACGCGGTGCGCAGCGATGCGTTCGATCTCGTCGTCACGGACGTCGACATGCCGCGCATGGACGGCATCGAGCTCGTCACGCTGATCAAGGGCGATCCGATGCTCAAGCGCTTGCCGGTGATGATCGTGTCGTACAAGGATCGCGACGAGGATCGCCGTCGCGGGCTCGATGCGGGCGCCGACTACTACCTCGCGAAGAGCAGCTTCCACGACGAGGCGTTGCTCGACGCCGTGCACGACCTGATCGGGGACGCGCGAGGATGAACATCGGCATCGTCAACGACCTGCCGCTGGCCGTGGAGGCGCTGCGCCGCGTGATCGCGCTGCGCGCGGACCACCGCGTGCTGTGGGTCGCGACCGACGGCGACGAGGCGGTCGATTTCTGCGTTGCGCATCCGCCCGACGTGGTGCTGATGGATCTCGTGATGCCGAAGGTCGACGGCGTCGCCGCGACGCGCCGGATCATGGCGCGCGCGCCGTGCGCGATCCTGATCGTGACGGCGAGCGTTAGCGCGAACACGTCGTCGGTGTACGAGGCGATGGGCGCCGGCGCGCTCGACGCGGTCGACACGCCGACGCTCGCGCTCGGTCTGTCGACCGATGCGTCGCCGCAGGCGCTGCTCGCGAAGATCGACCAGATCGGCCGGCTGCTCGAAAGCCGCAGCGCGGCGCTCGTGCCGCCGGGGCCGACGCCCGAGCGCGGCCAGCCGACGCTCGTCGCGATCGGTGCGTCGGCGGGCGGGCCGACCGCGCTGACCGCGCTGCTGCGCGCGCTGCCGGGTGATTTTCCGGCGGCGATCGTGATCGTCCAGCACGTCGACCAGGCGTTCGCGCTCGGGATGGCCGAGTGGCTCGACGGTTATACGCGGCTGCCGGTGCGCGTCGCGCGGCAGGGCAGCATGCCGCAGGCCGGCGAGGTGCTGCTCGCGGCGACCAACGATCACCTGACCTTGTCGCCGCGCGGGGTGCTCGGCTATACGCGGCATCCGGTCGAGACGCCGTACCGGCCGTCGATCGACGTGTTCTTCAACAGCGTCGCCGACGGCTGGCAGGGCGAGGCGTTCGGCGTGCTGCTGACGGGCATGGGGCGCGACGGCGCGCTCGGCCTGAAGGCGATGCGCGCGAAGGGCTGCTACACGATCGCGCAGGACGAGGCGACCAGCGCCGTCTACGGGATGCCGAAGGCGGCCGCGGCGATCGGCGCGGCGTCGGCGATCCTGCCGCTCGAGCGGATCGCGCCCCAGTTGATCTCGCGCATCACGCGCCCGCTGCGCGACTGACTGCGCCCAGGGGCGTACGCGGCGCCGTGCCGTGGCCGCATTGCGGGCGGCGCGGGGCGTCGCGTACAATGGCGGCCAGCGGAGATGGCATGCCTCCCTGCGGTCGTATTCGGCGCGTTGTTGCGCACGGTGCGGCCCTCAACCGCCGGTCAGCCCGGCTGATGATGCCTGCGTGTTCCTGGGTCGTCAGGAGGTCGCAGGCCGTCCATGCGGGTTTCTGCCGCCCAGGTTTTGATGTTCCGTCGAATCTGGAAATCATGTTTTTCACGACTTCTGCCGATCTTCTCGCGACCGTGCGCTATGTATGCCGCTGGCTCGCGCTCTCGGCCCTGCTCGGCACGCTGGCCGGCACGGCTTCCGCCCTGTTCCTGATCGCGCTCGACTGGGCGACCGGCACGCGCGTCGCGCATCCGTGGCTGCTGTGGGGGCTGCCGGTCGCCGGTTTCGCGACCGGCTGGATCTACCATCGCTTCGGCCAGTCCGTCGCGCGCGGCAACAACCTGCTGATCGACGAGATTCACGATCCGAAGGCGCTGGTGCCGAAGCGGATGGCGCCGCTCGTGCTCGTCGCGACCGTCGTCACGCACCTGTTCGGCGGCTCGGCCGGCCGCGAGGGCACCGCCGTGCAGATGGGCGGCGCGCTCGCCGACCGCGTCACGCACGTGTTCCGTCTCGATCGGGAGCATCGCCGCGTGCTGCTGATGGGCGGCATCGCGGCCGGTTTCGCATCGGTGTTCGGCACGCCGCTCGCGGGCGCCGTGTTCGGGCTCGAGGTGCTCGCGATCGGACGCGTGCGGTACGACGCGCTGCTGACCTGCGTGGCATCGGCGATCGTCGCGGACGTCGTCTGCCGCGCGTGGGGCGTGCATCACACGGCCTATGCGATTCCGTTCGTGCCGGCCGTGTCGGCGACCGGGCTGGCCGTGACGGTCGTCGCGGGCATCGCGTTCGGCGTGGTCGGGCGGCTGTTCGCGTTTGCGACGCATGCGCTGACCGCTTGGTTCAGGCGCGTGGTCCGCTATGCGCCGCTGCAGCCGGTGCTCGGCGGTCTGCTGGTGGCTGCGGCCGCCACCGCGCTGAACGTGCCGCAGTATCTCGGCCTCGGCATCCCGACGATCGAGGCCGCGTTCCACGGCCCGCTGCCGCTCTACGATTTCGCGGGCAAGTTCGCGTTCACCGTCGTCACGCTCGCGTCGGGGTTCAAGGGCGGCGAAGTGACGCCGCTGTTCTACATTGGCGCGACGCTCGGCAACGCGCTCGGCCAGGTGCTGGCATTGCCGGTGCCCGTGCTCGCGGGGCTGGGCTTCGTCGCGGTGTTCGCCGGCGCGGCCAACACGCCGATCGCGTCGACGATCATGGCCATCGAACTGTTCGGCGCGGATATCGGCGTGTATGCGATTGTCGCGTGCGTCGTCGCTTATCTGTTTTCAGGGCACGCGGGGATCTATCGCGCGCAGCGCGTGGCGGTGGGGAAGGGGACGCAGGTGGAGGTGGAGTGATGCGGGCGTGGAAGGCGGATTTGTCGCGGCTCCTCCGGAAGCGCGATGCATGCGATGTCGGGGGGAGGGCGTGTCGTTGCTGGCACATCTGATCGGGCCGGGCGGGGCCGGCAAGACCTCGGTCGGGGCGATCGTCGCGGCGCGCCTGCATTGGCGGTTCGTCGACGTGGATCAATGCTTCTTGGCCGCGCACGGGAACATCGCCGATTTCATCCGGGATCGTGGCTATGTCGAGTACGCGTCGCACAACATACGGCTGTACGAGCAACTCAAGCGCGACATGTCGGCGCCCACGATCTGCGCGGTTTCGTCCGGTTTCATGCTGTATCCGGCCGATGTCGCACCGACCTATCCCGCGCTTCGCCATTGCATCGAGGCGGACCGGTTCACTGCGCTCCTGTTGCCTTCGTTCGATCCCGAACGCTGCGCGAAACTGATCGTGGGCCGGCAAATGTCCCGGCCGTATCTGAATGCGAATGAAGCCGACGAGATGCGCAAGATCCGCGATCGGTTCCCCGCATTCATGCGCCTGAACTGCAGGCGGTTTGCGAGCGACGGCCCACCCGAACACGTGGCGGCCGACATCGAACGCTTTATCATGGCGTCGATGCCGTCGAGTGAAGGCCGTCCGGGTCTGGTCGTGGGCGGGCGGCTGATCCCGGCGCTTCGGCGACGGACCTGAAACTCCCGCTCCGTTACGCCTTCGGCAGCTTCGCGACGTTCCGCGCGAGCAACTCCTCGATGTCGATGCCCTTCTCCGCCAGCAACGCGGTGACGACACCGTTCAGTTCGCCGAGCGTCTCCTTGACCGCTTCCCGGATCGTATCGACGACCACCTGCGTGCTGCGCTCGATCTCGATGTTGACCGTGTCGTTGACGCCCTTCGCATCGAAGGTCGTCGCGCGGCGCGTTTCGGGAATCAGCCAGACATCGAACCAGCCTTCGTCGCGGTTGACGTCGGACACCGTCAGGCTGCAGCCGTTGATCGCGATATAGCCCTTCGCGAACACATATCGCTTGAACGCCTCCGGCACGCCGATGCGCACCATCCGGTTGTGTTCGGACACCGCGATGTGCCGGATGGTCCCGGTGAAATCCACGTGGCCGGACAGCGGATGCCCGCCGATCTCCGCGCCGTCCTTCGCGGCCCGCTCCACGTTGATGTGCGCGCCCGTCGTGAGATCGGCCAGCGTGGTGATCCGCAGGCTCGGCAGCATCACGTCGAAGTCGATCAGCTCCGGCGAATGGATGGTCGTCACCGTCAGGCAGACGCCGTCGACCGACACGCTGGCGCCGATCTCGATATCGTCGGTAAAGCGCTCCGGGAATTCGATGCTGAAGGTTCTCAGTTCCCCGTGATCGGCGATGCGCTTGATGGTGGCAACGCCCTGGACAATTCCTGTAAACATGGTCGATCCCTAGTCGCAAATTTCCTGGTCGACATGATACGGGATACCGAAAAAGGGCACTCCTCGGCGCGCGGCGCCGGGGCGGCAGGCCTGACGCGCGGACGTAAAAAAGCCGTGCACCTGGCACGGCCTCGATCCGGATCCGTTTGTCGACGCGCGCCGGCGGCGATGACCGCACCGCCGGCGCGCGTTGACGCGCTTGCATCAAGCCTCGGCCGGCTCGCCCAGCGGCCCGGCATCGTCGTCCGCCGTGCGCCGTGGCGAATCGGCGAGCCCCTTCGCCAGCTCCAGCGCCTGCCGCTCGAACAGCCGGCGATAGATGCCGCCTTCGATCCGGATCAGCGCGTCGTGGCTGCCTTCCTCGATCACCTTGCCGCGATCGAGCACCAGCAGCCGGTCGAGCGCGCGCACGGTCGACAGCCGGTGCGCGACCACGAGCGTTGTGCGCCCGACCATCAGCCGCTCCATCGCCTGCTGGATCAGCAGCTCGCTTTCGCTGTCGAGGCTCGATGTGGCTTCGTCGAGGATCAGGATCGGCGCATCGGCGAGGAATGCACGCGCGATCGCGACCCGCTGGCGTTCGCCGCCCGACAGCTTGATCCCGCGTTCGCCGACGAGCGTGTCATAGCCGTCCGGCAGCGTGGCGATGAAGTCGTGCGCGCTGGCGAGCCGCGCGGCGCGCTCGATGTCGGCCCGGCTTGCATCGGGGCGCGCATACGCGATGTTCTCGGCCAGCGTGCGGTGGAACAGCACGGGCTCCTGCTGGACGATCGCGATCTGGCTGCGCAGCGAATCCTGCCTGACCTGCGCGATGTCCTGGCCGTCGATCGTGATGCGGCCGCCCGACACGTCGTACAGGCGCTGGATCAGCTTGATGAACGTCGTCTTGCCCGATCCCGAGTGGCCGACGAGGCCCACGCGCTCGCCCGGCGCGATGCGCATCGAGAAGTCGTCGTACAGCGGCACCGGATGGTTGCCGTAGCGGAACGTCACGTGCTCGAAGCGGATCTCGCCTTGCCCGATCCGGATCGCCGGCGCGCCGGGACGATCGTCGATGCCGAGCGGCTGGCGTTCGAGCGCGACGAGTTCTTCCATGTCGTTCACCGAGCGCTGCAGGTTGCGGATGTGCATGCCGACGTCGCGCAGGTAGCCCTGCAGCATGAAGAACATCGTCAGCGCGAACGCGATGTCGCCGACGCTCGCTTCATCGTTCGCCCACAGCCGCAGCGCGACGCCGATCATCGCGGCCTGCATTGCGACGAGCATCGCGCCCTGCAACCCGCCGTTGAGCGTGCCGCGCACCCACGTGCGGCGCGTGCGTTGCCGCCACTTGCCGATCACGCGCGCGAGCCGCGCTTCCTCGCGGGTTTCCGCGCCGAACGCCTTCACGACCGCGTTGCAGCTCACGGCATCGGCGAGCGCGCCGCCCATGCGCGTGTCCCACAGGTTGCCGAGCCGCGCGGCCGGCGCGACGATGCCGAGCGATACCGCCACCGTCACCGTGATGTACAGCAGCGAACCCGCGCCGACGACGAGCCCCATCACGGGCCAGTGCGTGCCGAGCAGCACGGTGGCGCCGACCAGCATCGTGACCGACGGCAGCAACGCGATCAGCACGGTGTCGTTCAGCAGGTCGAGCGCCCAGATCCCGCGCGTGATCTTGCGCACGGTCGAGCCCGCGAAGCTGTTCGCGTGCCAGTCGGTGGAGAAGCGCTGCACGCGATGGAACGACGCGGCCGCGATCTCGCTCATCATCTTCAACGTGAGCGTGATGATGTTCAGGTAGACGCCTTGCCGCAGCACCGTCGCGCCGAGCCCGAGCGCCGCGAGCGTGCCGAACGCGACGAGCGCGGCATGCCACGCGGCGGCGCGGTCGGTCAGGCCGGTCGACAGCGCGTCGACGAGGCGGCCGGCGAACAGCGGCGTGAGCACGTCGGCGAGCGCCGCGAGCAGCGCAAGGCTCGCGACCGTGGCGGTGCGCGCCGGCTGCTTGCGCCAGTAGCGGAAGGTAAAGCCGAAGACGGCCTGGAATGCCTGGCCGCCCAGATGGGAGGTTTTTCTGGTCATTTATCGTTGCCCGGCGCATCGCGCGACGGGACTTTCCGGTTCGGAGAACATCGAAAACGCAACAGCCGGGCCGCGCGAAAATCGCGGGTGGAAAACGAAACGGGCTGTCGGGAAACGGCGCGGCTGACGGGTTAGCGGAAAACTCGGGAGCCGGCGCGGACGGCGGGCTGGATCAGCTGCGCCGTGGGACCACGTTCGGGAAGGTGGCTGGCATTCGGAACATCTGCACCTCCCCTGAAGTGAACGGTTGAAAGGACGCCGAAACGACGTGAAAAGATTCTATCAGCAGTGTCGGGCGCGCCGCAACGTCTGACGAATGCGGCGTTGCAGCGTCGATACGGTTAGTATTCAGGGTTTCGCCCCTTCTTTTGCGGCCTTCCGCACTGCGGCAGCGCAAGGGCCGGCACGCGCGCCGCTGACACTTCGGCGTCTGCGGCGCAGGCTGCCGCGGCCCTCGCAGATTCACCACGATACATTCCTGAGGAAACGATGAGCGACGTTCAGCAAGGCATCCTGACCCCGATCGATTCGGCGGCCCGATACCTCACTTTCACGATGTCGAATGACGGCAATGTGGCGGCGGCGCTGGCCGCGCTGCGCGAGATCGTCGACGGACGCGACACGGTGGTCGGGTTCGGGCATGCGCTGGCGGCGTACCTTGGGCGCCCGGTGCCGGGCCTGACCGAATTCCCGGCGTTCGCGGTGAAGGACCGCACGCTGCCGGCGACGCCGGCCGACGTGTGGGTTTGGCTGCGCGGCGACGACCGCGGCGAGATCGTGCTGCGCGCACGGGCGATCGAACGCGCGCTGGCGCCGGCGTTTGCGTTGCAGGACGCGGTCGACGGCTTCCGCTATTCGAACGATCGCGACCTGTCCGGCTACGAGGACGGCACGGAGAACCCGGAAGGCGACGACGCGGTGGCCGCGGCGATCGTGACGGGGCAGGGCGCGGGGCTCGACGGCGCGAGCTTCGTCGCGATCCAGCAATGGCTGCACGACTTCGACCAGATGGAACGCATTCCGTCGGGCGACATGGACAACATCATCGGGCGCCGCCGCTCGGACAACGAAGAGCTCGACGACGCACCCGAGTTCGCGCACGTGAAGCGCACCGCGCAGGAAAGCTTCGAGCCCGAGGCGTTCATGCTGCGCCGTTCGTCGCCGTGGGCGGACGCGCGTCGCGCGGGCCTCTACTTCGTCGCGTTCGGCTGCTCGTTCCGCGCGTTCGACGTGCAGATGCGCCGGATGAGCGGCGCGGAAGACGGGATCGTCGACGGCCTGTTCCGCTTCACGCGGCCGTTGACGGGCGCGTATTTCTGGTGCCCGCCGCTGAAGGACGGCAAGCTCGACCTGTCCGCGCTCGGTCTGTAAGCGCCTGACGGGTTCGACGCAACGGGGGGCCGCGCATCGTGCGCGGCCCCCCGTTTCCTTTTGCGCGGCGATCGTGCGCCGTGTGCTTGCGTGCTTGGCGTGTCAGTTCAACGTCGTGTCGATCCGCGTGCCGCGCTTGATGAACTGCGTGACCGGCGTTTTCTCGCAGATTTCGGCGAGGCGCTGGCGTTGCGCTTCATCGAGCGGACCGTCGAGCGTCACGACGCGGCGCACGTACTGCGTGCCGTCGCGATCGGCATGCAGCTCGGTGCGCACGTCGATGCGCGTGGCCGGCCACGTCTTGCGCTGCATGTACATGCGCAGCGTCGCGGCCGTGCATTGCGCGAGGCCGGCCAGCACGAACTCGTACGGCGCCGGCCCGCGATCCTGGCCGCCTTCGCGGGGCGCTTCGTCGCCGGTCAACGCGTGCGTGCCGGCCTGCAGCTGGACGACGTAGTCGGGTGCATCGGCGTCGAGGACGGCGGCGGCATGGATGAGCGACATGGCAAGTCTCCGGTCAGCGGAAAGAGGGAAAGGGAAGCGGGCGCCGCGTGGCGGCGCGCAGCCGCCAGCATACCGCCCCGATCGGGACGGCGTGCGCCGCGCGGCTACGCGTCGGTGACGCTGGCGCTGCTGCGCACGAGCGCGGCGATACGTTCGCGCACCCACTGGTGTGCGCGATCGGCGTCGCGCGATTCGTGCCAGTACGCAAGGAGCGGGAACGGCTTGAGCCGCAACGGCAGCGGCCGCACGACGATCGGCAGCAGCGCGGCCATCCGCAATGCATAAGTGTGCGGCAGCGTGACCAGCAGGTCGCCGGTCGCGGCGATCTGGCAGGCGGCGAAATAGTGCTGGCAGGTGAGCCGGATATCGCGGAAGCGGCCGTCGTTGCCGAGCAGCACGTCGAGCGATTGCGGCTCGCCGAGCGACGACACCGCGACATGCCGCGCCGCGAAATAGTCGCCGCGCCGCAGCGGCTCGTGCGCAAGCGGATGATCGCCGCGCAGCGCGACGACGAGCGAATCGTCGAGCAGGTGTTCGGTGGCGATGCGCGGGCCGGTCGGCACGCGGCGATCGACGGCGAGATCGAGATTGCCCGAGGCGAGTTCGCGCTCGATGTCGGCCACCGCGATGCGGCGGCTCACGAGCCGCAGGCCCGGCGCTTCGTCGGCGAACGCGGCGACGATCCGCGGCAGCGCGATCGATTCGAGCACGTCGCGAATGCCGACCGCGATGCTCAGGTCGAGCGTCGCGGGATCGAATGCCGACGGCGCGCGCGCGGTGCCTTGCAGGCCCTTCAGGTGCAACTGCACGTCCGCGATGATCGTGCGCGTGCGTTCGGTTGCGACGACGCGGTTGCCCTGCCGCACGAACAGCGGATCGTCGAAATGCGCGCGCAGCCGGTTGAGCGCATGCGTGACGGCCGGCTGCGTGAGGTGCAGCGCGCGGGCGGCCGCGCCGATGCCGCCATGCACGTAGACGGCGTCGAGCACGCGAAACAGGTTCAGGTCGAGACGGTGATCGGCGGGCACGGGGCGCGGGGGGGGCGTGGTGAAGGGTGGACCGATTCTAAAGGATGCGCAGGCAACGGATACGGCGGGCTCTCCTGCGTGGCGATCGATGGCACGGGATACGAGTCGATATCGTTCGAGCCGATATTCGGTGGTGCATTTATCCGGATATCCGACGCAATAAGTCGCAATGAAAATGCGCGAATTGCGCTGCATGCAATCGTAATAATGGGCGATATCGGCCGGGCAATTCCACAGAGGGCCACCGGCAAACCGTGACAGCCTGTAGTAATCCGCCATCATGCTGTCCACGTCGGCCATTTCGCGCCAAAGGCGCGACCCGTTCGGCTAAGATGCCGTCGCTTCATATTTCGGGATAGCCGTCCTGTCGCACGCATTCAAACCAAATATAAGCCTGACAGTTCGACGGTATTAGAAGAAGTCGAACAAGTCGGGGGCTTGGCCAGTGAATGCAGCAGATCAGAGATGGGTCGTTATCTATTTGAGTACGGGATTTTCGTTGGCCCAGGCCGCGCGTCTTGGCGAGGCTTTCAACCTGGCGAATCGCCTGCACGCATACAGTGCTGACTACCAGTTGAAGTACGTATCCGAAAGTGGGGGGCTGGTGCAGTCGTCCTCCGGCGTGAGCATCGCGGCCGATCCGCTCGGTGACGAGCACGGCCGCCGCGCGCTCGCGTTCTTTCATCTTCACGGTGACCGCGCGGTCGTCAACTGGGACGACGCATTGCAGCGTCGCCTCGCCGACATTCGCCGTCATGCGCGCTGGATCGTCGACGGGATGGACCTGCCCACGCTCGCGGCCATGCAGCGTCCGTCGGCGGCGCTCGAAGGGCGGGCCGGCCGGGGCGGGCGACGGATCGCCGCGACGGTCGAGCTGCAGGCCGGCGAAACCGACGTGTTCGCCACCGTGCTCGACATGTTCCGCGTCGAACTCGGCGACATTGCCGCGCAGGAGATCGCCAGCAACCTGCTGCGGCCGGTCGAGCAGCGCTATGCGCAGTCGATGTGGGCCTTTCGCGAGCTGAGCGCGAGCCCGTCGATCCGGATGTCGGCGCAGCGGCTGCGCGCGCAGAGCGTGAACCGCATCTCGATCGCGAACGCGGCCCAGGCCGCCGCGATGAGCGAGCGCAACTTTCTGCGGCGCTTCAAGAAGGAAATCGGCGTGACGCCGACCGAATTCGTCCAGCACGTGCGGCTCGAGCGCGCGTGCCACATGCTGGTCCACACGACGCTGCCGGCCGACAAGGTCGCGCGCCGCACCGGGTTCGGCAGCGGCGAGCGGCTCGCGAAGCTGTTTCGCCAGCGCATGCTGATGTCGCCGACCGAATTTCGCATCGCCGAGCGCGAAAGGATCCTCACCCGCGGCGCGAGGCCGGCCGATACGGGCGAGGGGGCCGGCGACGGCACCGAGGGGCATCGCGCCGCGTGACAGGCCGCGCGGGAGAAAATCGGGCGGATACCCGTAGAATCGTCCTGTCCCGATCTCGAGCCCCGGTTTCCATGTCCTTCCTCCCCACCACCGCCACCGCCCCGTTCTGCCCGTCGGAAGTCAAGGGCAGCATCACGATCGATGCCGCCGCGCCGCGCTGGCAGAAGCTCAAGCGCTTCTTCGGCCCCGGCCTGCTGGTCGCGATCGGCTACATGGATCCCGGCAACTGGGCGACCGACATCCAGGCCGGCTCGCAGTTCGGCTATTCGCTGCTGTGGGTCGTCGCGTTCTCGAGCCTCGCGGCGATCTTCCTGCAGATGCTCGCGGCGCGGCTCGGCCTCGTCGCCGGCCGGGATCTCGCGCAGGCCAGCTACGACCGCTATGGCCGGTTCGGCCGCATCGTGCAGTGGGTGACCGCCGAAGTGTCGATCATCGCGTGCGACATCGCGGAAGTCCTCGGCTGCGCGCTCGCGTTCAAGCTGCTGCTCGGCGTACCGCTCGCGTGGGGGATCGTGCTGACCGCGCTCGACACGGTCATCGTGCTCGGCCTGCAGGGCAAGGGGTTCCGGCAGATCGAGGCGATCGTGCTCGCGCTGATCGCGACGATGGCGTTCTGCTTCGTCGCGCAGGTCGCGATCACGCCGCCCGACTGGCACGCGGTGGTCGGCGGGCTGGTGCCGGGCGATCCGGGCCACGACCGCAAGGACGCGATCGTGCTCGCGCTCGGCATCGTCGGCGCGACGATCATGCCGCACAACCTGTACCTGCATTCGTCGGTCGTGCAGACCCGGCACGTGGTCGGCGGCGCGCGCGGGATGATTCGCGACACGCTCGCGCTGGTGCGCATCGATACCTGCGTGTCGCTGTTCGTCGCGATGCTCGTCAACGCGGCGATCCTGGTCGTCGCGGGCGCGGCCTTCCATGCGACGGGCCAGCACAACGTGACCGACATCGAGCAGGCCTACCACCTGATTACGCCGATCGCCGGCGGCGCGGCCGCACTGCTGTTCGGCGTCGCGCTGCTTGCGTCGGGGCAGAGCTCGACGCTGACCGGCACGATCGCCGGCCAGGTGATCATGGACGGCTTCCTGCATACGAAGATCCCGTGCTACCAGCGCCGGCTGATTACGCGCGGGCTCGCGCTCGTACCGGCGCTGATCGGCGTGCTGTGGCTCGGCGACAGCTCGGTGGGGCAACTGCTGGTGTGGAGCCAGGTGCTGCTGAGCCTGCAGCTGCCGTTCGCGATGTGGCCGCTGATCCGCTCGGTCAGCGATCGCAACACGATGGGCGAGCACACGATCGGGCGCGGGATGCAGATCGCCGCGTGGGCGCTGTTCGTCGTCATCACCGGCACGAACCTGCTGCTGATTACCGGTGTCGCGGGCTGATACAGCCTGACACAGGCTGACACAGTCGCACGGCGCGCATGCGGTAAACTGCGGCCTTTCGATCGTCGTCCGAAGTCCGTTATGTGGAGTGAAATCAGCAACATCGGCGATGCCGCGCTGACCTTGCCGATCGCGCTGACCTGCGCGGCGTGGTTCGCGCTCACCGACTGGCGCCTCGCCGTCCGCTGGGGCGTGCTGCTCGCCGCCGGCATGGGCCTCGTCGGCGCCACCAAGATCCTCTATGCCGGGTGCGGCATCGAGCTGCCGCAATTCGATTTCCGCGTGATCAGCGGCCACACGATGTTGTCGACGTCCGTGTGGACCGTCGCGCTGTCGATGCTGTGGCAGGCGTTCCGGCCGGGCAAGGCGCCCGGCATCGCGGCCGGGCTGGCCGTCGGCGCGCTCACGGCCGTCGCGCGCGTGTTCGATCATTCGCACACCGTGCCGGAGGTGATCGTCGGCTGGATGCTCGGCGCGCTGGTCGCGCTGCTGTTCCTGCGCGGCTACGACAGCGCGCGGCAGCGTGCCTTCTCGCCGCGCGTCGCGGCCGTCTGCCTGCTGCTCGTGTCGGGCATCGCGTACGGGCACCGTGCGCCGTTCCAGCAGATGATCGACACCCATTCGCCGCAACTCTGCGCGTTCGTGCGCGCGCCGTCCGGCGACGGATTCTGACGGTAGCCGGTCGCGGCGCCCCGGCGCCGCGTGCTTGCCGCCGGCATTCGCCCGGCGGTTGCACGATTCCACACCGCTCATCTTCCCGACTGCTTTCGCGTCCGCGCGGAACGCCGCGCTTCGTCATTGCCTGGATCAACGATCCGCCCGGTCTGCATGATCCGCAGGTGCCACCGGCCCGCACCTGCGCGCCGACACGCCAAGGTCATGAACAGAGCCTATGACCGGGCATAACGATTATTCATTTCATCGATTGGCGGCATTCGCGTACGCTGGCTGTCGTTCAACCGGGGCAGGCTGCCCGGCACGTCCGGCCCGCGTCAGGTCCATCTCGATATACTCGTCGAAACCGTGCGGCGCCTCGTGATGTCGAGGCACGGTCGACCGGCCCGCGTCGGCCGGAACAGGCACGGCCCACCCGTCGCGGCAGCGTTCCGCGACGACGATTCACGATAGGAGCAGGTCACATGACAGTCGTTTCTTCGCGCCTTGCCGGCAAGTGCGCATACATCACGGGCGCCGCGGGCGGCCTCGGCCGCGCGATCGCGCGCCGGATGGTCGAGCAGGGCGCACGCGTGTTCGTGACCGACATCGCCGACGCGGCAGTGCTCGACGCGTTCGCGCAGGAACTCAACGCGGGCCATGCGACGCCGGTCGCGTTCGCCGCGACGCAGGACGTGCGCGACGAAGCGCGCTGGCAGGCGCTGCTCGCGCAGGCGGTCGACGCGATGGGCGGGCTGTCGGTGCTCGTCAACAACGCGGGCGTCGGCTCGATCGGCTCGCCCGCGCAGATCGAGCTGGACGAATGGCGGCGCGTGATGGCGATCAACGTCGAGAGCATCGTGCTCGGTTGCAAGCACGCGCTGTCGTATCTGGCCGAAAGCCATCCCGCGTCGATCATCAACATCTCGTCGGTCGCCGCGTTCAAGGTCGAGCCGGATTTCACCGCGTACAACGCGTCGAAGGCGGCGGTCGCGTCGCTGACGAAGTCGGTCGCGATCGACTGCGCGCGCCGCGAGATCGACGTGCGCTGCAACTCGATTCACCCGGCGTTCATCCGCACGGGGATCGTCGAGCCGCTGTTCCAGTCGCTCGGCGAACGCGACGCGACGCGCAAGCTCGCGCGCGGCATTCCGCTGCGCCGGCTCGGCGAGCCGGACGACGTCGCGCACGCGGCCGTGTATCTCGCATCCGACGAGAGCCGCTTCGTGACGGCCGCCGAACTCGTGATCGACGGCGGCATGTGCGCGGTCTGACGCGCATCCCGAACCACTACGACCGGAGGAGAACATCGTGTCCACACCCGTGAACCGCCAACTGCTGCTGAAAACGCGCCCGGAAGGGCGGGTCGGCCGCGAACACTTTTCGCTCGTCGAGACGCCGGTGCCGGCGCTCGCCGACGGCGAGGTGCTCGTGCGCGTGCTGTATCTGTCGATGGACCCGACCAACCGCGTGTGGATGAGCGACGTGCCGCAGTACCTGCCGCCCGTCGCGATCGGCGAGGTGATGCGCGCGCTCGGCATCGGGCGCGTGGTCGCGTCGCGCAACGCGGGGTTCGCGGAAGGCGATCTCGTGCAGGGGCTCGTCGGCTGGCAGGATTACGCGGTCGTGCCGGCCGACCAGGCCGCGCAGCTCGTGAAGCTGCCCGCGGCGTCGGGCCTGCCGCTGCCGACGCTGCTCGGCGCATGCGGGATGAGCGGGCTGACCGCGTATTACGGGCTGACCGATATCGCGCCGGTGCAGCCGGGCGAGACGCTCGTGGTATCGGCGGCGGCCGGCTCGGTCGGCTCGATCGCCGGGCAGATCGGCAAGATCCACGGCGCACGCGTGGTCGGCATCGCGGGCGGCGCGGACAAGTGCCGCTACCTGACCGAGACGCTCGGTTTCGACGCGGCCGTCGACTACAAGGCCGACGATTTCCGCGAGCAACTGAAGGCGGCGACGCCGGACGGCGTGCACGTGAACTTCGAAAACGTCGGCGGCGAGGTGATGCGCGCGGTGCTGTCGCGAATGGTGATCGGCGGGCGCGTCGCGCTGTGCGGCGTGATCTCGAACTACAACAGCGGGCGCGCGGCGGACGACGTCGGCGTGCTGATCTCGAAGCGGCTGACGATGCGCGGCTTCCTGATCCTCGACTATCGCAAGAGCCGTGAAGCCGTGCAGACGCTCGCGGGCTGGCTGCGCGACGGCCGGCTCAAGGCCGAGGAGACGGTCGCGGACGGTCTCGAGAACGCGCCCGACGTACTGAATCGGCTGTTCGATGGCGACCATCGCGGCAAGCTCGTGCTGCGCGTCGATCCCGGCGCGTGACCGGCCCGACGCGCAGCGTGCAATGCCGTTCGTACGCTGCCGCGAGCGGGTGCCGAACGCGGTGCGTTCGAACAACCGTGCATTAGTTTCGGACTAGTCCCATATATTGTCCGGACGTCTCTCCCTAAAGTGATTGCCAGCAGACAGGCGGCGTGACCGACGCGTCACGCCGCCTTTTTTTCTGGTCACGCGGAAGAGGAGAGGGAACATGCGAAACGACGCGAAGCGGGCGGCATCGGTGGCGATGCGCAATCGATCGGTGCGGTGCGCCGGTGCCGTGCGGCAGATCGCAATCGGGCTTGGCGCGGCGTTCGCGATGTCGAATGCGGTGGCGGCCGGGCATGCCGCGTCGGACGGCATCGTACGGTTCACGGGCGCGCTCGTCGATCTCTACGACGTGACGCTCGACGCGCGCTCGGGCGAGGTGGTCGAAGGACGAGCGGTGGCGAACGGCGGGGCGGCGGCAACGCTGCGATTCGATGCCCATGGCCGGCGATTGCCGGGCGCCCAGGTGGCGCTGGTCGGGCCCGACGGTGCGCGGCTCTCGCCCGAAGTCGCTTCGCGTGTGCGGGCAACGTGGCGCGATGCGCACGGCGAGCGAAGCGTGCCGCTGGTATCGGGCCGCACGTATCGCGTGGGCCCGTATGGTGGCGTGATGACGCTGGCGGCGGATGAAGCAACGGGCGCCGAGGCGCCCGTCGTGATCCGCATTCGCCATCCGTGACGGCGCTTGCCGGCAGGTGCGTGGCACACGGCCACGCGATGCGTCATTCGCCCTGTTCGGCGCGCGCGTAGATGTCCCAGCTCGCCATGAACAGCGCGGCGACGAGCGGCCCGATCACGAAGCCGTTGATGCCGAACAGCGCCATCCCGCCGAGCGTCGAGATCAGCACGACCCAGTCGGGCATCTTCGTGTCCTTGCCGACGAGGATCGGGCGCAGCAGGTTGTCGACGAGGCCGATCACGCCCACGCAGAACGCGACGAGGATCACGCACTTCCAGACCGCGCCGATCATAAGGAAGTAGAGCGCGGCCGGCACCCAGACGAGGCTCGCGCCGATCGCGGGCAGCAACGACAGGAACGCCATCAGCGCGCCCCACAGCACCACGCCCTCGATCCCGAGAATCCAGAAGATCAGGCCGCCGAGCGCGCCCTGCACGAGCGCGACCGCGATGTTGCCCTTCACCGTTGCGCGCACGACGGTCGTGAACTTCGCAAGCAGCAGGTTCTTGTGCTCCTCGTCGAGCGGCAGCGCGCGGCGCACGCGGCGGCCGATCTCGCCGCCGTCGCGCAGCAGGAAGAACACCATGTACAGCATCACGCCGAAGCTTACGACGAACTGGAACGTGTTCTGGCCGATGCTGAGCGCCTGGGTGGCCGCGAACTGGCTGATTTGCGCGGCGCCGTCGGTCAGCTTCTTCTGGATGCCCGGGATGTTGGTCAGCCCGTATTTCTGCAGCAGGTTCTGGATCGACGTCGGCAGCGCATGAATGATGTCGTGGAAATACTGCGAATAGTTCGGCTGGGCGTCCTTGAGCTCCTGGTACACGTACGCGATTTCCTGCACGAGCGTCGCGGCGACGAACACGAGCGGCAGGATCACGATCAGGACGATCAGCGACAGCGTCACGAGCGCGGCCAGGTTGCGCCGCTTGCCGAAGCGCGCGGCGAGCCAGCGCTGCACGGGCTGGAACAGGATCGCGAGAATGGTGCCCCAGAACACGGCTCCGGAAAACGGCGCGAGGATCCAGCAGAGTCCGACTGTGACCGCGGCCAGCAGGAAATAGAAGAATTTTTGGTGGTCGTGTCCGCTTTCCATGGATGACGTTCGCGCAGATTGATGCGTGGTTTGATTGAATCTCGTTGCCCCGCGCGCGATCGGTTCCCGATCGTCACGGGTTCGCGGCGAAATGCGACGCAGGGCGGCCCGAAGCGGAGTATGCCCGCAAAGGCGCCGCCATCATAGCCGCTGCGCGCGGCCCATACGAAAACGCCGCGGCCGGGGCCGCGGCGCTGCCGGGAAGCAAACGCGGCGTGACGCCGCGTGCCGCATCGTCAGATATTGAGCTTCGTGACCTTGGTGCCGTTCACCGACAGGTCGCCCATCAGGCCCGCGTTGGTCAGGACCAGCACCTGGACCGGGGCGGTGGCGGTGTTGGAGTCGACCGCGCCGTTCGCGCCGACCTTCACGACCGCGACCGACGCGTCGGCGCCCGCGGCCCAGCCGTCGGACTTGCGGAACGAGTCGAGCGCATCCTGCGTCATGAACAGGAACACGATCGCCTTCGACTGCGCGCCGGCCTGCAGGCCGACCGACAGCGACGACGTATTGTAGTAGCCGACCGTGCTGCCGCCGACGCGCAGCGCGCCGTTGCCGGACTGGCCGCCGACGATGAAGCCGGCCTGCAGCACGTTCGGGAACACGAGCACGCCGCGCGATTTCGCGACGAGTTCACGCGAACCCGGCACCGTCGAATAGAGGCGCGACAGCGTCGCGTTGACGCTGGCGTCGATCGACTGGCGCTTCGACGCGCTGGCCGCGGCGCCTTCCGGTTTGTCCGGGGTGGTCGTGCAACCGGCGAGCGCGAGGCTGCCGAGCAGGACGGCGGCGGCGGCTTTCATGGCAAAGGTCTTCTGCATGGCGTTTCTCCTTCATTTGTCTGATTGAGGACGGACGGGGCGGGCGCGTGGCGGCCCACTCCGCTCAACGGCGGGCAAGGAGCAGGCCCGCAACGAACGCGAGGCCGGCGACGACGCCGGCGGTTTGCCACGGGTTGTCTTGCACGACCTGCGACACGCGTTCGGCCGAATCGCGCAGCCGGGCGGCCGCGCTGCCCGACGCATGGTCGAGTGCGCCGCGCGCTTCATCCAGCTTGGATTGCACGCGCTTGCGCAGCGCGGCGATATCGCCGTCGCCGTCGTTTTTCAGCAGATCTTCCAGTTCGTCGACCAGCCCGCGCAGATCGTCGGTGACGTCGTCATGCAGGTCGCGGGCGGCCGAGCGTGTCGTGCGTCCCACGCGCCGGCCCGTGCGACGAATGTCGGAAAGGCCGCGGTCCAGCTTGTGTTCGATCGAGTCAGTGAGCGCCATGGTGTTTATCCTCCTTCGATTCAAGGCAAATTTGAAGATAAGACGAATCCCAGCAACCTGTGTGATTCACTTGGCCCGATTTTGTTTCGAGACAAATTTTCAATTTGTCTGCAGGATCGCCGCGCAGCCCCGCCGCACGGGGCTGCGCGGCGATTGAAAAAAATTCGCGTTCCGGGCGAAGCGGCGTATCGGGCTGCGATACGCAGTGAAAGCCCGGTAAATATCGCGTCACCCGGGCCACCAGGTAAATAGTGCCGTTGCAGGCCTTGTGCTGATGCAAATGCACTAATCGACCGTTGATCGAGAAGCATGGTTCGTGCCCGGGGCTGCCGACGCGCCGCCATCGCCAAGCGCGACGTCGATCACGACGGGATCGTGATCCGACGACCGGTACGCGTCGGGTGCGTAATAAATCGACCGTTGCGCGGCCGTTTTGTAATCAGGCAACGGTTGCAGGGTGGCCGGCTCGTCGGCGTTGATGTGCCAGACGTGTACGGCCCTCACGCGCGCGGCGAGCGCCGGCGTGGCCAGCGCGTGGTCGAGGCTGCCCGCTTCGCCGCGAAATACGTAGCTGTACGCAGCATCGCCGACGAAGCGGGCCACCAGGTTCGCGTAGCCGCGCGATTCGAGCGCGCGCAACGGGTCTTCCTGCGCGTAGCTGTTCAGGTCGCCGATCAGCAGGACGCCATCGGCCGTGGCGCCGGTCGGCGACGTGGCGAGCCAGTCGGCGACGCGCGCGGCGGCTCGCGTGCGCGCCGCATTCCAGCAGCCCTGGCCGTCCGACTGGTCGCGATCGGCGCCGGTCGCGTTCGGGCAGTTCTTCGATTTCAGGTGATTGACCGCGACCGTGAAGGCGCGCGTGCCGCCGGTGCGCCGGAATGTCTGCGCGAGCGGTGGGCGGTGCCGGCCGCCGAGTGAGACGGTCGCGGCGCGCCCGGCCGGCTCGACCGTGCGGCTGTCGTACAGCAGCGCGACTGCGATCGCATCGCGACCGAGGCGCGCGGTGCCGGGCTCGACCGCGCGCCAGCCGTCGCCGAGTTGCGCGGCGAGACGGCGTACGGCGCTTGTTTCACCGTGGCCGTTGTTCGCGATTTCCACCAGCCCGATCACGTCGGCACGCAGCGCGCGCAACGCCGCGGCGATCTTCGCCTCCTGTCGCGCGAACGCGGCGGGCGTTTTCGCACCGCGGTTGGCCGGGGCATCGAAACCGCCGCCGCGCCCGTCGCCGTTGAAATAGTTGAAAACGTTGAACGACACGATGCGCACGTCGGCGTCCGGGTGCCGGGCCGGCGCCTCGGTGCGCGGGTTCGTCGCGGCATCGAACACCGGCGCCGCGCCGGCGACCGGTTGCAGCCGCCACGCGCCGTAGCGCAGCTCGAGCACGCCTTCGATGCCGCGTACCGTGTAGCCCGCGCGCAGCGTGTTGGCAGCGCTTAGCGCGGGCGGCGGATAGCGCACGGTCGCGGGATCGCGGCGGGCCGAGCCGTCGTCGAGCACGATGCGGTTGCGTGCGTTGGCGGTCGCGATCGCGGCGGCCTCGGCCGGCGGAGCGACGTGGGTCGGGATGCGTAGCCGGCCGTGGCTGAGGACGACGCTGCCGTAGCGGCCGAGTTCGTGGGTATCGCTGACCGTCAGCGTCTGCGGCAGGCGCACCCGCATGCCTTCGAGCGCGGCCAGCACCGCCGGGGTGGCGACGGGTAGTGTGAGCGTGGCAGGCGTGACCTGTTGCCCGCGCGCGCAGACGGTCACGCCGCCCGACAGCGTGAATTGCGTCCGGCCGTAACGCTCGTCGACGCGGCCCGTGAGATGCACGCGATCGCCGGCCTGCGCGCGCGCGCTCGGCGCGTACACGAACACGCCTTCAGGGACGCCCGGCCGGTGCCGTCGCTGCGCGTCGGCCTGCTGGACGAAGAAGCCGCCGAGGCCGTCGGCGCCGCCGAACGCCGCGGTGACGACCGCTTCGATCGAGGTCGTTTGCCCCGCCAGCGGCGACGGGCCGCCGGCGCCGCGAAGGTCGGCAATCGGCGTGGTCGCGCCGCCGCAGCGGGCGCTGACCGGCGGCGCGGCCGAGGCCGGCCGGGCAGGAAGGGCGGCGAGCGCGGCGACGGTGATGAATGGTGCAACGGCAAGCGGCACAAGCAGGTGTGACATGGGGCGGTCCACAGGAAGACAATCCGACGGTTCGGGAAGGCATCTTGACGGCAAAATGTCAGGAAGCGGCCGAAATGGCCGTCCGGCCATAGCCGATCGGCCGACGATGCAAGCCGCGCGGCGGCTGCTACGCTTTTGCATCGGCCGGCGCATCCCGATCGCGCAGCGAGCGCTGCCGCGCCCCATTCCCACAGGAGTCATCCATGTCTTACATGCTGTTGATAGTCGAGCCGACCGAGCAGCGCGCCGAACGCACACTCGACGAAGGTCAGGCGCTGTACGCGCGGATGGTCGATTTCGCCGAGACGCTGAAGGCGCGCGGCGTGCTGCGCGGCGTCGAGTCGCTGGAGCGCGCCGAGCGCGGGACGCGCGTGCAGGTGCGCGACGGCGAGACGCGCCTGCTCGACGGCCCGTTCGCGGAAGCGAAGGAGATGGTCGGCGGCTTCTTCCTCGTCGACGTCGACACGCGCGAGGAAGCGATCGAGATCGCGCGCCAGTGCCCGGCCGCGCAGTGGTGCACGGTCGAGGTGCGGGCGGTCGGTCCGTGCTTCCTGTGATGGCCGCGACTCGGTATTTACCCTGATGTGTCGCGGAGTATGTCGATCCGGCCGTCTGCCGGCCGTCGTCCGGATAAGGCGCCGATATTGGCGCTGCCTTCCACCTACGACAAGGAGTGAACGATGCGATTCATGATCATGATCCGGGCGAACGCCGTCAGCGAATCCGACGCGTTGCCGGACAACCGGCTGGTCGAGGCCATGACCGTCTACCACGAGGAGCTGGCCAAGGCCGGCGTGCTGCTCGACGCGAACGGGCTGCGGCCGAGCGCGCGTGGCTGGCGCGTGCGCTACAAGGACGGCAAGGGCACCGTGGTCGACGGGCCGTTCGCCGAAACGAAGGAACTGATTGCCGGCTATACGCTGATCCAGGTGCGTTCGCGCGACGAAGCGCTCGAATGGACGCGCCGGTTCCCCGCGCCGTTCGGCGCCGAGATGGATTGCGAGATCGAGGTGCGGCCGCTGTTCGAGCTCGACGACCTCACGCCGAGCGACGCGGTCGAGCGGTTCCGCGAACTCCACGTCGGCCGTACCGGCGCCTGACTGATTGCCCGCCTGAATCCACCCTCACCGGGAGTACCCGACATGCACAAGATGGTCTTCATCAACCTGCCGGTGGCCGACCTGCCGCGCTCGAAGGCGTTCTACCAGGCGCTCGGCTACGAGGTCGTACCGGCCTATACCAACGACCAGGCCGCCTGCATCAAGATCAGCGACACGATCTTCGCGATGCTGCTCGTGCGGCCGTTCTTCCAGACGTTCACCGGCAAAACCATCATCGATCCGGCGACGCAGGTGCAGGTCCTGTCGTGCCTGTCGTGCGACAGCCGCGCCGAGGTCGACGCGATCGTCGCGAAGGCGCTGGCGGCCGGCGGGTCCGCGCCGCAGGCGCCGCGCGAGTACCCGAACATGTACGGCCACGGTTTCGACGACCCGGACGGTCATGCATGGGAGCTGATGGCCATGCCGCTGGACGCGTCCGCCGAGGGGCAGGCGTCGTGACGCGTGAGGCGACTCACCGTGCGATCGAGGCGGTCTGGCGGATCGAGGCGCCCAAGATCATCGCGCGCGCCGCGCGCGTGGTGCGCGACGTCGGCGTGGCCGAGGAGCTGGCGCAGGACACGCTCGTCGCGGCGCTCGAGCACTGGCCCGTCGACGGCGTGCCCGACAACCCGGCCGCATGGCTGATGACGGCCGTGAAGCGTCGCGCACTCGATCGTGTCCGGCAGGAGTCGCTCCACGCGGCGAAGCGCGACCAGCTCGGCCACGAGATGGACGCGCTCGAAGCGCATGTCGTCCCCGACATCGCCGAGGCGCTTGCCGACGCGAGCGACGACGACATCGGCGACGACCTCCTGCGGCTGATCTTCACGTCGTGCCATCCGGTGCTGTCGACCGATGCGCGCGTGGCACTCACGTTGCGGCTGCTCGGCGGGCTGACGACGGGCGAGATCGCGCGCGCGTTCCTGACGCCCGAGCCGACGATCGCGCAGCGGATCGTGCGCGCCAAGCGCACGCTTGCGGCGGCGCACGTGCCGTTCGAGGTGCCGGCGGCCGACGCGCGGCCCGCGCGGCTCGCGTCGGTGCTCGAAGTGATCTATCTCGTGTTCAACGAAGGCCATGCGGCGACCTCGGGCGACGACTGGACGCGCCCGGCGCTGTGCGACGAGGCGTTGCGGCTCGGCCGTGTGCTGGCCGGGCTGGCGCCGGACGAGAGCGAGGTGCTCGGGCTCGTCGCGCTGATGGAGCTGCAGGCGTCGCGCATGCATGCACGCACCGACGCGCAGGGCCGGCCCGTGCTGCTGCTCGACCAGGATCGCAGTCGCTGGGATCCGCTGCTGATCCGGCGCGGCCTCGCGGCGCTCGAACGGGCGACGAAGCTCGGCGGCGTGCGCGGGCCGTATGCGCTGCAGGCCGCGCTGGCAGCCTGCCATGCGCGTGCGCGGCACGCGTCGGATACGGACTGGGCGCAGATCGTCGCGCTGTATGACGCGCTCGCCGAAGTCGCACCGTCGCCCGTCGTCGAGCTGAATCGTGCGGTGGCCGTCGGGATGGCGTTCGGGCCTGCCGCGGCGCTCGAACTCGTCGACGCGCTGCGCGACGATCCCGCGCTCGCGCGCTATCACTGGCTGCCGAGCGTGCGCGGCGACCTGCTGGCGAAGCTGGGCCGCGCCGACGAGGCGAAGGCCGAATTCCGCCGCGCGGCGGAACTGACGCGCAACGAGCGCGAGCGCGAGTTGCTGCTCAGGCGCGCGACGGACGCGTGACGCACGCGGCACGCGCGAATGCCGAGCACCGAGCACTGAGCACCTGAGCACCTGAGCACCTGAGCACCTGAGCACCTGAGCACCTGAGCACCTGAGCACCTGAGCACCTGAGCACCTGAGCACCTGAGCACCTGAGCACCCGAGCACCCGAGCACCCGAGCACCCGAGCACCCGAGCACCCGAGCACCCGAGCACCCGAGCACCCGAGCACACCCCCCGGCGCGCCGCCCCGCCAAGCACTATCACCCGGATTGAAAAAGCCTATTGGGGGATGCGAACGCGAGCGCCTAGATTGAAGAGCACGATGCGTGCGCCCCCGGCAAGCGCATCGTTCCCCACATACCTGATCGACCCGGCTCCGCACGCGGCCGCGCCGACTCGAACGGAGGCGCAAATGGCTCAACTCAAGGGCAGCAAAACCGAAGAGAACCTGAAAGCCGCATTCGCGGGCGAATCGCAGGCGAACCGGCGTTATCTGTATTTCGCTTCGAAGGCCGACGTCGAAGGCCAGAACGACGTCGCCGCGCTGTTCCGCTCGACCGCCGAAGGCGAAACGGGCCATGCGCACGGCCATCTCGAATACCTGGAGGCCGTCGGCGATCCGGCAACGGGCTTGCCGTTCGGTTCGTCGCGGCAGAATCTCGAATCGGCGATCGCCGGCGAAACGCACGAATACACCGACATGTATCCGGGCATGGCGAAGACCGCGCGCGACGAAGGCTTCGACGAAATCGCGAACTGGTTCGAGACGCTCGCGAAGGCTGAACGCAGCCACGCGAACCGCTACACGAAGGCGCTCGACAGTCTCGTCGACTGACGGGCCGCCGCGGGCCGCACGGCAGGCCGTGCGACCGGCAAGCGGCCGGCTGTTCGTTCATCGCTGCCCGCATCGCGCGGGCGGCGCGGGCGCGCATGCGCGCCACGCTGGATGGAGCGCCCCATGCCCCACAAGGAAGGCAGTCTCGAAGCCCCGACCCGGCATCCGCTCGACTGGCAGTCCGATGCGTTCTACGACCAGGCCGCGATCGATGCGGAAATGACGCGCGTGTTCGACATCTGTGCCGGATGCCGGCGCTGCGTGTCGTTGTGCGGCGCGTTTCCGACGCTGTTCGATCTGGTCGACGACACGCCGATGGGCGACATCGAGGAGGTGCCGAAGGCTGCGTTCGGCAAGGTCGTCGACCAGTGCTACCTGTGCGACCTCTGCTACATGACGAAATGTCCGTACGTGCCACCGCATGCATGGAACGTCGACTTTCCGCACCTGATGCTGCGCGGCAAGGCCGCGCGCTACAAGCGCGGCGAAGCGACGCTGCGCGACAAGGTGCTGTCGAATACCGACGCGCTGGGCCACTTCGCCGGCATTCCGATCGTCACGCAGGCGGTGAACGCGGTGAACCGCACGCAGCCCGCGCGCCATGCGCTCGAGGCGACGCTCGGCGTCGATCGCCACGCGTGGCTGCCGGAATTCGCGCCGCGCAAGTTCCGGCGCACGGCGCGGCCGTCGGACGGCTTGCCGGTGCGCGACGGCGAACGCACGCCCGGCAAGGTGGCGATCTATGCAACCTGCTACGTGAATTTCAACGAGCCCGGCATCGGCCACGACCTGCTCGCGATCCTCGCGCACAACGACATCCCGTACGAACTCGTCACGCGCGAAGCCTGCTGCGGGATGCCGCTGCTCGAGCAGGGCAATCTCGCCGGCGTGGCCGCGAAGAAGAGCGTGAACCTGCCCGTGCTCGAACGCTACGCGCGCGAAGGCTATGCGCTGATCGGCGCGATCCCGAGCTGCGTGCTGATGTACAAGAGCGAGCTGCCGCTGATGTTCCCCGGCGACGAAGCGGTGCGCGCGGTGGCCGACGCATTCTGGGATCCGTTCGAATACGTGATCGCGCGGCATCGCGACGGACTGCTGAAGACCGATTTCAAGACCGGCCTCGGCACCGTGTCGTACCACGTGCCGTGCCATGCGCGCGTGCAGAACATCGGCCGCAAGACGGCGGACGCGCTGTCGCTCGTGCCCGATACGCGCGTGAACGTCGTCGAGCGCTGCTCGGGCCATGCGGGCACGTTCGGCGTGAAGAAGGCATTTCACGCGGACGCGATGCGGATCGGCGGGCCCGTGTTCAAGGCGATGGCCGAGCCGCAGCCGGATGTCGTGTCGTCGGACTGCGCGCTGGCCGGTCATCACATCGTGCAGGGGATCGACGAGAAGGGGCTGCCGTCCGCGCCGCTCGCGCATCCGCTTACGCTGCTGCGCCGCGCGTACGGCATCTGAGCCGCCGCTGGCCGACCCACGAGGACCTCCCATGACGTTGACCCGCGACTCCCTGCTGACGCTCGAAGCGTACGCGAAGATCCGCAAGGCCGAACACGCGCGGCTCGTCGCGTACAAGCGCCGCCGCGCGGTGGCGCTCGGCAACCACCTGCGTTTCCTGTTCGAGGACGAGACGACGATCCGCTATCAGATCCAGGAGATGCTGCACATCGAGAAGATCTTCGACCAGGCCGGCATCGAAGGGGAGCTGGACGCGTATCTGCCGCTCGTGCCCGACGGCACGAACCTGAAGGCGACGATGCAGATCGAGTACGAGCACGAGGCCGAACGGCGTGCGGCGCTCGCGCGGCTGATCGGTGTCGAGGATCGCGTGTACCTGCAGGTCGACGGGCACGCGCGCGTCTACGCGATCGCCGACGAGGATCTCGACCGCGACACCGCCGAGAAGACGTCGGCCGTGCACTTCGTGCGCTTCGAGCTCGACGCGCCGATGCGCGCGGCGCTCAGGGGCGGGGCGGCGCTGTCGATCGGTTGCGATCACCCGGCCTACACGATGCCGCCGCAGCGCGTGGACGCGGACGTGACCGCGTCGCTGGCCGGCGATCTGCGCTGACGCGTCCGCTGCAACGTCCGGCATGTCCGGCACCGCCCACCCACCGGTTTCCCTTTTTCCATTCCGACCCGAAACATAATTCCCGCCACCGAGGCGGCGCGACCGCCCGCGCGCCGCCCCGAAGTTGTAGCAGACGTCACGAGTTTGCGCGCGGCGAAAAATGTGCGTCGCACGTCACCGTGCTTTCATCACTCGCAGAGAAACAATAAAAAGATTGTGCACGGAGATAATTAAAATCGGTCGAATTTGAATGATTTACCGATTCGTGAATATCTTGTTACGCTTTTTTCCCTGATTTACCGATGTCCGGCAGCAATGCGCGGGATTGTTGCCGGCAGGGGCCGGAGCAGCCCGGAAATGCCCATGAAAAGGCATGCTTCATACGCCGTAGAGCCCCGCCAGACGGGCCTTTGCAGCCGGGGGTATAAAGATCCCGCAAAAAAATTCAAGCGTAAATACATTACTCATCCATGGCGGGTTGTTTCAGTGCGTAACATTAAGTCATTGTCATATTGAGATAAACCCTAGGGATGGTATGCTTCGTGCACAAAAATTCCCACATTGGAGTGAGACCGTGATTTGTGCGTCATTGCCGGGAATCTCGGCACCGTGAAAGTGCGGTGCGGCACCGGCATGCACAACTCCGGATAAACATAATGTGCAACCTGGCCGCCCCGCGACGCGATGTGTCGCGACGGCGCCGCCAATCGCAGCCCCGGCCTGGCTGCGTGGAGAGATCTACTATGTTCTTCGATGAGCTTACCGATGAAGAGTGGTTTCGTCTTTCAACGCTGATCGCCGATGAACCCATCCGGCTGAACCGCCGTGGGCGTCCACGAGCCGAACCACGCGTCGTCGCCAACGCGGTGCTCTGGATCCTGACGACCGGTGAAGCCTGGTCGAAGCTGCCCGGTCGTTATCCGTCCGGGCCGACGTGCCGTCGCCGCTACGAGGAGTGGCTCGCGTCCGGCACGCTGCTGCAGATGATCGACGTGCTGACCCAGTTCAGCGGGCGCACGTTCGCGTATATCCCGCCGCCGCCGGTGCCGGTCGCGCCCGCGCGCCGTGCCGAGCCCGTGCCCGACAACGATCGCTTGCGCGGCGTGTTCTGGCAGAACCCGGAGTCGTGGCAATTGCCGGTCGCTCACGCAAACGTTTGGGAGGGCGAGGGCGCGTCGGTGAGCGCGCGGCCGGTCGACGAAGTCGTCGATCCGTCGGCCGGGTCGTTCGCGGTGCCCGGTGCGCCGTCGGCGGAGCTGCGCCATGCGCATGCGTCGTCGGCGAGCTTCGCCGCGGCCGAACCGCAAGTCGACACCTATCGCGGCTATACGATCTGCGGCATCGCGCAGCCCGTGCAGAACCTGATGTTTCGCGCGTGGGCCGAGATTACGCAGGACGACCGGCGCGTCGAACGCTCGGGCCTGATCGGCCCGCGCTTCACCGATGCCGAGGAAGCCGAGCAGTTCGCGCTCGACTGGGCGCGCCAGTGGATCGATCGCCATGGCGCGAGTGACGAACCGGCGCGCGAGCCGCAAGGCGAGGTGCTGGCCGGCTTGTCCGCGCTCGCGCGTGCCGAGTCGGACATCCAGCGCTTCATCGCCGAGCGCCATGCGGGCGCGCTGTCGGAAAGCCGCAACGATCCGGTGCAGCCGGAGCGCCGCGAGTACGTGTACCGCGTCGGCTGATCGCCGACCTGTCGAAACGCGCGGGCCGTCGTGTGCCACGACACCCGCGCGGAAGTCCCGTCTTTCCATGCCTGTCTTGCCCGAGGCGCCGCTGTCGAAGCGGCGCCTCGCTATGCACGTGCGTTACTGCCGGCCGTAGGTATCGTCGAAGCGGACGATGTCGTCCTCGCCGAGATACGCGCCCGACTGCACTTCGATCAGCTCGAGCGGCATCTTGCCCGGGTTCTCCAGGCGGTGCGACACGCCGAGCGGGATGTACGTCGATTCGTTTTCGGAGAGCAGGAACGTCTCGTCGCCGCGCGTGATGCGCGCGGTGCCGCAGACGACGATCCAGTGTTCGGCGCGGTGGTGGTGCATCTGCAGCGACAGTTGCGCGCCCGGCTTCACGACGATGCGTTTCACCTGGAAGCGCTCGCCCATGTCGACCGAGTCGTAGTGGCCCCACGGGCGATGCACCTTGCGGTGATCGGTCGCTTCCGCGCCGCGTTGCGCCTTGATGCGCCCGACGATTTTCTTCACGTCCTGCACGCGCGACTTGTCCGCGACGAGCACGGCGTCCGGCGTTTCGACGACGACGAGGTTCTGCGTACCGACGCAGGCGACGAGCCGGCTTTCCGAATGCGCGAACGTCGACTCCGCGCCTTCGAACAGCACGTGGCCGCGGCCGACGTTCTCGGCTTCGTCCTTCGGCGAGATCTGCCAGATCGCGTCCCACGAGCCGACGTCCGACCAGCCCGCGTCGAGCGGCACGACGACGCTTTCGCACAGTTGCGGCAGGCTCGCGAGCGGCTCCATCACCGCGTAGTCGATCGAGTTCGACGGCGACGCGGCGAACGCTTCGCGATCGATGCGGAAGAAGTCGCCATCGGCCTTGCCCTGGGCGACGGCCTGTTCGCAGGCCGCGTAGATCGCCGGTTCGAGCTGGCGGATCGCCTTCAGCCAGACCGACGCGCGAACGATGAAGATGCCGCTGTTCCACCAGTACTCGCCCGATGCGACGTACTGCCGAGCGAGTTCGAGGTGCGGTTTCTCGACGAAACGGTCGAGGCGGCGCACGTCGAGTGCGCCCGTGGCGGCGTCGCCGAGCGGCGCGCCGACGCGGATGTAGCCGTAGCCGGTTTCCGCGTGCGTCGGCACGATGCCCATCGTCGCGATCTTGCCTTGCATCGCGCAGTGCACGCCGGCCGCGACGGCCGCATGGAAGCGCGGCAGGTCGGCGACCGCATGGTCGGCCGGCATCACGGTCATCACCGCGTCGTTGCCGCCGGCGACCAGCCGAAACGCGGCGAGCGTCAGCGCGGGCGCGGTGTCGCGGCCGATCGGCTCGAGCATGATCGACGCGGATTTGCCGGTCAGGCGCAGTTGTTCGGCGGTGGTGAAGCGGTGATCCTCGCCGCACACGATCAGCACGTCGTCGTTCAGCGGATGGTCGGCCGCCAGGCCGTCGAGGCGCAGCGCGGTCGACTGCAGCAGCGAATGTTCGCCGAGCAGGCCGATCAGCTGTTTCGGAAAACGTTCGCGCGACATCGGCCACAGGCGCGTGCCGGACCCGCCGGCGAGAATCACCGGCTGCACGGCGACGCGCGTGCCGGCGGCGGGTGCGGCGGAAGAAGAATGGCGCGTTTCGGCAGCCACGGCCGGAGCATTCATGAGGACACTCTCCACGGTTGAAGTCAGTGCCTGTCGTTGTAGCATGAAGTAAATCGACAATAAAACCGGATCCATTGCCGAATATTCGACATGCATTCACCGGGAAGAATTTTCCGCGCCAGCATCCGATGCAAATAAAAAAATAAAAAATAAATCGGTGAATCGGCTGGTCTTGACCGCCCGCAAAGGGCGAGCTGAAATCGTAAAGCTTCTGAAAAATTCCCGATTCCTGGGAATTTCGGGAAAACGTGCCGAATTAATTCAAAAACATCGCGGCAAGAATTTCCGATTATTTTTCGAAATACTTGTACGCTTGAGGCGAAAATTTCTTACCGCTTCAATAGCGTCATGCAACGTTTGAATCGAATGTGCGGCACGGGTCGCACAAGGAGCTGTTCGGCAAACGCCTGTTCAAAGAGGAAGCAGACATGTTGAGCGTGCTGGCGAGAGTCATCGATATCGCGATGGTCGTGACGGGGGCGCTGATCGCCGCCGCGCTGCACGGTGGCAGCATCTGGCTCAACGACCTGCAGCGCACGATGATGCTGTTCGATTGCCTGCTCGTCGTCGTGTGCTTTCCCGCCTTCGGCATCTATCAGTCGTGGCGCGGCAAGCGTCTCGTCGGGCTGGTGGGGCGGGTCGCGTTCGCATGGCTGGTGGTCGAGCTCGCGGGCATCCTGTTGAGCTTCAGCTTTCACCAGTCCGGCGACCTGTCGCGGCTGTGGTTGGGGTACTGGGCGCTCGTGACGATGGCGCTGCTCGCCGGCTCGAAGGCCTGCGTGCACGTCGTGCTGCGACAACTGCGCCGCGGCGGCTACAACCTGAAGGCGGTCGCGATCGTCGGCGGGACGCCGGCGGCGCGTCGGCTGATCGCCCAGATGCGGGCGCGGCCGGAAGCCGGTTTCAACCCGGTGTGCGTGTACGACGAGAGCGAAGCGCCCGGCGAAGTCGCGCTCGACGACGTGCGCATCGAGCGGCAGTTCGAATCGCTGGTGTGGCTGGTGCGCAGCCGCGCGATCAGCGAGCTGTGGCTCACGCTGCCGATCACGGAGGAGCGCCGGATTCACCAGATCGTGACGGTGTTCCGCCACGACTTCGTGAATATCCGCTTCATCCCGGACGTGCGCACGCTGTCGTTCTTCAACCAGGAAGTGGTCGAGGTGCTCGGCGTGCCGGCGATCAACCTCGCGGCGTCGCCGATCACCGACGTGCGGATCCTGCCGAAGTTCGTGTTCGACCGCGCGTTCGCGCTGGTGGCGCTCACGGGCCTCGCACCGGTGATGCTGGTGATCGCCTGCCTGATCAAGCTGACGTCGCGCGGCCCGGTGTTCTTTCGCCAGAAGCGCAAGGGCATCGACGGGCACGAGTTCGAGATCTACAAGTTCCGCTCGATGAAGGTGCACGAGGAAGTGGCGGGGCAGGTCACGCAGGCGAAGAAGAACGACTCGCGCGTGACGCCGGTCGGCCGGTTCCTGCGCCGCACGAGCCTCGACGAGCTGCCGCAGTTCATCAACGTGCTGAAAGGCGAGATGTCGGTCGTCGGCCCGCGCCCGCATGCGCTCGCGCACGACGACATCTACAAGGATCTGGTCAAGGGCTACATGTTCCGCTACCGGATCAAGCCGGGCATCACCGGGTGGGCGCAGATCAACGGCTTTCGCGGCGAGACCGACCAGATCGAGAAGATGATGGGACGCGTGAAGCTCGACCTGTACTACATGCAGAACTGGTCGTTCTGGCTCGACATCAAGATCGTCGTGCTGACGCTCTGGAAAGGCTTCACCGGCAGCAACGCGTACTGAGCACCGAGATCGCGCCGCGCAGGCATTCCGGTTTTACGAATTTCGAATCATTGGTCAAGAGGTCCGACACATCATGAATCTGACTATCATCGGCAGCGGTTATGTAGGGCTGGTCACCGGCGCATGCCTGGCCGACATCGGGCACGACGTGTTCTGTCTCGACGTCGACCAGGCAAAGATCGACATCCTGAACAACGGCGGCGTGCCGATCCACGAGCCGGGCCTCAAGGAAGTGATCGCGCGCAACCGCTCGGCGGGCCGCCTGCGCTTCTCGACCGATATCGAGGCCGCGGTCGCGCACGGCGACGTGCAGTTCATCGCGGTCGGCACGCCGCCCGACGAGGACGGCTCGGCCGACCTGCAATACGTGCTCGCGGCCGCACGCAATATCGGCCGCTACATGACCGGCTTCAAGGTGATCGTCGACAAGTCGACGGTGCCGGTCGGCACGGCCGAGCGCGTGCGCGCGGCGGTGGCGGAAGAGCTCGCGAAGCGCGGCGGCGACCAGATGTTCTCGGTCGTGTCGAACCCGGAGTTCCTGAAGGAAGGCGCGGCGGTGGACGATTTCACGCGGCCGGACCGCATCGTGATCGGCTGCGACGACGACGTGCCGGGCGAGCGCGCCCGCGAGCTGATGAAGAAGCTCTACGCGCCGTTCAACCGCAACCACGAACGCACGCTGTACATGGACGTGCGCTCGGCCGAGTTCACGAAATACGCGGCGAACGCGATGCTCGCGACCCGCATTTCGTTCATGAACGAGCTGGCGAATCTTGCCGACCGCTTCGGCGCGGACATCGAGGCCGTGCGCCGCGGGATCGGCTCCGATCCGCGCATCGGCTATCACTTCCTGTACGCCGGCTGCGGCTACGGCGGCTCGTGCTTCCCGAAGGACGTCGAGGCGCTGATCCGCACGGCCGACGAGCACGGGCAGGCACTGCAGATCCTGAAGGCGGTGTCGTCGGTCAACGCCACGCAAAAGCGCGTGCTCGCCGAGAAGATCGTCGCGCGCTTTGGTGAAGATTTGACCGGCCGCACGTTCGCCATCTGGGGCCTCGCGTTCAAGCCGAACACCGACGACATGCGCGAAGCGCCGAGCCGCGAGCTGATCGCCGAGCTGCTGTCGCGCGGGGCGCGCATCGCCGCGTACGACCCGGTCGCACAGGAGGAAGCGCGCCGCGTGATCGAGCTCGATCTCGCCGGTCACCCGAGCTGGCTCGAGCGCCTCTCCTTCGTCGACGACGAGGCGCAGGCCGCGCGCGATGCCGACGCGCTCGTGATCGTCACCGAATGGAAGATCTTCAAGAGCCCCGACTTCGTCGCGCTCGGTCGCTTGTGGAAGACGCCCGTGATCTTCGACGGCCGCAACCTGTACGAGCCGGAGACGATGAGCGAGCAGGGCATCGAATACCACCCGATCGGCCGGCCGGGCTCGCGCCAGGCCGTCGCCGCCCGTGTGCCGGGCACCGCGCCCGCGAGCGCGTAACCCGTTTCCCGTCACTCGTTACGAGACGCCATGTTCCGGAACATCCTGATCGTCTGCCACGCGAACGTCTGCCGTAGCCCGGCAGCGGAACTGCTGTTCAAGTCGCACGCCGCGTCGCGCGGCGGCCCGCGCCCGACGTTCCACTCGGCGGGCGTGCATGCGAACGACGGCGACGGCATCGATCCGGTGATGCGTCAGCTGCTCGCCGAGCGGGGCGTCGATGCGACGACCCACCGCTCGCGGCGGCTGTCGCGCCGGATCGTGCGCGACGCCGACCTGATTCTCGTCAGCGAGCGCGGACAGATTGCGGCCGTCGAATCGGTCGATCCGTTCGCGCGCGGCAAGGTCCACCTGCTCGGCAAGTGGGAAGGGGCCGAGATTGCCGACCCGCACGGCGGCCCCGAGGCCGATTACCGCGAGAGCTACTCACTGATCGAACGTCTGGTTCAAGGATGGCTACAGAAACTATGCTGAAACGCCCGATGCGCCCGGTGGCGCTTGCCGTCGCGCTGACGACTTTCCTGTCAGCCTGTGCAACCGCGCCCGGCAACTACCTCGACTCGTCGAACCTGAAGGACGAAGGCCGGCAGCAAGCGGCCGAAACCTATCCGGTCCATTACATCGACGCCAAAGTGGTGATGGACCAGCTGCAGAAAGCGCAGGTGGACCATCCGCTGCCGCCCGGACGTTATACCGATCCGTCGGAGTACGTGTACCGCGTCGGGCCGCAGGACATCCTCGGCGTCACCGTGTGGGACCACCCCGAGCTGACGACGCCGCAGGGCCAGTCGTTCTCGAGCGGCGGCAACACGACGCAGTCGGTCGCGGGCGCGTTGCAGCAGCCGTATACGACCGCGCTGCCGGGCCAGGCCGATCCGTACGGCCAGACGGTGGCCTCGGACGGCACGATCTTCTTCCCGTTCGTCGGCCGTATCAAGGTGGCCGGCAAGACGGTCGCGCAGATCCGTGAGCAGATGGCCACCACGCTGTCGCGCTACGTGAAGAATCCGCAGCTCGACGTGCGCGTGCTGTCGTTCCGCAGCCAGAAGGTGCAGGTCACGGGCGAGGTGAAGCAGCCGGGCCCGCTCGCGGTGAGCGACGTGCCGCTGACGCTCGTCGACGCGATCTCGCGCTCCGGCGGCTCGACCAACGAGGCCGACCTGCAGCGCGTGCGCCTGACGCGCGACGGCAAGCTCTACACGCTCGACGCGAACGGCGTGCTCGATCGCGGCGAGGTGAAGCAGAACGTGATGCTGCAGCCCGGCGACATCGTCAACGTGCCGGATCGCAGCGACAGCCGCGTGTTCATCATGGGCGAGGTCAAGACGCCGGTCACGGTGCCGATGCTCAAGGGCAAGTTGACCATCGCCGATGCGCTGACGGCAGGCGGCGGGATCCTCGACACCGACGCGAACCCGCGCAAGATCTACGTGATGCGCGGGATGCGCGACAACCCGACGAAGCCTGAAGTGTTCCGCCTCGACATGACGCAGCCGGATGCGCTGATGCTGTCGAGCCGCTTCCCGCTTCAACCGCTCGACGTCGTGTACGTCAGCACGGCCAGCTCGGTGCAGTTCAACCGTGTGCTGCAGCAGGTGCTGCCGACGATCCAGACGATCTTCTACATGCGGCAAATCACGCGCTGATAGCCCGCCGGGGCGGCGCCTCCGCCCCGGCACCACTCAAGCGGGAACGAATGGTGAACACGCAAGCGAAACACTCCTACGCGGATCTGTCCGCCAAAACCGAGGAAGAGGACGTCGTCCTCGGCCAGTTGCTCCAGGTGATCATGGACGACATCTGGCTGCTGCTCGGCATCGCGGTCACGGTCGTCGCGCTCGCCGGCCTCTACTGCTACATCGCGAAGCCGGTCTACCAGGCCGACGTGCACGTGCGGGTCGAGGGCAACGACAACACGTCGCAGGCGCTCACGCAGACACAGACGGGCGCGATGATCAACAGCGGCCCGCAGCAGGCGCCGACCGACGCGGAAATCGAGATCATCAAGAGCCGCGGCGTGGTCGCGCCGGTGGTCGAGCAGTTCAAGCTGAACTTCTCGGTCGTGCCGAAGACGCTGCCGGTGATCGGCAGCCTCGCCGCGCGCATCGCGACGCCGGGCCAGCCGGCGAAGCCGTGGCTCGGCCTGAAGTCGTACGCATGGGGCGGTGAAGTGGCCGACGTCGATTCGATCAACGTCGTGCCCGCGCTCGAAGGCAAGAAGCTGACGCTGACGGCCGGCCCGAACGGCACCTATTCGATCGTCGACCCGAACGGCATGCGGCTGCTGTCGGGCCACGTCGGCGAATCGGCGCAGGGCGGCGGCGTGACGCTGCTCGTGTCGAAGCTCGTCGCGCGCCCCGGCACGCAGTTCACCGTGGTCCGCTACAACGATCTCGACGCGATCACCGGCTTCCAGACCGGCATCCAGGTGACCGAGCAGGGCAAGCAGACGGGCGTCGTGCAGATCTCGCTCGAAGGCAAGGACCCGGACCAGACCGCCGCGATCGCGAACGCGCTCGCGCAGTCGTACCTGAACCAGCACGTGGTCGCGAAGCAGGCCGAAGCGACCAAGATGCTCGACTTCCTGAAGGGCGAGGAGCCGCGCCTGAAGGCCGACCTCGAACGCGCGGAAGCCGCGCTGACGCAGTATCAGCGCACGTCGGGCTCGATCAACGCGAGCGACGAGGCGAAGGTCTACCTCGAGGGCAGCGTGCAGTACGAGCAGCAGATCGCCGCGCAGCGCCTGCAGCTCGCGTCGCTCGCGCAGCGCTTCACCGATTCGCACCCGATGGTGATCGCCGCGAAGCAGCAGCTCGCCGAGCTGCAGGGCGAAAAGGACAAGTTCAGCAACCGCTTCCGCAGCCTGCCGGCCACCGAAGTGAAGGCCGTCCAGCTGCAGCGTGACGCGAAGGTGGCCGAGGACATCTACGTGCTGCTGCTGAACCGCGTGCAGGAGCTGTCGGTGCAGAAGGCCGGCACGGGCGGCAACATCCACCTCGTCGATTCGGCGCTGCGTCCGGGCGATCCGGTCAAGCCGAAGAAGGTGCTGATCCTGTCGGCCGCCGTGTTCCTCGGGCTGATCCTCGGCACCGGCGTCGTGTTCCTGCGCCGCAACATGTTCCAGGGCATCGAGGATCCCGACCGCATCGAGCGCGCGTTCAACCTGCCGCTGTACGGGCTGGTGCCGCAAAGCGCCGAACAGGTGAAGCTCGACGCGCAGGCCGAGAAGAGCGGCAGCCGTACCCGGCCGATCCTCGCGAGCCTGCGTCCGAAGGATCTCAGCGTCGAGAGCCTGCGCAGCCTGCGCACCGCGATGCAGTTCGCGATGATGGATGCGAAGAACCGCGTAATCGTGCTGACGGGCCCGACGCCGGGTATCGGCAAGAGCTTTCTGACGGTCAACCTCGCGGTGCTGCTCGCGCATTCGGGCAAGCGCGTGCTGCTGATCGACGCCGACATGCGTCGCGGCCTGCTCGACCGCTACTTCGGCCTCACGTCGCAGCCGGGCCTGTCCGAGCTGCTGAGCGACCAGTCGGCGCTCGAGGACGCCGTACGCGAAACGCCGGTGCAGGGCCTGTCGTTCATCTCGGCCGGCACGCGCCCGCCGAACCCGTCGGAGCTGCTGATGTCGTCGCGCCTGCCGCAATACCTCGAGGGGCTCGGCAAGCGCTACGACGTCGTGCTGATCGACTCGCCGCCGGTGCTGGCAGTGACCGACGCGACCATCATCGGCCGCATGGCCGGCTCGACGTTCCTCGTGCTGCGCTCGGGCATGCATACCGAAGGCGAGATCGCCGACGCGATCAAGCGCCTGCGCACCGCGGGCGTCGACCTGGAAGGCGGGATCTTCAACGGCGTGCCGCCGAAGGCGCGCGGCTACGGCCGCGGCTATGCGGCCGTGCATGAATACCTGAGCGCCTGATCCGCATCGCACGTAACCGGGCGGGCAGCGCGTGTTGCCTGCCCGGCCGACAGGAGAATCAACGATGAAAATTTCCGTGCTCGTTCCGACCTATCGGCGTCCCGCCGACCTCGCGCGCTGCCTGCTGGCGCTGCAGCGGCAGCATCGGCTGCCCGACGAGGTGATCGTCGTCGCGCGCCCGGAGGATGACGCGACGCACGAACGGCTCGCCGATCCGGCGGTTGGCGGCGCGCTGCCGCTGCGCATCGTGCCGGTCGAGGTGCCGGGCCAGGTCGCCGCGCTGAACAAGGGGCTCGACTCGGCGAACGGCGACATCGTCGCGATCACCGACGACGACGCGGCGCCGCATCCCGACTGGCTCGCGCGCGTCGAGGCGGTGTTCGAGGCCGATCCGCGCGTGGGCGCGGTCGGCGGGCGCGACTGGGTGCACGAGAAGGGCCGCGTGCTCGACGAATCGCGCGAGCTCGTCGGCCAGCTCACGCTGTCCGGCAAGATCGTCGGCAACCATCATCTCGGCGTCGGCGGCCCGCGCGAAGTCGACATGCTGAAAGGCGCGAACATGAGCTACCGCCGTGCCGCGATCGAGCGGCTGCGCTTCGACACGCGGCTGCGCGGCGCCGGCGCGCAGGTGCACAACGACATGGGTTTCAGCATGCGCGTGCAGCGCGACGGCTGGAAGCTCGTGTACGACCCGGCGATCGCGGTCGATCATTTCCCGGCCGAGCGCTTCGACGACGACAGGCGCGATGCCGCGTCGCTGAACGCGATCAGCAACGGCGCGTACAACATGCACCTGATCCTGCGCGAGCATCTGCCGCCGGTCCGGCGCGAGCTCGCGTGGTGGTGGTGGACGCTGGTCGGCACGCGCGTCTACCCGGGCCTCGCGCACGTGCTGCTGTCCCTGCATACGGCGCAGCGCGAGCGGATCCGCGAGCACTGGCGCGCGGTGCGCCGCGGCGCGCGCGACGCCCGCCGCGCGAACCTTGCCCCCCATCGTGCGGCGATGCCGCCGGTGACGTCTTGAACGGTCTGCGCGCGTCGCGCGCGACCCCCCACGGAGGGCTTGAATGACTACGGCAACCAAGGTCCACGTTCACCTGTTTTACGGCGCCGATCCGCGTACCTACCGGAAAGGCGAGAACATCGGCTGCCTGTACGGCTATCACCATGCCGAATCCGACGAATTCCGGCTGACCTATTCGCAGGACGGCGGCGAGAACCGCGTCGCCAGCCTCGCGCGCCGCGCGCTGAAGGCGGCGCTCGGCTTCGACGTCGTGCATGCGTGGCGCAACCGCGCCGCGCTGCTGAACACCGACGTGATCTGGACGCACACGGAACAGGAGCACCTGGCCGCTGCACTGATCCTGAAGCTCGCCGGCGCGCAGGGCAAGCGCCCGCTGCTGCTCGCGCAGAGCGTGTGGCTGTTCGACAAGTGGAACAGCTTCGGCGGCCCGCGCCGCTGGCTGTACCGCAAGCTGATCGCGCGCGCCGACGCGCTGACCACGCTGGCCCGCGACAACGCCGAGCTGTGCCGCCGCTATCTCGGCCGTGACGCCGAGTTCGTCTACTACGGGCTGAACACGCAGGATTTCCCGATCACCGAGCCGCGGCAATGGCAACCGAACCGGCCGCTGCGGATCGCGGCGATCGGCAACGATCGCGACCGCGACTGGCGCACGTTCCTCGCCGCGTTCGGCGGCGACGAGCGCTACGACGTGCGGCTCGCGACGCGCCGCCGCGTGCCGCGCGAGTGGCATGCACCGAACGTGAAGATCGGCTCGGCGTCGGGGCTCGCGAAGCAGCACGAGCTATACGCGTGGGCCGACGTGATCGTCGTGCCGCTGCGGCCGAACTTCCATGCGTCGGGCATCACGGTGATGCTCGAGGCCGCCGCCGTCGGCAAGCCGATGATCGTGTCGGATGTCGGCGGGCTCAGCGATTACTTTCCGCACGATACGGCCGCCTATGTGCCGGCGTTCGACGCGCAGGCGATGCGCCAGGCCGCCGATCGCTTCGTGGCCGATCCGGTCGCGGCGCTCGCCTGCGCGCAGGCCGCCGCCGCGTGCCTGCGCGACCGTGACCTGACCACGCAGGCGTTCGCCGAGCAGCACGTGCGGATCACGCGCGACATGCTGCGCCGGCGCCGCACGCCGGCTGCCGCGGGTCTCGCGATGCCGCTCGCGGATTCGCGCCCGTCGTCGCGCTGAGAGCGGATCGATGAGTACGATTGCCGCCGAACGCGCACCGTCGCGCAAACGCAACTGGCTTCCCGAGCCGAAGCACTGGGTCGGGCAGGCCGGGCTGTGGACGTTCACGGCCGCGCTGATCGCCATTCACCAGGGCAAGGTGCTGACGCTCGCGTTTCCGGTGCTGGCCATCGCGGTCGGCCTCTGGCTGTATTTCAAGAGTCCGGCGCGCTACGTCGGCTTCATGTGGTGGGTGTGGTTCCTGAGCCCGGAAGTGCGGCGTCTCGCCGACTGGTCGAAGGGCGCGTTCACGCCGACGAGCCTGATCCAGGTCGCGCCGCTCGCGGTGACGATGATCGCCGGCCTCGGGCTGATCCGGCATTACCGCGTGCTCGCGCAGCGGCGCGGGATCCCGATCCTGCTGATGCTGTTCGGGCTCGCGTACGCGTACCTCGTCGGGATCGTGTCGAGCGGCGTGATGGCCGCGACCTACGACCTCGCGAACTGGGTGTACCCGGTGCTGATCGGCTTTCACATCATGGTCAACGCACGCGACTATCCCGAGTACCGCGACGTGCTGTTGTCCACGTTCATGTGGGGCATGCTCGTGATGGGCCTGTACGGCATCGTGCAGTACTTCGTGATGCCGCAGTGGGACGTGCTGTGGATGATCGGTTCCGACATGGGCTCGCAGGGCGAGCCGGTGCCGTACGGCGTGCGCGTGTTCAGCACGATGAACTCGTCGGGGCCGTTCGCGTTCGCGATGATGGGCGCGCTGGTGTTCGTGCTCGCGGCGCCGCAGAAGATCCGCTGGTTCGCCGGGGCGGCCGGCTTCGTGTCGTTCGCGTTGTGTCTCGTGCGCTCGACGTGGGGCGGCTGGGTGATCGCGCTCGCGATCCAGCTCGCGCAGTCGAACAACCGCGTACGGATGCGGATCCTGATCAGCGGCGTCGTGCTGGTCGGCCTGTGCGTGCCGCTGCTGACCGTCGGGCCGGTGGCCGACCGGCTCGGCGCGCGCCTGCAGTCGATCACGAACCTGAAGGACGACCGCAGCTACGACGACCGCAACAAGTTCTACGCCACCTTCGCGCAGACGGCGTTCACCGACGTCGCCGGCGAAGGGATGGGCGCCACGGGTGCATCCACGAAGCTGTCGAGCGACAGCGGCGAGCTCGGCAAGTACGGCAGCTTCGACAGCGGCGTGATGAACGTGCCGTTCGTGCTCGGCTGGCCCGGCACGCTGCTGTACCTCTCGGGCGTCGTGATGCTGTTCGGCCGCACGCTGCGCGCGGCGTTCAAGCTGCGCAAGGACAAGTTCGTCGGCGCGTGCCTGAGCCTGTGCCTGTCGACCTTCGCGATGCTCGTGTTCACGAACTCGCTGATCGGCACGGGCGGCCTGCTGATGTTCACGGCCATTTTTTCGATTCTTTCCGCGGCGCACTGGCAAAAGGCACAACGCCTGCTGGCCGCCGCGCGTTTACGGGGAGGCGACCATTGAGAATCGCGATCGTCACGCACGTCGTGCGACATAACGACGGGCAGGGCCGCGTCAATTACGAAATCGCGCGCGCGGCGCTGGCCGAAAACTACGAGGTCACGCTGGTCGCGTCGCATGTCGCGCCCGAGCTGCTGGCCGACCCGCGCGTGCGCTGGGTGCCCGTGAAGGTCGGCGGCTTCTGGCCGTCGAATCTCGTCAAGCAGCAGGTGTTCGCGCTGAAGAGCGCGGCCTGGCTGCGATCGCACCGCAGCGAGTACGACGTGCTGCACGTGAACGGCTTCATTTCGTGGATCAAGGCCGACGTGAATACCGCGCACTTCGTGCACGGCGGCTGGTTCAAGAGTCCGTACTATCCGTTCGGGCCGACGAAGGGGCTGTGGTCGGCCTACCAGTACGTCTATACGCGTGTGAACACCACGCTCGAGCGCTGGGCGTACCGCCGTTCGCGCGCGATCACGGCTGTGTCGCAGAAGGTGGCCGACGAGATCGCCGGGCTCGGCATCGACAGCCGCAAGATCAGCGTGATCTACAACGGTGTCGACGCCAGCGCGTTCGCGGGGGCGCAGGCCGACCGCGCGGCATTCAAGCTGCCGGACGATGCGTTCCTGCTGCTGTTCGTCGGCGACCTGCGCACGCCGCGCAAGAACCTCGGCACCGTGCTGAAGGCGCTGACGAAGCTGCCGGCGAACGTGCACCTGGCGGTGGCCGGCTACTTGCCCGGCAGCCCGTATCCGGAGGAGGCGCGCGCGCTCGGCATCGATTCGCGCGTGCATTTCCTCGGCCTGGTTAAAAACATGCCGACGCTGATGCGCTCGGTCGACGCGTACGTGTTCCCGTCGCGCTACGAAGCGATGAGCCTGTCGCTGCTCGAGGCGATGGCGGCCGGGCTGCCGGTCGTCACCGCGCGCACGGCGGGCGGCGCGGAAATCATCACGCGCGAATGCGGGATCGTGCTGGAGGATCCGGACGATCCGGCGGCGCTCGCGCAGGCAATCGGTTCGCTCGCGGCATCGCGCGACACCTGTCGCACGATGGGCGAAGCGGCCCGCGAACTGATGACCCGTTTCGGCTGGGCGCACATGGGCGCCCAGTATGTCGCGCTTTACCGGCGCATCGGCCAACCCACGCAGCCGTCCGCTTTCGAGCGGGCCGAGCATGCAGTCACGCAGGAGCAAACGTGATGTCCCAATCTTCCCGGCCGATCAAATCGTTGCAAATCGGCATGCACTGGTTCCCCGAACGCGCGGGCGGCCTCGACCGGATGTACTACTCGCTCGTCGGCGCGCTGCCGGGCGCGGGCGTCGAGGTGCGCGGGCTCGTCGCCGGCTCGCCGAAGGTCGCCGACGACACGGACGGCGCGATCCAGGGCTTCGGCCCCGCATCGGAGTCGCTTGCACGCCGGATGCTCGCCGCGCGGCGCGCGTTGCGCGAGGAGATCCGCAGCGAGCGGCCGGACGTGATCTCGTCGCACTTCGCGCTGTACACGTTCCCGGGCCTCGACGTCACGCGCGGGATTCCGCAGGTGTCGCATTTCCAGGGGCCGTGGGCCGACGAAAGCCAGGTCGAGGGCGCCGCGTCGCTCGGCCAGCGCGCGAAGCGCTATCTCGAACAGGCGGTCTATACGCGTTCGTCGCGGCTGATCGTGCTGTCGCAGGCGTTCGGCCAGATCCTGACGAACCGCTACGGGATCGATCCGTCGCGCGTGCGCGTGATTCCCGGCTGCGTCGATACCGCGCAGTTCGACACGCCGCTCACGCCGGCCGAGGCGCGGCACAAGCTGCAGTTGCCGCAGGACCGGCCGATCGTGCTGGCCGTGCGCCGGCTCGTGCGGCGCATGGGGCTGGAGGACCTGATCGACGCGATCGGTCTCCTCAAGCACCGTCACCCGGACGTGCTGCTGCTGATCGCCGGCAAGGGCAAGATCGGCGAGGAACTGCAGCAGCGCATCGATGCCGCCGGGCTGCAGGACAACGTGAAGCTGCTCGGCTTCGTGCCCGACCACCATCTCGCGGCGCTGTACCGCGCGGCGACGGTCAGCGTCGTGCCGACGGTCGCGCTCGAAGGCTTCGGGCTGATCACCGTCGAATCGCTCGCATCCGGCACGCCGGTGCTGGTCACGCCGGTGGGCGGGCTGCCGGAGGCGGTGGCCGGGCTGTCCGACGATCTCGTGCTGCCGTCCACGGGCGCGGACGCGATCGCGGAAGGGCTTGGTGCCGCGTTGTCGGGTGCGATCACGCTGCCCGACGAAGCCGCGTGCAAGCGTTATGCACGTGACCATTTCGACAACGCGGTGATCGCGCGGCGCGTGGCCGGCGTGTACGAAGAGGCGATCCAGGCGGCAGGTTAAGTGCGCCGCGGCGCGCGACCTGTGTGCCGAACCGAACGCCGAACCGGCGTGCGTGCATGGCCGGTTCACGTGCCGGCCGCCCGTAGCGGGCGGGCCGGCCTTCTTCTCTCTCCGCTACACGGCGCCGCCACGCGTCACGCACGCCTGAGCGTGGCGGCCCACACGCCAAGCGCCGCCACGCTCACGACCGCGCCGAGCACGCAGACGCCTGCCCATCCGGCGCGCGCATACATCATCGTCGACGCAATCGCACCGAGCCCACTGCCGGCCGAATAGAACAGCATGTAGCAGCCGACGAGGCGCGCATGCGCATCGGGCCGCGCGCCGAGAATCATGCTCTGGTTGACCACGTGGACGGCCTGTCCGCCGACGTCGAGCAGCACGATGCCGACGATCAGCCATGCAATCGACGTATCGCCGAACGCGAGCGGCAGCCATGCGCACGCGAGCAGCGCGAGCGCGGCGCCGGTCGTCGTTTCGCCGCGCCCGCGATCGGCGAGCCGGCCCGCGCGGGCGGCCGCCGCCGCGCCCAGTGCGCCGACGAGGCCGAACGCGCCGATCTGCGTATGCGACATCGCGTGCGGCGGCGCGCTCAGCGGCAGCACCAGCGCGCTCCAGAAGATGCTGAAGGCCGCGAACATCAGCAGCGCGATCGCGCCACGCACGCGCAGCACGCGTTCATCGCGCAGCAGCGACACCATCGATCGCAGCAGCGCCGCGTAGCCGATGCGCTCGCGCGGGCCGTTCTCGTCCGGCAATAGCCGCGATAGCACGACGAGCATCGCGATCGCGAGCGCGCCCGACACCAGATAGACCGCCCGCCAGCCCGCGATGTCGGTGACGACACCGGCCAGCGAGCGCGCGGCCAGCAACCCGACCACGACACCGCCCTGCGCGGCGCCCACCACGCGCCCGCGTTCGCCGGCGCCCGCGAGCGCGGCCGAGCACGCGATCAGCCCTTGCGTCATCGCGGTGCCGAGCAGCCCGACCGCGACCATCCCGGCCAGCAGCGCGACGCGCGTCGACGAGGCGGCGACGCCGATGCAGCCCGCCGTCAGCAGCAGAAGCTGCACGGTGATCAGGCGCTTGCGGTTCAGCAGGTCGCCGAGCGGCACGACGAACAGCAGCGCGAGCGCACAGCCGAGCTGCGTCGCGGTGATGACGCCGCCGACGGCCGCCTGCGACACGCCGAAATCCCGTGCGATCGAATCGAGCAGCGGCTGCGCGTAGTAGACGTTCGCGACACTGGCCGCGCAGCAGACGGCCAGCAACGCGACGCGCGCCGCGGACAGGCGGCCGCCGTCGGCCGGATGCGCGGCGTGTGCCGGCGCGTTCGATGTAACAGTGCCGGATTGACAGGAAGACGCCATCGGTTCCCTCGCGTAATGTAGTTGCAAATTGAAACTGGTCTGGAGTGTAGGAAAAGTAGTTTTAAAATGCAACCTGTTGTGCGGCGGGCGAGCGGTCCGCGCACGGATGGCCGGCGTTGCCGCGAAGGCGGCCGGCAAGATTGCGGAGAGGAACATGGCCAGGCAGAAAAGTCTTGCGGATTCGCCGTGCCCGGTGGCGCGGGCGACCGATATCGTCGGCGATCGCTGGGCGTTGCTGATCGTGCGCGATGCGTTCGACGGCGTGCGCCGGTTCGGCGATTTCCGCACGAGCCTCGGCGTCGCGAGCAACATCCTGTCCGACCGGCTGAAGATGCTGGTGGACGCCGGCGTGTTCGACGTCGTGCCGGCGTCCGACGGCACCGCGTATCAGGAGTACGTGCTGACCAAAAAGGGCGAAGGGCTGTTTCCGGTGATCGTGATGCTGAGGCAGTGGGGGGAGGCGAACCTGTTCGCGCGCGGCGAGCCGCATTCGGTGCTGGTCGACCGCGGCACGGGGCGCGCGGTCCGCAAGCTCGCGCTGCGGCATGACGACGGCCGGCCTTTGACGGCGGCCGAGACGGTCGTGAGGAAGGTCGGCGACGACGCCGGCAAGACGCGTCAGTGAGCGTCATGTGCGATGGCCGCACCGTCGGATAGACTGTCGCGATCGTCGTTGACCGGAGCCGCATTGCCATGTCCCACCCGCTGGATTCCGCCGGCTATCGGCGATTGCTCGACCTGCAGCGTCGCATCCACGACTACTGCGAGCGCGTGGGACGAACCGTTCGACTGGACGCTGCAATGCCTTGCAGAGCGGGACGTCGGGGATCTCGTCACCGACCTCGCGTTCAGCGGTCTGGACGAAGGCGCCAACGGCTCGCGCGAATGGGATTTCGGTCCGCTGCTCGATTCGGATGGGCGTTTCCCGATGCTGCGCTCGCTGTATGTGCGGCCGACCGAGCCGGCCGATCACAACCAGTCGATGATCGTGCGCCGCGGCCTGATCATGCAGGAGGGCGGCGAGATTGCCCGCATTGCCGCGAAGGCGCCGTTTCTCACCGAGCTGACGGTGCCGAATGCGCCCGACGCGCATTTCTTCGACGTACCGCTTGCGCATCTCGAGCGGCTGCGCATCGGTGGCGGAGATGACACGCAGCAGTTCATCGAGCATCTGGCCGGCAGCGACAACCTGTCGTCGCTCGGCTGGCTCGATTTCTCGGAATCGACCGCGTTGCATTCGACGTGGAAGCGCGAGCGCGGCGCCGGCAGCGTGACGTCGTTCGACGCCTACGAGCGCTTGCTGAAGAGCCCCGCTGGCCAGCGGCTCCACACGCTGACACTGAGAAATACCTGCCTCGATCGGGAAGCGCTCGACGCGCTGCAGGCCCTGCATCCGCGCTTGTCGTTGATGGTGATCCAGGCCGGCACCGGTGGCTACGTGAGCCATTTCAAGGACAACGTGTTTCCTTGGCGTCACCTGATCCAGCGCGACCCCGGCGACGCATGACCGCATCTGTTCAATCGGCCGCCGTCACGACCTGACGCGCGGACGACGCGCCACGATGCGCATCGGGCCGCACCCGCGTCGCGAGCAACGCGGCGGTGACGAGCAGCGCAACCGACACGGCCGTTTCGATCCGCAATCCGCTCACGACCTGCGCCGCGCCGCCACCGCCGGCGAGCGCGCCGAACGCAGCCACGCCCATCGCGCCGCCGGCCTGCCGCGCGGTATTCAGCACGGCCGACGCGATGCCGGCCCGTTCGGGCGCGACCGACGCGAGCACGGCGGTCGTCATCGCCGGCACCGCGAAGCCCATGCCCGTCGGAATCAGCAGGAACGGCACGAGCAGGACGGCCAGCGGCGTCGACGCGTCGACGAAATGCAGCGACCCGTAGCCGAGCGCGGCGACGAGCGCGCCCGCCAGCATCGGCGCACGCGGGCCGTGACGCGCCACGACGCGCCCGCTGGCGAGGTTCGACAGCAGGAAGCCGCCGGTCAGCGGCAGGAACGCAAGGCCCGCCTGCAGCGCCGATTCGCCGCGTGCGCGCTGCAGGTACAGCGCGAGCACGAACACGGTGCCGTAGTACGTGAGGTTCACGCAGATCCCGAACAGCACGGCCGCGCTGAAGGTGCGATGGCGGAACAGCGAGAGCGGCAGCATCGGCGTGGCCGTGCGCGCTTCCACGGCGACGAACGCGAGCGCGGCGAGGGCGGCCAGCGCGAAGCCGCCGACGACGACCGGATGCGTGAAGCCGAGCGGCCGCCATTCGATCACGGCGCCGGTCAGCGCGGTCAGCATCGCGATCGCGATGAACTGGCCGCGCAGGTCGAGTGCGCGGATGGAACGGGACGCTGCGGCCGGCGCCGCCGTACCACGCGCGGGGATCCAGGCGAACGCCGCCGCCAGCCCGGCCGCACACAGCGGCAGGTTCACGAGGAAGATGCCGCGCCAGCCCCATGCCGCGATCAGCACGCCGCCCACCACCGGGCCCGCCGCGATCGAGATCGAGCCGGCCGCCGTCCACCCGCCCACGGCGCGCGCCCGCAGGTGCGGGTCGTGCCGGCACGCGTCGTTGAGCAGCGCGAGCGAATTGGGCAGCATCGCCGCGGCGCCGACGCCCTGCAGCGCGCGCGCCGCGATCAGCATCGCCGGCGCGCGCGCGGCGCCGCACGCGAGCGACGCCAACGCGAACAGCACGAGGCCGGCGAGGTACAGGCGCCGCGCGCCGAAGCGGTCGCCGAGCGCGCCGCCCGACAGCATCAGTACCGCGAACGCGAGCGTGTATGCGTCGACGACCCACTGCAGGCCGGCGACCGGCAAGTGCAGGTCGCCGGCGAGATGCGCGAGTGCGATGTTGACGATCGTCACGTCGAGCTGCGTCACGACGAAACCGGTGCTGACGGTCGCGACGACGCGGGCGAGCGCGGGCGGGAAAGCGGGCGTGGGGGCGGTCGTATCCATGCGTCAATCGTAGGCGCGACGGACATGCAATGTTTCAGCGGAACGTGAAGCGTCGATACGTGCCCGTGCACGGCGATTAACATGGCACTGCGGCGGCTCATGCCTGCCACCGCACACATCGACTATCGACAGGCCCGTCCGGATGACTTCCTCGAACCTGATGACGCGCGACGCGCAGATCGCCGATCACGCCGACATCGCAAGACTGATGCACCAGCTTGGCTACGATGCGACCCCCGCGATGATCCGCGACAAACTGGCAGCCCTGCTGCCGAGCGCGGTCGACCGCATCCTGGTCGCGACGGTCGCGGGCAGCGTGGTGGGCTGCATCAGCTTGCATGCGCTTGCGCTATTTCACGCGCACGGCAATCTCGGGCGTATCACCAGTCTGGTCGTCGACGAAGGCTGTCGCGGGCAGGGTGTCGGCGGCGCACTGATCGCGGCGGCGCACATCTGGTTCGAGTCGACGGGGTGCGTGAAACTGGAGGTGACGAGCGGCGACCTTCGGCTCGATGCGCACCGCTTTTACGCGCGGCACGGCTTCATGCGGGACGGACAACGGTTGTCGAAGCTCGTCCGGCCGTAATGCCGCCGCGCGAGCGCGCGGCGTAGCCGCTGTCGCGGAAAAACCGGCGACGTGTGGCCGTTCAATGCCGCTCGCCGCGCCAGCGTCCCGGCGCCACGCCGAAGCGTTTCGTGAACGCATGGGTGAACGTGCTTTGATCCGCGAAGCCGACCATCCCGGCGATGTCGACGAGCGGATACCGGCCGTCCGCGAGCAGGATCACAGCGGCGTCGAGCCTGAGCCGCTGCAGGTAGCGATGCGGCGTTTCACCGAACGCGTCGACGAACAGTTGATGAAAGCGGCGCATCCCGTAGCCGCAGTGCGCGGCGAGATCGGCGATGCGCAGCGGCTCGTCGAGCCGTGCGCGCAGCCAGCGGTCGATGCGCGCGAAATCGAGGCCCGAGGCAGGCGCGGCGATCGCGCGTTCGTCGAGCAGCGCGCCGCACAGCCGCGCGGCGGCCTGCCACTGGAAGCGATGCGCGGCCGCGTGCCGCGCGTCGTCGGCGGGGGCGTCGAGTTGCGCGGCGGCGGCCGCGATCTGCGCGACCAGCGACGTCAGTGCCGGATCGATCGCCACGGCGCGCGCGCTGTCGAACAGCCGCTGCGGCACCGCGAGCGACGCGAGGGGCAGATTGAGCACGAGCTGGCGGTTCTCGCCGAGGCCCGCGTAATCGTGGCGCGCGCCGGCCGGAACCAGCCACGCGCCGTGCCGGTCGAGCCGCTGGCTGACGCCGTCCACCGCCATCACCATCGCACCGTCGATGCCGAGCACGATCTGGTGAAAGTCGTGCACGTCCGACGCTTCGAGCGTGTCGTAGCGTTGCAGTGCGATGGTGGGGGACGAAAGGTGGGCCATGGGGCAGGCGTCAGGCGGCGGCTCGCGTGCGGTGTCAGATGTCGAGCAGTTCGACTTCGAACACGAGCGTGGCGTTCGGCGGAATCACGCCGCCTGCGCCGCGCGGGCCGTAGCCGAGTTGCGGCGGGATCGTCAGGCGACGCACGCCGCCGACCTTCATGCCCTGCACGCCTTCGTCCCAGCCCTTGATGACCATGCCGCCGCCGAGCACGAACGCGAACGGGTCGTTGCGATCCTTGCTCGAATCGAATTTCTGACCGTCGGTCAGCCACCCCGTGTAGTGGACGCTGACGGTCTGGCCGGCTTGCGCTACGTCGCCGGTGCCTTCGGTCAGGTCTTCGTATTTGAGGCCCGATTCGGTCGTGATGACAGACATGACTTCTCCTGAAAAAGGATGGGTAAAACCGCTATTGTAGGCGAGCGCGCAACGGGCCGCCGCTCGGGGTTGTCGGCCGCTCGCACGTGTGTCGCGGCGGCGGCGGGCCGCCGTGGCCGCGATCGTCCGAAACGCAAATGGAACGCGCGTTTGAATTTTGCGCGTGCCCCGCGACCGCGGTTGCACCGCGCGAGTGCGACGCGTGTATGAATCGGTGCTACCGGGGCGCGCCGCAGCGTACCGCGTGGCGTCGCCGATTTCCATGAAACGCCCGCCGCACAAGGCTTTCAGGCCGTCGACGTGACATTGCACGGCGCCGTGCGTAGCGCTCGCGAGCCGCCGCGCGCGTTCGAATCCCGCCTCGTCCGGACGCTGTTCGAGCGCCGTTTTTTCCGCCTGTTCGACCGTGCCCTGTTTGGAAGCGCGCATCTACCGCGCGGCTTGCGTGCGCCGCTGCGGGCGGCCTATCTTTACAGCTGTCGATGTCAAGATTTTGGCGGTGCGCGACGCGCCGCCCGGGCCCTGCGCCGGCTGCGTCCGACGACGCGCCCGGCCGCTCTGGAACCAGGAGAACGATGAACATGAAGTCAGCCGCTTCCGTCACCGCAGCCGGGATCATGCCGGTGCGCCGCGACCTGCGCTTCGACCTGCCGGTCGAACGCGCGAAGGACTGGCATGGCCTCGGGTCGCACGTGACCCATTTCTTCAACGCGTTGTCGCTGCTGTTTCCGGCCGGCGAGCGTTTCTTCATGGATTCGGTGCGCAATTACCGCGACCGGATCGGCGATCCCGTGCTGAAGCAGCAGGTGCTCGGCTTCATCGGCCAGGAGGCGATGCACACGCGCGAGCACATCGAGTACAACGAGCTGATGCAGGCGAACCGGCTGCCCGCGCGCAAGCTCGACAAGCGCGTGTGGACGGTGCTCGGCTACATGAAGCGCAAGCTGCCGCATTCGGTGCAGCTCGCGCATACGGTCGCGGCGGAGCACTACACGGCGATGCTCGCCGACTGGCTGCTGCGCGACCCGACGCGCCTCGACGGCTCGGTCGAGGGCTATCGCCAGATGTGGATCTGGCACGCGCTCGAGGAAACCGAGCACAAGGCCGTGTCGTTCGACGTATGGAACACCGCGATGGAACCGGGGCTGCGTCGTTACCTGATCCGCATCGGCGTGTATCTGCTGACGACGCTGACGTTCTGGCCGACCGTGTTCCTGATGCATGCGACGCTGCTGTGGCGCGATCGCGGCGCCGGCCATCACGTGCGCGGCATGCTGCGGATGATCGCGTTCCTGTACGGGCCGCGCCGGGGGCTGTTCCCGCGCATCGCCGGCGAATGGCTGAGCTTTTTCCGGCCGGGCTTCCATCCGTGGGATCACGACAATCACCACCATCTGGCGCGGGTCGATGCGCTCGCCGCCACCTACGGCGAACAGGGCGGCGCACCGGCCGGCCGCGGCCGCGCCAACGCGCCTGCGCCCCTCGCATCGGGCCGCTGAGACCGTCGCTGCGCCGGCATGCGCGGCATCGGGCCGCGCATGTTGCGTTCGTGCATCAGCCGGCTTCCTCTGACGATTGACCCAAATCAATTCGAACCGGCGGCACGGGTGCGCTGCGGGCTCGTCGACCGGTTGTGCACGCATGCGCGGGTCAGCCGATCCGGTGTGCGCGGCATCGCCCGGGAACGCCATGCGCCAGCACCGGCGCGGCTTTGCGCGCCGCGCAGCCCCCCGTTCAGGGGTTCCGCCGCGCACGCCACCGGGATAACACCCATCTAGCCGCGCGCCGGCCGCATCGATATACCGTTCATGACAATGTCCACCTCACGCGCGATTCCTGCACGGGGGGATTTTATTCGGACGGAAATGCGGCCAATATGTCGGTTCGACCAAGGTCCGTCGCGTGCGACGGCGAGCCGGCGCGATACCAACGCGAAGCGGGGAACAACGATGGTTGCTAGGTCACCTGACGCAAACGGGCATGCGGTGCCCGAGATGTCGCATGTGTCCGTCACCGCGCCCGAGGACGGACGCAAGCTGTTCGTGATCATGCGTTCGCCCGACGAGCCGTTGCTTGCGCAACTGCGCGGGCTCGGCTGGGAAATCGCGGTCGCGAAGACGGCCGGCGCCGCGCAGAACATGACCTCCGGCGTGAGCGTCGCCGCTGGCCTGGTCGATTTCACCGGGTTCACGTCGCGCGACTATCCCGCGCTGAAGGCGTGCCTGAGCCAGCCGTCGATCGGCTGGATTTCCATCGCGCAGGCCGGCATCACGATCGGCCCCGCGGTGCGCGAACTGATCCGCAGCTATTGCTTCGATTACGTGACCCTCCCGTTGCCCTACGAATGGATTTCGCACGTGCTCGGCCATGCGCGCGGGATGGCCGCGCTCGATCGCGTCGATGGCGCGGCCTATGCGGCGTCGATCGGCGAACACGGGATGATCGGCAACTGCGAGGCGATGCAGCAGCTGTTCAGCACGATCCGCAAGGTCGCGAAGACCGACGCGAGCGTGTTCATCTCCGGCGAGTCGGGCACCGGCAAGGAGCTGACGGCGCTCGCGATTCACGAGCGCTCCGGCCGCGGCAAGGGGCCGTTCATCGCGATCAACTGCGGCGCGATTCCGCATCACCTGCTGCAGTCGGAACTGTTCGGCTACGAGCGCGGCGCGTTCACCGGCGCGAACCAGCGGCGCGCGGGCCGGATCGAATCGGCGAACGGCGGCACGCTGTTTCTCGACGAAATCGGCGACATGCCGGTCGAAAGCCAGGCGAGCCTGCTGCGTTTCCTGCAGGAAGGGAAGATCGAGCGGCTCGGCGGCCAGGAATCGATTCCGGTCGACGTGCGGATCATCTCGGCCACCCACGTCGATCTCGACGGCGCGGTCGAGGCCGGGCGCTTCCGCGCGGACCTTTATCACCGCCTGTGCGTGCTGCGCATCCACGAGCCGCCGCTGCGCGCGCGCGGCAAGGATATCGACATCCTCGCGCACTACGTGCTGCAGAAATTCAAGTCCGACAGCGGCCGCAAGATCAGCGGCTTCACGTCGGCCGCGCTCGATGCGATGCGCCGCTACGAATGGCCGGGCAACGTGCGCGAGCTGATCAACCGCGTGCGGCGCGCGATCGTGATGGCCGAGAGCCGGCTGCTGACGCCGCACGATCTCGGGCTCGAGACGCCGGGCGAAACCGAACCCGTGACGCTCGAACAGGCGCGCGCGCTCGCCGAGCGCACCGCGATCGAGAATGCGCTGCTGCGCAACGATCATCGCATCAACAAGGCCGCGGCCGAACTCGGCATTTCACGCGTGACGCTCTACCGGATGATGATCGAGCACGGGCTGAACGATCACGACAACAACGGCGGGAACGGCGACAACGGCGGGCACGACGGCGCGCCGTCCGGCGACACGGGGCATCAGCGGGTCGGCTGAGCGGCGCACGCGTGACGCGTGAACCGGTTCAGCGATAGGTCCAGAGCCGGGGCAGCACGAACGCGACCGGCGGCACGCACGGCACGACCGCGACGATGCTCCACGCGCGGGCGAGGCCGAGCGTCCCGGTGCCGTGCGCCAGCAGCATCGTCATGCCGAGGCCGGCCATCGCGACGGCGAGAAAGCGCACGAAGTTGCCCCACGTCACCAGCGACGAAAAACTCCACAGCGTGTTGGCGAGAGACGAGAACGCGGTCGAGCGCGCGAACGCGACCGCGTTCGCGTTCGCGCTCACCGGCGTCGCGTCGAACAACGCGAACATCGCGGCCGCGATCAGCGCATGCAGCGCGGTCGAACCGACGCCCGACACCCCGAAGCGAATCAGCCTGGCGCGTTCGGCGGTATAGAGGGTGCGGATCATCGGGTGCGGTCGTTCGGGTGATGGGGCGGGGGCGTGCGCCACGCGCCGGCGAAGGGCGCCGGCGCAAACGTGACGCGCACCGGTTTCGCAGTATGGCGATGCCGCCGGCCGATGGATGTGCGGACAACCTGCGGCGCCCATGCCGCCCGCGCCATGTAAAGCGCATGAAACATTTTCGTCTCGGCTGCCACGCAAATTGCCGCAGCAAATCGGCGTGAACGGCGGCTACCCGTCGGTAAAAATGTCGCGCCGCATTGTTCAGCCTTATCCGGCAAGGCAGGGCCGCGACACCGCCGGCGCAGGCCGCGCGCCGCGTGTTTCAGTTTCGTAACTTCCCGCCTTCCGCCCCCGTTCCGGCCATCACGCTGCCGGGTCGACGCCTTGTCCGGACGGGCTCGCGCGACGCTGGCCCGCACCTTGCGACAGTGGGCGTGCGAAAGTCGACGATGCACGGTCCATCCGGTTCGGCAGCGAACCCTGTCAGTACCGGCCTGGACACGGTCCGCGGGGATGCGGCGGCGGAGCGCGGCACGACAGCTGCGTTCCGGCGAGCACGGCATGTCGTCGCCTGATCGTCGGGGCACCGGTCTCGTCCGGTTGCCGGAACAACCATCAGATTGAAACGGGGAAGAAAAATGATCGATCGCCACACGCCGCGGCCGGCAGGCCGCGATCGCAGTGATTCGGAGCATCGCCGGTCGAACGCCGTTCTCGCAGCCGGCCGGCATGCATCGACAGGCCATCTCTCCGCGCCCGGTGCGAGGCGCATCCGGCTGATTGCCGGCCATCCGCGCCGGGTCGGTACTTTCCTGCACGCGAACCCGATTCGCAAGGGCATGTGCACACGGGCGCCGGTCCCTCGACGCCCGGTCTTCGCCTACTGACTGAAGCCGCACGTTATCCGTTCGCGCGAGGCATCGTCCCCGCGAACGATCGATCTGCAATCCGAATGAAATTTGCAGCGTCGTGCGATGTGTGCGAAGGATGAAGCATTCGATGCGACGGCACACGGCGTGATGCCGGTGCCGTCCGGTGGTGAGGGGAGGGGCGGTCGGACGCGCGCGACGGGAGTGGCACCCGTACGCGCGCGACGCCGTTTCAGCCGCCGTAGATGTCGAAGTCGAAGTACTTCGACGCGAGCCGCTTGTAGGTGCCGTCCTTGACCATGTCGAGGATGGCGCCGTCGATCTTCGCCTTCAGGTCGGTGTCCTCCTTGCGCAGCCCGATGCCGGCGCCGATGCCGAGCACCTTCTCGTCGACGAGTTCGGGGCCGACGAACGTGTAGTTCGCGCCGCGCGGCGATTTCAGGAACCCGATGGCCGCCTGCACTTCATCCTGCAGTGCCGCGTCGAGGCGGCCCGAGGTCAGGTCCGCGTACACGCCGTCCTGGTTCTGGTACGACACGACGTTCGCGCCTTGCTTGCCCCAGTACGTCTTCGCATACGTTTCCTGCGTCGTACCCTGTTCGACGCCGATCGATTTGCCCTTCAGCGATTCGGCCGTCGGCAGCAGCGGCGAACCCTTCTTCACGACGAGCCGCGTCGGCTGGTTGTAGATCTTCGTCGTGAAGCCGATCTGCTGCGCACGTTGCGGCGTAATCGACATCGACGACAGCACCGCGTCGAACTTCTTCGCCTTCAGCGCCGGAATCATCCCGTCGAAATCGTTCTCGAGCCATACGCATTTCGCCTTCAGGCGCGCGCAGATCTCGTTGCCGAGGTCGATGTCGAAGCCGACGAGCTTGCCGTCGGGCGCCTTCGACTCGAACGGCGCGTAGCTGGCGTCGGTGCCGAAGCGGATCGTGGTCCAGTCCTTCGCGACGGCGGGGCCTGCGGATACCGCGAGCAGGGCGATCGAAACAGCGGCAATCAGTCTCTTCATGGTGCGTTCCTTGGCGGGGTGCTTCCGGGTTCTGTGCGACACGGTTTCACGGATACGAACCGCGTCTGCGCGCGGTGTCCGCACGGCCATTAACGCAGAAAATAAAATAAGAGTCCAGAATGGACAAAAAATATCGTTTTGCCGGATGAGCGGATCGATCGGCGGTCTCGACCCTTGCAAAAATACGAAAATGGACTAATCTTGTTAGTAAATTCGTTTCGAGACTAACGATCATGTCACAGCCCGCCTATGAATCGCACTCCGCCCCGCCGCAGGCCTCGGTCGCGCAGATGTCGGCGGCCGGCCTGCGCGCGTTTTTCAACATCGCGCGCGACTGGGAACTGACGATCGACGAGCAGATCGTGCTGCTCGGGTCGCCCGGCCGTTCGACGTTCTTCAAGTGGAAGGCCACGCCGGAATCGGCGCGGCTGCCGCGCGATACGCTCGAACGGCTATCGCTGTTGCTCGGCATCTACAAGGCGCTGCAGATCCTGCTGCCGCAGCCGGCCGCGGCCGATGCGTGGGTCAAGCGGCCGAACGACGCGGCGCCGTTCGGCGGCAAGCGCGCACTCGACCGGATGCTCGCCGGCAACGTCGGCGATCTGGTCGCCGTCCGGCAATATCTCGACGCGATGCGGGGTGGCTGGGCGTGACCATGCCGATCCAAGCACAACAATGGCCCACGACCACGGTCGACTGGACGCCAGCCTATCGCGTGATCCCCACCCGCTTCCCGGCGATCAACCTGTTCGACCGCGTGGCCTCGGCGGACGATTTCGACGCGCTTTATGCACTCGAATCGCTGACCAACGACCGCATCCGCAACGAAGTCGGCGCGCTCGACCTCGTGCCGCCCGCCGAGCGCCGCTACGGGCAGGGCTGGGGGCCGATCATGGCCGCGTTCACGCACCTGAATCCGCAGGGCAGCCGCTTTTCCGACGGCAGCTATGGCGTGTTCTACTGCGCGCGTTCGCGCGATACGGCGATCGCCGAAACGCGGTATCACAGCGCGCTGTTCCTGGAAGCGACGAAGGAGCCGCCGATGCGCCAGCAGATGCGGCTCTATACGGTGATCGCGCAGGGCGACGTGGCCGACATACGCGTGTGGCCGAAACGCGATCCGGCGCTGCTGCATCCGCTCGATTACAGCGCCGGGCAGGCGCTCGGTCGCGCGGTGCGCAATGCGGGCGGCGCGGGGATCGTCTATCCGTCGGTGCGCGACCCGCGCGGCGAGTGCCTGGCGGCGTTCCGCACCACGCTGCTGCGCGACTGCCATCACGCGGCGTACCTCGAATACAACTGGAACGGTTCGGCCGTCGATGCGGTGTTCGAACTGAACCAGGTCGGCTAGGGCCCGCTCGCGGGCGTCAGCACCTATCAGCATCTATCAGCGCATATCAGCCGCCTCAAGGGAGCGGCCAGTCGCCCGCATGGCGTTCGCGTGCCTCGGCCTGCGTCATCGACCAGGTGCGCCCGGTGCGCGGCTCGGCGAGCGTGAGCCGCCCGGCCGGCGCGAACGCGCCCGTGTCGATGAACCACTGCGCGCCGATCCGCTGCGGCGCGCGCACCGGTGTGTGCCCGGTGCAGGTCAGCGACAGCCCGGCCTGCCGCGCGGGATCGGCGAGCCCCTGGACGAGGTCGCGGCCCCAGATCAGCCGCTCGCGCACGTCGTGCGCATAGCTGCCCGTGTCGAGATCGGCGTCCGAGCCGAAGAATTCCGCATGCAGCACGTTGAAGCGCCCGGGGCCGTCGCCGATCACGCGCACCAGCGGCAGCGCGTCGATGCGTGCCGCATGCGCGTGCAGCCGTTCCGGCGGCAGGTCGGCCCCCCAGTCGCCGCCGATCCCGCGCCACGCGTCGGGCGACAGCTTGCCGCGCGCCACGAGGCTCAGCACTTCCTCGTGATTGCCGCGCACGACGTGGCACCACGGGCGGTCGAGCAGGTCGAGCGTGGTTTCGGAGGCCGGGCCGCGATCGACGAGGTCGCCGACCGAGAACAGGCGGTCGCGGGCCGGGTCGAAGCGGATGTCGTGCAGCAGCGCGCGCAGCACATCCACGCAGCCGTGCAGGTCGCCGACGACGAAGTCGCGGCCGACCGTGTTCGCCGGATGGCGGCAGAGGGGGGCGGTGGCAGTCATCCCAATATCTTAGGCGCTTGCGCCCCCATCGCCACGTCACGATGGAATGGCGATAATCGGGACAATACCCGCCGGTGCGGCGCGGCGGGCAGTCCCGCGCGCCGGCCGAATCCTTTCCATTCGCTTTCGGAATCACATGATGACGATTTATCCGCAGGTATTACGCAACCGGCCGCGCATGGTCGCGGCGTTCGTCGCCGGCTTGCTGTGCGCGGTATTGCTGCCGTTTCCGCTGCGTCCGACCGTACGGGCGCTGATCGGCTGGGATTGCGCGGTCTGGCTGTATCTCGCGCTGATGTGGGTGCGCATGGTCACCGCGCATCATGACCAGGTGCGCGACATCGCGATTCGCGAGGACGAAAACGCGACGACCGTGCTGACCATCGTGTCCCTTGCGACCGTCGCGAGCGTGGCCGCGATCGCGATCGAGCTCGCGACCGTCAAAAGCGTCGGCTTTCGCGCGGGGCTCAGCCACTACGCGATCACCGGCGCGACGCTGTTCGGCGCGTGGTTCATGATTCCGACGATTTTCACGCTGCACTATGCGCGCCTCTATTACGGCTCGCCCGGCAACGACCGCGCGCTTCGTTTCCCGGACCGGAGCCCGGAGCCCGATTACTGGGATTTCCTGTATTTCGCGTTCACCATCGCGGTCGCGTCGCAGACGGCCGACGTGTCGATGACGAACCGCTCCGCGCGGCGCTCGGTGCTCGCGCAGTCGATCCTGTCGTTCTACTTCAACATGGCCGTGCTCGGGCTGTCGATCAACGTCGCGGCGGGCCTGCTGAGCTGATGCCGGCCCAGGTCATCCACGGCGTTACTTGAGCAGGTCGTACGGGCCGCCGCGTTCCAGCGCCCGCTGGTACGCGGGCCGCGCGTGGATCGCATCGAGGAATCGTGCGATCGCCGGATAGCGGCTGCCGCCCCCGCGCGCGGTCGCGGCTTCGAGCGGAAAGCTCATCTGGATGTCGGCTGCGCTGAAACCGTCGCCGACGAACCAGCCGGTGCGGCTCAACGAGTCGTTGACATAGCCGAGATGCAGGGCGATCTGCGGATCGACGAAGCTCGATTGCAGCGTGTCGGCGATCTTGCGTGCGATCGGCCGTGCGAAGAACGGCATCGGCGCGTGTGCGATCCGCAGCGCGACGAGCTTGAGCAGCAGCGGCGGCATCGCCGACCCTTCCGCGTAATGCAGCCAGTACGTGAAGTCGTGCCGCTCGGGCGTGCCGGGCGGCGGCGCCAGGCGCCCGTTGCCGTAGCGTTCGACCAGGTATTCGGTGATCGCGCCCGATTCGGCGTACGTGCGGCCTTCGTCGGTGATGACCGGCGACTTGCCGAGCGGATGGATCGCGCGCAATTCGGGCGGCGCGAGCATCGTCTTCGGATCGCGCGCGTAGCGCACGATCTCGTACGGCACATCCAGTTCTTCGAGCAGCCAGAGCACGCGCTGCGAGCGCGAGTTGTTCAGGTGATGGACGGTGAGCATGTCGACGCTGGGAGTGGGGGCGGGAACGACATCATACCCAGCATGTAGGGCGCGTACGCGAAACGCGCTGCGCGCCGTGACGAACGGCGCCTGGCCGGCCGCGTTTGGCCGGCCGCCCCCGCTCCATCACGCGCGCCGCACCGCGATCCACGCCCCCCAGAACAGGCTCGCGAAAAAGCGCAGCGGCGCATCGAAGCCCGCGTCGCGCAGCAGGCCGAACACGGCGTCCTCGGACGCGGGCGGATCGGCGCCCTGCAGGATCTTCGCGAGTTGCGCGCGCACCGCGTCGGGCGTCGCACCTTTCATGCGCCAGCGCTGCTGCCACGCGTCGAGCAGGCGAGGGTGGTCCGCGTAGCGGCGATGGTTGCCGGCGAGCACGAGCGGCGCGCCGGGTTTCAGGCGCCGCGCGATCGCACGCAGCAGCGCCGCCTTCGCTTCGTCGCCGGGCACGTGATGCAGGACGCCGATCAGCGTCGCGCCGTCGAACGCGGGCGTGTCGGGCAACGCGTCGACACCGTCTTCTACGAACGCCGTGCGCGCACCGAACCCCGCGGCCTCGACGTTCGAGCGCGCGAGCGCGAGCATCGGCGCGGACGGGTCGACGGCCGTGAATTGCCAGCCCGGCTCGAGCGCGGCCGCCACGCAGATTTCCTGCCCGGTGCCGCCCGCGCCCGCGACGAGGATCCGCGCCTCGGGCACCGCGATCGCCGACGCGAGCATGCACGCAGTGAGTTCGTGGCAGGCATCGTAGCCGGCGAGCGCGATGCGGGATTGCTCGGCGTATTCGTGCGCGCGTGCCGGATCGAATTTGGCGGCGCTGGCGGGAAGCGACATGGCAGGTTCCTCGGGTCGGGCGCGGACGTCGTGTCCGCGAGCATGGCGCAGAGCGTAAGCGTGCGCGGCCGGTGCAACAAGGCGAGCAGCCATTCCGGTATGACTGCTACCCGACTCGGCGGGACCGGCAGGATCGCGGGTTTTCCCGGGGTCGATTCGTATTTAAAAATGTCCGGGCGCGATGTATCGCGGTAGCGAATCCGGCGCATACTCGTTTCTCTCCCCCCGCCTGGCCGTCGCATGCCGGGCCCCGATGCGCCGCGCCCCGCGGGCGCGGCCATGCCGCTCGGCACGCACGAGGAGCGCATGATGTCCGATTGTCCGCACGATCCGTATGCGCAGCACTACATTCACTGCTTGCCGTTCGGCGCCCAGCCCTGTGGCGCGCTCGGTACGACGCCGCGCACGCATTTTCGCGTGTGGGCGCCGGGCAGCACGCAGGTCCAGCTCGAACTCGACACCGGCTTCGGCCCGTTGCTCGTCCCGATGACGGCGGCCGGCACGAACTGGTTCGAGGTCTTTGCCGATTGCGGTGCGGGTGCGCTTTATCGCTATCGCCTCGACGATGCGGTATCGATTCCCGATCCCGCGTCGCGCTCGCAACCCGAAGGGCTCAACGGCCCGAGCGAGGTCATCGATCCGCGCGCATTCACGTGGCGCAATACGTTCTGGCATGGGCGCGCATGGGAAGACATCGCGCTCTATGCAATTCGCCCGCACGCGGTGGGCGGCTTCGACGGCGTGCGCCGGCGCCTGCCGCAACTCGCGCGGCTCGGCGTGACCGCGCTAGAGCTGCTCGCGTCGCCGCACGACAGCCTGCCGTTCGCGCCGCTCGCGGCCGAAGGCGGCCCCGACGCGCTGAAGGCGCTGATCGACGACGCGCACGGCTACGGTCTCGCGGTGCTGCTGGAGCTCGACTACGCGCGCTTCGGCAGCGGTACCGAGGCGCTGCGCCACTACGCGGCGCCGTTCTTCCATACGCGTGACGATCCGCTCCAGGCGCCGCCGCTCGCGCTCGATCATCCGGAAGTCTGCGATTTCTTCTGCGACAACGCGCTGTACTGGATCGACGAGTACCGTTGCGACGGGCTGCGCCTGCGCGAAGCCGACCGGATCGGCGTGTCGTGGCTGCGCGAGATCGCGGATCGCGTGCGCGCGGCCGTGCCGGCCGACCGCCTGATCCATCTCGTCCTCGGCAGCGAGCGGCATCCGGCGCATCTTGCCGATACCCATTTCGATGCGCAGTGGAACGGGTGCGGCGAACGCGCGCTGCACCGGCTGACGGGGCGCGATACGTCGGCCCACGAAGGCATTTCCACGCACCAGTCGATCCACACGCTCGCCCGCGCGCTGACCGCGGCCGGAGCCGCGTTCCAGCCGGCCGGGTCGGGAGAAGGCATGGCTGCCGACGGCGGGCTGTCGTTGACGTCGCTGGTGCTGTCCGATGGCGCGTGGCACGACAGCGGGCAGGGCGACCACGGGCGGGCGGCCGGTCTGGCCGCATTGGCGCTGTCGCTGCTCACGCCGCAGATCCCGTTGATCTTCGACGAAACCGCGCGCGATGCCGATCGCGCGCATTTCGTGCAGTCGGCACTCGCGGTGCGCGCGAAGCTGATCGCGCCGCGCTTGTCCGATTGCCGGCCGCAGGAGGCGCGTGCGCTGAAGTCGGACGGCGACGGCGATGCCGACGCGCTGCTCGCATCCTGGCGGCTCGCCGACGACGAGACGCTGACGATCGCGTTGAACCTGTCGCCCGACGCGGTGCCGTTCGATGCGCCGCGAGGGCGAGTCGTGTTCGAGACGCCGGCGCGTGCGCGCGACCGGGTCGATGAAGGGGTGTTGCCGCCGTATGCGCTCGTCGCGTGGCTGACGGGTGACGTCAACCGGTATGCGCTCACGCACGATGCGCGTCGTATCGATGGCGGCGCCTGGCGCGGCATGCGTCCGAACCTGAACGCATGACGACGTGAACGTGTGTGTGTATGAGAGGCCGCGCGCATCTGCGCCCGGCTGCACCGCAGGGCAATCTCCGACCTACCAGAACCCGCGAATGCCTGCGATGCCGTAGGCGCCGTGGCGGCGCGCCTCGTCGAGGTGGGTGCGTGTCATGCCGCCGAGCGCGAAGACGGGCATGGCGGCCTCGGCGGCCAGCGCGTCGAACCGGGCCCAGCCGAGCGTCGGCGCACCGGGATGGCTGAGCGTCGGCAACACGGGCGACAGCGTGACGAAATCCGCGCCGGCGCGCGCGGCCAGCAGCAGGTCGTCGCGCGTGTGACAAGCGGCGGACACCCATCGTCCGGCCGGCAACGGCCGCTGCGTGGTAGCACGCAACGCGGTGCCGTCGAGATGCCAGCCGGCGCCGTCGAGCCGCGTCACGCCGGCCGCATCGATCGGCCCGTTCAGCATCAGGTGCGCGCCGGTCGCCTCGCAGCGCGCGAGCGCTTCGGCGGCGAGTCGCGCGAACGCGGCTGCATCGAGCGACTTCACGCGCAGTTGCACGAGCGTCGCGCCGCGCGCGAGCACGGCCGACAATCGATCGAGAAACGCCGCGCAATCGGCCGCCGACGCGGACGCCGGCTCCGGCGTGATCACGCAGCAGCGCGGCAGCGTGGCGTTCATCGCGTGCGGCGCAGCGCGGCCGTCATTCGTCGGCCTCTTTCGAGATCTTCGGGTAGACGCGCACGAGCACGATGCGCGGCCCGTTCATCTTCTTCACGACGACGTCGAAGCGGTCGAACGACACGCGCTGCCCTTCGGTCGGCAGGTCGCTGAGCGCCTGGATCACGAGGCCGCCGACCGATTCCGCACGGCCTTCGTCGATGTCGATGCCGAGCGCCTGTTCGAGCGACACGACGGGCAGGCTGCCCTTGCCCATCAGCGTGCCGTCGTCGAGGCGGGTCCAGTCGGCGTCGCCCTGGCGGAACTCGTCGTGGATCTGGCCGACCAGCGCGCCGAGCAGGTTGTCGAGCGTCAGGAAGCCGATCGGCTTCTCGCCCTTGTTGCCGACCAGCGCGAAGTGCGGTGCGCCCTTGCGGAAGCGGCGGAACAGGTCGAGCGCGGGCGTGTCGGGCCGCACGTACTGCACCGGGCGGACGTAGTCCGACAGGTCTTCCAGCGCCGCACCCGCGTGACGCGCGAGCAGCAGGTCCTTCAGGTGGATCAGCCCGCTCACCTGTTCGCGCGACGCATCCTCGAACAGCGGATAGCGGCTGAAGCGGTGCCGCGCGACGATTTCCATGTTGTCGGGCAGCGGCAGGTCGCGGCGCAGGCCGATCATTTCATGGGCCGGCCGCATCAGGTCCGACACCGTCATCGACGAAAAGTCGAGCGAATGCGCGAGCGTGTTCCACTCGTCGTTGCTGTACGTGCCGCGCGCCGGCTGGGCCGGATTGCCGGCCGTGCTTCGGCGGCTGCGCAGGATCAGCTTCAGCTCGTCGGTCGAGTAGTGGGCGTCGCTGCCGTGGTCGGCGGACAGCCCCGCGAGCCGCAGCACCGCGTTGGCGCTGTTGTTGAGCACCCAGATCGCCGGATACATCGCCCAGTAGAACGCATAGAGCGGCAGCGCGACCCACAGGCCGATCTTTTCCGGCTGGCGGATCGCCATCGATTTCGGCGCCAGCTCGCCGACGACGATGTGCAGGAACGAGATCAGCGAGAACGCGAACACCAGCGAGATCAGGTGCACGACACGTTCGGATTCCACGCCGATCAGGTCGAGCAGCGGGCCGAGCAGTTGCGCGAAGGCCGGTTCGCCGACCCAGCCGAGGCCGAGCGACGCAAGCGTGATGCCGAGCTGGCACGCGGAAAGATACGCGTCGAGTCGGCCGTGCACGATGCCGAGGATGCGGCCGCGCAAGCCGTGCTTGCGGGCCAGGGTCTTGACGCGCGTGGCGCGCAGTTTGACCAGGCCGAATTCGGCCGCGACGAAGAACCCGTTCAGGGCCACCAGGAACAACGCGCCGATGAGCGCGAAGATCTGTAACAAAGAAACACTCCGGTTATGACAGGCCCATCAGTATAGAGCCGGAAAGGAATTTGTAATGTGACGGGCGGCCGATTGCTTACACCGGCGCCTCACCGGGGACGGAGAGCGTGATGGTGGCCGTGGCGCCATCGGCGAACGCGTCGTGCGCGAACGTGCCGCCGTGTGCGAGCGCGACGCGCTGGCAAAGCGCGAGCGTCCAGGCGACGCGCTTGGCGTCGCGCTCGCGCAGCATCTCGCGTCGTGCGAACGATTCGAATGCATGCGGTTGCACGGGATCGGCGAGTGCGTCGGCGTTGACGGTACACGTCGCGCGCGCGGTGAACTGCAGGCCGTCGCGCGCGCACGCAAACGTCACGCGGCTGCCGGCGGCGCTGGCTTCAACCGCGGTGGTGAGCATCGTCCAGAGCGCCTGTGCGATGCGTTCGCGGTCGGCGGTCAGCGACAGGTCGCCGTCCGGCAGCGTCGCGTCGAGCGCGACCTGTCGTGCGTCGGCGAGCGCGAAACGGGCGAGCGCGATCGTGTCGTCGAGCAGCGCGCGCAGCGCGAACGGCTGCGGCTTGACGGCGAGCGTGCGCGTTTCGGCGCGCGGCGCGTCGAGCACGTCGTCGATCAGCGCAACCTGCTGGTCGATGCCCGTGCGGATGCCCGCGAGCGCGCGCTGCAGGTTCGGATCGGCGTTGGCGAGCTGGCGATCGAGCACGTACGCCCAGCTATGCATCGCGTTCAGCGGGCTGCGCAGGTCGTGCGACGCGGTGGAGAGCGCCTGGTCGCGCAGGAACAGCGCCGCCTGGGTGGCGTAATGCGCTGCGCGTTCGCGCAGCAGGTCGGCGGCGGGATCGACGGTAGTGGACGTCACGGAGCTGGCCTGTCGGAAGCGGTTGGCGTGGAAGTCACGCGAACCGTCATTATAGGGACGGTGCGTGTCACGCCGGCAGCGCGTCTTCGTCCTTTTTCCGGGCGTCGCCGTTCGGCAGCAGCTGGCACGCGAGCAGGCCGGCCAGCATCAGCGCGCAGCCGACGAGCGCGCGCAGCGTCAGCGTTTCGCCGAGCGCGGCCCAGCCGGCGATCGCCGCGAACACGCCTTCCATGCTGAAGATCACGGCCGCGTGCGCGGGCGCCGCGTCGCGTTGCGCGACGACCTGCATCGTATAGCCGACCCCGACCGACAGCAGGCCGCCGTACAGCAGCGTCGGCAGCGCGTTGCGCAGCATCGTGCCGCTGACCGGCTCGATGACGAGGCCGACCGCGAGGCACGCCACGCCGCACACGACGAACTGCATGAACGCGAGCACGAGCGGATTGTGGCGCTTCGCGAAATGGCCGACGGCCATCACGTGCGCGGCGATGATCACGGCGCCGGCGAGCTGGAACCAGTCGCCGTACAGCACCGAGAATTGCTCGTTGATGCTGAGGAAATACAGGCCGATCGACGCGAGCAGCGCGCCGAACCACGTGCCCGGGCCGATCCGGTGACGGGCGAACACACCCATCAGCGGCACGATCACGACGTACAGCGAGCTGATGAAGCCCGCGTTGGCGATGCGCGTGTACTGCAGGCCGATCTGCTGCAGCGAAATCGACACCGCCAGCAGCCCGCCGAGCGCGAGGCCCGGCAGCAGCAGCGCCGGCTCACGGCGGATCGCCGCGAGTTGCGTGCGCGACGCCGTGTTCAGCATCAGCAGCGGCACCAGCACCAGCGCGCCGAGCAGGAAGCGGAGCCCCGTGAACAGGAACGGCCCGATCACGTCGAGGCTCAGTCGCTGCGCGACGAAAGCCGAACCCCAGATCGCGGCGGCGGCGAGCATCAGCAGGTTGGCTCGGAGGTGCTTGCGGGCGTCGGGCTTCATTGGAATTCTTCTGGAGATTGCGGGCGGCGAAACCCGTTAGTTTACGCCGAGATTGCAAGGCTGTCGGCAAACCTGCGCAACGCGGCGCCGGCACGGGCGTCGCGTACCCGCGAATACAGCACGACCTGCGACAGCGGCAGCGGCGGCAGCCCGAATTTCGCACCGACGTCGACCAGCGTGCGCGGCGCGACCCGCCGCGCCAGCGGGCAGACGGCGAGCCCCGCGGCGGCGGCGGCCGTGACCGCCGCCACGCCGCCGCCCGTAAAGCGCTCGCGCCACGGCCGCCCCGCATGGTCGAGCGCGCGCAGCGCGGCGGCCCGCACGCCGCACGGGCCGGCCAGCACCGCCAGCGGCAGCGGCTCGCCCGCGCGCGGCACCCAGTCCGGCGCGGCGAGCCAGGCCAGCGGTTCGGAAAACAGCAGCGTGCCGTCTTCGCGCGGCGGGTCTTCGCCCGGCTCGTGCCGCACGATCACCGCATCGAACCGGCGTTCGTCGTATTGCGCGAGCAGGTTCGTCGACGTGCCGAGATGCATTTCGAGCGACAACCCGGGATCCTGCCGATGCAGGCTCGTGAGCACGGCCGGCAGGTCGGGCACGGCGACGTGCTCGCTGACGCCGAGCGACAGCCGGTGCGTACCGGCCGAGATCGCGCCCAGCGCATGATCGTGCGCATCGAGCAGCGCGCGGGCGGCCGGCAGGAAATTCTCGCCGTCGGCGGCCAGCTTGACGATGCGCGGCGTGCGCGCGAGCAGCGGCTTGCCGAGGTGGGCCTCCAGCCGCTTCAGCTTCAGGCTGACGGCCGATTGGGTGGTGCCGAGCGCATCGGCGGCGCGCGTGAAGCTGGCGAGATCGGCGACCAGCACGAACGCGCGGACGGCATCGAGATCAAGGACTTTCATTTTCGATGTAAATGGATGAAATATTCATCGATGACTGTTCATTATAGTTCGGCGCGCCTAACCTGACGCTGTGTTTCCGTTCTTCAACGTCACCTTCACCGACAGGAGCAGGACCATGCCATTCACCCGTATCGCCGTGCGCGAAGGCAAGCCGGCCGCTTATCGTGCGGCGCTCGTCGACGGCGTGCATCGCGCGCTGATGCACACGTTCAACGTGCCCGAGGACGACATCTTCATGGTCGTCACCGAGCATGCGGCCGAGAATTTCGTGTTCGGTCGTCACTACCTCGATATCGAACGCAGCGACGATCTCGTGATGATCCAGATCACCGCGAACAACACGCGTACGCTCGAGCAAAAGCGGGCGCTGTACCGGGCGATCGCGGACAACCTCGCGCAGCAGCCGGGCGTGCGGCAGCAGGACGTATTCATCAGTCTTGTCGAGGTGCTGAAGGAGGACTGGTCGTTCGGCAACGGCCTCGCGCAATACGCCGTTTGACCTGTGACAGCCCGACAGGGCCAGATCGTCGCCGGCGAGTTTTGACGACGTGTACTATGGAAGGAGCTTCACGGTCGACGCCGGCGCGCACGATGCGCCGGCGCTTCTTCATGTGCAGGAGCCTCCATGTCGCGTGTGCTGGAAATCGTGTTGTCGCTGTCGCTGGAAGGGTGGCCGGTCAAGGCCGCGAGTCGCGCCCGGGGGGCGCAGCGTGATTTCGGCGCCGAACTCGTGCGGGCGTGGAGGATCTGCCCGCAGGTCCGGATGCGCCGCGGCCATGAGCGCGTGACGATCGAGCCATGCCAGATCGAGGAGGCCGAGTCGAGCCCCGGCGCAAGCTGGTGGACGTGGGTCGAGTCGAATGCGCACGGCAGGCGCGTGGTCGCGTCGCGCACGACGGTATTTGCGCCAGGCGTCACGGCGCGCGAACTGTTCGACGCGGAGCATGAGGGTATCGCCGTCGCGATGCCGCTGCCCGTGCCCGAGGCGGCCGCTGCGGCCGATGCCGATGCACCGGCAGACGAAGTGGATGGCGTTGCGCCCGACGCCGCGGTGCCCCCGGCCCCGAGCGTGCAGCCGGAGTCGTCGGCGCTGCGTGTCGTCAGCGAACGGCGGCGCGGGCGCTGGGCCGACGATTCCGGCGTCGTGGTCGAGATGACGCTCGACGACGTCACGCTGCATCGCGGCAGCGAGCCGCCGCGCCGCTTCGTCGAGCTGCGCCTTGCGGCGCCCGACTGGGAGACACTGCCCGCGCGCACTGCCGCGCTGCATGCGCTGTTTGCAGCGGCCCGCGAATTGAGCGGTGCGTGGCCCGCATTCGTGCAATTGACGAGCGTGATCGATCGCGCGTGCGCGGCCGAGCCGGCCGCCGACGGGCCCGTCAAGGCCAAGCCCGTCGACCTGACCGGCGTGCGCTCGCAGCGCACCGCGCTGTTCGCGCTGGCCGGCGACATCACCGCGCAGTGGCTCGGCAACGAGGGCGGGGTGCTCGAGCACGACGATCCCGAATTCGTGCACCAGATGCGTGTCGCGCTGCGCCGCCTGCGTACGCTGATGCGCTTCTTTCCGCGCTTTACCGACCGCCAGTGGCGCGACACGCTCGGTATCGACCTGCGCTGGCTTGCGTCGCTGCTCGGCACGGTGCGCGACTGGGACGTGTTCGCGACCGAAAGCCTGCCCGCGCTGATCGCGGCCGACGGCGGCGACGGTGAGTGGAACGGTACGCTCGACGCCGCGCGCGCGCAGTGCGCGGCCGCGCGCGCCGAGTTGCGCCAGGCGCTGCATTCGGCTCGCTATGCGCGGCTGACGCTCGGCTGGCTCGAGTGGCTGAGCTCGCTGGCGCTGCCGCCGGCCGAGGACGGCGACGCGCCTTCGCTGCGGCGCCACGCGACGAAGCGCGTGCGGCGGCTGTTCGGCCATCTGTACGCGTCACCGTCGCTGACGTCGCTCGACACGGCCGCGCGCCATCAGGTGCGGATCGATGCGAAGCGGCTGCGCTACGCGCTCGAATTCTTCGCATCGCTGGCGTCGCGCCGCACGCGCACCGAGACGGTCAAGACCCTCGCGCGCGTGCAGAGCGTGCTCGGCGAAGCGAACGACACGATGGTCGCGCTGCAGCACCTCGAAAAATTGGCTGCGCCGCCGTACCAGCTCGGGTTCGTGCGGGGCTACGGCGCGGCGCTCGAGCAGCGCGCGGCGCGCGACGCCGAGACGCTGCTGGCCAGCCTGCGGCCGCCGAAGCTCGACGGCAAGCCGGGTTGACCGGCACGCGCTGACTATAATGGCCGCCCGATTTCCCCTACGCATCCCGATGACCGACGCACCTCATGCTTTTTCGTCCGCCGAACCGCTCGAACTGGGCGGCGAGCTGTGGCTGCGCGCCGGCGAGCAGACACTCGGCGGCGCCACGCGCATCGCGTTGCTCGCGGCGATCGGCGACACCGGTTCGATCACGCGCGCGGCGAAGGCCGTCGGCCTCAGCTACAAGGCCGCGTGGGATGCGGTCGACACGATGAACAATCTTGCCGGCGAACCGCTCGTCGCGCGTTCGACGGGCGGCAAGGGCGGCGGCGGTACGACGCTGACGCCGCGCGCGACGTCGCTGATCGCCGCGTTCCGCACGATCGAGCGCGAGCATCGCCGGTTCATCGAGGCCGCGAGCGCGGCCGTGGCCGGATTCGACGTCGACTGGGCGCTGATCGGCCGGATCGGGATGAAGACCAGCGCCCGCAACCAGTGGTTCGGCAAGGTCGCATCGATCGTGCGCGGCACCGTCAACGACGAGGTCACGCTCACGCTGCCCGGCGGACAGTCGATCGTTGCCGTGCTGACGCACGAGAGCGCCGATGCGCTCGGCCTGCAGGTCGGCGCGGATGCCTGCGCGCTGGTGAAGGCATCGTGGGTCGTGCTCGCGGTCGACGATGGCGAGCACGAGCTGAAGGTGTCCGCACGGAATCAACTGCGCGGCAGCGTGGAAACCGTCGCGGCGGGGGCAGTGAACAGCGAGGTGACGCTGGCGCTCGACGGCGGCGGGACGCTGACGGCCGTCGTGACCAACGACAGCGTCGACGCGTTGCAACTCGACGCCGGCGAGCGGGCGATCGCGCTGTTCAAGGCGTCGAGCGTGATTCTTGCGGTGACGGGCTGACGAAGCAGGCCGGGCGGCGCGCATCGACGATCGTGTGACGGGCGGGGCGAAGCCGGCGTCGTACAGCGCCTGCACGGCACCGGCTTCGTTTCCGCTTTCAGCCTATGCCGCTACGCGCGGCTTCTCTCAGGCTCCAACCTGCCTGCCACGACCACGGCCCCGCGCGCTCAGGTGACGCGCGTCGGCCACTCGGCGTGCGGCGGAGCCGCCTGCACGCGTCCTTCGCTCAACTGCACGACCTGGTCGCCGAATGCGGCGACGTCGTCGGGGTCGTGCGAGATCAGCACCATCGGGATATCGAGCCGCGCCTGCAGCTCGGCGAGCTCGTGACGCATGCGCTGGCGCATGGCGCCGTCGAGCGCCGCGAACGGTTCGTCGAGCAGCAGGATCCGCGGTTGCGCGACCAGTGCGCGCGCCAGCGCGACGCGCTGTTTCTGCCCGCCCGACAATTGCGACGGATACTGCCCCGCGAGCGCTTCGAGATCGAACGCCTGCAGCCAGTACGCGACTTCCGGCGGCACCGTCTTCGCGCGCGGGTTGCGCAGCCCCGACGTGAGCCCGAATGCGATGTTCTGGCGCACGTTCAGATGCGGAAACAGCGCGTAATCCTGGAACAGGTACGCGACGCGCCGCTCGCGGGTCGGCACGTCGATGCGGCGCGCGGCGTCGAACAGCGGCTCGTCGTTCAGCGTGATCGTGCCTTCGTCGGGCGACAGCAGGCCGGCGATCGCCTGCAGCGTCATGCTCTTGCCCGCCCCGGACGGCCCGAACAGCACGACGCGCTGCGTCGTTGCCGTGAACGACATGTCGAGCGTGAAGCGGCGCTCGGCGTTTGCGTAGGTCTTGCGGATGTCGACGACGAGGCTCATGCGTGCCTCCGTCGAAGCCGCTCGATAGCGAAAGACGATGAACGAGGCGAGCGCATCATGTCAGCTGGCCCCGTCGGGCACGCGACGGCACGAGCCAGCCGGTCGCGAGCAGTACGAGCACGCAGGTGATCGACGTCACCAGCACGAGGAAGTTGGCGGTGCTGTCGTCGCCGGCCTGGACGGCCGCGTAGATCGCGACCGACAGCGTCTGCGTGCGGCCGGGCAGGTTGCCCGCGATCATCAGCGTCGCGCCGAACTCGCCGAGCGCGCGCGCGAACGCGAGCAGCGCGCCCGCGAGAATGCCGCGCGTGGCGAGCGGCAGCGTCACGCGGAAAAACACCGCGACTTCGCCGAGCCCGAGCGTGCGCGCCGCGCGTTCGAGGTGCGGATCCACGCCTTCGAACGCCGCCCGTGCCGACTTCAGGATCAGCGGAAACGCGACGACCATCGATGCGATCACCGCGCCTTGCCACGTGAAGACGAGCTCGATGCCGAGCGTGTCGAGCCACGCGCCGAACACGCCGCGCCGGCCGAGCAGCACGAGCAGGTAATAGCCGAGTACCGTCGGCGGCAGCACGAGCGGCAGCGTCAGCACGGAATCGACGACGTCGCGCAGCGGCGAGCGCCAGCGCGCGAGCATGAACGCGGCCGCGACGCCGAGCACGATGTCGAGCGCGGTTGCCCACCCGGCAACCTTCAACGACAGCAGCAGCGGTACCCAGGCGTCTTGCATCGCGCTACGCTCACTTGCCTGCGGGCTTGAAGCCGAACGTCGCCAGCACGGCCTGGCCCTGCGGCGACGCGACGAAGTCGATGAACGACTGCGCCTGCGCGGCGTGGCGGCTGTCCTTGACCACGGCGATCGGATAGGTGATGGCCGTTTTCGTCGGCACCGTCAGCGCGATTTTTACGCGGCCCGGCATGATCGCGGCGTCGGTGCCGAACACGAAGCCCGCCTCGACTTCGCCGCGCGCGACATAGTCGAGGCTCTGGCGCACGTTGGCGGCCAGTACGCCCTTCGCGCTGACGGCATCCCACACGCCGGCCGCGCGCAGCGCGCCTTCCGTGTAGCGGCCGACCGGCACCGATGCCGGGTCGCCATACGCGATGCGCTTCACGCCGGGCGCGGTCAGGTCGTTCAGCGACGTCGGCGCGGCAGCCTTGCTGTCCGCCGGCACGATCAGCACGAGCGAGTTCGCCGCGAAATCGCGACGCGTGCCGGGCACGATCACCTTTTCGTCCGCCGCGCGATCCATCGCCTTCTGGTCGGCCGACGCGAACACGTCGGCCGGCGCGCCCTTGGCGATCTGCTGCATCAGCACGTCCGACGCGCCGAAGTTGAACAGCACCTTGGTCTCCGGATGCTGCTTCTCGTACGCGTCACCGACGGCCTTGAATGCGTTCGTCAGGCTGGCCGCGGCCGACACGACCAGTTCGTCGGCGGCCGAAGCGGGCGCGCTGAACGCGATACCGGCAGCGGCAAGCGTGGCGATCGGCAGCAGGCGAAGCCGGGTGCGGCGAAGCGGACGGACGGTTGAGCGCATGGTGGATTCGTTTTGAATGGATGGAAACCGTAATCGTAATATAGGGCGGGTTATAACGCTCGACATACCGCTCATGCGATGGTGCGCATGTAATGGTCAGACGTGAAAAGTGGCGAACGCGACGGCCGGGTAGCCGGTCACGTACGGAGCGTATGCGGCGACGACTGGGTGCGCTGCAGCGACGACGGCTGCGATGCGGGGCGATAGTTCGGATTGGCCTTCCAGCGCGCGCGGACGAACGGACGCTCGTGGCCCGACAGTTGCAGCGCCACCTTGGTGACCCAACGATGCGACGGCACCGTGATGCCGTGCAGCGCCACGGTGACGAGCGCGAGGCTTGCGACGACCGCGGGCACCGACCAGCGGTGCGGCACCGCGCGCCACGAACCGGCGATGAACGCGATCGCGGCGATCGCGCCGACGATGCAGCCGGTGATCGATTCGGACGGCGAATGGGCGTCGAGCGCGACGCGCGACACGCCGACCGCGACGCCGGCTGCGAGCCCGAGCGCGATGCCGGCGAGTCGCACCGGCGTGCGGGTGCGGATCAGTGCCAGGAAAATCGCGACCGGATAGACCGACGTCGACAGCATCGCATGGCCGCTGAACCCCGTGAAATCCCACTTGCGGATGCCGATCCCCCAGCCGAGGAACGCGATCTTCGTGAGCGCGACCACGCCGATCGCGGCCGCGAGCACGCCGAGCCACGCGGCCGCGCGCTGCCACGAGTAGCCGAGCGCGAGCCAGACGGCGATCGTGATCGCGAGCGGCAAGGTCAGGCCGGCGCCGCCGAACGCGGTGATCATGATCCACAGGTGAGACGACCGGTCGAACATCGGGAAGGGGACGAACGAAGGCGGGGAAGATGCTTAAATCAACGCGCGAGCCGGAAAGAACGACTACAACGGATACAAGCGGCGAAGCCCCAGTATAGCGCCGCGTGCGCATGAGCCCCGTTTTTTGCGGGGCCGGGAACGATCCGCGTGCAGGAAAAGTCCGAGAAACAATGTTATGGTGCATTGCACAAAGACGAACGATGCATCCGCTGTGGTGCCCCTATTTTTCCTGACTGCGAGCCCGATCGATGACCAAAAGTCTGACCAAGGTGTGGCTGGGCGGCATGAAACGCATGCTGTCTCCGGCCGCCAAGCGCTCGGCGCGCGATGCACAGCGCATCACACGCGATGCACTCGAGGCCGCGGCCTCCGCCGCCGTATCCGATCTGTCCCCGCCGCGTGAATCGCGCGTGCGACCGCGCGCGGCCGCATGGGCGGCCGGCGAGTGGACGCGCGGCGAACATCCGATGGCCCCCGCGCTTGGGCGCCTCGTCCAGAATCTCGCGTACGGCCTTTACGTGCCGCCCGGCCGCCGGCGTGGCGCGATGCCGCTCGTGGTGATGCTGCACGGCTGCCAGCAGTCCGTCGACGAATTCGTGCAAGGCACGCGGATGAACCTGCTGGCCGACAAGCACGGCTTTGCGGTGCTGTATCCGGAGCAGTCGCTGCGCGCGCATGCGCACGGCTGCTGGCACTGGTATGAAGACACCGACCGCGCGGGCCGCGGCGAGGCGGACGCGGTGGCGTCGCTCGTCGACGCGCTCGTCGACGAACACGGTTTCGACGCGTCGCGTGTCTATGTCGCGGGGTTGTCGGCCGGCGCGGGTCTCGCGTCGCTTCTTGCACTGCACCATCCGGACCGTTTCGCGGCGGTGGCGCTGCATTCGGGCCCGGCGCTCGGCGAGGCGACCTCGGGCATTACCGCGATGGACGTGATGCGGCGCGGCGTGCGCCAGAATCCGGCGGCGGCCGTCGACGCGCTGGTCGATGCCGCCGCGTATCCAGGCATGCCGGCGCTGATCGTCCAGGGCGACGGTGACCACGTGGTCGCGCCGAAAAATGCCGACCAGCTGACGGTGCAGTTCATGCGCCTGAACGGGCTGGCCGACAGCCGCGGCGCGTTGCGCGGCGGCGAGCGAGTGGAGACGCGCGACGCGGGCGCGCAGATCACCGATGTCTGCCGCGACGGCGAGCCTGTCGTCCGGCTCTGTCATGTAAAAGGGCTCGATCATGCGTGGGCCGGCGGCGACGAAGCCGTTCCGTTCCACGCGGCGGTCGGCCCCGATGCGAGCGCGATGATCTGGGCCTTTTTCGAGACCCAGCGCCGCACTGTGGCGACCGAACGACGCACCGTCTGATCGACGCTGGCCAAAGCCTAGGGTTTTCCCTATAATTCGGGAAAACCCTAGTCAAAGAACCTTTGGATTGCGAGATCAACCATGTACCTGCTGAGCCACCTCTTCCTGATGCTGACCAAGAACGCTGAAAAGGCCTCGAAAGAGCGCGCCGACGCGTACCTGGCCGAAGCCACCGACATCTATGATCTCGAATTCCGCATGCGCAAGATCGATCGCGAAGCGGCGATGAACCGCCCGTACACGTTCGGTTCGCGCTAAAGCGCGCAGGGCGGGCAGTCAGGTCCGCCGCTCCGGCGAGTCACGCAGCAGAAAAGGGCGCGTGCGGCACCATGCCGCACGCGCCCTTTTTGCATTCCAGGCCTGGTGTCGCGTCAGACGACCGTCAGGCGCACCGGCACGTTGTTACGCGTCGCGTTCGAATACGGGCACACGTGGTGCGCCTTTTCGACCAGCGCTTGCGCGTCGGCCTTGTCGAACCCCGGCAGCGACACGCGCAGTTCGACGTCGAGCCCGAAGCCGCCTGCGTCGTTCGGGCCGATGCCCACTTCCGCCGTGACTTGCGTGTCGGCCGGCAGCGCCTTCTTGTCCTGGCCGGCGACGAATTTCATCGCGCTCAGGAAACAGGCCGAGTAACCTGCGGCAAACAGCTGCTCCGGATTCGTGCCTTCCGCGCCCGTGCCGCCCAGTTCGCGCGGCGCGGCCAGCTTCACTTCCAGCTTGTTGTCAGCGGATACCGCGCGGCCGTCGCGGCCACCCGTGCTCGTGGCGCTGGTCTTGTACAGAATGTTCATCGTGCAGCTCCTGTCTGGAAAAGGGGGAAAAGCGGCCCGGTCGAACGCGGTGTCGCCGGCCACGTACAAACAATAGAACACAAATGATTTGTGTGCAAATGAATTTTTGAAGAAAAAGGCCCGGTATCGTCGGGCCGGTTCATCGAGGCTCGGCTGTCAGCGTTCGTTGGCGGTCGAGAGCGCGTCGCGCAACTGCTGAAGATCGGCGCGCAGCCTGACCAGGAAGTCGGGGGATTGCTGCATCGCGCAGAAGAGATCGGCGGGCACCGAGCGCGCGCGCTCCTTCAACGCACGACCTTCTGGCGTCACCAGTACGTTCACGATGCGTTCGTCGGTCGCACTGCGCACGCGCGCGACGTAGCCGAGCGCCTCCAGCCGCTTCAGCAGCGGCGTGACCGTGGCCGGGTCGAGGTCGAGCCGCGCGGCGATGTCCTTCACGGCGATGTCGTCGCGTTCCCACAGCACGAGCATCGCGAGATATTGGGGATAGGTCAGCGACAGCTTGTCGAGCAGTGGCTTGTACGCCTTCGTCATCGCGTGCGAAGTCGCGTAGAGCGCGAAGCAGAGTTGCTCGTCGAGTGTCTGGGGCAGCGGAGGCAGGCGATCCATGATTCGGGCGGCGCGGCGAACGCGCGAACAATTTGTACGCAAATTATTTTGCGCGCAAAAGATCGGGATGAACAGGGGCGATCGGCGATGACCGGTGGCTGACGGAGGCGGCGGAAGGGAGGGGGATGCCGGGGGAGGCCGCCCGGCGCGGAGAACGGCGGGCCGGCGCCGCGCGCCGGCCGTGGGGGCTTCAGCGGCCCGACGTGGTGGTCGTCGCGCCCGGTTCCTGTACGCCGAAGCAGCCGCGATAGGTCGCGTAGAACGAGCAGTACAGCATCGTGACGATGATGATCGTCACCGGCATCATGATCGTCAGCGCATAGGCGCCGGCGCCGAGCGCCTGCAGCAGCAGCGACAGCGCGAGCGACGTGCCGAGCGCGACGGCGAACCACAGCACGCCGTACACGACGAACGCGCCGCGATTGCGCCAGCAGCTCACGACGCTGAAGAACAGCGCCTTGGCGGGCGGGACGTCATGCCACGCGACCAGCACCGGCGCGAACCAGAACAGCATCGCGACGGGCAGGTAGAGCAGCGTCGCGAAGAACAGCGCGCCGAGCGTGCCTTGCGCGGCGAGGGCTTCCGGCGTCGTGCTGGCTTCGTCGGCCGCGCCCATCATCACGTGGAACAGCGCGCCGCCGTCCACGAACGACGAAGCGGCGAACACGAGCACCATCGACGCGACGTAGATCACGCCGAGCACGAGCAGCCGCTGGGTCGCGACGGTGCCGTACGAGCGGAAGCCGTCGACGAGGATCGTCGGCATCACGGGCTTGCCGGCCACCGTGTCGCGGCACGCGGCCATGAAGCCGACCGCGACGCCGGGAATGAAGACCAGCGGCAGCGCGGAGCCGATCACGGGCACCATCGATATCAGCGTGATCGCCAGCAGGTACGTGAAGAACAGCGTGATGAACGCGAGCGGGTTCCGGCGGAACAGCCAGACGCCTTGACGGAACCAGACATAGCCCGTTTTGGCGGGCACTTCGATCAGTTGCATGCGGTGTGGATCTCGGGAAGCGCGGGCGTATGCGCGATACGCTCGCGCAGGATGCGTTCGAAATGGCCGGGGTCGTGCGGCTTGAGCATCTCGGCCGCGCGCGGCAGGTAGAAGTCGTACAGGCGCGACACCCAGAAGCGGTACGCGCCCGCGCGCAGCATGTCACTCCAGTGGCGGCGCTCCTCGGCCGTGAACGGCCGGACCGTCTGGTACGCGCGCAGCAGCGCATCGGCGCGCGCGACGTCGAGCACGCCGGTCGCGAGGTCGACGCACCAGTCGTTGACCGTGACCGCGACGTCGAACAGCCACTTGTCGCAGCCCGCGAAATAGAAGTCGAAGAAGCCGCCGAGCCGCACGTCGTGGCCGGTGCCGGGCGCCGCGTGCGCGAACAGGACGTTGTCGCGGAACAGGTCGCAATGGCACGGCCCGGCCGGCAGCGCCGCGTAGTCGTCCGACGCGAAGAAGCTGGCCTGGTGCGCGAGTTCGCCTTCCAGCAGCGCGCGCTGCTCGTCCGTGATGAACGGCACGATCGCCGGCACGTTCTCCTGCCACCACGGCAGGCTGCGCAGGTTCGGCTGGGTGCGCGGATAGTCGCGGCCGGCGAGGTGCAGGCGCGCCAGCATCTGCCCGACCTCGATGCAGTGTTCGACCCCCGGCGCCAGTTCGGCCGAGCCGTCGAGCTTCGTGACGATCGTGGCCGGCTTGCCGTGCAGCATGCCGAACAGCGCGCCGTCGTCGCGCGGGACCGGATCCGGCACCGGCACGCCATGGCCGGCCAGATGGCGCATCAGGTCGAGGTAGAACGGCAGCTGTTCCGCCGTGAGCTTTTCGAAGATCGTGAGGACGTACTCGCCGCGCGTCGTCGTCAGGAAGAAGTTGCTGTTTTCGATACCGGACGGAATGCCGCGGAACGCAAGCACGTCGCCCAGTTCGTAGTGGCGCATCCATTGCGCGAGATCGGAGTCGGAAACAGCAGTGAAAACGGCCATGCGGGATGCGTCAGGTCAGGGTGTCGGCACGCGGGCGGCGTGCGTCGCGACATCAGGTGAAGGGAGGCGGCGCGCGGCGTTCGGTGCCGCGCGCCACGGAATCAGTAGCGCAGGTTCAGCGACGGCAGGCGCGTGATCGGGATGCCCGCGTCGTGCGGCTTCGGCGACGTGTCGGGCGTCGAGCTCATCTGGTAGCGCGTGCCGAAGTTCGACTTCACGTCGATCTCGACCGGCTTGCCGCGATCGCGGTACTCGGTGACTTCGGTGCCGTTCTTGCTCTTTTCGTGAAAGCTCGGCGTGCGGCGGATGTCGGCGAAGTCGACTTTCGACGTGACTTCGGCGCCCGGCCGGTTGATCTTGCGGAGATCCGGCAGGCCGGCGGCCTCGTTGGCCTCGGCCCGAGCCTGCGCGTCGGCGTCAGGCGTGCCGCCGGCGGCGTAAGCGGCGCTGGCGGCGGCAAACGCGGCGGCAGCGACGACGAGAATGAGCGGCTTCATGATGAGTCTCCAGTGAACCCACCGATTTTAGCAAATACTGCGCCCCATCCGGCCCTCGCGTGCGTAGGGGCAGCCATAAGGGCGACCGGGTTCCGTGGTAATGTCGTCGGATCAGACGAGGTAATCAAAATGAAGAACGATTTGAGCCGCCGACACCGAGTGCTGACGCCCGAAAGCCCGTCGGTCGAGGCTTTTGACGATCCGATCGCCGCCGTCGCGCGGCTGTCCGCCATTTACGACACGAACACGGGCTTCCTGCGCGATGCGTTCGCCCGCTATCGCCGCCACGAATCGATTACCGAGCACGTGCGCGCGTGCTACCCGTTCGTGCGGATCCGCACCGACGTCAACACGCACGTCGATTCGCGCCGCTCGTACGGTTTCGTCGCGGGCCCGGGCGTATTCGAGACGACGGTCACGCGCCCCGATCTCTTCGCGAACTACTATCGCGAGCAACTGCGCCTGCTGGCGAAGAACCACCATGTGAAGATCGAGATCGGCGTGTCGTCGCAGCCGATTCCGATCCATTTCGCGTTTCCGGAAGGCATCCATCTCGAGGGCGAGCTCGACCGCGACCGCCTGCTCGCGATGCGCGACATCTTCGATACGCCCGACCTGTCGTATCTCGACGACCGCATCGTCAACGGCACGTTCGAGCCGGCGCCGGGCGAGCCGCATCCGCTCGCGCTGTTCACGGCCGCGCGCGTCGACTTCTCGCTGCACCGGCTGCGCCACTACACGGCGACGTCGCCCACGCATTTCCAGAATTACGTGCTGTACACGAACTACCAGTTCTACATCGACGAGTTCGTGAAGCTGGGCCGCACGGTGATGACGGAGAGCGACGATCCCGAGGTGCGTGCATACCGGAGCCAGTACAGCGCGTTCGTCGAGCCGGGCGATGTCGTCACCTACAACGCGAACCTCGGCAGCGAGCCGGCCGAGGGCAACGCGCCGCCGCGCCTGCCGCAGATGCCCGCGTATCACCTGAAGCGCGCGGACGGCAGCGGGATCACGATGGTCAACATCGGCGTCGGCCCGTCGAACGCGAAAACGATCACCGATCACATCGCGGTGCTGCGTCCGCACGCATGGGTGATGCTCGGTCACTGCGCGGGGTTGCGCAACACGCAGCGTCTCGGCGATTACGTGCTCGCACACGGTTACGTGCGCGAGGATCACGTGCTCGATGACGACCTGCCGCTGTGGGTGCCGATTCCGGCGCTGGCCGAAGTGCAGCTCGCGCTCGAGCGCGGGGTGGCCGAGGTCACGCAGCTTGATGGCGTCGAACTGAAGCGCGTGATGCGCACGGGTACGGTCGCGAGCGTCGACAACCGCAACTGGGAGCTGCGCGATCATCGCGAACCCGTGCAGCGCCTGTCGCAGAGCCGCGCGATCGCGCTCGACATGGAAAGCGCGACGATCGCCGCGAACGGCTTCCGCTTCCGCGTGCCGTACGGCACGCTGCTGTGCGTGTCGGACAAGCCGCTGCACGGCGAGCTGAAACTGCCGGGCATGGCCGACACGTTCTATCGCGGGCAGGTCGACCAGCATCTGCAGATCGGCGTGAAGGCGATGGAGATCCTGCGCACGAACGGGCTCGACAAGCTGCATAGCCGGAAGCTGCGGAGCTTCGCGGAAGTGGCGTTTCAGTAACGCGCATGACTGGTATGGGGGGGGGCGAGGCGCTGCCGGGCTTCACGGCGGCAGGCGCGCGCCTGCGTCACCCATCCGGTCGCGTGGACACTCGTCGTGGCCGCAATGTGGCCTTCGTACTCGGACGCGGCCACGGTCTCCAATTTGGAAGTTGTCCTATGGTTTTGTCCTTGTCATCGAGAATATGCTCTTCTGCGTGGCGTTCTCCGACGCCCGCACGAAGGAACGGTGCACAGCCGATCCAATTGATTCCTATAATATCGAGAGCAGACAAATCCGATGAAAATCAAAATCCTGCTGGCTTCCCTGATGCTCACTGCTTCGCTGTCGGCCATGGCCCAAGCGGTGATCGGTCCATCCAAGCCGCAGCCGCCTTGCGAACGAGAAGCCGTGCTCGGCCCGTCCGATCCTTGCAAACCCGTCGCAGTGGTCGGCCCGAGCAAACCCATGCCGTGTTGGTGCTACATCGTTAAGTAAGCCGTGAAACAGGCGCGCCCATCCTTGGGTGCGCCTCGTTCGCCGGTTGAAGAGCGACAGAGAACGGAGCGCGTCGAGGGCGCGGCGGCGCGGCTTCGACTACGCCCCTTCGGCCCGTTCAGGGCGGCTCGATAGAAGAGCGCGCCTGCGTCGGCAGATCGCCGATTCGCGGTACAGGCGGCTCAACGCGGCAAGGCCGCTGGCTCAGCACTCACCCTTCTTCGCATGCCCAGGCGGGCAGTGATAGCCGCGATCGTCGTGGCCGCGATGACGCTGGTGATCTTCCCAATCGCGGCGTTCCCAGTAGCGGTGGCCGTCGTAGTAACGATCGCCATGCCAGCCGACGATCACCGCGGGCGCCGGGGCGACCACGACGGGCGCCGGCGCGACGACGACCGGCGCGGGCGTGCCGATGTTGACGTCGACGTTGACGGCGTGGGCGAGGCCGGATAGCGAAAGGCCGAGGCCGGCGAAGGCAAGGGCGATCAGCGAGCGTTGCATGTTCTTTTCCGTGGTGTCGTTATAAAAGGCCGGCGCGACGCGATGGAAGCGAGGGGGACCGTTCCACCGGGGGAACGCCGCGCCGACACCTGCAGTGTGCTGGCGCGCGACGGAAAACGCGAGGCGGGTTTGTTACGGCGGATTGGCGGCCGGCAGGCGAGGGGTGCCGGCGTCGGGGCGCGTCATTTGACAATGGCGGCCCGCGCGTGCGGACGATGTGGCGCGCGCCGCACGGCACCGGCCGCGCGGATTTGACATTCGGCGGCGCTCGGCACGCGAAGCGCGATTAATGGCGCGTTACAAAGTGACACGCGGCAGGTGGCGGGATCGCCATGCCTGCCGCGCGGGAAGCGGTACGCCGGCCGTCGGACCGGCGGTCGTCATGGATGGATTACAGGTAGAACATCCGGTCTTCTTCGGGGCGCGGTGGATGGCCGTCATCGTCCGAACCTTCTTCCTCGCCGCTGTCCTCGTAGAACGCGAGCACCGCGTCGAGCACCTGGTCGGGATCGTCGATCACCTGCATCAGGTCCATGTCTTCCGGATTGATGAGGCCCATCGGAATCAGCTGGTCGCGGAACCATTGCAGCAGCCCCTTCCAGAACTCGCTGCCGACGAGGATGATCGGCACGAGGCGCGACTTCTTCGTCTGGATCAGCGTGAGCACTTCCGACAGCTCGTCGAGCGTGCCGAAGCCGCCCGGCATCACGATCACCGCATCCGAATTCTTCACGAACGTGACCTTGCGCGTGAAGAAGTGGCGGAAGCGCAGCGAGATGTCCTGGTAGTGGTTGCCGGCCTGCTCGTGCGGCAGCTCGATGTTGAGGCCGACCGACGGTGCTTTACCGGCGTGCGCGCCCTTGTTCGCCGCTTCCATGATGCCGGGGCCGCCGCCGGAGATCACGGCGAAGCCGGCGTCGGACAGCTTGCGCGCGATCTGCACGGCGAGCTTGTAGTGCGGCGTGTCGGGCTTGAGGCGGGCAGAACCGTAGATGCTGACAGCCGGGCGGATCTCCGACAGGTACTCGGTCGCCTCGATAAACTCTGCCATAATCGTGAACATCTGCCACGATGCGCGCGCCTTCTTGGCCGTCGCGCGTTCTTGATCTGCGAGCGAACGCAGACTCGGAATCACTTTTCTCTTGTTCATAATGCCTGAAGAACGAAATCTGGAAGGTAAGACCCTGCTATTGGTTGACGGTTCGAGCTATCTGTATCGGGCTTACCATGCGATGCCTGATTTGCGTGGCCCTGGCGGGGAGCCGACCGGAGCGCTCTACGGAATCATCAACATGCTGCGCCGTATGCGCAAGGAAGTCAGTGCAGAGTATAGCGCTTGCGTGTTCGATGCAAAGGGCAAGACGTTCCGTGACGACCTTTATGCCGACTATAAGGCAAACCGTCCGTCGATGCCGCCCGACCTCGCATTGCAGGTCGAACCGATCCACGGCGCGGTGCGTGCGCTCGGCTGGCCGCTGCTGATGGTCGAAGGCGTCGAGGCCGACGACGTGATCGGCACGCTCGCGCGCGAAGCCGAGCGGCACGGGATGAACGTGATCGTGTCGACCGGCGACAAGGATCTCGCGCAGCTCGTCACCGACCACGTCACGCTCGTCAACACGATGACCAACGAGACGCTCGACCGCGACGGCGTGATCGCGAAGTTCGGCGTGCCGCCGGAGCGCATCATCGACTACCTCGCACTGATCGGCGACACCGTCGACAACGTGCCGGGCGTCGAGAAGTGTGGGCCGAAGACGGCCGTGAAATGGCTGGCGCAGTACGACAGCCTCGACGGCGTGATCGAGCATGCGGGCGACATCAAGGGCGTGGTCGGCGACAACCTGCGCCGCGCGCTCGACTTCCTGCCGCTCGGCCGCAAGCTCGTGACCGTCGAGACGGCCTGCGATCTCGCGCCGCATCTCGAATCGATCGAAGCGTCGTTGAAGACCGACGGAGAAGCGCGCGACCTGCTGCGCGACATCTTCGCGCGCTACGGCTTCAAGACCTGGCTGCGCGAAGTCGACAGCGCGCCGGCGGAAGGCGGCGGCGCCGATGCGCCGGAAGGCGAGCCGGCGCCGGTGGTGGCGGCCGACATCGTGCGCGAATACGACACGATCCAGACCTGGGAGCAATTCGACGCGTGGTTCGCGAAGATCGACGCGGCCGAGCTCACCGCATTCGACACCGAGACGACCGCGCTCGACCCGATGCTCGCGCGGCTCGTGGGCCTGTCGTTCTCGGTCGAGCCGGGCAAGGCGGCGTATCTGCCGGTTGCGCATCGCGGCCCCGACATGCCCGAACAGCTTCCGCTCGACGAAGTGCTCGCGCGCCTGAAGCCGTGGCTCGAGTCGGCCGATCGCAAGAAGGTCGGCCAGCACCTGAAGTACGACGCACAGGTGCTCGCGAACTACGACATCGCGCTGAACGGCATCGAGCACGACACGCTGCTCGAATCGTACGTGGTCGAATCGCATCGCACGCACGACATGGACAGCCTCGCGCTGCGTCATCTCGGTGTCAAGACGATCAAGTACGAAGACGTGGCCGGCAAGGGGGCGAAGCAGATCGGCTTCGACGAAGTCGCGCTCACGCAGGCCGCCGAATATGCGGCCGAAGATGCGGACATCACGCTGCAACTGCATCACGCGCTGTATCCGCAGGTTGCGCGCGAACCGGGCCTCTTGCGCGTGTATCGCGACATCGAGATGCCCGTGTCGCTCGTGCTGCGCAAGATGGAGCGCACGGGTGTGCTGATCGACGATGCGCGCCTGCAGGCGCAGAGCACTGAAATCGCGACGCGCCTGATCGAGCTCGAAGCGCAGGCATACGAACTGGCGGGCGGCGAATTCAATCTCGGCTCGCCGAAGCAGATCGGGCAGATCTTCTTCGAAAAGCTGCAGTTGCCGGTCGTGAAAAAAACGCCGAGCGGCGCGCCGTCGACCGACGAAGAAGTGCTGCAGAAGCTGGCCGAAGACTATCCGCTGCCGAAGCTGCTGCTCGAGCATCGCGGGCTGTCGAAGCTGAAGTCGACCTATACCGACAAGCTGCCGCGCATGGTGAACCCGTCAACGGGCCGCGTGCACACGAATTACGCGCAGGCCGTCGCGGTCACGGGCCGCCTGGCATCCAACGATCCGAATCTTCAGAACATTCCGGTGCGCACGGCCGAAGGCCGGCGGATTCGCGAGGCGTTCATCGCGTCGCCGGGCCACCGGATCGTGTCGGCCGATTATTCGCAGATCGAACTGCGGATCATGGCGCACATTTCGGGCGACGCGTCGCTGCTGCGCGCGTTCTCGCAGGGTGAGGACATCCACCGCGCGACGGCCGCCGAGGTGTTCGGCGTGACACCGCTGGAGGTCAATTCCGACCAGCGCCGCATTGCGAAGGTGATCAACTTCGGGCTCATCTACGGGATGAGCGCATTCGGGCTCGCGTCGAACCTCGGCATCACGCGTGATGCGGCGAAGCTCTATATCGACCGCTATTTCGCCCGCTACCCGGGTGTCGCGCAGTACATGGAAGACACGCGCGCGGTTGCGAAGGAGAAGGGTTACGTCGAAACCGTTTTCGGCCGCCGCCTGTGGCTGCCCGAGATCAACGGCGGCAACGGCCCGCGCCGCCAGGCGGCGGAGCGCGCGGCCATCAATGCGCCGATGCAGGGCACGGCGGCCGACCTGATCAAGCTGTCGATGATCGCGGTGGACGACTGGCTCACGCGCGACAAGCTCGCGTCGCGGATGATCATGCAGGTGCACGACGAACTGGTGCTCGAGGTACCCGACGGCGAGCTGTCGCTGGTGCGCGAGAAACTGCCCGAAATGATGTGCGGCGTGGCGAAGCTGAAGGTGCCGCTGGTGGCCGAAGTGGGCGCCGGCGCGAACTGGGAAGAGGCACACTGACGCACCGTTGCGCGGTTCCCGATTCCTGCGGCATATTGTTGCAGGGATGCTGAATATCGAGATGGTTTGCTTGTGGTCAACGCGCAAGCTCCCGGACAATGCATGTCATTGACACGGGGGCAGCGCGCCCCGCGTTCCGAGTCGGGCGCATCGAAGTGCTTCGAACTGCACATCGATGATGTCCGAACCGGTTAATCCACCGGGTCGCGCGAATGCATCGCGTTCGCATCGTCCGGCGGCAGCAGTTTCGAATCGCAAAGGGGGAACAGATGCATCGGATCATCATCGTAGGTGGAGGCGCGGGCGGCCTGGAACTGGCGACGCGGCTCGGCGACCGTTACGGCGCGCGTGGCAATCGTCCCGCGCGTGCGCTTGTCACGCTCGTCGACCGCAATCCGACCCACATCTGGAAACCGCTGCTGCACGAGGTCGCGGCCGGCAGCATGGATCCGTTCACGCAGGAGCTCGAATACGCGGCGCAGGCGCGCTGGCATGGCTTCGAGTTCCAGCAGGGCGGGTTGACCGGGCTCGACCGCGCGGCGAAGCGCATCACGCTGTCACCCATCAACGACAGCGACGGCGAGGAGTTGTTGCCGGCGCGCGAGCTGGAATATGACACGCTCGTGATTGCGATCGGCAGCACGACTCACTTCTTTGGCGTACAGGGCGCAGCGGAAAACGCGATCGCGCTCGATACCGTTGGCGAGGCCGAGCGCTTCCGCAAGCGGCTGATCGCCGCGTGCATGCGCGCCGAGCATCAGGCGCCGGCGCCGACCGCGCCGGGTGAAGCGGCCGAGCCGCGCATCCAGGTCGCGATCGTCGGGGGCGGCGCGACCGGCGTCGAGCTGTCCGCCGAACTGCGTAACACCGCGCAGGTGTTGTCGGCCTACGGGCTGCACAAGCTCGACCCGCGGCACGACGTCGGCATCGTGCTGATCGAATCGGGGCCGCGGATCCTCCCGGCGTTGCCGGAGCGCGTGTCGTCGGCGACGGCCGAACTGCTCGAAAAGATCGGCGTGCGGCTGATGCTCGCCGAGCGCGTGACCGAGGTGGCGCCCGGGGCCGTCCATACGGCGAGCGGCAAGACGGTGCGGGCCGACCTGACGGTCTGGGCCGCGGGCATCAAGGCGCCGGCCGTGCTCGCCAATCTCGATGGCCTCCAGGTCAACAAGCTCGGCCAGCTCGACGTGCGCCGCACGCTGCAGACCTTCACCGATGACAACGTGTTCGCGCTCGGCGATTGTGCGGCATGCGCATGGCCCGGCAACGAGCGCAACGTGCCGCCGCGCGCGCAGGCTGCGCACCAGCAGGCGAGCTTCCTGCTGAAGGCAATCGGCTGCCGGCTCGACGGGCGCCCGCTGCCCGAATTCACCTATCGCGACCTCGGCTCGCTCGTGTCGCTTGGCCATTTCAGCGCGGTCGGCAACCTGATGGGCGGGCTGATCGGCGGCAACATGCTGATCGAGGGGCTGTTCGCACGCTTCATGTACATGTCGCTGTACCGGATGCACATCGCCGCGCTGCACGGCTATCCGCGCATGATGCTCGACACGGTCGCGCACTGGCTGCGGCGTACGACGCTGCCGCGCGTCAAGCTGCACTGAGCGCGCGTTCGCGCGGGAAGCGGGCGGAGAGTGCGCATGTCGTGCGTGGTCTCCGCCCGTTGTTCCTTGCGAGTAGTTGGGCAGTCGGGCCCTCGTGCCGGCGTGTGACGGGCCAAATCGACCGCGCGTTTTTCGTTTCAATCGGCAAGCATCCGATCGCGCAACGGCGATCGGCATGCGGGCTGTTGCGTCGCGATTCGACGGGTCGCCCGCGGTGTTTGGCGCGACGATCGACGGGCCGAATCAACACGCCGTAATCGAGTCTTACATATCCGACAGTTGACGCGACAACGGATTATTGGGCATCTTGTCCGGGTTTCCGTTCGCGGCGGGGTGCCAACCGCCGCGACATCCGCGCCGCGCGCCGGCGCGATGCCCCGTCATGCCGAGTCCGAGATCGTGACGGCGGCCCCCAATCGAGGAGTGCATTCATGTTGAAACCCGAAGTCGACAGCCTGGTTCCCCACGTTCCGTTCTCGCGCCGCAAGTTCATGCAGGCCGCGCTGGGCGGTGCTTTCGCGGCAGCCGTGCTGCCCGTGTCGGCGCAGACGGTCACGACCGACAGCGAAGGGCTGGACGTCGACACCGTCGAGATCCGCTCGGGCGACGCGAGCGTGCCCGCGTATCGCGCGCAACCGAAGGACAAGACGAACCTGCCGGTCGTCATCGTGATCCACGAGATCTTCGGCGTGCACGCGCACATCGCCGACGTCTGCCGCCGCTTCGCGAAGCTCGGCTATCTCGCGATCGCGCCGGACCTGTTCGCGCGGCAGGGCAATGCGGAGAAGTATCCGACGATCAAGGATCTGGTCGAGCACATCGTCAGCAAGGTGCCGGACCGGCAGGTGACCGAGGATCTCGATGCGACCGTCGCGTGGGCCGGCAAGAACGGCGGCGACCTGTCGCGTCTCGGCGTGGTCGGGTTCTGCTGGGGCGGCCGCCAGAGCTGGCTGTATGCGGAGCACAATCCGCACGTGCGTGCGGCCGTTGCGTGGTATGGGTTCGTCGAAGGCAAGACCGACGAGATGATGCCGTTCAACCCGGTCGATCATGCATCGTTGCTGAAGGTGCCCGTGCTCGGGCTGTATGGCGAGAAGGATGCGAACATCACGCAGGCGTCGCTCGCCGACATGCGCAAGGCAATCCAGACGAGCGATTCGAAGCTCGCGCGCGAATCGGAGATCGTCGTGTACCCGGATGCCGGTCACGCGTTCTTTGCCGATTACCGGCCGAGCTATGTGAAGGCCGACGCGGAGGAGAGCTGGAAGCGCGCGATTGCGTGGCTCCGCAAGTACGGCGTGATGTAAACGGCAGGCGGCGGCATGGGCCGCCGCTTCGTTGCGACTGCGCCGTGCCGGCGCTTACGGCGTCGGGCCGGTTGCGATCGGCCGCGACGGATCGGCGCTCCATTCGCTCCACGAGCCCGGATACAGCGATGCGCCGTGCAGGCCTGCCACTTCCAGCGCCAGTGCGTTGTGGCATGCGGTCACACCGGAGCCGCATTGCAGGATCACGCGGTTCGGTTCGGTGCCCGCCAGCACGGCGGAAAACGCTTCGCGCAGTTCATGGCCGGTCTTGAAGCGGCCGTCGGCGGTCAGGTTGTCCTTGAAGAAGCGGTTACGCGCGCCGGGGATGTGGCCGCCCACGCGATCGATCGTTTCGTTTTCACCGCGGTAGCGGTCGGGTGCGCGCGCATCGATCACGACACGCGTGGGTGCGTTCACGTTGGCGAGCACGGCTGCCGCGTCGACCGTCGATTCGAGCGGCGCGGCCGCACGGAAATCGCCGGCTGCCGGGTGCGGTACGTCGGCCGTCAGCGGCTGGCCGGCCGCTTCCCAGGCCTGCAGGCCGCCGTCGAGCACGGCAACCGAATCATGCCCGAGCCAGCGCAGCAGCCACCACAGGCGCGCCGCATAGGCGCCGCCTTGTGCGTCGTACGCGACGACCTGCTGGCCCTGCTTGAGGCCGCGGCTCGCGAGCAGCGTGGCGAGTGCGTCGCGGGTCGGCAGCGGATGGCGGCCGTTGGTGCCTGTCTTGCGGCCCGACAGGTCGCGGTCGAGATGGAGGTATTGGGCGCCGGGGATGTGGCCTGCCGCATAGGCGGCTTCGCCGGCAGCGGGATCGACGAGATCGAAGCGGCAGTCGAACAGTGCGACGCTGCCGGGCGCCGCCGCCAGGCGCTCGGCGAGATTGGCGGCGGAGATGAGCGTGGTGTAGTGCGTGTGTGGCATGACGGCTCCCTGGAGTGCGAATGACCTGACATTCCAAGTCTAAACAAAAAAAGACGGGCCGAAGCCCGTCTTTTCGTCTGCCGGATGCGGTGCAGCGTCAAAGCGCCGCACCGGTTATCAAATGTCGCCGAGGTGGCGGCGCAGGAACTCGTGGAAGTGCTGCATGCCGTCTTCCATCGGGCTCTGGTACGGGCCGACCTGCGATTCGCCGCGTGCCATCAGCGCACGGCGGCCTGCGTCCATCCGCATCGCGATCTCGTCGTCCTCGACGGCCGTTTCCATATAGGCGGCGCGTTCGGCCTCGACGAATTCGCGTTCGAACAGCGCGATTTCCTCGGGGTAATAGAACTCGACGATGTTGGTCGTCTTTTGCGGGCCTCGCGGAATCAGCCACGACACGACGAGCACGTGCGGATACCACTCGATCATCAGGCCCGGGTAGTAGACCATCCAGATCGCGCCGAACTCCGGCGGCACGCCGTTGCGGAACTTCAGCACCTGCTCGTGCCATTTCTGGTAAGTCGCGCTGCCCGGTTTCGCGAGCGCGTTGTGCACGCCGACCGTCTGCACGCTGTACCAGTCGCCGAACTCCCACTTGAGGTCGTCGCACGACACGAAGCTGCCGAGGCCCGGGTGGAACGGGACGACGTGGTAATCCTCGAGGTAGACCTCGATGAACGTCTTCCAGTTGTAATCGCACTCGTGCACTTCGACGTGATCGAAGAGGTACTCGGAGAAGTCGAAGTGATGCTTCGTGCCGAGGTGGGCGAGGTCGCGCGCGACATTCCGGCCCTCGGCCTCGAACAGCAGCCCCTGCCAGTTCTGCAGCGGGCTCTTGCCGAGGTTCAGGCACGGCTTGTCGGGGAAGTGCGGCGCGCCGAGCAACTCGCCTTCCAGATCGTACGTCCAGCGGTGCAGCGGGCACACGATGTTCTGCGTGTGGCCGCGCCCGTTGAGCATGATCGCCTGCCGGTGGCGGCAGACGTTCGACAGCAGTTCGATCTGGTTCGCCTGGTTGCGAACCAGCACGCGGCCTTCCTGCTCGGACGGCAACGCAAAATAATCCCCCGCCTCGGGCACCATCAACTCGTGCCCGACGTAACGAGGTCCTTTCTTGAAGAGGGTTTCGATCTCGCGCTGGAGCAACGCCTCATCGAAATATGCAGTGACTGGAAGCTGGCTGTGAGCCGACTTCAACTGAAGCGCATCGCTCAGATTGGACATTCCCACTCCCGGTGTTAGCGTGAAAGCAGTGAACAACCCAACCATCGAAAAATCGATTTAGGGAAACGGGGAATTATACCCGGTTCGCCTCGCAAGGCTAGGATTAAGTGCCTGATTTGTGTCAATTTTTTGTCGGGCGACAATCGGCAGGCGCACAATGTGTGTCGAAGGTGGGGCCGGAATATGTACCCGGGCGCCACGACGGCAGGTCGGAAAATTCTCTTTTGCCGTAGAATGTCCGACTTGTTTTGAAATTTGACACCCTCGTCCATGGCGAAAACCGCATCCCCAGGCGCCACGCCGCCCGGCAATGGTACCGAACCGTTGCCGGACAATTACGAAACGGCGCTCGCGGAACTCGAGACGCTGGTTGCCCGGATGGAAGGCGGCGCGTTGAGCCTCGAGGATTCACTGACGGCGTATCGCCGCGGTGCGACCCTCGTTGCGTTTTGCCAACAGCAGCTCGAGAAAGTGGAGCAGCAGGTTCGCGTGCTCGACGGCGCGACGCTGAAGCCGCTTTCGTCCGGAACGGCCGCCACGGACGGCGAAGACGACGATCTATGACATTCGAACAATGGATGCGGTCCGTGCTTGACCGTGTCGAGGACGCACTCGGCCACTATTTGCCCGCTGAAACCGTGGTGCCGGAGAAACTCCACGAGGCGATGCGCTATGCGGTCCTCGGCGGCGGCAAACGCGTTCGCCCGCTGCTGTGCCATGCAGCAGGCGAACTGACCGGCGCGACCGAGGCGGCCCGCAATGCGGCGGCGGCGGCGCTGGAGATGATCCACGTCTACTCGCTCGTGCACGACGACATGCCGTGCATGGACGACGACGCGCTGCGGCGCGGCAAGCCGACCGTGCACGTGCAGTACGACGAGCCGACGGCACTGCTCGTCGGTGACGCGCTGCAGTCGCAGGCGTTCATTGCGCTGACCGATGCCGCCGCGCTGTCGCCGGTGCAGCAGGCCGCGCTCGTGCGCGAGCTGGCGCTGGCAAGCGGCTCGATCGGCATGGCCGGCGGGCAGGCGATCGACCTGGCGAGCGTCGGCCTCAAGCTGACGCTCGAGCAGCTCGAGACGATGCACCGGAAGAAGACGGGCGCACTGTTGCGCGCGGCCGTGCGGATGGGCGCGCTGGCCGGCGAGACGCCGTCCGCGGAAACGATGGCGGCGCTCGATGTCTACGCGGGCGCCGTGGGTCTGGCCTTCCAGGTCGTCGACGACATTCTCGACGTCACGACCGATTCGGCGACGCTCGGCAAGACGGCCGGCAAGGATGCGGCGAACGACAAGCCGACCTATGTATCGATCCTCGGCCTCGACGCGTCGCGCGAGCTCGCAGCACAACTGCGCGCCGAAGCGCACGACGCGCTGAAACCGTTCGGCGCACGCGCACAGCGTCTGGCCGAACTTGCCGACCTGGTAGTGAACCGGGTCAGCTGACGCGAAAGCCCGCCGCCGCGCACCTGCTACGGTGCGTGCATCAGAATGCGGGCGCGTTTGATTTCCTACAATGGAACGACGATGTACGACTTGCTGAAAACCATCGACGACCCGGCGGATTTGCGCCGCCTCGATCGTCGCCAACTGCAACCGCTCGCGGATGAACTGCGCGCGTTCGTGCTCGACAGCGTGTCGAAGACGGGCGGCCATTTGTCGTCCAACCTCGGGACGGTCGAGCTGACGATCGCGTTGCACTACGTGTTCAACACGCCGAACGATCGGATCGTCTGGGACGTGGGCCACCAGACCTACCCGCACAAGATCCTGACGGGCCGCCGCGACCAGATGCATTCGCTGCGCCAGCAGGACGGCATCTCGGGCTTCCCGCGCCGCAGCGAATCCGAATACGACACGTTCGGCACCGCGCACTCGAGCACGTCGATCTCGGCCGCGCTCGGCATGGCGATCGGCAGTCAGTTGAACGGCGACGACCGCTTCTCGATCGCCGTGATCGGCGACGGCGCGATGACGGCCGGCATGGCGTTCGAGGCGATGAACAACGCGGGCGTGTCGGAAGACGCGAAAGTGCTCGTGATCCTGAACGACAACGACATGTCGATTTCGCCGCCGGTCGGCGCGCTGAATCGCCATCTCGCACGCCTGATGTCGGGCCGCTTCTATGCGGCTGCGCGCGCGGGCGTCGAGCGCGTGCTGAGCGTTGCGCCGCCGGTGCTCGAACTCGCACGCAAGCTCGAAGAGCACGCGAAGGGCATGGTCGTGCCGGCTACCCTGTTCGAAGAGTTCGGCTTCAACTACATCGGCCCGATCGACGGTCACGATCTCGATTCGCTGATCCCGACGCTGCAGAACATCCGCGAACTGCGCGGCCCGCAGTTCCTGCACGTGGTGACGAAGAAAGGCCAGGGCTACAAGCTCGCCGAAGCGGATCCCGTGCTCTACCACGGCCCCGGCAAGTTCAACCCGGCCGAAGGCATCAAGCCGTCGGCCACGCCCGCGAAGAAGACGTACACGCAGGTGTTCGGCGAATGGCTGTGCGACGAAGCCGAGCGCGACACGCGCGTCGTCGGCATCACGCCCGCGATGCGCGAAGGCTCGGGCATGGTCGAGTTCGAGAAGCGCTTCAAGGATCGCTACTACGACGTCGGCATCGCCGAGCAGCACGCGGTGACGTTCGCAGGCGGCATGGCAACCGAAGGCCTCAAGCCGGTCGTCGCGATCTACTCGACGTTCCTGCAGCGTGCCTACGACCAGCTGATCCATGACGTCGCGCTGCAGAACCTGCCGGTCGTGTTCGCGATCGACCGTGCCGGCCTCGTCGGCGCGGACGGCGCGACGCACGCGGGCGCGTACGATCTCGCGTTCATGCGCTGCATCCCGAACATGACGATCATGGCTGCGTCCGACGAGAACGAATGCCGCCAGATGCTGCACACGGCGCTGCAGCAGCCGAACCCGACCGCGGTGCGCTATCCGCGCGGCGCCGGCACGGGCGTGCCGACGGTGAAGGAATTCACCGAGATCCCGCTCGGCAAGGGCGAAGTGCGTCGCCAGACGTCGCAGCCGGAAGGCAAGCGCGTCGCAATCCTCGCGTTCGGCACGATGGTCGCGCCGTCGCTCGCCGCGGCCGAGGAGCTCGACGCGACCGTTGCGAACATGCGCTTCGTGAAGCCGATCGATGCGGCGCTCGTGCGTGAGCTCGCCGAGACGCATGACTACGTCGTCACGGTCGAGGAAGGCTGCGTGATGGGTGGCGCGGGCTCGGCCTGCGTGGAAGCCCTGATGGAGAGTGGGGTTATCCGACCCGTACTACAATTGGGCCTCCCTGACCTGTTCATCGATCACGGCGACCCCGCGAAGCTGCTGTCGCAATGCGGCCTCGACGGCGCGGGTATCGCGAAATCGATTCGCGAACGCTTTCTGAATCCGGCGGCCGACGTCGCCGGTCAGGCGAAGCGCGTCGCATAAGCTGGCGCCGCCCGCGGGCGGTGTCGGTGCGACTGGCGCAACCGGTCTTCATTGATGCGGAAAACATGGGCCTGCGGGCCCATGTTGCTTTTCCGGCTGCCGCATGACGCGGCGTGCGCGTCGTCGAACGCGCGGCTTACAAGGATTGAACAAGATGAACCAGATGAATCCCGCCTTCGTGATGCCCGACGTGCAGAGCACGGTGGATACCCGCCAGATTCCGATTCAGCGTGTGGGCGTGAAGGCGGTCCGGCATCCGTTGACGGTGTGCACCGAAAGCGGCGACGTGCAGCCGACCGTCGGTGTCTGGAACCTCGATGTCCGCCTGCCGGCCGACCAGAAGGGCACGCACATGTCGCGCTTCGTCGCGCTGCTCGAAGAGAATCGCGCACCGCTGACGGTCGAGCGTTTTCGCGCGATGCTCGCATCGATGCTCGAGAAGCTGGAAGCCGAAGCCGGTCGCATCGAAGTGACGTTCCCGTACTTCGTGAACAAGACGGCGCCGGTGTCGGGCGTGCAGAGCCTGCTCGACTACGAAGTGACGCTCGCAGGCGAAAGCCGCAACGGCGATACGCGCCTGTTCCTGAAGGTGCTCGTGCCGGTGACGAGCCTGTGCCCGTGCTCGAAGAAGATCTCCCAGTACGGTGCGCACAACCAGCGTTCGCACGTGACGATCGACGCGGAACTCGCGGCCGACCTGCCGGTCGAGGCGCTGATCCGTATCGCCGAGGAAGAGGCGTCGTGCGAGCTGTGGGGCCTGCTGAAGCGTCCGGACGAGAAGTTCGTCACCGAGCGCGCGTACGAGAACCCGAAGTTCGTCGAGGATCTCGTGCGTGACGTCGCGCAGCGTCTCGATGCGGACGAGCGCGTGGCGGCATACGTGCTCGAAGCCGAGAACTTCGAGTCGATCCACAATCACAGCGCGTATGCGCTGATCGAACGCGACAAGCGACAGGCTGCATAACGCCGCGGCGTTTTGTCGCGCCGATGAAGAAAGGCCGCTCATTTTTGAGCGGCCTTTCTGTTTGCCGGTGCGACGTTGCGTCGCGTGCGTGGCGCAGCTTAGCGCGCGAGCGACGCGAGATCCCAGCGCGGCTTCACCGTGAATGCGTAGTCGGCATTCGCCTGCTCGGGCCAGCGGCCGAGCCGCAACGCGCCTGCGAGCGCGATCATCGCGCCGTTGTCGGTGCAGAGCGCGAGATCGGGGTAATGCACATCGAAGCCGCGCTTGGCCGCGGCGGCCGACAGTGCCGCGCGTAGCTGGCGGTTCGCGCCGACACCGCCCGCGACCACGAGGCGCTTGAGCTTTGTCTTCTTCAGTGCGGCGAGCGACTTGGCGACGAGCACGTCGACGGCCGCGTCGACGAAGCCGCGCGCAAGGTCGGCCTTCGCGCGTTCGAGTGCTTCACCTTCGAGCTTGGCCGCTTCGAACTTCTTCATCTGCGTGAGCACGGCGGTCTTCAGGCCGCTGAAGCTGAAGTCGAGGTCGCCCGAATGCAGCATCGGGCGCGGCAGCACGACCGCGCCCGGCGTGCCGGTCTCGGCGAGCTTCGACACTTCCGGGCCGCCCGGGTAGCCGAGGCCGATCAGCTTGGCCGTCTTGTCGAATGCTTCGCCGGCCGCGTCGTCGAGCGTTTCGCCGAGCGTCTCGTACACGCCGACGTCGGTCACGCGCATCAGTTGTGTGTGGCCGCCGGACACCAGCAGCGCGACGAACGGGAACGGCGGCGGCTGGTCGACGAGCAGCGGCGACAGCAAGTGGCCTTCGAGGTGGTGGATGCCGACGGTCGGCTTGTTCCAGGCGAGCGCGAGCGCATTCGCGATGCTCGCGCCGACCAGCAGCGCGCCGGCGAGGCCGGGGCCCTGCGTGAACGCGATCGCGTCGATGTCGTCGCGGCGCGTGCCGCTTTGCGCCATCACTTCCTCGAGCAGCGGCAGCGCGCGGCGGATGTGGTCGCGCGATGCGAGCTCGGGCACGACGCCGCCGTATTCGCGGTGCATGGCGATCTGCGAGTGGAGCGCGTGCGCGAGCAGGCCGCGCTGCGTGTCGTAAAGCGCGAGGCCGGTTTCGTCGCAGGAGCTTTCGATGCCGAGAACGAGCATGGGTACGGGCAGGGCACGCCGTATCGGGCGCGCCGCGGGAAGGTCAACGTAACCGGAAAGTATAGCAGGCGAGGGCCTGTCGCCGCTGGCAGCGGCCCGGGCCGGATGCCGGGCAGGTACAATCCGCGCCATGGAAACTTATGACATCGCCGTGATCGGCGCGGGCGCCGCCGGAATGATGAGCGCCGCGGTTGCCGGGCAACTCGGCCGCCGCGTCGTGCTGATCGATCACGCGCCGCGGCTCGCCGAGAAGATCCGCATCTCGGGTGGCGGCCGCTGCAACTTCACGAACCTGTACGCCGGCCCCGACAACTATCTGTCGTCGAATCCGCATTTCGCGCGCTCGGCGCTGGCGCGTTATACGCCGCGCGACTTCCTCGGGCTGCTCAAGCGCCATCACGTGACCTGGCACGAAAAGCACAAGGGCCAGCTCTTTTGCGACCACGGCAGCGACGCGATCATCGACGTGTTGAAGCACGAGTGCGACGCGGGCGGTATCGCGTGGCGCCGGCCCGTGGTCGTCGACGCGGTGCGCCACGCGCCGTCCGACGGCTTCACGCTCGACACGCAGCAGGCGGGGACGATCGGTGCGCGCGCACTGATCATCGCGACCGGCGGCCTGTCGATCCCGAAGATCGGCGCGACCGACTTCGGCTACCGGATCGCCAAGCAGTTCGGCCACAAGCTCATCGATACGCGGCCCGCGCTCGTGCCGTTGACGTTCGCGCAGCAGGACTGGGAGCCGTTCGCGGCGTTGTCCGGCGTATCGCTCGAAGTGCGCGTCTCGACCGGCGACAAGAAGCGCGGCGGCGAATTCGTCGAGGACCTGCTGCTGACCCATCGCGGCCTGTCCGGGCCCGGGATCCTGCAGATCTCGAGTTACTGGCAGCCCGGCGACCCGATTCGCGTCGATCTGTTGCCGCAGCGCGATACGGTGGCCGACCTGCTCGACGCGAAGCGCACGTCGAAGCGCCAGATCGGTTCGCTGCTCGCGGACTGGGTGCCGTCGCGCCTCGCGCATGCGTGGCTCGACACGCATCGCGTCGCGGCCGACGCGCGGCTCGCGGACCTGCCCGACAAGACGCTGCGCCAGATCGGCGACGCGCTGTCCGGCTGGACGCTGACGCCGAACGGCACCGAGGGCTACAAGAAAGCCGAAGTGACGAAGGGTGGGGTCGATACGCGTGATCTATCGTCGGCGACGATGATGAGCGCGCGCGTACCGGGGCTGTTCTTCGTCGGCGAGGCGGTGGACGTGACGGGCTGGCTCGGCGGCTACAACTTCCAGTGGGCGTGGGCGTCGGGCACGGCGGCCGGACAGGCGGCGGCCGAGTATTCGCGCGGTGCCTGACAGGCCGGCCCGACGCTGTTTTGGCGGGACCCGTCCCCGTGCCTTTAGGCAATCGCTCTGCTATACTCGGAAGTCTTTCCTTGCAAACCTTTATTCGTGTCGGATCATGACGATCATTCGCGTTAAAGAGAACGAGCCGTTCGAAGTTGCAATGCGTCGCTTCAAGCGCACGATCGAGAAGAACGGTCTGCTGACCGAGCTTCGGGCGCGCGAGTTTTACGAGAAGCCGACCGCGGAGCGCAAGCGCAAGAAGGCTGCTGCAGTGAAGCGTCATTACAAGCGCATCCGCAGCCAGACACTGCCGAAAAAGCTGTACTGAACGATTGGGCGCCGCGCGGTTCGCTGAGCGGCGCACCGGCGACTCCGTGCGATCAGGTGATCGCGAAAGATCGTGCATGATCGTGCGACCGATCAGGCGAGCCGCCGATGCCGGATTCGAGCAACCCGCTTGAGACATTGTCCCAAGCGGGTTTTTGTGTTGACGCCCTTCGCGGGCGTCGGATTCACGTTTCCTTCCCGGGTGAAAGATGAGTTTGAAAGAGCAGATCAGCGAAGACATGAAGGCCGCGATGCGCGCGAAGGACAGCGAGCGTCTGGCAACGATTCGCCTGCTGATGGCCGCGATCAAGCAGCGCGAAGTCGACGATCAGATCACCCTCGACGATGCGGGCATCACGGCCGTGATCGACAAGATGATCAAGCAGCGCAAGGATTCGATCAGCCAGTTCCAGGCCGCCAGCCGTGACGACCTCGTCGCGAAGGAGCAGGCCGAACTGGTCGTGCTGAGCGGCTACATGCCCGAGCAGCTGTCGGAGGCCGAGGTGGCCGCCGAAGTCCAGGCAGCGGTCGCGCAGACGGGCGCCGCCGGCCCGCAGGACATGGGCAAGGTGATGGGCGTGCTGAAGGGCAAGCTCGCCGGCCGCGCCGACATGACGGCCATTTCCGCGCTGGTCAAGGCCGCGCTCACGAAGTAACACCGGTTTCCCCGGCGCGCGCGATGCGTGCGCCGGGGTGTCGTATTGTCTTTTTTCGCTCGATCCCACGGTGATTCCGCATTCGTTCCTGCAGGACTTGCTGAACCGCGTCGATATCGTCGACGTGGTGGGCAAGTACGTGCAGCTCAAGAAGGGCGGCGCCAATTTCATGGGGCTGTGCCCGTTCCATAACGAGAAGAGTCCGTCGTTTACCGTCAGCCCGACCAAGCAGTTCTATCACTGCTTCGGTTGCGGGGCTCACGGCACGGCGATCGGCTTCCTGATGGAGCATGCGGGGCTCACATTCCCGGAGGCCGTGCAGGATCTCGCGCAGTCCGTCGGGCTGACCGTGCCGCACGAGCCGTCGATGCGCGGCGGCGGTGGGGGCGGCGGTGGCGGTGACTATCCGGCGCCCGTGTCGAAATCGGTCGCAACGGCGTTGTCCGATGCGATGACCGCTGCATGCGACTACTACCGCAAGCAGTTGCGCGGCGCGACCGTCGCGATCCAGTACCTGAAGAACCGGGGCCTGACCGGCGAGATTGCCGCGCGCTTCGGGCTCGGTTATGCGCCGGACGGCTGGCAGAACCTCGAGGCCGCGTTCCCTGATTATCGCGACGAGTCGCTCGTCGAGTCGGGGCTCGTGATCGTCAGCGAGAAGACCGATGCGCAGGGCGTCGCGCGCCGCTACGACCGGTTCCGCGAGCGGATCATGTTCCCGATCCGTAACGTGAAGGGGCAGGTGATCGGCTTCGGCGGGCGCGTGCTCGGCAGCGGCGAGCCGAAGTACCTGAATTCGCCTGAAACCCCGCTGTTCAACAAGGGCAGCGAGCTGTACGGCCTGTTCGAGGCGCGGCTCGCGATTCGCGAGCGCAAGTACGTGCTGGTCGTCGAAGGCTACATGGATGTCGTCGCGCTCGCCCAGCTCGGGTTCCCGAACGCGGTCGCGACGCTCGGTACCGCGTGCACGCCGATTCACGTGCAGAAGCTGCTGCGCCAGACCGATACGGTCATTTTCAGCTTCGACGGCGATTCGGCCGGGCGGCGCGCGGCCCGGCGCGCGCTCGAGGCCTGCCTGCCGCATGCGGGGGACAACCGCACGATCCGGTTCCTTTTTCTGCCGGCCGAGCACGATCCGGACAGCTATGTGCGCGAGTTCGGCGAGGCGGCGTTCTCCGAGCAGATCGAGCGCGCGATGCCGTTGTCGCAATTTTTGCTGAACGAAGCAATTGCCGGTAAGGCGCTCGATCAGCCGGAAGGGCGTGCGAAGGCGCTGTTCGATGCGAAGCCGTTGTTGCAGGCGCTGCCTGCGAACGCGTTGCGCGCGCAGATCATGCACATGTTCGCCGACCGCCTCGACATCCCGTTCGAAGAGGTCGCGGCGCTGTCCGACGTCGATACTCGGATCGCGGCACCGCCGCGCCAGGCGCCCCCGCGCAGCGAGCGGCGCCGCGTGACGGACAGTGAAAAGCGGGCATTGCGCACGCTGGTGATGCATCCGCGCATCGCGTCGCAGCTCGACGATGAGCAACTGGCGACCTTGCGCGCATTGCCGCGCATCGGCGAGCTGTTCGCGGAAGTCGTCGATCATGCGCGCGCGCTGGGCGAAGGCGCGGAGTTCCGGCTGCTGTCGGATGTCCTGCGGACGTCCTCGAATGGAGCGACTTACGAGGAAATCTTCCGCGAAATTCTGGACTATGATGAAAACGTCCGTGACTTGCTGTTACAGAATCCGGAAGACGAGACGGTGCCCGAGCGGCAGCGTGAACAGGAACGGATCGCGGGGGAGGAACTGCAGGCAGCGGTGCTCAAGATGCGTTACGACGCCTGCTGCGACCGGCTTGACAGGCTGGCGCGGCAATCTGCCTTCACACCCGAGGAATTGGCCGAATTGACGGAATTGAACCAGCAGCGGACCGACATGAAGCGTCGGCTCGGGCTGTAGGCGGCTGGAGAGCTTAGAGAGGGCTCCCCAGCGTGCTATAATATAAGGTTTCCAGCGGTTTGTTTTCTAAGCAGAGGCGAGAATCGCGATGGCAAAGACGACAGGCGGAAAGAAAGCAACAGGCAAGGGCTCGACGGAGCCGACCAAAAAGGTCACAGCGGCCAAGTCTGCTTCTTCCACCAGGACAACGTCTTCAGCCACGTCAGCCCCGGCAGGAAAGAAAACCGCGGCCGGCACTGCTCAGGCTGCGCCGGCGCCGGCAGCCAGAACACGGGCTGCCGCCAGACCCGACTCCGGGCCGGCCAAGCCGGCGGCGAAGCGGGCAAGTGCGAAAAGCGCAAGGGACACGACTGCCGCCGCGGACGAAACGGCAGTACGTACTACTCATGCACCCACGGTTCAACCGGCTGTCGTCCAGCAGCCGCGAGTCGATATAGCCGGTACGGCGAACTCCATGACCAAAAAGCTGAACGAAGTATCCGTCGAAGACGACGCAAATCAGAGCGACGAGCAGCCCGCAGCAGCGGCGGCTGCACCGGGCAAATCCAAGGTGCGCGATCGTCGCGCCAAGGAAAAGGCGCTGCTGAAGGAAGCGTTCGCGACGAGCACGCCGGGTACGGCCGAGGAGCTCGAAGAGCGCCGCGTGAAACTGCGCGCGCTGATCAAGCTCGGCAAGGAGCGCGGCTTCCTGACGTACGCCGAAATCAACGACCACCTGCCGGACAACTTCACCGAGACCGAAGCCCTCGAGGGCATCATCGGCACGTTCAACGACATGGGCGTGGCGGTCTACGAGCAGGCGCCGGACGCGGAAACGCTGCTCCTGAACGACAACGCGCCTGCCGCGTCGTCGGACGATGAAGTCGAAGAGGAAGCGGAAGTCGCGCTGTCCACCGTCGATTCCGAATTCGGCCGCACGACCGATCCGGTCCGGATGTACATGCGTGAAATGGGCACGGTCGAGCTGCTCACGCGCGAAGGCGAAATCGAGATCGCGAAGCGGATCGAGGACGGCCTGCGTCACATGGTGATGGCCATCTCCGCGTGCCCGACGACGATCGCCGACATCCTCGCGATGGCTGAACGCGTCGCGAACGAAGAGATCCGCGTCGACGAGCTCGTCGACGGCCTGCTCGATCCGAATGCTTCGGACTCCGCCGATACCGACGGCTTCTCCGCGAAGGAAGCGGAAGCCATCGAGAACGAGGACGAGGAGGCCGAAGAGGAAGAGGAAGAAGAGGAAGAGGAGGAAGACGACGGTGCCGCGCAGGCATCGGCCAACGCCGCCCAGCTCGAAGCCCTCAAGCGTGCGTCGCTCGAGAAGTTCTCGCAGATCAGCGAGTGGTTCGACAAGATGCGCCGCGCGTTCGAAAAGGAAGGCTACAAGTCGAAGGCCTACCTGAAGGCGCAGGAAACGATCCAGAGCGAACTGATGACGATCCGCTTCACCGCGCGTACCGTCGAACGCCTGTGCGACACGCTGCGTGCACAGGTGGACGAAGTGCGTCAGGTCGAACGCCAGATCCTGCACATCGTCGTCGACAAGTGCGGCATGCCGCGCTCGGAATTCATCGCGCGCTTCCCGGGCAGCGAGACCGATCTCGACTGGGCCGAGAAGATCATGGCGGAAGGCCATTCGTACAGCGCGGTGCTGTCGCGTAACATCCCGGCGATCCGCGAACAGCAGCAGCGCCTGCTCGACCTGCAGGCGCGCGTCGTGCTGCCGCTGAAGGACCTGAAGGAAACCAACCGCCAGATGGCGGCCGGCGAACTGAAGGCGCGCCAGGCGAAGCGTGAAATGACCGAGGCGAACCTGCGTCTCGTGATCTCGATCGCGAAGAAGTATACGAACCGCGGCCTGCAGTTCCTCGACCTGATCCAGGAAGGCAACATCGGCCTGATGAAGGCAGTGGACAAGTTCGAATACCGTCGTGGCTACAAGTTCTCGACCTATGCGACGTGGTGGATCCGTCAGGCCATCACGCGCTCGATCGCGGACCAGGCGCGCACGATCCGTATTCCGGTTCACATGATCGAGACGATCAACAAGATGAACCGCATCTCGCGGCAGATCCTGCAGGAAACCGGTCTCGAGCCGGATCCGGCCACGCTCGCCGAGAAGATGGAGATGCCGGAAGACAAGATCCGCAAGATCATGAAGATCGCGAAGGAGCCGATCTCGATGGAAACGCCGATCGGTGACGACGACGATTCCCATCTCGGCGACTTCATCGAGGACACCAACACGGTCGCGCCGGCGGATGCCGCGCTGCATGCGAGCATGCGCGACGTCGTGAAGGACGTGCTCGATTCGCTGACGCCGCGCGAGGCGAAGGTGCTGCGGATGCGCTTCGGTATCGAGATGAGCACCGATCACACGCTCGAGGAAGTCGGCAAGCAGTTCGACGTCACGCGTGAGCGGATCCGTCAGATCGAGGCCAAGGCGCTGCGCAAGCTGCGTCACCCGAGCCGTTCCGACAAGCTGAAGTCGTTCCTCGAAGGGAACTGATTTCCAGCGTCTCTCCTGCGAACGCCGCCGGTATCCGCGTGATGCCGGTGGCGTTTCTCTTCTTTGTTGTTACAATGCCGGCCCGGCTTCTTCGTCGGGGTAGCGTGTGACACGCTTCGCTTCTCATCAGGGCTTGTAGCTCAGCGGTTAGAGCAGTCGACTCATAATCGATTGGTCGCGGGTTCGAACCCCGCCGGGCCCACCAGATTTCATGTGCGCGTTCGCGCAGCATGCCGAAAACCCGCGATGGCTTCATGCGTCGCGGGTTTTTCTTTGTGCGGATGCGAGACGAGTGTCGTAATCAGGAAAGTACCGAGAGGGTGCCGCGTCGCCGTCAATCGAAGTATGCTGTAGCGCGGCCGTTTCACACGCGATACCGATTGCGGCCGAAGGAAAACCCAACAGCCCCGCGATCCATCCGGCGGCAAGAATAAACAGACTTCGGCCGGGAGTGGGACGGCAATCATGACCATGCTGCGTTCGTGGGGTGCGCTTCTTTCGTTGCTGGCGCTCGTTGCATGCGCGAGCCTGCCCCCGCAGGCCGAGCGCGTGCCGACGCACGCGTACACCGATACGGACAACACGCGGCTGGGCGTCGCGTTCCAGAAGCAGGCCAGTGCGCATCCGGGGCAGGACGCGTTTCATCTGCTGACCGATCCGGTCGATGCGCTGGATGCGCGCGTGTTGCTCGCCGATCGCGCGGACCGCTCGCTCGACCTTCAGTACTACATCTGGCATGACGACCTGACCGGGCACGAGCTGGCCGACGCGATCATCCGCGCGGCCGATCGCGGCGTGCGCGTGCGTGCGCTGCTCGACGACCTCGGCACGAACGCGGACGACCGCAAGCTGCTCGAGATCAGTTCACATCCGAACATCGAGATCCGGCTCTTCAACCCGGTTGCCACGCGCCGGTTCAAGAAGATCGGCACCGTGTTCGAGTTCTCGCGCGTCAACCGGCGCATGCACAACAAGGCGATGATCGCGGACAGCCAGGCAGCGATCGTCGGTGGCCGCAATATCGGCGACGAGTATTTCGGCGCATCGTCGATGCTGGAGTTTGGCGATCTCGACGTCGTCGTTCGCGGCCCGGTCGTGAAGGACATCTCGACCGAATTCGATACGTTCTGGAATTCCCCGTATGCGTATCCGATCAGCGCGCTGGTCGGGCATGATGCGGCGCCTGGCGGGCTGGATCGCGAGCGCGAACGGTTGCGCGACTACCTGAGGGCCATGGAAGACAATCCGTACGTGCTCGAGGCCAGGCAGCGGCTCGACCAGATCGTTCATGGGCAGGGCACCGAACTGTCATGGGGGCACGCGACGGTGCTGTACGACGATCCGTCGAAGATCGCACACGCGCCGAAGGACAGCGACGGGCACCTGATGCCGCAATTGCGGGCGCTCGCGTTGCAGCCCGAACATGACCTGCTGATCGTGTCGCCGTACTTCGTGCCGGGCAAGGAGGTCGTCGAGCGGCTGCGCGCGCTCACGGCGCGCGGTGTGCGTGTGACGGTACTGACCAACTCGCTTGCGTCGACCGACGTGGCGGCCGTGCATGCGGGCTACCGGCACTACCGAAGCGATCTCGTGGCGGCCGGCGTGCGGCTTTACGAGCGGCGGCCATCGGGTGACAAGAGTATCTCGAAGCAGGTCATCATCGGGTCGTCGCGTGCGTCGTTGCATGCAAAGACCTACGTGTTCGATCACAAGAGCATTTTCATCGGGTCGATGAATCTCGATCCGCGTTCGCTGAATCTCAATACGGAAATCGGCGTTTACTGCGAGAGTCCGGCGATTGCGTCGCAGGTGGCCAACGATCTGGAGGCACGGCTCGATCGGATCGCGTGGCGGGTCGAGCTGAGGACCGATCCGGCGGGCAAAGGGCAGCTCAAGTGGATTCAGACCGATTCGGACGGGAAGGTCACCGAGCGCGATCACGAACCGGAAGTGTCTACCGCGCGGCGGATGGAAGTCTGGTTCCTCGGGCTGTTTCCGCTCGAGTCGCAACTGTGAGCAACGATGCCGCGCGCGACACTCAGCAACGCGTGCGGCCGTGCTGCTCGATGACGGCCGCGAGCTGCCTCGTCGCGGTCTCGATCGTCGTGTCGCTCAGCCCCGAGTATCCGAGCACGAAGCCGTTGTACGGCCGTCCGTCGCCGACCCGGTAGCTGCTCAGCGGCTGAAGCAGCAGGCCATGCGCGGCTGCGGCGCGGGCGACGTCGGTATCGTGCAGCGGCATCGCGAGATCGGCCGACAGATGCATGCCGCCCGGGCTTTCGCGAACGCTCAGCACGGCGCCGAGGTGACGGGCGAGTGCGGCTTCGAGGCTGCTCCGCCGCTCGGCGTACAGCGTCCTCATCCTGCGCAGGTGTCGTGCAAAAAGGCCGGTATCGATGAATTCGGCCATCGCCAGTTGATCGGCCGAGTGGCCGCGATGGACGAGTTCGCGCAGCGTGCGGGTGAAGCGGTCGACCAGCGTCGGTGGTACCACCATGAAGCCGAGCCGGAGGGCGGGAAACATCGTCTTGCTGAAGGTGCCGAGATAGCAGACCGGTGCGTCGGCGTCGAGACCCTGGATCGCGGGCAGCGGCTGGCCGCCGAGGCGGAACTCGCTGTCGTAATCGTCCTCGATGATCCACGCGCCGCACGCACGTGCGTGCTCGACGAGCGCCGCGCGCCGACGGGGGCTCATCAGCGCGCCGAGCGGGTATTGGTGCGACGGTGTCGTATAGATCAGCCGGGGCGGGCGGGTGCGCCACTGTTCGTCGGTTGGCGCCATGCCTTCATGGTCGACCTCGATCGGCACGAGCTCCAGGCCGGTCGACCGGAATGCGGTTCGGGCGCCGTTGTAGCAGGGGTTCTCGAGCCAGCCATATTCACCGGGATTCGCGAGCATGCGCGCGCACAGTTCGAGGCTGCTTTGCGTGCCGTCGGTGATGAATACCTGGCCTGTTTCGCAGCGCACGCCGCGCGAGACCCGGATGTAGGCGGCCACGGCACGCCGCAACTCGGGCAGCCCCTCGACCGGGCCGTAGGCGAGCTGCGCGGGCTTGATGACTTTCCACGCGCGCTCGATGCAACGGCGCCACTGGGTGACGGGGAATTCATCGAGCGAAGGGAGGCCGGGAACGAACGGCAGCATGCGTTCGGGTTCGGGATCGTCGTTCTCCAGCCCGTGCACGCGCTCGGCCAATCGAACCGGGGCTGGGCCGCGTTCGGGCCCGGTGCTGGAACGGCCGCACCCGTCCCATCGCGTGATCGTCCCGTTGCGCGTGGCCGCCACGAAGCCTTCCTCGGCAAGACGCTCGTACGCATAGACCGCCGAGTTGCGCGCGATGCCCAGCTCGGCCGCGAGCACGCGCGTCGATACGAGTCGCGTGCCGGGCGGGATGTGCCCGTCCAGCAGCAGGTTGCGCAGGCTCCGGTACAGGGCTTCCTGCTGGCTGTGGCGTGTCGTGCCGTCCTGTCTGGAAAGCGATGAGACGAGCAGCGCGAGATCCATGGGCTGGTTCCAGAATTTTTTGGTGAGCTGGTTCTTTTGAAGATCCGATGCGCGTCGTATCGTTCACGTTCCCGTGGCGCCGGCCGGTGCGCGGGCATGTGCAGCGATCGTCACGGATAGGCGCGTGTGCGTATTTTGATCGATTTGGAAAGTGACTGTCGATGGGCCGATCGACCGGTCATTCGCGCGTGCAAGCTGTAGTGTTCGATGTCGTTAACTTCGTAGTGCCAATATATTTGGAGTGAATGCCTGCGCGTTGCCGAAACGCGGGCCGCTCGATGCGCGCAAGGGCGTGCAAACAGGAAAACGAAACATGCAAGACCGGACCGTCATCTCCCCCACATCCCGCACCACCATTCGCCGCCTGCCGGAGCTGGCAAGCCACGATCGCGAGATGCTTCATCGCATCGTGGACGAGGCCTACGTGTGCCACATTGCATTCGGTTCCGGCGAGGACACGCACTGCATCCCGACCGCGCACTGGAGACGGGGCGATCATCTCTATATTCATGGGTCGAACGGTAGCCGGATGATCAAGGCGTTGGCGGCGGGTGTACAGGCCTCCGTCGCGATGACGTTGCTGGACGGACTCGTGCTGGCCAGGTCGGCCTTCAACCATTCGATGAATTACCGGTCCGCAGTGATCTACGGGCGGTTCGAGATGGTGGAGGGTAGTGCGGACAAGCTGGCGGCGCTGGATGCATTGATGGACAAGATCGCGCCCGGCCGCAAGCATGACGCGCGGCCCGGCAACGACAAGGAACTCAATGCGACCAGCGTGCTGCGGATTGCGCTTGCGGAAGCAGCGGTAAAAGTCAGCGATTCACTGCCGTCCGACAAGGACGAAGATCTCGCGCTTGCGGTCTGGACGGGGATCCTGCCGCTGAAGATGACGCGCGGTGCGCCGGTCCATGCCGAGGGCAGCGTGCCGGTGCCGGATTATGTCCGGAACTGGGAGGAGTAAGTTGCACGGCACCGCCGTGCGGTTTCGCTGAAAACGGTGGCGCGCGAAATATTGTGCCGAGCGGGGTTCGCACGCCAACGAGACGCGGTTTCGCCAGCCGGCAGTGCGAAACCCGCGCTGCCGGCTGGCGTGTATTTCACTCGGCGCGATGCTCATGCGTCTCGTGTGGCGGATGCGACGCCGCAGCGTGCGGATGCGGTGCGGGTGCGTGCTCGGGGGCCGGTTGCCGCGGCTGTGCTGCCGCGTGTTCCTGCGGTTGCGCTTCGTTGTGCGGCGGCGCCTCTTTGTGCACTTGCTGCTGAGTCTCGTTGCGTTGCTGCATGGCTTCGCGCTGCCGTTGCTGCTCCGCATTGTGTTGCTGCAACGCCTCGCGCTGCTGTTGCTCCGCTGCGTTGTGTTGCTGCATTTCCTCGCGTTGCTGCTGTTGCGCGGCGTTGTGCTGTTGCATCGCCTCGCGCTGCTGCTGAGCTTCGTTGCGCTGTTGCTGCTGCTGGGCGGCCGCACGATTTTCCTGCGCGGCGTGCGCCTGCTGCATGGCCTGCTGCCGCTCCTCGCGCATCGCGCCGGGCGCATGCTGTGCTGGTGCCTCGGCATGCGGTTCGTTCGCACGGTTCTGTGCGAACGCGCCAGGCGACGGTCGCGCGCCGGGGCGTGCATCGTTCGCGCCGAAGTGCGGCATCGTCATCGGCACGGCGCCCGGGCGTTGCTCCATGGCCTGCCCGCGCATGGGCTCCGCACCCGGCTGCATCGTGTTGCGTTCGATCGTCGTGTTCGTCGTATTGTTGGTGACGTTGCCGCCGTAGTTGTTCGTGATTCGCGTGTTGCGGATGTTGGTGATGTTGTTGATCACAGTGGTCGACTTCGACACGTACGTGGTGTGGTTGTACACCACGGCCGGGCGCTCCCAGCCGCCGTTCCAGCGGGGGCCTTCCGGACGCGGCGCGCCCCAGTTCATGCCCCATGCATGCCAGCCCCAGTCGTGGTGCCCGAAGATCGCGGCGCCGACGGCGATGCCGACGCCGAACGTGATCACGCCGGCGGTAACGACTTCCCCCGTGCTGTATGAAGGCGGCCGGTACACGTAGCCGGGGTAGGCCGAAACCGGCTCGCCGTAGACGACCGTCGGGTTGTACGACGGGACATAGACGACGTCGGGCTGTGCCGATTCGATCTCGATGGCCTGCGCGGGGGGCGGCACGATCGCCGGCCCGGCGTAGACCACGGGCGCATCGTTGGCCGGCGTATAGCCGGTCGGTGCGGCCTGAGCGACTTGCGTGACCCGCATCTGGCCGCCCGAGCGGAGATGGCCGGAGGTCTGCGCGCGCTGGCGCATCACCTGGATCGCGTTCATCACGTCGGTGGGGTCGTTGTAGTACGCCTGGCCGAGCGACGTGGTCCAGGCCGGGTTCGACGCCATCTGCGACAGCACCGCGGGGAACGCGGTCAATGCCTTGACGGACGGATCCCACGGCTGCGTATCGGCGGCGGTGGCGAGTGGCTGTCCCTTCAACGACGGGTTCTGCATGACCCAGTTATTGGCGGCCGTGACCTGATCCGGGTACGTTGCACCCGCCAGCACCAGCGCGACGAGCTTGTCGGGGAAGAGTGCGATCGGCGCGACCATCTGGTAGAGCTGGTCGGCAGTCGGCGGCGTGTAGGCGACGGGCGTCGAAGCGGGCTGGGCTGCGGCGGCCGCGCTCGCGTCGCTGGCCGCAGCGGCGGCGCTGCTGTCGGCGTTCTTGTTGCAGGCCGAGAGGCCGAGCAGCGACACGATGAGGGACGACGCGAGCAGCGTTCTGACGGGGCGGTATGCACGTGTGTGGTTCATGTGGTTCGTTCGGTGTTGTGTCGGCGTTGGCAGGCACGCGGGCCACCCGATCGGTTTGAGCACGGTGCCGCGACAGTCAGCGCATGCCCGGGGGCATCGGCAGGGTCGTGCTCGCAGCGTGGTCGTCCCGCGACGAATCGATATATTCAGTTAAACGCACGACACGCGCGGAAGTTGTCTGCGTGTTGTGTAACAGTGTGTACCTTGCAGTCCGTAAGCGGGCGGGTGCTGCCCGGGTAATGGACATGAAAGTTGCTTGCGCAACGATTGCAAGGTTGGCGAGCGCATCGTCGCGCCGGAGGCCGCGCCTCGAGAGTGCGCGGAATACAAAAAACCCGCAAAGGCCTTGCGGCCCTCACGGGTTGTTCAAGCGATCACATCCGGTTCCATGCATGCGTTGCGGTGCGCACGCGGAACCGGGGCAGTCATCGATCCATCAGCGTGCGAAATCCGACGTGCTCTGGATGAACGTGTTCAGCTTCGAGATGTTCACGCTGCCGAAGCCCGTCGTCGCGTCCCAGCCGGCCTTTGCCTTGTAGCCGTAGGTGCCGCTGCCGTTGTTGCCGGACGTGACGTCGTGCAGCAGTGCCGCGTTGCTCGGGAAGTACTTGTAGAAGCTCGACGCGGGAAACCCGAGCGCATTGTTGTTGGCGGACTGCAAGCGCGCCCAGATGCCCGTGAAGATCGGCGCGGCGAGGCTCGTGCCGCCTTCGTTGTTGAGGTAGCCCGAGCCCCACAGCGTGTTGGACGTCTGGCCGTTGACGACGAGAATCGCGCCGGTGCGCAGGTCCGCGTCGAAGCCGACGTCAGGCAGTGCGCGCTTGGTCGATCCCGTGAGGCTCGACGATTGCCACGACGGCGCGGCTTCGTATTTGCTGTACCCGCCGCCCGTCGACCACACGGTGCCCGGCTGCCAGCTCGGATCGTTCCAGACGATCTCGCTGTTGTACGCGTTGGTCGACGTATTGGTGAACAGCGTCGTGCCGCCCACGGCGATCACGTACGGCGACGTTGCCGGCTCGCTCACCGTGTAGGTCGAGCGCGACGGCGTGCCGCTCGCACATTCGTACGCGCCATGATCGCCGGCGGATACCGAGAAGGTCTGCCCCTGCGCGACTGCCTGCTTGAAGATGGTGTCGTCGGTGGCCTGCGAGCCGGTGCTGTTCGCGGACGATTCGCACACGCCGAGCGATACGTTGATCACCTTTGCGACGTTGTCGGTCACGGCCTTGTTGTACGCGGCGGTGATTGCCGTGAGCGTCATCGACGGCGCGACGTAGAACACGACCTGCTTCACGCTGCCGCCGGCCGCGCCGACGATCGACTGGCTGTCGAGGTTCCATTCGACGGTGCCGTCGGTGTCGGTGTACGAACTGCCGGACGGGCCCGTCTTTACGATGCTGCTGCTGATCGTGCCGAGACTGTTGTTTGCGGCGAACGTATTGAGGTCGCTTACCGTCTGCGACAGGTCGCCTTCGGAGATGATGCCGACGGTGGTCTGCGAGGCGGTCGGCGTGCCGTCGCCGCCGTAGATCGACGAGAATTCGGTCGGGTTGTGCGGCACCGCCGATGCGCCGGCCGGAATCGTCAGGTTGCTGGTGTTGCCTTGCGGCTGGCTGCCCGCGCCCGTATGCATCAGCTCGACGTTCTGCAGGCCGAGCACCGAACCCACGACGCCGCCGATCGCGTTCGGCACTTGCGCGGCGTCGGTATTCGCGTAGACGCTGCGGCCGTTGCGCGTGAAGCGCTTGAGCGTCGTGCGGAACGCGGACTTGATGGTGGCGGCGGTGCCGGAGGCGGAGACCAGCAGGCGGTTCGGCGCGACCACGATGTTCACGAAGCCTGCCTTGCGCAGATGCGCGACGACCGAGGCGACCTGCTGGTCGGTCGGCGCATATTGCGACGCGAACTGCGCCGGCGTGAGGAATTGCCGGTAGTGCGGCGAACCAGGCGTATGCAGGTCGTGCAGATACTGGTCGAGTTGCGCCTCGTTGCGCAGGTTCAGGCCGAGCACGATGTCCACCGACTCGCCCGGCGCCATCTCGACGGCGGCTGCTGCAGCCGCCGCCGTGCTCGCGGCGGGCGCGCCGGCCGTACCGGCTTCGCTCTGCTGCACGAGCGGCAGGAAGCCCTTGGTGTGCGTTTCCGTCCAGCCGGCCGCAGGCGCGGCGTGGGCGGTCGCCATGCCGAACGATGCGGCTGCGGCGGCGAAGGCGAGTTTGACGAAGCGATTGTGCTTTTGATTCTTGTCTGCAACCTGATTCATTTGAATTACCCCTCCGGTTGAACATCGAACAGCACGAACAACAACGGTCGACAGCGGTACGGGTCATGCACCGCCGATTTCTGTCGCACGCATGCGGATGGCACGGACGCGACAGGGCCTTCCGCCCGATCCGGAAAGGTGTCTTGTCTCCGGGGGCGAAATACGGAAAACGCGGTAACGGGAAGGCTGCGCCGCGATACGACGCAACTGCGCCGGACGGGGCGCGGGCGAGATTGCTAGAGCAACAGTTTCGTTGTCCTGCTCATTTGATTCGATCCTTCGGCCCGCTGCCGGATGGCAGTTGTCCAATGAGATGCATCGGGATGTTGCATGCGTCGGCGCGCGAACGATGCGGCCGGCGGCGAGCATTGCGGTGCGGCGGAAGCAAAAACGTAGAGCGGAAGCGATTGCGTAGTGAGCAATTCGTCAGATTGCTTGCATCGGACGGTATCAAGAACGAAAGCGAGGTGTCAAACTTTTTTTGATTATATGAAACTAAATTAAAGCGAATAGGTGAAATGTTTTTGAAAATATTGGCAGTGTTTTGTAATGTCCAGGGCCGCTAAAGAAAGTAATGCGGAATGCGATTTGCCGATCGTTTCCGGTTTGATGCGTAATGGGGCAATTGGCCGATCGTATTCGAGGCGGGACTCGAATCGCCGGACGCGGTGAAGCGAGGCGAGTCCGCGGGCATCAGGAAGCAGGGCATGAAGCTACTGCCTTGCACCTGCATGCCGCAGCGCGTCCACGGCTTCCGTGTTGTCGTGCGACCGCGCGAGCTGCAGCAGCGACTGACCGCGCCGATCGACATGATTCGGATTCGCGCCACGCGCGACGAGGAGCGGAATCAGGTCGAATCGATTGAACAGCGTGGCGAATCCCAGCGCGGTTTCCCCGGCGCCGTTCGTCTGGTCGATCGGGCATGGCGTGTCGATCAGGCGCCGCGCGATGTCGGGTTCGTTCTTGAAGAGGGCGCCCATCAACGCCGTGTTGCCGTGACGGTCGCCGGCGCATGCATTCGCGCCGGCCGACAGCAGGTAGTCGAGCGCGGCCGGCTGGCCGTCATAGGACGCGAGTATCACGGCGGTGAAGCCGCTGCTGTCGGTGGCGTCGACCGGATAGCCGGCGTCGTGCAACGCACGCAGGATGTCGACGCGTCCGACGCGGGCGGCGTCGAACCAGTCGCCGTCGTAGCGGCGCAGCGCGGCAGGGTCGGCCGGCGCATACGCCGGCTGCTCGGGAAGGTGCGTGCAACCGGCGAGCGCGGCCAGCGCCAGGACCGTTGCGGTGGCGCGGATCGCGCGCGTCAGGCGTTCGGATTGCATGAGGATGTCCTGGGGGGTAAGGTCGACGTGCGCGGCGGTACCCCGCACGTCGACGGCGACCGGAGTCGCGGGATCAGTTCTCGCTGAGCTTCGCGGCGAGCGCCTGCACTTGCCCGACGTCGGCATGCACGGCCTGCGCGAGACGCGTGCCGTAGTCGGCATCGGCCTTGTAGAAGTACGACAGCATCGCGTACTGGTTGTGCGCGTTCGTCACCTTGCCGAGATCGCCGGACAGCGCGGTGACCAGGTCGTCCCTGTCCTGCGGCGACAGGCCGCGGTAGTACTCGCCCGCCTGACGGAACCGCAGCTTCTTGTGGATCGCTTCCTGCTGCGTCGTGCCGTTGAGCGTCATGCGCACGGACTTGTACTGCGGATCCGGCGCGAGTTCATGCAGCGTAGACGGTTCGTAGTTCACCTCGCCCTTGCGGTCGCCGGCGTTCATCTTGCCGTCCTGGTTGTTGTTGACCACCGGCACGACGGGCCGGTTGATCGGCAGGTCCATGTAGTTCGCGCCGAGCCGGTACATCTGCGTGTCGGCGTACGCGAACAGCCGGTCCTGCAGCATCCGGTCTTCGGACGGCTCGATGCCGGGCACGAGTCGCGACGGCGCGAACGCCGATTCCTCGGTCGACTGGAAGTAGTTGTCGGGCACGCGGTTCAGCGTCATCGTGCCGATCTTGCGCTCGGGCACACCGGTCCACACCTTCGTGTCGTCCAGCGCATCGAAGTCGAAACGATTCAGGTCCTGCGGCGTGAGTACCTGCACGTACAGATCCCACTTCGGGAAGTCGCCTTGCTTCAGCGCGCCGTACAGGTCGTTCGTCATCATGTTCCAGTCGCGCCCGATCGATGCATCGATGTCTTGCGGACGCAGGCCGTGCACGCCTTGCTGGCTCTTCCAGTGGAACTTCACGTAGTGCACGTCGCCGTGCGCATTGACGAACTTGAACGCGTGCACCGCGAAGCCGTCCATGTGACGATACGAATCGGGCATGCCCGCGTTCGTGTACAGCATCGTCAGCATGTTCGTCGCTTCGGGCGTGTGCGCGAAGAAGTCGAATGCGAGATTCGGGTCCTGCACGCCGGTCACGGCGCTCGGCTTGTTCGCGTGAACGAAGTCGGGGAACTTGATGCCGTCGCGAATGAAGAACACGGGCCAGTTGATACCGACCATGTCCCAGTTGCCCTGTTGCGTATAGAACTTCACCGCGAAACCGCGCGGATCGCGCGCCTGTTCAGGCGAGCCGCGATAGCCCATCACGGTGGAGAAGCGCACGAACACGGGCGTTCGGGTGCCGGGCGTGAAGACCTTCGCTTTCGTCAGGTTCGAGATGTCGGCGGTCGGCACGAACTCGCCGAATGCGCCGGTGCCGCGCGCATGCACGACGCGTTCAGGGATGCGCTCGCGATCGAAGCGCTGCAGTTTCTCGATGAGGGCGGAGTCTTGCAGGAGCACGGGGCCGGCAGGGCCCGCCGTCTGCGAATTCTCGTTGTCGCCGACGGGGGCGCCCGTGTCTCGCGTCAGTTCGGCGGCATGGGGGGACGCGGAAAGTGCAACGCAGATCGCGGCGACTGCGTGTCTCAGCACGCGATGGGAGGATGGGGACATGACGATGGAACTCCTTGAATCCGATCGGTGGTGGGGAAGCCGACTGAATTAGAAGAGATCGTCAGACGATTGGCTAATTGATATTCGATATGTTTCCGATAGCGACGGCGTCGATGCGGCGTGGGTGCGGTTCTCATCGACGCAGGCGATGAATATTGTTGTGTACGCAATGAGTTGTTGCGTCGCGCGCCGCGAAGCGATCCGCAAGCGTCGAACGCGGGCGCTTTGGACTTGCGATCCACATGTCGAGCATCGGCGCCGCAGTAGCCTCGACAAATCCTGCCGTGCAGCGCAGAACAACTCGGCATCACCCCGCGCCCGTCTGCCAACCGAGCCCGAGGTTTTTTTGCAGCGACACGTAGTCCTTGATCAGCTCGGCCTGCCCGGCGATCACGTTCTGCTGCGCGGCCAACGCTTCGCGTTGCGTATCGAGCAGGTCGATCATCGATGCGACGCCCGCGCGATAGCGCTCGTCCATCAGCGTCCTGGAATGCACGGCCGACGTCTGCACCTTGGTGAGCGCAACGACGTGTTCGCGCTGATGCCCATAGCGCTGCAATGCCGTGTTGGCATCCTGCAGGGCGCCGAGCACCGCCTTCTGATAGTTCGCTTCCGCCTCGTCTCGCGATGCTTCGGCCGCGCGCACCGCACCGCGCGTGCGCCCGAAGTCGAGAATGTTCCATTGCAGATACGGCGCGCCGACCCAGGTGAAGTTCTGCTTGCGGAACAGGTGGCCCGGATCCGTCGCGCTGAAACCGAGATCGCCGAGCAGCGTCACCTTCGGGAAATAGTCGGCGACGTGCTCGCCGATCTGCGCATTGCTCGATGCGAGCCGGCGCTCGGCCGCGCGAATGTCGGGACGCTGTTTCAGCAGCGTGGCCGGATCGCCGATCGCGACGCTGCCGGGCAGCGTCGGCAGCGTCGCATCCGGTGTCGACAGTGCCGCGTCGAGCGCACCGGGTGCGCGGCCCGTCAGGATCGCGAGCCGGTCGAGCGATTCCGTCACCTGCGCGTCGAGCGGGATCAGCGATGCGCGCGTGTTTTCGACTTGCGTCGTCAGGCGTTCGATGTCGGCATCGGCCGCAACGCCACGCGTGCGCCGCTGCTGCGTGAGTTCGAGCATCTTCTGCTGCAGCTCGGCAGTGCGCCGCGACAGCGCAAGCCGCTGCTGTTGATCGCGCAGGTCGATGTACGCATTAGCGACTTCGGCCGTGATCGACACCTGCGTGTCGGCTAGATCGGCGTCGACCGCTTCCGCTTGCGCCGATGCCGCTTCGACCGCGCGGCGCGTGCCGCCGAACAGGTCGATTTCCCAGGTTGCGTCGAAGCCTGCCGAATAGAGCTGCAGCGGGCCGGAGCCACCCAGCGACGGCGAGGTGCCACTCGATTGGCTCGAACCGTTCGACGGCAGCAGCGAACCGAGCGCGCTGACGTCGGGCTCGCGCATGCGGATGGCGGCGACGGTGGCCGACGATTTCGGCAACTGGGCCGCACGTTGTTGCGAGAGTTGCGCGCGTGATGCGCGCAAGCGGGCTTGTGCCGCATGCAGATCGGGGTTGTACGCGAGCGCGGCGGTGATCAGGTCGTCGAGCTGGCGATCGTTGAGCGCGTGCCACCATGCGCTCGGCGCGGGCGCAGCGGGGTCGACACCGGAGGCCGGCGCGCGCACGAAGGTCGGCGCATCCGGCGCGGCGGGCGCGCCGCGATAGTCGGGGCCGACCGTGCAGCCGGCGAGCAGGCACGCGGCCGCGCACAGCGTGAGCGCAGGGCGGCGGGGCAGGGAGAAGGGTTTCATCGCGTAAAACGGTTCAGTGGCCGGACGACATCGGCTGCGGCCCGCGCGGCGTTCTCAGCAGCAGCGCGAGCGGCACGCAGGCAAGCAGCGCGAGGCCTAGCAGATAGAAGGTTTCGGAATAGGTCATCACGACGGCCTGGATCTGGATCTGCTGCGCCAGCTGTCCGAGCGCGCGCATGTTCGAATACGCGAGGTCGCCGGTGTGCGAGAACCAGTTGGCCGCGTAGGCCGACAGCCGGTCCTGCCCGATCAGCGAGTTCGCCGTCACCGATTCGCGGAGCGCGGCCGTATGGAAGGTCGTGCGCCGGTCGATCACGGTGCCGATGATCGCGAGTCCGATCGAGCCGCCGAGATTGCGCGCCATGTTGTAGAGCCCGGCCGCATCGCCCGAGTCTTCGCGTGCGACTGCCGCCATCGAGGCCTGGTTCAGCGGCATCATCGCAAGCATCTGCGCGACGCCGCGGATCAGTTGCGACCAGACGAAGTCGTGGCCGACGCTCTGCGCGGTCAGGCTGATGTCGAGCATGCAGCTCAGGCAGAACAGCAGCAGCCCCGAGATCACGAGGATGCGGAAATCGACCTTGCCGAGCAGGCGCGGCAGGATCGGCATCACGAGGAAGGCGGGCAGCCCCGACAGCAGCATGATCGCGCCTGCCTGCTCCGCGTTGTAGCCGGCGACGATCGCGAGGAACTGGGGCAGCAGGTAGGACACGCCGTACAGCCCGGCACCGACCGCGGACACGATCACGATCACGCTCGCGTAGCGCGGGTTGCGCATCAGCGACAGCCGCATGATCGGCCGCTTCGCAAAGATCTGCGACAACGCGATCAGGATCATCCCGGCAAGCGACACGAGGCTCAGCGTGACGATCATCTGCGATTCGAACCAGCGTTCGCGCTGGCCTTCCTCGAGCACGACGGTGAGCGAGCTCAGGCCGATCGCGAGACCGAAGATCCCGAGCCAGTCCGCGTTCAGGAATGCATGCCATTGCGGGCGGTCCGACGGCAGCCCGAATATCAACAGCGCCATCAGCAACAGGCACACCGGCAGGTTCAGGAAAAAGCACCAGCTCCAGCTGACGTTCTCCGCGAGCCAGCCGCCGAGCACGGGGCCGAACAGCGGCCCGAGCAGCACGATCAGGCCGAACAGCGTCATGCCGACCGGCAACTGCGACAGCGGCAGCCGCGTGCGGATGATGGTTTGTGCAGTCGGGATCAGCGCACCGCCGGTGAAGCCCTGGCCGATCCGGCCGGCGATCATCATCGGCAGCGAATGCGACCAGCCGCACATCATCGAGAAGGCAATGAACAGCGCGGAGTTCGTCAGCAGGAAATTGCGCAGCCCGAACACGCGCGTGAGCCACGCGGCGAGCGGGATCATCACGATTTCCGACATCAGGTAGCCGGTCGAGATCCACGTGCCTTCGGTGCCGGTCGCGCCGATTTCACCCTGGATCTGCGGCAGCGCGGAGTTCGTGATCGAGATGTCGAGGGTCGCCATCAGCGCGCCGAGCGCGCCGGCCGCGACCGCGATCCAGTCGGTCACGCTCGCGCGGCCCTCGTGCGGCGGCATCGGCATCGTGGCGGACGGTTCAGCCATGGTGCGTCTCGTCGCGGGCCGAGCGCGTATCGACGTCGACCGTCACCGACAGCCCCGGCAGCAGCATGCGCTGCGCGCGGGCGTTCGCGGCGAGGCGGATGCGCACCGGCACGCGCTGGACGATCTTCGTGAAGTTGCCGGTCGCGTTCTCGGGCGGCAGCAGCGCGAATTGCGCGCCCGTGCCGGGGGCGAAGCTGTCGACGACGCCGGACAGCGCGCCGTCCGGCAGCGCGTCGACGTGCAGTTCGACGGGCTGGCCGATGCGCATGTTGGCGATCTGCGTTTCCTTGAAGTTCGCGACGAGGTAGATCGAGTCGACGGGCACGACGGTCAGCAGGCGCGTGCCGGGCTGCACGTATTGACCGACGCGCACCGTGCGATCGCCGACGCGGCCGGCGAGGGTGCTGCGCACGATCGTGTTGTCGAGGTCGAGCTGCGCCTGTGCGGCACTGGCCTGCGCGGCTTCGAGCTGCGCGCGCGCCTGCTGGAGCTGCGCGGTGAACGACGCGATCTGCGTACGGGCGGCCGCGATCGACGCATTGTTCGCGGCGAGCGTCGCGGCGGCCTGATCGCGCGTGCTCTTCAGGTCGGCCACGCGTTCGTGCGTCTCCGCACCCGTCGCGGCGAGCGGCGCATAGCGCGTGTATTCGTCGCTGGCGTGCTGCGCATTGATGCGCGACACCTTCGCCTGTGCGTCGGCCTGTTCGAGATTCGCATGCTGCTGGCTGATGTCGGCCTCGGCGCGTGCGATGTCGGCGCGGCGCGCGTCGACGGTCGCAAGCGACTGCGCGAGCGCGACCTGGTACTGGCGGACGTCGAGCCGCACGAGCGGATCGCCGGCCTTCACGGCCTGGTTGTCGCGCACGTACACGTCGGTCACGTAGCCGGCGACCTTCGGCGCGGCCGTCATGCTGTCCGCCTGCAGGTACGCGTCGTTGGTGCTTTCGATGAAGCGGCCGACCGTCCACCAGCGGCCGAGCCAGACGGCGCCGCCGATCGCCGCGAGCACGGCGACGACCAGCAGGATGCGCCGTTTCGATCCGTTGCCGTTGCGCGGGGTTGTTCCGTTTTCCTGACGATCTGCTTTCGGTGGCGGGTCTTGCGGCGTCGACATGCTGGCATCCAATTTATTCCAAGTGGAAGAATTATTCCAGTTGATAAAATTGTGTCAAGTAGAATGTCGGTCGATCGAATGACGAGGAAGGCATGAACGAAGCGAAGAAGCTGCGCCGTACGTCGGCGGGCGGCTACGCCCGCGGCGACGAAACGCGCCAGCGGATCATCGAGGCGGCGATCGAACTGTTCGGCGAGCGCGGGTTCGCGGGGGCATCGACACGCGAGATCGCGGCGATGGCCGGCGTGAACGCGCCGGCGCTCCAGTATTACTTCGAGAACAAGGAAGGCGTGTACCGCGCGTGCGTGGAGACGATCGCGGAGCTCGGCCGGGAAGCGTTCGCGCCGGCGGTCGGCCATGCATGGGCGATGCTCGATGCGGACGCGGACGTCGACGTGCTGATCGATGCGTTCGTCGGGCTGCTGCGCGCGCTGGCGGACCGGATGTTCACGACGCCGAAGACGATGAACCAGCGGATGTTCTTTGCACGCGAGCAAGGCGGCCAGGAGCCGGCGAGCGCGAGCGAAATCCTGATGAAGCGCATGCGCAAGCCGCTGAACGACGTGAGCGCCGAGCTGATCGGCCGCATCTCGGGGCGGCCGGCCAACGATCCCGTCACGCGCTTGCGTGCATTGAGCCTGTTCGGGCAGATCACGGTGTTCCACATCGCGCAGCGTTCGGCGCTGCAGTTGCTCGAATGGGAGGCATTCGAAGGCGAGCGCGCGAAATTGCTGATCGACACCATTGCCGAGCAGACGCGGGTGCTGCTCCAGCAATGGCACGTGCAGCGCGACGCCCTGGCGGCCGATCCTGCAGCCGGCTCGAAGCGCGAGCCGGGCGCGACGGCGAAACGTACGGCGAAGGCGGGGGAGTCGACACCCGCCGCGAAAGGCCTCCGGCGCGGGAGCAAGCCTGCCGCGCGTTGAACGCGGCGCGCGGTCGGCCCCGGCCGGTCAACCCGGCTTGCGCGCCGGTGCTTCCGGCGACGGCGGCCGGGCCGTCACGTCGGCAGCATGGCTGCTGTCGCCGTGGGTGCCGTTTTCGTCATCGCCCCCAGGCCGCGATCCGTCCGCGTACGCAACGACGCTGCGCTGCGGATTGGCGATCCGGATCCCGCGTTCGAGGAACGTCTCCGCGATCCGCCGGTTGAATTCACGCTGCACGCTCCAGCGCGTCGAGTCCGTGCATTGCATCTGTCCGGCCAGCGCGAGCGTCGCGCCGTCGACCTGGTCGATACCCCAGTAGCTGAAGTCCGACAGGATGCCGTCGCGGTATTTCGGATCGTCGCGCAAGGCCGCACCGATCTCCTTCAGCGTCGCGATCGCGCGATCGATATCCTCGCCGTAGGCAATGCTGATCTTGACGGCCGCGTTGCCGAGCCCGCGATTCGTATTGTTGACGGTCGTCACCGAGCTGAACGGGATCGTGTACAACGACCCGTCGCCGGCGCGCAGCCGCACGGTGCGGATCGACAGGTATTCGACCGTGCCCGACACGCCGGCGAGCGTGACCCAGTCGCCCACCTGCATCGCGTTTTCCATCAGCAGGAAGATCCCGGTGATGAAATCCTGCACGAGCTTCTGCGAGCCGAAGCCGAGCGCGACACCGAAGATGCTGGCGCCGGCAAGCAGCGGGCCGACGTTCACGCCGAGCTGGCTGAGGCCCGTCAGCACGACGACGAGCGCGATCATCACGAACAGCAGCGTGCGCAGCATCGGCAGCAGCGTGCGCAGCCGCGCCGCGCGCATGAGATTGCCTTCGCGCGTCCAGCGCTGCAGGCGGCGCTCGATGGCGATGTTCGCGGCTTCCCACACGACGAGCGCGACGATGGCCGCGATGGCGATCGTCACCAGCGCCGACGCGAGCCGGTGGCCGATCGTGCCGGTCTCGAACGCGCGGAAGATCGGTACGCCCCAGATCTGCAGCAGCAGCACGATGGTCACGATGCCGATCGCGCCCGACACGAACTGGCGCAGCAGCGGGTAGTAGCGGTATGCGTGCGCATGGACGAGCGTGCGATCTTCGTCGCGGCCCTGGAACAGCCGCGCGAGCGCGCCGAACACGACGATCGACACGATCCGCATGCCGATCATCACGGCGATCGAGCGGCCGCCGAGCGTGATCAGCACGCGGTAGCCGTTGTGGACATCGAGCGCCCACACGAACCACAGCGCCATCACGATGAAGACCGATACGGGCGCCCACGCGTCCGCGAGCGCGTTGGCGATCATCGCGAAGGACGGGCGATCCTCGCCGGCCGCGCGGATCCGCGCGGCGACCGGCAGGCGGCACTGGAGGATCAGCGCCGAGACCATCAGGTGCCCGACGAGCGCGACGGCTTTCAGCAGCGCGACGTGACCGGCGTCGCTGAGGCCAAAGTTCGCGGCGATCTCGACCGCGGCCGTGCAGGCGCCGACCACGATCACGATGCGCGCGATCGAGCGTTGCGCGAAGTCGGCCCACGCGTCGCTGATGTGCAGCAACCGCAATTGCCGCGCATCGGGCTGGAAGAACAGCCGGCTGACGATCGTGACGAGCCGGCAGATCACGTAGATGTCGATCAGTGCTTCTAGCGCGGATTCGATCGGGGCGGCCGTATCGCCGATCACCGACATCGTCAGGCTCGCGACGCCGACGAACACGAGCAGCGGCACGGCACGCAATGCCAGGCTGACGAGTGCGCGCGGCATCCGGTGCAGCAGCGTGGTGTGGCGGCGCGCGTGGCCGCGGCCTTGCGACGACGCGGGCGCGGCGTCGGGGATGTTGGAAGCGTCAGGCGGGGCGGCTGCGCCCGGTGGTGCGTTGTCGTCGGCAAGCGTCGCGGAGTCGGGTGTAACGGACTCGGATTCGGACTCGGGCGCGGTGCGGCGCGACGTGTCGGCGCGCCGAGCGGCCACTGTGGCCAGCGCGCGTCGCAGCAGCCGCTTCGCGAACCATTCGACGACGAGCGCGGGCACGAGCACGGCGATGATGATCCAGAGTGCGTGTGCAAGATCCGCGCGCTCGTCGGCGCGCACGAGCTTGTCATGCCACCAGTTGCCGACTGAACCGACGTCGAGCAGCGAGTGCAGCGATTCCTTCAGCGCACCGCCGATTTCGATGGTCCAGCGCGATCCCTGCCGCACGAGCATCGATGCGAGCCCGTTCGACGCCAGCGCCGCCGGGGCTGAGGCGGCCGACGCGGCGCTGGCCGCGGCCGCATCGCTCGCCGCGATCGCGGGTGCGCTCAACGCGCCGACGGCCGCGATGGCACGCAGCGTCGTTTCGACCTGCGCGCGATCGCGCGGATTTTCGAGCACATTGAGTGCCTGCTGCGCCTGTTGCGGCGTCAGCGCGGGCGCGGTGCCGGGAGCGGCCGACGCGGCGGCCGGGGCGGGAGCGGCCGCATGAGCGGCCGAGACGACGGCGGCCAGCAGCCAGCCGAGGAGGAAATGTCGCATGGAGTAGGCATGCGGGCGCGCATCGGCGCGCGGCCCGCCAGGCTGAACGATGGACGGAAGTTAACATGATCGCGATCGGAACCGAATAGTTCCGTCGACGATCATTCGAATCGGGCATGCCCGATGCGGCGCGGGCGTTTGCGGCGCATTTGCGCGGTCATGTGTCCGACGCGGACTGCAGGTCGTCGGATAGGTTGGGGTGTTTCAACGGTTAGTGCGTAAGATATTTGTAATGCCGGCTCGTCGACAACGATGAGCCACGCACGCGTCGGGTCGAATTAATCTGGAATCCTGCCGAATCACGCTGGCCCGTCGTGAAAAACCGGCAGAACGTGTTCCGCGATTTCCTCGATGACTTCGCGCACGGGCCGGTCCGAGCCCGGATTCAGCGTGACGTGGTGCGTGCCCGCCGCGTGCATGTCCCGCAGGATGTCGATCAATGCCCGGCGTCCGGTTGCATAGCCGAGCGGCAACGCGGTGGCCGGCGCATCGGGATTCGCGGCGAGGTCGAGCCGCATCGAGACGCCGAACGCGCGAAAGGCTGGCGTCGCGAGCCGGTCGACCGCCGCGCGCCACATCGAATAGCGTGCGCGCTGCGTGTCCGGATCGCGGTGGTACGTCATCCAGCCGAGCGAGTGCCGTGCGATCCAGTCGACGCTTTGTCCGCCCGAGCCGACTGCCAGCATCGGCACGGCGTCGGCGCCGCGCGGCAGCAGCGTGAATTCGGGCGCATCGGGCGGCGCTTCGTCGGGCAGCACGCGCGACGGCACGCCGAGCGCGGCCGCGACGACGTCCCAGTGGGCGCGGTAGCGGTCGCGCCGCGTCTCTGCGTTGACGCCGAACGCCGCATATTCGGGCGGTCGGTCGCCGGAGCCGAGCCCGAGGATGAAGCGGCCGCCCGACAGCGTCGCGACCGACAGCGCGCCTTTCGCGATATGCAGCGGATGACGCAGCGGCAGCACGATCGCACCGCTGGCGAGCGCGATCCCGCGCGTGCGCGACGCCAGTGCGCCGAGCAGGACCCACGGGTCGAGGTGGCCGACCGGATCGGGATAGTCGGCGCTGTTCAGCGGCACGTCGCGAATCCACAGTGCGCGAAAGCCGAGCGTATCGGCCAGCGTCGCGAGTTCGAGCTGCTCGCCGAAGTCGGCGACGATATGGCCGGTGCGAAGCAGCGGAAGCGTGAGGCCGATCGACAACCGTCCGTCCGAAAAGACGCGATGCGCGACATCGGGGCGGGCAGAGGCGGGTGTGGTCATGTCGAGTCCTGGGAGGCAGCGCGAAGCCGACGCGCGACGTTGCGTGTTCGAATGCTAGCGTGTTTGCCCGACGGTTGTGCGGCACGGCATGCGCAGAGACCGGTTCACGTCGCTGCAACGCAGGTCATGCGGGCAGCGGGCCGGGCATAATCGGTGCCTTCCGTCATTGAAAACAACGCATCCGGATGAACATGCTTCAACACATGGCGATCGGTCTGGCGGCAAGCGCGGTGCTTTTCGCGGTCGCGTCGGACGCGCTCGCGGACGATGCGCAGCGCGCCGCAATCTGCAAGACCGCCGAGGAAACGGGCTACACGGCCGACATCCGCAATTGCCTCCGGCTGAAATACGAAGCGGCCGACAAACGGCTGAATGCCGTCTACAAGATGAAGATGGCGAGTCTGGACGAGCAGGGGCAGGCAAGACTGCGCAACGACGAGCGCCGCTGGCTCAAGGCGCGGGACGCGAAGTGTGCCGAATCGCGGCAGCCCGATGCGGGCGGCACGCTCGGGCTCGTGGAGGTCGACAGTTGCTTCGTCAACGAAACCGAGCGTCGCATCAAGGTGATCGAGGCCTTTCGTTGAGGTGTCGCGCCGGCTCCTGTGCTATGCCACTCGCAGCGTCGTGCCGCGCAGCGTGAGGCCGAGGCGCGACGCCACGCGTCGTGACGCGCGGTTGTCGCTGTCGGTGCTGTAGAACAGCGTGTGCGTTTGAAGCGACGGCAGCCGCGACCACGCCGCGGTCACCGCCGCCGCGAGCCCGCGCCCGCGAAATGCAGGGGCCGTCGCGAGACCGAGTTCGGCACCGCCTTCGGACAGCCGCGCGGCAAACGCGACCGACGCGACTTCTCCATCGACGACAGCCGCGCACCACGGCGCCCACAGATCGGCGGCGCTTCGAAATCCCATCGAGTACAGGCCTTCGGGCATCCCGTGTGTGGACAGCGCATGCCGCAGATGCCGGCCCGCGTCGCTGTCGCCGTCGATCAGCGCGACGCGCGCGTCGGTGTCGAAACCGAGTGCGTGAGGCAGCGGGTAGACGAGGCCGATATTCCAGTGCGGAACAGGGGCGAGCAGCGCGAGATAGCGATCGAGGTGCGCGGGCTGCATGCGGTTCGCCAACGGCGGTTCGCTGCTGGCCAGGCGCGCGAGTTCGTCTGCAACAGCAGTGGGCACGTCGGCGCGTATGCCCGCCAGGTTGCCGTCGGTGCTTCGGCCGAGCCAGAAGCGCGGCCCGGGCGAGCAGTCGGGATCGTTCTCGCGTTCGATCCGGCGATCCGGATGCAGGCGGAACAGCGTGCGGTAGTCGGTATCCAGCCAGTCGTGTGCGTCAGGCATGCGTCGGGTAGTGGGCTCCGGTCGGGTGGCGCGTGCCGCGCGAGGAAGGCCAGGACGGCGCCGCGCGCCGGTTCATGCGGCACTGTGGGGCGATTGTAAGCCGTTCGGCGATCGCGCGCCGATGCAACGTCGCGCTGCCCGCCTGGGCCGGGCGGGAGCGGCCTGACGGCTCGCGCGGCCGACGCCCGCCGATCCGGCACGCGTTTCAGTTTCGAAACGTTCGCGCGGCTTGCCGGTGCGCGATCCGCGTCGATGGCCCCGTTTTGACCCGCGCGGCCTTGCGGCGTGACGCATGGTGCGCTCCTTGCATATCTGTGCAGGCCGTGAGCGCGGTCGCGGACGCAGTCGGTCCGGCGATCGCTTCAGTGGGTCGGACGCATCGGAGACGGGGACAAGAGAATGAAAACAGACCGAATCGCAACGTGTCGTGTTGCAAACATGAATCGCCGACCTGCCGGGCCTTTCGCTTCGCCGTTTATCGAGGCGACGTGAGCGCGCGGCTTTCCGTTCCATCCGAGCAATCGGGTCTGTTCTGAACGACGACGTGCAGGCATGACGCACGAGGCCGACTGGTGCCGGTCGGCCGTCGGGGATGAACCGTGAATGCCTGCGGATGGCCCGGCCCGGATCCCGGATCGTCAATCTGCCGCGCGCAACGCAAGTCGTCGCGCGGCGTCGGCGTGTGCGTGCCGTGCATCGCGGCGGCGCGACGGGGCCGAACCGGCAAGCACCGGACAGCACCGGAAAGCCGGCAGCGCATCGATGCATTCGGCATCGCGGAACACATGGAGTCCAGGGGAAGCGTTCACCCGCAGCAGCAGGGCGGACGCCGCGAAATTGTGCTGTCAGTTGATCCACTACCCCGATGGATCAATTGTTGAAGCGCCCATCGCCGAATGGCGGATGGGCGTCTTTTTTTGTGCGCCGGTGTGCGACGCGCGCCATCGGCCCGAGCACGCGGCGTTCTGTATCATGTGCTGGCGTGCCTGGCCGCCCGTGCGGGCGCACGGTGCTTGCCGGCGCGCCCGATCACGCGTTGCCAACATGAACGACACAGCTCAGAACGATCCCTCAACCGCCGACGTCGACCCGGCCGCACTCGATGCGCTGCACACGTTCGTCGAGCGTCATCCGCGCCTGCTGGTGCTGACCGGCGCGGGCATCAGCACCGATTCCGGCATTCCCGGCTATCGCGACCGCAACGGCCAATGGATGCGCTCGCCGCCGATCCAGCTCCACGAATTTCTCGGCTCCGATGCCGCGCGGCGGCGCTATTGGGCGCGCAGCATGGTCGGCTGGCCCGTCGTCGGCCGCGCGCAGCCGAACGGTTCGCACGTGGCACTGGCGCGACTCGGCAGCGCGGGACGGATCGAGCGGCTCGTCACGCAGAACGTCGACGGCCTGCACCAGCGCGCGGGCAGCGGCGACGTCATTGAACTGCACGGCGGAATCGACGGTGTCACGTGCCTCGGCTGCGGCGCGCATCATGCGCGCGCGACGATCCAGGTCATGCTCGAGGCCGACAATCCCGAACTGCTGGGCGCGCAGGCCGAGCCGGCCGCGGATGGCGACGCGCACCTCGAATGGGCCGCGCTCGACACGTTCCGCATTCCGGCATGCCCCGCGTGCGGCGGGCTGCTGAAGCCGGCGGTCGTGTTCTTCGGCGAAAACGTGCCGCGCGAGCGCGTGGCGCTCGCGTCGCAGGCGCTCGAGGCGGCCGATGCGCTGCTGGTCGTCGGCTCGTCGCTGATGGTGTATTCCGGCTACCGCTTCTGCGTATGGGCGCAGGCACAGAACAAGCCGGTCGCCGCGCTCAATCTCGGCCATACGCGCGCCGATCCGATGCTGACGCTGAAGGTCGAGGCGCGCTGCGCCCCCGCGCTCGACGCGCTGACGGCGCGGCTGGGCCTCGCGAGCCACGCACCGGAGCAGGCATCGTGACCGATCCGACCGCTTCTCCCGATCCGTCCGCGCGGCTGTCGGCGCCGGCGGCCGAACGCAATCGCGGGCCGATCCTCGACGTCTTGCGCCGGGTGCTGCCGGCGAGCGGCAGCGTGCTCGAAATCGCGAGCGGCACGGGGCAGCACGTGGTCCACTTCGCGCAGGCGCTGCCGGCCCTGCACTGGCAGCCGAGCGATCCCGATGCGCAGGCGCGGCGCTCGATCGCCGCGTGGGTGGCCCATGCGGGCCTCGCCAACGTTGCCGGGCCGCTCGCGTTCGACGTGCGCGATGCGTCCTGGCCGGTCGACGCGCTCGATGCCATCGTCTGCATCAACATGATCCACATCTCGCCGTGGGCCTGCACCGACGCGCTGTTCGCGGGTGCGTCGCGCCTGCTGCGGCCGGGCGGCGTGCTGTTCCTGTACGGGCCGTATCGCCGCGAGGGCCGGCATACGGCGCCGTCGAACGAAGCGTTCGACCTGCAACTGCGCAGCCGCGACCCGTCGTGGGGCGTGCGCGATCTCGAGACCGTCGTCGCGCTCGGCCTCGATCGCGGGCTCGACTGCATCGAGGTGGTCGAGATGCCGGCGAACAACCTGAGCGTCGTGTTCCGGCGGCTGCCGCACGCGGAGCAATGACAGGCAAGCGCGCATCGCCGCCGGGTTTCCACTATCCTTTCGCCTGTGCGCGCGACCCGGCTCGGGTCGCGCCCCGTTTTTTCCGGAGAATTGACTAATGGGCAAACAAGCAATCGGTGTGATCGGGCTCGCGGTGATGGGCCGCAATCTCGCACTCAATATCGAGAGCCGCGGTTACGCGGTGTCGGTGTACAACCGCAGCCGCGAGAAAACCGACGAACTGATCGCCGAATTCCCCGGCCGCAATCTGGTGCCGACCTACACGCTCGAGGAGTTCGTCGCGTCGCTCGAAACGCCGCGCCGGATCCTGATGATGGTGAAGGCCGGCGAGGCGACCGATGCGACGATCGCGTCGCTCAAGCCGCTGCTCGAGAAGGGCGACGTGCTGATCGACGGCGGCAATACGCACTTCACCGATACGATCCGCCGCAACCAGGAACTCGCGCAATCGGGCCTGCACTTCATCGGCACCGGCGTGTCGGGTGGCGAAGAGGGCGCGCTGCGCGGCCCGTCGATCATGCCCGGCGGCCAGCGTGACGCATACGACCTCGTCGAGCCGATCCTCAAGCAGATCGCTGCCAAGGCGCCGTCGGACGGCGAGCCGTGCGTCGCCTACATGGGCCCGGACGGTGCAGGCCATTACGTGAAGATGGTCCACAACGGCATCGAATACGGCGACATGCAGCTGATTGCCGAGAGCTATGCGGTGCTGAAGGACGTCGCGGGCCTGACCAACGACGAACTCGGCGCGGTGTACACCGAGTGGAACCAGGGCGAGCTCGACAGCTACCTGATGGAGATCACGTCGAAGATCTTCGGCAAGAAGGACGAGGAAACCGGTAAGCACCTGGTCGACGTGATCCTCGATCGCGCCGCGCAGAAGGGCACCGGCAAGTGGACGAGCCAGAATGCGCTGGATCTCGGCGTGCCGCTGCCGCTGATCACCGAATCGGTGTTCGCGCGCGTGCTGTCGTCGCTGAAGACCGAGCGCGTCGCAGCCAGCAAGGTCCTGTCGGGGCCGGCCGCCGCGCCGTTCGACGGCGATCGCGCCGCGTTCGTCGAAGCGGTGCGCCGCGCGCTGTACCTGAGCAAGGTGATCTCGTACGCCCAGGGCTTCGCGCAACTGCGCACGGCGTCCGAGGAATACGGCTGGAACCTCGATCTCGGGACGATCGCGAAGATCTTCCGCGCGGGCTGCATCATCCGCGCGCGCTTCCTGCAGAAGATCACGGACGCGTACGCGAAGGATTCGGCGCTCGCGAACCTGCTGCTCGACCCGTACTTCAAGGACATCGCCGCGAATTACCAGGCTTCGCTGCGCGACGTCGTGGTTGCCGCGGTGAAGGCCGGCGTGCCGGTACCGGCGTTCGCGTCGGCGGTCGCGTACTTCGACAGCTACCGTTCCGAGCGGCTGCCGGCGAACCTCGTGCAGGCGCAGCGGGATTTCTTCGGCGCGCACACGTTCGAGCGTACCGACAAGCCGGGCAGCTTCCACGCGAACTGGTCGTAACCGGCCCGCGAGGGCGGCATTGTTGCGAAAATCTATTCTATCGATAGGGTTTTTCGATACCGGATGCCGGGATTGTTGGTTCCTGGGAAATAGTGTTTTCGTCGTTTCATGGTTTTCCCTAGGTGCTGCCGGGACTAAACTCTGTTCCATCGCTGCAGACATGGTGTGTGCGGCGGAGCAAAAAAATCCCGGAGGTAATCATGAAATCGCTGATCGCAACGTTCGCCGCAGCTGCCGTCCTCGCCGTTCCCGCCGTCTCGTTCGCCCAACAGAACGCGCCCGTCACCCGTGCACAAGTGAAGGCCGATCTGGTCGCCGTGCAACAGGCCGGCTACAAGCTGGGCAGCGACCGTACGAACTACCCGGAAGGCATCCAGGCTGCTGAAGCCCGCCTGAACCCGCAACAGAACGTCGCCGCTGCCGACACGACCGGCTACGGCGCGCAACCGGCTGCCGCGCAAGAATCCGGCGCGCCGGCCAAGGCCAAGACCGGCTGGCAAGTCAAGCGTATCGCCGACGACGCCCCGATCTACAAGGGTCGTTAATGGTGCGGCCGCATCGGCGGCCTGATCCGACCCTGGAAGCACAAACAGCCCGTCGTTCCGACATGCGGAACGGCGGGCTGTTTTCATTGGCGGCGCACGTGTCGCGCCAGCCGTCGGTTCAGTTCAATTCAGTTCAGTGCAGCGCGTGCCGGCGGTGCCCGATACCCCGGCACAGCGCTTCGGCCGGTTCGAGCACCTGCAGCCACGTTTCGTCGTAGCCGCTCAACGTGTCGAGCGCATCGCGCAGCCGCTCGATCGCGAGGATCGGCAGCTCGACGCTGTGGCGCGTGGCCCCGGTCATGTGCGCGACGCTCGCCAGCTGGACGAGCGCATCGGCCGCCTCGGCGACGTCGGTCGCGAACAGCAGGTGCCGGTTGAGCAATTCGACCAGGCCGCTGGAACCGGAGAAGTCGTCGGCGTTGAGCTGCACGGAAAGAAACGTCGCGTTGTTCATTGTCATGCTCCTCGTTGTCGTTGGATCGCGCAGTGCATCACCGAGTATAGGTGGCGATCGACGGGGAGAATGTGACGGGATCGATACCGCCCGCGACGGCGGCGCGGCGTGCGCAAGCGCCGCCCCAGCCCGCCCGACGGCCCGCGCGGCGCGGCTTGCAGGCCACCGGCACCCCGGTGCGACGCCGCAAGATTGTTGCCGGATCAGGCACCTGACGCGGCCTTGACCGCCACAAATGGTATCTTTGCCGGTCGGGACGACGCGAAAAAGGGGCCGGTGAGCCCATTCGCACCGACGTCCCGCTGTGGAAACTGACGGCCGCGAGCGCGGTCGGATACTGGTTGATCCGGCCGTTAGGCCGGACATCGTGCGCCGCACGCCGGGGGGCGGTGGGCGGCGCAACGACGCAAATCCGGGAGGACCCTTGAGAGAAACTATTCCCATCCACGATGCGCTGACGCGCTGGCTGCCGCAGGCGGCGCTCGTTGCCGCAGCCATCGCGCTGACGGGCTGCACGATGACGCCGTGGACCGACAGCTGGCAGCCGGCGCGTCAGCCGGCACCCACGTCGGCCGCGACGCCGGGCGTGATCGCCGGCTATTACCGCGTGAATCCGGGCGATACGCTCGCGGGCGTCGCGAACGCCTACGGGCAGCGCGTCCAGGACGTGGCCAGCTGGAACCACATGGCACCGACCGATGCCGTGTATCCCGGCCAGGTGCTGCGTGTCGCGCCGCCGCCTGCCGCGACGTCGCTCGGGCAGCCGCCCGCGGCGGCCGCACAGCCGGGCTCGCTCGCCTGGCCGGCCACCGGTGCCGTGGCGACGCCGTTCTCGGCCGGCAAGACGCGCGGCATCGTGATCGTCGCATCCGGGCCCGACCATTCGGTGCGGGCCGCGGCGGCCGGGCGCGTGGTGTACGCCGGGTCCGGCGTCAAGGCTTACGGCCCGCTCGTGATCCTCAAACATGAGAACGGGCTCATCACGGCCTACGGACACAACGGCAAGCTGCTCGTCAACGAAGGCGACGCGGTACGCCAGGGCCAGCCGGTCGCCGAAATGGGCACGGACGCGAGCGGCCGCGCGACGTTCGAATTCGAAGTCCGCCAGAACGGCAAGGTCGTCGATCCGATGAACTTCCTGCCGCGCAACGGCGGCTGATCGTCCGCTTCATCCCGTGTGCGCCGGGCGGCGCACACGCTCCCGCCTTCATCCTTTCCTGAGCGTCACCGCGCCGAGTTGCCTCGCGTGATTGCCGAGCCAGCGTATCCCCATTGCGAGCGCCACCGCGCCCAGCGCGATCAGCGAACACTGAATCGCGACCGGCAGGTAGCCGTGCGGCCGCGGATCGACGAACGGGTAGGGATACCAGTTCTCGAATGAGCCGCGCACGAGCGTATAGCTGAGATAGACGATCGGGAAGCCGAGCCACGCGAACGCGCTGCGCCGCGGGATCGGCAGGCGCGGCTCCACGTACAGCCAGTCGCACAGCACGACGAGCGGCACGATCCGGTGCAGCACCCAGTTGTTGAACGCCGGCGTGACGTGGTGCAGCGCATCGAGCCGCGCGAGCAGGAGTTCGTAGACGATTGCGGTGATCAATACATACAGCACCGCGGCGCCGCGCATCGATTCGTAGCGGGCCGAGCCGGGGCGCGCGATGCGCCAGAGCCCGACGGCGAGCATCGCGGCCGCGTAGAGGCTGCTCAGTTGCGTGAAGTAGCTGAGATAGTTGCCGAGATGAAAGCCCGGCAGGTGCCAGTAGTCGGCGACGCTGTGCAGCGTGGTGGATACCGCGAGCAACGCGGCGGTCAGCCGATAGGCCGCAACGAAGAACGCCTTGCTCATGATGCCCGCGCGCCGTCGCACCAAAGCTTCATCGTGCCACAGCCGTCCGGGCGCGCGATGCGGACTTTCCATATGGTGCGCTGCGCGGCGCGCGTGGACGATTCGTCGGATATTTGCGCGCGTCGTGCAAAACCGGGTGCCCGTGCGGCTACAATCGGGGCAGTTTTGCCGGGCGCCGGCCGGTGGCTGCATGCGCTCCTCCCCGCATACAACACGAGACGAAGCATGAGAAACATCCTCGCGAAACAGACGCGCTACAGCTCGCCCGCGATCTTCTTCCACTGGGCCGTCTTCCTGCTGGTGGCGCTGGCCTACCTGGCCATCGAGATCCGCGGGCCGAAAGGCAGCGACAGCCGGGTGTTCTGGATGAACGTGCATCTCACCGCGGGCACGCTCGTGCTCGTGCTGTCGGTGCTGCGCGTGCTGTGGCGAGCCGTCAGCCGGGTGCCGCAGGCCATTGCGCAAGCGGCGCTGCTGCGCTGGCTCTCGAAGCTCGCGCATCTCGCGCTCTACGTGTTCATCATTGCGCAGCCGCTGCTCGGCATCATGATGATCAACCTGGGCGGCAAGCCGGTGTCGCTCGACTGGCTCGGCATCTCGTTCACGCTGTTCGGCCCCGACAAGGCGCTGCGGCCGACGATCAAGGCAGCGCACGAGCTGATCGGCAACGCGTTCTACTTCGTGATCGGCCTGCACGCGCTGGCTGCGCTTTACCATCATTTCATCCGGCGCGACGACGTGCTGCGGCGCATGGTGCCCTGAGCGGCACGTTCCGCAAGCATGCAGCAGGCGGGGGCGCATGGTTGTGTTGACAACCATGCGCCCCCGGTTCGTTTACCGCCATCCGCGCTGGCCATCGCGTTGAACATTCTGTAACATCTCGGCTGTTTTTACATTCCGCTTACTCGTTGCCGAGCATGCTGCACCGACATCGTCACCTGACCGCCTGGCTTGGCGTGCTCGCGATCTGGTTCGCGATCGCGGCGCCGCTGGTGTCGCAGTGGCGCGTCGCGCAGGCGGCCACGCCCGACGCAATCGTCTGCAGTACGGAGCATGGTGCGCACCCGTCGCCCGATGCGGGCCGCATGCACGATCATGCGCTGCATCTCGATGCGTGCGGCTACTGCGGTTTCTTCGCGCACAGCCCCGCGATCGGCGGGCCGGCCGCCGCAGCACTCGCTGCGGTTTCCTTCGTTGCCGTTTCCGCCGTCGCGCCGCCTGCCGTCGCGGCGCACGCCGACCGCTATCCGCGCGCATACCCGCGCGCCCCGCCCGAGCGCGCCTGACGCGCTGTTTCCGTTCCATTCATCGCCGATATCCGTGCGGTCCGTCGAGGCCGCGTGGAGGGCGTCACTCGGGCTTTCGATCATGACCATTTTCCAGTTGCGTGCGCCGCGGGCGTCACGCAATGCCTGTGCACGGCGCATGCCGCGCGTGCTGAAACTCACCGTTCCCGCGCTCGCTGTCGGCGCATTGGCCGCGAGCGCCGCGGCCGCCGAAACGGCGCGCGTATCCGGCGCGCCGACCGACGAGACGGCCGCGCCGCTGCCGGCCATCGAAGTCGTCGCATCGCCGCTATCGACGCCGCTCGTCGTCGTCACCGATCCGAAGACCCCGCGCCAGCCGCTGCCCGCCAGCGACGGCGCGGATTACCTGAAGACGATCCCCGGTTTCACGTCGATCCGCAGCGGCGGCACCAACGGCGACCTCGTGCTGCGCGGGATGTTCGGCTCGCGGCTGAACATCCTGGCGAACGGGATGTCGACGCTCGGCGCATGTCCGGGCCGGATGGATGCGCCGACGTCGTATATCGCGCCGGAAAGCTATGACAAGGTCACCGTCGTGAAGGGGCCGCAGACGGTGCTGTACGGTCCCGGCGCGTCGGCCGGCACCGTGATGTTCGAGCGCGTGACGCCGCGCTTCGACAAGCCCGGCATGCGCTTCGACGGCAGCCTGGTCGGCGGGTCGTTCGGCCGCAACGACCAGAACATCGACGTGACGGCCGGCACGCCGGACGTCTATGGCCGCGTGACCGCGAACCACGCGCATTCGCAGGACTACAAGGACGGCAACGGCAACACCGTGCCGTCGCAGTGGGACAAGTGGAATGCCGATGCGGCGCTCGGCTGGACGCCGGACGACCACACGCGCGTCGAGCTGACCGCCGGCACCGGCGACGGCTATGCGCGCTACGCGGGGCGCGGGATGGACGGCGCGCATTTCCGCCGAGAGACGTTCGGCCTGTCGTTCGACAAGCGGCATCTCGGCGACGTGCTCGACCGGATCGAGGCACGCGTGTACTACAACGAAGCCGATCACGTGATGGACAACACTACGTTGCGGCAACCGGACCCGACCAGCAGCATGCCGATGCGGATGGCGTCGGAAGTGCGGCGTCGCACGTTCGGCGCGCGCGCGGCCGCGACGTTCCGTCTTGCCGACGACTTCAAGCTCGTGACGGGCGTCGATGCGCAATCGAACCGGCTCGACTCGCGCTCGGCGATGGGGCGGCAGAACTACGGCGACCAGCCGTGGAATGCGCAGGCGACGATGTGGAACGCAGGCGTGTTCGGCGAGCTGACGTGGTACGCGAGCGACGTGTCGCGCGTGATCGGCGGCGCGCGTGTCGACTATGCGAGCGCACGCGACAAACGCGCGACGACGAGCGGCACGATGAAGAGCATGCCGAACCCGACCTTCGACGACGATCGCACGCGTGTGCTGCCGAGCGGTTTCGTCCGCTACGAGCGCGATCTCGCGTCGCTGCCGGTCACGTGGTACGCGGGCGTCGGCCATACGGAGCGCTATCCCGACTACTGGGAGCTGTTTTCCGCGAAGCGCGGGCCGGCCGGTTCGGTCAACGCGTTTTCGGCGGTGCAGCCGGAGAAGACCACGCAGCTCGACATCGGTGCGCAATACAAGAGCGACCGGCTCGATGCATGGGTGTCGGCGTATGCGGGTTATGTTCAGGACTTCATCCTGTTCAACTACGCGGCCGGCATGATGGGCCCGACCACGCAGGCAACCAACGTCAACGCGCAGATCATGGGGGGCGAAGCGGGCGTGTCGTGGAAACCGGCTTCGCCGCTGCGCGTCGAGACGTCGCTCGCGTATGCATGGGGGCGTAACGTCGCAACCGGCGATCCGTTGCCGCAGATGCCGCCGCTCGAGGCACGCATCGGGCTCGAATACACGCAGGGTGCGTGGTCGGCAGGGGGGCTGTGGCGCATCGTTGCGCCGCAGCATCGCTATGCGCTGAACGAGGGCAACGTGGTTGGCAAGGACTTCGGCCCGAGCGCCGGATTCGGTGTGCTCTCGCTGCATACGCAATACAACGTCAGCAAGACCGTGCAGATCTCGGTCGGCGTCGACAACGTGCTGAACAAGGCCTACACCGAGCACCTGAACCTCGCCGGCAACGCGGGATTCGGCTATCCGGCGAACTCGCCGGTGATGGAGCCGGGCCGGACCGCGTGGGTGCGCGTGAGTGCGAAGTTGTAACGCAGCGCGCGTGTGCATTGCAGCATGCGCATGCATGAACGCGGCCCCGCCCGAACGGGCGGGGCGCGTCAACCGATTAGAGAGCCGTGTCTAGTCAGGGCGCAAACGTTCGCGACTCGTGATTCACTCCCGCATTCGACGCACACGGTGGTCGCGATGCTGGCGACGCATAGTGCGTGTCGATTCGGCTTCATTCGCACCGGCAGCACAATAATCAGGAGAACATGCATGGCCAATACGATGCGTTCCAGGGTGGTGGCAGGGGCAGTGGCATGCGCGATGAGCATCGCGCCGTTCGCGGGGACGACTGCGGCAATGACGCTCGCGACGACGCAAGCGGCGATGGCGGCGACCGCGCCCGCCGATGGCTACGCGGCGACGCGTTATCCGATCATCCTCGTGCATGGGCTCACAGGTACCGACAAGTACGCCGGGGTGCTCGAGTATTGGTACGGGATCCAGGAGGACCTGCAACAGAACGGGGCGACCGTCTACGTCGCGAACCTGTCGGGGTTCCAGAGCGACGACGGCCCGAACGGGCGCGGCGAACAGTTGCTCGCTTACGTGAAGACGGTGCTCGCGGCGACGGGGGCGACCAAGGTCAATCTCGTCGGCCACAGCCAGGGCGGCCTCACGTCGCGCTATGTCGCGGCCGTCGCGCCCGATCTCGTCGCGTCGGTGACGACGATCGGCACGCCGCATCGCGGCTCCGAATTCGCCGACTTCGTGCAGAACGTGCTTGCGTACGATCCGACCGGGCTTTCGTCCTCGGTGATCGCCGCGTTCGTCAATGTGTTCGGGATCCTGACGAGCAGCAGCCACAACACGAACCAGGACGCGCTCGCCGCGCTGCAGACGCTGACCACCGCACGGGCCGCCACGTACAACCAGAACTACCCGAGCGCGGGCCTGGGTGCGCCGGGCAGTTGCCAGACCGGTGCGCCGACCGAAACCGTCGGCGGCAACACGCATCTGCTGTACTCGTGGGCCGGCACGGCGATCCAGCCGACGCTCTCGCTGTTCGGCGTCACGGGTGCGACGGATACGAGCACCATTCCGGTCGTCGATCCGGCGAACGCACTCGATCTGTCGACGCTCGCGCTGCTCGGCACCGGCACGGTGATGATCAACCGCGGCTCCGGGCAGAACGACGGGCTCGTGTCGAAGTGCAGTGCGCTGTACGGCAAGGTGCTGAGCACGAGCTACAAGTGGAACCATCTCGACGAGGTCAACCAGCTGCTCGGCGTGCGCGGTGCGTACGCGGAAGATCCGGTCGCGGTGATCCGCACGCATGCGAACCGGCTGAAGCTGGCGGGCGTGTAATCGATGACGGTACGTGAAGGACGCGCGCCGCTGGCGCGGCGCGCCATGATTTATGGTGTCGTGGGGCTGGCGGCGATTGCCGGCGTGGCGATGTGGAGCGGTGCGAGCCGGCATCGCGGGACGGGCGCTGGCGGCGATGCGCCGGATGTGCCGGCGGCAGGCGGATTGGCTGCCGCACCGCCGCAGGCCGCCGTGTCGGCAAGCGCGGGCCCGCCGCCGTCGCTGGCCGGCTCCAGCGCGCCCCGGTTGCCGCTCGATGCCGGCGGCCATCTCGCGAAGTCGCGCGCGGTGCGCGACTTCTTCGACTACTGCCTGACCGCGCAGAGCGACCTGGGCGCGCCCGCGCTCGATGCGTTCGTCGTGCGCGAGATTGCCGCACAACTCGACGGCACCGTGGCGCAGGTCGAGGCGCTCGACGTATGGCATCGCTATCGCGCGTATCTCGACGCACTCGCGAAACTGCGCGATGCCGGCGCGGTCGACAAGTCCGACCTCGGCGCACTGCAGCTCGCGCTCGACCAGCGCGCGTCGATTGCATATCGCACGCTCGGTGACTGGAGCCAGCCGTTTTTCGGTGCGGAGCAGTGGCGGCAGCGCTACGATCTCGCGCGGCTGAAGATCACCCAGGATCGGACGCTGACGGATGCGCAGAAGGCCGAGCGGCTCGCTGCGCTCGAACAGCAGATGCCGGCCGACGAACGCGCCGCGCAGCAGCGCATCGACAAGCAGCGCGCCGCGATCGACCAGATCGCGCAGTTGCAGAAGAGCGGGGCGACGCCCGATGCGATGCGCGCGCAACTGACGCAGACGCTCGGCCCCGAAGCCGCCGCGCGCGTGGCGCAGCTGCAGCAGGACGACGCGTCGTGGCAGAGCCGCTATGCGGACTATGCGGCGCAGCGTACGCAGATCGAGTCGGCGGGCCTGACGCCGCAGGATCGCGACGCGCAGATCGCCGCGCTGCGGCAGCGCGTGTTCACGAAGCCCGGCGAAGCGGTGCGCGCGGCATCGCTCGATCGCGGGGCGGGTAGCGCGCGGTAAGGTGAGAAGCGCGGGCGGCGCGGCGCATGAGCGCCGCTATGCCGCGCGCGTGAGGTCCTGCGGCAGGTGTCGCTCGATGGTGTTCGCGAGCGTGTCGAACGCGGGGCCGATGCCTTCGTGCGGGACGCACGCATAGCCGAGCAGCAGGCCGCGCCGCGCGGTGTCGAGGCTGCTGTAGTAGCTGGTGAGCGGGCGCACGATCACGCCCGCATCGAACGCGCTCTGCGTGACCGCGCGATCGTCGCAGGCGTCGGGCAGGCCGAGCACGAGATGCAGGCCTGCCTCGTCGCCCATCACGGGCAGCGCGTCGCCGAAACGCGCGCGGATCGCGTCGATCATCAGTTGCCGGCGCTCGCCGTACAGCGTGCGCATTCGTCTGACGTGCGAAGTCAGGTGGCCGTCCATGATGAATTCGGCGAGCACGGCCTGCTGCATCAGCTGGCCCTCGCGGTACAACTCCGACAGCCCGGTGCGGAACGTGTCGACCAGATGCTCGGGCACGACCATGTAGCCCATCCGCAGCCCCGGGAACAGCATCTTGCCGAGGCTGCCGACGTAGATCACGCGGCCGCCATCGTCGAGCCCCTGCAGCGACGCGAGCGGGCGGCTGCCGTAGCGGAACTCGCTGTCGTAGTCGTCCTCGATGATCCAGCAGCGGTGCTGGCGCGCATATTCGAGCAGCATCCGGCGTCGCGCGAGGCTCATCACCATCCCGAGCGGGTACTGATGCGACGGCGTGACGAGCACGAGCCGCGGCGGATGCTGCATGTCGCTGGCACGCGGGTCGAGCCCTTCCTGGTCGACCGGCACCGGCGTCAGCGTGAGGCCGGCCGCCTGCAATACGCTGCGCACGCCCCAGTAGCACGGCTCCTCGACCCATGCGCGATCGCCGATGTCGGACAGCAGCCGCACCGCGAGATCGATCGACTGGTGGATGCCCGTCGTGATGATCACCTGGTCCGGCGTGCATTTGACCGAGCGCGCGACGCGCAGGTAATCGGCAAGCGCCCGCCGCAACGGCCGGTAGCCGCCGCCCGGCGCATAGGTCAGCAGCTCGGGATTCGCTTCCTTCCACAGCCGCGCCTGCAGGCGGCTCCACGTCCGGCTCGGGAACTCCGACACGTCCGGCACGCCCGGCATGAACGCGCCCCACTGGCGGCGCGACACGCCCGCATGCTCGATCAGTTGGCGGCCGCGCATCGACAGGCCGCCCTGCGCGTCCGGCAGCGGCGGTTCATCGGCGCTCGACGGCGGCGGCACGGCGCCCGGCACGTGGATCGCCGCGGCATCCGGCCGCGTGTCGGCCACGTAGGTGCCGCTGCCGGTGGTCGTCAGCACGTAACCTTCGGCCGTCAGCTGGTCGTACACGTGCAGCACGGTATTGCGCGCGATCGACAGGTCGGCCGCGAGCGTGCGCGAACTCGGCAGCTTCGTTCCTGGCCCCAATTCCCCGGTCAGGATGGCCTGCTGCATCTGCTGCAGCAACTGCCGGTACATCGGCTCGGGCGAGCTGCGGTCGAGGCGGGCGGAGAGCCAGTCGGCGAGGATCACGGTATCCAAAGTGGTCCTACTAGTAATATTGAAATGGTTCCCTATTGTAGAACCGTGGGCGCCGTATAGTGGCTCGCATCTCAAAATCAATTGTCGCGAAGCAAGGGGACAGCCACGATGAAGTCCGATGATGTGATCGTCAGCTTTCGCGGCGTGCGGAAGACCTACGACGGCGAGACGCTGGTCGTCAAATCGCTCGACCTCGATATCCACCGCGGGGAATTCCTGACGCTGCTCGGGCCGTCCGGCTCGGGCAAGACCACCTGCCTGATGATGCTGGCCGGCTTCGAATTCCCGACCGGCGGCGAGATCCGCCTCGACGGCGAGCTGCTGAACAACGTGCCGCCGCACAAGCGCAACATCGGCATGGTGTTCCAGAACTACGCGCTGTTTCCGCACCTGACGGTCGAGCAGAACGTCGCGTATCCGCTGACCGTGCGCAAGCTGCCGGCGGCCGAGCGCGCGGAACGCGTCGCGCACGCGCTGAAGATGGTGCAGATGGAGCGCTTCGCGAAGCGCTACCCGGCGCAGTTGTCGGGCGGCCAGCAGCAGCGCATCGCGCTGGCGCGCGCGCTCGTGTTCGAGCCGAAGCTGGTGCTGATGGACGAGCCGCTCGGCGCGCTCGACAAGCAGTTGCGCGAACACATGCAGTACGAACTGAAGGCGCTGCACGAGAAACTCGGCGTGACCTTCGTGTACGTGACGCACGACCAGGGCGAGGCGCTGACGATGTCCGATCGCGTCGCCGTGTTCGACAAGGGCATCGTGCAGCAGCTCGACACCGTCGACCGCCTGTACGAATCGCCGTGCAACGAATTCGTCGCGAACTTCATCGGCGACAGCAACCGGCTGCGCGGCACCATCGCGCGCGTCGACGGCGAATTCTGCGAATTCCGGCTCGACGACGGCACCAAGCTCGTCGGTCGCCGCATCGGCGATGCGGCCGAGGGGGCGCCGGCAGTCGCGTGCATCCGCCCCGAACGCATGAGCCTCGCCGCGCACGGCGCGAACGGGCACGCGAACGGCGCGGCCGCCAACCAGCTGAGCGGCGAGGCGCGCAGCCTCATCTATTTCGGCGACCACGTGCGCATGCGCTGCGCGCTGCCCGGCCAGGACGAATGCTTCGTGAAGGTGCCGCTCGGCACCGGCGCGCTCGATGCGTTCTCGCCCGGCGCACCGGTCGCGCTCGCGTTCTCGCCCGAACACCTGCGCGTGTTCGCTTGAGCAGGGTTTTCCCGATTTTCCGTAGCACGTCGTCAACAACAACTGCCCACTTCCACCACGAGAGGAGAGGAACCACCATGAACCGAGCACGCATTACCGCACGGCGCACCGCGCTGGCATTGGCGCTCGCCGTCGTCGGCGCATCGGCATCGGCTGCCGAACTCACGGTCGTCAACTTCGGCGGCGCGAACGGCGACGCACAGAAGGCCGCGTTCAACCAGCCGTTCGAGAAGGCGACCGGCAACAAGGTCACGGCCGTCGAATACAACGGCGAGCAGGCGAAAGTGAAGGCGATGGTCGAGGCGAAGCACGTCAACTGGGACGTGGTCGAAGTCGAATCGGGCGACCTGAACCGCGGCTGCGACGAGGGGCTGTACGAGAAGCTCGACTGGTCGAAGATCGCGAAGAAATCCGACCTGATTCCGGAATCGCCGCAGGTGTGCGGCGTCGGCTTCTTCGTGTGGTCGACGGCGCTGTCGTACAACGCGGACAAGCTGAAATCGGCGCCGACCGGCTGGGCCGATTTCTGGAACGTGAAGAAATTCCCGGGCAAGCGCGGCATGCGCAAGGGCGCGCGCTACAACCTCGAATTCGCGCTGATGGCCGATGGCGTTCCGACGAAGGACGTGTACAAGGTGCTCGGCACGAAGGCCGGCCAGGACCGCGCGTTCAAGAAGCTCGACGAGCTGAAGCCGTACATCCAGTGGTGGGAAGCGGGCGCGCAGCCGCCGCAGTTCCTGGTGGCCGGCGACGTCGTGATGTCGACCGCGTACAACGGCCGCATCGACGCCGCGCAGAAGGAAGGCAAGAACCTGAAGGTCGTGTGGAACGGCAGCATCTACGACCTCGACTATTGGGCGATTCCGAAGGGCTCGCCGAACAAGGCGCTGGCCGAGCAGTACATCGCGTACACGCTGACGCCGAAGCCGCAGCAGGGCTACGCGCAGCACATCGCGTACGGCCCGACCAACATCGCGGCGATCAAGTCGCTCGACGCGAAGACGCTCGCGAACCTGCCGAACTCGCCGGCCAACGGCAAGAACGCGGTGCTGGAAGACATCGGCTTCTGGACCGACCACAGCGACGAGCTCGAGCAGCGTTTCGCCGCGTGGGCGACGAAGTAACCGTCGTTCAGGCATCCTGATGCAACCGGCCGCGCGACGCATCGATCGTGTCGCGCGGCCTTCCGCCGGATCGTGCCCGGCCGGAGAGAACCGTTGAATACGATGACGATCGCGCCTTCCTCGCCGTCGAACGCCGCGCTCAAGCGCGAGCTGAAGGCCGCCGAGGCCCGCAAGCGCACGATGGCACTGCTGCTGGTCGCGCCGCTCGCGATTTTCCTGCTGCTGATTTTCGTCGTGCCGATCGGCGCGCTGCTCACGCGCGCCGTGCAGAACCCCGAGATCGCCGCTGCGCTGCCGAACACGGTCAGGGCGCTGTCGGGCTGGGACCGCCAGACGCCGCCGGCCGACGCCGCGTATGTCGCACTCGCGGCCGACATGACGAAGGTGGCCGACAGCGAGGCGATGGGTGCGCTCGCGCGGCGGTTGAACACCGAGATTCCAGGCTATCGCTCGCTCGTCGCGAAGACGGCGCGCGCGATGCCGCTGAAGGGCGACAACGACGCGGCACTGACACCCGCGCAGACGCGTGACAAGCTGGTCGAGCTCGATTCGCGCTGGGGCGACGCCGCCTACTGGCAGGCGATCGCGAAGAACGGCAGCGCGTATTCGCCGTTCTACCTGCTCGCCGCGCTCGACCACAAGCAGGACGGCTTCGGTCACGTCGTGCAGGCCGACCCCGACCAGTCGATCTATCTGGCGATCTTCGGCCGCACGTTCGTGATCGGCGTCGCCGTCACGCTGTTCGCACTGCTGCTCGGCTATCCGCTCGCATACTGGATCTCGACGCTGTCGGAGCGGCGCGCGAACCTCGTGATGATCCTCGTGCTGATTCCGTTCTGGACGTCGGTGCTCGTGCGCGTCGCCGCGTGGATCGTGCTGCTGCAGAGCGAAGGGCTCATCAATACGGCGCTGATCGGCAGCGGGCTGATCTCGCATCCGCTGACGCTGCTGTTCAACCGCGTCGGCGTGTACATCTCGATGACGCACATCCTGCTGCCATTCATGATCCTGCCGCTCTACAGCGTGATGAAGTCGATCCCGCCGACCTACCAGCGGGCGGCCGTGTCGCTCGGCAGCCATCCGTTCGCCGCGTTCTGGCGCGTGTACGTGCCGCAGACCTACCCGGGCGTCGGCGCCGGCGCATTGCTCGTGTTCATTCTCGCGATCGGCTACTACATCACGCCCGCGCTGCTCGGCGGGCCGAACGACCAGATGGTCAGCTACTACGTTGCGTACTTCACGAACGTGACGATCAACTGGGGTATGGCGTGCGCGCTCGGCGGGCTGCTGCTCGCGGCGACGCTCGTGCTGTACGCGGTGTACGGGCGCTTCACGCGCACCAACGTGAGCCTCGGCTGAGCGCCGCGTGCAACGAAACGGGAAGGGGATTCGAACCATGAAACTCGCCAGGCCGCTGTTCGCGCCGCACATGTCGTTCGTCGAGCGCGCGTGGTACGTCGCATTGCGCGTGCTCGTCGTGCTGACGCTGCTGTACCTGATCCTGCCGGTGCTCGCGATCGTGCCGCTGTCGTTCTCGTCGAGCACGTTCCTCGTCTATCCGATCCCGGGCTTCTCGATGCGCTGGTACGAGAACCTGATCGCATCGGACGAGTGGCGGATGGCCGCGAAGAACAGCTTCATCGTCGCGCCGTCGGCGACCGTCGTCGCGACCGTGCTCGGCACGCTCGCCGCGATCGGCCTCACGAAGGCCGACTTCCGCGGCAAGGGGCTGCTGATGGCCGTGCTGCTGTCGCCGATGATCGTGCCGGTCGTCGTGGTCGGTGTCGGCATGTACCTGTTCTTCGCGCCGCTCGGGCTCGCGAACACCTACACGGGGCTGATCGCGGCGCACGCGGCGCTCGGCGTGCCGTTCGTCGTGACGACGGTGGCGGCAACCCTGCAGGGCTTCAACCAGAACCTCGTGCGCGCGAGCCTGTCGCTCGGCGCGAATCCGGTGTCGACGTTCTTCCGCGTGACGCTGCCGGTGATCGCACCGGGCGTGATGTCCGGCGCGCTGTTCGCGTTCGCGACGTCGTTCGACGAAGTCGTCGTCACGCTGTTCCTCGCGGGCGCCGACCAGACGACGCTGCCGCGCCAGATGTTCACCGGCATCCGCGAGAACATCAGCCCGACGATCGCTGCGCTCGCAACGATCCTGATCATCTTCTCGACGAGCCTGCTGCTGGCGCTCGAATGGCTGCGCGGTCGCAATGCGCGGCGCGCGGTGAGCTGACGCGGCGAGCCTGCGTGGCCGTGCATCCTGCGCGGCCATGCATTTGCTTTCATTTCGCTGACTGACGAGGCGGCCGCCTGCACGTTCGATGCGGCTCTGCAACAATACGGGGCGCGGCGGCGCGCGTTCCGTGCGGTGCGTCCGGAACGCCGCCGCGAGTCCAATCCGCGACGCGGCGCAACGCGTCGCTCGTCAGCCGAGCCTCATCTTGTCCGAATTCGCTTCCCCCGCCGGCGCGCATGAGCCCGCCGTCAACTGGCGCGCGATGTCCGCCGTGCTGCTGGCCGTCGCGCTCGCGACGCTCGACACCGCGATCGCGAACACCGCGCTGCCCGCGATTGCCGCCGACCTGCATGCGTCGCCGGCCGCGTCCGTCTGGATCATCAACGCGTACCAGCTCGCGATGGTCGCGACGCTGCTGCCGTTCGCGTCGCTCGGCGACATCGTCGGCCACAAGCGCGTGTATGTCGCCGGGCTTGCGGTGTTCACGGTGGCGTCGCTCGGCTGCTCGCTCGCGTCGACGCTGCCGATGCTGACGGCCGCGCGGATCGTGCAGGGCTTCGGCGCGAGCGCGATCATGAGCGTGAACGTCGCGCTGATCCGCGGCCTGTTTCCCGCGCACCGGCTCGGGCGCGGCGTCGGCTTCAACGCGCTCGTCGTCGGCGTGTCGTTCGCGGTGGGGCCGACCATCGCGTCGCTGATCCTGTCGGTCGCCGCATGGCCGTGGCTGTTCGCGGTGAACGTGCCGCTCGGCGTGTTCGCGCTTGCCGTGGCGATTCCGTCGCTGCCGCAGACGGCGCGCGGCAAGCATGCGTTCGATCCGGTCGCCGCGCTGTTCAACGTGATCACGTTCGCGTCGCTGATCTTCGCGCTCGGCGAGTTCGCGCAGCGCGGGCCGCTTTCCATCGTGTTCGCGGCGGCCGCGGTCGCGCTCACCTTCGGCTGGCTGCTGATTCGCCGTCAGGCCGGGCACCCGGCGCCGATGCTGCCGGTCGACCTGTTTCGCCGGCCGGTGTTCACGCTGTCCGCGCTGACCGCGGTGTGCGCGTTCGCTGCACAGGGGCTCGCGTTCGTGTCGCTGCCGTTCTATTTCGAAACCGTCCTGCATCGCAACGCGGTCGAGACGGGGTTCCTGATGACGCCGTGGTCGGCGATCGTCGCGCTCGCCGCGCCGATCGCGGGGCGCTTGTCGGATCGCTATCCGCCGGGCCTGCTCGGCGCAATCGGTCTGGCATTGCTGAGCGCGGGCATGGTGTCGCTCGCCGCGTTGCCGGCGGCGCCCGGCGTCATCGACATCGGCTGGCGGATGATGCTGTGCGGCGCGGGCTTCGGTTTCTTCCAGTCGCCGAACCTGAAGGCGCTGATGTCGAGCGCACCGCCCGAGCGCAGTGGCGGCGCGAGCGGGATCATCGCGACCGCGCGGCTGATCGGGCAGGCGACGGGCGCGGCGCTCGTCGCGCTGTCGTTCGGGATCGCGGGGCGCCACGGGCCGACGCTCGCGCTGATGCTCGGCGCGGGCTTCGCCGGGGCCGCGAGCGTCGCGAGCGGATTGCGGCTTTTTGCGCCTTCGCATCGGGCCGGTGTGCCGGCCGCGTCGGAGCGTGTGGGCGAGCAGGCGACGGAGTAGGGTGGCGCGCGGTTGCGGCGCAAGCCGATGGCCGAACGACGATCGCGGGAACGTCTCGAGCCGGCGCGCGGCCCACCACCGCCACGCGCCGGCCTTCACGCTTCGCTTAGAACCCGCCCGACTTGATCAGCTGGTTGAGGTTCGCGATGTTCAGGCTGCCGAAGCCGGTCGTGTAATCCCAGCCGGTGCCTGCGTTGTAGCCATACCCCTGATAACCGTTGTTTCCCGACACTACGTCGTAGCGCACGAGCGACGGGTTCGACGGAATGTCGGCGTAGAACTTGCCGGCCGGGAAACCGAGGCCCGTGCCGTTCGCTGCGAGCAGGCGCGCCCAGAGGCCGGTGAAGATCGGCGCGGCGAGGCTCGTGCCGCCGATCTGCTGCAACTGGCCGTAGTTGTAGATGTACGCGCCGGTGCTTTGCGCGGCGTCGAACGCGACGTCCGGCAACTGGCGGTTGCTGCCCGACTGCCACGACGGCGCGGGCAGGATCGTGCTGACGCCGCCGCCCGTCGCCCACAGCTTGCCGTTGCCGTCGAGCCCTTCGTTCCACACCGTCTCGCTGGAGAACGCGCCCGACGACGTCGTGTAGAGCGTCGTGCCGCCGATCGCGAGCACGTGCGGCGACGATGCCGGCCACGACACCGTGTAGTTCGAGCCGTCCGGATAGCCGCGGTTGTTGCACTCGTACACGCCTTCGTCGCCCGACGAAACGGAGAACGTCTGGCCTTGCGCCGCGGCGGTCGTGAAGATCTGTTCCTCGGCGTCGAGCGTGCCGTCCGCGCTCGCATCGGTCTCGCACCAGCCGAGCGATACGTTGATCACCTTCGCGGTGTTGTCCGACACCGCGCGGTTGAACGCCTGCGTGAGGCCCGTGTTGCCGCTCGCATTGAGATCGGCCATGTAGAACACGAGCTTGCCGACCTGGCCGCCGGCCGAGCCGACGATCGACTGGCTGTCGAGATCCCATTCGCCCTGACCTTCCTGGTCATCGGTGTAGCTGCCGCCGGTACCGTTGGTCTTGATGGTCTGCGTCGACACCGTGCCGTAGCCGTTGCTCGACGTGAACTGCTTCAGGTCCTGCAGCGTCTGCGACACGCCGCCGATCGTGATGATGCCGACGGTGACGCCGGCTGCGGTCGGCACGCCGGTTGCGTTGTAGAGGCCCGGGAATTCCTTCGGATAGTGGCCGGTCGCCGTGCCGGCTGCGAGCGCCTGCGGCTTCGACACGTTGCCGATGCGCAGCAACGGCCGCGCGTGTGCAACGTTCTGCAGCCCGAGCACCGAGCCGACGACGTCGCCGAGCGCGCGCGGCACCTGCGCAGTCGACGTGTTCGCGAAGCCCGAGTGACCCGCGTAGTCGAAGTGCACGAGCGACGTGTTGAATGCGGTCTTCACCGTGGCGGCCGTGCCGCTGGCGGAGACCAGCAGGCGGTTCGGCGCGACCTCGACGTTCACGAAGCCGCTCTTGTGCAGATAGTCGACGACCGACTTGACCTGCGCATCGGTCGGCGCGTAGTTGGCGAGGAACTGCTCGTGCGTGAGGTACTGGCGGTAATGCGCGCTGCCGGGCCGGTTCACGTCGCGCGCCAGTTGCTTGAGCTGCGCGGCGTTGCGCAGTTTCAGGCTGACGACGACGTTGGTCGTTTCACCGCCTGCCAGTTCGAGCGACGGCGCCGCGCTGCGCGCCATCAACTGCGGGCCGGTCAGAAAGGCCTTCGTATGCGTATCGACCCAATCCGTCGTCGCATGCGCCGCGGCGGCGGCGAACACGAACGGTGCCACGCACGCGAGGCGGCGGGGCGACGGAAGGGGAAGGGCAAACCAGGTGTTCCTTTTCATCGGGAGTCCTTTTTTAGGAGAGGCGACGTTACTGGAACCCCCGGCCCTTGTGGGGCCGCGAGCGGTGACGAGCGTAGGGCGTCGGTGCCGTTCGGGTAGCTGCCATTTTCCATAGCTGTCAGTTCTGACATCGGCGCGGGTGCACGCCGGTGCTGCGTCATGCGCGTATGCGAATTGCGGCAGCGGCGAGCGGAACCGGTTCGCGATACGGCGGCGCAGCGGCGCGCGACGCTCGCGCGCACGAGTCGCTCGCCGCGACGCCGGAACGTGCGCGATCGCGGAGCGAATCGCCGTGTGAACGCATCGTGCGCGGGCGGTCGTTGTCGCATGCCGCGTCGCACTATGTGGTCAAACGCCGCGACACGGCAGGAACGGATTCGCGCGTGCACAAAATTGGGGTCGCTCGAGCGCAAACGTTTCCCGAACTGTGGAACGGTGCTTCCGGCAGTCTTGCGGGTGTCTTTCGGATCGCATGCGGCAATTGCGGATTAGAGGAAAGATTCGAATTCGGTGGCGTGGACGCCCCGGCGCGGCGGATAGCGGGCACGCGCAAGATCGCGTGGCGTCGTTCGCGAGATTCCGCCTTGACGTGCGTCGATCAGCGGATATCCTTCAATCCATAACCATCGGGTTATGGATTTGGACATGCAGAACGCACACGACATGCTTTTCAGGACACTGGCCGATCCCACGCGCCGCGCGCTCTTCGAGCGGCTGTGTGCGGACGGCGAGCTGACGGTTGCCGCGCTGACGGCCCATGCGGGCGTCTCGCAGCCGGCCGTCTCGAAGCATCTGGGCGTCCTGAAGCAGGCCGGGCTCGTGAGCGACCGTCACGAAGGCCGGCAGACGCACTACAGCGCGCAGCCTCAAGCGCTGGCCCCGTTGATCGACTGGACGAGCCAGATGGCTGGCTTCTGGCAGACCCGGTTCGATGCCCTCGAAGCTCTTCTGAAAAGGATGGACCAGTAATGAACCAGGCCACCACCGAAACGCGCTCCGTCGTCGTCGACCGGGAGCTGCCTCATCCGCCGGAGAAGATCTGGCGCGCGCTCACGCAGCCGCACCTGATCGAGGCGTGGCTGATGAAGAGCGACTTCGAGCCCGTCGCGGGCCGCGCCTTCAGCTTCCGTGCGGATTGGGGCTCGGTCGACTGCACCGTGCTGGCGATCGAACCGCCGCGCACGCTGTCCTACACGTGGGCCGCGTACGGCCTCGAAAGCGTCGTCACGTGGACGCTCACGCCAACGCCGCGCGGCACGCACCTGCGGATGGAACAGGTCGGCTTCCGTCACGACCAGGAGCAGGCGTACCGCGGTGCGCAGCACGGCTGGGTCCGCTTCTTCGACTCGCTCGAACAGGTGCTGGCACGCCCCGACGAAGCCACGGAGGCTCGCGCATGAGCACAACGGATCTCACGCCGTCGGAGCGTATCGACGCGCTGATCGCCGGCATCGCCGACTGGCGCGGCAAGACCTTCGCCGACCTGCGCCAGACGATCCTCGACGCGCAAGCGGGCATCGTCGAGGAATGGAAATGGATGGGCAGCCCCGTATGGTCGTGCGACGGGATGATTGCGGTGGCGAACGCGCACAAGGGCAAGGTGAAACTGACCTTCATGCACGGCGCGCAGTTGCCCGATCCCGACAAGCTCTTTAACGACGGCCTCGACGGCAATGCGCGGCGTGCGATCGATTTCTTCGAAGGCGACAAGCTCGACAAGCGGGCACTGAAGAATCTGGTACGCGCGGCGATCGACTACAACCGCACGCATCTGAAGAAGAACACCCGGCGAGCGGACGCAGGCACGAAGGCGCGGGCCGACAAGGCGGCGTGACGCGCCGCACGACCGGTCACGCGGCGTAGCGCAGGCAAAAAAAAGCCCGACACGAGGTCGGGCATCCAAATCGGCCGCAACCGCCCGCGAGGCGGCTGCGGCACCTGCAAGGTGCAGGGCGCTTACGCTGCGAGCAGCGAGCGCAGCACGAACGGCAGGATCCCGCCGTGCTTGTAGTAGTCGACTTCGATCGGCGTATCGATGCGCAGCAGCACCGGCACGCGCTGCGATTCGCCGTTCTTGCGGTGGATCACGAGCGTGACGTCCTGTTGCGGCTTGAAGTCGTCGCCGAGGCCTTCGATGTCGTACGTTTCTTCACCGGTGATGCCGAGCGACTGGACGCTGTCCGCGCCCTTGAACTGCAGCGGCAGCACGCCCATGCCGACCAGGTTCGAGCGGTGGATGCGCTCGAAGCTGCGTGCGATCACGGCCTTCACGCCGAGCAGTTGCGTGCCCTTCGCGGCCCAGTCGCGCGACGAGCCCGTGCCGTACTCTTCGCCTGCGAACACGACCGTCGGCGTGCCGGCGGCAACGTACTGCATCGCTGCATCATAGATCGACTGCTGTTCGCCGCTCGGCTGGTGGATCGTCAGGCCGCCTTCGACGCGCGTGCCGTCCGCCTTCGGCGGGATCATCAGGTTCTTGATCCGGACGTTCGCGAACGTGCCGCGCATCATCACGTCGTGGTTGCCGCGGCGCGAGCCGTAGCTGTTGAAGTCGGCCTTCTGCACGCCGTTTTCCTTCAGCCACTTGCCTGCCGGCGAGTCTTCCTTGATCGAGCCTGCCGGGCTGATGTGGTCGGTCGTGACCGAGTCACCGAAGATGCCCAGTGCGCGCGCGCCCTTGACCGTCGGGATCGACGCAGCCGGTTCCATCGAGAAGTCGTTGCCGAAGAACGGCGGTTCGGCGATGTACGTCGACTTCGGCCAGTCGTAGACCTGGCCCGATTCGCCCTCGATCTTGCTCCAGAGGTCGCCCTTCTTGGTCAGCTTCGAGTAGTTGTCCTCGAACTTCTTCGGGTCGAGCGCGAACTTGAGCAGCGCGTGGATTTCTTCGCTCGTCGGCCAGATGTCGCCGAGGTAGATGTCGCGGCCGCCCTTGCCCTTGCCGACCGGTTCGGTCATCAGGTCGCGCGTGATGTTGCCGGCGATCGCGTAGGCGACGACCAGCGGCGGCGACGCGAGGAAGTTCGCGCGGATGTTCGGGTGGATACGCGCTTCGAAGTTACGGTTGCCCGACAGCACGGCTGCCGCGACGATGTCGTTCTTCGTGATCGCTTCGTTCAGCTCCGGCGTCAGGTCGCCCGCGTTGCCGATACAGGTCGTGCAGCCGTAGGCCGCGACTTCGAAGCCGAGCTTCGACAGGTAGGGCAGCAGGCCCGTCTTCGTCAGGTACTCGGTGACGATGCGCGATCCCGGCGCGAGCGAGGTCTTGATCTTCGGATCGACCGTGAGGCCGGCCTCGACCGCCTTCTTCGCGAGCAGGCCGGCGGCCAGCAGCACGCTGGGGTTCGACGTGTTGGTGCACGACGTGATCGCGGCGATCAGGATGTCGCCGTTCTTCACGTCGACGCCGTTGCTCGTCGTGTATTGCGCGGCCAGGTCTTCCGCCTTCTTCGCGAAGCCGTTTTCCGCGACCGGCTTCGAGAACAGGTCGGTGAACGTCGACTTGACGTGGCCGATCTCGATGCGGTCCTGCGGGCGCTTCGGGCCGGCCAGCGACGGCGCGACCGTCGTCAGATCGAGCGTGACGACCTTCGTGTAGTCGATGTCGCCGGCCTTCGGGATGCCGAACAGCTTCTGCGCCTTGAAGTAGTTTTCGAACGCGGCGATTTCGGCCTTCGTGCGGCCCGTGCCTTCGAAGTAGTCGATCGTCTTTTCGTCGACCGGGAAGAAGCCCATCGTCGCGCCGTATTCGGGCGCCATGTTGCCGATCGTCGCGCGGTCCGGCAGCGACAGCGACTTCGTGCCTTCGCCGAAGAACTCGACGAACTTGCCGACGACCTTCTCCTTGCGCAGCATTTCGGTGATCGTCAGCACCAGGTCGGTGGCCGTCACGCCTTCGCGCAGCTTGCCCTTCAGCTCGACGCCGACGACGTCCGGCGTCAGGAAGTACACCGGCTGGCCGAGCATGCCCGCTTCAGCCTCGATGCCGCCCACGCCCCAGCCGACCACGCCGATGCCGTTGATCATCGTCGTGTGGCTGTCGGTGCCGACGAGGGTGTCCGGGTAGTACACGGTGTCGCCGCCGTCCGCCTTCTTGTGGACGCCGCGCGCGAGGTATTCCAGGTTCACCTGGTGGACGATGCCGACGCCCGGCGGCACGACCTTGAACGTGTCGAATGCCTGCATGCCCCACTTCATGAACTGGTAGCGCTCGTTGTTGCGCTGGAATTCCAGTTTCATGTTCAGGTCGAGCGCGTCCTTCTGGCGGAAGTAGTCGATCTGCACCGAGTGGTCGACGACGAGATCGACCGGGACCAGCGGCTCGATCTTCTTCGGGTTCTTGCCGGTACGCTCCGCGACGCCGCGCATGGCCGCGATGTCGGCGAGCAGCGGCACGCCCGTGAAGTCCTGCAGCACGACGCGCGACACCACGAACGGAATCTCGTCGACGCGCTTGTCGTTCGGCTTCCAGTTCGCGAGCTGCTGGATGTGCTCTTCGGTGATCTTCTTGCCGTCGTAGTTGCGCAGCACGGACTCGAGCACGATGCGGATCGACACCGGCAGGCGTTCGATCTTCGTCTTCAGTTCCTTGCCGAGCTGCGGCAGCGAGTAGAACTTGCCTTTGCCGGAACCGCTGTCGAATTCCTTGAGGGTCTTGTGGAGATTGTGGGCCATGGTGATTTTCCTGGGTTTAAGGCTAGGAAACTACGTGTCCTGTAAATGACGGCTATATCACGTACAGATCGACGTACTCATCGACCGGCATCGCGTCGAGCTTTGCCTGGTCCAGCGACACGTCGAGAATCGCTTGTTGCTGCTTGGCCGGGAAGCGGCGGGCAAGGTTGGTCCTGAACTTCTCGACCAGGAGCGGGATGCCTTCGGCCCGGCGTCGCCGGTGGCCGAGCGGATATTCGACCGCCACCTCGGCAAGCTTCGCCCCGTCCTTGAACTCGATCGTCAGTGCATTCGCGATCGAGCGCTTGTCCGGGTCGTGGTAATCCTGCGTGAACTGCGGATCCTCGACGCACACGGTCTTCGCGCGCAGCGCGTCGATGCGGGGATCGGCGGCGGCCGAATCTTCGTAGTCGGCCGCGGTCAGCCGGCCGAACAGCAGCGGCACGGCGACCATGTACTGGATGCAGTGGTCGCGGTCGGCCGGATTGGCGAGCGGGCCCTGCTTGTCGATGATGCGGATCGCGGCCGCGTGCGTGCGGATCGTGATCCGGCTGATGTCGTCGGTCGTGCGGCCCGCGGCGGCGAGCTGCGCATGCAGCTGCAGCGCGGCCTCGGCGGCCGTTTGCGCGTGGAATTCCGCGGGGAACGCGATCTTGAACAGCACGTTCTCCATCACGTACGTGCCGTACGGGCGCTGGAAGCGGAACGGCTTGCCGTCGAACAGCACGTCGTAGAAGCCCCAGGTCCTGGCGGTGAGCGCCGACGGGTAGCCCATTTCACCCGTTTTCGCGATCAGCGCGAGGCGCACCGCGCGGGAGGTTGCGTCGCCGGCCGCCCATGACTTGCGCGAACCCGTGTTCGGCGCATGGCGGTAGGTGCGCAGCGCGTGGCCGTCGACGAACGCGTTGGACACAGCGTTGATCAGCTCGTCGCGCGCGAGCCCGAGCAGCCGGCCGACGACGGCCGTCGACGCGACCTTCACGAGCAGCACGTGGTCGAGCCCGACCGCATTGAACGAATTCTCGAGCGCGAGGCAGCCCTGGATCTCGTGGGCCTGGATCATCGCGACCAGCACGTCGCGCATCGTGAGCGGCTTGCGGCCGGCCGCGCGGGCCGTGCGGGAAAGCCAGTCGGCCGTCGCCAGGATCCCGCCGAGATTGTCGGACGGATGACCCCATTCGGCGGCGAGCCAGGTGTCGTTGAAGTCCAGCCAGCGGATCATCGCGCCGATGCCGAAGGCGGCCTGGACGGGATCGAGCTGGAAGGACGTGCCGGGCACCTTCGCGCCGTTCGGTACGATCGTGCCGGGCACGACGGGGCCGAGCAGCTTGGTGCAGGCAGGGTAGGAGAGCGCCTCGAGTCCGCATCCGAGCGTGTCGATCAGGCAATGACGCGCCGTCTCCAGCGCGAGCGCGCTGTCGATGCCGGTATTCAGCACGTAGTCGACGATATCGACGAGTACCGTATCCGGAGCAGGGCGGACGTTGGAGACCGGGGCGGACATCGAGGGGCCGATGGGAACGCGCTTAGTTCGTTGCCGGCTTCAGCTCGTTCGACTGCGTCGGTGCCGGCGTGCCTTGCGCCATTTCCGGCGTCACGCATTCGTCCGCGAGGCGTTCGCCGCCGTTCGCGTCGGAGAACAGCATCGCCTTGGTCGGGATCACGACCAGCTTGAAGCCTGCGGCCGGATCGTAGAACGTGTCGGCGCCCGTCGTCGTGGCCTGACGCGGCAGCTTGTAGTTCTTCTTCGCCCAGTGAACCGTGACGACCTGGTCGCGCTTCATGTCACCGGCGAGGTCGAACGACAGACCTTCCTTGCAGGACCACTTGACTGCGCCGTCCGGTACCGGATCGACCTTCGCTGCGGCACGTGCCTGTGCCTTCTTGCTGCGCGGGATGATGCGCTTGGCCGGCGCCGGGCGCTTGGCCGCTGCCTTCTTCGCGGTCGTCGTGGTCGTACCCTGGGCAAACGCGCTCGGAGCCGACACCAGCATCGTGGCGGACAAGGCGCCGATGGCGGTAGCGATCAGGAGTTTCTTCATGGAGTCAGAACCTTTCGATAATCAGTTGACAAGGGCCGGCAATCTGCGCCGCCGGCCGGTTTGAAACTGCACGCGCCCCGAAAGCGCGCAGCGGCCGCTATTTTCACCTATTTGGCCGCGTGTATATCAGGTTTTCGGGCTCCGTTACGTTTTTTGTCGTTTCGCAAACCTCTATCCGGTTCGCGCGTCGTCGAATGCATGAAACTCGTGTATCGGCCGGCGGCGCGCGCTTATCGCGCGCTGCCCGCGGCGGCCGGGCCGAACAGCGGCGCGGCCTCGGCCGGCACCGGCTGGCCGGTGGCCCGTGCGCGGCGCAGCACCGACCAGTAATAGCGGTAACTCGCGCGATCGTGCAGCGTATCACCGTGGCGCGTCGGGCCCCAGTCCGCCGCTTGCGCGGCCAGCAGGATCTCGGCGGCCAGCGCGACTTCGTCGGTGCGCGGCGCGAATGCGTCGACGATCGGGCGGATCTGTGCGGGGTGAATGCTCCACATCCGCGTGAACGCGAATTCGTCGCGCGCGCGGCGTGCATCGGCGGCGGCGACGCTCATGTCGCGCACCTCGGTCGTCACGTTGTGCGACGGCGTCTTGCCGTGCGCGTGGCAGGCCGCGGCGATTTCCAGCTTCGCGCGACGCACGAGCGGATGCTCGAACTGGCCGGGCGAGCGCATCGCGGAATCGGGAATCGCGCCGTGGTGCGCGGAGACGAAATCCATCAGCCCGAAGCTCAGCGTGCCGACCGTCGGCAACGCGGCGAGGGCGGCCGCCTGCGCGAGCGCGCCGTGCGTCTCGACCAGCACGTCGACCGGAATCGGCTGCGCGATGCCGAGCTCGCGGCGCGTGCCTTCGATGAACGCGGCCATTTCGGCGGCATCGGCGGCGCTGGCGATCTTCGGGAGCGTGATATAGGCGGGTGCACGCGATGCGCGCAGCACGATGCGGACGTCGTCGCGCCAGTGCGGGTGGGAAAAGTCGTGGATGCGGACGCCGACGCGGCCGAAGCGGTTCTCGTCGCTGCCGAGGATGTCGGTGACGAGTGCCGCGTGCGCGGCTTCCTGGCCGACGGCAGCGCCGTCTTCGCAGTCGAGCGTGATGTCGAACACGGGGCCTAGCTCGGCCTGCAGCGCGAGCGACTTGCGCATCAGCTTTTCGCTGCCCGCGTAGTGATCACAGCAGGGCAGGATCGCGGGCGGGGACGCCCCGTCGTACAGCACTTGTGCGGGAGTGAGCGCGGCCATCTCGTCTACGTCAGGGAAGCGGGTCAACGTGGAGAAAATCGGATTCGGACGCGTTCTGGGCGGGGGCGCGGCAAGCGCGGGGCGGCAAAACGTGCGCGGATCGGATCGGTCGGCCGGGCCGGCGGCTTGCCGTCCCGGGCCGAAACCGGGCTGCCCGAGGGCCGCCCGGCGAGGTGCGCAATGCTTAGTTCTTCAGCAGGTGGGCGACGCCATCGCGCTCTTCGAGCAGTTCGGCCAGCGTGCCGTCCATCTTCTCGCGCGAGAACGCGTCGATTTCCAGGCCTTCGACGCGCTTGTATTCGCCGTTTTCGCAGGTGACCGGCACGCCGTAGATGATGTCTTCGGGGATGCCGTACGAGCCGTCCGACGGGATGCCCATCGTGACCCACTTGCCGTTCGTACCGAGGACCCAGTCACGCACGTGGTCGATTGCTGCGTTCGCTGCCGATGCTGCCGACGACAGGCCGCGCGCTTCGATGATCGCCGCGCCGCGCTTGCCGACGGTCGGGATGAACGTGTCGCGGTTCCACACGTCGTCGTTGATCAGCTTCAGCAGCGATTCGCCTTCGGCGGTCGCGAAGCGGAAGTCGGGGTACATCGTCGGCGAGTGGTTGCCCCACACGGCGAGCTTCTCGATCGATGCGACCGGCTTGCCCGACTTCGCTGCGAGCTGCGACAGCGCGCGGTTGTGGTCGAGGCGCAGCATGGCCGTGAAGTTCTTCTTCGGCAGATCCGGTGCCGACTTCATCGCGATGTAGGCGTTCGTGTTCGCCGGGTTGCCGACGACCAGCACCTTCACGTCGCGGCTCGCGACTTCGTTCAGCGCAGCACCCTGAACCGTGAAGATTTCGGCGTTTGCCGACAGCAGGTCCTTGCGCTCCATGCCCTTCGAGCGCGGACGTGCGCCGACCAGCAGTGCGACGTCGGCATCCTTGAATGCGACCTTCGGATCGTCGGTGATCACGACGCCCGCGAGCAGCGGGAACGCGCAATCGTCGAGTTCCATCACGACGCCCTTGACGGCGCCTTGGGCTTGCGGGAGGTCGAGCAGTTGCAGGATGACCGGCTGGTCCTTGCCGAGCAGGTCGCCGTTCGCGATGCGGAACAGCAGGGAGTAAGCGATTTGACCTGCGGCGCCGGTGACGGCAACACGCTTTGCGGGCTTAGCCATTGAAAATCTCCAGGACGGGTAAAGCGTTGGACACTCGCGAAAACGCCATTCTATGCGCGTTGTGCGGAGTGTTGCATTGAAGCAGGGCGGAGGACTCGCGATGGCAGACGCGGTGAACCTGGAGACGGCCGTGGCACGTAGCCGGGGACGCGCTTTTGCACCCGCGAACCCTTGCTCGACCCGGAGTGTAGGAGCCGTCCGGCTCAAAGTCAAACGGTATCATATGTCTTATATAAGACAGATGTTTTGCGGAAATTGAGTGGACTTAAAAGTGCGGTTTGTGATGAAATGCGCGCCATGACATCGAACCAGGCGAATACCGCGAATCAGACCGGCGCAGGCGGCCCAGGGCAGCCGGGCGCGAGCGATCCCGCACCTTCGCCTGCGGCGGCTCCGTCGCCGACGTTCAGCCCGTTATACCAGCAGATTAAGTCATTAATCACGCAAAGTCTCGAAACCGGCGAGTGGAAGCCCGGCGAGATCATCCCGAGCGAGGTGGAGCTGGCGGCCCGTTACAAGGTCAGCCAGGGCACCGTCCGCAAGGCGATCGACGAGCTGGCCGCCGAAAACCTCGTGGTCCGGCGGCAGGGCAAGGGCACTTTTGTTGCAACGCACAATGAAGATCGCGCGCAGTTCCGCTTCCTGCGGCTGCTGGCCGACGACGGTGCCGAGCATCCGCACGTGAGCCGCCTGCTCGAATGCCGTCGCCTGCGCGCGCCGGCCGAGATCGCGCGGCAGCTCGACCTGAAGCCGGCCGATCCGGTCGTGCAGGTGCGCCGCCTGCTGGAGTTCGAGAACGAAGTGACGGTGCTCGACGAGATCTGGCTGCCGGGCGCGATGTTCCGCGGGCTCACGTTCGAGCGGCTGAGCGAGTATAAGGGGCCGCTCTACGCGATGTTCGAGACGGAGTTCGGCACGCGGATGATCCGCGCGACGGAAAAGATCCGCGCGGTCGCGGCGGAGCCGGCGGTGGCCGACCTGCTGCACGTGCCGGCAGGTTTCCCTTTGCTGTCGGTCGAGCGCGTGTCCTATACATACGGAGACCGACCGGTGGAAGTGCGTCGCGGCTGGTATGTCACGACCGGGTACTACTATCAGAATGACTTGAGTTGACGGTGTATCGGCTCAAGCCGAGTGCGTTCGCGTTCCCCACGTTCGCGAAGCACGTTTCGGGCCGCCTTTGTTCTTGTTCGCGCAACTATCCAGAGCAGACTTTCGCTGCAGCGCGATATAAAAAGGCGCTAAAATCGCGGATTAGTGTGACAACATAGTAGGGGTCTAGCATGACTGATGCAGTAAGAAAGCCGAGGCCGGAATACCGGAACATCGGATTCGGCGATATCACGATGAAATATCGCATGCCGCTGGCAGCGATATTGTCGATTCTCCACCGAGTCAGCGGCGCGCTGCTGTTCTTGTTCCTGCCGTTCCTGCTGTTCCTCTTCGACCAGAGCCTCACGTCCGAGCTCAGCTTCGAAGTCTTCAAGGCTTTCCTCTCCAACATCATCGTCAAGCTGATCGTCCTCGCACTGTCGTGGGCCTTCTTCCACCATTTCTGCGCCGGCATTCGCCACCTGCTGATGGACGTCAACCACGACGCCGTCACGAAGGAAGGCGGCAAGCGGACGGCAGTCGTCGTCTTTGTCGTCTCGATCGCGCTGACGATCGCCATGGCACTCAAACTGTTCGGAGCATTCTAAGAAAATGGCAGCCAATAACCGAATCGGCTCGAAGCGCCTCGTCGTCGGCGCTCACTACGGCTTGCGTGACTGGCTCGCGCAGCGTATCACCGCCACGATCATGGCGGTCTACACGGTGATCCTGCTCGTCCTGTTCTTCGGCGCGCACGATTTCTCGTACGAAGGCTGGGCATCGATCTTCGCCGCGCAATGGATGAAGCTCGCGACCTTCGTGATGCTGCTTTCCCTCTTCTACCACGCATGGGTCGGCGTGCGCGACATCTGGATGGACTACGTGAAGCCCGTCGGTGTGCGCCTGCTGCTGCAATCGCTGACCATCGTCTGGCTGCTCGCATGTGCGGGCTACGCCGCGCAGATTCTCTGGAGAGTGTAAAGAATGGCTGCAATCAAAACTAATCTCCCGCGCCGCAAGTTCGATGTGGTGATCGTCGGCGCGGGCGGCTCCGGCTTGCGCGCAGCGCTGCAACTGTCGCGCGCGGGCCTGTCGGTCGGCGTGCTGTCGAAGGTGTTCCCGACCCGTTCGCACACGGTGGCCGCGCAGGGCGGTATCGGTGCGTCGCTCGGCAACATGAGCGAAGACAACTGGCACTTCCACTTCTACGACACGATCAAGGGCTCCGACTGGCTCGGCGACCAGGACGCGATCGAATTCATGTGCCGTGAAGCGCCGAACGTCGTGTACGAACTCGAACACTTCGGCATGCCGTTCGACCGTAACGCGGACGGCACGATCTACCAGCGCCCGTTCGGCGGCCACACCGCGAACTACGGCGAGAAGCCGGTCCAGCGCGCCTGCGCGGCCGCCGACCGTACCGGTCACGCGCTGCTGCACACGCTGTACCAGCAGAACGTCGAAGCGAAGACGCAGTTCTTCGTCGAATGGATGGCGCTCGACCTGATCCGCGACGCGGAAGGCGATGTGCTCGGCGTGACGGCCCTCGAGATGGAGACGGGTGACGTCTACATCATGGAAGGCAAGACGACGCTGTTCGCGACGGGCGGCGCAGGCCGGATCTTCGCGGCATCGACCAACGCGTTCATCAACACCGGCGACGGCCTCGGCATGGCTGCGCGTTCGGGCATCGCGCTGCAGGACATGGAGTTCTGGCAGTTCCACCCGACCGGCGTGGCCGGCGCGGGCGTGCTGATCACCGAAGGCGTGCGCGGCGAAGGCGGTATCCTGCGCAACGCGAACGGCGAGCGCTTCATGGAGCGCTACGCGCCGACGCTGAAGGATCTGGCGCCGCGTGACTTCGTGTCGCGTTCGATGGACCAGGAAATCAAGGAAGGCCGCGGCGTGGGTCCGAACAAGGATCACGTGCTGCTCGACCTGTCGCACATCGGCGCCGAGACGATCATGAAGCGTCTGCCGTCGATCCGCGAAATCGCGCTGAAGTTCGCGAACGTCGACGCGATCAAGGAACCGATCCCGGTCGTCCCGACGATCCACTACCAGATGGGCGGCATCCCGACCAACATCCACGGTCAGGTCGTCGGCACGTCGCGCGGCGGTCACAAGGATCCGGTCAACGGTTTCTACGCAGTGGGCGAATGCTCGTGCGTGTCCGTGCACGGCGCGAACCGCCTCGGCACGAACTCGCTGCTGGACCTCGTGGTGTTCGGCCGTGCGGCCGGCAACCACATCGTCGAGCACGTGAAGAACCAGAAGGAACACAAGCCGCTGCCGGCCGACGCAGGCGAATTCTCGCTGGCGCGCCTGGCGAAGCTCGACAAGTCGAGCTCGGGTGAATACACGCAGGACGTCGCGAACGACATCCGCTCGACGATGCAGAAGCACGCAGGCGTGTTCCGCACGTCGGAACTGCTGAAGGAAGGCGTCGACCAGATGGCCGGCCTGAAGGCACGCGTGGAAAACATCCACCTGAAGGACAAGTCGAAGGTGTTCAACACCGCGCGCGTCGAAGCGCTCGAGCTGGAGAACCTGATCGAAGTTGCTCGCGCAACGATGGTGTCGGCGGAAGCACGCAAGGAAAGCCGTGGCGCACACGCCCACAGCGACTACGAACACCGCGACGACGAGAACTGGCTGCGCCACACGCTGTGGTACAGCGAAGGCGATCGCCTCGACTACAAGCCGGTTCAAATGAAGCCGCTGACGGTCGAATCCGTGCCGCCGAAGCCGCGCACGTTCTAAGCCGAGTCAAAGGAATCCGAAATGGCAAAACGCATTTTTGAAGTCTACCGCTACGATCCGGACAAGGACGCAGCGCCGCGCATGCAGACGTACGAGCTGGAGCTCGAGCACGAGCGCATGCTGCTCGACGCACTGGTCAAGCTGAAGGCCGTGGACGAGACGCTGTCGTTCCGCCGTTCGTGCCGTGAAGGCGTGTGCGGTTCGGACGCGATGAACATCAACGGCAAGAACGGTCTCGCGTGCCTGACGAACCTGAACGACCTGCCGCAGAAGATCGTGCTGCGTCCGCTGCCGGGCCTGCCCGTCGTGCGTGACCTGATCGTCGACATGACGCACTTCTTCAACCAGTACCACTCGATCAAGCCGTACCTGATCAACGACGCGCCGCCGCCGGAGAAGGAACGCCTCCAGTCGCCGGAAGAGCGCGACGAGCTCGACGGCGTGTACGAGTGCATTCTGTGCGCGAGCTGCTCGACGTCGTGCCCGAGCTTCTGGTGGAACCCGGACAAGTTCGTCGGCCCGGCCGGCCTGCTGCAGGCTTACCGCTTCATCGCGGACAGCCGCGACACGGCCACCGGCGAGCGTCTCGACAACCTGGAAGACCCGTACCGTCTGTTCCGTTGCCACACGATCATGAACTGCGTCGACGTTTGCCCGAAGGGCCTGAACCCGACGAAGGCGATCGGCAAGATCAAGGAACTGATGGTTCGCCGCGCTGTTTAAGGTCGAGATGAGCGATTCGCATCAATCCGACCCGCACCGTCGCGCACGCCTTCGCTGGCGTGCGCGGCGGGGTCTGCTGGAGAACGACATCATTTTCGAGCGTTTCTTCAGCAGATACGAGCATGACCTCACCGATGCAGACGTAGGCGCGTTGTCGCGCCTGCTCGATCTGAGCGACAACGACCTGATGGACTTGCTCCTCGCGCGCAAGGAACCAGAAGGCGACCTAGACAGCCCGGATATTCACCGGCTGTTGGAGATGCTGCGCAACGTGTAACGCCAAGGCGTCACACGCTGTGCCCGTTATCGAATCCCGTTTCTTTATTTCGATTGAGGATGTGCCATGACTCCGTCTGATGTTAAAGCCACGCTATCGTTCAGCGACAACTCGCCGAGCGTCGAACTGCCGATCTACAAGGGCACGATGGGCCCGGACGTGATCGACATCCGCAAGCTGTACGGCCAGACCGGCAAGTTCACGTACGACCCGGGCTTCATGTCGACGGCAGCTTGTAATTCGGCGATTACGTACATCGACGGCGACAAGGGCGAGCTGCTGTACCGCGGCTACCCGATCGACAACCTCGCGCAAAACGCGGACTTCCTCGAAAGCTGCTACCTGCTGCTGAAGGGCGAACTGCCGAACGCAGCGCAAAAGAAGGAATTCGTCGACACCGTCACGAAGCACACGATGGTGCACGAGCAGATGCACTTCTTCTTCCGTGGCTTCCGTCGCGACGCGCACCCGATGGCGATCCTGGTCGCTGCAGTCGGCGCGCTATCGGCGTTCTACCACGACTCGCTCGACATCAACGATCCGCGTCACCGTGAAGTGTCGGCGATCCGCATGATCGCGAAGCTGCCGACGCTCGTCGCGATGGCGTACAAGTACAGCATCGGCCAGCCGTTCGTGTATCCGAAGAACTCGCTGTCGTACAGCGCGAACTTCATGCACATGATGTTCTCGAACCCGTGCGAAGAGTACAAGGTCAACGACGTGCTCGTCCGCGCACTCGACCGTATCCTGATCCTGCACGCCGACCACGAGCAGAACGCATCGACGTCGACCGTCCGCTTGGCCGGCTCGTCGGGCGCGAACCCGTTCGCGTGTATCGCTGCCGGTATCGCCTGTCTGTGGGGCCCGGCGCACGGTGGTGCGAACGAAGCCGCGCTGAACATGCTCGAGCAGATCGGTTCGCCGGACAACATCCCCGAATTCATCAAGCAGGTGAAGGACAAGAATTCGGGCGTGAAGCTGATGGGCTTCGGTCACCGCGTGTACAAGAACTACGACCCGCGTGCGAAGCTGATGCGCGAAACGTGCTACGAAGTGCTGAACGAACTGGGCCTGCACGACGACCCGCTGTTCAAGCTCGCGATGCAGCTCGAGAAGATCGCGCTGGAAGACGAATACTTCGTGTCGCGCAAGCTGTACCCGAACGTCGACTTCTACTCGGGCATCGTCCAGCGCGCGCTGGGCATCCCGACGTCGATGTTCACGTGTATCTTCGCGATGGCACGTACGGTCGGCTGGATCGCACAGTGGAACGAAATGATCGGCGATCCGGAACAGAAGATCGGCCGTCCGCGCCAGCTGTTCATCGGCGATACGCCGCGCGAAGCGAAGCCGCTCAACGCACGTTAAGTCGTGCGCGGCGCGAACGGCCGGCAGGCCGCTCGCGTCGGGCGATCGCAACGCCACGACACCCCGACGGGTCATCCCGTCGGGGTGTTTTCATTTGGGCGGCGGCGGTTCGCCCCGGCCCGCGTGGCGTTCCAGCGACGGCGGGCGCGTGTCGAGTGCGGGCGTGTCGTGATCGGGCGCGTGGCCGTGCTGCACGAAGAATTGCCGGTATGCGCCCGGCGTCATCCCGCGTGCGGCGAGGAACTGGCGATTGAAGTTCGCGGCATTCGGAATGCCGCAGCGCGCGGCCACGGTCGCGATCGGCCAGTCGGTGCCGACGAGATGACGGCATGCGTGCGCGAGCCGCAGCCGTTGCACGTAGCGGCCGACGCTTTCGCCGAGATGCCGGACGAACAGGCGCTGCAACGTGCGTTCGGACATGTGCGCGGTGGCGGCGAGTGCGTCGATGCGCAACGGCTCGTGGAAGTGCCGGTCGATCGCGTCGAGCACGCGGTCGAGGCGTTCGGCTTCGGGGGCGGCTGCGTCGGTTTGGCGTGTCGTGCCGTCGGTGCGCTCGTACGCGTGCGCGGTGGCAAGCGGTTCGCCGCCGGCTTCCGCGAGATCGACGAGCGTGTCGAGCGTGGCCGCGAGCCGCGTGCGCGGCGACGGATCGAGCAGCTGCGGCAGCCGTGCGCGCATCGCGCGGGCCGCGTCCGTATCGAAGCGCAGGCCCGGTGCGGCACGCCGCAGCAGTGAGCGCAGCGGCGCGTATTCGGGGCAACAGTCGGCGAGACGCCGTGCCCAGTCGCCGTCGAACCAGATGACGAGCGCGACTTCAGGCGCATCGCGATCGATGCGTGCATTCGACGACCACGTATGCGGCAGGTTGGGCGGCACGAGCACCAGGTCGTCGTCCGCGTAGTGCGCGACGTGATCGCCGATGAAGCGCCGGCCGCGGCTGTTGAGCGTCAGCGTCAGTTCGTACTCGGGATGGCGATGCCATTCGAACGGGATGCGCGCGAGCTGGCGGTGATAGACGCGGATCGAACAGCCGGGGGCGAACGTCACGTGCTCGTACTGCGGTTTCATTGCGGCCTCCGGGGGAGCGCCGGCATCGCGCCGTGGCATGATCGTGAGCGATCGTCACGACGGAGCGATGCCATGTTTTCACATGTTTGCGTGGGGGTGGCCGACACCGCGCGCGCCTACGATTTCTACGCGCCGCTGTTTGCGGAACTCGGGCTGCGCCTGAAATTCCGCGAGCCGGACGGCTGGTCGGGCTGGATGCCGGCCGACACCGACCGGCCGCTGTTCTTCTTCGGCCACCCGCTCGACGGCCGCGCGCCCGAGCCGGGCAACGGCCACACGATCGCGTTCGTTGCGCCGACCCGCGCGCACGTCGATCGCTGCCACGCGCTCGCGCTACGCCACGGCGGCACTTGCGAAGGGCCGCCGGGCCTGCGGCCGGACTATCACCGCGACTACTACGGCGCCTATTTCCGCGATCCGGACGGCAACAAGCTGTGCGTGGTCTGTCATCGTCCGGCGTGACGCGCGGTTGTCAGGATTGTATCGATAGTTGGCCGGATAGTGGTAATCGCGGCCGCGTGCCGGCCGTACGCTGACGGCACATCACGACACCTGTCAGCGAGGAGACCACGATGCAACTGACGATTGACGACCTGCCTGCCGCGATTCGCGACGCGAAAAGGGCGCTGCGCGCCGACTTGCCCGGTTATGCGGCCACGTTCCGCGAACTGGAAGGCGATATTGCGCGGCAGGTCGACGCGATTCGGCGTGCGCATGCGCATGGCCATGACGTGATTCCGGTGGTGCCGTTTGCGGACATCGCGAGAGGGAGCGTCGATCCGCATGCGGTTGCCGCGATCCGCACGCATGGCGCGATCGTGATCCGTGGCGTATTCGATGCGCAGCAGGCGCGCGACTGGAACGACGAGATCGGTGCCTACCTGGACGCGAACCGCTTCACCGACCGGCTGCACGCACGTGCCGAGGACCGCTATTTCGGCAACCTCGCGTCGGGCAAGCCGCAGATCTACGGCGTCTACTGGTCGAAGCCGCAGGTGGCTGCGCGCCAGTCGCCGGCCCTGACCCAGGCGCGCGTGTTCCTGAACCGCCTGTGGCGGCACGCGGACGGCGGCCGCACGCACTTCGATCCCGACCAGGTGCCGGCCTATGCGGACCGGATTCGTCGCCGCCCGCCCGGCTCGACGTCGCTCGGGCTGTCGCCGCATGTCGACGGCGGTTCCGTCGAACGCTGGCTCGGCGAGAATTTCCGCAAGGTCTACCGTCACGTGCTGGCCGGCCGCTGGCGCGATTACGACCCGTACGACGCGGCGTTCCGTCCCGACGTCGAGGAGATTCCGTCGCCGGCCGTGTGCTCGATGTTCCGCACGTTCCAGGGCTGGACCGCACTGACGCCGCAGGGGCCCGGCGACGGCACGCTGCAGTTGATCCCGGTGGCGAACGGGATGGCTTATGTCGTGCTGCGTGCGCTGCAGGACGACGTGGCCGACGACGACCTGTGCGGCGCGCGCCCGGGCCGCGCGCTGTCGATCCGGCCCGAATGGCACGCGCTGCTGCTCGACGCGCTGGTGCCGATCCCGCACATGGAGCCGGGCGATGCGGTGTTCTGGCACGGCGACGTCGTGCACGCGGTCGAGGATGCGCACCGCGGCAGCGGCGACAGCAACGTGATGTACATCGCGGCCGCGCCCGGTTGCGCGAAGAACGACGCATACCTGCAGCGCCAGCGTGCTGCGTTCCTGCGCGGCGAGAGCCCGCCCGATTTCCCGGCCGATCATTTCGAGGTCGAATTCGACGGGCGGGGCGGGGAGGGCGATCTCACGGCGCTCGGCCGTTCGCAGATGGGGTTCGGGGCGGGCGTGTAGCAAGCATGCCGCGTGTGAAGGCGGCGGCTCGCCGGGCGGCGCACGGCGGCCTGCCGATTCCGCTGCGCGCCGCGCGCAATTCGACGCAATCGGCTGCCGGCGCAGCCGAAATCGACGCGAATTGCGCAATTTGGCTTCCGATAATGGTCCGGACACAACGCAGCCGCTCCGTGTGAAGCACGGGTGCGGCGCTGACCATGGAGGAGTCGATGCAATTCACGCAAGCGATCGTTCGCCGCCCCGCGCCGTCCTGTGGCGCGGGCCTGACCACCGCCGAGCTCGGCGCGCCCGATTACGACAAGACGCTCACCCAGTTCCACGCTTACTGCGAAGCGCTGCGCACGCTCGGCGTCGCGCTGACCGAACTGCCGCCGCTGGAGGCATTCCCCGATTCGCACTTCGTCGAGGACACCGCGGTCGTGACGCCGGAATTCGCGGTGATCACGCGCCCCGGTGCGCCGGCGCGGCGGGGCGAGACGGTGCACATCGAAGCGGCGCTGGCCGCGCATCGCGACCTGCTGCCGATGCAGGACGGCCGGCTCGACGGCGGTGACGTGATGCAGGTCGGCAAGCGCTTCTACATCGGCCTGACGGGCCGCACCGACGCCGAAGGCATCGCCGCGTTCGAGTCGCTCGTGTCGCGCTACGGCTACTCGGTCGTCGCGGTGCCGGTGGGCGCCGGCCTGCATCTCAAGTCGGTCGTCAACGCGCTCGGCGACGACACGCTGCTCGTGACCGAATCGCTGGCCGCGCATCCGGCCTTCGCCGACTATCGCCGGATCGCGATCTCGGCCGCCGACGAATACGCGGGCAACACGCTGCGCGTGAACGGCACGCTGATCACCCCGGCCGGCTACCCGCGCGTGCACGACAAGATCGCGTCGCTCGGGCTGCCGCTGCACGTGATCGATACGAGCGAGTTCCGCAAGATGGACGGCGGCCTGACCTGCCTGTCGCTGCGGTTCTAGCCGATTGGCGCGCGGCCGCTTCGGCCGGATAATGTGGCCCCCGCGCGGAACCGGAGACGTTCCGCGCACCAGCCACGACCCGACCGGAGCGAACGCGGATGACCGACAAGAAGATGCAGCTCGACAAGATCGATCTCCGGATCCTCGACATCCTGCGCACCGACGGGCGGATTTCCTACCGGAAGCTGTCCGAGCTCGTGAACCTCACGCCGCGGCCGTGCCAGGCGCGCGTGGAGCGGCTCGAGGCCCTCGGCGTGATCGAAGGGTACCGCGCGGTGATCAAGGCGCCGCGCGCGACCAAGCCGATCGTCGTGATCGCGCAGATCACGCTGGCCGACCACGGGCGTTCGCAGGCGCCGTTCGAGGACGAAATGCGGGCGAATCCGGCCGTGCTCGATTGCTGGCTCGTCAGCGGCACGTTCGATTTTCTCGTGCGGCTCGCGTGCGAGGATCTCGACGAGTACCGGCGGATCGCGAACCTGTGGCTGGAAAGCCCGCGGTTCCGGATCGAGAAGATCGTGACGACGGCCGAACTGCAGGCGATCAAGCGCAGCGTCGTGTGATGCGGCCGGGAAGGACCGGCTTCGACGCGAATGACCCGGCCTGACGATTTGCATTCCGAATCAAATCGTCGGGCCTGAATCCAATCAGGGTGAACACTATGGATGCTTTGCAAGCGGCAGCGGAGACGGCCGCACCGTCCGGGACGACGCTGAAACGCCGTCTGCAGGGCCGCCACATCGCGATGATCGCGATCGGCGGCTCGATCGGCACGGGGCTGTTCGTCGCGTCGGGGGCGTCGGTCGCGCAGGCGGGGCCGGGCGGGGCGATCGCCGCGTATATCGCGATCGGGCTGATGGTGTACTTCGTCGTCACGGGCCTCGGCGAGATGGCCGCGCTGATGCCGGTATCGGGCTCGTTCGCGATCTACGGCGAGAAGTACGTCGACGAAGGCTTCGGCGTCGCGCTCGGCTGGACCTACTGGTACAGCTGGGCCGTGACGATCGCGATCGAGCTGGTCGCCGCGCAGATCGTGATGCGCTACTGGTTTCCAACCCTGCCCGGCATCTGGTGGGGCGCGGGTTTCCTCGTGCTGATTTTCCTGCTGAATACGCTGTCGGTGCGCGGTTTCGGCGAATCGGAATACTGGTTCTCGCTGATCAAGGTCGTCACCGTGGTCGCGTTCATCGCGGCCGGGCTGCTGATCGCCGCCGGCCTGATCGGGAACGGGCATCCGGTCGGCTTGCGCAACTTCACGACGGGCGATGCGCCGTTCGTCGGCGGCGTGCACGCGATGATGAGCGTCGCGCTGATCGCGGGCTTTTCGTTTCTCGGCACCGAGCTGGTCGGGATCACGGCCGGCGAATCGGAAAACCCGCGCAAGACGATCCCGCGTGCGGTGAAACAGATTTTCTGGCGGATCATGCTGTTCTACGTGTTCGCGATCTTCGTGATCGGGCTGCTGGTGCCGTACACGGACCCGAACCTGCTGAAGAGCGACGTGACCGACATCGGCGTGAGCCCGTTCACGCTGGTGTTCAGCCACGCGGGTTTCCGGCTCGCGGCCGGCGCGATGAATCTCGTGATCCTGACGGCCGTGCTGTCGGCCGGCAATTCCGGGACTTACGCGGCCACGCGGATGCTGTACAACCTCGCGGCGGAAGGGCGCGCGCCGGCGATGTTCGCGACGCTGTCGCCGGGCGGCGTGCCGCGCAACGCGCTGTACGCGACGATGGCCGTCGGCGGGCTGTGCTTCCTCACGTCGCTGGCCAACAACCAGAGCATCTATCTGTGGCTGCTGAATACGGTCGGCATCACCGGCTTTATCGCGTGGCTCGGCATCGCGGTCTGCCATTACCGGTTCCGCAAGGGGTTCCTGAAGCAGGGCTACCGGCTCGATCAGTTGCCGTACCGTGCGAAATGGTTCCCGTTCGGGCCGCTGTTCGCGATCGCGATCTGCATCGTGATCTCGCTCGGGCAGGATTACCAGGCATTCTTCGCGGCCCGCATCGACTGGATGGAAGTGCTGTCGATCTACGTGTGGATTCCGCTGTTCGTCACGATCTGGTGGGCGTATCGCCGTGCGCGCAAGAGCCGGCTCGTGCGCTACGAGGAGATGGACATCGGGCCGTGGCTGACGCGTTCGGTCGAAGCCGTCGATGCCGCGGCCACGCAGCGCGGGCAGTCGCACTGACTGCCTGGTACGGAAAGCGCGATAACGGGAGCCGGCATGTTTTGTCCGGCCGGCTCCGATGCGTGCGGCTGGCGTGCGGCGTCATCTGCACGAGACGCCGGTCGCCGCGTGGGCAGGGGGCATCCGCTGCCCTGCATGAGGGAAGCGATGCGGATCCCGTGCCGGCGTTACTTGTCCAGTTCGGGATAGTGCCGGAAGATGCCCATGTCGTTGAACGGGATGCGGCGTTCCGACTCGAGATAGAACGCGACAGGCGGATGCAGTGCAACGCGGTCGTGCAGTGCAACCAGCGCCGCGATCTGCCGCTCCGCACGCTTCATCGCTTTCGGAAACGCGTAGCGCAGGCCCTCGATCAACTGGAACATCGACAGGTCCGCATAGCTGAGTGCGTTGCCGGCGAGGTAGCCGCTCTTGTGCGGATTCTGTGCGAGCACACGCTCGAAGTATCCGAGGAATTTCGGCAGCCGGTTTTCGAGGAAATCGGCGGCACGCTCTGCGGCTTCCGCCTGCTGATCCTCGTAGTAGAGGCCGCTTGCGATCGGATGGTGCGTGTCGTGGATCTCGGTGACGAAATCGGCGACGGTCAACTGAAGCTGGTGCACCCACAGCCGGCCGGCTTCGTCGTCGGGCGCGAGCCCCAGCCGCGCGCCGAGAAACAGCAGGATGTTCGCGGTCTGCCCGATGACGACGTCGCCGGCCTTCAGGAACGGCGGCGCGAACGGCACGCATTCCGCCTTCGAGCTGTCCATCATCCGCATCATGGCCGGCACGCCCATGCCGCGCCCCGATTCACGCGCGACGTCGACATAGTCGGCTTCCGCCGCTTCGAGCGCGAGCCGCACGTACTCGCCTCGGCCCTGGATCTCGGGCCAGTAATACAGTTCGTATCGCATGCTGTCTTCCCGTTCGTTTAACCGACTGCTGCCGGCATCGTGACGACCGGGCGGCCACGTGTCGCGCGCCACCCGCTGCGAATAGACAGTCTAGGCGATTGCAGGAAAAGTGCCGCGTGCGTCGTGCGTGCGTCATACATGCGTTACGCGCCGCGCTCGCCGCCTTCGGGGCCGTAGAAGAACACCCACGTCGAGAAGTCGTCGGAGAAGCCGATGAAGCGGTGCTCGGCGTGTGCCGGGACGAACAGCACGTCGCCGGCCGCGATTTCGCATTCGCGTCCGTCGACGACGAAGCGCGACGTGCCCGTGGCGATTGCGTAGACCTCGTCGCGCGTATGCGGCTTCTGCTTGTCGTCGATGCGCGGCCGGTACAGCTCGACGTCCAGCGTGCCGTGGCGAAACAGCGTCGTGAACAGCGTGCCTTGTTCGTCGAGGTGGGCGAGCGATTCATTCAGGCCGAGCTTCATGGGGAGGGCTCCAGGTCTGGATCGTGGGAGCGTGCGCGTTGCGCCATCGTATCTCGAAATCAGGAGCGCGATGTGCAGCACGCGACGAGGCAAGCGAATCACGTTGCTCGCCACCGATGAAACGGTGGCCGCACATGCTCGCCATGGATGAAACGCGTGCGTCCATCGATGAAACAGCGTGACGATCGTCCGCATTCGATCGACAGGTTCACCGCGATTTAATAAACGCCCACTACGATCCCGCATCGTCGATCGACCGATGCGCAGCGATTCGATTCGAGCGTCGCCCCTGCCATTCATCGCCCAACCGCGCGACGCATCAGGTTGTCATTCCCGTGAACCCGCGATTTGCAACGTCGTGATCGGCTGCCGGCGTTGCTCGCATCATTTCGTATTTCTCATGAATCGAACCCCGTCGGCTTCTTTACGCAGAAAATTCCTGGCTGCCGCCCCCGCGGTTGCCGTGGCGCCGTGGTTGAGCGCATGCGGCGGTGACGACGTCACGTCGGCACCCGTGACCGATGCGGCGCTGGCCGCGCAGATGTCCGCGAAGCTCAATGCGCAGCTCGGCGACGCGGCGACGGTCAACGCGATCGTGCCTGCGCTGACCGATGTCGGCTTCACGTGGGACCTGCCGACGGTGCCGGCCGCGCAAATTGGCGCGATCGTCGCATACAGCTTCGGCAATCGCCCGAACGCGGCAAGCGGCAATACGTCGAGCACGGGCGGCAACCAGTCCGCGCTGCCCGATCCGGGGCCCGTCAACGAAGCGCTCGCGGACGCCGTCTACCGTATTCGGCAACTGAAACCGGTCAAGGTCTACGCGCAGTGGGAGATTGCGCGCTTTCTCGTGTCGAAATACGGGATGGGCGCCGACGTGCTGTCGTCGATCGAGCCCGTGATCGCGAGCGACGGCACGATCGTGTACCTGAGTACGGCGGGTGTGGCCGCCGAGGCCGTGGCGCGCGCGGGCGGCGCGGTCGCGATGGGCAGCGTCGCGGTGGTCGGTCATCGGGACCACGCGAAGCGCTGCATCCAGACCTCGCAACAGGCGGGCATGAAGGCGGCCGCGGTTGCCGAGGTGTCGTTGCCGACGCTTTACGACCCGCAGTCGGGCCAGCCGTGGACGCGTAACCGCAGCCTCTACCTCGTGCACGACATGTATGCGCAGATGCTCGGCCGGGCGATCGGCGCGACGATGCAGGCGTTCCCGAAGGGCTGACGCATTTTCTCTTTCCCGATTCCGATGACCATGCAGACCCGCCGCCATTTTCTCGCTTCCGTTTCCGCTTCCGCGCTGGCCGCGACCGGCGCCGCCAGTGCGCCGGCCTTCGCGAACGACGCGCCTGTTTCAGACGCCGAACTCCAACGCCAGATGCTCGGCAAGCTGACGAATGAACTGAACGACCGCGCAGCCGCCGCCGACGAGACCGGCTACCTGTTCGACCCGTTTTTCTCGTGGCTGCCGCCGACCGTCCCGAACACGACCATCAACACGATTGCCGCCTTCAGCTTCGGCAGTCGCGCTGCGGCGGCGCCGGGCCCGGTGAACGAGGCGATTGCCGACGCCGTGTTCCTGCTGCACCAGAAGGTTGCCGTGCGGATCTTCGCGCAGCAGGAAGTCGCGAGCGTGCTCGCGTCGAAATACGGGCTGACGGCCGGCGTGACGTCGATCGCGACCCCGGCCGCGGTCGCCGGCAGCCCGATACCGACGCCTGACGGCATCGCCGCCGCGATCGTCAAGCAGGCCGGCTCGGCTGCGGCACTCGGCAACGTCGGTGTCGTCACCCATGCGGATCAGGCGTCGCTTGTCGTGCGCGTGTCGAATGCCGCGGGGATGCAGGCCGCGGTGCCGGCGGGCCTGACGCTGCCGTCGCTTTACGACGCGTCCGCGCAGATGCCGGCATTGCGCCGCCGCGATCTCTACCTGCTGAGCAACGTCGGCGTGCAACTGGGCATGCTGCGGCTCGACCTGATCAACCGCGAATACCCGAACGGCTGACGCTGCCGGACCTTCGCGGAACATCTCTCGTTCATCAATCTCTTCCATTCCGGGACCGTCATGTCCTTTCGCGTGTCGCCGTGACATGCGCAGCGCGGTGGCGGCCGGGGCCACCGCGCCGTGGTGTCCGCGTTGCCGGGTAATGCTTATCCGGGTATCGCGTGTACCACCCAACTCACTGTTTTTATTCACTTTTTTCGTTATCGTGGTACTCCATGGGCCGATTTTGCGTGGCATAATCGATCACATCCGCAAGGCTTGTAGTCACAACGACCCCGCATACCCATGGCACAGACTCTCTACGACAAACTGTGGAACACCCACGTGGTCCACACCGAGGAAGACGGCACGACCCTGCTCTACATCGACCGTCAGCTGCTGCATGAAGTCACGAGCCCGCAGGCGTTCGAAGGGCTGAAGATGGCGCAGCGTCCGGTGTGGCGCATCAGCGCGAACCTGGCCGTGTCGGACCACAACGTGCCGACCACCGATCGCAGCCACGGCATCGCCGATCCCGTCTCGAAGCTCCAGGTCGACACGCTCGACGCGAACTGCGATGCGTTCGGCATCACGCAGTTCAAGATGAACGACGTGCGCCAGGGCATCGTCCACATCATCGGGCCGGAACAGGGCGCGACGCTGCCGGGCATGACGATCGTGTGCGGCGATTCGCATACGTCGACGCACGGCGCATTCGGTGCGCTCGCGCACGGCATCGGCACGTCGGAAGTCGAGCACGTGCTCGCCACGCAAACCCTGTTGCAGAAGAAGAGCAAGAACATGCTCGTGAAGGTCGAGGGCACGCTGCCGCGCGGCTGTACCGCGAAGGACATCGTGCTCGCGATCATCGGCAAGATCGGCACGGCCGGCGGCACGGGCTACGCGATCGAATTCGGCGGCTCGACGATTCGCGCGCTGACGATGGAAGGCCGCATGACCGTCTGCAACATGGCGATCGAGGCCGGTGCGCGTGCAGGCATGGTTGCCGTCGACGACACGACGATCGACTACCTGAAGGGCCGCCCGTTCGTGCCGACCGGCGCGGAATGGGACCAGGCCGTCGAATACTGGCGCCAGTTCAAGTCGGACGACGGCGCGCAGTTCGATCGCGTGGTCGAGCTGAACGCGGCCGAGATCGTCCCGCAGGTCACGTGGGGCACGTCGCCGGAAATGGTCACGTCGATCGACGGCCGCGTGCCCGATCCCGAGCGCGAGAAGGATCCGGTCAAGCGCGATGCGATGGAGCGTGCGCTGGCGTACATGGCGCTCGAGCCGAACACGCCGATCGAATCGATCAAGGTCGACAAGATCTTCATCGGCTCGTGCACGAACGCGCGAATCGAGGACATCCGTGCGGCCGCGTATGTCGTGAAGAAGCTGAACCGTCGCGTCGCGTCGAACGTGCGGCTCGCGATGGTCGTGCCGGGCTCGGGCCTCGTGAAGGCGCAGGCCGAGCGCGAAGGGCTCGACAAGGTGTTCACGGACGCCGGCTTCGAATGGCGCGAGCCGGGCTGCTCGATGTGCCTCGCGATGAATGCCGACCGGCTCGAGCCGGGCGAGCGCTGCGCATCGACGTCGAACCGCAACTTCGAAGGCCGGCAGGGCGCGGGCGGTCGCACGCACCTCGTGAGCCCCGCGATGGCGGCAGCCGCGGCGATCGAAGGCCATTTCGTCGACATTCGCCAGCTGGGGTAACGCATGACGGCATCGAAGGTCATTGCGCGGCTGGTTGCCGCGCTGGCGCTGGCGGGGCTGGGTTTCGGCCTCGCGGGCTGCAATACCGTCCAGGGCTTCGGGCAGGACGTCAACGCTGCCGGCAGCGCGCTGAAGCGCGCCGCGGAGTGACGGCCCCCACCGAGAATTTGTCGATGTGCGCCGGCTGAACGCCGGCCCTTCAACCGGATAGACGGATCATGGAAAAATTCACAGTGCATACCGGCGTCGTGGCGCCGCTCGATCGCGAGAACGTCGACACCGACGCGATCATCCCGAAGCAGTTCCTGAAGTCGATCAAGCGCACCGGCTTCGGTCCGAACGCGTTCGACGAATGGCGTTATCTCGATCACGGCGAGCCGGGCCAGGACAACTCGAAGCGTCCGCTGAATCCCGACTTCGTGCTGAACCAGCCGCGCTACCAGGGCGCATCCGTGCTGCTCGCACGCAAGAACTTCGGCTGCGGCAGCTCGCGCGAGCACGCACCGTGGGCGCTGCAGCAGTACGGTTTCCGCGCGATCATCGCGCCGAGCTTCGCCGATATTTTCTTCAACAACTGCTACAAGAACGGCCTGCTGCCGATCGTGCTGACCGAGCAGCAGGTCGATCACCTGTTCAACGAGACGGTCGCGTTCAACGGCTTCGAAGTCACGGTCGACCTCGACGCGCAGGTCGTGCGCACGGGTGACGGCCGCGAGTATCCGTTCGAGATCGCCGCGTTCCGCAAGTACTGCCTGCTGAACGGCTACGACGACATCGGCCTCACGCTGCGCCACGCGGACAAGATCCGCCAGTTCGAGGCCGAGCGCCTCGTGAAGCAGCCGTGGCTCAACACCAAGCTGGTCGGCTGAGATCGCCTTTCGGGCGGGCGCGCCGGCGGCGCGTTCGCCGGCCTGCCTCCATAAAAACCTACCCAGTCAGGAATTTCGCATGAAGATTGCAGTGCTGCCCGGCGACGGCATCGGTCCGGAAATCGTCAATGAAGCCGTGAAGGTGCTGAACGCACTCGACGAGAAGTTCGAACTCGAACAGGCGCCGGTCGGCGGCGCGGGCTACGAGGCGAGCGGCCATCCGCTGCCCGACGCGACGCTGACGCTCGCGAAGGAAGCCGACGCGATCCTGTTCGGCGCCGTGGGCGACTGGAAGTACGACTCGCTCGAACGCGCGCTGCGCCCCGAGCAGGCAATCCTCGGGCTGCGCAAGCACCTCGAGCTGTTCGCGAACTTCCGCCCGGCGATCTGCTATCCGCAGCTCGTCGATGCGTCGCCGCTGAAGCCCGAGCTGGTCGCGGGCCTCGACATCCTGATCGTGCGCGAACTGAACGGCGACATCTACTTCGGCCAGCCGCGCGGCGTGCGCGCTGCACCGGACGGCCTGTTCGCGGGCGAACGCGAAGGCTTCGACACGATGCGCTATTCGGAACCGGAAGTGCGCCGCATCGCGCACGTCGCGTTCCAGGCGGCCCGCAAGCGCGCGAAGAAGCTGCTGTCGGTCGACAAGGCGAACGTGCTCGAGACGTCGCAGTTCTGGCGCGACATCATGATCGACGTGTCGAAGGAATACGCGGACGTCGAGCTGTCGCACATGTACGTCGACAACGCGGCGATGCAGCTCGCGAAGGCGCCGAAGCAGTTCGACGTGATCGTCACGGGCAACATGTTCGGCGACATCCTGTCGGATGAAGCGTCGATGCTGACGGGCTCGATCGGCATGCTGCCGTCGGCGTCGCTCGACAAGAACAACAAGGGCCTGTACGAGCCGTCGCACGGTTCGGCGCCGGACATCGCGGGCAAGGGCATCGCGAACCCGCTCGCGACGATCCTGTCGGCCGCGATGATGCTGCGCTACTCGCTGAATCGCGCGGAGCAGGCCGATCGCATCGAGCGTGCGGTGAAAACGGTGCTCGAACAGGGCTACCGCACGGGCGATATCGCGACGCCGGGTTGCCAGCAGGTCGGCACGACGGCGATGGGCGACGCAGTGGTCGCGGCGCTGTAACGCGACCAAGTAGAAAGGGCGCGAACAGGCCGCGAAATCGGCCGGTTCGCATGCGGTTGGCCGTTGTGCGGGCCACCGGCTTTGTGTAGACTCGAACGATGGCGCATCTTTCCCTGATCTCCCCGGTCTTGAAACTCCACGGCAACACAGCCCGTGCGGGTGCGCGCGCCATCGTCATCACGAAAACCATTACCACGAAAACGATCATTAAACGCTGATCGTCCGTCGTGCCCGCCTATTTCCCCGCGCGGTCACACCGGGGACGGAATGGCGGGGAAGCTCCATCAAAGGGTTAGTCATGAACGTAGGTCTCGTAGGTTGGCGCGGCATGGTCGGCAGCGTCCTGATGCAGCGCATGCAGGAAGAGGGCGATTTCGACCTGATCGAACCGGTGTTTTTCAGCACCAGCAACACGGGCGGCAAAGCGCCGTCGTTCGCGAAAAACGAGACTACGCTCAAGGACGCGACCAACGTCGACGAGCTGAAGAAGTGCGACGTGATCATCACGTGCCAGGGCGGCGATTACACGAACGACGTGTTCCCGAAGCTGCGCGCGGCCGGCTGGAACGGCTACTGGATCGATGCGGCATCGTCGCTGCGGATGAAGGACGACGCGGTCATCATCCTCGATCCGGTCAACCTCGACGTGATCAAGGACGCGCTCGTCAAGGGCCAGAAGAACTTCATCGGCGGCAACTGCACGGTCAGCCTGATGCTGATGGCGCTCGGCGGCCTGTTCCGCGAGAACCTCGTCGACTGGATGACGGCGATGACCTACCAGGCCGCATCGGGCGCGGGCGCGCAGAACATGCGCGAACTGCTGGCGCAGATGGGCACGCTGAACGGCGCGGTTCAGGCGCAACTCGCCGATCCGGCTTCCGCGATCCTCGACATCGACCGCCGCGTGCTGGCCGCGATGAACAGCGACGCGATGCCGACGAGCAACTTCGGCGTGCCGCTCGCCGGTTCGCTGATTCCGTGGATCGACAAGGATCTCGGCAACGGGATGTCGAAGGAAGAGTGGAAGGGCGGCGCGGAAACCAACAAGATCCTCGGCAAGCCGGCGATGGGCGAGCCGGGTTCGATCCCGGTCGACGGCCTGTGCGTGCGAATCGGCGCAATGCGCTGCCACTCGCAGGCGCTGACGATCAAGCTGAACAAGGACGTGCCGCTCGACGAGATCAACGGCATCCTCGCGTCGGCGAACGACTGGGTGAAGGTCGTGCCGAACGAGCGTGAAGCGTCGATGCGCGACCTGTCGCCGGCGAACGTCACGGGCACGCTGACGGTGCCGGTCGGCCGCCTGCGCAAGCTCGCGATGGGCGGTGAATACCTGTCGGCGTTCACGGTCGGCGACCAGCTGCTGTGGGGCGCGGCCGAGCCGCTGCGCCGCATGCTGCGCATCCTGCTCGACAAGTAAGTGGCGTGTCCGGCCCGCGATGCGCGGGCCGCGGTGCACGAGATTGCGCGCCGCGTCTGCCTTGACGATATCAAGGCGGGCGCGGCGCGTTTTTCATGTGCGGGTCAGCGCATGTTCAGGAGCGTCTGGTCGACGGCCTGCTGCGTCTTGATCGTCTGCGCATTCGCCTGGTAATCGCGCTGCGCCTTGATCAGGTTCACGAGCTCGGTCGTCAGGTTGACGTTCGAGTTTTCCAGCGCGCTTCCCTGCAGCGTGCCGTGGTTCGTGCTGCCCGGCGCGGAGATCTGCGGCACGCCCGACGCGGTGGTTTCCACATACTGGTTGCCGCCGATGTTCTCGAGCCCGTTCGGGTTATTGAAGTTCGCGAGCGCGATCAGGCCGAGCACCGCGCTCTGGCCGTTCGAGTAATTGCCGGTGAGCTTGCCGTCGGTGCCGATCGAGAACGTCGTCAGCGTGCCACTCGCGAAGCCATCCTGTGCGAGGTTGTTCACGCCGCTTTTCCCGCCGAACTGCGTCGTGCCGGTCAGGTCGAGCGTCAGGTTTTGCGGATTGGCGCCGCCCGACGCGTTGGGGATCGAGAACGCGAACTGGCCGAGGCTCGGCGTCGGCTGGCCGGTTGCGGCCGACGTCGTCGAGCTGATCCGGCCCGATGCGTCGAACGTAACGGTGCCGAGATTCGTCGGCGTCTGGCCCTGCACGCCCGCATAGGCCTGCCAGGTGCCGGCCGCGTTCTTCGTGAAATACATCGACACCTGTTGCGAGCCACCGAGCGTGTCGTACACCTGGATCGACGAATTGTAGTTGTACGTGGTGTTGTCGCCCGCGTTGAACGGTGTCTTGGCCGGCACCTTGTCCTGCGAGTTCAGGTTGAACTGGCCGGTGATCTTCGTGGTCGCCTGCGGTGCGATGTTGGTGGTCGGCGCTTGCAACGGCACGGTCGCCGCGGTGTTGATCGCGCCGCCCGGCCCTGCCGCATAGCCCATCAGGTTGCGGTTCTGCGCGTCGACGATGGCGCCGCTCTTGTCGCGGTGGAATACGCCGTCACGCGAGTACGTCGTCACGCCGTTGTTCGACATCTGGAAGAAGCCGTTGCCATTGATCGCGATGTCGAGCGACGACTTCGTCGAGTTGATCGTCCCCTGGCCGAATTGTTGCTGCACCGATGTGAGCCGCGTGCCGATGCCGATCTGCGTGTTGGTCGACGTCGCGACCGAGTTCGCGTACATGTCGGCGAAGTTCGCGCGACCCTGCTTGTAGCCAACCGTGTTTGCGTTCGCGATGTTGTTGCCGATCACGTCGAGATGGTTCGCCGCGCCGGCCAACCCGCTCAAACCCTGTTGATAGCCCATGTTCGATCCCCGTAACGAGCTGGTGAGTAAATGCAGTCGTGCGACTGCGCGATGCCTCCCTGGCACCTCACGGCGTCAGTCAAGCCGACCGCGTTCCCGCTTTTGTCGCAGGTGCGAGCGCGATGGTCGAACTGCGCCGATTCTTGTTTGAAGACGATCCTAGCGACGGCAATTATTCGATCTGTGTAATTTTGTGTAATGAAATTGAATTGATGTCGAAATGATCGATTTCGTATGAGAGATGAAGCTGCGGAGAGGCTGGAAAGCCTTATGGGACGGGGGTTTGGTGGTGGGGGTGTTCAATTCGACGATCAGAGAGGGGAATTGGCCTCTTATCGATCAATTGAAATTCATTTGAATGGGGTGATGGCCGGCTGGATTTATTTTGATTGGTGCTGGTTAATCCATTAACGGCAAGTGGCGCGAATTATTGAGCAACCCGCCGTGATTCCCCGGTCGTGGTTCTGTGTGGGACCTCGGGTTGGGCGAATCGCATCGTTGAGTGACCAAAGGCATGTGGGATGGGTTCGGCAGGCGACGCGGCCGGATCGTTTTGCATCCGAGAGAGGCACACTCCCGGTCGATCGCGGGCGCGGGTCGCAGCGTGCGCAGCCGGACACCCACGCGGCCCGATCGCCGGATGCCCCGACGCGCGCACGCAATCGGTTGCACCTGTCGGCGATGAATTCGGCCCGAACCTGATCACGTGAAGTAAACTACGCGGTTACGACGCACAGACCCGCCGAAAGCGTCGCGTTCCACGCGACGCTTTTGCATTTCTGCGGCAACTTTATTGACGCTTTCAACCGCGAATCCGAGCCGCGCCCACGCGCGGCGATAGAGCCAACGATGTCCCGAATTTCCTTGTTTCCGCGTCAGTCCCGTCTGTCGCGCGCCGTGCGTGGCGCGCTGGCGATCCTGGCGCTCGGCGCAACCGCGTCGGCCTGGGCGGCCGGCACCGGCGAACTGCCGGCGTCCGCTGCCGACGGCGCAGTGCCGCTTACCGTGACGGTCCAGCCGGGCCAGTCGCTGAACGACATCGCGAAGGCGGCCACGCAGTCGCGCGATCCCGGGGTGCTCGCGCGCGCCGGCCGCGCGCTGTTCGACGCCAATCCGCAGGCGTTCATGAAGCGCGACGCGAGCCGCCTGAAAGTCGGCGCGACGCTGACCGTGCCGGCGCTCGATGCGACAGGCGCGGCAGTCGTGCCGGCTGCTGCATCTGCTGCATCCGCTGCGTCCGCTGCGTCCGGTACGACTGCCGCGTCCGCACCCGCCGCCGCATCGGGCGGTACGGCAGTCGCGCAGCATGGTGCGTCCGCACCGCATCCGGGGTCGACCGTGCAATCCGCGCCGGTGGCGCCGGCCGTGCATGCGGCGCCTGTCAGCGGTGCGAGCGTCGCGACGGCTGCCGGCGCGTCGGCATCGGTCGGTGCTTCGGCTGCTCACGGCGCATCGGCTGTGGAAAGCATGCAGCCGGCGGCACCCGTTGCCGGTGCAAGCGGTCCGCATGTGTGGAGCGGCACGATCCAGTCGGTGCCGTCGTCCGCGAGCGGTGCCGTGATCCCGCCAGCGTCGGGCAGCCAGGTTCCGGGTATGAACGAACCGGCTGGCGCGGCACCTGTCACGGGCACGTCGCAGCCGCGGCCGTCGAGCCTGCAGCAACTGCTGGCGCTGAAGAACCGCGTGCTGATGGAATTGCAGAAGCACGGTATCGGCAAGCCGGCCACGACGAACGAGGTCAAGCCGGCGCCGGCACCTGTCGCGCCGCCTCCGGTCGCGAACGAGGCGGGCGCGTCCGCGGCTGCGGCTGCGTCGACGGCGGGCGAAGCGGCATCCGGCGTTGCTGCCAGCGCAGTGGAGCCGGCATCGGTATCGGCGCCCACGCAGCCGGTCGCGCCGGTGGTGACACCTGCGCGCAGTCACGAGCAGATGGACTGGCGTCCGGCCGCGGTGGCCGGTGCGGCCGTGATCGTCCTTGCCGCAGGTTTCGCGTGGCGCAAGCGCAGGAAGAGCCGCCGCACGGACGATGCGGGGACGGACACGGTGGCTGCCGCTACGGCAGCGGGCGGTGTCGCGGCTGCGACTGCCACTGCGCAAGCCGAAGCCGCGCCGTCCGTCGAACCGGAACTGCCGATCCGGCCCGAGATGCCGGTCGCGCGTGATGCCGCTTCCGACTTGAACCTTGCCGCGGCGACTGCCGCAGCGGCGGAGCCGGTCGAGACACCGGATGCGGAGGTGTCGTCGTCGTCGGATGTGGCGAAGCCGCATGCCGAGCAGCCCGAGTTGCCGACCGCACACGCGGCAGTACCGCCCGCGAGCGAGACGGCTCCGGTTTCGCACGATGCCGAGCCGACCGAAAAGGTCGCGACTGAAACGCCGATCGAAAAGCCGATCGAAACGTCGTCAGCGACGCCGATCGAGACGTCGGCGGAGCCACGGGTAGCGACGCCGGTGGAGACGCCGGCCGCACCCGCGGCCACGGAAGCGCAGCATGCGGCGCTGATGCAGAACGCGATCAGCGCGCTCAGCAGCCTCGACATGCCGCTGCCGCCGCGCACGCCGGACGAGCCGTCGCCGGCGGCGGATGAGCCGGCTGCGCAAGCAGGGCAGTCCGACACCGATAAAATCGCAACTAACGGTCAAGCCGCCCAGCGTCTCCCGATTGGTTCGATCGACCCGGCCCCGGAACATCCGGCCGACCAGGACGACGAGTTCGATTGGGATCCGGACGCAGCGACGCCGGCAAGCCAGGCGGGCAGCCCGTTTGCGACGTCGTCGCTGCCGCCGCTCGGCGGCGCGCAGTTCGGCGCGCTGAAGCTCGATTTCGATCTCGACCTGCCGTCCGCGCCGGGCGCTGTATTGCCGGCGCTGACGCCGGACGAACTCGCCCGCATCGCGCGCAACAAGCTCGACCTCGCGTCCGAGTACGTCGAGCTGGGCGACCTGTCCGGCGCGCGGACACTGCTGCAGGAAGTGGTCGACGCGAACGACGCCGCGACGCGCGACGATGCGCGCGCGCTGCTCGCGAAACTGGCGGACGAGGCGTGATGCGGATCGCGCTCGGCATCCAGTACGACGGCGCGGCGTTCTGCGGCTGGCAGGCGCAGCCGCACGGCAAGACCGTGCAGGATCGGCTCGAGCACGCACTGGCGGAGTTCGCGCGCGTGCCGCTGCATACGACGGTGGCCGGGCGGACCGATACGGGCGTGCACGGGCTCGGGCAGGTCGTGCACTTCGATACCGACCTCGATCGGGAGGTTTTTTCGTGGGTGCGCGGCACCAACGCGTTCCTGCCGCCGACCGTGGCGGTGCAATGGGCGAAGCCGATGCCCGATACGTTCCACGCGCGTTTCTCGGCGTTCGAGCGCACCTATTACTACACGCTGTACGTGCATCCGGTGCGCTCGCCGATGCTGGCGGGGCGCGCGGGCTGGATCCATACGCCGCTCGACGACGACGCGATGCGCGCCGCCGCCGCGCACCTGATCGGCGAGCATGACTTCTCGTCGTTCCGGTCGTCGGAATGCCAGTCGAAGACGCCGGTCAAACACCTGTATCAGATCGACGTGCGGCGCGTGGGCGATTTCATCCATTTCCGGTTCCGCGCCAACGCGTTCCTGCACCATATGGTGCGCAACCTGATGGGCTGCCTCGTCGCGGTCGGTCGCGGCCGCTATCCGGCCGACTGGCTCGCCGACGTGCTGGCCGGGCGCGACCGCAAGCTTGCGGCGCCCACGTTCATGGCCGACGGGCTGTATCTCGCCCACGTCGGTTACCCGGCGGAATTCGCCGTCCCGCCCGCGCAGCTCGGCAGTGTGCCGTGGAGCAGCGTCTGGGCCGATCTGGACCCGCAATCATGACGGATCACGCCGTGTCTTCCTCGTCTCCCGCCGCGGCCGGCCTGCCGCCGCGCACGCGCATCAAGCTGTGCGGGCTGTCGAAGCCCGAGGACGTGCTGCATGCGGCCGCGCTCGGCGCCGATGCGATCGGCCTCGTGTTCTATCCGAAGAGCCCGCGCGCGGTGTCGATCGCGCAGGCGGCGGAGCTCGCGCGCCTCGCGCCGCCGTTCGTGTCGGTGGTCGGGTTGTTCGTGAACGCGACCGAGGCCGAGATCGAGGCCGTCGTGCGCGACGTGCCGCTCACGCTGCTGCAGTTCCATGGCGACGAGACGCCCGAGCAGTGCGACGCACTCGGCCGCGCGGCACGCCTGCCGTGGCTGCGCGCGGTGCGCGTGGGCCCCTCGACGCAATCGGCCGATTTGGTAGAATCGGGGCTTCATTATTCGAAAGCGCGCGGCCTCCTGTTCGACACCCTGGTGCCGGATTACGGTGGTAGCGGCAAGGTCTTCGATTGGTCTCTTATTCCCGCAGAGCTCGCGCATCGGGCCGTTTTGAGTGGTGGCTTGAGCGCGCAAAACGTCGGTGATGCGATTCGCCAGTTGCGCCCGTTTGCTGTCGATGTCTCGAGTGGCATCGAAGTGGAGGGCGCGAAGGGCGTGAAGGATCACGCCCGGATGGCGGCGTTCGTACGCGCGGTGCGCGAAGCGGACGCCGGGTGATGCAAGCCGGTGCGGCCCGACAAGCGGGGCGCGCCGACCGATCGAGAGAGACACCATGTACAACCTTCCTGATGATCGCGGCCACTTCGGCCCGTATGGCGGCACGTTCGTCGCCGAGACGCTGATTCACGCGCTGGACGAACTGCGCGCGGCGTATGAAAAATTCCAGAACGATCCCGATTTCGTCGCCGAATTCGAGCGCGAGCTGAAGCATTTCGTCGGCCGCCCGTCGCCGATCTATCACGCGCAACGCTGGAGCGAGACGCTCGGCGGCGCGCAGATCTACCTGAAGCGCGAAGACCTGAACCACACCGGCGCGCACAAGATCAACAACGTGATCGGCCAGGCGCTGCTCGCGAAGCGCATGGGCAAGAAGCGCGTGATCGCCGAGACGGGCGCCGGCCAGCACGGCGTCGCGACCGCGACGATCTGCGCGCGCTTCGGGATGGAATGCGTCGTCTACATGGGTTCGGAAGACGTGCGCCGCCAGGCCGCGAACGTCTACCGGATGAAGCTGCTCGGCGCGACGGTCGTGCCGGTCGAATCGGGTTCGCGCACGCTGAAGGACGCGCTGAACGAAGCGATGCGCGACTGGGTCACGAACATCGAGAGCACGTTCTACATCATCGGCACGGTCGCGGGCCCGCACCCGTACCCGATGATGGTGCGCGACTTCCAGCGCGTGATCGGCGACGAGTGCAAGGTGCAGATGCCCGAGCTCGCCGGCCGGCAGCCTGACGCCGTGATCGCCTGCGTGGGCGGCGGTTCGAACGCGATGGGCATCTTCTATCCGTACATCGACGACACCGCGGTGCAGCTGATCGGCGTCGAAGCGGCCGGCGACGGCCTCGACACGGGTCATCACGCGGCGTCGCTGATCGCCGGCAGCCCGGGCGTGCTGCACGGCAACCGCACCTACCTGCTGCAGGACGACAACGGCCAGATCATCGAGACGCATTCGGTGTCGGCGGGCCTCGACTATCCGGGCGTCGGCCCCGAGCACGCGTGGCTGAAGGACAGCGGCCGTGCGCAGTACGTCGGCATCACCGACGAGGAAGCGCTGAAGGCGTTCCACGACTGCTGCCGGATCGAGGGGATCATTCCCGCGCTCGAGTCGAGCCATGCGATCGCGTATGGCGTGAAGCTCGCGCCGACGTTGCCGAAGGACAAGATCCTGCTCGTCAACCTGTCGGGCCGCGGCGACAAGGACATGCACACGGTCGCCGAGCGATCGGGCATCGAGCTCTGACCCCGACCGATGCGTGACCTGATCGAAGAACCGGGCGGCGGTGCCGCGAGCGAGGCGGGGGCGGTTCAGCCCGCCGCTGCCGTGCCGCGCGCGCTGCCGTCCGGGATCGAACTGCATAACCGCGATTTCCTGACCCATGCCGCGCACCTGCCGGACGCGTCGATCGACCTGATCGTCGCCGATCCGCCGTACGGGCTCGGCAAGGACTACGGCAACGACTCGGACAAGCGTTCGGGCGACGACTTTCTCGCGTGGACGCGCGAGTGGCTCGAGCTCGCGATTCCGAAGCTGAAGCCGAGCGGGTCGATGTACATCTTCTGCACGTGGCAGTACGCGCCGGAAATCTTCAGTTTCCTGAAGACGCAGCTCACGATGGTCAACGAGATCATCTGGGACCGGCGCGTGCCGAGCATGGGCGGCACGACGCGTCGTTTCACGTCGGTGCACGACAACATCGGCTTTTTCGCGGTTTCCAGGGCGTATTACTTCGATCTCGATCCGGTCCGCATCCCGTACGACGCCGACACGAAGAAGGCCCGCTCGCGCAAGCTGTTCGAAGGCAGCAAGTGGCTGGAGATGGGCTACAACCCGAAGGACGTCTGGTCGGTCTCGCGCCTGCATCGGCAGCACGCGGAGCGCGTCGATCATCCGACCCAGAAGCCGCTGGAAATCATCGAGCGGATGGTGCTCGCAAGCTGCCCGCCGGGCGGCCGCGTGCTCGATCCGTTCATGGGCAGCGGCACGACCGCGGTGGCCTGCGCACGGCAGGGGCGCGACTTCGTCGGCTACGAGATCAACGAAAGCTATTGTGCGATCGCGCACGAGCGCGTGAACGCGCTCGCTGCGCCGGCGTGCGCGTGAATCGCGCCGCCGCATCGCCGAACGCATTGAGGAAAATTGCCATGTCCCGTATTCAGCAGACCTTCGCCGCGCTCGCCGAACAAGGCCGTAAGGGCCTGATCCCGTTCATCACGGCCGGCGACCCGGATCCGGCCAAAACCGTCGAATTCATGCACGCGCTCGCCGAAGGCGGCGCGGACGTGATCGAACTCGGCGTGCCGTTCTCCGACCCGATGGCCGACGGCCCCGTGATCCAGCGCTCGTCGGAACGCGCGCTCGCGCGCGGCGTCACGCTCAAGAGCGTGCTCGCCGACGTGAAGCGCTTTCGCGAAACCGACCCCAAAACCCCCGTCGTGCTGATGGGCTATGCGAACCCGATCGAGCGTATGGGCGTCGACGCGTTCGCGGCCGAAGCACAGGCGGCCGGGGTCGACGGCGTGCTCGTCGTCGACTATCCGCCGGAAGAGGCGGGCGTGTTCGCCGAGAAAATGCGCGCCGCGCAGATCGATCCGATCTTCCTGCTCGCGCCCACGTCGACCGATGAACGCATCGCCGACGTCGGCAAGATCGCGAGCGGTTACGTGTATTACGTGTCGCTCAAGGGCGTGACCGGCGCAGGAAATCTGGATGTTTCGAGCATTGCGGGTAAAATCCCGGCCATCAAGTCGCGCGTGCCGGTTCCGGTCGGCGTCGGCTTCGGGATCCGCGACGCCGAAACGGCGCGCGCGGTGGCCGAAGTGTCGGACGCCGTCGTGATCGGCAGCCGCCTCGTGCAGCTGCTCGAAAGCGCTGCGCCGGAGGGTGCCGCCGCCGCGCTGAAGACGTTCATCGCCGAGCTGCGCGCCGCCCTGGACGGCGCGGGCAAGGCGGCGCGATAAACACAACACAGGAAGCGGGAACGGGCCGGTTGGCCCGCCCCGCCACGGAACAGGAAACCATACGATGAGCTGGCTCGACAAACTGTTGCCGCCGAAGATCAAGCAGACCGACCCGAAAAGCCGCAAGGGCATTCCGGAAGGCCTGTGGGTCAAATGCCCGTCCTGCGAGGCCGTGCTGTACCGCAACGACGTGGACGCGAACCTGCACGTGTGCCCGAAGTGCGATCACCATATGCGCATCGGTGCGCGTGAGCGCCTCGACGGGCTGCTCGATCCGGAAGGCCGCTACGAGATCGGCCAGGAAATCGTGCCGGTCGACACGCTGAAGTTCAAGGACAGCCGCAAGTACCCCGATCGTCTGAAGGAAGCGATGGACGATACGGGCGAGACCGACGCGATGGTCGTGATGGGCGGTGCGATCCACACGCTGCCGGTGGTCGCGGCCTGCTTCGAATTCTCGTTCATGGGCGGCTCGATGGGCTCGGTGGTGGGCGAGCGCTTCGTCCGCGGCGCGCAGAACGCGCTGGAGCAGCAAGTGCCGTTCATCTGCTTCACCGCTTCCGGCGGCGCGCGGATGCAGGAAAGCCTGCTGTCGCTGATGCAGATGGCGAAGACCACCGCGATGCTGACCAAGCTGTCGGAAGCGAAGCTGCCGTTCATTTCGGTGCTGACCGACCCGACGATGGGCGGCGTGTCGGCGAGCTTTGCGTTCCTCGGCGACGTCGTGATCGCCGAACCGAAGGCGCTGATCGGCTTCGCCGGCCCGCGCGTGATCGAGCAGACGGTCCGCGAGAAGCTGCCGGAAGGTTTCCAGCGCGCCGAATTCCTGCTGAAGACGGGTGCGATCGACATGATCGTCGACCGTCGCAAGATGCGCGACGAGATCGCCCAGCTGCTCGCCCTGCTGCAGCGGCAACCGGCCGACGCGCTGGCCTGACCGGCGCGAGGTTGTGAACACTGCGCGTCGCCTGGCTTCAGCGTCAGGCGGCGCGCTTCGTTTTTTGGCGTAGTGGCGGCACCGATCCAGATTTGAACCGATGAGCACTTTTCCCACTCTCGACGCGTGGCTTTCGCATCTCGAACGCGCGCACCCGGTCGGCATCGACATGGGCCTGACCCGCATCGGGCAGGTCAAGGCGGCGCTGCAGCTCGAATTCGCGTGCCCCGTCATCACCGTCGGCGGCACGAACGGCAAGGGCTCGACCTGCGCGTTCCTCGAGACGATCCTCGTGCGCGCCGGCTACAAGGTCGGCTGCCACACGTCGCCGCACCTGCTCGAATTCAACGAGCGCGCGCGCGTGAACGGGCAGAACGTCACCGATGACGAACTGCTGCCGCATTTCGAGGCCGTCGAAGCCGCGCGCACGTCGCTCCCCGAGCCCGTCTCGCTCACGTACTTCGAATTCACGACGCTCGCGATCCTGCATCTGTTCGCATCGCGCGGGCTCGACGCGGTGATCCTCGAAGTCGGCCTCGGCGGCCGGCTCGATGCGGTCAACATCATCGACACCGATTGCGCGATCGTCACGAGCATCGACATCGACCACACCGAATACCTGGGCGACACGCGCGAGAAGATCGCGTTCGAGAAGGCCGGGATCTTCCGCGCCGGCAAGCCGGCGATCTGCGGCGATCCGGCCGCGCCGCAAACGCTGATCGACCACGCCGAAGCGATCGGCGCCGACCTGTGGCTGGTCGGCCGCGATTTCCGCTACGAGGCGCAGGCAGGCGCGGAGCGCCAGCAGTGGAGCTACCTCGGCCGCGAGAAGCGCTATCCGGCGCTTGCGTACCCGGCGCTGCGCGGGGCGAATCAGCTGATCAATGCGTCGGCCGCGCTCGCCGCGCTCGAAGCGCTGCGTCCGCTGCTGCCGGTGTCCGCGCAGGACATCCGGCTCGGCCTCGCGAACGTCGAGCTGCCGGGGCGCTTCCAGGTGCTGCCCGGCAAGCCGGCGATCGTGCTCGACGTCGCGCACAACCCGCATGCGTCGGCCGTGCTCGAGCAGAACCTCGGCAACATGGGCTTCTTCCCGTACACGTACGCGGTGTTCGGCGCGATGCACGACAAGGACATCGACGGCGTGCTGCAGCACCTGAAGGGCGAGATCGACCACTGGTGCGTGACCGACCTGCCGCTGCCGCGCGCGGCTTCCGCGGAGCAGCTCGAAGCCGCGCTGCGCAAGGCGGGCGTGGAGGAGGGGCCCGATTCGAGCGTCACGCGTTACACGTCGCCGGCCGAAGCGTTTCGCGATGCACTAAAAAGAGCATCCGAGAATGATAGAATCGTGGTTTTCGGCAGTTTCCATACGGTTGCCGGCGTGCTGGCCTACCGCAAATCGCAGCAACACTGACTGACGGGCAGTTTCGGACTCAGCCATTCATGGGAATTTTCTCGTTCGGCAAGAAAGACGACGACGCGCCCCCGCGGCGCGGCGGTCGCACCGGGACCTCCCGGAACGTGCGCACGGAGCGCACCACTGAACGCGTCGAGCGACGCTCGCGCCGCACCGAGCGTCCGGAATCGGACGCACTGCTCCTCGATCCGACCCTTCCAGAAAAGCAACGCGCGCGCCGTCGCCTCGTCGGCGCGATCGCGCTCGTCGTCGCCGCCGTGATCGTGCTGCCGATGGTGCTCGACTCGCACCCGAAGCCGGTCACGGACGACATCGCCATCGACATTCCGAACCGGCCTGCGCACCAGGCGGTCGCACCGCGCGACGATGACGCCTCCGACGTACAGGCAGGCGTCGCGCACGACGAACCGCCGGCATCCGATGTGGCCGTGGCGGCTGCACCAGCGCCCGCGCCGAAGGATGCCGACAAGCCGGCCGCGAAACCCGATACCACGACCACGGCGAGCGTGACGCCGCCGAAGCCCGCGCCGAAACCGGCCGCCCCCGTGGCGAAGCCGGCCGCGCCGAAGCCTGCACCCGCGCCCGCGGCCGTCGCGCGTACCGACGCCGCCAGCCCGGACAGCAGCGATGCTTCGTCGCCGTCGTCGCCGGCCGGTGCGCGTTTCGCGGTGCAGCTCGGTTCGTTCAAGGACGACGCGACGGCCCGTTCGTGGGCCACCAAATTGAAATCGGCGGGTGTGCCCGCATATGTCGAGCATCGCAAGCAGGCAGACGGCAGCACGGCTACACTGTTGCGTGCGGGCCCGTTCGCGGATCGTGCGGCGGCGTCCGCCGCGATCGCGAAGGTGCGCGAAGCCGGGCTGACGCAGTAACGCGCGATGCTGACGGCTTTCGACTACGCTGTATTGGCGGTGATCGCGTTGTCTGCGCTGCGTGGCGCGTGGCGCGGTTTCGTGTCCGAGATTTTCGGGCTGATCGGCTGGATCGCGGCGATCGTGATCGCGGGCCGCTACGTCGGACTGGTCGTGCCGTATATCCCGGCGAACTGGCCGGGCGGTGCGCTGACGCAGTGGGTGATCGCCTTCGCGTTGGTCGTGATCGGCGTGGTGCTGGTCGCCGGCGTGGCGAACGCGTTGCTGTCGCGGATCGCGCAGGCGAGTGGCCTGGGCGGCGTCGACCGCTCGCTGGGCATGATGTTCGGGCTCGTCCGCGGCTGCGTGCTGGTGGTGCTGCTGGTCGCGGCGGCCGGGCTGACCGAGCTGCCCAAACAGGATTTCTGGCGCAATGCGCTATTGCGTCCTTTCGCCGAACAGGGCGTGCACGAGTTGAAGCAGCTCCTGCCCGACGGCATGGCCCAGTACGTACGCGTGTGACGACGCGGCCGGGCAGGACGGAACCGATTTTGTCATTCTGAAGGACATGCCATGTGCGGCATCGTAGGCGTTATCTCCCAATCCCCGGTCAACCAGCTGATCTATGACAGCCTGCTGCTCCTGCAGCATCGCGGTCAGGACGCGGCGGGCATCGCGACGGCGGACGGCAGCAATTTCCACATGTACAAGGCGAACGGCATGGTGCGCGACGTGTTCCGCACGCGCAACATGCGCAGCCTGCCCGGCACCTACGGCATCGGCCAGGTGCGCTACCCGACCGCCGGCTCGGCGTCGAGCGAAGCCGAGGCGCAACCGTTCTACGTGAACGCGCCGTTCGGGATCATCCTCGCGCACAACGGCAACCTGACGAACTGGCAGCAACTGAAGGACGAGATGTTCCGGATCGACCGCCGGCACATCAATACCAATTCCGACAGCGAAGTGCTGCTCAACGTGTTCGCACACGAGCTGCAACTGTCGACCACGGGCCTCGAACTCGATCCGGCCTCGGTGTTCAAGGCCGTCTCGGGCGTGCATCGCCGCCTGCAGGGCTCGTACGCGATCGTGTCGCTGATCGCCGGTTACGGCCTGCTCGCGTTCCGCGACCCGTTCGGCATCCGCCCGCTGTGCATCGGCAAGCTCGAGACCGAGCACGGCACCGAATGGATGGTCGCGTCGGAGTCGGTGGCCGTCGAAGGCATCGGTTTCGAATTCGTCCGCGACGTGCAGCCGGGCGAAGCGATCTTCATCGATCCGGCCGGCAACTTCCACAGCCAGCAGTGCGCGGAGCAGCCGACGCTGAATCCGTGCATGTTCGAATACGTGTACCTCGCGCGTCCGGATTCGTGCCTCGATGGCGTGCCGGTCTACAACGTGCGCCTGCGCATGGGCGACTATCTCGCCGAGAAGATCAAGCGCGAGCTGCCGAACGTGCCGATCGACGTCGTGATGCCGATTCCCGATTCGTCGCGCCCGGCTGCGATGCAGGTCGCCGCGAAGCTCGGCGTCGAGTACCGCGAAGGCTTCTTCAAGAACCGCTACGTCGGCCGTACCTTCATCATGCCGGGCCAGGCCGTGCGCAAGAAGTCGGTGCGCCAGAAGCTCAATGCGATGAGCATCGAGTTCAAGGACAAGAACGTGCTGATCGTCGACGATTCGATCGTGCGCGGCACGACCTCGCATGAAATCGTGCAGATGGCGCGCGATGCGGGCGCGAAGTCGGTGATCTTCGCGTCGGCCGCGCCGCCCGTGAAGTTCCCGAACGTGTACGGCATCGACATGCCGACGCGCGGCGAACTGGTCGCCCATGGCCGCACCGACGAAGAAGTCGCGAAGATCATCGGCGCCGACCACCTGATCTATCAGGACGTCGACGATCTGCGCCGCGCGGTGCGCGACATCAACCCGAAGCTCGAACGCTTCGAGGCGTCGTGCTTCGACGGCAACTACATCACCGGCGACGTGACGCCCGAGTATCTCGATGCGATCGAGCGCGCGCGCCTCACGCCGGCATCGCAGGCCGATCGCGACACGGCGGGCGACACCGAACGCTCGCAGATGAACCTGCAGCTGTCGGTCGAGTGACACCGGCGCACGCTTTTGACGAAGCGTGATAGGATGTGGCCTTGCGTCGATTTGATATCAGCTTGCGGACGCGGGGCGACTTCCCAAAACAGCTAAAGCGAAGGCCGGTGGCAACCGGCCCGAGTCGATCGCTGTCGTACCGCACCGAAGCCCGCTGATGCCGACGCATAGCGGGCTTTTTGTTTTGGCCTGGTTTTGACTGGGTTCGCGCCACTCGCGCGACCCTCGAATACGGAAAACGGAACATGGACGACTCCCTCAACTTCGACACGCTTGCCGTGCGCGCGGGCACGCTGCGCAGCGACTTCAACGAGCACTCGGAAGCGCTGTTCCTCACGTCGAGCTTCTGCTTCCAGAGCGCGGCCGACGCGGCCGAGCGCTTCGCGAATTCGGAAGACTACTTCACCTATTCGCGCTTCACGAACCCGACCGTCACGATGTTCCAGGAGCGTCTCGCGGCGCTCGAGGGCGGCGAGGCGTGCATCGCGACGGCGTCGGGGATGGCCGCGATCATGTCGGTCGTGATGGCCGCGCTGCAGGCCGGCGACCACCTCGTCAGCTCGCGCAGCCTGTTCGGCTCGACGCTCGGGATGTTCTCGCAGATCTTCAACAAGTTCGGGATCACGACGACCTTCGTCGACCCGACCGACCTGAACGCGTGGAAGGAAGCCGTGCGTCCGGAGACGAAGATGTTCTTCCTCGAGACGCCGTCGAACCCGCTGACCGAACTCGCCGACATCGAGGCGATCGGCAAGATCGCGAAGGCATCGAACGCGCTGTTCGTCGTCGACAACTGTTTCTGCAGCCCGGTGCTGCAGCAGCCGCTGAAGCTCGGCGCGGATGTCGTGATGCACTCGGCGACGAAATTCCTCGATGGCCAGGGCCGCGTGCTCGGCGGCGCGCTGGTCGGCTCGAAGGAATTCATCATGGGCAAGGTGTTCCCGTTCGTGCGCAGCGCGGGCCCGACGCTGTCGGCGTTCAATGCGTGGGTGCTGCTGAAGGGGATGGAGACGCTGTCGCTGCGCGTCGAGAAGCAGTCGGCGAATGCGCTGGAAATCGCACGCTGGCTCGATTCGCATCCGGCGGTTGCGCGCGTGTTTCACCCGGGCCTCGAATCGCACCCGCAGCACGAACTCGCGAAGCGTCAGCAGAAGGCGGGCGGGTCGATCCTGTCGTTCGAGCTGAAGGGCGACACGCCCGAGCAGCAGCGCGCGAATGCATGGCGCGTGATCGACAACACGAAGCTGATCTCGATCACCGGCAACCTCGGCGACACGCGCACGACGATCACCCATCCGGCGACGACCACGCACGGCCGCATCACGCCGGAAGCACGCGCGGCGGCAGGGATCAGCGAAGGGCTGATCCGGTTGTCGGTCGGCCTCGAAGACGCGGGCGACCTGCGCAAGGATCTCGCGCGCGGGCTGGAAGGCTGAGCGCGGCACGTCACGCATGTCGTGACGTGATTTGACGTGACACTTGGACGAAGGGCCGGTCGCTTGCGTGACCGGCCCTTCGTTTTGGTGTCGATGCAAATCTCCCGGCTTACCCGGCGGGATGCCCGCCCGCATGCGCGTCGTGGCGCATCGCGTCCACCATCCAGCGCAGCGTTTCGTCGAGCGGCGTGACGGGCAGCTCGCCCACCGCGCGTCGCAGCTTGTCGCGCGACCCACTCAGACTTTTCACTTCGTTGTGCCGCACGAAACGCGGATCGATCGTCACGTCGATCACGTAACCGGCGATACGCGACAGCATCGCCAGCACTTCCTTCAGCGAATACGCGCGCTCGGAGCAGACGTTGAACGTCTCGCCGGCCGGTGCGGCCTCGACCAGCTTCAGGTACGCGGCCGTCACGTCGCGCACGTCGGAGAAATCGCGGCTCACGTCGAGATTGCCGAGCGAGATGCGCGGCGCGTTGCGCGCGTAGTGCGCGACGAGCTTCGGCAGCAGGTACGCATCGCTCTGGCCGACGCCCGTGTAGTTGAACGGCCGCGCGATCACGATCGGCAGCCGGTCGGCCCACAGCTTCGCCGCGTATTCCATCGCGAGCTTGCTGACCGCGTAGTCGTTCGCCGGGGCCGGGGCGACGGATTCGTCGAGCACGCCGGCCGTCGAGTTGCCGTAGATGTTCGCGCTGCTGGCGAGCAGTACGGCCGACGGGCGGCGGTCGAGGCCCGCGAGCGCGGCCAGCAGGTTGCGCGTGCCGACGATGTTGACCGCGTAAGTCTGCGACGGCTCGTCCTGCGCGACGTGCGCGCGGGCGGCGAGATGCACGACCGCATCGGGCCGCGCGTCGGCGGCCGCCGCGCGCATCGCATCCGCGTCGAGCAGGTCGACGGGGAGCAGCGTGCAGTGCGCGAAGGCCGGATCGTCGTGCCGTGCCGTACCGGGCGCGACCGTGCCCCAGACCTCATAGCCGGCCGCCTGCAGGCGGTCGGCCATGTAGCGGCCGGTGAAGCCCGTCAGGCCAGTGACGAATGCACGGCGCGACGGGCGTCCGGCTTCAGAACGTGTCATGGTGTTGATTCCGCGTCAAATCCGCTTCGACCATCATCTGGCAAAGTTGTTCGAGCGTCGTCTTCGGTTCCCAGCCGAGTTTGGCTTTAGCCTTGTCCGCGCAGCCGATCAGCAGGTCGACCTCGGCAGGGCGGTAGAACTTCGGATTCACTTCCACGAGCACGTTGCCGGTCGCCGCGTCGAGGCCGCGTTCCTGCTCACCCTTGCCGGTCCATTCGATCTGGTAGCCGGCCGCCGCGAACGCCATCCGCACGAAGTCGCGCACGGTTTCGGTCCGGTTGGTTGCCAGCACATAGGTATCGGGTTCGTCGGCCTGCAGCATGCGCCACATGCCTTCGACGTACTCGAGTGCGAAGCCCCAGTCGCGCTTCGCGTCGAGGTTGCCGAGCTCGAGGCGGGTCGCCTTGCCGAGCTTGATCTTTGCGATGGTGTCGGTGATCTTGCGCGTGACGAACTCGCGGCCGCGCAGCGGCGACTCGTGGTTGAACAGGATGCCGCTGCTGCCGAACAGGCCGTACGACTCGCGGTAGTTCACGGTCATCCAGTGCGCGTACAGCTTCGCGACGCCGTACGGGCTGCGCGGATAGAACGAGGTCGCTTCCGTCTGCGGAATCGACTGCACCTTGCCGAACATCTCGGAGGTCGATGCCTGGTAGAAGCGCGTCTTCGGGCTCACGACGCGGATTGCCTCGAGCAGGTTCAGCGGACCCAGGCCCGTCACTTCGGCGGTCGTCGCCGGCTGGTCGAACGACACGCCGACGAAGCTTTGCGCGGCGAGGTTGTACAGCTCGTCGGGCTGCGTGCGTTCGAGCAGGCGCAGGCTCGAGCCGGCGTCGGTCAGGTCGTGCTCGACGAGCGTGAGGTTCGGGTGCGTGTCGACGCCGAGCTCGGCGATGCGCCAGAAATTCACCGAGCTGGTGCGGCGGTAGGTGCCGGTAACCTCGTAGCCCTTGTCGAGCAGCAGCTTGGTCAGGTAGGCGCCGTCTTGCCCCGAGATCCCGGTAATGATGGCCTTCTTGCGAGTTTGGCTCATGACGTTGTCCTGGTAAAAACGATGGATGATGAAAGTCAGGCGGTCGTGCCGGCGGCGGCCGGCAGCGCGCGGCGTGCGGGGCCGCGCGTCAGGCGCCGTTCGAAGCCGTACCAGCTCACGGTCGCGTACGCGAGCGTGATCGCGAGCGCCAGCGCGGCCGTGACGAAGCGGTTCAGGTGCAGCGGCCACAGCGCGTACAGCACGCTGAGGTGGATCAGGTACACGGAGTAGCTGACGGTACCGACGTAGACGAGCATCGGGTTCGTCAGCACACGCTGCACGAGGCCGCGGCCGCGCAGCGCGATCACGACGATCGACGTGCACAGCAGCAGCGAGATGCTGTAGAGCGCGGCATTCGACAGCGGCGTGTTCGCGGCGCGGAAGCGCGGGAACGACAGGTGCAGCCAGCCGAGGATCGCGAGTGACACGAGCGCGCCGACGATCGCGAGCGGATAGAACGGCTCGAGCGCGCGCCGGTCGCGGCGCAGCACGATCGCGAGCAGCGCGCCCGCGGCGAGCAGGTCCATGCGGAACGGCGTCAGGTAGTAGATCGGCCAGAACGAGTCGAACCACGGCGTCGCGATCGCGCGCAGCACGGGGGCCGCGACGATCAGCGCGGCGGCGACCCACAGCAGCGCGCGCTCCGAGCACCACAGCACCACGAACGGCCAGAAGATATAGAACTGTTCCTCGACCGCGAGCGACCACAGCACGTTCAGGCTGTCATGGCCGATGCTGCCGAGCGACAGCCCGATGTTGGTCGAGAAGAACGCGAACCACGGCCAGTGCGGCAGCCAGCCCGCGCCGAACAGGATCGTCGACACCACCAGCAGCAGCACGTACGGCGGCAGGATGCGACGCACGCGGCGCGCATAGAAGTGGCTGAAGTACGACTGCCCGCGCGCCTTGCGATCGAGCAGGATGCCGGTGATCAGCAGGCCGCTCAGCACGAAGAACAGGTCGACGCCCATCCAGAGCGGCGCCTTCAGCGCGTGCTGCAGGAACACGGCGCCCACCGCGATCGCGCGCAGCCCGTCGAGCTGCACGATGCGGCCGTGTTGCGGCGGGGTGAGATCCGCGGGTCGCGAGATGCCCGTCATCGCGCCGCTCCTTCGCGACGCGCGGCGTGGGCCGGGGCGTGTCGCACATCCGATACGTAAACGTGAACGTAATGCATGCTATTAAATGAAATATCGAATCGAAATCGATTCTAGGGAAAAGAAATCGGCAAAAAAACGCGCGTCATTTATCTGACGGCAAATATTCAAATGCCGATTATTTCTGTCGCCGGGTGAAAGGTAGGCGCCCGGACGGCCCCGTCAGGCGGTGAAAGGCGGAATTTTCTACGGGACGGAAATCGAAAGGCGGTCGTTATTGCCGCTTTCGGGCGCCTTTTCGGCGCTGTTCCGGTTCGATATTTCACGCGGAAACATCCCCAAATATTTCCAAATTTCTTGTGATTATTTTTGCTTGTAACCTGCATCGCGACGTTTGAAACCCATTTAGCGACAGGGTGCGCCGGCGGCAGTCCTTGCGGCGGCCCGGTCGTTATTGCATCAAGTCTGGAGAAGCGCATTGCGACGTCTGATTCTGGTAGGCATGACGGTGTGCGCGACGCTGCTGACGGGCGCCGCACCGGCCGAAACGGTGTTGCCCGCGACGACGTCGTGGATCGGCAATACGTTCGGCTATGGCGATGGCAGCTGGACGCAGATCGACATCCGCGCGATCGCGGTGACGCCTGAAGGCAAGGTGTATACGAACGCGCCGTGGGACGAGAGCGGGGCCGAGGCGAGCGTCTACCAGGACGGGAAGATGCTCGGCTTCGCCGGCGGCACGCACGGCTGGGGCAATCTCGGCGGCAGCGCGATCGCGGTGAACAGCAAGTACGCGTATGTCGCGATCGGTGTCGGCAACGAGCGCGGCCATCTGCAGTCGCCCGGCATCTGGCCGGACAAGGGCAAGCAGTGGTTCGGCATCTCGCGTCGCACGATCGGCGACCTGAAGCAGCCCGCGCCGTTCCGCGCGGCGCCGCAGGTTGCGCCGGGCGGCCGCGCGGACACCGGTCGCGCGCGGATGGCCGCGAGCTTCATGATGATGAACGAGGTGGCGGCGCCTGCGCGTTCGGAAGTGGGCGAGCAGAAGGCGGAAGTCGGCGGCCTCGCGGCCGACGACAAGACGCTGTTCGCGACAAATCCGTCGCGTGACGCGGTGGACGTATACGACGCGGAGACGATGCAGCAGAAGGGCACGTGGAGCGCGCACGAGCCGGGCCGCCTCGCGCTCGCGGGCGACGGCACGCTGTGGTTGCTCACGGACACGATCAACGGGCCCGCGCACCTCGTGCACGTGCGCGCGGACGGCCGCAAGCTCGACGACGCGCCCGCGCTGCCGGAAGGCACCGACGCGGTGGACGTGGCCGTCGACGCGAAAGGGCGTGTGCTCGTCGCGGACAACGGGCCGCGCCAGCAGATCCTGATCTTCTCGAAAGGCGGCAAGGGCTATGCGCAGTCGGGCACGCTCGGCGAGCGCGGCGGCATCTTCGCGGGCCCGGTGCCGGGCCGGCCGGGGCCGCAGCGGTTCAACGGGCTGACGGGTGTCGGGGTCGACCGCGCGGGCAACATCTACGTGTCGATGAACGGCATCGGGCCGCGCCACGACACCATCGGTGCAGGGCTCGGCGCGGTGCTCGAAAGCTACACGCCGGACGGCAAGCAGCGCTGGCAGGTGCAGGGGCTGCTGTTCGTCGACGGCGCGTGGCTCGACCCGGCGCGGCCGAACAGCGTGTACACGGGCAACAAGCGCTTCGAACTCGACCTGTCGAAACCGCCGGGCCAGGACTGGAAATACGTCGGCTTCCTGTCGAACCGCTTCAAGTATCCGGACGATCCCGTGTTCCACACGGACCAGTATCCCGGCATGCCTTTCGCACGGCGCCTCGACGGCCGCACGTTCCTGTACCTGACCGACATGTACGCCGATCACCTGAAGATCTACCGCTTCGACGCGAAGCGCGACGGCGAGGTCGCGATTCCGTCGGGCCTGATCGCGGGGCGTGCGCGACCGGTCGACAAGGTGCCGAACAAGCCGCCGGGCGGCGACTGGCTGTGGCGCGACGCGAACGGCAACGGCCGGCTGGATGCCGACGAGTTCGAGACGAACACGACGGGCAAGGCGAAGGCGGGCGGCTGGGGCTGGTGGGTCGACACGAAGGGCGACATCTGGCGCACCAGCGACGTGCGCGGCATCCACCGCTTCCAGTACGGCGGCGTCGACAAGGCCGGCAACCCGGTCTACTCGTACGACAAGGTCACGACCTATCCGATGCCGCAGCCGTTCACGCAGTTGCGCCGCGCGATCTACGAGCCGCAGACCGACACGCTGTACGTGACCGGCTACACGGCCGACGCGCCGCCGCAGCCGGGCATCAACAAGGAAGTGGGGCGTGTGCTGATCCGCTTCGACAAGTGGTCGACGGGTTCGCCGGTCGTGCGTTACCAGGTCGCGCTGCCGTGGCAGCTCGACGCGAAGCCGATCTTCGACCTGATCGGGCTCACGGCCGAGGGCCGCTACCTGTTCGGGGTGGAGCCGGTCGGCAAGATCCACGTGTACGACAAGGAAACCGGCAAGGAAGTGGGCGTGATGAGCCCGGGCGCCGAGGTCGGCAAGGCCTCCGGCTGGGTCGACGTGCCGTTCGGCATCAGCGCGTTCCGGCGCGAGAACGGCGAGTACCTCGTGTTCGTCGAGGAAGACGCACGCGGCAAGGTGCTGATGTATCGCTGGAAACCGTGACGGGCGACGTCACACAAGGCAGAAGCATGGACAAAGGCATACTCAAGAACGTTTCGATCAACTTCATCGGGCTGATCCTGCCGACCTTCGTGTCGCTGGTGACGGTGCCCGCCTATATCCACGCGCTCGGCGTCGAACGCTACGGCGTCGTCAGCCTCGTGTGGACGCTGATCGGCTATTTCGGGATCCTCGATCTCGGGATGAGCATGGCCGCGCAGAACCACATCTCGAAGGCGCTCGCGAGCGGCAACGCCGACGAAAGCGCGCGCGTGTTCTGGAGCGCGTTCTGGCTGAACCTCGGCACCGGCATCGTCGGCGGGCTGCTGATCTATTTCGGCGCGTTCGTCTACACCGCGTACTTCACGAAGGTGTCGGCGGCGATGCAGCATGAGGTGTATCTCGCGCTGCCGTGGCTCGCGCTCGCGATTCCGCTGGCGAACGTGTCGTGGGTGTTCGCCGGCGCGATCAACGGCGCCGAACGCTTCGGCGTGTTCAACACGAACCAGACGATCGGCACGTTCCTGTTCCAGCTGCTGCCGCTCGGCGCCGCGTGGTGGATCGCGCCGAACCTGCAGACGGTGCTCGCCGCGGCGGTCGTCGCGCGGCTGATCGCCGCGGTGATGCTCGGCCAGGCCAGCATCAAGGTGCTCGGGATCCGGCGCATCGATCCGCCGCAGTGGGGCACCGCGAAAGGGCTGTTCAACTTCGGCGGCTGGATGCTGATCGCGAGCACGACGAGCATGATCGCCGACACGCTCGACCGCGTGATGCTCGGCGCCGGCATGGGCGCGAAGTTCGTCACGTACTACACGGTGCCGCAGAACCTCGTCACGCGCCTGAACATGCTGCCGAACGCGCTCGTGCGCACGCTGTTCCCGCGCCTGTCGGCCGTCGGTCGAGACCACGCGGACACGCTCGCGCGCCAGTCGCTCGAATTTCTGAACGGCGTGTTCACGCCGGTCGGCATCGTCGCGATCTTCGCGCTCGCGCCGTTCCTCACGCTGTGGGTGGGCGCGGATCTCGCCGCGCATTCGGCGCCGGTCGGCCGCGTGCTGGTGATCAGCGTGTGGCTCGTCGGCCAGGCGAGCGTCACGCGAATCCTGATCCAGTCGCAGGTCAATCCGGCTCGCGCGGCGTTCGCCGGGCTCGTCGAGATGCCGTTCTTCGTCGGCGGCCTGTGGTTCGGCATTCATCACTTCGGGCTGATCGGCGCGGCGGTGGTCGTCGCGGCGCGTGCGCTCGTCGACTATGGCGTGCTGCTGTACCTGTCGGCGATCCGGATGCGCGCGATCGTGCTCGACATGCTCGCGCATCTGGCGTTTCTGCTGGCGAGCCTGTTTCTGGCGCAGGCGTGGCCGGGGCTCGTCGAGTCGGTCGGTATCTGCGCGGTCGTGCTGTTGTTGAACGTCGCGTGGTCGCTCACGATGACCCCCGGGCTGCGTGCGCTCGTGCGCGACCTGTTTGTCCGTCTCAATGCGAGGAAAATGGTATGAATCGCGATCTGGCGGAACACGCCGTATTGAATCTCGCCACCGCCGATGCGGCCGTGGCCGAAGCGGGCGATGCCGCCGCGCTGCGCCGGGCGCTGCCGGCCGAACGGGCCGGCGCACGCCATCCGACGCGCGCGCTGCGCGTCGCGATCGTCCACGACTGGCTCGTCACCTATGCCGGAGCCGAGCGCGTGCTCGAACAGATCGTCGCGTGCTTTCCCGACGCGGACCTGTTCAGCCTCGTCGACTTCCTCGACGATCGCGCGTTCGTGCGCGGCAAGCCCGTGACGACGTCGTTCATCCAGAAGCTGCCGTTCGCGCGCACCAAGTACCGCAGCTACCTGCCGCTGATGCCGCTCGCGATCGAGCAGCTCGACGTGTCCGAGTACGACCTGGTGATCTCGAGCAGCCATGCGGTCGCGAAGGGCGTGCTGACGGGGCCGGACCAGGTGCACATCAGCTACGTGCATTCGCCGATCCGCTATGCGTGGGACCTGCAGCACCAGTATCTGGAACAGTCGAACCTCACGCACGGGCCGAAGTCGCTGCTCGCGCGGATGATCCTGCATTACATCCGCAATTGGGACACGCGCACCGCGAACGCGGTGGACGGTTTCGTCGCGAACTCCGCGTTCATCGCGCGGCGCATCAAGAAGGTCTACCACCGCGACGCGGCGGTGATCTTCCCGCCGGTCGACGTCGACGCGTTTTCGCTGAACGCGGAGAAGGAGGATTTCTACCTGACCGCGTCGCGGATGGTGCCGTACAAGAAGATCGACCTGATCGTCGAAGCCTTTTCGCGCACGCCCGAGCGCAAGCTCGTCGTGATCGGCGACGGCCCCGAGATGCAGAAGATCCGCGCGAAGGCCGGCCCGAACGTCGAGATCATGGGCTACCAGCCGTTCGCGGTGCTGCACGACCGGATGCGGCGCGCGAAGGCGTTCGTGTTCGCGGCCGAGGAGGATTTCGGGATCTCGGTGGTCGAGGCGCAGGCGTGCGGCACGCCGGTGATCGCGTACGGCAAGGGCGGCGCGCTCGAAACCGTGCTCGACCCGCAATCGGACCTGAACCCGACCGGCCTCTTTTTCGACGAACAGACGCCGCTCGCGATCGTCGCGGCCGTCGACGATTTCGAGCGTGCGCCGCAGCGCTTCACGCCGACCGCCTGCCGCACGAACGCGGAGCGGTTTTCCGCCGATACGTTCCGGCGGCGCTTCCTCGACTACGTGGAGGCGGCGCTGCCCGGCTCGACCGCGCAGCGCGGTACGGCGATCGCGCCGATGCCGGCCGCGCGCGGCCCGGCGACGCTCGTGCTCGACCAGAGCGGCGTGCTCGGCGGCGCCGAACTGTCGCTGCTCGAGATCATGAAGCACATGCGCGCGAACGCCGATGTGCTGCTGTTCGACGACGGCCCGTTCCGCGCGGCGCTCGACGAGATCGGCGCGCGCGTCGACGTGGTCGACCAGGGCGCGCTCGCGGGCGTGCGCAAGCAGGGCGGCGTGTCGCTCGGTGCGTTGAAGCAGCTCGTGCGGCTGGTGCGCGACGTCGCGCGCCGCGCACGCCGCGCCGAGGTGATCTACGCGAACACGCAACGCGCGATGGTGGTCGCCGCGCTGGCCGGACGGCTCGCGCGCAAGCCGGTGGTGTGGCACCTGCGCGACATCGTCAGCACCGATCATTTCGGCAGCAAGCAGTTGCTGGCGATCAAGTACTGCGCGCGGCTCGGCGTCACGCGCGTGATCGCGAATTCCGATGCGTCCGCGCAGGCGTTCCGGACGCTGACGGGCTTCACGCCGCAGCACGTCGACGTCGTGTTCAACGGCATTTCGGCCGAGCCGTTCGACGCGCTGGAAGGCGTCAGCCAGGCCGCGCTGCGCACGCGCCTCGGGTTGCCCGAAAACGCGTGGCTCGTCGGTTCGTTCAGCCGGCTCGCGCGCTGGAAGGGGCAGCACGTGCTGCTGGAAGCCGCCGCGCCGCATCCCGACATGCACGTGGTGCTGGTCGGCGCGCCGTTGTTCGGCGAGGACGAATACGCAGCTCAGCTGCACGAATACGTCGCGCGGCGCGGGATGGACGAGCGCGTGCATTTCCTCGGGTTCCAGCGCGACGTGGCCGCCTGCATGACGGCGGTCGACGTCGTCGCGCACACGTCGATCACGCCCGAGCCGTTCGGGCGCGTGATCGTCGAGGGGATGCTCGCGCGCCGGCCGGTCGTCGCGGCCCGCGCGGGCGGCGTCGTCGAGATCATCGAGGACGGCGACAACGGGCTGCTCTGCGCGCCGGGCGACGCGGTCGCGCTGGCCGATGCGCTGGCTACGCTGAAGCGCGACGGCGCGCTGCGCGAGCGGCTCGTCGCGAGCGGCCGGGCGACGGCGGTGCGCCGGTTCGGCACCGAAACCTACGTGGAGCGGGTCGAGAAGATCCTCGCGGATACAGTAAAGGCGGCGAAGGCGAAGAAGCGCTAGCAGCCGTCGGCGCGAGCCAGTGGGAAACGGGCCCTCATGCGGCGGTGTGCTGCGTGGGGGTTTTGTTTTTCAGCGCCGGGGGCCTTTGTCGGGCGGGTGGTGGGCAGGTTGTTGTGCGTCGAGTGGGGCGTGCTTGGCCGATTGTTGAGTGGGAGGGCGCGGTTGGTGACGCGAGAAGGCGACGCCAATGGTGGCGTCAGAGGAAGACTTCAGAAGGTGACGCCAGAAGGTGACGCCAGAAGGTGACGCCAGAAGGTGACGCCAGAAGGTGACGCCACGAGACCGTGCCCAGGCAGTCCCGGTGGCGAAAGGCGGTCGAGGGCGGCTCCTGCGGGCCGTGGCGCGGCCGGACGCCCGAAGGCTACCCACCCCCCCGCCAACCCGGCATGCCGGCGCGCTCAGGCCATGAAAAGCCCCCAGGCAGCGCAGCGCCGCGCGAGGGCTCGGGAAAGCGTTCCGGCCGGATCAAACGGCCCGTTCAGGCGCCGGCGTAACGACCCGAGCGGGGCGAGCCGGCTTGAAGCTGGCCGACCACGTCATCGCGGGCCGTTCGAACATCCGGTAGAACACATACGCGACCGGGATCGCGGCGGCCATGAACGCGAACGACGGCCAGATCGACAGCTGCAGCTCGGAATGGAACAGCACCGAGCCGAGACAGACGAACAGCGGCAGGTGGATCAGGTACAGCGAGTAGCTGAAGTCGCCGAACCAGCTCAGCACGCGCAGCGGCGGCGTCGGGCGCGGCGGACGGGCGAGCGCGCGGTACAGGAAGCACGCGAAGCCGGCCGACCACAGCTGGAACGCGCCGTACTGGCCGAAATGGAACGCGCCGCAGCCGGCGGCCAGCAGCACGGCAGCCGCGCCGTACCACGCACGCGACGGCACGGCGGCCGCGCCGCGGGCCGGCTGCGCGCGCACGTCGGCGATCCACGCGCCGATCGTCCAGGACAGCCAGTACGACGTGAAGAACTGCAGGTCGTGCCGTTCGAGCAGCCACGCCGACGCGACGTTGACGAGCGCGACCGCGGCCACGACCGCCGGCATGCCGATGCGCCGGCGGATCGCGAACAGCAGCGGGTAGATCGCGTAGAACTGCACTTCGAGCGACAGCGTCCACAGCGCGCCGTTCGACCCGTACGTGTAGCCGGCGACGCCCTGCAGCGAGAACAGGTTCACGAGGAACGCGACGAGGCCGACATCGCGGATCTTGTGGCTGACGGGCTCGATCTGCAGGCTGACCGAGTCGAGTGCGAACGTAAACAGCAGCGCGGCGAGCAGCACGGGGTAGATGCGCGCGAACCGGCGCACCCAGAAGTTCGGCGCGTCGAGCCGGTAGGCGGGATCGGCCGCGAGCTTGAGCGCCGCGTTGCGATGGATGCAGTAGCCGCTGATCACGAAGAAGATCGGCACGCCGGCGGAGCCCCACGCGAACGGGAAGGTCAGGTAGCCGGCGATCGCGCTCGGGGTGAGCGCATGGCCGTAAGCGTGATGGAAGCTTTGCATGCCGACCCAGACGACCTGGCGGCAGTGGAAATAGGCGACGAGCAGCGCCGCGAAGCCGCGCATCGCGTCGATCACGTGTTCCTTGTGATCGGCGACGGGCGGCGCGGCCAGAGACGATCCGCTGAAAGCTTGCATGCGATTCGATTCCTTGCGACGGATGGACGGGAAGTTTCATCCAATCGTAATGCGCAAGAATTCGATCAATGAATAAAAAAATCTCGCCGTGAAATATCGGAATTCCACATCATGGTTTTATCGCGTTCAGAAAGCGGCTCCGCGACGCGGGTCAATTATTTACCGATTTTTTTCTGATAGTTTGAAGCTCCAGTTGATTGATGCAAGGAGCGGCAAGATGGACATGCATTGGATCGCGAGCGCTGCAGTACTGCTGGTCATGGCCGTGCTGTCGGCGTACCGTGAGGCGCTGAAGAACGAACCGATTCGCCCGGGTCTCGAACGGGGCGGCGTGCCCTATATCGAGGAATTCGAATCGTAAGAATTTGTATCTGGAAAATCGGTAATTTGTTTCTGCCTCGGCACTCGGTCCGGCAATATCGACCGGGTTGAAAGGATTATATTTTTTCCGGAATCATTGGGCAATCAGTCCATATCGAAAATGAGCGGAGTCGAATTGGCCGTACCGTCGATTCTCGATATGCCGTTCGGAACACAATCGCGCCGGGTCGCGGGTCGACGCGGCGCAGTCAACGCAATCAGGATGCGAACATGTTGAAAGTCACCAAGGCCGTGTTCCCCGTCGCCGGTCTCGGCACGCGGTTCCTCCCGGCAACGAAGGCGAGCCCGAAGGAAATGTTGCCCGTCGTCGACAAGCCGCTGATCCAGTACGCGGTCGAGGAAGCGATCAACGCCGGTATCACCGAGATGATCTTCGTCACCGGTCGCAGCAAGCGCGCGATCGAGGATCACTTCGACAAGTCCTACGAGATCGAGGCCGAACTCGAGGCGCGCGGCAAGGAAAAGCTGCTCGAACTGGTGCGCGGCATCAAGCCGAGCCATGTGAACTGCTTCTACGTGCGCCAGCCGGAAGCGCTCGGCCTCGGCCACGCGGTGCTGTGTGCGGAGAAGCTGGTGCACGGCGAGCCGTTCGCGGTGATTCTCGCCGACGACCTGCTGCACGGCGAACAGCCGGTGCTCAAGCAGCTCGTCGACGTGTTCGACCACTATCACAGCTCGGTGATCGGGGTCGAGACGATCCCGCGCGAGGACAGCCGTTCGTACGGCGTCGTCGAAGGCCGCGAATGGGAAGAGGACATCATCAAGCTGTCGGGCATCATCGAGAAGCCGGCGCCGGAAGATGCGCCGTCGAATCTCGGCGTGGTCGGCCGCTACGTGTTCATGCCGACGATCTTCGATCACCTGCGCAAGCTTAAGCCGGGCGCCGGCGGCGAACTGCAGCTGACCGATGCGGTCCAGTCGCTGCTCGCGAACGAGCAGGTGCTCGCGTATCGCTACTACGGCACGCGCTTCGACTGCGGCAGCAAGATCGGCTATCTCAAGGCCACCGTCGAGCTCGCGCTCCAGCATCCGGAAGTGAGCCGCGAATTCGAGGCCTACCTGCGTACCTGCTTGCCCGCGCTGGCTGCTGTCGCCTAAGCAGTCGCGCGCTCCGTTGTTTCAGGTGGTGGTTGTTCCGTTGGCCCCGGCCGCTCGCGCGCCGGGGCTTTTTTGCGTGTGCGGGTGGCACCAGTGCACGATCGCCGTGCGAGCCGCCGGGGTGCGTGTCGTGGCGGATCGGCTTCAGGATCGGGGTTGCGTGCGGAGTGGGGCGCGCCGACGAGCGCGGACGTCACGGCTGAAACCGGTGCCGCGACGGGCGCTCGGATGACAGGATCGGCGGTTCGATTGCGCGATGCGCATCGACGTTCGTGACTGCATCGGTTTTGCCGGCGCCGGTCGATGACGCGACGGCTCGAGTGTTGAGCGTCAGCGCCGGGGTGTGGCATGAAGCACCGCTTCCTCGCTCGACCGTTGCCGCGTCCGTGCCGTATTCAACGCGCCGACGTGCTCGGCCGTGCGACGAAATACCGGGCCAGCATCGCGGCGACCGGCTTCTTGAAATCGAGCAGCCGCTTTTCGAGATAGCGCCAGGACAGGTGCGCGAGCAGCACGGCGAGCGCGAACTGCAGCAGTTCGGGTAGCGTGTCGCGGACGATTTCCGGGATGGTCACGTGCGCGACGTGCGCGGGCAGCACGCCGAAGCGCGCCGGAATGAGGTTGTGGAACAGGTAGAAGCCGTAGCTGATCGTGCCGAGATAGGCGAGCGGCGCCCAGTCGAGCAGCGCCACGACCGGATGCCCGGGTTCGCTGACGATCCACAGCAGCAGCGCGCCGAGCGACGCGGACAGGCCGAGATCCGCGAGCCCCGCGATCGCGTCGGGCAGCGGCGTGCAGGCCGGCAGCACGAGAAAGAACACGACGCCGGCCGCGCCGAGCCAGCCGGGCGGAACGCGGCGCACGGCGGCCGCGCCGCGATCGGCGAGCGCCATCGCGCCGACGCCGCCGAGCGCGATCAGCGCGAAATTCCACGGCGAAAACGCATAGATCAGCACCGGCGACGCGTCGCACAGGTAGAGCGCGAGATGCGCGAGCGCGCACAGTACGATGGCCGCGATGCCGAGCGCGACGTGTCGCGCGGCGGGCACCGCGAGCAGCGCGAGCGGTGCGATCAGATAGAACTGCTGTTCAACCGCGAGGCTCCAGAAGTGCGACGTGGAGCCCGGCCAGCCGTCCTTGACTGCGCCGATCCAGTAATTCGACAGGAACACCGCGTGCCACGCGAGCCCGAGATTGACGCCGCGCTGGTAGAACAGCGCGTGCGCGATCGCGAGCGCGGCGAGCAGCAGGTAATAGACGGGAAAGATCCGCAGCGCGCGTTTCGCGAGGAACAGCGCGAGCGCATGGCGGCGCGTCATGGTGCCGCGCTCGACCGCCTGGCGGTTGCGATGCAGCTCGCCGACGATCAGGAATCCGCTGATGAGGAAAAACGTCCACACGCCAAGCTTGCCGACGTCGACGGCAAGGACGTGGCCCTTGTGGGACAGGAAAACGAGGATGACGGCGAGGGCTCGCAGGCCGTCGAGTCCTTTGACGTATCTGGCTTCGCGCATGGAGGCATCCGGGCATTGAGCGAGCCCAGTATAGGTGCGCAAATATCGAACGTAATTCGCATTCGGGTGCCTACGTGAAGGCGTTTTTTGATGCTGGAGCGTCGATGAAATCGGTCGCATGCAAAAAAACCTGCGGGAAACCCCGCGAAAACGCATAAAAGTACTGCACGAAGCGTCAAGGCGCTTGTAGAATCCGGCGTTGAAGCGCGCGCGTTGCACGCTTCGTGTATCCAACGACCACACCTGGTAGGAGAAACATGGCGACTTCCGCAAAAAAGGTGGCCAAGAAGGCTGCCGCACCGGCCACCAAGAAAGTGGCTGCCAAAAAGGCTGCGCCCGCGAAGAAAGTAGTAGCCAAGAAGGTTGTCGCGAAGGCGGCACCGGCTGCTCCGACGCCGCTGAAGGACAAGTTCACGAAGGCATCGCTCGCAACGCACATCGCTGAGCGCGCAGCTGTCGAAGTGAAGGCTGTCAAGGCAGTGCTCGTCGCACTCGAGAACGTCGTGCTGGGCTCGGTTCACAAGAAGGGCGCGGGCGAGTTCACGCTGCCGGGTCTGCTGAAGATCACGGCGCAAGTCGTGCCGGCGAAGAAGAAGCGCTTCGGCAAGGATCCGTTCACGGGCGAAGAGCGTTGGTTCCCGGCGAAGCCGGCCAGCGTGCGCGTGAAGGCACGTGCGCTGAAGAAGCTGAAGGACGCAGCAGCGTAATGCTGCGCAGTGGCTGCCGAATGCATGTCGGCAGCCACTGCGATGTCCGACGATCCCCGCACGCGAAAGCGTGCGGGGATTTTTATTGCGCTGCGCAAATCGCGCGGCAGCGAAGCGGCGAAATGGCGGAAGGTCCGGTTCGACGCGTGACGCACGACGGAAGACGTGTCGCGCACGCGCGATGACGAGCGGCAATCCTCTGCGTGCTTGCAGCCGATCCGCCGCTGCCTGTCGCGCGCGTTGTGCCGGTTGCGTGCGCATCGTGAGGCACACGCATCGTGACTGAATGCATTCCGGACGAAATCGCAGCCCAGGTCACCGCCGCGTGCGACACGATCGAGCGGCATCTCGGCGCGACGCTCACGGCAATCCACCTGTTCGGATCGGCGCTCGACGGCGGACTGAAGCCGCGCAGTGACGTCGACCTGCTGGTGACGGTGTCGGCCCGGCCGGACGAATCGACGCGGCACGCACTGATGCTCGACCTGTTGGCCGTGTCGGCGCCGCCGGGTCGCGCCGGCGGCATGCGCGCACTGGAAGCGACCGTCGTCGCGCACGATGCGGTCGTGCCGTGGCGTCATCCGGCGCGTCGTGAATTGCAGTTCGGCGAGTGGCTGCGTCACGAGCTCGAGGCCGGCATCGTCGAACCGGCGCGCGTCGATCACGATCTGGCGATCCTGTTGACGAAGGTGCGGCAGCACAGTGTCGTGCTGGTTGGCGTGCCGGCGGCGGCGCTTTTCGAGCAGGTGCCCGCACGGGATTTTGTCGCCGCGCTGCTGTCGACCGTTGCGCAGTGGAATGCCGAACCGGACTGGCGCGGCGACGCGTGCAACGTGGTGCTCGCGCTCGCGCGCATCTGGTACAGCGCCGCGACCGGCAGGATCGCGCCGAAGGACGTCGCGGCGACATGGGTTCTGGAACGCCTGCCGCAAGCCTACCGGCCGGTTGTCGCGGCGGCGCGTGCCGCCTATCTCGGCGGCGAGGAAGACGCGGCGATCCTGTCGGGCGAACCCGTTGCCGCATTCATCGGCTACGCGCGGCGAACGGTCGAATCGATGCTGTCGACGTAGCGGTGGATGCCGCGCGCGTGCCCGGCTTGAGAGCGACGCCGATGAAGATCATCGGCACTGGCGCGGCAGTCGCACGCGGTCGAGCCGGATGCCTGTCGGCAACCCGGCGCGTCATCGCGCATGCGCCGTGCGACGTGCTGCTTCGTCAGCCCGCCGTACCGGCGTAGGCGGCTTTCAGCGCGGCGTCGTCGAGCTTGATCATCTGCATCATCGCGGCGGCCACGCGCGTGGCCTTGACGGTGTCCCGGTCGGACATCATCGGGATCAGCGTGTCCGGAACGATCTGCCACGACACGCCGTAGCGGTCTCTCAGCCAGCCGCAGGCGTCGGCCGTGCCGCCGTTGTCGAGCAGGGCATGCCAGTAGCGGTCGAGTTCCGCCTGGTCGGCGCAGCTGACCAGCAGCGAAATTGAATGGTTGAACGCATCGGTGCGCGGGTGGCTCATCGCGAAGAACGGTTGCCCGAACAGTTCGAACTCGACCATCCGCGTGCCGTCGGTGCCGGGCACCGTCGTGACGCGCACGACGCGCGAATCCGGAAAGATGCCCGCATAGAAAGCGGCGGCTTCTTCTGCTTCCGCCGCGTACCAGAGGAAAGGCGTGATCTTCTGAATCGTCATGGCGTATCTCCTGTGAATGGGGCGATGCGCGAACCGCGTGCCGCCATCGAGACGACGGATGACGATTGCCGAAATCGACACGCGTCGGCACATGGCGATCGCACCGGACGCGCGGTGCCGGCAGTGCGGATGGTAGTCGCTCGGCGGACGGATGGCGACCGGTGCGGCGCTTCGCAAACGGTGTTCCCGGTGCTTGGCAGCCGCCAGGCGCCGCTGCTGGCTCGCGGGCGTGGGTCGTGGCGCGGGTTGCGGTTCCCGGCCCGTGCGGGCGCTGCGGGCACGCGGGAGACGGACGAAAAAAAACCAGCCGCGGCCGAAACCGGGGCTGGCTTTCCAGGTCGGCGGCAAGGCGTCGGAGACGCCATGCACGCCGGAAACGTACTTCTTAGAACTTGTGACGCAGGCCGAGTGCGACCAGCTCTTGGGACTTCGTGCCGGCGATGCCGTACGAGCCGACCGAAGCTTGCGCTGCCGACGTCGTGCCGTCCGCGTTGAGTTGCGTGCCGCTCGCGTGCTGGTAAGCGCCGACCAGGTAGATGTCCGTGCGCTTCGACAGCGAGTAGTCGCCGCCCAGCGAGACCTGATGGTACTTGGCGTTCGTGTTGCCGCTCGCCTTCGTGTACGAGTAGCCGAGGCCCAGCAGCAGCGGCGGCGTGACCTGATACGTCACGAACCCGCGGCCCGTGTTGTATTTTTCGGTCGAACCGAAGCCCGACGATGCGTCCGGCTTGTACTGTGCATTGCTGTAACCGAGGCCGAACGTCACCGGGCCGAATGCGTACTGGCCTGCCACTTGAGCGATGCCGATCGACTTCGCCGACACGTAACCCGCGTTGATCGGACCGTCGACGATATTGTCCGACGTCGTCGAACCCCAGCCTGCGCGCGCGCCGGCTGCCGGCGTCGGGTTGTTCGCGTAGAAGTAGCCAGCAGCAACGCCGACCGGGCCGTTGTTGTAAGCGGCCGCGACCGACCACGTTTGGCCAGCGCCCGTCTTGCCAGCGACGCCGCCGAGGGCGTACATGCCTTCGACCTGGAAGCCGGCGAACACCGGCGACGTGTACTTGATTGCGTTGCTGACGCGCAGGCTGTTGTCGTTGTTGTCGACGTCGCCCGGCGTGGCGAACACGCTGCCGAAGTAGTTGTCAGCCGTCACGCCCTGGACCAGGTCGACGATCGGATCGTATTGGCGGCCGAGCGTCAGCGTGCCGTACTGATCGCTTTGCAGGCCGACGAAGGCCTGGCGACCGAACATCCGCTTGCCTTGGCCCAGTGCGCCCGACGTCGAGTCGAAACCGTTTTCCAACTGGAAGATCGCCTTCAGGCCGCCACCGAGGTCTTCTGCGCCCTTGAGGCCGAAGCGGCTGCCTTGCAGGTTGCCGCTACCCATCGACCACGCATTGTTACCTTGACCGTCGTTACCGTGAACATAGGTGATCGACGTGTCGATCACGCCGTACAGCGTCACGCTCGACTGGGCCTGTGCGGCACCAGCGGCGCCCAGCAGGGCGAGCGAGAGGGTCGAGAGAGCAAGTTTCTTCATCGTTGAATATCTCCACGCAAGTGATTCATCGTTATTTGTTGCGGATTGGAGAATAGCTCAGTGCCATCGACGCAAGAAAGCTTAAAAAATAAAGTGTCTCGAAAAGGTAACAGCGAGAAAAAGTCTATATATATCAAGCACATTAACGACTGTTTCTGTTTTTGAAAAAGTTGACAATTGCTGCGATGCGATTGTTTCGCGGGTTGATGCGTATCGTGGCAGGAAGCCTGTTTCGGCCCTTCCGCGCACGGAAATCGAAGCATGCAAACGTTTGCGATTGCGGCAACGAATGCGCGGGCGTGCAAAGAACGTGTCAACGCCGCGCGAATGCGCGGCGGGCAGCGGGGTTGCAAAGCGGCGGACGGGTGTGCGGGGCGTGCGGCGGTGCGGCGAAAGCGTTGGGTCAGTCGTCGCGCCTGCCGTCGGCGGGTCGATCGATGGCGCGATCGGCTTGAGCAGTAACGGCCGGTGTGGTGGTCGCGGCGGGCCGATGCGCGTTGCCGCGGGCGGCCGCGAATTCCGCGCCGAGCAGCAGCACGATCGCGGAGAAGTACAGCCACATCAGCAGGACCGCGAACGATCCGGCCGCGCCGAATGCACTCGCGGTGCCGGCGTGCGCGAGGTACAGCGCGAACAGCTTCTTGCCGCCGGAGAACAGGATCGCGGACACGATGCCGCCGATCGCGGCGTCACGCCATGCGACGCGCGCATCGGGCAGGAACTTCATCAGCGCGGCGAACGCGCCCGCGAGCACGGCGATCCCGACGAAGAACTGCACGAGGTTCGTGACGATCACGTACGGCGAATTGCCCAGCAGCCAGGTGCCGACGAACGTGATCGCGGTGTCGAGCACGAGCGACACGATCAGCAGGAACGCGACGCCGAGCACGAGCCCGAACGAGATCAGCCGCACGCGCACGAGCCCGAGCATGCTCGACCAGCGGTTCTCGGTGGCCGGCCAGATCACGCTGAGCGCGGCGCTGAGCGACGCGAAGGTGGCCGACGCGCCGATCGCGAGCGCGGCGAACGAGATCAGGGTGGCCAGGCCGCCGCGCTCGCCCGCGCGGTGCGCGTTCTGCACGATCGTCTGGATGCTGGCCGCCGCGTCGTCGCCGATCAGCTGGTGGGCCTGTTCGAACACCTGGCCGCGCGCGGCATCGTCGCCGTAGAACCAGCCGGCCACGGCGATCACCATCACGAGCATCGGCGCGAGCGAGAACGCGGAGAAAAAGGCGATGCCCGCGGCCATCGCGGAGCAGCGGTCGGACGAGAAGCGCTTGAACGCGGTGAGGGCCCAGTTGGCCTGTTCTTGCGCGAGACGGGTGGCTTCGGAGGTGATCTGTCGTTTCATGACGGTTCGGGTGCGCGCGGAACGCGGATCATCGTTGGTAATCAGACAATTCAGTATTGATCCGAAGATTCGAACATAGTTGCGCGAACTGTCTATAATTCCTTTCAGTTTCCTCACCCCCACAATAACGCCGAGACCAGCCATGCTACAAATGTCCCGGCGCCAGTTCCTGAAGGTGACGGCTACGTCGCTTGCCGGATCGAGTCTAGCCCTGATGGGCTTCTCTCCGTCCGAAGCGCTCGCCGAAGTCCGACAGTACAAGCTGGCGCGCACAGTCGAAACGCGCAACACCTGTCCCTACTGTTCAGTGGGTTGCGGCATCCTCATGTACAGCCTCGGAGACGGCGCGAAGAACGCCCAGCCGAGCATCATCCATATCGAAGGCGATCCCGACCATCCCGTCAATCGCGGCACGCTGTGCCCGAAGGGCGCGAGCCTGATCGACTTCATCCACAGCCCGAACCGCCTGACGCACCCCGAGTATCGTGCGCCCGGCTCGGACAAGTGGGAACCGATTTCGTGGAATGACGCGCTCGACCGCATCGCGAAGCTGATGAAGGCCGACCGCGACGCGAACTTCGTCGAGACGGCGGAAGACGGCTCCAAGGTCAACCGCTGGCTGACCACCGGCATGCTGGCCGCGTCGGCGGGCAGCAACGAAGTCGGCTACCTGACGCACAAGACCATCCGCAGTCTCGGGATGCTCGCATTCGACAATCAGGCGCGTGTCTGACATGGCCCGACGGTGGCAGGTCTTGCCCCGACGTTTGGCCGTGGAGCGATGACGAACCATTGGGTCGACATCAAGAACGCGGACGTGATTCTCGTGATGGGCGGCAATGCAGCCGAGGCCCATCCGTGCGGTTTCAAGTGGGTAACGGAGGCGAAGGCGCACCGCAAGGCGCGGCTGATCGTCGTCGACCCGCGCTTCACGCGTACGGCCTCGGTGGCCGACTACTACGCGCCGATCCGCACCGGCACCGACATCGTCTTCCTGGGCGGCGTCATCAACTATCTGCTGACGAACGACAAGATCCAGCATGAGTACGTGAAGAACTACACGGACTTCTCGTTCATCGTGCGCGAGGATTTCGCGTTCAACGACGGCATCTATTCCGGCTATGACGCCGAGAAGCACGCGTACCCGGACAAATCGAGCTGGGACTACGAGCGCGGCGACGACGGCTTCGTGAAGGTCGATCCGACGCTGCAGCATCCGCGCTGTGTTTACAACCTGCTGAAGCAGCACTACGCGCGCTATACGCCGGACATGGTCCAGCAGACGTGCGGCACGCCGAAGGAGAAATTCCTGAAGGTGTGCGAGATGCTCGCGACCACGGCCGTTCCCGGCCGCGCCGGCACGGTGCTGTACGCGCTCGGCTGGACGCACCACTCGATCGGCGCGCAGATCATCCGCACCGGTGCGATGGTGCAGTTGCTGCTCGGCAACATCGGCATCGCGGGCGGCGGGATGAACGCGCTGCGCGGCCACTCGAACATCCAGGGGTTGACCGACCTCGGGCTGATGTCGAACCTGCTGCCGGGCTACATGACGCTGCCGATGCAGGCCGAGCAGGATTTCGACGGCTACATCAAGAAGCGCGTGCAGTTGCCGCTGCGGCCGAACCAGTTGAGCTACTGGAAGAACTACAAGGCCTTCCACGTGAGCTTCATGAAGTCCTGGTGGGGCGATGCGGCGACCGCCGAGAACAACTGGGGCTACGACTACCTGCCGAAGCTGGACAAGCAGTACGACCTGCTGCAGGTGATCGAGCTGATGAATGCCGGCAAGATGAACGGCTACATCTGCCAGGGCTTCAACCCGCTTGCGGCGTCGCCGTCGAAGGTGAAGACGGCGGCCGGGCTCGCGAAGCTGAAGTGGCTCGTGATCATGGACCCGCTCGCCACCGAAACCTCCGAGTTCTGGAAGCATCACGGCGACTACAACGACGTCGATTCGTCGAAGATCCAGACCGAGGTGTTCCGTCTGCCGACCACGTGCTTCGCGGAGGAAAACGGTTCGCTCGTGAGTTCGAGCCGCGTGCTGCAATGGCACTGGAAGGGCGCGGAGCCGCCGGGCGAGGCGAAGAGCGACCTCGAGATCATGTCGGGGCTGTTCCTGCGCATGCGCAAGATGTACCAGACGGACGGCGGCAAGTATCCGGATCCGATCGTCAACCTGACCTGGCCGTACGCGAACCCGGAAAGCCCGACGCCCGAAGAGCTGGCAATGGAGTTCAACGGCAAGGCACTCGCCGACCTGCCCGATCCGAAGGATCCGACCAAGACGCTCGTGAAGAAGGGCGAGCAGCTGGCCGCGTTCGCGCAGCTGAAGGACGACGGCACGACCGCGAGCGGCTGCTGGATCTTCTGCGGTGCCTGGACGCAGGCCGGCAACCAGATGGGGCGGCGCGACAACGCCGACCCGACCGGCATCGGCCAGACGCTGAACTGGGCGTGGGCGTGGCCGGCGAACCGGCGGATCCTGTACAACCGCGCGTCGTGCGACGTTGCCGGCAAGCCGTTCGACCCGACCCGCAAGCTGATCGGCTGGAACGGCAGCGCGTGGAAGGGGGCCGACATTCCCGACTTCAAGGCGGACGAAGCGCCCGAGAACGGGATGGGGCCGTTCATCATGAACCCGGAAGGTGTCGCACGCTTCTTCGCCCGGGCGGGGATGAACGAAGGGCCGTTCCCCGAGCACTACGAGCCGTTCGAGACGCCGCTCGACGCGAACCCGCTGCACCCGAACAACCCGCAGGCGCTGAACAACCCGGCTGCCCGCGTGTTCCCGGTCGACCGCGCGTCGTTCGGCAAGGTGGCGGAGTTCCCGCACGTGGCGACGACGTACCGGCTCACCGAGCACTTCCACTACTGGACCAAGCATGCGCGGCTGAACTCGATCATCCAGCCCGAGCAATTCGTCGAGATCGGCGAAGACCTCGCGAAGGAAGTCGGCGTCGCGCATGGCGAGCGCGTGAAGGTGTCGTCCAAGCGCGGCTACATCATCGCGGTCGCCCTCGTCACGAAGCGGATCAAGCCGCTGACGGTCGACGGCAAGAAGGTCCAGACGGTCGGCGTCCCGTTGCACTGGGGCTTCAAGGGTCTGACGAAGCCCGGCTATCTCGCCAATACCCTGACTCCGTCCGTGGGTGACGGCAACTCCTATACACCGGAATTCAAGTCGTTCCTGGTGAAGGTCGAAAAGGCGTAAGGGGAAAGAGATGGCATTGCAATCGCTGGATATCAAGCGCGTCTCGGCCACCACGACGCCACCGCCCACGGTGCGCGAACCGGTGACCGGGAGTGTCGCCAAGCTGATCGACGTATCGAAGTGCATCGGCTGCAAGGCATGCCAGACGGCATGCATGGAGTGGAACGACCTGCGTGACGAGGTCGGCACCAACGTCGGCGTGTACGACAACCCGGCCGACCTGACCGAGCATTCGTGGACGGTCATGCGGTTCTCCGAATACGAGAACCCGGCCGGCGACCTCGAGTGGCTGATCCGCAAGGACGGCTGCATGCACTGCGAGGATCCGGGCTGCCTGAAGGCGTGTCCGTCGCCGGGCGCGATCGTGCAGTACAACAACGGGATCGTCGATTTCCACGAGGAGAACTGCATCGGTTGCGGCTATTGCGTGACCGGCTGCCCGTTCAACGTTCCGCGGATCTCGAAGAAGGATCATCGCGCATACAAGTGCACGCTCTGTTCCGACCGCGTCGCGGTCGGCCAGGAACCGGCCTGCGTGAAGACCTGCCCGACGGGCGCGATCGTGTTCGGCACCAAGGAGGACATGAAGCAGCACGCGGCCGAGCGGATCGAGGACCTGAAGGAGCGCGGCTTCGAGCATGCGGGGCTGTACGACCCGCAGGGCGTCGGCGGCACGCACGTGATGTACGTGCTGCACCACGCGGACAAGCCGTCGCTGTACCACGGGCTGCCCGACAACCCGTCGATCAGCCCGATGGTGAAGCTGTGGAAGGGCATCGCGAAACCGCTCGCGGTGGCCGGCCTCGCGCTGACTGCGCTTGCCGGGTTCTTCCACTATGTCCGGGTCGGTCCGAACGAGGTGAGCGACGACGAGGAACAGGCCGCGCGCGACGAGGCGCGACGCATCAAGGAGGACGCGAAATGAATCACGACGACCCCAACCTGATCGTCCGCTACTCGGCGAACGAGCGCACGAACCACTGGATCACCGCGATCACGTTCGTGCTGCTCGCGCTGTCCGGGCTCGCGCTGTTTCATCCGTCGATGTTCTGGCTGACCGCGCTGTTCGGCGGCGGCCAGTGGACGCGGATCCTGCATCCGTTCGTCGGCCTCGTGATGTTCGTGTCGTTTGCGATCCTGGTGGTGCGCTTCTGGCACCACAACGCGCTCGATGCGGACGATCGCCAGTGGCTCAAGCAGATCGGCGACGTGCTGACCAACCAGGAAGACAAGCTGCCGCCCGTCGGGCGCTATAACGCCGGGCAGAAGCTGCTATTCTTTACGTTGGTCGCGTGCCTGCTGCTGCTCCTGCTGTCGGGAGTCGTGATCTGGCGGCGCTACTTCTCGTTCTACTTCCCGATCGGGGTGATCCGCGCGGCCGCTGTCGTGCATGCCGTGGCGGCCTTCGTGCTGATCGCGAGCATCATCGTGCACATTTACGCGGCGTTGTGGGTGAAGGGCTCGATCGGCGCGATGGTGCGCGGCACCGTCACGCTGGGCTGGGCTCGCAAGCATCACCCGAAGTGGTTCCGTGAAAGCGTGAAATAACGCACCGGAGCGGGGCGGCTCGCCGATCGCGGCGGGCTGCTCCGTCATCCGTCGGAACCGCCTGAAGCGCCGACCTGTCGGCGCTTGTTTATTTGGAAGATATATTTGTGACACAACGCATCCTCGAACCGACCGAGATCTCGACCCTCGATCATTCGGCCATCCCGCGCTTTCGCCTGCCGGAGCGCGCCACCGCGTTCTCGGCGCGCGCCGCGCGGCTGCGCAAGCTGGCCGACCTGAACCCGATCAGCGGCTACCTGCGGCTGATGGCCACCGTCGCCGATGCGCAGCACGCGACGCTGCAAACGCTCGAACTGCCGCTGCCGTCGAAGGAAGCGATCGCGCGTGCGCAGGAGCATTCGATGCCGCTCGTGCCGGCGCTCGACGGCGAGCGCGATCCGCGCTGGCGGGCCGTGCTGTACGAACTGCTCGACCGCGTCGAAGGCGCCGGGCTCGTCAACCCGCAGCTCGCGAAGCTGCTCGACCGGCTGCGCCTGATGGCGCCCGCCGAACTGGACGCGCAAGCCGACGCGATCCTCGCGCTGCGTTTCGCCGAAGTCGACCCGGCTACCGCGCCGTTCCTGATGGCCGCGCTGCAGGTCGTGTGGACGGACCTCGCCAGCCGGGTTCCGCCGGCCGACGTCCCGTATCTCGACCAGCCGGGGCTGTGCCCCGTGTGCGGCACGCATCCGGTCGCGAGCGTCGTGCGGGTCGGCGGCCAGTACCAGGGCTACCGTTTCCTGCAATGCGGGCTGTGCACGACCGAGTGGCACATGGTGCGCACGAAGTGCTCGCACTGCGATTCGACCAAAGGCATCGCCTATCACGGGATCGAGGGCGGCAGCGAAGCCGTCAAGGCCGAATCGTGCGACGAGTGCAAGACCTATCGCAAGATCGGCTATCAGGACAAGGACTACGAGTTCGAGCCGCTGGCGGACGATCTCGCGAGTCTCACGCTCGACCTGCTGATGAACGAAGCCGGCTACCAGCGCAGTTCACCGAACCCGCTGCTGTGGCCGGATGTCTCGCGGGACGCGAATTGACGGCACGGGCCGGAGGGACGGTGCGCGAGCACCGGCGCCGGCCCGCTGCGAAGCATGAGACTGGAGCCTCAACGACGTGACCGAACCGGGTGTGAATGAACTGAATGCGGTACTGGCGCGCGTGCCGTCCGTCGAACGCGTGCTGTCGTCGGCGCCGCTGCAACCGCTCGTCGCGGAGTACGGCCGCACGCGCGTGCTGAACGCCGTGCGTGCCGAACTCGAACGCTGGCGTACCGCCGCGCAACACGATCCGGCGGCGGCCGAGCCGCTCGACGAGCCGCGCATCGCCGCGGCCGTCGCGCGCACGCTGGCCGCGCAGAGCGCGGGCGCGGTGCGCGCCGTGTTCAACCTGACCGGCACCGTGCTGCACACGAATCTCGGGCGCGCACTGTTGCCCGACGACGCGGTGCGCGCGGTGGTCGACGTGCTGACGCGGCCGGTCAACCTCGAATTCGATCTCGCCACGGGCCGCCGCGGCGACCGCGACGACCTGATCGACGATCTGCTGTGCGAACTGACGGGCGCGGAGGCTGCGACCGTCGTCAACAACAATGCGGCGGCCGTGCTGCTGGCGCTGTCGGCACTGGCGACGAAGCGGGAAGTCGTGGTGTCGCGCGGCGAGCTGGTCGAGATTGGCGGCGCATTCCGCATTCCCGACATCATGAGCCGCGCGGGGGCCAAGCTGCGCGAGGTCGGCACCACCAACCGCACCCATCTGCGCGACTACGCGGAAGCCGTCGGCCCGCGTACCGCGCTGCTGATGAAGGTGCATTGCAGCAACTACGCGATCAGCGGCTTCACGAAGGAGGCGACGCTCGCCGAACTCGCGCCGCTCGCGCGCGAGCATGGGCTGCCGGTGGCCGTCGATCTCGGCAGCGGCACGCTCGCCGACCTGTCGCAGTGGGGCTTGCCGCACGAGACGACCGTGCAGGAAACCGTCGCTGCCGGCGCAAACGTTGTCACGTTCAGCGGCGACAAGCTACTCGGCGGGCCGCAGGCCGGCCTGATCGTCGGCGATCGCGCGCTGATCGCGAAGATCAAGAAACATCCGCTCAAGCGCGCGCTGCGCGTCGGCAAGCTGACGCTCGCGGCGCTCGAGCCGGTGCTGCGCCTCTACCAGTCACCCGAGTTCCTGCGTGACCGGCTCACCACGCTGCGGCTGCTGACGCGCCCGCAGCGCGAGATCGCCGAGGCCGCCGAGCGCGTGCGTCCGGCGCTGCAGGCCACGCTCGGCAGCGGTTTCGACGTGACGGTCGAGCCGATGTTCAGCCAGATCGGCAGCGGCGCGCTGCCGGTCGACCAGTTGCCGAGCGCCGGGCTCGTCGTGCGCACGGCGGACGGCAAGCGCGGCGGCCGTGCCCTGGCGCAGCTCGAGAAACGGCTGCGCGAATGGCCGCGCCCGGTGATCGGCCGCGTCGCCGACAATGCACTGCGGCTCGACCTGCGCTGCCTCGAAGCCGACGACGAGGCGGTGTTCGTCGCGCAATGCGTGCCGCCCGCGGGGCCCGCTGCATGATCGTCGGTACCGCGGGACACATCGACCACGGCAAGACGACGCTGGTGCGCGCGCTGACGGGCGTCGACACCGATCGCCTGAAGGAAGAGAAGGCGCGCGGCATCTCGATCGAGCTCGGTTACGCGTATACGCCGCTCGACAACGGCGACGTGCTCGGCCTGATCGACGTGCCGGGCCACGAGAAGCTGATTCATACGATGGCGGCCGGCGCATGCGGGATCGACTTCGCGCTGCTCGTGATTGCCGCCGACGACGGCGTGATGCCGCAGACGCGCGAGCATCTCGCGATCCTGCAGCTGCTCGGCGTCATGCATGGCGCCGTCGCGCTGACGAAGTGCGATCGCGTCGACGCCGCGCGCGTGGCCGACGTGCGCGACGAGATCGTCACGTGGCTGAACGACTCGACGCTGGCCGGCGTGCCGATTTTCGAGACGCGTGCGACGGCTGCGGACGATCCGGGTGTCGCCGCGCTGAAGCGTTATCTGGCGGACGCGGCGATCGCGTGGCGTGCGCGCCGCGACGACGGGCTGTTCCGGCTCGCGGTCGATCGTGTGTTCACGCTTACTGGGCAGGGTACCGTCGTGACGGGCACCGCGTTCGCGGGCCGCGTCGCGACCGGCGACACGCTCGCGATCGTGCGCACGGGCGGCGCGGCCCGCGTGCGCAGCATCCATGCGCAGAACCGGCCGGTCGAGGCCGGCCGCGCAGGCGAGCGTTGCGCGCTGAATCTGGCCGGAGTCGACAAGGCCGAGGTCGAGCGAGGCGACACCGTCGCCGATGCGCGGCTCGTCGCGACGTCGCCGCGTCTCGACGTCGAGCTGACGCTGCTCGCGGATGCGGGGCTCACGCTGACGCACTGGGCGCCGCTGCACGTGCATCTCGGCACGCTGCATCGCGTCGCGCATGTCGCGCTGCTCGACGGCGATACGCTCGCGGCCGGCCAGCGGATGCGCGTGCAGCTGGTATTCGACGAGCCGGTGTTTGCGCTGCCGGGCGACCGCTTCATCGTCCGCAATCCGCAGGCGACGCGCACGGTCGGCGGCGGCCGCGTGCTCGATCCGTTCGGGCCGGCGCGCAAGCGTCGTACGCCTGCGCGCCGCGCATGGCTCGACGCGCTGGCCGAATGGCTCGACGCAGGCCGCCTCGATGCGCTGCTTGCGCAGGCGCCGCTCGGCATCCCGCGCGCGATGCTCACGCATCTGACGGGTTTCGCGCCGAATGCGCTGGCGTTGCCGGAAGACGCGCTGGCGATCGGGCAGCGCGACGCCGCGTCGAACGAAGGCGCGGTGATTGCCCAGGCGCACTGGCGCGCGCTGCAGACGCGGGCAATCGATACGCTGCGCGCGTATCACGAGCGCATGCCGGACGAGCAGGGGCTCGACGCCGCGCGGTTGCGGCGGATGGCCGCGCCGCTCGCCGGCGATACGCTGTGGCGCGCGCTCGTCGATGCGCTGGTGGCCGGCGGCGAAGTCGCGCGAAGCGGGCCGTGGCTGCATCTGCCGTCGCATGCGGTGAGCCTCGAGCCGCGCGAGGAGGCGCTGGCGCAGCAGCTGCTGCCGCTGATTCACGCGGGGCGCTTCGATCCGCCGTGGGTGCGCGACCTGGCCCGTGACACGGGCGCGGCTGAAGACGCGGTGCGCGCGTTGTTGCGCAAGCTCGCGCGGCGCGGCGACGTGCACCAGGTCGTGCGCGACCTGTTCTACCACGCGAGCGTGGTGCGCGAGCTGGCGGAACTGGTCGCGCATCTCGTGCCGTCGCGCGACGGCGGGCTCGATGCCGCGACGTTCCGCGATGCGACGGGGCTCGGCCGCAAGCGCGCGATCCAGATTCTCGAGTTCTTCGACCGGGTTGGGTATACTCGCTTCCACCGCGATCTTCACCTCCTGCGGCCTGACAGCGGTTGGGCGGGTATTCAGGCGTAGGCGCTCGTTGTTCTTTGGGTTCTTTTCCCCACGGAAGGCATTCGTATCCGGTGGTACGGCTGGACTTCAAATCCAGTTGGGGGTGTCAGACACTCCCGGGTAGGTTCGACTCCTGCTGCCTTCCGCCACCCCGTTTTCTTGTCGACCCGACACGCTTCAATCAACGTGCAATTGCACGACAGCACCGGCGATTGCAATTGCCAAAACTTGATCGGGAAAAGCACTAAAAGTTTGCGATTTTTTTCCGGGCTATAGTCGAATCACTGAAGGTAGACGCGGCGTCCCTTGCCGATATCGTTCAGGTAATGACTGTAGACGGATGCAGTATGAAAAATAAAATCGACAAGACCACCGGACCGATCTGGGGCGTGGCTGCAGGATTGCTTCTTGCTGGCGCGGGATTGAGTCTCGGCATTTTCCCGACGTCCCTGCAAAGCTCGGGAAGCGCGAACGACTTCATGGCGTCCGGTATTGCGATGCTCGGCATCTTCCTGGTCGTCTATGCGACACACGAGTTGCGAAGAAGGCGTCCGCACTGAGCGCATACGCGCTGCCGATCCAGGCAGGACGATCCGGGCCGGTTTGCCGGCTCGCGAATACGCTCGCCCGTCGCGCTACGTCTTGCTGATTTCGTGTTGATAAACGAGTTCGACGATGCGCTTCGTCGGAATGCTGGCGCGCAACCCTTCGACGCCGTCGATCGGAAACCACTTGCATTTCTCGATCTCGTTGTTTGCTTGCGGCGTCTGGTCCGGGCCGACTTCCGCGAAGAACACGTGATGGATTTTGGCGAGGCCGGTGAACTGCATCGAGTAGACGAGCGGCTGGCCGGTCATGCCCGTTTCTTCGCATAACTCGCGATGTGCGGCGTCGAGCGGCGTTTCCCCGCGCTTGATCGTGCCGCCGGGAAGGGCCCAGCGCGACGCCGCACGGGCAACGAGCAAGACCTGTTCGCCGCGGTAGCAGACGATGGTCGCGCGTTCCTTGACCGGGACGGTGCTCCCTTCAGGGGCGATATTGGGCGCTAGGGTTTGAGGCATGAAGCAATTCTAACCATCGCGGATCGATCGGCAAAGCGCGTCTGACGTGGTTTGACGATCGATCGTCACGGTTGCGTGTCCGGCCACGCCGCCGCTGCGTTTCGCAGGTTCGAGTCCATGCCCGGCCGGCGCCCGGTCGTCCGCGCCCAAGGGGCGGGGCGTCGGCATGAAGTGCGCCATGGGCTCGCCCTTCGCTTCGAATCGGGTGACGTTATCGCTCGATGCCTCGATGCGGGACATATCGTTCGCCATGAAAAAAGCCGCGCGCCCGATGCACCGGGCGCGCGGCTTGAGGGGAGCCGGTCAGGCGTGCCGCCGTTACTTCTTTTCCGGCAGGAACCAGTTCATCACGAGCGCGCAGATGCCGCCCGTCGCCACGCCCGATTCCAGCACGTTCTTCAGCGCGTGCGGCAGGCTGTTGAGGATGTCCGGCACTTGCGACACGCCGAGGCCGAGCGCGAGCGACACCGCGATGATCAGCAGTGCGCGACGATCGAGATGGACGCCCGCGAGGATGTTGATGCCCGATGCGGCCACCGCGCCGAACATCACCATCGCCGCGCCGCCGAGCACGGGCTCCGGCACGGCCTGCAGCACGCCGGCGACGACCGGGAACAGGCCGAGCACCACGAGCATCCCCGCGATCCAGATGCCGACGTAGCGGCTGGCGACGCCGGTGATCTGGATCACGCCGTTGTTCTGCGCGAATACCGAGCTCGGGAACGTGTTGTACACGCCGGCCAGCAGCGAGTTCGCGCCGTTCACGAGCACGCCGCCCTTGATACGCTGCATCCACACCGGGCCTTCGACCGGTTCGTTCGAGATCTTGCTGGTGGCCGTGACGTCGCCGATCGCCTCGAGCGACGTGACGAGGTAGATGATCAGCATCGGCACGAACAGCGCCCACGAGAAGCCGATGCCGAAGTGCAGCGGCGTCGGAACCTGGAACAGCGCGGCCTGGTGCATGCCGGTGAAATCGAGGCGGCCGAGGAACGCGGCCGCGAGATAGCCGATCACGAGCGCGATGACGAGCGCGGTGCTGCGCACCCACACGATCGGCACGCGGTTCAGCAGGATGATCGTGCCGAGCACGACGCCGGACAGCGTCAGGTTCTCCGCGCTCGCGAAGGTGCCCTTGGCCATCGCGCCAAAGCCGCCGCCCATGCTGATCAGGCCGACCTTGATCAGCGTGAGGCCGATCAGCAGCACGACGATGCCGGTGACGAGCGGCGTGATCAGGCGCTTCACGAACGGCAGGATGCGCGATACCCCCATCTCGACGAACGACCCGGCAATCACGACGCCGAAGATCGCGGCCATCACGGTCTCGACCGGCGTGCCTTGCTTGACCATCAGGCTGCCGCCGGCGATCAGCGGGCCGACGAAGTTGAAGCTCGTGCCCTGGACGATCAGCAGGCCGGCGCCGAGCGGGCCGAAACGCTTGCACTGGACGAAGGTAGCGATGCCGGAAATCACCAGCGACATCGACACGATCAGGGTCGTATCGCGGCTGGACACGCCGAGCGCCTGGCAGATCAGCAGGCCGGGCGTGACGATCGGCACGATGATCGCCAGCAGGTGCTGCAGCGCGGCGACGAAGGCAACCATCGGCGCCGGCCGGTCGTTCGGGCCGTAGACGAGGTCGCGGGCCGAATCTGCAGCGTCGGCGCCGTGGGCGGCGGGTTGGGCGGGAGAGGCGGGTTGCATGGCGAGCGGGCCGGACAAGGTGGAAAGTGCGGCATTTTAGCCGAACGGCCCGCCGGCGCCGCTGCAATAGCGGGGATTCGGCGGATCGGGAAAACGGTGGCGGATCGACGCGCGGGCCGGCCGTGGCCGCGGCGAGCGCCGGTCAGCGGGCCCGCCGCGACGCGGGGGCGCTCGGGATGGCAGTCGGGGCAGTGATCGCATGGAACCCGGGCAGCTCGGGAATCCGCTGCTCCATGAACTGCAGGAACGTGCGGGTCCGCAGCGGCAGATACCGGCGCGACGCATAGACGAGGTGCAGCGCATGCGGCGGCACCATGTCCCACTTCGGCAGCAACCGGACGAGCCGGCCGCTGTCGATCAGGTCCTGAACGAGCCACGCGGGCCCGCTGCCCACCGCGTTTCCGGTCAGGAAGCATTCCCGCAGCGCCATCGAACTGTTCACGCGATACCGGCCGTGCACCGGAACGACGACCTGCTCGCCGCCGCGCGCGAAGGCCAGTTCGTTGCCGATGTCCGCGCGCGCGTAGCCGACATACTCGTGCTTCACGAGGTCGTCCGGCCGGCGGAGCTTCGGCGCCCGCGCCACGTACGCCGGCGTGGCGACCAGCAGGCGCGGCGACGACGCGATGTGGCGCGCCACGGCATCCGGCGGCAGCAGCTGGCCGAGGCGAATGGCGACATCGACGCCTTCTTCGACGAGGTCGATCACGCGGTCGGTCAATTGGAGCTCGACCTCGATCTCGGGCCACGCAGCGAGGAATTCGAGCACGAGCGCGTTCAGTCTCAGCTCGCCCAGCCCCAGCGGCGCATTGACGACCAGCTTGCCGACCGGCCGCACCGTTTGGCCGCGCACCTCGGCCACCGCGCTCGCGTATTCGTCGATCACGCGCTTGCAGCGATCGTAGAACCGGCGGCCTTCGTCGGTGGGCGCGAGGCTCGTGGTCGAGCGTTCCAGGAGGCGAACGCCCAGTTCCTTTTCGAACGCGGCGACGATCTTGCTGATCGTCGGCTGGCCGGTGCCTTCCTCCCGCGCGACTGCCGAAAAATTGCCGAGCTCGATCGCGCGGACGAATACGCGCATGGATCGCAATGAATCCATCTTATTCCTTTCGGGCATGAACCTTATTCAAGTCTCCCACGTTCCTGCGCAACGGAGAATGACCTAACGTTCGCGAACCTTCAATCCCTGATGAGGAGTCGACATGAACGAGGCAACGCAATCTTCGGCACTGGACGGTGCGCACGTCGTGGTATTCGGCGGGAGTTCCGGCATCGGCCTCGAGGCAGCGGCCGCCGCGAAGGCGAAAGGCGCCAGCGTCACGCTGGTCGGCCGGACCCGCGCGACGCTCGAATCCGCCTCACAGGCGATCGGCGGCGCGCGCGTCGCGGTGGCCGACATCGCGGACCGGCAGGCAGTGGAGGCCGTGTTCGACACGATCACGCGCGTCGATCACCTGATTGTCACGGCCGGGCGGTTCATTGCCGGCAAGCTGAACGAGACCGATCCCGATCACCTGCTCGCCGCGTGGCAGGAGCGTATCGCCGGGCCGGTCTACGCGATCCGCGCTGCATTGCCGCTGATGCCCGTGACCGGTTCGATCGTGCTGACCGGCGGGCAACTGTCGGATCGTCCGGCCGCGCAGGGCGTTTCCGTCATTGCCGCCGCCGTGCGCGGGGTCGAGGCGCTGGCGCAGTCGCTCGCGCTGGAGCTGAAGCCGATTCGCGTCAACGTGGTGGCGCCCGGTTTCGTCGAGACGCCGCTTTACGACGCGTTTGGTGCGGAGGCGCGCGAGGCGATCCTCGCGGGCGCGGCGGCGACATTGCCCGGCGGCCGTGTCGGGCGCGCCGATGAAGTGGGGGAAGCGATCGCGTTCCTGCTGGGCAACGGCTTCATGAATGGCGAGATCCTGCACATCGACGGCGGCGGGCGGCTGGTCTGAGCCGCGCGTCAGCCTGCCACGCGCGTGCCGGTGCGACGTGCCGGCGGGCGCGGCGCGCGACCCTCCGGATACGCGCGCTGGCAGACGGCGATGACCGCATCGCGCAGGCGACGGTGCACGGGGTCGCCGTGCATGCGCGGATGCCACAGCGCGGACACGAGGATCTCGGGCAGGCGCACCGGGATCTCGAAACTGCGTAGCCCGAGCGCCTCCGTGAGCCCCGGCGAGAACGCGTTGCCGAGGCTCGAGCGCGGCACGAGCGCGATCAGGTCGGTGCTGGCCGCGACCCGCATCGCATCGGGGTAGCCCGGTACGACGACCTGCACGGAGTGGCTCGGGCCAGTCTTGTCGGTCGAGTCGTCAGCCGGACCGCCGAAATCGCCGAGCTGCGACGCGATCACGTGGCGGCAGGCCGCATAGCGCGCGGGCGTGATCCTGCCCGATGCGAACAGCGGGTGCCCGGCGCGCGCCACGGCGACGTGCCAGTCGTGAAACAGCATGCGCGTGTGCAGTTCGGGGGCGTCGTCGCCGCGCTTGCCGATTTCCAGGTCGACGGTGCCGTCGCGCAACGCTTGCGGATCGCGATCGGGCTTCGGGACGAAGCGGATGCGCACTTGCGGCGCGATTTCGGCGAGTGCGGCGACCACCGGGCCGGACAGCATTTCCATGAACGAGGCGGCAGCACGGAGGGTGAACGTGGAGGCGTGCGTCGCCATGTCCACGTCGGCCGTCGCGGGCCGCAGCACCGCGCGCGCATCGCTGGCAATCGCATGCACGCGGTCGCGCAACGCGGCGGCGTGCGGTGTCGGCACGAGCTTGCGCCCGGCGCGCACGAGCAGCTGATCCCCGGTGGCCATCCGCAGCCGCGTGAGCGTGCGGCTCATGGCCGATGTGCTCAGGCCAAGCCGGCGCGCGGCGCCGGTCACGCTGCCTTCCGACAGCAGCACGTCGAGCGCGGTGACGAGATTCAGGTCGATGTCTTCCATGGCGACAGGATACGCCGCTGTGCGATTTGACATGGCGTTTGATGCAACAATAAGTTGAATCTGGTGCGTCTGGCGCCTGCCGTGTTGCGAACCTATAGTGGCTGCATGACGAAACCCGGCAAAGGCGAAAACCATGCAACCCACTGAATCGAACCGAAACGTCCCTGCGCTCCTGCTCGTCGCGGCCTCGCGCGGCCTCGGGCTCGCGATGGCGGAGGCGTTCCTGGACAAAGGCTGGCGCGTAACAGGCACCGTGCGCGCAGGCTCGGGACGCACGAAGCTGCACGATCTCGCCGACCGGTTCGACGGCCGGCTCGACATCGAGACGCTCGACATCTGCGAACCGGTGCAACTCGCCGCGCTGCGCGAGCGGCTGTCGGGCCTGCGCTTCGACATGCTGTTCGTGAATGCGGGCACGACCAACGAACCCACCGAAACGATCGGCGAAGTGACGACCGACGAGTTCGTGCGCGTGATGGTCACGAATGCGCTGGCGCCGATGCGGGTGATCGAGACGCTGCAGGATCTCGTGACCGACGATGGCCTGATCGGTGCGATGTCGTCGGGGCAGGGCAGCGTCGCGAACAACGTGAGCGGGATGCGCGAGGTCTATCGCGGCAGCAAGGCCGCGCTGAACCAGTTCATGCGCAGTTTCGCGGTGCGCCAGGCCGATACGCGGCGCGCGATGGTGCTGATGGCGCCCGGCTGGGTCCGCACGGAACTCGGTGGGCCCGACGCACGCCTGACGATCGAGGAAAGCGTGCCGAGTCTCGTCGACGTGCTGATCGCAAAGCGTGGGCGCCCGGGGCTCGAGTATCTCGACTATCTGGGGCGGACGGTGCCGTGGTAGTCGGCGTGTCGCGCGAGTAGCGGCCAATGGCGATCGGCGCTGTTTTTCGGGGCGCGGTGGCGGCACTGCGAAGCCCGCGCCGATTCAATACAATGCGACGACCCGCCAGTGACACGGCGTCGCGCCGTCGCGTTCGAATCCCTCCGGTTCGCCGCGCATGGCGTGCATCCCCGTCGTGACGGCCCCCAGTCGAACCCGGAGCGCAACATGAACGAACCGTACCTGCAGGTCATCGCGCATTTCCACGCCAAGCCCGGCAACGGCGATCGCGTGGTCGAATTGCTCGCGGAGCTCGCGCCGCTGACGCGCGCCGAGCCGAAGAATCTCGACTACGCGTATTTCCGGTCGCCGGAGGATCCCGACCACGTCGTAATCCTCGAACGCTACAGCGACGCGGACGGCCTCGACGTGCATCGGGAAACGCCGCATTTCCAGCGGATCGGGTTCGGCGCGATCATTCCGTTGCTCGATCGCCGCGAAGTGTCCAGCTACATGGTGCAGCCCGGCACCGGCGCGGCGACGCCACCGGGAGGCACCCGATGAACCCGTTTCAATTCCGTACCGTTCCGACGCAGGTCGTCGAATTCGGCGCCGCGCGCCGGCTCGGCGTGTTGTTGCGCGAACGCTTTCCGGCGCTCGTGCGGCTCTGTGTCGTCACCGACGCGTTCCTGCATCGCAGCGGCGTGCTCGCGCCCGCGCTGGCGAGCCTCGCCGCGCACGGCTGGCAAGTCACCGTGATCGACGACGTGATCGCCGATCCGCCCGAGCACGTGGTGCTGGAAGCGACCGAGCGGGCCGTCGCGGCCGATGCCGAGATCGTGCTCGGCCTGGGCGGCGGATCGTCGATGGACGTCGCGAAGCTGATCGCGGTGCTCGCGCCGGGGCAGCAGGCGCTGGCCGACATGTACGGCGTCGACAAGGTGACGAGCGCGCGACTGCCGCTCGTGCAGATGCCGACGACGGCTGGCACCGGCTCCGAAGTGACGGCCGTGTCGATCGTCACGGTCGGCGAGGCGCGCAAGATGGGCGTCGTGTCGCCGCACCTGTTCGCGGACGTCGCGATCCTCGATGCCGAACTGACGCTCGGCCTGCCGCGTGCGGCCACGGCCGCGACGGGCATCGACGCGATGGTGCATGCGATCGAGGCCTACACGTCCGCGCGGCTGAAGAACCCGGTATCCGACATGCTGGCCGTGCACGCGCTGACGCTGCTGTCGCGCAACCTGCTCGCGGCGTGCGACGACGGCCGGAACCGCCACGCGCGCGAGGCGATGCTGGTCGGTGCGATGTTCGCGGGGCAGGCGTTCGCGAATGCACCGGTCGCGGCCGTGCACGCGCTCGCCTATCCGGTCGGCGGGATCTTCCATGTGCCGCACGGGTTGTCGAATGCGCTCGTGCTGCCGCACGTGCTGCGTTTCAACGCGGCGGCCGCCGCGCCGCTGTATGCGGAACTCGCGTCGATCGTCGCGCCGTCGGCGACGGGCAGCGATGAAGCGCGCACGCACGCGCTGATCGCCGAGATCGACCGGCTGATCGTCGCGACGGGCATTCCGCGCACGCTGCGCGAGGTCGGCATCGGGGAGGGCGACCTGCCGAGAATGGCATCGGATGCGATGCTGCAGACGCGCCTGCTCGTGAACAATCCGCGCGAGGTGACGGAGGCCGACGCGCTGGAGATCTACCGGCAGGCGTGGTGAGGCGGCGGGCGGGTCGCGCCGCCCGTCATGTCCCGCGATGCGCGCAGGACCGCGAGCGGCGCGAGGCCAACCGCCAGGCCGCCGTTACGCGCGTGACGCGTCGGCGCCGGCCGCCACCACGTACGCCGACGCCTGCTTCGTACCGTCCGGCCGCGTGTGCAGATAGACGCCCTGGATTTCCGGCTCGAAACCCGGCAGCGCGTTGATCCCCGCTTCGAGCGCACGGAAGTAGTCGAGCGCCGGGCCGCCCCACCTTTCGCCGGGCACGACGCAGAAGATGCCGGGCGGATAGGGCAGCGCGCCTTCCGTCGCGATCCGGCCTTCGATGCGATCGAGCGTGACGAGCTCGACGTTGTTGCGGATCAGCTCGGCATTCGCGGCCTGCGGCAGCATCGCCTGCTTCGGGAACTGCGCACGCCGGAACATCTGCTTCTGCAGGTGCTTCATGTCGTGGCTGCGGTAGAAGTCGTGCATCCGCTGGCACAGCTGCCGCAGGCGCATGTCGCCGTACAGCGCCGGATACGCTTCGCACAGCGATGGAATCGCTTCGCGCAGCAGCGTGTCCTGGTCGAGATGGCGTTCGAACTGCGCGAGGTGTGCGACCAGATGCTGCAGCTTGCCGAAACTTTCGGAAGGCGTGAGCAGGAACAGGATCGTGTACAGGTCGGCCTTCTCGGGCACGACGCCGTGCTCGCGCAGATAGCGCGCCAGGATCGGCGCCGGTGCGCCGAACGCCGCGTACGCGTGCGTGTCGCGATCGATGCCGGGCGTCGTCAGCAGCAGCTTGCACGGGTCGACGAAATACTGGTCGTCCGCATAACCCTCGAAGCCGTGCCACGTGTCGGCCGGATGAAAGCGGAAGAAGCGCAGGTCGTCGACGATCTGCTCGGTCGGGTAGTCGGCCCACGGGCGGCCGTCGATAGTCTGGGGAACGAACGGTCGGATCTGGCGGCAGGTCTTCAGCAGCAGCTTGCGCGCATCGACGCCATGCGCGACGCAGTCGCGCCACAGGCGCTTGCCGGCCGGGCCCGCGTGCATCTGCGCGTTGACGTCGAGCGCGGCGAACATCGGGTAGAACGGGCTCGTCGACGCATGGATCATGTACGCGTTGTTGAAGCGCCGGTGATCGCAGAAGCGCTTCTGGCCTTCGATGTGGCTGTCCTTCTTGTGAATCTGCGACGTCTGCGAGAAACCGGCCTGCTGCTTGTGCACCGACTGCGTGACGAAGATGCCGGGATCGTCGGGGCCGAGCGTGAGCATCAGCGGCGAGCAGTCCTGCATCATCGGGATGAACTGCTCGTAGCCGACCCACGCCGAATCGAACAGGATGTAGTCGCACAGATGGCCGATCCGGTCGACGATCTCGCGCGCGTTGTAGATCGTGCCGTCGTAGGTGCCGAGCTGGATCACCGCGAGCCGGAACGGGCGCGGCAGGCCGGCGCGCTCCGGTGCGACGTCGCGGATCGCGTCGCGAATGCGGGTTTCGTCGAGCGCTGCGCTGTCGACGCCGCCGATGAGGCCCCACGCGTTGCGGGCGGTCTCGAGGTAGACTGGCCGCGCGCCCGACAGCACGAGCGCGCCGAGGTGCACCGACTTGTGATTGTTGCGGTCGAACAGCACGAGATCGTCGGGCGCGAGCAGCGCGCTCGTGACGACCTTGTTCGACGTCGACGTGCCGTTCAGCACGAAGTACGTCTTGTCCGCGTTGTAGATCCGTGCGGCATTGCGCTGCGCTTCCAGCGCGGGGCCTTCGTGGATCAGCAGGTCGCCGAGCCGGACGTCGGCGTTGCAGAGGTCGGCGCGAAAGATCGTCTCGCCGAAGAAGTCGAAGAACATCCGGCCGAGCGGGTGGTTCGAGAAGAACTGGCCGCCCTGGTGGCCGGGGCAGTCGAATTCGACATAGCCGCGCTGCACGTATTCGCGCATCACCTTGAAGAACGGCGGCAGCAGGTTCTCGCTGTAGATGTCGGCGGCGGCGGAGATCTGCCGGCCGTAGTAGTGGCGTCCGCCATGGCGGAGCTGGATCACGCCGCTCGCGCTCGGCAGGATCGACGGCGGCACTTCCTGGTCGGGCTCGACCGCGACGAAAAACGGAATCGCGAATCCGGTTCTTTCGACGGTTTTAAGCACCTGTTGCGCCGAATCGATTCCGACGACGATTGCCGCGATATTCGTGAAATCGGTCTGGAATACGTCGACCTGTTCGTGCGTGGTGAGGAAGGCGCCAATCAGCGCCGGCTCGACTGCGATTTTCAACAGGCTCACGCGAACTCTCCCGTAAATGTGCGGAAAAACGAGAGCCGCATTCGCACGGGCGCGCCATCCGTGTCATCCGATACGCGCTGCAGCCGATTGAAACGCTCCCGCGAATGCTGAATGCCGAATGGCGCGCCGCACGAAGAAGCCTTGCGCGGCGAGGCCGCCGCCGGTCAATGCACGGCGCAGCCGATCGTAGCAACAAAACCCGGCGAATTCAATCGAGCGGAATCGACAATCCGACTGCCGGATGAGATCGATCAAATAATCGGAAATCGGCGTGCTGCAATGCACATCAAAATGAACCGATTGTGAAACGCGATTTGAAAACGATCGATCGTTTCGCCGAATCGTCTGCTTTTCATCAAAAGACATCTATGGCATAGTCGGCTCCGAATTGGATGGCGAATCAAACCGGATTTGCGTGCGTCTCATGCCGCCGCCCGTGGCCTGCTGTCCGCGTGCTCGTGAGACGAATTAAACCCAACGAAGCATCGGAACAACGAGGGCAAAAACATGAATACGTCCGTCGGTGGCATTCGTCGTCTCGGCCTGCGCGCGTTATTGGTCGATGACGAGATCACGCAGGAAACCGCGACCGGGCGTGCGGTCCGCACGCTGAGCGCGGAACTCGTGCAGCGCGACATCGACGTGCTCACGGCCACCTCGGCCGACGATGCGATTATGCTGATCCGTTCCGATCCGTCGATCCAGTGCGTGCTGCTCGACTGGGATCTCGGCGTGGACGGCCACGGGCCGTCCGAGGCCGTGGTCGACGCGATCCGGCATCGCAACGCCAACGTGCCGATCTTCCTGCTGGCCGACCGCAGCGTCGCATCGTCGGTGCCGTCCAGGGTGATGGGGCAGGTCGACGATTTCGTGTGGCTGCTCGAGGATACGGCCGACTTCATCGGCGGGCGCATCCACGCGGCGATCGAACGCTATCGCGCCACCGTGTTGCCGCCGATGTTCGGCGCGCTCGCGAAATTCTCGCGCGTCTACGAATACTCGTGGCATACGCCCGGCCACACGGGCGGCACGGGCTTCCTCAAATCGCCGGTTGGCCGCGCATTCTTCGAATACTTCGGCGAAGCGCTGTTCCGCTCCGACCTGTCGATCTCGGTCGGCGAGCTGGGCTCGCTGCTCGACCACTCGGGCCCGATCGGCGAAAGCGAACGCTACGCGGCCCGCGTGTTCGGCGCGCATCGTACGTATCACGTGACGAACGGCTCGTCGACGTCGAACCGCATCATCCTGATGGCGAGCGTGAGCCGCGACCAGATCGCACTGTGCGACCGCAACTGCCACAAGTCGGCCGAGCATGCGATGACGATGTCGGGCGCGATCCCGACCTACCTCGTGCCGACGCGCAACCGCTACGGGATCATCGGGCCGATCGCGTCGGAGCGCCTCACGCAGGCGGCAATCCGCGAGGCGATCACGTCGAACCCGCTCACGGCCGGGCTGGCCGATCGCCAGCCGAAGCACGCGATCGTCACCAACTCGACGTACGATGGCCTGTGCTACAACGTCGCGCGCGTCGAGGAGCTGCTCGGCGCGAGCGTCGACCGGCTGCATTTCGACGAGGCGTGGTACGGCTATGCGCGTTTCAACCCGATCTACCGCGATCGCCACGCGATGCACGGCGACCCGCGCGACCATCGTGCGGACCGCCCCACGGTGTTCGCGACGCAGTCGACGCACAAGCTGCTGACCGCGCTGTCGCAGGCGTCGTACATCCACGTGCGCGACGGCCGCAACCCGATTCCACATGGTCAGTTTAACGAAACGTTCATGATGCACGCGTCGACGTCGCCGAACTACGCGATCATCGCGTCGAACGACGTCGCGGCCGCGATGATGGACGGCCCCGGCGGCGCGGCGCTCACGCACGAGTCGATCGAGGAGGCCGTCGCGTTCCGGCAGATGATCGCGCGGATGAACAGCGAGTTCGGCGCGAAGGGCGACTGGTTCTTCGAGTGCTGGCAGCCCGACACCGTGCTCGAGACGCGCACCGGCCGCACGCTGCCGTTCCATGATGCGCCGCCCGATCTGCTCGCGAGCGACCCGTCGTGCTGGGTGCTGCGCCCCGGCGCGCAATGGCACGGCTTCGGCAATATCGAGGACGGCTACTGCATGCTCGATCCGATCAAGGTGTCGATCGTCACGCCGGGCGTCGCGCCGGCCGGCGGGCTGATGCCGGTCGGCATTCCGGCGAGCGTCGTGACCGCGTATCTCGATGCACGCGGGATCGTCGTCGAGAAAACCACCGACTTCACGATCCTGTTCCTGTTCTCGATCGGCATCACGAAGGGCAAGTGGGGCTCGCTCGTCAGCGCGCTGTGCGACTTCAAGCGCGACTACGACGCAAACCTGCCGCTCGACATGGCGATTCCGTCGCTCGCGAAGGCGCATGGCTCACGCTATGCGGGCATGGGGCTGAAGGACCTGGCCGATACGATGTTCGCGGCCATGGAGCAGCTCGGCACGACGCGGTTGATGTCGGAAGCGTTCTCGATCCTGCCGAAGCCGGAGATGAGCCCGGTGCGCGCATACGAGCATCTGGTGCAGGGCCGCGTCGAGCAGGTCACGCTCGAGGAACTGGCCGGGCGCACGGTCGCCACCGGCGTCGTGCCGTATCCGCCGGGCATTCCGCTCTTGATGCCGGGCGAGAACGCGGGGGCGGCGGACGGCCCGGTGCTCGGCTACCTGAAGGCGCTCGAAGCGTACGACCGGCGCTTCCCGGGCTTCGCGCACGATACGCACGGCGTGGAAGTCGAGGACGGCACGTACCGCGTGTATTGCCTGACGGCCTGAACGCGCGACCGGCCGCGCGGCGGCCTCACATCGAGGGATCGACATCATGGAAAACACAGCGCGCATGTCCGACGCGGCCACCGCGGCCGCGCCGAAGAACCGGATGAACGTCTGGCAATTGACCATCCTCACGGCGGTCAACATGATGGGCTCCGGCATCATCCTGCTGCCGTCGAAGCTCGCGCAGGTCGGCACGATCTCGCTGCTGTCGTGGATCGTCACGGCCGGCGGCTCGCTCGCGCTGGCCTATGCGTTCGCGCGGTGCGGGATGCTGAGCCGCAAGCCGGGCGGGATGGGCGGCTACGCGGAATACGCGTTCGGCAAGGCCGGCAACTACATGGCGAACTACACGTACGGGCTGTCGCTCGTGATCGCCAACGTCGCGATCGGCGTCACGGCGGTCGGCTACGGCACCGTGCTGTTCGACGCGACGCTGTCGCCGCTGCAGACCGGCCTGTGGACGATCTTCCTGCTCGTGCTGACGACGGTCGCGAACTTCGGCGGCTCGCGCATCACCGGCCGGATCGGCGCGGTGACGGTGTGGGGCGTGATCATTCCGGTCGTCGTCGTGTCGCTGATCGGCTGGTTCTGGTTCAGCGGCGCGACCTGGGGCGCCGCATGGAATCCTAACAACCTGCCGTTCGGGCCGGCCGTCGGCAGCTCGATCGCGGTGACGCTGTGGGCGTTCCTCGGGCTCGAATCGGCGTGCGCGAACTCGGACGCCGTCGAGAATCCGGAACGCAACGTGCCGATCGCCGTGCTCGGCGGCACGATCGCGTCGGCGATCTTCTACATCGTGTCGACCAACGTGATCGCGGGGATCGTGCCCAACGCGATCCTCGCGAAGTCGAACGCACCGTTCGGCATCGCGTTCGCGACGATGTTCACGCCGACGGTCGGCACGATCGTCACCGCGCTGATGGTGATCGCGTGCATCGGCTCGCTGCTCGGCTGGCAGTTCACGGTCGCGCAGGTGTTCAAGAGCTCGGCGGACGTCGGCTACTTCCTGCCGGTGTTCGCACGTGCGACGCGCACCGGCACGCCGATCGTCGGGATGGTGATCCTGCTGGTCGCGCAGGTCGCGCTGGCGCTGATGACGATCAGCCCGGAGCTGAGCAGCCAGTTCCAGAAGATCGTCGATCTCGCGGTCGTCACGAACCTCGTGCCGTACGTGATGTCGATGGCCGCGCTGATCACGATCCAGAAGGTCGCGAAGGTGCCGCCGGCGAAGGCGCTGCTGACCAACGTGATCGCGATGGTGGCGACCGCGTACAGCTTCTACGCGCTGTTCAGCTCGGGCGAGCAGGCGCTGATGCTTGGCGGCCTGTGCGTGTTCCTGGGCTGGACGCTGTTCGGTTTCGTCAGCGCGCGCTTCTACCAGATGGAAGTCGACGCCCACGTGAAGGAGCCGGGGAAGTCGCTGCAGGCGTGACGGGGGCGGTGGGCGCCGCCGTTATCGGGCAGGGCGGGCCAGCAGCGGCGGGAGGTCCTGCTTCAGCAGGTCGACGACGGCTCGCACGCGCGGTGGCAGCGGCCGCTGCGCATGCACGAGCACGTTGAGCGCGAAGTCGGGAATCACGTAGTGCGGCAGGATCTCGACGAGCGTACCGGCCGCGAGCGCGTCGGCGCACGCCGGCTGCTGGACCACGCCGATGCCGCCGCCGGCCACGATCGTGTCGAACATCGGGCGCCAGTGGCTCGTCGTCATGATCGTGCGGATGCGCGCGTAGTGGAGCGCGTTGCCGTCGCGCCGCAGCGGCAGCCGCTCGCTCGTGAAGACGCCTTTCACGCGGACGAACGGATGGTTCGCGAGATCGGCCGCTGTGTCGATCGGGCCGTGCCGCTCGAGATACGACGGCGCGGCAACGAGCCGGCGGCCGACCGCACCGACCGGATGCGCGACGAACCCGCCGTCGCCGAGCTGGCCGACGCGGATCGAGATGTCGACGCCTTCCGTGACCGGATCGACGATGTCGTCGTTCAGGACCAGGTCGATGTGCAGGTTCGGATACGCGCTGCGGACATGCATCAGCACACCCGGCAGCACGACCTCGCCGATGCACTGCGGCGCCGCGAGCCGGATCGTGCCGTCGAGGGCGTTCTCCGTCTTCGACACCGACGCGACCGCGTCGTCGGCCGCTTCGAGCAGTTCCTTGCTGCGTTCGTAGAAGATCCGGCCTTCTTCGGTGCACGTGAGGGTGCGGGCACTGCGCAACAGCAGCCGTGTGCCGAGATGCTTCTCGAGCCGCTCGATGCGCTCGCTGACGGCCGGCTGGCCCATGTCCAGATCGCGCGCCGCGCCGGACATCGTGCCGCGCTCGACGACCCTCACGTAGATGCGCATCGTCGCCAGCAAATCCATGAAGTCGCGCCCCTTGTCCGGTTCCGGTTGATGCCGATCGACGGATGGTACCAAAGCAGCACTGCCGGAAGGTGCGCGACGAACCGATACTGACCATCGGTTGGCGAAGCCGAGTGTGTTTGCTCGTGCGATTGGGGGACAATCGGCTTCCGTGCGATCGACCGGAGACGATGACATGACGCAACAGGATGAAGCGGTGCACACGCGCTGCGTCGCATGGCAGGTCGTGCAGACGTGGCAGGCAGCCGAATGGTGCCGACTCGGCGAGTCGCGAACGGGAGTCGACCTGTCGGGATCGGTGTCGGGTGCGATCGACAGCTCGCCGTTTCGCATCGATTACGCAATCGCATGCGGCCCGGACTGGCTCACGCGCTCGGCACGCATCACGCAGTGGGGCGGCACGCAGCCGCCGCGGCAGTGGGATATCCGCTGTGACGCAGGGCGATGGACGATCGATGGCGTCGACGTCCCGGCGCTCGCGGGCGCGACCGACCTCGATCTCGGTTTCAGCCCGTCGACGAATACGCTGCCGATCCGGCGGCTCGGGCTGGCCGTTGGCGACGCGGCCGTGATCCATACCGCGTGGCTGCGCTTTCCGGATTTCACGTTCGTGCGCGGCGAGCAGCGCTACACGCGTACGGCGGAGCACGTGTACCGCTACGAAAGCGGCACGTATGCAGCCGATATCGCAGTCGACGAAGCGGGTCTCGTCACCGACTACGACGAATGGCGGCGCATCGGCGCGGCCCCCCCACGCTGATTCACGCGTACCACCGCGCCGCCGTGCGTTGGCCGCGATGCGTCAGCGTGCGCTCGCGACCGACAGCTTGCCCGGAATCAGCTTCAGCGCGCTGAATGCGTCCGCGATGTTCTGCTGATACGCGAGCGTCGCGTCGCTGATCGGCTGCACGCCGTAGCCGGCGCGCTTGAGTGCGACTTCGAGCGTCGGCGCGTCGAGGCCGACGAGCGGCGACAGTTGCGTGGCGACTTCGGGCACATGGTCGCGCGCCCAACGGTCGACCGCGTCGACTTCGTCGAGCAGCGCGCGCACCACCTGCGGGTGAGCGGCCGCGTATTTGCGCGCGGCGAGGTAGTACTGCGTATTGCGCACGAGCCCTTCGCCGTTCGCGATCACGCGCGCGCCGATCTGCCGCTCGGCGGCGGCCAGGTACGGATCCCAGATCACCCACGCATCGACGTTGCGCTGCACGAACGCGGCGCGTGCGTCGGCGGGCGTCAGGTAGATCGGCTGGATGTCGGCATACGTGAGGCCCGCGTGTTCGAGCGCCTTCACGAGCAGGTAATGGACGTTCGAACCCTTGTTGAACGCAACCTTCTTGCCGCGCAGTTGCGCGACGTTGCGGATCGGCGAATCGGGCAGCACGACGATCGCCTCGCCCTGCGGCGCGGGCGGCTCGTTGCCGATGTAGACGAAGTCGACGCCGCCCGCCTGCGCGAAGATCGGCGGCGTCTCGCCGACCGTGCCGACGTCGATCGCGCCGGCGTTCAGGCCCTCGAGCAATTGCGGGCCGGCCGGAAATTCGAGCCACTGCACGGTGACGCCCTGGCTCGCGAGCCGTTTCTCCAGCGTGCCGCGCGCCTTGAGCACGACGAAGTTGCCGTATTTCTGGAAGCCGACGCGCAGCCGCGTGCCGCTGTCTTGCGCATGAGCCGGCAGGCCCGCGAGCGGGCCGAGCGCGAGCCCGGCCAGCCCGGCGGCCGCGCCTTGCAGCCACTGGCGGCGATGTGGGTTTGCGGGTGTCGGTTCAACGTCTGCGTGCGGTGTGTCGTTCATCGAAGCGTCCTGCGGGCGGGTTCACGGGCCGCGCGCGAAAGACGGCGCGGCCGGCGCAGGGCGGGGGCCCGATGCGGGCGCTGCGCGCCACGGGCCGGCCCGCGCCGGATTCAGGACGATACGGCCGCGCAGGCCGACAGCCAACCAACGAATCCGCATATGCAAATCAGCGGCGGGCCAGGTGGGCGGGTTCGGGCCGGTCATCGGCGCGCGAACCCGCCGGCACGGCGCCGCCGTGCCGACGAATGCGCCCACGCGCACGCGCAGCCGCCCGGAATTCGACGAACGGCTGTCACGACCCTCAATCGGAGCCGGCCGGGCTTTCCTCGATCGAATCGACGCGATCCGGATAGAACGCGAGGTGCCCGCGGATCCCGTCGACGGCCGGATAGGGCGCCTCGTAGGTCCAGACGGCATTCACGGCGCGCTCGCCGCCGACCGGAATCGAGTAGTACGCGGCGTCGCCCTTGTACGGACAGTACGTCGCGTGGTTGGTGCGTTGCAGCAGTGTCAGGTCGGCGTCCTCGCGCGGGATGTAGAACACCGCCGGGTAGGCGGCTTCGCGCAGCGCCAGCGCGCGGCGCGTATCCGCGACGACCCTGCCGGCCGCCTTGACCACGACGCGCCGCGGGTGCAGTTCGACCGTGATCGGGTGATCGGGGCCCGGCGTCTTCACCGGGCGAGCAGACGTTTCGGAGCTGACAGGCATCGTGTGTCCTCCTGGAATCGGCGGCACGGGCGCGCCCGGGCAAATCCCGGCGCGCCCGTGCCGGCGTTGGCCAGCCGATACGATGCGCCATTTCGGGCGAGTCTGCAGGGGGCCGGAAGACGGCGGCGCGAGACGGCCACCCGACGTTCGCGTGGACGTTTTGATGCACGGGCGGCGGGATGCATCCACGACGATAAGCAACGCGAAATTAATTGGTAAGCGATCGGCGGGAGGCGCGCGAAGATCGGCCGTCTTCATTTGTATGACAGCGCTCTCCTGTCCCCGTCACCATGAAAAACGCTTTCGTTTCGTCAGCCGCGCGTCGTGCGCGTGGCGTCCCCCATGCCGCGATCGCCCTGCGCTGTCTCGCGGCGTCGCTGCTGCTCGCCGGCGCGGCCACGCATGCGCTTGCCGCGCCGTCCGGCAAGACGCTCGTGTATTGCACCGAAGGCAGCCCGGCCGGCTTCGATCCGGGCCAGCATACGACGAGCACCGATTTCGATGCGAGCACGTACCCGGTCTACAACGGGCTCGTGCAGTTCAAGCGCGGCACGCTCGATCTCGAGCCGGCGCTCGCAACGAGCTGGGACGTGTCGCCCGACCAGCGCACGATCACGTTCCACCTGCGGCACGACGTGAAATTCCAGACCACCGCGTGGTTCAAGCCGACGCGGCCGTTCCAGGCCGACGACGTCGTGTTCACGTTCCACCGGATGCTCGATCCCGACGATCCGTTCCGCAAGGCCTATCCGGTCAGCTTCCCGTATTTCAGCGACCTCGGCTTCGACCGCAACATCGAGCGCATCGACAAGGTCGACGACTACACGGTGCGCTTCGCGCTGAAGACACCCGACGTCGTGTTCGTGCGCAATCTCGCGATGGCGTTCGCGTCGATCCTGTCGGCCGAGTATGCGTCGCAGCTCGCGACGCGCCATCGCGAGGCCGACATCAACCAGTTCCCGGTCGGCACGGGGCCGTTCCTGCTGCGCACGTACCAGAAGGACGCGCTGATCCGTTACGACGCGAATCCCGACTACTGGAAGCCGGACGACGTGAAGCTCGCGCGCCTCGTGTTCGCGATCACGCCCGATCCGGCCGCGCGCCTGCAGAAGCTGGTGGCCGGCGAGTGCCAGGTGTCGGCGTTCCCGCGGCCGGCCGATCTCGACACGGTGCGGCGCGACCCGAAGCTGACGTTGTTCTCGGGGATGGGCTTCAACGTCGGCTTCGTCGCGTACAACACGCAGCATGCGCCGCTCGATCGCGTCGACGTGCGGCGCGCGCTCGACATCGCGATCGACAAGGCGGCGATCGTGAAGACCGTGTTCAACGGCGACGCGAAGATCGCGACGAACCCGATGCCGCCCGCGCAATGGTCGTACAACCCGCGCCTGAAGGACGCGCCGCGCGACCCGGCGGCCGCGAAGGCGCTGCTCGCGCAGGCCGGTTTCCCGAACGGCTTCGACCTGACGCTGTGGGCGATGCCCGTGCAGCGCCCGTACAACCCGAATGCGCAGTTGATGGCGCAGCTGATCCAGCAGGACTGGGCGAAGATCGGCGTGCGCGCGAAGATCGTCAGCTACGAATGGGGCGAATACAACCGCCGCGCGAAGCACGACGGGCAGCACGACGCGATCCTGTACGGCTGGTCGGGCGACAACGGCGACCCCGACAACTGGCTCGGCACGCTGCTCGGTTGCGACGCGGTGCACGGCAGCAATCTCGCGAAGTGGTGCAACCAGGATTTCGAGAAGCTGGTGGACGCGGCGCGTTCCAATGGGGATGTCGCGAAGCGCACGGCGCTGTACGAGCAGGCGCAGGTCGTGTTCAAGGACCAGGTGCCGTTCACGCCGATCGCGACGTCGATCGTGTCGCTGCCGATCTCCAAGCGCGTGCACGGGCTGACGTTCTCGCCGCTCGGCGGGCATCGCTTCGACGGGGTCTGGCTGGATTGACGGGCGGGCCGCGCGGACAAGTGTTTTCGTCCGCGCGGTGCGATGAAGGGAAAGGCCGGCGCGATGCGGTGCGCGCCGGCTACCGGCAGAGCGGTTCGGTTCAGTTGAGCGCGACCGCCGCCGCGGCTTCGACCGGCGAGCCTTCGAGCGCGACCGACGGCCGGCCGTCGGGGCCGACCGGCACGTCGCCGATGAGCGTCGTGCGATACAGCTGGCGATCGAAGTCGAGATCGAAGATGTCGACGGGCGCGAGGTGGGCAGTCGCGCGGTTGTCCCAGAACGCGATGCTGCGCGGTTCCCACTTGAAGCGGATCGTGAATTCCGGCCGCGTCACGTGTTCCCACAGCAGTTCGAGCAATGCCTGGCTCTCGCGCGGCGTCAGCCCGACGATCGATTTCAGGAAGCTCGGGCTCACATACAGCGCGCGTTCGCCGGTCTCCGGATGCACGCGCACGAGCGGGTGCTCGGTGACGAGCGGGCGGCGTTCGACCGCGTCGTCGAACGCGCCGGTGGCGCGCGCGCCGGCCGGCGGCGTGAAGCGGTGAATGCCGCGCAGGCCGTCGACGAAGCCGCGCAGCGGCGCGGACAGCGTTTCATACGCCCGCACGAGGTTCGTCCAGTGCGTATCGCCGCCGTACGGCGGGATCGTCACGCCGCGCAGGATCGACGCCCACGGCGGGTTCACGGCGGCCGTCACGTCGGTGTGCCAGCCGGTCCACGGGCGGCGCACCGGTTCGCCTTCGAAGCGCGTCGCCTTGCGGTGCTTCGCGATCGAGTAAATGGCCGGATGCCCGTCGACGTGCCCGAACACCGGGTGGCCGACCGTCGGCTCGCCGAACTGCGCGGAGAACGCGACATGCTGCTCGTGCGTGAGGAACTGCTCGCGAAAGAAGATGACGCGCCATTTCAGCAGCGCGGCGCGGATCGCTGCAATCTGCGGCGTGGTCAACGGTTGGGTGAGGTCGACGCCGCGGATTTCCGCGCCGATATGGGCGGACAGCGGAATCACGTCGACCGGCTGGGCGGCGGGTTCGAGTAGGGCGCTCATGTGACGCTCCTGGCGGAAGTGGAGGGGTCGATGGGCCGACATCGTTGCGCGGGTGCGCGTCGGTCCGGCGGCGGGAAGGGCATGGTCGGTGTCCGGTAGCGGAAAGCGGGGGTAGGCGCGGCGGCGCGCACGGAGCGCCGCCGCCGCGCGACACGGGCATTACTGCAGCGTCGCGCCCGGCCCCTTCAGCACGACGCTCTGGCGGCCGTCGATGCCGACCGGCACGTCGCCGTGCACGGTGGCGCGGCGCACGACGCGGCGCGCATCGCCGTAGTCGTTGATCGCGTAGTGCTGCGTCGCGCGGTTGTCCCAGATCGCGACGTCGCCTTCCTGCCAGTTCCAGCGCACGGTGTTCTCGAGACGCGTCACGTGTTCATGGAACACCTGCAGCAGGTGCGCGGAATCCTGCGCCGACAGCCCCTTGAGCCGCTGCACGAAATGCCCGAGCACGAGCGTGCGTTCACCGGTTTCCGGGTGGACGCGCACGACCGGGTGTTCGGTTTCGTAGACGGTCGACGTGAACACTTCGCGGTAGCGCTTCAGTTGCGTGTCGTCGGCATGCACGTGCGTCGACGCGTAGTCGTACGCGTTGGTGTGCAGCGCCCACAGCGTGTCGGCGAGCGCGCGCAGCGGGTCGGGCAGGTTCGCGTACGCGGCGGCCGTGTTGGCCCACACGGTGTCGCCGCCGAACGGCGGAATCACGACGGCACGCAGGATCGAGATCTTCGGGTACGCATCGACGAAGGTCACGTCGGTGTGCCACGAATTGGCGCGCGCGCCATGCGCGGAATCGAGTTCGAGCAGATGCGCGCTGCCGTCGACGGACGGCACGGTCGGGTGCGCGACGGTCTTGCCGAAGCGGCGTGCGAACGCTTCCTGCGCGGTGTCGTCGAGATGCTGCTGGCCACGGAAGAACAGCACCTTGTGGCGCAGCAGCGCGGCCTGGATCGCGTCGAACGTCGCGTCGTCGAGCGTGCCCGACAGCCGCACGCCGGCGATCTCGGCGCCGATCCGGCCGGCGACCTGGCGAAGCTGGAGCGGCGTGGCGGCCGTGCGCGGCGCGGCGTGCGAAGCATGCGAAGACGGGTGAGCGGCGTGCTGGACTTCGGACATCGGGAGTCTCCTGGAGTCGGGTCGGGCGAGTCTCCATTCAAGCAGGGACCGCGCGCAATCGGAACCGATGAATCGTCACAACCTTAGCGTGTGCGCAGCGATGATCGATATGCATCGTCGTGCTGAGCAATGCGTTGCGGCATGCGCGCTACCACGCAAGCCGCCATTCGCCGATCCGGTGCGGGCGCGGCGTGTCGATGCGCTTACCGCCCGGGCGATCGTCGCCCGGCGGTTCGTGGTCGTCGAAATCGGCGAGCACGGTGTCGCGCAATCGCGCAAATTCCGGCGAATCGCGTCGGCGCGGGCGCGGCAACGCGACATCGACGATGCGTTCGATACGGCCCGGGCGTGGCGCCATCGTCACGACGCGGTCGCCGAGATACACGGCTTCGTCGACGTCGTGCGTGACGAGGATCATCGTGATGCGCTCCTGTTCCCAGATGCGCAGCAGTTCGTTCTGCATCCGTGCGCGTGTCTGCGCGTCGAGCGCGCCGAACGGTTCGTCGAGCAGCAGCACGCGCGGGCGGTTCACGAGGCCGCGCGCGATCGCGACGCGCTGCGCCATCCCGCCCGACAGCTGGTTCGGATACGCGTGCTCGAAGCCGTTCAGCCCGACGAGCGCGATGTGATCGGCCACCGCGCGCCGCTTCGCGGCCGCATCGAGCGGCGCGTTGCGCAGCGCGGCCTCGATGTTCTGCGCGACGGTCAGCCACGGGAACAGCCGGTGATCCTGGAACACGATCCCGCGCTGCAGCGACGTGTCGCGCACGCGTTCGGCGCCGGCCCGGATCTCGCCCGCGTAATCGGTATCGAGCCCGGCGATCAGCCGCAGCAGCGTCGACTTGCCGCAACCGCTCGAGCCGACGATCGTGACGAATTCGCCGGCGCGCACATGCAGCGACACGTCGTCGAGTACGGCGAGCGCGGCGCCGCGTTGCGCGTAATGCTTGCTCACGTGGAGGATGTCGAGCGAATCGGAGGCGAGGGTCGTCATGACGGGGCGAGGAAGAGGGTGACGAGAAAGAAACGGGCGATCAGCGCGCCAGGTCGCCGCGCCGGGCCAGCACCTTGCGTTCGATCGCACGCGCGATCGCGTTCAGCGCCCAGCCGGTCACGCCGACGACGATGATCCCGAACAGCACGAGATCCATGCGGAACTGTTCGCTGCCGTCGATCAGCGTGTTGCCGATCCCGCTGCCGGCGACCAGCAGGTATTCGGCACCGAGCGTCGCGAGCCACGAATAGATCAGGCCGAGATACAGCCCGGTGAAGATCGACGGCAGCGCGGCCGGCAGGATCACGTAGCGCACCAGCTGGAGCCGCGAGTAGCGCAGCGCGCGGGCGACGTCGACATACGCGCGCGGCACCGCATGAATGCCGTCGCAGGTGTGCGCGGCGACGGGCAGCAGCGCGGCGAGCGACAGGAACACGACCTTGGCGACGTCGCCGAGGCCGAACCACACGGAAATCAGCGGAATCCATGCAAACAGCGAGATCTGCTTGAACGTGTCGAAGCTCGGGCCGACCATGCGCGCGGCGACGCGCGACAGTCCGAGCGCGGCGCCGAGCAGCAGCCCGCCCGTCGCGCCGAGCACGAAGCCGCACGCTTCACGCGCGAGCGACGCGGACAGCGCGCGGCCGAGTGCGCCGCTCGTGGCTTGCGCCCATGCGGTGCGCAGCACGTCGGCGGGGCCGACGAGCAGCCCGCTCGTCACCAGGTGCGCGGACGCGATCGCCCACCACAGCGCGAACGCGACGAGCGGCAGCACGAAGCCGCGCCAGTCGGGGGCGCGCAGGCGGCGGGCGGTCGTGGTGGCGGGCGGGGTGGCGTCAGGCGCGGCGGCGGGATACGTCAAGGGTAGGACTCCTTCGGTTGCGCGGGCGGGGGCAGCAGCAGTTCAACCGCGGAACGCGGACGGCACGCCGCGGCGCAAGCGCGCTTCGAGCGCATCGAGCAGCCGGTTGATCAGCAGGCCGACCGCGCCGACGACGATCACGGCCGCCATCACGAGATCGAGCTGGAACAGTTGCCGCCCGTACACGATCAGGTAGCCGAGCCCTTCGGACGACGCGACGAGCTCGACGACGACGAGCGCGAGCCACGACTTCGTGAACGCGAGCCGCACGCCGGTCGCGAGCGTCGGGATCGCGGCGGGCAGCACGACGTGCACGATGCGTTGCCGGCGCGTGTAGCCGAATACGCTGGCGACTTCATCGAGCGCGGGCGGCGTCTGGCGAAACCCTTGCAATGTGCTCAGCGTGACGGGGACGAGCGCCGCATGTGCGATCAACAGGTATTTGAGCGGCTCGCCGACACCGACGAGCAGCAGCAGGAACGGCAGCCAGCCGAGCACCGGAATCTGCACGAGTGCGTTGAAACTCGGCAGCACGTAGGCTTCCAGCGTGCGCGACAGCCCGAGCGCGACGCCGGTCGCGAAGCCGAGGAGCGTGCCGGCGGCGAAGCCGACCAGCACGCGTTGCAGGCTGATCAGCGTATGGCGCACGAGGTCGCCGCTCGTCGCGAGATCCTTGAGTGCGTCGAACACGCGTTCGGGCGGCGGCAGGATCTGCGGCGCGATCCAGCCGCGCGCGCTGCCGATGGTCCACAGCGCGAACAGCAGTGCAGGCAGCAGCCACGGCGCGAGCCGCCACGACCACCGCTTCACGGCCGCCGCACGGCGGGGCGGCGCGGCGAGCGCGTGGCGCCCGGATGACGGAAGGGAAAACGCGGTGTCGCTCATCGTGGCGGGTCCGGGTCAGGAAAGCGGCTTGCCGGCTGCGTCGTAGCGTGGCCAGTAGCTTTCGAGCTTCAGCGTGCGCAGCGCATTGTCGAGATACTTCGGCTCGAACCAGCCGTCGACGTCGACCGGCTGACGGATCAGCTTCAGCGCCAGCGCATCCTGCGCGACGGACTTGTAGCGCGCGACGAAGAACGGATCGATCAGCGGCGACAGGCGATCCTTCAGGCGCTGGTTCGCATAGTCGGCCTGCCATGAAGACACCGGCACGCCGCTTTTCGCCCAAAGCTTGAACAGCGCGTCGCGGTTCGCCTCATCGGACGACCATTGCGCGCCCTTCACGACTGCGGTGACGACGCGCTGCACGATGTCCGGATGCGCGCGCTCGAACTCGTCGAGCACGAGCAGGTGAGTCTGGCGCGTGAGCTGCGGGCCGTCGTTCTGCGATTCGTAGATGATCTTCGCGAGCCCCGCGTCGCGCAGCTTGTACAGCTGGTAGTCGCCCACCGACGCATCGATGCCCTTCGACGCGAGCGCGGCGAGCGAGCTCGCGGCGTCGAGATTGATCACGCGCAGGTCGCGTTCGCCGAGGCCGTTTTTCGCGAGCGCGTTGTCGGCGACGAGCTGCAGGTTCGTGCCGCGGAAAATCGATACGCGGCGGTCCTTCAGGTCCTTGATCGAGCGGATGGGGGAGTCGGGCGGCACCGCGATCTTGACGCCCGAGCGCACGCTCGCGGCGAGCAGCAGGCGCGTCTTGATCCCGTTCGCCCGCGCGAGCACGGCGGGCAGGTCGCCCTGGTACGCGAAGTCGAGTGCCTTGTTGGCGATCGCCTCGTTGACGGCCGGCCCCGCGCCCTTGAAGAACAGCCACTCCACCTTGATGCCGTCGGCCGCGAACTCCTTTTCGACCAGCTGCTGCAACTGCGCGGTGGCCGCACTCGAGCCGCCGAATGTCGGCGGATCGCCGGCGCCTTGCTGGGCGACACCGATGCGGATGGTGGCGGGCTTGTCGGCGTGCGCAGCGGTGGCCGGCAACGCAATGAGGGACGCGATCAGCAGCGAGCGAAGCAGGCGCAGTGGAAGCATGAATCGATGGGTCCGGAACGTTGGGGAGCGAGGCTGTGCGACAGCCTGTCGAGGCATTCTCGATGACGTGCCGGGGCCGGACAAGAAACGATTTGAACTATGCTTATCGCGGGGCGGCCGATGACGATACCTGCCGCGCGAGCACCGAGCCCGTGCGGCTGCGCGCACAATGGACAGGCTATCTTTCGTCGCGACGGCGACCATGGAGGCGGGCATGCAAGTCCACGACCTGACGGGCGCGGCGCTCGACTACTGGGTGGCGATGGCGGAGGATCTCGACGCCCCGCGCGCCGACGCATCCGGATGTACCGCGATCCGCGAGCCGGGGGGCGTACCGGCCCTATTCGCGCCGTCTTCGTCATGGGCCGACGGCGGCCCGATCGTCGAGCGCTTGCCGTTCGCCGGATTCGAGCGCGACGGCGGGCGCGGCGCGTGGCGGGCCGTGCTGCACCGGGCCGTGCCGGCCGCGGGCGAGCGCTGCACGTTCAACCAGTCCGGCCCGACGCTGCTGGTCGCCGCGATGCGCACGCTCGTCGCGTCGACGTTCGGTGACGACGTGCCGGATCTCGATATGGCGCGCCCACGTTGAACGCGGCCACGCGCGGCAGCGTTCAGGCCGATACGTTGCGGATCGCGATCGACGCGACATCGACGCGCCGCGGCAGGATCGCGTCGGCCGCCGCGCGGTCGGCGACACGCTGCAGCACGTCGATGTCCGCGCTGCTGAGGCTGCGCTGCGCGAGCGCGGCCCGGCGCGCGATGTCGGTGGCCGCGTCGGGCGGCAGGCGCGTGAGCGACGCATAGACGCTCGCATAGTCGCCCGGATGCGCGAGCGCCCATTGGCCCGCGCGGGCGAGCCGCGCCAGCACGTCGGCGAGCGCCGCGCGCTTCGCGCGATCGTCGAGGGTGTCGACCGGCGACGTCAGGAACGCCAGCCCGGAATTGATGCCGCTGCCGTCGCGGACGATGCGCGCGCCGCGCCGGACCGCATGCCCGTAGTACGGATCGAACGTCGCCCAGATGCCGATCCGCTTCGCCTCGAACGCGGCGAACGCGTCGACGGGCAGCACGAAGCGCACCTCGACATCGCGCGGCGCGAGGCCGTGTTCGCGCAGCGCGCCGTACAACTGGTACTGCGAGATGCTGCCGCGCGCGGACGACACGACGACGGTTTGCCCTTTCAGGTCGGCGACGGTGCGGACCGGCGAATCGGGCTGCACGACGATGCCGAGCGACGCCGGCGAGCCGACGCGCGTCGCGACGATCCGCAACGACGGGTCGCCGAGCGCGGCGGTCAGCACGGGCAGGTCGCCGGCCGGCGCGAGATCGATCGCGCCGGCGCGCTGCGCCTCGAACAGCGGCGCGGCCCCCTGGAAATTGGCCCAGCGGAACCGGTAAGGCGTGCCGTCGAGCACGTGCGCGGCTTCCGCAAGCGCGCGCAGGCCGCCGGCCTGGTCGCCGAGCACGAGCGTCACGCCCGACAGGTCGGCGCCGGCCGCTTGGGCGGGCGGTGCGATGGCGCCCGCGAGCGGCGCGGCGGCGAGGGCGGCAAGCTGCTGCAGCACGCGGCGGCGCGCCGGGGTGGCGGAGGGATGCATCGGCGGGGTGTCCTCGATGATCCGCGCGCAGGCGGCGCGGCTGCCGGGCAGGTTACGGAATCGGTTTCCCGCCGACAAACATTGAATCGTGCAATGCATATTCGCGCGGCGACGGCCGGCATGGCTGCGCTCGCCGCATGCGGGCTTCGGACGGGGCCTACGCGGCCGACGGAACCGTCCGCAGGAACGCGCGTACCGCCGGCGCCTTGTCGAAGCGCCGGTGCGCGAGCGCCAGTTCCGACGTGATCGGCTTGCCGGCGATCGGCCGGTACACGACGCCCGGCAGCGACACGCAGCCGGCGAGCGCATCGGGAATCACCGCCACCCAGCCATTCACGGACACGCACGCGAGCACCGCGAGCAGGCCGCCCGGGCGGGCGGCGATCAGCGGTGCGAAGCGGCCGCGGCGCGCGACGTCGAGCGTGCCGCGCTCCTGTTCGGGTACCGCGAAGCGCGCGTCGGCGAGGTCGGCCGCACGAATGGCCGACATCGACGCGTAGCGCGACCCGGCCGGCACGGCCGCGACGAACACGTCGCGCTGCAGCGTGACGATCCGCAGGCCGCCGGGCAGCGGCAGCGGCGGGCGCACGTACGCGAGGTCGAGCCGGCCCGTGTCGAGCTGGTTCGCGACGTCGTCCATCGGCACTTCGCGCAGGTTCAGCTCGATGCGCGGGTGCGCGTCACGAAACGCGCCGACGGTGCGCTGCAGCGTGCCCGAATAGACGGCCGACGACACGTAGCCGATCTCGATCCGGCCGAGTTCGCCGCGCTCGGCCAACGCAGCGAGCTCGCGGCCGCGCTGCAGGTGCTCGACCGCGGCGCGTGCCTCGGCGAGATAGGCCTCGCCGGCGGCGCTCAGCGTGACCGCGCGGCGCGACCGGTGAAAGAGACGCACGCCGAGCACGCGCTCGGCCTCCTGGATCTGCCGCGTGAGCGCGGGCGGCGCCATGTCGAGCGCTTCGGCCGCGCGGGCGAAGTGCAGGTGCTGCGCGACGCTGAGGAACGCGCGGACGTGACGGAATTCGAGCCGGTCCATGATTGCAATTTTCGTTAATAAAACAGCATCGGTGTGTCAATGACAGGCAATACGGGCCAAGCCTAGCATAAGGCTCGTCGATCCTGTTCCGGAGTAACCGATGTCCCAACCTTCCCCGGCATCGCGCGCAGGCGCGGCTGCCGCCCCACGCGCGGGCGCCCGCCTGCCCGCCGCCGCGACGCTCGCCGTCGCGTCCGCCACCTGCTCGCTGATCGTGCTCGACACGAACGTCGTCGCCGTGTCGCTGCCGAGCATCGCGCGCAGCTTCCATGCGAGCTTCGCCGATATCGAATGGGTCGTGAGCGCGTACATGACCGCGTTCGCCGCCTGCCTGCTGCCGGCCGGCGGGCTCGCCGACCGCTTCGGGCGCAAGCGGATGCTCTTCACGGGGCTCGCGCTGTTCTTTCTCGCGTCGCTCGGCTGCGGCGTCGCGCCGACGGCCGGCTGGCTGATCGCCGCCCGGGCGGTGAAGGGCGGCGGCGCCGCGCTGCTGCTGACGGCCGCGCTCGCCGTGATCGCGAACCGCTTTCCGGACGGGCGCGAACGGGCGCGCGCATGGGCGATCTGGGGCATGTGCATGGGGACCGCGACGGCCATCGCGCCGCTCGTCGGCGGCGCGATCACGCAATGGATCGGCTGGCGCTGGGTGTTCCTGCTGAACCTGCCTGTCTGCCTGCTGCTGGCGGTTGGTGCGCGTGTCGCGATCGACGAATCGCACGATCCGCACGCGAAGCGCGTGGACGGGGCCGGCAGCCTGCTGTTCGGCGCGGCGCTCGCGTGCGCGATCGCGGCGCTGATCGGCGCGCCGTCGCACGGCTGGCTGTCGGCCGCGACGCTCGGCCGGCTCGCGCTGGCCGCCGCGCTCGTCGCGGCGTTCATCGGCGCGGAGCGCTGGCAGGCGCGGCCGATGATCGATCTCGCGCTGTTCCGCCAGCCGCGCTTCGTCGGCGCCGTGCTCGCGATGTTCGGCTATGCGGCGTGCGCGCAGGTGATGATGACGTTCCTGCCGCTGTACCTGCAGAACGCGTTCGGGATGTCGGCGATCGACGCGGGGCTCGGGATGCTGCCGTTCGCGTTCGCGATGATCGCCGGGCCGTCGCTCGGCGCGGCGCTCGCCGCGCGCGTGTCGTCCGGCGGCGTGCTGGCGGGCGGGCTCTCACTGATCGGCGCGGGCAACCTCGCGACCGCGGCGCTGACGGCCAGCGGCGACTACCGGCTCGTCGCGCTCGGCATGTTCGTGACGGGCTGCGGCGCGGGCATCATGAACGGCGACACGCAGAAGGCGATCATGGCGTGCGTGCCGCCGAACCGCACCGGCATGGCATCGGGCATCAGCACGACGACGCGCTTCTCGGCGATCGTGACGGCCGTCGGCGTGCTCGGCGCGGTGTTGGCGGCGAGCACGCAGGCGCGGCTCGACCGGCTGCTGTCCGCCGCGCCCGGCCTGCGCGCGTTCGCCGACGCGCCGTTCATGTCGAGCCTGCTGGCCGGCGACCTGGCGCGGGCGCTCGAGCGTGTGCCGCCGTCGGCCGCCGGTGCGCTCGCGCACGCGGCGCCTGTAGCGTTCGCGAGCGGGTTCGCCAATGCGCTGACGGTGAGCGGCGGGCTCGCGCTCGCCACCGCCGTCGTGGCCTACAAGTTGCTTGCGCAACCGATGCGCGACGGCGCGTGACGCGCGGAGCAATCCGCGCCGCGCATTGGACGCGACCCGCCGGAACCATTAAGCTGGCGCGTTCCGGTTTCATGCAGCGTGTTCAAGATGTCATCGACGATCGAGATTCTGTTGCCCGTGTTCGGGCTGATCGCGGCAGGGTTCCTGTGCCGCCGGCGCGGGGTGCTGGGGCCGGCGGCGGCCTCGGAACTCAACCGCTTCGTCGTGTGGCTCGCGCTGCCCGCGTTGCTGTTCCAGATCATGGCGCACGCATCGTGGCACCAGCTGTATCGGCCGGCTTTCGTGGCCACGTTCGCGCTGACCTGCGCGCTCGTATTCGTCGGCGTGCTCGCGTGGCGCCTGTTCGCGGGGCGCGGGCTCGCCGATGCGAGCATCGACGCTATTGCCGCGTCGTATCCAAACACCGGCTATCTCGGCTTCCCGCTGTGCCTGCTTGCCTTCGGCACCGACAGCCTCACACCGACCACGATTGCGACCATCCTCGTGGCGTGCGTGCTGTTCGCCGGCGCGATCGTGCTGATCGAGGTGGGGCTGCAGCGCGATCGCGCACCGTTGCGGCTGGTGTGGAAAGTGGTCGGCGCGCTGCTGCGCAACCCGCTGATCGTCGCGCCGCTGGCCGGCGTTTGCGTGTCGGCCGCGCAGGTGCCGCTCGGTGCGCCGGTCGATACCTTCCTGAAGCTGCTCGGCGGGGCCGCGAGCCCGTGTGCGCTCGTCAGCCTCGGGCTGTTTCTCGCGGAGAAGCGGGAAGGGGCCGGCGCCGCACCGCGGGGCAGCATCGCGCTGACGGCGGTGAGGCTGTTCGTGCAGCCCGCGCTCGCGTGGTGGCTTGGCGTGCGCGTGTTCGCGCTGCCGCCGGTGCTCGCGCAGATCGCGGTCGTGCTCGCCGCGTTGCCCACGGGTACCGGGCCGTACATGCTGGCCGAGTTCTACGGGCGTGAAGCGCAGGTGACGTCCCGCACGATCCTGTTGTCGACGCTCGGGTCGATCGTGTCGTTGTCGGTGCTGCTCGTGCTGGCGCGGCACGTCTGACGCGGCACACCTTGTCAGCGCATCACGTCAACCCTTCAACCCTTCAGCCCTTCAGCGCGTCGCGATCGATCTGCGCATCGTGCAGGTCGCGTGTCGCGTTGCGCAGCTTGATCTGCTTGTCGGCGAGCTTGCGCTGCGCCTTGTTCAGCTGCTTCGCATCGCCGAGCGCTTCGGCTTCATGGATGCGTGCCTGCGCTTCGTGCACCTCGTCCTGCGCGCGCTGCAGATCCCGCTGCTTGTCGGCGACCTTGCGTTCGGCGCGCGCGAGCTGGCCGGCGTCCGTGCAATGGGCTTTGATCTGGTCGAGCGCGGCTTGCTGGCGCATCGCCTGTGGCGCGTTGCCGAACCGCTTCGCGTTGTCGATCTGCGTCTGCAACGCCCGGATGCGCGTCGCGCAGTCCTGCGTATCGGCGAATGCGCCGGTACTCGCGAGCAGCGCGACTGGAACGGCCAGCGCAACGAGTGTCTTCTTCATGCGGGTTTCCTCGATAGGGCGGCGGCGGGCATCCGCGATGCAGAGTGTCATCCGCCAGGGTTCGAGGCGTCATTCTGACGATTCGGTGCGGACCGGGTACATAGGACCGGTCTGACTTGCCGCGACTGCACGGATCGCTCCGGCGTGTGAATGACGACCGTCAATGCGACTTCGTCGCGAGGCGGTGGAGGCGTGCCGCTTGGGCGACACGCCGAGGATGCGGCACGTGGCAATGCGTGGCCCGCCTGCGGCGCGTGCGTCGTGCGGGTTCGGGGGGATCGGCCGCGACCAGCGTGCCATTCCGTGCGTCCGCGTCCACGTCCACGACTGCACCGGCGGCCACCGCCGCCACCGCCGGCTGCCTCGCCTCGGCATCGAGCCACGCACGCGTCGCTTCCGCGATCAGCCCGCGCAGCCAGCGCACGCCCTCGGCGCATGCCCCCGCTTCGTTCCAGGTCATCCGGTACACGATGTCCGGCGGTTCGGCCGGCAGCGCGACGGCGGCGAGCGGCAGCAGCTTCGCATAGTGCCGCGCGAGCCGGTACGTGGTGGTCAGCAGCAGGTCGGTGCGCACAAGCGCATGCGCGGCGAGTTCGAAATGCGGCAGCGTGACGACGATCCGCCGCTGCAGGCCCACCCGTTCGAGTTGCCGGTCGATCGCGCCGGACGCCTCGAGCCACGACGGTGTCGGGCACAGCTGCGGCGCATCGGCAAACTCGGCCGCCGTCATCGTGCCGCGCCGCGCGAGCGGATGCGTCGCGCGCATCAGGCAGACGACGCGATCGTCGAACAGGTCGTCCTGCCGGAACCGCGACGCGCGCGCCGGGCGATTGTCGATCACGATGTCGAGCTCGCCGTCGGCCAGTGCGCGCTCGTCGTCGAAGCCGTCGCCGAGCGGATGGAACACGAGTTGTGCGTCCGGCGCGCGTTCGCGGAACAGCGCGACGAGCTTCGGCACGAACAGCACGTTCAGGTAGTCGGGGCAGCCGATCCGGTAGGTCCGCACCGACGTGCGCGCATCGAACCTCGGCTGCTGGATGCGGATGAAGTCGATCACGCGCAGCGCGTTGCGCAGCGGTTCGATCAGCCGCGCGCCGAATTCGGTCGGCACCATCCCGTAGCGGCTGCGCACCAGCAGCGGATCGCCGAGCAGCGTGCGCAGGCGCTTGAGCGCGGCGCTGGTGGCCGGCTGCGACATGTTCAGGCGCACGGCCGCACGCGACACGGTGCGCTCGGTCAGCAGCACGAGCAGGATGCGCATCAGCCGTGCATCGAGCACGTCGAGCGCGTCCGCGGCGTCGGACGCGCCGCGGGGCAGGGTGTTCGGGTCTAGTGGGTCCCGCATGCCGATGTGCCTCCCGGCGCCCCGCTGCGCGAGTGCGACGCTGCAGCGGGCCGGCGCCGCGTCATTGTGCGAAGGTGCCCGGCCAGCCGACGATCCGCTTCGGGCGCGGCGGCGCGTACGTGCGGACTTTCGACGTCTTCAGCTTCAGGCGCACCAGCGACTCGGCGAGCGCCACCGCGGCCGAGACGCCGTCGACGACCGGCACGCCCGTGCATTCCTCGATCTGCCGGTCGAGGCCGGCCATCCCGCCGCAGCCGAGGCAGATCACTTCCGCGTGATCGTCCTTCACAGCGCGCTGCGCCTGGCCGACGATCGACTCGATCGCGCGGGCCGGGTTCTCCTCGAGCTCGAGCACCGCGAGGCCGCTTGCGCGCACCGACGCGCAGCGCGCGTCGAGCCCGGCGAGCTTCAGGCGATCCTCGATCAGCGGCACCGTGCGGTCGAGCGTCGTGACGACCGAGTAGCGATGGCCGAGCAGCATCGCGACGCTCGCGGCCGCTTCGGTGATGTCGACGACCGGCACCGTCAGCAGTTCCTGCAGGCCTTCGCGGCCGTGTTCGCCGTAGCCGGCCTGGATCACCGCGTCGTACGGCTCGTCGTAGTGCATGACGCGATCCATCACGGCGATCGCCGCGAGGTAGCTCTCGAAGTTGCCTTCGACCGACTCGGCGCCGAAGCGCGGCGTCAACCCGACGATCTCCGTGCCCGGCGACGCGGCGGCCTGCGCCTGCGCGGCGATCGCGTCGGTGATCGACTCGGTCGTGTTGACGTTGACTACCAGGATCCTCATTGCGACTCCGTATGCAGGTGTTTCAGTGTTGGGTGCAGGCGACCGCGATGGATTCGCCCGAGCGCGCCTCGTAGTGCCGGTTGCGATCGGCCAGCAGCCAGTACACGCTGCCCGCGATGGCCGCGCCGAGCAGCCACGAGAACGGCGTCATCGCGCTGAAGGCCGGCACGACGGCGAGCGTGATCGAGATCAGCGCGGACGGCACCAGTGCCGCGAGCGCCTTGCGGTTCACGCCGCGCGTGTAGAAGTAGGCGCCGGTCGGCGCTTCGGTATAGAGGTCGGGCACGTTCACGCGCTGCTTGCGCACGAGCCAGTAGTCGACCGTGATGATCCCGTACAGCGGGCCGAGCAGCGCGCCGAGGCCGGACAGGAAGTAGACGATCACGATCGGGCTGTTGTACAGGTTCCACGGCAGGATCAGCACGGCGACCGTCGCGCTGATCAGGCCCGCGCGGCGGAACGACAGGCGGTGCGGCGCGAGGCTCGTCAGCACGAAGGCCGGCGCGACGAAGTTCGCCATGATGTTCACCGCGACCGTCACGATCAGGAACGCGAGGCAACCGAGCACGAGGAACAGCTTGTTCGGCACCGTCGCGATGATTTCCGTCGGGCTGTGGATGATGTGGCCGTTCAGCTTGAACTGCGCGCCGGCGAGCACGAAGCTGATCGTCGCGAACACGAGGATGTTGACCGGCAGGCCCCAGAAGTTGCCCACGCGCACCGTCTTCGCGCTCGGCGACGAGCGCGCGAAATCGCAGAAGTTGAGCACCAGCGTGCCGTAGATCGCGAGCCACAGCGAGCCGCCCGCGAAGATCTCCGTCCACATCCTGAAGCCGGTCAGCGGCTTGCCGATCGACATCGCGAGATGGCCGCCGGTGCGGCTATACATCCACGCGGCGAGCGACAGGGTCGTGACGAGGATGACCGGGCCGGCGAGCCCCTCGTACTTGCGGACCATTTCCATCCCGTACGTGAGGATGCCGATCTGCACGAGCCAGATCGCGACGAACGTGACCCAGCCGAGCGTCGACAGCCCGAAGATCGCGTTCTGGTCGAATGCGGCGAGGCCCGGCCAGATCGCGGTGAGCAGCACGCGCAGCACGACCGACGCGAGATAGGTCTGGATTCCGAACCATGCGATCGCGATCACCGCGCGGATCATCGCGGGCAGCAGCGCGCCGTAGATGCCGAAGCTCATCCGGCTGATCACCGGGAACGGCACGCCGGTCTTCTGGCCCATGTAGCCGGTGAGGTTCATGAAAAAGTAGACGAGCACCGCGCCGATCGCGAGCGATGCGAGCATCTGCCAGCCCGACAGGCCGAGCGCGAACAGCCCGATCGCGAACGAGTAGTTCGCGATGTTGTGCACGTCGTTGGTCCACAGCGCGAAGATGCTGTAGCGGCCCCACGTCCGGCCCTCGGCCTGGGTCGGCGCGAGGTCGGCGTTGTGCAGCCGCGGACTCAGCGCGGGGTCGCGCGCGGCCGAATCGGTTCGATGCGATGCGTCGTCCGCGCCGGGCACGATGCCCGGGCGGTGGGTGGCTTCCAGTTGCACGCCGTTGTCTCCTTCCATGTGCGGGGCGCGTGACCGGCAACGTGCGAACGCTGCGCCGGCCCGGCCGCCGTGGACGTTATGTCTCGGATTTGTTCGCGAGTATGGAAGGCCGGCAAGGCGATGGGAAATTAAATATTCGGTTGGGCGTCATTTGAAAAATGAATGGTAGCGGGCGGCCGCGGCGGCGGGGCGCGGCACGCGAATTGCGCGCCTGCGGGCTCCATCCACATCGACATCAGCGGAGGTGTCATGCAGCGATATTCACTTCGACATGTATCGCGAGCCGTCTTCGCCGGCATCCTGATTGCGGGCCTGGCGGCAGGTGCGGGTTGCCAGAAGAAGAGCGACAACGGCGGCACAAGCTCGGAATCGAGCGCCACGGGCGGCATGTCGGCCGCACCGTCCACCGCGCCATCGGGTACGCCGAGCAGCGGGGCGGCCGGCAGCAGTGACGACAGCGGCGCGAGCATGCCGGGCGCGGCTTCCGCGCCGGGCGGCGCGAGCGGCGGCTGACACGGCTGACGCGTGGGACGGACGGTGCGCCGGCGGCGCGCCGGTTGTGCGCGGGTGCACCGTCCGTATGAAGGGCCGTGCCGGCCTGGCACGTGCGCCCGGCGCGGTGCGTGTCGGGCCGCGCCCATGAAAGATTTGCAAGGACCGTTGTAGTGATTCCCGGACCGGCGGCGGCAGCCCTGATGCCGGCGCGCGCCGGCCGGACGAGGAGGTGCAATGCAGAACGCGGAATCGAACCCTACCCCTGAACAGCAGCGGGAACAGATCGAGAAGAGCCCGGTGAAGACGCCGGCGGCCGGCGACATGCCCGACGCGGCAACCCAGGCGGCGCAGGTCGCGCAGCGTCCGCTGACGCCCGAGAAAATTGCCGGGAAAATGCCGACCGGCTTGCCGCCGATCGAGCGCGGCACGCAGGCGCCCGACAGCGACGACCCCGTACGGCGAGCGGCCGCGCGGATCCCGACGCTCGACAACGCGAACATGGCGATGACCGACAACACGGTCGACGTCGACGGCAAGGGCATGGAAGCCGCCGCGGGCGCGTCGAAGTGGCACGACAACGTGATTTATTCGAATGCGTCGCTCGACGAAGCGGTCGAGACGCCCGACGAAGGGCTCGGCGGGATCGAGAGCCGTCCGTCCGGCAACATGCCGCAGATCGCGACGCGGCCGGGCTGGCGCGTACGCCATGTCGGCGATGTCGACGTCGAGCACGGCGACGGCACGCGCGCCGAGCATGTGATCGTCCTGGAGCGGAACAACTGACCGCGTGACGGGAAGAGGCGGCGGGCGGCACGATCGCGCCGCCCGCCGCAATCATGAGCGGTCCCTACTGCGGACCGAGTTCCTGCGCGGACGCATCGGCGTCGTTGCCCTGCGCAACCAGCACGTGGATATCGTTCGGCGTCACGTCGCCGACCCCGCCCGACGGGATCGTCAGCAGCAGCCAGTCGGCGTTGTTGTTGATGGTGACCGGCGCGGTCTTGAGGATCGGCGTCTTGCTGCCTGCCGTCGTGACGATCACCTGGTAGCTGCCGCCGTTCAGGTAGATCGAATCCTGCGTCGATGCCGGCACCGCGTTTTGATAAGCCGCGCCCGCGAGCGTCGGGCTTTGCGTCGTGATGTCGGTGCCGGGCGGCACGACGTACACGTCGACGTTCTGTGCATTCGGCGACGCGTTGAAGCTGCGCACGCGCGCCTTGTCCGACAGCAGGCCCTTGGCGTACGGATCGTCGATCACGGAGATCAGCGACGTCGTGCTCGGCAGCGCGATCGTCGTGTAGTGATGGCCGTTTGCCGCACTGAACGATTGCGCGGCGATGGTCGTCGTCGTGCCGGAGACGTCGTAGCTCGCGTTCTGCGTGCCCGAGTCGACGTCGTGATAGCGCGTCACGCCCTTGTACGCGATATTGCCCTGGTCGAGCTTCGCGTTGAGGTAGTAGTCGAGGTTCGGCCCGGCCGGCACCGCGTTGATGAAGCGCGCCTGCGGCTTCGAGATGCCGAGTTCGGTCCCGGCGTCGTCGCCGCCGCCACACGCCGCGAGCACGGAAACGACCGAGCAAAGGGCGACCAGCGTTCGTATTGATTTCATGTTGTCCTCTCGTTCATGGAACCTGCTTGCGATGCGGGATCGCCGCGCGAAGGGTCGCGCGGTGCGCAGCGCCGGTTGTGGGAAAGATGCCGTCCGCCGGAGCGGCGGGCGCGTGGAAGACGCAAGCGATGTGCCTGTGGGGCGAACGGCGTCGGCAAGGCGGCGGGAAAGGGGCGGGAAAGGGGCGGGAAAGGGGCGGGAAAGGGGCGGGAAAGGGGCGGGAAAGGGGCGGGAAAGGGGCGGGAAAGGGGCGGGAAAGGGGCGGGGTAGGGGCGGGGTAGGGGCGGGGTAGGGGCGGGATAGGGGCGGGATAGGGGCGGGATAGGGGTGGGGAAGCGGCCGCGGGCGGCGCGCACGCGTCGGCGGGGCGGCGTGCGCGGGATGAGAGGGGGCGTGGGGCGAACCGCGCGCTCGGCGCGGTTGCGGGTTGTAAAAATGACCGCGTCGCGTTCGCGACGCGCTGCGTCAGCGGTTCACGAGCCGGGTCGGATAGGCGAGAGCGAGGGCGCAGCCGACCACCATGCACGCGGCGAAACCGTACAGCCCTGCGCTTTGCGAATGGAACGTGTCGCGCAGCCAGCCGATGAAGTAGGTGCTGCCGAACCCGCCGAGGTTGGCGATCGAGCAGGCAAACGCGATCCCGCCGGCGGCGGCCGAGCCCTTCAGGAACGTCGACGGCAGTGCCCAGACGACCGGCATCGCGGCGGCCGCGCCCGCGTTGATCAGCGAGAACAGCAGCACCGTGCCGAACGTGCCGTGCGACGACGAGGCCGCGATTGCCAGCGCGACGGCCGACACCATGAACGGCACGACGATATGCCAGCGGCGTTCGCGCGCGCGGTCGGAACTGGCGCCGCAGTACAGCGTGGCGAGCACGGCCGCGGCATTCGGGATCACCATCAGCCAGCCGATGTGATACGCATCCTTCACGCCCGTGTCGCGCAGGATCGTCGGCAGCCAGAAGCTCACCGCATAGAGGCCGAGCAGCACGCACAGGTCGATCAGGCCGAGCGCCCATACCTTCGGATCGGAGAACGCCTTGCCGAGCGCATGGCTCTTGTTGCCGGACGGATCGGCGTCGAGGTTCGCGCGCAACGCGTGCTTCTCGTCGGCGTTCAGCCACGGTGCGGATTCGATGCTGTTCGGCAGCCAGCGCAGCACCGCGAAGCCGAGCAGCACCGACGGCAGCGCTTCGAGCAGGAACAGCCACTGCCAGCCGCCGAGCCCGTGCGTGCCGTCGAACGCGCGCATGATCCACCCGGAGATCGGGCTGCCGATCATGCTCGACAGCGGGAGCCCGACCATGAACTGCGCGACGATTCGCGCACGACGCGCATCGGGGTACCACTGCGTCAGGTACAGCAGCACGCCGGGCAGGAAGCCGGCCTCGGCCGCGCCGAGCAGGAAGCGCACGAGGTAGAACTGCATCGGCGTATGCACGAACATCGTCGCACCCGACAGCAGGCCCCACGTGATCATGATCCGCGCGATCCACAGCTTCGCGCCGACGCGTTGCAGCACCAGGTTGCTCGGGACTTCGAACAGGATGTAGCCGGCGAAGAACAGGCCGGCGCCGAGCCCGTACACCGTATCGCTGAACTTCAGCGCGTCGAGCATCTGGAGTTTCGCGAGCCCGATGTTGATGCGGTCGAGATAGGCCGCGAAGTAGCACAGGCAGAAGAGGGTAATCAGACGCAGCGTGACCTTGCGATAGAGATTGCCGTGCAGCGCGTCGTCGGGGGAAACGGCGGCGCTCGGGTGTGCGGTAGACATGGGATTGCCCCTGTTCGAATGTGACGGATGAATGGGTGGCCGATCGACGCGAGCGGACGCTCCGCTGCGCTCTGGAGTCTGTATATCACGGCAATTAAATAGCGTACACACTAGAAAATACCGAATCGCACAGGCACGATTCCGGCCGCGAGAAGGCAAGCGTTTGCGTGAGAAAAGCCGCGTGTTTGATGAGGTTTTTTGGGGAAATGAACGCGCTTTGAAAGAGGGCGCCAATACGTAAGGTCATGCACGAAATTCGTGCGTCTACGCTTAAAAGTAAAGTGTGTGCACGAAAGTCTGCCGATGCACGCAAGCACGTGCGCGGCAGCGGGTTCGAGCGCGCATTGCCTGCCGTCGCTGCGCCGTACTCGGCGGACAACGCGCAGCCGCCGGGCGATCGTCACGCACGCGGCGCGCCGGGTGCCGCGAATCCTGATGCACCGCAATGAAGCGGCCCCCGGCCGCTGGTCGGGCCAAATTGAGGGTGTACACTGCTTGTCTTTCCCTTACATGCGGCGCGGGCCTGCACTTTCATGGCGTCTTCGAAGGATTCGTACGACTTTCACGACCAGGTCGGTCACCTGCTGCGCCGCGCGTATCAGCGGCACGTGTCGATCTTCCAGGAAGCGATCCCCGATTCGGATCTCACGGCCGCGCAGTTCGTCACGCTGTGCGCGGTCAAGGAGCGCCAGGGGTGCTCGCTGAACGACATCGTCAAGGCGACCGCGATCGACCAGGCGACGATTCGCGGCGTGGTCGACCGGCTGAAGGCGCGTGCGCTGATTGAGGTGCTGCCCGATCCGAACGACGGCCGCAAGCTGATCGTGCGCGCCACCGCGACCGGCCTCGCGCTGATCGACCGCACGGTGCCGTTCGCGCGGCAGGTGACGGAGCGCACGTATGGCGCGCTCAATCCGGGCGAGCGGGTCGCGCTGCAGTTCCTGCTGCGCAAGATGATGGAAGAAGACGGCGACGCATGATGCGCGTCGCGCGCGAGGCGACATGCCCGTCTGGTCCGGCCGCTGGTTGGCCCGTTCCTCGGTCCGTTGGTTGGCGGACTTGATCCCGCGATGCGGCCGGCCGCCTTCAAGCCGTGCTGGCTGCCGCCTGCGCACCGGCCGCGTCGGCGGTCATCAACCGACCTGCGTTGCGTAACGCCGCCCGGACCGTCTCCGGCGTAAACGGCGGCGCGTAGAACCGCACGCCGGTCGCATCGAACAGCGCGTTCGCGACGGCGGCGGGGCCCGGCACCGACGCCGACTCTCCCGCGCCGAGCGGTGGCTCGCCTTGCCTCGGCATCAGCACGACATCGACGTCCGGCACTTCCGCGAAGGTCAGGATCGGATAGCTCGCCCATTCGCGCGACGCGACCTTGCCGTCGGCGAAGCGCACGCGCTCCTTCAGCGTGCGGCTCAATACCTGGATCACGTTGCCGTGGATCTGGTGGCGCACGCCGTCGGGGTTGATCATCGTGCCCGTGTCCTGGCCGACCGTGACGCGTTCGATGCGGATCTCGCCCGACACGCGATCGACGCTCAGGTCGACGACCCATGCCGACCACGCCGCGCCGAAGCCGGGGAAGCGGCTGTGCACGTAGCGCGCGTAGGCGATCCCGCGGCCGCGCACCAGCCGCGACGGCTCGGGTTCATGCGGCGTGCGCCGCACGCGTGGCGTCCAGCCCGCGCGGTCGGCCACGGCCTGCAGCAACTCGGTCGCGCGCGCGTCCTGCAGGTGGCGCAGCCGGAACGCAAGCGGGTCGACGCCGGTCAGCGCCGCGCATTCGTCGACGAACGCATCGTGCGCGAACGAGTTCGGCAATGCCGACACGCCGCGTAGCCACGACGCACGCACGAGCGGGGCAAGATCCTCGCAGACGAAGCGGCGATGCGGGCTCGCGTAAGGCGACACGGCTGTGCGGTCGCCCATCTCGAACACGCGCGGCTCGGGCGCGATCGTGCCGGTCAGCAGCGCCGCGAGCAGCGGCGCATCGTTCGACGGATAGCGTGTCGTGAAGTCGTAGCCGAGCAGGCGGCCCTCACGCGTGACGGTGCCGGTCACCTGCATCAGCTGGCCCGCGCCTTTCGGTTCCCACAGATGTTCGTCCGCGCGCGACAGCTGCACACGCACCGGGCGGCCGACCGCGCGCGACAGCAGCAGCGCGTCGCCGCACACGTCGTCCGCGCCGTTGCGGCCGTAGCAGCCGGCCGCTTCCATCCGCACCACGTCGAAATCGGCTTCGTCGCGCGCGACGAGCGTCGCGAGGTCGTAGCGCAGCGATACGGGATTCTGCGTGCCGGACCACACGGTGATCCGGCCGTTGCCCGGCTCGCGATAGTCGGCAAGCGCGCATGACGGGCCGATCGAGCCGTGCATCTGGAACGGCCACGCGTAGGTGCGCGATAGCGTGATCGTGTCGGGCTGCGCACGCGCCGCGTCGACGTCGCCTTCGTCGAGCAGCACGCGGCGTTTGGCCGGCGCGGCGGCGATCGCGGCCGACGGTTCGTCGAGCGGCGGCAGCGCGGGGAGCGGACGCCAGGTCACGCGCAGCTGGCGCGCCGCGCGGATCGTGTGTTCCTCGCGCTCGGCCACCACGCCGACGAAATCGCCGATCGCGACGACGGCCACGAGCCCCGGCACGTCGGCCACCGATGCGCGATCGACGTCGATCAGCGAACCCCCGACGAACGAACCGCTGTCATGCCCCGCATACGGCGGCCGCACGACACGGCCATGCAGCATGCCCGGCACGCGCATGTCGTGCACGAACGTGAGCTGGCCGGTTGCCTTCGCGGGCAGGTCGACGCGCGGCGACGGCTTGCCGACGACCCGGTACAGGGCGGGATCTTTCGTGCGGGTGCTCAGGTCCAGCGTCAGCGCGATCCGGTGCGCGGCGACGAGCGCGGAGAACGTGATCGCCTGTCCATCGGATGAAATCGTTCCATCGTCGACGGCCAGCCGTTCCGCAGCGACGCCGAACCGCTCGGCCGCGAGCGCGAGCAGTGCATGCCGCGCTTGCGCGGCCGCACAGCGCAGCGGCGTCGCGGAAATCTGGATCGTCGCGCTCGCGATGGTCGGGCCCTGGTTCGGTGTCGCGGCCGTGTCGCCGAGCACCATCGTCACGCGCGCGGCCGGCACATCGAGTTCCTCGGCGACGATCTGCGCGAGCGATGTGCGGATGCCGGTGCCGAGATCGACGTGGCCGTTGAACGCGAGGATGCGGCCGTCGTCGAGGATCGCGACGAACACTTCCGGCAGCGCCGGCACGTAGGACGACAGGCTGCCCGGCTGGCCGGGCGCCGGCTTGACGGGCGGCGCGGGCGGCCGGATCACGGTGAGGCAGCCGTTGCGCGCGAGCAGTTCGGAGCGGTTCACGGATGAAGGATCCTGTCGAGGGAGGGGCGGCGCGCCGCCGGATGCAGCGTACGCGGAGCGAGGCGGCCGGCGACCCAAGTGTCCTGTTCGCGGTGTGCATCGAGCGCCATGCCGGTGACCGTCGCGAGCGCGCGCGTCCCCAATCTAGGCCGCCAAAAGCGCAGCGTCAATCGCGCGGGTGGGCGTCGGCCGGTCACGCCGTGGGCCCGCCGTGACGATTCAGCGTGCGCGTGCCTGTACCGCGTCGATCGCCGCGATCGCATCGTCGAGCGGCATCACCGCCGCGTATTTCTGCTGCATGTCGAACAGGTTCGCGTCGTGCGGCGCGATCGCGCGATCGCCGACACAGTCGGCGAGCACGAGCGGGCGAAACCCGTGCGACATCGCGTCGACGACGCTCGCACGCACGCAGCCGCTCGTCACGGCGCCCGCGACGAGCAGCGTCTGCACCGCGCGCTGCGCGAGCCACGGCGCCAGTTGCGTGCCGAAGAATGCCGACGGCACGGTCTTGCGCACGACGAGTTCTCCGGGCGCGGGCGTGAGTTCGGGCACGATCGCGCTGTTCGGATGGTGCTCGGTCAGCGTCGCCATGCCGGGCACCTTCAGCGAGAACACGTTGTCGTCGCTGCCGTCTTCCGCATACACGATGCGGCTGTGCGCGACGGGCCAGTCGCGTTCGCGTGCGAGCGCGAGCGCACGCGTCGTGCGCGCGATCGCCGGTGCGATGTTGCCGCCGCCGAACGTCGCGGGATCGGCGAAGCCGACCACGAAGTCGACGATCAGCAGGCCGAGGTTGCCGTGCGGCGGCAGCGGCGTGCCGAAGCCCTGCTGGCGATAGACGTTCGCTTCGGCGTGGCGGGAAAGATCGTTCATGGTGTCGGGAGCTCGTCGGTCAGGCGGGTTGGTCAGTGACGCGGCCGTCGCGCACGACGGTCGCGCCGTCGAGTTCGACCGTGCAGCGGCGCAGCGGGATGTCGATGTGGCAGGTGGTCGTGCGGTTGCCGCCGCCTTCGTTGTTCGGACCGAGCGAGAACAGGAAGTTGCCCTCGAACGCGCGCGCGTCCATTCCGATCGTCGCCTCGCGGTCGTACAGCCCGAGCGTCGACCAGCGCGCACGCGGCTGCAGCCCCCAGCCGATATGCGAGATCGCATAGCCTTCGGGGTCGGCGAAGGTCTCCATGTAGTCGCGCAGCAGATCGGCGTCGACGCCGCCTTCGATGCGCGTTGCATAGCCGCCTTCGACGGTCAGCGCGATCGGTTCGCGCACGTAGTGCTTCTGCGGCAGCAGGATGTCGCCGCGGTCGATCACGATCGTGCCGCGCGCGGTGCGGTCGTTCGGGTAGGTCAGCGCGAAGCCGCTCGGCCAGTGGTCCCAGCGGCCCGGCGCGTCGACGAAGCCGTATTCGGCCGTCGGCGGGAACTCGCCGAGCGGGCACACGAGCGCGGTGCCGGCCGCCGACGTCACGCGCATCTCGCGGGCAGCGGCGATTTGTTTCGCCGCGGCGAGCACGCGCGTGCGGTCGGCCAGCGTCGGCACCATCCGTACGAGCACTTCGGGCGGCTCGACCGCGAGCAGGATTTTCGTGCCGGACTTCAGGATGTCGTGCTGCTCGGGTGAGAACAGCAGCGTCATCAGGTCGAGCACGAGGTCGCTCTCGCGCAGCGCGGCGATCGCGGCCTTGTTGCCGGTCAGCGGCGTCGTGCCGAGATACGCGAGCGGGTCGCGGCTGAACGCCTTGTCGCCGTTCACCGGCGGCAGGTCGAGCCGGTTGACGATCGCGCCCATCGTTTGCGTCGCGATCAGCGCGCACGACAGCGTCTGCGGGTGGGTGGCCGCGCTCGTCAGGATCGTGACGGTCTGGCCCGGTTCGAGGCGCGACAGCGTGAGCACCTGCTTCCACGCGTCGATCAGTTGGGAATCGCTGACTGGCATCGTCGGCTCCGGTAAAGGCGTGAGGGGAAGGGGCGGGCGCCGCGCGATCAGGCCGCGAGCGGCGCGCCGAGGAAGTCGCCGAACGCCGCGTAGAAGCCCGGCGCGTTGTCCCACGGAATCATGTGGCCGGCGTCGGGCACGCGCACGTGCCGCATCGACGGCGTCGTGCGCTGCAGTTCGGCGACGTCGTCGTCGCGCACCACGTCGCCGCGTTCGGCCGTGATCAGCAGCGATGGCACGGCCAGTTGCGCGGCGTCCGCGTGGAAATCGTCGGTATGAAAGCCTTCGTACGACGCGCGCACCGCGCGCTCGTCGCAGGTATGCAGCCATTCGGCGCGCAACTGCAGTTCGGCGTCGGTCCAGGTCGGGCAGAACGCGCGCATGCCTTCGGCGTCGGTGCCGGCACGTGCGAGCGCCATCGAGTCGATGTACCACGGCAGCTTGCCCGGATAGTCGCGGCGGTTCGGGCCCGACACGGGCGGATCGACGAGCACGACCGATGCGAGCCCGTGGATGCCGCGCCGCGCGGCGCGCGCGGCGATCCGCGCGCCCATCGAATGGCCGACGAGGCTCGTGCGCGGCAGGCCGAGCGCGGCGACGAGCGCCGCGACGTCGTCGGCCTGCGCATCGAGGCTGTAGTCGAGCGACGGCGACGCGTCGGACAGCCCGCGGCCGCGCACGTCGAGCACGTAGGTATCGAACGCCGCGCCGAACACTTCGCCGACGAAACCCCACGTGATCGCGGGGCTCGTGATGCCGGGAATCAGCACGATCGCCGGGCGCGACGGGCGTGCGCCGGTCGCGCCGCCGTAGCGCAGGTAGTGCTGGCGGATGCCGTTCGCGCGGATGTTCGCGCCATACAGGAAAGTCGAGGGCATGAAGGGACTCCGTCGAAAGGGCCGCGCTCAGTACGCGCCGGACAGCAGCGCGCCGGCGCCGGGCACGATCGGCTCGAGGTCGAGCTCGCGCAGCATCGCGTAGGTCGTCGCGATCGCGGCCGTGATCACGGGCTTGCCCGTCATCGCCTCGACCTTCGCGACGGCCGGCAGCGACGGCATCTGCACGCAGGCGGACAGCACGATCGCATCGGCGTCCTGGTACGGCAGCGTCTTCACGATGTCGGGCAGGCGCGCCGGGTCGTGGCGGCCGACGTCGAGGTTGTCGGGGATCTCGAGCGCGCGGTACGCGAGCACGTCGAAGCCTTCGTTGCGGATGTAGTCGACCACGAGTTCGGTCAGCGGCAGCATGTACGGCGCGACGACGATGATCCGCTTCGCGCCGATCACCTTCAGCGCGTCGACGAGCGCGCCCGCACTCGTCAGCACCGGCGCCTGCGCGCCGTTGTCCGCCGTGTGCTTCGTCAGGCGCGCCTGCGACACGCGGTGATAACCGTGCCCCATCGCCATGATCGCGACCAGGCACGCGTAGCCGAGCACGTCGACGCGTGCATCGCTCAGTTCCACCGCGCAGCGGTCGGATTCGGCGTCCATCGCCGCGAGTTCTTCCTTGACGACCTTCTTCATCCGCATCCGGCTCGAGTGATACGTGAAGCGCTCGGGACGGATCGCTTCGCGCAGCCGCAGCATCGCGGGAATCTCGGTTTCCATCGTCGTGTTGGAACTCGGCACGATCTGGCCGATGCGGTAGGTCTTGCTCATGACGGGAGGCTCCGTGTCGGTAAGGGTGGGGCGGCACGCGGGTGCGGGATCGCCTGATGTCGAGCAAAGTCTAGTGTGTACATTTGAAAATGGCAATGAATCAAAATGACGTTGATCTTGCGTCGATCGCTTTAAGGTGCGGTTATTCGTGGAATTATTGGTGTTTTCCCGAATGTCATTACCGGTGACGACAATCCGCTTGTCCTGAATAAATTGAGTGTGTACGCTACATAAACGCTATTCAATCCGCCCGTTCTCGCGCCGCGTTCGGCCACGGGCCCACGATCAGGAGATCCGCATGAGCACACCCCGTATCGCAATCATCGGCGCCGGTCTCGGCGGCACGGCCGCCGCGGCGCTGCTGCAGCGCGGCGGCTACGACGTCGCGCTGTACGAGCAGGCGCCGGCGTTCTCGCGCCTCGGCGCGGGCATCCACCTCGGCCCGAACGTGATGAAGATCATGCGGCGCATCGGCTGCGAGGACGCGCTGGAGTCGATGGGCTCGCATCCGGATTACTGGTACAGCCGCGACTGGCAGACGGCCGACGTGCTCGCGCAGATCCCGCTCGGCGACTACGCGCGCAACGCCTACGGCGCGAGCTACCTGACCGTGCATCGCGGCGATTTCCATGCATTGATGACGCAGGCGGTGACGCCCGGCACGATCCGCTTCGGCAAGCGGCTCGCGGCGGTGGAGGACACCGGCGACGCGGTGCGCCTGACGTTCACCGACGGCAGCGTCGAGACGGCCGACATCGTGATCGGCGCGGACGGCGTGAATTCGCGGATCCGCGAGCACCTGCTCGGCGCGGAACCGCCGCGCTACACGGGCTACGTCGCGCACCGCGCGGTGTTCCCGGCGTCGCTGCTCGGCAACAAGCCGTACGACATGTGCGTGAAGTGGTGGTCGGAGGATCGCCACATGATGGTCTACTACGTGACCGAGAAGCGCGACGAGTATTACTACGTGACGGGCGTGCCGCAGGCCGAATGGCCCGAAGGCGTGTCGATGGTCGACAGCAGCCGCGACGAAATGCGCGAGGCGTTCGCGGGTTTCCATGCCGACATCCAGCACCTGATCGACGTGTCGCCGTCGATCACCAAGTGGCCGCTGCTCGAGCGCGATCCGTTGCCGTTGTGGAGCCGCGGCCGCCTCGTGCTGCTCGGCGACGCGTGCCATCCGATGAAACCGCACATGGCGCAGGGCGCGGCGATGGCGATCGAGGATGCCGCGATGCTCGCGCGCTGCCTCGACGAAGTCGGCGTCAGCGACTACGCGGGTGCGTTCGCGCTGTACGAGGCGAATCGCGCGGCGCGTGCGTCGAAGGTGCAGCTCGTGTCGCACAACAACACGTGGCTGCGCACGAACGAGGATCCGTCGTGGGTGTTCGGCTACGACGTGTTCGACGTGCCGCTCGTCTCGCCGTCGCGCAACAGCGTCGCGGCCGTGGCCTGACGCGTACGCGATGCCCGCGCCGGCCGGCGCCGCGCCGTCGGCGTCGCGAGCGCCGATGCGCCGGACCGTGTGTTTTTCGGCGTGTTATATGTCAGGCGCGCGCCGGCGGCAGTGCCCGCTGCCGGTCGCACGCCGCATTCCGGATCCATTCATGTCCCATCCCGCTTCTCCGTCGCGGCCGCTGGCGTTTCGCGTGAACGGCACGCCGCACACCTTCGTCGAGGCCGCGCCCGACGCGCTGCTGCTGCTGGTCCTGCGCAACGACTGCGCGCTCAACGGCCCGAAGTACGGCTGCGGGCTCGGGCAGTGCGGCGCATGCACGGTGCTGGTCGACGGGCAGGCGACGCGTTCGTGCGTCGTGCCGGCCGCCGCCGCGAGCGGGCGCGACGTCACGACGCTGGAAGGGCTCGGGTCGCACGACGCGCCGCATCCGATCCAGCGCGCGTTCATCGACGAGCAGGCCGCGCAGTGCGGCTATTGCCTGAACGGGATGATCATGAGCACGAAGGCGCTGCTCGACCGCCATCCCGCGCCGGACGATGCGGCGATCCGCGATGCGTTGCGCTTCAATCTGTGCCGCTGCGGCACGCACCTGGAAATCATCCGGGCCGTGCATCGCGCGGCACGCTACCTGCGAGGCGGCGATGAAGCCTGACGCGGGTTTGCCCGTTGCACCGGCGCGCGTGACGGGCCCCGAGCCGCGCGACGAAGTCGGCGCCGATGCGTGGCGTGCGCACCACGCGCGCTACACCTGGCCGATCGGCGATACACACGCAGACGCGCAGGTATCGCTCGACGTCGAAACGCGGACCGCGGCCGACGGGCGGATGACGACCTGGCGCTATCGCGCGCAGGCGGCTACGGACGATCATCACGCGCCGCACGGTGCGCAGACCGAGCGCGCGGATACCGGCCCGGCCGAGCCGTTCGTCTACCGGCACGCGCAGACGTCGATCGAACTCGCCGATGCCGGTCACACGATTCCCGGGCATGCCCACGCGTTCGCGCGCGAATCCTTCGTCGACGAACTCGCGGGCGCGTTGCGGCGCGATCCGGTCGCGTTGCGCCTGCAGCATCTAGATGCGGCGCGGGACGCGGGGCCGCGCGAGATCATCCGGATGGTCAGCGAGCGTGCGGCATGGGGCGCACCGGCCGCGGTCGACCCGGATGCCCATGCGCGCCTGAGCGGGCGCGGCTTCGCCTTCGATGGCGCCGCTGCGTCTTCCGGCAAGCCATCGGCGGCCGCCGACGCGACAGGCGACGGCGATGCGCGCTGGTCCGCATGGGTCGTGGATCTCGAGGTCGACCGCGCGACGGGCGACGTCGCGGTGCGGCGCGTCGTGGCCGGGCAGGGTGCCGGCACGCCGGGCGACGCGGCGATGGCCGGCTTGCCCGCATGGCAGATCGAGGCGGCGATTTCGCGCGTGATGGGGGCGCGCCTGTCCGCGCGGCCCGCGCACGACGAAACCGGCATCGGTGCGCAGCCGGATGCGATCGCTCATGAACTGATTGCGTTTGACGACACGGACACGGCTCATCGCGTGCACGGCGAGCTGTCCGTGCACAACGCGCGCCGGATCGAGCAGGCGGCGGCGCCCGCGGCGGCGGCGATCGCGAACGCACTGTACGACGCGACGGGCGTGCGGTTTCGCGCACCGCCGTTCGACGCCGAGCGCATTCGCGCGGTGCTCGCGCGACCGGTGCCGGCCGATTCCGCGGAAGCGGGGCGCCGCGACCCGCGTCGCGCATCGCGCTGGCGCCGCTGGCTGGCCGGCGGCGGCGTGGGCGGGGTGGTCGGCGGGCTGATCGGCCTGGCCTGCGCGATCCTGCCGGGCCCCGCGTCGATCGCACCCGTTGCGCCGGGCGGCGCGGACGGCGCGATGTGGAGCGCGGCGACGCTCGAGCGCGGCCGCCTGGTTGCCCTCGCCGGGGATTGCGCGGTGTGCCACACGGCGCCCGGCGGCGCGACCAACGCGGGCGGCCTCGCACTCGATACGCCGTTCGGCACGATCTACACGACGAACCTCACGCCCGATCCGGACACCGGCATCGGCACGTGGTCGTATCCGGCGTTCGCGCGCGCGATGCGAGAAGGCATCTCGCGCGACGGCACGCACCTGTACCCGGCGTTCCCGTACACGGCGTTCGCGAAGCTGAGCGAACCCGACCTGCTCGCGCTCTATGCGTACCTGATGTCGCAGCCGGCGGTGAAGCACGTGCCGCCAAAGACGAAGCTGCCGTTTCCGCTCGACCAGCGGCGCGTCGTCGCCGGCTGGAACTGGCTGTTTCACGATGCGCGGCCGTTCGCGCCGGACCCGGCACGCTCCGCGACGTGGAATCGCGGCAAGTATCTGGTCGACGGCGCCGGGCACTGCGGCGCGTGCCATACGCCGCGCAACGCGCTGGGTGCGGAGAAGGGCGGTAGTGCGTACCTGTCGGGCGGTGAGGCCGAGGGTTGGGTCGCGCCGCCGCTCGTCGCGTCGCCGGCTTCGCCGGTGCCGTGGACCGAAGGCGCGCTGTTCGACTATCTGCGCACCGGCTTCTCCGCGCAGCATGGCGTCGCGGCCGGCCCGATGGCGCCCGTCGTCGCGGGGCTTGCGTCGCTGCCGGAGGCCGACGTCCAGGCGATCGCGCACTATCTCGCGTCGCTGTCGCCGCCCGTCGACACAGCGGCCGCCGCCGACGCGGCCGCCCGGCAGGCGCGCGGCGCGGAAGCCGTTGCGACGCTCGGCCTCGAGAACGGTCGCCGGGCGTTCGACGCCGCGTGTGCGGTCTGTCATGCGGAATCGGGCGGCGTCGGGCATTTCGGCGTACGCCCGCTGATGGGGCTCAACACGAGCGTCAGCCAGGCCGCGCCGGACAACCTGCTGCGCGTGCTGCATCACGGGATCGACCAGCCGGCCACCGGCGGACTCGGCTACATGCCGGGCTTCGGCGACGCATTCGACGACCGGCAGATGGCCGAGCTGGCCGCGTATATCCGCGCGCGCTACGCGCCGGGGCAGCCGGCGTGGCGGAACCTGGCGGAGGCGTCGGCACGAATCCGGCAGGCCGCCGCGCATTGATCGGCCGCCAGGCAACGGGCTGCGGGAGGCGGGAGGCGGGGGGGCGGGCGACGGGTAACCGGCAACCGGGCAAAACTACCCGCTGGGGCGATCTGGCCCGGAAAAGGGGCGGAAATATTGCCCCATTTTCCTCATCGTTTAACCATTCGAAACAATGTGTTCACTGAAAGGGGCATGATCTCCGGCGATCGAGCAGGCATACTGTCGCCTATGTTGCTCAATACGCGTCGAACGGCGCGCGCCTGCCCCCCATGTCCATTCCAGTTTCCTTTCGAACCTTGCGATGGTTGACCGTCGCGGCTGCTGCATGCTTGCTCGCCGCGTGTTCGACCGCTTCCGACGTGACCGCGACGTCGAACCCGAACGTCTATACCGTGACGACGCGCACGGTCGGCGTGTCGACGACGTGGGCCGACGCCCATACGAAAGCCGTCGACGAAGCCACCAACTACTGCACGCAGCGCGGCATGCGCGCGAGCATGAAGCAGGAATCGCTGACCAGTGGCAGCCGGGTCGGCGCGCGCTCCGAACTTGCGTTCGAGTGCCATCCGACCTTCGAGACGGCGTCGAACCCGCGCGGTTGAGCGACCGGCGGCGTTGACGCCGCGTCTGCGCCGCCCGTTTTCCTTCCCCCGCATGCAAAACGACCCGCGATGCCGTTCAGGCACATCGCGGGTCGACGCACGTCCGGTGCGGGCGGCGGCAGTTACGCCGGCTGCGCCTCGTACAGCTTCACGCACGCGGAGAAGTCGAGCGTGCCGAGCCCCTGCTGGCTCATCGACTGATAGAGCTGTTGCGCGAGCGCGCCCATCCACACCGGCTGGTGGGCGCTGCGCGCCGCTTCGGTCGCGAGCCCGAGATCCTTCAGCATCAGGTTCGCCGCGAACCCGCCCGCGTAGCCGCGCGCGGCCGGCGCGGTGTCGCTCACGCCCGGATACGGGTTGTACGCGTCCGAGCTCCAGCAGCGGCCGGTCGACGTATTGATGATGCCGGCCAGCACGGCCGGATCGATCCCGAGCGCCGCGCCGAGCGCCATCGCCTCCGATACGCCCATCATCGAGATCCCGAGCAGCAGGTTGTTGCAGATCTTCGCGATCTGCCCGGTGCCCGTGCCGCCGCACTGCACGACGTTCTTGCCCATGTCGAGCAGCACGGGGCGGATGCGCTCGAACAGCGCGGCGTCGGCACCGACCATGAAGGTCAGCGTGCCGGCCTGCGCGCCGCCCGTGCCGCCCGACACGGGCGCATCGGCGAGCGGGAAGCCGCGCTGCGCGGCGGCCTCGGCCACCGCGCGCACGGTGCCCGGATCGATCGTGCTGCAGTCGATCAGCGCAGCGCCGGCGCGTGCGCCGGCCAGCACGCCGTCATCGCCGAGGTAGACCGCGCGCACGTGCTGCGCGGCCGGCAGCATCGTGATCACGATCGCGCCGCGCGCGGCCGCTTCGCGCGGCGAGCCGGCGGCCGTCGCGCCGGCGCGCACCGCGACGTCCACTGCGTGCGCGTCGAGGTCGAACACCGTCAGCGCGTGGCCGGCTTTCAGCAGGTTGGCGGCCATCGGGCCGCCCATGTTGCCGAGTCCGATGAATGCAATTTCCATGTGCAGGCTCCCGGAGTCAGCGCAGCGCGATCGTCGTGTTCACGCCGCCCGCCGTCGCGTCGTCGTCGAACCAGCGCGCGGTGACCGTCTTCGTCTGCGTATAGAACTGCACGACCTGCTTGCCGTACGGGCCGAGATCGCCGAGCTTCGAGCCGCGCGAGCCGGTGAAGCTGAAGTAGGGCACCGGCACCGGGATCGGGATGTTGATGCCGACCTGGCCGATGTCGATCTCGCTCTGGAACTTGCGTGCAGCCGCGCCGCTCTGCGTGAACAGGCCCACGCCGTTGCCCATCGGGTTGCGGTTGACGAGCGCGATCGCTTCGTCGAGCGTGTCGGCTTCGAGCACGACCACCACCGGCCCGAAGATTTCCTCCGTGTAGATCGACATGTCGGTCGTCACGCCCGAGAAGATCGTCGGGCCGACGAAGTTGCCCTGCTCGTAGCCGGGCACCTTCACGTTGCGGCCGTCGAGTTCGAGCTTCGCGCCGGCCTTCACGCCTTCGTCGATCAGCGACAGGATGCGTTCCTTCGCGGCCTTCGACACGACCGGCCCGACGTCCGTGCCGGCTTCCGCGCCCGCATTGACCTTCAGCGCCTTCGCCTTTTCGACGAGCTCCGGCAGCCAGTCGCGCGCCTTGCCGACCAGCACGACGACCGACGTCGCCATGCAGCGCTGGCCGGCCGCGCCGAAGCCCGCGCCGACGAGCGCGTTGATCGACTGTTCGCGATGCGCATCGGGCAGCACGACCGCGTGATTCTTCGCGCCCATCATCGACTGCACGCGCTTGCCGTGCTGGCTGCCCAGGTTGTACACGTGCGTGCCGACGCGCGTCGAGCCGACGAACGAGATCGCCTTGATGTCCGGGTGCGTGCAGAGACGGTCGACCACCGTCTTGCCGCCGTGCACGACGTTCAGCACGCCCGGCGGCACGCCGGCCTCGATCGCGAGTTCGACGAGCTGCATCGTCGACAGCGGATCCTGCTCCGACGGCTTCAGCACGAACGTGTTGCCGCACACGATCGCCATCGGGAACATCCACAGCGGGATCATGCCGGGGAAGTTGAACGGCGTGATGCCCGCGCACACGCCGATCGGCTGGCGCAGCGTGTAGGTATCGACGCCGCCCGCGACGTTCTCCGCGAATTCGCCCTGCTGCAGCGTGCCGATCGAGCACGCGTGCTCGACCACTTCGAGGCCGCGGAAGATGTCGCCCTGCGCGTCGGGCAGCGTCTTGCCTTGCTCGGCCGTCAGCGTGTGCGCGATCCGTTCGAGATTGCGGCGCACGAGATCCTGGAACTTCAGCATGATGCGCAGCCGCGCGCCGATCGGCGTCGTCTTCCAGGTCTGGAACGCGCGCTGCGCGGACGCGATCGCGGCATCGACCTCGTCGAGCGTCGCGAACGGCACGCGGCCGATCACTTCCTGCGTCGCCGGGTTGACGATGTCGCCCCATTCGGCGCTTTGCGATTCGACGAACGCGCCGTCGATCAGCAGCTTGGCGGTGGGCAGGGCGAGGGTGGTCTGGGGAACTGCGGCGTTCATGGATGTCTCCGTAAAGCGGTGTGACGACGAAAAGGGTGTCTGCTTGCGCCGCGCGTGCATGCGCGGCGGGCAGCAGGCTGAACTGAAGTCGATCGAATGCGGGCCGGCGCGCTCACGCACGTGCCGGTCGCATCAACGCGGTACACATGAGCGCGAATACGCCGAAGCCGACGAGGTACGCGATCACGTAGTGCGGCTGGCCGCCGCCGGCCTTGAGCAGCGACGTCGCGATCATCGGCGCGAAGCCGCCGCCGATCACGCCGGCGAGTTGCACCGACAGCGAGATGCCGCTGTAGCGGATTTCCGCGGGGAACTGCTGCGCGAACAGCAGCGATTCCGGCGCATAGAGAATCGGGAACACGACGCCGAGGCCGAGCACGATCGCCCACCACGCGTACGACGTCTGCTGCGTGCCGAGCATCATGAAGAACGGCGCGGCGAACGCGCACATCAGCACGAGGCCGATCGCGAACATCCGGCGCTGGCCGATGCGGTCGCTCAGGTGGCCGCACAGCGGCATCGTGACGAGCGACAGCGCCGCGCCGGCCGTGATCGCGTGCAGCATCTCGGCCTTCGGCAGGTGCAGCTGCTGCGTCGCGTAAGCGAGCGCGAACGTGACGACCATGTAGAACCAGGTGTTCTCGGCGGCGCGCGCGCCGACGATCGTCAACACCTCGCGCGGATGGCGGCGCAGCGCGGCCGTCACCGGCGACTTCTCGGCCTTGCCCTGGCGCTGCATCTTCTCGAAGTCGGGCGATTCGGGCACCTTCGCGCGGATGAACCAGCCGAGGCCGACGAGCGCGATGCTCGCGAGGAACGGCACGCGCCAGCCCCACGACAGCATGTCGGCTTCCGGCAGCGCGGCCACCGCGGCCATCGCGACCGACGACAGGATCAGGCCGAGCCCGACGCCCGTCTGCGGCAGGCTGCCGAACAGCCCCTTGCGGCCCTTCGGCGCGTGTTCGACGGCCATCAGCACCGCGCCGCCCCATTCGCCGCCGACCGCCATCCCCTGCAGGAAGCGCATCGCGATCAGCAGCGCGGCGGCCCAGTAGCCGATGCGATCGTACGACGGGATCAGCCCGATGATCATGCTCGGCACGCCCATCAGCAGCAGCGTGATCATCAGCATCGACTTGCGGCCGATGCGATCGCCGAAGTGGCCGAACACGATGCCGCCCATCGGCCGGCCGATGAAGCCGACCGCGAACGTGCCGAACGCGGCCAGCGTGCCGACGACCGGGTCCAGCGACGGGAAGAAGATGCGGTTGAAGACGAGGGCGGCGGCGGTGCCGTAGAGGAAGAAGTCGTACCACTCGATCGTGGTGCCGGCCATGCTGGCCCAGCCGGCCAGCAGGTAGTGCTTCGCGGTGCGCTCGGGCGCCGGCGTCGCGATGGTCGCATGCTCATCGAGGGTGGATCGGGTCTGCATGGTGTCTCCGGTTTTATTGCCCGCGGCTCATGGTCCGCAGGTCACGGTCGAGTATAGTTATGCGCAGATTCATGATGTACCGATAAAGAAACCGGTTGGATGTGCATTTATGCATATCGACGTCCGGCCCGGAGACATAGGGTCTGTTTGCATATGGAACGCCCATGCGAATGCCCGAAATCGCTCGTAGGGCAAGAAGTGAGGAGCGCCGTTTGGCCGAGCCAAACAAGCGACGAGCGACGCCGCCATACGGGCGATTTCGGGCATTCCCGTGACATGTTCTTTTTAGTTTGGGGTTGCCACGAGAACGGCCGCTCGCCGCGTTGCGCTCCTTGCGAATACGTCAGTATTCGCGGCGTCACGCGCCTCGCGAGCGGCCGTTCTCGTGGCAACGCATGGGCGTTCCATATGCAAACAGACCCTTACCCCTTTTTCCCTCGCTAATGCGACACGCCACCGAGCCGGTTTCCGGCAACCTGAACTGGGACGACCTGCGCTTTTTCCTCGAAGTCGCGCGCACGCAGCGCGCGAGCGGCGCCGCGAAGCGGCTGGGCGTCGACTACACGACCGTCGCGCGGCGCATTCGCGCGCTGGAGGCCGCGATGGGCACGCTGCTGTTCGACAAGTCGCGCTCCGGCGGCTTCACGCTGACGGCCGAAGGGCAGCGGCTCGTCGCGTATGCGGACGCGATGGAGACGACCGTGCAGTCCGCGTGCGACCAGGTCGCGAACACGGGCGAGGCGCTGTCGGGCCATGTGCGGATCGGGTCGACGGAAGGGTTCGGCTGCTTTTTCCTCGCGCCGCAGCTCGCGCAGTTTCGTGCCGAGCACCCGCACGTGACGGTCGACCTGCTGCCGGTGCCGCATTTCGTCAACCTGCCCAAGCGCGAGGCCGACCTCGCGATCACGCTCGAGCGGCCCGAGCGCGGGCCTTACGTGGTCACCAGGCTGTGCGACTACCAGTTGCGGCTCTATGCGACGCGCGACTATCTCGCGAACCATGATCCGATCACCTGCACCGACGATCTCGCGCAGCACGCGTTCATCAGCTACGTCGACGATCTCGCGTTCAGCAACGAGCTGCTGTACCTGGACCGCGCGGTGCCGGGCGCGACGGCCGGGCTGCGCACGACGAGCGTGATCGCGCAGTATTTCGCGGCGTTGCAGGGCGGCGGGCTCGCGATCCTGCCGTGTTTCATGGCGGCCACGCAGCCGGCGCTGGTGCCGGTGCTGCCGGACGACGTGGTCGTCACGCGGTGCTTCTGGCTGACCTGCCGCGAGGATCTGCGCAAGCTGCGGCGCGTGACCGCGCTGTGGGATTACCTGCGCGCGGCGGCGGACGCGAATCGCGCGCTGCTGTCGGGGGAATCGGGGAAGCTGAGATTCGTCGGCGAGCCGGAATAGCGCGTGACGTGGCCGCGGCGAAGGCGGTTGTGCGATTCATTGCGTGAACACGACCCGGCGGCGAACCTGCCGGCAAGCGAAGCATTGAAGAATCGGGGAATCGGGGAACCGGGGGCAAGACAGATGGCATTGACGCATGCGGGCAAGGTCTTCGTGGTGTGTGTGGCGGTCTTTGCCGTGGCCGCTTATTGGCTCGCGTCGCGCATGGTGCGCCGCCAGTCCGGCGCCAGGCGCGGTGCGAAGGGGGCGGCGAATTGCGGCGCGGTCGCATTCTGGTGGCTCGTGTGCTTCTGCCTGGTGTCGCTGTTTTTCCCGTTCGCGTACTGGATCGGCGACGAACTCTACGTACTGGCCGTCTCGCCGAAATACGAGGCGACTGTCGTGTCCTACACGTCCGAGTGGGATACCTGCGAGCGCCGCGACAGCGACGGGCGGACCGAACGGTATCAGTGCCTGAAATACACGTCGATACTGGAAGCGGCGCTGCCCGACGGCAAGCGCGTGGTGATGCCGGGCAACGTCCGTTCCGGCGGCGCGCCGGAAATCGGCGAGCGGATCGATGTCGTGTTGCCGCCCGGTGCGGATCAATGGCACGAACGCAGCGTGCGCAGTGTCGGCCTGCTGGCCGGCGGCGGGCTGATGGTCGCGATGATCGGGTACTTCCTCTACCTGATCGCGGCGTACGGCGCCGGCCGGAACATCGACCGCGCGGCTCGCTTCGGCGTGGCGGTGGTGATGAACGGGCTCGTGCCGCTCGGCGCGCTGCTGATGGAAATCGGATTCCTGAGCGTGCCTTACCGCTACTGGGCGCGAGGGAATCCGGAAGATTGGCCGGTGTGGGTGCTGGCGCTCAGCCTGCTGTTCGCGCTCGCGCTGCTGCCGTTGCTGCTCATCTACGCGCGCACCGCGTGGCGGGCGGTCGTGAAGTAACGGAGGCGGCGGGGCGGTTGTGCCATCATTGCCGCACCGACAGCCGCCAGGAGACGGTCGTGGAAATTCATTCGCAGTGGACGTTCGATTGCCGGCCCGAGCATGTCTGGCCGCATTTCCTCCATGCCCGGATGGACGACACGCGGCCGTTGCTGTTCCGCCTCGGCGTGCCGAAGCCGGTCAGTTGCCGCGTGCTCGAAGGCGTGCCGGCCGTCGGCAACACGCGGCAGTGCACGACTGATCGCGGCACCATCGACCAGCGGATTCTCGTGCTCGACGAGCCTCGCCGGCTGCGTTACCGGATGGTGGCGTCGACGGTGTGGTGCCGCGACTGGGTCGGCCTGCTCGAGGACGAATTCACGCTGACGCCGATCGAAGGCGGCAGGACCCGCGTCGAGCGGCGCACCGTGTTCAGTGCACGCGGCCTTTTCAAGCCGGTTCGGCAGATCGGGTTGTGGCTCGCACTGCAGCAGGCGCACCGGTATGCGGCGCGCAACTGGCGGCGCCTCGCGATGGCGGCGCAGGGGCGAGCGGTCGAGACGGCGTCGGCGCGCTAGGCTTTGGGAGCCGGCGCCCCACGAGCCGCCGGCCACCCCGCGACCGCGCACCGGAACCCGGTTTTCAACGCGGGCATTCGAGCCGGTCCGCGAGCTCGTTCAGATCCCTGACGTCGAAGTCCCACGCATCATCGGCTTTCAGGTCGGTCGTCTGGCCCGGGCCGTGTTCGGTCGGCCGCAGCACGAACGCGGTCGACAGCCCCTGCCGGCGCGCGGCCGCGAGATCGCCGTTGTGCGCGGCGACCAGGCACAGCTCGGCCGGTTCGACGCCGAGAATCTCGACCGTATCGCTATACACCTGCGGCGACGGCTTGTACGCGCGGACCACCTCCGCACCGAGAATCGCATCCCACGGCAGCCCCGCGCGTTTCGCGACGTCGACCATCAGCCGGATGTTGCCGTTCGACAGTGGCGCGATGATGAAGCGTCGCTTCAGCCGTTGCAGCGCCGCGACGGCGTCGGGCCACGGGTCGAGGCTGTGCCACGCGAGGTTGAGCGTGTCGATGTCGGCGTCGGGCACGTCGTCGATCCCGTAGCGGTCGAGCGTGCGCACCAGGTTCTCGCGGTGCAGGACGTCGAGGCGCACGTAGCGGCGGCGGCCGCTGCGGATTTCTTCCATCGACGGCGAATATTCGGCCCGCCACGCATCGGCGAATTCGAACGGGTCGAGCGCGGGGGCATGGCGGTCGAGGAACGCGGCGGCGCCGCGTGCGACGCCGCTTCTCCAGTCGACGATCGTTCCGAAGACATCGAAAACGAGCGCCTTGATTTCGGTTGTGGGCATCATGCGATCCTTTGCAGCGGCAGGTGATCGGGCATGGGCCGCTGCGTTGTCTACACGAACGAGCGCGGCCTTCCGCCGACATTAGATCATGTATGCAAGGGTACGCGCTGTGGCTGCGGCCCGTATCGGGTCAGCCGGCGTGCCGCTGGCACGGCGCAAACCGATGTTGCGCGAGTTGCAGCAGCACGCAATCGACCGCCTCGCCGGTTTTCGCGTTTCGGCCTTTCCCCTCGATGCGGAAGTCGTTGCCGGCGACCCAGGCCGCGTCGGTCGTGCTGTCGCTGGAAAACAGATAGTCGCCGACGGCCGTGTCGCTGTCGGCGAAGTTGGCTGACCACGTTTTCAGATCGAGTGCGGGGCCGTATGTCGCCCGCATGGCGCCAAACCGGATGCCGATCACGTTGGCGGGCGGCGCGTCATGATCGACGCCGAGCCACGACAGCATCCAGTTGCCATCGTTGCCGCGGTTGACGCGGGTGACGGCGGGCCAGTCGATCGCGCCAATCGTCCTGGGCGCGGCAAGCGCGCATTGATAGAGCTGCCGCTGCGTGGAGTCGGGTTGCCATCGCATCACGACACTGTCGGGTGCGCAGGACCAACCGTCGATGGTTTGCGGCCGGGTCAGCGTGACGCTCCAGACGTCGGCATCGAAATCCTGGCGCAGAAGCCCCTTGATTTCCAGCGCGCCCATTCTGACGCTCGTGTCGGACCGTGCGCCGATAGGCTGGCGGTTCCAGAATCCGCCGCCGGTCTGCACGTATTGCACTTTGCTTCCAGCCGGAAACGACACACCGGCCACGACGACGGGGCGATCGGCCGTGCCGTCGACGTGATGCCCCGGTGTGCCCAGAAACTGATCGAGCGCGCCCCAGCCGAACAGGACGAGTACTGGCAAGCTGAAGAACAGCAGCGTCAGCCCGCCGCGTTTGCCGGGCGGCTGCTTGCGCAGGAGCCACGAGACGGCACCCGTCAACAGTGCCCAGACCACGAAGAAAATCAGCAGGTAGAAGGCCAGATCCACGACCCCACCCAGCTCGCCGGCTTCGGCGTTGCAGATCGAGGGTGCGAGCAGCGGCAGCGTGAGCAGGGGGCGGACGGGAGGAGTCTTTATTTCCACGAATTCGATCCTTGTCTGTGGCAGGCATATTGGTTGAAAAGTCGACCCGCCACGCATGCCGCACATACTATCCGACTGCACAAGCGAATCGTGGCCGAGCAGTCGCCTTGCCTGTTCGTGCAGTCGGCCCGCGCGTTCGAGCTCGCCGCGAGTGCGGGGGAGCGCGTCGGCCGGTTGACGCTGAAGCTGTCGACGATGCCTGAAACGGTCGGCGCGCTGTATGCGGCGCCCTCGAGCGGGTCGGTCGCGGCCGCGATCGACGCGTTGAAGGCCGTGACACGCACGCATCCCGGCATGGACGATTGAATGCGAATGGAGCACAGCGCCGCCACAATCTGACAAACCGTTTGCAAAAGCGGTGCGCGCAACGCGTGGCGCTGCCCCGGGCCGTCGCGCCGCGTGCAAGTCTTTCGGCGAGCTGACTGTCGGCTGCGAGCACCGCATCGACCACGCGTAACCCCTGATGCACGTGGATGCGCCGCTGGTCACGGATTGGTGTTAAATGTATTTCGGCGCGCGTTGGCACCGCGCGCAATACGGGGCGCACCGGGCATCGGCGTAAACCCGGAGCGAAATTCGGCACGAAGGATCGAAAACGAATCGGGCGCATCAGACCCGATCGGACAGACGGCAGGATTCATCTTGAATACCGAACCGCAAAGTTCTCGTTACAGTCCCGGGCTCGCGGCGGAAGTGCTCGCATCCGAGCAAAGCGTGCTGAGGCTGATCACGCGCAACACACCGCTGCCGGAACTGCTCGTCGAGGTCTGCCGGCGCGCCGAGGCGTTGCTCGGCGACGGCGCGTCATGCACGATCCTGCTGCTCGATCGCGACGGCGTGCACGTGCACGTCGGTGCCGCGCCCTCGCTGCCGGTGCGGTACAGCACGGCGATCGAAGGCGCGTCGATCGGGCCTGCCGCCGGCTCGTGCGGCACGGCGATGTACCTGCGCCGGATGGTCGTCGTCGAAGACATCGAAACCGATCCCCTGTGGGCCGACTACCGGGCCGTCGCATTGCCGCTGGGCTTGCGCGCGTGCTGGTCGGTGCCGTTCCTCGACGACGCGGGCGTCGTGCTCGGTGCGTTCGCCGTCTATTACCGCACACCGCGCCGGCCGGGCGACGAGGCAACGGAACTGTTGCGCGACATCGGCAACAGCGTCGGCCTCGCGGTGCACCAGGACCGGATCGCGCGACAGCTCGCGCGCAGCGAGGAACATCACCGGCTCGTGGTCAACAGCCTGAACGAAGGGATCGTCGTGGTGTCGCGCGACGGCGTCGTCGTCGCGAGCAACCCGAGTGCGAACCGGATGATGCGCGTGAAGGGCGACCTCGTCGGCCGGCGGCTGTCGACGGTGATCCTGCGCAAGCTGCACGAGGACGGTACGCCGATCGCGCCGGACGAGTGGCCGAGCCGGCGCGCGCTCGAGACGGCCACGCCGATGCTCGGCTACACGGTCGGCTTCGGCCTGGCGGACGGCGACATCATCTGGGTGCGCGGCAACGCGGTGCCGATCGTGAAGCCGGGCGAGCAGCAGGCCGATTCGGTGATCGTGTCGTTCAACGACATCGGCCCCGTGCGCGAAGCGCAGCAGCAGTTGCGTTACCTCGCGACGCGCGATGCGCTGACGGGCCTCTACAACCGCCGCTGGCTGGGCGACCGCATGCGCGAGCTGTTCGGCGGACACGATGCGGCGGGCGGCCCCGCGCGCGTCGCGATCCTGTTCATCGATCTCGTCGGTTTCAAGAAGGTCAACGACACGGCCGGCCACGACGCGGGCGACGCGCTGCTGCGCAGCGTGGCCGCGCGGCTCGCGGCCTGCGGCGGCGGCCAGCACGCGCTGACGCGGGTCGGCGGCGACGAGTTCGTGATCCTCGTCGACGACTGCGACGATCCCGACCGGCTCGAGGTGCTCGCGCGCGAGGTGATCGACGCGATCGCGAAGCCGTTCGCGATCGCGAACAACGAATACTGGCTCGGCGTGTCGATCGGGATCAGCGTCGCGCCGCGCGACGGCGACGATGCCGTCACGCTGATGCGCAATGCCGATTCGGCGATGTACGACGCGAAGCAGCGCGGCCGCAACCACTTCACGTTCTTCACCGCGCAGCTCAACCTGCGGCTGCAGCGCCGCTTCGCGATCGAGCAGTCGCTGCGGCGTGCGTTGTCGTCGGACATGCTGCGGCTCGCGTATCAGCCCGTCGTCGACGCGCGCAGCGGCCGCACGGTCGGCGCCGAGGCGCTCTTGCGCTGGACGAGCCCCGAGCTCGGGCCGATGTCGCCGGCGGAGTTCATTCCGGTCGCGGAAGATACGGGGTTGATCGTCGCGATCGGCCAGTGGGTGCTCGAAACCGCGTGCCGGCAGGCGGCCGAATGGCGCCGCACGATCGCGCCCGACCTGATGCTGGCCGTCAACCTGTCGCCGCGGCAGTTCCATGAAGGGCTCGTCGAATCGGTCGGTCGCTGCCTCGCGCAGACGCGGCTCGATCCGTCCGCGCTCGAACTCGAGATTACCGAAGGACTGCTGATGAACGACACGGACACCGTGCTGCCGATGCTCGAGGCGCTCACGGACATGAACGTGCGGATCTCGGTCGACGATTTCGGCACCGGCTATTCATCGCTTGCGTACCTGAAGCGCTTTCCGCTGCACAACCTGAAGGTCGACCGCTCGTTCGTGTCGGGCGTGCCCGATCATCACGACTCGGTGGCGATCACGCAGGCCGTGGTCGCGATGGCGCATTCGCTCGGAATGAAGGTCACGGCCGAAGGGGTCGAGACGCAGGCGCAATCGTGGTTCCTGCAGCAGATCGGCTGCGACATGCAGCAGGGCTATCTGTTCAGCCGCCCGCTGGATCCGGGCGACTACGCGCGCCGGCTCGGCGCCGTGTGAGCGCGGCGCGCGTTCGGCGTTCGGCGCTCAGTCGACGCGCGGGCCGCCGAACCCGCCGGGGACCGGCGTCGTCGGCGTCGCATCGATCTCGACGCGGTTCTTGCCTTCGTGCTTCGCGCGATAGAGCGCGCGGTCGGCGGCTTCGATCAGCAGCGTCGTCGGCAGGCCGGGCATCGGCACGATGGTCGCGCCGCCGATGCTGATCGTCACGGTGTTGCCGGTCGACGAATGCGCGTGCCGCAGCCGCAGCGCCTCGACCGCGAGGCGGATCTTCTCGCCGAGCAGCCGCGCGGCGCCCGGCGACGTGGCCGGCATCACGACCGCGAATTCCTCGCCGCCGAAACGCGCGGCGAGATCGCCCGACTGGCCGAGGCAGCGCTCGATGGTCGACGCGATCTGCTTGAGCACGCTGTCGCCCGACACGTGGCCGTACGTGTCGTTGTACAGCTTGAAGTTGTCGACGTCGATCATCAGCAGCGACAGCTCGCTGCGCTCGCGCGTGCCGCGCCGCCATTCCGCGGCGAGGTATTCGTCGAGATAGCGCCGGTTCGACAGCCCGGTCAGGCCGTCGGAATGCGTGAGGCGCCGCAGCTCGAGATTGGCTTCGAGCAACTGCTGCTGCGATTGCCGCAGCGCGCGGTAGGCCTCGTCGCGTTGCAGCAGGTTCATGTACGAGCGCGAGTGGTAGCGCACGCGTGCGACGAGCTCGATGCGGTCGGGCAGCTTCACGAGGTAGTCGTTCGCGCCGGCGGCGAACGCGGCGCTCTTGATCACGGGCTCTTCCTGCGTCGACAGCACGATGATCGGCACGTCGCGCGTCGCCGGATTCTCGCGGTACGCCCTCACGAGGCTCAGCCCGTCGGTGCCGGGCATCACGAGGTCCTGCAGGATCACGGTCGGCCGTGTCTCGATCGCGGTGGCCATCGCGTCGTCCGAACGCGGGCAGTAGTGGAAATCGATGCCGTCCTCGTCGACGAGCGCGCGCCGCACGGCTTCCGCGACGATCGTCTGGTCATCCACCAGCAGCACCATCGCCGGCACGTCGACGGGCGGCGTGTAGGGGCCGCCTGGCGGGCGAGTCAGGTCAATCGTCATGGTCGATGCGGGTTGTTGCGGTTGTTGCAGGGGCGGACATGGGTGTTGCGCGTGTTCATCGTCGGGCTCAGATTCTCGCGAGCGCCGCCAGCTCGCCCGCGATGCGCCCGAGCGGCAGGATCGCGCGTGCCGCGCCGAGCGTCGCGGCCGCTTTCGGCATGCCGTACACGGCGCTCGTCGCCTCGTCCTGGGCGATCGTATGGTAGCCCTTCATCCGCAGCGCCTTCAGGCCGATCGCGCCGTCGCGGCCCATCCCGGTGAGCAGCACGCCGATCACGCGGCCGGGCCAGTGCTCGGTCAGGCTGTTGAAGAACACGTCGACCGACGGGCGATACGGCGTGGCGGCCGGTTCGCGCGTGTATTCGAGCGTGCCGGCACGGGTGATGCGCAGATGGTCGTCGGTCGCGGCGAGCAGTGCGACGCCCGGCTGCGGACGGTCGCCTTCGCGCGCGACGCGCACGGCGAGCGGTGTCTGGCCGTCGAGCCATTGCGCCATGCCTTCGGCGAACGCGCGGTCGACGTGCTGGACGATCACGATCGGGGCGCTGAAATCGGCCGGCAGGCCGCCGAGGACCGACGCGAGCGCGCCGGGGCCGCCGGCCGAGGCGCCGATCGCGACCAGCGGGCCGCCGCCGGCGCGGGCGGCCGTGCCGGCGAGGCGCGTGCCGCCGGGCGCGTCGAGCAGGCGGCCGATCTGGTCGATCTTCGCGAGCAGCAGGCGGGTCGTGTCGCCGGCCGCGCCGTCGCCGAGCCGCGGCGTATCGACCGCGTCGAGCGCGCCGGCGCCCATCGCCTCGAACACGCGCCAGGCATTCGCGCCGATGCAGCTCGTCACGATCAGGATCGCGCACGGTCGTTCGGATCGCATGATCCGCCGCGTCGCTTCGATCCCGTCGAATTTCGGCATGATCAGGTCCATCAGCACGACGTCGGGCGGCTGCGCGGCGCACAGCTCGACGGCTTGCGCGCCGTCGGTCGCGACCCACAGCACGCGGTGCTCGGGCCGGCGCGCGATCGCGCGGCGCATCGCCTCGACGGCAAGCGGGAGGTCGTTGACGATGCCGATGTTCACAAGCGGAATTCTCCGGTCGGTTCGTAGTGTTGGAGGTGGGCCGGGTTCATGGAAGGGGCTGCCTGTTCGGCGCCGCCGGACGGCATCGGCGGCCGGACGGCACGACATTCTTTTCGGTTGGCGACGCCCGCATGCTGTCATGCGGCGCGGGCGGCGGCAATCGAAAAATTCGCGCATGGTGCCGTTTCAGTGCGTTTCCTCTATGACGGTGCGTGCCGGAAGGCCCGTGAAAGCCGGTCTCCGCTGGCAGGCGGACGGTACGCCGTGCGATCATGACGCGCCCTCCGCGACACGGAATCCGCCGAACGACATGAGCCTGAAGCCCCGTTTTCGAATGACCGTGCGTGCCCTCGCCGTGTGGTTGTGCATCGGGCCGCCGATGACGTTTGCCGAAGCGGCCGAACCCATTGCGTGGCCGTCGGGCTGGGAAGTGTCGCCAGGTCCCGCACCGACCACCCGCGCCGGCAAGACGCTGCCCGGTTCAAATGACGTCGCGGTGAAACGTGGCCCATCGGGCACGGCCGAGGCGGTGATTTCGCTGATGCGGATCGTCCGGACGGATCACGGCGCGGCCCGTCTCGATCACGAGTTCGACACGATGCAGCACACGATCGTCGACGGTTACCGCCATCGCGGCTGGACCGCGCAGTGCACGTCACCCGGGCAGATGGCGCTGGGCGGCCGTGCGGGACTCGCGACGACCTGCGACATGCATCGCGCGGATGGAACGGCGATCCGGCAGACGCTCGTCGCGACGATGAGCGAGACGACCGTGTACGGGCTGTCCTATACGGCGCCTGTCGACCGGTTCGACGCGAGCAAGCCGGAATTCGATACGATGCGCGCGCATTTGACGGTGCAATAGCGCGCGATCCCTCCAGGCGCGACGAAGCGCGCCGACGCGTTCATGACGGAACGCGACCGCGCCGGCAACCGGGCGGTCGCGAACCTGCCGAGGATCTTCACGCAGGCCGACTACCGGCCACTGCGCGCGGGTCGGTGGTTCGGCATGGGCGCCGGGACACCGGCCGCGTAGCGCTCGCGCCCGCCCGTCATCCGCTTCGACGGGCGAGGGCGGAAACCGGTCGCGCACCCGATGGGCGGCCGCGCGGTCAATGGCTGCGCGCGTACCCCTGGATCAGCGCGCGCATCATCCCCTCGACCGTCGCGTCGAGCAGGTCGGCTTCCTGCTCGGACTCCTCGACGAGCGCGGCATACGCGGTCGCGAGCGTCACGCGATCGACCTCATGGCGTTGCTCCATCAGCGTCACCATCCCGTCCTTCGCCAGATGAGCGGAGAACGCGCGGCTGCCGATGGTCTGGAATACGTCAATCATGGCGGCTCTCCCGTCCGTTGCCGATGCTTTCCAGTGTAGTCGGCGCACCGAGGCTCCGCCACGCGCGACGGCCCGCTGCACGCCGCCGGCCGGGGCGCTGACGCGCGTGCCACGACCGGCGCGCTCGCGCCTTCCGGCCATCCCCCGATTCCTCGGACGAAACCCCACCGACACATGGCCCAGGCACCGTGTTCGCACGCTTCAACGTTTACCCGAAGCAGTAAATTGTCGACTTTTTGTCGATAAAGTCTCGTGTTAGATTGCGCCGTCAGAGCCCGGTCCAAACCGGGCAGGCGGCGCAGGCCAAGGCGCCGCGCGTCCGATCCAAGGAGGAGCAATGCTGGTGCTGATTGGGGTGCCGATCGTCGTGATCGGTTTTGCGCTGCGCTTCAACGCGCTGCTGGTGGTCACGATCGCGGGGCTCGCGACGGGGCTGGCGGGCGGGCTGAATCTCGTCGATATCGTCAGCGCGTTCGGCAAGGCGTTCACCGAAAACCGCTACATGGGGCTCATCTGGCTGACGCTGCCGGTGATCGCGCTGCTCGAGCGCAACGGGCTCAAGGAGCAGGCGAAGCGGATGATCTCGCGCGTGCAGGCAGCCACTACGGGCCGCGTGCTGATGCTGTACTTCGTGCTGCGCCAGGCGACGGCCGCGCTCGGCCTCACGTCGCTCGGCGGCCATGCGCAGATGGTGCGGCCGCTGATCGCGCCGATGGCGGAGGCCGCCGCGGTCAACCGGCATGGCGAACTGCCCGAATCGGTGCGCCAGCAGATCCGCGCGCATGCATCGGGCGCCGACAACGTCGCCGTGTTCTTCGGCGAGGACATCTTCATCGCGATCCAGTCGATCCTGCTGATCAAGGGCTTTCTCGAACAGAACGGCATCTCGATCGAGCCGCTGCACCTGTCGGTGTGGGCGATCCCGACCGCGATCGCCGCACTGCTGATCCACTGCACGCGCCTCGCGTTGCTGGATCGCCGGCTCACGCGCGGTTTCGGCCTGGTGGGGCAGGAGGGCACGCGATGATCGGCCTCGAATCGCTGTACACGCTCGCGGGGCTGATGTTCGCCGCGTTCGCCTACTTCAACCTGACGGATCGCACGAACCCGCGCCGCGTCGTCAATTTCGCGTTCTGGGCGATCTACGCGGCCACGTTCCTGTTCGGCGCGCTGCTGCCGCATTTCGTGACGGGCTGCCTTGCGATCGCGCTCGCGGTGATCGCCGGTTCGGGCAAGCTCGGGCGCGGCAAGTCCGATGAAGCCGGGGAGGCCGCGGCCGTGCGGCGCGAGACGCTCGCGCAGCGTTTCGGCAACAAGTTGTTCCTGCCCGCGCTGCTGATTCCGGTCGTCACGCTGATCGGCACGTTCGCGCTGAAGCTCGTGCCGTTCGTCGAGCAGAAGAGCGTGACGCTGATCTCGCTCGTGCTCGGCACGCTCGTCGCGTTCGCCGTCGCGCTCGCGATGCTGCGCGATTCGCCCGTGCATGCGGTGAAGGAGGCACGCCACACGATGGACGCGGTCGGCTGGGCCGCGATCCTGCCGCAGATGCTCGCGGCGCTCGGCGCGCTGTTCGCGGTCGCGGGTGTCGGCGGCGTGGTGTCGGGGCTCGTCAGGGAGTGGGTGCCGATCGATTCGCCGCTCGCGGTGGTCGCGGCCTACACGGTCGGCATGGCGCTGTTCACGATGATCATGGGCAACGGCTTCGCCGCGTTCCCCGTGATGACGGCCGGCATCGGCCTGCCGCTGATCGTCCACCAGTTCCACGGCAACCCGGCGATCGTCGGCGCGATCGGGATGCTGAGCGGCTTCTGCGGTACGCTGATGACGCCGATGGCCGCGAACTTCAACATCGTGCCGGCGGCGCTGCTCGAACTGAAGGACAAGAATGGCGTGATCAAGGTGCAGTGGCCGACGGCCTTGCTGCTGCTCGCCGTGAACACGCTGCTGATGTACGCGTTCGCATTCCGCTTCTGACGAGATCCCCATGACCGACCGACTGACCCCCGAACTCGCCTCGAAATTCGCGTCGCTCGCGCTCGCGCACCTGACCCGCGAATATCCGAACAAGCTGACGCATGCGCTCGAAGGTCCGCACGACGTGCAGGGGCCGCGCGCGTTGCACCCGATCTTCTACGGCAGCTACGACTGGCACTCGTGCGTGCACGGCTACTGGCTCGTGCTGCGCGTGCTCGAACGCTATCCGGCATTGCCGGAGGCCGAACGCATCGTCGCGATCGTCGATGCGCACTTCACCGACGCGAACGTCGCCGGCGAGCGCACGTATCTCGCGCGGCCGCACAACGCCGGTTTCGAGCGGCCGTACGGCTGGGCGTGGCTGCTCGCGCTGTCGGCGCAACTGGAGCGGCTCGCGCTGAAGGGGGCGATGCCGCAGGCCGCGCGCTGGGCGAAGACGATGGCGCCGCTGACCGACCTGTTCGTGTCGCGCTTCGAGACCTTCCTGCCGAAAGCGACCTATCCGCTGCGCGTCGGCACGCACTTCAACACCGCGTTCGCGCTGGCGCTCACGCTCGACTTCGCGCGCGACACGCAGCGCGACGGGCTCGCGGCGCTGATCGTCGATACCGCGAAGCGCTGGCACCTGAACGATGTCGCATGCCAGGCGTGGGAACCGTCGGGCGACGAATTCCTGTCGCCCGCGCTGATGGAGGCGGAGCTGATGCGGCGCGTGCTGCCGGCTGCCGAATTCGACGGCTGGTTCGCGCGCTTCCTGCCCGATCTCGCGCGCGGCGAACCGGCGACGCTGTTCGAGCCGGCGACGGTCAGCGATCGCAGCGACGGGAAGATCGCACACCTCGACGGGCTGAACCTGAGCCGCGCGTGGTGCCAGCGCGCGCTCGCCGGCGCGCTGCCGGAAGATGATGCGCGGCGCGCGAAGCTGCTCGACGCGGCCGACCGGCATCTTGCGAGCGCACTCGCGCACGTGGCCGGCGACTACATGGGCGAGCACTGGCTCGCGACGTTCGCGTTGCTCGCGCTGGAGGCGTAGCGCGCGAAACCCCGCCGGCGGCAAGGTCTTCGGCACGCGGCTATACTCGCCGCTCGGGCCGTATCGCGCAGCATGCGTTGCGCGATGCGGCCATCTGTTTCCCTGCCGCCTCGCCATGGACAAGCTCATTTCCTACGTCGCCGCGATTCACGGACTCCCGGGCCCGGTGTCGATCGTGTCGCACACGACGTCGCACGATCGCTGGACCGACGACGATGTCGAAGTCATGCGCGACGAAACCGAATACCGCTTCGACAACGGCGCGATCGTGCGCCGCTCGGTCGAGCAGGATCGCGCGCCGTCCGACCTGCTGTGCGCGGAATGCTGGATCGACTACGACGTGCTGCGCCATCCCGATGCGCAACCGATCGGCCCGACGCGGATCACGTTCGACAACGCCTGCCGTGAGACTTTCTGGCTGCGTTACCACCTGGCTTGAAAATTCCAACGCTTTCGCGCATCACGGCAATCAACCCGGCGGCGCGCCCTCGGCCGCATGCAGCAGCGGCGCGAGCCGCGTCGCCGCTTCCCGCATTTTCGGCACGTTCTCCAGCAGGTCGTTGAGCGTCGCGCGCGCGGTCGGCGCATGCACGGCGAGCGCCGCGAGCACGCGGCCGCTTGCTGCCTCCTTCACCGGCACCGCCACCGCCACCATCCCGCGCACGAACTCCTCGTTGTCGATCCCGACGCCACGCGCGGCGAGCCGATCGAGCTCGGCCGCGAGCAACTGCGCATCGGTCAGCGTCCGGTAGGTCATCTTCTTCAGCGTGAGCCGCGCGAGCATCGCGTTGCGCTCCAGCGCATTCAGCTGCGACAGGAACAGCTTGCCGCTCGCCGTGCAATGCAGCGGCACGCGCATGCCGGGCCGCATCTCGAGCCGTAGCGGCTCGGTCGTCTCGACGCGTTCGACGTACAGCACCGTGTCGCCGTCGAGCGCGGTGAGGTTGCAGGTCTCGCCGAGCACGTCGACGAGCGAGCGCAGCACCGAGCGGCAGCCGCGCGTGAAGGTGTTGTTCGACAGTGCCGCGAGCGCGAACTGCGCGGCGCGCGGGCCGAGCGCGATGCCGCGATCGTGGCCGCGCGAGTCGGGCAGGTGGATCACGTAGCCGCGCGTTTCGAGCGATTCGATCAGGCGCAGCAGTGTCGCCTTCGGGATATGAAGCCGCGCGGCGAGCTGCGACAGCGTGTAGGGCTGGCCGGCCGACGCGAGTGCTTCGAGCACCGCGAGCGCGCGCAGGACGCGCGCGTCGTCGGCGGGCGCGCCATCGGGCGGCGCGGGGGCGGTTTCGCGCATGTGTCTCCTCCGCCGGGATCGGCGTGCGTCCCGGGATGGTGTGTGCGACGGAAATGAAACAAATTGAACGGTTTTTGTACCACATTCGCGGCGTGGACAATAAATCGGCTTGTACGCGTTCCGTGGGCTCAATAAATTTGGACGAAACATACCGGATTTTTCCAAAACCCCGGAACGGAGACACGAATGACACGCAGCTTCGACTATGTCGTGGTCGGCGCGGGATCGGCCGGTTGCGTCCTCGCCAACCGGCTGTCCGACGGCGGCCGCCATACGGTGTGCCTGCTGGAAGCGGGCCCCCCCGACCGCTACATGTGGATCCACGTGCCGATCGGGTACGGCAAGACGATGTTCCACCCCGTGTACAACTGGGGCTTCCACACCGATCCCGATCCGAACATGCACAACCGCCGCCTGTACTGGCCGCGCGGCCGCACGCTCGGCGGCTGCAGTTCGATCAACGGGCTGATCTACGTGCGCGGGCAGCAGCAGGATTACGACCACTGGGCCGCGCTCGGCAATCGCGGCTGGAGCTGGCGCGAGTGCCTGCCGTATTTCCGCAAGCTCGAACACAACACGCTCGGCGAAGGGCCGACGCGCGGCACCGGCGGCCCGCTGTGGGCGTCCGCGATCCGGCAGCGGCACGAACTCGTCGATGCGTTCGTGGCCGCGTCGAACCGGCTCGGCGTGCGCACGGTCGACGATTTCAATACGGGTGACCAGGAGGGCGTCGGCTATTACCAGCTCACCACGCGCAACGGGCTGCGCTGCTCGACGGCGGTGGCCTACCTGAAGCCCGCGCGCGGGCGGCCGAACCTGCACGTCGAAACCGATGCGCAGGCGCTGAAGGTGCTGTTCGACGGCGCGCAGGCGTCCGGCGTGCGGTACGTCCAGCATGGCAACGTGCACGAGGTGCGCGCGCTGCGCGAGGTGATTCTCGCGGCCGGCGCGCTGCAGTCGCCGCAACTGCTGCAGGTGTCGGGCGTCGGGCCGGCCGCGCTCTTGAGCCGGCACGGGATTCCGGTTGTCGCCGATCGCGCGGGCGTCGGCGAGAACCTGCAGGATCATCTGCAGATTCGTCTGATCTACGAAGTGACGAAGCCGATCACGACCAACGACGAACTGCATTCGTGGATCGGCCGCGCGAAGATGGGGCTGCAGTGGGCGCTGTTCCGCGGCGGCCCGCTCGCGATCGGCATCAACCAGGGCGGGTTGTTTTGCCGTGCGCTGCCGGACGAATCGGCGACGCCGGACATCCAGTTCCATTTCTCGACGCTGTCGGCCGATTCGGCGGGCGGCAGCGTGCATCCGTTCCCCGGCTGCACGTATTCGATCTGCCAGCTGCGGCCCGAATCGCGCGGCACCGTGCGCATCCGCACCGACGATGCGCGCGACGCGCCGTCGATCCAGCCGAACTATCTCGACACCGAGCGCGACCGCCGCACGACGGTGGCCGGCGTGCGCTTCGCGCGACGCGTCGCGGCCACCGAGCCGATGGCGCCGCTGATGAAGCGCGAGGTGCGGCCGGGCGCGGACGCGCAGACCGACGACGAACTGCTCGAGTTCTGCCGGGAATACGGGCAGACGATCTTCCATCCGTCCGGCACCGCGAAAATGGGCGTCGCGAGCGATGCGCTCGCTGTCGTCGACGAGCGGCTGCGCGTGTACGGCACGCGCGGGCTGCGCGTGGTCGACTGCTCGATCATGCCGACCCTCGTATCGGGCAACACCAACGTGCCGATCGTGATGGTCGCCGAGAAGGCGTCCGACATGATCCTCGAGGACGCGCGCGAGGCCGATCGCGGCCGCAGTGTCGCGCCGGCCGCCGAGGCGCTCGCGTAGCGCGTCGCCACGCATCACCCCGCGTGGCCCGTGCGCCTGCGCCCGGACGGCCGCCGCGCGTTCATCGATGCCCCCGCCGGTACGGCGCCGGGGCAGGTTGCGGCGCATCCTTACCTGGAGAAGCTCGCATGGCAATCGATTCCCGGGTCGTCCGACGCGTGGCCGCGGCCAGCGTGATCGGCGCGACCGTCGAGTGGTACGACTTTTTCCTGTACGGCGTGGTCGCCGGCATCGTGTTCGACAAGCAGTACTTTCCGGCCGGCGACGCGTTCGTGTCGACGATGCTCGCGTATGCGACGTTCGCGGTCGGCTTCGTCACGCGGCCGCTCGGCGGCTTGCTGTTCGGCCATCTCGGCGACCGCGTCGGGCGCAAGTCCGCGCTGATCCTGACGATGCTGATCATGGGCGTGTCGACGGCCGGCGTCGCGTTCCTGCCGACCTACGCGCAGATCGGCATGTGGGCGCCGGTGCTGTTGCTCACGCTGCGCGTGCTGCAGGGCATCGGCCTGGGCGGCGAGTGGGGCGGCGCGGTGCTAATGGCGTACGAGTACGCGCCGCCGCACCGGCGCGGGCTGTATGCGAGCCTGCCGCAGATCGGGCTCGCGATCGGGCTGTGCCTCGCGGCCGGCGTGGTCGCGGCGCTGTCGCGTGCGCTGCCGGACGCCGCGTTCCTCGCGTGGGGCTGGCGCGTCGCGTTCGCGGCGTCGCTGCTGCTGGTCGCGGTCGGCTTCTACATCCGCACGCGCGTGGCCGATACGCCCGAGTTCGTCGCGCTCAAGCGCCAGCGGCGCGCGACGAAGCTGCCGGTCGTCGAGCTGCTCGCCCACTATCGTCAGGCGATCCTGCTCGGGATGGGCGCGCGCTATATCGACGGTGTGTTCTTCAACGTGTTCGCGGTGTTCTCGATCGGCTACATGACGCGCAACCTGTCGATTTCGCGCGGCGACGCGCTGCTCGGCGTGATGAGCGCGGCGGTCGTGATGTGCGTGTTCATCCCGGTGTTCGGCGGGCTGTCGGACCGGCTCGGCCGTGCGCGCGTGTACCGGTGGGGCGCGACGCTGTGCGGGCTGTCGGTGCTGCCCGCGTTCTGGCTGTTGCAGACGCAGTCGACCCACCTGCTCGCCGTGTGGCTCGCGCTGGTGATCCCGTTCGGGATTTTCTACGCGATGGCGTACGGGCCGGAGGCCGCGCTGTTCGCGGAGCTGTTCGACGCGAACGTGCGTTACACGGGGATTTCGTTCGTCTACCAGGTGTCGGGCATCTTCGCGAGCGGCCTCACGCCGATCGTCGCGACCGCGCTGCTGCGCATGAACGGCGGGGCGCCGTGGCTCGTCGGGGTTTACGTGATGTTGTCTGCACTCCTGTCGATCGTGTCCGCACGGGCGATCGAGAAGCGCGGCGGCGTGGACGGCTTAGCGGTGCGCGCGATGTGACGGTGGAAGGGGCGGATAGGGCAGGGCGCGGCGTGGGGGCGTATCGGCGGCCCGGTCTTCCGGCGGCGTCGTGCCTGCGCCGCTGACCGACGCTGTCTGCCGGTCGCCCGCTGCCGCCCGCCGTTCGGTGCCCCGGTCGTCCGGCCGCGTCGTGCTCATGCTGCCGCGCCTTGCCGAGCGACTCCGTCTGCCGTCTGCCCGAGGTGGCCCGACGTTCAGCGTCCCGATCGCCCGGTGGCGTCGCGTCCACGCCGCCGATCCTTTGTGACCGACGCCGCGCACCTGTCGCCGGCTGTTACCAGCCGTTCGACGCCCCCACACGCTGGTCCAAGCGAATCCGGCCCACTGGCCCTACCTGCGACAAATCGGCCTGCCTACACTTTCCTCGACAGATCGCCGCATTGAAGCATCTGCACACGATCGACCCGAAGAGAACGATCAGGAGACAGGCATGACCAACAGGCAGTCGGCAGCATTCGCCCGTGCGGCGAGCGCGCGCCCCGCATCAGTCAGTCGAATCGCCTCGTGCGCCCGTTGCGGCGCGGCAGGCCAGCCCGTGTCGGAGGTCTGAGCATGTCGACCCCTTCCATCGAACGCACCGCGAGCGGCTTCGCCGGCGGCCGGCCGAGCGATACGCGTTACGACCCGACCTACGATCCGCTCGTGTCGCCGGGGCCCGGGTGCGGCAAGCAGTACGCGCCGACCTACTGGGTCGCAACCGCCGGCACCCCGCCGCCCGATGACGGCCCCGTGACGCGCGATCTCGATGTCGACGTCGCAATCATCGGCGCCGGCTACACGGGCCTCGCGACCGCGCTGTGCCTCGCGCGGGATCATGGCATCAAGGCCGTCGTGCTCGAAGCCAACCGCACGAGCTGGGGCTGCAGCAGCCGCAACGGCGGGCAGGGGCAGAACGCGTCGGGCCGGCTGTCGCGCTCGCAGTGGATCGAGCGCTGGGGCAAGGATGTCGCGCTGAAGATGCACGACGAGATCCTCGAAGGCTTCGAGCACTTCAAGTCGCTCGTCGCGGAAATCGACTGCGACCCGCAGCCGGGTGGCCATTTCCTGATCGCGCATCGCCCGCGCATCATGGCCAGGCTCGCGGCCGAGGCGAAGGTGTGGAAGGACGTGTTCGGCTATCCGTCCGAGCTACTGAGCGCCGAAACCTTCCGTCGCGAATTCATCAACGATCACGAAGCGGCCGGCGCGCTGCACGAGCCGAAAGGCATCGGCATCCACGCGCTGAAGCTCGCGTTCGGCTACCTGCGTCTCGCGCGCGAAGCCGGTGCGAAGGTGCATACGAGCAGCCCGGTGCTCGGCTTCGAGACGATCGATGGCGTGCACCACTTGCGTACGCCCGGCGGCGTCGTGCGGGCCCGCGCGGTGGGCATCGCGACCGGCGCGTACACCGCGCAGACGCTGCATCCGTCGCTGCGCAGCAAGGTGATGCCGATCCTGTCGAACTCGATGGTCACGCGCCCGCTCACCGACGCGGAGATCGACGCGTGCAATTTCCGCACGACGCAGGTGCTGACCGATACGCGCACGCTGCGTTTCTACTACCGTTTCCTGCCCGATCGCCGCTTGCAGATCGGCAGCCGCAGCGCGATCACCGGTGACGATGCGCCGAACCCGCGTCACTTCGAATTGCTGAAGGAAGGGATGGCGCGCAAGTTTCCCGCGCTGCGCGGCGTGGAGATCGACTACTCGTGGTGGGGCTGGGTCGACGTGAGTCACGACATGATGCCGCGCGTGTGCCAGCCCGACCCGCGGCAGTCGGTGTACTACGCGCTCGGCTACGGCGGCAACGGCGTGTCGTACTCGCAGCAGGCCGGCCGCCGGCTGGCCGAGCAGATTGCGGGGAAGGGCGCCCGCCAGACGCTGCCGATCTTCACGTCGCCGCTGCCTGGCCACCCGTTCGCGCCGTTCCGGCGCATCGGGCAACGGATGCTCTACCTGTCTTACTTCAGGAATGACGAAAAGCCCTGAACGCAGTGCCTATCGCCCGGCGTGACGTAACGCGTGCCGGGCGGTCGAACACAATAAAAGCAATAGAAATCCGTGCGGCCGGGGCGGCAGGCGCCCTTGCACGCGCCGTCGCCGGCGGCGCCCGCGCTCACTCGATGGTGGCGTGCGGGCGGCGTCCGGACAACTGGATATGGAGAAGACATGCAACCCTCGAATCAGAGTGACCTGAAGTGTGGACTCAAGCAGCGCCACATGACGATGATCGCGCTTGGCGGCGTGATCGGTGCCGGGCTGTTCGTCGGCAGCGGCGTGGTGATTCAGCAGACCGGGCCGGCCGCGATCCTGTCGTTCCTGATCACGGGCGGGCTCGTCGTGCTCGTGATGCGGATGCTCGGCGAGATGGCATGCGCGATGCCGGCCGTCGGTTCGTTCTACGAATACGCGCGGCTCGCGTTCGGCAACTGGCGCGGGCCCGGCAAGATGGCGGGCTTTCTGACCGGCTGGATGTACTGGTATTTCTGGGTGATCGTCGTCGCGCTCGAAGCGGTGGCGGGCGCGAAGCTGATCCAGTTCTGGCTGCCCGATACGCCCGCGTGGATCATCAGCCTCGCGCTGCTGGTCGTGCTGACGCTCACGAACCTGATCTCGGTCGGCAGCTACGGCGAGTTCGAGTTCTGGTTCTCGTCGATCAAGGTCGGCGCGATCATCGTGTTCCTGTTCCTCGGCGGCCTCTACGTGCTCGGCCTGTGGCCCGCGTCGATGCACACGACGTCCGTGCTGCCGACGCTGCTCGGCCACGGCGGCTTCATGCCGCTCGGCATCGGGCCGGTGATGAGCGGGGCGGTCGCGGCGACCGGCTTCTACTTCGGTGCCGAGATCGTCACGATCGCGGCGGCCGAGGCGAAGGAACCGGCGAAAGCGGTTGCGAAGGCCACCAATTCGGTGATCACGCGCGTGCTGGTGTTCTACGTCGGCTCGGTGGCGCTCGTCGTCGCACTGGTGCCGTGGAATTCGCATCAGATGGCCACGCCGTACGTGAGCGCGCTCGAAGTGATGGGCCTGCCGGCTGCCGCCAACGTGATGAACGCGATCGTGCTGACGGCCGTGCTGTCCGCGCTCAACTCGGGCCTCTATGCGGCGTCGCGGATGCTGTTCGCGCTGACCCGCCACGGCGACGCGCCGGCCGCGCTCGCGAAGGTCAACAAGCGCGGCGTGCCGGTGCGCGCGATCCTGCTCGGCACGGTGTTCGGCTACGTGTCGGTGGTGATGTCGTACGTGTCGCCCGATACCGTGTTCGCGTTCCTCGTCAATTCGTACGGCACCGTCGCGCTGTTCGTGTACGTGCTGATCGCGTTTTCGCAACTGCGCCTGCGCAAGCGTCTCGACCCGGTGGCCGCCAGCAAGCTGCGCGTCAAGATGTGGGCGTATCCGTACCTCACGTGGGTCGCGATCATCGGGATGGTCGGCATCCTCGTCGCGATGGCGTTCATCCCCGACCAGCGCAAGCCGCTGTGGCTCGGTGTCGCCAGCCTCGGCGTGCTGATCGTCGCGTACGGGCTCACGCGCCGCAGCCGCCGCGAGCCTCTCGACGACAGCGAACTGCTCGCCTATCCGCCGCGGTGATGCACGGTCATGCGCGGTAACGCCTGACCACGAAGGCCCGGCCCGCGTGCCGGGCCTTCGTGCATGCGGCTTCCGGCCCGAGCCGACGGATGGCCGGGGCAATTATCGGGGCAACTATCGGGCTGACCGATAGCACCGATCAGAGGATGCGACTTTATGTCGGCCGCGTGCCGGCATAGCATGGATGAACCGATTCACGGGTGCGCCCTGCTGGGCGCGCCCTCATCCGCGAATCCGCGAACGAGGACAGACGATGGAACATCGGGCACGCGAGCGGGACGAGCAGGCCGAGATCAAGACGACGACGTGCTACATGTGCGCGTGCCGCTGCGGCATCCGCGTGCACCTGCGCGACGGCGAGGTGCGCTATATCGACGGCAATCCCGCGCATCCGTTGAACCAGGGTGTCATCTGCGCGAAAGGCTCGTCCGGCATCATGAAGCAGTATTCACCCGCGCGGCTCACGCAGCCGCTGATGCGCAAGCCGGGCGCCGAGCGCGGCGACGCGCAGTTCGAGCCGGTGTCGTGGGAGGTCGCGTTCGACGTGCTCGAAAAGCGTCTCGCACACCTGCGCGCCACCGACCCGAAGCGCTTCGCGCTGTTCACCGGCCGCGACCAGATGCAGGCGCTCACCGGGCTGTTCGCGAAACAGTTCGGTACGCCGAACTATGCGGCGCATGGCGGGTTCTGCTCGGCGAACATGGCGGCCGGGATGATCTACACGATCGGCGGTTCGTTCTGGGAATTCGGCGGCCCCGATCTCGACAACGCGAAGCTGTTCTTCATGATCGGCACCGCGGAGGACCACCATTCGAATCCGCTGAAGATCGCGCTCGGCAAGTTCAAGCGCGCGGGCGGCCGTTTCATCGCGATCAATCCGGTGCGCACCGGCTACGCGGCGATCGCCGACGAATGGATTCCGATTCGCCCCGGCACCGACGGCGCGCTGTTCATGGCGCTGATGCACGAGCTGATCGCGCGCAACGCGTTCGACCTCGAATTCGTGTCGCGCTTCACGAACGCGGCGGAGCTGGTCGACCAGCGCGACGGCGCCGACACGTTCGGGCTGTTCGTGCGCGACGCCGGCGCGCCGGAGGTCAACGCGCTGTATCCGCAGAACCGGATGTGGTGGGACACGAAGACGAACCGCGCGGTGCTGCATCACACGGAAGGCGCGGCGCCCGCGCTCGACGGCCGCTATACGCTCGACGACGGCACGCCCGTCGCGCCGTCGTTCACGCTGCTGCGCGAACAAGTGGCCGAATGCACGCCCGAATGGGCGGCCGACATCACCGGCATCGCGGCCGACACGATCCGCCGCCTGGCGCGCGAGATGGAGACGGTCGCGCGCGACCACGCGATCGAACTGCCGGTGCGCTGGACCGATTCGTGGGGCAAGGAACACGAATCGGTGAAGGGCGTGCCGATCGCGTTCCATGCGATGCGCGGGCTCGCCGCGCATTCGAACGGCTTCCAGACGATCCGCGCGCTCGCCGTGCTGATGTCGCTGCTCGGCACGATCGACCGGCCGGGCGGCTTCCGGCACAAGGCGCCGTATCCGCGCGCGGTGCCGCCGTCGGCGAAACCGCCGAACGACCCGGCGCAGATCAAGCCGAACACGCCACTTGCCACCGGCCCGCTCGGCTGGCCCGCCGGCCCCGAGGATCTGTTCGTCCATCCGGACGGCACGCCCGCGCGGCTCGACAAGGCGTTCTCGTGGGAATACCCGCTCGCGGTGCACGGGCTCATGCATTCGGTGATCACCAATGCGTGGCGCGGCGATCCCTATCCGATCGACACGCTGCTGATCTTCATGGCCAACATGGCGTGGAATTCGTCGATGAACACGACGGAAGTGCGCAAGATGCTGGTCGACAAGCGCGACGACGGCGAATACCGGATCCCGTTCCTCGTCGTGTGCGATGCGTTCGCGTCGGAGATGACGGCGTTCGCCGACCTGATCCTGCCCGACACGACCTACCTCGAACGGCACGACGTGATGTCGGTGCTCGACCGGCCGATCTCCGAATTCGACGGTCCGGTCGACTCGGTGCGCGTGCCGGTCGTGCCGCCGACCGGGGAATGCAAGCCGTTCCAGGAAGTGCTGATCGAGCTTGCGAGCCGGCTGAAGTTTCCGGCCTTCACGACCGCGGACGGGCAGCGCAAGTATCGCGACTACCCGGATTTCGTCATCAACTTCCAGACCGCGCCTGATTCCGGCACCGGCTTCCTGATCGGCTGGCGCGGCAAGGACGGCGACAAGGCCGTCGTCGGCGAACCGAATCCCGACCAGTGGAAGCGCTACGCGGAGAACAACTGCGTGTATCACCACCGGTTGCCGGAGCCGCTGCAGTACATGCGCAACTGCAACGGCCCGTACATGCAATGGGCGGTCGACAACGGGATGCGCAAGTTCGGCGTGCCGATCGTGATCCAGCTCTACTCGGACGTGATGCAGAAATTCCGGCTCGCCGCGCAGGGCCGCACGTCGGGCCGCCAGCCGCCCGACCATCTGCGCGAGCGCATCGCGCGCTATTTCGATCCGCTGCCGTTCTGGCATCGCTCGCTCGAAAGCGGGCTGACCGATGCGGGCCGCTATCCGCTCGCGGCGATCACGCAGCGGCCGATGGCGATGTACCACTCGTGGGATTCGCAGAACGCGTGGCTGCGCCAGATCCACGGCGAGAACCACCTGTTCGTGAACCCGGTCACGGCCGCCGCGCAGCGGATCGACGACGGCGCATGGATCTACGTCGAATCGCCGTGGGGCAAGGTGCGCTGCCGCGCGCGCTACAGCGAGGCGGTCGAGCCCGGCACCGTATGGACCTGGAACGCAATCGGCAAGGCGGCCGGCGCGTGGAACCTCGGGCCGCAGGCGGGTGAGTCGCAGCGCGGCTTCCTGTTGAACCACGTGATCACCGACGAGCTGCCGGATGCGGCGCGCGGCGGTGCGCGGATGTCGAACTCCGATCCGATCACGGGGCAGGCCGGCTGGTACGACGTGCAGGTGCGGATCTATCCGGCCGAAGCCGATGCGACGACGACCTTGCCGCAGTTCGCGCCGATGCCGGCGCTGCCGGGCACGCCGCGCGTGCTGCAGCGCGTGCAGGCGTATTTCGCGGGAACCGGCGCATTCGCCGCGCGGTTGCGGCGCGCGGCGTCCGCCGGCCCGAAGTCTGAAGATCGCTGATCGAAGGAGCACCCCATGACCCAGATGGCCCTCGTCATCGACCTGAACGTGTGCGTCGGCTGCCATGCCTGCGTGACGAGCTGCAAGGAATGGAACACGTCGGGCGAAGCCGGCAGTCTCGCCGATATGCGCCCGTACGACGACGATCCGTCCGGCACGTTCTTCAACCGCGTGCAGACCTACGAAGCGGGCGTGTTCCCGATGACCGACACGATTCACTTCCCGAAGTCGTGCCTGCACTGCGAGGATCCGCCATGCGTGCCGGTATGCCCGACCGGCGCGAGCTACAAGCGCAAGTCGGACGGGATCGTGCTGGTCGACTACGACAAGTGCATCGGCTGCAAGTACTGCGCGTGGGCATGCCCGTACGGTGCGCGCGAGCTCGACGAAGGCCGCAAGGAGATGACGAAGTGCACGCTGTGCGCGGACCGCATCGACAACCAGGCGCTGCCCGAGCGTGACCGGAAGCCGGCCTGCGTGCTCGCGTGCCCGACGTCGGCGCGGCTGTTCGGCGACGTGCACGATCCGGAGTCGGACGTGTCGCGCGCGATCCGCGAACGCGGCGGCTATCAGCTGATGCCCGAATGGGGCACGCAGCCGTCGAACCACTACCTGCCGCGCGTGAAGACCGAAGCATCGTGCGGGTGCGGAAGTAGCGGCGGGTGCGGCAGCGCATCGAACGGCATCGGCGAAGACGATTCATTCGAGGCCCGCGCGACGCGCGGCGACATCGATCTCGTGTCGCTCGCGACGCAGCGCTGAACGCCAAGCCCTTCACTCATACGAAAAACCGGAGTCCCCATGCGCCCAGCCTTTTCGGTCGTTTTCCTCACCACCCTGTGCGGTGCGGCACAGGGTCTGCTGCTGACGCTCGTGATCGTCGAGGCACTGGCAAGCGCGGCAGGCGTCGATATTGCCGCGTCGTTCTACGTGACGGGTGCCGCGCTGTCGGTTGCGCTCGGCGCACTCGGCCTGCTGGCGTCGTTCTTTCATCTCGGCCACCCCGAGCGGGCCTGGCGCGCGATCGCGATGTGGCGCACGTCGTGGCTGTCACGCGAATGCATCGCGCTGCCGGTGTTTCTCGCATGTGCATTCGCGTATGGCGCGGCGCACCTGCTCGGCTGGCCCGGCACGTTGCTGATCGGCGCGGTGGGCGCGCTCGCGAGCGTCGCGCTGTTCGTATGCACCGCGATGATCTACGCGTGCCTGCGCTTCCTGCAGGAGTGGGCCAGCCCGCTGACGCTCGTGAACTTCGTGCTGCTCGGCTGCGCGTCGGGCTGTACGCTGGCGACGGCATGCGCCGCGTGGCTCGCGCCGGCGCTGGTCGGCCGGCTTGCGATGGCAGCCTGCGTGCTGACGCTCGCGGGCGGCGTGGCACGGCTCGCGTCGCTCGCGCGCAATGCGCGGCTGCGGCCGAAGTCGACCGTGCAGAGCGCGACCGGGATCCGAAGCGACAAGGTCGAGCAGAAATCGCGCGGCTTCACGGCCAGCGCGTTCAATACGCGGGAGTTCTTTCACGGGCAGGGCAACGGCACGCTGCACGCGGTGAAGGCCGGCTTCCTGATCGGTGCGTTCGCGGTGCCGTTCGTGCTGACCGGCGCGGGTGCGCTTGCGCTCTCGCCGACGTCGGTCGCGGCCGCCGTCGCGCTCGGCGCGGCATTCGTGATCCAGTATGCGGGGCTGGTCGCGGAACGCTGGTTCTTCTTCGCGGATGCGCGCCATCCGCAGAACATCTACTACCAGCGCGCGTCATGACGTTGCGCGTGCGCCGCCACGCCGTGCGGGAACTAGAACGTTTCCGCGAGCGCGCGCGCTGCTTCCTGCAAACGCGGCACGTGGTCGAGCAGCTGCGACAGCGGTGCGCGCGACACGGGCGCATGCACGGCGACCGCGGCGATGCACGCGCCGTCGTCGCCGACGATCGGCGCCGCGATGCACACGATGCCCGCGACGAATTCCTCGTTGTCGATCGCGACGCCCTTGTGCGCGGTGCGGTCGAGTTCGGCTTCGAGCAGCTCGGGGTCGGAGATCGTGTTCGGCGTGTAGCGCGGCAGCGCCAGTGCGCGTACCAGCGCGGTGCGTTCGTCGCGCGGCAGCAGCGCGAGCAGCAGCTTGCCGCTGGCGCTGCAGTGCGCGGGCACGCGCGAGCCGGGCTTCAGGTCGAGGCGCAGCGGCCAGTCGGCTTCGACGCGGTCGAGATAGGCGACTTCCGTGTCATGCAGCGCGGTGAGGTTGCAGGTTTCGCCGAGATCGGCGACGAGCCGTTCGAGGATCGCGTGGCGCAGCCGGCGCGCGCCCGCATGCAGTATCACGCCGGTGCCGAGCCGCGCGAGGCGCGGGCCGATCGCATACGCGTTCTTGCGGCCCGGCTCGCGGATCACGAGGCCGCCGGCTTCGAGCGACGCGAGCATCCGGTGCAGCGACGCCTTCGGGAGATCGACTTCGCGCACGAGATCGGCGAGCGACACGGCGTCGCCGGCCTGGACGAGATGTTCGAGCAGCGCGAAGGCGCGCAGCGTGGGCGTATCCGCGGGCAGCATGGCAGGCGTTCCGGAAACTGGATGGCGGCCATTGTACCGAACGGCCCGGCAGGCCGGCCGCGTGGGGCGGTGGGCGCGGCAACCCGGCACGCATTTTCAGCGATGGAACGAATCGTTCCATAAACGCGACCGGCGCAGGCGCGACGATCGATGCCCGCGCGGCCAGCAACGACAGCAACGACAGGAGCGCAACGCAATGGATGGGGTGGCGAACAAGCCGGACTGCATGGTGCCGGTCCGCGAACGGTTCGGGTTCGATTCAGACCTGATGGTGCCCGCGTTCAGCACGCGCGACGACCACGTGCCCGATATCGACGACGCCTACCGCTTCAACCCGGACGTCACGCTCGCGATCCTCGCGGGCTTCGCGCGCAACCGCCGCGTGCTCGTGCAGGGGATGCACGGCACCGGCAAGTCGACGCATATCGAGCAGGTCGCTGCACGGTTGAACTGGCCGTGCGTGCGCGTGAACCTCGACGGCCACATCAGCCGGCTCGATCTGGTGGGCAAGGATGCGATCGTCGTGCGCGACGACGTGCAGGTGACCGAATTCCAGGAAGGGATCGTGCCGTGGGCGCTGCAGCGGCCGGTCGCGCTGATCTTCGACGAATACGACGCGGGGCGGCCCGACGTGATGTTCGTGATCCAGCGGATTCTGGAGCGCGACGGCAAGTTCACGCTGCTCGACCAGAACCGCGTGATTCACCCGCATCCGTCGTTCAGGCTGTTCGCGACCGCGAACACGGTCGGGCTCGGCAACCTGAACGGGCTCTACCACGGCACGCAGATGCTCAACCACGCGCAGATGGACCGCTGGAACGTGGTCGCGACGCTCGACTACCTGCCGCGCGACGAGGAGATCGGCATCGTCCGTGCGCGCGTGCCGGAACTCGCGGACGAAGCCGGCCGCCCGCTGCTCGAATCGATGGTGAGCCTCGCGGAGCTGACGCGCAACGGTTTCGCGACCGGCGACCTGTCGACGCTGATGTCGCCGCGCACGGTGATCAACTGGGCCGAGAACTGCCAGATCTTCCGCGATCCGGCGCTCGCGTTCCGGCTCACGTTCCTGAACAAGTGCGACGACGCGGAGCGGCCGGTCGTCGCCGAGTATTACCAGCGCTGTTTCGGCGAGGAGCTGGCGGTTGCGTCGCGTGCCGGCGGCGGCGAGCCGGGGGCAGGGCGGTGAGCGCCGATCGCGATGCCGCGCGCCGCACGTCGGCGCGCGAAGCGCTGGGCGCGTCGACGGTACGCGCGCTGACGCGTGACGCGGCGCTGCATTACCGGGCGGGCCGCGTGTGCCGCGGCCTGCGGCCGTTGCCGATCCATGCGCCGCACCTGCGCGCGCAGGCCGCCGACGACGATCTCGCGTCGTGGCGCGGTGCGGCCGACGGCGTCGCGCTGCGCATCCTGCATTCGGATGCGGACCTGCATCGCGCGTTGTCCGGCGACGATCCGGTCGAACGCGTGCTGTTCGAGATGCTCGAGCAACTGCGCTGCGAATCGCTCGCGCCGCCCGCCATGCGCGGTGTCGTGCAGAACCTGCGTCATCGCTTCGAGACCTGGTCACGCGCGTTTCATCGATCGGGGCAGGCCGACACGCATGTCGGGATTCTCGTGTACACCGTCGCGCAGATCGCGTGGTCGCGGCTGACGGGCTGGCCCGTGCTCGAAGAGACGGAAGACCTGATCGAAGCGTCGCGCGCGGCGATCGTGCCCGAGATCGGCGTGCAGCTTGCCGGGCTCAAGCGCTGCCGGCACGATCAGCGCGCCTTCGCGGAACACGCACTCGCGCTCGCGAAGTGTATCGCTGCGATGATTCGCGACGCGCGTGCGGCCGTCGTGGAAACGGAGACGGAAGACGCGCGCGAGCAGGACGACGCGTTGACGAATTTCTCCCTGTGGGTCGATTTCGACGAGACTGGCGTCGATATGCCTGCACTCGTGGAGACGGGCGACAGCGTCGTGCTGCAGGGCGGCGATGCCGTCTATCGTGCCTATACGACGCGCTACGACCGCGAGCTTCGACCGGCCGCGCAGATCCGCACGGCACTGCTGCGCGAGTACCGCGACCGGCTCGACGGCCAGGTTGCCGCGCAGCGGATCAACGTCACGCGGCTCGCCCGCGTGCTACGCGCGGCGCTCGTCGTGCCGCAGGCCGACGGCTGGTCGTTCGGCGAAGAGCATGGCCGCCTCGACGGCCGCCGGCTCGCGCAACTCGTCAGCTCGCCGGCCGAACGGCGGCTGTTCCGGCTCGAACGCGTGCGGCCGCACGCCGACTGCGCGCTCGCATTCCTGATCGACTGCTCCGGGTCGATGAAGACGTGGATCGACGGCGTCGGGCTGATGGTCGACACGCTGGCCCGCGCGGGCGATGCCGCCGGTCTCGCAACCGAAGTGCTGGGCTTCACGACGCTCGCCTGGAACGGCGGGCGCGCGCGGCAGGACTGGCTCGCGCGCGGTAAGCCGCGTCATCCGGGCCGGCTCAACGAAACCGGCCACCTGGTGTTCAAGGACGCGGATACCCGCTGGCGGCATGCGCGCACGGGCATTGCCGCGCTGTTCAAGGCCGATCTGTTCCGCGAAGGGGTGGACGGCGAAGCGGTCGAATGGGCGTGCGCGCGGCTCGCGGCGCGGCCGGAGGCACGCAAGATCCTCGTCGTGATCTCGGACGGCAGCCCGATGGACGGCGCGACGGCGCTCGCGAACGATCCGTTCTACCTCGACAACCATCTGAAGCAGGTCGTTGCGCGCCAGGAGTCGGCGGGCCGCGTCGAAGTGCTCGGGTTGGGCATCGGGCTCGATCTCGGCCCGTATTACCGGCACCGGCTCGCGATCGATCTTGCGTCGGCGCCCGATATGAAGCGGCTCGTCGAAATCGCCGGATGGATCGGCGCGCGGCGGTGATGCGGATGTCTGCATTCGAAGCGCAGGCGTCGAGTCCGAATCGATTACCGGGACCAAGGCGGTTCGACGTAGCGCACGCCGCGCGGCATCAAGCGCGATGCAGCAACGGCGGCAACGACGTCGCGATCAGCCCGAGACCGATCGCCATCAGCACGCCGAACGCAAGCCGGCGCAACGCGACCGGCGACAGCGGCGGCGGGTACTGGCGGGCGGCCACCGTCGTCAGCATCACGACCGGCGTCGCGATCGCGGCCAGCAGCCAGATGTCGCGATCGAGCTGGCCTTCGCATGCGCTGTACAGCACGCGCGTGGCCGAGGTCGTCGTGAACAGCACGATCAGCGCGCAGCGGATCTGCACGAGCGTCAGCGGCTGCCGGTAGAACTGGAAGATCAGCGGCGGCCCCGACACGCCGAACATCCCGCTCAGCAAGCCGCCGAACAGGCCGCTGACGAAGAAGCTGCGGTTGTCGGAGCGCTCGGTGAGCGGCGTGGGGCGCAGCGCCGCGCTCAGGCCGCCGTACAGCACGACCGCGCCGAGGATCAGCTGCAGCAGGTCGGCCGCCGAGCGGCTCAGGCATTCGAGCAGCAGCACGCCCGCGACGACGGACGGCAGGATGCCGAGCGTCGCCGCCCCGACCGCGCGCCAGTCGATGTGATGCAGCCGTCCGGGCAACGCGGTCGCGCCGTTCGCGAGCGACACGACGCTCATCAGCGTGGCGACGGTCGCAAGCGGCGCGAGCCCGAAGCCGCTCGTCGCGCCCATCACGATCATCCCGAGCCCGAAGCCGGTGACGGTCTGGAAATAGCTGCCGGCGCCGATCACCGCGATCAGGATCGCCAGTTTGTCGGCGGTCATGCGTGTGCGGCCTCGCCGGTTGCGGCGCGCTGCGCGGCCGCTTGCGCCTGGACGGTGGTTGCCGCGATCACGTGATACACGTCGTCGGCGCTGCAGCCGCGCGACAGGTCGTTCGCGGGCCGGCGCAGCCCTTGCAGCAGCGGGCCGACGGCCTTCGCGCGGCCGATCCGCTCGGCGAGCTTGTAGCCGATGTTGCCGGCTTCGAGGCTCGGGAACACGAGCACGTTCGCGTGGCCGCCCACCTGCGAATGCGCGATCTTGCGCTCGGCGATTTCCGCGACGATCGCCGCGTCGAGCTGCACGTCGCCGTCGATCGCGAGCGCGGGGCGGAGTTCGCGCACGTGTGCGGTCGCGGCCGTTACCTTGTCGACCGCCGCGTGATGCGCGCTGCCGCTCGTCGAGAACGACAGCATCGCGACGCGCGGCTCTTCGCCGAGCAACGCATGCGCGCTGTCGGCGGCGGCCATCGCGATCTCGGCGAGCTGATTGGCGTCCGGATCGACGACCAGCGCGCAGTCGGAGAAGATCAGCCCGCCCTTGATCGTGTGGAACGGTTCGCACAGCATCATCAGGAAGAAGCTCGACACGATCCGGAACGCCGGATCGACGCCGATCAGCTGGATCGCTGCGCGCACGACGTCGGCCGTCGCATGCACGGCGCCCGCGACCGAACCGTCCGCGTCGCCGAGCCGCACCATCAGGTTCGCGTGGCAGAGCGGGTCGAGCACCGCGCCGCGCGCGGCAGCGGCCGTCATGCCCTTGTTCTTGCGCAACGCATGCAGCGTGTCGGCATAGGCGTCGCGTTGCGTGGCGGTGGCCGGATCGACGAGCGTCATGCCGGCGAGATCGATCGCGTCGCGCGCGGCCGCCGCGTGAATGGCCGCACGGTTGCCGACGAGCACGATGCGGGCGATACCGTCGCGGGTCGCGCGCGCGGCGGCCTGCAGCACGCGCGGATCGTCGGCTTCGCACAGTGCGATGCGCATCGGCTGGCGGCGCGCGACGTCGAGAATGCGGTCGAGGGCTTTCATCGTTCGCTCAGAGAAAAAGAAAAAACGGCCGGATGCGGCGGCCCGCACGGGGCACGGCGTCCGGCCGGAGGGCCGGCCTCGCGAGCGGGGCGCGCGGCCGGCAACGGGGTTGCGTCGACGACGCGGCGTTACACGTAGTCCTTGTACTTGTCGAGCATGCGAACCGGCTTCGACAGCGCATCGCGACGGAACGGATCGCCGAGTTCGCGCGTGCACATGATCTCGATGATCGTGGTCTTGCCTTGGTTCATCTGCATGTCGATGGCGCGCTTGAGCGCCGGGCCCACATCCTCGAGGCGGTCGACCGTGATCCCTTCGGCGCCCATCGCCCGCGCGATCGCCGCGAAGCTCTGGTTGTCGAGTTCACCGGCGACGAAGCGGCGGTTGTAGAAGTCGACCTGGTTCTTCTTTTCCGCACCCCATTGACGGTTGTGGAACACGACGGCCGTCACCGGGATGTTGTGACGCACGCAGGTCATCGTTTCCATCAGGCTCATGCCCCACGCGCCGTCACCCGCATACGACACGGCCGGGCGGTGCGGCGCGGCGACCTTCGCGCCGATGATCGTCGGGAACGCATAGCCGCAGTTGCCCCAGCTCATCGCTGCGAAGAAGCTGCGCGGCTTGTTGAAGCGCAGGTAGCTGTTCGCGACCGAGTTGATGTTGCCGATGTCGGTCGACACCATCACGTCCTCGGGCATCGCCTTCTCGAGCTCGCGCAGCACCTGGCGCGGATGCAGGTACTGGCCGCCGCTGAACGGCTTCTCGTGCTTCTGTTCCTCGATCATGTCGAGGCTGTACGCGTCGCGCTCGTGCGTCCAGTCGTCGAGTTCCTTTTCCCACGCGGCCTTCTCGGTCGCGATCTGGTCGGCGCGCTCGCCGCGCGAGCCGTCGCACGCGAGCGTGCGGCCTTCGAGACGTTGCGTGAGTGCGATCGCCGCGGCCTTCGCGTCGCCGCAGATGCCGACCGAGATCTTCTTCACGAGGCCGAGCATCTTGTGATCGGCGTCGATCTGGATGATCTTCGCGTCCTTCGGCCAGTAGTCCATTCCGTGCTGCGGTAGCGTGCCGAACGGCCCGAGGCGCGAGCCGAGCGCGATCACGACGTCCGCGCGCGACAGCAGCTTCATCGCCGCCTTCGAGCCCTGGTAGCCGAGCGGGCCGCACCACAGCGGGTGGTTCGCCGGGAACGAGTCGTTGTGCAGGTAGCTGTTGACGACCGGTGCGCCGAGCCGTTCGGCGAGCGCCTTGCATTCCTCGATCGCATCGGCCATCACGACGCCGCCGCCCGAGATGATCACCGGGAACTTTGCCTGCGCGATCAGCGCGGCCGCGTCGTCCAGGCTCTGTTCGCCGCCGGCGCCGCGATCGAGCCGGCGCGGTTGCGGAATCTCGACCTTGACCTTGCCGTAGAAGTAGTCGCGCGGGATGTTCAGCTGGGTCGGACCCATCTCGGCCTGCGCGCGGTCGAAGCAGCGCGCGGTGAATTCGGCCATCCGCGCCGGGTGCGTGACGTGGCCCTGGTATTTCGTGAACTCCTGGAACATCGGCAACTGGTTCGCTTCCTGGAAGCCGCCGAGGCCGATCCCCATCGTGCCGGCTTCCGGCGTGACGATCACGACCGGGCTGTGCGCCCAGTACGCGGCCGCGATCGCCGTCACGCAGTTGCTGATGCCGGGGCCGTTCTGGCCGATCACGACGCCGTGGCGGCCCGACACGCGCGCATAGCCGTCGGCCATGTGGCCCGCGCCCTGTTCGTGCACGACCGGGATCAGCCGGATGCCGGCCGGCGCGAAGATGTCCATCGCATCCATGAACGCGGAGCCCATGATGCCGAACATGTCGGTCACGCCGTTGGCCGCGAGGGTCTCGACGAAGGCTTCGGACGGCGTCATGTCCTGCGGACCGTTCGCCGATGCACGCAGGGAAGTGGATTGTTCGCTCATGGGTTGTCTCCGATTGTTCAATTAATGGAACGTCTTGTTCCAGATGCTATTTGCTGGGGAAGGCCGGTCAAGTCATTCCGCCCGCTGCCGGGGAATGTGGAATGAAATGAATCGATTCGTTTCAAAATGCACGTGGGGCACGGTGGCCCGGCCGCTGCGCTCAGGCCGGCTGCTTCGGCCGTTCCTTGCGGAAGGCGCGCTTGACGGCGATCAGTCCGTCGCGGAATTCGAACAGGTCGCAGCCTTCGGCCTCGATGCGCCAGCCTTCGGCGTGCGTGCCCGTGAACACCCATTCGGAGACGCCGCGCTCGCCGGCGACGGTGTGGCGGCCGTGACCCCAGTGCGCGTCGGGGAAGGTCTTGAACACGGCTTCGAACGCGGCGCGTACCGCGTCACGGCCGACGAAACGCGTGCCGTGGATGTCGGGGCCGCCGGCCGCGTCGAACACGCAGTCCTCGGTCATGAAGCCCATCAACGCATTGGTGTCGTGCCGGTTGAAGGCGTCGGAAAATGCCGCGAGCGTGGCGGCCGTGACGGGGGCGGTGAGCGTGTCTGCCATAACGTGTCTCCTGTCGAATGGTGAGCGGTGCGCAAGGCGCTGGCGCGCATGCGGCACGCGGTATCGACACGTTAGTGAGCGCTCGTTTTTGGCGGTAGCGCCAGTGGGGGGGATTCGCTTGGGCCAGCGGGAGAAGCCGGGGGCCGGTGCGCCTGTCTACCGGCGCCCGGTGGGTGCCCGCCGGCGGGTTCGTTGATACGCATCGACGGAAATCATCGGCGCGGAGCAATGGGCAAAAGGATCAGCCGCAGGGGAGTATCGCGAATGCGTCGCCGTTGCGCGATGAGTCACGGCGGCCGTGGGCCGCACGGCAGCAGCACCGGCCGGCGAGGGGATACATCGGAAGGCCCGATGCATCCCCGACGGTCAGGCGGGCATCAGGAAGCCGCCATCCCGATCCCGAACACATGCATCTTGCCGGCGCTCACCTGGCGCGGCAGCACGATGCTCGTCACCACCTTGCCGGGCGGCACCGGAATCTTCTGCGCGAAGATGTAGGTCTTCACGTTGTCCTGCTGACCGCTGCCCGAATTGCGGTATGCCATCGTGACGGCGATCGCCGCGCTGGCATGCGCGCTGCCGCCATTCAGCGTCCAGTCGTCGAACGCCAGCGTCACAGCCTGACTCGATCCATCCGCAAAATTCAGCTGCGCCGTGCCGCTGCTCGGGCCATTGTTGGCCGAGCCGAGCACCACCACGCCGGTGCCGGCCGATCCCGGCGGCAGCATCACGGTCTGGCCGACGGTCACGGTGTTGTCGAGCGAGAGCGGCCCGCCCGCCACCGCCACGCTCGCGCCGGCCACCGCGAACGGCTTGCCGGGCTGCACGCCCGCCGCTGCCAGCGCATTCAGCGAGTAGCTGAACAGGCTGCCGTCGAAGTCCGCGCCCTGGCCGTCGGTATTGGTCGCGCCGTCCGCGCTGAAGCCGCGATTGTTGTAGCTGTCGACCGCGTTGACCGCCACCGGCACGCCGAACGACGGCGGCTGTTTCCGGCTGCCCCATTGCGACGGCGTGCTGCCCATCGCGAAGTGCAGCGTCGCGCCGTTCGCGATGTCGTCGTAGGCGACCCACGGCACATCGTGGGCGCGACCGTTGATCGACAGCGACTGCACATAGCTGGACGCAGGCGCGCCCTCGGCGCGAATCCGCCACGTGCGGCCGTTGCCGAGCCGCACATCGATCTGCGGGAACTGCGGGCTGCCGATCGCCAGGCCCGCGACGCCGGGGATCTGCGGATACAGGCCCAGCGCACCCCACACATACCAGCCCGACACGGCGCCGAGGTCGTCGTTGCCCGGCAAGCCGTCGGGGCCGGTGCCGAACGCGCTCGCGAGGATCTGCTGCACCACGCGCTGCGTGCCCGACGGCTGCCCGGCCCAGTTGTAGAGCCAGGGCACCTCGAAGGTCGGCTCGTTGCCCATGTAGAAGTTGGGCAGGCTCAGGCCGGCATTGAGCACCGTGAAGAACTGGTCGAGCCGCGACGTCACCGCCGCATTGCCGCCCAGCTGCGCGAACAGGCCGGTACCGTTGTACGGCACCATCCACGTGTACTGCTCGGCATTGCCTTCCACGTAGTTGTCGCCGCTGCTCGGCGTCTCGGGAATCCACGCGCCGTTCGACCGGCGCGCCGCGATCAGCGGCGGCGTCAGCGCGGTATTGAGCAGGTTCTGCCAGTAAGCCGAGCGGCTCAGCAGCATGCGCTGCGTGGCGGTATCGCCGAGCGCGCCGGCGAAGCGCGAGATCGCGAAATCGCTGCTCGTGTATTCGAGCGTGGACGAAGCCTGTCCCCACTCGCCGTTGGTGATGTAGCCGGTCTGCAGGTAGCTCGCGCGGCCACCGTTGGTGGTCACGTTGTTGCAGGCCGTGCCGGGGATGTTCGCCATCTTCACCATGTGCTGCAGCGCGGACCGCGTATCGAAGCGCCGCGCGCCGAACGCATAGGCATTCGAGACGATCAGTGAACCGGCGTCACCCGGCATCACGCCGTCCTCGACGTTGTCGTTGACCCAGTGCGGAATCGCGCCGCACTGGTCCGCGTCGTTGATCAGCGACTGGATCATGTCGCTGGTCTCGGACGGGTTGAGGATCGACTTCAGCTGGATCAGCGAGCGGTAGATGTCCCAGCCCGAGAACGACGAATACTGGGCCTGCTGGCCCTTGGCGACCTGATGCACGGTGTTGTCGAAGCCGATGTACTGGCCGTTCACGTCACTGAAGATGCTCGGTGCCCACAGCGCGTGATAGAGCGCCGTGTAGAACTTTTTCTTCGCGTCGAGCGTGCCGCCCGCCACGCGGATGCTGTTGAGGCGGTCGTTCCAGATGCGGTCGGCCTGCGTGCGGACGCCCGCGAAGTCCCAGCCGCGATTTTCCGCGTCGAGGTTGGCTTTCGCGTTGGCGACGCTGACGTAGGAGAGTCCGATCTTCATCCTGACCGTCTGGCCCGAGCGGAAGCCCAGTTGAGCCACGCCGTGCGAAATCGACGCCGACGTGAAGGCCTGGTCGAAGGCGGCGTAGAAGTAGACGGGCACCGGCACCGAGTTGCCGCAGAAGCCGCCGCCGATCGTGCTGCCGGAGATGGCGCTGTCGGAAACTTGCGTGATGGCGCCCGTGGTCGAGGTCTTGGTGTTGGTGCGGGTCGCGTCGAGTACCAGCAGCGCGGGTTTGCCGGCCGGGTACGCGAATTGGCCGAAGCCGGTGCGCAGCGTAGCGGTCAACTCCACCTTGATCTGCGAGTCGAGCAGCACGGAATAGTAGCCGGGCCTGGCCGTTTCGTTCGCATGACTGAAGGTTGGCGCGAGCTGCGTCGGGTCGGTGGTCGGCATGACCGGAAATTCGCCGTTGTTGCCGCTGCAGCCGGCACCCGGCATGTGCGTCAGGCTGAAACCCTGGATCGAGTGGATGTCGTAGTAGTAGCCGGCGGGCGAGTTCGGCTCCTGGCTGTTGCTCGGCGCCGGCGTGGTGTTGGTGTCGGGCGCCCACTGCACCATGCCCGACGGCAGGCCGGCGGCCGGTTCGACGCTGCCGGCCTGTCCCGCCGGCACCGGGTTCGGCGAGTTGCTCGCGAGCGTGCCGATCAGCGGATCGACGTACTGCGTCAACGACAGGTTGCGGTTGTCATCGAGATTGGTCGTATCGGCCGCGGCATCCGACGGGCGTGCCGCCAATACCGACGCCGCGGTTCCGTCGCTGCCGTCACCGCCTCCGCACCCGCTCAACGTGCACGCCGCGGCCAGGATTGCCGCGAGCGTCGTGAATCGAATCATGATCGCCCCTCCGGTTGTCCACGCACTTTTTTCTTTGGCAATCCAGTCGATCGAACCGTTGCTGCGTCGTCGCTTGTTGCCGTCTTTCAGCGTCGTAACACTAGGATTTGGACGAATCCGTTGTCAATCGGATTTGGAGAGTTGTAATGTTTTTATTGGATTTACTAAACGAATCGAAACGCAATGAATTCAGGCGATGTCGTGTTGAAGTCGCACTGTATCGGCGTGTGGGAGCGAGTGGCGTAGGCGGAGTTCGATGAGGCAGCGGAACATCACCTGTTGGTCGAAGCGATGCGTCTTGTGCTCACGTCTGCGGTTCATCGATACCCGACGAGGCGGTCAGCACGCATGTGGCCGTGAGTCACGCTGCAGGATGACTCGCGGCCGATCGTTGAAACTGTTTTTCCAGCTGCAGCGCGCAAAACATGCGTGCTTCCAGGTGAGTGCGCCGTGCCGGCGCACGACGCCTTTTCGCCGCCGGTCAGGCCCCCGGACGTTGCGAACGCACGCATTGCGCGAGCGCCCGCACGCCCGGTTCGATCCGCTCGAGCGGGATCGCGGAAAACCCCATCCGGAAGCAGCGCCGCGCGTCGCCTTCATCGTTCATGAAGAACACGCTGCCCGGCTCGATCAGGATGCGGGCTTCCTGTGCATCGGCGGCGAGGCGCGTCGCATCGAGCCACGGCGGCCCCTCGACCCAGCACGACGCGCCGCCCGTGACCGGCACGTAGCGCGCTTCCGGCAAGTGCGCATCGAGCGCGGCCATCAGCGCCTGCGAGCGCTCGCTGTACGCATGCGCGAGCCGGCGCAGCAGCGCGTCGTGATGACCGAGCGCGAGAAAGGTCGCGAATGCGCGCTGGATATACGCAACCGGGTGGCGCACCATCAGCCGCCGCAGCGCGCGCAGTTCGCGGATCAGCTCGCGCGGCCCGACCACGTAGCCGAGCCGCAGCCCCGGCGCGAACGTCTTCGACAGGCTGCCGACGTAGATCACGCGGTCGGCCGTATCGAGGCTCTTCAGCGCCGGATGCGGCGTGCCGGAGAACGTGTTCTCGCTCTCGTAGTCGTCCTCGATGATCACGAAGTCATGCTGCTGCGCGCAATCGAGCAGTGCGCGGCGGCGTTCGACCGGCATCGTCGCGGTAGTCGGGCACTGGTGGCTCGGCGTCACGTACACGTAGTCGCAGCGCGAGAGCGTCACGCCGAGCGCGTCGGGCGCGATCCCGTGGCCGTCGACGGGCAGCGGCAAGAGCCGTGCGTTGCGGTTCTCGAAGATGTTGCGCGCATCCGGATAGCCGGGGTTCTCGAAACCGACCGTCGTGTGCTTGCCGCACAGCAGGTCCGCGATCAGGTACAGCGCCTGCTGGCAGCCGTTCGTGACGACGATCTCGTCCGGCATCGCGAACACGCCGCGCCGCGGCAGCACGCGCGTGCGGATCTGCTGGATCAGCGATTCGTCGTCGCGTTCGATCAGGTCGGGCGCCCAGTTGCGGATCTCCATCACCGACAGCGCCTTCAGGCAGCATTCGCGCCAGTCGTTGGTCGGAAACAGCGACTGGTCGAATTGCCCGTAAATGAACGGATATTCGTAATGCTGCCAGTTCGCGGGTTTCACGATGTTGCGCTGCCTCGACGGCGGATGCGCGATGCGCTTGTCCCATGCCGGGCGGCCTGGAGCTTCTTCGCTGCCGCCCGGCTGCACAGTGGGCTTGGCGGCCGAGAAGCCGGGCACGCCCTCGAGCATCTTCGGGTTCACGAAGTGCCCGCTGCGTTCGCGCGAGATCAGGTAGCCCTCTTCGACGAGCATCTGGTACGCGAGCACGACGGTGTTGCGCGCGACGCCGAGCTGGTCGGCGAGCTCGCGGCTCGACGGCAGCGCGGCATCGGGCGCGAGCTGGCCGTCGAGGATCGCGGCCACGAGCATCCGCCGGATCTGGTCCTGCAGGCTCGACGCCGACGACCGCCGGAACTGCTGGGCCCATAAGGCGGTCGGGGTACGACTCGGCATGCTTCCTCCTGTGATCGGTACGGGAAACGCGAGGCGGTGCGCGTGGCGTGCGTGCGGCCCGCGAGGGGCGCGATGTCGCGAGAATACGCGCGCCGCGCCGCGGATGTGGACTCAATGAAAGGTACCGTCTGGCACTACTGCGCGCCGACGTGGCAAGACGATACTCAAACCGTCGCCGCTGGACGATCCGGATTAGTCCCCGGTTCGCGGGCGCAGGGAGGCGTGCGCGCATCGCGTTCGTCTGCAACGTGATGCCAGGGAGAGGCGCGCCATGCACGTCGTCGTGTTCAGGGATCGCTGCGAACGCGTGATCCGCATCGTGTTCGACGATGCACGTGCGACGGCGGTCGCGTATCGCGACGACGAGGCGATCGGCGAACTCGGCATCGACGACGACAGTGGCGGTGCGGTGCGATCGCCGTCGCTCACGCGGCTGTACGTCGAACCCGCGTATCGGCGCAGCGGCATCGCGCACACGCTACTCGCGTGCGCGTCGCGCGAATTCGGGCGGCCGATCCGCATCGATGCCCTTGCGCGTGAATGGCCCGATACGCCGGCCTGGGCGACGCTGTGCCGCTGCCTCGAATACGAAGGGCTGGTGGTGGTGCGCTAACCGACAGCGTGACCACGATCACGCTGCATCAAGACGGAGACGACATGAGCACGGTCCTGAAGCCGATTCCCGCATCCGACGTGCGGCACGAAGCGCTGCGCATCGACGGGCAGCGCGTGTGGCGCGACGCGGTCATCGACGTGCGCAACCCGTACGACGGCACGCTGGTCGGCACCGTGCCGAAGGCGACGCTGGACGACGTGCGGCGCGCGTTTGCCGCCGCACGTGCCTACCGGCCGACGCTGACGCGCCACGATCGCGCGGCGATCCTGCGCCGTGCGGCCGACATCGTGCGTGCGCGCACGGCCGAGATTGCAGCGCTGATCACGGCCGAGGCCGGCCTGTGCATCAAGGATTCGACGTACGAAGCGGGGCGCGTGGCCGACGTGCTGACGTTCGGTGCCGGTGAAGTGCTGAAGGACGACGGTCAGATCTTCTCGTGCGACCTGACCCCGCACGGCAAGAAGCGCCGCGTGTACACGCAGCGCGATCCGCTGCTCGGCGTGATCTCGGCGATCACGCCGTTCAATCACCCGATGAACCAGGTCGCGCACAAGATCGTGCCGTCGGTGGCCACCAACAACCGGATCGTCGTGAAGCCGTCGGAGAAGGTGCCACTGTCGTGCTACCTGTTCGCGGACATCCTGTACGAAGCCGGCCTGCCGCCGCAGATGCTGCAGGTGCTCACCGGCGACCCGAAGGAGATCGCCGACGAGCTGATCACGAACCCGGCGATCGATCTCATCACGTTCACGGGCGGCGTGTCGATCGGCAAGTCGATCGCGTCGCGCATGGGCTACCGCCGCGCGGTGCTCGAACTCGGCGGCAACGATCCGATCATCGTGATGGAAGACGCCGATCTCGACGAAGCGAGCACGCTCGCGGTGTCGGGTTCGTATAAAAACTCGGGCCAGCGCTGCACGGCGATCAAGCGGATGCTCGTGCACGAGGCGGTGGCCGATCGCTTTACGGAACTCGTGGTCGAGAAAACGCGTGCGTGGTCGTACGGCAATCCGTCCGATCCGTCGGTCGACATGGGCACGGTGATCGACGAGGCCGCCGCGAAGTTCTGCGAGCAGCAGGTGAACGACGCGATCGCGCGCGGCGCGCGGCTGCTGGTCGGTAACGTCCGCGACGGCGCGCTGTATTCGCCGACGGTGATCGATCGCGTGACGCCCGACATGCCGCTCGTGAAATACGAAACCTTCGGCCCCGTGTCGCCGATCATGCGCTTTCGCGACATCGACGAAGCGATCCGGATGTCGAACAGCACTGACTACGCGCTGTCGTCGTCGGTCTGCACGAACCGCTTCGATCACATCACGCGCTTCATCACTGAGCTGGAAGTCGGCAGCGTGAACGTGCGCGAAGTGCCCGGCTACCGGCTCGAAGTGACACCGTTCGGCGGCGTGAAGGATTCGGGGCTGGGCTACAAGGAAGGCGTGCAGGAAGCGATGAAGAGCTTCACGAACGTGAAGACATACTCGCTGCCGTGGTGAGCGCGGCGGGGAAGGGCGCATCGCGCCCGCCCGCCGCCAACCGCATTACTGATAGAAGTTGAGCGTGACCATCGCCGAACGGCCCGGCGCCCACGTCGCGTAGATCGGATACGCGCTCGAGTAATACTTCTTGTCGAACAGGTTCTGCACGTTGAGTTGCACGTCCATCGTCTTGTTCACGCGCCACGTCGCGGCTGCGTCGAAGCGTGCGTAGCCGGGCGTCCATTTCTTCGTCGTCGCCGATACCGACGCATAGGTCTGGCTCATCACCGTCGCACCGGCGCCGAGCGTGAGCTTCGGCAGCACGTCGTAGCTCGTCCACAGCGTGAAGTTGTGCTTCGGCACCATCACCATCGGCAGGCCCGATGCGCCCGGGCTGCCGGGGCCGGCATCGGTCGTGATCGCGTTCAGGTACGAGTAGCCGCCGAACACGTGCCACTTCGGGCTCAGGTTGCCCGCGAAACCGAATTCGACGCCGCGCACGCGCTGCTTGCCCGCGTTGACCGTGTGACCGAGGCCGTCGCTCACGCGTGCGTTGGTCTTCTCGGTCTGGAACAGCGCCGACGTCAGCGACAGCTGATCCTGCAGCACATCCCACTTCGCGCCGATCTCGATGTTGCGCGAGCGTTCCGGCGCGAGATCCTGGTTCGTCGCGGTGATCTGGTCGGTGCCGCCGCCGAGGCCGCCGTTCGAACCCGGCGGGTTCGACGACGTGCCGTACGACGCATACAGGCTCACGTTGCTCACCGGCTTGAACACGAGGCCGAACTGGTAGCTGAACAGGTTCGACGTGTTCGACAGGTCGGCCACGCCGGCCTGCTTGCCGGTCGTGTCATAGCGGTCGAAACGCAGCCCCGTGTTGAACTGCCAGCGCTCGGACAGCTTCACGGTATCGAAGAGGTACGCGGAAACCGTGTCGGTGCGCGTGTTCGTCGTCGCGCCGGGGAAGCCCTTGTCGCCGTTCAGCACGATGTTGCCGGTCCACGGCATGTTCGGGTTCCAGCCGCCCGCGAGCGGCGTGCAGTTGCCGGCCACCGAGCACGGGCCGCCCGAGCGGATGTTGTTGCCGGCCGAATCCGACACGAGGTAGCCCTCGTAGCGCGCCTGCTCATGGCTGAACTCGACGCCGGCCGTCATCGTGTGCTTCATGCCGAACAGGCTGGCGCTGCCGGTCACTTCGGTCTGGTTCGAGAAGCCGTTGAGCGCGTACTTGCCGCTCTTCGCCTGCAGGCTCAGCATGGCTGGGTTCGACGCGAGGATCTGCGGGTTCGTCGCGACGTAATCGAGCGTCGAGCGGCCGAACATCGTCGTGTTCTTCAGCTTCCAGTCGTCATTGAGCTTGTGCTCGACGCGCACCTGGGCGGTGTCGGTCTGCCCGTAGCGGTAGTCGCGCGTGTTCAACCCGAAGAACTGCCCGCGATCGGTCGGCACCGGCGTGCCGCCCGACGCGCGGAACGGCACGCTGAAGTCCGGCATGTCGTACGAGTTCATGTGGTAGTAGCTGACCGTGACCGTGGTCGGCGTGTTCAGCCCGAACACGATCGACGGCGCGACGCCCCAGCGCTTGTTGTACACGTCGTTGCGGCCGGCCTGGTTCGCGTCGTGACCCATCACGTTCAGGCGCACGGCCGTCGTGTCGTTGATCTTGTGGTTCGCGTCGACCGTCGCGCGCTTGTAGCCATCGGTGCCGAAGCCGATGCTGCTGTTGATGAAGTTGTCGTTCTTCGGCGTCTTCGTGACGATGTCGATGCTGCCGCCCACCGAGCCGCGGCCCGCGTAGACCGAGTCGGGGCCCTTGATCACGCTGATCTGCTCGACCGCGAACGTTTCGCGGTTCTGCAGCCCCGAGTCGCGCATCCCGTCGACGAAGATCGAGTTGCGCGATTCGAAGCCGCGGATCACCGGGCGATCGGCCGACGGGTTCGCGGCCGCATCGCCGCCGAGGAACGTGATGCCCGGCACCGTGCGCAGCGCGTCCGCGAACGACGTGACGTTCTTTTCCTTGATGAGTTGCTCCGGGATCACCGTGACCGAGCGCGGCGTGTCGAGCAGCGGCGCGGTGAACTTGTACGACGGCGAACGCTTCACCTGCATGTCCGACGGCGCGGTCGACTTGACGTTGATCGTCGGGAGCGTCGCCTGCACGTCGGCGGACGGGGCCGGCTGATCGGCGGCGGGTGCGGGAGCAGGGGCGGTTTCGGCGGAAGCGAGCAGCGGGGTCAGGAACACGGAGCAGGTCAGCGCCGACACGAGGGCGCGAGGCCTCGTCTTGAACTGGGCGGGCATATCGAGAGGCAGCAGAAAATTCGGTGAGCGGGCGCGTCTTCTCGATGCCGGGCGGCAGCACGGAACATCGGAAAACGTCAATGTAAATGCGTATGATTCGCGTTTGCGGTCGCAATTGTACGGATTGGTACTAATTCTGTAAACGATCGAATGGGTTTTGTACTAATTTGGTCAGGCTTTCGTGGGGGACGGATTGCCTTTGCGTGGCGTGCAACACCACTTTCCATCACCGGCCAATGCGCGGCGGCGGGGACTCGATACACTGCCGTACCGGTTGGACGGGCCCCGGCAAGCAGGCCCCGAGCATGGAGACAACACACGATGGACACCCAACGCGCAGCAGTCGTCACGTACCGAGGCGATGCGATCGAGAACACGCACGTCGCCCATGTGGCGGTGGTCGATGCACGCGGCAGGTTGCTGGCCCGGTTCGGCGATCCGTTCCGGATGACGCTCGCGCGCTCGGCGGCCAAGCCGGCGCAGGCGCTGTCGGTGATCGAGACGGGCGCGCCCGAGCGTTTCGGCTTCGACGATGCGGATATCGCGCTGATGTGCGCGTCGCACAGCAGCGAGGACCGGCACATCGAACGCACGCGCGCGATGCTCGCCAAGGTCGCCGCTCACGAATCGGACTTGCGTTGCGGCGGCCATCCGCCGTTGTCGGACGCGGTGTACCGCGCATGGATCAAGCGCGACTACACGCCGACCGGCGTGTGCAGCAACTGTTCGGGCAAGCACGTCGGGATGCTGGCCGGCGCGCAGGCGATCGGCGCCGCGATCGCCGATTACCATCTGCCCGAGCATCCGATGCAGGTACGCGTGAAGCACGTGGTGGCCGATGCGTGCGGGCTGCGCGACGACGAGGTCGAGTGGGGCATCGACGGGTGCAACCTGCCGACGCCGGCGTTTTCGCTGGACCGGCTCGCGCGGCTTTACGCGTCGCTGGCCGACGGGGCGGACACGGTGGAAGCGGGTGGAGGCGACATCACCGGTCGCGTGCGCGCGCTGGCGCGCATTCATCATGCGATGACCGCGTATCCGGAGCTGGTTGCCGGCGAAGGGCGCTATTGCACGGTGCTGATGAACGCGTTCGACGGGCAGGTGGTCGGCAAGCTCGGCGCCGATGCGTGCTACGGGATCGGCGTGCGGGCGTCCGAGCGCACGCGGGCGCTGGGCGCCGACGGCGCGCTCGGCATCTCGGTGAAGATCGAGGACGGCAATCTCGACGTGCTCTACATGGTCGTCAGCGAACTGCTCGAGCGGCTGCAGATCGGCACGGCCGAGCAGCGCGCGCCGCTGGCCGGCTTCCACCGGCCGCGGATGCTCAACACGCAGGGTGTCGAGATCGGGCACGTCACGTTCCCATTCGAATTGCAGGCGGCCTGAACGGCGCGGATGCACGGCTGCGCGGCTGCCGGTGGTCCGCGACGCGGGCCGTGCGCAGCGGCGCGAACCTGACCCAGGGCGCGTGCGCTACACGCTCGCGCCGCGAATCTTCGCCAGCTCCAGCGCTGACAGCTCGCCGATATGCGCGAGGTGTTCCGCGAGAAAGTCCTTCAGCACACGCAGCTTCGCCGAACTGCGCCGGTTCGCCAGGTACGCGATGTAGATGTATTCGCCGGTCAACCGGTTCTGCAGCCGGTAGCGCGGCAGCACGGCTTCGAGCCGGCCGCTCGCGAGCAGGTCGCGCACCAGCCAGATCTCGAACTCCGCGATGCCGAGCCCCGCGCAGGTCGCTTCGAGCAGCAGCTCCGAATGGTCGGTGACGAGGTTGCCGGCCGGCAGCACGCTGTGATGCGCGTCGCCGTTCACGAGATCCCAGCGCGGATCGCCTTCCGGATGCACGTAGCGCAGGCAGTTGTGTTGCTTGAGGTCGTCCGGTGTGGCCGGGCGCCCGCAGCGGTCGAGATAGCCGGGCGTCGCGCACAGGATGCTGTCGTTGCGTGACAGGCGGTGGACGACGAGGTTGTCCAGGTAGTTCTCGCCCTCGTGAATGTCGAGATCGAAGCCGCCGGCCACGAGGTCGTTGTGGTTGTCGGTGAGCCGCACGTCGAGCTGGATCGTCGGGTAGCGCGCGAGGAACGGCGCGACCAGCGGCGCGAGATGGCGGCGGCCGAACGCCACCGGCGCGGTGAGCTTCAGCGGGCCGCTCGGCTGCGCATTCAGCTCGGCGACCACGCGCAAGGTGTCGTCGAGATCGGCGATCAGCGTGACCGCGCGTTCCAGGTAGATATGGCCGGCTTCCGTGAGCGTCACGCTGTGCGTGGAGCGGTGCAGCAGCGCGACGCCGAGCGCCTCCTCGATCGCCGTGACCTTGCGTGCGACGGTGGACGTCGACACGTGCATCTCCTTGGCGACCGCCGAAAAACTCCCCGTTTCGACCACCCTGACGAACGCGCGCATCGCGCCCATGTGATCGATGCCGGTTTCCCTTGCGCCTTTTTTCATTCGAGTCTCGTTGTTGCGTCCCACGCAAAACCGCTTTCGATAATACAGAAGTGAGGTTGTTTTTGCAAAGGCATAGAATGCGAACCCGTCGCATCGGGAAGCGACGCACGACGAGCGGCACGAGACACCCAGGAGGGCACGATGGCAGAAAACGGCTTCCGCGTCGAAGCGGATCTTTTAGGTAAGCGAAGCATTCCGAACGAGGCCTACTACGGCGTCCATACGCTGCGCGCGAAGGAGAATTTCGACATTTCGGGCCGCACGATCGCGTCGCTGCCGTACCTCGTGATGGCGCTCGCCGCGGTGAAGGAGGCCGCGGCCGACGCGAACTGCGAACTCGGGCTGCTGCCGCAGCCGCTGCGCGATGCGATCGCCGCCGCGTGCGTCGAGATCCGCGAAGGGCGCCTGCACGACCAGTTCGTCGTCGACATCATCCAGGGCGGGGCCGGCACGTCGACCAACATGAACGCGAACGAGGTGATCTGCAACCGCGCGCTCGAAATCATGGGGCACGCGCGCGGGCAGTACGAATACCTGCATCCGAACGAGCACGTGAACCTCGCGCAGAGCACCAACGACGTCTATCCGACCGCGATCCGCGTCGCGACCTGCTTTGCGGTCGAGCACCTGCTCGAAGCGATGGCGCGCCTGCGCGATGCGTTCGCGGAGCGCGCCGACGCGTTCGCCGGCTTGCTGAAGCTCGGCCGCACGCAGCTGCAGGACGCGGTGCCGATGACGCTCGGCCAGGAATTCTCGACCTACGCGGTGATGCTGACGGAAGACATCGCGCGCCTGCAGGAAGCCGGCTGGCTGATTCGCGAGATCAACCTCGGGGCGACCGCGATCGGCACGGGGATCACCGCGCATCCGCAGTACGCGGAGAAGGCGCTCGCGGCGCTGCGGCGCATTACCGGTCTCGACCTGAGCACCGCGCCGAACCTGATCGAAGCGACCCAGGATTGCGGCGCGTTCGTGCAGGTGTCGGGCGTGCTCAAGCGGATCGCGGTGAAGCTGTCGAAGATCTGCAACGACCTGCGGCTGCTGTCGAGCGGCCCGCGCGCGGGGTTCGGCGAGATCAACCTGCCGCCCGTGCAGGCCGGCTCGTCGATCATGCCGGGCAAGGTGAATCCGGTGATCCCGGAAGTCGTCAACCAGGTTGCCTTCGAGGTGTTCGGCAACGACCTGACCATCACCTTCGCGGCCGAGGCCGGACAGCTTCAGTTGAACGCGTTCGAGCCGGTGATCGCCTGCGCGCTGTTCCGCAGCTTCAGCCACCTGACGGCTGCCTGCACGACGCTCGCGCAACGCTGCGTGAGCGGCATCACCGCGAACCCCGAGCGGCTGCGCGAAACGATGGAGCGCTCGGTCGCGCTCGCGACCGCGCTGAACCCGTACATCGGCTACAAGCGCGCGACCGCCGTGGCGGCCGAAGCGCACGCGACCGGCAAGTCGATCCGCGAGGTCGTGCTGGAGCGTGAGTGGATGACCGCTGCGCAGGTCGAAGAAGCGCTGCAACCCGAAGCGCTGATCCGGCCGCGCGTGCTTTGACGCCGGCCGCGCGGGCCGCCGCGGCGTGACGCCGGCGGCCTGCGCGCGGCTGCATCCGACGCGCCCCCGCGCGGGGCGCGACACATCAAGAAACAACGGAGACACACGATGACCCACAGCAGCGAGCGCCCGGCCGATTCGGCCGGCGGCGCGGATTCCCGACATGCCGACCCCGATGCGATGTTCGCGTCGCACGAAGCCGGTTATGCGAAGCAGTTGAAGCCCCGGCACGTGCAGATGATCGCGATGGGCGGCGCGATCGGCACCGGCCTCTTTCTCGGTGCGGGCGGGCGCCTGCAGCACGCGGGGCCGGCGCTCGCGCTCGTGTACCTCGTCTGCGGCGTGTTCGCGTTCCTGATCATGCGCGCGCTCGGCGAGCTCGTGATGCACCGGCCGACCAGCGGCAGCTTCGTGTCGTATGCGCGGGAGTTCATGGGCGAACGCGCCTCGTTCGTCGCGGGCTGGATGTACTACCTGAACTGGGCGACCACCGGCATCGTCGACATCACCGCGGTCGCGATCTACATGAAGTACTGGGCCGTGTTCACGGACGTGCCGCAGTGGGTGTTCGCGCTCGGCGCGCTCGGGATCGTGTCGGTGATGAACATGATCGGCGTGAAGGTGTTCGGCGAGATGGAGTTCTGGTTCTCGCTCGTCAAGGTGGGGACGCTCGCGGTGTTCCTCGCGGTCGGCGCCGTGTTTCTCGCGAGCGGCCATCCGGTCGCCGGGCAGATGCCGGGGCTTCACCTGGTCGCGGATCACGGCGGGATCTTCCCGCACGGCATCCTGCCGGCCGTGCTGATCGTGCAGGGCGTCGTATTTGCGTACGCGAGCATCGAGCTCGTCGGCGTCGCGGCGGGCGAGACGGCCGATGCGCGCAAGGTCTTGCCGAAAGCCATCAACAGCGTGATGTGGCGCATCGCGCTGTTCTACGTCGGCTCGGTCGTGCTGTTGACGATGCTGCTACCGTGGACGGCGTACAGCGCGCACGAAAGCCCGTTCGTGACGTTCTTCAGCAAGCTCGGCGTGCCGTACGTCGGCACCGTGATGAACGTCGTCGTGCTGACCGCCGCGCTGTCGAGCCTGAACTCCGGCCTCTATTCGACCGGGCGCGTGCTGCGCTCGCTCGCGATGGGCGGATCGGCGCCGCGCTTCGTGTCGCGGATGAACGCACGCGGCGTCCCGTACGGCGGGATCCTGATCACGGTCGCGATCAATGCGATCGGCGTGCCGCTGAACTACATCGTGCCGGCCCAGGCGTTCGAGATCGTGCTGAACATGGCGTCGCTCGGGATCATCACGACGTGGGGCTTCATCGTCATGTGCCAGATCCTGTTCCGTCGCGCGGTCGATCGCGGCGAGCTGAAGGCCGTGTCGTTCCGGATGCCCGGCGCGCCGTTCACGTCGTGGCTCACGCTGGCCTTCCTCGTCGGCGTGCTGGTGCTGATGGCATTCGACTATCCGGGCGGCACGTGGACCATCGCAACGATTCCGGTCGTCGTGCTCGCGCTGGTGGTCGGCTGGAAGCTGGCGAAGCGCGGTGCCGCGCGGGAGCAGGCGGCGGATGCGCTTGTGTCGGCGGCTACGCGCGCCGTTGCCGATCCGGCGCGGGGCGCCTGAAGACGGTATGCGCCGGGCGCGCCGGGTCGTTCGCGGCCGGCGCCCCGGCGTGCCGCTCAGGTCAGTTCAAACCGGCTCGTTCGCCGACCCATCGGGCGAACGAGCCGGCCATCTCCGCGGTCAGTTCGTGGCCGGCCGCATACAGCCGCGTATCGTGCGCGACGCCGAGCGCCGTGAGTTTCGCGTCGGCGGTGTCGGCCCACGCGACGGGCAGCTTGTCGTCGAAGCGGCCGTGCACGATCAGCGCGTGGAGCGGGCGAAGGGCATCGCGCGGCGCGATCAGCGGATCGATTTCGGGCAGGATGCGCCCGCACAGCACTGCGAATGCGGTGACGTCCTGCGGCGACGTGAGGCCGACGCTCGCGCTCATGATGCCGCCCTGGCTGAAGCCGGCAATCACGGTCGGTAACGCGGCGCCTGCGTCATCGTTGCCACGGAAGCTGCCGAGCAGCGTGATCAGCTTGAGTCGGCTCGCGTCCGCGCAGGCCGCGTCGATTTCGGGGCCGTTCGGGCCGAAGCGCACCGGAAACCACGCGTGCTGGTCGGGCCCGAACGCGAGCGGCGCGCGCAGGAAGGCGATCTCGATGCGCGGATCGATGACGTCGGCCAGGTTCAGCAGGTTGGTTTCGTTGCCGCCGACGCCATGCAGCAGCAACAGGCGGGCAGCGGGGCGGCCGGCGGCCGGGCGCAGCCGGTACTGGAGGCCCGACTCGGGATCGGTGGTCAGCGGCAGGACGTCGGTCATTGGGTGGGGTCCGGAAAGGGGAGCGATGCGACAGTCTAGGGCGTGCGGGCGGCGACGTGAATCGCCGGCGTGCGTTGATTGTTTCCTGTTGGGAATGAATCGGGCGTTCCGCGACGCCCTGTTGCTCGTTGTTCATATACCGATCGGGCGACTCGTCATCGGCGCACGGAATGGCTAAAATAGATACATTTCATAGATACACGAGGGGCGAGGATGGATACTGCCAAGATTTTCAAGCATGGCGGATCGCAGGCTGTCCGTCTGCCGAAGGATTTCCGCTTCGACACGACCGAGGTCCGGATTCGTCGCCACGGTTCATCCGTGATTCTCGAGCCGGTGCCGCAAGACTGGGCCTGGCTCACGCCGCTGATCGGCCCGGTGGACGCCGATTTCGAAGCCGCCGCCACGACCGAGCCTGCCGCTCAGGAGCGACCGGATCTGGACGTCTTTGAATGAAATTTCTGCTGGATACCAACGCGGTAATCGCCATCCTGAAAGGCGAGCCGGCCATGCTGGCCCGGCTCCGCATGTATCAGCCAGCCGATTTCGGCATGCCGGCGATCGTCGCGCATGAACTCTATTACGGCGCCTACAAGAGCCAGAGAGCGGCTGCGAACGTGGCACGTGTCGAGGCACTTCAGTTCGAGGGGGTGTCGTTCGATGTCGAAGATGCTCAGCACGCCGGCGAGATTCGTGCGCATCTGACCGCGGCGGGCACCCCGATCGGTCCGTACGATGCGTTGATCGCAGGGCAGGCACGCGCTCGGCGTCTGGTGCTCGTCACGCATAACGTGCGCGAGTTTGCTCGAGTCCCGGGGCTACAGGTCGAGGATTGGCTCGCCGACGCGCGTGAAAACTGATCGCGTGACGGTCAGGCTGCAACGCGCGTGGATTCGTCCGGCGAGCGGGCGCCCGGACCTCACCGCAACCGAATCACCGTCGACTTCAACTCCGTATATTTCTCCAGCGCGTGCAGCGAGTTGTCGCGCCCGTTGCCCGATTCCTTGAAGCCGCCGAACGGGAAGTTCATGTCGTCGGTTTCCTCGTAGCCGTTCACCCACACCGTGCCGGCCCGCAGCCGGCGCGCGGTTTCGTGCGCGGTCGTGAGGTTGGCCGTCCATACCGATGCCGCCAGCCCGTAGCGCGTGTCGTTCGCGTGCGCGATGGCCGTATCGAGGTCGTCGAACGCCGTGACCGCCAGCACCGGCCCGAAAATCTCCTCGCGCACGATCCGCGCGTCGGCACGCGGGCAGTCGAACACGGTCGGTTCGACGTACTGGCCGCCGCTCCCGGCGCGCGCCCGCTTGCCGCCCGCGAGCAACGTCGCCTCGTCGCGGCCCGCGTCGATGTAGCCGAGCACGCGTTCGACCTGCGCGGCATCGATCAGGCTGCCCATGCGCGTCGCGGGCGACAGCGGATCGCCGGGCGCGTACTCGGGGGCGATCGCGAGCACGCGCGCGACGAGTTCGTCACGGATCGCACGATGGACGAGCAAACGGGAACCCGCCGTACACATCTGCCCGGTGTTGTAGAACACCGCATGCGCGACGGTGCGCGCCGCGCGTTCGAGGTCCGGACAGTCGGGCAGCACGATCTGCGGCGACTTGCCGCCGAGTTCGAGCCACACGCGCTTCAGGTTCGAATCGGCCGCGCAGCGCGCGACCTTGTGGCCGACCGCGGTCGAGCCGGTAAATGCGATGCAATCGACGTCCGGATGCCGCGCGAGCGCTTCGCCCGCATCGCCGAAGCCCGGCAGCACGTTCAGCACGCCGGCCGGCAGCCCGGCCTGCGCGGCCAGCGCGGCGAGCCGCAGCGCACTGAGCGGCGATTTCTCCGACGGTTTCAGCACGACGCTGTTGCCGGCCGCGAGCGCCGGCGCGCATTTCCACATCGCGATCATCGCGGGGAAATTCCATGGCACGACCGCCGCGACCACGCCGATCGGCTCGCGCGTGACGAGCCCGACGAGATGCGCGTCGGCCGGCGCGACTTCGCCGCCCGTCTTGTCGATCGCTTCGGCGAACCACTCGGCGCAGTAGGCGGTCGACGGGATGTCGATCGTGGTCGTGTCGCCGATCGGCTTGCCGGTGTCGAGCGTTTCGAGCAGCGCGAGATCGTCCGCGTGCTCGCGGATCAGCGCGGCCCAGCGCAGCATCACGCGCTTGCGTTCGCGCGGCGACGCGTCGCGCCACGCACCGCTTTCGAATGCGCGCCGCGCGGCCGCGACCGCGAGGTCGGCGTCGGGCTGCCGGCAATGCGCGACCTGCGCGAGCGCCCGGCCGTCGATCGGGCTCGTGCAGGCGAAGGTGGCGCCGTCGTGCGCGTCGCGGAACGTACCGTTCACGAAGGCGCGGGAATCGATGTCGAGCTGGCCGGCGCGCGTGCGCCAGGCGTCGTTCGTCTGCATGAGAACACTCCGTCGTGGGTCGGCGAGATCAGCGTGAAGCGGGCGTCGGGCGGCGGATCGCGATCGCGCGGCCCGCATGCGGCTCGTGCGGCGCACGCGCATGTTCGGCGTGAATCGCGTCGAGATGCCGGCGGATCGCGGCCGGGAACGGCGCGGAGCGTTTCGCGCGCAGGTCGACGTGGGTCAGCAGTTGCTCGCCGGTCGCGAGGGGGGCGCCCGTCGTCGTGTGGTGCATCGAATGGAACACGTGCAGCCGCCGGTCGTCCATGTCGAGCAGCCGCACCGTGAGCCTGAGCGGTTCGCCGAGCATCGCTTCGCGCAGGTGGCGGATATGCGTTTCCGCCGAGTAAATCGAGTAGCCGGCCTCGCGATAGTCGTCGTCGATGCCGAAGTAGCGGAAGAACGCATCGCTGCTGTCGCCGAACACGAGCAGATAGCACGATTCGCTCATGTGGCCGTTGTAGTCGACCCACTCGGGCCGCACGGTGCAGCGATGCAGTTCGAGGGGCGTCGCGATCGGTGCGGCGGGGTCGTACGGACGCGCCTTCTGTCCTTCGTAGGCCGAGCGCAGGCGCGGCTCGGCGGCGGGGCTGAGGTGGGTCGTCATCCAGTGCACTCCAGGGTTCGGAACGGGCCCGCACGTCGTCCGCGGGGGCTGCCGGTCGATGGTATGACGGGTTGAACGTTTTTTCAATAAAGAGATCGCCGATACGTGTAAACACCGGTGCGGATTCATCGCTCAATCAATTGAACATTCATTCAACGGAACCTATACTCGCCAGCGCCGCGATGCCGAAACGAAGCAGGGCGGGCGGCGCATCTGCACGATACGCACAACGAAAAATCGATCCGCCTCGCGCGGAAACCGGAGACACCGAAAAATGAAGAAGCGCTTCCTGCTGGCCGGCATGATGTCGGTGATGGTCCACGGCTACGCACACGCCCAGAGCAGCGTCTCGCTGTACGGGATCATCGACGGCGGCATCACCTACGTGAACAATACGGGCGGCGCGCACGCGTACCTGTTCGACGACGGCGTGTCGTACGGCAACCGCGTCGGCCTGATGGGCACCGAGGATCTCGGCGGCGGCAACAAGGCGGTGTTCAAGCTCGAGAACGGGTTCCGGCTCGGCACCGGCAAGCTGAACCAGGGCGGCGCGATGTTCGGGCGGCAGGCGTACGTGGGGCTCGGCAACGACTGGGGCACGCTGACGTTCGGCAACCAGTACGACTTTGCATTCGATTTCACCGCGAACTACAACGTCAGCGCGTTCGGCAGCGGCTACGGCGTGCACCTGGGCGACTTCGACCGCCAGAGCGGCGACCGGCTGCAGAACGCGGTGAAGTTCGTCAGCAACAGTTTCCACGGGCTCGTGGTCGGCGGCATGTACTCGTTCAGCAACGATGCGGGCAGCTTCCACGACGGCAGTGCGTGGAGCCTGGGCGCGAGCTACACGCACGGCGATTTCTCGGCAGGCGGCAACTATACGCGGCTCAACGCGCCGCGCCGGCTCGCGGCGCTCGATCCGTATGCGCAGATGGGCGTGAGGACGATGCTCGGACAGACGGTCGCGACCGTCGATCCGGCGACGGGCGCCGTCACCGACCTGCACGATTCGACGCCGTTCTCGATCGACTCGCAGTCGATCTTCGGGATCGGCGCGTCGTACACGCTCGGCAAGCTGACGCTCAACGCGGATTTCAGCAACACGACGTTCAAGGGCTACGGGCAATCGTCGACGATGCGCGTGTACGAGGCGGGTGGCCTGTACCAGGCGACCCCGGCGCTGTCGCTCGTCGCGGGCTACCAGTACACGACGTTCGAAGGCCATCACTGGCACGAAGTCGCGCTCGGCACGCACTACGCACTGTCCAAGCGCACCGACGTCTATGCGGCCGTCGACTGGATGCGCGCGTCGAACGGCGTCGATGCGGTGATCGGCTACAGCTTCACGCCGTCGACGAGCCGCACGCAAGCCGCCGCGCGCATCGGCATGCGGCACAACTTCTGATCGTTTTCCCCGCACGGCCCGGCCCGGGCCTGCGTTGGACGGTGACGTCGTCGCCGCGCTGCGCGATGTGCGCGGCGACGATGGCGTGAGCACGGACGGCACGCCCGGCGAGCGTCATCGAACGCACTGCGGCGAAGACCCGCGCACGGTTGCCACCGGCCCGCCGGGGCGATACATGAGCGGGCCGGCGGGTGTCAGGCGTCGAGCCTCACCAGCGCATCGACGGCCACCGCGCCGCGTTCCATCACCAACAGCGGATTGACGTCGAGTTCGACGAGCGTGTCGGCGTGTGCCTGCGCGAAGCGTGCGATCGCCATCACGTTCGCCACCACCGTATCGAGATCGGCCTTCGGCCGTCCGCGATAGCCGGTCAGCAACGGGCCGAGCTTCAGCCCGAGCAGCGCGTCGCGCACGTCGCTTTCACGCACCGGCAGCAGGAGCGTCGCGGTGTCGCGGATCAGCTCGACCAGCACGCCGCCGGCGCCGAGCACGAGCGCAAGACCGAAATTCGGCTCGCGCTTCACGCCGACGATCAGTTCGAGCAGCGGCGCGTCGGCCATCTTCTCGACGAGGATGCGCTCGACGCGCACGTCCGGCGCGTAGTGCGCGACCTGTTCGGTCATCCGCTCGACCGCGGCGGCGACGGCGTCGGGCGACGCGAGCTTCAGCACGACCGCGCCGGCCTCGGTCTTGTGCGGCAGGCGATCGCTGACCACTTTCACGCAGACCGGAAACCCGAGCCGCTGCGCGGCGGCCGCCGCATCGGCGGGCGCGACGCATTCCGCTGACGGTACGTCGAGCCCGTGCGCGGCCAGCATCCGCTTGCTCGCCCATTCGTCGTGCAGCGTCGTGGCGCCGTGATTGCCGCCGCCGTTGCCGGCCCGCAGAACCGGCAGCGCGTTCAGCGCATCGGCGTCGAGCACGCGACGGCGCGTCTCGCCGTAGGTCATCGCCGCGCCGATTGCGTCGATCCCGTCGGCGAGCCCCTGCAGCGGGGCGATGCCGGCCGCGGCCATGCGTGCGGCGTGATCGGGCGGCGTGAGGTCCGGAAACACCGAGATGACCGCGCCGACCACGCCGTGCTGGCGCGCGGAGGCGGCGAACGCTTGCGCCGCGACGTCGCACAGCGGCCGTTCACCGGTCGCTTCCTGCGGATAGTCGAGGATCATTGCGGCCGCGCCGGGTCGGTCGGCGAGCAGCGCGTCGCAGCACGCGCGCATCTTGTCGGCGTCGCCCCACGGTGTCGTCGTGAAATCGAGCGGGTTCGCGATCGTCGCATAGGCGGGCAGCACGTTGCCGAGCGCGTCGCGCCCGGCGTCGCCGACCGGCGGGAACGCGATGCCGCGCACTTCGCCGAGATCGGCGACGAGCCCCGCATCGCCGCCGGACGTCGCCAGCGCGGCGAGCGTGCGGCGCTCGGGCACACCGGCGATCGCGAGCAGCTTCAGCGTTTCGACGAGGCCGACCGGGTCCTTCACGCGGATCACGCCGAGCCGCCGGAACAGTGCGTCGTACAGCGCGTCCGAGCCCGCGAGCGAACTCGTGTGGCTGATCGCGAGCTGCGCGCCGAGCGCCGAGGTCCCGCTCTTCAGCGCGACGATCGGCACGCCGCGCGCGAGGGCGCGGGCGGCGGCCTCGCTGAACGCGCGCACGTCCTTCAATCCTTCGAGATGCACGCCGATCGCGTGGATGCGCGGATCGTCGACGAAGGCATCGACGAGGCGCGCGATGTCGACCGACGCCTGGTTGCCGACGCTCGCCAGGTACGCGAACGGCACCGAGCGTGCGCTCATCGACAGGTTGTACGCGAGGTTGCCGCTTTGCGTGATCACCGCGACGCCCGACTCGACGCGCGGCGCGCCGTGCGCGACCGGCCACAGCGCGCTGCCGTTCAGGCCGTTGATCAACCCGTAGCAGTTGGGCCCGAGCACGGCCATGTCGCCGGCGGCGTCGACGAGCGCCTGCTGCAGCGCGGCGCCGTCGGCCCCGGTTTCGGAGAAACCCGACGCGTACACGATCGCGCCGCCGGCGCCGCGCTCGGCGAGCGCGCGCACGACGTCGATCGCCTGCCGCGCGGGAACCGCGACGAACGCGGCATCGGGCGCGGCGGGCAGGTCGGCGACGCTGGCATGGCAGCGCACGCCGTCGATCTCGGCATGGTTCGGATTGACGAGCCAGATGTCGCCGGCATAGCCGTGGTGGCGACAGCGCTGTACGGCGCCCGCGATGCCGCGCCCGCCGACGAACGCGATGCGGGCCGGCTCGAGCAGCCGCCGCAGGTTGGCCGCGGCGGCGGCACGGCGATCCCTGACTTCAGGGGAAGAGGTCATGATGGTCCTTTCGGAACGCGCGCCGGCTTGCGCGCCGGCGCGACGATTCGCGTCAGCTGTAGCGTCGGAGGATTTCCTTGGACAGGATGTGGCGCTGGATCTCGGACGTGCCTTCCCAGATACGCTCGATGCGCGCATCGCGCCAGAAGCGCTCGATCGGCAGTTCGTCCATCAACCCCATCCCGCCGTAGATCTGCACCGCGTGATCGGTCACGCGGCCGAGCGTCTCGGTGGCCAGCAGCTTCGCGAGCGCGGCGTCGCCGTCGGTCATCGTGCCCTGGTCGAGCTTCTGCGCGGTATAGAGCGTGACGAGTTCGGCCGCGCGAATCTCGGTCTGCATGTCGGCGAGCTTGAACGACGTGCCCTGGAAATCGCCGATGCGCTTGCCGAACTGGTGGCGCGTCGCGGCCCATTCGGCGGCCATCTCGAACGCGCGCTGCGCGCGGCCGATGTTGTTCGCGGCGACCATCACGCGGCCGGCGGTGAGCCAGTCGTTCGCAAGCTCGAAGCCGCGATGCTCTTCGCCGAGGATCTGCGCGGCGCTCACGCGGCAGTCGGACAGGAAGATCTCCGACTGGTGGTAGCCGCGCAGGCTCGTGCAGTGCGGGCCGCGCCGCACGGTCATGCCCGGCGTGTCCTTGTCGATCAGGAAGCAGGTCACGCGCTTGCGCTTCTGGCCGCGCACCTCCTCCTCGCCGGTGACGGCGAACAGGATCACGAAGTCGGCCGTATCCGCGTGGCTGATGAAATGCTTGCTGCCGTTGATCACGTAGTCGTCGCCGTCGCGCACCGCGCGCGTGCGGATGCCCATCGCGTCGGAGCCCGCGCCCGGTTCGGTCAGCGCGAAGCAGTCGACGCGCTCGCCGCGCACGGCCGGCTTCAGGTAGCGCTCGATCTGGTCGCCCTTGCAGGCCATCAGGATCTTGCTGGGACGCGCGACGAACACGTGCAGCGCCCAGCTCGTGCGGCCGAGCTCGCGCTCCACCAGCGCCTGCGTCACGTAGTCGAGGCCCGGGCCGCCCGCGCTCTCGGGCATGTTGAACGCGTAGAAGCCGAGCTCGAGCGACTTGCGGCGGATCGAATCGGCGAGTTCGGCCGGTACGTCGTCCGCGCGATCGACTGCGAATTCATGGGGCTGGAGTTCCTTCTCGACGAACTGACGCAGCGACGTCACCAGCATGTCCTGCTCTTGGGTCAGCGAAAAATCCATCAATCATCTCCCGACAAAATGGGGGGCGCGACCTTCGACCGACGCGCGAAGCGCTTCCTGGCCGTCCTCGCTGTGACCGCAAGCGACGCCGGCCGCCAACTCGCCGCGCAGTTGCTCGGCAAGGGTATGCGTGAGCGACTGCGCGAGCAGCGCCTTGGTATGACCGAACGCGACGCTCGGCCCTTGCGCGAGCCGCGCGGCGAACGCGGCGACGTGCTCCGCGAACGCGTCGGCGTCGACGACTTCGGAGACCAGTCCGGCCGCGAGCGCATCCTGCGCGTTCCAGCGTTCGTTCAGGAAGATGAAGCGGCGTGCGACGTCGGGGCGCGCGAGGCGCGGCAGGAACCAGCTTCCGCCCATGTCGGGGCTGTAGCCCATGCCCGTATACCCGCAGCGCAGCGTCGCGGCCGTGCTCGCAATGCGGAAGTCGCACGCGAAGCCGATGTCGGTGCCCGCGCCGACCGTCGAGCCGTTCAATGCGGCGACGGTGGGGCGCGGAAACGCGGCGAGCGCCTGCACGAAACGGTGCGCGCGTTCGGTCCACCCGTAGGTGTCGAGTTCGCCGTTGCGCTCGGCCTCGGCCCACTCGTCGACGTCCGCGCCCGCGCAGAATGCGCTGCCGGTGCCGGTCAGCACGACGCAGCGTACCGATGAATCGTTCGCGAGCGCGTCGAACGTTTCGCGAAGAAAGTCGAGATGCGGCCGCGCGAGCGAATTGCGCTTCGCCGGGCGATTCAGTCGAAGGGTCACGACGCCGTCGTGCCGTTCGATTCGGATGTCCTCGATGCTCATGCTGATCACTGTCTCCTGGTTGTTGTGTGTCGGGGTGTGTCAGAGCCGGCAAGGGTCGCCGCTACTTGCGGACCGCATTTCGGCATAGTATAAGTTCTGTTAAATGAACGTTCAACCCAATTGTGAGTCGACCAGGAGACACACGATGAGCGCGGTGATGGAGACGTCGGCAGGTGTGGAGGAAGGAAGGGCCGGGGCGCATGCGGTACGCACCGCATCGGCGGAGCGCATCGCGAGCGGCGCAGGCCTGCAGATCGATCGCGTGTCGAAGCGCTACGGCAGCGTGCATGCGTTGCGGGAAACGTCGATCGAGATTCCGCGCGGCGAATTCCTGACGATCCTCGGGCCGTCGGGTTCCGGCAAGACGACGCTGCTGACGATCGTCGCGGGCTTCGAGCATCCGACCACCGGCGACTTGCGCGTGGGCGGCCGCAGCATCGTCGCGTTGCCGCCGGAGAAGCGCAACTTCGGGATGGTGTTCCAGGGCTATGCGCTGTTTCCGCACATGACGGTCGAACAGAACGTCGCGTATCCGCTGATGGTGCGCAAGCAGAAGGGGCCCGACGCGGTGAAGCGCGTGAAGGCCGCGCTCGATCTCGTGCGGCTCGGCCATCTTGCGGATCGGCTGCCGCGCCAGTTGTCGGGCGGCCAGCAGCAACGCGTCGCGATTGCGCGCGCGCTGGTGTTCGATCCCGATCTCGTGCTGCTCGACGAACCGCTCGGCGCGCTCGACCGCAAGCTGCGCGGCGAGGTGCAGGTCGAACTGAAGGCGCTGCACGAACGGCTCGGGGCGACGTTCCTGTTCGTCACGCACGACCAGGAGGAAGCGCTGTCGATGTCGGACCGGATCGCGATCATGCGCGACGGCCGGCTCGAGCAGATCGGCACGCCGGACGGGCTGTACGAGCAGCCGGCCAACCGCTTCGTCGCGGATTTCCTCGGCAAGAGCAACTTCATCGAAGGCGTCGCAGTCGGCGGCGATGCGGACACCACGCACTATCGCGTCGGCGATACACGGTTCGTCGCGCCCGCGAGCGACGCACGAGCCGACGACACGCTGCTGTTCGCGCTGCGTCCCGAGAAGGTCGCCGTGTCCGCGACGTCGTGCGGCGGCGCGCACAACGAAGTGGCCGGCCGCATCCGTCATTGGAGCTATTTCGGTTCGTCGTACCGCTTCGAGATCGAGACGTCGGCGCTCGGCTGCATGACGGCGGACGTGCCCGCGTGGCGAGGGCTCGCGTCGCCGCGCACCGGCATGGACGTGTTCGTGCAGTGGGAGCGCGACGCGACCTGCCGGATCGCGGCCGACTGACGCGGCGAACGCTGCATCCCGCGCGACGCGGCGGCTGCCGTCGTCGCCGGCCGATTCCCCGTGCCCGACAACGCCGAGATGCGTGCGGGCGCTGTTCAGCCTGGAGGAGACACCATGACGAACCGCCATCTGCAGGATCTGCTCGACCAAGCACGCGACCTTCAACCCGTGACCTCGCAACGCCGCCGCGATTTCCTGCGGCTGTGCGCGGCCGCCGGCATCGCGCCGACGCTGCTGTCGCTCGGCGCGAAGGACGCGCTGGCATCGAACCCGAAGGAAATCGTGCTGAGCGCATGGGGCGGCGAAGCACGTTCGGCGTTCCGCTCCGCATACATGGACCCGTTCACGAAGGCGAGCGGCATCAAGATGGGTTACGACTCGTCGCCGGAGGACGGCAAGATCAAGGCGATGGTCGAGAACCGGAACGTGATCTGGGACGTGATGGACCTCGACGGCTTCGCGGCGATCAAGCTCGGCAAGCAGGGCTTCCTGCGGCCGATCGACTACTCGGTCGTGGGCCGCAACGCGCTGCCGGGGCTCGCGTCGGATTTCGGCGTGCCGTCGTACCTGCTGAGCTACGTGCTCGTCTACGACGCGCGCAAGTTCGGCGCGAATCCGCCGAAGAACTGGGCCGATTTCTGGAACGTCGGCAAGTTTCCGGGCAAGCGCGGGCTGTGGAAGTGGATGGGCGGCGCGCTCGAAGCCGCGCTGATGGCCGACGGCGTCGACAAGGACAAGGTTTATCCGATCGATGTGCCGCGCGCGCTGAAAAAACTCAAGGAGCTGCGCTCGAACGTGCTGCTGTGGGATTCGGGCGCGGACAGCCTGCAACTGCTGCGCAACGGCGAAGTCAGCATGGCGTGCATCTGGCATACGCGCGCGAACGTGATCCAGCGCGAGAGCAACGGCCGGTTCCGCTATACGTGGGAGCAGGGGCTCGCGTCGTGCGACGTGTGGGGCGTGCCGAAGAACAACCCGTCGGGCGACGCCGTGTGGCAGTTCATCAAGTTCGTGCAGGGTGTCGAGCCGCAGGTGCGCCTGCTGTCCCTGCTCGGCAACGGGCCGGTGACGCCGGCCGCGACGGCGGCGGTGCCGCAGGCGCTGCGCGCCGACAATCCCGGCACGCCGGAGAACTGGGCGAAGCAGTGCAAGGTGAATCCCGAATGGTGGGCGCAGCATTACGAAGCGACGCTCGCGCAGTACACCGACCTGATGTCGTCCTGATCCGCCGTCTCGTGAGCGTGACGCCATGACTACCCTGTCTCCTCCCGCCGCGGGCACCGTCCCGCTCGGCCGCGCGAAGGCCGACCGCTACTGGCTGCTCGTCGTGCCGCTGCTCGCGGTGCTGATCGTGCTGTACGTGGTTCCGCTCGTGCGCGTGCTGTGGCTCGGCTTCACGGTGCCGGCGCCCGGCCTGCAGAACTACGCGCGGCTGCTGGAGAACCACGGCGTGCACCGCGTGCTGTGGACGACGCTGCGCGTGTGCGCGGTCACCACGGTGTTTTCGGTCGCGCTCGGCTACGCGATCGCCTATGCGATGGCGCACGTCGGCCCGCGTCAGCGGATGGCGCTGATGTTCGGGTTGCTCGTGCCGTTCTGGGCGTCGGTGCTGGTGCGTGCGTTCTCGTGGCTGTTCCTGCTCGGCGAGCAGGGGCTCGTCAACACGCTGCTGATGCGCGTCGGGCTGATCGATGCGCCGCTGCCGCTGATGCGCAACGAGATCGGCGTCGTGATCGGGATGATCCACTTCATGATTCCGTATGCGGTGCTGCCGCTGTACGCGAACATGAAGGGCATCGACCCGCAGCTCGCGCGTGCGTCGCAGGGGCTCGGCGCGGGCGCGTTCGTCACGTTCCGCAAGGTGTATTTCCCGCAGACGCGGCCGGGCATCGTCGGCGCGGCGATCCTCGTGTTCATCTTCTCGCTCGGTTTCTACGTGACGCCGGTGATTCTCGGCGGCGGCCGCACGGTAATGATCGCCGAGTACATCAGCACGCAGATCCTGCAGCTCGTGAACTGGGGCAGCGGGGCGGCGCTCGCGTCGCTGCTGCTGGCGTCGATCCTGGCGGCGCTCGCGTTGCTCGCGCGTTTCGTCGACCTGCGCGAGCTGTTCGGCGCGCGCTGATTCGAACGGAGGACGAACCGATGAAGAACCGAATGACCGCAGGGCGCGCGCTGGTGGTCGGGGTCGCGTGGGCCGCGATCCTGTTCCTGATGCTGCCGCTGCTCGTGTCGGTGCCCGTCTCGCTGACGCCGAGCGACTACCTGTCGATGCCGGACGGCGCGCTGTCGTTGCGGCACTACGGCGTGCTGCTCGACGACGACGGCTGGGTGTCGAGCTTCCTGCAAAGCGGGCTGATCGCGCTGGCGTCGTCGGCGATTTCGGTCACGCTCGGCACGCTGTGCGCGATCGGGCTGTGGAAGGTCGCGTCGCGGCGCGGCGAGTTCGTGCGCGGCGTGATCCTGTTTCCGCTGATCGTGCCGCCGATCGTGTCGGCGCTCGCGTTCTATCGGCTGTGGGGCGAGCTCGGGATGCTCGACAGCCTGCCGGCCGTGATCCTGTCGCACGTCGTGCTGTCGGTGCCTTACGTCGTGGTGGCCGTGTCTGCGTCGCTCGCGACGGTCGGCCTGCGGATCGAACAGGCGTCGCGCAGCCTCGGCGCGAACCTCGCGCAGACGCTGCGCTACGTGATCCTGCCGTCGATCCGGCCGGGGGTGCTGTCCGCGGCGGTGTTCGCGTTCATCCTGTCGTGGGACGAGCTGGTCGTCACGCTGTTCATCTCGAGCCGGAGCGTGTACACGCTGCCGCGCCGCATGTGGGACGGGATGCGCGAGAACGTCGACCCGGCGATCGCGTCGGTGTCCACGCTGCTGCTCGTCGCGACCTGCGTCGCGATCGGCCTGTCGCTGCTGCGCAAGCGCGCGGCCGGGGCCGTGTGAGTTCCACCCTTCAACGTTACGTTGCGGAGAAAAATCGCATCATGAAAGTCCTGATCGTCCACGCCCATCCCGAACCGCAGTCGTTCACCACGTCGATGCTGCACCGCGCAGTGAGTACGCTCGAGGCGCAGGGGCACACCGTGACGGTGTCCGACCTGTACGCGATGCAGTGGAATCCGGTGGCGAGCGCGGCCGATTTCGGCGTGCGCAAGAACCCCGACTACCTCGTCTACGCGCTGGAGCAGCGCGAGAACGTCGCCGCGCACGCGATCGCGCCGGACATCGCCGCAGAACTCGACAAGCTGTTGGCGTGCGACCTGCTGATCCTGAGCTTCCCGCTGTTCTGGTGCTCGGTGCCGGCGATCATGAAGGGCTGGATCGACCGTGTGCTCGTGTCGGGCAAGGTGTACGGCGGCGTGCGCTTCTACGATCGCGGCGGGATGCGCGGCAAGCGCGCGCTGCTTGCCTACACGTGTGGCGGCCGCGACTACATGTTCGGCGCGGATGGTGTGCATGGCGACATGGACCTGATGCTGCGCCACGTGCTGCGCGGCACGCTCGGCTACGCGGGCTTCGACGTGCTGCCGTCGTTCGTCGGCTATCACGTGCCGTATATCGGCGATGCCGAGCGCGCGGCCGTGCTCGACCGGTACGGCGACTACCTGGCGCGGCTCGACCGGCTCGAACCGATGGCGTTCCCGACGCTCGACGATTTCGACGGCGACATGCGGCCGCGCGAGCGCGCGCCGCAGGAAGCCGCGCAGGACTGATCGCGACACCCGGCCACGATGCCGATACGCGTCTCAACCATCCGACCGCTTGAGAGTTCGAGCAATGACCCTGACGTCGAGCGACCTGCTACTGTTCCTGACCGGCCTGCTGACGCTGTTCTGCCCGCCGGTCGCGATCCCGATGTACGCGGCCGTCACCGGGCATTTTCCCGACGTGACGCAGCGGCAGATCGCGTTCAGGCTGTTCGCGTGGATCGCGGCGCTGATGGTCGGCGCGGTCTGGGGCGGGCAGTTCCTGCTGCGCATGCTCGGCCTCACGCTCGGTGCGCTGACGCTGACGGGCGGCCTCGTGCTGTGCCTGTGGTCGATTCCGATGATGCGCGGCACGGCCAACGACGAACGCAGCGGCGGCGACCGGCGGCTCGAATATGCGCAGTGGCGCAACTACATCGCGGTGCCGCTGATCTTCCCGCTGTCGATCGGCAGCGCGGTGATGTCGCTCGTGATCACGACCGCGACGCGCTTTCATACGCCGTCCGACCTGCTCGCGCTGAGCGCGGCCTGCGTGCTGCATGCGGGCGTGATCGGGCTCACGTATGCGTGCTCGGCGTCGTGGTGCCGGCGGCTCGGCGAGATCGGCAGGACGCTCGTCGAGCGGCTGTCGGGGATCGTGCTGACCGCGATCGCGTTCCAGATGCTCGCGCAGGGCGTGCGCGAATTGTTGCCGGGGCTCGCGCATTGACGGTGGCCGCGCCGGCCGGTACGCGATTCAGAAACCTACCTTGAACGTTGGAAAAGACATGAAAACAGTAGGCATGTATCTCGTCGACCTGCTCGCCGCCTACGGCGTCGATACGGTGTTCGGCATTCCCGGCGTGCATACGATCGAGCTGTATCGCGGCCTGGCCGGCAGCACGCTGCGTCACGTGAGCGCGCGCCACGAGCAGGGTCTCGGCTTCATGGCGGACGGCTATGCGCGCGCGACCGGCAAGCCCGGCGTGTGTTTCGTGATCACCGGCCCCGGGATGACGAACATCGCGACGTCGATGGCGCAGGCGTATGCGGATTCGATTCCGATGCTGGTGATCTCGAGCGTCAATGCGTCCGGCGATATCGGCTCGGGCAACGGCCATCTGCACGAACTGCCGGACCAGCACGCATTCGCCGGGAACGTTGCCGCGTTCAGCTATACGGTGCCGCGCGCCGACGCATTGCCGCAGGCGATCGCGCGCGCGTTCGCGGTGTTCTCGGGCGGTCGGCCGCGCCCGGTGCACCTCCAGATCCCGCTCGACGTGCTCGCGGCGTCGGCCGACACATTGCCGCCCGTGCCGGCTGTGCCACCGCGCGTCGCGCCCGGCCCCGCGTCGGCCGACGGCATCGACGCACTGCGCGCGAAAGCGGCTGCCGCGCGCGCACCGCTGATCCTCGCGGGCGGCGGCGCGCTCGACGCCTCCGACGACGTACGGTGGCTCGCCGAAGCACTCGATGCGCCGGTCGTGATGACGATCAACGGGCGCGGCGTGCTGCCGCCCGCGCATCCGCTCGGCATCGCGTGGTCGGCGTCGAGCGACGCGGTGCGCGCCCTGATGCGCGACAGCGACCTGATCGTCGCGCTCGGCACCGAGCTCGGACCGACCGATTACGACCTGTATGCGACGCGCAGTTTCTCGATGCCCGCGCCGCTCGTGCGGATCGATATCGATCCCCAGCAGCTGTGCCGCAATGCGGTGCCCGCGCTGCCGTTGCTCGGCGACGTCGGCGAAACCCTGCGCGCGCTGCGGCGCGTGTGGCCCGGCGACGCGCTCGCCCGTGCGGAGCGCGGCGGCGTCGAACGCGCGACGAAGTGCCGTGCGGCGGCGCGACAGGAACTGAACGACGAAATGCGCCGCGATCTCGCGCTGCTCGACAGCGTGCGCGACGCGCTGCCCGATGCGGCGATCGTCGGGGATTCGACGCGCATCGTCTACGCGGGCAACGTCGGCTTCGCGGCGCCGCGCCCGCGCAGCTGGTTCAACGCGTCGGTCGGGTTCGGCTCGCTCGGCTACGGGCTGCCGGCGGCCGTCGGCGCGAGCCTCGGCGATGCGTCGCGGCCGGTGGTCTGCGTCGCCGGCGATGGCGGATTCCAGTACACGCTTGCGGAGCTCGGCACCGCGGTGCAGCATCGGGCGCGCGTGATCGTCGTGCTGCTGAACAACGGCGGTTACGGCGAAATCAAGCGTGCGATGGTCGACGGCGGGGTCGAGCCGGTCGGCGTGGATCTGCATACGCCGGATTTCGTCGCGATCGCGCGGGCGTATGGATGGGGCGCGCAGCGGGTCGAGGAGGGCGCGTCGCTGGCCGGGGCGCTCGGCGAGGCGGCGGCGCATGACGCGCCGTATCTGATCGAGATTCGCGCGCGCTGAAAACGCGAACGGCCTCGCGATGCGAGGCCGCCGGGTGCGCCGCCGGGTTGCCGGCGGCGATGAAGCGTCATGTCGCCGGTGGCGCGCCGCGTTACGCGCGCTTGCGGGCCGTCTTCGGCGGCGGCAGGAACGTATCGACGACGCGCAGGCAGCTCGTCAGCGCGTCTTCCGCGGTAAAGGACGTCGGGTCGCGCGCGAGCTCGAGCCAGAACCCGTCGATCACGGCCGTCAGCGTCAGTGCGGCGAGATCGCTGTCGACGGTGCCGCCGCGTACTTCCGCGATCTGGTCGAACAGTTTCTTCAGGGCTTGCCGGTAGCCCGCATACAGCTCCTTGTGCGCCTTGCGGATCACCGGGTCGCTGTGCGCGACGCTCCAGAAGCCGAGCCACACCTTCACGTTCTTCGGCGCGAACACCGGCGCGGCGAAACACACCTTGATGATCGCGTCGAGCTTGTCCTCGGGGCCGGTCGCGTTCGCGGCCGCTGCACGCGACACGTCGAGCAGGTCGGACGCGAGCCGCTTGTAGGTCTGCGCCATCAGCTCGTCTTTCGACTGGAAGTGATGGTTGATCAGCCCGCGCGACACCTTCGCTTCCGCGCAGATGCGGTCGATCGTGGTTTCCGAATAGCTGTAGCGCGCGATGCAGCGCATCGTCGCGTCGATGATCGATTGCTGCCGCACCGCGGGCGTTTCGCGGATGCCGCGGCTGCGGGCCTGAACCGGTGCGCTGCCAGGAGTCTTTTTCACGGGGTGACCTTACGGAATCGTCATGGCACCGATTATATGGGAGTGTCGGACGCTTGTTCAATTACACCATCGAAAGCGGCGTGGAACCCGCGAAAACCCTTGCTTCCCGATTATTGAAATCTGTTGAACCACCGTTCAACAGCGCCTATACTCGACTCCGCATGAGGTTGGTCGGCCATTCAACAGGACGCCGCGATCCCGCGTGGGACGGGCATCGGAATTCGACACGGGAGACAGCATGTTGGCGCGGGTGGAGAGCGTGAAGGCGGCCGTCGAAGAGCGCGTGCAGGTGACGGACCTGCACAAGCGGTTCGGCGAGCTGGAGGTGTTGAAGGGCGTGTCGCTGAGCGCGCGCGAAGGCGAAGTGATCTCGCTGATCGGCGCGAGCGGCTCGGGCAAGAGCACGCTGCTTCGCTGCATCAACCTGCTGGAAACGCCGACCCGCGGACGCATCGTGGTCGATGGCGAGGAGATCGGCCTGAAGGTCGACCGCAAGGGTCGCACGGTGCCGACCGATCCGCGCCAGGTCGAACGCATTCGCACGCGGCTCGGGATGGTGTTCCAGAGCTTCAACCTGTGGGCGCACCGCACGGTGCTCGAGAACGTGATCGAGATGCCCGTGCACGTGCTGCGCGAACCGCGCGCCGAAGCGATCGCGCGCGCCGAGCAGCTGCTCGAACGCGTCGGTCTTGCCGACAAGCGCAACGTCTATCCCGCGTTCCTGTCCGGCGGCCAGCAGCAGCGCGTCGCGATTGCGCGCGCGCTGGCGATGCGGCCCAGGGTGATGCTGTTCGACGAGCCGACGTCCGCGCTCGATCCCGAACGCGTCGGCGAAGTGCTGAAGGTGATTCGCGATCTCGCGTGCGAAGGCCGCACGATGATTCTCGTCACGCACGAAATGGCGTTCGCGCGCGACGTGTCGAACAAGGTGCTGTTCCTGCACGAAGGGCGGGTCGAGGAGAGCGGCTCGCCGGCCGAGATCTTCGACGCGCCGCAAAGCGAGCGCTGCCGCCAGTTCGTCAACGCGCACCGGCAACGCCACTGAACCGTGGGGGCGACCCGTGCGTGCCCGCGCGGCCGGCTGCCCCGATTCCTATCTTTCCCGCAAGGAGTCCGACCATGAAACGTGTCGTACGCAGTCTGCTGTGCCTGTTGAGTCTCGTCCTCGCGGCGCTCGCGCCGTTCGGTTCCGCGCACGCGTCGTCGGGCGTGCTGCGCTTCGGGGTCGCCGCCGAGCCGTATCCGCCGTTCCTGATGAAGAGCCCGACGGGTCAGTGGAGCGGCTTCGAGGCCGACCTGATCCGCGCGCTGTGCGACCAGATGAAGGCGAAGTGCGAGATCAAGGAGGTTGCGTGGGACGGCATCATCCCGGCGCTGCTCAGCGACAAGATCGACGTGATCTTCAACTCGATGTCGATCACGCCGGAGCGCCAGAAGGTGATCGCGTTCTCGCGGCCGTACTACGAGACGCCGGGCACCTTCGTCGGCGCGAAGAACCAGAAGCTCACGCTGACGCCGGACGGGCTGAAGGGCAAGGTGATCGGCGTGCAGGGCTCGACCGCGAACGCCGAGTTCATCAAGATGGCCTACGGCAAGACCGCGACGGTGCGCCTGTACAACACGCAGGACGATTGCAACGCCGACCTCGTCGCCGGCCGCATCGACACGATCTATCTCGACCAGCTCGGCATCCTCGATTTCCTGAAGTCGAAGGATGGGTCCGCGTTCGAGCTGAAGGGCCCCGGCAGCGTGAAGATGGACCCGGCGATCTTCGGCTACGGGGTCGGCGCGGGGATGCGCAAGGCCGATGCACCGCTCAAGCAGCAGATGGACCAGGCGCTCGAGCAACTGCATGCGTCGGGCAAGTACGCCCAGATCGCGAAGAAGTATTTCCCGATCGACCTCTGGCCGCACTGAGCGAGCGCACACGGGCGTCACGCACGGACGAGGAGGCGGCATGGACGGTTGGGGATGGGTGAGCTACCTGGGCATGGACCCGGAAGGCTGGGGCGTCGCGCTCTTGCAGGGCGCGGGCGTGACGCTCGAGATTTCGCTCGGCGCGTTCGTTGCCGGGATCGTGCTCGGGCTGCTGGGTGCGGCCGCGAAGCTGTCCGGCGTGCGCATGCTGGAGCGGCTCGCGCAGGGCTACACGACGCTGTGCCGCGCGGTGCCCGAGCTGCTGCTGATCCTGCTGCTCTATTACGCGGGCACCGACGCGATCAACCTGCTGATGACGGCGATCGGCGCCGGGCCGGTCGCGGTCAACGGCTTCGCGGCGGCCGTGATCGTGCTCGGCATCGTGCAGGGTGCGTATGCGGCCGAGATCATCCGCGGTGCGATTCTCGCGATCCCGTATGGGCAGATCGAGGCGGCGCGCGCATTCGGCGCGCCACCGTCGCTCGTGTTCCGCCGCGTGACGCTGCCGGCGATGGCGCCGTATGCGCTGGCCGGTTTCACGAACCTGTGGCTGATCCTCGTGAAAGACAGTGCGCTGATCAGCGTGGTCGGCTACAGCGAGCTGCTCTACACCGCGAAGCAGGCAGCCGGGTCGACGCGCGAGTACATGCACTACTACCTGATGGTCGCGGCCGTGTACTTCGCGATCACGTCGCTGTCCGGCATGCTGTTCCGCGAGATCGAGCGGCGTTTCGGCCGCTGGATGCCGGCATCGTGAGCCGCGCCGGGTCTTCTCACGCATTGTCTGACCGAACCGGATCAACCTCATGGATCTGAGCGTACTGTCTTCCTACGGATCGCTGCTGCTGCTCGGCGTGCTGACCACCGTCAAGCTGCTCGTCATCTCGGCCGTGTTCGGCTTCGCGCTCGCGATCGTCGTCGCGTTCGCGCGGCTGTCGGGCGACCCGGTGGTCGCGCGCGTCAGCAAGGCGTTCACCGAAGTGATACGCGGCACGCCGCTGCTCGTGCAGATCTACCTGATCTACTACGGCGTCGGCTCGCTGTTCGCCGGCTGGCCCGCGCTGCGCGACAGCGTGCTGTGGCCGTTCCTGCGCGACGGCTTCTGGTATGTCGCGTTCGCGCTGGTGATCAGCGTCGGCGCGTATGTCGGCGAGGTGCTGCGCGCGGGCCTGCGCGGCGTACCGAAGGGCGAGATCGAGGCGGCGCGCGCGATGGGGATGCGCCCGTCGATGATCGCGCGGCGCGTGTGGTTGCCGCGCGCGATCCAGATCCTGTTGCCAACGCTCGCGGGCGAGACGGTGATGCTGCTGAAATCGACCGCGCTCGCGTCGACGGTCGCCGTGATGGACGTGCTCGGCGCCGCGAACTACATACGCGCGCAGACGCTGCGGACCTACGAGCCGCTGCTGGCGATCGCCGTGATCTATGTCGTGCTCGCATTCGTGATCGAACGCGCGTTCGGCCGGCTCGAGCGGCGTGTGCCGGTACGCATGCCGCGTTGAACGAACCCTTGAAGACGCGGCGGCCGCCCGGGCGCCGCGCGACGGAGAACGCATGAACTATTCGAAGCTGGTCGATCGCCTGCAGGGCAAGCGCACGACTGCATGGGACATTCATTACGCGGCACAGGCGGCCGTCGCGGCGGGCGAACCGGCGATCATCCTGAGCGTCGGCGATCCGGATTTCGCGACGCCCGACGTGATCGTCGAGCGCGCGGTGACCGCGCTGCGCGGCGGCGATACGCACTACAGCGAGGTGCGCGGCCGGGCGGAGTTGCGCGCGGCGATCGCGCGCGAGCATGCGAAGGCGTCCGGGCAGGCGGTCGGTGCCGAGCACGTGATCGTGACGGCCGGCGCGCAGAACGCGCTGTTCGCGATGGCGATGTGCCTGTGCGAGACGGGCGACGAGGTGATCGTGCCGGAGCCGATGTACCTGACGTACGAGGCGAGCGTGCGCGCGTCGGGCGCGACGCTCGTGCCGGTGCCGGTCGATGCGTCGCGCGGCTTTCATCTCGACTTCGACGCGCTCGAAGCGGCCGTGACGCCGCGCACGAAGGCGATCTTCTTCGCGACGCCGTGCAACCCGACCGGCGTCGTTTTGCCGCGCGCCGATCTCGAACGCATCGCGCGGCTCGCCTGCGAGCGCGATCTGTGGGTCGTGTCCGACGAGGTGTATGCGGAACTGACGTTCGAGCGCGACCTGGTCAGCATCGCGTCGCTGCCGGGGATGGCCGAACGCACGGTGACGATCGGCAGCCTGTCGAAATCGCATGCGATGCCGGGCTGGCGGGTCGGCTGGGCGATCGGCCCGGCCGAGCTGATCGAGCACGCGGAGCGGCTGGCGCTGTGCATGCTGTACGGGCTGCCGGGCTTCATCCAGCAGGCGGCCGTCACCGCGCTCGACAACAAGGCCGCGATCGTCGCCGACATGCGCGAGCTGTACCGGCGCCGCCGCGACCTGGCCTACGCGCGCCTGCGCGACGTGCCGGGGCTGCGTTGCCTGCTGCCGGAAGCCGGCATGTTCATGATGGTCGACGTGCGCGGCACCGGGCTCGACGCGCACGCATTCACGTGGGGATTGTTCCGCGCGAAGCAGGTCGCGCTGCTCGACGCGAGCGCGTTCGGCGATACCGCATCCGGCTTCGTGCGCTTCGGCTTCGTCGTCGACGATGCGAAGCTGGCCGACGCATGCGAGCGCATTGCGGCATTCGTCGCGAGCCTCGGCGCGGATTCGCGCGCGGCGTCGTGATGGGCAAGCCGAACCCAAAGGAGAACGGACGATGATCGAGGTGCTGACCTGGCCGGTGCCCGGCGACGCCGGGCAGCCGCTCGCGATCCGCGCGTGGCGGCTGTCGGGAGGCGACGGGCCGCGGGTGCATCTGCAGGCCGGCGTGCATGCGGACGAGATCGCCGGCATGCTCGTGCTGCACCGCTTGCTGCCGCGGCTGTGCGCGGCGCACGATCGCGGCATGCTGCGCGGCACGGTGACGGTGGTGCCGCAGGCGAACCCGCTCGGGCTTGCGCAATTCCGGCAAGGGCGGCTGCTCGGCCGCTTCCACGATGCGACGCAGCGCAATTTCAACCGGCATTTTCATGAATCGGCCGCGGCGCGCCGGCCCGCGACGACATTCGCCGCCTGGCAGCGCACATTGTTCGACGCCGCGTGCGACGCCGATATCGTGCTCGACCTGCATACCGATTCCGAAGCGCTGCCGTATCTGTACGTGCAGCGTGAGATGTGGCCGGTCAGCCGCGATCTCGCGGCGGCGCTCGGCGTCGACGTCGCGATTCTGTGGGACGAGGACGACGACGGCGCGTTCGAAGGCGCGATCGCCGCGCACTGGGCGCGCAACGGCGGCCTGCGCGAACGGCTCGTCGCGACGGTCGAGTTGCGCGGGCAATCCGATGTATCCGATGCGCTCGCCGAGCGCGATGCCGACGGCGTGCTGGCGTTCCTGCGTGGCCGCGGCGTGATCGCGGAGCCCGCCGGCGCGCACGACTGGCACGGCGAGGCCGTGCCGATCGCGCACATGGAGACGGTGCTCGCGCCGGCGTCGGGCGTGCTCGTGTACGAACGCGAACTCGGTGCGACGGTCGCCGCGGGCGAACGCATCGCGCGGATCGTCGCGCATCCTGGCGTGCCCGGCAGCGAGCACGTGCTGGTCGCGCCGCAGGCCGGACGTATCGTCACGCGCAATCGCGAGCGGCTGGTCGCGCAGGGCGACGTCGCGCTGAAGCTGACGGGTTCGCGTCCGTCGGCGGGATGGTCGGGCGGCGCGCTCGATCCGTGAGCGACGCTGCGCGCGACACTCCGCCTGTCGAGAACGATCGAACGCTTGCATCTGCGCCAACCCGCGTCGCGGCGCCGAAAAACTGACGTCGACGTGACGGCGCGCCCCGCGCATGGCCGCGTACACCCGTCAAGCGTCTCGCGTGCGGCAGCGTCGCGACGCCCCGTTCCGCTAGGGAAAACCATAGTGCGTCCTCGAAAGACCGAGTAAGCACGCAGTCAGCTTCGCCGTCCAGAATCGCCACACTCATTCAAAAAGCAAACCAGGAGACAGGCGATGCATGATGGGTTGGTGAAAAAAATCGAAGCGCATCCGAAGTATGCGCAGCTCAAGCGGCGGCGCAACACGCTCGGCATCTGCCTGACCGTGCTGATGCTGATCGTGTACTACGGCTACATCGCACTGATCGCATTCGACAAGTCGTTCCTCGCGAAGCCGGTGAGCACCGGCGTGACGAGCGTCGGCGTACCGGTCGGCATGGCGGTGATCGTGTTCACCGTCGTCATCACCGGCATCTACGTGCGCCGCGCGAACAACGAATACGATCAACTGACGCAGGACATCCTGCAGGACGTCGCCCAATGAAGAAGACTCTTTCGATGACGCTGGTCGCGCTGCTGGCTGCGGGCGTATGCGGCGCGGCCGTCGCGGGCGGCGGCGATGTCGGGCAGACCGCCAAGCAGGCCACCAACACCACGGCCATCGTCCTGTTCGCGCTGTTCGTGGCCGGCACGTTGTGGATCACCAAGTGGGCGGCGTCGCGCACGCGTTCCGCCGCGGATTTCTACACCGCCGGCGGCGGCATTACCGGGTTCCAGAACGGCCTGGCGATCTCGGGCGACTACATGTCGGCCGCATCCTTCCTCGGCATTTCCGCGGCGGTGATGACGTCGGGCTACGACGGCCTGATCTACTCGATCGGCTTCCTGGTCGGCTGGCCGATCATCACGTTCCTGATGGCCGAGCGGCTGCGCAACCTCGGCAAGTTCACCTTCGCCGACGTCGCGGGCTATCGCTTCGAGCAGGGGCCGATCCGCAGCTTCGCCGCGATCGGCACGCTGGTGGTGGTGGCGTTCTACCTGATCGCGCAGATGGTGGGCGCCGGGCAGCTCATCAAGCTGCTGTTCGGTCTCGACTACTGGGTGGCGGTCGTGATCGTCGGCGCGCTGATGATGGTCTACGTGCTGTTCGGCGGCATGACGGCCACCACCTGGGTGCAGATCATCAAGGCGTGCATGCTGCTCGCGGGCGTGACCTTCATGGCGATCATGGTGCTCGCGCAGTACGGCTTCAGCCCGGAGGCGCTGTTCGCCCATGCGGTGGAAGTCAAGACCGCGATCGCCGCGAACGCCGGCAAGGCGCCGGACGACGCGACCCGCATCGGGCTGTCGGTGATGTCGCCGGGCGGGTTCATCAAGGATCCGATCTCGGCCATTTCGTTCGGCATGGCGCTGATGTTCGGCACCGCCGGCCTGCCGCACATCCTGATGCGCTTCTTCACGGTGCCGGATGCGGAGGAAGCGCGTAAATCCGTGTTCTGGGCCACCACGTGGATCGGCTACTTCTACGTGCTGATCTTCATCATCGGTTTCGGTGCGATCACGCTGGTGCTGACCAACCCGGAGCTGGCCGACGTGGCCAAGGGCGTGATCAAGGGCGGCGCGGGCACGGCCAACATGGCCGCGGTGCTGGTGGCCAAGACGGTGGGCGGCGACGTGTTCTACGGCTTCATCTCGGCCGTGGCGTTCGCGACGATCCTGGCGGTGGTGGCCGGGCTCACGCTGTCGGGTGCGTCCGCGGTGTCGCACGATCTCTACGCCACCGTCTTCAAGAACGGCAAGGCCAACAGTGCCGACGAGCTGAAGGTGTCGCGCATCACGACGCTGGTGCTCGGCGTGATCGCCGTGCTGCTGGGCATCGCGTTCGAGAAGCAGAACGTCGCGTTCATGGTGTCGCTGGCGTTCGCCGTTGCGGCGTCGGCCAATTTTCCGGTGCTGTTCCTGTCGATGATGTGGAAGGGCTGCACCACGCGCGGCGCGGTCATCGGCGGCTTCCTCGGGCTGGTCTCGTCGGTGGGGCTGACGATCGTGTCGCCGTCGGTGTGGGAAGCAACGCTCGGTTATCCGAAGGGTTCGGCGTGGTTCCCGTACACGTCGCCCGCGTTGTTCTCGATGACGATCGGCTTCGTGGGCGTGTGGCTGTTCTCGGTCCTCGACACGAGCCTGCGCGCGAAGGCGGAGAAGGGTGCGTTCGCCGCGCAGCAGGTGCGTTCGGAAACGGGGCTGGGGGCGACGCGCGCCAGCAGCCATTGACCGGTCGTGAGTCGCTCACGCCCGCTCCGGGGCCCACGATGCAGTTCATCGCACCGCGGGCCCCGGAGCGGGCGGTATCGTTTTCATCGGTCCGTCGAATGGCGGCCCGACAATAAAAAATCGTGAATTCGCCTGAATTCGCCGATAATGCGCAAACGTTTTACGAAAGCCCGATTGCGGCTAATTCGCGGATTAAATAAATAAAAATAAAATATCCGAAGCTGGAATGTCCAGGCCGCGCAGGATCGCCGATCGAAGCCGTGTGGCATGAGGTTAACGGCAGATACCGGCAAATCTTTAGGGTGCTTTCGGCACAATTATTCATTTCGTTTTTATCAATGAATGATTGATTTCCGGTCATCGGAGCGTCATACACCATCCCCGATAATTCGGCGCTCACATTCTTTCAATAGACCAAACGGCGATCGAAGCCGGATCGCTGCGGGGAGCTGTACTCATGACCATCCGTCATCGCATTACGCTGCTAGTCGTCCTGACGTTCTTCGCGCTGTCCGCGATCGGCATCTATGCCGTGTACCAGACCCGCAAGAGCGCGTCCGAGGTACGCCAGGTCACCCAGGGAATCGTGCCGAGCGCGCTCGCGTCCGCGGATCTCGTCGCCGATGTGAAGAACATCCAGATCGCGACGATGACGCTCGTCTATGCGCCCGACGCGAACACCGCCGCGCAGGCGCGCGACGAGCTGAAGGCGAAGCAGGGCGCGCTGCGCGCCGCGCTCGACGTGCAGGCGAAGTCGGCGGTCGGCCAGGCGCAGGTCGGGCTCGTGTCGCAGGCGAAGGAGAGCGCGACGAACTATTTCGCGGCGATCGACGACACCGTGAAGATGAAGGCCGACGGCAAGCCCGAGATGGCGCAGGCGTACCTGTTCGCGAACGTCGCGCAGTATCGCGACGAACTCGAAAGCATCGTCGACACGCTGCGCGTCGAGAAGAACCGCCAGAAGGACGACGCGATCAGCGCGCTGAACGGGATGCTGTCGACCACCGCGACCGCGATCGCGGGTGTCGCCGGCACGGTGATCGTGCTGCTGACCGCACTCGGCCTGCTGCTGTATCGCCAGATCACGCGCCCGCTGATCGGGATGCAGACGGCGATGAGCGAGATCGCGACGAGCCAGGATTTCACGCGCCGCGTGCCGGTGGGCCGGATGGACGAAATCGGCCATTCGATCGTCGCGTTCAACGGGATGATCGAGAAGATCCAGGAGAACTCGGCGCAGCTCAAGCAGAAGACGGCCGACATCCAGGCGATGCTGCAGAACATGCAGCAGGGGATCCTGACCATCGTCGAGGGCGGCGTCGTGCATGCGGAGTATTCGGCGTACCTCGAAACCATCTTCGAGACGAACGATATCGCCGGCCGCGACCTGATGACGCTCGTGTTCGACGACTCGAACATCGGTTCCGATGCGCGCTCGCAGGTCGATGCGGCCGTGCATGCGTGCCTCGGCGAAGACAGCATGAACTTCGCGTTCAACGAGCACCTGCTGGTGAACGAAGTCGCGAAGCGGATGCCGGACGGCCGCGACAAGTGGCTCGACCTGAGCTGGTCGGCGATCACCGACGAGACCGACACGGTCGTGCGCCTGATGCTGTGCGTGCGCGACGTGACCGAGATTCGCGAGCTGACCGCGCAGGCCGGCGAGCAGCAGCGCCGCCTCGAGATGATCGGCGAGATTCTGTCGATCAGCCAGGACAAGTTCCACGACTTCGTGCACAGCGCGAAGGGCTTCCTCAGCGAGAACGAGCGGATGATCCGCCAGCACGAGCGCGCCGATCACTCGATCGTCGCGGCGCTGTTCCGCAACATGCACACGATCAAGGGCAATGCGCGCACGTACAGCCTCCAGCACCTGACCAACATCGTCCACGAAGCGGAACAGGCGTACGACTCGCTGCGCCGCGCGGACGGCGGCCCGGAGTGGAACCGCGACGCGCTGATGGACGACCTGGCCCGCGTGCGCGACGCGGTCGAGCACTACGCGACGATCAACGCGGTCACGCTCGGCCGCAGCGGCGAAGCGGTGCAGGGCGCCGACTTCCTGATGGTCGAACGCGCGCACATCAGCGAGAGCCTGCGCGTGCTCGACGGCGCCGATCCGGCGAACGCGTCCGACTGGCACGCGGCGCGCGACGCCGTGCGCCGCATGCTGAGCCAGCTCGGCACGCAGGGCATCGGCGATGCGCTCGGCGGCGTGATCGAGTCGCTGCCGTCGCTCGCGGCCGAACTCGGCAAGCCGGCGCCGGTCGTGCATATCGACAGCCACGGCCACCGCGTGCGCAGCGAAATCGTCGCGACGCTGAAGAACGTGTTCATGCACCTGCTGCGCAATTCGATGGACCACGGGATCGAATCGTCCGACGAGCGGCGCGCGGCCGGCAAGGCGGCGTCCGGCACGATCGACATCGCGGTCGGCGTGGGCGGCGGCGAGCTGTGGTTCGTGCTGAGCGACGACGGCCGCGGCCTCGCGCTCGACCGGATTCGCAGCATCGCACGCGAGCGCGGCTGGATCGATGCAGACCACGACGCGGCGCTGTCCGACGACGAGGTGGCCGAGCTGATCTTCCGGCCGGGTTTCTCGACCGCGAGCACGGTGACCGAAGTGTCGGGGCGCGGCGTCGGCATGGACGCGGTGCGCAACTTCCTTAAGCGCGACGGCGGCGACATCGCGCTGCGCTTTACCGACGATCGCGTCGGCGCGCCGTATCGCGCGTTCGAGACGATCGTGACGCTGCCGGCCCGCTTCGCGGCCGACGGCGCCGCCCAGGGCGTCGTGCACGAGCGTGCACGCAGCGCGGACATCGGCGCGGCGGAGTGACGACGTGATCGGGCAGGCGTGGATGATCCAGATGGCCGCTGCACTGGCGGGCGGTGTCGTCGTCGCCATCGTGGCGGCGGTCGTATTTAGCGTGACGCGCAAGCGGCTCGTCGCGGCGCACGAGCGCGATACGGCGCAGTTGCGTGGCGCGCTCGACGCAGCCGATGCGCGCGCCGCCGATGCCGCGTCGGCGCATGCGGAGGCGGCCGACGCATGGGCGCAGCGCGAGGCGCAGCTCGAGGATGCGCTGGCGCGCGAGACGTCCGCCGCCGGCTCGCAGCGCGACGCCGTGCAGGCGCTGTCGGCCGATCGAGCGGCGCTCGCGCAGCACGCGATGAAGATCGCCGACGAAGCCGCGCGCCTGCGCGGGCTCGCCGGCACCTTCGAGCGCTGGCACGAGCAGATGATCTCGCTGACCACGCAGAACCAGGACATGCGCACGAAGAACCAGGAGCTGTCGGCGATCGTCGCGCACGTGTCGATCGTGTCGCTGAACGCGTCGATCGAGGCCGCGCGCGCCGGCACGGCCGGGCGCGGCTTCTCGATCGTCGCGAGCGAGGTTCGCGGGCTGGCCGCGCGCTCGCAGCAGCTGTCGAACAGCTATCGCGACAGCCTGAACCGCAACGATCTCGTGACGGCCGCGACGTTCCAGGACATCCAGGCCGGCGGCAAGATGATCACGGCCGCGCTCGCGACCGTCGAGACGCTGGCCGGGCAGTTGCACGCGCGGATCGAGGGAGAAGCCGCGTGATCAGTGCGCAGGCGAGGGCCGGGTTCGAACGGATCTTTTTCGATGCCGCGCGCACGCGGCTCGCGGCAGGCGGCGCGTGCGACATCCGGCCGCGAGCCGGGCACGAACACGACGCGCCGGAACGCGCGCACGCGAAGTCGCGATCGAAGCCGCAGGCGCCCGAACATGTGGTTGTGCTGACGATCTCCGCACTGCATTTCCGCCTGCTGCTCGCGCTGCGCTTCAGCGACGACGACGCGACGCGCCGCCATTTCGCCAGCGCGACAGCGGGCACGAACAGCCAGCGACCGTTGACCGACGCGTTCATGGAAGTCGCGAACCTGTGTTGCGGCGCGATCAACCAGGCGCTGACCGCGTCGTTTCCCGACCTCGGGATGTCGACGCCGTACCTGCTGAGCGGCGCGAGCATCGACTTCATGCACGCGCTCTCGCCCGATTACGTGGCCGCCTATGACTTGACGCTCGATGGCGACGTGCGGGTCGGCGCGACGTTGTGCGTGTGCGCGAACGCGCCGGTCGATTTCCATGTGCCGGAGACGGCCGTGATGGAAACCGGCGGCGAACTCGAACTGTTCTGACCGACCCTGATCGACCATGAGGAAACCTTGAGATGACCCTGGACAAACCCGTCAGCAAGGTGCTCGTACTCGACGACAGTCGCGCGCACGCCGACGCGATCAAGCGCTTCTGCGACGAGCACAACCTGGTCGGCCTGACCGTGCGGCGCAGCCGGTTGCTGAAGGTGCTGCGCTCGAACATCGACCTCGGCGCGATCCTGCTGGCCGAGGATTACGGCGGTTCGGCCGCCGAGAGCGCCATCATCGCGACGCAGATCGATGCGCTGCGCCCCGAATTGCCGATCATCCTGCGCCGCGAATCGCTCGCGTCGCGCGACGGGCTGCCGGAGGCGCTCGCGCGCGTCGCGTGCGCGGCCTACGTCGCGGACGACATGACGCCGCTCAAGCGCGCGATCGACGAATACCTGTTCGGCCGCGACTACCCGAACGCGCTCGTGCGCGGCATCTCGGAGATCACCGAGGCGCGCATCGACAGCCTGTTCCCGGGCATGACGATCGAGCACGAAACGCCGTGCATCGTGCGCGACCAGATCATCTTCGGCGAAGTGTTCAGCCTGATCGCGCTCGAAAGCGCGTGGTGCCGCGGCTACATGCTGCTGCAGACGAGCGAGCAGCCGCTGCTCGACATGCTCGGCGGCACGCGCGAAGGCGGCCGCGCGCCGGATTTCCGCGACGTGAACAGCGTGCTCGGCGAGCTGACCAACCTCGTATGGGGCGCGTTCAAGAACCGCTATCTCGGCGACGCCGAGGCACTGGCGCGCCATCCGGTGCAGGTGCCGCTCGTCGTCAATCACAAGCAGAAGTTCATTTCGTTCGGCGGCGATTGCCCGCAGCTCTGCTTCAAGTACCGGATGACCGATCCGGCATCGGGGCGCTCCGCGTGCCTCGACCAGCGCTTCGTGTTCAGCCTGAGCTGGTCGCCGGAGGATTTCCGCGAATCGGTGCAGGACGTGGGGCCGATGGTCGAATCGGGTGAACTCGAACTGTTTTGAAGACTGAAGTCAGCAACAAGGAAAGGAAGGGGAAGACGACATGGCAAAGATTCTGGTGGTCGACGATTCGGGCACGGTGCGCGACGAGGTCGCGGGCTTCCTGCGCAATCACGGGCTCGACGTCGCGACGGCCGTCGACGGCAAGGACGGGCTCGCGAAGCTCAAGGCGACGCCCGGCGTGCGCCTCGTGATCAGCGACGTGAACATGCCGAACATGGACGGCCTGACGATGGTCGAGAAGATCCGCGGCGAACTGGCGAATTCGACGGTCAACGTCGTGATGCTGACGACCGAAAGCAGCCCGGCGATGAAGGAACGCGGCAAGGCCGCCGGCGTGAAGGGCTGGATCGTGAAGCCGTTCAAGGGCGACGCGGTGCTCGACGCGCTGAAGAAGCTCGCGGGCTGACACCTATCGGGCTGCGGCGCACCCGCGCCCGCCCGCGCATTCAGCGCGGCGGTTCGGGTTGCGCGGCTGCCGCGTCGCCGGCGGCGGCCGGCACGCGCGGCGCGGGCGTCTGCCATTGCACGACGATCATCCCCGCGAAGATCAGCGCGACGCCCGCGATGCGGCCGGGGGTCGCGAGCCGCTGCGCGAGCCCCATCAGCCCGTAGTGGTCGATCAGCAGCGACGCGAGCATCTGCCCGGCGACGACGCAGGCGATCCGCGCGCAATTTACAGCGCGCCGCGATCTCCGTATCCTGCCGGATGCCGAGGGCGGCGTGCCCGCGCGACCTGCGCGGCACGCCCGGCATCCACGACAATCAGGAACGGGGCACCTTTCCATGACAATCAGGATCGATCGGGCGGCGCGCGTGCGCGGCGCAGGCAACGGCCCGTATGAACGCGTGACCGACGAAACGGGGCACGGCGTGACGTGCCGCTGCAAGGCGCAGTCGACGATCGACGTGTCGTTCCATCAGTCGCGTCCTTGAGGTGAACGCAATGGTGCCGGGATCCAGCCGCACCGACGCGCAGCAGACGGAAATGCTGATCGCGAAGGGCGTCGTCTTTACCATCGTCGGTACGTGCCTGCTGATTGGCGCTGCCCTGTACGCGCAGTCGACGCGCGAATTCCTGCGGACGTCGATCGTCGTGCCGGGGCGCGTCATCAAGCTGAATGCGGGCCCGCATCATCCGGAGATCGCGTTCACGACGCTCGCGGGCGAGCATGTCGAATACCCGAAGGGCGGCTCGGTCAGCGAGGAGGACGGTGCGACCGTCGAGGTGCGTTACGCACCGGACGCGCCCGCGATGAGCGCGCGGTTGAATACGTTCGGCGCGATCTGGGGGGACGTCCTGATGATAGGCGGGATGGGCGTTGTCTTTTTCGTGGGTGGCCTCGGTCAACTGCGCTCGGGCCTGCGCGAGTGGCGCCGTGGACGCAAGCGGACGTGACCGTGTGTGCCTGCTGCACCACGACTGGACGTCGCACGGAATGTGGAGGAGCATTTCATCACCACGGTGCCGTGAACGTGCACGCATCATCGCCACGTATTCGCGCCGCATCGAATCCTGCCGAACCCCATCGAGCGGAACATCATGAAATCCGATCAAGACACGGCCGAGCCGATCCTGTTGCGCGACGCGCACGACGGCGTCGTCACGCTGCGGCTGAACCGTCCGCAGCAGTTCAACGCATTGTCCGAGGCGATGCTCGCGAGCCTGCACGATGCGTTCGAGTCGCTGGCGGCCGATCCGCACGTGCGCTGCGTCGTGCTGGCCGCGGAGGGCAAGGCGTTCTGCGCGGGCCACGACCTGCGGCAGATGCGCAGCCGGCCCGAACTCGATTACTACCGCACGCTGTTCGCGCAGTGCAGCCGCGTGATGCTTGCGATGCGTGCGTTACCGGTGCCGGTGATCGCGCGCGTGCAGGGCATCGCGACGGCCGCCGGCTGCCAGCTCGTCGCCGCGTGCGACCTGGCGATCGCGGCCGATACTGCGCGCTTCGCGGTATCGGGCATCAACGTCGGGCTGTTCTGTTCGACGCCGGCTGTCGCATTGAGCCGCAACGTCACGGCGAAGCGCGCATTCGACATGCTCGTGACCGGGCGCTTCGTCGACGCGGCGACGGCCGCCGCATGGGGCCTCGTCAACGAGGCCGTGCCCGAGGATGCGCTCGACGCGGCCGTCGCGCGCAAGGTCGCGGAGATCGTCGCGAAGAGCCCGGCCGCGGTGCGGTATGGCAAGCAGATGTTCTATCGCCAGCGCGAGTTGCCGCTCGACGAAGCCTATGCGTATGCGGGCGACGTGATGGCGCGCAACATGATGGAGGAGGATGCGGGCGAAGGGATCGACGCGTTCCTCGAGAAGCGCAAGCCGACGTGGCGTTCGTAGTGCGTTGAACGAAGCGGAAGCGCCGTCACCCACGCCATTCGCTCGCACGGAAAAGCAAACGGGCCGCCCGAGGCGACCCGCAACCGAAGCGCACGTCAGGCGGCGCTACAGCGCGTGCGCGGCCGCATCTGAGCCGGTCAGCGCCCGTAGCTCCCGGTCCGCAGCGTCGGCTGCTCGCTCGACGCACCCGGCGGCACGATCACGACCGGCACGCGGCGGGCGAGCGCGCACATCAGCTCGTAGCCGATCGTGCCGCTGGCTTCCGCCACGTCATCCACCTTCACCTGGTCGCCCCACAGCTCGACACGCGACCCAATGCCCGCGTTCGGGCATGGCGTCAGGTCGACGGTCAGCATGTCCATCGATACGCGGCCGACGACGCGCGTCATCACGCCGTCCACCGCGATCGGCGTGCCGGTCGGTGCGTGGCGCGGATAGCCGTCCGCATAGCCGCACGCGACGACGCCGATCCGCATCGGCCGGTCGGCCGTGAAGCGGCGGCCGTAGCCGACGGTCTCTTCCGGCGACAGCGTCTGCACACCGATGATCTTGCTCGTCAGCGTCATCGCGGGCATCAGCGGCGTGTCGGCGATACCCCGCGACGCACCCGTCGGCGACGCACCGTACAGGATCGTGCCCGGCCGCACCCAGTCGCGGTGCGCGCGCGGATGCCACAGCACGGCGGCTGAATTCGACGTCGAGCGCTCGCCGGGAATCCCCGCCGTCGCCGTATCGAACTGGTCGAGCTGCCAGTCGACTTCGCCTTCGTCGGCGTTCGCGAAATGCATCATCAGCGTGATCTTGCCGATCGACGGCGCGCTCGCCGCGCGCTCCCACGCGGCGCGGAACACGGCGGGGCGGTAGCCGAGCCGGTTCATCCCGGAGTTCATCTTGAGCTGGATGTCGATCGGTTGCTGCGGCTTCGCCGCGATCAGCAGGTCGAGCTGCTCGTCGCAGTGCACGGCCACCGTCAGACGGTGGCGATCGGCCAGCTCGACGTCGGCCGGCTCGAAGATCCCTTCGAGCAGCAGCACCGGCTTGTCCCAGCCGAGTTCGCGCACGCGCACGGCTTCGTCGAGATCGAGCAGCGCGATGCCGTCGGCGGCGGCGAGGCCCGGGTAGATCCGCTCGATGCCGTGACCGTACGCATTGGCCTTGATCACGGCCCACACGCGCGATTGCGCGGCGGTGCGGCGGATGAAGTCGAGGTTGTGGCGGACGGCGTCAGGGCGGATATGGGCGACGATGGGACGGGGCATGGCGATGTCTCGGATCGGATGTCGTTCGGCGCGCGCGGCGGCGCGGGTTCGGCGGCCTGGCGCGACAACGCGTCGGGCCAGTGTTGAGCGCTATCTTATTGGTGTTCGACCAGTTTTAATTAACGTTTTTGTCGACGATTTGGTGGAAATTTTGGTGTCGAACCACGCGCGTCGCGGCTGTCGGCGGGCCGTGCAGCCGAGTCTCCCGTCTAGAAAACCGGTGCGCGAACAGCACGACGCAATGCTAAGCTCTCGGCGATCTTGTCATTGATCAATGTAATCATAAAGGAGGAGACTTTTGATGACGACGTCCCAGCTGTGCCTGTTCATCGTGGCGCTGTTGCCGTTCTCGATGACGTTTCTCGCGAAGGCCCGCAAGGGCTACGACAACCGCACGCCGCGCGACTACCTGGCGAAACTCGAAGGCTGGCGCGCCCGCGCGCAGGCCGCGCACCAGAACGGGTGGGAAGCGCTTGCGCTGTTCACGGCCGCGCTGGTGGTGGCATGGCACAACGGCGCGAACGTGCATCGCGTCGACCAGCTGGCGATGGCGTTCGTCGCGATCCGTGTCGTCTACATGCTGATGTACCTGCTGAACTGGGCGTCGCTGCGTTCGCTCGTGTGGTTCGGCGGGATGGCGTGCGTGGTCGCGTTGTTCTTCGCTGCGCCGTAAGCGGCGCAAGCAGGCGAGGCCGGCGCGTTACTTGCCGGTCGCGCCGCCCGTGCCGCGCACGCGGCTGTCGTTGGATGCGGGCGCAACGATCGGGCCCGCGATGGGCGCTGCTTCCGCTTCCGCGTGGGCTTCCGCTTCGCGGCGCAGGAACGCGATCAATGGATCGAGCAGCCGGTGCCGCGTCGACGGGTTGCGGCGCAGCACGAAGCGCCACGACGCGGTGCGTTCGAGGCCCGGCCTCAGCGGCACGAGGCGCCCGCTGCGCAGCTCGGGCTCGATCAGCGGCGCGCGGCCGAGCGCGATGCCCGCGCCCCCGACCGCTGCGCCGATGACCTGGCTGAAACTGCTGTAGCGGACGATCTTCGTCTCGAAGTCGCCCGGCAGGCCGAACTCCGTGGACCAGTTGTGCCAGTCGATCTCGGGGCTGTGCTCGTGCATCTCCTGCAGCAACCGCGAGCGGCACACGTTCACGGAGGCAAACGGATGCAGTTCGGGGCTGCATACCGGGAACACCGTTTCCTGCAGCAGGATGTCGTCGTCGGCCTGCAGCCGGTGCGCGGGCACGTGCACGATCGCCAGATCGACGCCGCTGCGCGCGAAATCCGGTTCGTCGTCGAGCACGACGGCATGCAGCGGCGTGTCGGGATGAAGCGACGAGAATTCCGCGAGGCGGCGGGCGAGCCACATTGCCGAAAACGGCGCGTTGGCGGATACGGTGAGCCGTTGCGCGGTGCCGCGAATGTCGGCACAGGCGTCGGTCAGCCGCGACAGCGCATCGCTGACGGCCGGCAGCAGGCGTGCGCCGGCCGGCGTGAGGCTGATGCCGCCGAGCCCCGTGCTGCGTTCGAGCAGCCGCGCGCCGAGCGATTCCTCGAGCGCGCGAATCTGGTGACTGACCGCACTCGTCGACACGTTCAGCTCCGCCGCCGCGCGCGCGAATCCGCCGAGGCGGACGGCCGCCTCGAAAGCTCGCAATGCGCTGAGGGGAGGGAGGTGCGACATGCGGGGTATTGTAGTTGACTCAACACCCGTTGAAAAATCATCTTTTGCCGCGCGCGGGCCGCGCGGGTAGCCTCGATCCGGTCAAGAAAAATCATCATCGGACACCACCGGAGGGCTTCATGTATTTCGACCGACGACTATGGGCAATGATGGCGGGACTGCGCTGGCGGGTGGCCGCGGCCGTCGCGCTCGGCCTGCTCGCGATGGGTGTCGGGATCCTGCGTTTCGTCTTTCTCGGCCGCGTGCTGGCGCTGGTCTTTGCCGGTGCGCCGGCACGCAGCATCGGCGAAGCCGTCGTTGCAACGGCGGCCTGCGTGTTGCTGCGCGCGTGGCTCGACCATCGCCGCACGGTGCTTGCGCAGCACACGGCCGGGCGCGTGCAGGCCACGCTGCGCGCGCGGCTGTTCGACCGGATCGCCGCGCTCGGCCCCGCGTGGTTCAGCGGCGAACGCACGGGCGGCGTGATGCTGGCCGTCGTGGACGGCGTCGAGCAACTGCAGACCTTCTTCGGCACCTATTTGCCGCAGCTCGTGATCGCCGCGTGCGCGCCGGTGATGATCTTCGCGGTGCTCGCGTGGTGGGACGTGCCGACGGCCGCGATCCTGCTGGTCGCGGCACTCGTCACGCTCGCGCTGCCGCAACTCGTGCATCGCGCCGACAAGCGTGCGGCGCTCGCGCGCTCGGCCGCCTTCAAGGCGTTCGGCGAGGAGTTCCTCGACGCGGTGCAAGGCCTGCCGACGCTGAAGGCGTTCGGGCAAAGCACGGCATTCGGCGCGAAGCTGGCCGCAAAGGCGCGCGCGCTGTCCGACAGCACGTTCTGGGTGCTCGCGCTCGGCCTGCTGACGCGGCTCTTCACCGATCTCGGCACCGGCCTCGGCGCGGCCGCCGCGATCGCCGTCGGCGCGTGGCGCGTGCGGCACGGCGACATGAGCCTCGAGGCGCTGCTGATCGTGCTGATGGCCGGCAGCGAGATCTTCCGGCCGCTGCGCGACCTGCGTGCCGTGCTGCACCAGGGGATGATCGGCCAGTCGGCGGCGAATGCGATCCACGCGCTGCTCGACGCGCAGCGTCATGCACCGGCCACCGACGCGCCGCGCGTCGCGGGCCTGCGGCCCGAGATCGCGTTCGACGCCGTCAGCTTCGCGTATCCGGGGCGCCGCGCGGACGCGCATGCGGCGCTGAGCTTCTCGGTGCGCGAAGGCGAGACGGTGGCGATCGTCGGGCCGAGCGGCGCGGGCAAGTCGACCATCGTGCGCCTGCTGTTGCGCCAGCACGATGCGCAGGGCGGCGCGATCCGCATCGGCGGCCACGACGTGCGCACGCTCGATGCCGGCCAGGTGCGCGAGATGATCGCGGTCGTCGCGCAGGATGCGACGCTGTTCGACGGCAGCGTGGCCGACAACCTGCGGCTCGGCCGCCCCGACGCGAGCGACGCGGACATGATCGCCGCTGCGCGCGCGGCCAACGCGCACGATTTCATCTCGGCGCTGCCCGACGGCTACGCGACGCGCATCGGCGAACGCGGGCTGATGTTGTCGGGCGGCCAGCGCCAGCGTCTCGCGATTGCCCGCGCGCTGCTGCGCGATGCGCCGATCCTGCTGCTCGACGAGGCGCTGTCGTCGGTCGACGCGGAGAACGAAGCGCTGATCCAGCAGGCGCTCGACCGGCTCACGCGCGGGCGGACCACGCTCGTGCTCGCGCACCGGCTGTCGAGCGTGATCGGCGCCGACCGTATCCTGGTGCTCGACCAGGGGCAAGTGGTCGACGAAGGGACGCACGCGGCGCTGATCGCGCGTGACGGCCCGTATCGCCGGCTGATGGGGCCGCAACTGGAAGCGGTCGCCGAATCGGTCGGCGTGGCAGCAACGGCCGGCGCGACCGCGCGCGCGTCATCGGGCCCGCAAGTGCGGCCGCTGAACGACGATGCGGCCGAGATCGGCTGGCCGGAAACCCTGCGGACGCTGCTGCGCTTCGTGCGCCCGTGGACGGGCAAGGTCGTGCTGACGGTGCTGTTCGGGATCGGCCGCGTGCTCGCATTCATCGGCGTCGGCGTGATCGGCGCGCTGGTGGTCGGTGCGGTACCGAGTGGCCACGTGAGCCCGGCGCTCGTCACCGCGCTGCTCGTGATCGCGCCGGTGGCGGCCGTGCTGCACTGGCTCGAATCGTGGCTCGCGCACGATATGGCGTACCGGCTGCTCGCGGAAATGCGCATCGCGCTGTTCGCGACGCTCGAACGTCTCGCGCCGGCCGGGCTGCTGCGTCGTCGTTCGGGTGATCTCGTGTCGCTCGCGACGCAGGACGTCGAGACCGTCGAGTATTTCTATGCGCACACGCTGGCGCCCGCGTTCGTCGCGGTGCTCGTGCCTGCTGCCGTGTTGGTGCTGCTCGCGTCGGTGGCGTGGCCGCTCGCGCTCGTGCTGCTGCCGTTCCTGTTGTGGGCCGGGCTCGCGCCGGTGCTGGCGCGGCGCGACGTCGACCGGCTCGGCACCGGCGCGCGAGAAGCGCTCGGCCAGCTCGGCGCGCACCTGACCGAAACGATCCAGGGGCTCGCGGAACTGACCGCGTTCCAGGCCGTTGCACGCCGGCGCGCAGCGTTCGTGGCCGAAGTCGATGCGTATCGCAAGCAGCGCGCAAAGCTGCTCGACGATCTGTCGGCGCAAAGTGCCGCGCTGGAAATCGCGAGCGGGCTCGGCGGGCTGGTCGTCGCGGCGCTCGGCGCGCTGCTGTGCGCACGCGGCTGGTTTCCGCGCGAGTCGTTGCCGTTGCTGGTGCTGGTAGCCGTGGCCGCCTTCATGCCGGTGGCCGAAATCGGCCAGGTCGCGCGCCAGCTCGCCGACACGATCGCGTCGACGCGACGCTTGCGTGCGCTGGAGAAGGAGCCGGTGCCGGTGACGGACGGCACGCATGCGATGCCTGCCGATCCGGCGGTGCGGTTCGAGGCCGCGTCCTTCACGTACCCAGGCCGCAGCGTGCCCGCGATCGACCGTGTGAGCTTCGACGTGCCGCCCGGCAGCACGGTCGCGCTGGTCGGGGCGTCGGGCGCCGGCAAGTCGACGGTCGCGAGCCTGCTGCTGCGCTTCTGGGATCCGCAGCAGGGCCGCGTGACGCTCGGCGGCGTCGACCTGCGCGACTTGCGGCTCGACGACCTGCGGCAGCACATCGCGCTGGTTGCGCAGGATACCTATCTGTTCAACGACACGCTCGAAGCGAACATCCGGCTCGCCGCGAACGATGCGTCCGACGCCGACGTGCAGCGCGCGATCGACCATGCGGCGCTCGGCGACTTCGTCGCGCGGCTGCCGGACGGGCTCGCGACGCGCGTCGGCGAGCGCGGCGTGCAGCTGTCGGGCGGCCAGCGCCAGCGTGTCGCGATTGCGCGTGCGTTCCTGAAGGATGCGCCGGTGCTGATCCTCGACGAAGCGACGTCCCATCTGGACACGCTCAGCGAGCAGCAGATTCGCGCGGCGCTGGAAGACCTGATGACGCAGCGCACGTCGATCATCATCGCGCACCGGCTGTCGACCGTGCGCAACGCCGACCTGATCCTCGTGATGGAGCACGGCAGCGTGATCGAGGCCGGGCGGCATGCGGACCTGATGGTGCGGCAGGGCGCGTATGCGCGGCTCGTGTCGCATCAGGCGAGCGGGGTGGCGGCGTAAGCGACGCGGCATCGGCGCACCGTCGTTCGGCGATGCCGCGCGCATCCCGCAACCTGCGTTGAGCCGCGCCGGCGGTTGCCGGCTTGGCGCGCACGTTCGTCCCGACAAGACGCCTGGTTGAATCGCCGGCCGCCGCGCAAACCGATGTGCGGGTGGCGGCGATGGCGCGGTCGTCATCCTGCAGCGCGCGTTGCACTGGACGGCCGTCGTGCCGGCCCGCACCAGCGGCTGCGATCCTCCCTTAAGCCCTCTGCCTTGAGCCCGCCTGCGCATGACTCTTCCGTACGTCGTATGAAACCGGGGAACGTGTCGATCTCAAGTTCACGTCTTTGCCGTTCGATAACGAGCTGTTCCAGGTATTCAGGGACTTCAGGATCGAACTGACCGCACGCGGTTACTACGTCGCGCCGATCGATGAGGGCGCCATTTACGTGCAACCGGAAGACGTGGACGACGAGTCATTAGCAAAAAAGCCCGCGCAAGGCGGGCTTTAACTGAATAGGGATCCGGACCAAAGCCGGTTTCTCGTTAAGCACGCACTGCCTCTGAAGGGGCAGGCTTAACCTTCGTCGGCGCATGCTTTCGTGCCTGCCACAGGTCATAGTCCAACTGCATGCCGAGCCAGAAATCCGCTCGGCCGCCGCGCTCCGCACCAAGCCACTGCTCGAGGCGTAGCGCCATATCGGGCGAGATACTCGCCCTTTCGTTGAGAACACGGGACAACTGGACGCGCGAAACGCCCAGTTGTTCTGCCGCTTGAGTCACCGTCAGGTTCAGTGCCGGAAGCACATCTTCCCGAAGGATTGCCGCGGGATGCGGCGGATCAAACATGATGGACATAGCCGTTGTAATGAACGCTGTACTGTAGAACCGTAGTAGAGGCGGCCTGTCAGTGAGGATCGAGATAATCGACGAGGACTGCATCCTCCCCATCGAACTCGAACGTCAACCTCCAATTTCCGTTCACGTCGACCGACCATACACCGTCGCCGGTTCCCTTCCAAGGGTGCAACCGCCACCCCGGTTGGTTCATGTCGTTCGGGCTTTTCGCCCGGTTCAACGCAGACAGTAGCCGCTTGAGTTTGCTCATGTGCGCCGCTTGAATGCCCGCTGTGGAGCCAGATTCAAAGAAGCGCTGAATGCCTTTATGGCGAAAGCTCTTGATCATAGAAATTACGCATAGTGGAAGCCCCTTTTTTGTGGTGAATCGAAGCGTCTCGCACTAGACGCAAAGCAAGTATAGCCTGTAACGTTACGCGTTACAACCATTGTGAATGCGATCAACCACGACGGATTTGCTCCCCATCAATCCGCCGATTTTTGCGGGGGCAGCGCCCGCGCAACCCGTTCATCCATTACCGTCGACAACGCCTCCAGGGCGGCCCTGCCGCGGGAGCCCGAACACGGTTCCGCCTCGTTCCCGCGCCCGATCGTACGCTGTTGGCAACTCTGAGGGGTGGGCTTCGGAAAGCCCAAGGGGACGGCTGCCCCAGAGGGGGCTGCGCGGCACACGCCGGCCCGGGCATTTCGCCTTCCATCCGTCGCTTTCTTCCGATCTATCCGCGCCGCACCGATCGGGTTTGTCTCGACGCACTTACCTGTTGCGCACATTTTTGTTGTCGTAGTATCGCCATTGACAACATTTGTTGCACTAAGGTCTAATTCGACACCGCATGTTGCGGTGCGGCTTGATGTCGTCGTTCCGCCGGCCGTCTGGCCGGTCACATCGCTCAATCATGCGGAGAGAAACCATGAGTCGCCGTTCCTTCCTGAAAGCCGTCGCGGTCGTTGCCGCGCTCGGCGCCAGCCTCGCGCACGCGGATACCAAGACGCTCGTCGTCGGCACCGACACGTCGTTCATGCCGTTCGAGTTCAAGCAGGGCGACAAGTACGTCGGCTTCGATCTCGACCTGTGGGCGGAGATCGCGAAGGACCAGGGCTGGAAATACACGATCCAGCCGATGGATTTCGCGGGCCTGATCCCGGCGCTGCAGACGCAGAATATCGACGTCGCGCTGTCGGGCATGACGATCAAGGAGGAGCGCAAGAAGGCGATCGACTTCTCCGCGCCGTACTACGACAGCGGCCTCGCGGCGATGGTGCAGACGGGCAACACGACGATCAAGTCGATCGACGACCTGAACGGCAAGGTGATCGCCGCGAAAACGGGCACCGCGACGATCGACTGGATCAAGGCGCACCTGAAGCCGAAGGAGATCCGCCAGTTCCCGAACATCGACCAGGCCTACCTCGCGCTCGAGGCCGGCCGGGTCGACGCGGCGATGCACGACACGCCGAACGTGCTGTTCTTCGTGAACAACGAAGGCAAGGGCAAGGTGAAGGTCGCGGGCCAGCCGGTCAGCGGCGACAAGTACGGCATGGGTTTCCCGAAGGGCAGCCCGCTCGTGCCGAAGGTCAATGCATCGCTCGTGAAGATCCGGGCCGACGGCCGTTACGCGCAGATCTACAAGAAGTGGTTCGGCGCCGAACCGCCGAAGATGTGAGCGTGACGCCGCAACAGCGCGCGGCCGGGCGGCCGCGCCGGTCTTGAATCGAACGGGGAGCGACAAGTGAATTTCGATTGGTCGGCGATCTGGGCGGCGTTGCCGGACCTGATGGACGGGGTCCGGTTGACGGTGTTCATCGCATTTTTCGGGCTGGTGGGCGGCTTCATCGTCGGGATGGTCGCGGGCATGTTCCGCGCATACGGACCGAAGGCGATGAACGTGCTCGCCCAGGTTTATATTGAATTGATCCGCGGCACGCCGATCGTCGTGCAGGTGATGTTCCTGTACTTCGCGCTGCCGCTGCTCGCGCATATCCGCATCGACGGCCTGACGGCCGCGATCATCGCGATCACGGTGAATTCCGGCGCGTATCTCGCGGAAGTGGTGCGCGGCGCGCTGCTGTCGATCCCGAAGGGGCTGACGGAAGCCGGGCTCGCGATGGGCTTGTCGATGCCGCGCGTGCTGCTGAAGATCGTCGGGCCGCTCGCGTTCCGGCGGCTGATTCCGCCGCTCGGCAACCAGTGCATCGTAAGCCTGAAGGACACGTCGCTGTTCATCGTGATCGGCGTCGGCGAACTGACGCGCAAGGGGCAGGAAATCATCGCGGGCAATTTCCAGGCGGTCGAGATCTGGAGTGCGGTGGCCGTTATCTACCTGATACTGACCGGCGTGATGACGCTGACGCTTCGGCTCGTCGAAAAGCGGATGAAAATCTTATGAGCATGATCGAATTCCAGAACGTGTCGAAGAGCTTCGGCCACGTGCCGGTGCTGAAGAACATCGACCTGAAGATCGACGCGGGCGAGGTGGTCGTCGTGGTCGGCCCGTCGGGTTCGGGCAAATCGACGATGTTGCGCTGTATCAACGCGCTCGAGAAAATTACCGGCGGCGAGCTGCTCGTCGACGGCCAGAGCGTGCGCGGCAACGCGACGACGATCCGCAACATCCGGCTCGAAGCCGGCATGGTGTTCCAGCAATTCAACCTGTTTCCGCAGATGACCGCGCTCGAGAACGTGATGTTCGGGCCGATCCAGGTGCGTGGCGCGTCGCGTGCCGACGCGCGCGACCAGGCGATGGCGCTGCTCGACAAGGTCGGCCTCGAATCGCGCGCGAATCATTACCCGTCGGAGCTGTCGGGCGGCCAGCAGCAACGCGTCGCGATTGCGCGCGCGCTCGCGATCCGGCCGCGGCTGATGCTGTTCGACGAGCCGACCTCGGCGCTCGATCCGGAATTGCGCCACGAAGTGCTGAAAGTGATGCAGGATCTTGCGACCGAAGGGATGACGATGATCGTCGTCACGCACGAGATCGGCTTCGCGAAACGGGTCGGCACGCGCCTGCTGTTCATGGATCAGGGCGGCATCGCCGAGGACGGTCATCCGGTCGAGCTGATCGACCGGCCGCCGACTCCGCGCCTGAAGGAATTCCTGAAACACGTGTCCTGACCGAAACCGAAATACCGACATGCCGCTTTCCCTTTCCCCCGTCATCGCCGGCGCGCCGTTCGACATCGGCGTGCGTCTCGGCGAGCTTGCCCGCCCCGTATTCGATGAATACATGCAGCAGAGCAGCGCATGGCAGGCCGTGCGCCGCTGGCGCGGCCATCCGTTCGTCGCCGCGCTGCGGCAGGCCGCGCTGGCCGCGTATCCGGAGCTCGTCGCGGAGCTGGACGGGATCGCGGCGGGTGTCGGCTGGCCGGCCGAGGACATCTTCTTGTGGAACTGCCGCGGCGAGCTGATCCACAACGCGCCGGACGGCTGCACGACGCTTGCCGCGCGCGACGCGGCCGGCACGCGCTGGATCGCGCACAACGAGGACGGCGACCCGTACCTGCGCGAGCGCTGCCTGCTCGTCGACGTGCAGCCGGCGGGCAAGCCGGGCTTCATCAGTTTCTATTACCCCGGTTCGCTGCCGGGCCATACCTTTGCGGCGAACCGCGCGGGCATCGCGCAGGCGATCAACAACCTGCGGATCCGCACGCCGGCAGCGGGCGTGCCGCGCATGATCCTCGCGCGCGCGGTGCTCGATGCCGTGTCGCTCGACGCGGCGGCCGACGTGCTGCGTAGTCATGCGCGTGCAAGCGGCTTTCATCACACGCTGGGCGCGACCGGCGATGCGCGGCTGCTGAGCATCGAGGCAAGCGTCGCGCGCTGTTCGGTGATCGACGTCACGCGGCTCGCGGGGCATGCGAATCATCTCGTGCATCCCGGCTGCGACGCGCAAGCGCAGATCGTCACGCAATCGTCGGCCGACCGCCAGCGCCGCGTCGACGCGCTCACGCCCGCCATCGACGCGATCGACGAAGCCGCGCTGCTGCGCGTGCTCGGCGATCGCGCGCCGCAAGGGCTGCCGATCTACCGCGACGATCCGGCCGACCCCGACGACGAGAACACGCTGGCCACGGCCGTGTTCGCGATCGGCGCGGCATCGATCGATTTCACTCTTCACCAACACGGCACGCAGCGTTTCGCGACGCGCATCGTGCCGTCCGGGCGCGCGCACGACGCGCCCTGATCCATGAGGCAACGCATGACGACCGTTTTCCATCGCGCACCGCGCGCCACCTTGCCCGTTGCCGTCGCAGGCGACGGCATCGAGATCATCGACTCGACCGGCAAACGCTATATCGACGCGTGCGGCGGCGCGGCCGTCTCGTGTCTCGGCCACAGCAACCAGCGCGTGATCGACGCGATCAAGCGGCAGGCGCAGCAACTGGCGTACGCGCACACGTCGTTCTTCACGACCGACGTGGCCGAAGAACTGGCCGACCGGCTCGTCGACGCCGCGCCGGCCGGCCTCGAACACGTGTATTTCGTGTCGGGCGGTTCCGAGGCGGTCGAGGCCGCGCTGAAGCTCGCGCGCCAGTATTTCGTCGAGAAGGGCGAGCCGCAGCGCCGCCATTTCATCGCGCGGCGCCAGAGCTATCACGGCAACACGCTCGGCGCGCTCGCGATCGGCGGCAATGCGTGGCGGCGCGAGCCGTTCCTGCCGCTGCTGATCGAGGCGCACCACGTGAGCCCGTGTTATGCGTACCGCGACCAGCAGGCGGGTGAAACCGACGAAGCGTATGCGCAGCGCCTTGCGGACGAGCTCGAACGGAAGATCGTCGAACTCGGCGCGGACAACGTCGCGGCGTTCGTCGCGGAGACGGTGGTGGGCGCAACGGCCGGCGCGGTGCCGCCGGTGCGCACGTACCTGAAGAAGATTCGTGCGGTGTGCGACAAGTACGGCGTGCTGCTGATCCTCGACGAGATCATGTCGGGGATGGGCCGCACCGGCTACCTGTACGCGTGCGATGAAGACGGCGTCGCGCCCGACCTGCTGACGATCGCGAAAGGGCTCGGCGCGGGCTATCAGCCGATCGGCGCGACGCTCGTCAGTGATCGCATCTACCGGACGATCGTCGACGGCTCGGGTTTCTTCCAGCATGGCCACACGTACCTCGGCCATGCGACCGCGTGCGCGGCCGCGCTCGAAGTGCAGCGCGTGATCGCCGAGGAGAAGCTGCTCGACAACGTGAAGGCGCGCGGCGAGCAACTGCGCGCGTCGTTGCGCGAGCATTACGGCGCGCATCCGCATATCGGCGACGTGCGCGGCCGCGGGCTGTTCGTCGGCATCGAGCTCGTGCGTGATCGCGACAGCAAGGCGACGTTCGATCCGGCGCTGAAGCTGCATGCGGCGGTCAAGCGCGAAGCGATGCAGCGCGGCCTGATGGTGTATCCGATGGGCGGGACGATCGACGGCGTGCACGGCGATCACATCCTGGTCGCGCCGCCGTTCATTTGCACCGCGCAGCAGATCGATACGATCGTCGAGCGGCTGTCGGGCGCGATCGGTGCGGCGCTCGCGTCGGCCGGCGCGTGACCGTATTCGTCGAACCTTGTCAGGACTTCGCCATGACCAACAGATTGCCTCCGTTCGATCCCGCATCGGCCACCGATGAACAGAAGGCCGTGCTGGCCGACATTCTCAGCGGCCCGCGCGGCAACCTGAACGGGCCGTTTCTCGGCTGGATCGCGAGCCCCGAGCTGGCGCAGCACGCGCAGAAGCTCGGCGCGTTCTGCCGCTATCGCACGGGCCTGCCGCTGCGCCTGTCGGAACTCGCGATTCTCGTGACGGCCGCGCGCTGGCGCTCGCAGGCCGAGTGGCACATCCACCATCCGATCGCACTCGACGCGGGCGTGCCGGCCGCGACGGCCGATGCGATCCGGCGCGGCGTCGCACCCGCATTCGAGTCGGACGACGATGCGCTGATCCATGCATTCGCGAGCGAGCTGTACGACACGCGGCGCGTGAGCGATGCGACGTTCGCACGGGCGCAAGCGCGCTTCGGCCACGAAACCGTCGTCAATCTCGTTGCGTTGCTCGGCTACTACGCGCTCGTCGCGATGACGCTGAACACGTTCGGCATGCGCGCGCAAGGGCAGACCGAACTGCCGTTTCCGGAGTGAGGCCCGCGCGTTGATCGTGCCGGAGCAGCGGAAGCGATACGTCTGACGAACGTGTTGCCGACCTGTTCCGGCACAATGCAACCAAATGTATTCGTGCGGGATCGACGGCCCATCGCCGCGTATGATGGCTTGTTCACGTCGATATGAGCGGTGAGCAAGCATGACGAGTACCCGCAAAACCTTGATGATCGCCGGTGGGCTCCTGGTAGCCGCCGCCGGCACTGCCTACGTGATGCTCCTGCGTGCGGATCACCGCGCGATCGAGGATGCCGGCATCGGCGATTCGGCCGCGCCCGTTGCCGCGGCGCCCGCAGGCAACGATCACGCTGTGCAGGGCACCATCGCGCCGCCGGCCCCGGCCGCCGCGATCGCGCCGAAACAGACGGCTGTCGCGCCGCCGCCACCCGCACCGGCGCCTGCTCCGCCGGCCGAAACCGCGCGCGTCAGTGCAGCGCCGGCCGTGCCGGTCGTCAGCGACAAACCGCAGCCGGTGACGAAGCCGAGCGCGCCGCCGCCGAAGGTCAACGTCGTGACGGTCGATGCGCAGGATTCGACCCCATCGGCACCGCCGCCAGCCGCCAAACCGGTGCAGCAGGCCGCACCGGCACCCGCGCCCGCGCAGGTCACGCAACGCGCGCCGCGCAAGCGCGACGGCCTCGAACGCCACGCCGCCGCCGCACCCTCCGCAACGAAATCCGAAACGCCGGAGACGGCCGCGCTCGTCAGGGAATCGGCGAAACTCGACCCGTCGTTGCCGCCGCCGTCGATGTCATCGGTATCGTCGATGCCGGCGAGCACCGGTTCGACCCGGCAGGGCAGTTCGTCATCGGGTGCGAATCCGGTTGCCGCCGCGATGACCGAGCAACTGGTCAGGCAGTCGAGCAGTTTCAAGTCGACGGCGCCTGCGCCCGCGGACGGCGGCCCGACCGCGACCAAGTAACCGCGAACGCCTTCGGCATAAAAAGGACCCCGCATGCCGACCAAAGCATGCGGGGCCAAGAGAGACAAACTGTTGTGCCGACGGGCTGACGCGCGTTACGCGGCGACGGCTTCCTCGGCCTGCGGCTGCGCGGCGGCAGCCGGCGCAACGTCCTGGCGGATCAGGTGGTCGAACGCGCCGAGCGATGCCTTCGCGCCTTCGCCCACGGCGATCACGATCTGCTTGAACGGCACCGTCGTCACGTCGCCGGCCGCGAACACGCCCGGTACCGACGTCGCGCCGCGTGCATCGACGACGATCTCGCCGTGCTTCGACAGTTCGACCGTGCCCTTCAGCCATTCGGTGTTCGGCACGAGGCCGATCTGCACGAACACGCCTTCGAGATCGATGCGCTGCGTATCACCCGAACGCAGATCCTTGTAGACGAGCCCGTTCAGCTTGCTGCCGTCGCCGGTCAGCTCGGTCGTTTGCGCCTGCGTGACGATCGTCACGTTCGGCAGGCTGCGCAGCTTGCGCTGCAGCACTTCGTCCGCGCGCAGTTGCGCGCCGTATTCGATCAGCGTGACTTCTTTCACGATGCCGGCGAGGTCGATCGCGGCCTCGACGCCCGAGTTGCCGCCGCCGACCACCGCAACGCGCTTGCCCTTGAACAGCGGGCCGTCGCAGTGCGGGCAGTACGCGACACCGCGGTTGCGGTATTCGCGCTCGCCCGGCACGTTGATTTCACGCCAGCGCGCACCGGTCGCGAGGACGATCGTCTTCGCCTTCAGCACCGCGCCGTTCGCGAGGCGGATCTGGTGCACGTCGCCGGGAATCAGCGCATCGGCGCGCTGCACGTCCATGATGTCGACGTCGTACTGCTTCACGTGCTGTTCGAGCGCGGTCGCGAACTTCGGCCCTTCGGTTTCCTGCACCGACACGAAATTCTCGATTGCCATCGTGTCGAGCACCTGACCGCCGAAACGCTCGGCGACGACACCCGTCGCAATGCCCTTGCGCGCCGAGTAGATCGCAGCCGCCGCGCCTGCCGGGCCGCCGCCGACGATCAGCGTATCGAACACCGGCTTGGTCTCGAGCGACTTCGCGGCACGTGCGCTGGCGCCCGTATCGAGCTTCGCGAGGATTTCCTTCACGCTGCTGCGGCCCTGGCCGAACGAGGCGCCGTTCAGGAACATCGTCGGCACGGCCATGATCTGGCGCGACTCGACTTCACCCTGGAACAGCGCGCCGTCGATCGCGACGTGACGGATGCGCGGGTTGATCAGCGACATCACGTTCAGCGCCTGCACGACTTCCGGGCAGTTCTGGCACGACAGCGAGAAATACGTCTCGAACGCGTAGTCGCCGTCGAGCGCGCGGATCTGTTCGATCACGTCGTCGTCGAGCTTGATCGGATGGCCGCCCGTCTGCAGCAGCGCGAGCACGAGCGACGTGAATTCATGGCCCATCGGGATGCCGGCGAAGCGGATGCCGGCCGGCTTGCCGGGCTCGCCGATCGAGAACGACGGCTTGCGCTCGGCGTCGTCGCGGCGTTCGGTCACGGTCACGCGATCCGTCAGCGACGCAATCTCGTTCAGCAGCGCCAGCAGTTCCTGCGATTTCGCGCTGTCGTCGAGCGATGCGACGAGTTCGATCGGGCGCGTGATCTTTTCGAGGTACGCTTTGAGTTGATTCTTGAGATTGGCGTCGAGCATGGCGTTTCGGATTCCGTATTAATGATTCTGGTCGGGCACGTCGTGCCGGAGGAGGGCGCGGGCCGCATGCCGCGGCGGCCCGAAATCGGGAGGCTCGCGCGCCTCGTGCGAGGCGCGCGGCGCGATCGTCAGATCTTGCCGATCAGGTCGAGCGACGGGGTCAGCGTTTCCGCACCCGGCGTCCACTTGGCCGGGCACACTTCACCCGGGTGCGCCGCGATGTATTGCGCCGCCTGCACCTTGCGCAGCAGTTCGCCTGCGTCGCGGCCGATGCCGTTGTCGTGGATTTCGCACAGCTTGATCTCGCCTTCCGGGTTGATCACGAACGTGCCGCGCAGGGCCATCCCTTCTTCCTCGATCAGCACGTCGAAGTTGCGCGACAGCGTGAGCGTCGGGTCGCCGATCATCGGGTACTTGATCTTGCCGATCGTGTCCGACGTGTCGTGCCATGCCTTGTGCGTGAAGTGCGTGTCGGTCGACACGCCGTAGATTTCGACACCCAGCTTCTGGAATTCCGCGTAACGGTCGGCGAGGTCGCCCAGCTCGGTCGGGCAGACGAACGTGAAGTCGGCCGGGTAGAACACGACGACGGACCACTTGCCCTTGAGGTTCTCTTCCGAGACGGGCACGAATTCGCCGTTGTGGTAAGCGGTTGCCTTGAACGGCTTGATTTGGGTGTTGATGATCGGCATCTGGACAATTCCTTTTCGTCAGGGGTGAGTGGAGTGTTGCCAGTATCCGGGTTCACCCTGAGCTTGTGAAATTGCTTGTTTCAATCCGGGGCATCAGGAATTTCTATCTGCTTCCGGCCCTTGATTGGGTGGGGGCGGGGCAGGTCATTGACGCGCGGGTGGGTGGACGAGCGGTAACCGGGCGGAGATGCGGCGAGCGGGAATGCGCAGAAAGTCAAAAGCCGCGGTGGGTCGGCTCCAGGCGGCACCGAAGGTCGTCAGGGGCGCGTTCACCACTCCGAGCGCAAGTCTTCCTGGGTGACGGCATTGCACCCCTTCCAGAGGCCGAACACATTGTCAGCAAGTGTCCGGTTCCGTAGCGCGATGTAGGCGTCGATCGCGTCCCGGACGACCTCGGCTGAGGATCTGTTCTGGTGCGTGGCGATGCGGGTCAACGCGGCATGCTGGTCATCCGATAGATCGACTGGAATGCTGTTCATTTCAACCTCCGTGACGGGACACGACCATCGTGGCAATCCGGTCGGCCAAGTGCAAGTGCGCGGCACGTCCGATGCAAATGCGGCTTCCCGATTCGGCCGGTTGTCGGAGCGGCGTCTTCGTGCCCCGCTCAAATCCCCGCCATCTTCCTCAACCACGCCGCCAGCCGCCTGGCCCCGTCCGGCATGTCCGCGTCCTCGCGGGTGCACAGGTAGTAATCGCGCCCGTCGTCGAGCGCGTGATCGAACAGCTTCACGAGCTCGCCATTCGCCAGCTCGCGCTCGACCAGCGGCGCGCGCAGCAAGGCCGCGCCGAGATCCGCGCGCGCGGCGCTCAGCGTGAGCTGGCCGTCCTCGAACATCGGCCCCACCGCATGTGACACATGCTTGACGCCCGCGCCCTGCAGCCAGTTGACCCACGTGCTGCGATCCTCGTCGTGCACGAGCGGCGCGCGTGCGAGATCGGCCGGCGTGCGGAACGGCCCGTGGCGCTTCAGGAACGACGGGCTGCACATCGGCACCATCGCGCCCGGCAGCAGCCGTTCGCAGCGGTAGCCGGGCCAGTCGCCGGTGCCGAAGCGGATCGACAGGTCCGATGCGTCGCTGCGGTAGTTGCGGTGATGCGCGTACAACACCGTCACGTCGACGTCCGTGTTGTCGGCCAGGAACGCGTGCAGCCGCGGAATGAACCAGCCGATGCCGAGCAGCGGAATCAGGCTGACGGTGATCTGCCGCAGCGACGAGCGGTCGCGCACGAAGCGCGTCGCGCTGCGCAGCACCGAGAACGCGGCGCTGATCGAGCGGTAGTAGTCGCGGCCTTCGTCGGTGAGCGCGAGCAGCCGACCCTCGCGCACCGTCAGCGGCGTCTGGATGAATGCTTCGAGCAGCTGCAACTGATGGCTGACCGCCGACGGCGTGATGTCGAGCTCGCCCGCCGCCGCGGTGACCGACCCGAGACGCGCGAAAGCTTCGAACGCACGCACCGCGCGCAGCGGTGGATCGTGCGGCAATTGTTCGATATTTTTCATGTGTCGAATTTTATAGAAAAGTCAGGGTAAGCGACAACATGAAAATACCCTGTATTTACAGCGATGTAGGTTAATGTGTCGGGAGCGGCATAAGCATCCAACAATTGGGTATTTGGGGTTTGGGTGCCGAATATTTAATATTTTTCATGTTTTGATTCGATTCGCTGATCCCCACACATGAAAATCGCCTTTCTCCCCGCCAGCCTCGCATTCTCGGCCGCCGCTCTGGTCGCCTCCGTTCCCGCGTTCGCGCAATCCGCGCCGCAGACCATCCTGATCGGTCTCGCCGCGCCGCTCACCGGCCCGTCCGCACGGATCGGCAAGGACTTGCAGAACGGCGCGCAACTCGCGATCGACGACGCGAACGCGAAGCATCCGACCATCGGCGGCAAGCCGGTCGTCTACAAGCTCGTCGCGGCCGATGATCAATCCGATCCGCGCACGGCCGTCGCGGTCGCGCAGCAGCTCGTCGACAAGCACGTGATCGGCGTCGTCGGCCACTGGAACACGGGCTGCAGCGTGCCGGCCTCGCGCGTCTACCGCGATGCGGGCATCCCGCAGATCGCGCCGGCGTCCACCGGCCATCAATACACGCAGCAGGGCTATGCGACGGCCTTCCGCATCATGGGTCACGACGATGCGGGCGGCAATTTCACCGGCGCGTATGCGGTGAAGACGCTGAAGGCGAAGCGCATCGCGGTGATCGACGATCGCACGTCGTTCGGCTCGGGGCTTGCCGACCAGTTCATCAAGGGCGTGCAGGCGAACGGCGGCGCGATCGTCGATCGCCAGTACGTGAACGACAAGACGACCGACTTCAGCGGCGTGCTGACCGCGATCAAGGGCAAGCACGCGGATCTCGTGTTCTTCGGCGGTCTCGATGCGCAGGCTGCACCGATCTCGCGGCGGATGCGCCAGCTCGGCGTGAACGCGCCGCTGCTCGGCGCGGGCGGCTTCGTGAGCCAGACCTTCCTGTCGCTCGCCGGCAAGGACGGCGACGGCGTGACGGCGCTCGAACCGGGCCTGCCGCTCGACCGGATGCCGGGCGGCAAGGCGTTCGACACGCAATACCAGGCGCGCTTTCACGCGCCGATCGAGCTGCATGCGCCGTTCGCGTACGACGCGGCCGCCACGCTGATCGCGGCCGCGCAGAAGGCCGGTACGACGCAGCCGGCGAAACTCGTCGCGGCGGTGCATGCGATCGACCGGCCCGGCGTGACGGGGCGGGTCGCGTTCGATGCCGAAGGCAACCTGAAGGACCCGGCCTTCACGATCTACCAGGTGCGTGGCGGCAAGTGGGCCGTCGTCGACGTGCTCGGCGGCTCGCGCACCGCGGCCAAGTAATCCACAACAAGACGACAAACACGATCCCCATGACCGAAGCCACCCAGACATCCGCCGCCGCACCCGAGGACGCGCGCCTCGGGATCCTCGCGCGGCGCCGCATCGAAGCGGAAATCATCAAGCCGATCTACGAGATCATGAAGCGCGAGTTCGGCGCCGAGCGCGCGCAGGCCGTGATCGCGGAAGCCGTGCGCGGCGCGGCGGTGGACGCCGGCCGCACGTTCGCCGCGCAGGAACCTGGCGGCACGAGCGTGAAGTCGTTCATCGCGCTGCAGGTGCTGTGGGAGAAGGACGATGCGCTCGACGTCGAGGTGCGGCGCGCGGACGACGCGCATTACGACTACGACGTGCATCGCTGCAGCTATGCGGAGATGTATCACGCGATGGGGCTCGGCGAGATCGGGCACCTGCTGAGCTGCGCGCGCGACAGCTATTTCATCCAGGGCTATGCGCCGGACATCGCGCTCACGCGGACGAGCACGATCATGCAGGGCGGCAAGCGCTGCGATTTCCGTTACGCGCTGCAGGCCGCGCCGGAGAACGGCGATGCGTGACGACACCACGATTGCCGAACGAGTGAGCGCGCCGCGCGTCGACGGCGCCCGCCTGTGGGCGTCGCTCGAGCGGATGGCGCAGATCGGCGCGACGCCGAAGGGCGGCGTCTGCCGCCTCGCGCTGACCGATCTCGATCGCGAGTCGCGCGACCTGTTCGTGCAGTGGGCGCAAGACGCCGGCTGCACGGTGCGCGTGGACCGGATGGGCAACGTGTTCGCGCGCCGCGCGGGGCGCAACCCCGACGCCGCGCCGGTCATGACCGGCTCGCACGCCGATTCGCAGCCGACGGGCGGTCGCTACGACGGCATCTACGGCGTGCTCGGCGGGCTCGAGGTCGTGCGCGCGCTGAACGACGCGGGCATTGAGACCGAGCGCCCGATCGACGTCGTGATCTGGACCAACGAGGAAGGCTCGCGCTTCGCGCCGGCGATGGTGTCGGCCGGCGTGTTCTCGGGCGTCTATACGCTCGAATACGGGCTGTCGCGCACCGATGGCGCAGGCAGGACGATCGGCGAGGAACTGGCGCGGATCGGCTACGCGGGCGCCGAGCCCGTCGGCGGCTATCCGGTGCATGCGGCGTACGAACTGCATATCGAACAGGGCGCGATTCTCGAACGAGCCGGCAAGACGATCGGCGTCGTGACGGCCGGGCAGGGGCAGCGCTGGTACGAGGTGACGCTCACCGGTGTCGACGCGCATGCGGGCACGACGCCGATGGAATTCCGCCGCGATGCGCTGGTCGGCGCCGCACGGATGATCTCGTTCGTCGAAGTGCTCGGCCGCCGTTACGCGCCGTACGCGCGGGCGACCGTCGGGATGATCGAGGCGCGGCCGAACTCGCGGAATACCGTGCCGGGCGGCTGCTTCTTCACGGTCGAATTCCGTCATCCCGATGACGCGGTGCTCGACGAGCTCGACGCGACGCTGCGCGCGGAACTCGCACGGGTGGCCGACGAAACGGGCCTCGGTGCGCAGATCGAGCAGATCTTCACGTATGCGCCGATTCCGTTCGCGCCGCGTTGCATCGACACGGTGCGTGAGGCGGCGCAGGCGCTCGGGCTGTCGCACATGGATATCGTGTCCGGCGCCGGTCATGACGCGTGCTATGTCGCGCGCGTCGCGCCGGCGGGGATGATCTTCGTCCCGTGCGTCGACGGGCTGAGCCACAACGAAGCCGAAGCGATTACGCCCGAGTGGGCGGCGGCGGGCGCCGACGTGCTGTTGCGTGCGGTGCTGCGAAGCGCGCAGGAAAGCTGAACCGGAGTGTGACGGTAGTGGTCCGGCGGGAGCATCCGCGCCAGGCTGCGCCGGTCAATGCCTGACGATGCGAACGCGTGGGTTGCGTCGTCAGGCGCCCGGCGAATGCCGATCGATGTACCGCCGCATCACATGGAACGCGAGATCGGTGCGCTCCGGAATCGTGATCGTCGCATGATCGGCTGCGAAGCCGAGTTTTTCATAGAACCGGTACGCGGATTCGCGTGCCGTACACCACACGAGTGCGGCCCCGTGTGCTTCCGCGTGCCGTACGCAGACCTGCACCAGCACACGCCCGAAGCCCATGCCACGGACGGCAGGATGGACGGCCATCCCGCGAAGCCGCCACGCCGGTCGCGCGGGATCGTCTTCGCGCACCTCCTCGCAGATCGACGCAACCGCGACGATGCCCGACGAATCACGGACGCCAACGTGCAGCGTCGTCGGCGCATGGTCGCCGGCCAGATCGCACGCGTTCAGATCGTCGTTCAGCAGGATCATCGCGCGGAGCGGGTGCGTCTGCGCGGCATCGATCGGCGCGATGGTGAACAGCGTGTCGCCTGACGCCATCAATCTTCCTCGAGTCATTCGATTCAGCCGCACGTTACTGAGCGGCCTTGCGCCGCGCCATATACGCGAGATACGCGACGATCTGGTCGAGCTCGCGGTCGCTCAGCTGGTCGGGCGGAAACGCCGGCATGCTGCGGGCCGGCCAGTCGCGCACCGACGCCGGGTTGCGGATATAGCGGCGCAGCGCGGCCGGCTGGAAGTAGTCGACCGGATTCATCGGCGCGTTCAGGTCGGGGCCGGCATGGCTGCTGCCCGCGCCGTCGAGGCGGTGGCACGCGAGGCATTGCGTGACGAACAGGCGCTGGCCCGCGCGAGCCGGATCGTTCGCGGGCAGCGCGGCATCGACGGCGAGCGACGGCCAGCGCGCGAGCGGCGACGATTCGATCGTGATGCGCACGATCTGGTACGGCCACTGCTCGCCGCGCACCGACGACGCGTCCGGCCCGAGCCAGACCAGGTAGAACGGCCCGGCGCTGACCTGTTTGCCGGGCAGCTTCGGCCATGGATGCGCCGGATCCTCGATCGCGAGCCACGGGACGGCGCCGGCCTGCGGGCGGCGGCGCACGAGATCCAGCGGCAGTTGCGCGGCGAAGCCGTCGGCGGCGCGGGTTTCGAGCACGCCGTCGGCCGGCAGCGTGTCGCCGAGCAGGTCGGCGAACGGGACCGCGCGGAACGTCATCGGCCGGCCGTACGCGATGTCGCGCGGCACGTGGATGTCGGCGGCATCGGGGCGCGCGAGCAGCGTCTGCCGGGTGAGGGCGCGGGCCGTGCCGTCGGTCTCGAGTTCGAGCGCGGACTGGGCCGACGCGCGTTGTCCGATCAGGCAAACCGTCAGCAGCAAAAGCGAAAACCACCGGCGCTTCAGCATTCGTTCTCCGGGAAAGGGCGTTCCGGCGGCGACCGGAGTGGCTGGCCGCGGCCGATGGAAGGAATCGGGCGACAGTCTATCCGGTACGCGCGGCGCTGGCGACTGCGGCGCGGGGATGCGGGCGGCGGTCATGATCGGGCCGTCCGGCGGCAGCGCGGCTGGCGGCCGGCCCGCGAGAGGGAGGCAGCATTGCGGGGCGAGGTTTGAGCACGAAGGAGCGGAAGAGGCGGAAGAGGCGGAAGGAGCGGAAGGAGCGGAAGGAGCGGAAGGAGCGGAAGGAGCGGAAGGAGCGGAAGGAGCGGAAGGAGCGGAAGGAGCGGAAGGAGCGGAAGGAGCGGAAGGAGCGGAAGGAGCGGAAGGAGCGGAAGAGGCGGAAGAGGCGGAAGAGGCGGAAGAGGCGGAAGAGGCGGGCGAGCCGGGGTGAGCGCATGCCGGCCCGCCGCGTCCACGGCGATCGCGCTACAGAGCCACCGTCAATGACTCGAACAAGTCACTTCGTTCTTCGGCAACGGCGTTTCGTGCGCCGGGTCGAAATCGGCTTCGCGCGTGCCCGACGGCGTCAACGACACGAAATGCATCGCGGTGCCGCTTCCGGGGAAGCCGGCGATACCGGTCAACCCCCACGGAATCGGCGAGCGCTGCACGCCGCTCGCTGAAATGTTCGCCGGCCCGAGCGCCAGCGTCAGCAGCCGCCCGTCGCGGATCGGTACGTACGCATGCGAGCCGGACACCCCGATACCGGATTCGCGCACCGACGCCGGCAGGCAGTCGAGCGTCGCCGTGCGGCGGCCGTCCGGCGCGATCAGCATCGCGACGCCGCGATCGTCCGCCGTCGTCGTGACGACGATGAAGCGGTCGATCTCCGGCACGTAAGCCGACGAATAAACGTAGTACTGGATCGCGTCGTTCAGCGTCCCCAGCTTGTCCAGCTTCGCCGTGACCGGGTCGAACATCGCGTATTCGAGCGTGGCGTCCGTGCTGCCCTCGATGTATTTCTGCCACACGAGCAGCGCGGTGTGCGGCGAGCCCGCGACGACGGGCCACCACTCGCGGCGGTGCGGCACGACCGCGACATGGTTCAGCACGCGCCCGGCCGCGTCATAGGTTTTCACGTACACGCCGTTGCCGGTGCCGAGGTTGTCGACGCCGCCGCCGTCGACCCAGTCGGCCGAATAGAACACGACGAAGCGGTCGACCGCCGTGGCGACATGCCCCGAGTGGCCGCCCGATTCGACGTCGTTCGGGTAGGGCTTGATCGGCTTCAGGTCGCGGCGGTAGACGCCGTAGCGCTGGCTGACTTCCTGCGGCGCATTCCAGCCGTCCTCGAACGTGACGAAGATGTCGCCGCGTGCGTTCTGCGCGATCGACACGGGCTCCTGCGCCTCGGGGCGGCTGATGAACGTGCGGACGTGCAGCAGGTTCGGCTTGCCGGGCAGCCATTCGCCGACGTACACGTCATGCGGCCAGCTGCCGCCGCGCATCGCGCCGCGCGGCACGATTCCCGAGCTGCTGAAGAACACCCAGCGCTTGCCGTTGCCGGCGTCGGCCACGCCGATGCCGTGCATGAAGCTGCGCGGATCGACGGCCGGGCGAGATGAAGGCGCGCCCTGCACGGTGACCGTATGCACGGCCGGCGTGGCGGCGAAGGCGGGCGGCATCGCCGTGACGATGCCGCATGCGCCGCACAGCGCGGCCGCGACGCACTGCGCGACCGCCTGTGCCGGGCGCGTTCGCCCCTTCATTCGACGGTCACCGATTTCGCGAGGTTGCGCGGCTTGTCGACGTCGGCGCCGCGCGCGCAGCCGACGTGATAGGCGAGCAGCTGCAACGGAATCACGTTGACGATCGGCGACAGCACGTCGCCCGATTCGCGCACGCGGATCAGGTGCGTGTCGCGGTCGGCGTCGATGCCGAGCTGGTCGCCGGCCAGCACGTAGAGCCGTCCGCCGCGCGCGCGTACCTCGGCCATGTTGGATTTCAGCTTATGGAACAGGCGGTCGTCCGGCGCGATCGTGACGACCGGCATCGCGCTCGTGACGAGCGCGAGCGGGCCGTGCTTCAGTTCGCCGGCCGCATAGCCTTCCGCGTGGATGTACGACACCTCCTTGAGCTTCAGCGCACCCTCCATCGCGATCGGGAAATGAATGCCGCGCCCGAGGAACAGCGCATTCTCGGTGCGCGCGAACTTCGTGGCCCAGCCCATGATCTGCGTTTCGAGCGCGAGTGCGTGGCCGATGCGCTCGGGCAGCGCATGCAGCTGCTTCAGGTGCAGCGCGACCTGCTTCGCGTCGAGCCGGCCGCGCAGCTGCGCGAGTGTCAGCGTCAGCACGAACAGCGCGACGAGCTGCGTGGTGAACGCCTTGGTCGACGCGACGCCGAGCTCGATGCCGGCCCGCGTCAGGAACCGCAGCGGCGCGTTGCGCGCGATCGTGCTGGTCGCCACGTTGCAGATCGCCATCGACAGTGCCTGGCCCATGTCGCGCGCCTGCTCGATCGCGCCGATCGTGTCGGCCGTCTCGCCCGATTGCGAAATGCCGACGACGAGCGTGCGCGGATCGGGTACCGTCTCGCGGTAGCGGAATTCGCTGGCGATCTCGACCTGGGCGGGCACGCCCGCGATGGCCTCCAGCCAGTACTTCGCGGTCAGCCCCGCGTAGTAGCTGGTGCCGCAGCCGAGCAGCAGCACGTTCCTCACTCGCGACAGCAGCGCGCGCGTGTCGTCGGTCGCGTCGAACAGCGCCGGCGAAATCGTGTCGATGCCGTCGAGCGTGCTGGCGATCGCCTTCGGCTGCTCGAAGATCTCCTTCTGCATGAAATGCTGGTACGGGCCGAGCGCGGCGTCGCCTTCGCGCGCCTTCACTTGGCACAGCGGGCGCTGGGCCTCGTGCCCGCCCGAGTCGACCACGGCGATCCGGTCCGGCGTGATCAGCGCGACGTCGCCGTCTTCCAGGTAGACGAAGCGGTCGGTCAGGTCGCCGAGCGCCGCGCAGTCCGACGCGAGGTAGTTCTGTTCGGCGCCGATGCCGATCACGAGCGGCGAGCCGGCGCGCGCGGCGACGAGGCGCTGCGGCTCCTTCGCGCTCAGCACCGCGATCGCGTACGCGCCATGCAGCCGCTTGACGGCGCGCACGACGGCGTCGAACAGGTCGTCGCGATAGAGGCTGTGGATCAGGTGCGCGATCACCTCGGTGTCGGTCTGGCCGCGAAACGTATAGCCGCGCTCGCGCAGCTCCACGCGCAGCGCGTCGTGGTTCTCGATGATGCCGTTGTGCACGACCGCGATCGTGTCGCCCGACATGATCGGATGCGCGTTCATTTCGGACGGTGCGCCGTGGGTCGCCCAGCGCGTATGCGCGATGCAGGTTTGCGCTTCGAGGCCGAGCGTCAGCACGCGGGCCTGCAGGTCGGTCACGCGCCGCAACGTGCGTTCGCTGCGCAGGCGGCCGTCGTCCTGTACGGCAATGCCGCACGAATCGTAGCCGCGATACTCGAGCCTGCTCAGCGCATTGACCAGTTGCGGCACCTGATTGTTCAGGCCGCTTGCTCCGACGATTCCGCACATGATTCACCTCGTCCACAAAAGGTTGCCGGGCTGCCGGCGAAGTGCGGCAGCACGGTATCTGGAGCGGCGCCGCGTCGCACGAATGACGTCCCGTGCGCAGCGACGCGTCTCCGCTGACCTACTCGCGGGGCTGCGGCCCCGCATGGGCTACCCATTCGATGTCGGAAATCGAGCCGTTCGCGTCGTGCGACGCGACGAGAATGCGCGTCGTGCGCCGCGCGCCGCGCCGGCGGGCGCTTGCCAGCACGGTCGGCGGCACCGAGCGCACCTTCGCGCTGGCCGAGCGCCGCAGCATCTTCGACACGCGCAGCCGGTAGGCCAGCGGATGCACGACGCGTCCGGCGATCAGCCACATGACGATGGTGCCCGCGATGAGCGCGATGCTGGTCGCGTAGAACACCATCTGCTCGATCGGCATCTCGGCCGGATTGAACGGCAGCAGGTAGCGGTACGTGTAGATGCAGATCGATGCCCACACGGCGCCCACCAGCGCCGGCCGCAGGAGCCGGAACCAGATGGTCAGCACGGACCCGACGACGCGGCCGCGCTCGGCGATCAGTTCGCGCGGTGCGCGCAGGGAAAGGTCAATAATCGGTGCGTTCTTCATGTTGAATGCCTCGGTCGGGGCTGACCCATACGGCCCGCTTGCCGCGGCCCCGCAGCACGATGGCCGGCAGGGCGACGACGGTGGTGATCATGCTGATCAGCCAGAAGGCGACGGGATACCAGATGGTGTCCAGGAAATACATCAGGAGTTTTTCGTCGTAACGACGATCGATCATGCTGCCGATGATCAGTTGCAGGATGCAGGTGGCGACCAGCAGCATGCCGTGCCAGTGCGGCACGACCGATACGTGCCAGTCTTGCGGCAGCGGGTACACGACATTGATGAGCGCGAGCAGCAGGATGAACGTCATCGAGTACGCCCATGCGATGCCGATCAGGTACTCGGCGAACAGCGGCCACATCATCATCTGCGTCGGCCGCGCGAGCGTGCCCGCGTACTTCATCAGCACCTGGATGCCGCCCTTCGCCCAGCGCAGCCGCTGCCGGTACAGGCCCTTCACCGTCTCGGGCATCAGGATCCAGCTCAGCGCATGCGGCTCGTACACGACGCGCCAGTCGCGGCACTGCAGCTTCCAGCTGATGTCGATGTCCTCGGTCAGCATGTCCGAGCTCCAGTAGCCGACGTCGGCGAGCGCGGTCTTGCGGAACATCGTGATCACGCCGGATACCGTGAAGATGCGACCGTACACCTGCTGCGTGCGCTTGATCAGCCCGACGATCGACGAGAATTCGCCGACCTGCATGCGGCCGAGCAGCGACGTGCGCGTGCGGATGCGCGGGTTGCCGGTCACGGCGCCGACGCCCGGATCGGTCAGGAAATGCTCGAGCATCCAGCCGATCGCGTCGTGCGCGAGCAGCGCATCGCCGTCGATGCAGAGCAGGTATTCCGCGTTCGACACGGCCGCCGCGGTCGTGAGCCCGACCGCCTTGCCTTCGTTGCGCGCGTGATGGATCACGAGCAGCCGCGGGATCTCGACGGCCAGCTCGTTGAGGATCTCGCCGGTGCGATCCTGGCTGCCGTCGTTGACCGCGATGATGTCGTAGTTCGGATACTGCATCCGGTCCAGGTGGCTGATCACGCTGCGCGCGTTCGCGGCTTCGTTGAAGCAGGGCACGACGATCGAGATCTTCGGAATGCCGCTCGACGCGATCGTCCGCGTGGACAGCTCGCGGCCTTCCTCGAGCAGGAAGTAGTGCACGACGCCGCCGATCATCCACAGGTACGACATGAAGAACGGGTAGTAGAAGACGAAATCCTGCAGGCGCTGGATGATGCTGTGGGTGGTCATGGCGTCTTCGTCCCCTGCGTATGTTGTTGCATCAGCGCGTTGATCGAGGTCGGGTCGAGGCGCGACTTCAGCGACATCACGTCGCGCATCGCGTCGAGTTCCGGCTGCCCGTTCAGGAAGTTGTCCGGGTAGTAGCCGAAATTCACCGCGCCTTCGCTGCGCAGCCGCCGCATCTGCGCGAGCAGCGTGCTGGCCGGCACCGGCTTCTGTGCGTGCCAGTCGTACGACTGCAGTTCGAACACGGTGCGCTGCAGCCCGCGCTGCTTCGCGTGCACGGCTTTCACGAGCTGGTCCAGCCAGCCTTCGGGATCCTTCGCCTGCTCCATGTACGGCATCGCCATCAGTGCGACGTAGTCGTAGCTGGCGAGGAAATCGTCGTAGTTCTGCGCGTACCACGCTTCCGATTCGGGCTTGAGCACCGGCATCGCGAAGATGTTGCGCGCGGTCAGCACGTCGCCCACGTTCTGATGGGCCAGCACGATCTGCTCCAGCTGCCTGGTCAGGTCGATCAGGTAGCGCGACTTCTGCCGGGTCCAGCGCTTCAGCAGGTCGGGGTTCTCGCGGATCTTGCCGACGTCGGCCGGCAGCCCCCATTGCGAATAGATGCGCAGCGCGTGCCGGCCCGCATCCTCGTAGTCGTCGAGCACCGCGTCGTCACTGAACAGGATGCCGCTGAACGACGCGTGCTTGCTGAGATCCTCGTAGACCTGCTGGATCATCAGCCGCGCATCCGGGTCGAACGGGCTCAGCCGGAACGTGCGCGTGCCGTTCTCGCGGGCCGGCGCACCGCCGTAGGCGCTCACGGCCTCGAGCCCGCGCAGCTTGTCGGCCGGCGGCCGGAACGCGAGCACCGGCATCCACGCGTACACCTGCACGTTGGCGCGCGTATTGAGCTGCCACGCGGCACGCGAGAACAGGTCGGCGCGCATCGGCAGGTGCCGGTTCGGGAAATACACGGATTCGGCCACGCCGGTGCCTTTCGGGTCCGCATACGCCTGCAGGTACACCGATTTGGGCTGCATCCGGTAGATGCGTTCGATCAGCTTGCCGAGATTCGCTTCCTGCCGCGCGGGGTCCGGATCGTAGACCTGGTCGAGATCGACCTGCACGGTGCGCTCGGGCACGTCGACGTCGCCGCGGTTCGACGCCGGCTCGCGCATCGAGCGCTCGAACCCGCCGATGTCGACGTCGTACATCATCAGGATCCGCCGCAACCGGTCCAGTGGCACGTCCGGCGTATTCGGGCCGGCATCGAGACTGAACTGGATGTCCATCCCGAGCGACGTCGAGATCCGGCGCACCGGCTGGTTTTCCGCGCCGTATGGCCACACCATCGACCGTGCGACGATGCCGGTGCGTTCGCGGATCTGCCGCACGCAAGTCTGCAGGTCGTTGTGCACGCGCGCTTCGAATTCGGCGTCGGTTTCATAGCGCTTCTGGTCTTGCAGGTAGAGATGCGACGTGGTCGCCGGCAATTCGTTGCCCTGCGGATTCGCGACCGCGCCGTGATGGAGGTTGTGGGTGTGGCAACCGAGCTCGACGAACTCCGACTGGCCGAGTTTCTTCACCTCGTCCCACGACAGGAAATAGTCGCGCGGCACCTGGACCTTGTCGCTGATGCGGATCGGCGTATCCGGCGGGGTGTCGATCCACGCGGTGACGAGGCCCATCACCGCCGGATACTTGAAGCGCTCGAGCAGCGGCAGCACTTTCGTGTAATGGCTGCGAAAGCCGTCGTCGAACGTGAGCAGCACCGAGCGCGGCGGCAGCGGCTTGCCGCCGTGCCGCGACTCCTCGATCTGCTTGACCGTGATGGTGTGGTAGTTGTTGGTCTGCAGCCACGAGAAGATGGCGGTCAGCGTGCCGGTATCGACCGCGAACGCGTCGACCATCGCCGTACCGGAGTTGAACGTCGCCATCAGGTTGTCGCGCACGTCATGCATGCAGATCACGCGAAACGTCTTGCCGTCGGCCGGATCGGACGGCGGAAGCAGGTCGATCATCCTGGCGCTGGTCACGCCCGGAAACAGCGAACAGGCGGCAAATGCGCCCATGCATCCGCACATGAAGGTCCGTCTGGATTGCAGCATGGCTCGATCTCCTTGCTAGAACGGCAGGTTGACCGACATGAAGCCGGTTTCGGAGCGTTCGCGCTGGCCGTCGTACGCGTGGCTGCTGACCTCCACGCCATAGCTCAGCGTGATGTCGTGCTTGAAGGTCCACGCGTGCTCGAGGCGCGCGCTCCACAGGGCGCTGGTGCCGAAGCCGCGCTCGTTGTACATGCCGCCGGACACCGAGACGCGCTGCTGCAGCCCCATGTCGCCCTTCTTCCACAGCGTCAGCTGGTGCATGACGGTGGCCGCGGCCGCGTAGTCGCGGCCCGGGCTGAAGTAGGGCGCGTTCGTGCGCGTGTTGCTGTCGGTGCCGAGATCCAGCGAGACGTTGACCTGCTGGGTGGCGGTCGTGTACACGCGTTGCGTGGCGGTCGCCGAGATCTCCTGGTGGAAGTTCGAATCGCTGTAGCGGCTCACGCCGTAGCTCAGCTTGACCTCGCGACGGTCGTTCTGGCGATACACCACCGACACGTTCGCCGAGCGGCCCCAGATGTGCGCGGCGTACGCCTTCCACGGCAGCGAGTTGTCGTTGGAATCGAGTCCGCCGCTGACGGTCCAGTAGTCGTTCAGCGCATACGCGATCGATCCGCGGCCGCCCGTGCGTCCGTCCCCGCCGAGCGAGCGCGTGACTTCGCCCTGCACGGTGAGCGGCCCGTGCCGGTAGTCGCCGCCGATGCCCGTGCGCGTGCGGCTGACGCTGCCGCCGTCGGTTTGCGCATGGCCGTAGAACGTGTGCGCGAAGACCCGCCAGTTGTCGCCGAACGGTTGCGAATAGAGGTAGCTGTCCGACGTGAAGCTGTTGTCGGCCAGTGCGCTGTTGCCGTGCTCGAAGCTCAGGTCGGTGGTGAACACCGGGCTGCGGTACGCGTTGTAGTCGCGCTTGAAGCCCCGCACGGCGCCGCTGTCCGGGAACGTATTGTCCAGCGTCTGGTCGACGTACTTCGCGGTCGCGTAGTCGTCGGCCGTGAGCGACGCGCGGCCGAGGCCCGCGAGCATCTCGACGCTGTCGGGGTGGTCGGTCAGCGACGCGCGATACATCGCGATCGCCTGGCGCGGATGCGCCTGGCCCGACACTGCGTCGGCGTGCGCGGCGCGAACCTCCGCGTTGAACGGCACCTCTTTCTCGAGTTCTTCGAGTGCGGCGATCCCTTCATCGGGGTGGCCCGTGAAGACCAGGTATTGCGCACGCAGCCGGTAGTAGCGCAGATAGTCGCTTTCTCCCGGACCGACGTTGGTCACCTGCTTGGCCGGTGGCAGCGACGCGCCCATGTCGTCGAGCGCCCGCTTTGCGTCCGCCGCGCGTCCCTGGTCGACGTACGACCAGAACAGCCCTTCGCGCAGTTCGATCGGACGCGTGCGCTCGCCGTACTGGAAGCCGCGGGTCGCGCGATCCGTCGGCGACGCGGTCGCCTGCTTCAGCGCGCGCTGGTACACGGCATTCGCCTTGCCCGGTTCGCTCAGGTACAGGTAGGCGTCGCCCACGGCCGCCAGCGCGTCGATCGAGATTTCCGCGTTGGACGGAATCGTCTCGAACGTCGCGACGGCCTGCTTCATGTCGCCGCGTGCCGCAAGGGCGACCGTCCGGTCGCCCGCGAGCGCAGTCCTGACCGGCGTGTACTCGGGCGTGGCCGGCATCCGCTTGTCGAGGTCGTCTGCCGCGCGCAGTGCGTTGTCGATCCCGTCGAAGCGGTCGGCACTCGTCATCGAGCGCGACTTGTCGCGGCCGCCGCGCACCTGCTGGCGAATCGACAGTTCTTCCAGTTGCGCGATGTCGACGGCGGAGAACGCATCGGGGCGGGCCTTCGCTTCATCGAGCGCCTTGACCGCGCCGCCGCTCGCCGCGAGGCCGAACACGTCGTTGCGCACGGTCTCGACGTCGGCGGTACGCAGGTTCGGTGCCTGGGCATTCGGCGTCTCGACGTCGGGCCCCTGCGATCGCTGGGTCGGCTCGCCGGGCAGCTGGGCGCCGGGCGTCTGCGCGTTCGGCGCCGGGGACGACGGCGGCGGCGCGCCAGGCATCTGGGGAACGGGCGCGGGCGAGTTCGGCATCGGGGTGCCGGATACTTGCGCGGTTTGCATCGGCGCGAGCGGCGGCGTGGCGGGTGCGGCTTGTTCGCGCTTCGGCGGGGTGGCCGAAGGCGGCGCGATCGGCGTCGGCGAAGGGGAGGCGGACGTGTCGGACATCGTCGAGGCGGCAGACGTCGTCGCTTCGGGCGGGCGGGCGTTCTCGGCCTGCGCAAGCAGCATCGGCGCTGTCGATGTGTGCGCGACCGGTGCCGGCGTATTCGCCGTATTCGCCGCATGCGCCGACTCCGTCGATCGCGCATCCGGTGCCGCGGCGCTCGATTGCGGCGCCTCCGGTTCCACTACGATCGTGGTCGGCAGGGTCGGCGGCTGCGGGTTCGACGCCTGCGCGATCTGCATCGACGCATCCGAAGCCTGCGCGATCGGCGTCGGCGCATGCGGGGGCGGGGGGACCTCGGCCTGGGCAATCTGGATCGACACGACCGTCGGCTGCGCACCGCGCGGCACCGCATCCGGGGCGCCGTGGGTCCCGGCGAATTCATTGACGCGGCCCGCTTCCGGATCGCCGTCGGCGGCGAAGCAGGGGCCGGACGCGACGAGCAGCAACACCAGCGGCGCATGCTGGAGGAGCCGTCGGCTGGACGGAGCGACGGTGGTGCATTGTTGTTTCCGATTGTTGTCCACGAGGTGTCCTCCTGTTGAAACGATCACGTCGGTGGCCCGCGTGACGACGCATGTCGTCGCAAGTCGCGCGGCCGGGCTGCGAGCGCCCGGCGATGCGGACCCGACTTACAGCCGGTTGCGGATCGCCTGACCGAGCAAGGCGCGCGATTCGCTGTTCCTGGGGTCGATCGCGAGCGCCCGGCTCGCGTTGTGTTCCACACAGTCCCATTCGTCGATCACCGCGCACGAGCGTGCCTTCGCCAGCGCACGCGCGCTTTCCAGCTCCGCATGCGTGATGCTGGCCGTCTGCATGCGCAGGGTGTCGGTGCCATACGGTCGGGGCTTGGGCGCGAAATCCATGCGCCTGCTCGTGCCGGCCAGCGCTTCGGCGCGCTGCACACGGGGCGCGGCGCCGTGCCGCGTGGCGGCGCGACCGTAGGCCGATGCCGCATGCGTACCGGCCGCGAGCGTCACGGGCGGCGCGTGTGCCGACTGCCGCTGTTTCGCGACGGCGTGGGGGGCGGACTGCGGCGCGGTGTCCGGTTTGACCGCGAGGGTGACGGGCGGCACGGTGGAGACCTCGGGCGCACCCGAAGTCGACGCGATCTGCGGCAGCGGCGCGGGCGGTGAGGCCTGCGCGTGTGTCGCGGCTGGCCCGGGCTCGGCCGATGTACCGGACGTACCGGTTGCGGTTGCCCTCGACGCAAGCGTCATGATCGCGTTGCGGGTTTTCCCGACGGCGGTGCCGATCGCGCCGGCAATGTCGTGCGTCACGCTCGCATGGCCAACCGTCGTGTCCCGTTCGGCGTACGCGAAGATGCCGAAGATCGCGGCGAATGCGGCGAAGCTGAGCGCCGCGTTCTTTCCGGGACCCCAGGAGGGTTTCGGCTGGTGGGCGGGCGAGCCGTCCTGTCGTTCTGCACGCGTCATTCATGTCTCCTCGGTTCGATACGGTGTGATGCAAGACGTGAGGGGTGCGCTCAGATGGCGCTCACCATTTCAACTGCGTGGTCAGCGCACCGGTTTCGACGATCGCGAACTGGGTCGCGCCCTGATAGGTTCCTTCGACCCGGTAGCTCGCATCGGGCACGCTGAACAGGCAACGCGACCCCGACGCATTGAATTCGACGAGCACGCGGCCATGTCGCCGCAGGCGCACCTGGACGTTGGAGAGCGGCTGCCCCGTCTTGGCCGAAGCAAACGACACACCCAGGTTGTACGGCCGGCCGTCGGGCGGCAGCGGCGCGGTACCGTCGATCCGCGCATCGCCGCAGATATACGAAATGACGTAGCGATCCCCACCCGGGCCGGATGCAGGCGCGGGCGCGGATGCGGGTGGCTGGGACGCGAGCGTCTGGGCCGTTGCATTCATGCAGAGCGTACAGATGAAGACGCCCAGCAAAGGGCGAGCATGCTGTCGAAACGAGGAAGACATCGCAACCTCCCATCCGGAATGAATGGCGAGCATTTATTCCGAGTCAGATTTGCCAACGTTCTTTTTGCGACACGCTATTGATACACGATGGCTTTTGAACCAACAACCGCGTGTGGCCTGAATGGGACGCCGTTAAATGATCCTATTTAAATAGGATAACGACGGATTTGTATGATTCTCTTAACTATGAAGAAAGTCGATATTGCCGAATATGAAAATTGCTATTCGGTAGCGATGATCCTGCACGCATTGAATCACGTCGGATGTATCGACATTCGTGCCGAAAAATAACGACTGATAAAAGGAATTTTTGCGACTGTGTCCCGGCAGAATTGATATCGATCCAGATACAGGTCGCGCAATATGAAACGCGGAAGAGGTGTTGTCGGTAGTTTAGATTGTTACAGGTAAATCGAAACTTTTAATTTGTTCTGTAACAGGTTATTTCTGTCCAGATAATCAGACTGAAAATGCCGGTGTGCGCTGTCGGACGTAAAAAGTTCATCTTCGGAATGCAAACGATTGCGATTCGTCTGATATCGATTACGCGTCCGGAACGGGCATTTTTCAGGCTAAAGCGGGATCGTCGCTTGCTACCGAAAAGCGGGTCGTGTACTCCGGGAAGCGGCGCTGCGCGCATGCACGCGCATATCGGATTTCCGCCAACCGGACTGCGTTCGCGTCGTCCACGGGAACGACGCGAACGCGACGATCAGCGGCTGCCGCCCGCGCTGCGCCGGGCGATGCGCATCGCCGGTGCGGCTGCGGGTTCGGCCGCGCCGGCGGCCCCTTCGACCGCCGTGCGCGGCCGGTTCATGATGTAGGTCCACAGCTGCTCGGCCGCGAGCCCGCGCTTGCGGGCCGACCGGTACAGGCGGATTTCGAGCTCGGTGATCCAGTCGCCGGAACCCGCGCACACGAGCGTGCCTTCCGCGAGTTCCTTCGCGACGCAGCTTTCCGGCAGCCAGCCGATCCCGTGCCCGGCCACGACCATGCCCTTCAACGCCTCGGACATGTGCGTCTCGAAGCAGCGATGCAGCACGTACGGCTCGGTGGCGTTCAGCAGCAGCATCTCGACGATGTTGCCGAGAAACGCGCCCGACGAATACGCGAGCAGCGGCAGCGGGGCCTCGGGGGTGCCCGGCAACTGGAACACGGGCTTGCCGCGCGCATCGGGTGTCGACACGGGCAGGATCCGTTCGACGCCGAGGCTGACGAACGGGAAGTGGTTCGGGTCGAGCACGATCGGCAGCTGCGGATGGTGATAGCCGAGCAGCAGGTCGCATTCACCTTCGACGAGCTGCTGCACGCCTTCCGGCACGTTCACCGCGTTGACGCGCGCGGTGACGTGGCCGACTTCGCCGTTGAGCTGCTTGAGCCATTCGGGAAACAGCGTGAAGACGAGCGTATGGGCCACCGCGAAACGCACGACCTGGTCGCTGGCCGCGAACTGGTCGTAGCCGTTCACGAGATTGCGCGCCGCATACATGCTGCGCAGGATGTCCGCGGCGAGGCCGCGGAACATCTGGCCGGCTGGCGTGAGCGTGATCGGGTTGATGCTCCGGTCCACCAGCTTCGCGTCCATCCAGGTTTCGAGTGCCGCTATTCGTCTGCTGAATGCCGATTGCGTGAGGTGCCGGTTACGCGCGGCCCGGGAAAAGCTCTTGGTATCCGCAAGGCTCAGGAAATCTTCCAGCCACTTTGCTTCCATTTCGATCTTCGCTTTTTATAGTCGGGCGCCTGAAAGGCGGCGGCACCGTGTGCTGCACGAACGTTCTAGCGTACCGCGCCTCGCGCCGCTCGGCCCGATGTTTTTTTTCGATGGGTGTCAGTCGAAATATGCATGGGCGTTGTCGGCGGGATTACGGCTGCATAGCGTTGAGGTGCCGGACCCGGCTAACCGGACAGTTCATCGCGTCGAACTGCCGGTGCGGCCGCAGACGGTACTTCCCCCAGGGCCGGTTGCGCCGTGCGCGTGCCGGCCCGCCTTCCCAGTCTTTCGTTCCGGTGGCCCGATGCCGGGGCGAGCCGTTTTTTGTGCAGTGCAGATTGCACATTCGTGACACGCGGGGGAACTATGTTCGACAGACGCGGCGCAGCATGAACCGTGCGCGCCGGCGACGCACCGTCGTCGCCCGTTGCGTCGGACGCTGCACCGTGATGGTGCGCAATGCCGCGCGGGCGTGCCCGGCGCGGCGCAAAAACGGGGGGATATCGAGGGGATCGCGCAAGGCACGTTCCTTGCAAAGCATTCATTACGCCGGTCCGGCATGCGCAATGCCGGGGAAAACGATCGATGGAGAAAAGATCGATGAAGCCATTCGATGAAATGCTGCAATCCGGCGACATGGTAAGGGCGCCCTACGCGCGCCTGAAGCAGTGGCTCGACACGCAGAATCCCGCGAGCCTCGCCCAGAAGGCCTACGACGCGGAAGGCGTATTCCGCAAGACGGGCATCACGTTCGCCGTCTATGGCGACGCGGAGGCCGCCGAGCGGCTGATTCCGTTCGACATCGTCCCGCGCATCATCTCGGGCGCCGAATGGAGCCGGCTGTCGCTCGGCATCGAGCAGCGCGTGATGGCGCTCAACGCGTTCCTCGACGACATCTACCACCGCCAGGAAATCGTCCGCGCGGGCATCGTGCCGAAGCACCTGATCGCGCACAACGAGGCGTTCATCCCGGAAATGATCGATTTCCGGCCGCCCGGCAACGTTTACACGCACATCATCGGCGTGGACATCGTGCGCACCGGCGAGAACGAATTCTATGTGCTGGAGGACAACGCGCGCACGCCGTCCGGCGTGTCGTACATGCTGGAAAACCGCGAGACGATGATGCAGCTCTTCCCGGAGCTGTTCCAGCAGGTGAAGGTGCGCCCGGTCGAGACCTATCCGCAGATGCTGCGCCAGTCGCTCGCGGCCGTGTGCCCGCCGGGCGGCAATGCCGACAACCCGACCGTCGCCGTGCTCACGCCCGGCATCCACAATTCCGCGTACTACGAACATTCGTTCCTCGCCGACCAGATGGGCGTGCATCTCGTCGAGGGCAGCGACCTGCAGGTGATCGACGGCCGCGTCGCGATGCGCACGACCGAAGGCTTCCAGCCGATCGACGTGCTGTATCGCCGCGTCGACGACGCGTTCCTCGATCCGCTCACGTTCCGCCCCGATTCGGTGCTCGGCGTCGCGGGGATCATGGACGTGTACCGCGCGGGCAACATCACGATCGCGAACGCGCCCGGCACCGGCATCGCCGACGACAAGGCGATCTACTCGTACATGCCGGAGATCGTCGAGTTCTACACGGGCCGCAAGGCGCTGCTGGAGAACGTGCCGACCTGGCGCTGCGGCGAAGCCGACAGCCTGAAATACGTGCTCGACCATCTCGACGAACTGGTCGTGAAGGAAGTGCACGGCTCGGGCGGCTACGGGATGCTGGTCGGGCCGTGCGCGTCGAAGGCCGAGCTCGAAGCGTTTGCCGCGAAGCTGCGCGCGCGCCCCGCGAACTACATCGCGCAGCCGACGCTCGCGCTGTCCACGACGCCGATCCTGACCGAAGCCGGCCTCGCGCCGCGCCACGTCGACCTGCGGCCGTTCGTGCTGGTGTCGGACCGGATCCGCATCACGCCGGGCGGGCTGACGCGCGTCGCGCTGAAGGAGGGATCGCTCGTCGTCAACTCGAGCCAGGGCGGCGGCACCAAGGACACCTGGGTGCTGGCCGACTGAGCCGGACGCGACCGCGCGCCCCGCGACCGGGGCGCCAACCGAACGAAGACGGAGTGGACACGAGATGCTTCTGGGACGTACTGCAAGCGGTCTCTACTGGATGTACCGCTATATCGAGCGCGCGGAGAACATCGCGCGCATCGTCGATGCCGGGCTGCGGATGGCGCTCACGCGCACGTCCGACGCGCCGGCCGAATGGTCGTCGGTGCTCGTCAGCTCGGGCACGGACGACGGCTACCGGCAGAAATACGACGCGTATGCGGCCGAAACCGTGACCGACTACCTGCTGCGCGACCGCGACAACCCGTCCAGCGTGCTGTCGTGCATCGACGCCGCGCGCTCGAACGCGCGGATGGTGCGCACGGCGCTCACCCGCGAGGCATGGGAGAGCGTGAACGGTGCGTGGCTCGCGCTGCGCCGCGCGCTCGCGCAGCCGGTGCCGGAGAGCGAGCTGCCGGCCGTGCTCGACCAGGTGAAGCGCGAAACCGCGCTGATCCTCGGCAGCTTCTACAGCACGATGCTGCGCAACGAGATCTTCGATTTCGCGCAGATCGGCGCCTTCGTCGAGCGCGCCGACAACACCGCGCGGATCATCGACGTGAAATACCACCTGCTGCTGCCGTCGGTGTCGCACGTCGGCACGATCCTCGACAACTACCAGTGGGAGACGATCCTGCGCTGCGTCGCCGCGCACCGTTCGTACCGCTGGGTGTACGACGTGCAGTACAAGCCGATGAACATCGCCGACTACCTGATCCTGAACGGCCGCATGCCGCGATCGCTGCGTTATTGCTACGGGCGCGTCGTGTCGAGCCTGAACCTGCTCGCAAAGGATTACGGCGTGACACACCCGTGTCACGACACGGCCACGAAGATCCTGCAAATGCTGTCCGATACCTCGGTCGAGCGGATCTTCAAGAGCGGCCTGCACGAGTTCCTGACCGACTTCATCGGCCGCAACAACAGCCTCGGGCTCGAAATCGCCCAGGCTTACAACTTCGACTGAGACTTGCCATGCGACTCGCCATCCGACACATCTCGCGTTATCAGTTCGACGATCAAGCCACCCATGCGCTGCAACGGCTGCGGCTGCGCCCGCAGTCGGGCCCCGGGCAGACGGTGCGCGCGTGGCAGGTCACGATCGACGGCGTCGAGCCGTCGCTGTCCTATGCCGACGGGCTCGGCAACCGGATCGACCTCGTGCGGCACGACCGCGGCGCGAAGGCCGAGATCGTCGTCGTCGCGGCCGGCGTCGTCGAGACGCAGGACCGCGCGGGCATACTCGGTCATCCTGAAGGTTATGCACCGCCGTGGATCTTCGAGCGCGAAACGGCGCTGACGAAGGCGGGCGACACCGTGCGCGCGCTGGCGCAAGCGCTGCCGATCGAACCGCACAGCCTCGACGCGCTGCACTGGCTGATGACGGAAGTGCACGACCGCATCGCGTATGCACCGAACCTGGCCGCCGACGCTCCGGTCGACGCGGAAACCGCATTGCAAAGCGGCGAGGGCACGAGCCGCGACCATGCGCATGCGTTCATCGCGGCCGCGCGCGTGCTGAAGATTCCCGCGCGCTACATTTCGGGTTACGTGCTGGCGGACAGCGCGATGCAGCGCATCGCCGACGCGAAGCAGAACGCGGGCGACGTCGAGGAGGAAGAAGCGCTCGCGCTGCAGAGCGGCGAGGGCATGCAGCAGGTGCTCGGTGCATCGCATGCCGCGCAGTCCCAATCCCAGTCGCAATCGCAGGGGATGCCGCAGCCGGCGCACGGCGCGCAGTCGCAGGCGGCCGGGCTGACGCAGCAGCCCGCTGGCCATGCGTGGGCCGAGGCGTATGTGGAGGGGCTCGGCTGGGTCGGGTTCGATCCGTTCATGAATCGCTGCCCGGACGAGCGCTACGTGCGCATCGCGGTCGGCCTCGACTATCGCGACGCGCAGCCGGTGACGGGGCTCGGCGCGACGGCCGTCGGTGTCGAGATCAGCGTCGTGCAGACGCCCGAGCTCGTCTGACCTCGCGCACGTTTTCGCCGAATCCGCCAGGCCGGGGTGCCGCGTCGCATCGAGCGCGACGCGGCGCGCGGCCGGCCCAACCCGAACCGAGCTCCCATGTCCATCCACGTCGCGCTGCATCACACCACCCGCTATCGCTACGACCGGCTCGTCAATCTCGGCCCGCAGGTCGTGCGCCTGCGGCCCGCGCCGCACTGCCGGACGCCGATCCTCGCGTATTCGATGACGGTCGAGCCCGCGCAGCACTTCATCAACTGGCAGCAGGACCCGTTCTCGAACTATCTCGCGCGGCTCGTGTTTCCGGAGCGCACCGAGCACTTCGAGATCACGATCGATCTCGTCGCCGAGATGTCGGTGTACAACCCGTTCGACTTCTTCCTCGAAGCCAGCGCGGAGCAATACCCGTTCAGCTATGACGACGCGCTGAAGACCGAGCTCGCGCCGTATCTCGTGTGCGATCCGCAGGCGAGTGGGTCGGCGCTGTTCCGCGCGTATCTCGACGGCGTCGACCGCACGCCGGCCGGCACCGTGAACTTCCTCGTCGCGCTGAACCAGCAACTGCAGCGCGACATCGGCTATCTCGTGCGGATGGAGCCGGGCGTACAGACGCCCGAGCAGACGCTCGAACGGGCCTCGGGCTCGTGCCGCGACAGCGCATGGCTGCTCGTGCAGCTGTGCCGTCATCTCGGCATCGCCGCGCGCTTCGTGTCGGGCTACCTGATCCAGCTGACGCCCGACGTGAAGTCGCTCGACGGCCCGAGCGGCACGTCGGTCGACTTCACCGACCTGCACGCATGGTGCGAGGTCTACCTGCCGGGCGCCGGCTGGATCGGCTTCGATCCGACCTCCGGCCTGCTCGCCGGCGAAGGCCACATTCCGCTGGCCTGCACGCCGCAGCCGACCAGCGCCGCGCCGGTCGAGGGGCTGATCGACGAGTGCGAGGTGTCGTTCGAGCACGAGATGACCGTGACGCGCGTGTACGAATCGCCGCGCGTGACGAAGCCGTACACGAAATCGCAATGGGATGGCGTGCTGGCGCTCGGCACGCAGGTGGACGGCGCGCTGGCGGCCGGCGACGTGCGGCTCACGCAGGGCGGCGAGCCGACCTTCGTGTCGATCGACGATCGCGACGGCGCCGAGTGGAACACCGACGCGCTCGGCCCGACCAAGCGCGGCTACGCGACCGAACTCGTGCAGCGGCTGCGCGCGGAATATGGCGACGGCGGCTTCCTGCATTTCGGGCAGGGCAAGTGGTACCCGGGCGAGCAACTGCCGCGCTGGGCGCTGTCGATCTTCTGGCGTGCCGACGGCCAGCCCGTGTGGCACGATCCGTCGCTGTTCGCCGACGAGCGCGAGCCGTCCGCCTATACGACCGACGACGCGAAGCGCTTCATCGACGCGCTCGCCGCGCGGCTGAACCTGACCGGCGAATTCATCCGGCCCGGCTACGAGGACGTGTGGTACTACCTGTGGCGCGAGCGCCGGCTGCCGGTCAACGTCGACCCGTTCGACTCGCGTCTCGACGACGAGCTCGAACGCGCGCGGTTGCGCAAGGTCTTCGAGCAGCAACTCGACAGCGTGGTCGGCTACGTGCTGCCGGTCAAGCGTACGGAAGCCGCGCCCGGCCTCGACGGCCCGCGCTGGCAGACGGGCCCGTGGTTCTTCCGCGACGAGCGGATGTACCTCGTGCCCGGCGATTCGCCGATGGGCTATCGGCTGCCGCTCGATTCGCTGCCGTGGGCGAGCCGCGCCGACTATCCGTATCTCGTCGAGCGCGACCCGTTCGCGCCGCGTGACGCGCTGCCGGATGCCGCCGCGATCCGCGCGCGCTACGCAGGCCCGGCCGATGCGCCGCGCTACCTGTCCGGCGTGCATCGCGAGGCATCCGCGCAGACCGTGATGCAGTGGCGAGACGACGGCACGGCCGGCAACGGCCAGCCGGCCGCGCGCGATCCGGGTCGCCAGCCCGAGCGTTTCGAATCGGCCGCGTGGATCACGCGCACCGCGCTGTGCGTCGAAGTGCGCAACGGCATCCTGTACCTGTTCATGCCGCCGCTTGCCGCGCTCGAGGATTATCTCGAGCTGCTCGGCGCGATCGAGCTGACCGCGCACGCGCTGGGCGTGAAACTCGTGCTGGAAGGCTATCCGCCGCCGCGCGACGCGCGGCTGAAGCTGCTGCAGGTGACGCCCGATCCCGGCGTGATCGAGGTGAACATCCATCCGGCCGGCAACTTCGACGAGCTCGTCGACCACACCGAATTCCTTTACGACGCCGCGTGGCAATCGCGGCTGTGCAGCGAGAAGTTCATGGTCGACGGCCGCCACGTCGGCACGGGCGGGGGCAACCACTTCGTGCTCGGCGGCGCGACGCCGGCCGACAGCCCGTTCCTGCGTCGCCCGGACCTGCTCGCGAGCCTGATCGCGTACTGGCACAACCATCCGTCGCTGTCCTACCTGTTCTCCGGGCTCTTCATCGGGCCGACGAGCCAGGCGCCGCGCGTCGACGAGGCGCGCAACGACCAGCTCTACGAACTCGACATCGCGTTCGCCGAGATCCAGCGCAACAAGCTGCTGTTCGGGCAGGACATGCCGCCGTGGCTCGTCGACCGCGTGCTGCGCAACCTGCTGATCGACGTGACCGGCAACACGCACCGCAGCGAGTTCTGCATCGACAAGCTGTATTCGCCGGACTCGTCGACCGGCCGGCTCGGCCTGCTCGAACTGCGCGCGTTCGAGATGCCGCCGCATGCGCGGATGAGCATCGTGCAGCAATTGCTGCTGCGCGCGCTGGTCGCGCGTTTCTGGGCCGCGCCGTACACGACGCCGCTCACGCGCTGGGGCACCGCGCTGCATGACCGCTTCATGCTGCCCGCGTTTCTTCAGATGGATTTCGACGACGTGTTGACCGAACTGCGCGATGCCGGTTTCGCGTTCGATCCGGCGTGGTTTGCGCCGCACTTCGAATTCCGCTTCCCGCTGTTCGGCCAGATCGCGGTGAACGGGATGCAGCTGTCGCTGCGCGGCGCGCTGGAGCCGTGGCACGTGATGGGCGAGGAGGGCGCGCCCGGCGGCACGGTGCGCTACGTCGATTCGTCGGTCGAACGGCTCGAAGTGCGCGTGACGGGCCTGAACGACAACCGGCACGTCGTGACGGTCAACGGCCGCGCGCTGCCGCTGCAGCCGACCGGCACCGTCGGCGAATACGTCGCGGGCGTGCGCTACAAGGCGTGGTCGCCGCCGTCCGCGCTGCATCCGACCCTCGGCGTGCACGCGCCGCTCACGTTCGACATCGTCGATACGTGGCTGCAGCGCTCGCTCGGCGGTTGCCGCTACCACGTCGCGCATCCGGGTGGGCGCAACTACGCGACGTTCCCGGTCAATGCGTACGAAGCCGAGAGCCGCCGGCTCGCGCGCTTCGTCGAGATGGGGCATACGCCGGGGCGGATGGATGTCGCGGCTGCCGCGCCGAGCCGCGAATTCCCGTTCACGCTCGACCTGCGGCGGCCGTGACCGGACGATGACGACGCGGATGACGATGCGCGGTTCGCGATACCCGGCGGTTTCGGTCGCTGGCGGCCGTGCCGGAATGCTAGGATGCGGGCAGATTGCGGCCGCGCGCCGCAGCCCGCTGCCCGGGTGGCGGCGCGCGTGCGCGGCCGCGCCCTGACGACGGAACGACATCGTGCCGCCCATTGACACCGATCATCTCGCCGCCCTCGACGCGATGCCCACGCTTTTCGATACCGGCGCGCAGCCGGATGCCGCGGAACTGGCCGCCGCGCTCGCGGCGCCGGCTGCCGCCGGCCGCTACGACGAACTGCGCGGCAGCGCGGCCGGCCTGAACGCGCCGGCGCTGGCGCCCGCGTGGCGCAGTTTCTTCACGTCGATCGGCAGCGACGGCGTGGCCGACCTCGATCGCCGCGCCGACGCGCTGCACCGGCGCATGCGCGAGAACGGCCTGTTCTATCAACTGCACGAGCAGCGCGCCGGCGACGGCGCGGCCGGCCCGTGGTCGCTTGACCTGCTGCCGATGATCGTCACGCCCGAGGACTGGGTCGCGATCGAGCGCGGCGTGCTGCAGCGCGTGCGGTTGCTCAACGCGACACTGGCCGACCTGTACGGGCCGCAGACGATCCTCGAGCGCGGGCTGCTGCCGCCCGCGCTCGTCACCGGGCATCCCGGCTACCTGCGCGCGATGCGCGGTGCGCGCGTGCCGGGCGATACCTGGCTGCACGTCGTCGCGTTCGACCTCGCGCGCGGCCCGGACGGGCAGTGGCGGATCGTCGCGCAGCACACGCAGGGCGCGGCCGGCCTCGGCTACCTCCTCGAAAACCGCCTGATCGTGTCGCGGCTCTTTCCGCGTGGGTTTCGCGGGCTGCGCGTGCAGCGGCTCGCGTCGGCATACCGCGCGCTGCTGCAGAGCATGCAGGCGCTCAGCCCGACCCGAAAGAATTCGCGGATCGTGCTGCTGACACCGGGCCCGCACAGCGCGACGTATTTCGAGCACGCGTATCTTGCGCGCTACCTCGGCCTCACGCTCGTCGAAGGCGGCGACCTGACCGCACGCGACAACCGCGTCTTCCTGAAGACACTGGCCGGGCTCGAACCGGTGCACGGCATCCTGCGGCGCGTCGACGACGCGTGGCTCGATCCGCTCGAACTGCGGCCCGATTCGATGCTCGGTGTGCCGGGGCTGCTGCAGGCGGTGCGCGCGGGCAACGTGCTGCTCGCGAACGCGCCGGGCTCGGGCTTCCTCGAATCGCCGGCGATGCTCGGCTTCATGCCGCGTCTCGCGGAAGCGCTGCTCGGCGAAACGCTGACGCTGCCGGCCGTGCATTCGTGGTGGTGCGGCGAGGCGGCCGCGTGCGACGACGCGCTGCCGCAGCTCGCGCGCGGCATCGTCAAGGCCTCCTATCCACCGGACGTGCAGGCCGGCGGGCCGTTCGAGCCGGTGATCGGCGCGCGGCTCACGCAGGCGCAGCTGGCCGAGTGGCGCGCGCGGATTCTCGCGCGGCCCGAGCACTACACGGTGCAGGCCGACCTGCCGCTGTCGCAGGCGCCGACCTGGCCGGGCCACGACGCGCCCGACAGCAACGGCGGTGCGCGTATCGTGCCGAAGCCGATGCTGCTGCGCGTGTTCGCGCTCGCCGACGGCGCGCAGCGCTGGCGGCTCCTGCCCGGCGGGCTGTCGCGGGTCGGCACGCGCGACACGCTGTTCAACGCGCCGATGCCGCGCGGCGGCAGTACCGTCGATACGTGGGTGATGACCGAGGGCATCGTCGATTCGACGACGCTGCTCCAGACGCACCTCGGTCCCGACGATCTCGTCGAACGCCCGCGCGCGATCGCGAGCCGCGCGGCTGAAAACCTGTTCTGGCTCGGCCGCTATACCGAGCGCGCGACCAACCTGATGCGCCTCGCGCGCGCCGCGCTCGAACGGCTGCGCGGTGAGGACGACGTCGACAGCCCCGCGCACCTGGAACTGCTCGACACGCTGTGCCGCGAGACGGGCCTGATCGCGGCCGACGCGCCGAACGCCGTCGATGCGCCGCGTGCGTTCCAGCACACGCTCGCGACGTCGCTGACGCGCGGCGCGGATCGCACGTCGGGCATTGCGTCGTGCCTGTTCGGCATGCGGGGCGCGGCCGCCGCGATCCGCGAGCGACTGTCGAGCGATCAGTGGCGGCTGATCGACGACGCGACCCAGCTGTTCGCCGACAGCGCGGGCCTGCCGGAAGCCGAGGAGCAGATCGGCAACGAGGCGCTGCAGTTGCTGGAGCGCCTCGGCCTGCTGCTCGGCGCGATCACGGGCGCGCAGACCGACAACATGACGCGCGACGACGGCTGGCGATTGCTGTCGATCGGCCGGCAGATCGACCGGTTGGACTTCCTGTGCAGCGTGCTGAAGGCGGCCTTCGACGAAGGCGCGGTGCACCGGCAGGACGGCTTCGAGCTCGTGCTGGAACTGTTCGACAGCACGATCACGTTCCGCTCGCGGTTCCAGCGCGGCTTCGACGTCGCGCCGCTGCTGTCGCTCGTCGTGCTCGATACCGACAATCCGCGCTCGCTCGGCTGGGTCGTGCAGGCGCTGCGCGGCCGGTTGACGAAGGTCGAGCGCAGCGAAGGTTATGCGCTGTCCGAGCTGGCCGAGACGATTCCCGACGTCCCCGCGTGGTCGCTGCACGAGCTGTGCGAGACCGCCGACGGCGGCCGGCACGACAAGCTGCTCGAAGCGCTCGACACGACGGTGAAGGCGGTATGGGAGTTGTCGAACCGGATCGGCGAGCGCTATTTCAGCCACGTGCGCGAGGCGGGCAGGACGTTATGGTGACGACGAAAGGCGCGGCGAAAGCGCCGCACGGTTCGGGCACGGCGCGGAATACATCGGCACCGCCATCGGCGCCGGCCGCAAAGGCCGACGTCGCGCCCGGCCGGTTGCTGCGCGTCACGCACGACACCGAATACCGTTACGCGGCGCGCGTCGAATCGGCGCAGCACCAGGCACGCCTGCAGCCGCTCGTCACGGCGCGCCAGCAGGTGCTGTCGTTCGCGCTCGACATCGACCCCGCGCCGGAATCGGTCGGGACCGAGGTCGACGCCTTCGGCAACGCGCGCGCGTCGTTTGCGTTGAACCAGCCGCACGATGCGCTGCTCGTGCGCAGCCGCAGCACGGTACGCGTGACGCCGCCGGTGTGGTCGCGCGGGGCGCGCGGCGAGCCGCCGCCCGCCATCGCGAAACCCGACCCAAAACAGGCGATGGCGTGGGAAGCGGTGCGCGACCGCTTGCGGTTCCGCGCGGGGCAGCCCTACGACGCGGCGAGCGAATTCGTGTTCACGTCGCCGCATGTCGCGTGCGATCCCGAACTCGCCGCGTATGCGGCGTCGAGCTTCACGCCGCAACGGCCGCTCGTGCAGGCCGCGTGGGAGCTGATGCGGCGCGTGCATGCTGATTTTGCGTATACGCCGAACAGCACCGACATCACGACATCGGCGCTCGATGCGCTGCGCTTGCGCAAGGGTGTGTGCCAGGATTTCGCGCACGTGATGATCGGCGCGCTGCGCTCGCTCGGGCTGGCCGCGCGTTACGTGAGCGGCTACCTGCTCACGCAGCCGCCGCCCGGGCAGCCGAGGCTGATCGGCGCCGACGCGTCGCATGCATGGGTCGAGGTGTACGACCCGGCATGGCCGGAGGACAACGGCTGGCTGCAGCTCGACCCGACCAACGATCGCGCGCCGGGCGACGACTACGTGATGCTGTCGATCGGCCGCGACTATGCGGACGTGACGCCGCTGCGCGGCGTGATTCGCGGGGGTGGCGCGGATCAGGAGCTGAAGGTCGGTGTGACGGTGGAGCCGCTCGAGGCGCCCTGACGTATCCGGCATGCCGCGCGCCCACGCGATTGCCGTTTAAGTCTTCGTTAATACTGCACGCCTAGCATGATCATGCCGGCGAACGGATCGGACTCGATCCGGGGCACCGGCGGCACGCGCGGGTGCGTCGACGTCACGGCGCCGCACCGTCGCGCATCGCCATTCCCTTGCAACGGCGGCGGATCATGATCAAGAACTTCGACTACCCACTCGGCAGCGACACGATTGCACTCTGCGCGAGCTTCGGCGCGGGGCCGGCGTGGCGCCGCGTGCTCGTGAGCCGTGCGGATTCGATGGAGACGCTGGTGGTGCTCGACGCGCGCGGGCTGTCGGGCTTGCTGAAGGTGGCGACCGAGGCGCCGGAAGGATTGCTCGACGATGCGATCCGCAAGGTCGGCGACGAGCAACTCGTCGAGCGGGCGATCAGCGGCAAGGCGATCGTCGAAGCGTCGCTTTGACCGGGCGGTGCGTGAGCGTGCCGACAGGCACGGCCGCACGCACCGCGTTGCATTGCGTTGATGACGCTTACGCGGCGAACCGGTCTGTCGCCGCGACCAGTGCTTCCAGAATTCCCGGCTCGTTGTACGCATGCCCCGCACCGGGCACGATCTCGAACGTCGCATCGGGCCACGCCTTCGACAACTCCCATGCGGTGCGCGCGGGTGTCGCGACGTCATAGCGACCCTGCACGATCACGCCCGGGATGCCGGCGAGGCGATGCGCGTCACGCAGCAACTGGCCTTCCTCGACGAAGCCGCGGTTCACGAAGTAGTGGTTCTCGATCCGAGCGAACGCGAGCGCGTAGTGACCGTCCGCGAAGTGCGCGGCGAGTTTGGGGTCGGGCAGCAGCGTGATCGTGCGGCCTTCCCAGATACTCCACGCACGTGCGGCTTCGAGCTTCACGGCTTCGTCTTCGCCGGTCAGCCGGCGATGGTAGGCGGCCATCAGGTCGCCGCGCTCGGCTTCCGGGATCGGTGCAACGAAGTCTTCCCACAGGTCGGGGAACAGCCACGATGCGCCTTCCTGGTAATACCACAGCAATTCCGCGCGACGCATCGTGAAGATGCCGCGCACGACCAGTGCGCTCACACGCTCCGGGTGCGTCTCTGCATAGGCGATCGACAACGCACTGCCCCACGAGCCGCCGAACACGAGCCACTTTTCCGCGCCGACCATCTCGCGCAGACGCTCGATATCGGCGACCAGATCCCAGGTCGTGTTGTTCTCGAGGCTCGCATGTGGTGTCGAGCGCCCGCAGCCGCGCTGGTCGAACAGCAGGATGTCGTAGCGCTCGGGATCGAACAGGCGGCGATGGTCGGGGCTGCAGCCGGCGCCGGGGCCGCCGTGCAGGAACACGGCGGGCTTGCCGGCCGGGTTGCCGCAGCGCTCCCAGTAGATGCGATGGCCGTCGCCGGTGTCGAGGTGGCCGTGGGCGTAGGGTTCGATCGGTGGGTACATGACGTTTCCTGATTGAAAGGTCGGTGGGGTGCAGGGCAGCCGGTGCCGAAAGCAGTACGCCATTATGCCCAACTCGTCGAAATGGCGCGTTCCGGTTCCCGCATGCGGGACGACTGCCGTGTGGTCGATCGGTAATGAAAAAATCCGTAAAAAAACGCATCGCATCGGTCACGCATTCCGATTCAATATGCCTGTGTATTTCATGTGCGTGCCACACGTGAAATGCACTCATGACGCTGGCCATGCGTCGCGGATCAATGAGAAATCAAAATAATTCCGGGGATTGTGAATGGATAGCGATTCTCTGACGAGGAAGGAGCGCGAGATCGTGTCGTTGATCGCACGGGGGATGCGCTGTACGGAGATTGCCGCGGCATTGGGAGCCGCGCCGATGACGGTGCGCAAGCATCGCGCGAACATCGTGCGCAAGCTCGGCCTGACCGGCACCGCGCAACTCGTGGCCTACGCGGTCGAACACGCGCCGCCGCTCGCGGACGACGTCTCTCCTTGCGAGGATCGCCGCGCTCGGGCCGCGTGAGCGGGATGTGCTGCGCCTGATCGGCGCGGGTCTCGCGAGCAAGGAAATCGCAAGATTGCTCGATGTCAGCCCGCGCACGATCAGCAAGCATCGTGAAAACATCATGCGCAAGCTGTCCATTCACGAACTTGCCCGTCTGGTGAAAATCGGTCGCGAATTGTGATTCCGGTGATCCGTATTTTCGCTACGCAATCGGAGGTATTGAGGGGTATTCGCATTCGGCGCAATTTGAATGCCGGGCGGATATTGCATTGCATTCGCTCGCGGACGGGAGAATGCGCGATATTCCGAGGGCGAATTCACCCGATTTTCATCATGAAAAGGAGTGAAAAATGGAAAGCGAAAAAGTGATTGTCTGGAAGGACGATCCGGCCACTCAGGTCGAGGTGGCGACATTCGTCAATCAATCCACTGCGGCGTTCGTGGTCGATGTCACCGAACCGCAGCAAGTCAAGGAGTGGACGAAACTGCTCGAGTCGACGACCGCCGACGATCACGCGCAAGGCGATGCCGCGCTGCTTCCGTGGCCTCGTCGCGTGCCGAACGCCGCGATTTATGGCGGGGTGGTGGCCACGACGGTCAGCACGTTCGCGCTGCTGACCGGCTTTGCGATCTGGCGGCGCTACACGGTGGATGCGGAACTGAGCCAGAACCGCATGCGCTTCCGCCTGCGCCCGCCGCCGCAGCAAGCATAACCGCCGGCCCGGCCGTCGCCCCATCGGGCGCGGCGGCCGCGTGACGCACCGCACGCGCCGGCGGGACAGCACGGCGGCGCGTGCGGAACCGGAATCACAGGAGATCAATCATGCCAGTTGACAATTCGGCGGCCGAGTCCGCCCGGAGTCTGTTGAACGGTATCGACTACAGCGCCCTGATCGGCGGCCCGTTGCAGGCCGCGATCACCGCGCAGGCGATGGCCGCGAAATCCACCTATGAGTTCATCGACAAGGTCGGCCTCACGACCGACAAGGACGGCGTGAAGCAGGCCGTCAACGTCACCTTCCTGTACCAGAAGGACGGGCAGATGGTGAAGCTGATCGTGCCGCTGCTGACGATCGTGCCGGTGCCGCTGATCCTGGTCGACGAAGTGACGATCCAGTTCAAGGCGAACATCAACGCGGCGGCGTCGTCGACGTCGGAAGAGTCGAAGTCGGAGGCGATCGCGGGTGAACTGTCGGCGCAGGGCAAGATCGGCTGGGGGCCGTTCAGCTTGTCGGCGCAGATGAAGGCAAGTTACTCGAGCAAGAAGGATTCGAAGGCGACGCAGGATTCGCGCTATTCGGTCGAGTACACGCAGGACGTGTTCGTGCATGCGTCGCAGGCCGGCGTGCCGGCCGGGCTTGCGACCGTGCTCAACATCCTGTCGAGCGCCGCGACCGGTGCGAGCCGCAACGGGGACATGCAGGTCAGCCCGGCGTTGTCGACCGTGATGTCCGGCGATCCGTCGCAGCAGCAGATGCTGCAGGTGCGTCTGCAGAATTCGAGCGGGCTGTTCGCCGGCGATACGCAAGTCGTGTTCCAGATCGATCCTGCGCTCGCCGACAAGTTCCGGATGAGTCGGGCGCCGTTCGGTTCGACCATCCCGTTCGATCAAACCGGCAAGATCGCGTCGTTCAAGACCGACGGCGACGGTTCGTTGTCCGTCCTGTTCTGGGCCGAAGGCGAGGTCGCCGCGCAGGCGATCGACCTGACGGTGTCCGCGTCGATCCCCGCACCGGACGGTGGCAACGCCGACGCAAAGACAGTCGTCGTGCCGGTGCGCGTGCTGCACCGGTTGCCGCCGCCGGCGGCGCCGTCGCTCAAGAGCGCGCAGGCGATGCTGTCGATCGCCAAGGGGGACACCGGCAAGGACGTCCTGACCGCGCTGAAGCCGGACGGCACACCGGCGGTGGGCGTCGAGCTGAATTTCACGTTCGACACCGGCGGCACGGCGTTCGAGGTCGAGGCGAACGGCAAGAGCGTGGAGGGCAATTCGCCGAAGACGGATGCCAACGGCCAGGTCGAGATCGTCTGCAAGGCGCTTGACGACAGCAGCAAGTCGGTCATGACCGTCAACGCGACGATCGACGGCGCCACCGCGTCCACGAGCATCACGCTGCAGGCCAAGCCCTGATCCGCCCGATGTGACAACCCGCCCGCGCCGGCCTGCCGGCGCGGGTTAGAGGAGAACACCGATGACCAATCTGCGGGATATCGCCGCCGCGTTCCTCGACAGTCTCGCGGGCGCGCAGCACGAAGCGAACCTGTATTCGAAGCGCCTTGCGGTGCAGTATCGCGAGGATCCGTTGCTCAAGTATTTCCCGGTGCCGAACGGCCTGCTCGACGAAGCGAACGTGACGCTGCGCTTCGCGGTGCCGCCGGGCGCCGACGGCGACGAACGGGCTTCGCGGCTCGACGCGGATACGCCGGCGGCCGATGCGCTGCCGTCGCAGGTCGCCGTTGCCGATCTGGCGACGGAGGCCGGCGCGCTGCTGCTGCGGGATCTCGCCGACGCGCTCGGCTCCGTGCGCGGTGTGAGCGGGGCGGCCGGTGAGGGCACCGACCCGATCCGCGACCGGATCGACGCATTGCGTTCGTCTCGCGTCGCGCGCGAGCTGGGCAGCAACCTGCATGCGCTGCTCGGCGACGTACTGACGCAGGCCATGCGCGGTACGGAGCCGTCGCTCGATGCGCTGCGTGCCCGACTGCTCGACGTGCTCCATGCGTCGCTGGACGGCAGCCTGGCGGACGTGTTCGACGCAGACGGTCGCACGGACGCGGGACGCGCGTCACTCGCTGCGGCGGTCGATGCGAGCTGGGAGGCGCTGCGCGGCCTAGTCGACGCGGCCGCCGAGCGGCAGCGCCGGATCCAGGCGGAGACCGCGCGCGTGCCGTCGCTCGCGGTGACGCTGGACCCGGCCGCGCTGCAGGGCATTCCGGCCGAATTCGTGCAGACCTTGACGCTGCGCGCGAAGCTGCGCAACTACAAGTGGGTGCTCGTCGGCGAAGGCGGCCGCGAGCGCGACGAACTGGTCGTCACGGAGTGATGCCATGACCGATTCCATCAGCCCCGTCGTCGATCTGCAGTACTTGTTTGCCGCGCCGATCGAGGCCGTGATCGAGGCCGACTTCATGGCGGCGCGCCAGTTCGTCCGGTACGTCCGCGAGTTTGGCTTCGTGCAGAACGCGTCCATTGTCTGCGAACCGGGCGACCCGAATGGCACCGACTTCGGCGAACTGAGGATGATCACGTTCTTCTACGAACAGGTGGTCGGCAAGGACAAGACCGAATGGCGCCGCGTGCAGGTTCCGGTGCTATCGCTGATTCCGCTGCCGCTGCTCGAAGTGAAGACCGCGACGTTCGATTTCGGCGTGCGTCTGCTGCTCGCCGAGCGCGTGCAGGCGCCGTGCGCGATCCCGCTGCTGCCCGACGATGCGGACGACACTGCGCCGCGCCGGTATCGCTGGAGCGCAATGCTCGCGCGTGGCCGGCCCGAGGCCGGCAGCCACGCGCGTGAGGACGTGTCGCCGTTTCTCGAGGCGAACATCGGCGCCAAAGTCGAAGTCGGGCAGGCCGGCATCCCGGCCGGCATCGGCAACCTGCTGGCGCTGCTGGGCATGAATACCCAGGTAAGCGGCGTCGGCACCCAGGCCACCGGCGACGGTGGCGATCACTCCAGGAGGGAGTCATGAAGACGAGCGAGAAGATGCTGAACGACGCGCCGGGTTTCGCGTGCCCGGTTTGTGCACGCGGGCGGGTGAAATTGTCGCTGGCGGATTTTCTCGGCAGCAGCGAGGTCCGCTGCCCGATGTGCGGCACGTCGTTCCAGATGGACAAGACGGGCTGCGAGGAACTGGTGGATCGGCTGCAGGATCTCCAGGTCGCGCAGCAGAACGTCCGGCTGCTGGAGAAGAAAGCCGACCGGTGAAAACGGCGCCGCGACTTTGCTGCGGCCCGCGGGTCGTTGCGCCGCAGCAGACGGTCAACCGATCGCCACCCGCCCCGGGCGTCCCGCCGGGGCGGCCTGCGTGCCGGAGTGGCATCGGGAATTTTGAAGCAATTTCATTCGGATATTTTTCATACAAAATCGCGGCGACGTGTCGACCGGCCAGTTGGGCGTCGACCGAATCCTCTTCCTTTACCGTGCCAACGGAAACCAGCCGATGAACCATCGCGTCACGCAGTTGACCGGGTTGCGCGCCGTCGCGGTCGCGATGGTGGTGGTCGGGCACGCCGAGCACGTGCTGCCCGGCGGCTACACGGGGTGGTACGCGCCGTTGCGACTGATCGCCGACGGCCGGCTCGGCGTGCTGATCTTCTTCGTCCTCAGCGGTTTCCTGATCACCAACGTGCTGCGTGCCGAGTTCGCGCGCACGGGCGGCATCGCGCTGACGTCGTTCTACGTGCGCCGCGCGCTGCGGATCTGGCCGGCCTGCTATGTCTATCTCGCGGCGGTGGCGATCGTGGCTTTCACCGGCTGGTTCGACGTCGATCGACGACAGTGGCTGTATGCGGCGCTGCATCTGTGGAATTACTCGGCGTGGTTCGGGCTGACCGGCGACAACGCGCTGCATCCGGACGGCGCGTGGTATCTCGGCCATTTCTGGTCGCTCGCACTCGAGGAACAGTTCTACTGGTTCTGGCCGCTGCTGTTCGTGTATGGGATGCGGCGCGGCGGCACGCGCTGGCTGGCTGCGTTGATCATGGTCGTGCCGCTGGTGCGCGCCGTGACGTATTTCGTGGCGCCTGCGCTGCGCGGGCAACTCGGGATGATGCTGCATACGGGCGTCGATCCGATCCTGATCGGCTGTTATGTGTCGCTCAATCGTGAGCGGCTTGAAGCGTGGATTCGTACGTGGCGCAGCGAGGCGCGCATCGTGACCGCGATCATCGTCATCGTGCTGATCGGCATGCCACTCGCCGAACATCGGCTCGGCGGGTTCTGGAATGCGACTTACGGCGTGACGGTCGAAGCCGCGTTGATCGCAATCGTGATCGTCGTACTGAATTTCCGCAGCGAGTTCTGGTGTGCGCGGTGGTTGCGCGCGCAGCCGGTTGTGTTCGTCGGCACGATCTCGTTCAGTCTTTATCTGTGGCAGCAGCCGTTTGCGAACCCGGATCTGCAGGTTCCGCATGCGTTTCCGCTTGGGATCGTGTGGGCGTTGATGGCGGCGACGGCCAGCTACTTTCTCGTCGAGAAGCCGTTCCTGCGGTTGAAGGATCGTTATTCGGCGCGCGAGGCGCGGCGTGAGCGTGACGATGGGTTACGGATGCCGGCTTCGGGCGAGGCGATCGGAGCGAAGGTGGCGGAGTAGGTGGGCGGGGCGGTGCCCCGCCTGGGCGTTACTTGAAGCGCTGCATTGCGGCAGGCGAATACCAGAAGTTTCGGAACATATCGATTCCGTACGACTTGCCGTCGTAGTGGACGATCGTGCGTGCGGTGCGCTTGCCCGTCTCCGAATAATCACCGTCCTTGCGCTGCGTCTTCGTAATATGGGCGGTGATCGACAGATCAGCAAAGCCGTGGCTCGATGTTTTCTCCACGGCGATCGTCATGCTTGCCTCTTCGCTGCGCGCGTCGCCGACACCGGGGCCGCAGGCGTCGCCCTCGACGCTGACCCACCCGTACAGGTTGGTGCCGAACACCGGACGGATGCGGTTGCCGTCGCGCACCCAGAGCGTGAGTTCCTCGCTGGCGTTGGCGTCGGGGCAGCTTGCCCCGCGCGCGCTGCTCGTGAACACGACGCCGAACGCGCGCACATCGGGCGACAGCCGGTAAGGCGCTGTATCGATGCGATAGCTGCTCTCGCCGATTTCCGTCGCAGCGTCCTCTTCGACGACCGACTTTTCGGCGGCCACGACCTTGCTGCCTTCGACGAGCGCGATGACCTGCAGCTTTTTGCTTTCGTCCGGGCTCTTGCTTTTGGGAAGCGAGTCGAACGCAACGGCCGCGATCGTCGTTTCGGGCGCATTTGGCATGACCTTGCAGGCCGACGCGACGACGAGCCGGTTCGCGTCGCGTGTGGTGATGCTCGCGTTCGCGATACCGGCCCAGCGGGCGACGGATGTGATGGTCACGTCGTCGCAAGGCTGATTGGTGGCGGCCTGAACCACCGGGGCGGCGGCGAGCACTAGAAGCGGGGCGAAACGAGGGATTTTCGGGGGCATGAGGGAGAAAGTTTCTTCATGGATTTCCGTGGGTATCAATTAACACCTCACGCTGCCTTTTGATAGTTGGCGAACTTTATGTCTTTTCCTGATGTACCACCCTCAGTCGCCAGTTTGCGTCGCGGTACTGCCCTCAACCTTGTAAGAGTCATAGGGTCGTGCTTCAAGCCGCTCCTTTTGCGTTAGATTTTGCTACATCCTTGCGCTGTACCACATATCCGCATGCGGTGTAATCGGATTCCACAATGTGACCGATTTCGGACGCGCCGTGCTTGTGTTGCGAGCCTACACTAGCGTTGCGACCACCTTGCCTAGCGGAACTTGTTGGCTTGCTCGCGCGTTTCAATTTTTTCACGCATTGCTTCGAAGAATTGATCCTCGAAAGAACCCGCGATTGTAAAAATTTCTCGATGTCCGTTATCGAGAGGCACCCCTTGTCGCCGGGCTTCCGCTAGTACGCGATCTGCGAACTCTTCGACGAGAGCGGGCAGTTCCATCGCCATTGCCTCATCGTAGGACTGCAGGCAGCGAGCGGTGAAGTATTGTCTGATTTCATTTGCTTTTTCAGACACACGCGCCCCCCACATCAGATGTGCAAGGCCCCGCTCATTTCCGTCAATCCCGACCAACAGGTCAATCAGCTGCGTCAAGCCGACGTGACTAATCATGTACGCGGCTACATGCTTATACGGGCCTGCTGCAAGGATCTCACGAAGTCTCTTGTCGGCCGTTACGAACACAACTCGATCGCCAATCTCAATGTCACGGCGAAGAGCTGCTAGCTGAAGAGCATCGTGGTCTATAAGCATGACGTTTTTGCGTTGGGTAAGATCCTGCCCATATTGCTTTTGCAGCTCAACAGTCATCGAAGCCACATCTAGGCCATCTGATGCGAAATTCTTCACGGTGAGAACACCGCGGGCATGTAACCATTTCGCGAGCTGGTTTTCGTCAGTGTATGGAGCGTATTCTCTTATAAATTCAGGGAAAGTTATTGACTTATTATTCAAGACGAAATTCGCGAACGCACCTTTGAACACGTTAATGTTCGCGGAGCCGAAGAAGATGGCTTCTCGGTTCAGGTCGTCAGCAAAGAACTCTGTATTGGCTTCGTATTCTTCGATTGCGAGCCGGCGGTGACTGATAACCTCGTTAAGATAGCCCGTCGTCGTGCAAATCCGTGCACCACCCACTTTGCTTGCGGCAACCCCAAGCCTGCCTAGCATGTCCTCATAAACTGTATTGAGTGGGTGCCCTCGCGTAAAGGCCGGCATCAGCACGTTTGCATCTAGGTAGATCTTCCTAGGCAATACGTCGGCGTGGAAGAAGTGACTGTGGGGCGCCTTCAGTGCCAACTCTAGGGCGAAACTTGCTCGGCCCAATTCGCTTAGAATTTTTGCTTCCCGTTCGGTGGGCGAATTAAGCATAGTCTCGCAAACGCGCACCAGCGCTTGCGTATCCATTGTGCTAAGCTTCGCGCCAGCGATAGCGAACATTTGACGATTAACGTTTGCGTCCTCTGGGGTTCTGCCAGCTGCGAATGCAGCGCCGAGGTCCCATCCGCGCTGTAGGACAAGATGCTTGAAGAAATTCACGAGAATTTCATTCGTAGCTTCAGTGATGCGAAGCCCTTCTTGTACTACGGCTCTATCCGTTGCGCTACGCACAAGCGACGCAATAGCATTATCGAGTCGATTTTCGTCGTCCGCTTTGCCATTCCACGCGACAGTAGGATTATCTGCTTTCCTATGCCAATTGCAAAGCCTTTCGTCTGAAAGTGCTTTAAGGCAATTTTGGACGACCTCCGTTGCTTCATGCTTGGATATTCCGAAGTCGCGGTGAATCGCATCAACTATGTCGCTCACGAGAACAGCTTTAGGCGCCTCACCTTGAATAATCGCGCTAACCGTACCTTCGATGACGGCGTCACGGAGAGGCGTAATCTGGGTCCCAAGGTTGAGTCGTGCATAACAAGACGCGAGATAACGCTTAGCCGTGCCGAACAAAGCGGGGGATGTTGACACGTCTGCGGTTACGGAACTCGGAGCCGTGAGCGCTCGATTTGTCTCAGCGAGCAACGTCCACAAGTTGACGTGGGTGCGATCGCTGCTTTCGTGAGTATATGTAAGCTGTTCGACATTAAGCCGACGAAGCTTGCTCGCAGTCTCTGACGACAAATCGCTCGGAACAATTGCGAGGTGTGCTCCCTGGGTCAGTGGCCCATAAATGCGATTGATATCAGTCAAGATACTATCAATTGCCGGGTCGGCAAAAGAGAACCCGACGAAAAGAAGGTTAGATCGGGTTGCGAAATGGGTGAGTACGTCTTTGTAAGTCGTATCTTCGGCCAATTTTCCGAAATCGCTCTTGCTCAGTATGATGGTCTGTGGAGATTCAACGAAGCCGTGTATCCGTGAGACAAATAGTTCCTCAGTCCACAGAGTTTGTTGGAACGAGGGATCGCCTCGGCGAAAGTCTAGCGCCGCAAGGTGTTTCGTTGCGGCAAAGCCATCGTTTAGCAAGCGATCAAAATTAGTTGTCAACGCACCCTTCACAGGCAATGCACATAAAGGATTGACTGCCGCTGGATTCGTTGGCTTTAAGTTATCAAGCAGAACCTTGTAGCGTTCGGCGTCAGTCGCGTCACTAAGATAAAAAAATTCGGCTGCGCGCAAGAAGTCGCCTGTACGTACTAATTCAATAATCTTGTTAGCGGTTAGGGCGTCCTTGGGGCGAAGCCATTCAGCTAAAGTATTCAGCAATTGGCCCCAAATCGGCACACCTGCGGCTGCTGATACCCCGGCGCCAACGAAGAGAATAGGTCGCTTTGATTCTTCGAAAAATCGCACTAGGCGGTTAACTGCTGTCTCTTCCACGTGATCCCCGACTAAGTTATTTGAATGAACCAGCTATTCTACCGTTGTGCGTCGATGTTCGAATAGCTTTACTCTTGACATCACATTCGACACACGGCTGGCTTGACCGGGGCAGCCGTCGATAAGCATAGGATTTGCCGTAGCAAAGGCTAAGATCAACATGCGCAGGGAAGGGGTAAGCGCAAACGACCGTTCCTCTCCTTGCGCTTGTCGGTCGCCCAAAAGGCGATCCTAAGGGCATCGAATGCCCGAAAGTATGATCGATTTGGCCAAAAATCCAACGTTAAAGACGAGAGGGTATTTTCAGTGCGGAGCAGTAGCCTGAATTGCACGTGGTCTCGATCGCAATTATTGGCTCCTTGCTGCTATGCCGCCTTAAATGCGTTGCATCGAAGGAGCGAATCCGCAGCCAAAAGCAGCCGATGTGTCCATCTTTCCCGGAATATCGAGAGGGAAAAACGGCCCTTTCGGGCCCCTCGTCGACGAAGTTCCGGGTAGCACTCATCGCGTCAACGCCGTAAACCCTTCCAGCAACCGTTCAACATCAGCCGCCTGAATCGCCCCCATCGTCGAAATCCGGAACAGTTCCTTCGACAATCCACCTTGTCCCGCATAGATCACGAATCCACGCGCTTTCAGCCCGTCATGCAGCGTTTCGTACGTCACACCTTGCGGCAACCGATACGCACGCAGCACAACCGACGATTCACCTTCCGGCAGCACCAGCGGCATCCCGCGCGCCGCGAGCCCGGCTTGTGCCTGATCGGCGAGCGCCTTGTAATGCGCATGCCGCGCCCGCCAGCCGCCGGCTTCGTCAAACTCGCGCAGCGCCTCGACAAGTGCGTAATACGCATGCACGGAAGGCGTGAACGGCGTATTCCGCTGATCCTGCAGCTTCGCGAGACGACCGAGATCGAGGTAGTAAGTACGGCTTGCAGCCTTCACGAGCGCACTACGACGCACGATCACGAACGCTGCTCCCGGCACACCATGCAGGCACTTGTTCGCGGTCGCAGCAACAGCGTCGATATCGCCACCGGCAAAATCAATCGCTTCCGCGCCAAAGCTGCTGACGCCGTCGACGAGCATCTTCACGCCACGCGAACGGCAGACTTCCGCGATCGCGCCGAGATCATTCAACCGACCCGTCGTCGTTTCATGATGAATCACCGCAACGTGCGAATACCCACCCGCATCGAGCTTCGCACCAATCTGCGCAAGATCAGGCGCCTGCATCCACTCGTGCTTGAGCACATCATGCGCGATCCCATACTGCGTCGCGATCTGCGTAATCCGCTCACCATAGACACCGTTCTCGATCACGAGCAGCTTGCCGTCTTTCGGCACGAGCGCCGCGATCATGCTTTCAACGGCAGCCGTGCCCGACCCAGTCATCAGCACAGCCGTCCACTCAGCCGGATCAAGCTCATACGCAGCGACGAGACGCGCACGCGCCTCATCCTGCAGATCGAAGAATTCGCTTTCGCGATGGCACAGGTCGGGTTGCAGCAGGCTGCGGCGCACGCGTTCGGTGAGCGTGACCGGGCCGGGGTTCAGCAGCAGCATCAATGGGCTCCTTCAACGTGGGCTTCGGTCTGCGCGGCGCCGATGTGCCGCATCAGACGGGTCTTGACCTCGACCGGCGTGACGGTCGGGCGGGGCAGGCCGTCGGGCACGCCGGTGCGGATCGCCAGTCGCACGAACTGCGCACCATCGGCCGACGAAGCAAGCGCCGTATCGAGCACGTCCAGCGTGTCGCCTTCGACCGCCGATGCATACCCGCACGCGGCAGCCACGCCCGCGAACGAAACATGCTGCGACACGGTGGCCTGGCCGCCCGTCGATTCGTGCGCGCCGTTGTCGAGCAGCACGTGCGTGAGGTTGGCCGGGCCGTAGGTGCCGAGCGTCGCGAACACGCCCATGCGCATCAGCGCGGCGCCGTCGCCGTCGACCGCGACCACGCGCAGGTCGGGGCGCGCGAGCGCGAGGCCGAGCGCGAGCGGCGTCACGCAACCCATCGAGCCGACCATGTACAGCTGGTTCGGACGATCGTCGATGGCGTAGAGTTCGCGGCCGCAGAAGCCGGTCGACGCGAGCACGACGGTCGAATCGACCGGCGTGTGCGCGATCACGCGCTGCAGCGCGTCCTGGCGGGTCGGCCAGGCTTCGGCCGACGCGGCGCGCGGCGACGACTGCGCGGCGACATGCGCACGCGGCTTCGCGGCCGGGTTCGATTTCAGTTCATACGGTGCGACGCTGCCTTTCTGCATCACGAGCGCGTACGGGCGGCCCGTCGCGTCCATGTGCGCGATCGCGCGGTCGAGTGCCGGGCCGACCTGTTCGGGGTCGGTCGGGAACGTTTCCCACGGGATCTCCATCGTGTCGAGCATCGCGGGCGTGATCGGGCCCATCAGCGCGTGCTGCGGCTCGTCGGCCACGCCCGGCTGGCCGCGCCACGTGACGATCAGCAGCTGCGGCAGCCGGAACGTCCAGGTGAGCGACGTGAGCGGGCTCACCGCGTTGCCGAGCCCCGAGTTCTGCATCATCGCGATGCCGCGCTTGCCGCCGAGCGTCGCGCCCGCGATCAGCGCGACCGCGTCGCCTTCGTTCGCGGCCGACACGTAATTCAGCGTCGGGTCCTGCAGCACGTAATTGATGAACGGCGTCAGGTACGAGCAGGGCACGCCCGCGTACCAGTCGAAACCGCGCTCGCGCGCGGCCTCGACGAACTGGGCCGCTTCGATCATTGCGCGCCCCCGTTGCCGGCACCCGGTTCGGACAGCGGCGTCTGGCCGTGCGCGAAGTCGCCCGCGCGGCGGAAGTCTTCGAGATCGTTGACGCCGCGCCAGTGGCCGTGCACGTACTGCACCTCGATCTTCTCGCCGGCGGCGATCAGTTCGTTGAGCAGCGACGGGATGTCGAGCGTGTCGAAATCAGGGCGCGCCTGCAGCGTCGCGAGCATCGCCTTCAGGCGATCGACACCGGCGCCGCGCACGTTCAGCAGGCCGATCCAGCGGCCGTGCGGCGTGCCTGCGGCGACGTCGCTCGATACGCGTTGCAGGTAGGTCTTCTGGCCGAACAGGCCGCGATCGTCCGCGGCGGAGCAGAGTGCGAAATCGCGCACGCTCTGGTTGGTCTCGGTGAGCGACGAATCGACCACCACGCTGAACTCGGCCTCGCTCTCCGCGAGGTCGCGCACGATATAGCTGCGGAACAGCAGGTCGCCGTACGAGATCACGGTGTCGCCGGTCAGGCGGTCGGCCGCGCAGGCGAGCGATGCGAGCTCGCCCGTCTGTGCATGGCGTTCGTTGACGACGAGCTTGATGCCCGACGTGTCGATCGCGTCGGCGCGATAGCCGCCGACCACGGTGATGTCGTTCACGCCGTGCGTCTTGAAGCCGTCGACGAGCCAGCGCAGCAGCGGCTTGCCGGCGACCGGCAGCATGACCTTCGGCTTGTCTTCGGTCACGGCTTCGAGGCCCTTGCCGCGGCTCGCGGCGAGCACGATCGCCGCGTTCGACGCGCGCGACGACGACGACAGGTAGATACGCTCGGCCGCCGAGTATTCGTCGGCGTCCTGCAGGCGGAAGATCTCGTTGACCGAGGCAACGCGGTCTTCGACGTTGATCAGCGTTTCGCTCTCGTGGATCTCGCGTGCGGTCGCCTGCATCGCGGAGGCCGACGCGCGGATCAGGTGGTTCGCCCAGATCACGGTGCTGATGCCGGCCTGGCGGAACACGTCGGTCGGCGTGCTGTAGTACTTGGTCGGCACGATCACGAGCGGCGCCTTGCCGCTCCATTCGCGCGCGAACTGCAGGATCTCGTCCGGGCGGGACAGCTTGCTGTGGATCAGGATCGCGTCGGCGCCGGCTTCCGCATACGCGTTCGCGCGGCGCAGCGCCTCGTCCATCCCCCAGCCGGCGATCAGCGCTTCGACACGCGCGACGATCGAGAAGTCGGGATCGGTCTGCGAATCCTTGCCGGCCTTGATCTTGCCGCAGAATTCGTCGATTTCCGCGAGCGGCTGGCGCTCGCCGCCGATGAAGCTGTTGGTCTTCGGGAACTGCTTGTCCTCGATACACACGCCCGCGATGCCGCGCTGCTCGAGCTTCTTGACGAGGCGGCGCACGTTGTTGAAGTTGCCGTAGCCGGTGTCGCCGTCGAGCAGGATCGGCAGGTCGCTCGCGTCGGCCATGAATTCGAGCACGTCGACGACCTGGGTCCAGCTCGCCTCGTTGTTGTCACGCACGCCGAACTGCGCGGAGATCGCGAGGCCCGATGCCCAGATGCCCTTGAAGCCGGCTTCGCGGACGATCCGCGCGGACAGGCCGTTGTGCGCTTCCATCAGGAATTCGAGGTCGCTGCTGACGAGCATGCGGCGCAGGCGTGCGCTGCGCGATTCGGTGAAATTGGGTTCGCGTGCGTTCATCGTGCGACTCCTGCGGTAGTGCGTTGAATCAGGGGGAGGATTTCCTGCGTGGCGCGAGCGACGTCGTTCGGGAAGTCGATCTCGATCCACGGCGAGCCGGTGACGTCGGCGACGTCGAACGAGTGACCGCCCTCGAGCAGCAGGTCGCGCACGGCTTCTTCGTGCGGCATGTTCGCGCGGCCGCTGTCGACGTAGCCCGCGACGATCGTCGCGAGGCGGCGCGCGGTGCCTTCGGTGAAGCGGAAGAAGCCGACCGATTCGCCGATCGTGTCGTAGTCGAGATCGACTGCAAGCTGCTTGCGCAGCTCGACCGGCACGCCGTCCTTCAGGCACAGCTTGACGGGCTCGTCGCCTGCCTCGAAATCGCGATCGATCAGCAGGCGGTCGACCGCCTTGTCGGAATCGGCCACCAGCGCATGCAGGATGTTCTCGTCATACAGCACGTCGGCGTCCATCAGCAGCACGTCGCCGCCGCGCGTCATCGCATCGGCGACGGTATGCACGGTCAGCACGCTGCCGAGGTCGTAGCGGTCGTTGATCACGATCTCGGCCTGGCGGCCAAGGCGCTTCAATTCCTGCTCGACCTTCTCGTGCTGGAAGCCCAGCCCAAGCACGATCTCGTCGACGCCCGCGGCGTCGAGTACGCGCAGATGGCGCTCGAGCAGCGACACGTCGTCGAAGCGCAGCAGGCACTTCGGGAACTGCGCCTCGGGCGGTTGTTGCAGGCGCAAGCCGAGGCCTGCCGCAAGAATGATGGCTCGCATGGGTTCTCCAACCAAAAAGCCGGCGGATCTGAACGATCAGTCGGCGAGCGGCTGCGGCGCACGGCGCCGCTGCCAGTTTCTTTCGCTGAAATGCAGATAGAGCAGGCCGGGCAGGCCGAGCGCGAGTTCGCGCGCGCGTTTCGCAAGCGACAGCGCGAGCGCCGCGTCGGGCGGCAGTCCGACCAGCGGCGCGAGCAGCAGGTAACCGCCTTCCTGCGCGCCGAGCGAGCCCGGGATCGCGAAGGCCGCACCACGAATGGCCTGGCCGACACTCTCGAGCAGCAGCGCGTCGAGCCAGCTCACCGGATGCCCGAGGAAGTGCAGCGCGAGCCACACTTCCGCGGTGCCGACGATCCAGCCGACGAGACTCAATGCGAAGGTCTTCGCGACCTTCGCACGATCGCGGTACAGCGCGCCGACCGCATCGTCGATCGCGTCGGCGCGGGTGGCCAGCGACGACCAGTCGCGCGGGCCGAGCAGCTTCGACGCGAGGCGCAGCCCGCGGCCGAACAGCCCGCGCCGCTGTGCCGCATAGAACGCGACGGCGAGGGCGCCGAGCACGCCGGTGGCGATCAGCGCGGGCGTGCGCAGGTGCGCGACCGATTCGTGCGTCGCATACAGGCTGAACGCGGCAATGCCGATCAGCGCGAACGCCATCTGCGAGAGCGCCTGCATCGTCGTGCTGACCGTGACGGCTGCCGCCGCGTCGGCCATTCGCGTGCCGCGCTGCGCGAGGTGGCGCACCATCAGCACCGGGCCGCCGATCTGCCCGGCGGGCAGCAGGCTGTTCACCGATTCGCCGACCCAGCGCGCGCGCAGCGCGTTGCCGAGCTCGGCGCCCGGCTGGCCGGGGCGGAACATCACGGAGATCGCGATCGCGTCGATCACGAGCGGCACGACGTGGAACGCCGCGACGAGCGCGAGCCCCCAGCCGGCCGCGAGGAACGTGGACGCGACCGCGCCGACGCCCTGCCAGGCAAGGAGTGCAACGAAGAGTGCGGTCCCGAGGGACAGCAGGATCAGGCCGGCGCGTGTCATGACCCGGTCGTGCGTCGCGTCGCCAGTTGCTTGAACACCTGGCGGAAACCGAAATACGCGATCGCGTCCTTCATGTTCGAGATGAAGCGCTTCCACGGCCGCATGCCGGGGTTCGTCACGTATTCGAAGGTGAGCGACACGCGCATCTCGTTCTGGCCGAGCGGCGTGATGCGGTGGCGCAGCTTGTCGCCGTCGAACAGCACGATGCCGCCATCGGCGATCTGCACGGAGCCCGGTTCGTCGGCGACGTCCGGATTGCGCGTGTGCAGCTCGTAGTCGAGCCGGCACGACGATTCGTCGATCACGCCGATCAGCAGCGTGTAGCGGCGGCCGTCGTAGTACGACGTGTCGTAGTGCCAGCCGATGTGGTCGCCGGGCTTCGTGTAGTAATACAGCGCGTACGCGTGCGGATCGTCGTCCGGCGACAGCATCAGCTTGTCGCCCGTGACTTTCTCGAGGAACGAGATCAGCGCCTTCGAGCGATACAGTTCGGCGATGTACGGCGCCTGCTCGTCGATCGTATGACGGCTGACGCTGCCGCCCTGCTTGTGGCCGGGCAGGTAATTGCGGTTCAGGCCGGCCTGCATCGCGCGGGCGGCGTCGGCCAGCTTCGCGTGCGCGTCGGCCGGCAGGAAGGTGTCGAGATAAAGGAACGAGCCCTGGCGCGCGTAGTCGCCGCGCAGGCGGTCGAGGTCGAGCTGGCCGACACGGTCGGCCACGGTGCGATCGGGATCGGCTGCGGCCGCGCGCACGGGCGCGGGGCGTGCCGGGCTCAGCACGGAGTCGTCGCGCGTGCTAGGAGTCATTTGGAAGCCTGGATTTCGGTTGGGTTCTGCGTGGCGGCCGGGTTCTGCGGGAGGTTGCCGCGCCGCACGATGCGCCACCAGTCGAACACGACCCACGCGGCGAACAGCGGGGCGCCGATCGACGCCGCGAGCAGGAACGGCTCGACGCCGTCGAACAGCGTCACGAGCGGCAGCAGGTACAGCACGTCTTCGGTCTCGAAGCCGCCGGCGAATGCCTGCTTGGTGCCGGCCTTGCCGGCGAACGATTCGATCCGCATGCGCAGGAAGAAGATCAGTGCGACGGCCGCGCCGGCCACCGCGCCGAGCAGCACCGGCGACGCGGCCATCTGGCCGCCCTGGGCGACGATGCCGACGCCCATGCTGACGAACAGCGCGACCGTGACGAGCGCGTCTGCCGCGAGGTCGTAAAAATGACCGATCTTGCTGGATTTCCCGCTGATGCGCGCGAGCTCGCCATCGGTGTGGTCGACGAAGTTCGACAGCACGATCAGGAACGCGCCTGCATTGCTCCAGCCGAAGCCGCCGTGCGCGAGGCACCAGGCGCCGGCGAGGCCGATCAGCAGGCGAACGGTAGTGAGGTGATTCGGGGTGACGGGCGTGTCGACGAGCGGTCGGACAAGCGAGCGCGCCAGCCGCGCATCCCAGGTGCGCGGCAGGGGCGGTTCGGAGCGTGTGGCGGTTTTTCTTTGGTCCATCGGCGAAATATATACGGAATTGTAATTTGGTGCTTTTTATTCGATCAATGTCCTGACATGAAGGAGTGTTACCGCGTCTTGTCGCGATCGGCCGGCCGAAAAACGCGTGCGCGAAAGGGTGGCCAAACGGGGCGGCGGCATCCGTATTCCAGTGTGGTTCGCGTCGCGCGACTGTCAAGGACGGACGGGCCTCACAGGCCGGTGCGGCGGCGCGTTTCGCGCTTCCCGATGCGCATCGCGCGGCGCGTGCGCGCTTGACGTGCGTCAGGTCGGGACAAGCCGCATCGGGTGACAATTGGCCGCGCCGGACGAGCGTCGGTCATTGCCGATCCGCAGGCGATAAAGCGCGGTGGAAATTCATCGATTGATGCGTGTGAGTTGTCGATCGGTAACCGTCTTTCTGTCCGATGCTTTCGCGTACCTTTCGTGGGCCTTCGATTTAAACGGCGCGCCTGTCACAGAACGGTCGTTCGATACCCGGCAAATCCGGCAAGGATCTTTTGCATTTAGCGGACATTTCGCGGCGATGGCCTCTGCGATACTCCGACCGTGCCTGTGGTGCCGGCCGCCCCTCGCGGCCCCAAGGGCTTCATGTCGCTCAGGAGACACCCCCCGCGACGTCAACGACAGACCCCACGCGTCAGAAACCAGCCATGTCTTCATCACGCATCCTCGCTCCCGCCCTGCGTTCGCTCGTCCGCACCGCCGACGAAGCCGCCGCGCTGATCCGTCCCGGCATGACCGTCGCCATGAGCGGCTTCACGGGCTCCGGCTATCCGAAGGCCGTCCCGGCCGCGCTTGCCGCCCACATCGACGCGGCGCACACGCGCGGCGAGGACTTCCGGATCAACGTACTGACGGGCGCATCGACCGCGCCGGAACTCGACGGCGCGCTCGCCCGCACCAACGGCATCTCGATGCGCCTGCCGTACCAGTCCGACCCGACGTTGCGCGACAAGATCAACGGCGGCGAAGTCGACTACCAGGACGTCCACCTGAGCCACGTCGCGCAGTACGCCTGGTTCGGGCTGTACGGCGATCTCGATGTCGCGATCGTCGAAGTCGCGGGCATCCGCGAGGACGGGCTGCTGATTCCGTCCGCGTCGATCGGCAACAACAAGACCTGGCTCGAACGCGCGAAGCACGTGATCCTCGAGGTCAACTCGCGCCAGCCGCTCGGGCTCGACGGGATGCACGACGTCTATTACGGCACCGCGCTGCCGCCGCACCGCAAGCCGATTCCGCTGACGAAGAGCGACGACCGGATCGGCGAGCCGTACCTGCGCTGCCCGGCCGACAAGATCGTCGCGATCGTCGAGACCGACGCGCCGGACCGCAGCAACGCATTCTCCGCGCCGGACGCGACGTCCAAGCAGATCGCGCTGCAACTGATCGACTTCCTGCGCCATGAAGTGAAGCGCGGCCGCCTGCCGGAAAACCTGCTGCCGCTGCAGTCGGGCGTCGGCAACATCACGAACGCGGTGCTCGCGGAGCTCAGCTCGGCCGGCTTCTCGAACCTGACCGCGTACACCGAAGTGATCCAGGACGGCATGCTCGACCTGCTGCAGGACGGCACGCTGAGCTTCGCGTCGGCCACCGCGTTGTCGCTGAGCCCGGCCGCCGTGCAGCGCTTCGCCGACGAAATCGCGACGTTCCGCGAGAAGATCGTGCTGCGCCCGCAGGAGATCAGTAACCATCCGGAGCTCGTGCGCCGGCTCGGCTGCATCGCGATGAACGGGATGATCGAGGCCGACATCTACGGCAACGTGAACTCGACGCACGTGATGGGCACGAAGATCCAGAACGGCATCGGCGGCTCGGGCGACTTCGCGCGCAACGGCTACCTGTCGTGCTTCATGTCGGCGAGCACCGCGAAGGGCGGTGCGATCTCGCGGATCGTGCCGATGGCGAGCCACGTCGACCACACCGAGCACGACGTCGCGGTGGTCGTCACCGAGCAGGGCCTCGCGGACTTGCGCGGCCTGTCGCCGAAGCAGCGCGCACGCAAGGTCATCGCGACCTGCGCGCATCCCGACTACCGGCCGATGCTCGAGGATTACTTCGAGCGCGCGTCGCGCGAAAGCTTCGGCAAGCACACGCCGCACCTGCTCGCCGAGGCGCTGTCGTGGCACGAGCGCTACGTGCGCACGGGCACGATGAAGGCCTGACGCGGGGCGAAGCGGGCGCGCGCCGTGCGTGCGCCCGTCAATCCATCGCCGCGTGCGCGATCTCCACGCTCGCCGCTTTCTGCGGTGGGCGGATCAGCAGCAACAGCGGAATCATCAGCAGCGTCGCGACGAACATCAGCTTGAAGTCGTTCAGGTACGCGATCATCGACGCCTGCTGGTTGATCGTGCGGTCGAGCAGCGCGATGTCGAGGCGGCTGCCGGCCATCGCCTGCACGGCCGGGTTGAACGGCGTGATGTGGGTCGCGAGATCGGCATGCGCGACCTGCGTGTTGCGCGTCATCAGCGTCTGCACGATCGAGATGCCGATACTGCTGCCGATGTTGCGCATCAGGCTGTAGGTGGCCGTGCCGTCCGCACGCAGCTCGGGCGGCAGCGTCGAGAACGACAGCGCGCTCAGCGGCACGAATACGAGCCCCAGCCCGAAGCCCTGCACCACGCCGGGCCGCACGATGTCCGCTTCGGACAGCACGACCGTGTACTGCATCATCTGCCAGAGCGCGAGCGCGGAGATCGACAGCCCCGCAAGCAGCAGCAACCGCGCATCCACGTATTTCAGCAGCCTGCCGACGAACAGCATCGCGATCATCGTGCCGGCACCGCTCGGCGCGGTGACGAGGCCCGTCGTCGCGACCGGATAGCCCATCAGGTTCTGCAGCATCGGCGGCAGCAGCGCGCGGGTCGCGTACAGCACCGCGCCGACCACGAAGATGAACAGCGTGCCCGTCGCGAAGTTCGGGTCGCGCAACAGTTCCGACTTGAAGAACGACGCCTTGCCGACGGTCGCCGTATGCACGAGGAAGAACGCGAAGCTGAGTGCCGCGACGATCGCCTCGATGCGGATCTCGTACGAGCCGAACCAGTCGAGCTGTTCGCCGCGGTCGAGCATCGCCTGGAACGCGCCGATCGCGAGCGCCAGCGTCGCGAAGCCGAATGCGTCGAATTTCACGTGCGGGCGCGGCGCGCGTGCGGGCAGGAAGGTCATCACGCCGGCGAGCGCGAACGCGCCGATCGGCACGTTGATGAAGAACACCCAGCGCCAGTTGTAGCTGTCGGTGAGCCAGCCGCCGAGCGTCGGGCCGAGGATCGGGCCGACCATCACGCCCATTCCCCAGATCGCCATCGCCTGGCCTTGTTTCTCGCGCGGATTGATGTCGAGCAGGATCGACTGCGACAGCGGCACCAGCGCGGCGCCGAACACGCCCTGCAGCAGGCGCGCGCCGACGATCTGCACGAGCGTCTCGGACAGCCCGCACAGCGCCGACGCGACCGTGAAGCCCGCGATCGACACGATCAGCAGCCGTTTCACGCTGAGCCGGTCGGACAGCCAGCCGGTGAGCGGGGTCGCGATCGCCGCGGCGACGATATACGAGGTCAGCACCCACGTGATCTCGTCCTGCGACGCGGACAGCGTGCCCTGCATGTGCGGCAGCGCGACGTTCGCGATCGTGCTGTCGAGGGTCTGGATCAGCGTGGCGAGCATGATCGACAAGGTCAGCATCGGCCGGTTCAGGGCGGGCGAGGCGGGGGCGTCGGCGGCGGGGTTCAAGCGGGGTGTCTCCGTGGGGCGGTCGCCGTGGGCGGCGATCCGGTATGGCTCGAATTATAAGCACGCTTATTATATATCCGCTTATCGCCGAGGCATGGCCGGCTTGACCCCTATAATCGCCGCATGGACAAGACTTACGAGAACCGGATCGGCTATCTGATCGCCGACGTCGCCCGCCTGAACGGACGCCTGTTCGACCGGCGCGCGAAGCGCATCGGGCTGACCCGGGCGCAAAGCCGCGTGCTCGCGTACCTGACGTGGAAGGGCGAGATGAATCAGGCGCGGCTCGCCGAATGGCTCGAGATCGCGCCGATTTCGCTCACGCGGTTGCTCGACCGGATGGAAAGCTACGGCTGGATCGAGCGCGTCGCGAACGACGACGACCGCCGCGCATTCACGATCCGGCTGACCGACAAGTCGCGCGAGATCTTTCCGCAGATGCTCGAAGTGGGTGACACCGTCGCCGACGACGGGCTGCGCGGCTTCACGCCCGACGAGCGCGACACGCTGGTGCGGCTGCTCGGGCGCGTGCGCCACAACCTGATCGATTGCGGCGGGGAGTGAGGTAGGCCGCCATTCGGGCGGGCCGGATGAACGACCTGAAAACACCGGGTGGCAGCGCGCGAGCCCGCCGCGTTTGCGCCCATGCCGGCACGCGGCGTGGTCATTGCCGTTGCGCTGGTGCCGATGTCCGGCGTGGCCTTTGTCCGGGTGGCACGGGACGCGACGCCCGTCAGGCTCGACAAAGCGCTTGCGTAGGTGTCGATGTCCGCTCGGTTGAGCCGACGCCAGTTGTCAAGGCCTTGGGGCGTCCATGTGCTCAACGGGCCAGCGCCGCGAGCGTGTACGCCGCAAGATAGAGCCCCACTCCGTACGACAGATGCGCGACGACGCTGCGCCGGCGCGCGACGCCCGGCTGTGGTGTGCGCGACGCCGCGATGCCGAGACCGAACGCCGGCTGCATCACGAAGAACGGGGCGACGACGCTCGCGAGCCCGGCGACGAGGGCCGGCAGCGGCGTCGGTGCGTCGATCCACCCTTGGCCGGCGATCAGGAGAGGCAGTGCAGCGAACGCGATGCCGATCGCGTAATGGGCGACCCAGCCGAGCGCGCGTTCGCCGGGAACGGGTGCCGAGGCGACGATCGACGCATGCCCGAACCGGCCGTGCATCATGTGACCGATCCAGCGGCCGACCAGTGCATAGTCGAGCGACGGAATGCCGAATGCACGCCGCCGGAATAGCGTCCACAGATCCATCACGAGCGTGGCGCCCGTGCCGATCAGCAGCAGGTCGAGCAGGAGGGCGGGCAGGCTCATCGCGTCCCTCCGCAGAGAAGGGAACAGGCTGCGTCGCGCAGCGGAATACAGCGTGGTCTCAACGGTTTCATGGCAGTCCGGGCTTGTCTTCATGGAGTCGAACGACTATCTTGCAACTTCAAGTTCACTTGAGGTCAAGCATGAGCCGGCTGGACATTGCAGAGGTGGCGCGATGCTCGGGATTGCCCGCGTCGACGCTGCGCTATTACGAGGAAAAAGGGCTGATCGTGCCGATCGGCCGCCACGGGCTGCGGCGGCAATACGACGAGTCGGTGCTGGAGCGCCTGGCGCTGGTCGCACTGGGCCGCGAGGCCGGCTTTTCGCTCGACGACATCCTCGCGATGGTCGGCACGGACGGCCTGCCTGCGATCGATCGCGCGAAGCTCGACGGCAAGGCCGACGAACTCGACCGCACGATCCGCCGTCTCGGCGCCGTGCGCGACGCGTTGCGGCATGCGGCCGTGTGCCCGGCATCGAACCATCTCGACTGCCCGTCGTTCCAGAAGCTGCTGCGCATCGCCGCGCATCGCCATCCGGCGCGTCGCACGAAGACGGAAGGCGCGTAGCGGAACGCGCACAGGCGGCGAGCGCGCATCGGTGGGCTGGCGTGGCGGCACGATGGCAGGGAGGTGCGCCGAGTCATGCGGTGCCGGACATCGCAGACGATTCCGGCCGCCGTTCGCACACGCTCACCCATGCATGTCGCGAGATCGCGTCGGTGCTCGGCGTCCCGTTCGACATCGACGAAACCGGCGACGATTGACTCAGCCCGCGTAGTACACGCGGCATTCCCGCTCGCGCCCGCGCACGATGCGCTTGCCGACGAGCGAGCCGTACGTTTCGGTGAAGACGGTGCGCTGATGCTCGCGCTGCAGGGCGTCGTAGAAATAGAGCGAGACCCAGTCCGTCGGGCGGGAGGCCTCCGGCGTGCGCATCGCGGCATGCAGGCACAGCGCGGTGAAATGCCAGCCGCCCTTGGTCATGTGCATCACGGGGCGCGGCACGCCGTCGTCGGCATTCGGGCGCCGATGCGCGGTGACGCGTTGCACGAAGCCCGGTGTCGGCAACACGCCGGCGGCGGCCTTGTTGCGGTACAGGCGGTCGATGTAGAGCAGCAGTTCGACGGGCGGCTCGGTGCCGGGGCCGGCGTCCTGCACGTGGCCCTGCCAGCGCCGGCGGCGGCTCAGCACGTCGTCGAGCGCGGCGCGGATGCCGGCCGCGCGCCGCGGGCCGACGCCCGAGATCGTTTCGAGCTGGCCGTTGCGGGCCGCGCGTTCGAGTTCCTCGAGCGTATCGATGTGCAGCAGGTCGTGAATGCGCAGCGCGAGCGCGTGGCCGATGCCCGGTACCGCTTCGAACGCGGAGGTGCGTTCGGCGTCGCCGCACAGCCGGTCGAGCTGGCGCCAGCGCCCCGTCACCAGCAGCTCGGCAATCGCCTGGGCGACGCCCGTGCCGATCTCGGGCAGCGTGCCGAGCGCATCGACGCCACTGGCTTCGAACAGGGTGCGGATGTCGAGGTCGAGCGCGTCGACCGTTTCGGCCGACGCGCGGTACGCGGCGACCCGGTACGGATTCGCGCCCTGGTCAGCCAGCCGCTGCGCCGCCTCGCGCAGGCAGGCCGCGATATGGCGGTTTTCCTCAAACGTTTGGCTGACGGTCGTCTGCATGGCGAGGGACCCGGGGAAGCACAAACGGAATGGACACGGCGAACGATGCGCCGGTCGGCTTTTCATCATTGTCGCGACACGCGATGAAGAAAACTTGACGTATGTCAATGGCAAACGTAGCACAGGTTCGATGCGCACGGTCGTGCCGGAAAGCGGCACGACCGTGCGTCGCGTGATGCCGTCACGCGTCGAGGAACGACTGCGCGTTCTCGGCCTCGGCGGCCGTGCGCAACGCGGCGAGTGCCCGCTTCTCGATCTGCCGCACGCGTTCGCGCGACATGCCGGCGTCCTGCGCGATCGCGTCGTAGGTGTCCGGCTCGGCGCCGCCGAGCCCGAACCGCCGGCGCAGCACGTCGGCCTCGGCCGGCGTGACCGACCGGAGCAGCGACCTCACGCATTCGCGCATCCGCGTGTCGGCCAGTTGCTCGAACGGGCTGGCCGACGCCTGGTCCTCGATCAGCTCGACGAGGCCGGTGTCCGCGTCGGGCAGCGGCGCGTCGAGCGACACGGGCTCGGCAGGCAGCGCGAGCACCGCGCGCAGCTTGTCCTCGTCGAGGCCGGTTTCGGCCGCGAGGTCGGCCGGCGTCGCCCGGCGGCCCGTGCGCTGCCGAAAACGCAGCGCATGCCGCCGCACCCGCTGGTACTGGTCGCCGACGTGCACGGGCACGCGTATCGTGCGGGCGCGATCCGCGACCGCGCGCGCGATCGCCTGGCGGATCCACCAGGTCGCATAGGTCGAGAACTTGAACCCGCGCCGGTATTCGAATTTCTCGATCGCGCGCATCAGGCCGAGACTGCCGTCCTGCACGAGATCGGGCAGGTCGACGCCGCGGTTCATGTACTTGCGCGCGATCGACAGCACGAGCCGCAGGTTCGCCTCGAGCATCGCGCGCGTGGCGTCGCGCACTTTCTGCTGGCCGTCTGCGAGCGCGGCGGCGAGTGCCCGTCGTGCGACCGTGTCGAAGCAGGCGGCTTCGCCCGCGGCGGCGTGTTGCGGCGCGGATGCGAGCATGCGCACGACGCCGCTCGCGTCGTCGACGGCCGGTGCGACCCACGCGATCGAGCCGAGCAGGGCGGCGACGTGGTTGCGGGCGTCACGGTATTCGTCCGAGCGGTAGCCGTGCGCGTGCAACGCGCCGCGCAAGGCCGTGACGGCCGCCTGCAGCGCGTCGTAGCTGGCCGGCGCAGGCGTGTCGCCGGCGTCGTCGTCGGACGACCCGGCTGCGCCGGTGGGAGCCGTTGCGCGATGACGCGCGAGCAGCGCGTCCACCGCCGCCGGATAGCCGGCGAGCGCGTGCAGGATCTGGTGGCGGCCCGTCTCGATCTCGCGCGCCAGCACGATTTCGCCTTCGCGCGTGAGCAGCGGCACTGCCTGCATGCGGCGCATGTAGAGGGCAAGCGGATCGGTGGACGCGCTCGTGCCGCGTGCGAGGTCGCCGAGCATCGCGCGGCCTTCGTCGAGCGCATCGCGATCGACGTCGACAGGCGCCGAGCCGGCGAACGGCGCAGGCGCGGCCGGCTCGTCGAGCACGGCGATGCCGATGTCGGCGAGCGCGGCGCGCACGACGTCGAGCGCGTCGGGGCTGTCGCTTTCGGGCGGCAGCGCGTCGACGAGGTCGGCGTGGGTCAGATAACCCTGTTCGCCGGCGAGCGCCAGCAACTGGATGATCGGATTGAGCGGCGTGTCCGCCCGGGGAGTGGGGCGTGGCGTAGTCATGTCGATGGCGGCGTGAGCCGCGTTCCTGTCTGGGCGGGCCGAAGTCCGCTGGTTTCGGGCTGCCGGTTGCTCGCGAACCCCGTCCGCGCCGGCCAGCCTGACATCGTTCAAGTTGAGGGCATTTGCGCGAACTTCAACGCGAGCGTGGCAGTCGGGCCAGCACGCGGCATGCCCGCGCCCTGTCCAGTGCAGGAAACAAAAAGTAACCGATCATACCGAGCGGAAATCTGCAGGGGACGTAAGCTAGAGTCAGGCGCGCGCCTGGCGGCGATGCGCGGATTCTGCCGGAGTAACCGATGACCCCGATTCCTGCCGCGAGGTATGCGGTATTCGCATTGACGACGCTGACCCTCGGCGGCTGTTATTACACGCGTCCGTATGGCTATGCGCCGTACTACACGCCGGCGCCGGCCACGCTGACGCAGCGCGAGATCCCCGTCACGCCGGCTGCACCGGCCGCCACTGCGCCAGCCACCGCTGCACCGGCCACCACTTCGCCGGGCCCGGCAGCGGCGGTGGTCGATCCGGCTCCCGTCTACGTCGCGCCGGCCTATCCGCCGCCGTATCCCTATCCCTATCCCTATCCGTATCCGTACTATGCCCCCGCGTATTACCCGGGCTGGTACGGCTGGGGCGCGCCGGCGATCTCGGTCGGTTTCTGGGGCGGATGGGGCGGCGGCTGGCGTGGACGCGGCGGGTACTGGCATCGTCCGTGGGGCGGCGGCCACTGGGGTGGCGGCTGGGGCGGGCATCGGCATTGACCGGCGCGCGGCGGCACCGCGCGGGAGAGCATCATGAGGAACACGATTGTCCGAAGTCTGTGCGTCGTCCTGCTCGGCCTCGCGGCCGTGCCGGGTATGACACAGGCACAGAGCACCGGCTACACGAATGCGCCGGCCGAACTGTTCGCCGGGCCCGCGCCCGACTATCCGGTCGTCGCGCAGATCCCGCCGGGCACCGCGCTGGACGTGTTCGGCTGCCTGAGCGACTACACGTGGTGCGACGTCGCGCTGCCGGGCGCGCGCGGCTGGATCGACGCGCAACTGATCGACTATCCGTACCAGGGCGGTTACGCGCCGCTGGTCGAATACGGCGCGATCATCGGCGTGCCGATCACGGGGTTCGCGATCGGTGCGTACTGGGATCGCTACTACCGTCACCGGCCTTGGTTCCATGACCGCGATCGGTGGGAACACCGCGCGGAACCGCGACTCGGCCCCGGCGGCGTGCCGCCGGGACAGGGGCACCCGCAACCGGGCGGGCTGCCTCAGGCTGCACCGGGCGGCCCGCCCCCCGTGCATGACGCGCGGCCGTCCGCTGCACGCGGCGGCTGGAACGGCGCGATTCGCACGCCGCCGCAGCCGGCTGCACCTGCGCCCGCGCCGATGCCGGGTGCAGCCGGCAATCCGCGTCCGGCAGCGCCGCCGCAGGCCGTCATGCATCCGCCACCGGCTGCCGTCATGCGTCCGCCGCCCGCGCCGGGCGGTGAGGGCCGCTCGATGCCGGTACCGGTGCATCCGGGCGGTGGTGGGGGTGGTGGCGGTGGATACGGTGGCGCGCGACCGCAAGGCGGCGGGAACGGCGGCGGAAGCCACGGCGGTGGTGGTGGCGGAGGTGGCGGCGGCGGTCCGGAAGAATTCCGTCACTGACGATGCCCGGCGCTTTCCACTGGCGCCGGACGAAAAAAAAGCCGCTCCGGAGAGCGGCTTCTGGATCGGGCGAGCGGGCGGTCGTATGGTCCGCAGCCCGACCGGCTAGGTGTTACAAGCAGCCGGCCTTTCGGGTTGTTACCCCCGATCAGTCGTCGAGCAGCGACAGGTCGCGCACCGCACCCTTGTCGGCGGACATGACCAGCTTCGCGTAGGCCTTCAGCGCAGCGGACACCTTGCGCGGACGCGGCTGCGCCGGCTTCCAGCCCTTGGCGTTCTGCTCTTCGCGGCGGCGCGCCAGTTCCTCGTCCGACACCAGCACGTTGATCGTGCGGTTCGGGATGTCGATGCGGATCTTGTCGCCGTCGCGCACGAGGCCGATCGCGCCGCCCGCTGCCGCTTCCGGCGAGCAATGGCCGATCGACAGGCCCGACGTGCCGCCCGAGAAGCGGCCGTCCGTCAGCAGCGCGCATGCCTTGCCGAGGCCCTTCGACTTGATGTAGCTGGTCGGGTAGAGCATTTCCTGCATGCCGGGGCCGCCCTTCGGGCCTTCGTAGCGCACGATCACCACGTCGCCGGCCTTGACCTTGTCGTTCAGGATGTTGTCGACGGCCTCATCCTGCGATTCGGTCACATGTGCGGTGCCTTCGAACACGAGGATGCTCTCGTCGACGCCGGCCGTCTTCACCACGCAGCCGTCGAGCGCGATGTTGCCCGTCAGCACGGCGAGGCCGCCTTCCTTCGAGAACGCATGCTCGTACGAGCGGATGCAGCCTTCGGCGCGATCGAGGTCGAGGCTCGGCCAGCGCGTGTTCTGGCTGAACGCGACCTGCGTCGGGATGCCGGCCGGGCCGGCCTGGTAGAACGTGCGGACCGCGTCGTCCTGCGTGCGGACGATGTCCCACTGGTCGAGCGCGTCCTTCAGCGTCGGCGTGTGCACGGTCGGCACGTCGGTGTGCAGCTTGCCGGCGCGGTCGAGCTCGCCGAGGATCGCCATGATGCCGCCTGCGCGGTGCACGTCCTCGATGTGGTACTTGTTCGTGTTCGGCGCGACCTTGCACAGCTGCGGCACGACGCGCGACAGGCGGTCGATGTCCTTCATCGTGAAGTCGATGCCGGCTTCCTGCGCGATCGCCAGCAGGTGCAGGATCGTGTTGGTCGAACCGCCCATCGCGATGTCGAGCGTCATCGCGTTCTCGAACGCCTTGAAGCCCACCGAGCGCGGCAGCACGCGTTCGTCGTCCTGCTCGTAGTGCTGGCGGGTGAGTTCGACGATGCGACGGCCGGCGCGCTTGAACAGTTGCTCGCGGTCGGCGTGGGTGGCCACCACCGTGCCGTTGCCGGGCAGCGACAGGCCGAGCGCTTCGGTCAGGCAGTTCATCGAGTTCGCGGTGAACATGCCCGAGCACGAGCCGCAGGTCGGGCAGGCCGAGCGTTCGACTTCGGCGACTTCGGCGTCGGAATACGACGGGTCGACCGCGATCACCATCGCGTCGACGAGGTCGAGCTTCTTCACCTCGATGGCCTTGGTGACCGGGTTCGCGAGGCGCGTCTTGCCCGCTTCCATCGGGCCGCCCGACACGAAGATCACCGGGATGTTGAGGCGCATCGCGGCCATCAGCATCCCCGGCGTGATCTTGTCGCAGTTCGAGATGCAGACCATCGCGTCCGCGCAGTGCGCGTTCACCATGTATTCGACCGAGTCGGCGATGATGTCGCGGCTCGGCAGCGAATACAGCATGCCGTCGTGGCCCATCGCGATGCCGTCGTCGACCGCGATCGTGTTGAATTCCTTCGCGACGCCGCCGGCAGCCTCGATCTCGCGCGCGACCAGTTGGCCGAGATCCTTCAGGTGCACGTGCCCCGGCACGAACTGAGTGAACGAGTTGACGACCGCGATGATCGGCTTCGAGAAATCGTCGTCTTTCATGCCGGTGGCGCGCCAGAGCGAGCGCGCCCCTGCCATGTTGCGGCCAGCGGTGGAGGTTTTGGAACGGTAAGTGGGCATGGTCGTTGCTGAAGAAATATCGCGGGAAAAGGGTGGAGGCACGGGAATAAAGGCCTCTCTCGCGCCCGTGCGAACAACCTCTTGAGCTGCGCCCTGGGCAAACTTCGTGATTATCCCACAGCCGCCGGGCGGGCGGCGCCGGCGGGTAAGGCCGACCGGTGCAGGTGGCGCGCGGCGGGCAGCGCGTGGGCGTACAAGCCGAAAGAACCGAACAAAGCGAACAAAGCGCGACGCGAAGACGGAATGGCAGGAACACGCGAAGCCGGCAGCCTGCCATCGCCAGCGCAGCCCGGCCGCGGCTTCATCGCCCGTCTTGCCGACGACGAAGCCGCGCCGCTCGATCGCGCGTCAGTCGAGCAGCGTCAGGATCTCGTCGTACAGCGCCTTCGGAATCCGCACGCCGTTCGCGAGGCTGCGCGCACGGGCGTCGAAGCGGCGTTGCGACGGCAGCCGCGCACCCTGCGCGACGATCGATTCGAACATCCGTTCGCCACGCGCGAGCCCCGTGTCGAGATCGTCGCCGAGGAACACCTTCGGGTCGAACGCGATCACGAGCTCGCCATGGCACGGCGTCGCGCCGACGCCTTCGTCGAAGTCCATCGATTCCCGGCTCGTCATGTCGCCGATCAGCGCGCCGCCGAGCAGTTCGACCATCGCCGCGAGCGCCGACCCCTTGTGGCCGCCGAACGTACGCATCGCACCCTGCAGCGCGGCTTTCGGGTCGGTGGTCGGCCGGCCGTCGGCGTCGATCGCCCATTCCGGCGGGATCGCCTTGCCTTGCTTCGCATGCAGCTCGATGTCGCCGCGCGCGATCGCGCTCGTCGCGAAATCGAACACGAACGGCACGCCGCCCGGGCGCGGCCATGCAAACGCGATCGGGTTCGTGCCGAACACCGGCTCCTTGCCGCCTTCCGGTGCAACCCAGCTATGGCTCGGGTTCATCGCGATGCCGACCAGCCCCTCGGCCGCGATGGCCTCGACCTCGGGCCACAGCGCGGAGAAGTGGTAGCAGTGGTTGATCGTCATCGCGGCGATGCCGTGCTGCTTCGCCATCTCGACGAGCACCGGCAGCCCGGTCTCGAAGCTCAGCAGCGAGAAGCCGCGATGGGCGTCGACCGAGACGATCGACGACGACAGCCGGCGCAGCGTCGGCACGGCTTGCGGATCGACCTTGCCCTTCTTCAGCGAACGCACGCAGACGAGCAGCCGGTACACGCCATGCGAATGGCATTCGTCGCGCTGGCCTTGCGTGATCACGTTGGCGATGGCACGCGCATGCGCGTCGGACATCCCGTGGTGCGTCAGCACGCGCAGCGCGAGCGCATGGACTTCATCGAGCGACAGGACGATTTCGTCGGTGGATGCGGTCATCTCACGCCCCCCGCGGCGCGGGCACGCCGTCGATGCGTTGCGGCACGTTCAGCGGATTGCCGTTGCGGATCGCGTCCGGCAGCAGCGCGTCAGGCAGGTCCTGGTACGACACCGGACGCAGGAAGCGCTCGATCGCGCGGGCGCCGACGGACGTCGTGCGCGTATCGGACGTGGCCGGGAACGGGCCGCCGTGCACCATCGCATGGCCGACCTCCACACCCGTGCCGAAGCCGTTGACGAGAATGCGGCCGGCCTTGCGCTCGAGCAGCGGGCGCAGCGCGGCGAACAGCGGCGCGTCGCCATCGGCGAGGTGGGCCGCGATCGTCAACTGGCCTTCGAGCGACTTCAGCACGCGATGCAGCGTGTCGGCGTCCGGGCAACGCACGATCAGCGAAGCGGGGCCGAACACCTCGTCGCGCAACTCGGGATGCGCGACGAACGCGTCGGCCGAGGTCGCGAGCAGCGCCGCGCGGGCCTGCAGGCGGTTGCCTTCGGCGCCTTGTGCGAGCAGCTCGACGGCCGCGTGATCGCGCAGCGCCGCGACGCCCTGTTCGTAGCTGGCGTGGATGGGCGGCGTCAGCATCGTTTGCGCGGGCGCGGCACGCACCGCGGCGGCGGCCGATTCCTCGAATGCGCGCAGCGCGGGCCCGTCGACGGCGAGCACGAGGCCCGGGTTCGTGCAGAACTGTCCGGCGCCGAGCGTGAGCGACGCGACGAACTGCGGCGCGATCGCATCGTGGCGCGCGTCGAGCGCGGCGGGAAACAGCAGCACGGGATTGATCGAGCTCATTTCCGCATAGACGGGAATCGGCTCGGGGCGCGCGGCCGCGATGTGCATCAGCGCGACGCCGCCGCGGCGCGAGCCGGTGAAGCCGACGGCCTTGATGCGCGGATCGGCGACGAGCGCCTGACCGATCTCGCGCGACGCGTCGAACAGCAGCGAGAACACGCCGGCCGGCATCCCGCATTCACGCGCGGCTTGCTGGATTGCGCGGCCGACGAGTTCCGAGGTACCCGGATGCGCCGAATGCGCCTTGACGATCACCGGGCAGCCGGCCGCGAGCGCCGAGGCGGTATCGCCGCCGGCGACCGAGAACGCGAGCGGGAAGTTCGACGCACCGAACACGGCTACGGGCCCGACCGCGACGTTGCGCAGACGCAGGTCGACGCGCGGCAGCGGCTTGCGCTCGGGGCGCGCCGGATCGATCCGCGCGTCGAGAAAGCCGCCGTCGCGCACGAGCGACGCGAACAGCGCGAGCTGGCCGACCGTGCGGCCGCGCTCGCCTTCGATGCGCGCGCGCGGCAGGCCCGTTTCGATGACGCAGCGCTCGATCAGGTCGTCGCCGAGCGCCATGATGTGGCGGCCGATCGCGTCGAGAAACGCGGCGCGGGCGTCGAGCGACGTTTCGCGATAGGTGTCGAAGGCGTCGTCGGCGAGCGCGCAGGCCCTCTCCAGGTCGTGCAGGGTCGCGCCGCCGAAGGCGGGTTCGAGCCGCTCGCCGGTGGCGGCGGCGATCGCGTGGAGGGTGCCGTTCTGTCCGGCGACGGCGGATGGGCCGATCAGGAGCTGACCTGTGAGTTGCATGGTTTTCCTCGGAAAAAACAGGAGCCGGGCGTGGAGCGCCCGGCCGAAGGGATCATGGGAAAGGGCGCGGATGCGTCAGTCCTCGTCGTCGTCGAGTTGCAGCTTCTCCGAGCGCACGCCGGTATTCGCCCCCCAGTAGTAGATGACGAGTGCGACGGCCGCGACGACGACCGTGTCGTAAGGGTGCGCAAGCTGGCCCGTGCCGCCGAAGCCGCCGAGATACGACAGCACGATCATCGCGGCATAGAACGCGATCAGCCACGCGGACGAGCGCACCTGCTCGGCGAGGCTCAGGTGCGCGGTCGGCACCCAGCGGCGGCACGCGAGATAGATCACGAACATCACGATCTGCAGGCCGAGCAGCCAGGACACCGTGCTCCAGCCCGACCAGTAGACGATCAGCGCGGCGATCACGAACGACGCGGGGCCGGTGATGCCGAACGCGCTGGCGCGGAACGGCCGGGGCAGGTCGGGGGCGGTGCGGCGCAGCGCGGCGACCGACACCGGTGCGACCGCATAGCTCAGCACCAGCGCGGCCGACACGATGTTGATCAGCGCTTCCCACGACGGGAACGGCAGCGTCCAGAAGATCGCGAGGCCGAACGTGAGCCACAGGCCCGCGCGCGGGATGCCCGACGCTTCGTCGACGCGCGTGAACACCTTGAAGAACGTGCCCGTCTTCGCCCAGCCGTAGACCACGCGCGGCGTCGCGTTCATGTAGATGTTGCCGCAGCCGCTCGGCGAGATCATCGCGTCGGCGACGACCATCACCGCGAGCCAGCCGACGCCGAGCGCCAGCGCGATGTCGCGGTACGGCAGCGAGAACGCCTTGCTCACGTCATGCCAGCCGGCGGCGAGCATGTCGGTGGGGATGCTGCCGATGAACGCGAGCTGCAGCAGCACGTAGATCAGCGTGGACAGCAGGATCGACAGGATCAGCGCGATCGGGATCGTGCGTTGCGGATTGCGCACCTCGCTCGCGACCGACACGATCGGCGTGAGCCCGAGGTACGCGAAGATGATGCCGCCCGCGGACACCGCCATCTCGATGCCCGGCATGCCGAACGGCGCGAAGCCCTGGATCGTCAGGTTCGCGGGTTTGAAGAACGTGAACAGCACCGCGATCACGGCCAGCGGCACGATGAACTTGAAGATGCTGATGATGTTGTTCGCCTTCGCGAACGTCTTCACGCTCGAATAGTTCAGGTAAAAGAAGAAGCCCAGCAGCGCGGCCTGCACGAGCCAGCCGAGGGTGGTCGGGTCGCTCGATCCTGCGGCGGTCAGGCCCGGAAACCACGCGGCCGCATACTGGCGCGCGGCGACGACTTCGATCGCGATCAGGCTCGAAAAGGCGATCAGCGTGATGAAGCCCATCAGGTAGCCGAGCAGCGGGCCGTGCGAGAACACCGGGTAGCGCACGACGCCGCCCGCGCGCGGCAGCGCGGCGCCGAGTTCGCAGTAGACGATGCCGAGCAGCAGCACCGCGAAGCCGCCGAGCAGCCACGAGAAGATGCCGGCCGGGCCGGCGATCGTCGACACGTGACTCGCGGCGAACAGCCACCCCGAACCGAAAATGGCGCCGAGACCGATGAACGTGAGATCGGTCAGCGACAGCTGTTTCTTGAACTTGCCGTGACCCGCGTCGGGGTGCGCGGAACGGGAAAGCGGGACAGACGGGTGAGCGTTGCCTTGGCCTGGCATGGGCGTGTCTCCTGGAGGAATATCGGCACAGGCTCGAGGTGCGCCGCGCTCCGACGGAGCAGCGGCGCGAGCCTGCCGGCCGGCGTCGCCCGGTTCGAACGACCGGGGCGGGCTGCGGGGCGCTCACGCGCGGCGCGCTCGGGCGCCGGTATGAACGGGCCCGCAGGCCATGCCGGACCGGAGACGGCGGCGTGCAGGGGGGAAAGCCCGCGCGCCGCCGCAGGGGGAGTCGATCAGAGACCGACGTCGGGCAGCGCCGGGCGCGTTTCGAGCGCCTTCGCGACGATGGCCTTCACTTCCGCGAGCGTGTCGCCCTGCAGCGCGAGGCGCGGCGGCCGCGTGATCGCGCTGCCGCGGCCGACCAGCTCTTCGCACAGCTTGATGCACTGCACGAGGTCGGGGCGTGCGTCGAGGTGCAGCAGCGGCATGAACCAGCGATACAGTGCGAGCGCTTCGTCGAAGCGCTTCTGCTTCGCGAGGCGGAACAGCGTCTCGCCTTCCTTCGGGAACGCGTTCGACATGCCCGACACCCAGCCTTCGGCGCCGACGGCAATGCTCTCGACCACGACGTCGTCGAGGCCCGCGAACAGCACGAAGCGATCGCCGACCGCGTTGCGCAGGTCGATGAAGCGGCGCGTATCGCCCGACGAATCCTTGAAGCAGACGATGTTCTCGCAATCCTGCAGCGCGATCAGCACGTCGGGCGTCACGTCGTTCTTGTAGATCGGCGGGTTGTTGTAGACCATCACCGGCAGGTCGGTGCTGGTCGCGACCGCGCGGAAGTGCGCGGCGGTTTCGTGCGGCTTCGCCGAGTAGACCAGCGCGGGCATCACCATCACGCCGTCGACACCGACGCGCTGCGCCTCACGCACCGTGTTGCGCGCGAATTCGGTCGTGAATTCGGCGATGCCGGCGATCACCGGAATCTTGCCGCCGGCCGCGTCGCGTGCGGCCTCGATCACCTGGAGCTTCTCGCTCGTCGACAGCGACGTGTTCTCGCCGACCGTGCCGCAGACCACGAGGCCCGAGACGCCGTCGTTCACCAGGTTCTTCACCACGCGGTGCGTGGCGTCGATGTCGAGGGAAAAGTCCGGCTTGAACTGGGTGCTGACAGCCGGGAAAACCCCGGTCCACTGAATGGCGTTTCGGCTCACTTCAATCTCCTACGTGTTTGTATCGGTCGGCCGACAGGTGTCGGTGTGGCAACCAGTATCGCCGCGCAAATGCCCATCACGCTTGAGTCGTATCGCGGAGCAAAATGACGAAATCGGCACAGCGGCCGGGCCGCGCGGGAAGGGCGCTTCGCGCTATGCCGATTTCGTCGTCGTCCTCATCGAAAAGCCACAAGCGGGCGGACGCGCGACGGAGGAAGCTGTGCTCCTTTCCCCACTTCGGACGGCTCATGATGAAGCGCATCCAGATCATCGATTCGCACACGGGCGGCGAACCCACTCGGCTCGTCGTGTCCGGTTTCCCCGCGCTCGGCAGCGGCACCATGGCCGAGCGCCGCGACGTGCTCGCGCGCGAACACGACCGTTACCGCACCGCCTGCATTCTCGAACCGCGCGGCAGCGACGTGCTGGTCGGCGCATTGCTGTGCGAACCCGTGTCGCCCGAGGCGGCGGCCGGCGTGATCTTCTTCAACAATAGCGGCTATCTCGGGATGTGCGGGCACGGCACGATCGGCGTCGTGCGCACGCTGCACCATATGGGGCGCATCGCGCCCGGCGTGCACCGGATCGAGACGCCCGTCGGCACCGTCGAGGCGACGCTGCACGACGACCTGTCGGTCAGCGTGCGCAACGTGCCCGCGTATCGCCATGCGAAGGGCGTCGCGCTCGACGTGCCGGGTTACGGCCCCGTGAAGGGCGACATCGCGTGGGGCGGCAACTGGTTCTTCCTGATCAGCGACCATGGGCAGCGCGTGGCCGGCGACAACGTCGCGGCGCTCACCGCGTATGCGTCGGCCGTGCGTGAAGGGCTCGAACGCGCGGGCATCACCGGCGCGAACGGCGGCGAGATCGACCATATCGAGCTGTTCGCCGACGATCCCGAGCACGACAGCCGCAGCTTCGTGCTGTGCCCGGGCCTCGCGTACGACCGTTCGCCGTGCGGCACCGGCACGAGCGCGAAGCTCGCGTGCCTCGCGGCCGACGGCAAGCTCGAACCGGGCGCCGTATGGCGGCAGGCGAGCGTGATCGGCAGCGTGTTCCAGGCGAGCTACGAGCCGGCCGACGGCGGCATCGTGCCGACGATTCGCGGCAGCGCGCACCTGAGCGCGGAAGCGACGCTGCTGATCGAGGAAGACGATCCATTCGGCTGGGGTATTGCGCCGTGAGCGACACGAAGACGGATGTCGTCGTGATCGGCGCCGGCATCGTCGGCGCGGCGTGTGCGCACGAACTCGCGCAGCGCGGGCTGCGCGTGCTCGTCGTCGACGACGCGAGCGGCGGGGCAACCGGCGCGGGCATGGGGCACCTCGTCGCGATGGACGACAACGCGGCCGAACTGGCGCTCAGCCATTACTCGATCGAACTGTGGCGCGCGCTGAGCGGCGAGATGCCCGAAGGGTGCGCGTACCGCAACTGCGGCACGTTGTGGCTCGCTGCCGATGCGCACGAAATGGATCTGGCGCGCGCGAAGCAGTCGACGCTGGCCGCGCATGGCGTGGCGGGCGAACTGATCGACGCGGCGACGCTCGCGCGACTGGAGCCGATGCTGCGCACGAGCCTCGGCGGTGCGCTGAAGATTCCCGGCGACGCGATCCTCTATGCGCCCGTCACCGCGAACTGGCTGCTGCAGCGCGCGCCGCGCATCACGTTGCGGCGCGACCGGGCCGTGGCAGTCGATGGCCCGAGCGTGACGCTCGCGAGCGGCGACACGCTGCGCGCGGAGCGGGTAGTCGTCGCGAACGGCGTGGCCGCGCGCACGCTGCTGCCCGAGTTGCCGCTGCGCCCGAAAAAGGGCCATCTGCTGATCACCGACCGCTATCCGGGCCAGGTGTCGCATCAGCTCGTCGAGCTGGGTTACGCCGCGAGCGCGCATGCGAGCGACGGCACGTCGGTCGCGTTCAACGTGCAGCCGCGGCCGACCGGCCAGTTGCTGATCGGGTCGTCGCGCCAGTTCGACACCGAGGACGCGCAAGTCGACCCGCCCGTGCTCGCGCGCATGCTGCGCCGCGCGGTGGGTTACCTGCCGGACCTCGCCGACCTGAACGGGATCCGCGCATGGACGGGGTTCCGTTCCGCGAGCCCCGACGGGCTGCCGCTGCTCGGCGAGCATCCGGCGCGGCCGGGCGTGTGGCTCGCGGTCGGGCACGAAGGGCTCGGCGTGACGACCGCACCGGGCAGCGCGCGGCTCGTCGCTGCGCTGATGGCCGGCGAACGGCCGCCCATCGATATCGAACCGTATTTGCCGGGACGCTTCCTGAGCGCGTCCCTCGTCGCCGGAGCGCTGACATGAAACGACCCCCTCGCTCACTTTGCTCGCTGTCGAACGGTGTTGGCGCTTCAGCGCTTGCGCCAGTCCCATGCGCGACGCTTCCCGCGGGGGCGGTTAACCCCGTTCGGGCGGCTCGACGGAGGCTGAGATGAAACGACCCTCACGCTCTCTTCGTTCGCTGTCGACCGGTGTTGGCGCTTCAGCGCTGACTCCGGTCCCATGCACGGCGCCCCCCGTGGGGGTGGTCAGCCTCCTTGGGGCGGCCCGGCGGAGGTTGACATGATCATTCATCTGGACGGCCGCGCGCTGACGGTGGCCGACGGCGCGACCGTCGCGGCCGCCGTCGCGGCGAGCGGCGACGACACGACGCGCGTGTCGTGCACGGGGGCGGCGCGTGCGCCGTTTTGCGGGATGGGCATCTGCCAGGAGTGCAGGATGACGATCGATGGCCGTCGCCGGCTGGCTTGCCAGACACTGTGCCGCGACGGGATGCAGGTGGAGCGCACGCGATGAAACAGGAACGACTGAGCGTCGACGTCGCGATCGTCGGTGCGGGGCCGGCCGGGCTGTCGGCCGCGCGGGCCGCCGCGCGCAGCGGTGCGACGGTTGCGATCGTCGACGACAATCCGCGCGCAGGCGGGCAGATCTGGCGGCAAGGCGCGGCGACGACGCCGACGCCGACGCCGGCCGCCGCCGCGCGCCTCGCCGTATTGCGGCAGCCGAATGTCACGCATCTCGCGGCGACGCGCATCGTCGCTGAGACGCAGCCGGGTACGCTGCTGCTCGAAGACGACGAACGCGGGCTGCTGCTCGACTTCCGTACGCTGATTCTCTGTTGCGGCGCACGCGAGCTGCTGTTGCCGTTTCCGGGCTGGACGCTGCCGGGCGTCACCGGTGCGGGCGGTTTGCAGGCGTTGATCAAGTACGGCCTCGACGTGCGCGGGCAGCGCACGGTGATCGCGGGCAGCGGGCCACTGCTGCTGGCGAGCGCGGCGACGGCCCGTCAGGCCGGCGCGCGCGTGTCGCACGTGCTCGAACAGGCCACGTGGGGCGACGTGGCCGGGTTCGGGGCGGGGCTGTGGCGCTGGCCGTCGAAGCTCGCGCAGGCCGCGAAGCTCGTCACCGGCGCCTATCGACCCGATGCGCATGTCGTCGAGGCGTTCGGCGCCAAGCGGCTCGAACGCGTGCGGATTCGTCAGGGCGATCGCGAGTTCGACGTCGACTGCGACCGGCTCGCGTGCGGCTTCGGGCTTGTGCCGAATACCGTGCTGCCGAGTCATCTCGGCTGCCGGATCGATAACGGCGCGGTGGCGGTCGATGTGCACCAGCGCACGAGCCGCGATGGTGTTTTTGCGGCGGGCGAGTGTACGGGCGTCGGCGGCAGCGAACTGGCGATGGTCGAAGGCGAAATCGCCGGTTTGGCGGCGACCGGGCAGACGGCGCAATTGGCTGCGCTGGTTACGCAGCGGGCGCACTGGCAGGCGTTTGCCGATGCCGTACGCGAGCGCTTCGCGATCCGCGAGCCGATCCGCCGGCTCCCGCGGGCCGACACGTTGCTGTGCCGTTGCGAGGACGTGCGTTTCGATGCCGTCGCGCAAGCGCCGGGCTGGACGGCCGCGAAACTGCAATCCCGTTGCGGGATGGGCGCGTGTCAGGGCCGTGTGTGCGGCGCCGCCGCGCAGGCGCTGTTCGGCTGGACGCCGCCGGTGCCGCGCACGCCGCTCGTGCCCACGCGGGTCGGCACGCTGATGCTGGACGGTACGGCATCCTGCGACGGCGCGTGACGCGTCGCGGCCCCTCGAGCTGGCTGCCGACGCTGCTGCGCACGACCGGCGCGACGCTGCAGACGGCCGCGCGCGTGACCGCGATGTTCCAGATCGGCGGCACCCTCGGCGCGATCGTCCTCGGCGGGCTGATGGACCGCTTCGATCCGCATCGCGTACTGGCCTGCAGTTATGCGGCGGCCGGCGTATTCGTCGCCGCGATCGGCGTGTTTGCCGCATCGCCGTGGGGTGCCGGGCTCGCCGTGTTCGCGGCCGGCTTCTGCGTGTCGGGTTCTCAGGTCGGTGCGAACGCGCTGTCGGCTGCGTTCTATCCGACCGAGTGCCGCACCACCGGCGTGAGCTGGGCGAACGGGATCGGCCGGGGCGGCTCGGTCGTCGGATCGATGGCGGGTGGCGCGATGCTGGCGATGGGCGTGCCGTTGTCGACTGCGTTTGCCGTCGTCGCGGCGCCGTGCTTGATTGCGGGGATGGCGGTGCTGGCGCTCGGTGTGGTCCGTGCCGATTCGACGCGCGTGACTGCCGCGAAGGCGATGGCGGGCGAGCAGGCCACTTGAGCGAAGGAGGCGGTGTAAGGCCGTCTGCCGGCAAACGGCGGGGAGCATCATTATATAAATCAATATAATATTGATGCTTTAATTGTTCCCCTGCGCCGATGAACGACGATCTTTCCGCCGGGTTGCCGGAACCCGACCCGATGCGCGCGGCCGCCGAATCGGCCTGCGCGCTGCTCAAGGTGCTGTCGAATCCCGACCGGCTGCTGCTGCTCTGCGAACTGTCGCAGGGCGAGCGCTGCGTCAGCGATCTCGAGACGGCGCTGGATATCCGCCAGCCGACCCTGTCGCAGCAGCTCGGCGTGTTGCGTGACAACGCGCTGGTTCGCACACGCCGCGAGGGCAAGAACATCCATTATTCGCTCGACAGTCCGGCCGCGATCGCGGTGATGGGCGTGTTGTACGAACAGTTCTGCGGCCCGGCCGCGAAGGGGCGGCGCGATGCAGCTTGATGCGCTTCATTTCACGCCGTGGCTGTCGCTGGCCGGCGGCGTGCTGATCGGGCTCGCGGCTGCTTGGCTCGTTGCGTTCAACGGCCGGATTGCCGGCATCAGCGGCATCGTCGGCGGTCTGCTCACGGCACGCGCGGGCGAGCGCGACTGGCGCGCCGCGTTCGTCGCCGGGCTGATCGCCGCACCGCTTGCGATGTACGTCGCAGGGAATCGTGTGACGCCGCAGGTCGATGCAGGCTGGGTCGACCTGGTGGCGGCCGGGCTGCTGGTCGGCGTCGGCACGCGCTATGCGGGCGGTTGCACGAGCGGCCACGGCGTGTGCGGGATGTCGCGCGGTGCGCTGCGCTCGGTGGTCGCGACGGTGGTCTTCATGGTTGCGGGCTTCGTGACCGTCTTCGTGCGACGGCACGTGCTGGGAGGCTGACATGCAGGCAGGATTCGCGTTTCTGGCGGGGCTGCTGTTCGGCGTCGGTCTCATCGTGTCGGGCATGGCCAATCCGCGGAAGGTGCTCGGTTTTCTCGACCTGGCGGGCCGCTGGGATCCGTCGCTCGCGTTCGTGATGGCCGGCGCGATAGGCGTGGCCGTGTTCGCGTTCGCGTGGGCGAAGCGCCGGACGCGGACGTGGCTCGGCTTGCCGATGCAGTTGCCTGCCGCGCGTGCGATCACCGTGCGGCTGGTTGCCGGAAGTGCGGTGTTCGGCATCGGCTGGGGGATCGCCGGGTTCTGCCCGGGGCCCGCGATCGTGTCGATCGGCTTCGGGTCGGCGAAGGGGATCGTGTTCGTCGTCGCGATGCTGGCCGGGATGGCCGTATTCGAATGGGTCGAGCGGCGCAGCAGCGTGCGGTGATGTCGGGGCCGCCGCGTGCCAGGCAGGGTGCGGCGGTTGCGCGTGCAGCGCGACGTGACGACTGATGCGATTGTGCGGCATTTCCCGGCCGGAACGCGGATGAACCAGCCGCCGGGCGGGATGCTGCTGTGGATCGCGCTGCCGGACGGCGTGCGCTCGGAGCCGCTGTTCGACGCCGCGCTCGCGCACGGAGTCAGGATCGCGCCCGGTTCGATCTTCTCGAATTGCGACCGCTTCGACGGCTATATCCGGCTCGCTTGCACGCGCGTGTTCGATGCGGCGTACGAAGCGGCATTTGAAACGCTCGGCCGCCTCGTACGGGAAGCCACCGCGGCCACGTAAGCACGGTGTCGGCCGGCCGGGCTAGCGAATGCGCAGACCCACCGGCTTTCCGGGCCACCGACGCGGCGAGCCGCCGCCATTTCATCGGCTGGCCGAGTGCGTGGCGAGGTGCTGGCGGATCAACGACAGGTAACGATCGCCGACCGAGAAATCGCGCGCGGCGCGCGGCCGTTCGGTCTGGCGCAGCGTGGCCGGTGCGCTCATGCCCAGATACCGGCATACGGCGGACGGGAAGGGCTTGCGCGTATGCCCGAGCTGGCGAGCCGCGCGCTCGACGCGGGCATCACCGACCTGAGCGCGGAGCCACGCCAGCACTTGGCGATCGGCTTCGTTGACGATACGGACCAGATGTTCCATCGCGCACCTCACTGTTCATAAATACAGTACTGTAAATATAACCAGTGTTTGCGGCGACCGCAAGCGAGTCCGTCCAGGCTGGCCGTTCGGCCAGGTCAGCGAGCCGATACGGCGGTTCGCGTGATCCGGCCAGCAGGGGCCGCGGGCGCCACGGGAGCAGCAATCTTCGTATAGCGCGCGTCAGTCAGCGTGCCGAGGAACGCGACGATGTCGTCGATTTCCGCGTCGCTCAGCGCAGGCGGCGTGCCGGGCCGGCGGTTCATTGGCGTCGAGTTGGCGTTGATGTTGCCGCGGTAGGCGGCCGGCACGTCGTCGAACGTTCTGGCCCCGTGATACCAGAAGCCCGGGTCGGTCGAGCGCGTGTTGTAGAACGCGACCGCGTCGCGCAGCGTCGTGAACACGCCGTTGTGCATGAACGTCTGCTTGACCGCGACGTTGCGCAGCCCCGGCGTGCGCAGGTAGCCGCACCATTGCGTCGGCTCGGGCCAGCGCAGCCGCCTTGCGGTGTCGCACAGCCCGTTGTCGAAATGGCGCGGATCGCGGTTCGCCGGCAGCGCGCGGTTACGCGGCACCGCGATCGCGTCGTAGCCGAAATCAGTGAAGAGCGAACGCTCCGGGCGGCTCGATGTTTCCGACAGCGTATGGCAGCTCATGCAGTTGCCCTTGTCGGGATTCCGGAACAGCGCGAGGCCGCGCATCTCGGCCGGCGCCAGCGGCTTGCGGGTGCGCAGGAACGCGTCGAAGCGCGACGTGAACGGCGCCATCTCGTCGCTCTGCAGATAGGCCTCGACGGCCAGGCCCAGCGCACGCACCAGTTGCTCGGGATCGCGCCGCACCGGCGCGCCGAAGCGCGCGGCGAGCTCGGGCGCGAGTTCGGTCGCGTCGACCTTGCGCAGCAGCGCGGCCGGCGATGGGTTGTTCATCTCGTTCGGATCGAACAGCGGCCCGCGGATCTGCTCGGCGAGCGTATCCGCGCGGCCATCGCTGAACAGGCCGCCGAACGGCGACGGCGCGGGCGCGTCGTCATCCTGATAAAAGTGGCGGCGCGGCACGTAACGCACGTAGAGCAGCGAAGGCGCGTTGCGCTGGCTGAAACGTCCGGGCCGGCTGCCTTCCGGCACGCCGGGCCCCGCGAGCGAGGCGGCCGACAGCGTCGGCGCGAACGCGCGGCCCGGATCGTGGCAGCCCGCGCACGACATGCCGCGCGGCTCGGACAGCCGCGGATCGAAGAAGATCCGGCGGCCGAGCGCGACGAGTGTCGGGTCGGGCGCGAAGCGCGCGGTCGCCGCATCGATCTTGCCTGTCACCTGCGGCGTGCCGTTGCCGATCGTATCGACGACCCGTGACGGCGGCGCACCGGGAAGCAGGACCGTTTCGGCCGGCGCGGCGTGAGCCGCGAGCGCCAGGCCGGAGAATACGGCCGCCGCGGCCAGCGTCCGCAGCGTTTGCAGGCCGCCCGCATGGCGGCCGTCACATCGAACCCCTTCACTCACGGCGCAATGAACCCCGTCTTGTCGCAGGCGAGCGTCGTGCCCGACTGGTTGCACGACGCGAGCAGCTTGCCGGCCGCCGAATACGCGTGGAACACCCAGCCGGTCGCCGGTGCGGCGCGGCGTTCCATGATCAGGAACCCGAAGCTGTTGTTGTGCGACAGCCGCTCGATCACGGCGCCCGGGGCGGGCGTCAGGTCGGCCGGGAACGGGTCGGGCAGCGCGACGTCGAGATTGTCGCCGCCGTTGCCGGACACGATCGTCGCCGGATGCCCGGACGAGAAGTTGATCGCCTGGAAATCGTGCACGTGCCCGTGCAGCGCGACGTGCACGCCGGGCGGGTAGTACGCCTGTGCGTTGAGGCTCGACATCACCGACTGCAGCGCGAGGTTGCCCGGCGCGGGCGTGCTGCCGGCGATCGGCGCGAATGCGAGGATCGGATGATGGTTCGTGAAGATCGTCGTGGTCATGCCGGCCTTCGACGCGAGCGCGGCGACCGTCTGGAACTGTTTCTGGTAGATGCCGAATTGCGCGTCGGTCGTCTTGAGCGGCGTGCGGCCGACCTTCGCGGTGTCGAACACGATCACCTGCGAGCCGCCGCCGAGCGACACCGCATAGGGTTCCGAATAGTTCGCGTTGTTGTCGTTGGCCGGATCGTCGCACGAGCGCGCGGCCGAATACGGGCGCGGATCGAGGAAGCGGAACCAGCCTTGGCCCGCCCGCGCGCATTCCTCGTGGTTGCCGCGTACGACGACCCACGGCGCCTTCGCGAACAGCGGCGCGGCCGGGCGGAACAGGTCGGCCTGCCACGTATCCCAGCCATAGCCCCACGGGCTGTCCTTGCAGCCGGCGATGTCCGGCGGGCACGCGTTCTCGCGATAGTGATAGTCGCCGATGTGCATCACGAGATCGGGCGACAGCTTCGCGACGCTGGCCGCGATCGTGTCGAGCGGCCATACCGATGCGTCGTTGCACGCCTGCCACGCGTTGTCGGCTTTCTTCATGCGGCAGCCGGTGTCGGCGATGATCGCGATGCGTTGCGGCTGCGCCTTCGGCAGCGGCAGCGTGCGGCCCGCGACGCTTGCTGACTGCGCGCCGGCCGGCAGCGTCATCTCGCAGACGGACACAGGGAAGCTCGACGGCTTCGAATCGGCCGGATCGCTGGCGGTCGGCCGCTGGGCGAGGGTCGCGGCGCCCGCGCGCAGGGACATGCGCGACAGCTTGCCGTCGACGGTCAATTGCGGGCACAGCGGATCGCCGTCCGACGCGGGCGTGTAGTTCGTGATGACGCGCGCGATCGCCTGGTTCGACTCGCCGATCTCGACCCATGCGGCCTGGACGTTGACCGACGCACTCGCTGGATCGGCCGGCGAATCGATGTGGTTCGAGCACGCGAACAGCGCGGCGAGGGCAGCAAGGGGAGCGCAGCGCACGAGCAGCGCGCGCGTGAGGAGTCGTCGCATGGGAGGCACCGTAGGAAAGTCGTCAACGATACGCAGCGCGAATGTAAGAAATGTGAAAAGACAGGGCGCTTGCGTACAGGCCGGGCATCGACATCGCGATGGCAGGTCGCGGCCGGAGGGCCTTGACTTCAAGCCGGCTTGAAGCAGCAAAGTGCGATGCACGATCAACGAACCAGAAGGGGAATCGACGATGGAAACCAGCCGGCCCAATGACGAACAATCCGCGCTGTGGAACGGCCCGTCGGGGCGCGCGTGGGTCGACACGCAGGCGCCGATCGACCGGATGTTCGAACCGCTGGCGCAGTTGCTCGTGGATGCAGCGGCCACGTCGTCAGCGCGCAGCGTGCTCGACGTCGGCTGCGGCACGGGCGCGGTCACGCTCGCGATCGCGCGGCGGCTCGGCGCGGACGCGCAATGCACGGGCATCGATATCTCGGCCCGGATGATCGACGCCGCGCAGGCGCGCGCCGAACGCAGCGGCGTTCACGCCCATTTCGTGCGTGCGGATGTGCAGACTCACGCGTTCGAGCCCGCGAGCGTCGACCTGATCGTGTCGCGCCTCGGTGTGATGTTCTTCGACGATCCGGTGCGGGCCTTCGCGAATCTGCGGCAAGCGGCACGGCCGAATGCGCAGATGCGGTTCGTCGCATGGCGCAGCGCGGCCGACAATCCGTTCATGACGATCGCCGAGCGGGCCGCCGCGCCGTTGTTGTCGAACCTGCCCGCCCGGCGGCCCGGCGCGCCGGGGCAATTCGCGTTCGGCGACCGGCAGCGCGTTGCGTCGGTGCTGTCGGACAGCGGCTGGGCGGACATCGCGATCGAGCCGGTCGATCTGGCGTGCGCGCTGCCTGCTTCCGCGCTGGACGACTACATCTCGCGGCTGGGCCCGGTCGGGCTGGCATTGCTGGAGGTGGACGAGGCGACCCGGCGGCGCGTGGTCGACACGATGCGTGCCGCGTTCGCGCGTTACGTGGAGGGTGCCGATGTGCGCTTCGACGCGGCATGCTGGCTCGTGACGGCGCGGGCACCGTCCGCGTGACGCGTCGCGGTAAAGAGGCAGGTCAAGGAAGGGGCGGCCGGTTCGCCCCGCGCGTGGCCGTTCGCGCGGGACGAAGCCGGGCCGCGTGACGTACGCGCGTCAGTGTCGCCGCGCGCGCAACATCAACCACGCGCATCCGCCGGCCACCAGGGCGAGACCGAGCAGCACGGCTTCGACGCCGAGCGCAAATCCGGGCGGCATGTTCCCGGTATCCGGCATCGGCGACAGGTTGATGCCCATCGCGATGACGCCGCCGGCGAGCAGCGCCGCGCAGACGATCCAGTAGACCTTGCCGCGGGGTGCCGCGGCCCGGATTCGCCACAGCGCGATGCCGGCGCCGCCGAGGTAGAGCACGGCGAGCGTGCCGAGCGCGATGACGTCGGAGGCGCGGCTTTGCAGGAGTCCGGTCATCGTGCCGCTCCGTCGTGGATGGCGAACCGCCACGGCGTGGCAAGGGCGGCGTTCATTCGGCCTCCGTCGCATGCCCCGGCGCGCGGCTCAGCAGATGCGTGCGCTTGTCGGCCGCGAGCGACACGTAGCGTTCGTACTGGCGCAGCACATCGGCAATCACTTCGTCGCCACGCAGGTATTCGACGTCGTAGCCGAGCCGCCCGTCCTCGAAGAACGTGACGATCCCGTACACGTGGGCCCGTTCCGCTTCCGGCTCGGCCGCCTCGCGCACCAGGAACGCGGCGGCGGATTTCACCGTCACGCGCACGCCGTATACGAAATCGCGGTGGTCGGCGGTCGGCACGGTGAGCCGCACGGCGTCGTCGTTGTCGCGCTGCACGTTCGCATCGACACCGCTCGCGCGCAGCTCGTCGGCGACCTTGCGCAACGCGGGCTCGACCGTCTCGGCGACGAACTGGCGCGCTTCGGCTTCGGTCGTCTGCCGCAGGATGTGCGTGAGGCGATGGCGCCAGTGCTGGCCGGTCCAGAAGCTCGTCGCGGGCGCGACGTCCTGCGAATAGTGCACGCGGTCGGCCGCGAGCCCGCGCCACAGCCCGTAGCAGAGCGCGATCATGATGATCGCCACAGGCAGCGCGGCGATCAGCGTCATCGCCTGCAATGCGCCGAGCCCGCCGGCGACGAGCAGCACCGCGGCCGTCACGCCGAGCAGCGCGGCCCAGAACAGCCGTTGCCACACCGGGGAGTGGGCATTGCCGCGCGTCGCGATCTGGTCGATCACGAATGCGCCCGAATCGGCGGACGTGACGAAGAACACCGCGATCAGCACGATCGCGACGATCGACAGCCCTTGCGACAGCGGCACGAAGTCGAAGAAGCGGAACAGCAGCGCGTCGACATTGGTGGCCGTCTGCGCGAGCGCGCCGGCCGCGCCGTGCGTATCGAGCCAGATCGCGCTGTTGCCGAACACCGTCATCCACACGAGGTTGAACGCGGTCGGCACGAGCAGCACGCCGATCACGAACTGGCGGATCGTGCGGCCGCGCGAGATGCGCGCGATGAACATGCCGACGAACGGCGACCACGACACCCACCACGCCCAGTAGAGGATCGTCCAGCCGCCGAACCAGCCTTCCTCGCGCGGCGACGCGTACGCATAGGTGCGGAACGACAGGTCGACGAGATGCGACAGGTACTGGCCGATGTTGTCGCCGAGCGCGCGCAGCAGGAACGACGTCGGGCCCGCGACGACCACGAATGCGAGCAGCAGGAACGCGAGCAGCAGGTTCAGCTCGGACAGCCGCCGCACGCCCTTGTCGAGGCCACTCGCGGCGGAAGCACCCGCGAGCAGCACGACCAGCACGACGAGCCCGATGCGGAACGCGTTGCCGCTGGTATCCCAGCCCACGACCGTGTGCAGGCCGGCGCTGATCTGCATCACGCCGTAGCCGAGCGTCGTCGCGATGCCGGCGACCGTGCCGACCAGCGCGAGCGCGTCGACGGTGTGGCCGATCCAGCCGTTGATGCGCTCGCGCAGCACCGGATACAACCCCGAGCGCAGCGTCAGCGGCAGGTTGTAGCGGAAGCCGAAGTACGCGAGCACAAGCCCCATCAGCCCGTAGATCGCCCACGCATGGAAGCCCCAGTGGAAGAAGGTCATCAGCATCGCCTCGCGCGCGGCGGCGGGCGTGCCCGGGTCGACGGTCGGCGGCTTCAAGAAATGCTGCATCGGCTCACCGACGCCGAAATACATGAGGCCGATGCCCATGCCGGCCGCGAACAGCATCGCGGTCCACGACACGAAGCTGAATTCGGGTTCGGCGTCGTCGGGGCCGAGCCGGATGTTGCCGAAGTCGCTGGCGGCGATCAGCACGAGAAACACGAGGAAGCCGGTCACGGCGAGCACGTAGAACCAGTCGAAGCGTGCGATGACCCATTGTTGGCCGGCGGAGAACAGCGCGCCGGCTTCGCTCGGGCGCAGCGCGCAGACGACGAGCAACGCGCCGATGACCGCGAGCGCGGGCAGGACGACCTGCGGCTTGAATGTCGTGCGGGGCGAGGGACGGGAGTCTGGCATGGCTGGCATCCAGTTGTGGGCGCAACGAGGCGCGACGCCGCCCGGCGCGCGTGTCGCGCGTCGGACCCTGATACGGCGTGCGTCGAGTGTACCGCGGTGTCAGGACTGCAAGAAGGGGCATGCAGAAGGGAAAACCTGACGGATTGTAAGGTATTGGCGAGGTCGAGAAAACCCGCGCGGTTCGCGCGGTGGGCGCACGGGCCGCCGAAAACGCTTCGTGGGCCGTGTGCGAGGTGCACGGACGGCACGCATGGAATGCGCGAAATGCGTGTCGCCCGGGGCAGGGGCAGCGCGCCGAAGGCGCTGCCGCGAGGGTTCAGAACGTGACGGCGATCCCGGCCATCCCGACGAACTGGCCATGCGTGGTCGATGGCGTGAGCTGCTGCGAATCGCCGACGATCGGCGCCGCATCGATCACGTGGCCGGCGCCTTGCGCACCGAGCGTTTGCCCGCTCGAATGCGTGTACGCCTGCAGCGCATAGAGCGTCGTGCGCTTCGACAGGCTGTACGACTCCTTCAACGAAACCTGCTGGTAGCGGGCCGCACTGTTGATGCCGTTCGCCTTCGACGCGAGCGTGTACGCGAACGCGCCGGCCACCGAGAATGCCGGCGTGAAGCGGTATGCGGCGAGCGCGCCGTAGGTGTTGAACACGGCCGTGTCCGTGAACGCCGAGCCGTTGCCGGGCAGGTACTTCACGTTCGAGTAGTTGAGACCCATCGTCAGGTCGCCGAGCGTGTAGTTGCCGGCCGCCGCGACCTGCTCGACGGCCTTCGCGGTCAGGTAGCCCTGGTTCAGCACGGATACCGCGAAGCTGCCCGACGCGGCGGTTGCCGGATTCAGGAAGCCCGCCGACGAGCCCGAGCTGTTGATGCGCAGGTAGCCGGCCGCGACGCCGATCGGCCCGTTCGCATAACGCAGCGCGGCGCTGAACGTGTTGCCCTTGCCGGTCGCGCCGGCAATGCCGCCGAAGGCATACATCGCGCTGGCGGTCAGCCCGGCGAAGGTCGGTGACGTATAAGTGACCGAGTTGTTCACGCGTGTCGTCGTGTCGAGGCCGTCGATGTCGCCCGGATGCGCGCCCGTCGCGCCGGTCAGCCAGCTGCTCGATGCGTACGGGCCGACGAACAGGAAGTACGGTGTGTACTGGCGGCCGGCCGTCATCGTGCCGTAGTGATCGTTGCGCAGGCCGACGAACGCCTGGCGATTGAAGATCAGGCCGGCGGCGGATTGCGCGCCGTTGTTCAGGTTGAAGCCGGATTGCAGGTCGAAGATCGCATGCGTGCCGCCGCCGAGATCCTCGTCGCCGCGCAGCCCGAACTTCGACGCATACAGGTTGCCGTCGCGCATGTAGATGTTCGAGTGGCCCTGCTGGTTGTTCACGTACGCGAGCGAATCGTCGACGACACCGTACAGCGTCACGCTGCTCTGCGCGTGGGCGGCGGTCATGCCAAGCGAGGCGGCCGATAAAATCAGGATTGCATAGCGGTTGACGGGTGCTTTCATTGACGATCTCCAGATCTCTTCATCTTCTCAAGGTGGGCGGGAGGCTCGGTCGCCTTCTCTGTGGCGGGTGGCGGGCCGCGCGAACGGCCCGTCTTGCGTGGGTGATGCGGTTCAGTTGTCGAATGCGACGACGAGGCGGCGCCATGCGCCGTCCTGCGCATCCCGCTCGACGCGCGCGCCGTGCACGGCGAGCGGGCCTTGCAGCGAAGCGGGCAGCAGGATCTCGACGCGATCGGCCGGGCGTGCCGGGCGGCCGTCCCAGCGCACCGATACGCCGAGCGCGCCCGACGCCTCGCGGCCGGTTTCGATGCGCCACAGCCCGTATTCGCCGTCGCGCCATGCTTCCGTCTCGCCGTCGTCCTCGACGCATTCGCCGTAGGCGATGCCGTCCTCGATGCGCGGCGCGACGAGGAAGCCGCGCGTGTCGCCACGCGCGCCGAAATGCTGTTCCGCGACGTTCAGCGGCAGCACGCGGCCCTCGCGCAGCAGCATGACCGGCGAGTCGAGCGGCGCGGGCAGCGTCACGCTCGCGCCGCCGTCGAACGCTTGCGCGCTCGCGCAGCACATCCAGCGCGCGCCCGACGGCAGGTACACGGTGCGCGCCGTCAGGCCGGGATCGACGACCGGCGCGACGAGCAGCGCGTCGCCGAGCATCATGTCGTCACATTCGTCGTAGCAGCGCGCATCGCCGGGGAAGTCGGCGAAGGTCGGCCGCAGCACGGGCTCGTAGCGCGTCGTCGACAGCCACAGCAGGTGATAGAGGTAGGGCAGCAGCCGGTAGCGCTGCTTGATCAGCGACGCAATCTGCGCGGTGATCTCCGGGTACATCCACGGTTCGTTGACGGTGCCGTCGTCGTTCCACGAATGGATGCTGAAGCGCGGCATGAAGATGCCGAACTGCACCCAGCGCAGCAGCAGTTCGGGCGACGGCGCGGGCCCGGAGAAGCCGCCGATGTCGTGGCCGATGTTCGACACGCCCGACAGCGCGAGCCCGAGGCCCATCTTCAGGTTGTAGCGCAGCGTTTCCCACGACGTATAGTTGTCGCCGGACCAGGTCTGCACGTAACGCTGCATGCCGGCGCCGCCGGAGCGCGACACGAGGAACGGCCGCCGCGCCGGCGCATGCGCGCGCTGCGCGTCGCGCGACGCGCGCATCATCAGCATCGTCTGCAGCACCTTCGCTTCGCGCGCGGGATACGGCTGGCCGAAGCCGTGCGCGATCGCGTCGGGCGACCAGATCTCGTACTCGTTGTTGTCGTTCCAGGTCGACTCGATCCCGTATTCGAGCAGCGCCGACGTGACCTGCTCGCGCCACCAGCGGTACGCGTCGGGCTGCGTGAAGTCGAGATACGCGCCCACCTCGTCCCAGAACTGCACCCATGCGGGCTCGCCGGACGCCGAGCGGATCAGCAGCCCGCGCGTGGCCGCCTCTTCGAATGCGGGATGGTCGCGCAGCAGGCACGGCTTGATGTTCGCGCACAGGCGGATGCCGTGGTCGCGGTAATGCTTCACGAAGCCCTTCGCGTCGGGAAACTTGTCGCGGTTCCAGTTGAACACGTAGCGCTTCGCGCCGATCGACGTGTAGCCCGACGACAGATGGAACGAATCGCACAGGATGTCGTGCGTGTCGCATTGCTCGACGAACTGGTTCATCTGCTGCTGCGCGTCCGGCGCATCGGTATAGCTCATCGTCGAGCCCGAATAGCCGAGCCCCCATTTCGGCGTGCGCGCGGGGCGCCCGGTGAGCCACGTGAAGCGTCGCGCGGCCGCGAGCGGCGTGTCGGGCGACGCGATGAAGTAGTAGTCGAGATCGCCGTGCTCGGCGACGAAATAGCGGTACGGGCCGTGATAGTTGTCGAGCTCGCGGCCCATGTCGAACGCGCAGTCCGACAGCGTGTCGTAGAACAGCCCGAACCCCTGGCAGGCAGCGGGCGACCACGTGATGTAGAACGGGATGTGCTTGTACAGCGGGTCGGTGTGCTTCGCGCTGTAGCCCATCGCGTCGATGTTGCGCATCTCGAAGCGCGCGCCGGTGCGGTCGAGGTCGCCTGCGCGTTCGCCGAGGCCGAACACCTTGTCGCCGCGCTCGCGGGCGACGTAGTGATACGCGCGATCGTCCCACCAGCCGAAGTTGTACGCCTGCGTCGCGCGGTCGGCGAGTGCGACGCGCCACGTACCGTCCGCGCCGCGCATCGACCACGTGCAGTGGCCGCCTTGCCGGCGCACCACGACGCGGATCTGCGCGGTTTCGATGCACGCGGCATCGTCGTCTTCGACGAGCGTATAGGCGGGCAGCGCGAAGCCGTCGAGATCGAGGCGGTCGCGCCCGTCGAGCGGCACGTCGTCGAGGCCCGGCGCGATCGACCACGTGCGCGGGTTGCGCGCCGTCGCGTCGGGCAGCACGCGCACCCGCACGATGTCGTCCTCGAGCACGAAGATTTCAACGGTCGCGCCTGCGTCGGACGCGAGCAGCACACGGTTCGCGTGCTGGCCGGCGACGCGGAACACGGGCGGATGAAGAAGCGAAGTCATGAATGCGATTCCTGGTAAAGGCGAAGGTCAGGCATGCTGGGCGAGCAGGCGTTCCTGCTTCGACTGCCCGCGGATCAGCACCGCGAGCAGCGTGACGCCGATGATGTCGAACAGGCCGAGGCACGCGAACAGCGGCGCGTAGCCGATCTTGTCGGCGAGCGCGCCGACCAGCAGCGAGAAACCGAGCCCGCCAATCCACGCGGCCATCCCGGCGAAGCCGCTCGCGGTGCCGACTTCCTCGGGATCGAACACGTCGGCCGACAGCGTGTTGACGAGTGCGGAGATCATCTGGTGCGCGAAGCCGCCGACGCAGAACAGCGCGATGGCCATGTACGGCGACGCCACGAGCCCGATCATCGCGGGACCGAGCATCAGCACCGCGCCGAGCGCAACGCCGGCAACGCGCGACCACACGAGCGGCAGCTTGAACCGTTTCGCGAGATACGGCGACAGGTAGCCGCCCGCGATGCCGCCGAGGTCGGCCGCGAGAAACGGCATCCACGCGAAGATCGCGATCTGCTTGAGCTTCATGTGGCGCTCGGTCGCGAGATACAGCGGAATCCAGAAGCTGAAGGTCTGCCACGCGGGCTCGGCGAAGAAGCGCGGCAGCGCGATGGCCTAGAAGCGCCGCGCGGTGACGACGTCGCGAATGCGGCGCTTCGACACGGGCGGCATCGTCGCCTGGCCGTCGCGAATCAACGCGCGCTCCTGCGGCGTGATGCGCGGATGGTCGGCCGGCGACCGGTACTGCGCGTACCAGAGCGCGGCCCACACGAAGCCGAGCGCGCCGGTGGCCATGAACGCGGCCTGCCGGCCGAACCGCATCGACAGGAACACGACGAGCGGCGGCGCGATCGCGGCGCCGAGCGACGTGCCCGCGTTGAAATAGCCGACCGCGACGGATTTCTCGCGATCGGGAAACCATTCGGCGACCGCCTTCATCCCGGACGGAATCGCGGCGGCTTCGAACAGCCCGAGAAAGCCGCGCAGGATGCCGAGCGACAGCCAGCCCGACGCGAAGCCGTGCGCGACGCCGACGATCGACCACAGCATCGCGAACAGCGCGAACCCGAGCCGCAGCCCGATCAGGTCGACGACGAAGCCGCACACGGGCTGCATGATCGTGTAACCGATCTGGAACGCGCCGACGATATACGAATACTGCTGCGTCGAGATCGAAAAGACCTGCTTCAGCTCGGGGGCGAGCACCGCGAGGGAGTTCCGTGCGAGGTAGTTGAGGATCGTGCCGAGACATACGAGCACGATGATCCACCAGCGCAACGCCTTGACTGTCTTCACTGCTGTCTCCTGTCAGAGGGGCGGGCGCACGGCGGCCGCCGATCCGTAAGGACCATCCGCGCGGGATGGCTTATTCGTTTTATTTGTACGATGTCCGATCTTGATGGGAGCGGGTCACACCCGCTTATATCGAAAATACGGTATTCGAACGAACATTTTGTCGTCGTCGAGTTGCGATGTTATCTGACGACTGATCATTTTCGAGCATCCTATGTTCGAATTCGAATCCGGTCAACGTGAAAATGCATTCGAACGAACTTGATCGGGGTTTTCCCGAGGAGCGCGGCCACGCGGCGGAGTGGGCAACGCACGGTCATCACGCGCCAAGGGCCGAGCGGCGGGGCTGTGCGAGCGTCGAGTGAGCGAAAGGCGCGGGACCGGGCGTGACAAACCCTGATGAAAATTTATTTCTTTTCGAGACGGGAGTTGTGTAAATTCATTTTCATCATCCTTGCAACAACCCTTCGCATGACGCCTCTCATTCCGCCCGACGCCAGTCCCGACGAACCCGCGATCGCCGAGCGGATCGCGTCGGCGATGCCGTTGATGACGCCGATCCACCGCCGCATGGGCGAGTTCGTGCTCGCGAATCCGTTCCGCGCGGCGACGATGCGCATCGACGAACTCGCGCAGGCCGTGAACGCGTCGATCGCGACCGCGAACCGCTTCGCGAAGGCGCTCGGTTTCGACGGCTATCCGGCGATGCGCGCGGCGCTCGTGCGCGGCTTCGAGGCGACGCTCGGGCCGGTCGAGCGGCTGCGTTCCGCGCAGGAGCAGGAGCCGGGCGTGCGCGGCGCCGCGTGGATCGACGCGGTATTCGACCAGGCCGTCGCGAACATCGAGAACACGCGTGCGCAACTGGACGCAGCCGATGTCGAGGCCGCGGTCGAGGCGATCGTCGGCGCGCGGCGCGTGCTGATCCTGGGCGCGGGGTCGAGCGCGTTTCTCACCGGGCTGATGGAGCACGGGCTGTCCGTCTGTCACGACAACGTGCAGTCGCTCGCGCTGCTCGGCGGCCCGTCGCACGCGGCGCGGCGGTTGTATACGGCCGACTCGCGCGATCTCGTGATCGCGCTCGCGTTTCCGCGCTACGTGAAGGACACCATCGAACTGGCCCGCCGCGCGGCGGCGCGCGGTGCGCGCGTGCTGGGCATCTCCGACGGCCCGCAATCGCCGCTTGCGCCGATCGCGTCGCTGAACCTGTACGTCAAGGCCGAGCGGCGCTTCGCGGCGACGTCGGAAGCGGCCGTGCTCGCGATGATCGAGGCGCTGATCGACGCGGTCGCGCTGCGCACGCACCGGTCCGCGAAATCCGCGGCCGAGATGACCGAATTCCTGCTGCCGTGGCTCATCCAGCCGCAAGCGACGCCGCCGGCCGCCAACCCTTCTACTCACCGTCCGAAAAAAACATGACTTCACCCGCGATCGTGGCGATTCACGGCGGCGCAGGCACGATCCTGCGCGAGGCGATGGATTCCGACACCGAACGTCAGTACCGTGCCGAACTGACCGCCATCCTGACGGCCGCCCAGCAGGTGCTGGCCGATGGCGGCAGCGCGCTCGATGCCGTCACCGTCGCGGTGCGGATGCTCGAGGATTGCCCGCTGTTCAACGCAGGACGCGGCGCCGTCTATACGGCGGAAGGCAAGCACGAACTCGACGCGGCGGTGATGGATGGCGCGACGCTCGGCGCCGGCGCGATCTGCTGCGCGACGCGTGTGCGCAATCCCGTGCTGGCCGCGCGGCGCGTGATGGAAGTCAGCGAGCACGTGCTGTTCGCCGGTGAGGGCGCCGATGCGTTCGCAGCCGCGCAGGGGCTCGAACTCGCGGAACCGGGCTACTTCGATACCGAGGCGCGTCACGCGCAATGGGTCAAGGCGCGCGCAGCGGCCGGTGTGATGCTCGACCACGACGCGGCGACGTTCACGTTCGGCGCTCCGCAAGCGCAGCAGCAACCGGCCGAACCGCTCGACCCGGATCGCAAGCACGGCACGGTCGGCGCGGTTGCGTGCGACCAGCATGGCCACATTGCAGCGGCGACGTCGACGGGCGGCATCACGAACAAGCAGCCGGGGCGTGTCGGCGATTCGCCGATCATCGGCGCGGGCTGCTATGCGGACGACGCGACCTGCGCCGTATCCGCGACGGGCACCGGCGAGATGTTCATCCGGCTCGCGACCGCGCATGACGTGGCCGCGCAGATCGCGTATCGCGGCGCGTCGCTCGCCGATGCCGCGCACGACGTCGTGATGAACAAGCTGCCGCGCCTCGCGGGTCGCGGCGGGATCATCGCGGTCGATGCGCACGGCAACGTCGCGATGCCGTTCAACACCGAAGGGATGTACCGCGGCTATGCGCGCGTCGGTGAAGCACCGGTGGTCGGCATCTATCGCGACGACGACACGGCCTGATTCCCGACCGCACGAGAAGGAGACCCACGATGACTTCGAGCCGTAACCCGTCCGGCCTGGTGCTGCCCGAGCAGCGCGTGGTGGCCGTCGACGACCTGTCGGTCACGTTCCGCCGCGAAGGCGCGACGTTCGACGCGGTACGCAACGTGTCGTTTCACGTCGATCGCGGCGAGACGCTCGCGATCGTCGGCGAATCGGGCTCGGGCAAGTCGGTCACGTCGCTCGCGCTGATGCGGCTCGTCGAGCACGGCGGCGGCGCGATCACGAACGGCAGGATCGCGTTCCGTCGGCGCGGCGGTGCGATCGTCGATCTCGCGCAGGCCAGCGGCGCGACGATGCGCGGCATTCGCGGCGCGGATATCGCAATGATCTTCCAGGAGCCGATGACGTCGCTGAACCCGGTGTTCACGGTCGGCGACCAGATCAGCGAGGCGATCGCGCTGCACCAGTCGAAAAGCCTGTCGGAAGCGCGCGCGGAAACGCTGCGGCTGCTCGAGCTCGTGCGCATCCCCGAGGCGCGCCGCGTGTTCGCGCGCTATCCGCACCAGTTGTCGGGCGGGATGCGGCAGCGCGTGATGATCGCGATGGCGCTGTCGTGCCGGCCGTCGCTGCTGATCGCCGACGAGCCGACCACCGCGCTCGACGTGACGATCCAGGCGCAGATCCTGCAGCTGGTGCGCGGGCTGCAGGACGAAATGAACATGGGCGTGATCTTCATCACGCACGACATGGGCGTGGTGGCCGAAGTGGCCGACCGCGTGCTCGTGATGTATCGCGGCGAGAAGGTCGAGGAGGGCGAATCGGATCGCATCTTCGCGGCGCCTGAGCATCGCTACACGCGCGCGCTGCTCGCGGCCGTGCCGAAACTCGGTTCGATGCAGGGCACCGATGCACCCGAGAAATTCCCGCTGCTGAAGGTTGACGGCGCAAACGCGGCAACCCCGGCGGCGTCGCCCGTACCCGCGGCGAACGACGTTGCGCAGCCGCCCGTCGACCCGTCCGCGTCGCCGATCCTGCGCGTGCGCGATCTCGTGACGCGCTTCCCGGTGAAGAGCGGCGTGTTCGGCCGCGTGTCGCAATACGTGCACGCGGTGGAACGCGTGAGCTTCGAACTGCGCGCGGGCGAGACGCTCGCGCTGGTCGGCGAATCGGGCTGCGGCAAGTCGACCACCGGCCGCTCGCTGCTGCGCCTCGTCGAATCGCAGAGCGGCTCGATCGAATTCGACGGCCGCGACATCAGCGCGATGAAGGGCGCGGACCTGCAGGCGCTGCGCCGGAACATCCAGTTCATCTTCCAGGATCCGTTCGCGTCGCTGAACCCGCGCCTGACCGTCGGCTTCTCGATCATGGAGCCGCTGCTCGTGCACGGCGTCGCGAGCGGCCGCGAAGCGCAGGCGCGCGTCGACTGGCTGCTCGACAAGGTCGGCCTGCCGCCCGAGGCCGCGCGCCGCTATCCGCACGAATTCTCGGGCGGCCAGCGCCAGCGGATCGCGATCGCGCGCGCGCTCGCGCTGAACCCGAAGGTCGTGATCGCCGACGAATCGGTGTCGGCGCTCGACGTGTCGGTGCAGGCGCAGATCGTCAACCTGATGCTCGACCTGCAGCGCGAGCTCGGCGTCGCGTACCTGTTCATCTCGCACGACATGGCGGTGGTCGAGCGCATCAGCCATCGCGTCGCGGTGATGTATCTCGGCCAGATCGTCGAGATCGGCCCGCGCCGCGCGGTGTTCGAGGCGCCGCAGCATCCGTACACGAAGAAGCTGATGAGCGCGGTGCCGGTGGCCGATCCGGCACGCCGGCACGCGCCGCGCCAGCTGGCGGCGGACGAAATCCCGAGCCCGATCCGTGCGGTCGGCGACGACCCGGTCGTCGCGCCGCTCGTCGCTGTCGGCCCCGATCATTACGTCGCGACGCATCGCGTCGGCGGCGCGTACTGAAGCAATGCGTCGCCACGGCGATGCGCGAGCGTGCAGGAAGTCGAAACCGAAACGCCCGTGAGGCGTCACCGATTCACCGATAGGAGCCCAGCAACATGACCAAGCAGCATCCGTTCCCGATGTTTCGTCCGCGCGCGTGTTTCGTCGCGCTTGCCGGCGCGTTCGCGCTGTCGGCTGCGGTGCCCGCGTTCGCGCAGCAGACCGCGGTGATGGCGGTGGATTCGACGTTCACGACGATGGACCCGTACGACGCGAACGACACGGTGTCGCAGGCCGTCGTCAAGTCGTTCTACCAGGGGCTGTTCGGCTTCGACAAGGACATGAAGCTCGTCAACGTGCTGGCGACGAGCTACGACGCGAGCCCCGATGCAAAGGTCTACACGATCAAGCTGCGCCAGGGCGTGAAGTTTCACGACGGCACCGATTTCAACGCGGCGGCCGTGAAGGCGAACTTCGACCGCGTGACCGATCCCGCGAACCACCTGAAGCGTTACAACATGTTCCGCGTGATCGAGAAGACCGAAGTGGTCGATCCGTACACGGTGAAGATCACGCTGCGCGAGCCGTTCTCGGCGCTGATCAACACGCTCGCGCACCCGTCGGCCGTGATGATCTCGCCGGCCGCGCTGAAGAAGTGGGGCCGCGACATCGCGCTGCATCCGGTCGGCACCGGCCCGTTCGAGTTCGTCGAATGGAAGCAGACCGACGACCTGAAGGTGAAGAAGTTCGCCGGCTACTGGAAGAAGGGCTATCCGAAGATCGACGCGATCGACTGGAAGCCGGTGGTCGACAACAACACGCGTGCGGCGCTGATCAAGACGGGCGAAGCCGATTTCGCGTTCCGCATTCCGTTCGAGCAGGCGGCCGACCTGAAGGGCAACCCGAAGGTCGACATCGTGGAGCGGCCGTCGATCGTGCAGCGCTACGTGTCGCTGAACATGCTGCAGAAGCCGTTCGACAACCCGAAGGTGCGCCAGGCGCTGAACTACGCGGTGAACAAGGAAGCGCTCGCGAAGGTTGCTTTCTCCGGCTTCGCGACGCCGTCCACCGGCGTGGTGCCGCAAGGCGTCGACTATGCGACGAAGCTGGGCCCGTGGCCGTACGACCCGGCGAAGGCGCGCGCGCTGCTGAAGGAGGCCGGCTATCCGAACGGCTTCGAGACGACGCTGTGGTCCGCGTATAACAACTCGACGTCGCAGAAGGCGATCCAGTTCGTGCAGCAGCAGCTCGCGCAGGTCGGCGTGAAGGTGCAGGTGCAGGCGCTGGAGGCCGGCGAGCGCGTCGCGAAGGTCGAGAGCGCGCCGGATCCGGCGAAGGCGCCGGTGCGGATGTACTACATCGGCTGGTCGTCGTCGACGGGTGAAGCGAACTGGGCGATCACGCCGCTGCTCGCCGGCGCGTCGGCGCCGCCGAAGCTCGTCAACACCGCGTACTACAAGAACGACACGGTCGACGGCGATCTGACGAAGGCGCTCGAGACGGTCGATCGCGCGAAGAAGACCGACCTCTACGCCGATGCACAGAAGCAGATCTGGACCGATGCCCCGTGGATCTTCCTCGTGCAGGAGAAGATCGTGTATGCGCGCAGCAAGCGGCTGCAGGGTGCGTACGTGATGCCGGACGGCTCGTTCAACTTCGACGAAATCTCGCTGAAATGACAGTGGTGATGACGGCGGTTCGTCCGCCACGCGGTGCCGGCGGCGCGAGCCGCCGGCACGCTGATTCGATCGGTGCCCCATGCTGAATTTTCTCGTCAAACGCCTGTTCGGCCTGCTGCCCACGCTCGCGATCGTCGCGGTGCTGGTGTTCCTGTTCGTCCACCTGCTGCCGGGCGACCCGGCGCGGCTCGCGGCCGGCCCCGAAGCCGACGACGCGACGGTCGCGCTCGTGCGTGCCGATCTCGGGCTCGACCGCCCGCTGCCCGCGCAGTTCGTGAACTTCTTCACGAAGATCGCGCACGGCGACTTCGGCATGTCGACGCGCAGCAAGCGGCCGGTCTCGACCGAGATCGGCGAGCGCTTCATGCCGACGCTGATGCTGACGCTCGTCAGCATGGTGTGGGCGACGGCCTTCGGGATGGCGATCGGCATCGCGTCGGCGGTGTGGCGCAACCGCTGGCCCGACCGACTCGGCATGACGCTCGCGGTGTCGGGCATCTCGTTTCCCGCGTTCGCGCTCGGGATGCTGCTGATGGAAGTCTTCTCGGTGAAGTTCGGCTGGCTGCCGGTCGTGCCGGACGGCTCGTGGAAGAGCTACGTGCTGCCGTCGCTGACGCTCGGCGCCGCGGTCGCGGCCGTGATGGCGCGCTTCACGCGCGCGTCGTTCGTCGAGGTGCTGAACGAGGATTTCGTGCGCACCGCGCGCGCGAAGGGCGTGCACGAGCCGATGGTGGTGCTCAAGCACTGCCTGCGCAACGCGATGATCCCGGTGGTCACGATGATGGGGCTGCAGTTCGGCTTCCTGCTCGGCGGCTCGATCGTCGTCGAGGTCGTGTTCAACTGGCCGGGGCTCGGCCGCCTGCTCGTCGACGCGGTGACGATGCGCGACTACCCGGTGATCCAGGCGATCGTGTTGCTGTTTTCGCTCGAGTTCATCCTGATCAACCTGACCGTCGACGTGCTGTACGCGGTCATCAACCCGACCATCCGGTTCAAGTGAGGCGCGCATGAACGCGACAGTCCAGACCGCGGCGCCGGCCGCACCCGCCGCGATCCGCACGCCGTGGCGCGAATTCTGGCGCAAGTTCCGCAAGCAGACCGTCGCGCTCGTCGCGGGCGGCTTCGTGCTGGCGCTCGTCGTGCTGGCGTTCGTCGGCCCGCACATCGTGCCGTTCGATCCGGAGAACTATTTCGACTACGACGCGTTGAACGCGGGGCCGTCGGTCGTGCACTGGTTCGGCGTCGATTCGCTCGGCCGCGACATCTTCAGCCGGATCATCGCGGGCACGCGCATCTCGCTCGCGGCCGGCTTCTTCTCGGTTGCGCTCGGCGCGGTGATCGGCACGTTCTTCGGGCTGCTCGCCGGCTACTACGAAGGCTGGTGGGACCGCATCACGATGCGCGTGGCCGACGTGCTGTTCGCGTTCCCGGGCATCCTGCTCGCGATCGGCGTGGTGGCGATCCTCGGCAACGGGATGGTCAACGTGATCTGTGCGGTCGCGATCTTCAGCATCCCGGCGTTCGCGCGGCTCGTGCGCGGCAACACGCTGATGCTCAAGCACATGACCTATGTCGAGGCCGCGCGCAGCATCGGCGCGTCGGACTGGACGATCATCATGCGGCACATCCTGCCGGGCACCGTGTCGTCGGTCGTCGTCTACTTCACGATGCGGATCGGCACGTCGATCATCACGGCCGCGAGCCTGTCGTTCCTCGGGCTCGGCGCGCAACCGCCGACGCCGGAGTGGGGTGCGATGCTCAACGAGGCGCGCGCGGACATGGTGACGGCGCCGCACATCGCGATCTTCCCGAGCCTGGCGATCTTCCTGACCGTGCTCGCGTTCAACCTGCTCGGCGACGGGCTGCGCGACGCGCTCGATCCGAAACTGGAGCGCCGCTGATGCGCCATTCTCCGATGTGGACGGCGACGCTGCCGGCCGGGCCGCGCGGCACGATCGCCGACGTGCCGGGCGTGACGGTCGGCCATTGCACGCTCGATGCGGGCAACGTGCAGACGGGCGTGACCGTCGTGAAGCCGCATCCGGGCGACGTGTACCGCAGCAAGGTGCCGGCGGGGGCGGCGGTGATCAACGGCTTCGGCAAGAGTGTCGGGCTCGTGCAGGTCGACGAGCTCGGCACGCTCGAGACGCCGATCGCGCTGACCAATACGTTCGGCGTCGGCGCGCTCGCGCAGGCGCAGATCCGCGCGGCGATCGCGGCGAATCCGCAGATCGGCCGCGACTGGTCGACCGTCAACCCGCTCGTGTTCGAGTGCAACGACGGCTATCTGAACGATATCCAGGCGTTCGCGGTCACGCCCGCGCATTACGACGACGCGTGCCGCGCGGCATCGCGTGACGTCGCACGCGGCGCAGTGGGCGCGGGGCGCGGGATGTCGAGCTTCGACCTGAAGGGCGGGATCGGTTCGGCATCGCGCGTCGCCGTTGCGGCCGGGCGGCCCTATACGGTCGGCGCGCTCGTGCTCGCGAATTTCGGCCGGCTGCCGATGCTGACGCTCGGCGGCGTGCCGGTCGGGCGCATCGTCGCGCAACGGCGTGCGGCCGAGGCCGCGCATGCGGCGGCGCCGGAGCAGGGCTCGATCATCCTGCTGCTGGCGACCGATGCGCCGCTCGATGCGCGACAACTGGCGCGGCTCGCGCGCCGAGCCGGTGCGGGGCTGGCCCGCACGGGCTCGGTCTACGGGCACGGCAGCGGCGACATCGCGCTCGCCTTCTCCACCGCCTACACGATCGCGCACGACGCATCGACTCTCGCGCTGCCGGCCCTCGTCGCCGATGCGGCGCTCGATCCGCTGTTCATGGCCGCGGCCGAAAGCGTCGAGCATGCGATCGCCGACGCGTTGCTGCAGGCCGTGACGGTGGCCGGGCGCGACGGCCACGTGCGGCAATCGCTGCGCGATGCGGTGCCCGATCTCGATCGCCTGTTCAACGAAGGCCACGAAGGACGTCTTACCCAGTCATGAAAATCCTGATTTCGACCGACATCGAAGGTGTCGCCGGCGTATTCGCCATCGAGCAGACGCGTGCCGGTAATCCGGAATACGAGCGTGCGCGCCGCTGGATGACCGCCGAGGCGAACGCGGCGATCGAAGGCGCGTTCATGGGCGGCGCGCAGGCGGTGTGGGTCAACGATTCGCACGGCGGTTTTCGCAACCTGCTGCCCGACGGGCTCGATGCGCGTGCGCGTGTCGTGCTCGGCAAGCCGCGCATGCTCGGGATGATGACGGGCGTCGAGCAGCAGCCCGATCTCGTGTTCATGATCGGCTATCACGCGAAATCGCAGACGCGCGGCGTGCTCGCGCACACGATCAACAGCTTTGCGTTCACGCAGGTCTGGCTGAACGGCGTCGAACTCGGCGAAGCCGGGCTGTACGGTGCGCTGGCGCGCGAATACGGCGCGCACGTCGCGCTGGCCACGGGCGACGACGTGTTCGCGGAGGAAACGCAGCCGCTGTTTCCGGATGCGCATTTCGAGACGGTCAAGACGGCCGGCGGCGCGTCGAGCGGCGATACGCTCACGCCCGCCGCGTCATGTGCGCGGATCGCCACGGCTGCGCGCGAAGCGGTTGCGCGCGCATTGTCGGCAGGCGTGCGCGCCGGCGCCCATCGGCCCGCGCCGGCCGCGTGCACGCTGCGCGTGCAGACGGCGGCGCTGGCCGACCTGTTCTGCGTGCTGCCGTCGCTGGAGCGCGTCGATGCGGTGACGCTGCGCTTCGACGGGCCTTCGGTCGAGCATGTGGTGCGCACGCTGAACAGCTTGTCGGCGATGTCGTTCATGCTGCGGTGATGCGCATGACCGCCATGCTCGTTGCGCGCCGCGCGTCGTCAGGGGTTGCCGACGGGGTTCGCCGTCACGGCGAGCAGGAACGCTTCCATCGCGGCGACCAGCGCGAGCGGCGTCTCGTTCATCGGGTAGTGGCCCGCGTTGCGCAGCACGTCGACGGTGGCGAGCGGATAGCGCCGCAGGTAGGTGCGGGCCATCAGTGCCGCGTCGAACGCCGGATCGTGCTCGCCGATCAGCACTTTCACCGGATGGAGGCCGACGATCTCGTCGCCGAAATCCGTATCGGCCCACGCGCGGAAGTACGCGCCGAACGCCGGCGACGACGAACGGGCTGCCGAATACGCCGCTTTCCACTCGACCCAGGCGGCGGGCAGGCGGCCGCCGGTGCTGCGATCGATGATGGTCCGGCGATCGGCGACGTGGTCGGCGGCGCGCTCGAATAGCGCACGTTTTTCGGCATCGAACGGCAGGCCGCCGCACGGCACGGGCGTGACCGGCACCAGCGCGCGCACGCGTTCGGGCGCCATGACGGCGATTTTCTCGGCCGCCATCGCGCCCATCGAATGGCCGACGATGCTGAAGGTCGCGAAATCGAGCGTGTCGGCCAGCGCGAGCGCGTCGGCGGAGATCTCGTCGATCGTGAAGAGGCCCGCCGCGTCGCGCATGCGGCCGTAACCTCGGTAGTCCATGAATACATAGCTGAAGTGTTCACGCGACAGCCACGCTTCGACGGGTTCGAACGCGTGGGCGTCGCCGAACCAGCCGGGCAGTACAAGAACAGGGTGGGGGCCGTCCCCCACGCGATGAAACGTATTCGGCATGTCCGCTCCGATGCAGTGGTAATCCGGCCGATCAGGCCGACGGGTCTTGCGGCCGCGAGGTCGCGCAAGGGTGGAGCGGATCGTAGATCGCGCGAAGGAGACCCGCCTTCGATATCGGGTCATTGATGATGGAATTCGGGCCGTGAGAAATACGCTGCTAGATCCCTACGAAAACATTCCGCGAAGCGTGGTCGTGACCGCGAACGACTACGCGGCGGGCACGACGTTTCCGGAACACGCGCACGGGCGCGGGCAATTCGCGTTCGCGTCGCGCGGCACGATCAGCGTGTCGACGCCGCACGGACGCTGGCTGGTGCCGCCGCAGCGCGCGTGCTGGGTGCCGGCCGGTGTGCGGCACGAAATGACGATGACCGGGCCGGTCACGATGCTCAACACGTTCGTGTCCGGCGACGCCGCGCAGGAGGCGGGCCTGCCCGACCAGTGCGGTGTGTACGGCGTATCGGCGCTGCTGCGGCAACTGATCGACGATGCGATCGACCTGCCGGCCCTGTACGACGTCGACGGGCGCGCGGGCAAGCTGATGGCGCTGCTGGTCGCGGAAATCGCGACGATGCCGCGCCTGTCGCTGCATGCGCCGCTGCCGGCCGACGCACGGCTGGCGAAGGTGTGCCGGCACCTGCTCGCGTCGCCGTCGATCGCGGCCGATCTCGACCAGGTGGCCGCGGACGCGGGCTTGAGCCGCCGCACGTTCACGCGGCAATTCCGTGCGCAGACGGGCGTGAGTTTTGCCGTATGGCGCCAGCAGGTGTGCATGCTCGCGGCGATCGCGCGCCTGAGCGACGGGCAGCCGGTGACGCGCGTCGCGCTCGATCTCGGGTATGCGAGTGCGAGTGCGTTCACGTCGGCGTTTCGCCGCATTCTGGGCGATACGCCGAGCCGCTATCTGGAGATTCGGCGTTGACCGGAACGAAGTGACGCACGCCACGCCGGTGTGCCGCTCGCCGCAAAAAAATACGCGCCTGCCAACTTCGGTCAGACGCGTTTCAAGGCACCCGGTCAGAAAAAATGCGCGCATGGCCTGTCGGGCGGTGTCGCGCATGACATGTGTAATTGTTTCCTGTTCCGATTCAATCTCGTTGAAGCGTTGCGGATAGTGAAGAATACGCCGCGTAACGCGCAAACGATATCGTGTCGGACGAACGACTTGTGTGCTATCGCAGCATACGTTTCAACCGTGCGTTCGATGCGGGGGCGGAAGGCCCGTGGCAAGGCCGTCCGCACCCGTGACGGGGCTGGATGCACTGCAGCATCGAATGATGGCGACGGACCAGGAAAAACGCCGTGTGGCGCGATGCCTGTCGGTATCGCGCCACACGGCGGTGCGGTACTGGGCGAAGCCGGCGTGCGCCGGCCCGCGCGTCACACGTCGAAGAACACGGTTTCGTCCGGCCCCTGCATGCGGATGTCGAAGCGGTAGACGACCGGGCGGCCCGGCTGCGCGTCGCGTTTTGCGACGAGCGTCGCGCGGCGTTCGGCCGGCACGGCGTTCAGCACGGGGTCGGCTGCGTTCGCGGCGGCTTCGTCGTCGAAGTACACGCGCGTGAACGCGTGGGTGAGGATCCCGCGCATCATCACGGTCACGTTGATGTGCGGCGCTTCGCCGGCGGCGAGGCGGCCCGGCTTCACCGTCTCGACGACGAAGCGCTGCTGCGCATCGGTGCCGGTGCCGACCCGCGCGAAGCCCGTGAAGCCGGATTTCGCGATGTCGTCGCGCGACGCCGGGTAGCGGCCCGCGCTGTCCACCTGCGTGAATTCGAGCACCGCGTCGCCGACGACGTTGCCGTCACCGTCGAACACCTGGCCGACCAGCAGCACGTGTTCGCCTTCGGCGTGGGCCGCGGCGATCGTCGGCGTGAACAGGCTCTTCAGGTCGTAGTCGTATTGCTGCGGGCACAGGCCGTACGCGAAATACGGGCCGACCGTCTGCGAAGGGGTTTGCTTCAGCGTCGTCATGGTTCAGCGCTCCATCGGGGTAGCGTCGCGGCCGCGCAGCACGATGTCGAATTCGTAGCCGAGCGCATAGCCTTCTTCGGTGATGTCCATCGAGAAGCGCGAGATCAGGCGCTCGCGCGCGGCCTCGGGCGTGCCCTGGAAGATCGGGTCGTACGCGAGCAGCGGGTCGCCGGGGAAGTACATCTGCGTGACGAGACGCGAGCCGAAGTAATCGCCGAACAGCGAGAAGTGGATGTGATTCGGGCGCCACGCGTTCGGATGGTTGCCCCACGGGTATGCGCCGGGCTTGATCGTCAGGAAGCGGTAGCGGCCTTCGTCGTCCGTCAGGCAACGGCCTGCGCCGAGGAAGTTCGGGTCGAGCGGCGCGTCGTGCTGGTCGACCTTGTGCACGTAGCGGCCGGCTGCGTTCGCCTGCCACACCTCGACGAGCGTGTTGCGCACGGGCTTGCCGCCTTCGTCGAGCACTCGGCCCGTGACGACCATGCGCTCGCCGAGCGGCTCGCCGTTCTTCACGGCGTTCTTCGTCAGGTCATGGTCGAGCGCGCCGAGATCTTCGGCGCCGTAGACGGGCGCGTACTGGTCGCGGAGCTTCTCCTTCAGCGGGATCAGCGGGCGCGTCGGGCCGCGCTTCACCGACGAACGGTACTCGGGGTGGATATAGGCCGGATGCGACGGCCAGTCGCGCGGCGTGAGGATCGTGGGGGAATCCATCGGGCGTCTCCTGATAGGTCTTTCGCGAAGTGGATGGCACGACTGTAGCCAATCCGGAAAGTTATGCAAAATGACCTTTTTTAGCGAATCGCATAACCGTTCGTTATGTCTGACGCGCCAATGAAAATTCCGCCGGACAGGATGCCCTGTCCGGCGGAAAAAGCGATCGGGCTTCGCGTCGTCGGTGACGACCCCGTGCACGGCCCTCCAGCCAGCCCGTCACTGCTTTTTTATGGTGTCGTTCTTGTTGTTATCCGGTCTCCCTGAGCGCCTGTCATGACGGGCGGCCGGGATCGAACACGATCCCGTCGAATTCGAGTGACAGCGTGCCGCTGCGCAGCAGCGCGGCCGGCGTCGCATCCCGGTCGGCACCGAGCACGTCGCTCACGTAGCGCGCGCAGAACCCGCGCCGCGTCCGCAGGTTGAAGCGGTTGCCGAGCAGGGCGTCGATCCGTTGTTCGGCGATTGCATGCACCTGGCGCTGCGCATCGGCGCTCGGCGCCGCGACGCGCCGGGCCAGCGCGATGCGTCCGCCGTCGGTCCGGGCGACGAAGCGCGACAGCGGCGTGAGCTTCGTCCACGCCAACGCCGATTCGGCGATCACGGGCTCGTCGCCCGACGTGTCGACGACGATGCCGAAGCGATTGGCCCACGCACCCGTCGCGCCTGCCGCGTCGCGCGGCGCATTCGCCGGCACGCGGATGAACACGAGATCCCCGACGTGCGCGCTGGCGGCCAGCGTGCGGACCGTGGCGAGCGGCATCGAGCGATCGGTGTCGCGGGCATCGCGCGGGGCGGGGTGATGCGATTCGTAGGCAGCGGTGTCGGTTCGGGTGGTCATGTCGGCTCCGTCGTTCGGTGACAGCACGGAGCGGATTATGCAGACAAGTATCCGAATGTGTTCATCGGCGCGCGCAGGTAGCCTAATATCTGACCTCGAGCATCACTTTTCGATACCAAAATGACCGAAACCGCCCAACTCATCGACATGCTGAAGCGCCAGCTGAAGGCGCAGGGCATGACCTACCGCGACGTCGCACGTGCGCTCGACGTTTCCGAGACCAGCGTGAAGCGGCTGTTCGCCAGCGGCCGCTTCACGCTGGAGCGCGTCGTGGAGATCTCCCAGCTGCTCGGCTATACGCTGGCCGAGCTCGTGCAGGAGGCGTCCGCGTCGGCGCCGAGGCTGCACGTGCTGACCGAGCAGCAGGAGGCGCTGCTCGTGTCCGACGACAAGCTGCTGCTGGTCGCCGTCTGCGCGATCAACTACTGGACGGTGCAGGACATCGTGTCGGCCTATCAGGTGACGAAGGCCGAGTGCGTGAAATACCTGTTGATGCTCGACCGGATGAACGTCATCGCGCTGTTGCCGGGCGACCGGATTCGCGTGCGCGTCGCGCGCGATTTCGACTGGCTGCCGGGCGGGCCGATCCGCCGTTACTTCCATGCGCACGCGCTCGGCGATTTCCTCGACAGCCGCTTCGACGGCGAAGGCGAGACGATGACGTTCTCGCAGGGGATGCTGACGGAAGCCGCCTCCGCGGAGCTCGAACTGGAATTGCGCCGGCTGCGCAGCAAGGCGGCCGCGCTGCATGCGGAATCGTCTTCCGCGCCACTCGCGCAGAAGCGCGGCACCAGCTTGCTGATCGCGAAGCGGATGTGGGAGCCGGCCGGTTTCCAGGCACTGCGACGCAACGCGTGACGCGTGACGTATCGTCGAGCGCTTGGGTCTATCCGGAAAGTTATGCAAAATGGCATTTCATCGTCAATCGCATAACCACCCGTTATGAATAACCGTATCGCCGACGGCCGCGTCAAGTTTCGGCACCTGCAGTGCTTTCTCGCGGTCGCCCAGTTGGGCGGCGTGCAGAAGGCAGCCGAAAGCCTGTCGATCACGCAGCCGGCCGTGTCGAAGACGATCGCCGAGCTGGAGGCGATCCTCGGCGTGAAGCTGTTCGAGCGCGGCCGGCAGGGCGCGCAGCCGACCCGCGAGGCGCAACTGTTCATGCCGCATGCGAACGCGTGCGTGCTGGCGCTGCGGCAAGGTGTCGGGCTGCTCGCGCGCGAAGGCGGGGCCGCCGCGGCGACGCTGGAAATCGGCATGCTGCCGACTGTCGCGGCATCGCTCGCGCCCGCGTTGATGAAGGCGCTCGCGGCGCGCTGGCCGCGCGTCGTCGTGCGGATCGCGACGGCCGCGAACGCCGATCTGCTCGAGCGCCTGAAGTCCGGCGCGATCGAGTGCGCGATCGGGCGGCTGTCGGAGCCGGAGCGGATGATCGGGCTCGCGTTCGAGCAGTTGTACAACGAGCCGCTCGTCGCCGTCGTGCGCGCTGGGCATCCGCTGCTCTCGCATGCGGCGCCGGCGGCCGAGCTTGCGCGCTATCCGGTCGTGCTGCCGCCGTTCGGCACGCTGATCCGCCAGTCGGCCGAGCAGCTGCTTGGCGCGTGCGGCGTGCCGCCGCTGGATGCGTTCATCGAGGTGTTGTCGGTATCGGTCGCGCGTGCGCTGGCACTCGAAAACGACGCGGTCTGGTTCGTGCCGCTCTATGCGGCCGAATACGACCTGTCGGCCGGGGCGCTGGCACGCTTGCCGCTGCCTTCGGCAGGCACCGATGAGCCGGTCGGGCTGGTGCTGCGCACCGATGCGCAGCCGTCGCCGGTCGCGCGGACGCTGATCGATGCCGTGCGCGACATCGCGCGGTCGCGGTTCGGCGAGACGCGTGAACGCGGGACGTCACGCTCGGCGCGCAAGCCGGCTCGTCGCGACGATTGAGCCGGCGGGCCGCCTCCCGTTCCCGGCTGCCGGATTGGCCATCCGGTCAGTAGCCGACCTCATGGTGCTTGGCATATCGTACCGATTTTGGTACGATTGGTGTCAGGACGATGACGAGAGAGCAGATCCAGGTCACGCTCGGCGTGCGGTTCTTCCAGACGGCCCGTGGCAACGAGCCGGTGCGCGAATGGCTGAAGGCGCTCGGGCAAGCGGAGCGAAGGGCGATCGGCGAAGAGATCAAGACCGTTCAACTCGGCTGGCCGCTCGGCATGCCGCTGGTCCGGAAGATGGCGCAGGATCTGTGGGAGATCCGCGTGATGTTGCCGGGGCGAAGCGCCCGCGTGCTGTTTACGGTCGTCGGCGACACGATGGTGCTGCTGCACGGCTTCTTCAAGCAGTTGCGGGCCACGCCGTCGAACGATCTCGATGTCACCGTCGCGCGCCTGAAAGCGCTGATGCGCGCCATCTGAATTCCCCGGTTGCGCCGGAACGCACCGTCTTCGACGGTCAGGCCGCCGGCAACGCCATGCACTGGAGTACCCATGACGACCACGAACAATCCGCATATCGGCAGCGATTTCGATACCTTCCTCGAGGAGGACGGCAATCTCGAAGCGGCCACCGCCACCGCGATCAAGCGCGTGATCGCCTGGCAGATCGGGCAGGAAATGAAGGCGCAGCACATCACGAAAACCGCGATGGCCGCGCGGATGAAAACCAGCCGCGCCGCGCTCAACCGTCTGCTCGACGAAACCGACACGAGCCTCACGCTGGCGACGCTCGCGAGCGCGGCCACCGCGCTCGGCAAACGGCTCAGCTTCGAGCTGGTGCCTGCCTGACGGGCGCGAAGCATCGGCGGACGGCCGAGGCAGCGCCCCCGCGCATGATGCACGCGCCGGCGTGGCCGGCGATCCGGCCGGCGGTTCGGGGATGATCAGCCCGCGCGTCGCCGCCAGCAGGCGCGTGTCGGCCCGCGCGCAGCTGCCGGGTCACTCGCGCGGCCCGGCCACCTGCAGATAGAGCAGCGCCCCGCCCGCGAGCAGCAGCGGGCACAGGATGTACCAGCCGGTCGTCAGGAACAGCGCGGCCACCGCGACCAGCGAAATCCATGCACAACGGTGCGCGATGCCGCCGTGCGGCAACAGTTTCAGCGCGGCGGCCGCGCCGAGCCCGTACACCATCACGAAGCACCCGGAGGTGACGAGCACGAGCGGCTTCGGCCCGACGTCCGACAGCGTCGTCGCAGCGAGTGCGACCACGGCGAGCAGGGCGATCACACCGAGGCTGCGGCGCGGGACGCCGCCGACCTGGCTGCCTTGCGCGAGCCACGCGGGCAATGCACCGTCGCGCCCGAGCGCCGCGCCGAGCTTGGCCGCGCCCGCGAAGTACGCGTTCATCGTACCGAGCGTGAGCAACAGTGCGGCTGCGGCGGCCAGCACCTGCGCATGGCCGCCGATGCCGCCCGCGATCAGTTCGGCGAGCGGCGCACCCGATCCGCCCGCGGACGGCCCGAGCACCGTCACGCTCGCGGCAGCAACCGACAGATACAGAAACCCGACCACCACGACCGCGATTCCCGCCGAGCGCGGCATGTCGTGCGCGGGCCGGCGGAATTCGGCCGCGAGATGCGTGATCGCTTCCCAGCCGGCGAAACTCCATACGAGCAGCGCGGCAGCCTGGCCGACCGCGAGCCAGCCGTGCGGCGCGAACGGATGCAGGTTCGCGGTGCGTGCGTGCGGCGCGGAGGCGAGCACCGCGGCGAGCAGCAGCGTGACGAGCAGTGCCGACAGCACGAGCTGCATGCGGCCCGAAACCGTGACGCCGAATGCATTCGCGGCCGACACGGTCGCGATCAGCGCGGCAGCGGTGACGATGACCGTGGTGTGCCCGCCGCCCGTGACGGCTGCGACGTAGGCGCCGCCGAACATGGCGGCGGCCGGTGCGCCGGCCGGTACCGCGAAGTAGAAGCACCATCCGACGATCGCCGCGGCTTTCGGCCCGAATGCGCGCCGCGCATAGGTCGATACGCCGCCTGCGTCGGGATAGCGCGCGCCGAGTGCGGCGAAGGTGGCCGCGAGCGGCCCGGACAGTACGACCAACGCCGCCCACGCGAGTAGCGAGGCGGGCCCCGCCACCTCGGCGGCCAGTGCGGGCAACGCGATCACGCCGGTGCCGAGCACCGCGCCGATATAGAGCGCGGCGCCCTGGAAAATCGTCAGCGAGCCCGCGTGATGAGCGGCGGGCGATTCGACATGCGAGGGCATGGACAGCAGTCTCCGGAAGTCTTGTTGTGTTCGAGCGCGGGCGCTCGTGCGGAAAGTCGTTCGATGCTACCCGAACGACGGCGGCCGCGCGGCCCGGCGATCAGTAGTCCGTGCGGTGTCGCGTGTCAGCCGATGTCAGCAGTGGCGTGCGAGCCGCAGGCGGGCATCCTCGCGCGCGGCGGGTGACAGTTCGGGGGCGTAGTGGAACGCGCCCGAAACCAGCGACGCGACGGGCACGCCGTCGCGGAACAGCACGCGATTGCCGGCCAGCGCCGGCACCTTGTCGCCGGGCAGCAGCGTGCCGGCGAGATTCAGCGGATCGGCGCCCGTCACGCATACGTACTGTCCGTCGCCCGGTTGCCGCCGCAGTTCGCGCAGGATCGGAATCGCTTCGGGCAGCGCGAACTGTTCGCCCGCGAGCCCGGCGACGAAGCGTCCGCCGCGAATCTCGCCGCGCGCTTCGAGGCGCTGCAGCACGCGCACGAGTTCGCGCCAGCTCGGCAGCCAGTCGGCCTCGCGTTCGAGCAGCCGCCAGAACACGACGCCGTAGCGGCGCAGCAGCGTCCACGCGATGTGTTCGAGCGCGTCGGGGTCGGTCGCGGCCTGGCCGCGTTTCGGCACGGGCGCATCGTCCGGCGGCGCGTGACGTTGCACGAGTGCCCAGCGGCCGGCGTCGTCCATCCCGCCGATCAGCGCGCCGCCGCGCCGGGTGCGTGGCGCATAGGTCGCGCTGCGCTTGACGGCGGGCTTCAACAGCGCACGCAGGCCCGCGTAGCTGTCCGCATTCACGAGGCCGGCCGACACGAGCTCGCCGAGCGCCTGTTCGAGTTCGACGGGCAGCATGTGCAGGTCGTCGAGCAGCGCATCGAAGAACATCGCGCCATGCGCGGCGAGGGCGTCGCGTACCTGCGTGGCGCGCGCGGACAGCGCCGGTTGCGCGTCGGGATCACGCAGCGCCTGCCATGCCGAGAGGTGGCGGCGCGGCAGCAGCACGATCGGCGTCGTCTTCACGGGTGTGCCGGCCGCGCGCGCCGGTGCGCCGATGCGTGTCCACACGAGCTTGCCCGAGCGGCACAGCTCGTCGAGGCCGCCCGCCATGTAGTCGGTGAGCCGCGCCGGCAGCAGCGCGTCTTCCCAGGCGCTCGCCGCGGCCTCGTAGCCTTCGAGCTGTTCGACCACGGCCGCGAGTGCGTCGCGGCCCGTACCGCGCGTGTCCGGCGTCAGGTGTTGCCAGTGGAACAGAAAGCGCATGAAGTCTGCACGCTCGACCGGCTCGATCTCGCGGCGCAGCCGCTTCACCGTATAGCGATGAATGCGTGCAAGCAGATGGCGTTCGCACCATTCGTCCGTCGTTGTGCCCGGCGTGAACCGGCCGCGCATCACATAACCTTCGCGTTCCAGCGCCGCGAGTGCCGTCGCGACCGACGCGGGCGGCAGGCCGAGCGGTGCCGCGATCGCGTCGAGCGCAAGCGGCCCGAAGCCGGTGAGCCGCGCGCGGATCACGTCGACGAGTGCGGCATCGGCTTCCCACGGCTGCGCGCAGGCGGCCGGCACCTTGAGCGCCGGCGCGATGCGTGCGTCGGGATGCAGCGCACGCATACAGACGAGTCGTTCGACCGGTACCCATAGCGCGGCGTGGCCGGGTGTCACGAGTTTCGTCGCACGGCGGCGTTCGGCGAGTTCCGCGAGCCGGTCGAGCCAGCCATCGCGTTGGCGTGCTTCGCTGTCGGCGATGCACGCGAGCGTGAGCAGCGCGTCGTGCATTTCGTCGGCGTCGCGCACGAGCGGCCAGGCTTCGTCGCGCACGGCATCGATCGCGTCGGCGTCGAGCGCGCCGAGATCGTCGGCCGATTCGGGATCGCTCCAGCGGCGCGACTGCACGGCCTGCGTGCGGCGTTCCTCGAGCGGGGCATCGTCGAGGAACGCGTAGGGTTTCGCGTTCAGGATCTCGGCCGCGAGCGGCGACGGCGCGGGCAGGTCGCGCGCGACGAGTTCGATCGCGCCGCTCTCGATCCGGCGCAGCAGCGCAAGCCAGCCCTCGGTGTCCATCGCGTCGTGCAGGCAGTCGTCGAGCGTCTGGTCGACGAGCGGGTGATGCGGGATCTCGCGCTCGCCGACGATGTTCTCGAGGCACGCGACCTGATCGGGGAACACGGTCGCGAGCAGGTCGTCGCTCTTCATCCGCTGCAGTTGCGGCGCGGTGCGCTTGCCGCCGGTGAAGCGCGGCAAGGCAAGCGCGGTCGTCGCGTTCCAGCGCCAGCGCACGCCGAACATCGGCGCGTCGAGCAGGGCCTGGATCAGCACGTGCTCGGCGCTCGCCGAGCGCAGGTAGCGCCACACTTCGTCGAGCGCGAAGCTGTGCGCGAGCGACAGCGACAGGATGATCGCGTCGTCGGTCGCGGCCGCTTGCAGCTCGAAGTTGAAATTGCGGCAGAAGCGCTTGCGCAGCGCGAGCCCCCACGCGCGGTTGATGCGGCTGCCGAACGGCGAATGGATCACGAGTTGCGTGCCGCCCGATTCGTCGAAGAAGCGCTCCATCACGAGCGTGTCCTGCGTCGGCAACGCGCCGAGCGCGGCGCGCGTGCGCGCGAGATACTCGGCGATCTGGTGCGCGGCGTCGGGCGACAGGTGCAGATCGTCGACGAGCCAGCGCAACGCCGGCGCGAGACGGCTGTCGGCCGGGTTGGCAGGGGCGACCCGGGCGACGTCGTTTCGTACACTGATCGCGGCTTCGGCTTCGGCTTCGGCTTCGGCTTCGGCTTCAACACGTCGCGTCGATTTTGCGCCGCCTTTGGTCTTGGCTTTGGTCGTCGCCCTTGTTTCAGCCGTCGTCTTCCCGCGGATCTCGTCGTCAGTGCGTTCACCGCCTCGGGCATGTCCTTGCCGGTCGCCGTCGGCGAACAGCCCGTCGAGCCGCGCGCGCAGCCGGCCGACCGCCGCCGACAGCTCGTCGCTGCGCCCCGGCGCCTCGCCGAGCCAGAACGGAATGCTCGGCGACTGGCCTTGAGCGTCCTCGACACGCACGCGGCCCGTTTCGACGCGAATGATCCGGTACGACTGGTTGCCCAACTGGAACACGTCGCCGGCCAGGCTCTCGATCGCGAAATCCTCGTTGACCGTGCCGACCTGAATGCCCTGCGGTTCGAGGAGCACCGCGTAGTCGGCCATGTCGGGGATCGTGCCGCCCGACGTGGTGGCGGTCATCATCGCGTTGCGGCGCCCGCGCACGGTGCCGCCGACCACGTCGCGATGCAGGTACGCGCCGCGCACGCCGCGCCGGCTCGTGAAGCCTTCGGCGAGCATCTTCATCACTTCGTCGAAGCGCTCGCGCGTCAACCGCGCATACGGCGCCGCGCGCGTGAAACTCGCATACAGCGCGTCTTCCTGCCATTCCGTGCACGCCACTTCGGCGACGATCTGCTGCGCGAGCACGTCGAGCGGCGCTTCGGGAATGCGCAGCGTGTCGAGCTCGCCGCGCTGCACGCAATCGAGCAGCGCCGCGCATTCGACGAGCTCGTCGCGCGACAGCGGGAACAACCGGCCCTTCGGCACGCCGCCGACATGGTGCCCGGAGCGGCCGACGCGCTGCAGGAACGGTGCGATCCCGCGCGGCGAACCGACCTGGCAGACGAGGTCGACGTCACCGATATCGATGCCGAGTTCAAGTGATGCGGTGGCGACGAGCAGTTTCAGTTCGCCGCGCTTCAGGCGCTGCTCGGCGTCGAAGCGATGCTCCTTCGCGAGACTGCCGTGATGCGCGGCGATCGCCTCCTTGCCGAGCCGATCGGCGAGATGGCGCGCCATGCGCTCGGCGGTGCGTCGCGTGTTGACGAACACGAGCGTCGTGCGATGCGCGGCCGCCAGCCCGGCGATGCGGTCGTATACCTGTTCCCAGACGTCGGTTGCCATCACGGGTTCGAGCGGCACGTTCGGCAGTTCGAGCGCGAGGTCGCGCTCACGCGTGTGGCCCGTGTCGACGATCGTGCAGTCGCGCGGCGCGTCGGCCGGGCCGCCAACCAGGAAGCGTGCGACCGCATCGATCGGTTTTTGCGTGGCCGACAGCCCGATGCGCGGCAGCGCGCGGCCGGCGAGCGCGTCGAGACGTTCGAGCGACAACGCGAGATGGCTGCCGCGCTTCGATGACGCGAGCGCATGGATTTCGTCGACGATGACCGAGCGCACGTTCGACAGCATCTGCCGCCCCGACGTGGACGACAACAGCACGTACAACGACTCGGGCGTCGTGACGAGAATGTGCGGCGCGCGCTTGCGCAATGCGGCGCGCTCGGCCTGCGTCGTGTCGCCGGTGCGCACGGCGGTGCGGATCGCCGGCACCGGCAGGCCGAGTTGCGCGAGCGATTCGGCGATGCCGGCCAGCGGCGCATCGAGGTTCACGTGGATGTCGTTCGACAGCGCCTTCAGCGGCGACACATACACGACGAGCGTCGCATCGGGCAGCGTGCTGTCGTGCGCCAGCGCATCGCGCACCAGATCGTCGATTGCACACAGGAACGCGGTGAGCGTCTTGCCGGAGCCGGTCGGTGCGGCCACGAGCGTCGAGCGGCCGGCCTTGATGTGCGGCCACGCGAGCGCCTGCGCGCCGGTCGGTGCGGCGAACGTGCGCCGGAACCACGCGGCGACGGCCGGGTGGAACACGTCGAGCGCACTGACAGCTGGGCGGGTCGTGGTGACGTCCATCGGAGCGTTGAAATGGGGTGCAAGCGCGCGGTGGGCGCGGGTGCGAATCGAATCGTCAGTGTGCCAGACGTCGCGTATGCGCGCGCGGCACGTGTGTCGACGATTCCGCTTCAGATGGGGGCCGTCACCGCACTTTCAATGAACGGAAAGTTGCATGCACGTCGGCACGCGGATCGCGTGCCGAATTGCGCCCAATTGCAACTAAACGCGATGCAGCCAGCCGATCCAGTGTTCGAGCAACGGCGCACGCGAGCACAGCGACTGCGCGAGCCACAGCGTGCCGCCCCATGCGGCGGCCACGACGATCAGGTCGCAACGCCCGCTCTTCCACAGGTTGAGCGAATGACGCCGCCAGATCCACGGCACGCCGAGCGGGTTCGGCCAGTCGGCGAGCAGGTGCATCAAGCCGCCGCATGCGAAGCCGAACAGCGGCGCGGCCCACAGCGGATGCGGATCATGGATGAGCCCGTGCCACCCGAGCGCCAGCAGCGCGATCCAGCCGATGCCCCAGTGCGTGACGGTGCGATGCGTGATCCACAAACGGCGCTTGCGGCTCCACCATGCGACTTCGAGCCAGTCGGGCGCGGTGCCGCCCGCGACGCCGGCCGCGAACGCGGCGAACAGGCCCGAATGCCACGGGCCGGTTGCGCCGGTTTGTGCGACGAGGACGGCGGCGGCGACACCGGCCGCGAAGCCGGACGCATGATGCGCATTGTGTGATGCCATAGGAAGCGAGACGAAGAAACGTGAAGCGACGCGTGCACGAAAAATGATGCACCGCGAAAGCGGGGCGCTATCTTCGCAGATCGGCCCACGCAGTGGGACGGGCCGTTTGCAGATTTTTTTGCACGGGTCGCGCAGCCTTCCGCGCAGTTCGCAACTTTCGGTTTTTTGTGCATTGCGTGACGACGTGTTCCGCGTGCCATTCGACCGCTCCGCATCGCTGTTCGGACGCCTCGACATGATCTTGCGCACATGACGAATGCGCTTTCGTTGCACGCCCCGTGTTCGACCCTTTTTGTCCCCCTATACTACGAGACCGGATGTGGCCGTCGGCGCGCCAGCGGCCATGAGCGGAACAGGTGCTTTTCCTGCCTGAAGGAGATCCACATGGGGGACATGCAATGACTACGCTGAATCGCTTCAAATCATCCGCTGTCGTGCTCGCGACGGTGGCCGGCATCGGCTTCCTGCCGAACGCGCCCGTCTATGCGAAGGGGCCGCAGCCGGCCATCCTGACGAGCTCGGCGGTCGCGGTGGCCGACAAGTACAGCGCGGATGCCGCGGAGCGAATCTTCAAGGAAGGCGGCAACGCGATCGACGCGGCCGTCGCGATCGCATTCACGCTCGCCGTCACGTATCCGGAAGCCGGCAACATCGGCGGTGGCGGCTTCATGACGATCTACAAGGACGGCAAGCCGTACTTCATCGACTACCGCGAGCGCGCGCCGCTCGCCGCGACGAAGGACATGTATCTCGACAAGGACGGCAACGTCGTCAAGGGCATGAGCCTGTACGGCCCGCGCGCGGTCGGCGTGCCGGGCACGGTCGCGGGCATGTGGGAAGCGCAGAAGCGCTTCGGCAAGCTGAAGTGGAAGCAGGTGCTCGCGCCGGCGATCCACTATGCACGCGACGGCTTCGTCGTCGACGAGCAGCTCGCGCAGCGCGGCGTCGACGCCTCGAAGGAGTTCGGCGGCAAGACCAACTTCGACAAATATTTCTCCGGGCTGAAGGCCGGTGTGAACTTCAAGCAGCCCGATCTCGCCGACGTGTTGACGCGCATCGCGGACGGCGGCGCGGAGGGCTTCTACAAGGGCAAGACGGCCGAGCTGATCGCCGCGTCGATGAAGACCGGCGACGGCAACGGGCTGATCACCACCGAGGATCTCGCGCAGTACCGTGCGGTATGGCGCCAGCCGGTGCAGGCGAAGTGGAACGGTTATGACGTGATCACCGCGCCGCCTCCGAGTTCGGGCGGCATCGGCCTCGTGCAGCTGCTGAAGATGAAGGCCGACCTCAAGCAGGACTTCGAGGGCGTGAAGCTCAACTCGCCGCAGTACATCCACCTCGTCGCGGAAATCGAGAAGCGCGTGTTCGCCGATCGTGCGCAGTATCTCGGCGATCCGGATTTCTACAAGGTGCCGATCGCGCAGCTGACCGACGACGCGTACATCGCGAAGCGGGCAGGCGAAGTCAACCCGAAGGAGCCGTCGGATACGAAGAGCGTGCAGCCGGGCCTCGGCACGACGATGCCGGAGAAGGCTGAAACGACGCACTTTTCGGTGGTCGACAAGTGGGGCAATGCAGTGTCGAACACGTACACGATCAACGGCTATTTCGGCTCGGGCGTGATCGCCGACGGCACCGGCATCGTGCTGAACGACGAGATGGACGACTTCTCCGCGAAGCCGGGCGTCGCGAACATGTTCGGCGTGGTCGGCAGCGACGCGAACGCGATCGAACCGAAGAAGCGCCCGCTGTCGTCGATGTCGCCGACGATCATGACCAAGGACGGCAAGGTGTCGCTCGTGATCGGCACGCCGGGCGGCTCGCGCATCTTCACGTCGATCTTCCAGGTGATCAACAACATCTACGACTTCAAGATGCCGTTGAAGGAGGCCGTCGGCGCGATGCGTTTCCATCACCAGCTGCTGCCGCCGAACACGATCTTCTGGGAGCCGTACCACCCGATCGAAGGCGAACTCGCGAAGCAGATCGAGGCGCGCGGCTATACGCTGAAGGGGCAGGATTTCAGCGGCGACATCCAGGTGATCAAGATCGACGGCAAGACGCCGGAAGCGATGGCCGATCCGCGCGGGCGTGGCGTGACGCGGATCATCCGGTGACGTGAAGCGGTGCGTGCGCGGTGGCGAAGGCGGCCGCGCACGCGGTGATCCGCAGCCGGGCATCGTGCCGCCGGCTGCGGAATACCCTCAGCCGGTGGCTCGGACGAATTCGGCGATGCGTGACGCGATGACGTCGGGCGCATCCTCGAAGCAGTAGTGCCCGACTCCCGCCAGCCGTTCGACGGGCGCGGACGGAAACAGTGCCGTGAAGAGCGGCAGGAAGTGTTCGGCGCCGAGCGTTCGATCGGCGTCTCCCCAGATCGCGAGCGCGGGCTTGTCGCGTATCGCGCTCAGCGCCGCCGCATCGGGCACCTCGAACCGATGCGCGCCAGCGGCAAACCCGCGGGCCCATCCGATCGCGCCGGCGCAGTCCGCCGGTTGCGCGAACGGCGCACCGTATGCGGCGATCCACGTGTCGTTGATCACCGCGTGATTTTCAAACCCGTTCAGCTTCAGCGTGCTCAGGATATTGAAGCCGAGCTGACCGAGCACCGTCTCGAGCGTATCGTCCGACGCCGCGCGCGCGATCCACTGGAACCACGGTGCGGCGCGACCGTTCGCGTTCAGCCGCTCGACCAGATCGGGCTGGCCGAATGGCGTCGGCCCGTTCGCGGACACGATCCGCCGGATGCGATCCGGATGCCGCGCGGCCAGCCCCATGCCGACCGGGCCGCCGAAGTCGTGCATCACGAGCGTGATGCGATCGAGGCCGCGCGCGAGCACGAAGCGCTCCAGGTTGTCGATATGGTCCTGCAGCCAGTAGCTGCGGTCCTGCGGCGTCGCGCTTTTGCCGAAGCCCATGTGATCGGGGACGACGACGCGGTGCGTCGGACTCAGCGCGGCAATCAGATGGCGGAACAGATAACCCCACGTGGGTTCGCCATGCAGGCACAGGAGGGTTTCGCCGTCGTGCGGACCTTCGTCCACGTAGTGCATCCGGAAGCCGGATGCGTCGTCGAAATGGGGGGCGAATGGAAAGGTGCCGTCGAACGTGGCATCGGACCGGATCATCGAATGCTCCTTCGGATAGTCGGATAGTTTGGTTTCAAGTTGAAACCGAATCGAAGCGTAGGATATTGGGTTTCAAGTTGCAACCAAAAAGATCGACGCGCTGGCCGCCGAATGACCGAGCCGTGGGCGCGTGATGACGCATCGGAAGGGAGCTGTGCCGGAATTTACCGGCCTGAAAGAGGAGGTGGAGTGCTAATCGGGCTCGAATCGGCCGTTCCATTCGGCCATCGCGAACAGTCGGGCCGCGGGAGATTGATCTTTCGTGTGGTGAGTTTTATATTGCAACCATTCATTTCAACGAAAACGACCGCCGTTCCGCCCGCATACCGGGAACGGCATCGCCCCATGCATCGATGAACAGACGAACCACGCACGAGGATTCCCCTTGCGGGGTTGCCCGCCCGCTGGACGCGATCGGCGACTGGTGGTCGCTGCTGATCGTCCGCGACGCGTTCGACGGGCTGCGCCGCTTCGGCGAATTCCAGAAGAACCTCGGGCTGGCCAAGAACATCCTGGCCGCGCGCCTGCGCAACCTGGTCGCGCACGGGATCATGGACATCGTGCCGGCCGCGGACGGCGGCGCGCATCACGAATACGTGCTGACCGAGAAAGGGCGTGGCCTGTTTCCGTTGCTCGTCGCGCTGCGGCAGTGGGGCGAGGATTTCTTCTTCGAACCGGACGAGGCACACGTGCTGCTCGTCGACCGGAAGAGCGGGTTGCCGGTCAGGAAGCTCGAACTGCGTTCGCAGGACGGGCGCGTGCTCGGGCCGGAGGACACGGTCGTGTTGCCGCCGCCGGACTGACGAGCGGCGACCGGGCTCGTGCCGCGTTCAACTCCGGTCGCTCGCCGTGTCGCATTCGAGGAAGCGGGTGACCTATATCCCGTTACGTACGAAGATTACGCTGGACATCGACCAGCCGAATCGGCAACTCGCATCGAACACGTTCGATATTTCCGCGAACCCCGTGCTGGCCAGCGTGCTGCTCGCGTTCCGCTTCTGACCGGCGCGCCGGCCCTTTTTTCATGAATTTGACGCGCGACACTGGGATAATGTCGGAGTTTGCCTGCGTCAATGATGGAAGGAGGCCCCATGGGCGACAACGATACCCGCACCGAGACCGACGACCGCACCGAGGTGGAGTCGATGGAATCGATGGAGGCGCGCCAGCGCCGCTTCGAGGAAGATCTGGTCGATGCCTACGACGAAGAGCTCGAGATGGAGCTCGACGATCGCCGCTTCGACGACAGCAACGACCTGCTGTTTTCGCAGGAGCGCCGCGAGGCGCGCAAGGAGTATTTCCGCGAGCTGTTCCGGCTGCAGGGCGAGCTCGTCAAGCTGCAAGACTGGGTCGTGAGCACCGGGCACCGGCTCGTCGTCATTTTCGAGGGGCGCGACGCAGCCGGCAAGGGCGGCGCGATCAAGCGCATCACGCAGCGGCTGAACCCGCGCGTCTGCCGCGTGGCGGCGCTGCCGGCGCCGAACAACCGCGAACGCACGCAATGGTATTTCCAGCGCTATGTCGCGCATCTGCCGGCCGGCGGCGAGATCGTGCTGTTCGACCGCAGCTGGTACAACCGCGCGGGCGTCGAGCGCGTGATGAACTTCTGTACCGACGAGGAATACGAGGAGTTTTTCCGTTCGGTGCCCGAATTCGAGAAGATGCTGGTGCGTAGCGGGATCCAGATCGTCAAGTACTGGTTCTCGATCACCGATCACGAGCAGGAAGTGCGTTTCCAGAGCCGGATCGAGGATCCGCTCAAGCAGTGGAAGCTGAGCCCGATGGATCTCGAGAGCCGCCGCCGCTGGGAAGCCTACACGGCCGCGAAGGAAGAGATGCTGCTGCGTACGCACATTCCGGAGGCGCCGTGGTGGGTCGTGCAGGCCGTCGACAAGAAGCGCGCGAGGCTGAACTGCATTCACCACCTGCTGCAGCAAGTGCCGTATCACGAGGTGCCGCACGCACCGATCGACCTGCCGCCGCGCGAGCATCACGAGGATTACATCCGTCGACCGGTGCCGGACAACATGATCGTGCCGGACACTTACTGAGCGGCCGGCGCGGATTCGATGCGATGAAGGGACGCGCCGCGCCACGCGGCGCGCATTACTCCCGAATCAGAAACGCGGTGCGGTCGCGCCCGACGATCCATGTGGGTGCACGGCCGCGGCCGCTCCATGTCGCGCCGGTTGCCGGGTCGCGATACTTCGCGCCGACGGTGAACAGCTTCGCGCGATCGCTGTAACCCTGCCCGAAGATTTCCCGCGCGGTCAGCGCGTAGCTCGTGACGAGTTCGCGTACCTGCGCCAGCACCGCATTGCGTTCGCGGCTCCGCGCCGCCTTGATGCGCCGATCGAGTTCCGCAAGCTGGGCTTGCAGTGTCTGCACTTGATGCATGCGTCCGTTATCCCGTAGCTGAATTTTGATTATTGGCGACGCGTGACGCACCGCACGTCGGCACACCCGGCCCTGGCGTGCCGACTCGGCCGGTGGCGGTTGCGTGCTGCCTGTGCCGGCCTGCGGATAAAACGTATGCGGCGCGAGTCGCCGGGAACCCGGTGAGATTAAGTGGCGGCGTGCGGTTTTTCTATCGGACGTATCTGATTTTTCGGCGGAATTTTCAGGCGGCGGGGTGACGGCGCGGTGACGATAGCGGCCGCTCGTTACAGATCGGGAAAGCCCGATCGCCCTTGCGTCAGGTCGAACAACTCGGTCCGCGCGTGCGCGTCGGCGGTTTCGGGCAGCTTGATCACGAGCTTGACCGTCATCCCGTACGCGCTGTCCACCAGTTCATAACCCGCCTGTTCGATCCAGCGGCGCACGCGCGCCTCCTCGGGATAACCGATCTCGATGGCGAGCCGCGTGTAGCGGATGCGCTCGACGCGCTCGGCATCGAGCAGCGCCGACGCGATTGCATCGGTGTACGCGCGCACCAGCCCGCCCGCGCCGAGCTTCACGCCGCCGTAGTAACGCACGACCGCACCGAGCACACCGTCGAGATCGTGATGGCGCAGCACTTCCAGGATCGGCCGGCCCGCCGTGCCGGACGGCTCGCCGTCGTCCGACATCCCCGATTGGCCGCCCGCCAGCAATGCCCAGCACACGTGCGTGGCTGCCGGATGCTCTTCGCGCAGGCGTTGCAGCGCCTGCATCGCGGCGTCGCGGTCGTCGACGGGAATCGCGTAGGCGATGAACCGGCTCTTGCGGATTTCGAGTTCCCGGATGTAGGTGGTGGCGAGCGAGTACATCATGCGTCGCGACGGGGAAAGGGTAGGGAAATCAAGGTGATGATGGCGTGTCGGTTCTTTGGGAGGGCGGCCCGCGCAGGCAGGGGGCCCCTGCATGGGCGCGATGAAGACGGAATTTTACCGTGGCGCGCGTCGAAGCCTTTCGAGGCCGTCACGGCCTGATCCGGGTGAGGTGCCGGATACCGAATGGAGAAGCGCCACTGTGCATGGTGCGGCAGCGGCCGTTCCGATTTTTTCTCCGATGGTTCAAGCACGCCATCACCGCGCGCCGACCGACGACCGCAGCGCTGCGCCCAGCGTGCGCAGCGCCTGCCGGGCCCGCGCATCGGTCAGGTTCGAGTAGAGCACCACGTCGCGCGCCGGCAACGGCGGCAGCCCGTATCGCGCGCCCACGTCGACCGTCCCGACGGGCGCCACGCGATGCCCGAGCGCGGCGACGGCCAGCCCCGCGGACACCGCCGCGCCGATCGTCGCCACGCCGCCGCCGACGAACACTTCAGTCCACGCGACACCGGCTTCGTCCAGCGCGCCGATCGCCATGTGGCGCACGCTGCACGGCTCGGCCTGCGTCGCGAGCCGCAGCGGTTGCGGCGGATGGTAGTCGAAATCGGTCGCGGCCATCCAGCCGAACGACTCCGACAGCAGGGTTTCCCCATCGAGCCGCCGGCTGCCGTGCTGCAGCGCGACGGCGGCGTCGAGCTGGCCGCGATCGAACGCATCGAGTACGTCGCGCGACGCGGCGACCCGGATCTCCAGCACGAGCCCCGGTTCCGCTTCGCTCATGCGCCGAAGCAGCATCGGCAGATCGGCGCCGATGGCATGATGGCTCACGCCGATCACCAGCCGCCGCTGGCCGGCGCCGAACGCGCCGACCGCACCCTGGTGAGCCGCTACGAGCTCGCGCGCGGGTTCCAGGAACGCGGTGCCGTCGGCCGACAGGCGAACCTGCCGCGGCGTGCGTTCCAGCAAACGGCGGCCGAGGCCGTCTTCAAGTCGCTTGATCTTCAGGCTCACCGCGGACTGCGTCGTGTCCATCGCCTCGGCGGCCCGCGTGAAGCTCTTGAGGTCGGCGGTCAGCACGAACGCCTGCACGGCTTCGATGTCGAGCGTTTTCATCACGCACTCATCCATTAAGAAAATGAATCATTGAAATATTCTGCCATCGTCTTTTCAAATGATTCAAGGTCTTCTACGCTGTTCTCGAGCCGTTCGGAATCTCCCTTGTCAATCCCAGGAGTCGATCATGCTGACCGCGTACTACGTGCACCGCCTGCCGGCGGACTACGACCTCGACATCATCCGCAATCGCGTGCGCGAGCGCGGCAGGCTCTGGGACGACACGCCGGATCTCGTGTTCAAGGGGTTTCTGCTGCGTGAGGCGGGCCGCTACGGTGCGACGGAAAACGGCTATGCGTCGCTTTATCTGTGGCGCAATGAACAGGCGTTCGCCCGGTTCGTCACGGACGGCCGCTATCGGGTCGTGACGGACAGTTTCGGGCGCGCGCCGATCGATGCGCAGGTCGCGCTCGATGCACGCAAGGGCAGCGCGTCGACGGGACGCTTCGTGCGGCTGGAGGCCGTCGATATTCCGGCGGACGCCGACCTCGATGCGACGCTGGCACGGGAAGTCGAGCGCAATCGCGATGCGGCGGCGCGGCAGGGTACGGTTGCGGCCGCCGTCAGCCTCGATCCGCTGCGCTGGCGGCTGACGCGCGTGCTCGTATCGGAGCAGGAGCCGGACGACGGCGGCGCGGGCACGGTGTATCAGGTTTTGCATCTGGCCCGGCCGTTGCTCGATACGCTCGAAGGGAGTGGGGTGTGATGGTTGGCGCTGTGTTCCGATCGCGGGCCGGGCCGGCGGGTGAACCCTGCGGCCCGGCATCCGCGCGATTGCCGGCCGGCCTGGTGATCGTCGCGCATCTCGCCGGGTTGGCGGTGGGGATCGCCGCGATTGCCGCGCTCGCGACGGTGCTGGCGCTGTTGTTCCGGTAAGGTGCGCGTTTGCGGATGAGTGAATACGGAAGCGCCGCACACGACGCACGCGGCGCTTCCGTCGGGTGATGACCGCTCAGTGCCCCTGCAACCGGATATCCCGCGACGACGCACCGACGTACACCGTCCCGCCCGGCACCACGCGCCAGCCGTTACGCGACGTATCCCACACGCTCTGCATCCGCGGCGACACGGTCACGCGCACACGCCGCGCCTCGCCCGGATTCAGCCGGATCTTCTCCCAGCCGACCAGCCGCTTCGGCGGTTCGTCCTTGTACGGCACGCCGAGATAGACCTGCGGCGTTTCCGCGCCGGCGACGCGCCCGTCGTTACGCACCGTGAACGCGACGCTCAGCGATCCGTCCCATTGCTTCGACACCGACAGCCCCGAATACGCGAAGTGCGTGTACGACAGCCCGTAGCCGAACTCGAACATCGGCTTGATGTTGTGCGCGTCATACCAGCGATAGCCCATGTTCAGCTTTTCCGCATAGACGGGATCGTTGTCGAACGCGCCGTTTTGCCCCCAGGTCGGCGAATCCTGATCGCGCGCGGGGAACGTCACGGGCAGCTTGCCGGACGGATTGACCGCACCGAACAGCACGTTCGCGATCGCCTTGCCGCCGGCTTCGCCCGGATACCACGCCTCGACGATCGCGGAGACCTGGTCCTTCCACGGCATCAGCACCGGGTTGCCGCTCTGGACGACGACGATCGTGTGCGGATTCGCGCGGGCGACGGCTTCGACCAGAGCATCCTGGTTCGACGGGTTCGCGAGGCTCAGGCTCTGGAGATCGCCGAAATCCTCGCCGGCCGGCTGCGCCACCACGACGATCGCGACGTCCGAACGGCCCGCGAGTGCCGCGGCCTGGTCGATCTCCTGCTGCGTGTACGCGCGGAACGGCGACTGCTGATCGCTGTTGCCGGCATACGTGACCTGCGCGGCCGGTGCGAGCGCGCGGATCGCCGCGACGATCGGCACGTCGACCTTCAGCCACGGATTGCGCCACCAGCTGCATCCCGTCGATGACCCGAACGTCAGGCCGCCGCACCCCGCGAACGATCCGGATACGGGGTCGCGCGTGTTGCCCGAGCCGCCGCCCGACAGCACGGCCGCATCGGCATGGCCGCCGATCACGGCGATACGCGACAGCGCCGACGCGGCGAGCGGCAACTGGTTGCCGTCGTTCTTCAGCAGAACGATCGACTGCTCGGAAGCGGATTGCGCGAACCGGTTTCCGGCCGCGAAATCGATCGTGCCGCCGCCTTTGGCCGGGTCGTCCATCACGCCGACGCGGATCATCACGGCGAGCTTGCGGCGCACCATGTCGTCGAGGCGCGCGGTCGACACCGAGCCGTTCGCGATCGCCTGCTTGACCGCCGCCGGCGTCAGGTACACGCTCGGCCCGACGTCTTCTTCCTCGTCGAGCCCGGCGTTGATCGCGGCGGCGGTGCTGTGCGTGGCGCCCCAGTCGGACTGCACCTGGCCCTGGAAACCCCATTCGTTCTTCAGCACGTCGTTCAGCAGATGGGGGTTCTCGCACGCATAAGTGCCGTTCAGGCGGTTGTAGCTGCACATCACGCTGCCGGGCCGCCCGCGCTTCGCGGCGATCTCGAACGGCAGCAGGTAAAGCTCGCGCAGCGTGCGTTCGTCGATCTGCGTGTTGCCGCCCATCCGGCCGTGCTCCTGCTCGTTGCCCGCGTAGTGCTTGATGGTCGCGATGACTTTCTGCCGCTGCGTGGCGAGCGTGCGTTCGGCGAGCAGGTCGCCGGCCAGCAGCGGATCCTCGCCGAGGTATTCGAACAGGCGGCCGCCGCGCGGTTCGCGCGCGAGGTTGGTGCCGCCGCCGAGGCCCATGCCGAATCCTTGCGCGCGCAACTGGATCGCGACCTGCTTGCCGAAGTCGTACGACAGGCGGCGATCCCAGCTCGCGGCGACGGCGATCGTCGCGGGGAACGTCGTGCTGGCCTGCGACGTGCTGCCGGAACCCGTCGCCGAGTCGACCATGTTCAGGTCGGGAATGCCGAGGCGCGGCACCCCCTGTATGTAGCCGGCGCCGCCGCCCGGCACCTTGGACATTTCGTATTGCGAATGAATGAATTGAAGTTTTTCGTCGAGCGTCATCTTGCGCACGAGCAGGTCAGCGCGCCGAGCCGCCGCGGCCGACGCGAATGCATCGGTCGCGTCGGCCTGCGCGTTGAAATCGGCGTCGCCCGCGTAGGCGGTGGTGCAGAGGGTCGCTGCCAGCACGACGGCCGGCCAGAGTGTGTCCCGCATGTTGCTCTCCATGATCGTATTGCCGGTTGTTCGGATGATGTCTGGAGCTGCGCACGTCCGGTGGATTCGCACCGGACGCAATTGGCCGGCAATGCTGGGTGGTTGCGCGTCGGCATGCCGGGCCAGGCGGGGAATCGTTACGGCCGGTTGGGCCCGATCGAACATCGAGGACGGCGACGCGGACCGCCCGGCGCTGCCGAATCGGATGTAGCGATTCTCTGCAGCGACCAATCGTACAAATGTAGTTTGACTACAGCATCGGTGTTTCTACCGATACGTGTGATCTTTATTTCGTAGGGGCGCGTAGCGGGGCGGAAAGACGGTCATCGTTCCCGATCGAGCGTGCGCGGAGGAGTAAGAAGTACCCGTGTGCGAGCGTGCGGAGGCGGCGGGCAATCAGGGGGCGCTTGGTCGCACGGTGCGGTTCGTTGCGCTCGCATCGAACGGAACGCCGTCCGATGCCGGCCACCTCGCGCTAGCCGCGTCGCGCGACCGGACTGCCGGGAAGCGGAATCCCGGCGCGATAGACGACGGTGGCGAGTGCCGCGGCGACCGCCGCCTCGGCCGTCAGCACGGCGGCGGCTGCGCCCAGCTCGGCGAAGTACTTGGCGAGCACGGGTACCAGCACGATGTTCAGAATGCCCGATGACATCAGGATGCGCGTGAATGCGGACTTCATCCCGAGCGGCAGCATCGTCTGCACACCGAACAGGTCGGTCATGCCGGCCATGAACGGAATGAAGGCCATCCAGCGCAGCACCTGGACCGTCGGTTCGTACGAAGGGCCATACAGGATGCGCACGGCGAGCGGCGCGCCGAAGAAGATCACGAGCGAGATGCCGAGCACCATCGCAACCTGCACGACGAACAGCTTGCGCAGGAACGAGAACGCATCGTTGCGCGCGTGCCGCATCAGGTAGTTGATGCGCGGATAGGTGGCGGCCTTCAGCGGTTGCAGCATGCTGAGCGCCGCACGGATCAGCTTGTCGCCGGCGGCGAAGTAGCCTGCCGCGACGTTGCCCGATACGAAGCCGAGCAGCACGGTGTTGGTCGACGCATAGAACGCGATGGACGTCGACGCGAGGAACACCTGCCAGCCGCCTTTCAGCGATTCCGCGATGTCGGAGAACTCCACGCGAATGAAGTCGATTTCGCGCTGCGCATAAAGGTAGATGGCCAGCACGATCGCGGACAGCGTCGGGACGGCTGCGTTGACGATCATCGCGCGGTCGATGTCCGCCGGGCTGTGCACGAGCGCGAACATCGCGGGCAGGCTCAGGATGCGGCCGATGAACAGGATCACGCTCAGCGCGCGCAGTTTCTCCATGCCCTGGAAATACCAACCCGGCGTAAACGCCACGCCGGCCACCATGCCGAAACCGATCAGCAGCAGATCGCGGTCCTCGCCGAAGCGCTTGAACAGGAAAGTCAGCGCGACCAGCACGATGAAGCAGATGATGGCGATGCCGATCTGGGCGTACAACGTCGCCCAGAAGATACGGGAGCGCTCGGCGCGGTCGTCGCGGGCGAGCGCGATGCGCGGCGTGGCGGTCAGGTCGAAGCTGTAGCTCGTGCAGTTGGTCAGGTAGGCGATGACCGCGAGCGAGAACGCGAGTTGGCCGTAGCCTTCAGGCCCCAGTGCGTGCGTCAGCAGCGGTGCGATCATCAGCGGCACCGCGTACATCGAAATCTGCAACGTCAGCAGCAGCAGGAAGTTCTTCTTGAGGTTAGACATTCGCTCGGTCGGCGCCGTGGGTGTCGCGGTGCGGCGGCATGGGGCCGCGATGCGTGTGTGCATCCGGTCGGCGCTGACCCGGGTGCATGGGTGGGTGGCGCGTCCGGCGTCGCCGGGCACGGCCACATCATCGTATGGCGGCCATGATACCGGCCGCACGAGACGCCTGTGTTCGCGAGCCTACCGTTCGCGGATGCCGTGCGCACGGCATGCGTGGATCCCGACACCGCGCACGCCGTCGCGCGTCGTCTCGTCGTATCGCGACAGGGATGAATCCATTTGTAAGCTGGCGCACCGAAGGACGCTCGAACCGGGTGCTTTAATCGAACGCACAGTTTTGGCTCACGCCGCACGGGTTCCCGGCGCAAACCGTGACGGCGTGCCGGGCACGCAACATCACCTCCCGCGGGCATGCGGGCAGGGTAACGAACGAAACAGGGCGGGCCGCGCAGGGGCGCGGCTGGGGGCGCCGCCGTGTGTTCGTCGAGCAGTCGCACGATCGTGGAATCGCTCATTTCGGTGGAGCCGCCGGAACACGCGTCCGCGTCCGATAAAAATACCGATCCGAGGAGTACCGATTGAAGCCGATTACGTTCGGCAGCTGCGTGGGGTGGCTGCACGAGGGACAGACGACACAAGGGGTGGTCCTGTGCGAAGCATTGGGCCACGAGGCATCGTGGACGCACAAGCTCATGCGGGCGATCGCCGAGCGCCTTGCCAGTAACGGCGTCACGGTGTTGCGATTCAACTATCCGTGCAGTGGTGACTCCGCGGGCGACGATCTCGATGCCGGTCGCTATGCCGCGTGCATCGACAGCATTCACGATGCGATCGACATGCTGCGCGACCAGGTCGGTGTCGCGTCGCTGACGCTCGTCGGAATCCGTGCAGGCGCGCTGTTCGCGATGCTGGCCGCCGCGGGCAACGGCCAGCGTCCGTTGCCGCGCGTCGACGCATTGGCGGCCTTCGCGCCCGTCGTGCGTGGGCGCGCGTATCTCCGCGAGATGTCGTTCGTGCATCGCCAGTGGCTCGACATCACGTCGCCGGCCATTCGTGCCGCACATCGCGACGAACCGTGCATGAACGTGCTCGGGCACCGCTTTCCCGACGATTTCGTCGATGCGCTGAAGGCGGTCGATCTGTGCGACGTGGTGCGCGATGCAGCGGCGTTGCCCGCTGCGGTGCTGCTGATCGATCCCGATCAGGGGGACGGCCCTGCGTTGCGCGATGCACTGCTCGCGCGCGGCGTCGACGTGGCCACCGACTCGTTCCGCGAATGGTCGACGACGATGCTGGACGGTACGCGCTCGCGCCTGCCGCTCGACGCGATCGACACGCTCGCGAACTGGATCGCCGAACGGGCGCCGCGCGCGGCGACAGGCATCGACCCCGCGCGGCCGCTGGATCCGGCATGGAATGGCGAGTCGGCTGTCGCGCTCGACATGACGGACATGACCGAGCAGGTCGTCGCGGTAGGGCCGGACCGGGTGGTCGGCGTGCTGTGCCGTCCCGCCGATACGGGGCCGGCAAATCCCGTCGCTCCGGCACTCGTGATCGCGAACACGTCGACGAATCCGCGCAGCGGAGAAGGGCGCTTCAGCGTGCGCCTCGCGCGCACGCTCGCACGCGCCGGCGTGACGACGCTGAGGATCGACGTGCATGGCGTGGGCGACAGCGGGGCTGCCGCGCCCGACGACCAGGCGCCGGTCGTGTATGCACCGCAGTCGAGCGACGACGTGGCGGCCGCCGCGGACTGGCTGCGTGCACTCGGCTACCCGGAGGTGATCGCAACCGGCATCTGTTCGGGCGCCTATGCAGCATTGCATGCGGCCGTGAAGACGCCGTCGCTCGGCGGCGTGATCGCGATCAACCTGGCGCGTTTCGTGTGGCCGGCCGGGCTCTCGCTGGAGGCGGTGCAGAAGCAGCGGAACAATTCGGTGCGCGGCTACTGGCTATCGGTGCGCGACTGGAAAAAGTGGAAGGGCCTCGTGCGCGAACGGCGCGATTTGCGGCCGATCGTGGGGGCCGTCGCCGCCAATGCGATCGCGCGGATCAGCGTGCCGATGAAAGAGGCCGCCGCGCGCTTCGGCTGGAAGCCGCGCGCCGGCACGCCACGCGGCGTGATGCACGTGCTGGCGCAACGCAATGTCCGGACGACGCTGGTGTACGGCGCGCTCGATCCCGGCATCGACGACGTGCGGCGCCACTTCGGGGCGATCGAGCGCGCGTTCAGGCACTCACGTCACGTGCGACTGCATCTCGAGCCGCAGGTCGATCACGCGGTGTACGGCGCGGTCGGCACGGACATCGTGATCGGGCTTTGCATGCAGGCGCTCGGCCGTGATTCGGGGAGGCCGGTCGTGCGCGTCTCCGATCCTGCCACGCTCGAAGCGGCCGCAGGATCGTACGGGAGCGTGTCGGTCGGCAGGCCGTGACGTGCGCTGTGCCGCATGCGTCGCATGCAGTGGTGCGTCGGGGTGCGATCGCGCTCGCGTATGAAGATGGGCGTTCGGTGGGGTTGCTCACAGACGCGCCGTTTGCCGTGGTGTCCAATCCCTTATCGATGCATGCGCGGTCATGCCGAGGCATGACCGGCCGGGTGCTTCAGTCCGGATCGGCTGGCGCGTCAAAGGGTGATTTCGCGTAGGGCGATGCGTACAACGTGCCACTGCCCCATACGTCGTCGGCCGGTGTACTGGCCACCTGCGCGCGATGCGGGCGCGCCGGGACGAGCGGCCGGCGCAACGTGCCGTGGGCGCGCGGGTCGGGCTGAACGGCGGCGCTCGCGGCGGGGCGCGTGAGCGCGGGCGCGGCAGTCGCGGACGCGGGCGTGGCAGGTTCGGCGGCCGCGCGTGCGACCGCCGCTTGCGCCGAACGTTGTGGCGGCACCAGGCCCGGTAGCGTCGACGACGCAAAGGACGGGGTGTCGGCGGGGCTGCTGGACAGCGTCTGCGCACCGGCGGCACAGACGAAGCCGGCCGACACGATGCAGACGAACGACGAAAGCGATGAAGAGAAGTTCATGACGAATCGTATGGAGTGACGTGCGGTGAAGAGGGCGGTGCGGCGATGCAATGCGAGCCGCGCTGGGCAAGCGTAATGCCGGAATTCGCCGCGTTCGGCGGGTTACCGCACAGTTTTGGAAGGACATCATGTCAATCACCACGCAACCGGAATCGACGCTCGGCACGCCTGGGCCACGCCGGGCCGTCGCCCGTCGCGCATCGTGGCAGTCGCGCCTGGCGATCGCGGCCGCCGCGTGCGCACTGAGCGCATGCGCGCTGTCGCCGGGCATGACTTATCACCCGCCGGCCGAGCGCGACGCGAATGCGCGCGTGAGCGCCGACGCATCGGGATCGGGCGGCCTCGACGGCGTGCAGAACGTGTCGAGCGAGAATCTGATCGAGATCACGCCGGCCTTCGTCGCGCAGCACCATGCGGGGCGGCCGGCCAACGTCGACGCGGAAATCCGCCAGCTGTTCGGCAAGCCGGTGCCGTACACGATCGGCCCTGGCGATGTGCTGGGCATCGTCGTCTGGGACCACCCCGAGTTGAACCTGCCGACGACGCAGACGGTCGGTGGCGGCGACGGGGTCGGCGCCAGCTCGGTCGCGACGGGCTACACGGTCGATGCGAACGGCAACGTGCAGTTCGCTTACGCGGGCCTCGTTCACGTGGCCGGGTTGACCGAGGCGCAGGCAGGCGCGCTGCTGATGAAGCGGCTCGGCGAATACGTGCGCAAGCCGCAGCTCTCGCTGCGCGTGCAGAGCTACCGCAGCAAGCGCGTCTATCTCGACGGCGAGGTGCGCACGCCGGGTCTGCAGATCGTCAACGACATGCCGATGACGCTGCCCGAGGCGATCGACCGTGCGGGCGGTTTCACCCCGACGGCAGACCGCTCGCAGGTTTCGGTGACGCGCGGCGACAAGACCGTGAACGTGAGCCTGCCCGCATTGATTTCGGCGGGCGTGAATCCGTCGAACATCCTGTTGCGCGACGGCGATCTCGTGCGCGTGCGCGCGGCGAGCGACGCGAAAGTGTTCGTGCTCGGCGAGGTGTCGCGACCCGCGACGCTGACATTGACCGACGGCCGGATGAGCCTTGGTGAGGCACTTGGCGACACGGGCGGCGTGAGTCAGTACACGTCCGACGCGCGCCAGGTGTTCGTCGTGCGCCGTGGCCCGGACAACCGTCCGCGGGTGTACCACCTCGACGGCAGCTCGCCCGCGTCGTTCGCGCTCGCCGACCAGTTTCCGCTCGAGCGGCGCGACGTCGTGTTCGTCGATGCGTCGTCGCTCGTGCGCTGGAGCCGCGTCGTGAACCTGCTGATTCCATCGTCCGCGCAAGGTGCGCTGACGGCGAAGGCCATTTCGCCGTGATATTCGCGGCGGATTTTGTGACCGCGACGGTGCGTCGCGCCATACGGGACTGAGGCTGTATGAATACTTCGACCCTGCCTGACTCGCACAGCGGGCGCATTCCGCGGCCGTCCCATTCGGTACGCCGCTACTGGGGCGTGCTGTATGGCGGCCGGCGCCTGATCCTTTGCACGGCGCTTGCGGGCGCGATTGCTGGAGGCCTGTATGCGCTGTGCGCGGCCCCCGTCTACCGCTCCGACATCCTGTTCCAGGTCGAGCAAAGCCAGACCGACTCGAAGCAGACGTCGCCGCCTGGCGATCCATCGTCGGTGTTCGATCTGAAGACGGATGCATCGACGGAGATCGAGGTGCTGAAATCCCGCGCGGTGCTCGATCGCGCGATCGACAGCACCAACCTCGCGCTCGACGCCCGACCGCATTACCTGCCGCTGATCGGCTGGCGATTCGTGAATGCCGCCGACGGGTTGTCGTCGCCGTTGCCGGGCGGATACGTGTACGGCACCGAGCGCATCGACGTGCCGACCTTCGACGTGCCGAAACGACTGCTTGGCAAGCGCTTCGCGTTGACCGTCGGCGATGACGGCGCCTATACGCTGCAGCGCACCGGCCTCTTCGGCCGGAAAGGGCCGATGTGGCAGGGCCGTATCGGCCAGCCGTTGCACGTCGAGACGCCGGAAGGCGCGATCGACGTGTTCGTGCGCGGTGTGGCCGGCAAGCCCGGCGCACGCTTCGACCTGACGCGTTACAGCGACGAGGAGGCGTCCACGTGGCTGCAGAAGAACGCGCTGATCTCGGAGCGCGGCAAGCAGTCGAACATGGTTGGCGTGACGCTCGACGGCACCGATCCCGTGCAGGACAGCCGCGTGCTGAACGCGATCGGCGACGCGTATCTGGCGCAGAACACGCAACGCAAGTCCGAGGCGGCCGACAAGCTGATCCGCTATATGGACGGCCAGTTGCCGCAGTTGAAGGCCCAGCTGGAGGCGGCGGAAAACCGCTTCAATGCATTCCGTGCATCGCACGGGACGGTCAATACGAGCGACGAAGCGCTGGCATTGCGGCAACAGGCGGTCGACATCGAGACGCGCGTGCAGACGCTGCAGCAGCGGCGCGAGGAACTGATGACGCGCTTCATGCCGAAGCATCCGGCGGTTGCGGCCGTCGATGCGCAGCTCGCCGATGCGCAGCGCTCGCTCGACACGACGCGCAAGCAGATCCAGCAGTTGCCGACCGTGGAGCAGGGCGTGCTGCAACTGCAGCGCGACGTGGCCGTGGATACCGCGCTGTACACGAACCTGCTCAATACGCGCCAGCAGATGGTCCTCGCACGTGCCAGCAAGACCGGCACCGTGCGAATCGTCGATACGGCGAAGATCGCCGAGCAGCCGATTGGTCCGCATCGCGGGGTTGCGGTGGTCGGTCTCCTGATGGTGGGCCTGCTGGCTGGCGCGGCAATCGTGATCGCCCGGCAGCGTGTCGTCGGCACGATCGGCGACGCGGAAGAAATCGAATGGGCGACGGGGCTGCCGGTGTTCGCGACCGTCCCGCACAGCGCGATCGCGGCGGCCGCGGAACTGCGGTCCAAGGCCGGCCGGCCCGGTCCGCGCACGTCGATTGCGCCGGTCGGCGCGCAGGACGCCGCGCTCGAAAGCTTGCGCGGTCTGCGCGCGTCGCTGCAATTGGCGATGCCGGCCGCGTCGAATCGGGTCGTGCTGATCTCCGGGCCGACGACGGGCGTCGGCAAGTCGTTCGTCGCTGCGAATATCGCGTCGCTCGCCGGTGCCGCGAAACGGCGGGTCCTGCTGATCGACGCCGATCTGCGCAAGGGTTCGCTGCACGACCGGTTCCGCTATAGCCGTGCGCCGGGGCTGTCGGACGTGGTGGCGGGCACCCATGCGCTCGACGAGGCAATCAAGCGCGGCGTGACTCCGGGCCTCGATTTCATCGCGATGGGCAGCGTCGTTCCCGATCCGGGCGAACTGCTGCTCCAGCCCGCGTTCGCCGAATTGATCGGGCAGCTCGCGTCGCGCTACGACATGGTGGTGCTCGACGGCCCGCCGCTGCTGCCGGTCGCCGATGCGCTGGTGCTGGGGCGTCTGGCGGGCACGGTGTTCCTCGTCGCGCGTAGCGGCGTGACGACGCTGACGGAGCTCGACGAAAGCGCGCGACGGCTCGAGCACGCGCATATCGATGTGCGCGGCGTGATCCTGAACGATTACCAGGGCGCGCCGGGTCGGTACGACTACGGCTATACGGATACGAATACGCATCAGGCCGCGGCGATCGCCAACGGAATCGCGGTATCGCGACAACAGATGGAACGTGCTTCATGAGACCGCGTGGCGTGGGCGAAGGCCGACCCCGCCTGCGACAAAGCGGGGCGACGGCACGCAAGGCGGCCCGTGTCGGTCGCGACGCAGGTGCTTACACGGGTTACTGGTGGGAAGATCCCGCCCGGCTCGTGCTGATCTTCATCCTGCCGTTGTACGGGATGTTGTCATTGAGTCTGCTGGTCAATCAGAAATCGATTGCGCGGCTCTACTTCGACGGCTATTACGCCTGGGTCGGCGCACTGTTCCTGGTGGTGGTCGTGGCGACGGCGTGGCTGGCGACGACCGAGGCGCAGTCGCGCCGGGGGCCGCCGGCCGCGCCCGCCGAGCTGCTCCCCGGCGTACTCGATTTCGTGTTCGTGCTCGCGATGTTCGGCAATCTGATGCTGCTGGGCGGGATTCTCGCGCGTCCGGCGTTGTTGCTGGCGTTCCTGCACGGCGAAGCGAATGCGTATGTCATGCTCGAGCAGAAAGGGCACTTCACGGGCCTGAGCTCGTTCACCCAGGCAGCCGCGCCGTACGTCGTGCTGTATTTCTACGTGTTCAAGACACCGGTCAAGGGCTTGAACCGCTACAAGGTTTACCTGGGCGTGCTCGCGGTGCTGACGCTGCTGCGCAGCTTCATCTTTGCCGAGCGGCTCGCGTTGATCGAGGTGGCGCTGCCATGCGTGCTCATGATCGTGCGGTTCCGGCTTCGCGGCCGGTTCTCGCGACTGCTGACGCTCGGGCCGTACGCCGCGATTCCGTTGCTGTTCGGGCTCTTCATCGCGAACGAGTACAACCGGTCGTGGGAGGCCTATTACGTCACCGTCTACGACAACATTTTCGATTTCGCGATCGAACGTCTCGGCTTGTATTACTCGACGGCGCTGAATAACGGTGCGGGGATACTGAGCGTGCTCGGGTGGGGCAGCGGCCATCCCATGTTCACCTTCGACTGGTTGCTGCATTTTCCGATCATCGGTGCGCCGTTGGAGCCGTGGCTCGATTCGACCGACAGCATCACCGTGTTCCTGAACAGCTACGCCGACCCGGAATTCAACAATCCGTCGGGGATCTTCGTTCACTTTTACGAATGGGGCTGGTTCGGGCTGCTCGATGCGGTCGTCCTCGGCTGGGTGTTCGGGCGGAGCTACGCAGGCTGGCGGAGTGGAGCGGGGTTCTGGTGTTGCGCGCATGCCGTGCTCTTCGTTTCGATCATGGAAATTCTTCGAATTCCGAATTTGTTCAGTGGACGGAATTTCGTGCCGACAGTCTTGCTGATCGTCGTGTTCCGCTATTTCGTCAAGCGACCGGCGTCGGTCGCGCCGCTCACCCGTCCTGCCGCGCCGTGAGGCGCACGCGGTCGCGCACCCGCTCGACATTCCGCCCGCGAGTCGAAACCTGCATCCGAGCCTTGCAGTCTCCCGGAAAAGTAGCTTTTCGCACGTTAATGATTCGATCGCCGGGCTAGCATTTGTACGATGGTCGAGGTTGTCGTGCTGCCACGAACCGCTGACCGACGCAATGCGATGACGTACGCGAGAACGACTTCGACCGGGTACATCGCATCGTTCATTTTTCCCTACGTCAAAGGATGCCTTCGCCGTGAGCCAATCTGCCGTCTATGCCAAGTTGACCGATGTGTTGCGGGACGTATTCGACGACGACGAGCTGGTGGCAACGCCTCAACTGACCGCCGCCGACGTCGACGGCTGGGACAGCCTGTCGCATATCCGTCTGGTTCTGAGCGTCGAGCGCGCGTTCGGAATCAAGCTTGCCGCCGCCGATATTTCCGGCCTGAAGAACGTCGGTGAATTTGCAGACCTGATCAGCAAGCGCCACGTCGCATGACGCGCGTCGGCCCGCATTTCCCGTCCAGAACCCGCTTCGCCGAGAGCGCCGCCCGATGAAAGATGATTTGTACACTGCGCTGGCCTGGTTGCCGCGCCCGCCTGACGATTTCTCCGCGCGCTGCCGCGAGCTCGGCGAATCGATCCACGATGATCCGGGTGCCGGACTGGGCAGTCGCATACGCCAACTGGCCAGCTGCGCGCTCGGCGAAAATCAGTTGATCAAGCTGGGGCGCGCGATCGTTGCCTTGCAGCGCGCGGGGCGTACGCTTGCACCGCTTACGCCGTTCCGGCTCGGGTTGGTCGGCAACGGCACGCTCGATCATCTCGTGTTGCCGCTCGTCGCCAGCGCCGCGCGTCATGGCGTTGCGCTGGAGATCGTGTCGGGACACTACGGGCAGGTCATGCAGGAAGCCCTGGCGCCCGATTCGACGATCAATCGCGCGCAAGTCGATGCCGTGCTGGTGGCCCTGGACTACCGCGGGTTGCCGCTGAACGCACAACCGGGCGACGAGGAAGCGGCGCAGCACGGCGTGGCCGCGGCGCTGGACCAGATCGATGCACTGCGCGCCGGCTTCAGGCAGCACGGCAACGCGCTGTCGATCGTCCAGACGCTCGCGCCGCCGTCCGACACGCTGTTCGGCAACCGGGATGCACTGATTGCCGGCACGCCGCTCAATCTCGTCGAACGTTTCAATCGAGCACTCGCGCAGCGGGTGGCGGAATCGAACGACATCCTGTTCGACGTTGCGCATGTCGCGGGGACGGTCGGACTCGCGAACTGGCATTCGCCCGCGCAATGGAATCTGGCCAAGTATCCGTTTGCCGGCGACTACGTGCCGCTGTATGCGGATCATGTGGGCCGGCTGCTCGGCGCGGCGCGCGGCAAGAGCCGACGCGTGCTGGTACTCGATCTCGACAATACCCTGTGGGGCGGGGTGATCGGCGACGACTTGCTCGAAGGCATCAAGGTGGCGCAGGGCGATGCGGTCGGCGAAGCCCATCTCGCGGTGCAGCAGCTCGCGCTCTCGCTGAGAGCGCGCGGCATCGTGCTCGCGGTGTCGTCGAAGAACAATGACGACACGGCGCGTCTGCCGTTTCAAAAACACCCTGAAATGCTGTTGCGCGAGCAACACTTTGCGGTGTTCCAGGCCAACTGGAACGACAAGGCGACCAATATTCGCGCGATTGCCGACGAACTGTCGCTCGGTATCGATGCGATGGTGTTCCTCGACGACAATCCGGTCGAGCGGAATCTGGTTCGTACGACGTTGCCCGAAGTCGCCGTTCCCGAGTTGCCCGATGATCCGTCGCTGTACGCGCGAACCCTGGCCGCCGCGGGCTATTTCGAGTCTCTCGCATTCTTGCCGGAAGATCGGAAGCGCGCGGACATGTACCAGGACAATGCGCGCCGCGTGGCGCTACGCAGTCAGGCCGGCGACATGGATGCGTACTTGCGTTCGCTCGACATGAAGATCGATTTCGCACCGTTCGACGATACCGGGCGGGCACGCATCGTTCAGTTGATCAACAAGTCGAACCAGTTCAATTTGACGACGCGCCGCTATACCGACGCGGAGGTCCAGGCGCTCGAAGGCGACGGGCGAGTTTTTACGCTGCAGGTTCGGCTGACGGATACGTTCGGCGACAACGGCATGATCTCGGTCGTGATTTGCCGGCCCGACGAACATGCGTCGAATACCTGGCAGATCGATTCGTGGTTGATGAGCTGCCGCGTGCTCGGGCGCCAGGTCGAGCAGATGGTGTTGCGCGAAGTGCTGCAGCATGCGCGCCAGCGCGATGTCACGCGCGTGATCGGGCGTTATGTCCCGACCGACCGCAATGCGCTGGTCAAGGATCACTATGCGAAGCTCGGTTTCGAAGCCGTGCGTGAAGAGCCGGACGGCACGACGGTCTGGGAAATGGCCAGCGACCGCGAGATCGCGCCCGGTCACTTCGCCGTGACGCGGGCGGGTTTCGATACGATGGCTGCCGCCTGAACCATGAAAAACACCGTACCACTCACGTCGTTTCGCGAGACGAATGACGTCGCGGTTTCTCGCCGGCTGCCGCGCCGGGACTATGTACTACTGCCGTTGATCGTCGTGGCGACGGTGATCTGCCTGTTCGTCGCCGCCGAATGCGTGACGAGGGCGATCTGGAGCGCGGGAACGCACGGGGGCGAATGTCGTGTAGCCGATGCGGCGGAGGGCATGCGCAACGTTCCGAATTGCACGATGACGGTCAAGACCCCGGAAACGCCGTGGATCGCTTACCACTACAACGCGTGCGGGTTCCGCTCGACCGAGGATTGCGGGCCGAAGCCGGCCGGTACGCGCCGCGTGGCGTTGCTCGGCACGTCGTTTGCCGAAGGCACGAGCCTCCCGTATGACCAGTCGTTCGCGGCGCTGGCGGAACAGGATTTGAGCAGGATGTGCGGCGCGCCGGTCGAGGTCCAGAATCTCGGTGTCTACGAACTGCCGTTCCGCAAGGTGCTGAACCGGATCGGGCCGGCGCTCGCCTTGCAGCCGGATGCAGCGGTACTCACGGTTGCTCCGTTCGATCTGGAAAAGATCAACTTGCCCGACGTCGCGGATGCGCCCGCGGCCACCGCAGCGCCGGAACCGCGCAGCGACCTGATGGCGCGTGTCAAGGGCTGGCTGAGCGGGAGCCGTGCCATTGCCGTCGCACAGCACTACATGTTCGAAAATCCGGACATTCAGGTGCCGATGTATCTGAAATACGGCGACAAGGCCGATTTCCTTCGCCCGCCATTTTCGACCGCCTGGCGCGAGCGGCTCGAGACGTTCGACAAAGTGGCCGCCACGGTCGCGGACAGGTTTCGCGCGACGGGCGTGCCGGTGGCGCTGATGCTGATTCCGCAGCGCACGCAGGCGGGGCTCCTGGCCGCGAAAGCGCTGCCGAGCGGGATCGATCCGTGGGCGCTCGATCGCGCGATGGCCGAAATCGCCGCGAAGCACGGCATGCGCTACATCGACCTGGCCTCGAGCCTGAAGCAGTCGGCGAACCCGGCCGATTACTACTATCCGGTCGACAACCATCTGAACGCCGCCGGCGCGCGCGTTGTCGCGCAAAGCATGGTGACGGCGCTTACCACCGGCGGTTCGCCCGCGTTGTCGGCATGCGGATCACATTGAATCTGGCGGCGCAGGCCGCCGCCATCGTTTCGAACGGTATCCAGGCCGCCCGATGAATATTCCATCCTTCCAGTTCTTCGCCTTCGCGGCCGTTGCCGCGCTGATCTTCAACCTGTCTCGCTCGCTGACCTGGCAAAACACGGTATTTCTCGTCGTCAACCTGCTGTTCCTGGCCACGTTTTCCCGCGATCCGGTCGCGTGGATTCCGTTCGCCGCATTCCTGCTCGTCGGCTATCTGAGCGTCCGGGGCATGCAGACGAAGCAGTGGCTGGCGGCGTTCGCCCCGATCCTCGCGATCGTGATCGCGCTGTTCTTCTGGCTCAAACGCTATACGTTCGTGCCGTCCGCGTTGCTGCTGTCGCACCCTTACGTGACGATCGGCGTGTCCTACATCTTTTTCCGGATGCTCCACCTCATCATCGACGCTCGCAGTCCGGGCCTGCCGGTTCGCGTGACACCGGTGGTGTATCTGAATTACGTGCTCAACTTCACGTCGATCGTATCGGGGCCGATTCAACGCTTTCAGGATTACAGCGTGACGCAGACGAACGAGCGGCCGGGGCCGGATGCCATCGACTACGGCGTCGCGCTCGAGCGTGTCATCGTGGGATTCTTCAAGGTGGCGATCGTGTCGGTGGCGCTGTCGCACGTCCATCATCAGGCGCTTGCGCAACTATCGCCGGCGCAACCGCTCGGCGAGCGCATTCTGACCGGGCTGACGATCGCTGCGATCTACCCGGTCTACCTGTATTTCAACTTCTCCGGCTACACGGACACGGTCGTCGGTGTCGCGCGCTTTTTCGGGATCTCGCTGCCGGAGAATTTCGACCGGCCGTTCTCGTCGACCAACTTCATCGGATTCTGGAGCCGCTGGCACATCACGCTCTCCGGCTGGCTCAAGACCTACGTCTACAACCCGCTGCTGATGGCACTCATGCGTCGCTTTCCGTCGCGTTCACTGGAGCCGTATCTGGGTGTCGTCGCGTTCTTCGTGACGTTCTTCCTGGTCGGCGCCTGGCACGGGCAGACGTCGATGTTCCTGTTCTTCGGTGTCTTGCAGGGCGGGGGCGTCAGCGTCAACAAGCTGTATCAGATCCGCATGACCCAATGGCTTGGCAAGAAACGGTACGTCGCGCTGTGCAACACGCCGCTCTACACCCATTGCGCGCGCGGGCTGACGTTCACGTTTTTCGCGTTCAGCCTGTTGTGGTTCTGGTCGACCTGGAGCGAAATCCAGGCCATCGCGACCACGCTCGGCCCGGTACTCGTCGCGCTCGTGTGGCTGGTGGTATTCGTCGGCGCGACGGTGACGCTTGCCGTGCTCAACGCGGGATACGCGCGTATGACGCAAGGCGGCATGGCCGGACTGTTCCTGTCGCGTTACGTCCGTACCTCGTGGTGCACGGTATTGGCGGTCGTGACCGTGCTGGTGCTGGTCATTTCCGATTCGCCCGCGCCGGACATCGTCTACAAGACTTTCTGATCCGCGTCGGTGGTACGGCGATCGCAGGGGGCAGGTTGCCGGACCCGTGCAAGTGCGCGCCGACGCGTGCCGAACCTGCAAGATCGATATTTCCCGGAGCCAGTCACTTTCATGGCCAGTCACAAGCAGAAGTTCGAAATCCTGGACGGCTTGCGAGGCATCGCTGCCATCAGCGTGATGTTCATGCATTTCCTGCAGGAACTATCGAGCACGATCCTGCAGGGTGCCTATCTTTCCGTCGACATGTTTTTCATGTTGAGCGGATTCATTCTTGCGTACTCTTACGGTGAACGGCTGCGCCAGGACGCATGGCGTGGCGAGTATCTGAAGCGCCGGTTGATACGCCTGTACCCGATGATTCTCATCGGGTTCGCGATCGGCTTCGCCAGCCTTATCGTCATGCAGGCCAATTCGTCCGCGCGGTTCTCGACGGGCAACCTGGTGGCCGCCACCGGCCAGAATCTTTTTCTCGTTCCGTACCTCGGTCGCTTTTCGGTGTCAGGTTTCGTCGGTGCGGCGAATCACAGCTTGCCGTCCATCAATGATCCCGGCGTATTCCCGCTGAACCCGCCTGCCTGGTCGCTGTTCTTCGAGATGTTCGCGAGCGTCGTCCTGATCGTGGCAATCAGGATGAGCGCGCGCAATCTGTCGAGATGGGCCTACGCCTGTCTCGTCGCATTCCTCGTATACGGTTTCCTCGCCAGTCTCGATAACGACAAGCTGGCGATCCTGATGAGCCAGGGCTGGGCGGCGGATAACTTCTTCGGCGGCTTCTTCAGGGTGGGCTACGGGTTCTTGTTGGGAATCGCGATCGGCAAGATGTACGACGCGAATCTTCCGGCGAAGTCGCATTGGTTCATCGGCGGGCTGGTGAAGAACGACTACATGCTGTTTGTCGTTTTCATGGCGGTCGTCGCGTTTCCGTCGTCGATCAAGGGGATCTATTCAGTGGCGATCCTGCTGTTCGTCGCGCCCGCACTGGTTTACCGGGGGGCCACGCTCGCGCCCAGCGGCAAGGCGATTGCAAGGCTCAGCGCGTTCCTCGGCTGGATCTCGTATCCGCTTTATTGCGTGCACTATCCGATCGGAAGGCTGGTGTTCGCGTATGCGCCACAGGCCGACATCCACATTGTCCGAACCGCGATGCTCGCCGCGTTTCTTTCGATCGTGTCCGCCGCCATCCTGGCGAAATTCGTTGAGGAACCGATCAGGTCGTATCTGGGCAAGCGCATGTTCGGAAATCACCGGGCCGCGACCGGCAACCCAGTCAACGCCGGGTAACCGGCGCAGCGCGCAGCGCATGCCGGCGTCCGGCGCAGCGCGCAGCGCATGCCGGCGTCGTTGCGGCGCCGACATGCGGGAATGCGGGATTTCGGGAATCGCGCTTACAGCCCGTCGAAGATCTCCGTCATCATCTCGGCGCTTCGGCGCCAGCGATATTTCTCCGCGTGCAGGCTTCCCTTGCGTTTGAGCTCGGCCCTGAGCTCGGCCGAATCGAGCAGGGTCCGCAATTGCCGTGCGATGTCGTCCTGGGAATACGGATCGCAGTACAGGGCCGCATCGGCACAGACTTCCGGCAGCGCGGCCGATTTGCCGACGACCGCCGGACAGCCGCAGCGCATCGCCTCGAGAGGCGGTATGCCGAAGCCTTCGTAGATCGACGGGTAAAGGAAGCATGCCGCGTTCTGATACAGCGCCTTCAATTGCTCGTCGCTGATGTAGCCGACGTACTTGATGTTCGGTTCGGCGGCCGACAGTGGATCCTGCTTGCCGAATACGGTGGTGTTCTGCATGCCGACGATGACGAGATCGACCGACGGATCGTCGATCTGCCGGAAAGCCGCGATCAGCCGCCCGAAGTTCTTGGTCGGATTCATGCTGCTGACCGCTAGCACGAAGCGGCCGGGCGTCAGCGCATGCTTGTCGAGCACGCTCGTGTCCGCTTCCAGCGCATCGAGATGATCCGCACCGAGCGGCACGACGCTGATCTTCTCCGCGGGCACGCCGCAGTGATGCGCGAGGCGATCCCGTGAGAAATAGGAGTTGGTCAGCACGCAGACGGAAGTGCGCGCGAGGATCCAGAACATGATCCGGTACCACACGCGAAACGGGCGTGAGAAATGTGCGGGCGTGTCGAACACCGCCGCATCGTGCATGTAGATGATCTGGTTGCCGATGAAAACGGATGCCGAATTGCTGAGATTGACGATGCGGCCCCGGCGAGCGAACAACGGGAGCACCAACTGCTCCCAGACCACGCCCTTGTAAAAGCCGACCTTGACCGTCCTGGCGCCGCTGACTTCGACGCCGGGCTGCGGAGGCACCAGCACGGTCACCGGATCCTGCGGCTGAAACTTGATCAATGCGGCGATCAGCTCGCGCGCGACACGCTGCACGCCGGTCGTCTTCTGCGTGGTGAAGCGGCCGTTATAGACGAGTTGCTTCGGTTTATTGAAAGTGATCATGTCAACAAGAAGATATCGAATTCGGAATCAGGCTTTGACGTGATCCGGTGCGACCGGCTTGAAGTCGCGCGTGTCGACACGCGGCTCCTCGGTATCGAGTCCGTAGAGCGCATTCCACTGCCGGAAAATCGCGTTCATCGAAAACCGCTGAATCGCCCGTTTTCGCGCTGCGGCGCCCATTTGCTCGCGAAGCTGCCGGTCGTCGCGCAGCGTCGTCAGATACGTGGCCATCTCGGCGGCGTTCGACGCGACGTAGCCGGTCACGCCGTGAATCACCACGTCGCGATTGCCCACGACGTCCGTCACCACGGCCGGTATGCCGGCGACCTGCGCTTCGATCAGCGCGACCGGCATGCCTTCCCAGCGGGAAGTCTGGACGTAGATGTCCAGCTCCGAGGTCAGCGCGAGCGCACGTGCGCGGGGTATCCAGCCGCTGCAGACGACGGCTCCGCGTTGGCCGGGATCCGGAATCTCGGCCGCGTTGCCGCCGATCCAGAGAAACTCGACGTCCGTGTCGTGCAGCATGTCGGCGAGTCGCACGAATGCGTGATGATTCTTCTGGTACGACGCCCGACCGCTCATCCCGATGACGACTTTGCGATCGTCGCGCATTCGACGCGGCGGGATCTCCGCCACATCGACACCGTTTTCCACCAGGACCGTCGATTTTGCCCGGACCTTTCCCCTGATCTCGGCGAGCTCGCTGCCCGAGCACGCGACGATGGTGCCGCCGATGTGCGCCGCGATGCGTTCGAAGCTCAGATAGGCGTACTGCTTCATGCGCGACACGTCGCGACGCAGGAACGAGAGTCCGTGCGGCGAGTAGAGCACCTTCGCGTTCGGAGTGGCGATCCGGGCGGCGATTCGCCCCAGCACGCCGGCCTTCGACGAGTGCAGGTGAATCGCGGTCGGCTTGCAGTCGCGCAGGTTCCGGACCAGCGCACGCACGCTGCGTAGATCCTGTTTGACGCTCACCTCGCGCGCCATGTCGACGTACACGAGCTTCACGCCGGGCAGGAACAGCGTCGAAAAATCGGTCGGGGTTTCCGATCGGATCGAGTGCAGAACCGTCACGTCGACGCCGGTCGCTGCGGCATGGTTGGCGAGATGGGTCAGCATCGAAAGCACGCCGCCACCGAATGCTTCGGCGATATGAACGATCTTTTGTTGGGTCATCTGTGGGTCCAGCGATTCGCTCGCAAATTCATCGCACGTCGTGACGATGAGTCGCCTGCGAATCTTGCGGTCTCGATATCCGGTTCGTGAAACTATGCATTCCTGATTGATAAATGCATCGCAGTCGCGGCCATTGGATCCTGCTGTCACAGTCGCGGGTTGGCGCCGACGAGGCAGCGTGATGGTTTCCGCCGCTGGAAGGTCGAGTCGACGTTGCCGCAGGAGCGCCGGACACGATGAAGCGCGAGGAATCCATGCCGCGTCATACGTGCGGGCGCGACGCCTCCGAACATCGAAACCGGCGTTCGACTACGACGGCTGGAGCCGGGACAACGACGAAGTCCGGTCAGTGCGCGTGAATCCACTGGTCCGGATCATTGTGCAGCGCATGCGCGACCCACTGGGTGCGATGGCTTACCGAATGCGCGATTCGGCGACGCTATCGCGCGTCGGCGTGACGGCCGGATGACTTGCGCACGCGTGCGAGCGGATTGGAGATATAGCGAATCGCGCGGTTGCTGAGCGTTGCCGACGGCAGCAAGCACGCGAGCGACAGCCCGGCTACGGCCGCTTTCTTGGTAACGCCCCAGAACGGGTTGCGCAGCACGGTTTGCCAGTAGCGTCCGGATTCGCACAGGAACCAGCGCCAGCGCCGCACGAGCGGGGCGTGATAGAGCGTGCTGGCGAAGCGGGCCTTCTCGATCGCGAAGTCGAGCGGCGCGATCGGCAATGCTTCGTGCAGCCGCGTGGCGGCGAGCATGCGCAGCGTCGCCCACCGGCGTTCGGCTTTCAGCGCGCCCGTCGCGGCGTCTTCGGAATTGGTGAGCGCAAGCGCCAGCGTGTCGGCGGACGGACGCGTCCCCGGCTGCTGGTGGACGCGATAGCCGCCGAGCGTCGCATCGATCATGTGCACGGCGCCGAGCAACGCGATACCGTAGATCGCGTAGAAATCCGCACCATGAAGATTGTCCGGGGTGACCGGCACCGGAAAGATGCGCTTGAGCGCGTCGACCCGATACGCGTTGCCCGATGCGGGCGGCGACGGGTACAGCCAGCCCGCGCGCAACATGCGGCCGCAATCGGTGTCGACGGCCGACTGCGGTACGCTGGCCCCGGTCATCGCACCGTCCCGCGCGATCACGTCGAGCCGGAAATGCACCTTCACGAAGTCGCCGGATGCGAACGCGGCCAGCACGCGGGCCGCCGCGTCGGCATAGAGCAGGTCGTCGGCGTCGAGCAGGATCACGTAGCGCGTCGTGAGATGCTCGATCGCGCGGTTGTACGCGGCGACCTGACCGCGATTCTCCTGGAACACCGCCGTCACGCGCTCGCCGTACGAGCGAATGATGTCGCGCGAATCGTCGGTGGAACCGTCGTCGACGACCAGCACGCGGATGCTGGGCGCGCTCTGTGCGAGCGCCGAATCGATCGCTTCGCGCAGGTACGCGCCGTGGTTGTAGTTGCAGATTGCGATGGTCAGGGTGGTCATGAACGGATTCTGGACGAGCGACGTGCGGACGATCCGGGTGCCCGGCGCGCAGGGTGCGGTGCCCCGGAGCACGGTTGCGTCGCATGGCGGCCATGATACGCATCGTCGATCGGCATTCGGTTCGCGAGCCTACCGTTCCGCGATCCGCTTCAGCGAAAGCGCGATGAAGCGTCAACGGCAAGCCGGATACCCGATACGCCGCGCAGGCGGGATGTATTGGTCTGTTGACGCACTGAAGCGCGGCGGGTTCGAATGGTCCAATCGACGGTATCGTCGGAGGACAACTCGGTCGGCATGCAGCGATTCAGATGCGCGGGCCGGCACGTTCGAAGTCATTCCAGGGAGTCGACTCGATATGCGTAGATCACGTGGCACGTTTCTCGCGCGCGCAGCGCTCGCCGCCATGTGCGCGGCAGGCGGGCTGGCGTGGCCGGGCGGTGCCGCGGCGGCATCCGGCACGTCCGCGCCTGGTGCGCCTCATGCGACTGTACCGGATGCGGTCGTTCGTCCCGCTGCGGACGCGGCCGATCAGGCCGACATGCTGCAACGTGCGCTGGACGCGTTGCAGCCGGGCCAGCGACTGGTGTTCGCGCCGGGCCGGTATGTGGTCGGCCGGTCGCTGGTCGTGCGGCAGCGGCATGTGGTGTTGTCGGGCTACGGCGCGACGCTGATCGCGACCACCCCCGGCGACCAGACGATCGAGATGAGCGGGGACGGTACGACGCTCGTCGGCTTCAGGCTCACCGGAACCGGCACGACACGCCTCACGACGCCGGAGTCGTCGAAGGTCGAGGTGACGGGGCGCGGTGTGCAGGTGCTCGACAACGTCATCGACGGCGGCGCGGGAGGCGGGATCTTCGTGTTCGGCGGCGCGGACGTCGCGATCGTCGGCAACGAGGTGCTGTCGACGCTGGCGGACGGTATTCACATGACGCACGGCTCGCGCAACGTGCTGGTGCAGGGCAACGTCGTGCGCGGCACCGGCGACGACATGATCGCCGTGGTGAGTTACCAGGCGGAAGGCGTGCTGACGCGCAACGTGCTGATTACCGGCAACTCGCTGGAGGGCAATCCGTGGGGGCGGGGCATCACGGTGGTCGGCGGTGCGGAGGTCACGATCTCGAACAACGTCGTGCGCAACGTACAGGTGAGCTCCGGGATTCTGGTCGCCCAGGAAGACAGCAATCGCACCGCCGGCTCGTCCGACATCCGCATCGAGGGTAATTCGATCGCGGATATCCAGACGGCGACGGATCGGGCCGATGCTCGCCCGGTCACGCAGCAGGCGGCGATCGAGGTCAGCACGTGGTCGGGTTCGGTGTCGCGCGTGACCGTGATCGGCAATCGCGTGTCGCATGCGCGATTCGACGGCATTCGCCTGTGGGGAAACGTGTCGGGCGTGCGGCTCGCGGACAATCAACTGTCGGGGATCGGCGGAATGCCGGTCCGGATCGACCCTGCGCACGATTGCGCGGCCGGCCGGCAGGTGGGGGCATCGGGACAGCAGGCGAAGGGCACGCCATGTGCGGGCGCCGCGCTTCAGCCGCTGTCGGCGGCAGGCGACGCGATCGGCGCGGATACGTCGGTGTTGCCGCGCGTGCGCGAGTCCCTCAGGCGGCCGCGCTGGCCGCAAGCCGGCCTCCACTGATCATGTGTTGCGTGGGCCGGCGGCCGGCGGCGCCAGGCGACGAACAGGCGGCCGCCCGTTGTTCGCGCGGCGGCGGGTGTTGGCTTCACACATGCCGTCGCGAACCGCACGCACTTACCGGATGACGTCGCGTTCCGCGGCTTCCTCGTCCGGCTCGCGCGAGGCGAGCGACGGGGGCGGCGGCGCGGTCCCGACGACTGCCCGCCCGTACTGATCCTCGAACCGCACGATGTCGTCCTCGCCGAGATAGTTGCCCGATTGAACCTCGATGATTTCGAGCGGAATCCGGCCGGGATTCTCGAGCCGATGCACTTCGCCGACGGCGATGTAGGTCGATTCGTTCTCGCACAGCAGGAACGTCTCGGTGCCGCGCGTCACCTTCGCGGTGCCGCGCACGACGATCCAGTGCTCGGCGCGGTGATAGTGCATCTGCAGCGACAGCTGCTTGCCGGGTTCGACCACAATCCGCTTCACCTGGAAGCGCTCGCCGAGATCGATCGAATCGTAATGGCCCCACGGCCGCTGCACCTTGCGGTGCTCGCTCGCCTGCGGGCGCCGGTCGCTCTTCAGGCGCGCGACGATGTTCTTCACGCGCTGCACGTCGTGCTTGTTCGCGACCAGCACCGCATCGGCCGTCTCGATCACGACGACGTCCTTCATCCCGACGCACGCGACGAGGCGGCCTTCCGAACGCACGAGGCTGTCCTGCGTATCCTCGAAGACGATCGTGCCGCGCGCGACGTTGCCGTGATCGTCCTTCGGCATGATTTCCCAGATCGCGTCCCACGTGCCGACGTCCGACCATCCGGCCGCGAGCGGCACCACAATGCCTTCGATGCCGAGTTCGGTGTGTTCCGCGAGGCGCTCCATCACCGCATAGTCGATCGAATCCGATGGGCACGCATCGAAGGCGGCCGCATCGACCCGGAAGAACGGATCGTCGGCGACGCCCGCGCGCCACGCGTTGTCGCAGGCGGAATGGATGTCCGGCGCGAGTGCACCGATCGCTTTCAGCCAGACCGATGCGCGCGTGACGAAGATTCCGCTGTTCCACCAGTAGTCGCCCGATTGCAGGTAGCGCTCGGCGAGTGTCGCATCGGGTTTTTCGACGAAGCGTCCGATCGCGTAGCCGCCGTGGCTGCCGTGGCGGCCCGAGCGCGGCTCGCCGACCTGGATGTAGCCGTAGCCCGTCTCCGCGCGGCGCGGCAGCACGCCAAGCGTGACGATCGCGCCTTCCTGCGCATAACGCGCCGCGCGTGCGACCGCGTCCTGGAACGCGGCGACATCCGCGATCACGTGATCGGCCGGCATCACGGCGAGGACAGGATCGTTCGCGAGCGCGTTCGCATCGAGCGCGGCCAGCGTCAGCGCGGGCGCCGTGTTGCGGGCCGTGGGCTCCAGCAGGATGCGGGCGGGCGCCGAGCGGCCGTGTACCTGCTCGGCGCTCATGAAGCGATGTTGTTCGCCGCATACGAGTAGCAGCGTGTCGCCGAGCGACGCGTTCGCGATGCCGTTCAGGCGGCGCGCCGTCGCCGACAGCGGCGACTCGTTCGAGACCAGCTCGATCAGCTGCTTCGGATACTGCTCGCGCGACAGCGGCCACAGCCGCGTGCCGGAACCGCCGGCGAGAATCACCGGCAGGATATTCGGCAGATCGGGTTCGGGAACCGGGTGAAGGGCGCGGGTCATCGGTTCGCTCCGGTATCGGCGGGCAGCCGGGTGTGAGGGCGGCCGTCGGCGCGCGTATCGTCGTCGCGCGAGAACGAAACCGCGCGCGACAGCAGGTGACGCAGCGCACCGGCCGTACGGTCGGCCGGCCGGATCAGGCCGACGAACGGCGCCCCTTGTTCGAGATACGGACCGTAGGCCTTGCGGAATCCGAACCGTTTGTAGAACGCCTGACGCGGCGCGGGGACGTGCATGCGCACCGCGGTGTCCGGCCATGCGGCCTGCGCGGCGGTGAGTGCGCGCCCGATCAAACGCTCGAGCGTCTCGTCATCGCGGCAGCTTTCGCTCGTCAGCACCTTGTCGATCATGACGTCCGGATCGATGTCGTCGCCGGGCAGGATGCGCGCATAGGCCGCGACTTCCGTCGTGTCGCCGTCGCTCGCGCTCGCATAGACGTGCAGCGCGCCCGCGTCCTTGCCGTCGATGTCGAGATGCGTGTGGGCGTCTTCGACCACCAGCACGGCGTTGCGCGCGCGCAGGATTGCATAGAGATCGACGGCGCTCAGATGTTCGAATTCACAACAATGCCATTCCATGATGCTGTCCTCGCGTGATGCCTTCGGCATGCCGCGCTGCACGGACGCGATCGTTCCGTACGGCGTGGCGATCTTCATCATCCGGATGCGCGCTCCGGCGGTCTGTTCGAAAGCGTACTCACGCTCCGGATTCGCAAGTCCGGCGCGTGCGATGGAGCGGTGTGCGCGACAGGCGAGCGTTGCTATGTGCGACAGCACACATCGTCGGGGCCGCTGCCTTTTCATAATTGATTCATCGTGGCGGGCTGCAATGAAGCGCGACTGGCCAGCATCGCCCGCGAACGAGCCGGCGGGGCGCGGGACCGACGATTGCGCTTGCCGACGACGGGCCGCTCGCGTACCGCATCGTCGGCACGCGGCCGACCGCATTCACGGCCGACGCGACCTGCCGTTGGGCCTGCATCCGGTCGAACCGCGGGGGTGTCCGGTCGCGTGGGAATGGCCATCATGCTGCGCCGCGAGACGCGCGTGCCGGCCCCGCGAATTTCAAACTCGTCGGCGGCGATTCGCGAAAAGCGCCGGCGTGGCGCGATGCCGTTGATTACGGCGTGATTACGACGTGTAACGGCGGGACGGCCCTCGCGCCGGCGCAATGGGATGGGGTTATCCGGGGGCGCGCGCGATTATGTGGTGCGAGGGAAACGGTGCCGCCACTTTGACGAGATTTCGACGGTAATTGCGGGTAATCGACGGTATCAATCTTGCGGAAAAGTAGTATTTGCCACTGATTGACGGGAAAGGTCATAGATAATCAAATCTCAGTGTTCAAAAAGGGGGCGGTGCGGAACGGCCTGCGCCGTAACGGCTTGATTCAGGTTTATCTTTTGCTAACAAAACCGGCCCGAAACGGGGTGTAAATTCAGGTGCGAATGAAATGGGGTAGTCAATCCGGGCGCGGTTTGGCGGCCCTCCGGTTCGGCATCGGCGCGATTGTCGTGTACGACGCGATGCCCATGCGGACGGTTTTTTGTTTGCCGACGTGCCCCGCCTGGCGGCGGGTTGCTTCAAAGCCGGAATGTCGTGGCTCCCGTAGCCGCGTGTTCCGTTCGAGTTCGATGACAACGAGACGGGATGATATCCGGCTCGATCTCCGGGGGTTCTCGCCGTGTGCAGTTTCGATCTTCGCCAAGGCTGCGGAAACGCAGCGCGGAAAGGCGGCCATGCGCCGCCTGCCGCCGCGCACGCGAACGGTTCGCGGAGTGCAGAAAATGATGGTTTGTTATGAATATGCCAATAACGCGCGATAAGAGCGCCGGCGTGGGGAGCAGTAACGGGCAGCGTCCGCTGATTTACTGGACGCAATCGCCGTCCGTGATGCTGCGAAAGGAATTGTCGCGCCGCGACTGGAAGGTGTCGGTCGTCGCGCATGCGAGCGAGCTGCGCGACACGTCCGGCGAAATTACCTGCGGCATTCTCGACCTGAGCGGCGGCCATGCCGATGCGATCGGCAGCATCGCGTCGACCTGCGCGTCGATGCGCGATGTCGTCTGGGTGGCGCTCGTGGATGTCGGTCAGACCACCTCGCCGAACGTGCGCGCGCTGTTGCGCGACTACTGCTTCGACTACGTGACGTTGCCGGCGTCGCATCAGCGGATCGCCGATACGGTCGGCCATGCCTACGGCATGGAATGCCTGTTCGCGCGCGATCGCGAACAGCTCGAATCGGAGGAAAAGGGCATCGTCGGCACCTGCAGCGCGATGCTGCGGCTGTTCGATACGGTGCGTCGTTTCGCCCGCACCGACGCGCCGGTGTTCGTGTTCGGCGAAACGGGAACCGGCAAGGAACTCACGGCCGTCGCGATCCATCGTCATTCGGCGCGGCGCAACGGCCCGTTCGTCGCGGTCAACTGCGGCGCGATTCCGCCGCATCTGCTGCAATCGGAACTGTTCGGCTATGAGCGCGGCGCGTTTACCGGCGCGAACGCGCGCAAGATCGGCTACGTCGAAGCCGCGAACGGCGGCACACTGCTGCTCGACGAGATCGGCGACCTGCCGCACGAGAGCCAGGCGAGCCTGCTGCGGTTTCTGCAGGAACGCTCGATCCACCGTCTTGGCGGCAGCGAACCGGTGCCGGTCGATGTCCGGATCGTATCGGCGACGCACGTCGACCTGCGCGATGCGATGGAAGAAGGACGCTTTCGTGCCGACCTGTTCCACCGTCTGTGCGTGATGCGCATCGACCAGCCGCCGCTGCGCGCGCGCGGCAAGGACATCGAACTGCTCGCGCATCACATGCTCGAACGCTTCCGCGGCGATGCGCGCCATCGCGTGCGCGGGTTCTCGACGGATGCGATTACCGCGCTCTACAAGCACGACTGGCCGGGCAATGTCCGCGAACTGATCAACCGCGTGCGCCGTGCGGTCGTGATGACGGAGGGGCGCCTGATCACAGCGCGCGACCTCGAGCTCGAATACTGTCTCGATGCGGCGTCGCCGTCGGTGGCCGACATCCGCAAGTCGATCGAGCGCGAGGCGATCGAAACCGCGTTGCTGCGAACGCGCGGGCGCGTTGCCGCTTCGGCGCGCGAACTCGGCGTGTCGCGCGCGACGCTGTATCGCTGGATGGAAGCGTACGGTATCGAGCGGCCGCGCGGGACGGGCTCGTCCGATTGATCCGGGGCGGCACGACGCTCGCGGCGGCCGCGAGCGCGTCGTGTCAGCCGGCCTGCGTGGCTCGCACCGCGCGCGCGGCGTTCACGGCGCGGATTTCCACCGCGGGCGCGGCGCTGTCGTGGGCCGCCACAGGCTTCCCGTCGATGCGCAATGGAACGAGCGCGATGCGCGCCGGCGTGCCGGGCGCGAGATGGAACCAGTCGTCGCCTGGCATGAAACCCGGCGCGTCGATCTGTACATGGCGCGCGACGTGTCGCGTGTCGACGTCGACGTGCCAGGTCTCGCCGGTGCGCGACACGCATGCCTCGATCCCGAGTTCGCGACGCGCCAGCACGGCCGGATGCGTGCGCGACACAAAATGGAACGCCTGCGACAGCAGCGCGCCGTCGTCGGCACGCAGGGTCGCGACGACCGTATCGTGTTCGCACGGGCCAAAACGGTATGCATAGGTCCAGTCGAAGAAGCGGCCGAGCAACTCGGCCGAGCCGAGCCGCACCGTGTCGTGCGCGGCGATCCGCACCGGACAGCCGGCCCGCGCGACCGGCGTACGGCCGTCGCGCAGCGCGACCAGCTCGATTGACGCCGACAGCGGCGCCGGGCGCTCGTTGACGACGTGCACGTCGAGCCCGTTCAGCCCTTCGTCGACGAGGAGTACCTGGATCGGCTGCAGCACCTGGCGCAGCGCATACCATGCCGATTTCGGCCGGTGGGCGGCGTCGATCACGCCCCATCCGGCGCCCGGCATCACGTCCTGGAACTGCCACACGAGTGCGCCGGCGCAACGCGAGCCGGTGCGGCGCCATTCGGAAAACGTCTCGCGCATCACGTCCGCGACCACCGCACGCGACAGCTCGACATAGCGCGACGGATCCTCGCGTCGCAGCCGGTCCGGCACAACGTCGTACAGCGTCTGCAAATAGTGGTCGCGGATATCGTCGAAATCCCACGACGTGCCGGGGTCGCGCGGCACGGCCGCTTTCCAGCGCGGCTCGTGCATGCCGGGCCAGCCGAGTCCGGCGAGTGTCGCATCGCACGGCACGTTCGCGAACGCGAGGCATTCGCTCGCAAAGCGCACGTCCGCGCGGCGCGCGTCGTCGAGCGGACGCAGGTACGCACCGACGCCGTAGTAGTGCGACACGCGCTCGCGCGGCGTGAACGGCAGTACGCCGCCGTCGGGCGAATCGGGCACGTACGGGACATCGGGACGAAGCGCGGCCGCGTGGCCGGCCAGCCGGTCGGCCGTCAGTTCGAGGAAGCGCTGCTTCGGCCCGAGCCCCGACATCGCGGCCTGTTGCGCGATCTCGCTGCCGCCGCACAGCACCGCCAGCGACGGCGAAGCGCCGTGACGCGACAGGAACTGGGTCGCTTCGCGATCGACGTTGGCCGCGAACGCGGGATCGTCGAGCGCGTAATCGAAGTTCGCGAAACCGAAGTCCTGCCAGACCAGCAGCCCGAGCCGGTCGCACCCCGCGTGGAACGCGTCGGCCTCGTAGGTCATCGTGCCGCCGACGCGGATCATGTTGAAGCCGGCGTCGCGTGCGAGCCCGAGCAGGCGGCCGTAGGTCGCGTCGTCCGCGTGTAGCGCGAGCGGCGCGGCGCTGCTCCAGCATGCGCCGCGCGCGAACACGGGCACGCCGTTGATGCGCAGTCCGAAACCCTTGCCGTCGGCGCCGGAATCGATCTCGATCGTGCGGAAACCGGTCGAGCCGAGCGGCCGGCGCGCATCGCCGATATGCAGCACAACGTCGTAGAGCGCCGGTTCGCCGTGCGTATGCGGCCACCAGCGACGCACGTTCGGTATCGCGACGTGCGTACGCAGCCGGTCGGCGCCGTCACGTTCGAGCGTCGCATGATGTTCGCCGCACGACAGCCGCGCTGCGAACGTATCGGGCAGCGGCGCGGCGAACGTCAGTTCCGCATCGAGCCAGCCCGTGTCGCCTTCGACGCGCGCCTGCAGTTTGCCGTCGGCCAGAACCGGTCCGTCGGCCGGATCGAGCACGTCGACGGGCCGCCACGGGCCGGTGGGCACATACGGCGGAAACCAGCCTGGCATGTGCCCGAACAGCGACGTGCGGATCGTGCGCAGCCCGGCCGGCTCGGCGAGCCGCGTGCGCCAGCGCGCGCGGCGCGGTGCGCGCGCGTCGCGCAGGTGCGGCGCGAGCGCGCGGAAACAGAGGGTCAGCCGGTGGGTGCCGTCGAGCGATACCGGCACGTCGTGCGCGACGAACATGCTGTCGGATTGGAGGATCGGCGTGTCGTCGAGCCACGCTTGCGCGAGCGTCGCGAGGCCGTGAAAGCGCAGGATGCGCGGCCCGCGCCCGCGCAGTTCGATCCGGTACCAGTGGTCGCGCTCGTCGAGGGTTGCAGCTTCGTCGAGCCGTCCGGCCACCGCGAGCGCCTGCGCGACCGTGCCGGGCACCGGCGCTGTGATCCAGTCGCCGCCGTCGACCGGGAGGTCGCGCGGTTCCCGAACGGCGCCTGCGGCCGTTGCCAGCATCGACCACGCGGGCAGGGCGCGCGCGCGCGTCACCGCATGGCCGGCACGGGTGCCGCGATGTCGCTGGACTCGCTGCGCACGGGCTTCACGTGCCGCAACGGCGCGCAGATCTGCCGCGCGCACGCGACGACGTCCGCATAGGCGGCCTCGATCGCCTCGAGCGTGGAGTCGCCGCGCTCCTCCTTGCCGCGCGCACACGCGCGTGCGAGCCGGAATTCGAGCACCATCGCTTCGGACGCGATGCGCTCGCACGCGGCGCGGATTTCGGCGAACGGCCCGACGCAACCGCTGGCCTGCAGCCAGCGAGCGTAATGGCCGAACAGCTCGAAATTCGCGCCGAGCTGCCGCACCGAGTTGAACGAGTACGCGTGAAAATGCTCGAGCGGCGCATCGGCGAGCGTTCGCGCATCGGTCTGCAACTGCCGCCGGAACGCGGCGATCGGGTTGACGACCGGCAGGCGCCGCAGGTGGCGCTGCAGCGCGGCGAGCGACGTATCGCACAGCTCGCGTTCGTCGAGCGGCGCAAACCGCCGCTTCGCGCATTCCACGTAAGGCGGCAGCGTCATCGGCGAGTTGCCGCCGACGAGCCCGTTGTAGTCGAAATCCTCGGCCACGTAATAGCCGCTGTTGTGGAAGTAGCCGATCTGGCGCTTCGCGCGGTCGATCGCATCGATGCCGATCGTCGTCTTCGTATGCTGCGTGCGGTAGCTGCTGCCGCGCGTATCGGGCAGGAACCATGCATCGACCTCGACGATCATCAGGTGGCCGCGCGCAACCTGCGTCTCGATGTGCTGGTCGAGCGGTTCGTAGATCGAGTGCTCCTGCACGACGATACCGTACAGCCGCTCCAGTTCGTCGTGCGGAAACTTGAAGAACGTGAACTGGTCGCCCTCGAAATCGAGCGCGATCGTAAACGGCAGCGCCGCGTATGGATTGAAGCCCCACCACCGGAGCACCTCGAGCCACATGTCGACGTAGCAGTTGGTCTGCTTCCAGACCATCTCCTGGCTATGCAGCGGATGCGGCCGGTAGTGGCGCGCGCGGTGGCGCACATCCTCGAACGACGCGTGTTCGCCGTCGCGGGACACGAATCTCATGGCGTGCCCCACAGCACGTCGCGGACTTCGCGCGGCCAGCCCTCGATGTCGAAGCCGTGATGGCGGAACAGCGCGAGCGTGAGCCGTTCGAGGCCGAAGCCGACGCAGCCCGTATGCGCGACGTCGCCCGTCGCGGTGCGGATATCCCACAGCAGCCCGAAATGGTCCATGTGGTAGTTGAAGCTCAGGCACGCGGTCTGGCGATCGTCGTGCTCGATCGGGATCAGCAGCTCGAACTTCAGGTTCTGCTCGCGCTGGCTGTTGGCGACGATCTTGCCGCCGCGCCCGAAGAACGGATCGTTCGCGAGGTCGATCGCGTTGGGCAGGCGCAGCGCGTCGATCATCCGCGTGCCGCGTTCGATCCAGGTCTCGCGGAACGACACGATCTGCTCGGGCGTGCCGATCCGCACGTACTCGCGCATCCTGAACAACTGCATGCGGGTCGGGTCGAGCGACGGCTCGTGACGGAAGCAGTACGAGAAGACGTCGACGATCCGGCCGTCCGCCGGCAGCGCACCCGCGCGGGCGACGACGGGGTAGACCGGGTAGCACGCGGCGGGCGTCATCACGACGTAGGTCGGCTTCTGGCTTTCCGTCCAGTCGTCGCCGCGATCGAGGCACTGCAGTACGCGCTGGTGCTGGTGTTCGTCGCCGCAGAACGCATGCACGCTGCCCGCGAGTTGCGGAAAGCTCTTCATGTATTCGCTGCGCTCGAACTCGGTGCGGCTCATCGCCGGCGGGAAGCGCAGCACTTCGGCGTGCTGGTCGGCGCCGAGGCGCGTGACGAACGCGTCGAGCGCTTCGACGACGCGCTCGAACCGTTCGCTGCGGCCGAACAGGCCCTGGATGCCGGTCGAGACCAGCAGGCCCGCGTCGATCAGTGCGTCGCGCAGCGGGTTGACGCCCGCGCGGTCGATCGGTGCATCGGCGGGAGCGGAGGCGGCGGAGGGCACGGCAAGGCGATCGTTCACGTATGTTTCTCCAGCGTCGCAGGACGCAGCGCGAGCAGCAGGTTCGAGGTGTTGACGGCAATGCGGTCGTTGCTGATCATCAGCGGCGCCGCATGCAGGTCGCGAATGTGGCGGCCGATGCTGAACGGCGTGCCCTGCTTGTAGCCGGCCATCCCGCAGATCATCATGGCCTGGTGCGCGACTTCCAGCGCGGTCGTCGACACGTAGGTCTTCAGCGTGTTGATCTCGGCGGCCCGGGCCATGCCGGCTGACCACGAGCGCGACGCCGGGTTCGCATGAAGGCGCAGTACGTTGTCGACGCGGGCCTGCATCGCCTGCATCAGCGCGAGCGATTCGGCGATGCGTCGCGACGCGGGCGATGGCGCGCCGTCGGTCTGGCGTGCCTGCGCGCGGAAGAACTGGTGCGCGCGATGGAATGCATCGCCGGCCACGCCGATCCATACCGCGGCCCACAGGATGTGGGACACCGGCACCATCGTCTCCTCGGCGATCGTTGCGAACGGCACCGGCAGGCACTGGACGGCGGCGCCTTGCGCATCGAGCTCGAAGCCGTTGCTGCAGGTGCCGCGCATCCCGAGCGTGTCCCATTCGCCGCGGCGCGTGAGCGTGTAGCCGTCGCGCAGCAGCGTGACGAGCACCTGCTCGGAAGCCGGCGCGTCCGCATCGCGTCGTGCGGTCGCGAGGATGCCGTCCGCGTAGTCGCCATACGAGATCGTCGGCGCCGATTTGCGCAGCCGGAACTCGCCGCCGCTGGCTTCGAGCGCGCATTGGCTCGCGCGCAGGTTGCCGCCGACGCCGTCTTCCGACGTGGCCGATGCGAGCAGCCACTGGTGGCGCACGAGCTGCTGCAGGAACAGCTTGTGCCAGCCTTGGTCGGCGGCATGATTGACGATGCAGGCGACCTGGATCTGGTGCATCGCGAATACCATCGCCGACGAGGCGCAGGCCTGGCCGAGAATCGAGCAGGCCGACGCGATGTCTTCCAGCGACGCGCCCGCGCCGCCGAGATGCGTCGGCACCATCGCGCCGAGCAGGCGGCGCGCGCGCATCGCCTCGATCGCCTCGACGGGGCAGCGCGCGTCGCGGTCGACCGCATCCGCGTGCTGCGCGGCGATCTGCGCGACGGCATGCGCGGCCTCGTCGAGCCGACGCGTATCGCTGTCGCTCGCGAGTTCGGGAAGCAGCGCGCTCATGCCGAATGCTCGGTGCGTTGCAGCGTGGCGATCGTGTCCGCGAGCGCGTCGATGCTGCGGAACAGGTTGCGGTTCAGCATCTCGTCGGGAATCTCGATGTTGAATTGCTTCTCGATCGCGAGCATCAGCTGGATCGTGTCGAGTGACGAAAGGCCCGCTTCGTAGAGGTCGTCCCCGTCGCCGATCGAATCGATCGCGGCTTCGAGATGGGCGACGTGTTTCAGGATGGTTCTGATTTCTTTTTTCACGTGCTGCTCCGGCGTGCGTGGTGTCGTCCGCTCGGGCAGACGCGCGACACGCGCTGACGTCCCCCCGGCAGTCCGGCATCAGTAGACCATTGGCAGACACGGCGTTCTGTTCGCCACCCTACAAACGGCTGACCCGGCAGGCAGGCGGCGCAACAGCGACGCCCGATGCGGCATGCCGATCAGGCGCGCGACGCGGCCGGCACGCCCGAATCGGCCGACAGGATGCGCTTCATCTCGTCGCGCACGATCGCGCGGCAGCCGCACGACATTTTTTCGAGGCCGGCGAGGTCGGCGAGCTCGATCGAGCTCCGGTACTGCCGGATCAGGCCCAGCTTCTGGATTTCGCCCGCGGCATCGGTGACCGTTTCGCGCCGCACGCCGAGCATCTGCGCGAGCATGCTGTGCGTCACCTGGATCTCGATGCTGCGGGTCCGGTCGTACGCGAGCAGGAACCATCTGCATAACTGATGTTTCAGCACGTGATGACGGCTGCAGAACGTGATCTGCGAGACCTGCGCCATCAGCAGCCGCACGCAGATGAACACGAGATGACGGATCACCGGCGAGGCGTCGAACGCCGCGGCGAACATGCGCCGGTCGAGCCGGTAGACGAAACCGTCGCGGCAGGCCACGGCGCGACAGGGCATCCGGCCGCTGCCGCCGATCACGTCGTCGCACACCACGCTCTCGCTGCCGATCTCCGCGACTTCCAGCGTCATGCCGCCGGACGACACGTACTGCAGCGAAATCGCGGTCGTGACGGGCAGGTAGACCGCGGTGAGCATTTCGCCGGGCTCGCAGAGCACTTGCCCCGATTTCAGGTGGACGAGTTGAAGGTGGGGGGCCAGCGTCGCGAGTTCGTCGCGGTCGATGGCTGCGAGAAACCGGTTCGCGTCGAAGCTGTGGGAAAGCTCGATCATGCCGTTCGCGTGTGCGACGGCGTCAGGGGCCTGGTGAGTCACGGCGCATCCTCGTAGGGTGGCGGTCACGCGTCGTCGCGGCGATATCCCGGGAATGGGGAATTCGCACGATCGTGCGGACTTGTGTTCGTCAAAAATGGAGTGACGATACTGGCGAAAAGGCTAGCACGCCATTGAAATCGATCAATTGCATATTACGTCATTTCACAAAGTTTGACGATTTAGACCGGCTGCAGACGTTATCCGGATTTAGTGATTCATTGCGGTGAAATTAATCATCCGGAAATGGAATGGGGTGCCTGTCATTCATTCGATGTCAACCGGGAATCAATTCTTCGGCGATGTGCGTCGTGTAACGAAACTGGTTGCCGGGCATTGAACACTCTTTGACAAATTAATGGTTCCAGCAATATTACTCATGAAAATCAATGGGTTGATGACGGAGTGTGCGGTGGCGTACAAAGCGGAAAATTAGTGTGTCGATTCAGATTTGAGACAGTTTCAAACGATCGTGTGACGCGTGGTGCCGGAGCGGAACGGTGTCCGGTACATCACGGAAACAATTGAAAAATCGACTGTAAGTATATGAGCGACAAGCCACGTAGCCCGGTCGCACCGGCCTCGGGTCGATGCGGGGGAATTGATCAGTCAAATGGCGCGCAGTGTCCGCCACCGGGAAGAGTGTCCGGAAATGAGACGCTTTTTATGTCTTCTTTCCGCTAATTCGGTCGATCTAAATCCGGCGTGATTCATATATTAAGGACGGGCATGGTTTGGCACGTAAATCGCTTATTCGGGCTGGCGCGTTGAAACGGGACGGTCGACTCGATCCGGCGGCGAGAAGCCGATGGTCGGTTGGAATCAGGGTTGTGGCCGCAACTCCAGTCAACGTCCGGGCGCGCATCGCGATAACGAATTCCGTGCACGCGGCTGCAGGCGGTGCGGACGATAAAAGGGATACAGACATGCTTCATCTTCACTCGAGCTACTCGGCGAATGCCATCCTCGATGCCCTCCCCGAGGACAGCATCCGCACCATCGCACCGCATCTCGAACTGGTCAGGATCAAGGCCGGGATGCTCGACCGGGTCGGCGAGCCGATGCGCCACGTGCATTTCCCGACGACGTCGATGATGTCGGTGCAGCATTTGATGGAGGACGGTGCGATGGTCGAGGTCGCGCAGGTCGGCCGCGAAGGCGTGGTCGGGCTGGCGACGATGGTCGGTGGCGCCGCGGCGTCGCACCGGGTCGAGGTCCGCATCGGCGGGATGGCCTATCGCGTGCCGAGCTGCGTGGTGCGTGCCGAATTCGAGCGCTCGCCGGAAACCTACCGGCTGCTGCTCAACTACTGCCAGGCAGCGATGGCGCAGATCTCGCGCAGCGCGCTGTGCAACCGGCATCATTCGGTCAGCGAGCAACTCAGCCGCTGGCTGCTGCTTGCGCATGACCGCATCGACGGCGACGAACTGGCCGTCACGCAGCAGACGATCGCGAACATGCTCGGCGTGCGGCGCGAAGGCGTGACGGAAGCGGCGGGCAACCTGCAGGAAGCCGGGTTGATCCGGCAGCGCCGCGGCCGCATCACGGTGCTCGACCGCGACGGCCTCGAACATCACGCGTGCGAATGCTACAACCTGATTCGCGCGGACTATCGCAGGCTGCTCGGCACGCGCGGGACGGCGAGGCCGACTCCGACACCGGTTCGGCCCCGCATGCCGGACGCGCTTCGCGGGTTCCCGGCACATGGTGCGTGACGATGCTATCGAAGTCCGGTGGGACGAATTCGATGCGGCGTTCTGTGATCGCAGTTACCGACGCCGTGCTCGTGCTGACAGGCGCGCTTGCCGCGCAGGCGGCATCGGGCCTTGCGTGGCGCGAGCTGTCCGACGCGCAGCGCGGCGCGATCGCGCTGCTGTGCGTGCTGACCGTGGCCTTGCTGCCGCGCTATCTGCGCACCGTGCGTGGCGGCATGGCGCCGCAAGGCGGCACGCATGCACTGACGCAGACGATGGTGGCGCTCGTCTGCGCGAGCGTGCTGACGGTGACCGCCGCGATGTGGATCATGAATCGCGGCGGCACGATCACGACACACTGGATCGTGCGCACGGTGCTGGCCGGCGACGCTGCGTTGCTGCTCGGCCGCGCCGCGCTGCTGGCGCTTGCGCTGACGCGTGACGACCCGCGCACGCGGCAGCGCCGCGTCGCGGTGGTCGGGGCGACGGCGTACGGGCGTGTCGCGGTCGAGCGGATGCAGCTGGCGCCGCAGGGGCCTTTCGTGGCGGCGTGCGTATTCGATGACGACGCCCAGGCTGCCTCCGGCGGCATCGGCGGCGTGCCGGTGATCGACGACTGGAACGCGTTGCGCGACCTCATTCGCGGCGGCGACATCGACGAGGTCTGGCTCACGCTGCCGATGTCGCACGAGTGGCGGATCCAGCGCATCGTCCGCGAGTTGCGCGACGAGTTCGTGGAATTGCGGCTGTTGCCCGACGTGCGGCAGATGGCGGTGGTCGATCGCTCGGCGACCGACGTGCTCGGCATGCCGGCCATCAACCTTGCGACCACGCCGCGTTCGGCGCCGGAGCTGTGGGCGAAATTCGCGTTCGACCGGCTGTTCGCATTCGGTGTGCTGATTCCATTGCTGCCGCTGCTGTCGATGCTGGCGATCGCGGTCAAGCTGTCGTCCCCAGGGCCCGTGTTGTTCAGGCAGCGCCGCAAGGGCGTCGACGGCCGGGAGTTCGACATTCTCAAGTTCCGGACGATGCGCGTGCATCGCGCCCAGCCGGGCGTGCTGAAGCAGGCGTCGCGCAACGATTCGCGCATCACGCGCGTCGGCGCGTTCCTGCGGCGTACGTCGCTCGATGAACTGCCGCAGTTTTTCAACGTGCTGTTCGGGCAGATGTCGGTGGTCGGCCCGCGCCCGCACGCGATCGAACACGACGATTTATACCGGCAATTGATCGACTGCTACATGTACCGCTACCGCGTGCGGCCCGGCATCACCGGATGGGCCCAGGTGAACGGCTATCGCGGTGAAACGCGCAAGGTCGAGGCGATGGAGGCACGTGTGAAGTTCGATCTGTTCTACATGCAGAACTGGAGCTTCTGGTTCGACATGAAGATCATCCTGTTGACGGTCGTGCGCGGCTTCATCGGACGCAATGCATTCTGAGGATCACGAATGATCGAGGAGCCGCAGCGCGAGCGATCGTCCCGACAGAGTCATGCTGGTTCGTGCGCGCGGACGAAGTGTGGTGGTCGTGCCGGAAATTGCTGCGCTGCGGTCGTGCCGGCGAGCGTCCGAGCGCGCACCGCAGGCCCGGATTATGCGTCCGGCCCCAGTTTCCGCACAGCTGCCGCTACTTCACGGGCACGCTGATTCCGGTCAACACACGCGTGTTCAATGGGTTTATCCTGCGTCGAATGCGTCCGGCGCTTCGTGTCGCCGGGCGCACATCCGGGCACGGTGGCCGGCGGTGACGCCGGCCCGCCGCGCACCGGTGCGACACCGCGCGCCGCAATGCGCCGCGCGGAACCCGGAACAGGAGAGACGGCCATGGCGCTCGACCCACAACAACGGCAGACGCTGAAACAGCGGCTGAACGAGAGCGAGCAGACGTTGCGTGCGGAGATCCGCGCGAGCGAAGACCAGCGTGCGTCGGAATCCTACGCAGATCTCGCCGGCGCGGCGCCGGACGAGGGTGACGAGGCCAATGCGGACCTGTTCGTCGACGTCGACCATGCGTTGATCGGCATGAAACTGACCGAGCTGCGTGCGATCGGCCGCGCCCAGCAGCGGATGCGCGACGGCAGCTACGGCGAGTGCATCGACTGCGACGGCTCGGTCGGCTACGAGCGCCTGCTGGCGCGCCCGGCCGCCGAACGCTGCACGCATTGCCAGTCGATCTACGAGCGGCACTACGCCACGACGCCGCGCGCCTCCCTCTGACGTCGCCATCGTCGCCACCACGGCGCTGCACGCGCGGCGTGGCCGGCGTACGATGATGAACGGGCGCCCGGCGGCGTCAGCATGCGGCGCCGGGCGGGCAGACGCCGTCGCGCACGCGTGCGGCGCCATCCACGTGGAAGGGAGCCACGCCGATCATGCCGATCCACAATGCCGGGTGTGCGGCCGTGTTCGCCGAGATCGCCGACATGCTCGAGATCCAGGGCGCCAATCCGTTCCGGGTGCGTGCCTATCGCAACGCAGCACGGACGATTGCCGACTACGGGCGCGATATCCCGACGATGATCGCGAACGGCGACGATCTCGGGAAGATTCCGTCGATCGGGCCCGATCTCGCGTCGAAGCTGCGCGAGATCGCCGCGACCGGCACCTGCGAACTGCAGCAAACGCTGCGCCACGCGCTGCCGGGCGCGATCGTCGAACTGCTCGACGTGCCGGGGCTCGGCGCGAAGCGTGTGAAGGCGCTCCATGACGCACTGCATGTCGATTCGCTCGAGCAGCTTCGCGCGGAAGCGAAGAGCGGGCACGTGCGCGCGTTGCCGGGCTTCGGCGCGAAAACCGAAGCGCATCTGCTCGAAGCGATCGACGACCGGCTGAAGCGCGAACCCCAACGTTTCCTGCTGCCGGATGCGGCGCACTCGCTGCAGCCGCTGCTCGAACGCCTGCGTGCGATCGCGGGCGTCGGCAAGGCCGTGCCGGCCGGCAGTTTCCGCCGCCGCCGCGAGACGGTCGGCGATCTCGACATCCTCGTTACCGCACGTGATCCGGTGGCCGTCGCCGACGCGTTCGTCGGCTATGGCGAGGTCGCGCGCGTGCTCGCGCACGGCAAGACGAAGTCGAGTGTCGTGCTCGCCAGCGGATTGCAGGTCGACCTGCGCGTCGTCGATGCCGATGCGTTCGGCGCGGCGCTCGTCTATTTCACCGGATCGAAGGCGCACAACATCGCGTTGCGCAGGATCGCGCAGGCCGGCGGGCTGAAGATCAACGAATACGGCGTGTTTCGCGGCGACGAACGGATTGCCGGCGCGACCGAGGCGTCGGTCTACGCGGCGATCGGGTTGCACGACGTGCCGCCCGAGTTGCGCGAGGATCGCGGCGAGATCGACGCCGCGCGCGCGGGCACGTTGCCCGCACTGGTCGAGCGCAAGCACGTGCGCGGCGACCTGCATGCGCATACCGATGCGTCAGCCGGCCGCGACAGCCTGCGTGCGATGGCCGATGCGGCACGCGCACGCGGGTTCGCGTACCTGGCCATCACCGACCGGGCGCCGCATGCCGGCGGCAGCCGCAACGACTTCGACTGGCTTGCCCGGCAGATCGACGAGATCGATCGCCTCAACGCGTCGTTCGACGATTTGGTGCTGCTCAAGGGCGTGGAGGCCGGCATTCGGGAGGACGGCAGCCTCGACGTGCCCGACGCGATGCTCGGCCGGCTCGATCTCGTGGTCGGCGCGGTACGCGACGGCTTCGAACAGTCGCGCGATGCACAGACCGCGCGCATGCTGCGTGCGATGGACCATCCGCATTTCACGATTCTCGCGCACCCGACGGGCCGCGTGCTCGGCGAGCGCGATGCTTGCGAACTCGACGTGCCGCGCGTGATCGCGCACGCCGCGGCGCGCGGTTGCTTCGTCGAACTCGATGCGCAGCCGCGGCGGCTCGACCTGCCGGACGTCTGGTGCCGCGAAGCCGCGAAGGCCGGCGTGCTGGTGGCAATCGGCTCGGATGCGTGCAGTGCGGACGAACTCGACAATCTGGCGTACGGCGTCGATCAGGCGCGACGCGGCTGGCTTACGCGGCCCGACGTGCTGAACACGCGCACGCTCGCGCAATTGAGGCCGCTGCTGGCACGCACGATGGGAGCGGGCAGCGCGTCGAATCGCAGCGGCGGCGCGAAGGGCGCGTGAACGCAGCCGCCGGCGCGTGCCGTCAGCGGCCGGCCGGTCATGAATGCGGTCACGTCATGCCAGTACGCCCGCCGCCGGCACATAGGGCAGGCCGAGCGCCAGCGCGACGGCTTCGTACGTGATGTGTCCGTCGCATACGTTCAGGCCCGCGCGCAGATGCGGATCGTCGATCATCGCCTGCTTCCAGCCCTTGTCGGCGAGCGCGAGCGCATGGGTGAGCGTCGCGTTGTTCAGCGCGAAGGTCGACGTGCGCGCGACTGCGCCGGGCATGTTCGCGACGCAGTAGTGCACGACGCCGTCGACGACGAAGGTCGGGTCCGCGTGCGTCGTCGCATGCGAGGTCTCGAAGCATCCGCCCTGGTCGATCGCGACGTCGACGACGACCGCTCCCGTGCGCATCGTCGCGATCATGTCGCGCGTGACGAGCCGCGGCGCCGATGCGCCCGGCACGAGCACGGCGCCGATCACGACGTCGGCATCGCGCACGGCTTCGTCGATCGTGTGTGCATTCGAGCAGACGGTCGCGATCCGGTTGGCGAAGACGAGGTCGAGCTGGCGCAGCCGGTTCACGTTGGTATCGAGCACGGTGACCCGTGCGCCGAGGCCGACCGCCATCTGCAGGGCGCCGGTGCCCACCACGCCCGCGCCGAGCACGACGACATGCGCGGCCGGCACGCCGGGCACCCCGGCCATCAGCAGGCCACGCCCGCCGCGCGGGCTTTCGAGATGGGTCGCCGCGACCTGGATCGACATGCGCCCGGCCACCTCGCTCATCGGCGCGAGCAGCGGCAGGCCACCACCGGGGCCCGTCACGGTTTCGTACGCGATGCAGACGGCGCCGGACTTCACGAGCGCGGCCGCCTGGTCGGGATCGGGCGCGAGATGCAGGTACGTGTAGAGGATCTGGCCGCGTCGCAGCATCGCGCATTCCGCCGGCTGCGGCTCCTTGACCTTGATGATCATGTCGGCGCGCGCGAAGACTTCGTCGGCGCCGTCGCAGAGCGATGCGCCCGCGGCCGTGTAGTCGTTGTCGAGCAGGCCGATCGCCGTGCCCGCGCCGCGCTGCACCAACACGCGATGGCCGTGCCGCGTCAGTTCGCGCGCGCCGGCCGGCGTGAGGCCCACGCGATATTCGTGGTTCTTGATCTCTTTCGGCACACCGATCAGCATGAGTCGCCTCCATGGCCTTCGTTATCGTTGTCGTGCAGGTGCGCATGCGGCGAACGGTGCACGTGCGGCCGATCGCGCAGGGGCGTATCGGCGCAGGACTGGAATATCAGGGTAGTAGTGCGCGGAGGGAAGTCAAGCGGCCGGACCGCGTGCACAGGCGCGCGCACTGCATCGCAACATGCGCGGTTCCGGGTGGCGGGTTGCGACCGGAGGTCGCAATGCACGTGTTGCGGGGTTTCGGTATCGTCACACGTGTCGCGGACCGGGGCCGCGCGCCGGAACCTTGCCGGCGACACATCGAGATAACGAGACAACGACACGAGGACATCGACTGACATGACCGGAGCGTATTTCAGCGTGCCGACGCTTTGCGCAATCGCGCTCGTTCACGTCTACTGGGCGTTGGGCGGGCGGCGCGGCAAGGGGGCGGCCATTCCGGAGCAGGACGGCGAGCCGCTATTGCGGCCGACCGCCATCGGCACGCTCGCGGTCGCGGTGGCGTTACTGGGCGGCGCGTGCGTGGTTGCCGCGCGTGCCGGCTGGCTGGGGCCGAACACGTATCCCGGCACGATCTCGTTCGCGGTCGTTGCGTTCGCACTGATCTTCGCGGTGCGGGCCGTCGGCGATTTCCGTTACGTCGGCTTCTTCAAGCGGATTCGCGGGTCGCGTTTCGCACGCATGGACACGCTGTATTACTCGCCGCTTTGCGCGGCGCTGGCGCTGTCCATCGCGTCGATGTTCTGGCCGTGGTGAGCGCGCGTCTCAGCGCGCGGGCCCGTCGATCTCTTTAAGAAATTCCGCCGGCACGGTGTCGGTCAGCCATACGCCGTTTTCCGCGACGAAGAACGTGTGGCCTTGCCGATGCATGCGTTGCGCATCGACTTCGAGTATCGCGGGCACGCCGTAGCGTGTGCCGACGGCCAGCGCCGTCCGGATGTCCGGCGACAGATGCACGTGATGACGGGCGCCGGGTTTCAGCCCTTGCACCCGAATCGAATCCAGGAAGCGCGTCGCCGTGCCGTGATACAGGCGCTCGGGCGGCGGCGCGGTGGGATAGCGGCGCTGCACGACGGGCGTCGAATGGCCTTGGACCGCACGGATGCGATGGCCGTCGTCGGAAAGGGCGAAGCGCTGCTTGTCGTTGGTCGCGCAGACGGTTTCGAGCGTCGCACGATCGAGGTGGAGCCCGCGGCGGGCAACGCCGGTAAGCAGTGCGTCGATATCGGCCCAGCCTTCCGGGTCGAGTTGCAGCCCGATCGACTGCGGTGCGTGGCGCAGCAGGTAGCTGAGATATCGGCTGATGCCGGTCGCGTCGGTCGCCGGCAGTTCATTCTTCTGGTGTGGTTTCATCAGACGCGGAGGCTACCAGAGCACCCCGCAAAAGGGCACGCCCCGGTACCCCGCGTGGCTGGAAAGAGACAACCTTTGGCGCCGCTCGCCACACGACAATCGTCGACCTGACGCCCCTCATCAGTCGGCGTTCACGCGATCCTTGCCGATTCCGACTCCCCGATTTTTCAATTGTTGCGATTTTCGATGCATTGAATTGCACTGATACGACACTCATTGGAACCGGTTCCATCTATAATTCGCGGCACTTGTCGCCGGACCCGCAAGAGGGTCGTGCACGTCGCGCTTGCTGTCGGCAAATGCGGCGTCTAAGTTGAATGAGGGTCGTGAGCGATGAGGGGCAGATGCGGGTAGATGCCTGCATTTGTCAGACGATAAGGCTCGCGAAGAAGCCGATCCGTGCAGCGCAACCTGAATTGGCGCGATGCGCGGCTGCATGAAGGCACTGCCGTGCATGGCACGGGCGGCGCCTGCAGCGAGGTTGTTCGCAACAGATGAAAGAACAGGACGGCCAGCCGCATGCGGCATGGCTGCCATGCCGGGCATGTCGCATGCGGAGTGCGCGCGTCCGGGCCCCGATCCCCAACGATCAACATCCGACCATGTCCACGCCACCTGACAAACCCAACTCGCGCCGCCGTTTCCTGCGCACGTCGGTCGCGCTCGTGCCGATCGCGTCGGTCGCCGGCTGCGACCTGCGTTCGTCGTCGCCTTCCGCGACGACCGGCAACGCGCCCGGTGCATCGGCCAACGCCGAACGCGCGCCGTACAAGCCGACCTTCTTCGATGCGAAGGAATGGGCGTTCGTCCAGGCCGCGGTCGACCGGCTGATTCCGGCCGACGCCGAAGGCCCCGGCGCGCTCGAATCGGGCGTGCCCGAATTCATCGACCGCCAGATGGAGACGCCGTATGCGCACGGCGCGACCTGGTACATGCAGGGGCCGTTCCAGCAAGGCGTGCCCGAGCTCGGCTACCAGCTGAAGCTGGTGCCGCGCGACATTTACCGGCTCGGTATCGCGGCGGTCAACCGTTATTGCGAGAAGACCCACGGCAAGGCGTTCGCGGATCTCGACGCGCCGACGCGCGACACCGTGCTCGGCGCGCTGGAGAAGGGCGGCGCGCAGATCGACGACGTGCCGCCCGGCGTGTTCTTCGGTCAGTTGCTGCAGAACACGCGCGAAGGTTACTTCTGCGATCCGGTGCATGGCGGCAATCACGACATGGCCGCGTGGAAGATGATCGGCTTTCCGGGCGCGCGCGCGGACTTCATGGATTTCGTCAACCAGAACGGCAAGTCGTATCCGTACGGCCCCGTCTCGATCAACGGGGAGCGCAGCTGATGGCCGCAGAGAAAAAGCCGCATGTCGATGCGGTGATCGTCGGCTTCGGCTGGACCGGCGCGATTCTCGCGAAGGAACTGACCGAAGCGGGCCTGAACGTGGTCGCGCTCGAGCGCGGCGAGTATCGCGACACCTATCCGGACGGCGCGTATCCGAACACGATCGACGAGCTGACCTACAACATCCGCAAGAAGCTGTTCCTCGACCTGTCGAAGACGACCGTGTCGATCCGCCACGGCCTGCAGGACACCGCGCTGCCGTACCGGCAGCTCGCCGCGTTCCTGCCGGGCGAAGGCGTGGGCGGCGCGGGGCTGCACTGGTCGGGCGTGCATTTCCGGATCACGCCGGAAGAGCTGCGCCTGCGCAGCCACTATGAAGAGCGCTACGGCAAGAAGTTCATCCCCGAAGGGATGACGATCCAGGACACGGGCGTGACCTACGAGGAGCTCGAGCCGCATTTCGACTTCGCCGAGAAGGTGTTCGGCACGTCGGGGCAGGCGTACAAGGTCGGCGGCAAGGTGGTCGGCGACGGCAACGTGTTCGAGGCGAACCGCAGCGACAACTTCCCGCTGCCCGCGCAGCTCAATACCTATTCGGCGCAGCGCTTCTCCGATGCCGCCAAGTCGCTCGGCCTGCATCCGTACCGGCTGCCGTCGGCGAACACGTCCGGGCCGTACACGAACCCGTACGGCGTGCAGATGGGCCCGTGCAACTTCTGCGGCTACTGCAGCGGCTACGCGTGCTACATGTACTCGAAGGCGTCGCCGAACCTGAACATCCTGCCCGCGCTGAAGCAGGCGCCGAACTTCGAGTTGCGCTCGAAGTGCCACGTGCTGCGCGTCGACCTCGACGATACGAAGAAGCGCGCGACGGGCGTGACCTACGTCGACCCGGCCGGGCGTGAAGTGCACCAGCCGGCCGATCTCGTGATCGTGGCCGCGTTCCAGTATCACAACGTGCACCTGCTGCTGCTCTCGGGCATCGGCAAGCCGTACGACCCGATCTCGGGCGAAGGTGTCGTGGGCCGCAATTTCGCGTACCAGAACCTGTCGACGATCAAGGCGTTCTTCGACAAGGACACCTACACGAATCCGTTCATCGGCGCGGGCGGCAACGGCGTCGCGGTGGACGATTTCAACGCGGACAACTTCGACCACGGCCCGCTCGGCTTCGTCGGCGGCTCGCCGCTGTGGGTGAACCAGGCCGGCGTGAAGCCGATCAGCGGCATCGCGACGCCGCCCGGTACGCCGCAGTGGGGCTCGGCGTGGAAGAAGGCGGTCAAGGACAACTACGCGCATACGATCTCGATGGACGCGCACGGCACCAACATGTCGTACCGCGACGTCTACCTCGACCTCGATCCGACCTATCGCGATTCGTACGGCCAGCCGCTGTTGCGGATGACCTTCGACTGGAAGGACAACGACATCAAGATGGCGCAGTACGTGACCGGGCAGATGAAGAAGATCGCGGAGGCGATGGGGCCGAAGGCGATCAGCGTATCGACGCGCGAGTTCGGCAAGCACTTCGATTCGCGCGCGTACCAGACGACTCACCTCGTCGGCGGCGCGATCATGGGCACCGACCCGAAGACGAGCGTGCTGAACCGTTACCTGCAGTGCTGGGACGTGCACAACGTGTTCGTGATGGGCGCATCGGCGCTGCCGCAGGGCATCGGCTACAACCCGACCGGGATCATCGCGGCGCTGGCCTACTGGTCGGCACGTGCGATCCGCGAGCAATACCTGAAAAATCCCGCCCCGCTGGTGACCGCATGAAGAGGACGATGAACCACAACGTCGCGCGCCGGATGTCGCGCGCGCTGGCGGCCGGTGCGGCCTGGGCCGCGTTCGGCTTTGCGGGCACGGCGGCGTTCGCGCAGCCCGCCACTCCCGCGGCGGCTTCCGGCCCTGCGGCCGCACCTGCGGCCCAATCCGCCGACGCGGCCCTGATCAAGCGCGGCGAATATCTCGCGCGGGCAGGCGACTGCATCGCGTGCCACACCGCGAGCGGCGGCAAGCCGTTCGCGGGCGGGCTGAAATTCGACACGCCGATCGGCGGGATCTACTCGACGAACATCACGCCGGACCCGAAAACGGGCCTGGGCGGCTGGAGCGTCGAGGACTTCACGCGTGCGGTGCGCGAAGGCGTGCGCAAGAACGGCGACACGATGTATCCGGCCATGCCGTTCCCGTCCTACGCGCGCCTGACCGACGACGACATGAAGGCGCTGTACGCGTACTTCATGCATGGCGTCGCGCCCGTCGAGCACGAGAACCGCGCGGTCGACATCGTGTGGCCGCTGTCGATGCGCTGGCCGCTCGGGATCTGGCGCAAGATGTTCGCGCCGACGCCGAAGCCGTTCGACGCGGCGCCGTACACCGATCCGGTGGTCGCGCGCGGGGCGTATCTCGTGCAGGGTCTCGGCCACTGCGGCGCGTGCCATACGCCGCGCGCGCCGACCATGCAGGAGCGCGGGCTGACCGACGCGGATGGCCCGGACTTCCTGGCCGGCGGCGCGGCGATCGACGGCTGGGTGCCGACGAGCCTGCGCGGCGAGCCGCGCACGGGCCTCGGCACGTGGACGGAAACCGAGATCGTGCAGTTCCTGAAGACGGGCCGCACGCTGCGCACGGCCGCGTTCGGCGGGATGACGGACGTGGTCGGCCACAGCATGCAGCACATGACCGACGACGACCTGAACGCGATCGCGCGCTACCTGAAGACGCTGCCGCCGCGCGTGCAGGGCGAGCAGCCGCACGTGTACGACGCGGCGGCCGCGAAGGCGCTGCAGACCGGTGACGCGAGCAAGCCGGGCGCGGCCGTCTATCGCGACAACTGCATGGCCTGCCACCGCAGCGACGGCCACGGCTACACGCGCGTGTTCCCGGCGCTGGCAGGCAACCCGGTCGTGCAGGGCGACGATCCGACCTCGCTGATCCACGTCGTGCTGGAGGGCAGCGCGCTGCAGGGTACGCGCACCGCGCCGTCGACGTTCACGATGCCGCCGTTCGGCTGGCGCCTGTCGGACCAGGAAGTCGCGGACGTGTCCAACTTCGTGCGCACGAGCTGGGGCAACACGGGGGCTGCCGTGACGGCCGCGCAGGTTGCGAAGGTGCGCAAGAGCGTGCCGTCGACCCGGCCCGAACCGCCGCCCGGCGCGCGGTTCCCGCAAGCGTCGCGCTGACGGGGCGGCGGGGCGCCGGCCCCGCCTGTCCGATGTGCATCAAGGCGCCGCCGGTTCCGCGCGGCGCCTTTTGTTTCGCCGGGGGTTGCACCCCGCAAAGGCGCGCCAATACGTGAAATTTTCGCGGCGGCGCGCCATTTTTCCGCCTCATCCCTTATCCTTTCGTTCTTGAACCTTACTAAATAGTTACAAGAACTTCGGGAGGGGGGATGCCTCATGACGTCAGCCTGATTGCGTTGCTCGCGGCCGGTTTCGGTCTCGCGATGGTCTTCGGTTATTTCGCGTCGCTGTTGAAAATGCCGCCGCTCGTCGGCTATCTGCTTGCCGGGATCGTGATCGGCCCCGGCACGCCCGGCTTCGTCGGCGACCTGTCGCTCGCGCAGCAGCTCGCCGAAGTCGGCGTGATGCTGCTGATGTTCGGCGTCGGCCTGCATTTCTCGCTCGGCGATCTGCTCGCGGTGCGCAAGATCGCGCTGCCGGGCGCGATCGTCCAGATTACGGTGGCCACGCTGCTCGGCGGCGGGCTCGCGCTCACGTGGGGCTGGAGCGTCGGCGCGGCGCTCGTGTTCGGGCTCGCGCTGTCGGTCGCGAGCACGGTGGTGCTGCTGCGTGCGCTCGAAGGGCGCGGGCTGGTCGAGACGGTCAACGGGCGCATCGCGGTCGGCTGGCTCGTCGTCGAGGATCTCGTGATGGTGCTCGTGCTGGTGCTGCTGCCGCCCGTCGCGGGGCTGCTCGGCGGCACGCCGCCCGGCGACGCGCAGGCGGCCGGCGGCAGCGTGTGGGGCACGCTCGGCGTCACGATGCTGAAGGTCGCGGCGTTCATCGCATTGATGCTGGTGGTCGGCAAGCGCGTGTTTCCGCGCATTCTGTGGCTCGTCGCGCGCACCGGCTCGCGCGAGCTGTTCACGCTGTGCATGATCGCGGCCGCGGTCGGCATCGCGTTCGGCGCGGCGAAGCTGTTCGACGTGTCGTTCGCGCTCGGCGCGTTCTTCGCCGGGATGATGATGCGCGAGTCGGAATTCAGCCGGCGCGCGGCCGACGAGACGCTGCCGCTGCGCGATGCGTTCTCGGTGCTGTTCTTCATCTCGGTCGGGATGCTGTTCGACCCGAAGATCCTGCTCGCGGAGCCGCTGCACGTGATCGAGGTCGCGGGGATCGTGGTGATCGGCAAGACGCTCGCGGCGGTCGCGCTCGTGATCGCGTTCCGCTATCCGCTGAATACCGCGCTGACGGTTGGCGCGGGGCTCGCGCAGATCGGCGAGTTCTCGTTCATCCTCGCCGGGCTCGGCCGTGCGCTGGGGCTGTTGTCGGCCGAGGGGCAGAGTCTGATTCTGGCCGTCGCGCTGATCTCGATCGCGATGAACACGCTGCTGTTCGCGATGATCGATCCGGCGCTCGCATGGATCCGCAAGCATTCGGCGTTCGCGCGCAAGCTCGAGGCCCGCGACGATCCGCTCGCCGCGCTGCCGATGTCGACGCCGCAGACGCACCTGACCGGGCAGGTCGTGATCGTCGGCTACGGCAAGGTCGGTACTCGAATCGCGCACGCGCTGGACGAGCGCGGCATCGCGTATGTCGTCGTCGAGCAGAATCGCGAGCTCGTCGAGAAACTGCGTGCGGAAGGTGTCGCGGCCGTGTCGGGCGACGCGATCGAGCCGATCGTGCTCGTGCAGGCGCATATTGCGCGCGCCGGGATGCTGGTCGTCACGCTGCCCGACGTGTTCGACGTGCGGCAGATCGTCGAGATCTCGCGCACCTTGAATCCGGCGCTCGAGGTCGTGCTGTGCACGAACAGCGGTGACGAGGCCGCACTGTTGTCGAGCGAGGGGATCGGCATCGTGTTCATGGGGGAGTCCGAACTGGCGCGCGGGATGACCGAGCACGTGCTCGGCAGGATGACGAAGCCGGCGGTCGCAGCGTCGCATTGACGGCGCGCGGCATCGCGCCGCGTACCGGGCAGGGCGCGGCGGCCCGGGCGGGCCGAGGCGCGTAAAAATGGCTGGAGGCGACGGCGGGAACGCTCAAATGATGCGCTGCGTTCCTGGATCGAATGACGGTGCCCGATGACCGGGAAGTCCGAGGCCGTGACGAGGCCGTCGGAGCGTGACGCGCGCGCCGGGACGGCGGCGCGTCGCGCGGGCTGCGCCGATCAACCCGCCGCCGTATTTGCCTGCGCCGGCGCTTTCGATGGCGAGGCAGTCTTCAGGGATGCGGCGGCTTTCGGCGCAGCGGCTGTTTTGGCCTGCGTCGCCGACGCTTTCGGTGCAGCCACCGTCTTTTGCGGCGCAACGGCCTTCGCCGGCGGCGTCTTCTCGGGCTCGACCGGCGCGTCGGGCGGCACGCCGAGCAACTGCAGCGAGCCGCTCGTGACCGACGCGAACACCGGGCCGGCCACCGTGCCGCCGTAGTAGCCCTTGCCGCGCGGCTCGTCGATCATCACCGCGACGATCAGGCGCGGGTTGCTCATCGGCGCCATCCCGGCGAACAGCGCGCGGTACTTGCCCTTCGCATAGGTCGCGCCAACCTGCTTGCGCGCGGTACCCGTCTTGCCGCCGATCCGGTAGCCGTCGACGCGCGCGCGGCGCCCCGTGCCGCCTTCGCCGACCGCCATCTCGAGCATCGAACGGATCGCCGCGGCCGTTTGCGACGACGTCACGCGGTGGCCGCGATGCGCGTCGATCGTCTGCTGGTCGGTGCCGTTCTTCAGCAGCGACACCGGGTGCAGCGTGCCGTCGCCGGCATAGGCCGTGTAGGTTTGCGCGATCTGCAGCAGCGACATCGACAGGCCGTAGCCGTACGCCATCGTCGCCTGCTCGATCGGCCGCCAGCGCTTGTAGCCGCGCAGCCGGCCCGACGCGACGCCCGGGAACGTGAGTTCCGGTGCGCGGCCGATGCCGTATTCCTGGTATTTGTTCCAGATCGTTTCGGCAGGCAGGTTCAGCGCGAGCTTCGCGAGCGCGACGTTGCTCGACTTCTGCAGCGCCTGCGACACCGTCAGCGACCCGTGATTCGACGTGTCGTGGATCACGGCCGGGCCGATCTTGTAGGTGCCCGGCGACGTGTTGATGATCGTGTTCGGCGTGACCTTGCGCTCGTCGATCGACAGCGCGACGACGAGCGGCTTGATCGTCGAGCCCGGCTCGAACGTGTCGATCACCGCGCGGTTGCGCAACTGCTGGCCGGTGAGGCGCGCGCGGTCGTTCGGGTCGAAGGTCGGGTAGTTCGCAAGCGCGAGGATCTCGCCGTTCTGCGCGTCGAGCACCACGACGCTGCCGGCCACCGCGTTGTTCTCGACCACGGCGGCCTTGAGCTGGCTGAACGCGAGCTGCTGGATGCGGCGGTCGATCGTCAGTTCGATCGTCGCGCCGTGCTGCGCCGGGACGAGCGGGCGCGTGTCCGACACGATGCGGCCGAGCCGGTCGCGGATCACCTCGCGCTGCCCGGACGTGCCCACCAGGCGCGCATTCGCGGCAAGCTCGACGCCTTCCTGCCCCTTGTCCTCGACGTTCGTGAAGCCGACCACGTGCGCGGCCGATTCGCCTTCCGGGTAGAAACGCTTCGAATCGGCGATCTGCGTGATGCCGTCGATCGCGAGTTTGTCGAGCTTGCCCGCGGTGTCCGCGTCGACCTGCCGCTTGAGCAGCACGAACGTCTTGTCGTTGCCGAGGCGCCGCTTGACCTCGGCGAGCGGCATGTCGAGCAGCTTCGAGATCTGCGGGTAGTCGGTGTCGGCGACCTGTTTCGGGTTCGCCCAGATTTCATAGGTCGACAGGCTGACGGCAAGCATCGCGCCGTTGCGGTCGACGATGCGCCCGCGCGTCGCGTCGAGCTCGATCGTGCGCTGGTAGCGTTTCTGACCCTGGCCGACGTAGAACTCCTTGTTCGCGACCTGCACCCAGAAGGCGCGGCCGATCAGCGCGGCGAACGCGAGGAACACGATGATCACGATCAGCTTCGAGCGCCACATCGGCAGGCGCGACGCGAGCATCGGATTTTTGGTCGCGGCCGCGTACGGATCGGCGGGGTGGGTCTTCTTTTTCACGCTCATGCAATGGCCGGGTCGGGCCGCCCGGAGGCGGCGAGTGAGTCTGAATAATGCGATTGTAATAAAGGAGTAAACGCCGTGTGGGGAAAGTATGTTCCGGCCCCGAGAAAATACCGGTATCGGCGCGCTCGCACAGCGGGTGAAAAAGGGGGAACGGCGCGGCGGGAGCGGCATTTTCCCGGAGCCGCTGACGATGAAACTCCGGGTGACTCGCGACGTGCAGAACGGGAGCAGGGATTTCAGGTATGGATCGACGCCGATCCTCCGGTGTGCGATCAATTGATCGGCGCGCGGTTATTTCTTTAAACCGTGAAATGAAAAACGCCCCGGAATGGGGCGCCGTTAATGCTGAATATCGAAATGAATATCGCTGAAACCGGAATAAACCCGAAAACCGCAGACGAATTACATCGATAGTTTCTATCGGGCGACGGAAATGAATTCCCGGTATTCCGGTTCGCTCGTGCAACGATCGACAGCCTGCAGTCGCCACGCGCCGGGGTGATTGCCGGCGAGCACCGCGGGGCCCTGTTCGCGCTGCATCGCATCGAACGACAGTCCCTTCAACTGGCACACGGCATTCCCGCCGTCGGCCGCGCAGAGCGCCATGGCGCCCTCGACGTCGCGGACCTTGCCCCAGGTCGGAAGATCCATGCCTTGATGTGCCTCGCGCGACCACAGGCCCTCGTCGGTATCGACCCACAGTACCGCGAACGCGTGCCGGGTTGCCGATTCGCTGCCATTAATCCGAATGGTGAGGCGCATTGTGATCGTCTCCTAAAAAAATGACACATTCGACCGTTTTGACTTGATCAGTCTAGATAGACTGGTGTGAAACGCAAGTGATAATCCGCAATAAATTCATATTGAGTCCATTGCGATTTCAGATGGAACGACGTCTGACGATTCATGGTTATTCCGACCGGGCACCCGCCAACACGCGCGTACCGGCGATCGCGGTGCCGATGGGGGAGGGTCGATCATCGAGACATGGGATGACATGCCCGCGAGGCGCGTCGATCTGTCGCGCATGACCGGGTCGACCCGGGCGGCACCGCACCGTCGGAGCGCGGGCCGAGCGGATGTTGCGGGATGTTGACGGCGCGCCCGGTACGACACACTCCGACAATCCCATACAAATCGGCACACTTTCACGAAACTTTCGGGACAGACTTGCCTGCGGTCGGGCCCCACACTGGAATCTTCCCGATCTAGCGCCGCGGACGCCCGTCCTCGGCGGCTGCCGCCGCCTCGTGCCAGAGACGCGATCGACGCGATCGCGGGCCGCACGCCCGATCGGGACTGCCGGGGGCGCGTCAGGCCCCGGCCCGGCCGGTGAGCCGTGCGCAGCCCGCAACCGCGGGCGTCGCGCCGCCCGGCCGACTCTTCGAAGGAGACTATCGTGCTGATCTGGAAAACCGCGTTGTCGCTCAACTGGCGGACGAGCCTCGTGTCGCCGGCCAGCGCACCGGTCGCGGCGGCGAACGTCGGGCGGCTGGTGCTGACCGGCGCAACCGGCTTCATCGGCAGTACCGTGCTGACGGCGCTCGTCAATGCGGGGCTGCTCGAGCGCATCGTCTGCGTCGTGCGGGCGCAAGATCGCGGCCACGCCGTCGCGCGGCTGCGCGAAGCGGCGCTGCGCGCGGGGCTGGCGCCGTACTGGGCGTCGCGCCTGACCGATGCGAACGTGGTCGTCGGTGCGCTCGGCGACGTGTGGCAGGGCGCCGACGCGCCGCGCCTCGCCGCCGCGACGCACGTGATTCATTGCGCGGGCCATGCGTCGCCGGCCGACGGCGTGCACCTGCGGGCCGACATCGCCGATGCGGTGCGCTTCGCCGAACGCTTCGCCCGGGCGCCGCGCCTGCAGCGCTTCGTGTACGTCGGCACGGCCTATGCGCATGCGGGCCGCGGCGGGATCGTGCAGGAAGAAGCAGCGGCCGCTGCGGCGAACGACGGCGCGCGCGACGCAGAAGGCCTGCCGGGTGCGGTGCTCGCGGCGGACTACCTGCATGCGAAGGCCGAGACCGAGCAGCGGCTGCGGGCGCTCGGGCTGCCGCTCGTCGTGGTGCGGCCGTCGCATGTGGTCGGCCACACGGTGCTCGGTACGCGGCCCGCGCCGAATTCGTTCTGGATGTTCCGGCTCGCGCATGCCGCGCGCCGCTTCACCGCGCGGCCGATGACGCGCATCGACATCGTGTCGGTGGACGACGTGGCGCGTGCAACGATGCTGCTGGCCGTCAAGCCGACGCTCGCGCACGACCTGTATCACGTGTCGGCCGGCGACGAGGCACCGCAGGTCGCGCAGATCGTGCGTGCGATGGACGAGGCGGCGGGGATGACGGGCGCGCCGCGCTACGCGGCATGTGCGCCGGCCGAGTTGCCGCTCGTGGTGCGCGATGTGCTGGGGCGGACCGATCCGGCACTCGAACGCGTGATCGGCCGGGCACTGCAGCGCTGCGGGGAATTCGCGACGGTCGATCGCGTGTTCGACAACCGCCGCGTGCGCGACGAAATCGATTTCGAGCCGTTGCCGTTCCTCGATTACGTCGAGGAATGCATGCGCACGTCGCGCGGCGTGGCCGTGACCGAACTGATGCGCGGCACGGTGCACTGATCGCCCGTGCCGCACCGGCGCCCGTTCCCGCGGCTGGCGGGAACGGGCGCCGTTTTCACGTGTTACCGCCGAGCTCGATGAGCCGGTCGAGCGCGCGATAGATGTCTTCGAGGCCGTCCTGGCCGAACCGCGATTCGAGCTGCCGGTACTGCTCGTCGATCCGCGGACCGATTTCCGTGACCAGTTTCCTGCTTTGCGGTGTCAGGCTGACCAGCAGCCGGCGCTGATCTTCCTGCGCGCGCGTGCGCGTGATCAGGCCGTCGCGCTCCATCCGTTCCAGCACGCCCGTCAGGCTCGGGCTCAGGATGCAGCAGCGTCGTGCGATCTGTCCCGCTTCGAGCGACTGAGCCGGTTCGCCGTCGAGCACGCGGATGATGCGCCATTGCTGTTCGGTCAGCGCGAATTCCTTGAGAATGGGCCGAAACAGACCCATCAGCGTTTCGCGGGCCTCGAGCAGCAGCATGGCCAGGTTGCGGTGGTCGAGCGTACGGTTCATCGGGGAGAGCAGAGGACGGGGACGCATCAATCTTAACAGCCGCGGGTAGTGAATTTCGCCTATCAGGGTAATCGAGGTTGCCAGCGTTCGATTGTTTACTTAAGATATTAACTATTGACGATGCGCCGCGACGCGCGGCAGGGGAATGACGCATGGAGCTGTCTTGCACGACCGCCGCGGCGCCGCCGTTGCCGGTCGCCATCGGTACCGTCTACGGTGCGCTGCTCAACGAGCGCGCGGCGCTCGACGCGCTCGGCGATGCCGTGAACGCACCGCCTTACGGCCGCCCGCCACAGGCGCCGATCCTGTACATCAAGCCCGCCAACACGCATGCGAGCGACGGCGCGGCCGTCGTCGTGCCCGCCGGTGTCGACGCGCTGGAGATCGGCGCGTCGGTGGCCGTCGTGTTCTCCCGGCGCGCGACGCGCGTGCCGGCCGTACAGGCACTCGACTACCTTCACGGTTTCACGCTCGCGAGCGACGTGTCGGTGCCGCATCCCGATTACTACCGTCCGGCCGTGCGCTTCAAGTGCCGCGACGGCTTCTGCCCGCTGGGCCCGGCCATCGTGCCGGCCTCTGCGCTGGGCGATGTCGACGCGATCGGCCTGAGCGTGCGGATCGACGGCGAGGTGGCCGTATCTGCCTCGACGGCCACGCTGATTCGCCCCGTGCGCGAATTGATCGCCGACGTGACGGCCTTCATGTCGTTCGACGCGGGCGACGTGCTGTTGCTCGGTGTCGCCGGCGGCGCACCGCGCGCCCGCGCGGGCAGCACGATCGAGATTGCCGCCGCCGGCCTCGGCACGTTGCGGCACACGCTGATCGCGGAGGAAGCACGATGAGGACGGCGCGCGTGATCTACAACGGCGCACTGCATGCGGCCGAACCGGCCGGCGACGGTGCGATCCGCCTCGATACGGGGTGCGTCGTCGCGGAAGAGCGGGTCGAATGGCTGCCGCCCGTCACGCCGCGCACGACGTTCGCGCTCGGTCTCAACTACGCCGACCACGCGAAGGAGCTCGCGTTCAAGGCGCCGAGCGAGCCGCTGATCTTCCTGAAGGGGCCGAACACGTTCATCGGCCACCGGTCGCGCACCGTGCGCCCGGTGGATGCCACTCACATGCATTACGAATGCGAGCTCGCCGTCGTGATCGGCCGGCCCGCGCGCAACGTGAGCCGCGCGCAGGCGCTCGACTACGTGGCCGGCTATACGGTCGCGAACGACTACGCGATCCGCGACTATCTCGAGAACTACTACCGTCCGAACCTGCGCGTGAAGAACCGCGACACCTGCACGCCGCTCGGGCCGTGGTTCGTCAGCCGCGACGAGATCGGCGATGCGGGCGACCTGACGCTGCGCACGACGGTGAACGGCCAGGAGACGCAGCGCGGCAGCACGCGCGACATGATCTTCGACGTGCCTGCGCTGATCGAGCACATCAGCGGCTTCATGACGCTCTCGCCGGGCGACCTGATCCTGACCGGCACGCCCGAGGGGCTGGCGGACACGAAGCCGGGCGACGAGGTCGTGACCGAGATCGAGGGGATTGGCCGGCTCGTGAACACGATCGTCGGCGAAGCAGACTACTATCGCGCCGGCTGAGCCGGTCGCCCAAGGAGAGAGCATGAGCATCAAGCACTGGATCGACGGCCGCGAAGTCGAGAGCCGCGAGACGTTCACGACGCTGAATCCCGCGACGGGCGAGGTCATCACCGACGTCGCATCGGGTGGCGAGGCCGAAGTCGACGCGGCCGTGCGCGCCGCGAAGGCAGCGTTCCCGAAATGGGCGAACACGCCCGCCAAGGAGCGCGCGAAGCTGATGCGCAAGCTCGGCGAGCTGATCGAGAAGAACGTGCCGATGCTCGCGGCGCTGGAGACGCAGGACACCGGGCTGCCGATCGCTCAGACGAGCAAGCAGCTGATTCCGCGCGCGTCCGAGAACTTCAACTTCTTCGCGGAAGTGTGCGTGCAGATGAACGGCCGCACCTATCCGGTCGACGACCAGATGCTGAACTACACGCTGTACCAGCCGGTCGGCGTGTGTGCGCTGGTGTCGCCGTGGAACGTGCCGTTCATGACCGCGACGTGGAAGACGGCGCCGTGTCTCGCGCTCGGCAACACGGCCGTGCTGAAGATGTCGGAACTGTCGCCGCTGACGGCCGACCAGCTCGGCCGCCTCGCGCTCGAAGCCGGCATTCCGCCCGGCGTGCTCAACGTCGTGCAGGGCTATGGCGCGACGGCCGGCGATGCACTCGTGCGCCATCCCGACGTGCGTGCGGTGTCGTTCACCGGCGGCACGGTGACCGGCAAGCGGATCATGGAGCGTGCCGGTCTCAAGAAGTATTCGATGGAGCTCGGCGGCAAGTCGCCGGTGCTGATCTTCGACGATGCCGATTTCGACCGCGCGCTCGATGCATCGCTGTTCACGATCTTCTCGATCAATGGCGAACGCTGCACGGCCGGCTCGCGGATCTTCGTGCAGCGCACGATCTACGACCGCTTCGTGCAGGAATTCGCGCGCCGCGCGAACAACCTGGTGGTCGGCGATCCGTCCGATCCGGCCACGAACCTCGGTGCGATGATTACGCGCCAGCACTGGGAGAAGGTGACGGGCTATATCCGCATCGGCGAGCAGGAAGGCGCACGCGTGGTCGCGGGCGGCGCGGACAAGCCGGCGGGCCTGCCCGACCATCTGCGCAACGGCAACTTCGTGCGGCCGACCGTGCTGGCCGACGTCGACAACCGGATGCGCGTCGCGCAGGAAGAGATCTTCGGGCCGGTCGCGTGCCTGATCCCGTTCGAGGACGAGGAAGAAGGGCTGCGGCTCGCGAACGACACGTCGTACGGGCTGGCCTCGTACATCTGGACGCAGGATGTCGGCAAGGTGCATCGCCTCGCACGCGGCATCGAGGCCGGGATGGTGTTCGTGAACAGCCAGAACGTGCGGGACCTGCGTCAGCCGTTCGGTGGCGTGAAGGAATCGGGCACCGGGCGCGAGGGCGGCGAATACAGTTTCGAGGTGTTCGCGGAGATCAAGAACGTGTGCATTTCGATGGGTTCGCATCATATTCCGCGCTGGGGCGTGTGACGGGCGCGGGTGGTCTGGCAGCACAAATGATTCCTTGGCCGGCACGCTGGCCGAGCATGGGGTTGGAGTAAGCGCTAAAGCGCTAACTCCGGCCGACAGGAGACTTGAACGATGGGCAAACTGTCCCTCGCCGCGAAAATCACGCACGTGCCGTCGATGTACCTGTCGGAAATGCCCGGCAGGCATCACGGCTGCCGCGAAGCGGCGATCCGCGGCCATCAACTGATCGGCGCGCGCTGCCGTGCGCTCGGCGTCGACACGATCGTCGTGTCGGACGTGCACTGGCTCGTCAACGCCGGCTATCACGTGAACTGCAATGCGCAGTTCTCGGGCACGTACACGAGCAACGAGCTACCGCATTTCATCCGCGACATGCAGTACGCGTATCCGGGCAACCCGGCGCTCGGCCGGCTGATCGCCGAGACGGCCAGCGAGCGCGGGATCGCGACCCGCGCGCACGAGATCGACAGCCTCGAACTCGAATACGGCACGCTGGTGCCGATGCGCTACATGAACGCCGACCAGCACTTCAAGGTCGTGTCGATCGCCGGCTGGTGCATGTGGCATCAGCTCGACGAAAGCCGCCGCTTCGGCGCGGCGCTGCTCGAAGCGATCGAGAAGAGCGATTCGAACGTCGCATTTCTCGCGAGTGGTTCGTTGTCACATCGTTTCAACGACAACGGCAGCCCCGAGGAATCGATTCACGAGATCAGCCGCGAATTCTTCCGGCAGGTCGACCTGCGCGTGGTCGAGCTGTGGAAGCAGGGGGATTTCAAGACCTTCTGCGCGATGCTGCCCGAGTACAACACGCATTGCCACGGCGAAGGCGGGATGCACGACACCGCGATGCTGCTCGGCTTGCTCGGCTGGGATCGCTACGACAAGCCTGTCGAGATCGTCACCGACTACTTTGCAAGTTCGGGCACCGGACAGATCAACGCGATCTTTCCGTTGTCCTGAACGCTTCGCCACGCATTCGACAGGAGACCAGCCATGCCCCATATCGTCGTCGAATACACCGCGAACATCCGCGACGACGCACGTCTTCCCGTGCTGCTGCGCACGATCAACGCTACGTTGATCGCGCAGGGCGGCGTGTTCCCGACGGGCGGCATCCGCTCGCGCGCGATCGAGCTGCAGGACTATTGCGTGGCCGACGGCACGGGGGACGACGCATTCGTCCACGTGACGCTCAAGATCGGCTCGGGCCGTACCGACGAGCAGAAAAAGGCCGCGTGCGACGCCCTGTTCGACGCGATCAAGGCGCATTTCGCGGAGTTGTACGCGAAACGCTACCTGGCGCTGTCGATGGAACTGACCGAGTTCAGCGAAAGCGGCTCGTACAAGCACAACAACATCCACGCCCGCTACAAGCGGGCCGGCTGAACCCCATTCCCGATCCGACCATGCTCGAACCCGCCATCATCGACCAGCTCGCGCAGCGTCTGCACGACGCCGAGCGCGAGCGCAAGCAGATCCGCCAGATCTCGCTCGACCATCCCGACATCACGATCGACGACGCGTACGCGATCCAGCGCACGTGGGTCGCCCTCAAGCTCGCGGAAGGCCGCACGCTGAAGGGCCACAAGATTGGCCTGACGTCGAAGGCGATGCAGAACACGTCACAGATCGACGAGCCCGACTACGGCGCGTTGCTCGACGACATGTTCTTCGCCGACGGCGGCACGATTCCCACCGGCCGCTTCATCGTGCCGCGCGTCGAGGTCGAGCTCGCGTTCGTGCTCGGCAAACGGCTCACCGGCCCGGACTGCACGATCTTCGACGTGTACGACGCGGTCGACTACGTGGTGCCGGCGCTCGAGATCATCGACGCCCGCAGCCAGTCGATCGACCCCGATACGAAGCGGCCACGCAAGGTGTTCGACACGATCGCCGACAACGCGGCGAACGCGGGCGTCGTGATCGGCGGGCGGCCGGTGAAACCGCAGGACGTCGACCTGCGCTGGGTCGCGGCGATCATGTCGCGCAACGGCGTGGTCGAGGAAACGGGCGTCGCGGCCGGCGTGCTGAACCATCCGGCGAATGGGGTTGCGTGGCTCGCGAACCGGCTGGCTCGCTTCGACGTCGCGCTGGAGCCGGGGCAGATCGTGCTCGGCGGCTCGTTCACGCGGCCGTGCGCGGCACGGCCGGGCGACACGTTCAGCGTCGACTACGGCTCGCTCGGGACGATCCAGTGCTACTTCGAGTGAGGTGAACGAGCGATGCAGATTCCTTCGAATGTCTTCAAGGCGGCGCTCGCGCGTGGCGACGCGCAGATCGGGCTGTGGCTCGGACTCGCGAATCCGTACAGCGCCGAAGTGGTTGCGGGCGCCGGTTTCGACTGGCTGCTGATCGACGGCGAGCATGCGCCGAACACGGTGCCGACGATCCTCGCGCAACTGCAGGCGATCGCGCCGTATCCGTCGCATCCGGTCGTGCGCGTGCCGTGGAACGATCCGGTGATCGTCAAGCAGGTGCTCGACCTCGGGGCGCAGACGTTGCTCGTGCCGATGGTGCAGAGTGCCGACGAGGCGCGCGCGGCGGTGGCGGCGACGCGTTATCCGCCGCACGGGATTCGTGGCGTGGGCAGTGCGCTGGCGCGTGCGTCGCGGTGGAATCGCGTCGGTGACTACCTGCATCGCGCGAACGACGAGATGGCCGTGCTCGTACAGGTCGAGACGCGGGCGGGGCTCGACGCGATCGATGCGATTGCGCGGGTCGAAGGTGTGGACGGCGTGTTCATCGGACCGGCGGATCTCGCGGCCGATCTCGGGCATCTCGGCAATCCGGGGCATCCGGACGTGCAGGCGGCGATCGATGGCGCGATCCGGACGATCAAGGCGGCCGGCAAGGCGCCGGGGATTTTGAGCGCCGATGAGGCGGCCGCGCGGCGCTATCTGGAGGCGGGGACGTTGTTTGTTGCGGTCGGGGTGGATACGACGCTGCTGGCGAGGGGCGCGGAGCGGTTGGCTGCGCTGTTCAAGGGGAAGGGGGAGCAGGCCGAGACGACGGGGGACGGTACGTATTGACCCGATGGCAGAAGCTGGCGTTTTCCGTCTACTGGGCGCCAACCTTCCGCACGCGGATTCGTATCTCCGGATCGCCACGCTCATTCCTCTCCACGGCGCCCTGTTTCCATATACCTCCCCGGCGTCGTCCCCAACGCGCGCCGGAACATGTCGATGAACGCGCTGACGTTGTCGTACCCGAGATCGAGCGCGATCGTCGTCACCGGCACGCCGTCGGCAATGCGCTCAAGCGCCCTCAGCAGCCTGGCCTGCTGACGCCACTGCGCGAACGTCAGCCCCGTTTCCGCGACGAAGCGGCGGCTCATTGTCCGCGCGCTGATGCCGGCCCATTCGGCCCATTCCTCCAACCGCCGGTTGTCCGCTAGATCGGCGGCAAGCGCATCGGTGATCTTCATCAGCCGCGGATCTTGCGGCCGCACCAGCCCCAGTGCCTCGACTTCCGACGACGCGATTTCATCAAGGATCACGTCGGCGATCCGCGTCCGAGCGGCATCCAGCGCCGAACCCTCCCAACTCGCCGCGCGCTGCACGGCTTCGCGCAGCAGCGGCGTCGTGCGGATCGCGCGTGGCGTATCCGGCAGCGCCGCGCATCGTGCTTCGGCAACGAACGCCGACCAGCCGGAAATCGGTCCGAACGAGCGCAGCGAATGCCGGCAATGCGGCGGAATCCAGATTGCATGGATCGCCGGCACGACCCAGTCCTGATCGTCGAGACCGATCGTCAGCAGCCCGCTCAGCGCGCCGACGAGCTGGCCGCGCGCGTGCGAGTGGGATGGCGTCACGCGCGGGTCGCGTTGCGACAGGACGGCCGCGACGACGAACGGGCCGTCGTCGGACGTGACGAATCGGGCGGGCAGGAGTGGATCGGACATGGCCGGATATCGGGATCGAATGGCCGTTATACCGGAGATCGGCCGGATTCGCACGCCTACACTGGGTCCATCGATGACAACCGGAGTACGACACGATGCGAGCCGAACAGATGCTTCCCGACCATGCCGACCGGATCGAGGCCGACGGAACGACGATCCGCAAGGGCACCGTCGGCGCGTTCCTGGTCAACGCGCGGGTGCTGACCGACCCGAACGCCGCGCCGGCCGACCGGGCGCGCGCGGAAGCCGACACGATCGATGCATTACCCGCGTTGCGCGCGCTTGGCCTGTTCGACGTGCTGGACGTACGCGATCCCGCGCTGCGGGCGTGGCTCGATGCGCAATGACGGGTGCAGCAATCGTTGATCGAAATCCCCGATTCGAGGAGCAATCATGAAAGCAGCAGTCGTGACGGGCGCCGGCGAGCGTCCCGTCCATATGGAATTCGACGCGCCGCGCGCGATGCCGGGCCATCGCCTGATCGACGTGACGGCGTCCGCGCTGAGCCGGATCGCGCAGGGGCGTGCGTCAGGTACGCACTACTCGTCGGACGGGCGTTATCCGTTCGTCGTCGGCGTCGACGGCGTGGGTTGTCTCGACGACGGGCAACGCGTCTATTTCTTCGGTGCGCCCGCACCGTTCGGCGCGATGGCCGAGCGGACGATCGTGCCCGATACGCGGTGCGTGCCGCTGCCCGATGCGCTCGACGACGTCACGGCCGCGGCGATCGCGATTCCCGGGATGTCGTCGTGGGCCGCGCTGTCCGAGCGTGCGCGGCTCGTCGCGGGCGAGACGGTGCTCGTCAACGGCGCGACGGGTACGTCGGGGCGGCTGGCGGTGCGGATCGCGAAGCATCTCGGCGCTGCGAAGGTGATCGCGACGGGCCGCAACGCGGCGGCGCTGCAGGCATTGCTGCACGCGGGTGCGGATGCCGTCGTATCGCTGCAGCAGGACGACGCGCATCTGGCGCGTGCGCTCGAGCCGCATTTCCGTGCCGGCGTGGACGTCGTGCTCGACTATTTGTGGGGGAGCAGCGCGCAGACGCTGCTGGTTGCCGCGGCGAAGGCGACCCCCGATGGCCGCCGGCTGCGCTTCGTGCAGATCGGCTCGATCGGCGGCGCGGATGTGCTGTTGCCGGGCGCGGTGCTGCGGGCGACGGCCATCGAGCTGATGGGCAGCGGCCTCGGCAGTGTGCCGCTGCCGCGCCTGCTGGCCTCGGTGCGCGGCGTATTCGACGCGGCCAGGCCGGCGGGGCTGGCAATCGACACGCGCACGGTGCCGCTGTCGGCTGTCGGCGAACACTGGGGCGATGTGAACAGTCTCGTGCGCCCGGTGTTCACGATGCGCGAAGGCGGATGACGAACAGGCGGCGCACCGCCTGTCCGCACGCACGGCTGGGGCCGTTTCGCACGCGATCTCGTCAGGATACCGACGGGTCCTGCGAATCGGTTCGTGCAACGACCAACGGTAGGGTGGCCCGTCGCGAACGGGCGAACGGGCGGGTGGCGGCGCGCAACACACGCGCCGCCACCCGCCGTCAACCTCAGAACCGCTGCTGAATCCCCGCCGTCACCCCGACCTGCGTGGTGCCGTACCCGTTGACATCGCGCGATACACCGACCTTCTGCCCATGCTTCCCGATCGCGAACGCACCGGCCGCGTACAGCACCGTGCGCTTCGACAGCGCGTAATTCGCACGCATCGACACGAGCGTCGGATCGGCATCCGTGCCGCCCTTGATGTTCTGGTGATACACGGCGCCGATCAACGAGAACGTCGGCGTGAACTGGTACGACCCGCCGACCCAGTACATGTCGCTCAACTGGTTCGCGGCGCTCGTGCGATACGTGCGCTTGTAGTTGCGGTAGCCGGCCATCGTCTTCAGGTTGCCGAAGTCGTAGCTCAGGCCCGCATGAATCCCCTGGACGTAGTTGACCGTATCGGCCGGCGTGACGCTATCGGCCGCGCCGTTCTGCCGGTCGAACGCGACCACCGCGCCGAACGGGCCTTGTTCGTAGCCGACCGCGAAGTCGTATTTCGAGCTGGTCTTCATGCTGCCCGGCACGTTGCCGAAGCCGTACAACGCGCCGAACTTGAAGCCGCTGAATTCACCGTCGTAGCGCACCGCATTCGACGAGCGCGTGAACATGCCGTCCTTGCGGCCGCCGGTCGCCATCGACGACGAGGCCCACGAGTAGTTCTGCGCGTAACCCATCGGGTCGAACGGCAGCATGTAGTCGTAGGTGACGGTGTAGTTGCGGCCGAGCGTCAGTTCGCCCCATTTGCCCTTCAGGCCGACCGTCGCGCGGCGCGCGAAGATCGAGTCGGGGCCGTCGTCGAGCGCGCCGTTCGCGAGGTCGATCCCGCTTTCCAGCCGGAACACGGCCTTCAGCCCGCCGCCGAGATCCTCGACGCCGCGCAGGCCCCAGCGCGACGTGTTCTTGTTGCCTGACTTGAGCTTGACGGAATTGCCGCCTTCCGGCGCTGCGTGGTTGGCGAATTCGATGCCGGCGTCCATGATCCCGTAGATCGTGACCGACGACTGCGCGTGCGCGGCCGGCACGGCGAGACAGGCTGCCGCTGCCGAACCGGTGAGGACTACTGTTCGAATGGAACGTTCTGCGCGTGACTTCATTTTGACGGTGTCTCCTTGATTTTTTGTGGGTGGTTGAAACAGAAAACGGGTACTCGTCGCGCCGATGCGCGTCTCGAAGGGAGGTGCGCGCGACTGCATGCGCGGCTGCGCGCGGGCCGCCGCGACGGGGTCAGCCCGCCTTCGCGAACGCCCAGCAGTCGTTGGCCGGGAATTCGATCCAGTGCTTGCCCGCTGCACGCGGCACGTGACCGAATGCGCGCAGGCGCATCTCGCCGCAATGGAACAGGTATTCCCAGCGGTCGCCGAGATACATCGACGTGACGAGGTCGGCCTGCAGCCGGTTCGCGCCCGGGCCGTCGGCGACCTGCACGCGTTCGAGGCGGATCACGGCCTGCGCGTCCTGGCCCGGCGCGAACGTGTCGCGGGCGAGCGCCTGCAGTTCCCAGCCGTCGCCGGCGAGCGTCACGCGTTCGCCGTCAATGGCCGCGACGCGCGCATCGATCCGGTTGTTGCTGCCCATGAACTCGGCCGTATACAGCGAGCGCGGCGCGCCGTACAGTTCGGCCGGCGTGCCTTCCTGCTCGATGCGGCCGTTGCGCAGCAGCAGGATGCGGTCGGACATCGCCATCGCTTCGGTCTGGTCGTGCGTGACGCACAGGGCCGACAGCCCGAGCGACACGATCAGTTCGCGCAGCCACGCGCGCGCTTCTTCGCGCAGCTTGGCGTCGAGGTTCGACAGCGGTTCGTCGAGCAGGATCACCGGCGGGTTGTAGACGAGCGCGCGCGCAATCGCAACGCGCTGCTGCTGGCCACCCGACAGCTGATGCGGAAAGCGTTCCGCGAGATGGCCGAGGCCGAGCTGGTCGAGTGCGGACTGCACGCGGCGCTTCTGTTCGGCCGGTGCGACGCGGCGCAGCTTCAGCCCGTAGCCGACGTTGTCGGCGACGGTGCGGTGCGGCCACAGCGCGTACGACTGGAAAACGAGGCCGAGCGAGCGTTGCTCGACGGGCAGATCGACGCGCTGCGCGCCGTCGAAGAACACGCGGTCGTCGAGCTGGATGCGGCCGTCGGACGGCTGTTCGAGGCCGGCCACCGCGCGCAGCAGCGTAGTCTTGCCGCTGCCCGACGCGCCGAGCAGACACACGACTTCGCCGGCCTTCAGTTCGAACGACACGCCCTTGAGGATCGGATTGGTGCCGTAGCTGAGGTGCAGGTCGTCGACGATGAGCTTATCCATGAAGTTTCACTCCGAAACGCAGGGCCACGCCGAGACCGGCGCCGACCATCGCGATGTTGATGACAGAAAGCGCGGCGACCTGGTCGACGGCGCCGGTCGCCCACAGCGACACGAGCAGCGCGCCGATCACTTCGGTGCCGGGCGACAGCAGGTAGACGGCCGTCGAGTATTCGCGCTCGAAGATCATGAAGATCAGGAGCCACGCGGCGAGCAGGCCGAAGCGCACGAGCGGCAGCGTCACGTCGAGCGACACGCGGCTGCGCGTCGCGCCGACGCTGCGGCCGGCTTCCTCGAGCTCGGGGCCGACCTGCAGCAGCGCGCTCTGGATGAGCCGCATCCCGTACGCGAGCCACACGACCGTGTACGCGATCCAGATGCTCCACATCGAGTTCTTCAGCTCGCGCAGGCCCGGGACGAACAGGAAGATCCACAGGAACGCGAGACCGGCGAGCAGGCCGGGCACCGCGCGCGGCAGCAGCACCAGGTAGTCGAGCAGCTTGGTGGCCCAGTCGGGGCGGCGGTGGCCGGCGAACGCGACGAGCGAATAGAAGCCGATCGCGAGCGCGCCGCCGATCACGCCGATGCCGAGCGTATTGATGATCGCGCGCACCAGGTTGTCCTGCTCGAACAGTTCGATGAAGTTCGACAGCGTCAGCACTTCGGCGAGCGCGACGCCTTCGCCCCAGTTGGTCACGAACGCGCGCAGCACGATGCCCGAGATCGGCACGATCACGGTCAGCATCAGCCACAGCGCGACGATCGCGAGCGCGACCCAGCGCCAGACGCCGAGCGGCAGCACGGTCGCGCGGCCGGCCTTGCCCTTCACGGTGACGAAGCGGTTCGCGGTCTTCAGCAGGCGGCGCTGCAGCAGCACGAGCGGGAACGTGATCGCGACGATGCACACGGCGACCGCGGCCATCAGGTGATACGACGGCACGCCGAGCTTGTTGGTCAGCTTGTACAGGTAGGTCGCGAGCACGAGGTGGCCTTCCGGGTCGCCGAGCACGAGCGGCAGCCCGAACACCTCGAAGCCGAGGAAGAACACCAGCACGCCGGCGAACAGCAGCGCGGGCATCGTCATCGGCAGGCTGACGTCGAGCGCGACGCGGAACGGGCGGGCGCCGGTCACGCGCGCGGCTTCCTCGACGTCCGAGCCGAGGTTGCGCAGTGCGGCCGACGAGTACAGGTACACGTGCGGCACGTGCGTCAGGCCGACGATCACCGTGATCGCGAAGACCGAGTACACGTTCCAGGGCACGCTCTGCACCCCGAACAGTTCCTTGAACCACACCGAGTAGAAGCCGACCGGGCCGGCGGCGACCACGTAGCCGAACGCGAGCACCATCGGCGACACGAACACCGGCGTGAGCAGCAGCGGTTCGAGCCAGCGGCGGCCGGGCAGGTCGGTGCGCACCATCAGGAACGCGAGGATGCCGCCAAGCGGGATCGAGATGAACAGCATCCCGCCGGCGATGATGAACGAGTTCTTCACGGCCGACCAGAAATCGGGATCGCTGAAGACGAAACGGAAGCCCTCGATGCCGAGCGTCTTGTTCGCATCGAAGAACGGCGCGGACAGCAGGCTCTGGAACAGGATGAAGCCGAGCGGCAGCGCGACCGCGATGGTCAGTACCGCGACGACGATCCAGCGCAGCATGCCGGCGAGCGGCTGCAGGCTGCTGACCGGTAGCGCGGGGATCGCATCGCGCGGGCCGGTGGCGGGCGGAACGGCTGGCACCGATCCGCGTGTGCTGGTTGAAAGCATGAGTTCGCCCCTGCGGCCATCCGGATGGCCGCCTCTAGGAAGTCGGTATGGGGAAGGGGCCGCCCGCGCGACGTGGCGGGCGGCCATTGGCGGGCCGAAGCCGATCAGCGGATCAGCGGATCAGCCCTTGATCGCCTGCTGCCATTGCTTCAGGAACGCGAGCCGCTTCGACTGGTCCAGATAGACGAGCAGGCCGGTGCCGATCTGGATCGGCTTCAACGAATCGCCGAGTTCCTTCGTGAGGCCCGCGGCCGACGTTTCGCCGGTCACGTCCGTGCGGATCGCGTACAGGTTGGCCTGGTTCGCGATCAGCGCCTGGCCGCGTTTCGACAGCAGGTAGTCGACCCACAGCTTCGCGGCGTTCGGATTCTTCGCCTTCTTCGAGATGGTGGCGAGGCGGCTCACGACCTGCGTGTAATCCTTCGGAAACACGTAGCCGATCGACTTGTCCTTCTTTGCCTTCGCGTACGCGTACGATCCGAAGATGTTGTAGCCGATCAGGTTCTCGCCCGACGAGATGCGCTCCATCATCGCGCCCGTGCTCGACTGCAGCTTCGGGCCGGTCGCGCCGATCGCCTTCACGAGTTCCCACGTGACCTTCTCGTTCAGGTGCGCGTCCTGCGTCAGCGCATTGAAGCCGACGCCGGATTTCTCGACGTCGTACGTCGTGAGCTTGCCCTTGAACTTGTCCGGTTGCGACGCGAGCAGCTTGATCAGCTCGGCGCGCGTCTTCGGCACTTCGTTCTCGGGGATCAGGCGCTTGTTGTAGACGATCGCGAGCGGCTCGAACGTCGTGCCGTACGCCTGCTTCTGGTACTGCGCCCATTGCGGCAGGTTCGCGCTTTCGGGCGAATCGTAGGACGCCATCAGGCCGTCGTTGACGAGCTTGACCTGCAGATCCATCGCCGAGCTCCACAGCACGTCGGCGCTGGTGCTGCTCGCCGCGTTCTCGCTGATGTAGCGGTTGTACAGCTCGGTGCTGTTCATGTCGTTGTACTCGACCTTCACGCCGTACAGGCTTTCGAAGTCCTTGATCAGCGGACGTACGAGGCCCGTGTCGGTCGTCGAGTAGACGATCAGCTTGCCTTCCTTCTTCGCGGCGTCGATGACGCCCTGGTAGCTCCCCGGATACCCGGCCGGAACCTGCGCGGCGGCGCTGCCGGCGGCAGTGCCCAGAACGACCGCCAGCGCGGCGGCGAGGTGCTTCGGTGCAAACGGCATGTCTTCCTCCAGTTACGTCTAGGTGTTGTTCGAGTGGAGCGGATGTTAATTGCGGCGCACTTTCAGCTCGCTTTCATTTTGGTAAGCAATCGTGTCCATCGTGTCATGGATTTCCCGAGGTCGAAGCGGCGGCGGCCGCGCGTTTTGCAGCGCGCGGCACGGTCGGGCGAGGGCGAGCGGCGGGGTGCCGCGGGGCGCGGCAACGATGACAGGCGCGGCTAGGCCGGTTGCGCGAGCAGCTTGCCGAGCAGCCGGCCGCCATGCCGCGCGTGCGCGGCCGTCAGCGCGGAATACCCGACGACGACGCCCGCTTCGCACCGGGCGGTTCGACAGAATTCGCGGATCGGCTGCAATTCGATGCCGTCCGCCTGGGCTTGCGCGACATACGTCGCGTCGTCCATCCCGGGCGGCAGCCACAGTACGAAATGAAAGCCCGCGTGCTCGCCGGACACCGTGTAACGCCCGCCCGCGTGTTTCGCCAGCTGGTCGAGCACGAGGTCGCGCCGCTGGCGGTACGCGTGACGCGCGGCGCGCAGGTGCTTCGCAAAATCGCCGTGCGCGATGAAGCGGGCCAGCGCCAGCTGCGGCGCCACGCCGACCGAGCGCGCGGTCGCATGCCACACGGCCGACAGCGCCGGCCGCAGTTCCGCGGGCACGACCATGAAGCCGATCCGCAACCCCGAGAACAGCGTCTTGTTGAACGAGCCGCAGTAGATCACGCGATCGCACGCGTCGAGCGATTTCAGCGCGGGCAGTGGGGCGGTCTGGTAGCTGAATTCGCCGTCGTAGTCGTCCTCGATGATCCACGCGCGGGTGCGTTGCGCCCAGTCGAGCAGTTCGAGCCGGCGCGACACCGACATCGTGACGCCGAGCGGCGCCTGATGGGCAGGCGTCACGTAGGCTGCGCGCGCATCGGGATGCCGCTCGAGTGACGCCGTGTCGATGCCTTCCCGATCGACCGGAACGTCGACCACGGTCGCGCCCGCGATCGTGAAGATCTGCCATGCCGACGCATAGCCGGGATCTTCCATCAGCACCGTCGAACCGGGCGCGAGCAGCGTGCGCGCGACGAGATCGATCGAATGGCGGATGCCGGTCGTGATGAAGATGTCGCCGGCGTCGCACGGGATGCCGCGGTATTCGCGCAGGTACGCGGCGATTTCGTCGCGCAGGCTTTCGACGCCTTGCGCCGGCGTGGCACCGAGGTCGTGCGCGGTCGCGGCAAGCAGGCTGGCCCCAAGCGCCTTCTTCCATTGCTGCATCGGCAGCAGGCCGGGATCGGCAAGCCGCGCGACGAACGGCACGCCCGGGCGCACGCCTTGTTCCGGCGCGGCGTCGTCGGTCGGGCGTACTGAAGCGGGGCGTGCGTCGGAAAGGGGAAGGCCGGTGGTGTCGCGCGATTGCGCGGCCGCGCGCAGATAGCTGTCCGGCACCACCGCGCATACCCGCGACCCCGACCCTTGCGTGCGGGCGATGTAGCCCTCGGAGCACAGCCGGTCGTACGCCGCTTCGACGGTCCCCCGGGCGACGCCCCAGCGCGCGGCGAGCGTACGGCTGGACGGCAGCGGGCTGTCGCCGGGCAGCAGGCGCTTCAGGATCGCGTCGCGCAGCGCGTCGGCGATGCACTCCTGCTTCGACTGCGGACTGCCCGTGGACAGCCCGGCCGGGCAAGGCAGATCAAGCGGAATCGCGGCTTTGCCACGCGGCATAGTGGTCTATTCAGTTACGGATTTAATGGCCCTTCAGCTTATATCACTTTGACCTTAGATTGCTGTCGACCCCATCAATCCAACCGGAGACGAGCTCACCGCATGAAAACGCGTTCATTACCCCAGTGGGGGTGGCTGTTCCTGTTGATGCTCGTCGTGTGCCTGCCGCGAGTCACGATCGACGCGTACTTGCCGTCGCTGCCGGCAATGGCGGACGCGCTGCACGGCACCGACGCCCAGTTGCAGCTCACGCTCACCCTGTACATGGTCGGCTACGCGCTGTCGATGCTGGTGTCGGGGCCGTTGTCCGACCGTTATGGCCGCCGTCCTGTCCTGCTCGGCGGCTTGTGCCTCTACGTGGTCGCAAGCGTCGCCTGCGCGTGGTCGGCCAGCATCACGGCGATCGTCGCCGCCCGCATCTTCCAGGCGTTGGGCGGCTGCAGCGGAACGGTGATCGGCCGGGTGATCGTGCGCGAACGCTTCCCGACCGCGATGCAGGCCACGATGCTGGGCCGCATCTCGGCGGGCATGGCGCTGTCGCCGGTGATTGCGCCGCTGGCCGGCAGCGCGGTGGCCGAATGGCTCGGCTGGCGCGGCGTGTTCGGTTTGCTGGCGGCGGGCGGACTGGTCGCAACGGCGATGGTGCTGCGCTACCTGCCGGAGACGCGCGAACGCAACGCGCGGCCGGCATCGGGCGCGGGGCTTCTGCGGACGTACGCGGGCCTGCTGCGCGAGCGCAGTTTCCTGCGCTACTCGCTCGCCATCAGTTTCGCGTACTGCACGTACTACCCGTTCATCGCGGAATCGTCGACGCTGTTCCAGCGGCAGCGCGGCGTAACGGGCCCGGTGTATGCGGCGATCTTCGGCCTGACCGTCCTCGGCTACCTGATCGGTTCGAACCTGTTCGCGCGGACCGGCACGCGCTGGAAGGCCGATTCGGTCATTGCGGCAGCGGCGGGCGTCAATCTGGCCAGCGCCGCCGTGCTGTGGATCGGCGGCGCGATCGCGCCGACGGCGGTCGCGGCGCTGGTCGTCCCGATGTTCTTCGTGATGATCGCCGTCGGGATCGCGATTCCGGCCTGCCAGTTCGCGGTGATGCAGCCGTATACGACGATCGCCGGGACGGCGTCCGGGCTGTTCTTCTTTATCCAGATGGCGATCACGGCCGCGTGCGGCGGCGTGCTGGCGTGGCTGTCGGACGGCACCGCGCGCCCGATGATCGTCGTCACGGCCGGCGCGAGCGCCGCATTCCTGACGGTGGCGGTCGGCCTGCGCGAGCGGCGCCGGGCAGACGACGGTTCGCGCTTCGCGACGCGGAGCCGGCCCGCCGCCGAGCGCTGAGCGCTGAGCGACTGCGGGCGCGCCGGCCGACGCGCGCCCGCACGGGCGGCGCAACCCGTGTTTCCGCGAGGCGTCGCGATGGAAAGGATCATGTAATGTAGCGGCCTGTCGCTGACCTTACGGAATCCCCCATGCGTGTGCTGCTCGTCGAAGACAATCCGAACCTCGCCCAGTCGCTGAACGACGCGCTGAGCGCGGCGCGCTTCGCGGTCGACCACATGGCGGACGGCGAGGCGGCCGACCACGTGCTGCGCACGCAGGATTACGCGCTGGTGATTCTCGATCTCGGGCTGCCGAAGCTCGACGGGCTGGAAGTGCTGCGGCGGCTGCGCGCGCGCCGCAATCCGGTGCCGGTGCTGATCCTGACCGCGCACGGCTCGGTCGAGGATCGCGTGAAAGGGCTCGATCTCGGCGCCGACGACTATCTGGCGAAGCCGTTCGAACTGACCGAACTGGAGGCACGCGCCCGCGCGCTGATCCGCCGCAGCCTCGGCCACGAGCATTCGCGGGTCGAATGCGGGCCGCTTTCGTACGACAGTATCGACCGCAGCTTCCAGCTTGCGGGCGAGCCGCTGTCGCTCACGCCGCGCGAGCGCTCGGTGCTCGAGGTGCTGATCCTGCGCAACGGCCGCGCGATCAACAAGGAAACGCTGTCGGAGAAGATCTTCGGGCTCGACGAATCGGTGAACGCCGACGCGATCGAGATCTACGTGTACCGGCTGCGCAAGAAGCTCGAGAACACGAGCATCGCGATCGTCACGCTGCGGGGGCTCGGTTACCTGCTGGAAGCGAAGGCGGAGACGGCTGAATGAGCCGCCGCGGCGCTCACGATCTTTGCGCGGAACGGATGAGCACGTTGACGCGCAACGCCGGATCGACACGTTCACGGCCCGCCAACGACACGCACGCCATTCACGGCAGACCGAGCGGGCGCCGAGCGGTGCGGGGTGCTTGCTCCGCCATGCCCCACGGCCCTGCCTGTCAGGGGGCCGCGTGACCCGCACGAACCTGCGCACCCAGGTTGCGCTGTGGCTGCTGCTGCCGCTGCTCGGGCTGCTCGCGCTCGACTCGTGGCTCACGTACCAGCGCGCGATGAGCGCCGCGCACGTCGCGTTCGACCGCACGCTGTCGTCGTCGCTGAAGTCGATCCGCGAAGGCGTGCGGCTCAACGACGGCGAGATCGAGGTCGACCTGCCGTATCTCGCGCTCGAAATGCTCGAGTCGAGCGACGGCGGCAAGGTCTACTACCTGATCCGCGAGGACAACGGCCACACGATCACCGGCTACCCGGACCTGCCGCTGCCGCACGGGCGCGACGCAGGCGACGGCGCGCTGTTCGTCACGCGTTACTACGACGTCGTCTATCGCGGCGAGCAGTTGCGAATGGCCGCGCTGCGCATCCCGGTGCACGACGTGCCGACCGCGCAGTCGCGCATCGTGTGGGTGATGGTCGGCGAGACGATCGAGGCGCGCCAGGCGCTCGCGCGCGAGATCCTGGTGGGCTCGCTGCTGCAGGAAGGATTGCTCGTCGTGCTGGCGCTCGGCATCGTGTGGCTCGGCGTCGGGCGCGGGCTGCGGCCGCTGAACCGGCTGTCGGCGACGGTCGCCGCGCGCAGCGAGGACGATACGACGCCGCTCGATACCGGCGCGGTGCCGAGCGAACTCGCGCCGCTCGTCGAGTCGATCAACCAGTACATCGGCCGCACGCAACGGATGCAGGTCGCGCGGCGCCGTTTCTTCGCCGATGCGGCCCATCAACTGAAGACGCCGCTCGCGGCCGTGCAGGCCGGGGTCGAGCTCGCGTTGCGGCCCGACGAGCAGCCGCGCGCGAACGGGCACCTGCGGCGTGCGAACGGTGCCGTGCGGCAGGCCGCGAAGATCGTGCAGCAACTGCTGTCGCTGTCGCGGCTCGATTCGGACAGCGGCCATGCGGTCGCGCACAAGCCCATCGCGTTGCACCGGCTCGCGCGCAGCGTGACGCTCGACTGGTCGCCGGTCGCCCGCGCGCGCGACATCGATCTCGGCTTCGAGCACGAGGCCGATCTCGACGTGCACGGGCAGTCCGACCTGCTTGGCGAAATGATCGGCAACCTGATCGACAACGCGATCCGTTATGCGGGTGATCGCGCAGTGATCACGGTGCGTGTGTCGCGCGATGGCGAGCACGCGCGACTCGACGTCATCGACAACGGGCCGGGCATTCCGGCGGACGAGCGCGACGCGGTGTTCGAGCGCTTCCATCGCGGCAGCAAGACGCAGACGGTCGAAGGGACGGGGCTCGGGCTGTCGATCGTGCGCGAGATCGCACGCGTGCATCAGGGCAGCGTGACGCTGGCGGATGCGGCTGGGGGCGGGCTGGTCGTGACGATCTGGTTGCCGGCGGCGAACGACGCCGCGCCGCGCGCTGCGTGATGGCGAGCAGGGAGGCGGGAAGCGGTGGCTGTGAGCCGCGGCTTCCCGGCAGTGAAAGGGGGCGAGCGGCTCCGCGCGCCCGGCTCAATCGCCGAACCCGATCTCCGCTTCCAGCGACTGGCCGATTTCGAGCCACGCGCCCGCGCCCTCGACGACGATCGCATTGATGCCGAACGTCAGCTCGCCGTTGAAGTTCGGGTTCGCGCGATAGGTCTGCATCGTGTCGGTCGGCTCGTGCGGCCACGCCGGATCGGGCGCGCCGGTGGCCTGGTCGATCGTCGGCATCGGGCAGCGCGTGCACGGCTTCACGAGGCGCAGCCGCACGGGCGTCGCGCCTTCCGTGTCGAGGTGTTCGACGAAATCCTCTTCGAACGCGTCGAGATCCGACACCACGATATTCGGGCGGAAGCGGTTCATCGGGATCGCCGGCGCGCCCTTCGCGGCGAGCCGCGCGTTCAGGTCGTCGAGCGATGACTGGCCGATCACGAGCAGCGGGTAGCCGTCCGCGAACTGCGTGTGCGTATCGATCTCGCCGGTCCATTTGCGGTTGCAGCCGCGGCGCGCGTCGGGCGCGAAGCGCGCGAGCTTCGTGGGCGTGCCGAGGAATTCGGTGAGCCAGGCGGCCGTTTCGGCACCCGTGTCGATCGCGTCGACGGTGTCGCGCCACACGGTCGCGGCCATTTTCGGCGTGGCGGGCGATACGTCGCCGTCGAGCGGCGTGCGGATCTCGCGCATGCCCGGCGCGTTCAGCACGAGCGCATCGCTGTCGAGCGCCGTGCGGATCAGCGCGAGGCGCGGGTGCGTGCGCTGCGTGATCATCTGCCCGGCCGGGTCGGTGATCAGCCAGTGGCGGTCGTACGCGAGGCCCGTTTCGAGCAGTTGCGCGCGCGACAACGCGATGCCGGCACAGGATTTGATCGGGTAGACGAAGAGTTCGGCGATGGCTGGCATGACGCTGGCTGGAGGCGAATGGCGAGACTGCGATTGTGCCAGATCGTGCCGAAGCCGTTTGGACGGCTGCGCGCCGTCGCGCGGCCGGTCATGCGAGCGGGAAGCCGGAGTCGAACGTCGTGCGCACGTCGAGCGGCTGGCGCAGCAGTCCCGCTTTCAGATAGAAGTCGGCCGTGCGTTGTTGTTCCGCGATGACCGTCGCGTCGATCGGCAGCCAGCGCGTGTTGCGACGCTCGAACTGCAGCTTCGCGGCCGCCGGCGGAATGCCGATGATGCGCGCGAGTGCGGCGGAATATGCATCGACGTGGCGGTACGACCAGGTCTGCGCGCGGACGACGCGCCGCAGGAAATCGTGCAGCACGTCGCGCTTCGACGCGATCGCCGCGTCGGTCGCCGCGAGGTAGCTGAGGCCCGACCACAGCCCGCGGCCATTGACGAGCACGCGTGCGCGGCCGCTCGTTTCGGCGAGCGCGGTATAGGGTTCCCAGGTCGCCCACGCGTCGATCGAACCGGTTGCGAGCGCAAGCATCGTGTCGGCCGGCGGCAGGAAGCGGAACGACACGGCGTCGGGCGGCAGGCCGGCCGTATCGAGCGCCTTCAGCGTGACGAAATGGCCGATCGAGCCGCGCGTGGTACCGATGCGCTTGCCCTTCAGGTCGGCCGCGCCTTTCAGCGTCGCATCGGGCCGCACGAGCACGGCCGTGCCGTACGGGTCGGAACGGTTCACGCCGATCACCTTGATGCGTGCGCCCGACGCGAGCGCGAAGATCACCGGTGCATCGCCGATCGGGCCGCAGTCGACGGCGGCTGCATTCAGCGCTTCGGCGAGCGGCGCGGCGGCCGGGAACTCGGTCCACGCGATGTCGTACGCAAGGCCGTTCAGCTCGCCGGCCGCTTCGAGCAGCGCGCGCAGCCCGCCTTTCTGGTCGCCGGCGCGCAGCAGCGGCCGCGTGCCCGATTGCGCGTGCAGGGCGGCCGGGGCCGCGGCGATCGTGGCGAGAGCGCTCGCTTGCGCGAGGAAATGGCGTCGGGTCGGATTCATCGTGAAGCTCGGTTGGAAAAGAAGTTCGGGGATTCAGTCAATGCGGGAGCCCGGCCTGCACGTCGCGTACGGGTTCGGTGTCGACGCGCAGCAGCAGCGCGGTCAGCGGATCGCCGATCGGTGTCGGTCCGGCCGGTCGTGCGGTGGCGTCCGAACGGCACAGCAGGTCGGCATCCGACCAGCCGGCGCTGCCCGGCAACGCGCGTGCCCGCAGCCAACCGCGGCGATCGGCGAGGAGCTGCGTACCGCCGAGCGCGTCGGGCGGGACGCCGGCGATCGTTGCGAAAGCGCGCCACGCATCGGGCGTGGAGGCGACGCAATCGGCTCGCGCGGCGCCGGTTGCCTGCGCCACGGGCGCGCCGCGTGCCGTGATGAGCAAGGTTTGCCAGCGTGCGTCTTCCGGCGGCGGTGTCGCGCCCGGCGCGAGCGCGACGACGCGCACACGCTGGCCGTCGCGCCAGCGCTCGAGCGGCTGGGGCGCGGCGGCGCCGCAGCGCACGTCGAGCGCCGGCAGCGGGACCGGCACGGGCCATGCGCCTTCCGCCTGCGCGCCGCTGCCCGCGGCGAGCGCTTTCAGGTAGTCGAGCACGGCCCAGGTGTCCTGGGGGCCGAGCGTCGCGGCGAAGCCGGGCATCGTCGACGCGCCGTGCTCGTCGCGCGTGCCGTGGCGCACGCGCCAGAACAGTTCGCCGTCGAGACGTCGGGCGAGCAGCGTGCCGGCGAAGGTCGGCGGCCAGTGCGGGAGCGTGGCCACGAGCGGCCCTTCGCCGCGTCCGTCCGTGCCGTGGCATGCCGCGCAATGTTGTGCATACAGGTGCGCGCCGCGCATCACGTTCGATACCGAAAACGGCGCGGGATCGCGCTGGAAACTCGTCGGCACGGCGGGCGAGAGCCACAGCGAAGACGGCGGCCACGGCGCGAACCACGCAACCGCCAGCGCGGCGAGCGCGGACGCGACACGCCATTTGCGCGACACAAGTGCGATGCCCGCGAGCACGACCGCCAGCGCCGTCACCGCCATGGCGAATGCGAGTTGCCGCGTGAGTCCCGCGTCGATGCGCAGCGTTTCGAGCGCGATGCGATGGGCCCACGGCCACGCGGCTTGACCGTCGGCGTCGCCCGTCAGCCCGATCGCATGCAGCACGCGCGCCAGCGCGATTTGCGCGCGATACAGGCCTTGCAGAAACATGAGCGCCCAGTCGGCGAACGTCGGCGCGTTCATCGGCGACGGCCGCGCCGCGCGGCAACCCTTCGTCGAACGGCGCCGTGCATCTACCAGCTCGCATCGAGCCCGAGGTGCCGCAGCGCGTCGTGGCGCAGTTCGGCGAGGCGCGCGTCGCCGCGATGGCGCGGGTAGGGCAGGTCGACGTGCAACTCGGCGACGATCCGTGCGGGGCGCGGCCCGAACACGATCACGCGCTGCGCGAGGAACAGCGCTTCCTCGACATCGTGCGTGACGAGCAGCGCGGAGAAGCCGTCGCGTTGCCACAGCGCGGTGAGCTCGGCCTGCATCGTGAGCCGCGTGAGCGAATCGAGCTTGCCGAGCGGCTCGTCGAGAATCAGCAGGCGCGGATCGTTGACGAGCGCGCGTGCCAGCGCGACCCGCTGCGCCATCCCGCCGGACAACTGATGCGGAAATACGTTCGAGAATTCCTGCAGCCCGACGCGCGCGAGCGCATCGTCGACACGATGCTGCGACGCACGCGCCACGCCTCGCGCCTCGAGGCCGAGCGCGACGTTCGCGCGCACACGCCGCCACGGGTACAGCGTCGGGTCCTGGAACACGACGATGCGCGACGGATCGGGGCGTTCGATCGGCACGCCGTCCTGTGCGATCGTGCCTTGCCGCGCGGTGTCGAGACCCGCGACGAGGCGCAGCAGCGTCGACTTCCCGCAGCCGCTCGGGCCGAGCAGCGCGACGAATTCGCCGGCCGCGACCGACAGCGTGACGTCGTCGAGCACCGGCAGCGCGCCGCCGGGGCCGTCGAACGCATGGCTCACGCGGCGGATGTCGATGCGCGCACCGCGCGGCGCCGTGACTTTGGGCGCAGCGGCAGCGGACGATGCAACGGACGATTCGAGTACGGCGGCGCTCACCATTTGACGGTTCCTTTCTGCCAGGCGAGCACGCGGTCGCGCACCGCGAACAGCAGCGCGATCAGCCCGGAAAACAGCAGCGCCATCACGATCAGCGCCGCATACATGTTCACGTACGATGCCCAGCCCTGCGCCCAGCTCAGGTACCAGCCGAGCCCCGACTTGACGCCCATCATCTCGGCGACGACCAGCACCGTGAACGACGCGCTCAGCCCCATGAAGATGCCGACGAACACGTGCGGCAGCGCGGCCGGAATCGCGACGCGCAGCACGAGGAAGCGCGCGTTCGCGCCGAGCGTGCGCGCGACGTCGTAATACTGCTTGTTGACGCTCGCGACGCCCGACCACGTGAGCACGGCGACCGGGAAGCCGGTTGCGAGCGCGATCAGGAACGCGGCCGCCGAATAGCTTGACGGGAAGAAGTAGAACGTGAGCGGCAGCAGCGCGGTGGCCGGTACCGGGCCGAGCACGCGCAGCACCGGATGCACCCAGTAGCCGATCCGGCGCGACCAGCCGATCGACACGCCTACGGCAAAGCCCACCGCGACGCCGTACGCAAAGCCGAGCGCGAGCAGCTTCAGCGTGTTGCCGGCGCTGCCCAGCAGGCGCGGCCAGTCGTCGACGTAGACCTCGATCAGCGCCTGCGGCGGCGCGAAGAACGGCGTGGGCAGCCAGCCGGTTTTCGCGGTGACGATTTCCCACGCGGCGAGCACGAGCGGCAGCGCGACGAGCCACGGGCCGGCCGGGCGCACGCGCGCGAGCCGCGCACGCGACGCGGGAACGAGATGGCCGAGCGTTGCGGCGACGAGCAACAACGCGGCGATCGTCCACGCGCCGACGGCGAATTCGCCGGTGTACGCCCAGTCGCTGAAACCGACGACGCGGTTGGGCCACAGTTGCGTGAGGGCACCGAGCACGCCCCATGCGAGCGCGGCGGCGATGCCGGTCGGCCAGGTACGCGCGCGGCGGGCTTCGGCGGCCAACGTGGCTTCGCAGGCGATGCACGCGACGCCGGACGCGGGTGCGGGCGCGGATGCGGCGGCACTGTCGCCGGAAGCGGCGGACGCGGTGCGTGCGGCGGGCGCGTGTTCGATCGTCGACATCGCGTCACCCCAGCACGTTCGCATAGACCTGCTGCGCGAAGCGCTGCGGGTCGGTGCTCTTCTTCAGCACGCTGATGCGGCGGAAGTCGTCCGCGTAGAACGCGATTTCCTGCTGCAGGTCGACGTTGGTCGGGTGGTGGTTGTAGGTGAGCGTCGCGTAGAGCTTGCGCAGGTCATCGGGGTTGATCTTCGGCGAATACTTCGCGAACACCTTCGCGGCTTCGTTCGGGTTGTCGTGCGTGAACTCGGTGGCCTGCACGATCGAGCGCGCAAGCGCGGCGGCCGACGGCCGGTCGTTGCGCACGAGGTCGCCGCGCGCGCCGATCACGCAGCACACCTTGCGCGCGTATTCGCCGGACAGGTTCGTCGCCAGTTCGGTGTACGCACCGTTGCTGCGCTTTTCGAGCAGATAGAGGTTCGGGTCGCCGTCGGCGATCGCGTGGATCTCGCCCTTGTCGACCGCCACGCCGAGCAGGTCGGCCGGATACTGCCGCCACGTGATGTCGCGCTCGGGATCGATGCCGTTCTTCGCGAGCAGGATCGAGAAGAAATGCTTGCCGGGCGCGGCCAGATCGCTGACGCCGACCGTCTTGCCCTTCAGCGCCTGCAGCGTCGTCACGCCGGCCGCCTTCGCGCCGACGAGCCGCACGCAGCCGCCATGCGAGCTGCCGATGATCTTCACGTCGAAACCGGCTTCGAGCGGCTTCAGCCAGCGGTGGATCATCCCGACCGCCGCATCGGCCTTGCCGGTCGCGATCGATTCGAGCAGCTGGTCGGTCGAGCCGCTGTAGTTGATCAGATCGACCTTCAGGCCGTTCTTCTCGAAGAAGCCGCGCTCCTGCGCGACGACGATCGGCGTCAGGCAGAACGCGTTCTGGTTCCACGCGAACGTGAGCTTCTTCAGCGGCGGCGCGGACCAGGCCTTGCGGCCCAGCGTGATCGCGGGCGCAGCGAGCGCGACGGCGCCGGCCGCGCGCAACAGCTTGCGGCGCTTGTCGTCGTGCGCGTCGGCGGCCACGGGTGCGGGTGCGGTGGTTCGGGTCATGTGGTCTGGTCTCCGGTCGTGCGGAAAGGCGCTCAGTCGAGCAGGTCGGGTTCGTCGGCGACGACGCGCGCGAACAGGCTGTCGAATGCGTGCAGCGCGCCGTCGGGGCCGCCGATCTGGCCGTGCGTGTGGCGCGCGGTCGCGTGATCGATCGGTTGCGGCGTGCCGGCCGCCTCGGCCAGCAACTGCGTGTGCGCGGCGTTGTCGAGCGCGATGTACCACCACGCGGCGGCCTCGACCGTCGGGCCGGCGCTCAGGATCCCGTGGTTCTTCAGGATCGCGCCCTTGTGCGTGGTGCCGTCCGGCTTCGCGAGGGCCTCTGCGATCCGTGCGCCTTCGCTCGTGTCGACGACCATCCCCGTGAAGTCGTCGAACAGCGCGTGGTCTTCGTAGAACACGCAGGCATCCTGCGTGAGCGGATCGAGCAGGCGGCCGAGCGTCGACCACGCCTTGCCGTATGTCGAGTGCGTGTGCGCGGCGGCGACGATGTGCGGATGCGCTTCGTGGATCGCCGCATGGATCGCGAACGCGGCCTTGTTCAGCGGCCGCGTGCCGATCGCGGTTTCGCCGCGCGCGTTGACGAGCAGCAGGTCGGACACCTTGATCTGCGAGAAATGCACGCCGAGCGGGTTCACCCAGAAGTGGTCGGGCAGTTCGGGGTCGCGTGCGGTGATGTGGCCGGCGAGCCCCTGTGAGAAGCCGAAGCGGGCGAACAGGCGGAATGCGCCCGCGAGCCGTTCCTGACGGTGACGGCGCTCGGCGGCGACGTCGATGCGCGGTGCCGGCGGATCGAACCAGAAATGCTGGCGTGGCGCTTCGGCGAGTTCGAGACCCGATGTCGTACGGATAGGCGAGGCAAGGACGGCGGACATGATGGCGGATGGCTCCAGTAGGCTCCGTTGGGCTCAGGCCGCGCGGCGTGCCGCGTCGCGGGCGGCGACGGCGCTGCGCACGCGCGGAATCAGTTCGCGGCCGTAGTCAATCGCGTCTTCCAGCGGATCGAAGCCGCGGATCAGGAACGTCGTGACGCCGAGGTCGTAGTAGTCGAGCAGCGCGTCGGCGACCTGTTCGGGCGTGCCGACGAGCGCCGTCGAATTCGAGCGTGCGCCGGTGAGCTTCGCGATCTCGGTCCACAGCCGCTTGTCGACGCGCGAGCCGCGTTCGGCCGCGGCGAGCAGGCGGCGCGCGCCTTCGCTCTGCTGCGGGCCGCCGGCGCCGAGGCCGGCCGCTTCGCGCAGCCGGCGCGTTTCGTCGAGGATGCGATGCGCGCGCGCCCAGGCTTCGTCTTCGGTCGCGGCGAGGATCGGGCGGAACGACACGGAGAAGCGCACCTGGCGGCCATGCTTCGCGGCTTCGGCGCGCACGCGCGTGGTCAGGTCGCGCACCTGGTCGAGCGATTCGCCCCACAGCGCGTAGACGTCCGCGTGCTTGCCGGCCACTTCGAGCGCCGCTTCCGATGCGCCGCCGAAATAGATCGGCACATGCGGCTGCTGGAACGGTTTCACTTCCGAAAAGCCCTGTTTGAACCGGTAGTGCGCACCGTCGTGATCGAACGGCTGCGCTTCGGTCCAGATTCGTCGGAGGATGCCGAGGTATTCGTCGGTGCGCGCATAGCGCGCGTCGTGGTCGAGGAAGTCGCCGTCGCGCTGCTGTTCGCTGTCCGAGCCGCCGGAGATGAAGTGCACGGCGAGCCGGCCGCGGCTGAACTGGTCGAGCGTCGCAATCTGCCGCGCGGCGAGCGTCGGCGCGGTGAAACCCGGGCGATGCGCGAGCATGAAGTGAATGCGCTCGGTCGCGGCCGCGGCGAACGCGATCGTCAGCGTCGCCGACGGGCCGGTCGAGTGGTGCGGCACGAGGATCCGGTCGAAGCCGGCCGTCTCATGGGCGCGTGCGAAGTCGCGCACGTAATCGGGATCGACGACGGGGCCGGACGCCGGATGGATTTCCGACTGCTTCTGGCTCTGGATCATGCCGATGAATTCGACGCTCATCTGGGTCTCCGGTGCAGGGACGTCCCGGCGCGCGGCCGGGCAGGAATGGAGCGCAGGTTAACGCCGGGATCATGCGAAACGGAAATAATCAATCCCGAATTGAATATCAGATTTGCATGGTTTGGGCGAAGGTGCGCTGCGCATACGCTGTGGGCTCACGAAAGATCGGGCGCGCGGGCGCCAGCGAATCCGGCGCCGCGCGTGACGGATCGCCGACTTCATGAGAAACCGCGCCGCGTGGCGATCGATTGCCGCGATTGCCGCATGCCGTATTACTTTGCGTATTGCCCAGGGAATCCGTCTCGATGTCCGCCAGCCTTGCCGCTTCCTCGCCAGCGCCGCAGCCGCGTTCGCTGCGCCTCCTGTCCACCGACGATGCCGACGCCGACGACGCACGCGTCGCCGCGCTGCTCGACCGCCTCGCGCCGGAGCTGGCCGCCGACGCGGCCCGCAACGACGCTGACGGCCGCTTTCCGCACGAGAACTTCGCGCGGCTGCATCGCGCGGGGCTGATCGCCCAGGTCGTGCCGCGCGAGCATGGCGGCGCCGGAGCGACGCTCGTGCAGGCGAGCCGGATCGTGGCCGCCGTCGCGAGCGCCGACCCGGCGACCGCGCTGGTGCTGACGATGACGTACCTGCAGCATCGCGCGCTCGGCCGCGCCGACAACCGCTGGCCGGCGCAGGTTCGGCGGGCGGTATTCGACAGCGCGGTCACCGAAGGAGCGCTGATCAACGCGCTGCGCGTCGAGCCCGCGCTCGGTTCGCCGTCGCGCGGCGGCCTGCCGGAAACCATTGCACGGCGCGACGGCGACGGCTGGCGGTTGTCCGGCCACAAGCTGTACAGCACCGGAATTCCGGCGCTGCGCTGGCTGGCCGTGTGGGCGCGCACCGACGAGCCGGTGCCGCGAGTCGGCGTGTTTCTCGTGCCGCGCGACCGCGATGCGGACGGCGATCGCATCCGCGTGATCGAAAGCTGGAATCACCTCGGCCTGCGTGCGTCAGGCAGCCACGAGGTCGTGTTCGACGACGTGCGGCTGCCGGCCGATCACGCGGTCGACGTACGCGCACCGGACGCATGGGCCGTGTCGGCGGCGACCCATGCGGATGCCGACGCGCAGGCCGACCAGCAGGCATGGATGGTCGCGCTGCTCGGCAGCCTCTACGACGCGGTGGCGCGTGCGTCGCGCGACTGGCTGGTCGGGTTCGCGACGACGCGTGCGCCGAGCGGGCTGGGCGCGCCGCTGGCGACGCTGCCGCGCGTGCAGGAAGCGGTCGGCGAAATCGAGGGCTGGCTGCATGCGAACCGTGTGCTGCTCGACGATCACGTCGCGCGCACCGACGCGGGCCACGCACCGACGGTCACGACGAGCGGCCTCGTCAAGCGGACCGTGACCGAGCATGCGATCCGCGTGGTCGAGCAGGCGTTGAAGCTGTCGGGCAATCACGGGCTGAGCCGCGCCAATCCGCTCGAACGCCACTATCGCGACGTGCTGTGCAGCCGCGTGCACACGCCGCAGGACGATGCAATCGCGGTGGCGGCGGGGCGTGCGGTACTGGAAGCGGCGAGCCGGAGCGAGACGAAGCGCGCAGCGAACGGCGAGACGGAGACGCGCGGGGCGTCGGTCAACGAGACCGAACGCGGCCGCAACGATGCGTGACGGGAGCCGGGCGGGCGCGGTCGCCAATCGGGCGGCGCGGTTCCGACGATTCCGACGCCGCCCGGTGGTCCGGTCAGGCCGCCTTGCCGTGGGCCTGCTCCGGCAACGCGAACGCGGTGCGCGCATGCGCGGCAACGGCGGCGAGCGGCGCGTCGAAACGGGCCGCATCGTGCCGGCGCAGCAGCCACAGATCGATCTGCGGCTTGAAATCGGCGAGCGGCACGATGTCGAGCGCATCGCGCAGTGGGCTGCCTTCGACGAGCGGCAGCGGCATCAGCCCGATGCCGAGGCCGTTCGCGACGCTCTGCAGCTGCAGGTCGCGGCCGTAGGTGTCGAGCGTGACCGGCATCGGCAGGCGCTGCGCGTCGAGCGCGCGCCGCAAGCCCGCGCGAAAACCGCAGCCGTCCGGGTTGAGCACCCAGCCACGCGCGTGGCAATCGGCGAGCCGGTAGCTGCGGCGCGGCCAGTCACCCTTGCGGCCGACCGCGACGAGCCGCGTGGCCAGCAGCCGTTCGCCTTCGACCTGCGCCGGCAGCACCATTTCGCGCGCGAGGAACACCAGCGCCGCATCGAGTTCGCGCCGGGCGACGCGCTCGACGAGCATGCCGCCCCAGGCGGTCGTGACCTGCGTCGCGAGCGCGGGCCATTGCGCGGCGAGTTCGGCGATCAGCGCGGGCAGCATCAGCTCGCCGAGGCCCTGCGTGAGGCCGATCCGGAATTCGCCGGCAGGCGGCTGCTCGCCGGCCGTCAGCTCGCGCAGCGCATCGACTTCGCGCAGGATCGCGCGACACTGCTCGAATACTCGCCGGCCGATGTCGGTCGGGCGCGGCGGCTTGGTGTTGCGATCGAGCAGGGTCACGCCGAGCGCTTCCTCGAGATTCTGGACGCGCCGCGTGATCGCGGGCTGCGTCATCCCGAGCTCGGCCGCGGCCTGGCTCAGGGTCTGGCAGCGGACGACCGCTGCAAAAGCGTCGATATCGCTAATTTTCATGTTTGTTCTGCATGGTCTTTCAGGTGCATCATGACGATCCATCATATTCGGCATCATATTCGAGGAGTCAGCCGATGAGTACGCTTTCGTTGCATCAGACGCCGCTGCGGCCGTTCGTCGACGGTCTGGGCGCACTGCTCGCGTCCGGCGCGAACGAGGCGCGCATCCTCGACGAGGGCGGTGCGCTGCTCGCCGCGCTCGTCGAACACGACGACTGGTTGCCCGACGCATTCGCGCAGCCCGACCCCGCGCGCTATCGACAGTACCTGCTGCATCTCGACCCGGACGAGCGGTTCTCGGTCGTCAGCTTCGTGTGGGGGCCCGGCCAGACGACGCCGATCCACAACCACACGGTGTGGGGGCTGATCGGGATGCTGCGCGGCGGCGAGTTCTCGCAGCCGTACCGGTTCGACGCGGCGGGCAAGCCGGTGCCGGCGGGCGACGCCGTGCGGCTGCAGCCGGGCGAAATCGAGGCCGTGTCGCCGCGCATCGGCGACGTCCATCGCGTGACCAACGCGTTCGACGATCAGGTATCGATCAGCATCCACGTGTACGGCGCGAACATCGGCAAGGTCGAGCGCGCGGTGTTCCTGGACGACGGTACCGTGAAGCCGTTCGTGTCGGGTTATTCGAACGCCTGATGCCTGATGCAACGCCCGCACGCGCGGCCGGTTGCCGGCACGCGCCGGCCGGCCCGAGATTCAACCGTTCCGCTTTCTTCCCCGACTTCAACGCATTCAATCAACACAGAGACACCGTGACGCAATTCGCCGACTCCACCTCCCGCTTTCCCGTCGCGTCGTACCAGGACGTGCGCGCCCGCCTGCTGGCCCGCGACGAGATCGCGCTGATCGACGTACGCGAGGAAGATCCGTACGCGCAGGGCCACCCGCTGTGGGCCGCCAACTTTCCGCTGTCGAAACTCGAACTCGACGCGTGGACGCGGATTCCGCGCCGCGACACGCCGATCGTCGTGTTCGGCGAAGCGGGCGGCGAGGATCTCGCGCCGCGCGCGGCCGCCAAGCTCGCGCAGCTCGGCTACACCGACGTGCGGCTGCTCGACGGCGGCCTCGCGGGCTGGCTCGCCGCGGGCGGCGAACTGTTCATCGACGTGAACGTGCCGAGCAAGTCGTTCGGCGAATGGGTCGAGGCCGAGCGGCATACGCCGTCGCTGTCCGCGCAGGAGGTGCAGGCGCTGATCGATGCGAAGGCCGACGTCGTGATCGTCGACGCGCGCCGCTTCGACGAATACCAGACGATGAACATCCCGACGTCGACGAGCGTGCCGGGCGCGGAGCTCGTGCTGCGCGTGCGCGCGCTCGCGCCGAACCCGGCGACGCAGGTGATCGTCAACTGCGCGGGCCGCACGCGCAGCATCATCGGCACGCAGTCGCTCGTCAACGCGGGGCTGCCGAATCCGGTCGCCGCGCTGCGCAACGGCACGATCGGCTGGACGCTCGCGGGCCAGACGCTCGAACGCGGCGCCGCGCGACGCTTTCCGGACGACATCGACGCGACGCAGCGCGCCGACGCACGCCGGGCGGCGCGCGCGGTGGCCGAACGCGCGGGCGTGCCGCGCATCGCGCTCGCGGACGTCGCCGCGCTCGACGTGCCGGGCCGCACGCTGTACCGCTTCGACGTGCGCACGCCGGAGGAATACGAAGCCGGCCATCTGCCGGGCTTCCTGAGCACGCCGGGCGGCCAGCTCGTGCAGGAGACCGACCATCACGCGGCCGTGCGCGGCGCGCGGATCGTGCTCGCCGACGACGACGGCGTGCGCGCCGACATGACCGCGTCGTGGCTCGCGCAGATGGGTTGGGACGTGCGTGTCGTCGAACCGGAGGACGGCACGGCGAAGTTCGGCGAGCGCGGCCAGCCGCCGCGCGACGTGCCGGCGACGCCGGCTGTGAAGGACATCTCGCCCGCGACGCTCGCGGGCTGGCTGAAGGAGGCCGCGCCGGGCGAGCTGGCGATCGTCGACGTGACGGCCAGCGCGAACTACGTGAAGCGGCATATCCCCGGTGCGTGGTTCGCGGTGCGTGCGCAGTTGCGCGATGCGCTCGCGGCGATTCCGCCCGCGAAGCGCTATGTGTTCACGTGCGGGTCGAGCCTGCTGGCGCGGTTCGCGGCGGACGACGCCCGCGCGCTGCTGCCGGCTTCGGCCGAGATCTCGGTGCTCACCGGCGGCACGGCCGCATGGATCGACGCCGGGCTGCCGCTCGAAAGCGGCGAGACGCATCTGGCGTCACCGCGTGTCGACCGCTACCGGCGCCCGTACGAAGGCACCGACAACGCGGCGGCCGCGATGCAGGCGTATCTCGACTGGGAGTACGGATTGGTCGATCAGTTGAAGCGGGACGGCACGCATCACTTCAACGTGATCTGACCGATACGGTGCAACCGGGCGCGACGCGTCGTGGGTCATACGTGGCGCCCGGTCAGCGCGCAGGTCAGCGCTTGAACGTATCGACGGCCGTGCGGCCGACGGCCGGATCGTCGGTGAAGAAACCGTCGATGCCCGCGCGCAGGTACGCCTGGATCTCGCGCACCGAGCCGGCCGTGTTGCGCGTGGCCGGCGTGCCGCCATCCTTCAGCGATGCGGGCAGGAAGTTGTTCTCCGGGCGGAACGTGTACGGATGCACGACGAGGCCGGCCTCGTGCGCGTAGCGCACGTACGGCGTCGGCTGCTGCAGCGTGCCGTCCGCGGCGACCGCGATGATCGACGTCTTGTACGGGCCGACGCCGTTCGCGTAGGTCGCGATCTCGCGCATGCCGTCGCGCGTCGACAGGTCGCCGTAGGTGCGCTTGTCGTTCGCCTTCACGAAGTCGTACGGGCGCTGGCCGGCTTCGTCCATCAGCTGCACGAGCTTCCAGTTCGGCTGGCTCGACTTGATCCGGTTGCGGATCGTCTTCAGGTTCGCGACCTCGAACGACTGGATGTAGACGGTCGCCGTGCGCGCCGTGTACGTGTCCTTCAGCAGCGCATCGACGAGACGGTCCTCGAGCGGCAGGCCGATCGACTGGAAATAGGTCGGATGCTTGGTTTCCGGATACAGGTGGATCGTGCGGCCGGTCTGCGCGGACATCTGCTTCGCGAGCGCGACGATCTCGTCGAAGGTCGGGATCTCGAACTGGTCGTTGTACGCGGTGTTCGCGGGGCGCACCTGCGAAATGCGCTCGCGGGCGCGCAGCGTCTTCAGCTCGGCGAGCGTGAAATCCTCGGTGAACCAACCCGTCAGCTCCGCGCCGTCGATCGTCTTGGTCGCCTTGCGGCTCGCGAACTGCGGCAGCGTCGATACGTTCGTCGTGCCCGAGATCTCGTTCTCGTGACGCGCGACGAGCACGCCGTCGCGGGTCGACACGAGGTCGGGCTCGATCACGTCCGCGCCGTCCTCGACGGCCTTGCGATAGGACGCGAGCGTGTGTTCGGGGCGCAGCGCGCTCGCGCCGCGATGGCCGACCACCTGGACCTTCGCGGAAATCGGCCGGGTGGGATCGGACGCGACGTCGTCGCCGCCGCACGCGGCGAGCAGGAACGCGGCGGCACAGGCGAACGGAACGTAGCGCAGGGAGGTCGGGCGCTTGAAGAGCATGTCGATGAACCTTCGAAACGAGAGTCGGAAAGGGGCGATCGATCCGGCGGCGCGGCTGTCGTGGCGTGTCGCACGGCGTCGAATGGGACGCGATCGTCGCACCGAATAATTACATATGTATTACTTTTGCCTTTCCGTTCTCTATTTTCAGGGCGCGATGCCTGCGGCGGGGCGATGGATTGCAGTCGGGTGTGTGGCGCATTCCGGCCGTCTCGGGCAGGCCGGCCGCCGGATGCACTAAACTTGCGGGAATTTTGCATCGCCGCGCCGGGGCCGACGCCCGCCTGACGCGCCGATGCGGCGACTCGCGGGCCGGCGCGGGCGCCCGGCGCCCGTGTGCGTCCGGGGCCCGCGCCGGCCGATTTTTCCCGACCCATGACCACTCGAACCGATTCCGCTTTCCTGCTCGGCGACCTGCTGAAGAACGTTTCCCGCTCCTTCTACCTGACGCTGCGCGTGCTGCCCGACGGCATGCGCGACCCGGTCGGCCTCGCGTACCTGCTCGCGCGCGCGGCCGACACGATTGCCGACACGGCGCTCGTCGCACCGGATCGCCGGGCCGCGTTGCTGACCGACCTGCGCGACGAGGTCGAGCGGCTCGGCGACGGCGTTGCGCTGTCGCGCGCGCTCGAGGACGTGACGCGGATGCAGACCGATTCGCACGAGCACGTGCTGCTCGGCTCGATCGAGCCGATGCTCGCGCTGCTGCGCACGCAGCCGGACGCCGACCGCGCGTCGATCCGCAAGGTCGTCGCGACGCTGACGGCGGGGATGGTATTCGACCTGCGTACGTTCCCCGACGAGCAGTCGGGGCGCGTCGTGTCGCTGCCGACGCGCGGCGAACTCGACCGCTACACGTATCTCGTGGCCGGCTGCGTGGGCGAGTTCTGGACCGACATGACGGGCATGCACACGCGGGCCGCGCGCGGCTGGAACCTGCCGGACATGTGCGAGAAGGGCATCCGTTTCGGCAAGGCGCTGCAGATGACCAACATCCTGCGCGACTGCGGGAAGGACCTGCGCATCGGCCGGTGTTACCTGCCGGACGACGTGCTGGGTGTGCATGGGCTCGGCGTCGCCGACCTGATGGCGCCCGACGCGTCGGCGCGTGCGCGCGGCGTGCTCGTCGACCTGCTGCGCGTGACGCTCGACCAGTATCGCGACGCATGCCTGTATACGCTCGCGATCCCGCGCCGCTTCGTGCGGCTGCGGCTCGCGTGCCTGTGGCCGATCATGATCGGCCTCGAAACACTCGAGTTGCTGGCCGGCAACGATGCGTGGCTCGATCCGGCGAAGCCGGCCAAGGTGCCGAGAAAGCGCGTCTACCGGATCATGGCGTCGTCGCTCGCGCTGGTCGGCTCGAACGCCGCGATTCGCGCGCGCCTGACCGCGCTCGCCGATGCCGTGAGCGCGCATCTCGCACAACCGGCCGCGCGCTGATACGCACTGAACGATGCCGGCGCGACAGATGCCGGCATCGCCCCTCGGCCCGCGTTCGCCGGGCCATCACCGTCCGTCTCTTCGCGCCTCGACTAAAAACGTTTTCATTATTTCGTGTCGCGAAACGTGGGTGTCATGAACGTCAGCGATCCTTCGCGGCGGCGTGAATCGTGATGTCAGTCACGGTCGCGCTTTTGTAAGACGTATTTTGCCGAAGGCATCTGACGACATCCGACGGTCGCGTTGCACCCGTAAAAATGTAAAGCTAGGGTTTTCACCGGGAAATGCCGGAAGGGCCCGCCGCGTAAGCGTTTTCAGGTGTTATGTAACCGCTTGGTGAACCCGTGCGTTGCGTCGATCATACGATGACCGACTGCGCATGTTGGGAAATAATCGGTAATCCGTCAGAATCCCGTCGGCATGTACTCGCACATGTGTCAGTCATAAAACCACACCAGAAAAGAAATCATTCTTTGAGGACGGAGAATCAATGAAAAAGCGCGTCGCTTTCGCCATGACGGCAGTGGGCCTTGCAGCCGCTACCGCCGCCCACGCCCAGAGCAGCGTGACCCTGTACGGTATCGTCGACAACGGTCTGGCTTGGCAGAACAACTCGTCGGCCGTCGGTGCGACCACGGGTGGTCACTCGAAGGTGCAAATGTCCACCGGCGTGTGGGCAGGCAGCCGCTTCGGCCTGAAGGGCAGCGAAGATCTCGGCGGCGGCACGAAGGCGATTTTCCAGTTGGAAGCCGGCGTCAACACGGCTAACGGCTCGTCGCAGTGGACCAATGGCATCTTCACGCGTCAGGCGTGGGTTGGCCTGACCAACAGCACGTACGGTACGCTGACGGCCGGCCGCCAGTACACCGCGTACTACACGCTGCTGTCGCCGTACAGCCCGACGACCTGGCTGACCGGCTACTACGGCGCACACCCGGGCGATATCGACTCGCTGGATACGAGCTACCGTGCGAACAACTCGCTCGTCTACATGTCGCCGAAGTTCTACGGCTTCACGGTCGGCGGTTCGTACTCGTTCGGCGGCGTCGCAGGCGCGACGAACCGCGGCTCGACGTGGAGCGCGGCGATCCAGTACCTGAACGGCCCGGCAGGCATCGCGGTCGGCTACCAGAAGGTCAACAACGCGACGCTCGGCGGCGGCGTGTGGGGCGCGAACTCGACGGTCCAGAACGGCCTGACGGCATCGGGCGATGGCAACCAGCCGGCTGTTTCGTCGATCAACAACGGCTATGCCACGGCGCAATCGCAACAGCGTATCGCCGTGACGGCGGGCTACCAGTTCACGCCGGCATGGGACATCTCGGCATCGTACTCGAACGTCCAGTACACGCCGGGCACGGGTTCGGCGTTCCGCAACACGGCCATCTTCAACACGGCAGGCGCCGTGCTGCACTGGAAGGCAGCTGCTCAGTGGGACTTCGCAGCGGGCTACTCGTACACTGCAGCAACGCAGTCGAACGGCATCACCAGCTCGGCCAAGTACCACCAGGTCACGCTGTCGCAGTACTACAGCCTGTCGAAGCGCACGGGCCTGTACGCAGTTGAGGCTTACCAGCATTCGAGCGGCAACACGCTGAACGGCGGCAAGATCATCGCTGCAACGACGTCCATCGGCGACGGCGTGGGCGCAGGTTCGAAGCAGAACCAGATCGGCGTCGGCGTCGGCCTGATCCACCGCTTCTAAATGTCGCGCGGCGCGCGAGCGCCGCTCACGACATGCGGTTGAAGAACCGGCCTTCGGGCCGGTTTTTTGTTTGCGGTACGTATTGTGCGTATTCCGGTGCCGTCGCCGGCCGGCATCGACCGGATGCGGACGGCGACGAATGCCGCGCCTGACAAGCGCACCGCTGATGCGGTGCCCGGCGTGCAGACGGCAGCATCCGGCCCGTGCCAATGTCGTCCAGCCGATCACTCCGCCGCGCCATCCGTCCAGCTTCCCGCCAGTGCCTGAAACAACGCCGCCGTATCGGCGAGCCGGTCGGCCTGCGCGCGGGTACGATCGAGCGCCGTCTGCAGCGTCTGCCGCTGCGCGTCGAGCAGGTCGAACGTGCTGATTCCGCCCGCCGCGTAACGGTCGCCGGCAATCCGGTTGCTGGCCGCCGCTTCCTGCGCGGCGGTGTCTCTCGCCTGCAATGTCGCCGCGTCGTGCTCGACCGCGCGCATGGCGTCGGCTACCTGCTGGAGCGCCTCGAGCACGGTTTCCCGGTAGCTCGCGAACGCCGCTTCGTACGCCGCTTCGGCCGCACGTTTCTTCGCGCGCAGTTCACCGCCGTGAAAGAGCGGTTGCGTCAGCCCGAGGCCGACATTCCATACGTTGAGCCCGCTCACGAGATCCGCGATGCGCGTGCGCTCCGAGCCGATTCCCGCCGAAATCGACAAGCGCGGATACAGGTTCGCGGTGGCCACGCCGACGTTCGCGCTCGCCTGGTGCAGCATGGCTTCGGCCGCGCGGATGTCGGGGCGTTCGCGTGCGAGCGTCGACGGCAGCGCGATGGGCAGCGTGCGCGGTAGCGCGAGCGCATCGAGGGTGAGGTCGGGCAGCACGGCATCGGACGGCGCCACGCCGAGCAGGATCGCGAGCCGGTGGCCGGCCTGAGCAAGGCGGGCCTCGAGCGCTGGCAGCGACGCCTGCGTCTGTGCGAGCAGTGCGCGTTGTGCATGCACGTCGGCCTGCGAAACACCACCCGCCGCGAAACGCGCTTCGACGATGCGCAACTGCCGCGTTTGCGCATCGATCAGTTGCCGCGTGAGCGCGACCTGTTGCGCGAGCGATGCGCGCAGGATCGCGGTCGCGACGACGTTGCCCGCGAGCGTCAGGCGCGCCGCGTCGAGCGTGTACGACTGGTAGTCGACTTGCGCGCGCAGCGCTTCGAGCGCACGCCGGTTGCCGCCGAACACATCGAGTACGTACGACACGCTGACCGACGCGTCATACAGCGTGAACGGCCCCGGGCTCGGCACGTTGGCGGGCAGGCCGAACGCGGTCGTATCGACTTGCTCGCGCGTGGCCGACAGGCTCGTATCGACTTTCGGCAGCATCGTTGCGCCGGCTTCGGCCGCATGGTTCTGCCGCGCTTCGTCGAGTCGCGCACGGGCCTCGGCAAGCGTCGGGCTGTTGTGCCACGCGGTATCGACGAGCCGGTTCAGCGGTTCGGAGCCGAACTGCGTCCACCAGTGCTGCGGCGTATGCGTGGCCGGTGCGAATATCTGCGCGTCGCCGTTCGGGCCGGCGGTGGCGGTCGTCGTCGCGGGCGGCTCGCCGCGCGTGTAGTGCTGCGTGGCCGGCGCGTCGGGCGCGTGGAAATCCGGCCCGACCGCGCATCCCGCGACGAGCAGCGCGACGGCCAGCGCACAGCCGCGAGCAGCAGGGCCAACATGGAAGGGGCGACGCGAAGCCGGTTTCATCGTGCGGCGCCTAGTCGAGCGTACGTCGGTAGAAGCGCAGCGCGACGCCCATCACGACGACGGTGAACAGCGCGACCGGCCACACCGACGGCCACAGGTCGCTCCAGCCGTTGCCTTTCAGCAGGATGCCGCGCACGAGGCGGTTGAAGTAGGTGAGCGGCAGCAGGTTGCCGACGAACTGCGCCCACTTCGGCATCCCGGCAAACGGGAACATGAAGCCCGACAGCAGGATGTTCGGCAGGAAGTAGAACACCGCGAGCTGCATCGCCTGCAACTGGTTCTGCGCGAGCGACGACAGCGTGATGCCGACCGTCAGGTTCGCGGCGATGAACAGCAGCGCGGACAGGTAGATCGCGAACACACCGCCGACGAACGGCACGTCGAACACGAAGCGAGCCGCGGCGACGATGATCGACACCTGGATCAGCCCGATCAGCACGTACGGGACGATCTTGCCCGTCATCACCTCGAGCGGCCGCACCGGTGTGGCGAGCAGGTTCTCCATCGTGCCGCGCTCGCGTTCGCGCGTGATCGCGAGGCCCGTCATCATCACCATCGTCATCGTCAGGATCACGCCCATCAGGCCCGGCACGACGTTGTACTGCGTGATGCCCTCGGGGTTGTACAGCCGGTGCAGCACGATGTCGAACGCGGCCGGGCGGCCGTTCAGGTAGGCGAGCGGGCCCGTCAGGTCCTTGTTCGCGACGGGCTGCACGAGGCCCGGCAGCGCACCGATCGCCGACGCGGTCGCGACGGGATCGGTCGCGTCCGCCTCGACGAGCAGCGACGGACGCTCGCCGCGCAGCAGCCGCCGCGAGAAATCGGCCGGCACGCTCAGCACGAACTGCACGTCGCCGCGGGCGAGCGCATGCCGGCCGGCCGCCTCGTCGGGCAGCGTCGCGACGATGTCGAAGTACGCGGAATTACGCATCGCGGCGACGAAGCTGCGCGCGAACGGGCTCGCATCGGCGACGATCACCGCCGTGGGCAGGTGTTTCGGATCGGTGTTGATCGCGAAACCGAACAGCGTGAGCTGGATGATCGGCACGCCGACGATCATCGCGAACGTCACGCGGTCGCGCCGCAGCTGCAGGAATTCCTTCAGCACGATGCTCCACCAGCGGGCGACCGAAAACGCATCGCGCAAGCGAGCCCACGCGTTCATGACGACGCTCCGCCGGGCGGCCCGGATGCGCGGCCCATCATGTAGATGAAGACGTCCTCGAGCCCGGTGTCGATCGGCGCGACCTGCAGCGCGGCAGGCCCGTCGCCTTGCGCCGCGACCTGCGCGAGCGTCGCGTCGAGCCGCGCCTGATCGCGGCCGCTCACGTGCAGCGCCGAGCCGAACACGACCGTCTGCTCGACGCCCGGCATCGTGCGCAGCCGCGCGGACAGTTCGCTCAGATGCGCGCCGATGATCGCGCGGGTCGCGAGCCCCTGCGACGCGACGATCTCCGTCGAGGTGCCCTGCGCGAGCAGCTCGCCGTACGCGATGTATGCGAGCTTGTGGCAGCGCTCGGCCTCGTCCATGTAGTGCGTGCTGACGAGCACCGAGATCCCTTGCGCGGCCAGCCGGTGCAGTTCTTCCCAGAAGTCGCGGCGTGCGGCCGGATCGACGCCGGCCGTCGGTTCGTCGAGCAGCAGCAGCGCCGGCTCGTGCAGCATGCAGGCGGCCAGCGCGAGGCGCTGCTTCCAGCCGCCTGACAGCGCGCCCGTGAGCTGGTCCGCGCGGCTCGCGAGGCCGAGCCCGTCGAGTGCGCGCGCGACGGCCGCCTTGCGGTCGGGCATCCCGTACACGCGGGCGACGAAGTCGAGGTTCTCGCGGATCGACAGGTCTTCCCAGTACGAGAAGCGCTGCGTCATGTAGCCGACGCGCCGCTTGATCTGCGCGCTGTCGCGCACGATGTCGTAGCCGAGGCAGGTGCCGCTGCCCGAGTCGGGCGTGAGCAGCCCGCACATCATCCGGATCGACGTGGTCTTGCCGCTGCCGTTCGGCCCGAGAAAGCCGAAGATCTCGCCGCGCGCGACGCGCAGCGACACGTCCTTCACGACGTGCTTGTCGCCGAAATGCTTGTTCAGGCGATCGACGTCGATCGCATACGGTGCGGGCGGCGCGCTCATGGCACCCTCACGGCGACGGGCTGGCCCGGATGCAGCTTTGGCGCGTCGATGGTGGCCGGGCGCGCCTCGATCATGAACACGAGCTTGGTCCGGCTCTCGTTGCTGTAGATCACGGGCGGCGTGTATTCGGCCTCGCTCGACACGTAGGTGATGCGCGCGGGGACGTCGGTCGCACAGCCGTCGCAGTGGATCGCGACCGTGCGCCCGGGCGCGAGCGAGGCGATCGCGGCCTCCGGCACGAAGAAGCGCACCTTCAGGTTTTGCGGCGGCAGCATCTGCACGACCGGATTGCCGGCCTGTACCCATTCGCCGACGCGGTACAGCGTGTCGTACACGCGCCCGGCGGCGGGCGCGGCGACGCGCTTCTGGTCGAGCTTCCATTGCGCCTCGGCGACCGCCGCCTGTGCGGCGTCGACCTGCGCGGCCTGTGCGGCGACCTGCTGCGCGCGGCCCGGCAGGCGCGCGACGTCGACCTGTTTCTGCAGTTCGCGCATCTGCGCGGCAGTCGTTTGCGCGGACGTGCGCGAATCGTCGAGCTGCTGTTTCGACAGGCCGCCAGCGGCGTACTGGCTTTCATCGCGCGCGAGTTGCGCGGCGGCTCGCGCGGCCTGCGCGGTGGACTGCGCGAGCTGCGCCTGCGTGACCGCGATTTCCGGCGGGCGCTTGCCCGTTTGCAGGTCGGCAAGCTGCGCGCGGGCGGCTGCAAGCTGGTGCTGCGCCTGCAGCAGCGCGGCCGCTTCGCTGACGGCTTCGAGCGAGAAGGCCGGCGCGCCGGCGGCGAGGGTCTGGCCGCGCGCGACCGACAACTGCGTCAGCGTGCCCGACTGCGACGACGACAGGTACACGAATTCGCCTTCGACGTAGCCCTGGTAGGTCGTGCCGTGGCTCGCTGGCCGTCCGCAACCGGCGAGCAGTGCGAGGGCGGCGACGGCGGTGGCCAGCGCGGGCGGCCGCGCGCGGGGCGCGTTCATGACGGCCTCCGTGGCGAGGGCGAGCGGGCCCGTGCGTGCGGCGCGGCGGCCGGCGGCTGCATGCCCGAACCGAGCAGCGCGCGGACGTGGCGGTGCAGCACGTCGCGCTCGATCGGCGGCAGGCCGCCGCGCGCGCTTTGCCACAGTTTCGCGGTCGCGAGCGGCAGCATCACCAGCGCGATGATCGAATGGAACAGGAACGCCGGTTCGAGCGCGGGATTCAGCGTGCCGGCCTGCTGCGCGCCGCGGATGCGTTCGGCGAAGCGCCCGACATGTTCGAGCGGAATGCGGCGGACCATCCGCTCGCGCAGCAATCCGCCCTCATGAATGATCTCGCGCAGCCAGATCGATGGCAGCCATGGCATGCGGTGCGTGACGTCGAAGAAGCGGTCGACGAGTTCGGCGACGAGCGCGAACGGATCGTTTTCGATCTGCGGCTCGGTCGGCCGCCACACGAACGCGATGGCCTGCGCGAGCCGTTCCTCGACGATCGCATCGAGCAGTTGCTCGCGATTCGTGAAGTAGTAGTGAACCATCGCCGACGTGACACCGGTGGCGGCGGCGATCTGCGCGACGGTCGTCGCGGCGATCCCGCGCTCGGCGAACAGCTGCATCGCGACGTCGAGCATGTGGTCGCGCAGGTCGAAATCGTCGACCGACGGGCGGCGCCCGCGCGGCCTGGCGACGGTGGATTTCGCGTTCATGAAATCGACGCTAATTGATGCGTTAGTTAATTTCAAGGAAGGGTTTCCGTCCGGGTTGATCGCGATCAGGCGAGCGTCGAAAGGGGACGCGGGCGGGCGAGGAGGGGACGGATGCGGCGCGGTACGGCAAGCCCGTGGCGGAGTGTAGGGAGCAGCTAATGGAGAAACGGGAGGCGTGGCTGACCCACGGTATGGAAAACCGGTCGCGAAGCGGGGGCGTGTGCCTGGACGATCGCACGCCCCCCGGAAAGCGGTTACTGATCGATCGGCGATGTCAGTGGCACGTGTTCGCCGGTCAACCCGAATACGACGAGCTGAGCCGGCTCGGTCGCGCTCGCGTTGCGCGACACCGTGTGGCGCGAGCCGGGCGCCTCGTACCAGCCTTCGCCGGCGCGGTAGCGGTGCAGCGGGCCGCCGTTCACCTGCGACAGCACCGCGCCTTTCGACACGACCGCGAACACCGAGCCGAGGTGCCGATGGGCTTCGGAGGCCTGGCCGGGCGCATAGTCGACGGTCGCGACGACCGCGAGCTTGCCGGGCGCTTCGGGCACGGCCTGCTGCAGGATCGTGTGCACGTCGTCGCCGGTGTCGTGCGCCCGGGCAGCGGCCGGCAGCAGCGCTGCGCCGGCCGCGAGCGATACGCACAGGGCGGCGCGACGGAGCGTGGCGTCCATCATCGTCGTCTCCTTACTCGGGCATCTTGCGGAACGCGATCGCGAAGCGGTTCCACGAATTGATCGTCGCGATCAGCATCGACAGGTCGAACAGCTCCTCATCGGTGAAATGCGGCTTCACGGCTTCCCAGACGGCGTCGGGCACGTGGTTGCTGGCGACCAGCGTCAGCGCCTCGGTCCATTCCAGCGCTGCGCGTTCGCGCTCGGTGAAGAACGGCGTCTCGCGCCACGAGACGACGGTGGCCAGGCGGCGGTCGGTTTCGCCGCCCTTGCGCGCGTCGGTCGTGTGCATGTCGACGCAGAACGCGCAGCCGTTGATCTGCGACGCGCGCAGCCGGACGAGTTCGGCGAGCGGCTTCTCGATCGAGCTTTTCGCGAGGAATTCCTCGGCGTTGCGCATTACCTTGATCGCATTCGGGCTGGCGGCGTAGAAGTTCAGGCGAGGTTGCATGGCAGGTCCTTTTTCGGTTGGAGCGCGCGGGTGGCGCGACAGGACCCACTTTAAGACCGACGCTGGCCTGCTTGAATGGCCAATTTCTGGAAAATTCAGGTAACCAGTGCCGAGCCGCCGACGCCATCCGAACCCAGCAGGCCGGCCAGCGTCGCGAGCGCCGTGTCGATGCGCAGCGTGTCGATCCCGCCATAGCCGAACAGCAGCCCCGCACGCACCGGCACGCCGACGTGGAACGACGAGATGCCGTACAGGCCGATGTCCTGCGCACGGGCCGCGCGGACCAGCGCCGCTTCGTCGAGCCCCTGCTTCAGGTAGGCCGCGAGGTGGATGCCGGCGGTCGGCACGATCGCGTCGAACCACGGCGCGAGTGCGCCGCGCAGATGCGCGATCAGCATCTTGCGGCGCGCATCGTAGTGCTTCTGCACGCGCTTCAGGTGCCGCGCGAAATCGCCTTCGAGCATGAAGCGCGCAAGCGCCGCCTGCGTCAGCGTGCAGGTGTGCCAGTCGACGATCTGCTTCGCCTTGGTCAGCGCGCCGCGCAGCGCGCGCGGCGGAATCGCGTAGCCGATCCGCAGCTCCGGAAAGATCGTCTTCGAGAACGTGCCGACATACGCGACGAGGCCCGTGCGGTCGAGGCTCTTCAGCGATTCCACCGGCCGGCCTTCGAAGCGGAACTCGCCGTCGTAGTCGTCCTCGATGATCACCGCGCGGCGGCGCTGCGCCCATTCGAGCAGCGCGACGCGCCGGTCCAGCGTCATCGGCATCCCGAGCGGGAACTGATGCGACGGCGTCACGTAGACGAGGCGCGCGTCGTCGGGCAGCCGTTCCGTTACCAGCCCGTGCGCGTCGACCGGGACGCCGATCACCGTCGCGCCGAGCGACGCGAACACGGCGCGGGCGGGCGGATAGCCGGGATCCTCGACCGCCACCACGTCGCCCGGTCGCACGACGACGCGGGCGATCAGGTCGAGCGCCTGTTGCGCGCCTTGCGTGACGAGCACGTCGTCCCAGCCGCACGCGACCGCGCGGCTGAACGCGACGTAGCGCGCGATCGCGCCGCGCAATTGCGGATCGCCGGCCGGGTCGTGGTAGTGGGCGGGGCCGCGCATCTGCTGACGCAGCGCGTGATGCAGGCAGCGCCGCCACGCGTCGAACGGGAACAGCGCCTTGTCGGTCACGCCGCCGCGGAAGTCGAAGCCCGGCGTATCCTGCGGCGCGGGCATCGCGAGCGCGTCGGGCAGGTCGTCCCATAGGGCACGCGCGTCGACCGCGTCGATGCGCGGCGTGTATTCGACGAGGGAGGGCGCCGACATGGCCGCGGCGTGCGGCACGCGCGCGAGGCCGTCGGCGACGAACGTGCCGTCGCCCGCGCGCGTGGTCAGGTAACCCTCGGCGACGAGACGCTCGAACGCGTCGAGCGTCGTCTTGCGCGATACGCCGAGCTGTTTCGCGAGGTCGCGCGTCGACGGCAGCCGCGCGCCGCCGGCGAGCCGCCCGTCGACGATCGCGGTGCGCAGTTGCCGGAAGATCTGCCCCGTCAGGTCGTGACGGCCTTCGATGCGGATCGCGATGTCCATCGCAGTGGTTACCTCGATTGCTGAAATTTCGTGTCGATCAGCATACCGAAGGCGACGAAAGAATGGGTGGTTCCGCGCGGCGTGACGGCTCGCGGGTTGCGCTCGATGCACGAACCGGCCGCACGGTGCACGGCATCCCGGCAGGGCGACGCGGGCGGCCGGCGAAACGGTGCATCCTGCAACGCTGGCCCGGGGGCATCCGTCAGGAGTGACGGGCGTCGTCAGACGACGCGGCCCCGTCGCGCGATTGGACCTCGGCCCGCCGCTGCCTTACGATCCACGACAGATCCACGACAACCTCACACCGGAGCGTGCCCATGCTGTCCGAAGACGAACTTGCGCTGCTCGACGCGATCCGCGCCACCGGCAGCCTGTCGCGCGCGGCCGCGCGGCTCGGCAAGGCGCCGTCGACGGTGTCGCACGCGGCGCGCCAGCTCGAAACGCGCTTCGACGCACTGCTGTTCGACCGCCGCGGCTACCGGCTGCAGCTCACGCCGGCCGGCCAGTTGCTGACCGACGAAGCGGCGCGGCTGGCGCTGGACGTCGCGCGGCTGACGCAGCGCGTGCGGCAGGTCGCGAGCGGCTGGGAAGACCGGCTGTGGATCGTCAGCGACGAGGTGCTGGAGTTCGACACGCTGCTGCCGGTCGTGCGCGCGTTCGATGCGCTCGACTCGGGCGTATCGCTGCGTTTCACGCACGAAGTGCTCGGCGGAACCTGGGAAGCGCTGCGCGATGGGCGCGCGGACCTGGTGATCGGCGCGACCAACGAGCCGCCGGCGATTCCCGGTTTCAAGTGGTTCGAGCTGGGCGCGATGGAGTGGGTGTTCGCGGTGTCGCCGCGCCATCCGCTGGCCGCCGTGAGCGGCGCGCTGACGCGCGACGCGATCGGCGCGCACCGGGCCGTCGTCGTCGCCGATTCGTCACGGCGCGCGGCCGGTCGCGCGTATGGCCTGCTTGGCGGCCAGGCCGTGCTGGCGGTGCCGTCGATGCGCGCGAAGATCCTCGCGCAGCGCGACGGGCTCGGCGTCGGCTGGGTGCCGCGCCGGCGCGTGGCGTCGCTGCTCGCCCGCGGCGAACTCGTGGAAAAACAGACGGCCGATCCGCGCGAGCCGAACCTGCTGTATGTCGCGTGGCACGGCGACCGGGACGGCCGCGCGCTGCAATGGTGGCTCGAGCAATTGCGCGAACCGCGGCTCGCGCAGCGCCTGCTCGACGGCATCGACGTAGTCGGCTGACGCGGCGCGGAACAGGACGGAATGGGACGGAACGGAATGGGGCGTCCGAATCCCTCCGCCCAAACACGTTCGAAGATTTCGAACATGTTCGTCATGCCCGTCGTACGGCATGACCGGGCGCGGCGCGCATCCTGTGTTCACGGTCAACTCACCGGTTCAAAGGAGAACATCATGCAACGCTTCGAAGGAAAGACGGTCCTCGTCACGGGTGGCAACAGCGGTATCGGCCTGGCGGCCGCCAAGGCATTCGCGGCAGAAGGTGCGCGCGTCATCATCACCGGGCGCGATGCGCAAACACTCGAGGCCGCGCGGCAAACGCTCGGCGCGGACGCGCTGGCGATCCGCAACGAGGCCGGCAGCGTCGCGTCGGCCCGTGCGCTGGCCGATGCGATCGCATCGGCGGGGGCGCGGCTCGACGCCGTGTTCATCAACGCGGGCGTCGCGAAGCTCGCGCCGTTCGCCGACAGCGACGAGGCCATGTGGGATCTCGTGTTCAACACCAACGTGAAGGGCGCGTATTTCCAGATCCAGTCGCTGGTGCCGCTGCTGAACCGCGGCGCGTCGATCGTGATCAACGGCTCGATCAACGCGCACATCGGGATGCCCGGCTCGTCGGTGTATGCGGCGAGCAAGGCGGCCGTCAATTCGTTCGCGAAGACGCTGTCGACGGAGTTGCTGCCGCACGGCGTGCGCGTGAACGTCGTGAGCCCCGGGCCCGTGCAGACGCCGCTCTACGGCAAGCTCGGGCTCGACGCGGCCACGCTCGACGCAACGGCAGAGAAGATCAAGGGCCTCGTGCCGGTCGGCCGGTTCGGCACGCCGGACGAGATCGCGTCGACGGTGCTGCACCTCAGCGCGCCGGAATCCGCGTTCATCGTCGGGGCGGAGATCATCGCATCGGGCGGGATGGGCTTGCTCTGATCGGTGCGGCTCCGGCGGGGGCTGCAACCGGCCAGCGAGATGCCGGGCGGCAGCCCCCGTCAATTGTCGGACGGACGGCGTCCGCCCATCGCATCCATCATCTCGCCGCACGGTCGCCAGGCCCATCACCACCGGCTTCGAGCTGCGTCACCGTGAGCCCGGAGAACGTCGCGCGGCCGTGTTCGGCGAACACGGCGACGCGGTCCGCGTCGAGCGGCGGGAAGATCAGGTCGGTGAGCGCGACCCGGCCGCCGTTCGCGAACACTTCCACCGAACCGCGATCGACGACGATCTCGAGCCGCAACTGCCCATGCTCGAGCGGCAGGTCCACGATGTGCTCTTTGCTGAACGTGTCGGCGAAATGGGTTTCGCCGGACTGCGAGCGGTCGAGCGTCAGCGTGCGCTTTGCCGTGTCGTACACGATCCGGGTGCCGACCGAGCCATCTGCCGAGCGCCGGACGATCAGGCCGGCACGCGCCGCGTGCTGCGGTGCGAGCGTGACCGTGATGCGCTGGACGACGCCGCGCGTCGCGGCCGACAGCGCACGTATCGTGGAATCGACCGCGAGGTCGCCTTCGTGCACGGCGGGCCTGCCGTCCGCCCAGGCGTCGAACGCGGCGGCCGGTGCGACGACGAGCGTCGGTTCGCCGTCGATCGTTTTCAGCGACAGTTCGCGCGGCAGGGTCGTCGCGCCGCGCCACGGCGCGGTCGGCGCTTTTGCCGCGTAATCCCAGTTGCTCATCCACGCGATCGCGACCGGCCGTGAGCCGGGCGCGCCCGAGAAGGTGCCGGCTGCGTAGAAGTCCGCGCCATGGTCGACCCAGCGGAATTGCGCGGGATCGGAGCCGGCGGGCGCAATGCGGTCCGGTGTAAACGTGCGGCCGTCGAAGTCGCCGACGAAGTACATCGCGCCGGAGCCGCCGGCGATCGACCACGGATTGACGTTGACGATCATGACCCACCGGATGCGCGCGGGGTCGCCGTCGAGCGGCAGCGGCACGAGGTCGGGCATTTCCCACAGCGCGCCGTCGTGCGGCACGCCCGGCCGCGTGAAGTCGCTCAGGAAAGTCCAGTGGATCAGGTCGTCCGAGCGATAGAGCTTCACGACGTGCGCGTCGGCGACGACCGTCGTCATCAGCCAGTAGCCGCCCGGCGCATACCACGACACTTTCGGATCGCGAAATTGCTTCGATTCCGGATCGAGCGTCAGCACCGGATTGTGTGCGTACGGCTGCCAGCTCGCGCCTTGATCGAGGCTGTACGCCAGCGACTGCGCCTGGACGCCCGGCGCGTGACCGGAGCCTGCCTGGTACACGCTCGTGTAAAGCGCGACGAGCGGCGTGTGGCCCGGTTGGCCCAGGCCGGACGTGTTGAGCGTGTCGGCGACGATCGAGCCGGAGAAGATTTCCTCCGTCGCGTTCGCGCGCATCGCGACCGGCTGCTCGCGCCAGTGGAGGAGGTCGGTGCTCGTCGCGTGGCCCCATGACATGTTGCCCCAGTCGCGGCCGAGCGGATTGTATTGATAGAACAGGTGATAGCGGCCGTTGTCGTAGACGAGCCCGTTCGGGTCGTTCATCCAGTTGCGCTGCGGCGTGTAGTGGAGCGCGGGCCGCCATTGCGGCGTGCCATGTTCGGCCGGTACGTTGCAAGGCGCGGCAGCGGCCTGGGAGCAGGCCACGAAGGCGAGCAGCAACCGGGCGATGCGGACGGAAAAGAGGAAAGACGTCGATATCATGCGGGGTTTCGTGCTTCGTCGTGCAAAGCGGGAAAGGAGGGCGCATGCCGCTTTCAGCGGCGATGTGCGCGATGGATGGAAGAAAAAAAGAGGCGCGCACGCGACACGCGCGATACGCGCCTCCTTAACCCCGTGCCTTTACCAGCGTTCGTTATTGTTGGTTATCCTGATTGCCCTGGCTGTTGCCGCTATTGTGGCCGCCGCCGGTCGCGGGCAGGTTCGCCGGAATGTCGCCGTAGCCGCCGAGTCCGCCGCGTCCGTAGGCGCGATCGACCGCCGTCGACGCTCCGTTGATGTTGACCTTCACCGTCGGCGCGAGCGTGCCGCCGCGGCGCGGGCCGATCGCATCGATGAACGATTCGACGAGCCCGCCCGGCATCACGTAGTGCGAATACGACTGGAATTCGCGCGGGTTCTGGTTCGGATCCTGAGAATACGGTGCGCCGGCCGGCGCGGAGAAGTCCGTCGGGTTGCCGAGCACGAGGCCGCTGCCGCCGTTCAGCGGCAGGAAGTCGCTGCGGATGCCGTTGCCGACGAAGCCGTACACGCCGTCCGGCCCGTCGACGCCGGCCGCCATCGTCGTGCGGTGGCTGATCGTGAACAGGTAGTACTTGCCGTCCTTCAGGTAGATCTGCGGGCGCTCGGTCTGGTCGTCGACGCAGTTCGCCGACAGGATCGGCGGCAGGAATTTCCACTCGGTCAATTGCGGGTTCGTCGCGATCGCGAGGCCGACATTGGCCTTTTGATACACTGCGCCCGAATTCATCACCGCGTTGAGATCTTCCTTGTACGGATCGTTCGGCGCGTAGCCGAGATCCGCGTTGGTGCAGGTGCGTGCGCCGCGCGGGCCGCCCGTGTTGCCCTCGAAGACCATGTAGGTCTTGCCCGGGTGCGCGGGATCGGTGAACACGAACGGGTCACGGAACGAGAAGTAGGTGTTCTGCTGGCCGGACTGGTAGTAGTTGCCGTCCGGTTGCAGCAGCGCCTTGTGATCGTCGAAGCCGCTGAACCAGACGTGCGTGGCGTCGGCGTGGATATGGCCGTCGGCGCGCGTGATGATCGCCTGCGGCGGCGTGATGTCGGCGCCGCCGGGCGCCGAGCGGTTGAACGACGTCGCGGTGTAGTAGAGGCTGACGTTGTCACCGTGCGTGAGCCGCGCGGAGCCCGACCATTCGGCGTTGTTGGTCATCGGCGCGGTGCCGAACACCTTGGCGCTGGCGCCGTCGGGGAACAGGTGGCCGCCCCAGGTCCAGCCGCCGTTCGCGGGGCGCTGCGACGCGGGGATGCCCGCGCGACGGTAGAAGAAGCCGATGCGCGCATGGACGTGACGGTCGTCGAACGTGTAGCCCGCATGCGGATCGGCGGTGAGCGAGAAGATCACCTCCCAGCCCTTGTAGCTGAGCTGGTTCGCGCGCAGGTCGGCCAGCGGCCACGTGTCCCATACCCACACGTTCGAATTGATCAGCGGGAAATCCTGCGGGATGTCCGGCATCGTCAGCGCCTGCGGCAGCGAATTCTTGTCGGCACCGGCGGTATGCGACTGCGCGACGATCTGGCGGATGTCCGCCCGCGTCCAGCGCATCGTGAAGTTGCCCTCGGGATCGTAGGCCTGCTGCGTATGGGGCGTGGGCAGGGGCGCGCCCGTGCCGCCGGACTGCGCATGCGCGACGGACGCGAAGGCGGCGAGTACGCCGCCAGCGAGGAACAAGCGTTGGGCCGCCGTCGGGCGGAAAAGGGAAAAGTATGTCATCTCGTCGTCGTTTCCAGGGAAAGTGAAAGTGAACGGCTGAGTGGGCATCGATGTCCAAACCGGTTTGGATGCTATTTCAAACCGGTTTGGAACGCAAAAGATATTTATTTGACGGTAATCGCTACCGAGCGGAAACAATTGCCGCCCGCTGGCATGCCGTGTGGCACATGGAATGCGAGGAACGACGGTGAAGGTGAATCTGAAGGCGCTCTCGGACGCGCTCGGGCTGTCGCGGACGACGGTCAGCCGTGCGCTGAACGGTTACGACGACGTCAGCGAGGCGACGCGCGAACGCGTGGCGCGGGCTGCGCGGGAAATGGGCTATGTGGCGGATCCGACCGCGCGCCGGCTCGCGACCGGGCGGGCGGACGTGGTCGGGATCGTCTATCCGTTCGGCGCGGGCGATCTCGGCGATCCGCGTTTCGGCGAGGTCGTCGCGGGCATCACCGAGCGGCTCGCGGAACGCAATCTCGATTTCATCATCGCGTCGGCGCGACCGAATGCGGAACTGGACACCTATCGGCGCATCGTCGACGGCAAGCTCGTCGACGGGCTGATCGTCGCGCGCACGCGGGTCGACGATCCGCGTATCGCGTACCTGCAGGCGAGCGCGTTTCCGTACGTGGCCTACGGCCGGACGCAGGTGGCCGAGCCGTATGCGTGGTTCGATTTCGACAACGAGGCCGGCGCGCGGGACGCGGTGCGTCGGCTGACGGCGTTCGGGCACCGGCGCATTGCGATGATCAGCGCGCCGCTGGCGCTGAATTTCGCCGCGCAGCGCCGCGCAGGCTATCTGTCGGCCCTGAGCGAAGCCGGTATCGAGCCGGATCCGGCGCTGATGGTCGAGTGTCCGTTTACGCACGACGGCGGATGGCAGGCGGCGCGGGCGCTGCTCGCGCGCACCGAGCGGCCGACGGCGCTGCTGGTCGACAACAACATCGCGGGCGGCGGCGCGTTTCGGGCGCTCGTGGACAGCGGGCTGCGCCTGGGCGAGGACATGTCGCTGATCGTCTACGACGGCGTGCCGCCGAACCTCGCGCATCCGTATCGCGTGACGGCGGTCGTGCAGCCGACCGGCCACGCATCGGGGCGCGCACTGGCGGAACTGATGCTGCGGCTGCTGGGCGACGGGGTTCGCGAGCAGCGGCTCGAAGCACCGGCGATCGAGGCGGGTGACACGGACGGGCCGTTGCGCGGCTAGCCGCGGCCGCGCAGGTGAAGGGCGCGGGCCACGGCAGACGCCGGCGGATCGCGCGCCACCGAAAAGGCCATGACGAATGCAGGGGTTACTAGACGACCGGTCTAATCAGGGGCTATCATTCGTTCCCATGAATGCGACGACGTCCGCGGCGCAGGCAACGAAGACGCGAAATGCCATCTGAATGCCATTTCGCGCTGCGATGCTGGTGGTGCAGCGAGACGCCGTCGTTTTATTTCGAATAATTCTAGACGACTGGTCTAATAGACGCATGTCGCATTCGGATACACGGGTCGCACGTTGACGCGTCACAGCTGACTAACCCACAGGCGTGCCGCGCTGACCAGCCGGAGTTACCGGTCGAGCGGCCCCGTTCCCGTCATCCATTTTCGAAGGAGTATCCGATCATGAAGATTCTGGTTGTCCTGACCTCGCACGACACGCTCGGCGACACCGGCAAGAAGACCGGCTTCTGGCTCGAGGAACTGGCCGCGCCGTACTACACGTTCAAGGATGCGGGTGTCGAGCTGACGCTCGCGTCGCCGAAGGGCGGCCAGCCGCCGCTCGATCCGAAAAGCAGTGACCCGACGGCCCAGACCGACGCGACGCGCCGCTTCGACGCCGATGCGGCGGCCAAGGCCGAACTCGCGTCGACGCGCAAGCTGGCCGACGTGTCCGTGGACGACTACGACGCCGTGTTTTACCCGGGCGGCCACGGCCCGCTGTGGGATCTCGCCGAGGATCTGCATTCGATCGGCCTGATCGAGCGCGCGCTGGCGGCCGGCAAGCCGGTCGCGGCTGTGTGCCACGCGCCGGGCGTGCTGCGTCACGTGAAGAACCCGCAGACCGGCGAATCGGTCGTGCGCGGCAAGCGTGTGACGGGCTTCACCAACAGCGAGGAAGCGGCCGTCGAACTGACGGAAGTCGTGCCGTTCCTCGTCGAGGACATGCTGAAGACCAACGGCGCGGCGTTCGAGCGCAGCGCCGACTGGGCGCCGCATGTCGTCACCGACGGGCTGCTGATCACGGGGCAGAACCCCGCGTCGTCGGAGCCTGCCGCCGAGGCGCTGCTCGCGCAGCTCGGCCGCCGTTGAGCCCAGGGCGCCGGCCGGGCCGGCGCCATCCCGTATCCGTCGCCGGGCGCAGGCCGGCCCGTCGACGGCCCGAATCGTTCCGTCGCGCACGTTGCGCGACGCGTTTCCAGTCGTTTTGTAGAACCAAGCAAAGGAGCCGTGGATGTCTGCCCTGTTCGAACCGTTCAAACTCAAGGATGTCACGCTGCGCAACCGCATCGCGGTGCCGCCGATGTGCCAGTACGTCGCGGAAGAGGGCGTCGTCAACGACTGGCATCACGTGCATCTGGCCGGCATCGCGCGTGGCGGTGCGGGCCTCGTGATCGCCGAGGCGACGGCCGTGTCGCCGGAAGGGCGCATCACGCCGGGTTGCGCGGGGCTGTGGAACGATGCGCAGGCCGAAGCGTTCGCGCCGTCGGTCGCGGCGATCAAGGCGGCCGGCGCGGTGCCCGGCATCCAGATCGCGCACGCGGGCCGCAAGGCGAGCGCGAACCGTCCGTGGGAAGGCGACGATCATATCGCCGACGGCGATCCGCGCGGCTGGCAAACCATCGCGCCGTCAGCCGTGCCGTTCGGCGCGCACCTGCCGAAGACGCCGCGCGCGATGACGCGCGACGACATCGCACGCGTGCAGGCCGACTTCGTTGCGTCGGCGAAGCGCGCGCGCGACCTGGGCTTCGAGTGGCTCGAACTGCACTTCGCGCACGGCTATCTCGGCCAGAGCTTCTTCTCGGTGCATGCGAACCAGCGTGACGACGAATACGGCGGCTCGGCCGAGAACCGCGGCCGCTTCCTCGTCGAGACGCTGGCGGCCGTGCGCAAGGTGTGGCCGGAGCATCTGCCGCTGACCGCGCGCTTCGGCGTGATCGAGTACGACGGCCGCGACGAGGAGACGCTCGCCGAGTCGATCGCGCTCACGCAGCGGCTGAAGCGGGAAGGGCTCGACATGCTGAGCGTGTCGGTCGGTTTCTCGACGCCCGACGCGCAGATCCCGTGGGGCCCCGCGTTCCTCGCGCCGATCGCCGAGCGCGTGCGCCGCGAGGCCGGGCTGCCGGTGTCGTCCGCGTGGGGGATCGACACGCCGCAACTCGCGAACCGCGTGGTGGCGGAGGAGCAGCTCGATCTCGTGATGGTCGGCCGCGCGCATCTGGCCGACCCGCACTGGCCGTACTACGCGGCCAAGCAACTTGGCGTCGAGCGTCCGTCGTGGACGCTGCCCGCGCCGTACGCACACTGGCTCGAGCGTTACCGGAGCGCCGACAAGGTGGCCTGAGCGGGCGGGGTGCCGGGGCGGCGCGCGCATCCCATGCGCCGCCGATCCGGCGCCGATGGATAGAATGGCGGTTCGCGCAGGCCGGTTGCCTGCGCGAACCGCCATTTTTTCTTTTCGACAGAGGTGCCATGGCCGCACATGTCCCGTCGTCTCCCGAGCCCGCCGCACGGCCGCGCACGCAGCAGATCTCCCGCGCCGTGCTGGTGGCGGCGCTGCTGGTCATCGCGCTGTGGGTGATCCGCGATTTCATTCCCGCCATCGCATGGGCCTGCGTGATCGCCATCGCGATGTGGCCGATGCTGAAGCGCTTCGAATCGCATCGGCTGTTCCGCAACCGCCCGACGCTCACCGCGGTCGTCATCACGGCGGCGATCTCGTTGCTGGTCGTGCTGCCGGTGGCCGTCGCGGCGACCCAGGCGATCGGCCAGGTGCATGACCTGCGCGAGTGGCTGCGCACGATCCAGGAAAACGGCATCCCGGTGCCGGACGTGGTCGCGAGGCTGCCTTACGGCGCGGCGCAGATCACCGAATGGTGGCAGGCCAACCTCGCCCATCCGCTGCATGCGGCCACCGCGATGCACGGCGTCAACAGCGAGAAATTCCTCGCGTTCGGCCGGCAGTTCGGTACCAAGCTCGCGCACGCGCTGCTCGAATTCGGCTTCATGCTCGTCACGCTGTTCGTGATCCTGCGCGCCGGCCACAAGCTGTCGGGGGCATTGCTGCAGGGCGCACGGCGCGCGTTCGGGCGCAGCGGCGCGGAGCTGATCGAGCGGATGGTCGCGGCCGTGTTCGGCACGGTGACGGGGCTCGTCGTCGTCGGGCTCGGCGAGGGCGCGCTGCTCGGTATCGCGTATGCGCTGGCCGGCGTCCCGCATGCGGCGCTGCTCGGCCTCGTCACGGCCATCGCCGCGATGCTGCCGTTCTGCGCGCCTGTCGTGTTCTGCGGCGCGGCGCTGTGGCTGTTCGTGCAGGGCGCGACCATGTGGGCGATCGTGGTGGCCGTGCTCGGGTTCGTCGTCGTGTTCGTCGCCGAGCACTTCGTGCGGCCGGTGCTGATCGGCAGTTCCGCGCGGCTGCCGTTCCTGCTGGTGCTGTTCGGCATCCTCGGCGGTGCCGAGACGTTCGGGCTGATCGGGCTGTTCGTCGGCCCCGCGCTGATGACGGTGCTGACGATGCTGTGGGCCGAGTGGATTGCATGACGATGCGTGCCGAGGCGGCGGCATGAAGCGGCGGTACGGATGCGCGTTCAGGCGCACATCGGCCGCCGCGACGGGTGCCGATCACGCGTGTGCCGGAGCATGCAATGCAAGGATTCGGATAAAGATCTCTACATTTCTTTTCGATCCGGACCCAAAGGTCGAGTAGCATGGGGCTTTCGATTACGCCGGCATGGCGCGGCCGATTTTCCCAAGCATGCGATTGATTACGATGTCCCGTCCCGCAGCGACGCTGTCCCTGGCCGCCAGCTGCCTGATGTTGCACGGTTGCGCGTGGTTCGACTCGTGGCTGCCGTTCTCGTATTCGCGCACGCCGCTCGCGAGGGCCGCGTCGCGGCACGGCGCGACGCGCGCCGATGTCGTCCGGGCCGCCGGCAATCCGCGCAGCGTGTGGATGGTCCGCAACGGCAACGGCGTCTGCTACAACTACTTCATCGAGCACGGCAACGATCACCGCGAGTATTTCGTCGTGTTCGACAGGGCCGGTGTCGTCACGCAATACGGCTTCGATTCCTGCATGAACGCCGACCGCAAGGGCACGCTCCAGCCGGGCAAGGCCGCGTCGCGCTAGCGCGGCGGCGGCCTTGCCCGTTCGCCGTCACGCGATCGTGTCGACCACGCCACCGTCCACCCGCAACGCGGCGCCCGTCGTTGCCGACGCGAGCGGCGAGCACACGTAGACCACCAGGTTCGCGACTTCCTCCGGCGTCGCCGGCCGCTGGATGATCGAGCTCGAGCGCTGGCTGCGCACGAAATCCACGGCCACGTCCTCGACGCTGCGGCCGGTTTCGTCGGCCGTTTCCTTCAGCAGCGCCCGCACGCCGTCCGACATCGTCGGCCCCGGCAGCACCGAATTGACCGTCACGTTCGTGCCGGCCGCGAGCTTCGCGAGGCCGCGGGCGATCGACAGCTGCGCCGTTTTCGTGAAACCGTAATGAATCATGTCGACCGGGATGTTCAGGCCGGATTCCGACGAAATGAACACGACGCGCCCGGCGTTGCGTTCGATCATCCCCTTCAGGTAATGCCGCGCGAGGCGCACGCCGGACATCACGTTCATCTGGAAGTAATGTTCCCACTCGGCGTCGTCGATGTCGAAGAACGCCTTCAGGCCGTAGATGCCCGCATTGTTGACGAGGATGTCGGCCGCGCTCGTGTGCTGCGTGACGCGCGCAACGCCGGCGGCATCGGACAGGTCGGCCGCGACGCCGTCGAAGTCCGCATCGGGGACGGCGGCGCGCAGGTGCGCGAGCGCGGACTGCACCGACGCATCGCTGCGGCCGTTGACGACGACGCGCGCGCCGGCGCCCGCGAGCCCTTCGGCGATCGCGAGCCCGATGCCGGCGGTGGAGGCGGTGACGACCGCGGTCTTGCCTTTCAGATCGATATGCATGTGCGTGACGTGAGAGAAATGAACGGAATCGCTGCGCGTGCCGCGGCGGACGGAATTCAAAGCTTAGGCGAAACGGCGCGATCCGGCATGGAAGCTGCGATCCGCCGCGCCGGTTGCGCGGCACCGCACAGTCTTGTACGGTGAGCGTTCGCCGTCCGAACCGGGAGCCCGCCGCGTGAGCCGTACCGCCAACCGATCCGTCGTCCCGTCGCCGTTCTGGCGGGATGCCGCGCTGCCGTTCATCGAAGCGCGCACCGTCGACGACGGCCGCGCGATCTGTTACGCGAAGCACACGCACGACACGTTTTCGGTGGGCGCGATCGTCGGCGGCACGAGCACCTACGTGAACGGCGCGACGAACGCGCACGTCGGGCGCGGCGTGCTGGTGATCATCGATCCGGAACAGGTGCATGCGTGCAATCCGTATGGCCCCGACGCATGGGCGTACCGGATGGTCTATGTCGACGTGCCGTGGCTCGCGCGGCTTCAGCATTCGCTGGGCCGCGATCCGAACGGCGATTTTCACGGTTTTTCGCAGAAGTTGACGCAGCGGCACGACCTGTTCGCGCAATTTGGCGGCTTCTACCGCACGCTCGTCACATCCGGCGTCGATCCGCTCGGCAAGGAGAGCGCGGCGGTCGAGTTCTTCACGGCGCTGCACGGCGCGCTCGATCGCGACCTGCCCGGCCCGCGCGCCGGGGACGACAACGCCCGGCTCGCGCGCGCGGCCGACTACATCGCCGCGCATTGCCGCGAGGGCGTCACGCTCGATGCGATCTGCGCGGCGGCCGATCTGTCGCCGTCGTACCTGATCCGCGCGTTCAACGCCCGCTACGGGATGACGCCGCATGCGTTCCTGATCGATCGCCGCGTGCAGTACGGCCGCACGGAGCTGCGCCGCGGCCGGCCGATCGCCGACGTCGCGCTGGACGCGGGCTTCGCCGACCAGGCCCATTTCCAGCGCGCGTTCCGGCGGATCGCGGCCGCGACGCCCGGCCAGTATCGCAGCGCGACGAGCTGAACGTCACGCGCTACACGTCGAGCAGGAACAGGGCGCTGCCCGCGAGCAGCAGCGCCATCAGGCGGTTGAACACGCGCATGTGCCGCGCGTTCGCCAGCCGGTGCCGCAGCGACGCGCCCGCATACGACCAGCACGCGATCGACGCGAAACAGATCACCAGGTACAGCGCGGCGAACTGCCAGACCTGCGTGCGGTCGCCATCGGCCGCATACGCGCCCATCGCGGCCACGCACGCGAGCCACGCCTTCGGATTCAGCCACTGCATTGCGGCGCCGGCCGCCGCCGACGGGCCGGCCACGTCCGGGTCGGCCGACAGCCGCCCGTCATCGAGCGCGAGCCGCAGCGCCATATACAGCAGGAACGCGATCCCCGACCACTGCGTGGCCGTCGTCAGCACCGGCCAGCGCGCGAGCGCCGCGTGCAGCCCGAGGCCGATCAGCAGGAACAGCGCGACGAAGCCGAGCGTCGCGCCGGCCGCGTAGCGCAGGCTCGCGCCGAGGCCGTGGCGTGCGCCGGCACTGAGCGCGACGATGTTGACGGGGCCGGGGGTGATCGACGAGGCGAGCGCGAACGCGGCCATCGAAACCAGCATGCTCATTGGGTGTCTCCATGCGAAAGGTCGAAAGTCGCATCGAGACTACGGGCGCCGCGCGGGCCCGTATTGAAGAAAACTGCCCTCGTTGGACGGTCGCGCGGCCGCCGTCAGTGCAGCGCGCTCGGCGCGTGCGCCGGCCGGGTCTCGTGCCGGTCGGCCGGAGGCAGCGGGCCGCCGGCGCAGGGTTTCGTCGATACCGAGAAGCCGAACGTGTTGACGCCGCCCGAACACGCGACGAATACGCTGCCGCCGTGCATCTCGGCCACGGCCTTGACGATCGACAGCCCCAGCCCGTGGTTCTCCTTGCTGTTCGCGCGCGCTTCCTCGAGCCGGTAGAAGCGCTCGAACACGTGCGAGCGCCGGGCGGGATCGATCGGCTCGCCGGGATTCGCGACGGACACTTCGACCAGCGTGTCGCGACGCACGATCGTCACGCCGACCGTCGCGCCGGGCGCCGAGTGCTGGATCGCGTTGATCAGCAGGTTCGTCATCGCGCGGCGGAACAGCGACGGATCGACGGCCGCGCGCGCGTCGCCGTGCAGCTCGGCGCGCAACTGCGCTTCGTCGAGCGGGATTTCGAGGAAGTCGAGCATGCGCCGCACTTCGTCGGCGAGCGACACGTCCTTCAGGTCGGTCGCGCGTTCGCCGCGGTCGCTGCGCGACAGGAACAGCATGTCGTTGATGATCACGCGCAGCCGCTCGAATTCCTCGAGGTTCGACTGCAGCGTCCGCTCCATCCGCTCGACCGTGCGGTCGCGGCTCGTCAGCGCGACCTGGGTCTGGCCGATCAGGATGCTGATCGGCGTGCGCAACTCGTGCGCGACGTCCGCGTTGAACGCCTCGAGCCGCGCGTAGGTTTGCTGGATACGGTCGAGCGCACCATTGAACGACGTGGCGAGATCGCGCAGCTCGGGCGGCAGCGCGTCGGTCTGTAGCCGCTGGCGGCGATTCGCGAGGCTGATCGCGGAGGCGTCCTGCGACAGCCGGTCGAGCGGCGCGAGCCCGAAGCGGGCCACCGCGCGGCTCAGCAGCAGCGTGATGATCGTCGCGATCGTGATCAGCCCGGCGAGCGTCCAGCCGAAGCGGCGCAGCATCCGCTGCGTGCGCTCGCACGAGCTGGCGACGATCAGCTTCAGCGGGGGCCGCTCGCCGTTGCCGGCCACCGTGACGGTCTTCGTCATCACGTCGTAGGTGCTGTGGTTCAGCGCGTAGCGCTGGAACGCGCCGGACGGTGCGCCGACGGGCACGCCGTCGACGGGCGTGCCGAAGCGGAAATCCGGGTTCGGGCTGTCGACCTGGTAGTGCGTCGAGCCGTCGGGCGGTTCGAGGTCGGCGAGTTTTTCCTGCATGAGACGCCCGCGCATGGCCGTGGTCGCATGCGACACGATCATCTCGGCCACCTTGGTGCGCGTGTCGAGCGTCGCGCGCAGCTCGGCGAACAGCTGGCGCTCCATGATCACGAACAGCCCGCAGCCCACCAGCGTGAACACGAGCAGCGACACGATGCCGAACATCGCCGACAGCCGCAGGACGATCGAGCGTTTCATGCGGGCCTCTCGGTGTCGCCGTCCTCGCGCGCCTCGAGCACGTAGCCCATGCCGCGGATCGTGTGCAGCAGCTTGTCGGTGAACGGGCCGTCGAGTTTCGCGCGCAGGCGCTTGATCGCCGTTTCGACGACGTTCGCGTTGCTGTCGAAGTTCACGTCCCACACGAGTTCGGCGATGGTCGTCTTCGACAGCACCTCGCCGCTGCGGCGGGCGAGCACGCCGAGCAGCTGGAATTCCTGCGCGGTCAGGTCGAGCCGCGTGCCGTCGCGCGTGGCGCGGCGGCCGATCAGGTCGACGCGCAGGTCGCCGATCGAGATCAGCGTCGATTCCTGCACGCGCGCGCGGCGCGTCAGCGCGCGCAGCCGCTCGATCAGCTCGAGGAACGAGAACGGCTTGGTCAGGTAGTCATCGGCGCCGCCGCGCAAGCCCCGCACGCGGTCGTCGACGCGGTCGCGCGCGGTCAGCATGATGACGGGCGTCTGCTTCTGCGCGCGCAGTGCCCGCAGCACGCCGAAGCCGTCCAGCTTCGGCAGCATCACGTCGAGCACGACCACGTCGTAGTCGAATTCGACGGCTTTCCACGCGCCGTCCTCGCCGTCGAGGGCTGTGTCGACGACCCAGCCTTCCTCGGTCAGGCCGCTCTTCAGGTATTCAACGACTTTCGGTTCGTCTTCGACGATCAGGACTTTCATGTGCGAATCCGTTGTCCGGGTAATCCGGTTAAGGGCTCGGGGGCGCCGCGGCCGGGGCCGCCGCCGGCGCTGCCGTGGCGACCTCGGTCGATGCGGGGCCGCCCGCGGCATGGCCATCCCAGCCGCCGCCCAGCGCCTTCGCGAGAAACACGACGAGCGCTGCGCGCTGGCCCTGGATCTGCACGGCCTGCCGCTCGCTCGTCAGCAACTGCTGTTGTGCCGTCAGCACGTCGATGAACGGCGTCAGGCCGCCCGCGTAGCGATCCTGCGCGAGCGACACGAGCTTGCGCGCGTCGTCGACGGCGGCGGACGCCTGCTGCGCCGCCTCGGCGAGCACCGACAGGCCCGTGACCGCATTCTGCACCTCCTGGAACGCGGTGAGCACGGTCTGCCGGTAGCTGGCCTGCGCGGCGACGTAGCCGGCCTGCGCGAAATCGACGCCGGCTTTCAGCTTGCCGCCTTCGAACAGCGGCTGGCTGAGCGACCCGCCGACCGACCACAGCAACGCCGGCACGGTGAACAGGCCGGCGAAGCGCGTCGCGTCCCAGCCGATATCGGGCGACAGCGTGATGCGCGGGAAATACGCGGCGCGCGCGACGCCGATCTGCGCATTCGCGGCGGCCATCGCGCGCTCGGCCGACGCGACGTCGGGCCGCCGCTGCAGCATGTCGCTCGGCAGGCCGGTCGGCAGCGCCGGCGCGTTGATCGGCACGACGCGCGGTGCGATCGAGAAGGCGGGGGCCGGTGTGCCGACCAGCGTCGCGATCGCGGTTTCGACCTGCACGCGCTGCTGGAGCAGCAATTGCGCCTGCGTGCGCGTCGCGTCGAGCTGCGCGCGCTGCTGCAGCAGGTCGAGGCCCGACACCGCGCCGAGGTCGTGGCGCGCGCTCACGTAGTCGAGCGCCTTTTGCTGCAGGTCGATCGAGCGCTTGACGACGTCGATCTCGGTGTCGAATTCGCGCAGCGCGAAATAGCTCGACGCGAGATTGGCGGTCAGCACCAGGCGCGCGTTCGCGAAATCGTCGCCGGCCTGCTCGGTGCTCGCCTGCGCGGATTCAACGCTGCGCCGCACGCGGCCGAACAGGTCGAGTTCGTAGCTGACGGCCGCGCCGACCTGGATGTCGTTCTGCACGGTCGATGCACTTTTCGTCGCGTAGTTGGTTTGCGGCCGGTCGGCGGAGATCTTGAAGCGCTGGCCGCTCGCATTCAGGCCGACGGCCGGATACTGCGCCGAGGCGACCGACGCGAGCGTCGCCTTCGCCTGGTCGTAGCGCGCGGCGACGGCTTTCAGGGTCTGGTTGTTGCGCAGCGCGTCGGCTTCCAGCGCATCGAGCTGCGGATCGCCGAACGCGGTCCACCATGCCGGGTCGAGCGGCGCGCGGGCCGGCGCGGCCGGGTGCCAGTACGCATCCGCCGGGTCGAGCCGCCACGCGGCCGGCGTGTCGACGTCGGGCCGCGTGTAATCGGGGCCGACCGTGCAGCCGGCGAGCGCGGCGGCGAGCGCAATCGACGTGATGGAGACGGCGGCAGGCCGCCGGCGGGGGCGCATCGCGATCACGACTTCGCCTCCGCGGCGCCGGAGGCCGGCTTGGCGGCCGGCGCCGTGACGATCACCGGGTCGCCGTTCGCGAGCGCGTCGCTCGGGTTGGTGACCAGGCGGTCGTTCGGCGTGAGCGGGCCGTCGACTTCGAGCGTCTGCCCGATCGTGCGCACGACCGTCACCTGCTTCAGGCGCACCTGGCCGTTCGCGTCGACGGTGGCGACCGTCGGGCCTTCGGCGCGGAACAGCAACGTATTGGCCGGCACCTGCAGGCGGCCGACCGGTGTCATCGGCAGCGTCGCCTGCACGTACGCGCCGGGCAGCAGCCGGCCGTCCGGGTTCGGCAGCGTGATCTCGATCTGCAGCGAGCGCGTCGCGACGTCGATCGCCTCCGACGTGCGCGTGACCGTCCCGTCGAAGGTCCGGCCCGGCAGCTCGGCCTGCGCGACGCTCACGTGCTGGCCGACCTTCACCTGCTGCGCGTACGCCTGCGGCACCTGCACGTAGAGGCGCAGCCGGTCGGCCTGCACGACCGTGAACAGCGAGCGGCCCGCGTTGCCGGAGCTGACGAGATCGCCCACGTCGACGTTGCGCTGCGTGACGATCCCGTCGATCGGCGCGGCGATCCGCTGGAAGCCTTTCAGCTCGGTGAGGCGGCGCATGTTCGCATCGGCCGCGGCGAGGTTCGCGGTGCCCTGGTTGAACGCGCCTTGCCGGTCGTCGAGTTCCTGCTGCGAGACGGCATCGCGCTGGCGCAACTGCTGCGCACGGTCGAACGAGGTCTTCGCGAGCGCGAGCGCGGCTTGCGCCTGCTGGCGCTGCGCGGTGGCCTGCGCGAGTTCCTGGTTCAGCTCGGGCGTGTCGAGTTCGGCAAGCGTCTGGCCCTGCTTCACGTGCGCGCCGATGTCGGCCTGCCAGCGCAGCACGTAGCCGCTCGCGCGGGCATAGATCGGCGCCTCGACGAAGCCGCGCAGCGTGCCGGGCAGCGTCAGCTTGCCGCCGGTGGCCGCATCGACCGGATGCGCGATGGTCACGTACTGGCGCGTGTTCTGCTCGGCGACCGCGTCGAGCCGGCTGTGGTTCAGCACGTTGACGACGATCGTGCGCGCCGCGCCGGCGGCCAGCAGCACGCCGATCACGACCAGGACGATTTTCCCGCGTCGCGACACCGACGACCGTGTCGGCAGGTGCATGCCGTGTTCGTCCACCTGGATGCCGACGGCGCTGTGATGTTTCTCTTCCATGAATTCAACCAAATCAACCGGGTAGTGGGACGAAAGTCAGTGGCCGGCCTGGCGCGCACGCCGGCGGGCCAGCCGCGCATGCACGCCGCCGAACACCAGCGGCACGAACAGGAGGGTCGACACGGTCGCGAACAGCAGCCCGCCGATCACCGCGCGGCCGAGCGGCGCATTCTGCTCGGCGCCTTCGCCGAGACCGAGCGCCATCGGCACCATCCCGATGATCATCGCGAGCGCCGTCATCAGCACCGGCCGGATCCGCGTCGCGCCGGCTTCCAGCGCGGCGGTGAGCGGCGGCGCGCCGTCCGCGAGGCGCTGGCGCGCGAACGACACGACCAGGATGCTGTTCGCGGTCGCGACGCCCACCGTCATGATCGCGCCTGTCAGCGCGGGCACGCTCAGGTGCGTGCCGGTGATGAACAGCATCCAGACGATGCCGGCGAGCGCGGCCGGCATCGCGCTGATGATGATCAGCGGGTCGAGCCACGACTGGAAATTGACGACGATCAGCAGGTAGACCAGCACGATCGCCATGGCGACGCCCGCGCCGAGGCCGATATACGACGTGCGCATCGTCTCGATCTGGCCGCGCATCGTCAGCTCGGTGCCGCGCGGCAGCGTCGCGTGCGCATCCGACACGATGCGGTCGATCTCGCCTGCCACCGCGCCGAGGTCGCGGCCTTCGACGCTCACGTACACGTCGATCGCCGGGCGGATGTTGTAGTGCGTGATCACGGCCGGGTTCGCGGTGCTGCGCACCTGCACGAGGTTGCCGAGCAGCTGCAGCGGCATGCCCGTGCGGCCGCTCGCCGAGATCGGCGTGCCGAGCAGGTCGTCGACCGACGCGAGGTTGTATTGCGGGGTCTGGATCTGCAGCGGGTACTGGACGCCGGTGCGCGGGTTGATCCAGAACGACGGCGTGGTCTGGGAACTGCCGGACAGCGAGATCAGCATGTTCTGCGCGACGTTCTGCGCGGAGAGGTTGAGCTGCTGCATGCGCGTACGGTCCATGTCGGCCAGCAGGGTTGGTTCGTCGTTGCGTTGGAGCACGTGCACGTCGACGGCGCCGGGGATTTGCCTGATCTTTTTCATCAGGCTGCTCGCGATAGTCATGTTACTCGCGAGATCGTTGCCGAGCACCTGCAGGTCGATCGCGGCCGGTTGGCCGAAGTTGAGGATCTGCGTGATGATGTCCGACGGCTGGAAGAAGAACTCGACGCCCGGGAAGCGCTCGGGCAGCACTTTGCGCAGCGCCTGCACGTAGTGCTGCGTCGCGCGGTGGCCGGGCTTCAGCGCGATCAGCAGCTCGCCGTCGAGCGTGCCGATCGTGCCCGCGTTGCTGTACGACAGGTTGATGCCGCTCACCGGCAGGCCGAGGTTGTCGACGAGCGCGCCGAGCTCGTCGGGCGGCACGGTCTCGCGGATCACGCGCTCGACCTGGTCGGCGAGGCGCGCGGTTTCCTCGATCCGGTAGCCGGTCGGCGCGCGCATGTGCAGCCGGATGTTGCCGGAATCCGCATTCGGGAAGAAGTCGCGGCCGAGCACGAACACGAGGCCCGTCGACAGCACGCAGAAGCCGAGGAAGCACATCGCGTAGAAGCGGCGGCGCACCAGCAGGATGCTGAGCAGCACGATGTACCACGCCCGCAGCCGCTCGAACGCCGCGTTGAACGCGTGATGGATGCGCGCGAAGCGCGAGGTCGCATGGCCGGGGCCGGTGCTGGCCTGCTGCGGGCGGAACAGCAGCATCGCGAGCGTCGGCACCAGCGTGCGCGACAGCACGTACGACGCGAGCATCGCGAACACGACCGCTTCCGCGAGCGGCACGAACAGGAAGCGCGCGACGCCCGTCAGGAAGAACATCGGCACGAACACGATGCAGATGCACAGCGTCGACACGAACGCGGGCACCGCGATCTCGCCGGCGCCTTCGAGGATCGCGTCGTGCAGGTTGGTGCCGAGATGCAGGTGCCGCTCGATGTTCTCGATCGTCACGGTCGCATCGTCGACGAGAATCCCGACCGCGAGCGCGAGCCCGCCGAGCGTCATGATGTTGATGGTCTCGCCGAGCGCGGACAGCGCGATCAGCGACGTGAAGATCGACAGCGGGATCGAGATCGCGATGATCAGCGTGCTGCGCCAGTTGCCGAGGAACAGCAGGATCATCATCGCGGTCAGCACGGCGGCGATCAGCGCCTCGTGGATCACGCCCTGGACGGCCGCGTTGACGAACACCGACTGGTCGAACAGCGGCGTGATCGTGAGCCCTTCGGGCAGCGTCGGGATCACCTTCGGCAGCAGCGCCTTCAGGTCCGACACGACCTTGAGCGTCGACGCGTCGCCGCTCTTCAGGATCGAGATGAGCACGCCGCGCTGGCCGTTCTGGCGCACGACGTTGGTCTGCGGCGCGAAGCCGTCGCGCACCGACGCCACCTCGCGCAGGTAGGTCGTCGCGCCGTTGATGGTCTGGACCGGCAGGCTGCTGATGTCGGCGATGGTGTCGGCCGACGCGTTCGTGTCGATCCGGTATTCGGTCTGGCCCATCTTCGCGGTGCCGGTCGGCAGCACGAGGTTCTGCGCGTTGACCGCGTTGACGATGTCGGCGGGCGTGAGCCCCTTCGACTGCAGCGCCTGCGGATCGAGGTCGATCGCAACCACGCGCGTGCGGCCGCCGTACGGGAACGGGATCTGCACGCCCGGCACCGTGATCAGTTGCGGGCGCAGGAAGTTGAGCGCGATGTCGGCGAGCGACTGTTCGCTGAGCGTCTTGCTCGACAGCCCGAGCTGGATCACCGGGATGCTCGACGCCGAATAGGTGATCACGAGCGGCGGCGTCGCGCCCTGCGGCATCTGCCGCACGATCGCCTGCGCGGACGAGACCGTCTGCGCGATCGCCGTCTGCACGTTCGCGCCCGGCTGCAGGAACACCTTCACGACCGCGATGCCGGGCAGCGACGTCGATTCGACGTGCTGGATGTTGTTGACGGTCGTCGTCAGGATCCGCTCATGCACGGACGTGATGCGGTTCGTCATCTCGGTCGCGGAGAAGCCGCTGTAATTCCAGATGACGCTGATCACGGGAATGTTGATCGCGGGCAGCACGTCGACCGGCGTGCGCATCAGCGCAAGCGGGGTGGCCAGCACGATCATGATGGCCATCACGATGAACGTGTAGGGGCGCTTGAGCGCGAGATTGACGATCCACATGGAGGCAGCGGGACGGGCGGTGATCAGGCGTGGATAAAGGGAACCCGAATGATAGGCGTCGGCGTGGAACGGGTTACTGTCGCGAAACTGGCGGAATTGTCAGGTTGACGCATCGCGCGCGATGGCCGATTCAGCAGAGGAAACGCGGTGCGGCGTGACGACCGGAAAACGGCCGTGATACCGGATGGAAATGCTGCGTCGATGGCGATTCCGTTCATCGGCGCGCGCTCAGATCTGCTCCATCCCGACGCGCGCCAGCGCACCGAGATCGACGACGTCGATCTGGTTGTACGCGAGCCGCAGCGCGCCGAGCTTCTCGAGCTGCTGCAGCGCCTGGTTGATGCGCTGTCGCGATACGCCGACGAGCATCCCCAGTTCCTCCTGCGAGATCGACAGCGACGGGCCGGTGTCCGGGTACAGGGCGGGGTTGAAGAGCTGCGCGAGCGCCTGCGCGACGCGTGCGTCGACGTCCAGCAGCCGGCTGTTCTGGATCGACGCGATGAACTCGCCCATCCGGTTGTTCAGCTGGTGGATCACGAAGCGCGTGAACGGCAGGCTCGTGTCGAGCAATGCATGGAACGTGTCGACCGGCACGAACAGCACGGTCGAGCGCTGGATCGCGACGATCTCGTACTTGCGCAGCTCGCGCTTGATCACGCTGCCTTCGCCGAACCAGCCGCCCGACGGCACGCCGGAGAACGTGCAGCCGCGCCCCGACGCATTGAAGATCGCGAGCTTCAGCAGCCCGCGGTGCACGCCGATCCAGTATTCGGAGGGCGCGAGCCGATGCGCGATCACGTCGCCGGCCTCGCACTGCTCGACGCGCGACTGCGCGAGCACGAGCGCCTGGTGCTCGGGTGCGAGCGTGCGGAACCACGCGCACTGGCCGAACAGCGTGGCCAGCGCCGGCAGCGGGCCCGGTTCGGGCAGGGCGTCGGCCGGGTGGGCGGGCGCGTCGGGCGATGCGGCGAGAGGGTCGTGCATGGGTGCGGGTTTGCGAGGATAGGGATAACGCGCAGCGCGTGAAAGGCACTCTGTCGTTTCGATGACAGACGGCTCACAATAGCGCCCGTTAGGCTGTCGGCAATTGAACCACATCAAAACGATCCGGGGTGGCTGCGCCCCGGTCGACAGGACACGGGAGACAGGATCATGACGCAGATGTTCGAGGCCGGACTCGGCCGCCGCGACGCGAATTACGTACCGCTCACCCCGATCGACTTCCTGGTCAGGACGGCCGAAGTCTACGGCGAGCGCCTCGCGATCGTGCACGGCGACGTGCGCCGCACCTGGGCCGAAACCTACACGCGCGCGAAGCAACTGGCGAGCGCGCTCGCACGGCTCGGCGTCGAGCGCGGCGACACGGTCGCGGCGATGCTGCCGAACATTCCGGCGATGGTCGAGGCGCACTTCGGCGTGCCGATGGCCGGCGCGGTGCTGAACACGATCAACACGCGGCTCGACGTGTCGTCGGTGCTGTTCATGCTGCGCCATGGCGAGGCGAAGGTGCTGATCGTCGACACCGAGTATGCGGAGTTCGCGCATCGCGCGGCGCTCGAGGTGCCGGGGCTGAAGATCGTCAGCGTGGCCGATGCGATGCCGGCCGATCCCGCGCGCTTCGCGGGCGCAACCGACTACGAGGCGCTCGTCGCGAGCGGCGACGCCGACTACGCGTGGACGCCGCCCGCCGACGAATGGGAGGCGATCGCGCTGAACTACACGTCCGGCACGACCGGCGACCCGAAGGGCGTCGTCTACCACCATCGCGGCGCGTATCTCGCGGCGGTCAGCAACCTCCTCGAATGGGACATGCCGAAGCACGCCGTCTACCTGTGGACGCTGCCGATGTTCCACTGCAACGGCTGGTGCTTCCCGTGGGCCGTCGCGGCGCGCGCGGGCGTGAACGTCTGCCTGCGCAAGTTCGATGCGAAGACGGTGTTCGACCTGATCCGCCGCGAACGCATCACGCACTATTGCGGCGCGCCGATCGTGCAGAGCGCGATCGCGAATGCGCCGGCCGAATTCCGCGAAGGCATCGATCACACGGTGCACGCGATGGTCGCGGGCGCGGCGCCCGCGCCGGCCGTGATCGCGAAGATGAAGGAGATCGGCTTCGACCTGCTGCACGTGTACGGGCTGACTGAGGTCTACGGCCCGGCGACCGTGTGCGCGAAGCAGTCGCACTGGGAGACACTGAGCGACGACGAGCGCGCGCGGCTCAACGCGCGCCAGGGCGTGCGCTATCACCTGGAAGCGGGCGCGACGGTGCTCGATCCCGACACGATGGCGCCGGTGCCGGCCGATGGCGAGACGCTCGGCGAGATCATGTTCCGCGGCAACATCTGCATGAAGGGCTACCTGAAGAACCCGAAGGCGACCGACGACGCGTTCCACGGCGGCTGGTTCCATACCGGCGATCTCGCGGTGCTGATGCCGGACGGCTATATCCGGATCAAGGATCGCAAGAAGGACATCATCATCTCAGGCGGCGAGAACATCTCGAGCATCGAGGTCGAGGATGCGCTGTACCGGCACCCCGCGGTGGCGGTGGCGGCCGTCGTCGCGATGCCCGACCCGAAATGGGGCGAGGTGCCGTGCGCGTTCGTCGAGCTGCGTGAAGGCGCGAGCGTGACCGAGGCGGAGATCGTCGCGCATTGCAAGGCGCTGCTCGCGGGCTTCAAGGTGCCGAAGGCCGTGCGGTTCGGTGAACTGCCGAAAACATCGACCGGCAAGATCCAGAAGTTCCAGCTGCGCAATGCGGTGGGATCGGACAAGGCGATCGATCTGGCGGGCGACGACAAGAAGTAGGCGATGGGCCGGCCTTGGCCGGCCATCCGTGCTTCGTCACGCACTCCGCTCGAGCCGGAACACGCTGACCGCGTCCGACAGGTGCGCGGCCTGGTCGCGCAGCGCGACGGCCGCGCGTTCGGCATCCGAGATCAGCATCGCGTTCTGCTGCGTCGCGTCGCCGATCTGCGTGACCGCCAGGTTCACCTGCTCGATACCGGTCGACTGTTCGCGCGACGCGGCGCTGATCTCGCCGATCAGCGTGCTGACCTGGTCGACGCGCGCGACGATGTCGCGCATCGTGCCGCGTGCGGCCTCCGCGATCCGGTAGCCCTGTTCGACGGTCGTCGACGACTCGGCGCTCAGCGCGTCGATCTCCTTGACCGCCGCCGCACTGCGCTGTGCAAGTGCGCGCACTTCGGCCGCGACCACCGCGAAGCCCTTGCCGTGTTCGCCCGCGCGCGCCGCCTCGACGGCCGCGTTCAGCGCCAGGATGTTGGTCTGGAACGCGATGCCTTCGATCGTGCCCGTGATCTCGGCGATCCGGCGCGTCGCGCGGCCGATGTCGTCCATCGTCGCGACCACGCGCTGCACCGCGGCGTCGCCGTTCGTCGCGGCGGCCGACGCATCCGCGACCAGCGCATTGGCTTGCGCCGCGTGCTCGGCACTCTGCTGCACGGCGGCGGTGATCTGTTCCATGCTGGCGGCCGTCTGTTCGACGCTGCTCGCCTGCGTCGCGATCCGCGCGGCGATGTCGCTGCTGCCGGCGGCGATGTCGACCGTGCCGCGCGCGATGTCGGCGGAGCTGTTGCGCACCTGGGCGACGATCCGCGCGAGGCCGTCGCCGATCCCGTCGACCGCCTGCACGAGCCGGCCGATCTCGTCGTCGCCCGCCTGGCCGCGCGTGGCCGCGCCATCCCGGATGCGCACGCTGAGATCGCCCGCCGCGTAGCGCTCGGAGGCCCGTGCCGCCGCATCGAGCGGCCGGCTCACGACGCGGCGTACCACGATGACGAACAGCGTCGCGAACGCGGCGACGAGCACGGCGCCGATCATCAGGAAGCGGTTGCGGGTGGCGCGCATGGTGGCGAGCAGTTCGTCGTCGAGCGCGATGCCGCCGACGAGCCACTGCCATTGCGGAATCGTCGTGAACGACACGAATTTCGCGGTCGGGCCGCCATCGTGCGCGGCCGGGTCGGTCGACGTGTACGCGAGCCGCCCCTGGCCGGCCGCGAGCATCTGCGCATACGGCGCGCGCGTGTCGTCGGCACGCTGGCCGTCGGCATCCGGATGCACGACGAAGGTGCCGCGCGACGGGCCCTGCGACGCATCGAGCACGAAGTAGTAGCCGTTGTCGCCGATCTTCAGCGCGCGGATGCCATCCTCGACGAGCTTGAGTTCGGCGCCGATGTCGAGGCCGACGAACAGCGCGCCGATCACGCGGCCGGTCGCATCGGTCACCGGCTTGTACTGCGTGATGTACGGCCGGCCGAACAGCTTCGCGAGGCCCGTGTAGCTGCGTCCGGCGACGAGCGGTGCGTACGCGGGGCCGGCCCGGTCGAGTTTCGTGCCGACGGCACGCGCGCCGTCCTGCTTCTTCAGCGACGTCGTGATGCGCACGAAATCGTCGCCGTCGCGCGCGAAGATCGTCGCGATCGCGCCGCTTTTCTTCAGGAACTGGTCGGGAATCGAATAGTCGAGGTCGAGCGGCTGGCCGCCCGCGAGCAAGGTCGGCGCGGCGACGCCGCCGATATCGACGGTGCGCGCCGGGTCGAGCGTGAAATCGGGCGGCAGGAAGCTCGCGAACAGCGACATCGAGCGGTTCGCTTCGGCGGTCAGCGCCTTGTCGAACAGGTCGACCATTGCGCGGATCGACTGTTCCTTGTCGACGATCCGCATGTGGGCTTCTTCAGCCAGTTGCTGGCCGGCGAAATGGGCGAGCGTCCACGCGAACACGGTAAACAGCACGGCGACGAGTGCGCACGCCAGCGCCGCGAGACGCGCGCCGACGCTCACCCGGCCCAATTGAGTCAATCTCATGGAACATCCTGAGTGGGGAGGGAGAGGGGGCGGAACGCACGCGTCACCGCTAGTCGTCCGGTTAATACGGCAACTTCGGCGAAATCTTTAGCGGCGCGTCGTCGATGGCAACGTTAGCCGGTGCGGCTGCCGCGCGGGCGGGCGACGGGAAGCGGGTGTCAGTGCGTCACGAGCCACGCGATCGCGAGATACCGCGCGACCTTCGCGACGGTGACGATCGTGAGGAACGACGGCAGCGGCTCGCGCAGCACGCCGGCGATCATCGTCAGCGGATCGCCGATCACGGGCGCCCAGCTCAGCAGCAGCGACCAGCGGCCGTAGCGCGCATACCAGCGCTCGGCGCGCGCGAGCGCGGCGGGCTTGACGGGAAACCAGCGGCGCTCGCGGAAGTGCTCGATGCCGCGCCCGAGCGCCCAGTTGATCACCGAGCCGGCGACGTTGCCGATGCTCGCGACGAGCACCAGCGCCCACACGGGTTCGCGCCCGGCGAGCAGCAGGCCGGCGAGCACGGCTTCGGACTGGAGCGGGAACAGGGTCGCGGCGACCATCGACACGGCGAACAGGCCGCCGTAAGTGAGCAATTCGGACATCGCGCGATTGTACCGGGCACGCACCGGCCAATCCGGGGCTCAGGGTCGTGCGGTCACACGGTCATGCGGCGTCGGCCGTGCCGAACAGCAGGTGCGAGATCAGCGATTTGTCGACGGGTTCGTCGTTGAGCGTGCTGGCCAGCAGTTCGCCCGCCAGCTGCTGCGGCGAGAACACCATGTCGGGTTTCAGCAGGCGCAGCCGCTCGAGGTTGCGCTGCTGGTTCACGAGCGCGACCATGCGTACCGACGGGGCGATCTCGCGGATCGCGAGGATGATGAAGGCGTTCTCGGCATCGTCGGAACGCAGCGCGAGCACCGCCCGCGCGGTCGCCGCGCCGGCGCGTTCCAGCACCGCGTGGTCGGTCGCATCGCCGACGATCAGGTCGGTCGCGGCCGGATAGTTGTGCTCGACGCCGGCCGGCACGACGACGGTCACCGCGTAGCCGCGCTTGCGCAGCCCGTCGTGCACCGCATGCGCGACGGGTGTCGCGCCGACGATCAGGTAATGATGCTTGCGGATCACGTTCGAAATGCCTCCCTTGACGATCCGTTTCAGATTGCCGCCGATCACGGGGCCGACGACCGCGCTGATCGACGTCGCGAACACCGTGATGCCGAGCACGATCACCGACGCGGTGAACAGGCGTGCGGTCGGCGCGTGCGGGACGATGTCGCCGTAGCCAACCGTCGACATCGACACGATCGAGAAATAGACGGCCGTGGCGAGATCGTGGACGGGCGGCGTGAATTCGTCGCCGAGATACAGCACGCCGAAGGTCGCGTAGATCAGCAGCGACACGATGCTCAGCAACGCGAACAGGCTGCTTGCGGCGACGCTCGCGCGGTCGAAGTGCCGCCAGTAATACAGCAGCGCGACGACCAGCACGGCCGTGTAGACGAACACCGCGTGGCTGCGGTAGCCGCCGAGCACGCTGATCGCGGCGGCCGCGACCAGCAGCAGGATCGACAGCACCCACGCGACGCGGGCGCGCAGCACGATGCCGATGGCCATCGTCGCGAGGCCGGCCGCGACGACCACTTGCGGCAACACGACGAGCCCGGCGTTGTCGACGAGGTTCAGCGCATCGGCGAGCCACGCGTGATGCACGCCGAGCCTGGCATGCTCGATGACGGGGCGCAGCACCATGAGCGCGTCGAGCGCGAGGAGGAGAGCGAGATACCAGTGCAGGCCGATCGGCGCGAACAGGCGCCGCAGGCGGGGAGTGAGGGGCTTCATCCAGTCGCCCGGCTGGCCGGGCATGTCCAACGAAACAGCCGCTACCCTAAAGCATTCGGCAATCGGCTGCTTTTTCGAGGGGCGTGGCGGTGGCCGCGATGAAGCCGGCCGCCCGGCCGCTGTCAGTTCCAGCCGACCATGATCGCGCCCATTCCGACGAGCAGCCCGCCCGTCACGCGGTTCATCGCGCGCATCCTTGCGGGCCGCTGCAGCGCGCGGCTCAGCCGGTGCGAGAACAGCGCCATCGACGCGACGCCGCCCGCGAACAGCACCGCGAACGTCGCCGCGAGCAGCAGGAACTGCTGGTTCAGGCTCCAGTCGGCGCCGGGGCTGATGAACTGCGGAAAGAACGACGGGAAGAACAGCAGCGTCTTCGGATTCAGGCCCGAGGTCGCCACGCCGCGCCAGAACAGCGCGCGGTGCGAGTCGGTGTCGGGCACGGCCGTTCCGGCGGGGCCGGCCGAGGCGGCGGGTGCGCCGGCCGGCGTACGGCTGAGCCATTGCTTGCAGCCGAGCCACACGAGGTAGGCCGCGCCGGCCCAGCGCAGTACGGTCAGCGCGCGCTCGTCGAGATGCACGAGCGAATTCAGGCACAGCGCGGTCAGCGCGAGTTGCAGCAGCACGGCGAGCGTGCCGCCCCAGACGCACGGCAGCGCGCGGCGCCAGCCGGCGCGTAGCGCCTGGTTCATGGTGAGGAGGTTGACGGGGCCGGGGGCGTAGACGAGAACGGCGGAAGCCGCGAGAAACGAGAGGTAAAGCCTGAACGACATGACGGGTAGGGCAGGAACAGGAACACGGGCGCCGAAGCCGCGCGGCCGGATAGGCGCGCGGGCGGCGGGGAATCGCATGCCTGCCGGCCGGCACCGCAACTCGTGATTGCGGCCGTGCGTCCCGGTGCGAAGGGTTGTCGCGGGAACGTGCCGGACAGCAGGCATGGGTAAAAATATATCAAGGGGCCGGATTAAAAGGCTTCCGCTTTTCCACACAAACCGACACAAATCCGGAATGTCGTTCAGATAGAATCCCGGTTTCCAGTAGATGATTCTTTTGCCATGGCCACACGTGAACGCTCGCCGAAAACGCTCGACAGCCAGGACCGCAAGATCCTCGGCGCACTGCAGAAAAATGCGCGTCTGTCGAACGCCGAACTGGCCGAACAGATCGGCATGTCGACCACCGCGTGCTGGAACCGCACGCGGCAACTGGAGGTGGACGGCTACATCGACGGTTACGTCGCGCTCGTCAATCAGCGCAAGCTGGGCTATGCGGACATCGTGATTCTCGAAGTCACGCTCGATCGCCACGAGGACGACGCGCTCGCGCGCTTCGGCGAGGAACTCGCCGCGCTGCCCGAGGTGCTCGAGGCCTATCTCGTGTCGGGCGAGTACGACTACTGGATCAAGGTCGCGGTGGACGGCACGGCCGGCTACGAGCGGTTCCTGCGCGAAAAGCTGTACAAGATTTCGAGCATCCGTCACAGCCGCTCGATGTTCGCGCTGCGCTGCATGAAGGACGTGCCGTCGATTCAGGTGTGATGGGGGGCGGGGAAGCGTGTGCGGCCGTCGTTGAAACGACGGCGCATGGGGCTGCGCCTTAGCGCGGAGCAAGCCGGCAATCGGGAGAGGGGCCACGCAGAGGCGCGGTTCGGCGCCTGGGCCTGCCACGCGGATGAATCTTCCGTCCGTGATGATCCGGCGGATTTACGCGCTGGCGAGATAACAGTTGCCTGCCCGGGCAACCGGCAGACAAAACCGCGCCGAGGTTGATCGGCGCGGCATCGGCTTTAAAGCAGCTTTAAAGCAACTTCAACGCGCGCCTGAAACGGGGGGCGCGCATTCAACGAGACTACCCGGCCTGTTTCCGACGACTTCCCTTGCAACCCGTTGCCCGACGCCGCGACCTCATGGCGCGCGTCCGGGCAAGCGGATCAGGCGGGGCATCGTGCGGCCAGCGCGGCTGGCGGCCGGCCGAGCCGTTCAGTGCGGCAGGCGTGCGTGTGCTTCAGCGATGACTTCGCAGTTCTCGAGGTGGAGTGCCCAAGCTTCTGCAATCAGCTCGCCCATACGTGCGAGCCAGCCAGCGGATTCGGTGGAACGGTCGGAGGTGTTAGACGTTTGCATGACGAAGCCCCATATAGGTGGCGAGTTAGGGATAACCCTAATCATAGCGAAACACCTCCGCTTTGTGAAATGCGATTTCGTTATATGAGAATTCCTGACAGTTTATGTTGCCTTGATGCAACATGGATCGCGGTCGCGCGGGGCTTCATATCGATGTCACTTGATACGGCCATCCCGCCCCGGAAAGGCCCGGCGCGCACGCGTGACGAGGCGGCGCCTCGCGGCGCGGTCTGGCAGAGCGAAGAAGAGAAAAAAGGGGACGGCTATCCGCCGATCCACCCGAACCGCCACGACAGCCGCCGCGTCGCGGCGAGCAACGCCTGCGCGAGCTCGCTGTCCGGCCCGCGCGGGAAGCCGCGCGACGAGCCGATGATCGCGATCACGAGCCGGATGCTGCCGGTGTGATCGAACACGGGCGCGGCGACCGTCCCGATGCCCGGCACCGGCGCATCGAACGCGAAATCGAGTTCGTCCGCGCGGATCGTCGCGAGCCGCGCGCGGAAGGCCGCGTCGGCCGGCGCGGCGGCGCGGCCCGCGAGGCGCACGGGCTCGTTGGCGAGCAGGTCGGCCAGTACGTCGTCGGACATGCCGGCCGCGAAGATCCGGCCGATCGCCGTGTTGACGAGCGACATCACCGTGCCGACCTGCAGGCTCACGTGCTGCGGCCGCGCCGACTCTTCGAGGCGGATCACGGTCGGGCCGAGCGGCCCCAGCGTCGCGGCTGCGACGCTCATGTCGGTCGCGCCGGCCAGCGCGACGATCTCGGCTTCCGCGTCGCGCGTCGGCGACACGCGCTGCATCGCGATCAGGCCGAGCGCCTGCCCGAGCGGGCCGCCGCCGAAGCAGCCGGCGTCGTCGCGGCTCAGCAGGCCGATCTTCTGCAGGCTGACGAGATGCGGAAAGGCCTTCGCGGCCGGCATGCCGGCGGCCGCCGCGAGATCGCGCAGCGGCAGCGCGCGGCCCGCCGACACTAGCGCGAGCAGCAGTTCGCCGGTGCTGTCGAGGGCATTGATCCCGCGCTGCGCCTTCGCATCGTCGGCCAGTGCGGGCGGCACACGCGGGGTGGCCGGGGCCGGGCCGGACGCCGACGGAGGCGCATCGTGCGCCGCGCCGAGCGATGCGGTTGCCTGAAGAGCCGCGTCGCGTAACGCTGCCGCGATCGGGCCGTCCCAGTCGACGTCGATCGAGCCCGTCGAACCGATCACCGTCAACGCGAGTTGCAGCGTGCCGTGCTCGTCGAATACCGGCACGCTCATCGCGCTGACGCCGGGGCTCGGCAGGTCGACGCCGCGCTCGATACCGCGTGCGCGGATCGCGTCGAGTTCCTGCTGCGGCACGCCGGCGTCCGGCGCGGGCTGCTCGGCGCCCGCGAGCGTGGCGCCGGCGCCGGCCTGGCTGGCCGCCATCGCATCGAGTTGCGCGGGATCGCCGAACGCGCGGAACACGCGGCCGGTGGCCGTCGTGTCGAGCGACATCACCGAGCCCACATGCAGGTTCACGTGCAGCGGATAGCCGCCGTGCTCGATGCGCACGATCGTCGGCCCGAGCACGCCCGGCACCGACACCGCGACACTCAGGCCGACCGCTTCCGCGAGCCGCGCCGCGTGCGGCAGCGCCGCGCGATAGGCCGGCTGGCGCTCGATCGACATCAACCCGAGCCGCAGCGACAACGGGCCCGGCTCGTAGTTGCCGGTGATCGCGTCGCGCTTCACGAGCGCGAGCCGCGTCAGGCTGACGAGATAGGTGTGCGCCTGCGCGGTCGACAGGTCGGCCGCCGCGGCCAGCTCGGACAGGCCGAGCGGCTTGCGCCGGCGCGCGAGCGCGTCGAGCAGCCGGCCGCCGACCTCGACACTCTGGATCCCGCGCTGCGCCTTGGGCGGCGCGTCGTCTGCGCTGACTTCGTGGTTCTGCACGCGATGATTCTTCCGTTGACGAAACCCCGCATGGTATCCGACGCCATTTATCGCGCCAGCCCGCAGGTTTACCCGTATTAGACAATAGCAAGCGACTTTGTCATTGACAAATATTCGGCGCAGGAAGATGATCCGCTCACTCCCCTCAACACATGGCTCGCAGCCACGGAACGCAACATGGCCAAAGCATTCGCCTCCCAAGCCGATCTGGAAGAGAAGAAAGTCACCTGGACGAAGCTGTCCGAGAACGCCTACGCGTACACCGCCGAAGGCGACCCCAACTCGGGCGTGATCATCGGCGACGACAGCGTGCTGATCGTCGACACGACCGCGACGCCCGCGATGGCGCAGGACCTGATCGCGAAGATCCGCAGCGTGACCGACAAGCCGATCAAGCACGTGGTGCTGTCGCATTACCACGCAGTGCGCGTGCTCGGCGCGTCCGCGTATTTCGACGAAGGCGCGCAGCACGTGATCGCGAGCCGCGGCACGTACGAGATGATCGTCGAGCGCGGCGAAGCCGACATGAAGTCGGAGATCGAGCGCTTCCCGCGCCTGTTCGCCGGCGTCGAGACGGTGCCGGGCCTGACGTGGCCGACGCTCGTGTTCGAGCGCGAGATCACGCTGTTCCTCGGCAAGCTCGAAGTGAAGATCATGCACGTCGGCTCGGGCCACACGAAGGGCGACACGATCGTCTGGATTCCGTCGCAGAAGGTGCTGTTCTCGGGCGACCTCGTCGAATACGACGCCGCGTGCTACTGCGGCGACGCGCAGCTCGAGCAATGGCCGGCCACGCTCGAGGCGCTGCGCGCGCTCGGCGCCGAGAAGCTCGTGCCGGGCCGCGGCCCGGCGCTGCTGAACCCGGCCGACGTGAACAAGGGCCTCGACTACACGAAGGATTTCGTCACGACGCTGCTCGCGCAGGGCCGCAAGGCCGTCGAGCAGAAGCTCGACCTGAAGGCGTCGATGGCGCTCACGCGCGAAGCGATGGATCCGAAGTTCGGCCACGTGTTCATTTACGAGCACTGCTTGCCGTTCGACGTGTCGCGTGCCTTCGACGAAGCGAGCGGCATCACGCATCCGCGCATCTGGACCGCACAGCGCGACAAGGAAATGTGGGCCGCGCTGCAGGACTGAGCGGCTTGCACAGGCGGGGTGTCTGGCAGGGCGCTCCGCCTTTTTTCTGAAGCGGCGACGGGCCACGGCTTCCTGCCGGCTTTCCGTCCGCCGTATCCGATCTCACAAGAAAGCAGGGCGCACGTACGCCCTGGGAGACGGCTGCGCGCGCGAATCGCGCAGCCTGTTTGGAGAGAGACATGCCCCAATCGCTTCCCGCCGAAGCGACGCTCGCGCACGCGGGCGCTTCGGTTTCCGCTGCCGCCGCCACGGACGACGCGCTGCTGTTCCGCAAGATCGCGTGGCGAATCGTGCCGTTCCTGTTCCTCTGCTACGTCATCTCGTTCCTCGACCGGATCAACATCGGCTTCGCGCAGTTGCAGATGAAGCACGATCTCGGCTTCAGCGACGCGATGTACGGCCTCGGCGCCGCGGTGTTCTACGTCGGCTACGTGTTCTGCGAAGTGCCGAGCAACCTGCTGCTCGCGCGTTTCGGCGCGCGCCGCACCTTCACGCGGATCATGCTGTTGTGGGGCATCGCGTCGACCGGGATGATGTTCGTGTCGCAGCCGTCGCATTTCTACGTGCTGCGCTTCCTGCTCGGCGTGTTCGAAGCGGGCTTCTTTCCCGGCATCGTGCTGTACCTGACCTACTGGTTCCCCGCGAACCGGCGCGCGGCCGCGATCTCGGTGTTCTTCGCGGGCGTCGCGGTGGCCGGCGTGCTCGGTGGCCTGATGTCGGGCTGGATCATGCGCGACATGAGCGGCGTGCTCGGGCTGCACGGCTGGCAGTGGATGTTCGCGATCGAAGGCGCGCCGGCGATCCTGCTCGCGTTCGCCGCGTTCACGTTGCTGGTCGACCGGCCGCAGGACGCCACGTGGCTCACGGCGGATGAAAAAGCGCGGGTCGCCGCGCTGTGCGCCGACGGTGGCGGCCACGGCCACGCGCACGACGGGCGCAGCCTTGTGGCGGCGCTGTCGAACCCGCGCGTGTACCTGTTCGCGTTCATCTATTTCTCGCTGACCTGCGCGTCGCTGACGCTCAACTTCTGGATGCCGCTGATGATCCGCGACTTCGGCGTGACCGACGTCGTGGCCGTGAGCCTGTACACGGTGGTGCCGAACGCGGTCGGCGCGGTGGGGCTGATCCTGATCGCGCGCCGCTCGGACCGCACCGGCGAGCGCCGCAAGCACTTCGCGTGCTGCACGATCGGCGGCGGACTCGCGCTCGCGGCGCTGACGCTGCACCTGCACAGCTTCGCGGCGATGCTCGCGTGCCTGTCGGTCGCGGCGACGCTGATCTTCGCCGCACTGCCGATCTTCTGGGCGGTGCCGACCCGCTACCTGTCGGGCAACGCGGCCGCGGCCGGGATCGCGCTGATCAGCAGCATCGGGATCACGAGCGGGATCGTCAGCCCGTGGGTGATCGGGATGATCCGCACGCGCACCGGCAGCATGGATCTCGCCGTGTATCTGCTGGCCGCGCTGCTGGTGGCGAGCGGCGTCGCGCTGATGCTCGGCGTGAAGGGCGAAGCCGCGCCGCGCGACTGAGCGAGCCACGGCCGGTCGCTGCTCGCGGGCGGAGGCGACCGGCACGACGTGTGAGCCCCGCACCCGAATCCAGCGAGGAGACGATCGATGTCAGCCCCTCTTCAAGCGGACGCCGCGCGTGCCGTCGCGTCCGGTATCGCTTCAACGGACGACGCACTGTACCGCCGCATCGGCGCGCGAATCGTGCCGTTCCTGTTCTTCTGCTACATCGTGTCGATCCTCGATCGCAGCAACATCGGCTTCGCGCAGTTGCAGATGCGGCAGGATCTCGGCCTGACCGATGCGATGTACAGCCTCGGCGCGGTGCTGTTCTTCGTCGGCTATGTCTTGTTCGAGGTGCCGAGCAACGCGCTGCTGCGCCGCTTCGGCGCGCGCCGCACGTTCGCGCGGATCATGTTCCTGTGGGGCGCGGTGTCGGTCGCGATGATCACCGTCGACAGCGCGAAGCATTTCTACGTGCTGCGCTTCCTGCTCGGGCTGTTCGAGGCCGGGTTCTTTCCGGGCGTGGTGTTCTACCTGACGTACTGGTATCCGGCACGCCGGCGCGCGTCGGTGCTGTCGATCTTCTACGCGGGCGTCGCGGTGGCGGGGATGGTCGGCGGGCTGCTGTCGGGCTGGCTGATGCGCGGGATGTCGGGCGTGCTCGGGCTGCACGGCTGGCAGTGGATGTTCGCGATCGAAGGCGCGCCCGCGATCCTGCTCGGCGTGATCGCGTGGTTCTGGCTGTGCGATCGTCCCGAGCACGCAAAGTGGCTGTCCGACGCCGACCGCCAGCGGCTCGCGGCCGACCTGGCCGCCGACCGCGCCGGTGCCGAGACACCGGCGCCGCATTCGCTGCGGCAGGTGCTGGCCGAACCGCGCACGTACCTGTTCGCGTTCATCTATTTCTCGCTGACTACCGCGCTCCTGATGCTGCTGTTCTGGATGCCGCTGATGATCCGCGAATTCGGCATTCACGACGTCGTGCAGATCAGCCTGTTGTCGGTCGTGCCGAACGCGATCGGCGCGGCCGGCCTGATCGCGATCGCGCGGCGCTCCGACCGCAAGCGCGAACGACGCTGGCACTTCGCCGCATGCGCGTTCGGCGGCGCGGTGGCGCTCGCGCTGCTGACGCTGCACCTGTCGAGCATCGTCGCGATGATGGCGCTGCTGTCGGTCGCGGCGATGCTGATCTTCGCCGCGCATGCGGTGTTCTGGGCCGTGCCGTCCGCGTATTTCTCCGGCGCGGGCGCGGCCGGCGGGATCGCGCTGATCAGCAGCATCGGCGTGTCGAGCGGGATGATCACGCCGTGGCTCGTCGGGCTGATCCGCACCCGAACCGGCAGCATGGACCCGGCGATGCTGATGATCGCGGCGCTGCTGGCCGCGTGCGCGGTCGCGATGCTGCTGGGTGTGCGGGCGGCGCCGCGTGCGGAATCGGCGTGACGCGGGCGGCGGCGGTGCGGCTCGGCGGTGCGGGTCAGTGGAAGGACATGAACAGCCCGGGCAGGACGATCAGGCCGTGCAGCGCCAGCGCCCATTTGATCGTGCCGCCGCGCGCCTGCTGGTCGATCGACAGGCACGCGATTGCCGCGATGACCCCGATGGCCGACAGGCCGGCCGCCCAGAAGAGCGCGGTGATGAATACGCGAAGGCCCATGTACGGATCGTCCATCGAACTGGCGAACCCATAGCCGAACAGCAGCGCCAGCAGCTCGATGAGCGCGACGACGAGAAGACCTGACGCGAGACGCGCGGTCAGTTTGGAATTGTCCATGGCAAATCGTGGTGAGGTGGGCCCGGAGCGCTAGCCTACACGATCGGTCCCGAATATGTCGCTCAATGGAGGCGGCGGGACGCCAGGCGGGGGCGGACGTCGCGCGCCCGAACGCTACGCCCGATACACCTCGATCCGGTTGCGGCCGCGCTCCTTCGCGAGATAGAGCGCCTTGTCGGCGCGCGACAGCGGCTGGTAGGCGCCGAAGTCCGACGCCCGCATCGCGTCGATGCCGATGCTGACGGTCAGCGTGACCTGCTGGTCCTCGTGCATGAGCCGCGCCTGCATCGCGCGTTGCTGCACGCGCTGCGCGAAGGCCAGCGCGCGGTCGAGGTCCGCGCCCGGCAGCACGATCGCGAATTCCTCGCCGCCGACGCGTCCGACGATGCCGTCCGGCCCGGTTTCCGCGAGCAGCAGCCGCGCGAAATGCCGGAGCGCGCGGTCGCCGACCGGGTGCCCCCAGCGGTCGTTCAGCGCCTTGAAGTGATCGAGATCGAGCATCAGCACCGCGGCGGCCTGGCCGGTCGAGCGCACGGCGCGCAGCGCGGCTTCGCTTTGCCGCATGAACGCATGGCGGTTCGACAGCTGCGTCAGGTGGTCGGTCGTGGCCATCCGGTGCAGTTCGGCCTCGATGTGCTTGCGGTCGGTCGCGTCGGTGATGAAGCCGTGCCACACGGTGCCGCCGTCGGCCGTGCGCTGCGGGCGCGCATCGCCTTCGCGCCAGCGCAGGCCCTGGCCGGGCAGCAGCACGCGATATTCGAGGCGCCACGGCGTCAGTCGTACCGCCGAGTCGTGCAGCGACAGCCGGTAGGCGACCAGGTCGGCCGGATGGATGCGCGTCTCGACCGCCGCCGCGCTGCCGGCGAGCTGCTCGGGCGTCAGCTCGTAGATGTCGGCGACACCCGCGCTCGCGTAGGAAAAGAAGCGGCGCCCGTCGGGCGCCTGGCGCAGCTGGAACACGAGCCCGGGAACCTGGTCGGTGAGGTCCGTGACGAGCGCGGCCGAGTCGCGCAACCGCGCGGCGAGCTCGCGCAGCGCGGTGATGTCCGTGGTCGTCCCGACCATCCGGAGCGCGCGGCCGCGGCTGTCGCGGTCGATCACCTTGCCGCGGCTGCAGATCCATTTGTACGAGCCGTCCTTGCAGCGGATGCGGTGCTCGACCGCGTAATGGTCGGTGCGCTGCTCGAAGTGCGCGAGCATCGCGGCCTTCACGTCGGCGACGTCGTCCGGATGCAGCCGTTCGTATGCATCCTCGATCCGCGTGCTGAGCTCGTGCGGCGCGTAGCCGAGCAGCGCCTTCCAGGCCGGCGAGTAGTGGATCTCGCCGGTTTCCACGTTGCGATCCCACACGCCGGTGCCGCTCTCGGTGAGCGCCTGCGTGGTCAACGTGCTGTGTTCCTCGACGGTGCCGAGGCGCTCGCGCAAGGTCACGGTTTCGATCGCGCGGGCAAGCGTGCTTGCAGCCAGTGTGGCGAGGTCGCGCAGCGTCGTGCGTTGCGTCGCGTCGAGCACCGGGGTCTTGTCGTCCACGACGCACAGCGTGCCGAATGTCGCGCCCTCGGGCGTGGTGAGTTCGCAGGCCGCGACGATCCGCAGTGCGTGACGCGGGCCGTCGTTGCGTGGCCCGTTGGCGTGCGTGCTCCACGGGGCGAACCGCGAACCGGCGGCCGGCGTCGGCTCGGCTTCGGGCAGCCACGCATCGGCGGGCAGCGGGTCGGGAAGCCGATCGGGCAATGCGCCGTCGGCGGCCAGCACGCGTGGCGCATCGGCGTCGGCGCGCGCGATGAACGCGCCGGCGGCGCCGGCATGCACTCGCACGACACGGCAGAGGGTGTCCAGTTCAGGCAGCGGTGGGAGCGCGGGCAGACGGACGGCCGACCTGCGTGCGGAGGCCGGCGCGTCGCCGGTCTCGGTGATGAACATACGGGCCTGCATGGTCGAATTCCGCAACGGACGATTGCCCTCGTGATCGGACGAATGCCGGTCGAACGAGGTCGCTTGGGGACTGCAATCGCAGAGCTTACTGTTGCGCGGAATGCGTGGCAAGCCAACCGGAATCGTCGGTCGGCGCGCGACATTTATGCCAACCGGGAAATAATCCGGCGCGGGTTTCCGCAGACGAATTCATCGATCCGCATCGGCCCGGAAACGTGCCGCGGAACCCCGGATGATGACGGGCGATTCGCCATGTATCACCGTGTTGCGCGGCACCTCCGGGTTCGACGTGCCTGTTGCTTTCGACCTGCGGGATGCCGCGTGCTCAGCCTGCCGTCGAATAGCGCGGCGCGGGCGTGTCGGCCGACAGGTGCGGCGCCATCGTGCGGCGCGCGGCCTCGTACGCGGCCCATTCGTCACCCGCGTGCAGCGACGGGATCGTCACGCGTTCGCCGCGATCGAAGCCGACCAGCGCCGCGTCGACCATGTCGGTCGCCGCCATCACGATTTCCTTCGGCAGGTGCTCGAGCGGCAGGCCGCCCGTCTGCCAGAAATCGGTGGCGGTCGCGCCGGGCAGCACGGCCTGCACCTGCACGCCCTGGTCGGCGAGTTCGTGATGCAGCGACTGGCTGAACGCGAGCACGAACGCCTTGCTGCCGCCGTACACGCCGTTCAGCGTTTCCGGCGAGATCGCGACGATCGACGAAATGTTGATCACCGCGCCGTTGCCGCGGGCGACGAAGCCGGGCACCGCCGCATAGGTCAGGCGCGTGAGCGCGATCACGTTGAGGTCGATCATCCGCGTCATCGCATCGACGTCGCTGTCGAGCAGCGGCGTGTGCGTGCCGATGCCCGCGTTGTTCACGAGCAGCGTGATGCTCGCATCCTGCTTCAGCTTCGCTTCGACGGCGGCGAGTGCGGCGCGGTCGTTGAGGTCGGCGTCGATGATCTCGACGCTGCGCTGCGTGTGGTTCGTGATGCGGTCGGCGAGGGCGGCCAGGCGGTCGCGGTTGCGCGCGACCAGGATCAGGTCGTAGCCGCGGCGCGCGAGGCGGTCCGCGTAGACGGCGCCGATGCCCGACGAGGCGCCGGTAATGAGGGCGGTACCGCGATGTGCTTGCGTCATGATGTGCTCCGTTGCGAGGGAAATGGCCGGATGGCGTGAAGCCATTCTGGTCCCGAATCGCCGCGACACAAATGACGTAGATGGGTATGATTCAGGACATCGGGTCGACCCATTCGCCCGGGACGGGAGAACTCACATGCACCGCATCGGCTTTCTGATCAGCGACGGCTTCCAGATCATGGCGCTCGCCGCGCAATCGGTGTTCGAGTACGCGAACATGGGCATGAGCGAGCCGTTCTACGGGATGGCCAACTATTCGGTCGACGGCGGCGACGTGCGCTCGTCGCTCGGGCTGCCGGTCGCCACGCACGCGCTGCGTGGGCGGATCGCCGTCGATACGTGGATCGTCGCGGGCGTCAACGATCCGCTCGCTTCGCCGGCGCCGGCCGGCGTCGTCGCGTTCCTGCGCCGCACCCAGGCACGCGCGCGGCGGATCGCCGGCATCTGCACGGGCGCGTTCGTGCTGGCCGATGCCGGGTTGCTCGCGCAGCGCCGCGCGACGACGCACTGGGCGTTCGGCCGCGACATGCAGCGGTGCTATCCGGAGATCCGCGTCGAGGACGACCGGATCTACATCGTCGACGGCCCGATCTGGACGTCGGCCGGGATGACGGCCGGCCTCGATCTCGCACTCGCGATGGTCGAAAAGGATCTCGGCGCCGATGCGGCCCGCTCGGTCGCGCACAAGCTCGTGATGCACCAGCGGCGCGCCGGCGGCCAGTCGCAGCACTCCGAAATGCTGGAACTCGCACCGAAATCCGACCGGATCCAGAACGCGCTGAACTATGCGCGGCAAAATCTCGGCCGCGCGCTGACGGTCGAGGATCTCGCCGAAGCCGTCCACCTGAGCCCGCGCCAGTTCAGCCGCGTGTTCACGCTCGAAACGGGGCAGTCGCCGGCGAAGGCGATCGAGCGGCTGCGGCTGGAGGCGGCGCGACTGATGATCGAGCAGAGCCGCCATTCGCTCGACGTGATCGCGAAGGAAAACGGCTTTCGCGACCGCCGGCACATGCGCGAGGCGTTCGTGCGCGGGTTCGGCGTCCCGCCGCAGGCGATGCGGCGCGACGCGCGGACGGACGAGCGGGAAGCGGGCTGATGCCCGCGGGGCGACACGCCAGCGAGCGTCGGAAAAATCGCGCAGAATCTCCGGCACGCTTCGTGAGGAGACACCATGCACGCCGAGCCGTTCGAGATTGCGATACCCGATGACGCGCTGGAGGACCTGCGTCGGCGCCTGCGCGCCCGCCGCCCGCCGCCCGCCGTTGCTCACGCCCGCCGAGCCGTGGCAGCAGGGTGTGGACGGCGCGTGGCTGAGTGAGCTGACCGACTACTGGGCCGAGCGCTTCGACTGGCGCGCGGTGGAGCGTGCGCTGAACCGGTTGCCGCAGTTCGTCGCGGACGCCGGCGGGCAGCGCGTGCACTTCATCCATCGGCGTGGGGCGGGACCGAAACCTTATCCGCTCGTCATCACGCACGGCTGGCCGGGCTCCGTGTTCGAATTCGCCGCACTGATCGAGCGCCTGTGCGATCCGGCGGCATTCGGCGGCGATCCTGACGACGCGTTCGATGTCGTCGTACCGTCGCTGCCGGGCTTCCTGTTCTCGCCCGCGCCAGCGGCACCCGGCATGTCGGCATGGCAGGTCGCCGACTGCTGGGCGGCGTTGATGTCCGGCCTCGGCTATCGACGCTTCGGCGCGCAAGGCGGCGATCTCGGCGCAGGCGTGTCGATCGCGCTCGGCGCGCGGCATGCCGACCGGGTGGACGGCATCCACCTGAACTACCTGCCCGGCAGCTACGAACCGCCGGCCGACGCGGCCGTGCCGCTGACCGACGACGAACGGGCCTTCGTGACGCAGCGCGGCGAGTGGGCCGCGCTGGAGGGCGGATACGCGCACGTGCACATGACGAAGCCGCAGACGCTGGCCGTCGCGCTGAACGATTCGCCGGCCGGACTCGCCGCGTGGATCGCCGAGAAATTCCGCGCGTGGAGCGATTGCGACGGCGACGTCGCACGGCGGTTTTCGCACGACGCGCTGCTGACCGGCATCTCGCTCTACTGGTTCACCGGCTGCATCGGCTCATCCATGCAGACGTATTGGGAAAACCGCCTGCAGCCCATGCGCTTCGCGGCCGGGCAACGCGTGACGGTGCCCGTCGCGTTCGCGCGCTTTCCGAAGGAAATCAGCCGTCCGCCGCGCAGCTGGCTCGAACGTGTGTTCGACGTCGTGCAGTGGACCGACATGCCGAGCGGCGGCCATTTCGCGGCGATGGAAGAGCCGGATCGGCTGGCCGACGACATTCGGACATTGTTCCGGCGCTTTCGGTGACGATCGGGTCGGCCGGCGACACGCATCGGCGGTCATCCGGTCGACAGGGCGCGCGAGCGCCACGCGGATCGTGACGCGACGGTGGCGCCTGCGTTACCGCGTGACGAACGGCGCGGCGTCGTCCGGCGCGGTACGCGCATGCTTGCGCTGGCGCAGCAGCGCGACGCGGCAGTTCTCGCGCGCGGTTTCGCGGCCGTCGTCGTCGAGCAGCACGAGATCGCCGCGCATCACGTTGAGCGTGATCACGTCCTCACCCGGCGCACCGAGCGTTTCCGGCGTATGCACCGAGCCGGCCGGTTCGAGCACCGTCGAGCCGGCGTGCGCCACCCAGTCGTATTCGCGATAGCGCCACGCCCCCTGCAACGTATGGACGAACACCTCGCCTTCATGACGATGGCGCGGCAGCGTGCCGCCGGCCGGCATCTTCAGCAGCGCGGTGAGCGTGTCTTCGGCCGCATTGATATGCAGGTACTTGATCGCCAGCCCCGGCAGGTCGGCGCTCATCGGCAGCCACGGCAGCGCGTCGCCGGGCAGGCACGAGATCGGCGGCAGGTCGGTGGAGAGCGGGGCGGACGGCTGCGTCATGGCGGGCGGCGGAGCGGAAATGGGGAGCCCGCATTATCGCAGAGCCGGCTCGTGCAGCCGAACGGGACGTTTCGCATCGGCTCGGGCGCATGTGACGACACGCGCCTTACAGCTTGAAATGTGCAGTTAAACTGTACAGTTTTGCTGTATATCTGCTATCTTGATTTCATGAACACGCCATTGCCTCCCTCCGACGCGCTCCCGCTGGCCGGCCTTGCCGGCGAACTTCGCATCTCGGTCGGCAAGCTGATGCGGCGGATGCGGGAGCAAATCCACCCGAACGACCTGACGTCATCGCAGAAGTCGGTGCTGTTGCGGCTCGACCGCGACGGCCCCGCGACCGTGTCGGCGCTCGCGCGCGCCGAAAGCGTCCGGCCGCAGTCGATGCGCGTGACGGTCGCGACGCTCGAGGCGCTGGGCGCCGTCAGCGGCGAGCCCGATCCCTCCGACGGCCGGCAGACGCTGATCGCGCTCACGCCCGGTTTCCGCAAGGCGCTGCAGGCCAACCGCGCGGCCAAGGACGACTGGCTGTTCCGCGCGCTGCATGCGCAACTGTCGGAGGCCGAGCGGGCCGAGCTCGCGTCGGCCGTGAAACTGCTGCAGCGGCTCGCCGAATTCCAGGAACCGCCGCGTTCGTAACCCCTGTCGACCCGCATCGACCCGTTAGCCGAAAGGACAACCCGCATGAACCTCCCGCATCTCGTGTCGTATTTCTTCGGCGGCGCGTTTCTCGCGAACGTCGTGCCGCATCTCGTCAGCGGGTTGCGCGGCGAGCCGTTCCAGACGCCGTTCGCGAATCCGCCCGGGCGCGGGTTGTCGTCGTCCACGGTGAATGTCTTGTGGGGTGTCGCGAACCTCGTGATTGCCTACGTGCTGGTGTGCAGGGTCGGCGACTTCGATCTCCGCGTCACGGCTGACGCGGCGGCATTCGGCCTCGGCATCCTCGCGCTCGGCCTGTTTCTCGCGCGGCGCTTCGGCGAGCTGCACGGCGGCAACGAGCCCGACCGGGAGCGGCCATGAGCGTGCCGGCGGCGGGCGTCTTCCGCTCGCTGCGCAGCTTCAACTATCGCGTGTGGGCGATCGGCTCGCTCGTGTCGAATATCGGCACGTGGATCCAGCGCACCGCGCAGGACTGGCTCGTCCTCACGCAGCTCACGCATCACGATGCGTCAGCCGTCGGCATCGTGATGTCGCTGCAGTTCGGCCCGCAGCTTCTGCTGTTGCCGTGGACGGGTTACGCGGCCGACCGCTTCGACCAGCGCAAGCTGCTGATGGCGACGCAGGCGCTGATGGGCGGGCTCGCGCTCCTGCTGGGGCTGCTGACGGTGACCGGCGTCGCGCAGCTGTGGCACGTGTATCTGTTCGCGTTCCTGTTCGGCTGTGCGTCGGCGTTCGATGCGCCGGTGCGGCAGACGTTCGTTGCCGAGCTGGTCGCCGATCGGGAGCTGGCGAACGCCGTCGCGCTCAATTCGACGTCGTTCAACGCGGCGCGGATGATCGGGCCGGCGGCGGCCGGCTTCATCATCGCGTCGGTCGGCACCGGCTGGGCGTTCCTGCTCAACGGACTCAGCTTCGTGGCAGTGCTGGCGTCGCTGTCGATGCTGCGCGCCGACGAGCTGCGTGCCCATGCGCGGGCCGACCGCTCGCGCGGGAGCCTGCTCGACGGGTTCCGTTACGTGTGGCAGCGCCCGGACCTGAAAGCGATCCTCGTGATGCTGTTCCTGATCGGCACGTTCGGGCTCAATTTCCAGCTGTTCATCTCGACGATGGCGGCCAGCGTGTTCCACGTCGACGCGCGCGGCTTCGGCGTGCTGTCGTCGATGATGGCCGTCGGCACGATCACCGGTGCGTTGCTCGCGGCGCGCCGCGACCGGCCGCGCTTCCGCCATCTGTGGATCGGCGCGGCGCTGTTCGGGCTCGGCTGCACGCTGGCCGCGCTGGCGCCCGGCTACTGGCTGTTCGGCGCCGCGCTCGTGCTGACCGGGATCGCGGCGATCACCTTCATGAACTCGACCAACAGCCTCGTGCAGTTGTCGACCGAGCCGGCAATGCGTGGGCGTGTGATGGCGCTGCGTCTCGCGGTGGCGCTCGGCGGCACGCCGATCGGCGCGCCGGTGGCCGGCTGGGTCGCGAATCATCTCGGCCCGCGCTGGGCGCTCGGTGTCGGCGCGATGTCCGGTTTTGCGGCGGCGCTCGTCGCGACGCATTTCATGAAGCGGATGCGTGCGCAGACGGGCACGGGCGACGGGGCTTGACCGGCAGTAAAGCCGACGCAGGCTACCCGACCGTTCAGCCGTTCAGCCGTTCAGCCGTTCAGCCACTCAGCCACTCAGCCACGACGGCCGTTAAGCGACCGGCCGCGCCGCCGCATGCGCGGCTTCCAGACACGACTGAAACAGCAACGCAGCCCGTGACGGCCGCGGCGAGCGCCGCAACAGGCTCACGAACCGGCACCGGTAATTGAACCGATGCGGCGCGATCGGCTGCATCAGCCCCTTGTTTTCGAAGCTTTCCGCGTAATGGTCGGGGAGGAAGCCGAGATAGCGGCCGGACAGGATCAGCGTCGCGATCGACTCCTGGTCCGACGCGGTTGCGCTGCGCGTGAGCTTCGCGCGGTGGCTCAGCTCCATGTTCGGCGAATGGAAGCCGAGGCCCGCGAACGCATGGTTGCGGATCGTCGTCCACGTGAGCTTGCCGTGCGGCGCATCGTAGAGCGGATGCTGGCGGCCGCAGTAGAGCAGCATCCGTTCGTCGAACAGCTCCGAATACACGAGGCTGCCCGAATTGCGGTGCGCGGGAATGATCCCGACCTGATAGCTGCCGTCGATGATGCCGCGCTCGACCTCGTTGATCGACGCGACATGCAGGTTCAGCGCGACGTCGGGCGCTTCGTCGGCGAACTGGCGGATCGCGTCGCCGAGCCGTGCGTTCGCGTTGGTGGCCGTCTTGTCGAATACCGCGATGTGCAGTTCGCCGCCCATCCGGTCGTGAATGCCGTCGATCCTGCTGCGAAATGCTTCCATCGACGCGAGCAGCCGCAGCGTCTCCTCGTACACCGTCTGGCCCTCGGGCGTCAGCGTGAAGCCCGCGCGGCCGCGCCGGCACAGCACGAGGCCGAGGCGCGTTTCCAGATCCTTCACGTGCCGGCTGATCGTCGAGATGCCGATATTCAGTTCCAGTTCGGCCGCGGCCATCCCGCCGCACTGCACGACGCCCTTGAAGACCCGCAGCAGGCGGAGATCCATGTCGCTGAGCTGCCCGAGCAGCGCGCGACTCTTCGGTTTCTTTGCTTGCATAAATGTGCAAGTGAACATTGATATTGCGATATTCAAAAGACTAATTGGCCTCCCGACAATGCGCAATATCAACATAAGGAGGAGGGGCGCCCCGCGCCGACCGACATGACCGACATCACCACCGCCCAGCACGACGAAACCACCCTCCGCACCGACGCCGCGTGGCTCGACGCGCACTGGATGCCGTTCACCGCCAACCGTCAGTTCAAGGCCGATCCGCGCATGATCGTGTCGGGCAAGGGCGCGTATTACACGGACGCCGAAGGCCGCAAGATCTTCGACGGCCTGTCGGGTCTCTGGTGCACGGGCCTCGGTCACGGCCGCACGGAAATCGTCGAAGCCGTGAGCCGCCAGATCGCGCAGCTCGACTACGCGCCCGCATTCCAGTTCGGCCATCCGAAATCGTTCGAGCTCGCGAACAAGATCAAGGACCTGACGCCGGCCGGCCTCGACTACGTGTTCTTCACGGGTTCGGGTTCGGAAGCGGCCGATACCTCGCTGAAGCTGGCCCGCGCGTACTGGCGCGCGAAGGGCAAGGGCACGAAGACGCGCCTGATCGGCCGCGAAAAGGGCTACCACGGCGTGAACTTCGGCGGCATTTCGGTCGGCGGGATCGGGCCGAACCGCAAGCTGTTCGGCCAGGGCATCGATGCCGACTTCCTGCCGCATACGCAACTGGCTGAAAACAAGTTCTCGCGCGGGATGCCCGAGCACGGCGCCGAGCTGGCCGATCGCCTGCTCGAGCTGATCGCGCTGCACGACGCATCGAACATCGCGGCCGTGATCGTCGAGCCGTTCTCCGGGTCGGCGGGCGTGGTCGTGCCGCCGAAGGGCTATCTGAAGCGCCTGCGCGACATCTGTACCGCGCACGACATCCTGCTGATTTTCGACGAAGTCATCACGGGCTTCGGCCGGGCCGGCGCGATGACGGGCGCCGACGCGTTCGGCGTGGTGCCGGACATCATGAACTTCGCGAAGCAGGTCACGAATGGCACGCAGCCGCTCGGCGGCGTGATCGCGACGAAGGAAATCTACGACACGTTCATGGCCGCGGGCGGCCCCGAGTACATGCTCGAGTTCCCGCACGGCTACACGTATTCGGCGCACCCGGTGGCCTGCGCGGCCGGCGTCGCGGCGCTCGACCTGTTGGTGAAGGAAGACGCGGTGGCCCGCGTGCGCGACCTCGCGCCGCATTTCGAAGCCGCGGTGCACGGGTTGAAGGGCCAGCGCCACATCACCGACATCCGCAACTACGGGCTGGCAGCCGGCCTGACGATCGCGGCGCTGCCGGGCGAGCCGGCACGGCGCCCGTACGAGATCGCGATGCGCTGCTGGGCGAAGGGTTTCTACGTGCGCTACGGCGGCGACACGATCCAGCTGGCGCCCCCGTTCATCTCGGAGAAGCGCGAGATCGACAACCTGGTCAACGCGCTGTCCGACGCACTGAACGAAGTGGACTGAGCCGCGGCTTGCCCTGAGCGATAACCGAATTCACGAAAGAGCCTCACGATGAAACACGACAGCAACGTAACCTCCACCGTCGGCCACCTGATCGACGGCAAGCGCGTCGACGGCGGCAGCCGCGTCCAGCCGGTGTTCGACCCGGCCACCGGCGAATCGCACAAGAGCGTCGCGCTCGCCGACAAGCTGACCGTCGAAGCTGCGATCGCGTCCGCGCAGGCTGCGTTCCCGGCCTGGCGCAATACGCCGCCGCTGAAGCGCGCCCGCGTGATGAGCCGCTTCAAGACGCTGCTCGAGGAACACGCCGACGAGCTGTGCGCGTTGATCACGGCCGAGCACGGCAAGGTGCTCGCCGATGCGATGGGCGAACTGCAGCGCGGGATCGAGAACGTCGAATATGCGACCTATGTGCCCGAACTGCTGAAAGGCGAGCACAGCAAGAACGTCGGCCCCGCGATCGATTCGTGGAGCGAGTTCCAGGCGCTCGGCGTCGCGGCCGGCATCACGCCGTTCAACTTCCCGGTGATGGTGCCGTTGTGGATGTGGCCGATGGCCGTCGCGTGCGGCAACACGTTCGTGCTGAAGCCGTCGGAGCGTACGCCGTCGTCGACGTTGCGCATGGCCGAGCTCGCGCTCGAAGCGGGCCTGCCGCCGGGCGTGCTGAACGTCGTGAACGGCGACAAGGAAGCGGTCGACACGCTGCTGACCGACCCGCGCGTGAAGGCCGTGAGCTTCGTCGGCTCGACGCCGATCGCCGAATACATCTACTCGACCGGCTGCGCGCACGGCAAGCGCGTGCAGGCGCTCGGCGGCGCGAAGAACTTCGCGGTCGTGATGCCGGATGCGGACATCGGCAACGCGGTGAACGCGCTGATGGGCGCCGCGTACGGTTCGTGCGGCGAGCGCTGCATGGCGATTCCGCTGGTCGTCGCGATCGGCGACGAGACGGGCGACCAGGTCGTCGCGGGCCTGAAGGCCGAGATCGAGAAGATGAAGGTCGGCCCGGGCAACGGCGCGGGCGTCGACATGGGCCCGCTCGTCACGCAGCAGCATTTCGAGAAGGTGACGGGTTTCGTCGAAGCCGGTGTGGCAGCGGGCGCGACGCTCGTCGTCGACGGCCGCGGCGTGAAGGTCGACGGCCACGACGGCGGCTATTACCTCGGCCCGTGCCTGTTCGACAACGTGAAGCCCGGCATGCCGATCTACCAGCACGAGATCTTCGGGCCGGTGCTCGGCGTGATCCGCCTGAAGTCGCTCGACGAGGCGATGGCGCTGATCGACGCGCACGAGTACGGCAACGGCACCTGCCTGTTCACGCGCGACGGCGAGGCCGCGCGCTACTTCAGCGACAACATCCAGATCGGCATGGTCGGCATCAACGTGCCGCTGCCGGTGCCGGTTGCGTACCACTCGTTCGGCGGCTGGAAGCGTTCGCTGTTCGGCGACCTGCACGCGTATGGTCCGGACGCCGTGCGCTTCTACACGAAGCGCAAGACGATCACGCAGCGCTGGCCGTCGGCCGGCGTGCGCGAAGGCACGGTGTTCAGCTTCCCGTCGAACCGCTGACGCGCCCCGGCTGCATGCGTCGTCCGCCTGCCTGATGGCGGGCAACGCGACGCAATGCGGCCGGCGTGACTGCGAGGAGGCCCGCCCGGACCGGCGATCCGCGCGGGCTTTTTTACGTCTGTTCGGCGAGCGCGGAAGATGGCGGAAGGACGCTTACGGCGCGACCACGTGCCACATGTCGTTGAAGTTGTCGCCGTTGCGGTCGCCCTGTTTCATGTCCTTCGAGAAGAAGTAGAGCGGCTTGCCCTTGTAGGCCCATTGCGGGCTGCCGTCGTCGCGCTTGACGATCGTGTAGGGCCCGACCGGAACGTCGGTCGCGCTGGCCTTGTACGGTGGCCAGAAGGATTCGCATTGGCCCGTGCACGCACTGGTGCCGGCGTTGGCCTTGTCCTTGTCGAACGTGTAGACGGTCATCCCGTTCGCGGCGACGAGTGAACCGTTTTCGACTTTCGTGATCGAGCCTTGGGCCGACGCCGAAGCGGATGCGATGGCGAGCAGGGCGGAGCTGACGAGCAGCGCGGCTTTCATGGGGGCCTCCTGTAATCCGGTGGGCGGCCGCGATCGTGCACGGGCGAGCGTGCGCCGGGATCGCGATGAATGGTGCCGGAACGCGGTGCCGTTACCGCCGGTGCGGCGACGCAGGGTCGAATGGCGGTGAACGGGGCGCTCCATTCACGATAGGCGGTTTTTGGCGGGGCTGCGAGGAGATCGGGGGCGTATCGGCCGCGCGTGGGCGTCACGCAACGGTGGGGTGCTACCGTGCGTCACACCCACAGCCGATACATCCAGAACGACTCGTCCTCGATGAAGCGTTGCGTGAATTCGCTCGGCGAGAAACCCGTGATGCGCTTGACCTCGCGGCTCAGGTGCGCCTGGTCGGCGAACCCTTCGTCCAGCGCCAGCGTGGCCCAGTTGAACGCGGCGCCGGCTTCGTACCGGTCGCGCGCCGCGAAGAATGCGCTTTCCGTCCTGACGAGCGTTTGCCATTCGCGCAGCGATCGGCCGCTGTAGCTCTTGATCCGCCGCTCGACCTGGCGCGGGCTATGGGTATGCCGCCATTCGCGCGCCTGCAGCGCGAGGCGCTCGACCCAGCTGCGTCCCGCATTGCGTAGCGACGACAGCGGCGTCGTGGGCCGCAACGCCTGCCAGCGACGCGCAAGATGACGTTCGATCGCCGCCAGCGCATCGGCATCGCGTTCCGCGCCGACCAGCGTGTCGAGCAGCGGATGCCAGTCGTCGCCGAGGCACGCATGGGCGTCGAGCACGCGATCGTGGATGTCCGCCAGCGCGATGCCGAACAGCGCCCGCGCCGCATCGGCGGTGAAGCAGATCATGCCGATCCGTCCGCCCGTCGGCGCCCAGGCCACGGTAGGGGCCGAGTGGCTGCCCGACAGCGTTACGGCTGCACCGAAGGGGCGCCACCGGGGCCCGTCGGCCGTGGATTCGACGAAGCCCACGTCGAGATCCCGATACCACGACACGCACACGAGCGGCGTGGCCGGAAAATGCGAGAGCCGCTGCGCGTCGCTCAAGGCGACCCCGCGCGTGTCGTGCAACACGATCGCGACCACCGCACCCTGCAGCGCCGCCGGCGCGGGGTACAGCCGTCCACGCGGCGCCCGCCCGTCGCTCGGCGCGCGAGGGGCGCGTGCGAGCGGATCGGGGCACGACAGCGGGATCGATGACGGGGCGGAGCACATGACGCTGGAGTATAGGGAGCGGCCCGACGCGTGTCGATGTCGTTTGCGTTCAAGACCGCCGGCATGCCGGTGCGGACAATCCGTCCCATGAACACGCGATCCACATCCTCATGTCCATTCCATACGGGCGCTGCCGCGGCGGCGCCCGTGCTTCACCCGCCCGGCGTATGGCCGCCGGGGCCGCCTGCCGGCCTGACGGGTTGGGGGCTGCTGCGCGCGATGTCGCGCGACCTGCTCGGCACGCTGGCCGGCTGGCAGCGCGCATACGGTGACGTCGTGCACGTGCGCGTGTGGCCCGAGCATGCGGTGGTCGTGACCGATCCCGCGCTCGTGCGCGAACTGCTGGTCACGCATCACGATGCGCTCGGGCGCTGGGAGCGTGCCGTCCGCGTGTTTGCGCAGGTCCACGGCCATAGCGTGCTGATCGCCGAAGGCGACGCGTGGCGCGACAAGCGGCAGGCGTTGCAGCCGAATTTCATGCCGAAGGCGGTACAGACGTTCGTGCCGTCGATCGCGGCGACGGCCGGACATGCGCTCGCGCAGTGGCCTGCGCGCGATCCGGACTGGCCGATCGAAAGCGCGCTGACGTCGCTGGCGATGGACGTGATCATGCGCACGATGTTCTCCGACGCGATCGGCGACGACGCACGGGCGGCCGAGGAAGCCGTGCGCGCGGTGAGCGCGGCGGCCAACGCCGATTTTTACTGGCCCGCGAGCACGCCGGACTGGGTGCCGTGGAAGCGCGGCAAGGCCCGGGCGATGGCCGTGCTGAACGGCCTGATCGACCGGCAACTGCATGCGCGTCTCGACCTGCCGGCGCGTGCGTGGCCCGACGATCTGCTGTCGCGTTTGTTGCGGCTGCATCGGGACGACGCGCGGCGATGGCCGTTGCAGGCCGTGCACGACGAATGCATGACCGCGTTCCTCGCGGGCCACGAGACGACGGCCGGGGCACTGACCTGGTGGGCGTGGTGCATGGCGACGAATCCGGCGGCGCAGGCCGCCGCGCGCGATGAAGTGTCGCGTGTGCTGGGCGGTTGCGCACCGTCCGCCGAGACGCGCACGTCGTTACGCTACCTGACGCACACGCTCGAGGAAACGCTGCGCCTGTATCCGTCGGCGCCGATCCTGATCAGCCGCCGCGCGTCGCGGCCGATCGTGCTGGGGCCGTGGCAGTTTCCCGCGCGGACGCTGTTCATGCTGCCGCTGCAACTCATGCAGCGCGATGCGCGATGGTTCGACGCGCCCGACGTGTTTCGCCCCGAGCGTTTTGCCGACGACGCGCCGGCCGCACCGCGCGGAACCTACATGCCGTTCGGCACGGGCCCGCGCGTGTGTCTCGGCCAGCATCTGGCGCTGACGGAAATGACGGTCGTCGCGGCGATGATCCTGCAGCGCTACGCGTTGTCGGCGCCGCCCGGCAGGGTGCCGCCGCGGCCGGTGCTGAACGTGACGCTGCGGCCGGACCGGCCGCTGCATCTCGCGATCGCGCCGGCGGCGGATGGGGGTTCCATGTGATGCGGTCGACGCGGCCGCGCGAGCGGGCCGCTGAGTCGACGACCGATATCGAACGCGACGGCACGCTCGGCTGATTCGCGTGTCGCGCACGCTTGCCGTTCGCGACACGCAACGCAATCGAATCGTCGGAATTTGAATGCGTGCCGGCCGCTGCGTTCGGCGCCACTGGCGCGGCATCGCGCAGCACCTATGCTTGAAGGGCCCAGGTCGGGCTCAGTTCAAGGAGGCGGGTCATGCGCATGCTTCTCAACATACGAATCCCTCACGAGCCGTTCAACACGCTGGTGCGCGACGGCAGCGTCGGCGACGTGATCGGGCGAATACTGGAAGCGGTCAAGCCCGAGGCCGTGTATTTCACGGAGCAGAACGGCGGGCGCGGGGCGGTCGTGATCGTCGACCTGAATGATCCGTCGCAGATCCCGGCGCTCGCGGAGCCGTGGTTCCTGATGCTGAATGCGGACTGCGAGTTCCGCGTGGTGATGTTGCCGGACGATCTCAAGCACGCCGGGCTCGCGCAGATCGGCGCGACGTGGAAGTCGACATAGACGTAGCGGGAATCGGCGCATGACGATACCCCTGCTCGAAACCCGGGCAGGCGGTTTGGCGCGCCGTCGTTCGCGTGCCGGCTATCGCGCGGGCTGCGACGGTTCGGCGTTCGCTGTTTGCCCGTCTTTCGGCCGCACCAGCAACAGCAGGCCGCTCAGTGCCGCGGCAGCGACGAACACGAAAAAGCACTGTTCGTTCCATCGGCGCAGGCTGTCGGACGCCACGCCGCCGTGACTCCCGGCCGAGGCGCCGGCTTCCAGCAGGAACGTGAAGACGGCCGGCACCGGCGCTGAACCGAGGTAGGCCAGGAACGCGAACTGCAGCCGGCCGCGGGTCAGGATCGACCAGACGTGCTTGCCCCTCAGGCAAGCGACCAGTATCACCGGCGGGATGAGCACGATCGATGCGGCACTGATCGCGCACAACAGCAGCCAGCCAAGTCCGATGATCGGAATGAGCGACATGAAGCGGGTTTCCTGTTGTCGGGCAATCGTGTTGTCGAAGGCATCCGCATCAGCGTTACCGGATGACCCCGGCAAGCGGCGCTTCACGGAGTGTGCCCGATTCCCTGCCGGTTGCCATCCACCGAGATCGATTCAGTCATCCGGCCGCATCTTCCCCCAGCGCCTGGATGAAGCGCGAAAACAGCTCGGGCTGCGACGCAATCCCAAGCTTCGCGTACAAATGCCGCCGGTGCACCTTCACCGTTTCGGGGGAGATCGCCAGCCGCTCGGCAATCGCCTTCGACGAATTGCCGCGCAGCACCATTCGCGCGATCGACATCTCCCGATCGGTCAGCACGCCCGCGCCGAAGCGGGCAAGCGCCTGCTCGACCCGCGCGCCGAGATCGGCATCGGGCGTCGCGCGCGCCGCGTCGCCCACCAGCCGCCAGTGCTGCCGGATCGCCGCGAGCACCCACGGCATCGCGGCCGTCAGCTTGCCGAGCGGCTCGACGTCGAACCGCGTGCCCGCTCCGAGCGACAGCGACAGCAGCGTGTCGGCGTTCGGCCGCACGAGAATCTGGATCTCGTCCTCGCCGACCGCGTCGCGGAAGTAGCTCAGGAAATATTCGCTCTGTCGGAACAGGTCGGGCGCGACTTCCTCGAGCCGGTAGCAGCCGTCGGCGAGCCCGTCGTGCGCGGCCTGCAGGAACGGGTCGAGCAGATACAAGCCGTTCAGGTAGAGCGGCACGGGCGACGCGGCGTCGGTGCCGCCCGTGTCGTATTCGTCGAGCACGAGCGGCACGCCGTCGCGGCCGATCGCGGTCGCGAGCGCGTTGTCGAACGGCGCCATTTCATTGAGCAGCAGCACCAGGAACCGCCAGAAGCGCGGCTGGCCGAGATGATCGATTGCGCGGCCGAGCGCCTGGTGCATCGCGATTTCGGAAAAGAGACGATCCATACCACCACCGGAAGGGCGTAACACGAAGGGGGAATAGCGGTCCTGAAATTGGCTTCCTAGACTGCCACGCAATCAATCGGGCCCGAGTATGGGCGTTCAAAAAAAAGTGGCAAAGGATCGACCCAAGCACAGGAGAACGAAATGGCGATGATGTCGGAATCGACGGGCACGCTGCAAGCGGCGCCTGCAACGGAAGACGCGCCGCGCGCGCTGTCGCAGACGCTCAGCGTGCGCGATGCGGTGATGATCACCGTGTCGGGCGTGACGCCCGCGAGCTCGATCTTCGTGATCGCGCCGTTCGCGATCCAGCAGGCCGGCAGCGGCGCCGTGCTGTCGTTCCTGCTCGGCGGCGTGCTCGCGCTGGCGTTCGCGCTCTGCTATGCGGAGCTCAGCGCCGCGCACCGCAGCGCGGGCGGCGAGTACGTGATGGCCAAGCGCGTGTTCGGCACGCTGCCCGGCTACCTGACCTTCATCACGGTGCTGTCCGTCAGCGTATTCATCCCGGCCGTGCTCGCGAGCGGCGCCGCGCCTTACCTGAACAACGCGCTCGGCACGCATTTCAGCAACCAGTCGGTCGCGCTGACGATCGTGCTGCTCAGCTACCTGCTCGGCATGCTGAACATCAAGACGAACGCGTGGATCACGGGCGCGTTTCTCGTCGTCGAGATCGGCGTGCTGATGCTGATCGCGGGCCTCGGCTTCGGGTCGCCGCATCGCGGCGCCGACGCGCTGATCGCGCCCGTCGTCGCGAGCGGCAACGCGCTCGTGCCGGCGACGCTCGCCGCGATCGTCCCGGCGATCGGCACGGCGATCTTCTGCTACAACGGCTTCGGCTCGGCAGCCTATCTCGCGGAAGACCTGCGCGGCGGCAACCGCAATGTCGCGAAGGCGGTGATCTACTCGCTGCTCGTGATCCTCGTCGTCGAACTGATTCCGCTCACGGCGATCGTGCTCGGCGCACCGTCGCTGACCGAGCTGACGAAGAGCGCCGACCCGATCGGCTACGTCGTGCGTTCGCTGAGCAACCCGGCGGTGTCGCGCGTAGTCAGCGGCGGGATCTTCCTGTCTGTGTTCAATGCGATCATCGCGATCGTGATCACGATGGGCCGGCTGCTGTACAGCAGCGGCCGGCACGCGCTCTGGTCGCGCGCCTGCAACCGCGCCTTCTCGACGATCCATCCGCGCTTCGAATCGCCTTGGCTTGCGACGATCGCGCTCGCGGTGCCGTCGGCCGGGCTCGTGTTCGTGTCGAGCCTCGACGAGCTGACCGCATTCACGGTCGACCTGCTGCTGCTGATCTATCTGGTCGTCGGGCTGGCCGCGCTTGCGAGCCGCTTCGTGCGTCGTGACGTCGAGCATCATTACCGGATGCCGTTGTGGCCGGTGACGCCGCTCGTCGCGGTGGTGGGCGCCGCGTATACGCTCTACACCACGCTGGCGACGGCAACGAAACCCACCGACCTGATCATCATCGCGGGGCTGCTGGTCGCGGCGCTCGTGATGTATGCGGTCTGGGCGCGCCACAGCGAAGCCTTCCGCACGCTTTGAGCGGCGGATCAAGGCTTGCCGTATCGATACACTGACACACCGAACCATTGAAAGACTGGAGGAATTGCATCATGCGCACGAGGGATCTCGGCATCCGCATCGGACTCGGCACGCCGGGCCGCTTCAACGCGATCACGGACGTTCCGGGCGTGCGGGTCGGACATTGCACGCTGAACGTCGAGAACGGCGACGCATCGATCCGCACCGGCGTCACCGTCATCGAGCCGCGCGCGGGCGCCGCGCACGATTCGCCGTGCTTCGCGGGCGTGCACGTGCTGAACGGCAACGGCGACGCGACGGGGCTCGAATGGATCCGCGAGGCCGGCCTGCTGACCACGCCGATCGCCTATACGAACACGCACAGCGTCGGCGCGGTGCGCGATGCGCTCGTCGCGAACGAGCGCGAAGCGGCGGCCGGCCGCGTGTACTGGTGCATGCCGGTCGTGATGGAAACCTACGATGGCTTGCTGAACGACATCTGGGGGCAGCACGTGAGCGCCGCGCACGTGCAGCGCGCGCTGGCCGCCGCGCAGTCGGGGCCGGTTGCCGAAGGCGGCGTGGGCGGCGGCACGGGGATGATCTGCCACGAGTTCAAGGGCGGCATCGGCACCGCGTCGCGCGTGCTCGCGGCCGATGCGGGCGGCTGGACCGTCGGTGCACTCGTGCAGGCGAACTACGGCGTGCGCGAAATGCTGCGCGTGGCCGGCTACCCGGTCGGCGAAGTGCTGCGGCACGTGCCGTCGCCGTTCCGCGCGCCAGGCGCGCAAGGCGAGGCCGGGATGGGGTCGATCGTCGTGACGATCGCGACCGACGCGCCGCTGCTGCCGCACCAGTGCACGCGTCTTGCCCAGCGCGCGAGCGTCGGGCTGGCGCGGGCAGGCGGCGGTACGGAGGATTCGAGCGGCGACATCTTCCTGGCGTTCGCAACGGGCAACGACGGCCTGCCGGCGGCGAACTACGGTAGCAAGGGCACACCGACCACCGGCGTGAAGATGGTCAACAACGATCATATTTCCGCGCTGTTCGTCGCGGCGGCGGAAGCGGTGGAGGAAGCGATCGTGAATGCGCTCGTCGCGGGCGGCGACGTCGAGTCGCGCGGGGCGCGGGTCGAAGGGCTGGGGCAGGCGCGCTTGCTGGATGCGTTGCGCGAGGTGGGCTGGCGGCCGGGGCGCGGCGCCTGAAACGGCATGCGCCGCTTCAATCGAAGCGGCGCGGAGAGGAGCGGCGATGCGGCGATCGGCCGGGCCGCCGCTCGCCCGCGCGAGCGATGCTGCGGGCGGTGCGGGCCTGGCCGTGACGACGCGGCGTCATGCTCAGCTGCCGAAGTAGATGTTGCAGAAGCTGACGGGGCCGACACACGCGTTCGGGTCTTCCTGCTTCGATTGCGAACGATCGACCCGGCCTGCGGTCGCGACGGCTTCAGCGCGGTTCGCCGGTTGCTTTGCGGCGTCTGCCGGTGCCGGCTGTGCGTGAGCAACAGCAGCGGTGAGCGACAGGGCAACGAGGGCGAGGTGCAGCGGCTTCATTTGGGTTTCTCCTGGGTGGGTGCCAGTCTCGCTGGCAGTGAGGAAACTATAGGCTCGCACTGCTTAAAGATTAATCACCGCGGCTGTAGAGCTTATTTCCATCCGGAACAAGGATCCCGTTGCGCGCGCACCGATCGTCAATGGCGGTGCCGGTTGAACGGCGCATCCTTGTCGAGCAGCGCGCTGCGGATGAAGTGCAGGCAGCCGACGATGCGCTGCATCCGGTGCCGCTCGTCGGGCACCGCGTACCACGCCTGCAGCGTGTGCTGCGCCGCGCGGATCGCCAGGTTCACCGATTTCAGCGTGCGCGCGTGGTGGCCGGGCGTCGGATCGTCGAAGAAGCGCGGCAACTCGTGCAGCACCGCGTCGATCGAACCGGTCCAGCGCAGCGTTTGCGGCGGTTTCGATGCGCAGAACGCGTTCAGTTCGTCGCGCAGGTCGATCACAGCGTGGCCGACCTCGAGCGTCGACAGCATCCAGCGCAGCGCGTCGCGATGCTGTCGCGTGCGCCGCACGAGCAGCGTGCGCAGTTGCGCCATCAGGTCGTGCGTGCTCGACTGGAAGCGCTGCGCGAGGCGCTCCGTCGGCCCTTCGCACGCCAGCGTGACCTGACGGCGCAGGTCGTGCGCGATGCGGCCCGTGAGCCACGGCATGTGGGTGGGGAACACGACCGCGAACACGAGCGAGCACGCGAGCATCGCGACGACGATCGCCAGGCCGTTGTTGATCAGCACCTCGGGCGTATACGCGATCGTGTTGTCGGGCCCCGCGAGCAGGCAGAAGAACACCGCGAAGCCGATCCCGTAGCCGGACAAGCCCGGCCGCATCGCGAGAAACGCGCCGAGGCCGAGCACCGGCGCGAGCGCGGCGCACAGCAGCGGGAAGCCGTCGATGTTCGGATACACGTAGCACAGGAACACGTAGCCGACCGCGGTCGCGAACGCCGCGCCGACGCTCATCTGCGCGACGAACTTCGGCGCGCGCGGCGACGTCGAGCTGAGCGCGCATGCAATCGCGGTGGCGATCACGGCGAGCGGGCCGCTCGGCCATTCGGACGCGAGCCAGAACGCGCTCATCGCGCCGACGGCGACGATCGTGCGCAGGAACGCGAACCCGACGAAGAACGAATTGGTCTTCACCGCGTAGTGCGTGACCGAGCGCTCGAACGCGTGATCGTCCTGGTCGAGCGATGCATAGGTGTCGGCATAGCCGAGATATTCGCCGATGAAGCGGTACAGCAGCTCGATCGCGGTATCGAAGTCGAGCAGGCCGCCGGCAGCGTGCGCCTCGATGGTTCGCCGCGATGCCCGCGCGGCTTTCGGCAACGCGCTGTGAAAGCGGCGCAGTTCGAGCAGTGCGCCGGTGGCCGGCGCGATGCCGCGCTGCCGCTCGTCGCGCAGTGCGGCGAAGCGCTGCGCGAGCGCGTCGACGTGCGGCGCCAGCGCAGCGAGCACTGCGTCCGAGCCATTGGCGCGCAGCCGCTTGACGAGCTGGTGCAGCGCATGCAGCCGCGTGCACGCGTTCATGAACTCACTGTTCAGCCGCGCGAGGCGGCGGCTGCGCGCGCGAATGTGCGGATCCTCGAACGACGCGAACGCGCGGTTGGCCTCGAAGCCGACGATGTCGTCGACGAAATCGGCGAAGCGCCGCTCGAAATCGCCACGGGCGACGTCGCCGGCGAGTGCGCCGGCCGTGAACGCCGCGAACGTCGCGTGGCGCGTGCCCAGCGAGCGCATCAGCGCCTTCGCGGAGCTGAGCGGCAGGATCAGCGCGCTGACCGCACCCGAGCACGCGATGCCGAGCGCGACTTCCGCGGCGCGCGTGAGCGCGGACTGGAACAGCGTCTGCGGGGTCATCACGGACGGCAGGCCGATCAGCGCGGCCGTGTAGCCGGCGAGCACGAAGCCGTACCAGCGGAAGTGGCGGTTGCGCACCGCGAGCGCGATACAGGTGCCGATCCACAGCGTGATGCCGGCCATGTACAGCTCGGGCTGCTGCGCGAACAGCCCGCCGAGCGCGAGCGCGGCGACGAGGCCGGCCGCCGTGCCGAGCACGCGGTAGAAGCTCTTCGCGAACACCATCCCCGACAGCGGCTGCATCAGCACGAACACGGTCGTCATCGCCGTGCGCGGTTGCGACATCTCCAGGCGCATCGCGATGCCCATCGCGAGGAGCGCCGCGAACACGGTTTTCGCGAGGTGCAGCCAGATCAGCCCGTCGCTCGCGGCCCAGTCGCGCGCCGCGTCGCCGAGTGGATCGAGCGAGGTTCTCCATCGTGCCGGTTCGATGGAAGGGCGCTCGATCGCAGGTGGTGGCTTCATGAAAAGAGGGGGCCGGTACGGGGCCTGGCGAGGTGCCTGGCGCGTCCGAACGGGTCCGTTCGACTGTTGAGGCGCCGATTGTAGGAGTGCGGCGCCCCCGCATTAACGCAGCTATGGGGAAACGATAGTTGCAGCCGGAGTAACAATCTGTCGCATCCCGTGGAGGAAAATAGCGGCTCCGCTACAGGTTGCTCACAGGAATGGATACCCTACAAAACATGCGGGTGTTTTCGCGCGTCGTCGAGACGGGCAGTTTCACCGCCGCCGCGCAATCGCTGAATTCGACGACGGGCGCGATGTCGCGCGCGGTGTCGGAACTCGAGGCGCGCCTGCGCACCCGTCTGATGAATCGTTCGACGCGCCGCCTCGCGCTCACGTCGGCCGGCGAAAGCTATCTGCGGCGCTGCCGCCAGATCCTCGCCGACGTCGACCGCGCGGAAGAAGAGGCGAGCTGCGCGCACGAACGGCCGGCCGGCGTACTGCGCATGCACAGTTTCGCGAGCGTCGGCCATCACTATGTGTTGCCTGCGCTGACGCGCTATCACGCGCAGTTCCCGGACGTGTCGATCGAACTGTCGCTGTCACAGCGCATGCCCGACCTGTTCGACGGCACGAGCGACATGGCCGTCGTGACCGCGTCGTCGCTGCCCGATTCGGAACTCGTGTCGCACCTGCTCGGCTCGACCTTCAGCATCCTGTGCGCGTCGCCCGATTACGTGAAACGCCACGGCGCGCCGGCCCGTCCGCAGGATCTCGCGGCGCACGCATGCCTGACGCTGTGCACGCCGGCGTTCCCGACGCACGAATGGGTGCTCGAAGGGCCGGAAGGCGTCGAGCAGATCCACGTCGCGGGGCCGGTGCAGACCAATACGGCCGAATCGCTCGCGCTTGCCATCCGCGATGGCATCGGGATTGGCATGCTGCCGCTTTACTCGGCGATCGACGCGCTGCGCGACGGCACGCTTGTCCGCGTGTTGCCCGCGCATATCCTGCAGAAGATGAACGTGTACGCGCTGTATCCGTCGCGCCGCTTCGTCGATGCGAAGGTGCGGACCTGGGTCGAGATGCTGCGGGCCCAGGTGCCGGGGATGATCGCGCGCGACGTCGAGATGTTGAACGCGATCGATCGCGAACCGCAGGCTGCCTGAGCGGCGGGCGCGCACCGGCGCATGGCCAGCTGCCGGCGCCTTCTCTTCAAGCCAATCAAGCGAACGCAACCGCGCCGCGCCTGCATGACATCGTTCACGCGGGCGCGGCGCTTCGTCATGCCGTTACAGCGCGGGCTTGGTCGCCACGCCCGATTCCGTCGTCGGTGCGCCGGCGTGGCCGTAGGCGGCCTGCGCGGCCTTCTGTTCCGCGAGACGCTTTTCGTGGAGTCGTTCCTGGGCCGCCATGATGTCGTCCGGATAGTTGTTGACTTCACCGCGCGCCGGGTTGTAGCCGACCGACTCGAGATCGATCAGCTCCTGCAGCACTTGCGCACGCGTGACGGGCGACTGGGCCGACTGGGCGAAAGACAGGGCCGGTGCAACGAGCAGGACGGCAGCGGCGGCGGTAACGACGAGCGATTTCACGAGGTTCTCCTGGGGACGGGGTGGGCGGCCGGTTCGACGCGCGATGCGTGACCGCGACCTTTGCAGGCAGTCTACGCAGCGCCCCCGCGCGTAAAAACCCCGATTCCAGGCAGGCTGCCTTCCAGATGGCACAACATTGATCGACGCCGCCCGCGGCCGGCGAACCCGCGTGCGAACGCAGGTTCGTGGCCGGCGGGCGGCGACGCATCGCGCCGGTCAGAAGCGCGTGCGCATGCCGATCGTGCCGACGATCTGGTTCGCCGTGCTCGATGCGCCGCCCGAGCCGTTGATGAACGCCTGGTAGCCGCGGCCCGCTGCGTGCTGATACATCGCTTCCGCGTAGACGTCCGTGCGGCGCGACAGCTTGTAGACGGCCTGCAGGTCGACCTGGTGCCACTTCGGATCGGTGCCGTGCTTGCTGTCGGGGTTCGACACGCTGGCGTCCGTGTACACGTAGGCCGCGCCGAGGCTGACGGCCGGCGTCACCGCATAGCGCACGTTCACGTCGTAGTTGTTGAACGCGACCTGGCCGGTCGAGCCGAACGAGCCCGTGTTGTCGTACTGCGAACGCGTATAGACGAAGCCGACGGTGGCCGGGCCGAACCCGTAGCTGATGCCGCCGCCGTACGAACGCATGCGGTCCGAGCCGATCGACCAGCCGCCCTGGTTCAGGCTCTTTGCTTCGGCCGTATCGGTCGCGCCGGGGCTCGCGCTCGTCGAGCCCTTCGTGCCGTTCATCTGCAGATACGCGCCGGCCAGTTTCAGCGGGCCGTTCGTGTAGCTCGCCGCGACGCTGTACGCGCGGTTCGCGCCGAAGTTGGTCGCGTTCGAGAACGCGTACATCGCGCCGACCTTGAAGCCCGCATAGGTCTCGCTCGTGTACTTCACCGCGTTGTTGATGCGCAGCGAGTGGTTCAGGTTGTCGTTGTCGAACGGGTGCGCGAAGCTCGCGTCGCCGAAATCGCCGGCCGTGGCCGACAGCGGCGCGACGAAGTCGACCATCGTGTCGTACTGGCGGCCAAGCGTCAGCGTGCCGTAGCCGTTCTCGCTCAGGCCGACGTACGCGTGGCGGCCGAACAGCTTGCCGTCCTGCCCGAGCCCGCCGTTGTTCACGTTGAAGCCGTTCTCGAGCACGAACAGCGCCTTCAGGCCGCCGCCGAGATCCTCGGTGCCGCGAAACCCGACGCGGCTGCCGTTGACGGTGCCGCTGTTCAGGCGCCACAGCGACGCGCCGTTGGCGTTGTTGGTATAGACGATGCCGGCATCGATCAGGCCGTACAGCGTGACCGAACTCTGTGCGTGAGCGAGCGGGGCGAACAGGGCGGCGACGCATGCGCCGGCGATGAGGGTTTTTTTCAAGTCAAGGCTCCTGCGTGTGGGACTGGGAACGAAAGTTCGGCGCAAGTGTAGGGGCGCATCGCGCGCGCAAGGCCGCCGGGGCGGCGAGCGGACCTTTCCGGATCCCGCAAGAGTCCTTCACAAAACTGACACGATGTGCCGCGCGCACCGAACGCCGGCGGTTTTTGCGCGATCGTGCGCGGGTGGCATTCGCGCCTCCGTGACCGGCTGTCGTGTCGTTGCAACATGCGCGGGGCGCTGCACGGCGGTTGATCGGCGTGACCGGTGCGCGGCGGATGGGGCGCTCACGCCGACGACGGGCGTCACACGCGTATCCGTGATTGACGCGGACTTTGTCGCAGGCGGCGGGTGATCCCGGTCCCGGCCATTGCTATGTATTCATGAAATGCATCAGTCGATTAGAAAAATACGTTTGTCTCATGATGGGCGCCGGCCTACGATGCGGTCCTGACGGCGGCGTGCGTGTTGCGCGCCGTCTTTTCGATTCCATTCGCCGACCCCATGCGCCCTGATCTCCCGTCCGCCCCCGCATCCTCCTCGCCGGCCAGTAGCCCGTTCGCGCGCGTGGCCATCGTCACGATCCTGACCGGCGTCGGCGCGGGCCTCGGCGGCATGCTGCTCGCACTGCTGCTGCATGCGATCCAGCATGTCGCGTACGGCTACAGCATCGCGCACGTGATCGGCACCGAGAGCTTCCTCACCGGCGTGACCGGCGCCGATCCGCTGCGCCGTCTCGCGGTGCTGGTCGTCTGCGGGATCGTCGCCGGCGGCGGCTGGTGGGCGTTGTACCGGTATGGCCGGCCGCTCGTCAGCATCCGCCGCGCGGTGCGTGCAGCCGATCCGCGGATGCCGTTCATCAGCACGACGGTTCACGCGCTGCTGCAGATCGTCACCGTCGCGCTCGGCTCGCCGCTCGGCCGCGAAGTCGCGCCGCGCGAGATCGGTTCGCTGCTTGCCGGGCGGCTTGCGCATGCCGCAGGGCTCACGCCCGACGACTGCCGGCTGATGGTCGCGTGCGGTGCCGGTGCGGGGCTCGCTGCCGTCTACAACGTGCCGCTCGGCGGCGCGATCTTCGTGCTCGAAGTGCTGCTCGGCACGTTCGAACGGCGTGCGCTGGTCGTGGCGGTCGCGACGTCGGCGATTGCAGCAGCCGTTGCGTGGATCGGCCTCGGCAACGAACACCAGTACACGGTGCCGCCGTTCGTGCTGAGCACGCCGCTGATGGCATGGTCGATCGTCTGCGGTCCGCTGTTCGGCCTTGCCGCGTACTGCTTCGTGCGGCTCACCACACGTGCCCGGGCGAACGCGCCGAAAGACGGGCGGTTGCCCGTGCTCGCGCTGATCAACTTCGCGATGATCGGCGTGCTCGCGATGGGGTTTCCGTCATTGCTCGGCAACGGCAAGGGCCCGGCGTCGCTGGGCTTCGACGGCACGTTGACGATCGGTCTCGCCGCTGTGCTGCTCGCGCTGAAGGTGCTGATCGAGGCCAGCAGCCTGCGGGCCGGTGCGGAAGGCGGCCTGCTGACACCGGGCCTCGCGAACGGTGCGCTGCTCGGCGTCGTGCTCGGCGGGCTGTGGAGCCTCGTGTGGCCGGGCGCGTCGATCGGCGGGTGCGCACTGATCGGCGCGACCGCGTTCCTCGCCGCGTCGATGCAGATGCCGATCACGGCGGTCGTGCTGCTGCTCGAATTCACGCGCGCGGATCACGACAGCCTCGTGCCGATGCTGCTTGCCGTGGCCGGCTCGCTCGTTGCGTACCGGTTCGCGCAGCGGCTGGTCGAGCGGCGGGCGAATCCGGTTGCAACCATGAGCACACCTGCGACCGCCGTGCGCTGACGCACACGCTTCCGTCCTTTTTAACGGCGGTGCCGATCGCACCGCCGGTCGCCGTTTTCCTCTCCCGTTTCCCCATCCGCGCCAGCACGCGATCGTAGCCGCGTGCTTCAAAGCGCGTCCGCCGGTTCTGTGCAAGAATCCGCGCGTTTCCGCGCCTCAACCAACAACGACACGCGCGGACGTCCCTATCAGGAAACGAGGAGCTCAAGTTGATTCAGCGCATTTCCCAATTCTTCACGCAGGTGGTCCACCGCGTGTTGCCCGACCCGTTGATTTTCGCGATCCTGCTGACGATCGTCACGTTCGCGCTCGCGTTCGGCCTCACGCCGAATACGCCCGTCCAGCTCACGACGATGTGGGGTTCGGGTTTCTGGAACCTGCTCGCGTTCTCGATGCAAATGGTAATGATCCTCGTCACCGGCCACGCACTCGCGAGTTCGCCGCCCGTGAAGCGCGTGCTCGTCGCGCTTGCGAGCACCGCGCGCACGCCGGGGCAGGGCGTGATGCTCGTTGCATTCGTCGGAGCGCTCGCATGCGCGATCAACTGGGGCTTCGGCCTCGTGCTCGGCGCGATGCTCGCACGCGAAGTGGCGCGCCGTGTCGCCGGCAGCGATTACCGGCTGCTCGTTGCGTCCGCCTACATGGGCTTCCTGAGCTGGCACGGCGGCTTGTCAGGCTCGGTCCCGCTCGTCGCGGCCACGAAGGGCAATCCGATGGAGAAAACCATCGGGCTGATTCCCGTGTCGGAGACGATCTTCACCGGCTACAACGCGTTCATCACGATCGGCCTGATCGTGATGCTGCCGTTCCTCGCGCGCATGATGATGCCGAAGCCGGGTGACGTCGTCAGCGTCGATCCGGCGCTGCTGGCCGAGCCGCCAAGCGTCGAGCGCCAACTCGGGCCCGACGCGACGTTTGCGGAACGGCTGGAGGAAAGCCGCCTGCTGTCGGTTTTCGTCGCAGCGCTGTGCGCGGCGTTCCTCGTGCTGAAGTTCGTGCAGAAGGGCTTCGCGCTCGATATCGACACCGTGAACCTCGCGTTCCTCGCAGCCGGCATCCTGCTGCACCGTACGCCGATGGCCTATGCGCGCGCGGTGGCCGGCGCGGCGCGCGGCGCATCGGGGATCATGATTCAGTTTCCGTTTTATGCGGGCATCCAGGCGCTGATGGATCACTCGGGGCTCGCGGGCGTGATCACGAAGTGGTTCGTCGATATCGCGAACGTGCACACGTTCCCGTTGCTCGCGTTCCTGAGCTCGGCCGTGATCAATTTCGCGGTGCCGTCCGGCGGCGGCCACTGGGTCGTGCAGGGCCCGTTCGTGATGCCGGCGGCCCAGGCGCTAGGCGCGGATCTCGGCAAGGCCGCGATGGCGATTGCGTACGGCGAGGCCTGGACCAACATGGCGCAGCCGTTCTGGGCGCTGCCCGCGCTGGCGATCGCCGGGCTCGGCGTGCGCGACATCATGGGGTATTGCGTGACGACGCTGCTGTTCTCGGGCGTCGTGTTCGTCGCGGGGATGTATCTGTTCTGACGGGGCGACGCGAGAGACGGGCGGCGTACACGTCCGCCTCTCGCGATCCCGAATCCGGCCTGCCGTCAGCCGTGCGACCGCGCGTCCGGCCGCTCGTGCCCGTGCCGCAACGCGAGGCTGGCGAACGCCGCGATGACGAGCGCGGCCGCCAGCAGCGTCAACCCGTTCTTCGCATTGCCGGTGGCCTGTTCGATCGCACCGACGACGGTCGGTCCGACGAAGCCGCCGAGCAACCCGCACGTATTCACCAGTCCGAGTCCGCCGGCCAGAGCGTTACCGGCGAGCCGCGACGCGGGAAACGTGAAGACGATCGACTGAACGACGAAGAACATGAATGCGGCCACGCACACGCACAGGAGCCCCGCGGCAGGCGACGCATGCGCGGCGCCGACCATCCCGGCCGCCATCACGACCAGCCCCGCACACAGCATCCGGCGCGAATGCCGCGACTCGCGCGCAAAGCGCGGCAGCGTGGCGGCGCCGCAGGCGGCGGCGAGCCAGGGCAGCGCGGTCAACATCCCGACCGCGAACGGCGAGAAGCGTCCCGATGCGCCGATGATGCCCGGCAGGAAGAAAATCACCGTGTAGATGGTCAACTGGTGGCAGAAGTACACGAAGATCGCGAGCCAGATCTGCGGATCGCGCAGCGCGGCGCCGAACGCATGGCCGCCGTGCGCGCCGGCGCCCGCATCCTGCTCGGCGGCCAGCGTGCGTTCGAGTGCGCGCCCGGTTTCCGGGGAGAGCCACGGCGCGGTGCTCGGACGATCCGGCAGCCGTGTCCACACGACGAATGCGAGCAGGATCGCCGGAATGCCTTCGACGACGAACAGCCATTGCCAGCCGTGGAAGCCGAGCGTGCCGTCGAGCTCGATCAGCGCGCCGGCCAGCGGCCCGCCGACGATGTTTGCGATGCACACGCCCAGCAGGAAATAGCCGGTTGCGCGCGCACGCTCCTCGCGGCCGAACCAGTACGTCAGGTACAGCATCGCGCCGGGAAACAGGCCGGCTTCGGCGGCCCCGAGCAGCAGGCGCATCACGTAGAACGACGTCTCGCCGCTGACGAATGCCATCGCGACCGACAGTGCACCCCACGTGATCATGATCCGCGTGATCCAGAAGCGCGCGCCGACGCGATGCATGATCAGGTTGCTCGGAATTTCGAAGAGCGCATAGGTCAGGAAGAACAGGCCCGCGCCGAGTCCGTACGCGGCCGACGAAATGCCGAGATCGACCCCCATCGAATGTTTGGCGAACGCAATGTTGGTGCGGTCGAGGAAGCTGATCACATACGCGGCGATCAGCAGCGGCAGGAGTTTACGGAACAGCAGCCGGTTCAGCGACGCGCTCGCGTCGCCGGCGGCGGAAGACAGGGCCTGGGCGTGATGAGTGGACATGCGGACGACTCCGGTAAGGGCGAACCGGCGCGCACGGCAAGCACGGTGCGCCGCGTTCGGCAGATGCCGCTGCGATGCATGCAGCGGATGGGCAGACGACGGAGCCGCGCCGGCAGCGCTCGAACGGAGCGGGGCGATGATGGGCGTCCTGGCGCCGGCCGGCTCGGGCCGGCGCCTTGTCACTGCGCTTGCGGATTCTGGTGTTGGGGCGTTACCCGGCGATCAGAAATTCACCGCGTCGCCGCCCTTGAGTGCGAGCATCGTGCGCGCCTCGGCCGGTGTCGCGATCTCGAGCGACAGGCCTTCAAGCACCTGTCGCATTTTCAGGACCTGCGCGGCGCTCGATTCCGCGAGCTTGCCCGGCGCGATCCACAGCGAATCCTCGAGCCCGACACGCACGTTCGCGCCTTGGGCCGCCCCGATCGTCGCCAGCGGAATCTGGTTGCGGCCGGCGCCGAGGATCGACCACACGTAATCGCTGCCGAACAGGCGGTCGGCCGTGCGGCGCATGTGCATCAGGTCTTCCGGGTGTGCGCCGATCCCGCCGAGCAGGCCGAACACGCTTTGCACGAAGAACGGCGGCTTCGCGAGCCCGCGGTCGACAAAATGCGCAAGGTTGTACAGGTGCGAGATGTCGTAGCACTCGAATTCGAAGCGCGTGCCGTTCGCCCCACAACGCGTGAGGATCGTTTCGATGTCGGCGAACGTGTTCTTGAACACGAGGTCGCGGCTCTTCTCGAGATGTTCGCGTTCCCACGGATGCCTCAGCTCGCGAAAGCGCTCGAGCATCGGGTACAGCCCGAAGTTCATCGAGCCCATGTTCAGCGATGCGACTTCGGGCTGGAAATGCAGGGCGGGCTGGAGGCGTTCGTCGACCGTCATGTGCGGGCTGCCGCCCGACGTGAGGTTGATCACCGCGTCGGTTTGCGCCTTGATGCGCGGCAGGAATTCGGCGAACACGGCCGGATCCTGGGTCGGCTTGCCGTCGGACGGATTGCGTGCGTGGAGATGCAGGATCGCTGCGCCGGCCTCGGCGGCCGCGACGGCGGCCGTTTCGATCTCGTGAGGCGTGACAGGCAGGTACGGCGACATCGACGGCGTATGGATCGCGCCGGTCGGCGCACAGGTGATGATGACTTTGCGAGCGTTGGCCACGGGTGGATTCCTTTCGGTGAACGATGCAGGGTGCGTCAGAGCACTTCGACGTTGCCGCAGACGGAGATCGCTTGGCCCGTGATGCCGTGCCCGCCCGGCGAGCACAGGAACAGCGCGGTCGCGGCGATCTCGGCCGGATCGGTCATGCGCCGCAGCGAGATCTTCTCGAGATAGCGCGCCTCCATTTCGTCGTAACCGATGCCGAGCTGCTGCGCACGTGCCTGGATCACGCGGCGCATCCGCGGGCCGCGCACGATGCCGGGTTGAATGGCGTTCACGCGAATGCCGAGCGGGCCGAGTTCGATCGCGAGGCTCTTCACGAGGCCGACCACGGCCCATTTGGTTGCCGCATACGGCGTGCGGAACGCGTAACCGAGCCGGCCTGCGACCGACGACAGCGCGATGATCGCGCCGCCGTGTTTCGCGTCGCGCAGCAACGGCACCGCGTGGCGCGCGAACTGGAATTGCGCGGTCAGGTTGATCGCGACGGTTTGTTCCCACTGCACCGGGTCGATTTCGTCGATGCCGCCGGTCGGACCGGCGATGCCGGCATTGTTGACGAGCACGTCAAGGCCGCCGAGCGTGGCCGATACGTCGGCGAACACGCGTTCGACGGCGGCCGGATCGGAGACGTCGGCCAGCGTCGCACCGATCGCGCCGGCTCCGGCGCGCGACGGCCGGTCGGCGAGCGCTGCAATCGCGGCTTGCGACGCGTCGCATACATGCACGTGTGCACCGCATTCGGCGAATGCGTCCGCGATTTCAAGACCGATGCCCGATGCGCCGCCCGTCACGAGGACGCGCAGGCCGTCATAGGGTTTCAGCAGGTCGGAAGCTGTCATGCCGGGTTGTCTCCATCGTTGATGTAGTCGGATCGCGGACGCTCGCGACCGGGCGCCCGCGGCAGGCGGCCGCTACGACTTCGCGTTCACGGTCCGCGGGGTCTGTTCCGCCCGCAGCGTCTCGGCGAGATCGTGTGCCGCGCCGCCGATGTCGAGCGCGATGCCTGCGCGCACGCCTGCGCCGTCGCGCCGTTCGAGCGCATCGACGATGGCGCGGTGCGCGTCCATCGAGCGCCGCATGTGCGGGATGTCGAGCGCGACCATGTTGAGGAAGGGGCCGACGCGCATCCACAGGTTCTCGACGATTGCGAGCGTGCTTTCGCTTGCACCGTGCGCATAGATCGCGCTGTGGAACGCGAAATTGCTTTGCAGGTAAGCGCGCGAGCGGCCTGCCTCGACGTGCGCCTGCATCGTCTCGCAGGTCTTGCGCACGGCCACGATCTGCGCGTCGCTCATGCGTCCGCAGGCACGTTCGGCGATGCAGCCTTCCAGTGCGATACGCACGTCGCGCAACTCGTCGAGCATGTCGAGCGTCATCGGCGGCACGACAAGCGCGCGATTCGGGCCGTCGACCAGCGCGCGCTCGGCGTGCAGCCGGGTGAGTGCGGCGCGCACGGGCATCGTCGACGAGCCGACCGCCTCGGCGACGCTGCGCAGGCTCAAAGCCTGGCCGGGCGCGAAACGGCCGCTCATCAGCGCTTCGCGCAGTTGCTGGTAGACCTTGTCGGCCATCGTTTCCTGTTCAACGGCTTTCAGTGCGGGCGTGACGATACGAGGCGCCAAGAAGAGTTCTCCGAGGTTTTATCTGTGATGTGTGATCACACTTGCAATGTGCGAAGTGTTGACGATCGAAGGCATCGAGTCAAGTCGAACGGGATCGGGGAAAACGCGGGGGAGGAGGTGTGAAGCGGCTGTCAGGCCGATGGCAGGACGCACCATCCTTACAACTTACTTTCGTATCAGGCATGATGACGTGCTGGTTCGAGGGGCTCGCGGGAATTCGGGAATGTTGGTCAGTTGCGATTCTCCGATGCGCCCTCCAGCTGAATCCATTTAAACGACAAGGGGCTAAAGTGAACCGACCGTCATTTGCCGTCGCATGGGCGGCATCTCAGCGAATTTTCGATCCGGCGAACACCGGTGCGCGCGTTGCGAAAGTCATTGGCGGATATGTCGAGAAGAACGTCAACAATCCAAGTCCGACAGAGCGATGGAGCAATACGTGCGCGGTGAGGATGAGTTATATCCTCGGCGAAGCCGGTATGGTGATGCCGCGGATCCCCGGGCAAACGGTATCGGGAGGAGACAATCGGCAATACTTCTTTCGTGTCCGGGACTTGATTCGTTTTCTCGAGCAACGGTGGGGGAAGGCAGACGGTGTCAAGTATCCGCCGTCAAACGGCGGGCCACTGGCGGGGCGACAAGGTGTCATCCTGTTCGAGGTGTCGGGATGGAGTGACGCGCAGGGCCACGCCACGCTGTTCAATGGACGGACGTGTTACGACCATTGCTATTTCAACGAGCCGGGCGCGCGGTATCGTACCGATCGCGCAAATTTCTGGAGTCTGTCATGAGGAGAGCCTGGATCGCCGCCGTGTTGACGTGCGTCGCACTTCAACCTGCGATGGTGTCGGCGAACGATGCAGCGCAAGCATCGCCCGAAGCCGGCTCAAGGACCAACCTCCAGAACTTCAAGGACATGGTGCTCGCGGAGTGCCTGGCTACCGCGTACAAGCAGGAGCCAGGCGTGGGCAAGGATATCGGCAGCAGCACCAGCGCGTTGCGCGACTGGACCTACTACGACATGGAGCGTGCACCGGATGCCATTCACGCGCTGGTGGCGAAGTATCTTGGTCGCGACTACCGGAATCCGGTTGTCGAACCGGAAGTCCGGGACGTGAAATTCGACTTCCTGAAGTGCGTCGACCTGTACCACGGCAAGGAACTGGATATCGCCGCGAAGCAGCTCGTGTTCCGCCCCAACCGGACTTATCGGAGCGAGACTTCGCGGAAGTTGCGGTAGCAATCAGATGCCGTCGCGCAATGCAATGATGCACCGTCTGCCATTCCACGCGTACTACTCGAGCGTCCGGATCGAATTGCTGATGCCGCGCGCGCAGTCGATCACGGCCGGCGCGAGCTTGCGGCGCGCGTCGTCGAACGTCCAGCGGCTCGTCGGCGCCACCACGTGCACGGCCGCCACCGGCTGTCCCTGGCTGCCGAGCACGGGCGCGGCAATCGACATGTCGCCGATGAACAATTCCTCCTGGTTGGTGGCATAGCCTTCGAGCCGCGCGCTGTCGAGCAGTGCGACGAGTTCGTCGAGCGCCGTGATCGTGCGCGGCGTGTGCAGCGGACGCGCCATGCCGTCGAGACGCGCGCGCGCGTCGCCGGGCGGCAGCGCGCTCAGGAATGCACGGCCGGAACCGGTGCAATACATCGGGATGCGGCTGCCGATCGGCATATGGATCGGCACGAACTTCGTCGACACGAAACGCGCGACGTACACCATTTCGTCCTCGTCCGGCTCGGTGAGGTTGGTGGTTTCGCCGGTCAGGTTCGTGAGTTCGGACAGGAATGGATTGGCCACGTCGATCAGCGTATCGGCCGCGAGATAGTTGAAGCCGATCCGCATCACGTGCGGCGTGAGCTGATAGCGCCGCGTAACCGGATGCTTGCGGATGTAACCGAGCTTCTCGAGCGTATAGACCATCCGCTGCGCCGAGCTTTTCGTCATGCCGGCCGCGTCGGCCACTTCCGCCAGCGTCATCGTGCGCCGCTTCGCGCTGAACGCGCGCAACACGTTCAGCCCTTTCTCCAGCGACTGGTTGAACAGCAGGTCGATTGACTGATCGGGCGACGTTTCCATGGGCAAGGGGCCGAATCGATTCGATATCGCATCATAGCGTATCGCATATCGATACACAAAAATCTTTTTGCGATATTTTTGATTCGTTTTAAGATCGGGTCATCGTCGCAGTGTCGATCCGCGACCGGCCGGCGCACCGAAGTATCTGAGAAGGAGACACCATGGTTTCGTTCATCAAGCGGTTCGGCGCACTGGCCGCCGGTTTCGCCACCTGCATCGCGCTCTCCACGGCATCGGCCGGCGCCAGCGCGGCCGAGCCCACGCTGAGGGTCGGCGCGACGGCCACCGGCGTGCCGTTCACGTTTCTCGACGTCAAGAGCAATTCGATCCAGGGGATGATGGTCGATGCGATCACCGCGGCCGGGAAGTCGGCCGGGTTTCGCGTCGACGTGCAGCAGACCGTGTTCTCGGCGCTGATCCCGTCGCTCACCACGCAGAAAATCGACATCATCTCGGCCGCGATGCTGAAAACGCCGGCGCGCCAGCAGGTCGTCGATTTCTCCGACACGGTCTATACGTTCGGCGAAGGCCTGATCGTGAAGGCGGACGACCCGGGCCGCTATACGTCGATGGACGACTTCAAGGGGCAGGTGGTCGGCGCGCAGGTCGGTACGGCGTTCGTCGACGCACTCAACAAGAAGGGCATCTTCAAGGAAGTCCGCACCTACGATTCGATCGCCGACATCATGCGCGACGTCGCGCTCGGCCGCATCAAGGCCGGCTTCGCCGACCAGCCGATCGTCGCGTATCAGATCGAACACGGCGTCAACCGCCAGGTCCGGCTCGTGCCCGAATACCAGAGCGTCGTGAAGGGGCAGGTCTGCTTCATCGTGCGCAAGGGCGACACGGCGACGCTTGAGCAGCTCAACGGCGCGATCCGGAAAATGAAGGGCGACGGCACGCTGCAGCAGATCCTGCAGAAGTGGCACATGAGCTGAGCGCGCGCCCGGTATTCCCGAGCGGTATCGCCCGCGCATCGCGGGCATCCACCGCGACGTGCCGCCGGGCCGTCGCATAGGAGACCTCATGTTTTTTCAGAACGCGATCGATTTCCTGCCGATCCTGCTGAAGGGGGCGGTGGTCACGATCGAGATCACGGCATGCGCGTTCGTGCTCAGCTCGGTGCTCGGGCTGATCCTCGCGTTGCTGAAGGTGTCGCCCAACCGGGCCGTGTCGACGGCGGGGAGCACGATCGTCAACGTGATCCGCGGCCTGCCAATCATCGTGCAGCTGTTCTATATGTACTTCGTGTTGCCCGATCTCGGCATCCAGCTGTCGGCATTCCAGGCCGGGGTGCTCGGTCTCGGCATCGCGTATTCGGCCTACCAGGCGGAAAACTTCCGCGCGGGCATCGAGGCGATCGACCGTGGCCAGATCGAAGCCGCGCACGCGATCGGCATGCGCGGGCCGATGATCATGCGGCGCGTGGTGCTGCCGCAGGCGTTCCGCATCGCGCTGCCGCCCTACGGCAACACGCTGGTGATGCTGCTGAAGGATTCTTCGGTCGCGTCGACGATCACCGTCGCGGAGATCACGCGCGCCGGACAGCTGATCGCGTCGTCGACGTTCCAGAACATGAGCGTCTATACGCTCGTCGCGTTGCTGTATCTCGCGCTCGGCCTGCCGCTGATGTTCGGCGTGAACCGGCTCGGCAAGCGGCTCTCGCTGAGGAGAGGCGCATGATCCGGATCGATGCGATACACAAGCGCTTTCAGCAACACGCCGTGCTGAAAGGCGTCAGCCTCGACGTGCAGCAAGGTGAGGTCGTGTGCCTGATCGGGCCGTCCGGCTCGGGCAAGTCGACCGTGCTGCGCTGTATCAACGGCTTCGAGACTTACGACGAAGGATCGATCACGATCGACGGCGTGAAGGTCGACGCGCATTCGAAACGGATCCACGAGTTGCGGATGCGGGTCGGCATGGTGTTCCAGCGCTTCAACCTGTTCTCGCATCGCACGGCGCTCGAGAACGTGATGGAAGGGCCGGTCCACGTGCGGCGCACGCCGGCCGCGCAAGCGCGCGAGCAGGCCCGCGCGCTGCTCGACAAGGTCGGGCTCGCGCACCGGATGAATGCGTACCCGTCCGAGCTGTCGGGCGGCCAGCAGCAGCGCGTCGCGATCGCACGCGCGCTCGCGATGGAGCCGCAGGCGATCCTGTTCGACGAACCGACGTCGGCGCTCGACCCCGAACTCGTCGGCGAAGTGCTCGGCGTGATGCGCGGCCTCGCGCGCGACGGCATGACCATGGTAGTCGTCACCCACGAAATGGCATTCGCGCGCGAAGTGGCCGATCGTGTGTGTTTCCTGCACGACGGCACCATCTGCGAAAGCGGATCCGCGCGCGACGTACTCACGCAGCCGAAGCATCCCCGCACGCAGGAATTCCTGCGTCGACTGCTGGCGTCGGACGACGCCCCCAACCCGGATCGAACATGAGTGCAAGGAACGCGGCACCCGGATGGCCCGACGCCCAGTGGCCGGATTCGCTGTGGGCGGCGACCGCCGCGCCGGCGCCCGATACACCCGCGCTCGACGCTTCCGCGTCGTGCGACGTGGCGATCGTCGGTGCCGGCTTTACGGGCCTGTCGACTGCGCTTCACCTGGCCGAACGCCGCGTGAACGTGCGCGTGATCGACGGCGCGCAGCCGGGCTGGGGCGCGTCCGGCCGCAACGGCGGGCAAGTGATCCCCGGCCTGAAATACGACCCCGACGAATTGATCCGCCGGTTCGGCGACGAAGCCGGCGAGCAACTTGCCGCCGTGGTCGGCGGTGCGGCCGACACGGTATTCGACCTGATCGCGCGGCACGCGATCGACTGCGATGCGCGACGCCACGGCTGGATCCAGCCGGCGCCGACTGCCGCGATGCTCGACACGGTCGCCCGGCGTGCGCAGCAATGGGCCGCGCGCGGCGCACCGGTCGATCTGCTCGGTCGCGACGAGGTCGCGCGCCGGCTCGGCACGCATGCGTACGCGGGCGGCTGGATCGATCGCCGCGCGGGCAGCGTGCAGCCGCTCAGCTATACGCGCGGCCTCGTGCGCGCCGCGCAGGCGAGCGGGGCGGTCGTGCACGGGCTGACGCGCGCCGTCGGGCTGACGCGTGCCGACGGCCGCTGGCAGGTCGCGACGGCTGGCGGTGCGACGGTATCGGCGGACCGCGTCGTGATCGCGACCAACGGGTACACGGACGGGCTGTGGCCGGGCTTGCGCCAGTCGGTGATCGCCGCGAACAGCTTCATCGTCGCGACGCAACCGCTCGCGCCGGAACTCGGTCGCGATATCCTCGCCGGCGGCGAGGTCGCATCGGATGCGCGGCGCCTGCTGCTGTACTTCCGGCGCGATGCTGCGGGACGCCTGCTGATGGGCGGCCGCGGCCCGTTCGCGGAACCGCGTGCGACGAGCGACTGGCGACATCTCGAACGTGCGACGACGCTGCTGTATCCGCAACTGAAGGGTGTCCGGTTCGAGTACCGCTGGGCCGGGCGCGTCGCGATCACCGCGGATTTCATGCCGCACGTGCACGAGCCCGTGCCGGGCGTGACGATCGCGCTCGGCTACAACGGGCGCGGCATCGCGATGGCGACGACGCTCGGCAAGCATCTGGCCGCGCACCTGTCGGGCGATGCGCAACTGCCGCTGCCGTTCCGGCGCACGCCGATCCGGCCCATTCCGTTTCACGGGCTGCAGCGCTTCTACATCGCGGCCGGCGTGGCCTGGTATCGGCTGCTCGACAGCCTGTCGTGATGCAGGCGAGACGTCGAGTCGCCACCCGCCGGCGGATCAGGCAGAATCGGCTCCCCCCGTTTCTATCGAAGGAGTCCGCATGACCGATCCGAACGAACCACCCGGCCGCCGCGCTTACGCGAGCTTCGCGCAACGCTACGCCGACATCGCGCCGACGAAGGCGCACAACGCGCTCTACGAACGTCCGGCGACGATGGCGCTGCTCGGCGACGTCGACGGCCTGACGGTGCTCGACGCCGGCTGCGGGCCGGGCATCTGCAGCGAACACCTCGCACGCCAGGGCGCGACGGTGCATGCGTTCGACGTCACGCCGGAGATGGTCGCGCTGGCGAGAACGCGCTGCGAGGGCCTCGCGGTCGACATCGTGGAGGGCGATCTGGAGGGGCCGCTCACGTGGTTGCCCGACGAAGCGTTCGACAAGATCGTCTGTTCGCTCGCATTCGACTACGTGCGCGACCTTGCGTCGACGCTGCGTGAATTCCGGCGTGTCGCACGGCCGGGCGCCACGCTCGTGTTTTCGATGGCCCATCCGATGCGCGACTGGATGGACGAACGCACGCGCGGCGAGGGCACCTATTTCGATACGTCCCGCTTCGGCTGTCACTGGTCGGGTTTCGGCGAACCGAAACCCTATGTCGAAGCGTGGCGGCGGCCGCTTGCCGACATCCTGAACGCCGTGGCCGACAGCGGCTGGCGGCTCGACCGGTTCGTCGAGCCGAAGCCGCTGCCGGAGATGAAGGCCGCATCGGAGCGGCTTCATGCGGAGCTGTCGCTGGCCCCGGCGTTCCTCTGCATCCGCGCGCGCCGCTGACACGACGCGCGCGGCGGTCATCCCGCACTCAATGCCGCACCGGCTCGTCGTTCAGCGTACCCAGGAATGCTTCGATATCCTTGATGTCCTGCGCCGTCATCGCGGGCTGGTCGCCCGGCTTGCGATCGAACGGCGCATCGGTCACGTCGACGTTCGCGCGATACTTCGGCGGGATGTCGTCGTATTCGTCGACCTTGCCGTCCGCGCCGCGCGAATAGAACTTCTGCGGCGAGATGCTGCGTTCGTTGTAGAACGCCATCACCTGGTCGAGCGTGTGGAATACGCCGTTGTGGAAGAACACGTGGCGTGTCGCCGAATTGCGCAGCGTCGGCGTCAGGAACATCCCGCAATACTGCGTCTGGTCCTTCAGGTCGTCGCGGAACGGCCCGCACACGCCGAGATCGTAGAACGCCGGGTTGCGGTTCTGCGCCAGCTCCTTGTTGCGCGGCGCGCCGAGCGCCTCGTACTGGTAGTCGGTCAACATCGGCGGCAGCCCGTCCTTGCCGGGTTTCGACAGATGGCAGCCCGCGCAATTCGCCTTGTCCGGATCGTTGAACAGGCGCAGCCCGCGCAGTTCGGCCTGCGTGAAGCGCGCACGGCCTTCGAGCCAGCGGTCGTACTTGCTGTTGTACGGATGGAACGACGGATCTTCCACCTGGTAGCGCGCGATCGCGAACATCGCCTCCGACACCGCGAGCTGCGGGCTGTCGAACACGCGCCGGCCGAACAGTTGCTCGAGCTGCGCGCGGTGCGACGACTGCTTGAGCTTGCGCGCGACGTCGTCGACGCTCGCGTTCGCCATCTCGACCGGATTCAGCAGCGGGCCGAACGCCTGTTGCTGAAGCGTATCGGCGCGGCCATCCCAGAACAACCCGCCCTGCGGCACGAGTTGCGGCGCGGCCGACGTGCCGGCCACCTTCTGCGCCTTGACGACGCCGGCCGCGGATGCAGCCTGCTGCGCGACGCTCGGCGCGGCGTCGTTTTCACCGGCATCGGGGCCGATGCTGAAGTTCGGCTGACGGTACAGGTACATCAGCGACGGCGGCGGGCGATAGCCCTGCTGCGTCATCGCGAGGCCGCCCGGCTGCACGTCTAGCGCATTCGGCGGACCGTACGCATGATCCGGGCTGTGGCACGACGCGCACGACTGCTTGCCCGACGCGGACAGCGACGGATCGGCGAACAGCGCGCGGCCGAGCTGCGCGACCGCCGACAGCGGTTGCGCGACGGGCCGCTGCAGCACGACCGGATGCGGGTTCGCGCCCGTCCAGTCGGCGACGACGGTGCCGATCGCCGCGGGCACCTGCGCGGGAAACGCGATCGCGAACGCGCCGTAGCCGAGCACGGCGGCGCCGATCACGAACGCCGCGCGGCGCAGCAGGCGGGAAGGGGCACGCGGCGCGGGTGTACCGGCGGCATCGGGAGACGGAAACGCGGGGCGAGCTGTCATGCTGTCGGTCGAAAAACGGGCGTCGCACGAAGCGACGCGTTGAAATGGAAACGGCCGGCGCGTGCTGCGCCGGCCATGCGGTCACGACGTACCGGTCAGATCGCCGGCGCCGAGCTCAATACGGTGCCGAGCGTCGGGTCGAGGTACAGCGGCGCCGTGTTCGGCTTCGACGTGAAGTCGAACAACGCGCGCAGGTCGCCCGCCGTCGCATCGAACGAGCCGCCGCCGATGCGCTGGCCGCCGAGCCAGTTGTCCTCGATGAAGCGCACGACGGACGCCTGGTCGAGCATCGTGTGGTCGACGTAGTTCTGCTTCGCGTACGGCGAGATCACGACGAGCGGAATGCGCACGCCCGGGCCGCAGCGGCCGTTCACGGTCGCGCCGTTCACGCCGGTGGTGCCGCCGGTGCCGCACTTGCCGCTGCCGTTGACCTGGTCGACCGGGTCCGACGATGCGTGCGTCGGCGCCGTGTACACGTGGTCGTACCAGCCGTCCGAGTCGTCATAGGTGACGATCACGGCCGTGTTCTGCCAGTCCGGCTGCTGCTGCAGGAAGTTGACGACCTTCGTCACGAACGCCTGCTCGTCGAGCGGATCCGAATAGCCCGCATGCCCGTCCTGCGCCGCCGGCGCCTTCAGGTAGCTGACCGACGGGAAGTTGCCGGCCTTCACGGCGGCGAAGAAGTCGTCCGTGTCGTACTGGTGGTTCGCCGGTTCGGCGGTCTTGCCGTCGGTCTGGAAGCTCGAACCGATCGCGGCGACCGAGCTCGGGCGCGTGTGCTGCGGGTTCGCGGTCGACGCGTAGTACTGGAACCAGTTGTGGTGCGGGATGTAGTCGGCCGTCGCGGCGTTCACGGCGGTGGCGACCGTGCTGCGCGCGCAGCCCGTGGTGCCGTTGCCGTTCGTCGTCGACAGGTTGAAGCCGCCCATGAAGCCGCCCCACGTGATCTTCGCGCTGTTCAGCAGGTCGCCGATGTTCTTGCCGGTCATCATCGCCTGGTCGGTCGTGCTCGAGCACACGTCGAAGCCCGGGTCGACGTCGTTGATCATCGTGAAGCCGCCCTGGCCGTCGTTGATGTAGTACGAGGTCGCGGCGAGCGTCGACGGCTGCTTCGACGTCTTGACGATCTGCATCCCGTTGGTCTGGCCCGACACGACGTTCAGCGCGCCCGGCGTCGACGGGCCGTAGACCGTCGTGAACGTGTTGTCGCTCATCGCGAAGCGCTGCGCATAGTTCCACAGTGCCGTCACGGTGTTGCCGTCGAAGTAGCCCATCACCTGGCCCTTCGTGCCGAACGCGCCGGCGCCGCCGGACGAGCCCTTGCCGGTGTATTTCGGGAACAGGTCGGCGAGGCCGTTGTCCTCGGCCTGCTGCTCGGCCGTGTATGCGTGGTTCTGGTCCGCGGTCGCGGCCTGCGTGCGGTCGAGGCGGAACGGGTTCGCCGCGTCGGTACCGTTGGCCGTGTTCGTGAAGTTCGGGTTCGCGGTGAGCAGCGTGCCGGTCAGCCCGTTGATCGTCGGCGTGTCGGACTTGGCGGTGAACGCCGGTTCGCCCGACGGGTTCGTCGCGTTCGGGTACGTGCCGAAGTAGTGGTCGAACGAGATGTTTTCGCCGTAGATCACGACGACGTGCTTGATCGGCGTGGCGGTCTGCAGCGCATCCTGCGACGACACGGCAGGCGTCGACGTGGGATCGTCGCTGCCGCCGCAGGCGAACAGCGCCAGCGCCGCGGCTGCGCAGGCGGTGACGAGCAAGGCTTGACGGAACATCGGGAAACTCCAGGTAAGGTCTTCGATGGTGGAGAGCGGCCCCGTCGCCGTGTCGGTTCGGCGCGAAGCTCTTGAGCGAGCACGCGCATTGGAACAGCCCCGTATGAAGATATGGGGACGGAGTGGTTTCGTCGCGATTGCGCTGCGGTATCGATTTCATTACGGCGGAATGTGATGCGAAAGTGAACGGAAAGGGGCGGACCGCATGCCACCTTCGCGTCACATCTCGCGGTGCGTGGGCCGGTTGCCGCGGATGCCGCGCGGGGCGGGCGAAAGGACGTGATCGACCGGTGGGCGCACGGTGCGCTGCAGCGCCCGTTTTTTGACAATCGGATGACGTATTCCTACGATGAACGCCCTGCGGCGACGATTTCGCGTGGCCGACCGTCAGCGAGTATTCAGCGTGCCGATTCCCGTTCTGTTTGCCGTCCTGTGTGCGGCGTTCCTGCACGCGTCGTGGAATGCGCTCGTCCGCAGCAGCGGCGACCGGCTGCGGTCGGCCACGGTGCTGCAGATCGCGATCGGGCTGTTCGCGCTGCTGTTCCTGCCGGCCGCGGCGCCGATCACGCCTGCGAGCTGGGCGTGCGTCGTCGCGTCGGCCGTGCTGCACGTCGTCTATACGCTGCTGCTGGTGCGCGCATACGAGCACGGCGACCTCACCGTCGCGTATCCGGTCGCACGCGGCACCGCGCCGCTGCTCGTCACGCTCGGTGCGGCGGCGTTCGCGGGCGAGCGGCTGAACCTGGGCGCGCAGGCAGGGCTCGTGCTGATCTGCGCGGGCATCCTGGCGATCGGCCTGGAGCGCGGGCGCGGCGCGAAGCACCGGATGATGCAGGTGCTGCCGACCGCATTCGCGACCGGCGTGTCGATCGCGGCCTACAGCGTGGTCGACGGGATCGGCGTGCGGGAGAGCGGCAATACGGTCGGCTATACCGCGTGGATGTTCGTGCTGACGGGCGCGATGATGGCCGCGTACTACCGGCTGCGGGCGGGGCCGCTGCGGCTGACGCAGGAGGCCGGGGAAACGGCGAAGGCCGCGTGCGGCGGCGTGTTCGCGGCGCTCGCGTACGGCATCGTGATCTGGGCGATGGATCGCGCGCCGATGGGGCCGGTGTCGGCGTTGCGCGAAACGAGCGTGGTGTTCGCGGCGCTGATCGCGCGCGTGTATCTCGGCGAGCGGCTGACGCCGCGCCGGGCGGCCGGTTGCGCGGTGATTGCGGCGGGGGCGTTGCTGATCAGTGCGTTTGAAGCGGTGAGATAACGGGGCCGGCCTGGCGCGCGGCCCGCCGAATCAGGCCTCGACCGGCATCGCACTCGTGCACTTGATCTCGTCGAGGCACACGCTCGAATGCACGCCGCTCACGCCGGGAATGCGCATCAGCGTCTCGAGCAGGAATCGCGACAAGCCCTTCAGATCGTGCGCGACGACCTTCAACACGTAGTCGATGTCGCCCGTCACCGAGAAGCACTCCTGGATCTGCGCGAGATCGGACACCAGTTTCTGGAACTTCGACAGGTCGCGGATATGCCCGCGCTCCATCGTCACGTGCACGAAAGCGGTCACGCCGAAACCGAGCGTGTCGGGGCACAGCCGGGTTTCATAGCGACGGATCGCACCGATTTCCTCCAGCCGCCGGTGGCGGCGCAGCGTCTGCGCGGGTGACAGGCCGACGGCCTTCGCCAGGTCGAGGTTCGACGCGCGGCCGTTCTCCTGCAGGATCGCGAGCAAGTGGCGATCGAGGCGATCCAGAACCGGTTCATGCATTTTTGTTTCCTCATCTGTCTCCCGGATGCAATCTTATCTCATAATGTAGGGTTTGCATGAACGGGTTACGAAACCCGATTTCGCCGTCGCGACGCTAAACTGACGCCGGATTTTCGTGTGCGAGCGCAGCAAGGCGGGCGCGGCGACGGTCGGCGGCCGGTCTGGCGGACACGCCGACGCGAATCGGGCGCCGCCACGCGAAGATTGCAGTCCCCAACCCGGCGGCTCCACGAACGGCCCCGGCACACCAAAACAGCGCCCGGCACACCGAGGCGCGCCGCACCCCGCTGCAGGCGGGCGCGGACAGAGTGGAGAAGACATGGTTTCTGGAAACGAGAGCGACGGCCTGAAGCGCGGGCTGAAGAACCGGCACATCCAGCTGATTGCGCTCGGCGGCGCGCTCGGCACGGGGCTGTTCCTCGGCATCGCGCAGACGATCAAGATGGCGGGCCCGTCCGTGCTGCTCGGCTACGCGGTGGCCGGCATCGTCGCGTTCTTCATCATGCGCCAGCTCGGCGAGATGGTCGTCGACGAGCCCGTCGCCGGCTCGTTCAGCTACTTCGCCAACAAGTACGTCGGCCACTTCACCGGCTTCCTGTCGGGCTGGAACTACTGGGTGCTGTACATCCTCGTCAGCATGGCCGAGCTGTCGGCCGTCGGGATCTACGTGCAGTACTGGTGGCCGGGCGTGCCGACCTGGGTGTCGGCGCTGGTCTTCTTCGTCGCGATCAACCTGCTCAACCTGGCCAGCGTGAAGTCGTACGGCGAGACGGAATTCTGGTTCTCGATCATCAAGGTCGCCGCGATCGTCGGGATGATCGGCTTCGGCGGCTGGCTGCTCGCGAGCGGCCATGCAGGGCCGGAGGCGAGTGTCCGGAACCTGTGGCAACACGGCGGCTTCTTCCCGAACGGCGTGTCGGGGCTCGTGATGTCGATGGCCGCGATCATGTTCTCGTTCGGCGGGCTGGAGTTGATCGGCATCACCGCGGCCGAGGCCGACGATCCGAAGCGCAGCATTCCGCGCGCGACCAACCAGGTGATCTACCGCATCCTGATTTTCTACATCGGCGCGCTCGCGGTGCTGCTGTCGCTGTATCCGTGGGAAAAGGTCGTCACCGGCGGCAGCCCGTTCGTGCTGATCTTCCACGCGCTGAGCAGCAACCTGGTGGCCAACGTGCTGAACGTGGTCGTGCTGACGGCCGCACTGTCGGTCTACAACAGCGGCGTGTACAGCAACAGCCGGATGCTGTTCGGCCTCGCGCAGCAGGGCAACGCGCCGAAGGTGCTGTGCTCGGTGAACAAGCGCGGCATTCCGCTCGCCGCGCTCGGCGCGTCGGCGCTCGCGACCGGCGTGTGCGTGCTGGTCAACTACTTCATGCCGGGCAAGGCGTTCGAGGTGCTGATGGGCCTCGTCGTGTCGGCGCTGATCATCAACTGGGCGATGATCACTCTGATCCACCTGAAGTTCCGCCAGGCGAAGCGCGCAGCCGGGGAGGAGACTTCCTTCCGCAGTCTGGGCTATCCTTTCACGAATTACCTGTGCCTGGCATTCATGGCCGGCATTCTCGTCGTGATGTACCTGACGCCGGATCTCCGCCTGTCGGTGTACCTGATCCCGGTATGGCTCGCGGTGCTCGCGGTCGGGTATCGCTTCCGTCAGAAGAATGCAGGCTATGCGGTGCACGACGGCGCATCCGCACGCTGACGCAGGCCACGACCGACCATTCTTCCAAACGAGACCGATTCAAGCCATGTTCGAACACATCGACGCGTACCCGGGCGACCCGATCCTGACGCTCAACGAGAACTTCCAGAAAGATCCGCGCGACCAGAAGGTCAACCTGAGCATCGGCATCTACTTCGACGCCGAAGGCCGGATTCCGGTGATGGGCGCCGTGCGCGAAGCCGAAACCGCGCTGCAGCGCGACAGCGGCGCGAAGCCGTACCTGCCGATGGTCGGCCTGGCCGCGTATCGCGACGCCGTGCAGGCGCTCGTGTTCGGCGCCGATCACCCGGCCCGCGCGGCCGGCCGCATCGCGACGCTGCAGACGCTCGGCGGCTCCGGCGCACTGAAGGTCGGCGCCGATTTCCTGAAGCGCTACTTCCCGGATGCGCAGGTGTGGCTCAGCGATCCGAGCTGGGAAAACCACCGCTTCATCTTCGAGCGCGCCGGCTTCACGGTGAACACGTATCCGTACTACGACGAGGCGACGGGCGGCCTGAAGTTCGACGCGATGCTCGCGGCGATCGACGCGCTGCCGGCGCGCAGCATCGTGCTGCTGCACGCGTGCTGCCACAACCCGACCGGTGTCGACCTCGACGAAGGCCAGTGGGAGAAGCTGATCGACGTGATCGAGGCGCGCGGGCTGCTGCCGTTCGTCGACATGGCGTACCAGGGCTTCGGCGCGGGCCTCGACGCGGACGCGTTCGCGGTGCGCGAACTGGCCCGCCGTGGCGTGCCGGCGCTGGTCGCGAACTCGTTCTCGAAGAACTTCTCGCTGTACGGCGAGCGCGTGGGCGGCCTGAGCGTCGTCTGCGAGGATGCCGCCGCGGCCGAGCGCGTGCTCGGCCAGCTGGCCGGCGCGGTGCGCTCGAACTACAGCAACCCGCAAACCTACGGCGCGAAGGTCGTGGCAACCGTGCTCGGCACGCCTGCGCTGCGCAAGCAGTGGGAAGAGGAACTGGCGGCGATGTGCCGCCGCATCGCGCGGATGCGCCAGTCGATCCATGACGGCCTGCGCGACCACGTCAGCGGCGAGGCATTGACGCGCTACGTGAAGCAGCGCGGGATGTTCACGTACACGGGCCTGACCGAATCGCAGGTCGACGCGCTGCGCGAAGTGCACGGCGTGTACATCCTGCGTTCGGGCCGGATGTGCGTCGCGGGCCTGAACGACTCGAACGTCGCCATCGTCGCGGATGCCATCGGCAAGGTGCTGAAGAGCGGCGTCTGAGCGCGGCGCGCAACTCGGCTGGCCGAACCGGCTGTCTCCGCAAGGGGGCAGCCGGTTTTTTCGTCGTGCGGCCGCAAGGTGCGCCACCCGGCTGACGCGGGGCCACGCACGGCGGTACGATCACGGCATCCCACGCAACTCGGAAGGAAGCACATGGGCATCCGGATCATCCAGCTCGGCACGCCGCGCGCGGCCGGCGAGGGCCTGCGGATCGGCACGGTGCGGCGGCCGCCGCGCGGCGTGCCGAAGGCGGAATTCGCGTCGCGCAACTACTATGATGTATGGCTGCCGACACTGTCGCCGAGCCCGGAACTCGTCGCGCAAGCGCAGGCCGCCGCAACCGATGCCGAATGGAACGCGTTCCGGCGTCACTTCCGTGCGGAGATGGCGCATGGCGACGCGCCGAAGGTGCTCGACCTGCTGGCGGCGCTGTCGGCGACCACGGCGTTTTCGATCGGCTGCTATTGCGACGACGAGCGCCGTTGCCACCGCAGCGTGCTGCGCGAGCTGCTCGCGGAGCGCGGCGCGACGATCGAGCCCGACGCAGGCTGAAAGCCGTTTGTAGCGGCATCGCGCAGCCGCGCCGGCACGCTGGCGCGCCGTTATCGTGCGGTGCAGCGAACCGGTTGACGTGGGTCAAGCGTGCGGACGCGCGCGCCACTATGCTCTTGTCATGGAGCCATCACGACGATGACAGGCCGACAGATGCAGATTGTTTTCCCGCCGGAGCCCCCCGAATATTGCGCACGCGACCTGGTCGTGGCGTTTTCGGCCCTGGTCGACGGACGGTGCGTGCAGTGCGCGGTCACGGCCGAGGCGCTGGAGGATCATTTCGGCGCGCCGTCGCTGCTCGAACGCGACCTGCTGGCCGCATTCGACGCGCACCGGTCGGCGATCGAGGCGATGGCACGACGCATGCTCGAGGAAATCGGCGGCCGGCCGGTGCTGCTGCACAGCGGCCACTTCCGGCTCGGAGACTGATATCGCAGGAGGGCGCATGACACTGCAGGGCAACATTCACGAACGCGACTGGTCCGTCGAAGTCGAGACGCGCCCGTGCGAATCGGGCGAATTCCGCTGCCGCGTGTCGGTCGAGCACGGCACCGGCGCCGCGCGTTTTCATCATACGTTCGAGCACAGCCATGCGTATCAGACCGAACGCGAGGCGATGATCGAAGGGCTGCGGGCCGGCATGACGTGGATCGAGATGAAGACGTCGCAGACCTTCAACGTATGAACGGACCCGCGCCGGCGACGGCACGGGCAGACTATCGGCCGGGCAGCGATCGCAGAAGTCGCGCCGTGCCACGGGCAACAGGTGCCGCCGCCTTTCGGTGCGGGCGGCACATGCAAGGCGGTCGACGAGCGGGCGGCCCCGTCAGGGAGACACGACATGGGCGTGGGCATGCAGATCGCCTGCCTGGGATTCGCGGCGACCGCCGCGGTCGAAGCCGAAGCCGGCGCGCAGCTGGTGCGGCTCGAACGGTTTCGCGCGCTGATCGACGGCTGTTACCTCGCCATTGAAGCGAGCGCCGACGCCGGCGGCGTTCGCGTGTACGACGTGCGGCTCGACCTCGTGACGCACGACACGGCGCGCTGGCCGCTGCCGCCGTGCGTCGGCGGCAACCTGGACGACGCGCTGCGCCGCGCGTTCATGCAGGCCGAACAGGCGCTGCTCGCGTGCCAGGCGGCCGGTGCAAGGGTGGGGCTGCGCAACGCGGCGGCCGATGGCGCGATGCGCTGATGCATCGCGCGCGGCGCCGTCAGGCGCAGCCCGGGTTCCGGCTCGTCAGACCCGGGCGAGCGCTTGCGAATCGATGATGCGCACGCGCTTGCCGCGCGTTTCGACCAGCGCTTCGCGATGGAACCGCGAGAACATCCGGCTCACGGTTTCGAGCTTCATCCCGAGATAGCAGCCGATTTCCTCGCGCGTCATCCGCAGGTTGAATTCCGTCGCCGAATAGCCGCGCGCCTCGAAGCGCGACGACAGGTTCAGCAGGAAATGCGCGACGCGCTGCTCGGCCGACATCGTGCCGAGCAGCAGCATCTGGCTCGATTCGCGGACGATCTCGCTGCTCAGCATCTGGTAGAGGAAGTGCTGCATCGGCTTGATCTCGCGGCACGCCGCTTCGAGCGCACCGAACGGGATGATGCACACGACGCTGTCCTCGAGCGCGATCGCGTCGCAGCAATGCTGGCCGCTGCCGATGCCGTCCATCCCGAGCGTTTCACCGGCAATCTGGAAGCCCGTCACATGCTCGCGGCCGTCGCGATGCATCATCACCGTCTTGAACGAACCCGCGCGCACCGCATAGATGCTCTGGAACGGATCGTCGGTGCGGAACAGCGCGTCGCCCTGGCGCACCTGCCGGGTGGTGCAGATGATCGAGTCGAGGCGGCCGTATTCGGCCGCGGTCAGGTGCGGCGGCAGGCACATCGAGCGCATCGCGCACACCGAGCAGCGCGCGGCGGGATGCTTGGCGGCGTCGGCGCGCGTGACCGCGCGAAGCGGAATCGTCGGCCGGGGTGTGAGGGATACGTCGGCGGCGCAGGGGGTGGCTGTGGACATGAGTCACTCCGGCTCGTCAGGGGTGGTGCACGCGAGCGTGCACCAGGGATTCGATGACCTGGCATGCGGCGTCGAATTCGACGGTCTTGTCGAAGAAGTAGTCGGCTCCGGCCAACGCGCATGCCTCTCTGAATGCCGGCGCCGAGTGATTCGTCAGCACGATCGTGACGATGCGCGGCGCGGCCTTCGACAGCGTCCCGATCAGCTCGAGGCCGCTGCCGTCCGCCAGCCGCAGGTCGACGATCACCACGTCCGCCTGGCTGCTGCGGATATGGGCCCACGCGTCCTGGCCGTCTTCCGCTTCGCCGACGACGGCGACACCGCGGATCGCGCCGACGAGCAGCGCGATCCGCTGCCGGACGGCAGCGGCATGATCGACGAGAAACACCCGGAGCGCGGCGGGTAACTGGCTGGCATTCATGCCGGCAGTATCGTGTTGCGCCGCCGAAATTGAAATCGGCCGAATTGGAAGTTGATGTAGGCCGCTGCGACGCGTTGTAGGGCGATTCCTACAACGCGTACGGGAAATCGCCGGGTCGGCTCCGGGTTGGCGATGCCGCGAGCGCGGCTGATGGGGGACGTTGCAGGGTCACCCAGCCTGGCGCGCAGCCAGCGCATCGCGCGCGGTGCGGCACGCGGCGAGATCCCACGCCGCACAGCCGACGCTCTTGAACAGCAGCGGCCCGGTGCGGTCGAATGCGCCGGCGAGCACGTCGGCGAGCGACGCGACGTGCTGCCAGTCGACCTGCGCGACGATCAGGTCGCCGGCCTCGTGGCGCGCGCCGGCCGGATCGTCGACGACCAGCCGGCTCGCGCGCACCGTGTTCGCGTCGATCTCGGCCGCGTCCGCGGTGAACGCGCCGACGCCGACCACGAGCCGGCCTTCGCGCGCGGCCTCGCGATAGACGGGCGTGCGGCTCGTCGTCAGCGTGACGACCACGTCGATCGCATCGGGAATCGCGTCGCCGTCGAGCGGCACGAGGCGTGGCGCCTGCGCGCGGTGTGCGGCACACAATGCCGCTGCGCTGTCGGCGCTTGTGCCGCGCACGTGGAGGCGCGCTTCGGGAAAGATCGCGGCGAGCGCTTCCGCGTGATTGGCCGCCTGTTTCCCGGTGCCGATCAGCAGGATGTCGCGCGGCGCGGCGCCATGCAGCGCCTGGATGCCGAGCGCGGTGATGGCCGCCGTGCGGCGCCCGGTGACCGTCGGGCCGTCGAGCGCGAAGCGCATCTCGCCGGTGGTCGCGTCGTAGGCGGTGACCTGGCCGAGGATGGTCGGCAGCGCGCGCGCGCCGTTGCCGGGGCACACGTTCACGAGCTTGTGGGCCGCGAGGTCGCGCGCGCTCGACGGCATCGACAGCATCACGCCGCCCGCCTGCAGCGGCACGACCAGGCGTTCGGGGCTGACAATCTCGCCCGCCGCATAGTCGGCGACGGCTTGCCTGAGGGTGGCGAGCAGCGCCGGGTAGTCGAGCAGCGCGGCCGTGCCGGCCGCATCGAAAACGGGAATCGGGGAAAGAGCGGTCATCGTGTACGTCGCATGCGTCGGTGAGCGTGGACGACGGGCGCATGCCGCGCCCGCCAAGAGCTGCCGGATACCGTGACACAGGGCAGTGTGGATCGAATCTATACCACTTGCTGGCCCGGCCGCAACCCAGAAAATAAAGCGCCTCGCCGGTTTTGGTTCTAATATCTGTCCAGAAGGGCCGCCATGGCCTCGATGCCGGCGCGCTCCGGTATAGTGCGAACCCATTCCAGATTCACGCCCGCGACCGGGCAGGAGCCATACGATGATGTCCGCGCGTCCCGACGCACTCGAAGGCGGTTTCAGGCCGCTGCAGATCTACGAGCAGGTGGCCGAGAAGATCCGCGACGAAATTCGCGCGGGGCGCTATGCCGCCGAGTCGCGGCTGCCGTCCGAGCGCGAGCTCGCGGGGCTGTTCCAGGTCGGCCGGCCGGCCGTGCGCGAGGCGCTCGGCGCACTGCAGAACGAAGGGCTCGTGTTCACGAAGCGCAATTCGGGCACCTACGTCGTCGCGTCGCCGCTCGACGTGCTCGCGGCGCGCGGCGACACGCACCGCGCGTCCGAACCCGATTTCAGCCCGACGTCGACGCTCGACGTGCGGCTGATCCTGGAGCCGGCGATCGCGCGCCTCGCGGCTGCGCACGGCCGAGCCGACCCCGGCGCCGAACGCTATCTGGCCCAGATGGAAACCATTACCGACGTCGACGATCCGCATCAGCGCGCGCTGTGGAACGAGAGCGACCGGCTGTTCCATCGCCAGCTGGCGCTGATGACCGGCGACGCGCTGATCGTGAAGATCGCGGACGAAGTCGCGAAGACGATGGACCAGCCGTTGTGGAAGCGGCTGAAGGACGACGGCATCTACGATGCGGGCCGGATCCGGCTCTACGTGTCCGAACACCGGCTGATCTACGAGGCGATCGTGTCCGGCGACGCCGACGCGGCGGCGTTCTATGTCGAGCAGCACATCCGCCGCGTGCGGCGCGACATCACGCCGAAATGACCGTGCATGGCTCGTTCTGGTCTGAAAAATGACCAGAATCGACATTTTTATTTTTAAATTGCTTGCATGGTGACCACGCGTATCCTACATTGGTTTCACACAAAACCAATCAGGAGACATCATGCGACACCTCGTTACCGCGCTCTCGGTGGCCCTCGCCGCCGGCGCGCTGACTTCCGCGCACGCGCAGGAAGTCGTCATGATCGGCCATTCGGCGCCGCTGACCGGCCCGCAGGCCGCGAACGGCAAGGACAATGAAAACGGCGCGCGCCTGGCCGTCGACGAACTCAACAAGGCCGGCATCAAGGTCGCCGGCAAGACCGTCACATTCAAACTGGTCTCCGACGACGACCAGGCCGATCCGAAGGCCGGCGTGCAGGTGGCGCAGAACCTTGTCGACAAGGGCGTGGTCGCGGTGCTCGGGCCATACAACTCGGGCGTCGCGATTCCGGCCTCGCGCGTGTACTCGAGCGCCGGCGTGCCGATGCTGCCGGTCGCGTCGAACCCGGCACTGACCAAGCAGGGCTTCAAGAACATCTTCCGGATCGGCGCGAGCGACGAGCAGCTCGGCGGCACGATGGCGACCTTCGCCGCGAAGACGCTGAACGCGAAGACCGCCGCCGTGATCGACGATCGCACCGCGTACGGGCAGGGCGTGGCCGAGCAGTTCATGAACGTCGCGAAGGCGAACGGGATCAAGATCGTCGACCAGGAATTCACGAGTTCGTCGGCCACCGACTTCCTCGGCATTCTCACCAAGATCAAGGCCAGCAACCCCGACGTGATCTTCCTCGGCGGCTATGCGGCACAGGGCGCGCCGATGGCCAAGCAGATGAAGCAGCGCGGCCTGCGCGCGAAGCTGCTCGGCGGCGACGGCATCTGCTCGGCCGACATGGGCAAGGTCGCGGGCGAGGCGGCGTCGATCGTCTACTGCGCGCAGGGCGGCGTCGCGCTCGAGAAGACGGCGGCCGGGCGCGAATTCCTGAAGAAGTACCACGACACGTATCACACCGATACGCAGGTCTACGGCGTGAACTACTACGACGGGATGAAGCTGCTCGCCGACGCGATGGTCAAGGCCGGCACGACCACCGACAAGGCGAAGCTGATCGCCCAGCTCGCGAAGTCGAACTATCAGGGCGTCGCGGGCACCTATTCGTTCGACGCGAACGGCGACCTGAAGGGCGCGCCGACCACCGTCTACGTGATCCGCAACGGCCTGCCGCAACCGTACGCGAAGTAACGGCCAGCCTGCCATCGGACGGCGGCGCGGCCGCCGTTCTTCGTTTCAACGCTTGCGATTCCCCCATGAAAATTTCCCGATCCCTTTCCACCGTCGAAGTCCATACCGGCGGCGAAGCGTTCCGCATCGTCACGAGCGGGCTGCCGCGCGCGCCCGGCGACACGATCGTCCAGCGCCGCGCATGGCTGAAGGAGAACGCCGACGAGATCCGCCGCGCGCTGATGTTCGAACCGCGCGGCCATGCCGACATGTACGGCGGCTACCTGACCGAGCCCGTGTCGCCGAACGCGGATTTCGGCGTGATCTTCGTGCACAACGAGGGCTACAGCGACCATTGCGGGCACGGCGTGATCGCGCTGTCGACCGCGGCGGTCGAGCTCGGCTGGGTGCAGCGCACGGTGCCGGAAACGCGGGTCGGCATCGATGCGCCGTGCGGCTTCATCGAGGCGTTCGTCAAGTGGGACGGCGAGCACGCGGGGCCGGTGCGCTTCGTCAACGTGCCGTCGTTCATCTGGCAGCGCGACGTGTCGGTCGAGACGCCGTCGTTCGGCACCGTGACCGGCGACATCGCGTACGGCGGCGCGTTCTACTTCTACGTCGACGGTGCGCCGTTCGACCTGCCGGTGCGCGAAGCGGCGGTGGAACGGCTGATCCGCTTCGGCGCGGAAGTGAAGGCCGCCGCGAACGCGAAGTACCCGGTCGTGCATCCGGAGATCCCGGAAATCAACCACATCTACGGCACGATCATCGCGAATGCGCCGCGCCACCCGGGCTCGACGCAGGCGAACTGCTGCGTGTTCGCGGATCGCGAGGTCGACCGCTCGCCGACGGGCTCCGGCACCGGCGGCCGGGTCGCGCAGCTCTACCAGCGCGGGCTGCTCGCGGCCGGCGACACGCTCGTCAACGAATCGATCGTCGGCACGGTCTTCAAGGGGCGCGTGCTGCGCGAAACGACGGTCGGCGACATCCCGGCCGTGATTCCCGAAGTGGAAGGCAGCGCGCATCTCTGCGGGTTCGCGAACTGGATCGTCGACGAGCGCGATCCGCTGACCTACGGTTTTCTCGTGCGCTGAGTTTCGGCGTAGATCGGCCGCGCGTCGCACGGCCGCCCGTTTGTCGTACCAGGCTTGGCGCGTCGTTCCCGTTGCGGGGCGCGCGCCTTTTTTGCGTGGGGACCGCCCGCGCAGGCGCCACGGGTAGGTCGCCGCCAGGCCATCGCCGTCCGGCGGCCCGCGCGAGTTTGGTACGATGCACCCTTTTCAGCCGAGCTCCACCCGCGTGAATCGCCGAAACGTGTCGTCAGTGCGTGCCTTCTGTGCCAGATGGGTCGCGCGCGCCCAACCCGTCGCGGCTGCCGCCGTCGCGCGGGTCAAGCCTCTCGCCGCCACCGCGTGGCACCATGTCCGTCACCCGACGCGCCGCGGCGTGCTGCTCGCTGGCGCCGCCGTGCCGGCGCTGTTCGTCGTGTACGTGGTCGTGCTCATCCCGTTCACGCCGGGCATCGGCGACATCCGCAAGGCACGCGTCGACCAGCCTGCCCAGGTGCTGTCCGCCGACGGCAAGCTGCTGGCCGAATTCAAGCCCTCCAACCGCGAGTGGGTGCCGCTCAAGCAGATCTCGCCGCACATGGTCGACGCGCTGATCGCGACCGAGGATCACCGTTTCTACGAGCACCACGGCCTCGACTGGAAGCGCACGGCGTCGGCCGCGCTCCACACGTTCTCGGGCAGCCGCCAGGGCGGCTCGACGATCACGCAGCAGCTCGCGCGCAACCTTTACCCGGACGAGATCGGCCGTGCGCCGACGCTCACGCGCAAGGTGAAGGAGGCGATCACCGCGCTGAAGATCGAGGCGGTCTACAGCAAGGACCAGATCCTCGAGACCTACCTGAACACGGTGCCGTTCCTGTACAACGCGTACGGCGTCGAGATGGCCGCGCGCACCTATTTCGACAAGTCGGCCGACGAGCTCGACGTGCTCGACAGCGCGACGCTGGTCGGGATGCTGAAGGGCAACAGCTACTACAACCCGGTGCTGAACCCCGAGCGCGCGCTGCAGCGCCGCAACACGGTGCTCGGCCAGATGGTGAAGTACGGCAAGCTGTCGCCCGCGCAGTTCGCGCAGTTGCAGCGTCGGCCGCTGCGGATCGACTTCGAGCGCCAGAAGGAGCCGCCGGGGCCGGCGCCGCACTTCGCGCAGCAGCTGCGCAAATGGCTGATCGCGTGGGCCGACCGCAACGACTACAACATCTACTCGGACGGCCTGATCGTGCGCACGACGATCGACGCGCGGCTGCAGCAGATGGCGACGCAGGCGCTCACGCTGCAGGGCAACCAGTTGCAGGGCATCGCGAACAGCGCGTGGAGCGGTCGCGACGGCTGCGGCACCGACAACGAGGTGTTCCGCACCTTCATGCGCGAGTCGCCCGAGTACAAGGCCGCGCAGGACGCCGGCAAGAACGACGCGGCCGCGATGAAGCTGCTCGCGGCCGACCGCGGTTTCATGCGCGCGCTGTGCAAGGCGAAGACCGACGTGCAGGCCGGCTTCCTCGCGATCGATCCGCGCGACGGGCAGATCCGCGCGTGGGTCGGCAGCCGCGACTTCACCAACGAACCGTTCGACCACGTCGCGCAGGCGCGGCGCCAGCCGGGCTCGACGTTCAAGCCGTTCGTCTATGGCGCCGCGTTCGCGAACGGGATGAAGCCGGACGATACCTTCATCGACCAGCCGGTCGAGATCCCGTTGAAAGGCGGCGAGATCTGGCGGCCGAACGACGACGTGCCGCCCACCGGCAAGCCGATGACGCTGCGCGACGCGGTCGCGCTGTCGCGCAACCGGATCACCGCGCAGGTGATGGAGAAGGTCGGCCCGGCCGCCGTGGCCCGACTCGCACGCGACATGGGCGTGCGCGAAAGCCCGCTCGAACGCGTGCCGTCGCTGGCGCTCGGCACGAGCCCGGTCACGCTGAAGGAGATGGTCGCGTCGTACGCGACGATCGCGAACGGGGGGCTGTACGTCGAGCCGCAGATGGTGACGCGCATCGAGAACCGTCAGGGCGACGTGCTCGCCGAATACGCGCCGGCGCCGCCCGAGCGCGCGCTCGACGCCGAAACCGACAAGACGCTGCTCAGCGTGATGCGCGACGTCGTGACGCGCGGCACGGGCGGCAGCATCCGCACGCGCTTCGGGATCCGCGGTGACGTGGCCGGCAAGACGGGCACGACGCAGGACAACGCGGACGGCTGGTTCATCCTGATGCAGCCCGGTCTCGTCGCCGGCGCGTGGGTCGGTTTCGACGATGGCCGCGTGACGCTGCGCAGCGATTACTGGGGGCAGGGCGCGCACAGTGCGCTGCCGATCGTCGGCGATTTCTTCCAGCGTGCGCAGCGCGCCCGGATCATCGATACGAAGGCGAAATTCGATACCGAGCCGTCGCCGGGCTGGTTCGCGTCGCTGCGCGAACGCGCGACGGACCTGTTCGATACGTGGTTCCCGCCCGACACGAAGAAGGCGCCCGCACCGGTCAGGACGCAGCGGGTGGAGCGGGCGCCCGAGGCGGATACCGGCGAGGCGTCGGCCGCATCGGCTGCCTCGGCGCCCGAAGCCGCATCCGGGGGCATCGTCGAGGAATGGGTGCCGGCGTCCGAAGTGGCCGCGTCGGCCGCCGCGCTGTCGGCGGGGGCTTCGCAGCCGCAGTGGCAACCCGCGCAGCCGCCCGCGGGGGCAAGCGCGGCGGGCGGAGGCAGCGCGGGCCTCGGCGCCGCACCGGCGGCCGCTCCTTCGACCGCACCGTCCCAGGCGCCGGTACCGGCCGCGCCCGACGCGAGCGGCGCATCGCAGTAACGGAACCGTTCAGAATGCGCGCGATGCTGCCGTAATCAAGTTGTCATGACAGCACGCGCGGTCGCTCCGCGCCTCCCCGATGAGGCTATCTCCCGACTACGTCACGCTCGCGCGTGACGATCTCGCCGCCGGCGTCCCGCTCGGCTTCGATCTCTACGATGCCGACGGCGCCGCGCTGCTGCCCGCCGGCACGACGCTGCGCGATGCCGCGCAGCATGCCTTCCTGTTCGACCATTTCCGGCCGGTACGGCGGCGCGATGCCGCCGAGGCCACCGAGGTCGCGGCCGAGCCGCGCGTGCCCGACGGGGTGCTGCACGCCACGCGGATGGGGTTGTCGGCGGGCACGTCGATCGGCATCCGCCGCCGGGTCGGCACGACGCGCGCGCTGCAGCGTTGCCGGCTGATCGGCATCGCCGCGTCGGGCGCGCTGTTCGTCGAGCCGCAGCCGTCGGTTGCGCTCGACTTCGCGCGTGGCGACGATATCGAGGCCGTGGCGATCGGCCGGGCCGCGGTGTCGCGTTTCGGCGCGACGGTCGAGTCGATGCAGACGTCGGGCGGTGCGCAGTTCCTGGTGCTGTCGCCACCCGGTTTCGTCGACCGGCTGCGCACGCGCGCGGAGCCGCGCGTGCCGGTGCGGATCGCCGCCTGTTGCGCGGGCGGGTCGGAGGAGGCGGAAGGCATCGGGATGGTGCATGACATCAGCTTGAGCGGCCTGTCGATTGCCGTCGACCGGCCGATCGCCGCAATCGGCGAACCTTTGCGCGTGCAGCTTCCGTACGCGGCGGGCGACCGGGTCGAGCTGCTGGCGCTCGACGGCACGGTGCGGGCCGTCCATGCCGACCCGGCCGCGCCCGCGCTGACGCTGCATCACGCGGCGTTCGGCGCGACCGGCGCTGACGACCTGATCCGCCTCAAGGCGCTGCTGTTCGACCGGATGATGGCGTCGTCGGATACCGATCGGCGGCGCTGATGCAGGGCTAGACGCACGGGCACCGTTCTACGGTATTCAGTACGTGAATGCCGATAATCATCTGATGATTCGGTGTATTCCGTCGCGATTGTATGGTTTCCGTCAACAGTGAATTCGCGATTTAAGTATTTACCCTGATAGCGTCGACTCCTAGACTTCTACTCATGCGCAACGACCCCGAGTCCGAAGCGCCCGACAAAACAATTCTGGAGGTAACGCATCATGAAATCGCTGATCAAGGCAGTTGCACTGGCCGCCCTGGTGGCCGCCCCGGTCGTCTCGTTCGCCCAATCGAACCAGCAACCGCTGACGCGCGCGCAAGTGCGCGCCGAGCTGGTCCAGCTCGAAAAGGCCGGCTACAACCCGAACGACTGGATGAACTACCCGGAAAACATCCAGGCCGCACAGGCAAAGATCGCCGCCGCGCAGAACACCGGCGCGCAAGCTGATGCAACGGGCTACGGTTCGAACCCGGCCGCGGCGTCGCAATCGGGCCAGCGCGTGGTCGTGCCGGCCGCCACCGACCGTTCGTCGGTGTACTTCGGCCACTAAGCCGGGCCGCGCCCGCAAGGGCGCCCGGTTTGCCGTTTCATCCGAAACCCGTGCACGGTATCCGTGTACGGGTTTTGTATTTGGGCCGGTGGAATGGGCGGGGCTGCGTGAGCGTGCCGCGCCTGACGGTCATCACCGCGTGCTGCCCGCCCGCCGGGCCCGCGTCGCGAGCACGGTCGCGACGCCGCCGAGGATCGCGGTCGATGCGAGCGCGAGCCGCCAGGTCGGCTGTTCGGACAGGAGCAGCACGGCGCCGCATGCGGCGATGGGTGGGACGGACAACTGAACCGCCGCGGCGCGCATCGCCGTGAGGTGCCGTAGCGCGGCATACCAGACCACGTAGCCGAGGCCCGACGTCAGCGCACCGGAAAGCGCGGCGAGCGCGAGGCCGGCCGGCGTGACGTGCACGCGGGCGGCGAGTGCGACGCTCAGCGCGAGTGCCAGCGGCGCGGCGCGCAGGAAGTTGCCGGCGGTAGCCGCGACCGGATCGACGGGCCGACGGCCCCGGATCGAATAGATCCCCCATGCGATGCCGGCTGCCGTCATCAGCGCGGCGCCGCGCGGCGTCGGCGCGGCGAGCCCGGGCGACACGAGATAGACCAGCCCGCCGAGCGCCGCGCCGAACCCGGCCCAGCCGGTCGCGGCAAACCGCTCGCCGGCGTGCCATCCCGCCGCGAACATCGTCAGTTGCACCGCGCCGAACAGGATCAGCGCGCCGGTGGCCGCGCTGACGGTCAGATACGCGAACGAGAAGCACGTGACGTACACGAACAGCATCGCCGCAGCCGGCCAGTCGGCGGGCGGGGCGGGTCGTCGTGCGCCCGCACGCGCGACGATCGCGAGCATCAGCGCGCCCGATACGAGGCGCAGGCTGCCGAAGCTGGCCGCGTCGATCCGTCCGGCCTGCAGCGCGAGCCGGCACAGCAGCGAATTCGATGCGAACGCGAGCATCGCGATCGACGTCAGCGCAACGGCGCGCATGCCCGGCCGGACATGCAGCACGAGGGCGGGCGCGGGCGGTCGCATCGCGGGCCTCACGCGTGACTGGCGACGATCAGCACGGCCGCGCCGAACAACGCGGCGCCGAGCGGCGCCGTGAGCGCCTGCCCCCACGACGCGTTCTTCTCGAGGGCCATCAACGCGGCGAGCGCCAGCATCCAGCCGAGACTGCCGGCGCCGACGACGAACATCAGCAGCATCAGCGCCCAGCAGCAGCCGACGCAGAAGAGCCCATGGCTGACGCCCAATGCAAACGCATGACGCATCGGCGTGCGGCCGCGCCAGCGGCTGATCACGAAACTGAAGGGGGTGCGGCACCGGTCGAGGCAGTGCGTCTTCAGTCCGCTGAACTGGAACGCGCCGGCGAGCGCGAAGACGGCCGCACCGATCAGCCAGCCGCGCCACGCGAGCGCCGGCACCCGTGCGACACCCGTCAGCAGCAGCCCGTGCAGCCCATGCGCGACGAGGCCGAAGGCGCTCCACGTGGCGACGTAGCCGAGGCCGACGAGCGTGAGCAGGCGCGTCTGGTCGGGGCGGTTCGCGACGACGCGGGCGAACGCGTCGAACAGCGACAGCGTCGTCGGCAGCATCATCGCGAGGATCATCAGCGTCCAGCCGGCCGCGGCGAGCGCGGCCGGCAGCCACAGCGCGCCACCGGGCAGCGCGCGGCAAAGCGCGCTGAACGGTTCGGGCGACGCGCCGTCGCCGTGGTCGAGGTAGCGCCCGTAAGGACTGCGCGTCCACGCCCACAGGGTGAGCCAGGCGAACGCGACGAGACTCGCGAGCACGAGCGGAAACAGGCGCCGGTGCAGCGACGCAGCCATGATCGTCGGCGTGCGATCGCGCGTCACGCGTCGAACCGGAACGTGCTCTGCAGCGCGTTGTGATTCTTCAGGTCGACGTCGATGCCGATCGCCGCATTCTTCGACCGGTAGACGGGCGCCTTGCCGACGAACACCGGCGCGCCGGGCACCGTCGAGAACACGGTGTCGGTTAGCGTCGTCTGCGCGCCGCTCGGGCCGAGGTACGGCTCGAGTTCCGCGTGGTAGTCGGTGCCGATCGACAGCGTGCCGCGAGCCCCTTCGACATTGAACGTGATCGGCGCGCGTTCGATCGACACGACCGTGCCGATCAGTTTCGCGAGTTCGGCGATCGGGCCGCCGGCCTGGCCCGTGTAGACCCTGAGGAGCGCCTGCTCCTGCGCTTCGGACGCCGTGTCGCTGACGTAGATCGCAGCCGTCCAGTTGCCTTCGAGGATGTTGCCGGGCACCCGGCACACGGCGGCGATCGTGTTGCCGCCCACGTCGACGCCGTCGACGGTGCCCTTGTCGACATGCCACGCGACGATCGTGTCGCAGACGCCGAAATCGGGATCCTCGCCGATCCAGCACGGGCAGAGTACGCGACAGTTGCAGACCTCGAGCAGACGGCCTTCAAGGTGATAACTCATGATTCCCTCCAGGGGGCGACGGCGCAGGCACGTTGGGCTGGGGGGAGGAGGCTGGCAGACGAATCGTCACCCCGCTCGGCGATGCGAACGCGAAATGCGCTGAGGAATGCGCGGAAGCGGAGACGGGATGGATGCGATAGCGCGGGCCTGAAGCGGCGTATCGATTTTCAAGTGTAGGTGCGAAGGGGCGATATGCAAGCCGTCGCAGGCTGCGACACCGGCTGACAAGCCGGCGCGCGTGCGCTAGCATCGCGATCGGTGTCGCCACGAGAGACGGCGGCCGATGCGCGACAGCGCGGCAAGCCCGGCACCGGGTTCCACGAATTCAACGAACAACAAGGAGCATCCATGCGTGTCATGACCGGTCTGTTGTGCTCGCTCGCACTGGCGGCGAACCTCGCCCACGCGCAGGCGAATTGTGCCGACGCGACGGATCAGGCGGCGATGACGGCGTGCGCCGATCGCGCGTACAAGAAAACCGACGGGGAACTGAACCGGACGTACCAGGCCGTCACCGCGCGCCTGCGCGACGCGCGGCCGCTTGCCGACAAACTCGTGAACGCGCAGCGTGCGTGGATCGCGTACCGCGATGCCGAATGCAGCTTCTCCAGCGCGAACGCCGAGGGCGGCAGCGTGTATCCGATGGTCGTGTCGACCTGCCTCGACGATCTGACGAAAGCCCGTACCGAAACGCTGAAGGGCTATCTGTCCTGCGAGGAAGGCGATCTCGCGTGCCCCGTGCCGGCCAAGTAAGCGGGTAAGCGGGGGGCGCCGCCCGGCCGGCGCATGTGGTGCGGCCGGCGGCACCTGCCATCCAGCCGAGGCCGGGCGTCTTCCGCTACACGTTGTCCGTTACACGTCGTCCGTTTCGTCGAGCAGCTTGTGCCGCATCGCGTACCGCACCAGCGCCGCTTCGTGCGGCATCTGCATCTTTTCCAGGATCCGCGTCTTGTAGGTGCTGACCGTCTTCGCGCTCACGCACAGCGCGTTGGCGATCTCGGTCAGCGTCTGGCCGGCGGCGATCCGCCGGAACACGTCGAATTCGCGGTCGGACAGCCGCTGGTGCGGCAGCGTCTCGGCCGGCTCGTTCAGGCTCTGCGCGAACTGTTCGGCCATCGCGAGGCTCACGTAGACGCCGCCTGACGCCACCTTCGTGACCGCGCCGACCAGCTCGGCGCTCGCGCTTTCCTTCGTCAGATACCCGGACGCGCCGGCGCGGAACGCGCGCACCGCGTATTGCTGCTCCGCGTGCATCGTCAGCACGAGGACGCGCAGTGCGGGTTTCTCGTCCTTGATCTGCTTGATCAGTTCGACGCCGTTGCGGCCCGGCATCGACAGGTCGAGCACGAGCACCTGCGCGGGCGTGGCGCGTATGAGCGCGATCGTCGACGGGCCGTCGCAGGCTTCGCCGGCCACCTCGAATCCGGTGGCGTTCTGGAGGATGTGCCGCAGACCGTCGCGTACGAGCGTATGGTCGTCGGCGATGAGTACCTTGATCATGTAGTGGGCGTTTCCTGTTGGACGGTACTGAGCGGGAACGCGACGGTGATCGAGAAACCGCGCGCGAGCGCGGTGTCGATCGTCACGGTGCCGCCCAGCATGTGGGCGCGTTCGCGAATGCCGATCAGGCCGAACGATTTGTCTTCATGGGCCGGGCCGCCGGGGGCCGAGCCGCGGCCGTTGTCCGCGACACGCAACACGCAGAAGCCCTCCTCGACGTCGAGCCGCAGCGCGACGCGCGTCGCATCCGCGTGGCGCGCGACGTTCGTCAGCGCTTCCTGGACGATCCGGAACAACGTGGTCGCGCCCGCGCTGGTGAACGTGAGCCCGCCGGTTTCGACGTGCCGCTCGACATCGATCCCGTAGCGGTTCGTGAAATCGTTCGCGAGCCATTCGATCGCGGGCACGAGGCCGAGATCGTCGAGCATCACGGGCCGCAGGTCGGCCGCGATGCGCCGCACCGACGCGACCGTCGCGTCGATCAGCCGCCGCATGCCCTGCAGGTGCGTCTGCACGTCTTCGTCGGGTTGTGTGCGACCCGGCACGCGCAACTGCTGTTCGACCACCGACAGATCCATCTTCAGCGCGGTGAGCTGCTGGCCGAGGTCGTCGTGCAGTTCGCGCGCGATGCGGGTCTTTTCCTCTTCGCGCACGTTCTGCAGGTTCGCCGACAGTTCGCGCAATTCCTCGCGCGACTGCTTGAGCGCGTTATCGGCACGCTGCCGCTCGGTGATGTCGCGCAGCATCACCGTATAGAGCTTGCCCGACGCGTCGCGGATCTGCGAGATCGACGCCTCGATCGGGAATTCCTCGCCGTTGGCGCGCAGCCCGAACAGCACCCGCTGGCGGCCCATCTGCCGCTCGGACACGCCCGTCACGCCGAACTGGTCGACGTGCTTCGCGTGCGCGGCGCGGAACCGCTCGGGGATGAAGCGCGACAGCGGCGCACCGATCGCCTCCATCGCGGACACGCCGAACACCTGCTCGGCCATCGGATTGAAGATCACGACCGTCTGTTTTTCGTCGATCGTGATGATCGCTTCCATCGACGAACGGATGATGCCCATCATCCGCGCCTCGTTGAGGATGCCGCGGCTGCTCGCGCCCGGATCGGCGGCGGAGCGGCCGCGCAGCAGCGCATGGATCAGCACCGCGAACGCGATCGACGCGATCAGGCCCGCGGCGAGCACGGTGCCGGCCGCGCGCTGCGCGCCGGTGGCGCTCGGGCGGCCGTCCGCGGAATACGCGAGCGTCAGCACGGTGCCGCCGAAATTCAGTTCGTCGGTGCGCCGCATCAGGTCGGGCGATGCCGACGCCTCGTCGGTCGTCGTTTCGACGCTGACGATCGCGCGCCGGTCGCCGCCGGCGGTGATCCACACGTCGATCCCGCGTTCCGCGTCGAGCGCGCGCTCGACCAGGCGGCGCGGGCTCAATGCCGCGAACAGCACGCCGTCGCCGCCGGTTTCGCGCGGGCCGGGCGGTGCGGCGGCCGCTCGCGGCGACGCGGCAACCGGCAGGAACAGCGTGAAGGTGCGGGCGTCGCGGGACGTGTCGTCGTCGGCCGGGTGGACGCCGAGCGCGACGTCACCGGTCTGCAGCGCGCGCGCGAGCGGCGCCGCATCGGACGCGCCGAAGCGCACGACCGGTGAATTCGACGCCGGTGCGCTGAGCGCGGCGGTCGCGAGCGTGCCGGCCGGCATCGGCTTCGCGCCGGCGAGAGCGGTGCGCGTCGCGGGCGGCAGCGGGGCATAGCCGATCTGGCGAACCGGCGAGCGCCCGCTGTCGAGGTCGAGCATCTCCGCATACCGGCGCCATTGTTCGGGCGTCATGCCCGGGACGAGGTTGAACGCGCCGCGCGCGCCTTCGAGCACGGCCGCGCTGGATTGCAGCTCATGGCGGAGCATCGCCGTCACATGCGTCGTGCGGCGTTCGAAACGCGTATGGACGGCGCCTTGCCACTGCTCGCGCACGAGCAGCGCGACGCCGAGCGACAGCACGGCGCCGGCGCACAGGGCAACGACGCTGGCCGCGAGCGGCTGGCGTAACATGGTCGGGAGGCGCGTGGGCCCTCGGGTGTCACGCGTCGGGGTTCCACTTGCGGTCATTCGATTGGCATTCTGTTGTCAGGGGCCGCCCCCTGGCACCGGGAGCGGCACAGCAAGACCGGGCGAAACTCGCACCGGCTGCGCGCAACGTCTAATTTCAAGATGAAATTGTGCGCGATTTACATGTTTTTTGTAATGGGGTCACTGGAAATTGCGGCAACCGGCGTGAAGCAGCGGGCGCGCCGGCCCCGCTTGACGCGCATCAACGGGCGCGTCGGCACGTGGGGCAGACTGTTCGGCAGGCCATCCGGCATCGGGCCGGGTGGCGATGACGGGCCGCCGTCGCGCGACGCGCGATGCGTGCCCGGTCGGAGGGACGGACCATGTACAAGCGGATTTTCGTCGGGCTCGACGGCAGCCCGAGCGCGCGTCTCGCGCTGAACGAGGCGATCCGGATCGCGGCGGCGTCCGGCGGCGACGTGACCTGCGCGTATGTCGTCGAGCACCGGCCGCAGCTCGTCGACGTCGATGCGGGCTTCGCCGCCGCGCGCGAGGGCGATGCGGCCGCGACCGATGCCGTGACGCCGGCGCTCGACGAGGCGAAGGCCGTGCTCGCGCAGGCGCACGTGTCGGGCACCGTGCGCGCGCTCGACGCGTACGGCGAGGATGTCGCCACCGTGCTGATGCGCACGGCGGCCGAAGCCGATGCCGACCTGATCGTGATGGGCACGAGCGGGCGGCATGGCCTGCGCCGGCTGCTGCTCGGCAGCGTCGCCGAATCGCTGCTGCGCGCGGCCGACCGGCCCGTGCTGCTGGTGCGGCACAGCGAGCCCGGCACGCCGGCGGCTGCGTGACGCACGCGGCAACGCACCGACGTTGACGCACGGGCGCTGCGGGCGGCGGCCGTCTCGCGTATTCGTCGGACGACGGCGTGATGAGACGGACGCGCCCGGCGCACGGCGGGTGAGCGCGACTGCCGCTGCCGACACATCGACCGCGCGAGGGCGGCACGCCCGGTGTACGCCACGCGCGCAATCGCGTGCCGGCGGTTGCATCCCGACATGCAGTTCTGGCAGCATCGACCGGTGTCCGCTTGTTCGCCGCGCGCATGGCCGCGGCGATCGACGCAGCCGCATCCGGCGACAGTCGACCGCGTTCGCGATGAGCGAAGCGACGCCGTCCGCCGGGTGCCCGGTTCCTTACCTTACCGACGTCATCCGCCATGCCGATCTCCGCTCCCGACCTGATTCGCCAGTTCGACCTGCAGCCGCATCCCGAAGGCGGCTATTTCCGCGAAACCTACCGTGCGCCCGATTCGGTCGTGCGTCCGGCCGACGGCGCGTCACGCGCCGCGTCGACCGCGATCTATTACCTGTTGTGCGACGGCGCGTATTCGTCGTGGCACCGGATCCGTTCCGACGAAGTCTGGCATTTCTACGCGGGCGACCCGATCGAAGTGTGGGTGCTCGACGAGCGCGACGGGCTGACGATCCACCGGCTCGGCAACCCGCTCACGCACCCGGGCACCGTGTTCCAGGCGGTCGTGCGGGCCGGGAGCTGGTTCGGCGCGCGCTGCGCGCTGCCGGAGCATGTCGCGCTCGTCGGCTGCACGGTGGCGCCGGGCTTCGAGTTCGCGGAATTCGAGCTGGCCGACGCGGCCGCGCTGGCCGCCGCGTTTCCCGATTACGCGGAACACGTCGGGCAGCTTGCCCAGCGCACCGACATGTGACTGTCACGGCGGTGCCACCCAGCGCGCGAAGCCCGCGCCGATGGCGTGTGTTCCGCGCGGTCGCGGCCAAACCCGTTTAGAATGCCGTGGTGCATCGGGTCGGCCGCGGGCGTGCCGCGGCGGCCGTTGCCCCAGCCGTGCCGACGGCCCTCGTCGCACGGCTGCACGCCTTCCAGGAGCGCCGCCGTGTGGCACTTTCCCATTGCTATTCCATCGTCGCTCGGCCCCTGGGCAGTGTTCGCGAGCGTGTTGATCACGCAGCTCGGCGTGCCGGTGCCGGCCGTGCCGATGCTGATTCTCGGCGGCACGATGGCGGCAATGGGGCAGGCGTCCTGGGTCAGCATGTTCGCGGCGGCGATCGGCGCGACGATGCTGGCCGATTCGCTGTGGTTCTTCATGGGCCGCACGCGCGGCCGGCGCCTGCTGAACGGCCTCGTGCGCTTCTCGCTGTCGCTCGACACGACGCTGCGTTTCGCACGTAACGTATTCGAAAGATACGGCGCACCGCTGCTGGTGCTGTCCAAATTCCTGCCGGGCCTCGGCCTCGTGTCGGCGCCGCTGCTCGGCACGACCGCGATCGGCGTCGGCGTGTTCCTGTTCTGGGACCTGGCCGGCGCATCGCTGTGGGCCGCATTCTGGCTGGTCGGCGGCGCGGCCATTCATGACCAGATCGTCCAGTTCGTGCTGTGGGTGCGCGCGAGCGGCGGCACGATCCTCGATGCATTCCTCGCGATCTTCATCACGTTCCTGCTGTACCGATGGGTGCGTCGCGTGCAGTTCCGCCGCTATCTCGCGCAGGTGCGCATCTCGCCGCCGCAGCTCGTCGAAATGATGACGTCGGACGAGCCGCCGCTGATCTTCGACGCGCGGCCGAAAGCGATTCGCGAGCGCGAACCGTACCGGATCGCCGGCGCGGTGCCGGTCGATCTCGATTCGCCGGACCTGCTCGATCCTGAAATGCTGAAGCGGCCGATCGTCGTGTATTGCGTCTGCCCGAACGAAGCGACCGCGAAGCGCCTGATCGCGAAGATGCAGCGCAAGAAGATGATCCACAACATCCGCGCGCTGAAGGGCGGCCTCGATGCGTGGGAGAAGCACGGCTATCCGGTCGAGCCGATGCCGGCCGATCTCGATGCGTCGCGTTATTTCGTGCGTCCGGATCACGGGGCGATCGAAGGCGAATATACAGTGCGCGCGACACTGTCGAAATAAATCCGTGCGCGGGCGTCGCGCGCATTCGAATTCCACTACCGGTTTCACGCCCCGCGATTTTTACTAAAATCGACTGGCGTGAAACGGCTTATCCTCCCTATAATCCCGCCTGCATATTGCGTGCGCCTGATCGCGCACCTTCGACGCGTGTTCGTTCGCGCCGAAAGCGATTGATCCCGTCGCCGTCCGTTACGCGCACAGCCGCGTCACACGGGCCGCGCGGGCGTATTCCGTGAAAGGCCCGATCCGTTTTCCGGATTGTTCCGGAACATACGGATAATCGGCGGCGATTCCCATCGGATTGACGCAATATCCGTGTCGTTTCTAATTCAGAAAACGACAGCGGAGATTATTTCGTTTTCGGCATGCCGGGATCGGCATGAACGGTCGCGCATTGATATCGACAATGACGGCGGCCCATTCGCGGCTGCCAGGAGACGGACTTGAAACAACCAGAAGACCAGTTGCATCGAGGGCTGGAAGAGCGGCACATCAACCTGATGGCGCTCGGCGCGACGATCGGCGTCGGCCTGTTCCTCGGCTCGGCCAGCGCGATCCGCGTCGCCGGCCCGGCCATCCTGCTGACCTACCTGCTGGGCGGCATCGCGATTTTCCTGATCATGCGCGCGCTCGGCGAGATGGCGATCGCCAATCCCGTCGCCGGCGCGTTCAGCCGCTACGCACGCGACTACCTCGGGCCGCTCGCCGGCTACCTGACCGGCTGGACCTATTGGTTCGTGTGGATCGTCACCTGCATGGCGGAAATCACGGCGGTCGGCGTCTACATGCACATGTGGTTCCCCGGCGTGCCGAACTGGATCTGGGCGCTCGCGGCGCTCATGGCGATGGGCTCGGTGAACTTCATCGCGGTCAAGCTGTACGGGGAATTCGAGTTCTGGTTCGCGCTGATCAAGATCGTCACGATCGTGCTGATGATCATCGGCGGCGGGTTGATGATCGCGTTCGGCATCGGTAACGGCGGTGTCGCGATCGGCCTGTCGAACCTGTGGGCGCACGGCGGTTTCATGCCGAACGGCCTGAACGGCGTGGTCGCCGCGTTGCCGATCGTGATGTTCGCGTATCTCGGCGTCGAGATGCTCGGCCTCACCGCCGGCGAGGCGCGCAACCCGGAGAAGTCGCTGACGAAGGCCGTGAACTCGGTGTTCTGGCGCGTGCTGATTTTCTACATCGGTGCGCTGTTCGTGATCATGTCGCTGTATCCGTGGGACCAGATCGGCACCCAGGGCAGCCCGTTCGTGATGACGTTCTCGCGGCTCGGCATCCCGGCGGCGGCCGGCATCATCAACTTCGTCGTGCTGACCGCGGCGCTGTCGTCGTGCAACAGCGGCCTGTTCAGCACCGCGCGGATGCTCTACAACCTCGCGCAGCAGGGCCAGGCGCCGAGCAAGCTCGGCCAGGTCAATCGCAACGGCGTGCCGGTGTACGGCGTGATCGTGTCGGTCGCGCTGCTGCTGATCGGCGTGCTGCTCAACTATCTCGCGCCGCAGCACGTGTTCACGTGGCTCACGTCGGTGTCGACGTTCGGCGCGATCTGGACGTGGTGCGTGATCCTGATCGCGCAGATGCGCTTTCGCCGCACGCTGTCGGCCGACAAGATCGCGCGCCTGCCGATCCGCGTGCCGTTCTATCCGCTCGGTTCGTTCGTCGCGCTCGGCTTCCTCGTGCTGGTCGTCGTGCTGATGGCGTTCACGCCCGACACGCGCGTCGCGCTCGTGATCGGGCCGGTGTGGATCGTGCTGCTCGGCATCACGTATGCGCTGTTCTACGCGAACCGGCCGGCGGCATCGGTGCCGACGAAGTCGTAAGCAGCACCGGCCGGGGCCCGCGTGACCTTGATCACGATCATGCACGCGCGGGCCGGACGACCTATGCTGGACGAATCGATCGTCCGCGCTTCGCGTGGCAACCCGCCGATCCCCGTGACCGCCCGCGACCGCGGCGGTGGTCCGGCCGCCGTGCGCCGCTTGCGCGCGAAGCTCCCGTCGTCGTTCCGCGGCGACGCGCACGCACGGAGGCCTTCGCCATGCAGCCTGCCCAGCCCATCCCGACGCTTGCGCGGATCGCGCTGGCCGTCGATCCGACGCCCGAATCGCTGTCCGCCGCGCGCTATGCGCGCACGCTGCTGCGCCCCGGCATGCGATTGCGCATCGTCTGCGCCATCGACAACCCGCGCCTCGTATTGCCCGACATCCCGCGCATCGACGCACTGCTGACGTCCGCGCGCGAGGACCTGATGCGCGACGCGCAAGCCATCAACGAACGGATCGCGGCGTTGTTCGCCGACAGCGGCATCGAAGTCGAGCAGGCCATCATCGATACGTCGGTGACGGGCGGCTCGGTGGCCGATGCCCTGGTGAGCGATACGTCGGCATGGAACGCGGACGTGCTGGTGGTCGGCGCGAATCCGCATCACGGGCTGCTGCGGCTCGTCGAAGGCGCGATGTCGGACACGTTGACGACACGCGTGCGCTGCGCGCTGTTGATCGTGCCTGCCGCCTACGCACGGCCGTCAGACGGGGGCTTGCAGCGGCTGATGTTCGCGGTCGACGGCAGCGAGCCGTCGCTGCACGCGGTGCGCGTCGGGCTCGGCTTCGCGACGCCGACGACGTTGCTGTACGCGGCCTACGTGATCGATCGCGCGGTTCGTCTGACGGATATCGTGCCGGTGCGCGCGCTCGAGGATGCGTATCGCGCGGAGGGCGAGGATGCGCTCGCGAAGATCGGTCCGCTGTTCCATGCGACCGGGAACCCGAGCAAGCGCAGCGTCGTCGAAACCCGCCCGACCAGCGACGACGTGGCCCATGCGCTGATGCGCGACGCCGTGCACTGGCGCGCCGAACTACTGGTGGTCGGCACGCATGGCAGGCGCGGCATCGCCGCCTGGCTGATCGGCAGCGTGGCGCGCCGCATTGCGCATCTCGCACAGGTGCCGGTGCTGCTCGTGCGCGATAGCGAATAATTCGCACGGTGTCGCGATCGAAGCACGCTTGACTTGACCTGCATCAGAAATCGCGCGCTTCGCGCGTGAGACATTGACGGAACATCCGGCAACCCAGCCGGTCTGTCGTGCATGTACCGCACGGCCACGCCGCGACACGCACGCGGGTTGATGGCCGTGATCGACGGTGCATGCACAGCGGTGACATCAATTTCCGGAGCCGCAACGTGCGATGCACGGTGCGTCATCCGACCGGGAACTCTCTGGCACGAGGGTAGGCAACCACGGTTGCCTTGGAGGACGGGCGGGGTGCAAGTCACCCCGTCCGCTTTCCGCGTTCGTGTTGTAGTTGGCCCCGTCTGATTTGCCATCCCCGCAGGTATCGTCGTCATGGCGGCCGTGTCGAACGGCGCGTCATGACGCGCGATGGCGCGCGGTGGCGCCGATGCGGATCGGTGACGCTCGCGGCAGGCGCGCCGCTCGCTGTGGTACAGGCGCGGCGTGCGGCAGGCGTTGCCGGCGTCGTGAGATGCTCAGCGCGTTGCGCGCACGGCGTGCCGCACAACGGCTGCCTGCATGCTCAGGTGAAGCGAAGCACCGACCGCAGGTCGTGCCGCCGGCCGGGCGCACGGCGCACCTGCTGACGCTGACGCCCGACATGCAGTGGCGCGCACGCGCCGCACGTGCGGTTGCGCAGGCGGTTCGCGTGCGGCCAGCCGGGGCGCGCCTTGCGACGTGGCTCGGCATCGGCCGGCGCGGCGGGTGCGGCCCGCGCGCAGAGTGCCGCGGCGAACCGTTGCAACGCGAGCACCGAGCCTGCGACGCTCTGGTACTTTTCACGGCCGATCTGCCCGTCGAGCGTCACGAGCAATCCGGCTTCGCGTGCAAGCGCGAGCAAGGTGTCGATATTGTCGGCCGGCCGATTGCCCGCCGATACTGCCTGGGCGGGCAGGGCGCGCGCTTTGCCCGACGCGCGCCGCTGGCCGTCCCGGCCCGGTAAGTTGCGATGTGCCATGGTTGGTCTCCTGCGCCAGGCCCCGCATGCCGGCTCGACGGCCGGCTGAGCGATGACCCGTATGAACGTATCGTCCATGTCACCAGTATCGTGTCGCGCCCGTGCGCTGCCAAGCAGCGCGCGCTGAAGTCGCTGTCAGGTATTGCGCGGCGCCTATCGGAATCCGCTGACACGCCGATCGGCAGATCGGCACATCGGCCGTCCCGGCGACGCGCCGGCCGTTCGTTCGGACGAATGGGAGCGCGTGGAGGAGATCGCTTGACGCATGATTTCGGCCGGTCTAACTTCGTCAATGCATTGGCGTCGGGCGGCGTTCCATCGTCAGCCCGTGTCAGCCGGTGCCGCGCCCCGGGGTGGCGTGGCAGGACTTTCAGTCTCGTTCGCGGGCAGTTTGCGCCGCGAACCTTGCGCGGCCGGTTCGGGGACGGATCGGCATGGCGGCATGCAACGTGCCGTTGATCGCGCACAAACATGCGCCGGCGCATCGCACGCCGTGCCGCCGTTCAGCCTTTAAGCTTCCGGTACCTTCTTCTTTTCGTTCCTCGCCGTCAGGAGTCCGTCGATGTCCAAGGACAGTTTGCTCGATTCACTCAAGGAAGCCGCCAAACAGCGCGCGATCGGTTCGGATCAGTTGCGTGCGATGCTCGAGGACGAAGTCCGCGTGCTGTCGTCCGACGCGCGGGTGCACGACTACATCCACGTATTCGCGATCCGGCACCTGCGCGAACGGATGCGCCGGCAGGACGATCTCCACGACGATACGCGTGCCGACGCGCCATCCGCGGACGCCGATCCGCGTCCGAGCCATCGCCTGTGACGGGCGAGCGCCGCGGCAGATGCCGCGGACATGACACGATCCGTCGCCGGGCCAAGGCCGGATCCTGATCGACATTCATGCTTGGGTCGACAGCGAACCGGCCCGTTTCAGCGCTTCTTGATCGCCGTGCCTGGGGCCGACGGTGCCGTCGTCGCGTCCGGGCGCGGTGCGCGCACGGCGCCGGTGCAACTCGGCCATCCTGACGAGCCGCTGACAACCGGCGTTGCGTTTCGTCATACTTTCACTGAATTGTCACAGCGGCCTCAAGTAAGCGGCGCGATTGCCGTTTACCCGGTGAATTCGTCCACCGGGCGTTCGCGCTCCCTTACCGAGTCGTTGCCATGTTCTCGTCCATCCGCGCCCGCATCCTTGCCGCGTGCGTCGCCATTGTCGTATTCGCGCTGGTCGCCACCACGCTCATCAACTATTTCATCGCGCGCTCGTACAACAACGATGCGATCGACCGCAACCTGACCTCCGTCGCCAGCGGCCACGTGGTCGGGATCGCCGACTGGGTCGCCACCCGGAGCCGGATGATCGCGTCGCTGCAGGATGCCGCGCTGACGCCCGATCCGTTGCCGGTGTTCAAGCAGATGGCCACGGCCGGCGGTTTCACGAACGTCTACGCGGGCTACGCCGACAAGACGTTCCACTTCTCCGACCCGACCGGCATTCCGCCCGACTACGATCCGACCGGCCGCCCGTGGTACAAGCAGGCCGCGCAGGCCGGCAAGCCGGTCGTCACGCCGCCGTACGTCGACGCCGGCACGGGCAACCTCGTCGTCACGTTCGCGGTGCCGATCCTGCGTGACGGCGCGGTGAAGGGCGTCGTCGCAGCGGACGTCGCGATGGACACCGTGATCGCGAACGTGAAGTCGATCCGTCCGACGCCGGCGAGCTTCGGGATGTTGATCGACAGCACCGGCCACGTGGTTGCCCACCCGGACCCGAAGCTCACGCTGAAGCCGGTCGGCGACGTGTCGCCCGAACTCGGCGCGACGAATGGCGCGACGATCGCGGCCGCGGCCGCGCCCGTCGAGGTGACGGTCGGCGGCGACGCGAAGCTGGTGCGCGCGCGCCCCGTGCCGGGCACGGACTGGTACGCGCTGGTCCTGCTCGACAAGAACGAGGCGACGGCCGGGATGCGCTCGCTGCTGACCGCGTCGCTGATCACGCTGCTCGTGATCGTCGGCGTGGCGTCGCTGATCATCGGCGCGATCACCGCGACCGCGTTCCGCCGCCTGTCGCAAGTGCGCCAGGCCATGGCCGCGATCGGCTCGGGCGCCGGCGACCTGACGCAGCGCCTGCCGGCCGACGGACGTGACGAAGTGGCCGACATCGCCCGCTCGTTCAACAGCTTCGTCGACAAGCTGAACGACGTGATGCGACAGATCCGCGATGCGAGCGAATCGGTGCGCACGGCCGCGAACGAGATCGCGGCGGGCAACCAGGACCTGTCGTCGCGCACCGAATCGGCGGCGGCGAGCCTCGAGGAAACGGCTGCGTCGATGGAAGAGATCACCGCGACGGTGGGTCAATCGGCCGCCGCCGCCGGCCAGGCCGACGAACGCGCGGCGGCCGCGTCGCGGATCGCGTCGCACGGCGGCGTGGTCGTGTCGGACGTGGTCGCGACGATGGAGAAGATCGAGGAAGCCTCCGGCCGCATCGGCGACATCATCGGCGTGATCGACGGGATCGCGTTCCAGACCAACATCCTCGCGCTGAACGCGGCCGTCGAAGCGGCGCGCGCGGGCGAGCAGGGCCGCGGCTTCGCGGTCGTCGCGCAGGAAGTGCGCAGCCTTGCGCAACGCAGCGCGCAGGCCGCACGCGAAGTGAAGGTGCTGGTCGAATCGACGGTCGCGAGCGTGTCGGCCGGGTCCGGGCAGGTGCGTCAGGCGGGCGACACGATGCGCGAGATCGTATCCAACGTGGCGAACGTGACGACGATCATCTCCGAGATCACGCACGCGGCGAACGAGCAGACGCGCGGCATCCAGGAAGTGAATCGTGCGGTCACGCAGCTCGACGAAATGGTGCAGCAGAACGCGGCGCTCGTCGAACAGTCGACCGCCGCCGCGACGGCCTTGCAGTCGCAGGCGAACGCGCTGGCGACCACCGTCGGGCGGTTCAAGGTCGCTTGACGCGGCGCGGGGGAAAGACGGCCGCGCCGCTCAGGAGTGGCCGTTGTCGCGCATCAGCGCGAGCCGGTTGTAGAGCGTTTTCAGGCTGATCCCGAGCGCTTTCGCGGCGCGCGGCTTGTTGCCGTCGAAGTGGCGCAGCGTGGCCGCGATGAAGCGCTGCTGCGCATGGTGCAAGGTCGCGCCGAGCGGCAGCGCCATCGTGTTCTCCGACAGGCGCTCGGGCGGCATCGCCGGCTTCGGCAGCGTGACGTCGATGCCTTCATCCGCTAGGATGTACGCGCGCTCGATCGTGTTGTGCAGCTCGCGGACATTGCCGGGCCACGAATACGCGCGCAGCGCGGCGATCGCCGCGTCGGTCAGCCGCTTGTGCGCATGGTGCCGCGCGTTGAGCGCGTCGACGAATTCCAGTGCGATCGTCTCGATGTCGCTGTCGCGCTGGCGCAGCGGCGGCACGTACAGCGCAAACGCGGCGAGACGATAGAACAGGTCCTCGCGCAGCCGGCCGTCGCGCACGGCTTCGGCCGGGTTGTGGCGCGTGGCCGACACGATGCGCACGTCGAGCGCAATCGGCTCGGTGCCGCCCACCCGGACGATCACGTTCGATTCGATCGCCCGCAGCAACTTCACCTGCAATGACGCGGGCATTTCCGCGATCTCGTCGAGCAGCAGCGTGCCGCCGCGCGCGGCTTCGAAGAACCCTTCGCGCTGCGCAATGGCACCCGTGAAGCTGCCTTTCTCGTGCCCGAACAATTGCGATTCCGCGATATCGGGTGGAATCGCGCCGCAGTTCACGGGGACGAACGGGCCGTCGCGCCGGGCACTGAGATCGTGCAGCCGGCGTGCGACGATATCCTTGCCGACCCCGCTTTCGCCGGCAATCATCACGCTGGCGCGGGTCGGGGCGATCTTCTCGATGCGGCCGAGCAACGTGCGCATCGCGGCGGACCGGCCGGACAACTGGCGGCCGTCTGCACGTTGCTTCGACCGGTTGGCGGTTTCTCCCATTGGCATGGATCGGTATTGGCGGTGCCGTTTTGAAAATCGGCACCACGCACTCCGTTGATTGCAATATTTTCATCGACAGCAAAACGACCACGAAGGTGCCGCGAAATAGAAATTTCCAATGCGCGCGGCGGGGACAGAAGAGACAGACCATCGACTCCTGACGCGCATCGCGGCCTCTCCGTGTCATCCAGGGTCGTATCGGTGCTTTTTTACAGAATTCCGATGAAAAATCCGGTCGTGACTATTTTGCGTTGATGCGGCGCGCGACACCGGCCGGTGCTCAGCCTGTTACGGCGCACCCGACAGCCCGGGAGTCAGCCTGGCGGCCAACCATGGCCCGCGCCGGGCATGCCGCTTGCGGATGCCGCCAGGCTCGCCCGGCACGCTCGACGGCAGGCCGGATGCTCGACTTGCGGCATGACGCCGTGCGACCGGAGCCGGCGCGAGGCAAGGATGCAATGAGGACCCTGACCCGTGAGCTGTTACGGCAGGGTGCATGGATCGTGCTGGCCGTCGGGCTGGCGTCCGCGCTGCAGGCGTGGGCGGTTCGCGTCGTCGGCGAGCACGCGCCATTTGCGCCGCTGCCCTTTTATGCAGGCGTTGCGGCTGTCGCTTGGCTGACATCGTTCGGCGGTGGGCTGGCCGCGGCCGCGTTGAGCGTGGCCGTGATCGGCACGCTGTGGTGGCGTGATGCGCCGCTGGCCGCGTTGCTCGTGCAGGCCGGCGCATTCGTCGCGATCAGCTTCGTCGAGTGCGTGCTCGTGACGGCCGTGAAGCCGCTGCTCGCGAACGATCGTCTGCGCGAACCCGATGACGACGCTGCTGCCCGCGAGCCGCATCGCGAGCCGGCGCCGGCCGCACGCGTGCCGGTACCCGACGAGCGCCTGCTGCGCCGTGTGGTCGACGCTTCGCCCGATGCGATCGTCGGGGTCGATGTCGCACGCCGGATCACGAGCTGGAATCCGGCCGCTCGGCGGATCTTCGGCATCGACACAACGCAGGCCGCCGGGCGCGACGTCGCCGCGATGATCGCGCCGCGCTGGTTGCGGCGCCATCCGTTGCCCGCGTCGTTCGCGAACCTGCACGCGCCGGTCGGTCCGCTCGACGTGCTGTGCGTGCGACGCGACGGGAGCCGTTTTCGGGCGACCTTCGCCGCTTCGCCGATGGTCGATGCGCAGGGCAACTGCACGGGCCTGTCGATGACGCTGCGCGACGCGCACGAACGACGCCGCGGCGAGCGGCGCAACCTGCGCTCGCTGCGCGGCGCGCGCGACGCACGCGCCCAGGCGGACACGTCGAACCGGCTGAAGGACGAACTGCTGGCCACGGTGTCGCACGAGCTGCGCACGCCGCTGAACGTGATCTACGGCTGGGTCGAGGTGCTGCGCAACGTCGACGGCCAGGGGCTCGCGCAACAGGCCGTCGACGCGATCGACCGCAGCGCGCGGTCGCTGTCGCACATGGTGGCCGACCTGCTCGATGCGTCGTCGCTCGCGACCGGCCGGTTGCGCCTCGAGCGCGTGCCGGTCGATCTCGTGCGGGTCGTGCGCGATGCCACGCGTGAGCTCGACGCGACGGCACGGGCGAGCGGGCTCGAGCTGTCGACCGAATGCGCGATGCCGGCCTGCGTGATTCCGGCGGACCGCGAGCGCGTGCGCCAGCTCCTGTCGAACCTGTTGTCGAACGCGATCAAGTTCACGCCGCCGGGCGGGCGCATCGTCGTGTCGCTGGCCCGGGCCGGCGAGCGCGTGCGGCTGTCGGTCGCCGATACGGGGCAGGGCATTGCGCCGGAATACCTGCCGCACCTGTTCGAGACGTTCAGCCGGCCCGAACGCGCATTCGCGTCGCCGGAGCGCGGCCTCGGGCTCGGCCTGTCGATCGTGCGCAACATCGCGCAACTGCACGGTGGCGATGTCGTGGCGACGAGCGCGGGTACCGGGCGCGGGACGACCGTCACGGTCACGCTGCCGGCTGGCTGGGACGTTGACGATCCGGCCGACAACCTGCTGCAGGCAGCGGGCACGCCGGACCCGGTGACGCTCGACGGCCAGCGCGTGCTCGTCGTCGACGACGACGCGACATCACGCGCGAGCCTCGCCGCGGCCCTCGAGACGATGGGCGCGCAGGTATCGACCGCGCAGTCGGGGCACGACGCGCTCGACGCGGTGGAACGGCAGGCGCCGAACGTCGTGCTGTCGGATCTCGCGATGCCGGACGGTGACGGCTTCTGGCTGCTCGACCGCATCCGTCATTTGCCGGGCAGCAGCGGGCATCTGCCTGTCGTCGCGGTCACGGCCCACGCCGGCAACGCCGACCGGCACCGCGTGATGGCGGCCGGGTTCGACGCGTATCTGCGCAAGCCGGTGGACATGCCGACGCTGGCGAGCGTGATCGCCGATGTCGCGCCGGACGCCGCGCACCATCGGAAAGGGCGCGGCCGGTAGCAGCCGGCGTGGCGGCTCGCCGGGTCACGACGAAGGGAGGCGGCGCGATGGACGCAACGGCGCCCGCGCGGTCGGCTCGCTCCGTCGCGACACACGGAGGTTCGAATGAAAACGAATCGGATTCATCGGCCGGCGGCGATCGTGCTGGCCGCGAGCGTCGGCGCATCGATCGCCGTACTCGCCCATGAGCAGGCGTTACCGGCTTCGTCGGCCCAGGTCGCGCCGGGTGTCATCCGCCCCGGCACGACGCCCGACGAGGCCGGCATGACCCAGCGGCCGACCGGTGTCGATGCGGAATTCGTCGACAAGGCCGGCATGATCGGCAAGGTGGCGCGGCAGGCCAGCCAGCTCGCGCTCGACCGCTCGTCGAACCCCAACGTGAAGGCGTTCGCGCGCCGGCTGGTCGACGATCACGGGCGGCTCGCCGACGAATTGCGGCAGCTTGGCGCGACCAAGGGCGTACCGGTTCAGTCGCGGATGCTCGTCGATCCGGCCGTGACCGCGTTGCGAACCAAGGAAGGGCATGCGTTCGACACGGCCTATGTCGCGGTGGCAGGCCCGCGCGCGCATGAAGATGCGATTCGGCTGTACGAAACGGAAGCGCGCGACGGCCGCGATCCGCAGCTTCGCGCGTTCGCGGCCCGCGCGTTGCCGACGCTGAAGGCGCACCTGGCCGCCGCACGGCAACTCGCGCAGACGGTGGCGGCCGCACACTGAGCGCCGATTCGCGCTACCGCTTGCCGCCGTCGGGGCTTTCAGGCGCGTCGGGGCCGCCCGGCGACGCCTCGTAAGGCGGGGAGTCGAGCGCCGTTTCTCCTTCCTCGATCAGCCAGTACGGCGAACTGCCGTAGTACGCATGCAGCGCCTCGGCCCACGCCGGATCGGCCATCGCGGGCCAGCGGTTCCTGTCGAAGCCGGGGGCTTCGCGCACGCGTTCGGTGGGGACGGGCAGCACGAAGCATTGGCGCTCGACGTCGAGCACCAGCACGTTCCACGGCACCGCGAGCAGCTTGTCGCCGCCCCCCGGCGCGCTGCCGGACGACACGACCGCATACGCGATCCGGCCGGCGCGCACGTCGAGCATGATGTCGGCGACCTGGCCGATGTCGTCGCCATCCATCGTCAGCACGCGATCGCCTTCGAGCGTGCGGGCGGCCATCACGTCGGGCCCTGGCCCGCCGCCTGCGGTGCGGCGGTTGCTGCCGACGATGCGCGTGTCGTCACGCGACGGTCTGTCCGTTGTCATCGAACACCTCCTGGTCGAAGCGGCACCCGGGCGGGCCACGTGGTATCAACGGGCGCCGGTCAGCGCCGGCGCGGCAACGACACGTCCTCGAGCGTATTGGCCAGCTCGTCGCGCTCGGGGCCGCCCGCGCGCGTCGCGATGTCGCCGAGCGACACGATGCCGACCAGCCGCCGGTTGCGGTCGAGCACCGGCATCCGATGCAACTGCACGTCGGCCATCCGCTGCTGGACGTCGCCGACACCGTCGTCCTCGACGCACCACTGCACCGGTTGGGACGCGACCGCCTGCACGGGCGTATCGGACGAATGGCCGTGCGACAGTCCGCGCACCGCGAGGTCGCGGTCGGTCACGATCGCGACGAGTTCGGCGCCGTCGCAAACGGGCAGCACGCCGATATCGAAGCGCCGCATCAGTTCGGCCGCGTGGCGAATCGTGTCGGTCGGCGCGACGCACACCACGTCGCGCGACATGATTTCGGTGACGCGATACATGAACGTCTCCTTCGTGAGCAAGACTATCGGGGAGCAGATGGCGTGCCGCGCGCGGGTCGCACACGCCGAGCCTCGGCAAATGCAGGCCGCTATCAGCGTGAACGGGCCTCGCCGGCCAGGCGACGGAGAAATTTGCCAGCCCGCTTGTACATCTTCCACGGCCGCCGCCGCGAACGGGCGGGGTACGACGTCAGTGGCCGATGCCCGTCATCGCGACGATCGCGAGCACCACCGCGCTTTCGATCGCTGCCAGCGCGGCGACGCCGGCGGCGCCGCTGACTTCATGCCATCTGCGTTCAAGGCGTTTCATCAGATCAACTCCGGATTGCTCCGGCACGCCGCTGCGCCGCTGCGCAGCGCGGGCCGGGTGCCGCCGTCAGCCGTGATCGCGGGGCGGTGAAGGGGCGTGCGGCGAGCGGCGTTCGTGCTCGCCGGACGGCTTGGCAGGATCGATACGGGTCGCGCCGCCCACGGCGGGCGGGTCGCTGGCCGGAAACGTCTCCTCGAGGCCCTCGTCGATGCGCTCCTCCGTCTTGTCTTCGGACGGCGGGCGCGACGTGGCGAGCCAGAGCAGTCCGGCAGCCGGTGACACGGCGTCGTGGCGGCCGGGGGCGTGAACGGTCATGGTCGAACCTCCTTGGTCATGGATACACGCGCAAGCGCCATGCCCGCGCGGGCCGACGGCACGACGCTTGCGCGTGGGCGACACCGCACGGGGCGCGGCGCAACCACGCTGCGCCGTCGGCGTGGACAAGAGGACATCGTGATGAATGCAGCCAGGGAAAGGATACGTTACGACGCGAACGTATGCGGCGGCGATTTCGCCCACGTGCGCGAGCGTTTCGACACGTGGAAGCGCGAGTCGCTGGTCTATCGGCCCGAGCGGCGCATGTTCGACGGCAAGGACGAGGTACGCGAACTGAACGACACCGTCTACGACGGCCCCGAGCGCGCGCAGCGGGCGCTCGTCGCCGAATGCAGGCCGTCCGACCGGTTCGCGCTCGCGGCACGGCTGACCGCGGAAGGCCGCACGATGTGGCTGGTGATGGCGGCCTACGACGACTGAGCGCACGACGGCGTCCGGCCGGAATGGGCAACCGGGCGCGCAGGAGCGGGCACGCCGCTTGCGCACGGTGCCGCCGCCATCGAGATGCGCGCGCCGTCGCGCAGGAGAGACATGAACACGCCATCCAAGCTGCATCGCCCCGAGCCGACGACGCCCGATGTCGACCCGGACCCGCCGCCGCCCGGGCACGACGATCCCGTCGATCCGCCCGTGCCGGATGGGCTGCCGCAAGGCGACCCGCCGTCGCAGCCGCCACCGATGCGGATGCCGGGAGGCGGTGCATCACAACCGTCCGCGCGAACACTGAAAAAAGGAGGACCCTCATGGACATTCACGTGCAATCGCCAGACAAGCGCGCGATCGCTCAGGTGCTGGGCCGCTATTTCGAGTCGCGCTCGCTGCACTATCACATCGAGGAATTGCCGGGCGGCGTGCTGCAGATCGGCTTTCGCGCCAGCGGCCGCCCGGCCGCCGTCACCGTGTCGTTCGACGATGCCGCGTACGACACCTATACGCACTGGGATGCAAGCCAGAAACAGCTCGCGCTCGGTCGGCTCGCCGACGGCTTCTCGCGGATGATGTCGACGCGCAGTCCGGCCGCGCTGGCCGGCGACTATCACGTCGAGCGATTCTGATTCCGTCACGCTTCACCGGACTGTCCCGCGTACGGCAAAGTGCCCGCACGCAGCGGGCGCTTTGCGTCCGTGCGTGTGTCGCGTAGGATGTCCGTTAATTCAGCGCACGCTACGTTCGCGCCGCAGGCTGCCAGCCGCTGCAGCCGAAGAGGCGCAATGCGCTCCTTTACTTCGGGTTCGTTTCGCGCAACCGACGGGGACCTTGATGACTGTTGCTCGCTCTTTGCTGTCACCCGGCGCACGCCGGTTCGTTTCCGCGGTGTCGGCCAGCGCGGCGCTTGCCGCTGTTGGCGCCCGCGACGCGTCGGCCCAGACGCCTTCACCGCTCGGCGAGTGGCAATACTCGGCGGGCGTGCCGCTCCAAAAACTGTTCGAGCCGAATGTCTCCACCTGGGATATCAGCATGGGCGCCGCGATGACGCTGCAGCCACGCTATGCGGGCTCCGATCGCTATCGCGTGATGGGCGGCCCGACGGTCGATATCCGCTATCGCGACCTGTTCTTCCTGTCGACCGGCGAAGGGCTCGGCGCGAACGTGCTGCGCGGGCCGAACTGGCGCGTGAGCCTGTCCGTCGGTTACGACCTCGGGCGCCGCTCGGCCGACGACATCCAGCACCTGAACGGCCTCGACAACATCAACGCGGCGCCGGTGATGAAACTGGCGGCCGATTACGTGATCTCGAAGGAATTTCCGCTCGTGCTGCGCGCGGATGTCCGGCGCAGCATCGGCGGCTCGAATGGCTGGGTCGGCGATTTTTCCGCATACATGCCGCTGCCGGGCAGCAACGAGCATTTCTTCTGGTTCGCGGGGCCGACCGTGTCGTTCGCCGATTCGCGCTACATGAACAGCTGGTTCGGCGTGAGCCCGGGCGCTGCCGCGCGTTCCGGGTTGCCGGCCTATTCGTCGGGGGCCGGGCTCAAGTCGGTCGGCGCGGGCGTGACGATGGCCTGGTTCGTGAACAAGCACTGGTTCGTGACGATCGACGGCGCGCTCGAGCAACTCGTCGGCCGCGCCGCGCACAGCCCGATCACGCAGCAGAGGACCAACGGCGTGTTCGACATGTCGGTGAATTACCAGTTTTGAGCGGGGGCCGGGGGCCAATCGCCGACGGGGCGTGCGGCAGTTGCCGTCACATTTGATATGATTCCGACCTGTACAAATGTACAGTGATCGATCCCCGTGACACCTGCATCGCCGACGCCCCCGGCGTTTTACTACCTGACCAATTTCGAACGCGCGCTGGCCTGGCTCGGCGCGCGTTACGGCGACCTGTTCGACGCACACGAGCACGCGTTCGTCCGCCAGTTCGCGACACTGCCGCAGGCGTCGCGCGCGCTGCTCGTGCGGATGCTGATGCGCAACGGCTCCGACTTCCGCGCCAGCAAGCTCGTCTACGACGAAATCGGCTGCGCGCTCGACGCGGTCGCGCCACTCGTCGCACTCGGCTGGGTCGATCCGGCGCCTGCGCTGACGCTCGACGAACTGTTCGCGCTGTCGACCAAGGCCGATCTGCTGCGCATCTTTCCGGCACTCGCCGCGCATGCGGGCGAGCGCAAGCCCGAATGGCTCGAGCGGCTGCGGCCCGCGCACGACGTCGCGCAACCGCTCGACGCGTGGTGCGCGCAGGCCGGCGACCGCGTGTTGCGCGTGACGGTCGGCGCGCTGTGCGACCGGCTGCGCCTGATGTTCTTCGGCAATCTCCATCAGGACTGGAGCGAGTTCGTGCTCGCCGATCTCGGCGTGTTCCAGTACGAAAGCGTGCCGATCGCGCCGTCGTCGCGCGCGTTCCAGCAACGCGGCGACGTCGACGCGTATCTCGCGCTGCAGACCTGTCGCGACGCGCTCGACGCGTGGCCCGACGATCTGCCGTTCGACGACCTGATGCGCGCGATCGACGCGGTCGGTTGCGGCCAGCCCTGGCTCGCGACGCGTCGTGCGAAGCTGCTGTTCGCGCTCGGGCAGACGTGTGAGCGCCGGGCCGACTGGGACGGCGCGCTCGACGCGTATGCGCGCAGCGCGTGGCCCGGCAGCCGCCATCGGCGCATCCGTGTGCTCGAACGCTGCGGGCGTGACGACGAGGCGCTCGCGCTGGCGCTCGATGCGCGCTGCGGCTTCGAGAGCGACGAGGAGCGCCAGCGTGTCGAGCGGATGCTGCCGCGCCTGCAGCGCCGGCTCGGCCAGCGCGTCGAACGGGCTGCCGCGGCGGCCGACGTGCCGCGCGAGACGCTCGTGATCGCGCGCCCCGATGCGTTCGTCAGCGTCGAATTCGCGGTGCGCGACCATCTTGCGCAACCGGCTTCGCCGGTTCACTACGTCGAAAACACGCTGATCAATTCGCTGTTCGGGCTGCTGTGCTGGGAGCCCGTGTTCGCCGCGGTGCCCGGTGCGTTCTTCCACCCGTTCCAGCGCGGCCCGGCCGATCTGCACGCACCCGATTTCGTCGCGCGTCGTGCGGAAGCGTTCGCCGCGTGCTTTGCGCAGCTCGATTCGGGCGCCTATCGCGACACGATCCGCCGGCATTTCGCGACGAAGGCCGGGCTGCAATCGCCGTTCGTGTTCTGGGGCGTGCTGACGGACGCGTTGCTCGACGAGGCGCTCGCGTGCCTGCCGCCCGAGCACCTGCGGCTGTGGTTCACGCGCCTGCTCGCGGATATCCGCAGCAACCGCTCGGGGTTGCCCGATCTCGTCCGTTTCTGGCCCGGCGAGCGCCGCTACGAACTCATCGAGGTGAAAGGCCCCGGCGACCGCCTGCAGGACAACCAGACGCGCTGGCTCGCGTACTGCCTCGCGCACGGCATGCCGGTGCGCGTGATCGATGTCGAGTGGGCCGGCGAGGGCGTCGCGCACGCCGAAGCGGCGGGGCTGTCCGCATGAGCTATGTCGTCGCGGTGCGGGCGATGTGCGAGTTCACCGCGCGACGCGGCGACCTCGACCTGCGCTTCACACCTGCGCCGACCGCGCTCGAAGGCATCGCCGGCCACGGTGCGGTCACGTCGAACCGCGGCGCCCGCTACGAAACCGAGATCGCGCTGACGGGCACCTGGGGTACGCTCACCGTGCGCGGCCGCGCGGACGGCTACGACCCGGTGGCGAATCGTCTCGAGGAAATCAAGACCTATCGCGGCAGCCTCGATGCGATGCCTGACAACCACCGCGCGCTGCACTGGGCGCAGGCAAAGGTCTACGCGCACCTGATGTGCGACGCCCGCAGCCTCGCCGAAATCGACGTCGCGCTCGTCTATTTCGACATCGTGTCCGAGCGCGAGACGGTGCTGACGCAAACGCTGGGCGCGGCCGAGCTTGCGACGTTCTTTGCCGAGCAGTGCGCGTGCTTCGTCGGCTGGGCCGAGCGCGAGACGGCCCATCGGGCGGCGCGCGATGCGGCGCTGCGCGCGCTGGCGTTTCCGCACGGTCAGTTCCGCAGCGGCCAGCGCGAGCTGGCGGTGGCCGTCTATCGCGCGGCACGCGACGAGCGGTGCCTGATGGCGCAGGCGCCGACCGGCATCGGCAAGACGCTCGGCACCGTGTTTCCGCTGCTGAAGGCCTGCGGCGAGGGCGAGCTCGATCACGTGTACTTCCTGACCGCGAAGACACCCGGCCGCGCGCTCGCGCTCGAAGCGGCGACGACGCTCGGCGCCGGCACGCCGGCGCTGCCGCTGCGCGTGCTGGAACTCGTCGCGCGCGACAAGGCGTGCGAGCATCCGGACAGCGCATGCCACGGCGAATCGTGTCCGCTCGCGAAAGGCTTCTACGACCGGCTGCCGGCCGCGCGCGATGCGGCCATCGAGGCCGGGCTGCTCGACCGCGAGACCGTACGCGCAGCGGCGCTCGCGCACGACGTCTGCCCGTACTACCTGTCGCAGGAGCTCGCGCGCTGGTCCGACATGGTGATCGGCGACTACAACTACTACTACGACGGCAGCGCGATGCTGCACACGCTTGCGCAGCAGAACCAGTGGCGTGTCGGCGTGCTCGTCGACGAAGCGCACAACCTGCTCGATCGCGCGAGGAAGATGTACAGCGCGTCGCTCGATCCGTTCGCGTTCGCGGCGGCCCGCGAGATTGCGCCTGCAGCGCTGCGCAAGGCGTTCGACCGGCTAGCCCGCGCCTGGGGTTCGGTCAGCCGCGCGCAGGCCGAGCGCTATGCCGCGTATCCGGAGATCCCGGGCCCGATCGTGTCGGCCGTGCAGAACCTCGTCGCGGCAATCGGCGAACACCTGGCCGACGCGCCGCGCGCGAACGGCGATGCACTGCTGCGGTTTCATTTCGAGGCGATCCAGTTCGGCGTGCTGGCCGAGGCGTTCGACAGCGCGTCGATCTTCGACGCGACGCTGCACGGCGAACCGATGCCGCGCCAGCCGGCGCTGGACGGCGCGGCGTCGGCCGGCCGCCGGCGCCGCGTCCAGTCGACGCTGTGCGTGCGCAACGTGATTCCGGCCGGCTTTCTCGCGCCGCGCTACGAAGCCGCGTGCGCGACCGTGCTGTTCTCGGGCACGCTGAGCCCGTTTCATTTCTATCGCGACACGCTCGGGTTGCCCGGCGACACGGGCTGGCTCGACGTCGACGGGCCGTTCCGCGCCGAGCAACTCACGGTGCGCGTCGCGAGCCACGTGTCGACGCGCTGGCGCGACCGCGACCGTTCGCTCGAACCGATCGCCGATCTGATCGCCGCGCAATACGCGACGCGGCCCGGCAACTACCTCGGCTTCCTGAGCAGCTTCGACTACCTGGGGCGCGTGGTCGCGCTGATGCAGACGCGGCATCCGGACGTGCCCGTCTGGGCGCAGGCGCCCGGCATGGCGGAAAGCGAGCGCGACGCCTTTCTCGCCCGCTTCGACGCTGGCGGGCGCGGCGTCGGCTTCGCGGTGCTGGGCGGGGCATTCTCGGAAGGCGTGGACCTGGTCGGCGAGCGCCTGATCGGCGCGTTCATCGCGACGCTCGGGTTGCCGCAGGTCAACGACGTCAACGAGCAGATGCGGCGCGCGATGGAAGCACGCTTCGGCAACGGCTACGACTACATGTACCTGTACCCGGGCTTGCAGAAGGTCGTGCAGGCGGCCGGGCGCGTGATCCGCACCGAGCACGACGAAGGTGTCGTACACCTGATCGACGACCGTTACCGGCGGCGCGAAGTGCGCGACCTGCTGCCGCGGTGGTGGCGGATCGGGTGAGACGGACGAGGCGCTGCCGGCAGACTGCGGATTCCGGCAGGTGAGCGCCATCCGTCGCGTAGCGAGATCGGGCGGCCGCGGACGCGGCCTGGGTGAGTGCTGCCGCTACAGCACATTCAGCATCGCGAGCGCGGTTTCCTGCAGATGCGGCAGGACGCGCCGCACGGCCGCGTCGGTCGTCTCCGCGCCGATCGGCATGTTGGTGCTCAGCGCAGCGACCACTTCACCATGACGGTTCTTCAGCGGCACCGCGATCCCGCGCACGCCGACCTGCAATTGCTGTTCGATCGCCGCGAAACCGGCGTCGCGTGCCTGGTCGACCTGTTCGAGCAGGCGCGCCTTGTTGGTGATCGTGTGCGGCGTGAACGGCGGCAGTTCGGTGTCGTCGAGCCACGCGCGCACGGCTTCGCGATCCGGATGATGGGCGAGCAGCACGACGCCGGGCGACGTCAGCGGCGCCGGCACGCGCGCGCCGAGCACGAAGCCGGTCGTCATCACCCGCGACACGCCGTTGCGCGCGATGAACACGAGTTCCCAGTCGTCGAGCACGCTCACGTACGCCGACTCGTTCAGCGATGCGCTCAATTGCTGCAGATAGGGCTGGACCGTGCGCGGCAGGCGGGCCGAATCGAAGTACGACCAGCCGACCCGCAGCACGCGCGGCGTGAGACCGTACAGCTTGCCGTCGGTGTACACGTAGCCGAGTGATTCGAGCGTCAGCAGGTAGCGCCGCGCGGCCGTGCGCGTGAGGCCGGTGCGCGCGGCGGCCTGGGTGGGCGTCATGCGCGCATGCTGGCTGTCGAACGCCTCGAGGATCGCCAGGCCTTTTTCGAGGCCGGCAATCCAGTCGCGTCGGTCGAGTTCAGGCTTTTTCATCGTCGTGAGCAGGCGTCGGAATGCGCGGTAATCGCGCGTGAATGGGCGATTATCGCGCACTTTAAGCGGACGTACGCAAGGCGTTCGGGCTGCCGCGCGCGGACGGGAGCAAGCTGACCGAAGCGGAGTTGCGCTCGGAGCCGGGCAACCTGATGGACACGAGTGTCCAGTATCCGTCGTCTCCGCTCGACGAAAGCCTGGCGAAACGCCCAAGCAATTCCGCGCGCGGCACGACGGCCGTGATGCTCTACGGCTTCGACCACATGGGCGGCGGTGATGTCGATTGCGGGGGAGGCGAGTAAAGCAGGAGGGAGCGACCGGCGCAGGCGCCGGCCGGGTGTGGCGGGTGGTACGGCCGCTCGCAGCGCGTGCGCCGTACCGTCAGGGCTTTATTCGCTGCTCGTCCACTCGACGTTCGCGCCCACCGAGCGCAGGTTCTCGACGAAGTGCGGGTGCGCGCGGCGGATCGGCAGCGCGTTCATGATTTCCGAGCGGCCTTCGATACTCGCGGCCACCATCAGCAGCGCGATCGCGACACGGATGATGTACGGGCTCTCGACGCGCGCCGGCGTCAGTTGCAGCCCGCCGAACGTGATCAGCCGGTGCGGATCGGACAGCAGCACGTGCGCGCCGAACTTCGACAGTTCGCCGGACCAGCCGAGCGCGCCGTCGTACACCTTGTTCCAGAACATCGCGCTGCCTTCCGCACGCACGCCGAGTGCGATGAAGATCGGCAGCAAGTCGACCGGCAGGTACGGCCACGGCGCGGCTTCGACCTTGGTGAGGATGTTCTGCGTGAACGGCCGGCGCACACGCAGCGGGCCGTCGCGTTCCGCGCGCGACCAGCCGTCGCGGTGCGTGACGGTCACGCCGAACTTCGCGAACGTGCGGTCGATCAGCGGGAAATGTTCGGGCGACGAGTTGCGCACCGTGATGTCGCCGCCGGTGATCGCGCCGAGCGCGAGGAACGTCGCGATCTCGTGGAAATCCTCGGCGAAGCGGAACTCGCCGCCGCCGAGCTTGCCGCCGCCCGTCACACACAGCCGCGACGTGCCGATGCCCTCGATCGCGACGCCGATCATCGCGAGGAACTGGCTGAACTCCTGCACATGCGGCTCGGACGCGGCATTCATCAGCGTCGACGTGCCGTTGGCGGCCGTCGCGCACAGCGCGAAGTTCTCGGTGGTCGTCACCGACGCATAGTCGAGCCAGTGGTCGTTGGCCGTCAGCGGGCCGTCGGTGCGGACGATCAGCGAATCGGGCGTGCGCTCGATATGCGCGCCGAAGCGCTCGAACACCTCGACGTGCGGATCGATCTCGCGCACGCCGAGCGTGCAGCCCTTCACGTCGTTCTCGAGGCGCGCGACGCCGAAGCGCGCGAGCAGCGGCGGGATCAGCATGATCGACGAGCGCATCGCTTCCGGCAGCCGGTGGACGGCCGGATCGAATTTCGTGTTGCGATGGTGGAGTTCGAGCAGGCCCGTCGTGAAGTCGACCGACACGTCGCTGCCGAGCGTGCGGAAGATGTCGAGGATCTTGCGCACGTCGGTGATGTCCGGCACGCCGATGAGGCGCAGCGGCTGATCGGTCAACAGGGTGGCGCACAGAATCGGCAGGACGGCGTTCTTGTTCGCGGACGGCTTGATGTCCCCGCGCAGCGGAGTGCCGCCGTGGACGATGAGATTCGACATGATATGGGGGCGTATCGGTGACTGACGTAGGCCCATATGATGCCATTGGTCGGCGGGCGGCGTGGAATGTTCAGAGGGGAAAAGGGGGAATCGACGTGCGTAACTGACAGTGTTTGACGTCGTGCGCCCGAACGCGACGCAGTGGCGCCGTTGCAGGTCATCGTCGAGCCACGCGGGATGGCCGGCCGCGCATCGGGCCGGCCATCCGGTCAGGGTGTTACTGCGCCGCCCGCATCCGCGCAGCGACCACCAGCGAGATCAGGCAGCCCACCGCGAGATAACCGGCGACGAGGTGCCACGAGCCACCGGCGACGCTGACGAGGCCGACCGCGATGAACGGCGTGAACCCGCCGCCGACCACGCTCGCGAACTGGTAGCCGACGCCCGCGCCGCTGTAGCGGTACTCGGCGCCGAACAACTCGGTGAACAGCGGCTGCTGGACGCTCACGACCATGTCGTGCGCGGCGTTCGCGAGCAGGATCGAGAAGATCACGATCCACGCGACCGACCGCGCTTCCAGCGCGACGAAGAACGGCACCGCGGACGCCAGGCCGATCAGCGCGCCGATCAGGTAGATGCGGCGCAGGCCGTAGCGGTCGGCCAGCCACGCGAAGCACGGGATCGTCACGCAGCTCACCGCGCCCACCAGCAGGCCGATGTTCAGGAACAGGTCGCGCGACATGCCGAGGTTCGTCGTCGAATAGCTGAGCGCGAACGCGGTGACGATATACATCGTGAACAGTTCGGCCAGGCGCAGCGCGATGATCAGCAGGAATGCCTTCGGATGGCGCGTGAGCGCTTCCAGCACCGGCAGGCGCAGCTTGCGGTTACCGTGTTCGACTTTCTCGACGAACTCCTGCGATTCGTCCATGTTCTTGCGCACCCACAGCCCGATCAGCACGAGCACGATGCTGAACACGAACGGCAGGCGCCAGCCCCACGACTTGAACGCGGCCTCGCCGAGCGTGTGGCTCAGGATCGACACGATGCCCGTGGCCAGCACGAGGCCGACGCCGTAGCCGACCTGCACGCCGCTGCTGTAGAACGCCTTCTTCTGCTTCGGCGCGCTTTCGACGGCCATCAGCGCCGCGCCGCCCCATTCGCCGCCGACCGCGAAACCCTGGATCGCGCGCATCAGCACCAGCAGCACGGGCGCCCACCAGCCGATCGTCGAGAACGCCGGCAGCAGGCCGATCGCGACCGTCGACAGCCCCATCAGCATCACGGTCAGCACCAGCATCCGCTTGCGGCCGAGCCGGTCGCCATAGTGGCCGAACACGACGCCGCCGAGCGGCCGGAACAGGAAGCCGACGCCGAAGGTCGCGAACGCCGCGAGCGTGCCCATCGTCGGACTGACTTTCGGGAAGAACTCGGAATTGAATACGAGCGCGGCGACGATCCCGTACAGCAGGAAGTCGTACCAGTCGACGACGGCGCCGACGAAGCTGCCGATCGCGGCCTTGCGGGCCTGGCTGCGCGCGCGGGCGCCGGCTGCGGCGTCGAGGGTGTCGAAGGTTGGGGTCATGGTGATGTCTCCTGGCACGGCGCATCGTGGAATCGTGGCGGCGCCGCGTCCGATGCTGCATTGAAGTCGATGAGTGAACGGAGAATAGGGCGCGCGCCGCACGGCGGCAATTGGCCAATCGGACAGAGTGCGCGATTATCGTTCAAGTCCGTGCGATTATCGAACGCTTTTCGGGTTTGCACTAGGCGGCGTGACGATATCCCGTTTGGCCAGGGTGTGCCGCCGTGAACGAACTGGTTAAAATTGGCGGCATTGAAAACTCGCCCGTTCGGGGTAGGATGCCCGGTCGCCACGCTGGCCGCGCCTTCCGCACGCGACGGGCGCCATCCCCATCGACCGCATGCCCCCGGAGACTGGAATGCCCGGCAATTCCCACCCCCTGTCCAGCGATACGCCGCCCGTTGCCGATCCGGCTGCCAATCCGCTCGGGATGGCCGGCCTCGAGTTCGTCGAATTCGCGGCGCCCGTGCCGGAGGCGCTCGCGCAGCGCTTCGAGCAGTTCGGCTTCAAGGCGATCGCACGGCACGTCAGCAAGAACGTCACGCTCTACCGGCAAGGGCAGATGCACTTCCTGATCAACGCCGAGCCCGATTCGTTCGCCGCGCGCTACGCGGAGGAATACGGAATGGGTGTCTGCGCGATCGGGCTGCGCGTGGCCAGCGCCCGGCGCGCGTTCGAGCGGGCGATCGAGCTCGGCGCGTGGGCGTTCGAGGGCGAGAAGGTCGGCGTCGGCGAGCTGAAGATCCCGGCGATCCAGGGCATCGGCGATTCACACCTCTATTTCGTCGACCGCTGGCGCGGACGCGACGGCCAGCGCGGCGGCGTCGGCGATATTTCGATCTTCGACATCGATTTCCGGCCGATCGACATCGCAACCGCGCATACCGACCTCGACTGCGTGGGTGTCGGGCTGCAGCAGGTCGATCATTTCACGCAGACCGTCGGCGCAGGGCGCATGCAGGAGTGGCTGGATTTCTACCACGACCTGCTGCATTTTCGCGAGATCCACGAAATCGACGCGCACTGGCACGTGTCGGAGGAATCGCGCGTGATGGTATCGCCGTGCGGCGCGGTGCGGATTCCGGTCTATGAGGAAGGCACGCGGCGCACCGAGCTGATGCATGCGTACCTGCCCGACCACCCCGGCGAGGGCGTGCAGCACGTCGCGCTGGCCACCGACGACATCCTGTCCTGCGTCGATGCGCTGCGGGCGAACGGCGTCGAATTCGTCGAGCCGCCGGCCCGCTATTACGACGACGTCGGCGCACGGCTGCCGGGGCACGGCGTCGACCTCGACGCGCTGCGCCGTCGCGCGGTGCTGGTCGACGGCGAGATCGGCAGCGACGGCGTGCCGCGCCTGTTCTTCCAGACCTTCGTCAAGCGCCGGCCCGGCGAGATCTTCTTCGAAATCGTGCAGCGCAAGGGGCACCACGGGTTCGGGGAAGGGAATCTCGCGGCACTCGCCCGCGCGCGCGACGCCGGCTGAGCGGCCGCGGCGCCCGCATCAGGCGTCAGGCATCGGGCGTCGGGCATCACGCGTTACACGTCAAGCCTCACGCGCCAGCGGCCGGCACGCGGTTCGGCGCGGGGTCATTCGGCTCGCGCAGCACGCACGCGGTGCCGCCCGGCGTGTACATCGACACGACACAGCGGTTGCACGACGTGCAGCCCGACTGCGCGAGCCGGCCGTCGCGCAGCCCGTTGACGAAATCGGGCTCGAACACGAGCGCGCGTGCGAGCGCCACCGCGTCGAACCCTTCGCGCATCGCCCGCTCGACGTTCGCGCGTGAACGCACGCCGCCGAGGTAAGCGAGCGGCATCCTGACGGCCGCGCGCACCTTCCTCGAGTGCTCGAGGAAATACATCTCCCGAAACGCGCCCATCTTCGGCTCGGTGAGCTTCTGCAGCGCCATTGCCGCGCGCACGATCGCGTTGTCGGCATTCGCGCGCGCATCGCCGGGCAACGGGCGGCCGAACAACTGCCACACCGATTCGACGTTCATCCCGCCACTGAGCACGAGCAGGTGCGCGCCTTCGGCTTCGAGCCGCCGCGCGACTTCGCAAGCGTCGTCGGCCGTGCCACCGCCGCGCACGCCCTCGGTCACGCCGAGCTTGCAGACGACGGCGAGGTCGCGGCCCACCGCATCGAGCACGCGGCGCAGCACCTCGACCGGGAACGCGGCACGCCGCGCCGCGTCGCCGCCATATGCATCGCGGCGGCGGTTGTACAGCGGCGACAGGAACTGGCTGAGCAGATAGCCGTGCCCCATGTGGATCTCGACTGCATCGAAGCCGGCGTCGCGCGCATGGCGTGCGGCCTGCGCGAATTCATCGGCGATGAGCGACATCTGGTCGCGCGTCATCGCCTGCTTCAGGAAGCGGCCGCTCATCACGCCGACCTTGTTGAAGCCGCCCGACGCGCTCAATGGCCGTTTGGTCGACAACGACGGCAAGAACGTGAAGCATCCGCCGTGCGTGATCTGCGCGGATGCGGCGGCGCCGTGGCGATGGACGGCGTCGGTCAGCGCGCGGAACTGGCGGACCGTCGGCGCGTCGAGCCGCGCCTGGTGGATGAAGGTGCGGCCGTCGTCGCTGATCGCGCAGTACGCGACGGTCGTCAGCGCGGCGCCGCCTTCGGCGATGCATTCGTGAAACCGGACGAGCGCGCGCGACGGCACACCGTTCGGCGTCATGCCCTCGTTGGTGGCGGACTTGATCAGGCGGTTGCGCAGCGTCAGCGGGCCGATCTGCAGCGGGCTGAACGCGGGGGACGGTTCGGTGGGTTCCATGTCGGGGAGACGTCGGGAATGGGTTCGACGGTCATTGTGCGCAACCCGCACCGGCGCGCATCGTCCAGGTGGATGGCCCCGATCGGGCCGAATGAAGCATGAGACGGCAAGCCGGGAGTTCGGGCATCGGCGACGCGGCCGGTTTGCAGAAAGGCACCGATCGATGGCATCGTGACGAAGCGGCATGCCGCACACGACAGGAACATCCGGAGAACCGCATGAGCAGCCAGTCACAACCGAAGCAGAAACAAAAGCAGAAGCGCATGCCGAAACCCGCCGGGCGCCAGGCGATCCTGACCGAACAGCGCCGCCGGAAGATGGCGCGTTCCCCCCACGCGTACGTGCGCGGCAATACGGCGCGTTTCTACGAATGGCTCGTCGAGACCAACGGCAGCGCACTGCCGCACGGGCCGTCGATCTGGATCTGCGGCGACTGCCATACCGGCAATCTCGGCCCGGTCGCGAACAGCGAAGGGAAGGTCGACGTGCAGATCCGGGATCTCGACCAGACGGTCATCGGCAATCCCGTTCACGACCTGATCCGCCTCGGGCTTTCGCTGGCGACGGCCGCGCGCGGGTCCGCACTGGCCGGCCTGACGATCGTGCACATGATGGAGGCGATGACGGCGGGTTATGCATCGGCATTCGGCAGTCGCAACGCGAAGCTGCCCGAACGGCCCGAGCCCGTGCACCTCGTGATGAAGCAGGCCATGCGCCGCTCGTGGCGGCAACTCGCGGTCGAGCGGATCGAAGGGCTCGCGCCGACGATTCCGCTTGGCCGTCGCTTCTGGCCGCTGAGTGCGAAGGAGTCCCGTGCGATCGGCAAGCTGTTCGGCGACGAGGCGATCGCGACACTCGCGACGAGCCTCAAGGGCCGCAAGGACGGGGGCAAGGTCGACGTGCTCGACGCGGCGTACTGGGTGAAGGGCTGCAGTTCGCTGGGACGGCTGCGCTACGCGGTGCTGCTCGACATCGACGGCGACGTGAGCGACGGCGACGACCTGTGTCTGATGGACATCAAGGAGGGCGTGACGGCCGCTGCACCGCGCGACGAAACGGCCACGATGCCGCGCGACAACGCCGAGCGCGTCGTGGAAGGCGCACGGCATCTGTCGCCGGCCCTCGGCGAGCGGATGCGGGCCGCGCGCCTGCTCGACCGCGCGGTCGTGATCCGCGAACTGCTGCCGCAGGACCTGAAGCTCGACATCGATCTGCTCGCCGAGGACGATGCCCGTGACGTCGCGCGCTATCTCGGTGCGGTGGTCGGCGCGGCCCACGCGCGCCAGATGGACAAGCCGACACGCGCGGCGTGGCGCACCGAACTCGGCCGCAACCGCGCGAAGACGATCGATGCGCCGATGTGGCTGTGGAACAGCATCGTCCAGCTCGTGAGCAGCCATGAGGCAGGGTATCTGGAGCATTGCCGGCGCTTCGCCGCCGGCGCGTAGCGTATCGCCGCGGGCGACGGCCGAGACTACCCGGCCGCGCCCAGCTTGCGGGCCTGCCGTCGCATGCCATCGAAGATCGCATCCGCCACGTCCGCCGGCAACTCCGCCGGGATCTGCGCTGCAGCCCCGGCGATCGCGGGTTCCGTGCGCGCAACGACGGCTGCCATCGCGGCGTGCATGTCGTCTCCGGTCAGGCCGACGCGCCGGCCCTGCGCGATCCAGTGCCGTGGCTCGATCTCGTCGCCCTATGCGCGCCGAGCCGTGCTCAGCACCTTGAAGCGCCGCTCGATGCGGGCTCCGACGGGAGAGCACGATCGCTGCGGGACGCCGGACGGGCGGGAGGCGTTGTCAAAATACAAACCAAAGACTGTCTCCGCCAAAAACAAGCGATAGCCTGTCAGGCGTAAAGCCGCCCCCATCCCGCGTCGACACCTCACGCCGCCCGCAGCGGATTCGCCTGCACGCTCCGTGCGCTTTCCGGATCGTCGTCGCCGAGCGGAATGAACGCCATGATCTCGAGGTCGTGCCCCGACAGCGCCGGCAGCCGGAACGGACTCGACAGCACGTTCAGGCGCCGCACGCCGAGCTCGCGCAGGATCTGCGAGCCGATCCCCGTCACGCGTCCGTCGCGGCGCGCATGGCCGGTCGGCATCCGCAATGCGTCGCCACGCATGTCGCAGTCGAGCAGCACCGCCACTCCGCAGCCGGCCGCGTCGATCCGTTGCAGCGCGGCGTGCAGCGGCCACGAATGCGCGGACGGCTCCGCATCGAGCAGGTCGAGCAGCGAATGGCATTCGTGCACGCGCGTCAGCACCGGCGTCGACGGATCTGGCTCGCCGCGCACGAGCGCGAGATGCGGCGCGCCGTGCACGGTGTCGCGATACTCGATCGCGCGGAATCGGCCCCAGGGCGTATGCAACGGCCGCTCGCCGACGCGTTCGACGAGCGATTCGTGTTCGCGCCGGTAATGGATCAGGTCGGCGATCGTGCCGATCTTCAGCCCGTGATGCGCGGCGAACGCCTTCAGCTCGGGCAGCCGCGCCATCGTGCCGTCGTCGTTCATCACCTCGCAGATCACCGACGCGGGCGTGAGCCCCGCGAGCGCCGCGAGATCGCAGCCGGCCTCGGTGTGTCCCGCACGCACGAGCACGCCCCCCGGGCGCGCGGCGATCGGGAACACGTGGCCGGGCTGCACGAGGTCGTCCGGGCGGGCGCCGGCCCGCACCGCCGCACGGATCGTGTGGGCGCGATCGGCCGCCGAAATGCCGGTCGTCACGCCTTCGGCCGCCTCGATGCTGACGGTGAACGCGGTGCCGAACGGCGTGCCGTTACGATCGGCCATCGGCGGCAGCTTCAGCTGTTCGCAGCGCTCGGCGGTCAGCGTGAGGCAGATCAGCCCGCGCCCGAAGCGCGCCATGAAATTGATCGCGTCGGGCGTGACGTGATCGGCCGCGATCACGAGATCGCCTTCGTTCTCACGATCCTCTTCGTCGACGAGCAGGACCATCCGGCCCGCCCGCAGTTCGTCGACGATCTCCAGCGTGCCGGCGAGCGTCATCGTGCCTCCGTCACATCGAACGCGCGGCGCAGCGCGTCGGCGCCGAAGGTCAGCGCGCGGTCGGCGGCATCGATCGCGCCGAGCATGCTCGCGAAACCGTGAAGCTGGCCCGGCCAGCGCACGAGCGTCACCGGGGTGCCGGCCTGCGCGAGACGCAGCGCATACGCTTCGGCCTCGTCGCGCAGCGGATCGAATTCGGCGCTGATGATCGTCGCCGGCGCCACGCCGGCGACGTCCGGCGCGGCGAGCGGGCTCGCGAGCGGCGACGCGCGATCGGCGCCGTCGTCGAAATAGTGGTGCTTGAACCAGCGCATCGCGTCCGCCGTCAGGAAATAGCCGTTGCCGAGCGTTTCGTACGACGGATGCTCGGTCGCGCAATCGACGACCGGATACAGCAGCAACTGGTGCGCGATCGCGATGCCCGAGCCGCGCAACTGCAGCGCGGCGACGGCCGCGAGATTGCCGCCGGCGCTGTCGCCGGCCACGGCGATCGCCCCGGCGCGCGCGCCGAGATCGCGCGCACTGGCGGCTGCCCAGCGCACCGCGTCGCATGCGTCGTGCGCGGCCGCCGGGAAGCGCGCCTCGGGCGCAAGCCGGTAGTCGACCGACAGCACGAGCGTGCGCGCCCGGGTTGCAAGGCTGCGGCACAGGTTCGCATGCGTATCGATTCCGCACGACACGAAGCCGCCGCCGTGGAAGAACACGGTCAGCGGCAACGGCCCATCGGCGGCGGGCCGATACAGCCGTGCGGACAACTGACGGCCCGACAGCGGAATCCGCCAGTCCTCTTCGGCGGCGACGGCATCGCCCGGGGCAAACGCGCCGCCGGCGGCAAGGCTCGCGCGATACGCGGGAACGGTCAACTGCGCGAAATCGATCGCGGGTGCCTGGGCGAACGCGGCGAGCAGCGCCTGCGCCTGTGGGTCGAGCGGCATGGGGACTCCTGTCTGAATCGGATGCGTTTTGAATCAGGTAAACCCGTGTCGCGGTTTTCCCTGAGTCCGCGCCGGACGCTTGCCGGCACGGCCTGACGGCCATTCCAGCGCAGCGGGCAGGGCGCCACATCATCCGATCGGACGATGGTTCGTTCGCACGGATAGCCAATTCTCACCATTCAGTGAATCTCCCGATGACGCCGGAATTTAGACGCGTCTTAATCATGGCGGCGCGGTTGGGTCGCGCCGGAAACATGTCGTATGGAGGATGGAGCGTGCTGATGGAGACGAGATGGGCTCCGCAAGAGAGCCAGGCAACCAGTGACGAGGCCGACATCGGCGTCGCGGATTTCAGCGAACTGATGGCGCGCATCTACCAGGGGCCGCTGGAGACGCCGCCGTGGGCCGGCGCGCTCGAACTGGTCCGGCGCTGGCTGCAGGCGAACTACGTGACGCTGATCCTGCGCGCGGCCGCGAGCGACCGCCGCGCGCCGCTGTCCGTGCACGCGTCGGAATTCGGCCCGGTGGTGCCGGGCGACGGCGAGGCGTCGTACAACAACTACTACTATTCGCTCGACCCGTTCGTCGGCCTGCCGGCCGATCGCGTGGTCACGGTCGACGACGTGTTCGGCGACACCGGCTGGCTGTCGAGCGAGCTGTACAAGCAGTTCCTGAAGCCGCAGGACGTGCGCTATATCCTCGGCGCCGACCTGCGCACGGCGTCGGGCGTCGAGTGCCGCTTCCGCGTGTGCCGCAACCATGCGTCGAAGCAGTTTTCCGCGCGCGACAAGGCGATCTGCGCGCTGCTGCTGCCGCACCTGAAACGCGCGGTGGAATTGCATTCGCGGCTCGACACGGCCGAGGTCGAACGCTCGATCTATGCGAATGCGATCAACCGGATGCAGATCGGCACGATCACGCTCGACGAGAACGGCACGATCATCGACCTGAACAGCGTGGCCGACGAGATCCTCAAGCAGAACAACGGTCTGACGATTGCGCGCGGCACGATCGAGGCGACCGATGCGCAGGAGAACCGCACGCTGAAACGGCTGATCCGCCATGCGGTGATGGGGCACCACGGCACGGCCGCGGCAACCGTCGAGGCGATGCCGATCACGCGCAGCTTCGACAAGCCGCGCCTCGGGCTGCTGGTGCGCACGGTGCTGCTGTCCGACTGGTCGGAGGACAACAAGCGGCGGCCTGCCGTCACGCTGTTCCTGCGCGATCCCGACCGCAAGCCGCAGGGCGCGCAGGAGATCATCCGCAAGCTGTTCGACCTGACGCCCGCCGAGACGTCGCTCGCGCTGCTGCTGACGAACGGGCTGACGCTCGAGGAAGCCGCGGAGGAATCGGGGATCAGCAAGAACACGGCGCGCACCCATCTGCGCGCGATCTTCTCGAAGACGGGTGTCACGCGCCAGGCGACGCTCGTGCGGATTCTGCTCGGGAGTGTCGTGCCGCTCGGGTAAGCTACCATCAAGGTCGATCCATCGGAACCGGCCGCATTCGTCTGGCGATACATCGACAGGGGCGACGCGTCGCGTATAGCACGATGAGGGCGGCGACCTCATGCAAAAGAGGCTCGCACCGCGCGAGCCTCTTCGTCATTCATCGCCGATAGCGGCTAATGCAGGTCGATGCCCGCTGCGTTCACGAACCGCGCGTCGACCGATCGGCCCATGCCGACAGCGCCGGCCACTGCGCACAGCCGCGCCGGATGAAACCCACACCCGTGCGGATCACGAGTGCGCCGATCGCCAGCGCGGCCAGATCGTCGAGACGACCGAAGCCGACCCATGCCGCGCTCATCGCGAGCGCCGCCAGCAACGACGACAGCGCATCGGTCCGCACATGCCAGCCGCTCGCCTCGAGCAGCGCGGAGCCGGTCTCGCGCGCCTTGCGCAGCATCCAGTGCGACAGCCCGGCCTTGCCGGCGAGCGTGAGCGCGACGAGCGGGAGCGTCGCCGCGCCCGGCTGCACGACGGGCGGCAGCGCGAACCGGTTCGTCGCATGCCAGATCATCTGCGCGCCGGTTACCACGAGCAACGCACCAAGGCCCGCGAGCGCGAGCGGTTCGTAGGTCGGGCGCCGCGCCGGCGGCAGGCGTGCGTCGAGCCGGCACGCGACGAGAATCAACGCATCGGCCGCGAGATCGATCGCCGCGTGGGCGACGTCCGCGAGCAGCCCCGACGAATGCGCGGACCACGCCGCGACCGTCTCCACGGTGAGCAGCAGCAGGTTGATCGCGAGGCTGACGGCGAGGGCGCGGGAGGTGGCCGCATAGACGTGGGGCGTGGCGCGCGACGTGCGCTGCATGGCGAATTCGTCTGTCGATAGCGTGGATCAGAGACCCGAACGCTACCGATCGACGGTGGCAGATCCGTGACAGCGGTGCAATCGTGGGAACGGCCACGCGCAGCGGTGTTGCCGTGTGTCGGGCGCGTCGCCGTCAACGCGCCGATCTGCTCGCCGGCGCTGCCCGACCGGATCGGGCAGGGAACCGGTTGCCGGTACGCGGCTTACTTGTCGTACCAGGTGTGGATTTTCGATGCACCCTGTTGCTGCAGGTATTGCTGAAGCTCCTGCTCGTTGCGGACCGATGTGGTCTGGTTGATTTGACGGTCGGTGATGTCGAGACGGTCGCCGACCCGTTTCGCGGACACCAGGTGACCGATGCCCGAATCGCGTTGCATGCCGAGCGCGAACTGGTGACCTTCGGGGAATTGCGCGAGCCCCTTGACGAGATCGTCGGCGCTGCCCTGGCGATGCTCTACGTTGCCGTTGTTGATGTGCTTGAACGCGGCGGTCACCGTATCGGGCTGCATGCCGTGCGCGCTGATGTCTTTCACGTCCTGCTCCGACAGCCCGAGCTTCTGCACCACGGTGGGTTCGGACCAGCCGGTGAGGGACGCGATGGTGTGCAGGCCGCAATCGTTCTGCGTGCCGGCGTGAAACGGCGTCGTGCCGTTGTCCGCGCCCATCGTGGCACTCGTTGCACCTGCGCCGCGCTTCGGGCGCGCCATCGACGACAAGTCGGATAGCTTTCCCAACGATGCCGCAGGCGCCCGCGGCTTTCCTGCGGAAGGCTCGATCGGGCTGTCCTGCGTGTGTTCGGAAACGGCACCGCTGCGGGCAGACGAAATTTTCATGGTGGAAGTGCTCCAGGGAGAATCGGGAGGACGCCGGCGGCCCCGGTCAGGCAACGGTGTAACGGTGTTCCGGGGAAGATGCGACGGTCGCCGGACAGGTCGAACCGAGTGTAGTGGATGCGTCATGCCTGAAACCGTGACGCATTCGGATCCCCGAACGTCTTTTCGCATTCGCCGCGCAACGCCGCTGTCGGCATCCGTGCGCGGACGAGCCTGAACGGCCTTCGCGAAAGTGGCGCTCGCTTCGTATCGCTGCCGGATCCGCGCCCGCACTATGCCAACGTAGCGCGCAATACGATCCTGCCGCGAGATCCCCATGTTCCGAAAGATCAGCAATGCCGTGCTCGAGCGGCGGCAGCCCGACCCCTCGACGACGTCCGGCGAACGCAAACCGCCGGAAACCGGCAAGCAGAAGGCTTCTCCGGTCGCGACGCCGCCACCGCAGCTTGCCGGGCTGGATACGCGCTCGCCCCGGAAGTCGGCGGAGACGCCGCGGGAATCGCCGTCCGACTGGGGCGCGGAAACGCTGAGGGCGCTGGATGGCGTCGCGCGGCCCGGCGCGCTGCCGGGCAGCGAGCGCGCGACGGGCTTCACCGTCAGGAAATCGCCGTCGCTACGCTCGAACACGTCGCTCGCTTCGCTGAAATCGAAAAGCCGGCCCGCATCGATCACGGACAAGACGAGCGAGGTCGAACCGTCCGAGCCCCGGCATGTGCCGGCCGTCGTCGCGGCCACACTGCACGAGACGGAGACCGGGACGACACCGGTCGCGAAGGCCGCCAAGACGCCCGAGACCGCGGATCCGCCCGCAACGGGCGACCATGTGGCGCGTCTCGGTCGCGTATTCGACACGTATTTCGGCGAAGCCGCCGGCGTCGACACGCCGGCCGTCACGCCGCCGTCCGTCAAACCGCCTTCCGGCAAGGACAAGCACACGCCGGTGGTCGCCGATGTGCCGCAGGCAGCGCGCAACGCACAGCTCGACGCGACTCGCGCGTCCAACGAGCGCTTCGAGCGGTCGCTGGCCGGTCAGGACATGCAGCCGATCCGCAACAGCGGCCGCGACAACAACTGCTCGATTTACGCGCTCGTGCAGTGCGCGAGGCCGGACCTCGACGGTCCGGCGCTGGACCAGGCGGTGAGCGAGATCCGCGCCGGCTTCGACGCGCAGCACCCGGACGAGAGGGGCAGGATGCTGCTGCTGGACACCAACGAAGGCGGACACGGCGCGGCACTCGTCTCGCTGGTGAACGAGAAGTTCGGGGTCGACATGCAGGTCGGTGTCGTGCAGGCGGGGGTCGACGACACGCATCCGGTCACGACGCTCGGCCAGTTTCACGGCAGCCAGCATCGCGCGGGACAGGTGCCGACGCACCGTGTCGTCGTCTGGGACCAGCACGGGCACTTCGAGGCGATTACCAGCACACCGGGCAAGGCAGCCGGCAGCGGGATCGACGCGACGAAACCGAAGCCGGCGTCGCCGACCCCGACCGTCACGACCCCGCCGCCGGCCGACCTGGCCACGGGCAAGCGCGCCGACGACCCACCCAAAAAGACGGACGCAACGACGAACACCGGGAAGAAGGAAGCCGCGCCGCGCCCGCATGGCGAAGCACTGGGCCAGCTCGTGCCGAACGCCTCCGTCGGCGCGAAGGCGCTGCGCAGATTCGGGCGATGGATCAAGGTCGACAACGAGAACGCGCTTCCCCAACTGCTGAACAGGACGAAACCGGAAGGCGGGATCGTGCAGGGGCTGACGAAGGCGCATCTGACCGCCTCGCCGGCGTCCGCGCTGGCCCTGGCGCACGAAGGCGTGAATACGGTCTACGCGGCGCAGGAACTGGGCTCGTCCGCGCTGCGCAAGAGCCGCTACCAGAAGCAACTGGGGAACTGGCCGGCTTCCGCCGACGAGCCGAAGGTCGCGACGGGCGGCCACGAGGTGCCGTTGTCGGAAGTCGCGGGAAAGACCGACTTCCAGTCCCGCTACGATCTCAAGGTGGCGATCCTGAATCAGCCCGAAGGCCCCCAGCGGGAGAAGATGCTCGACGTGCTGACCGGGCGCTACATCGCCGAGGTCCAGGGCAAGAACCGCGTGGTCCGGTCAGCGATCAAGACGACCATGTCGGCCGTGGGGATCGGGGCCGGCGTCGGTCTCGCGGTCGGCACGCATGGCGCCGCGCCGGCGGCGATCGCAGGCGGCGCGATCCTGTCGGGGCGCGACCTGCTCGACAACCGCAAGGCCGCCCACTCGCTCAAGCAGCACTACCGCGACAAGAAGATGGCCGCCATCGCCGATGGCGCGATGCGCAACCGGCTGGAGAAACGGTTCGACGGCGAGCCGGGCGCGACGGAAAAGGGCGATTGGGACGGCATTCGCAACACCGTCAACCAGCAGCGCATCGGGCGCTTCCTGCCGCTCAAGTTCGACCTGTTCGACGAGAACAAGTCGACCGACAACAAGAAGCAGGAAGTCGACCTCGTGAAGAAGCATGCGGCCGCGCGCGTGGTCGGCATGCTGGAGGAAAGCCACGGCCGCCAGTCGCTGGCGCCCGCCTATCTGCAGGCGAGCGGCGGCGTGCGACACAAGGATTTGAAGGCGTTCTATCGCAAGGCGGTCGACGACGACCGGCGCGCCGACGGCGGCAGCGACATCGCATCGGCATTGCAACTGATGCGCGATCTCGGGATGTCGAAGATGGAGGCGATCGCCCACCTGAGGACCGCGGCCGGCGGTGTCGCGCAGAAGCCGCTCGACGAGGATCAGGCCAAGCAGATGAAGGACGATCCCGATCCGATCGTCAGGCTGATGGCGCAGTCGCCAACCGACCGTCTCGAATCGGCACTCGGTTCAGCGATGGGGCGGCGCTAGGGTCGCGGTAATCGCCGGCGATCGGCGAAGAAGCCGGTAATTGCAGAGGAGGCGGTCAATTTTTCATGATCGCGATTTTGAGTCAGGTAATTATGACGCGTTGCAATCGATATTTCGCTTCGTATTTATGCGCGTCGATACGTGCCGGTTCCCGTGTCGTGTCATCCACTCACCTATATTGACCGCACGAAATGCAAGCCGGGTAAATACTTCCAATCAAAGACAGGAGTGTCCGATATGGCCGCGAATATCACGATTACCGTCAGTCCGTCGACGACCACGCCGACCGACTTCGGCAATTCAGGCGCCAATGGTGCATCGTCGGCGAACCAGCCGGTGAACCTCACGCTGGACGCCGGTTCGCTGGCCGCGCTCCTGAAGCCGCCGGCCGGCGGTAACGGTGGCGTGAACGGCCTCGGTGGCGCGGGCCAGGGGCTGCACAACGTCAAGCTGAGCTCGGACAAGGGTACCGTGCAGGTGCAGATGGACAGCCAGGGCAACCTCTACGACAAGAGCGGCAAGAGCATCGGCAAGCAGAACCCGGACGGCTCGTTCACCTTCGACAGCGGCAAGAGCCCCGAGGCCGAAATCCTGAATACCGGCTCGGCGAACGGCAAGCACCAGCCGCAAGGCCGTGAAACGATGGACGCATCCGACGTCAGCGTGTCGGCGGGCGATCTCCGCGGCCCGAACGGCAACGGAAACGGCAGCCCGGACGCCGGTTCGACGATCCCGGTGAACTACCCGCAAAACAACGGCGGCAACAGCGTGCCCGGTGGCGGCCAGAACGCCAACTTCGGCACGGGGAATGCGCCGACCGGCGGCCAGACCATCACGATCACGCTCGGGGACGGCTCGTCGCCGAACGGCAGCGTGCCGCAATCGGGCAACTCGCCGTATGCGAACGGCGGGCTACCGGTCGGCCTGAGCGGCTCCGGACAGGCCGGCCAGGGGCTGCACAACGTGAAGCTGAGCACCGACAAGGGCACGGTGCAGGTGCAGATGGACGATCAGGGCAATATCTACGACAAGAGCGGCAAGAGCATCGGCAAGCAGAACGCGGACGGCTCGGTCACGTTCGACAGCGGCAAGAGCACCGCAGCCGAGATCCTGAACACCGGCTCGACGAACGGGAAGCATCAGCCGCAGGGCCGCGAAACGATCGACGCGTCCGATGTCAGCGTGTCGGCGGGCGACCTGCGCGGCAGCCAGGGCGAAGCGCAGGATGCGGCGACCGGCAAGGAAGTCGAAAAACTCAGCCAGTTGGGGCTGGGACCAGTGGATCCGCAGGGGCAGACGGTCACCGTCTGACGCAGCGGGCACGGCCGGGCCGGCAGCGGCAATCCGCCGTCGGCCCGGATACGACGGACAACGCGGCAGGCGCGACGCGCCTCGCCGCATGGCACTCGCAATTGGCATGAGACGGCTCATTCTGGATCGAAGCGAGGACGTGATGCAGTTCGTGGCGTCCTTGACGGGGGAAGCGCGTTACCCCAACTACGACGACGCGATCGGCCTCGAGAAAGATGGCCGACTCGTGGCCGGCGTCGTGTATCAGGCCTACAACGGCCCCAACGTGGCGATGCATTTCGCGGTGGCCGGCTCGCCGCACGTCATCACGCCCGGATTCGTCTGCGCGGCGTTCCGCTTCCCGTTCATCCTGTTGCGCTGCAACCGGATCAGCGGCTACGTCCGCGCCGACAACCCGGCCGCGCAGCGGCTCGACGAAAATCTCGGCTTCCGGCGCGAAGGGGTGATTCGCGAGGGGGCGTCCGACCGGACCGACTTCATCCTCTACGGCATGCTGAAACACGAGTGCCGGTTCCTCGAGGGCCGCTACCTGGCGGCGATGAACCGCGACCTCGCACAACCGGAAGCGGTCGTGCCTTGAAACGGGTGAACCGATACCATCAATCGACGCGCGATGAATGGAAGGCGCACTTCATGAAAAATCGGCATAAATCGACACAATAGAATCATTGCGGATTTAATCGAATCGACATAAAAGATTGTCGCCAGCGCAATCGGTCGATATTAATTTGTTTACACATCAAGATAAACAAATCAAGGTGAAATCAGCAAGAGAAGCCTCATTGACAATTCGTTACAGATAAGCGCAATACGAAAGTTTGCCGGATGCAGCATAATCTCATCGCATTGCGGTTTTCTTGGGGTCCGCATAACAATTTGCGCGACACGATCAACTCATTTTTCATTGATTTGTTTACCGATTAAGCTAAACGAATTCAAGCGAATTCAATGATGGGAATGGCATTGAAAATCAATACCAATGTTCCCCGCGTGGCTATTTTTCAGGTGACACCATTCGCGTATAGCTGCGGCGTATTCCGCTGATTTCGCCTGACATTCTCCCTTTATCGATCCGGCTCCCTTGCCCGGGGTCGTATGTAGCATTCATCGCATCCGCCTTCGACGACGCAGCCCGTCGCCGTCGCCGGAGCATCCAGTTGCCGCAGTCGGAACCATGACATCGCTCCTCGCATGAAGCCGCCCGCCGGCCGGCATGGACGACGCCTTTCCTGCCTGCTCATACAGGGAACGAGCTGATAATGAATCTTGCGGTTTTCTCCAAAGACATGACGCGGCGCGATGCAATCTGCAGCCATCTCGCCGCGAACGGCATCGCCGTCGACCGGTTCGACGACGAAACGACCTTCGCCCGCGCGCTCACGCGTCGCGAGTTCGATGCGATCCTGATCAGCATGGAGCGGGGCATCGATCCGCAGCATCCCGTGCTCGTCCATCGCGCGTGCCACGGCGTCCAGCGCGCGCCGCTGATCCTGATCTGCTCGCCGGTCGACAGCATGGACGCCGTCGACCTTCTTGACTACGAGACGGACGAGATCGTGCTCGCGCCGATCAGCCTGCCGGAACTGTTGCTGCGTCTGCGCCTGACCAGCCGCCGGCTCCAGTGCACGCGCAGCAGCGTGGACCGCGAACGCTTGACGTGCGGCCCGTACCGGCTGGATCGCCACGCGTCGGCGGTCAGCGTGGCCGGCGACGTGATCCGGCTCACGTCGCGCGAGTTCGCGATCGCATGGATGCTGTTCTCGCAGTTCGACAAGTACGTCGCCCGCGGCGAGATCGCACGGACGGTGTGGGGCAGCCCGGAGGACGTCGTCAGCCGCTCGCTCGAACAGCACATCTACAAGCTGCGCAAGAAGCTCAGCCTGAACGGCGAGCACGGCGTCTACCTGCGCACGATGTATGCCGTCGGCTACCGCATCTTCATCCAGACGAGCGAACACCGCGTCGCGCCGGTACGGCAACGCACGACGATGCCGGTGCCGGCGTATGCCGACGACATCGATGCGCCGGTCGCGCGGCACGCGGCCGGCGGGCGCTGACGCATGACACGGGCAAGCGCGACGATCGATCGAGCCGGGGCACGTTGCCTGCCGTGGCTTCGCCGGATGGAAGCGCGCGCCATCCCGTTCGCCCCGGTTCGCTCCCATGTCTTCGCACATTCCCTCACACCGCACGGCAACTGAGGCCGCCCGGACCGACGACGCGCGCGGGCCCGACGGCGCGACGCCGGATGCGGCGCGCGATGCGGTGCATCTCGACGGCGATGTCGTGCTGAGCCTGCTCGCGGTGATCGGCGGCGGGGGCGCGGAACTGAAGGACGCGGCCGGTGGCGGGCAGGGCCAGGGGCGGCCCGCGGACACGGCGCCCGCGCCGGCACGTGACGGCGTACCGTGGCCGCGCACGGGGCCCGGTGCGCTTGGTGTGCCCGGCATACGCGGGGGCGCGACAGGGCCGGTGGCGTCCGGCACGGGCCCTGCACTCACTGGAAGCGCGCAGGCAGGTGGCAACGCGGTATCGGGCATCGTGCCCGACGAAGGCGGCGACACGGCCCAGCGGCAGGAACCTGATCTGGCCGCGCCCGAAGGCGCGCTGCCACTTCCGTCGGCACCGGAGGGCGACCTGTCTCCTCGGTCCGGTGCAGGTAACGCCCGGGCATCCGCGGCCGATACGCAGCCGGCGCTGCACACCGCAGGTCGGGACGACGTCGGGCCGCACGCCGACGGCGCGGCCGGCGAAACGGCGCGGGTGCTGGCCGGAACGCCGGTTTTTGCCGGACCGGCAGGGCCACTCGCAGCGCCACCGCGTGCCGGTGCCGGCGCCGTCGCGCAAAACGAGCCGTTCACTCCAGCACGCGGTCATGCACTGCCAGATACCGAACCGCGAGCGTCGACGCTGCCCGTCACCACCACCGCCACGACGCAGAGGCTTACGGCGCGACGCGGCGTAGCAGCACCGACTGCCCGCTCCGCCCCCGACGTCATCGCCGATGCAGCCGGCACGGCCGGCCGCTACGCGAGCGCGACCATGCGCCGCGCAGGCATGCTCGCGGCCGCCACGGGACGTTCGCTGGCCGCGCATGGCGCGGCGCTGCCGGGCGTGCGCGCACTGGAGGCCAACCTCGTCGAACGCGGGTGGCTCGCCCGTCGTACGCGGTCGTCCGTGCCATCGGACGAAGCCGGCATCGGTACCGGTGCCGGCACGGATGCGGGCGATCCGTCGTCCGTCGCGTCGGGCAACGAAGCCGCCGGCGTGGTGAACGTCGTGCGGTTCGTGGTGCAGGCACGCGAATGGCTGGACGAGCGACGCCCGCGCACGCCGGCGGGCGGCTGCCCGCATCGTCGCAGCCTGCGTTGCCGCTGGCACTGCCGCGCGGGATGCACACGGCGCGGCTCATGAGCGTGCACCGCCTCGTTCCTTTTCAACCGACCAACCGACGGGGATGACCCGCTTCGACATGAGAATCGACACGATGCAGGGCGCGGCGATCGCGCTGCTGGGCAGCATGCTGCTCGCGGGTTGCAGCACGCCCGCACCCTCCGCGGCAAACGGCACGCCGGTGTTCCCCGATCCGGGTGTGGCATGGGTTGCCGGCGGCGCCCGGGTCAGTGCGCGCGACCTGCGGCAGGTCGTGCCCGGCATCACCGAGAACCAGGTGTACCTGCTGATTCATGAACCGCATTTCAGCGAAGGCACGTACGGCGTCCGCGCGTGGAACTACCTCTTCAAGCTGCCGACCGGCCGCCCCGGCGAATACGCGACGTGTCAGTACCAGGTGCAATTCGACGCGCACCGGCTGGTCCAGGCGACGTACTGGAAAGACCCGGTGTGCGCGCAATACGCGACGCCGGGCGCGACCGCGGCGGCGATCCCGGCCGACGCGCCGTAGTGCGGCTCAGGCGGCGCGGCGGGTCGCACCGCCTGCGTCACAGGCGCGCGCGGCCGCCGGACGAATCGCGCAGCAAGTCGCGCAGCCAGGTGCCGGCATCGGGCGCCGGCGCGGCCGGACAAGCGTGCCGGGTCAACACGTAAAGCAGGCAGTCCGCTGCGTCCAGATCGCGATTCGGCTGCGGCTCGTGACGTTTCAGCACCGCTTCGCAGCGGAAACCCAGGCGCTCGATGCAGTGACCGGCCGGGCTGCCGGCCACGCAATGCGCATGGATCCTTTGCACGCCGCGCTGGCCGAGCAGCCAGCCGAGCAGTTCCTGCAGCGCCATCAGGCACGCGCGCCGGCGCCGTGTGCCGCCGCGCTTCGCGATCATCACCGACAGGCGAACGCCGGGCAGGTCGGGGGTGAGTTCGATCACGCCCGCGAGCTGCCCGGTGGCGCGGCACTCGCACACATAGCGGATCAGCGTCCGGTTACGCCAGCCGCGGCGGGCTTCGGCGATATACGCGTGGGTTTGCGCGAGATCGCCGTGACGCCCGATCGGCAGGTACTTCATCGTTTCGGGGTCGCTCAGCATCTGCTCGAAGAGCGCGGGCGCATCGCCGGGCACCAGCGGGCGAAGTATCAGCCATTCGGTTTCGAGGTGGGTCAACGGGGGCAGTCGCATGATGATCGCTCGTCATCGATCGGTCGGATCAGTGTTGCGCAATGGCGTGCGCCGCGGCGCGAATGCGCGAACCTGCACGTGCGTCACGGAATGTCTTCGCATGGGTGGCGCCGGGTTCGTCGCACCGCACGGGTAGCGCGGCGCGCCGTGACATGCTGGCGGATGCGCGGCGCCGCGTGGCAGGCAGCACCGGCCGCCGCCGTTCCCTCGATGGAGATACCGCATGCGTTTCGCACTCGCAGGATTCGATCTGTTTCATGGGGTACTCGAGACATTCGCGAGCGCCGGATGGACACCCGTATCGCTGTTCAGCTTCGTGACCGACGACCGTGTGAATTCGAATGCGGAGATCGTGTCGCATGCGACGCGGCACGGGCTGCCGCTGCAGCTGTCGCGAATCGACGAAGCCGCGCTGCGCACGCTGCGCGATCTCGATTGCGACGTGCTGGTGGTGGCCGGGTATGGTTGGCGGATTCCGGACTGGACGCCGTACGTGCGGCACGCGATCAACTTCCATCCTTCGCTGCTGCCGCAGGCGCGCGGCCCGTACCCGCTGATGCGCGCGATCCTGGATGGCCATCGCGAATGGGGCGTGACCTGCCACCGGATCGCACCGGAATTCGACGCCGGCGAGATACTGGCCCAGGAGCGCTTCGCGCTCGCCGCCGACGAGTGCCACGAAAGCCTGCAGCTCAAGGTGCAGATGGCCGGCTGCCGGCTCGCGCAGCAGGTCGCGTACCGCTTCGACGCGCTGTGGGCCGCGCGCGTGCCGCAGGCGGGCGGCAGCCATTGGCCGATGCCGTCGCAAACCGACCGCACCCTCGATTTCACGCAGCCGGTGGATCGCGTGATGACGCAGGTCCGGGCCAACGGGCTGCACGAATGCATCGCGCACGTCGGCGGCAGCGTGCTCTACGTGCGGCGTGCGGTCGGCTGGCACGAACGCCACGCGTGGGAACCGGGCGCGATCGCGCACGTCAGCGGTCGCCGGTATGTGATCGCGGTGCCGGACGGTTTCGTCGCATTGCTCGAATGGAGCGCGCTGAGCCTGGCCCGTCGCGCGGACATCGGGCCGTGATCCGCTGGGCGCGGCGCGTACGGGCGGCGCGATTCGGCCGGTCACGGGGTCACGCCCGCAGCCAGAAGAATTCGCCGGAAGCGATGCCTTCGAACATCTCGTCGCTCGACTCGATGATGTTCTGCCGCCAGTAGCGGCCGTGGTCGGCATAGTGAACCAGCAGGTCCGCGAGATCCGCACCGCTGAAATCGGGATCGAAGGGCAGCCGCAGGATCAGGACGATCGAGCCGGTGTCCGCGTCGATGCCGAGTTGCGCCTGGTCCTGCGCATAGATCAGCAGGTTGGCCTCGAGCATCAACCGGAAAATGTGCAGCGTGCGGCCCGCCGTGACGGTGCCGAAGTGGAAGTTCGCGTAGATCGCCTCCTGGTCGCGCTCGACGTGCTCGAGGCGCACCTCGAACCCTTCGACCTCGACCGAACCGGTTTCCTGCACGTAGTCGACGTCGTGAAGCCCGACTACCGCGCAAAACTGGGCCACGAGTTCGAGATAGCGGGGATCGTTCATGAGCGGGACGACGCGACGAAAGCGGGAATGAGAAGAGGCCGGCGCGCCGGAGCCCGCCGGATGACCGGGTCGGGCTGGCCTGTCGCGCCGGCGGTGGCGCCGCGGTGCGGCGTGCGAAGCGCGTTACTGGTTCTTCGCGATGTCCTTGAGCGAACCGGTTGCCGAATTGGTGGCGTTGGCTGCCGCCGTCGCCGCATTCAGCTGTGCGTTGTTCGATGCCTGGGCGGTGGCTGCCGCCGAGCTCGCCTGCGTGATCGCGGTCTGTGCCGCCGTGGATTGTTCAATGCTCGCGACTGCTGCACCTGCACCTGCCAATGCGCCTGCCATGGTAATTCTCCTTGTGAAGTGACGACGGTTACTGCGGATAAACCGTTCTCGAGCGGCAAGGGCCGCAGCGGAACAGAACGGAAGCGGGCCGCGCTACGCCCGCCGGATCTGCTGGATCACGCGCGTGGCGGCCAGCAGGCCGCGGTAGAGCGTCGCGCGATTCCGGTTGTCGATCTCGGCGCCCGGCGTGGCGTTGTTCACGTTCTCCGCGATCTCGGCGAGCGCGCGCTGGATCCCGTCGATCGTCGGCGCCGCGTTCGGATCCCTGACGACCGCGGAAAGGTTGTCGAACTGCTTGGCGTAGGGCGTAATCGGTTCGTACATGTCGGTGGTCCTGTCGAGGTCGGTGGAAAGTCAGGAGTCCGGCGCAGCCGGGCGGGGCGCAGCATGCACCTGCTCCGCGCTGCGCACGATCGTGCTGCTGTCGACGGACGGCAGCGCCGGGCCGGAGGCGACCGGCACGCCGGACGCCGGCACCGGATCAGCCGGTGCGTCCGTCATGTAGATGTGCTTGACGCCGTCCGGCGTCTGCGTGTACTGCACCGTGTCCGACGACACGATCTCCGAATACTGTCCGGTCACGGGCGCGGCGTGACCGGGATGCTCGACCGCCTGCACGACGAGCCGCCGGATGTTCGAATCGAGGTCGGCGCGCACGCGCGTGACGGCCTTGTCGAGCGCGTCCTTGCTGTCGACCGTGCCGGTGATCGCGAACTCGCCGTTGCCGAGGTACTTGACGCGCACGCCCGCGATGCCGAGTGAATCCTCGATGCTGTGCACTGCGTTCTGCGCGACGTCGTAGCTGCGCACGGCGTCCTTCGATGCGATCTTCGCGAGCGTCGAGCGGACGAGCTGATCGTCGGCGAGATTGGCGACCATGCCCGTCACGACGCTCGTGTTCCCGACCGTGCGCACCTGCAGCTCGGTCATGTGCGCGGCCGCGAGCGCGTCCTGGATGCGGGTGGTCCGGTAGTCGGCGCCGTGTCGCAGCGCGGCCTCGCTGTCGGGCGCGGTGGTCAGCAGCACGGCGGTGCCCGCGACGATGCCGATCGCGATGCACGCGACGAGTGCGCCGTAGTAGCGTCGCCGCTTGCGCCGCTCGGCATCGACCCGCGCATCGGCAGGCCGGGTCAGCAGTGTCGACAGCAGGTCGAGATCCGACGGCCACGGCACGTCGTCAGGACCCACGCACAGGATCGTCTCGCCGAACCGCATCGGCACGAAATCGACCAGGATCACCGTTTCCGGTTCGGCCGCGGTATCCGCGGGCGTGGTATCCGGCGCGTCGATACGCGTGATCGCACGCACGACGCCGGACGGATCGACGTCGAGCGCCACGTCCGGGCCGCTCCAGTCCGTCAGACGGATATCCGCATCGGCCCCGCCATGAACCCGATGCTGACCCGGCGCGAGCTGCAGCATCGCGCCCGCATGGAATCCCGTCAGTATCCGTAGCTGTTTCATGAGCGAAGCGTTCAATCGATATCAGGTCCGTATGCCGAATCGGCGGTGCCGTGCACGACGGGCGCGCATCGTCCGTCTCGCTGTGAATGTAGAGGCTAAAAACGCGCTGCCGGCCCCGGATGCGAAGACTTCGCGTGTCGAACGAAGCATCGGGCGCCGCCGCGCTACGGCATGCGCCGCAGCGCGCGCAACGTGTCGAGCGCGTCCGCGGACTGTCGCGGTGTGCGCGGGCGGTCGAACTGGCGCAGCAGCAGGCCGGCCAGCACGTTGAAGTCGCGCGCCGCTTCCGGCAGCGGCGCCGCCCCCCGCTGCGGCGGCGGCTGCATGCGCAGCATCTCGAGATCGGCCTCGGGCAGCGCGACGCCGGACTGCTGCACGCGCAACCAGCGCGCCGACCACGCGTGCACGTGCGCGGCGATGCCGGCACCCGGCTGCACGGCGAGCGCGCGTGGCAGCGCGAGCAGTTCGCGGGCGCACGCGTCGCGCAGCGCGCGCGGATCGAGGCCGGGCGCAGGGGCAGGTGGCGATTCCGCGGCGCGCGTCGATGCGGCCGGCCCGGCCGTGGGCCTGCGGCCGGTCTTGAACGTGGCCGTGGCGACGCGTTCCGTTTCGTTCGCATCGTCCTGCTCGTCGCCCTGGCTGTCGCGCCCGCCGCCGTTTCCGCCTCGGCGTTCGTGCTCGTCGCCGGATACCTCGAGTTCCGGCGGTTCGCCGGCGGTGTCGGCGCCGTCCACCCCGTCGAGCGAACCGGCGCCACGTTTGCCGCGTGCGGTGCGGCGGCGCCGGGCGAGCCGCGCGGCCATTTTCTTCGCGCGCTGCATCTGCGCGGCATTCTGCTGTGCCTGCATGCCGCCGTGCGCGAAGCGAGTGCCGCGATACAGCGTCGCGAATTGCCCGGCCGGCTTCGTACGCGACGGTTTCGCCGACTTCCGGTGCGCGGCCGCCGCCTGCTGGGCGAGTGCGGCGGTGTGGGGTCCGATACGTGTCATCGCGGCCTCGCGTCAGTTGGGAAACGCCGTTCGCATCATCTCGTTCGCGAAATGCAGGATCGCGGCGCAGGACAGCGGGGCGGCGATCACCAGCACGATCGTCACGGCGATCAGCTTGACCGCGAACGGCAGCGCCTGGTCCTGCAGCGACGTGATCGCCTGGACGAACGACACGGCGAGCCCGACCGCGGCGGCCGCGATCACGAACGGCAACGACACCGTCAGGCACAGCAGCATGCCCTGGGTGGCGGCGTGAACCAGCGAATCGACGTCCATGGCGGCTCCGGTCACTTGTAGGTCAGCACGAGCCCGTGGATCAGCGCCGACCATCCGTCCATCACGACGAACAGCAGCAGCTTGAACGGGATCGCGACGTTGGTCGGCGACACCTGGTTGAGCCCCATCGACAACAGCACGTTCGCGATGATCAGGTCGATCACGATGAAGGTCACGTACAGCAGGAAGCCGATCTTGAATGCGTCGGTGAGCTCGGTCAGCGTGAAGGCCGGCGCGAGCACGATCAGGTCGGTTTCCTTCAGCGACTGCGCCTCCTCCTTCGGCCACACGATCGACGCCGATCGCATGAAGAAGCGCTTCTCGCGCTCCTGCGTGTGCTTGATGAGGAACTGCCGGAACGGCTCGCGTGCCGCGTCGGCCGCCTGGATCACGGCCTGCGACGATTGCGGCGAGATCGTCTGGCTGCTCAGCGTCTTCGCCGCCATCATGCCGATGGGCGCCATCACGTACACCGACACGAGGATCGCGATGCCGTTGAGCACCATGTTCGGCGGCACCTGCTGCACGCCGAGCGCGTTGCGCAGCAGGCCCAGAACGACGACCACCTTCGCGTACGACGTCACGACCATCGCGACGAACGGCAACAAGCCGATCGCAACGACGATCAGCAGCAGGCCGGACAGGTCACCGTACTGAACCATGCTCGTGCGCCATGCGGAGAATACGGATGCCGACGTGTTCGCCGATGCCGACCAGTTCGCCGTAGCCGATCACCTGGCCGTGCGCGACGAGCTTGAGCGTCAGGTCGGCGATCGCGGTCGGCAGCTCGATCACGTAGCCGGGCGCGAGCGACGACACCTCGTCGATCGTCAGCGCAACGGTATCGGCGACGAACTGCACGGGCAGCTCGAGTTCGCCCACTTCGACGGCTTGCTCGGCATCCGGCGCATCGAGTCCGGCGTCCGGCGTGTTCAGGACGGTGGTTTCCGTCATCACGGGTTCCTTCAACAAAGTGATCGTTCGGGTTTGCACGGCCACCGCGGCCCGGCCATGCGCGAGGCCCGCGCTGCCCCAGGTCGCGAAGGCGACGGGGTGCAGCGCGGTGTCCGCACGGGCGCCGGCGCCGTGCAGCCACGCGGCGTCGAGCGACGGATCGAACACGCGCAGCAGGATGTCGCCGCCGCGCAGGCTCTGCAGCGTGTCGATCGACAGCGCCTTCACGCCGAGCACGAGGCTGCCCGGCACGCGCAGCGACGCGTCGAACCAGCCGGCGCGCGCGGTGCGCGCCAGGCACGCATCCAGCCACTCGATGCAACGGCCCGGCAACTGTACGAGCGCGTCGTGCCGCCGGTCGCGCAGCGTCAGCGACAGTGCGACGGTCACGCTGTGCGGGCGCGGCGCCGGCCACGCACCGCGCCGGACCGCGACGACCTGCGCGCAGGTCAGGCCGAGCGTATCGAGACAGCCCAGCAGCGGCCCGCACAGCACGTTCGCGACGGCGTTGCGCAGTGTCAGTTCGGGGCTCGTGCGCCGGTCGGCAGCCTGGGCCTCGGACCACGCGCAGACCGACAGTGCGGGGTAGCGTTCGAGATCGAGCAGCAGATGCGCGCTCACGGGGCCGGCCGGCGTGTCGATCCGCAGCTCCGCGACGGCCGGGTCCGCATGGTCCGGCGCATCGGCCACGAAGCCGCAACGAAAATCGCGCACGCCGAGCGTGTCGTGCAGGAACACCGGCAGGCGCGCATCGAACAGCCGGCGCGACGCATGCGCGCTCGCCGGATCGAGCGGCGGCAGGACGAGCGGCGCGCACGGCGCGTCGCCGGGGGTGATCGAATGCCGAATCAGTTTCATCCGTGGCCGGAAAATGCCGCCGTTGGCCCGCGCAGGCCGCCCGCCGGGCGTCGTGCTCGAGGCAATTCACGCGGGGCCGGCTACCACACCGTGAGACGGACGGTCCGCGGCTGCCCCCATGCCCGCAGCATCGTGTCGAGTTCCTGTTCGAGCGCGACGCTGTGGGCCAAGAGTAACTGTCGTGCTTCGCGATCCTGCGTTTCGAACCGAAGCTGCAGGTCGAAATGCGAAAGCGACACGTGCAGTTCGGTGGCCGCGACGATCCGGTCGCTCAGCACGACGTGCGCTTCCCACTGCCCGCCGGCCGCGACCGCGGGATCGCCGCAGAACGCCGCGATCTCGCGCGACAGCACGCCGAGCAGCCCGAGGTGGTCGCGCTGCTCCTGCAGCGTGAGCGTCGCGATCGGTGCGGCGGCGCTTGCGATGCGCGCGGCGATGGCGCGACACTCGGCCAGTTCGGCGGGCGTCGGCGCCGGGTCGGAAGCGGGCGCGTCGCGCTCGTTCGAGATCAGCGGGAACGGCTCCGCACGGCCGGACGACGGATCGGCTTCATCGGACGGATCGTTCTGCTGGCGCGACGCGGGCGGCGCATCGGATACCGGGCGCGCCACGGTGCGGCGCGTGGCCAGCAGCGCCGCGTAGTCGAACCGGCGCGCGCCGCGCGCGGTCCGCGGGGGCGCGTCGTCCGGGGGCGGCAGCGCTCGCGCGTCGCGGCTGTCGATGCGGGGCACGGCGCGGCGTCAGACGGTGATGCGGCCGATCGGGCGCAGATCGACGTGCTCGCCCAGTTCCTGGTACGAGTACACCGCCAGCCAGTCGAGCTTCGCCTCGATCATCCGGCGCACGTAGCGGCGGATGTCCATCGACGTGACGAGTGCGACGCCGTCGGTCGGCTGCGGCCCGACGACCGCCTGGATCTTGTCGATCAGCAGGCCGATCTCGTCCGGTGCGAGCGCGAGGAAATTGCCGGTCGGCGTCTGCTTGATCGCCTGCCGGATGTGCTGTTCGATCGGCAGGTCGAGCAGCACGGCCGACAGCGTGCGCTGGCCGCGCGTCGCGCGATGCGCGATGAAGCGCGACAGGTCGCCCCGCACGTACTCGGTCAGCATCAGCATGTCCTTTTCCTTCGGCCCCCACGCGATCAGGCTTTCCATGATGGTCCGCACGTTGCGGATCGAGATCTGTTCCTCGAGCAGGCGCCGCAGCACGTCGGCGATCCGCTGCGGCGGCAGCACCTTCTGGACTTCCGCGACGAGCCCCGGATGATCCTCGCCGAGCTGCTCCAGGATCCACTGCACCTCCTGGATGCCGAGGAACTGCGTCGCATGGTGGCGCATCAGCGCGACCGACGCGTGCGCGACGACCTGCTCGGGGCCCCACGCCGGGATCCGCGCCTGGGCCTCGCGTGCGTCGACCCAGTGGGTCGGCCGCCCGCCGGGATCGATCGGCGGCCGCGATTCGCCCTTCGCCACCAGCGCGTCGCGCTGCTGCACGTCCTCGGCTGACAGCGGGGTGCCCGTCGCGACGCGCTCCGGCTCCGGCAGCATGACCATGCCGGCCGGCAGCTCGACCAGCAGATGCGGCACGTCGTGAATCAGGATCTCGGCGTGCATCGCGGGCAGGCCCGCATGGGTCCACATCGTGATGCCGGGAAACGGCAGCCCCAGTTCTTCCTGCAGCCGAGCACGCTCCGCGCCGAACGACTTGTCGAGCACCGGCAGCACCAGCCGCTGCATCAGGTCGGGGGCGACGCGCACGCCGATCGGGCAGGCGAACTGCGGCGCCCGCGTCATGATCGCGGGCGTATCGGCCTTCGCGCCCGAACGCTGCATCGCCTGCAATCCGTCCTGGGCAGGCCCTTGCTGCGGCTGCCGGTCGTTCAGCTTGTACGCGATGAACGCGAGGATCGCGGACAGCAACAGGAACAGCACGACCGGAAAGCCCGGCACCAGCGCGAAACCGAGCAGCAGCAGCGCGGCGAAATACAGCGCGCGCGAACTCGAGCCGAGCTGGCGGCCGATTTCCTCGCCGAGCGAGCGCGGCTTGTGGCTGCGCTCGTCCGCGACCCGCGTGATCATCACGCCGGCCGCGACCGACAGCAGCAGCGACGGAATCTGCGACACCATCGCATCGCCGACCGACAGCACCGAGAAGCGGTTCGCCGCTTCGCCCGCGCTCATGCCGTGATAGGCGACCCCGACCGCGATGCCCGCGACAATGTTGATGGTCGTGATCAGCAGGCCGGCGATCGCATCGCCTTTCACGAACTTCATCGCGCCGTCCATCCCGCCGTGCAACTGGCTCTCGATGGCCAGCGTCGCGCGGCGGTGCCGCGCTTCCTCGGGGCTCAGCAGGTTCGCGCGCAGGTCGGCGTCGATGCTCATCTGCTTGCCCGGCATCGCGTCGAGCGTGAAGCGCGCGCCGACCTCGGCCACGCGCTCCGAGCCTTTCGCGATCACGATGAACTGCACGGTCGTGATGATGATGAACACGACCAGCCCGACGACGAGGTTGCCGCCCACCACCAGCTTGCCGAAGCTGTCGATGATGTGGCCGGCCTCGGCGTGCAGCAGGATCGACTTGGTGGACGCAATGTTCAGCGACAGCCGGTAGAGCGTCGTGAACAGCAGCAGCGATGGAAACGCGGACAGCGACACGATGTCCGGCACGTACATCGTGACCATCAGCAGCGTGACGCTGATCGTGATGTTGATCGCGAGCAGGATGTCGATCAGCTCGGGCGGCAGCGGCAGGATCATCAGCGAGATGATCGCGGTCACCAGCAGCGCGATGCCGATTTCGCCGCCTGCCGGGAACTTGAGGGCCTTGAACATCTGAACGCTCAGTGAAGGGGTGGGGTGGAGGGCGAGCCGATCGCGTCGACCCAGCGCAGGATCGCGGCGACCGTCTCGAACAGCTCTTCCGGTATCGGCTGGTTCAGCGTGACCTTGTACAGCGCGCGCGCGACGGGCGGGTTGCCGATGATCGGCACGCCCGCGTCGCGCGCCGCGCGCCGCAGCGATGCCGCGTCCGCATCCATGCCCTTCGCGATCACGACGGGCAGCGGGTGTTCGTCGGGCGCATAGCGTACCGCGACCGCGAAGTGGGTCGGATTGACGACCAGCACGTTGGCCAGGCCGACGCGCGGCTTCGGCGGCGTGCTCGCCAGCTCGCGCGCGAGGCGGCGGCGCTCGCCCTTGAGTTCGGGACTGCCTTCCTGCTCCTTGTGCTCGCGCTTCACCTCGTCCTTGCTCATCTTCATCTTCTTGATGAACAGGAAGCGCTGCAGCTTGATGTCGACGGCGCCGACCAGCAGGAAGATGCCGACGGAGATCGCGCCGAGCTTCGCCAGCATGTCCCAGAACATCAGCGACAGTCCGCCGAGCGGCTGGTAGATCGAGCCGACCACGAGCGGGAACAGCCACTTGATCGACTGCCACATCACCCAGCCGAGGATGATCGCCTTGACGACCATCTTCGCGCAGTCGATCAGGCTCTTCGCGGAAAAGATCCGCTTGATGCCGCTCGCCGGATTCACCGTCTGCAGGTTCGGCGTGACCGGCTTGGTCGCGATGCGGAAGCCCGCTTGCGCGACGGAGCCGGTCGTGGACGCCAGCGCGGCGGCGAACACGCAAGGCACGATCAGCTTCAGCGCGGTGGCGCCGAGCCGGAACAGGTCGGCGTGCATGCGCTCCAGCGTGCGGTCCTGCGCGACGAACGACAGCGGGATCGACACGAGCTCGTGCAGCCCGTCGCGAAACAGCGGCACCGTCGCGACCAGCGCGATCAGCGCACCGGCCATCGACAACGCGTCGGCGAAGTCGGTGCTGCGCGCGACTTCGCCGTCCTTGCGCGCATCCTCGAGTTTCTTGTCGGTGGGCTGTTCGGTCTTTTCGTCGCTCATGAATGGGCCCGCGGCACATCTCGGCCGGATCGGATCAAAAGGGGCGCGCATTCGCGCCGCTGCGATGACCTTAGCGCCGGCCGCGCGCGGCCGGCGGGCGCGATGCGAAGCGGCGCGGCGCGTGCCGAAGCGAGCGGCCGGCCGGCGCGACCCACCGGGCCCGCTTCGCCTCGCGCGTGCTGGCTTCGCATGCGCGCCGGCCGGCCCGGGCGGAATTGCTATGTTGGCAGACGTCGGCATGCATCCGGCGGCGAGCCGCCCGCCGCACGACCGGCCGGACCGTTTTCCTCTCATCGCAGGAGTGCATTGCCATGACCGTAGACACGCCGGAGTACCTGAACTGCAGCCCGGAATTCATTGGCGGGCTGATCGAGACCGTCTCCGTGGCGCTGCTGGACAATTTCCCGAATACGCCCGTCGACTTGTTCGACATCGAGCAGGTGATCGACGCGCTGCGGCTGCTGCGCCCGCGCGTGGTCGAGATCGATGCGCTGGACGGCCTCCTTCGCATGGCGAAGGGACAGTGGCAGGAAGCGAACCAGGTCCTGCTGCGGGTCATCGAGATGCGTCCGCAGTTCGGCTATGCGAAGGCGCTGCTGGCGTTCTCGCTGTCGTCGATCGGCGACCCGTCGTGGCGGCAGATCGCGACCGAGGCGCTCGCGGACGACCCGCACAACAAGGACACGCGCGCGCTGGTGCGGGCGCTCGAAGTGAAGGACGAGGTCGATCGCGCGATCCGCGAGCATCGTCCGGGCCAGCCGTTCGTCGCACCGGCGTCGCTCGAGGAAGCCGGCGCACGCACCGACGCACCGCAGGACACCGTGCAGCACGCCCCCGCGCCGGCGGCCGAGATGTTCCACGGCGGCGCCTTCCTGCGCGCGTGATTCAGAGGAGGCACCGACATGTCCATCGATCCCGTCAGCCAGCTCGCACCGGCCGCCCTCGACGCAACGGCGGCGACGCCCGCGGCCGCATCCCCCGCGACGACCGAGCTGGGCGACAAGTTCACGGCGCTGATGGCCCGCGCGCCGATGGCGCCGCCCGAGCACGCGGGCAGCCATCTGTCGTCGTCGGTATCGAAAGCGATCGAGGCGCAGGACGTGCAGTTCCGGCACACGATCGAGGATGTCGGCAAGCTGACGGCCGACCTGCCGGGCATGTCGATGACGGAGATGACCCAGCGCACGATCCAGATGATGTACGAGATGACCAGCATGCAGATGAACATGCAGGTCAAGATGAGCCTCGCGGAATCGTCGAAGTCGTCGGTGCAGACGCTGATGAAGAACCAATGAGCCCCGCGGTCCGCCGGCGTGCGGAGCGGAACGTCGCGAACGGCAGTGCCCGAAGGGGTTGCAATCCCATGAAGTCTAATCGTCGCGCGGCACGCATTGCAGTCGTCGCGCTGTGCATCGCGCTGCTCGGCGGATGCAAGAAGGAGCTGTACGGCAATCTCACCGAGCAGGACGCGAACGAGATGCTCGTCGCGCTGCTGGAGCAGGGCGTGTCCGCGAGCAAGGACAGCCCGGACGGCGGCAAGAACTGGACGCTGGACGTCGACGACGCGCAGGTCGTGCGCGCGATGGAGGTCCTGCGCTCGCGCGGGCTGCCGCACAGCAAGTTCAACGACCTCGGCGAACTGTTCAAGAAGGACGGCCTCGTGTCGACGCCGACCGAGGAGCGCGTGCGCTTCGTGTACGGCATCTCGCAGGAGCTGTCGTCGACGCTGTCGAAGATCGACGGCGTGCTCGTCGCACGCGTGCAGATCGTGCTGCCGAACAACGACCCGCTCGCGCAGGACATCAAGCCGTCGTCCGCCGCCGTGTTCATCAAATACCGGCCGGACGCCGACATCAACACGCTGATCCCGCAGATCAAGACGCTCGTGATGCATAGCGTCGAAGGGCTGACCTACGACCACGTGAGCGTCACGACGGTCGCGGCCGATCCGGTCGAGCTGTCGAAAGCGCCGCCCCCCGTGTCGAGCCCGTGGTGGATGATCGCGCTCGGTGCCGCCGTCGCGGCCCTGCTGGCGGGCGCGGGCTTCGCCGCGTACCGGTTCGGCTTGACACGCGGCGCACCGCCGCTGCAGGGCTGGCTCGACGCCTTTGCCGGGCGCTTCCGGCCGGCCCGCAAGGAGCCGTAGGCGATGGCGGGTTTCGTTGCGCCAGCCGGGCTCGAGGCCGGCGTGCCGGCCGTGCGCGTCGCAACGGCGCTCGACCGTCATCGCGACAACGTCGATTGCGTCGCCGACTGGGTGCACCCGTCGTGGATCGCCGCATCGCTCGGCGTGCCCGAAGCGCACCTGCGCGACTGGCGGGCACTGCTCGCGGGGGCACCGACGAGCGCCGCCGTACGGTGCTCGCGCGCGCTGGTTCGCGCGCTCGGCGTGACGCCGCCGGGTTTCGTCGAATTGTCGCAGGGCGGTTTCGCCAGCATCGGTGCGGCCGTCGCGCCGCAGCCGAACGCGTGCCTGCTGGATGTCGCACCCGCGCCGCTGACGCTGCGGATCTGGCGGATGCGGGCGCTGCTGCTGCGCCGCGGCGAGGTGCGGCGGCTGATCGACCGGCATGCGCAACGGCGGCTCGCCGACTGGACGGGGCTCGACGTGGACGTGCTGATGCGCGGCCCGAACACCGACAGCGCGAACGACGCGGCACGTCTTGCCGCCGTCGCGATGCCGCCGCTCGCGTCGCTGGATGCGCAGGCGCTCGCGATCGAAGGGATGCTGCTGATGCTGCGCGACCTGAAAGGCGCGGCCGGGCTGCCGTTTCCGCTGTCGCGGCTTGCGTTGCCGCGCATGATCGACGTGCCCGCCTGGCTCAACGCGTTGCCGACGCAGCACGACGAAGCGGGTACGGCCCGGCTGTTTCGTCGTCTGCCTGAATTGCTTCGGGAGTGGGCATGGTTATTTGGCTGAACAGCAGCCGGCTGACGGCCGGCACCGGCGACGCGGGCGAGGACGGCCCGACGGTGCGGTTCGGCGTGCACGGCGACGTGGTCCGGCGCGAGACGTTCGGCCATCTGCTGTCGATCGCGGACGCTTACGCGCAGCTCGACGCCGACCGGGCGCGGGTGCTCGAGGACGCGCAGGCCGAGGCCGCCGCGATCGTTGCGGCAGGCGAGGAACAGGCCGAGCTGCTGCTCGACGCCGCGCGCGACACTTACGAAACCGCTGAACAGCGCGGCTTCCGCGAGGGTTCGAACCGCGCGCTGTCGGAATGGATGGAGCGGCTCGCCGATGCGACCGACGCGCAGAGCCGCCTGCAGGTCCGCATGCGCGAGCGGCTGGCGGACATCATCGCGTCGGCGGTCGAGAGCATCGTGCATAGCATGGATCGCGAAGCGTTGTTCGAGCGCGCGCTGTCGACCGTCGACCGGATCATCGACAATTCCACCTACCTGCGTGTCGCGGTGAATCCGCAGGATTACGAAGCGGCACGTGCCGCGTTCGACCAGCTCGCGGCGAAGTGGCGCGACCTCGGCCGGCCGATTCCGGTGTCGATCGTGGCCGACCGGCAGCTCGAGCCCGGCGCGTGCGTCTGCGAGACCGATTTCGGCTCGGTCGACGCGAGTCTCAACACGCAGCTGCGGGCGATGCGCAGCGCCGTCGCCCGCGCACTGAAGCGCTCGATCTACCTCGACGCGGCCGACGCGAGCGGCGCGGCGGACGATCCCGATGATGCGGCGGCCGCCGGCACCGGCGACGAAGCGGAAAACGGCGATGCGGCGGCGGCCGAGGTGTCGCGATGAAGGACGGCTGGTTCGACCGGACGCTCGGCTTCGAGCGCCTGACCGACGAGATCGAGCGCGAGATCCTCGCGCGGCCGGGGGTGCTGCGTACCGGCAAGGTGATCGAGGTGATCGGCACGCTCGTCAAGGTCGGCGGCCTCGACGTATCGCTGGGCGAGCTGTGCGAGCTGCGCACGCCGGCCGGCGCGCTGCTGCAGCACGCGGAAGTGATCGGTTTCACGCGCGACTGCGCACTGCTGTCGCCGTTCTCGCGGCTGACGGACATCTCGCGCTCGACCCAGGTGGTCGGGCTGGGCCGCTCGCTCGCCGTCAAGGTCGGCGACATGCTGCTCGGGCGCGTGATCGACAGCCTCGGCAATCCCGTCGACGGCGGCCCCGAGATCGAGTCCGACACGCTGCAGCCGGTGTTCGCGTCGCCGCCCGAGCCGATGAGCCGGCGCATGATCGATACGCCGATGGCCACCGGCGTGCGCGTCGTGGACGGGATGATGACGCTCGCGGAAGGGCAGCGGATGGGCATCTTCGCACCAGCAGGCGTCGGCAAGAGCACGCTGCTCGGCATGTTCGCGCGCGGCACCGACTGCGACATCAACGTGATCGCGCTGATCGGCGAACGCGGCCGCGAGGTGCGCGAATTCGTCGAGCTGATTCTCGGGCCGGCCGGCATGGCGAGATCGGTCGTCGTCTGCGCGACGTCCGACCGTTCGTCGATGGAGCGCGCGAAGGCGGCCTACGTGGCGACGGCGATCGCCGAATACTTCCGCGATCGCGGGCTGCGCGTGCTGCTGATGATGGATTCGCTCACGCGCTTCGCGCGCGCCGGGCGGGAAATCGGGCTGGCCGCCGGCGAGCCGCCGGCCCGGCGCGGCTTCCCGCCGTCCATCTTCGCGGAACTCCCGCGCCTGCTGGAGCGGGCCGGGATGGGCGCGACCGGCTCGATCACCGCGCTCTATACGGTCCTCGCCGAAGACGAGAGCGGCAGCGATCCGATCGCGGAGGAAGTCCGCGGGATTCTCGACGGGCACATGATCCTGTCGCGCGAGATCGCCGCGCGCAACCAGTATCCGGCCATCGACGTGCTGGGCAGCCTGTCGCGCGTGATGTCGCAGGTGATGCCCGCGCCGTACGTCGACGCGGCCGCGCGGGTGCGCGCACTGATGGCGAAGTACCGCGAGATCGAGATGCTGCTGCAGATCGGCGAATACAAGCCGGGCGCGAATGCGCTCGCCGACGAGGCGATCGCACGGCACGACGCGATCAACGCGTTCCTGTCGCAGCCTACCGACGAAATCGTCGCGCTGGCCGACACCGAGGCGCGACTGCATGCACTGACGGCTGCCTGATGGCGGACGCGAACCGTCACCGCATCGCCGCGCTCGCACACGCGAATGCGCGGCGCACGCGCGAGATCGATGCCTGGCGCGGCGCGCTCGCCGCGCGACACGACGAACGCGCGGGATTGCTCGCGCGCCGCGCGGCGAAGGTCGCGCAGATCGACGGCGAGACGCGGGTGATCGACGGCTACCAGGCCCGCGTCGCGCAGATGACGGGCGGCAGCGACGGCTTTTCGATCGACGCGTTCAACCAGTGCGTGCGGTACATCGGCGTCGTGACCGACCGCCGGCGCGCGATGGTCGCGGAACTGGCCCAGCTCGACGGCCTGATCCAGGGCGTGGACAGCGAGATCGCGCTGATTCAGCGCGACATCGCGCGCAACACGCAGCGGATCGACCAGTGCAGCGAACGGATCGCGACGATCCGGCAGGCGATCGATCTCGCTCGCGAGGACGCGCAGGACGAAGAGAACGAGGAGATCGCCACGTCCCGGTTCATCCGGGCGCGTGCCGCCCAGGGATGACACCGGATGACCCAGACACTCGAACCGCTCGTCGGCCTGCATGGCCTCTTCATCGGCTACCTGACGGTGACCGGCGTCTGTTCGCTGCGGCTGTTCGTGCTGATGTTCGTGTTCCCGCCGACCGCGGACGGCGTGATCCAGGGCACCGTGCGCAACGCGATCGCGATCGTGTTCAGCGCGTATGTCGCCATGGGCCAGCCAATTGCGTTCATCGAAGCGCTGCACGGCCTGTTTCTCGCCGAAGTGATGCTGCGCGAGGCGGCGATCGGGCTGGTGCTCGGCTATGCGGCGTCGACCGTGTTCTGGGTCGCGGAAAGCGTGGGCGTCTATATCGACGACCTGACCGGACACAACAACATCCAGATCACCAATCCCGCCAGCCAGGAACAGAGCACGCCGGTCGGTACGTTGCTGCAGCAGGTGGCGATCATGGCGTTCTGGGCGCTCGGCGGGATGACGTTCCTGCTCGGCACGCTGTACGAATCGTATGGCTGGTGGCCGGTATCGACCGGCGCGCCGATCGCCGGCGACATCGTGGCGTCGTTCGTGCTGCGGCAGACGGACACGCTGATGCAGTCGATCGCCAAGCTCGCCGCGCCGCTGCTGTTTATCCTGGTGCTGGTCGACGTCGCGTTCGGCTTCGTGTCGAAATCGGCGTCGAAGCTGGATATTTCCAGCCTGAGCCAGCCGGTGAAGGCCGCGGTTGCGATCGCGATGCTCGCGATCTTCATCGGCGTGTTCGTCGACCAGGTGCACGGACAACTGGCCCTGAATTCCCTCGAGGCGCAATGGAATGGAATTTTCTCAAATCGTGGGAAAGCAGATAATCATTAGTTTACTAATTCATTTCAAACTCAATCTTTCTCAAAAAATGGCCAAAGATTAGATTAATTGAGTTTCTTCATACTTCATTCCATTACGCTGTTCTCCAAGGCGGCCTGACAAGCCGGCACGCACTGGAGTCAGTTATGTTTTCGACACTTTATTTCCCGCTTGCTGCCTATCTGGGAACCCCGGATTTCGCCGCAGGGCGCGAACGTTTCGGCGCCATGCTGTTCAACGGCGACATCGGCGTCGCTCGCCAGCTGGCAAGCCGCTGGGCGGACGAGGCCGATGCGCCGCGCAATCCGCCGTACGCGCTGCAACTGCACGCCGACATGCAGCTGCTCACCGGCGGCGACGTGGAAGCGGAAGAAACCTATCGGGCCGCGCAGCGCCTGAGCCACGCATCGCGCCAGGCAATGCGGGCGGAATCCTGCCGCAACACCGCATGGCAGGCGCTCTTTCGCTACCGGCTCAATACGGCGCTGGCCTGCTTCGGCCGCGCAGCTGACGAGGACGACATTCCGATCGACCGTGTGCTCGAAGTCCGCGTCGGCATCGTCTGCGTGCTCTACGAACTGGGCCGCGTGAGCGAAGCGATCGGCGAACTGGATGAACTGCGCGAACTGGCTCGCGAGGCACCGGAACCGACCATGCCGGCCTGGCATGAGCTGCTCGCGGCGCTGAAGCTCGACATCGCGATGCAGTGCACGCTGCGTTCGTCGGCCTCGCTGCAGGATCACGTCTACTGGCAGTCCGGCTTGATGCACGGCCGCTCAGCGCGGGCGTCGCTGCACGCGTACCTCGACAGCGCGCAAAGCAGGATCGATCTCGCGAGCGTGCATATTCCCGTGCTGCGCTCACGCGTCGATTACCTGTGCCAGTTGCGCGACGCGACCGGCGCCGACCGGAATGCGGTCGACGGGCTGCTCAGGCACGTGAACTGGGCACGTGATCACAACCTGCGCGACTACCAGCGCACGCTGCGGCTCGAGATTGCGCTCGCGATGCTGGCATGCGATGCCGCCCAGGTCGCCGACATGATCCTGGAGCCGCTGTACGGCGCCGCGCAGTCGGGCGTCGGCGGACACCGGCAGATCGAATACCTGTACTGCGTGGCCAAGACGCGCCAGGCGCAGGGGCGGCTGAAGGACGCGCAGCAGTTCTACAGCCGCTATGCGCTGACCTCGATGGAGTGCCTGCGTGAAGCGCTGTCGGCACGCGTGCCGTTCCTCGAGCGCAAGATCCGCGAGACGTCCCAGCTCGACGACATCGGCGCGCGCTTGCCGGCCCGTTACCGGCGCGCCTACACCTTCTTGCTCGAGAACCTCGAGCACGCCGACCTGTCCGTGCGCGACATCGCCGCGGAAGTCGGCGTGACCGAGCGGGCGCTGCAAAGCGCATTCAGGAAATTCCTGAACATGTCGCCGACCGAGCTGATCCGCCGTCAGCGGATGGAGCGCATCCGCTCCGAGCTCGTGGACGGATCGGCGTCCGACGGCGGCGTGCTCGCCACCGCGAGCCGCTGGGGCGTGCAGAACCGCTCGACGCTGATCAACGGCTATCGAAAGCAGTTCGACGAAGCGCCGTCGCACACGCTCGAACGATAACGAACCGAATTTTCCCTCCGTAACGGGTGTGCGACAGCGATGAGATCGAAGGCGATATTTTGCGCGGCGTGGGCCGTGTGGGTGATCGGCATGGGCGCGACGGCGACAGCGCATGCGGACGCGGTGCGCTGGCGCAGCGGCGTCGCGCACGTGACGGCCGAAGGCAAGGATCTGAAGGATGTGCTGCGCGACCTGCTCGCGAGTCAGGGCGTGACGGCGTCGATTGCGGACAACGTCACCGGAACCGTGACCGGGCGCTTCGACATGCCGCCGCAACGGATCCTCGACACGCTCGCCGCGACGTTCGGCTTCGTGTGGTTCTACGACGGCAGCGTCATGTCGATCAGCAACGCGAACGACGTCACGCGCCAGATCGTCCGGCTCGACAACGCGTCGATCGCCGATCTCAACGCCACGCTGCGCGGCATGCGGCTCGACGACAAGCGTTATCCGCTGACCTACGACAGCAGCGCACGCACCGTGATCATCAGCGGGCCCCCGCAGTACGTGCAGATGGTGGCCGGCGTCGCGAAGCATCTCGACGAGAACATGCAGCGCTCGAACGGCACGGTGGTGCGCGCGTTCAAGCTCAGCAGCGCGTGGGCGGCCGACCACAAGGTGCAGCTCGACGGCAAGAACGTGGTCGTGCCGGGCGTTGCGACGGTCGTGTCGAAGCTCTATCACCCCGAGCAGGGCGGCTCGACGGGCAACCCGTCGGCGCAGACGATCGGCGGCATGCAGCGCCTGTCGCCGATGGCCGACGCGAGCGGCGGCACCACCGGCGGCTCGCCGGTCCCGCCGCTGCCGCCGGGCATGGCGGGCGGCGACGCGTCGCGCAGCCTGGTCAGCGGGCTGTTCGGCGGCGGCCAGTCGGGTAGCGGCAAGAACGGCGCGGTGTCGGACGGCACGCAGGGCGGTGCCGCGGATCCCGGGCCGGGCGACCCAAGCCTGCCCGTCGTGGAAGCCGACCCGACCACCAACACGGTGCTGGTCCGGGACACGCCGCAACGCATCGGGCTCTATGCGCCGCTGATCGAGAAGCTCGATGCGCGCCCCAACCTGATCGAGATCGAGGCGCACATCATCGAGATCAACGACGACCTGCTGCGGCAGATCGGCGTGGACTGGCGCGCGCACAACAGCCACGTCGACCTGCAGACCGGCTCGGGCACGCTGCAGCAGAACGGCTACAACGGCAACATCAACCCGAATTTCGGCGTGACGACGCTGGCCGACGGCACCACGTCCGTCGCGGCCACGCCGGTCGGCGGCGCGATCACGGCGGTGCTCGGCAATGCCGGGCGCTATCTGCTCGCGCGGATCACCGCGCTCGAATCGACGTCGCAAGCGCGGATCGACTCGAGCCCGAAGGTCGCGACGCTCGACAACGTCGAGGCGGTGATGGACAACAAGACGCGCTTCTTCGTGCGCGTGCAGGGTTATACGTCCGGCGATCTCTATTCGGTGTCGACCGGCGTGTCGCTGCGCGTGCTGCCGATGGTCGTGCAGGACAAGAACGACGGCACGACGCGGATCAAGCTCGACGTGCACATCGAGGACGGCCAGCTCACCGGCGACAAGGTCGATACGCTGCCGGTCATCACCAGCAGCGAGATCAACACGCAGGCGTTCGTCGGCGAGGGGGAGAGCCTGCTGATCGCCGGCTACAGCACCGACAACGATTCGAACGGCGTCGCACAGGTGCCGTGGGTGTCGAAGATCCCGCTGCTCGGCGCGCTGTTCCGGAATACCGACCGGTCGCACAAGCACATGGAACGCGTGTTCCTGCTGACGCCGCGGATCATTCACTTCTGACCCGGCGGATATGCGCGGCGCCGTCGATGCCGGCGCCGCCGCATGGGCGGGCGCACGTCAGGCCGGGTTCCGGTCGGACATCACGATGTTGACCGTCTTGCTCGGATCGCCCGCGAGGCCCATCGCGGCCGCATCGTCGGTCGAATACAGGTACGGGCGGATCGCGTCGCCGTCGCCGGCGGTGCGCCCGTCGGACAGCGTCACGGTCATGTTCTCGTCGTGACCGGCGAAATCCTTGTCGCCGTCGACCTTGCTCACGTCCGGATTGCCCGCGCCGGACGCCTGCCCGTTGTCGGCCCCGCCGTCTTCGTACAGCACCTCGTCCGGATGCGTATTGCCGTTCGCATCGGATGGCGAGATCCGCACGCCGATGTCGTGCGAACCGCCGACGAAGGTGCCGGTCTGGCCCGGTGCGAGCGTGAGGGTCGCCTTGTTCTGGCCTTGCACCGCGTACGTGAACGACTCGGGCCGGTTCGTATTGTTGGTGACGTTGAAGGTCTTGTCGTCGCCCGTACCGGTGTGGACGGTTTGCGTCGACGTCGGGGCGATACCGTCGATCGCGCCGGCCTGCGCCACACCGCCCGCGTTGGTCGACAGTTTCGCCGGGCTGCCGGAGGGCGCGCCGCCAACCGGCGGATTCTGGTCGTTCCGGGTGCGCGGCGTGTTCGGATCGACCGGCGCATTCGGGCCGTTCGACGGGAATGTCTGCGGCTGGACCTCATGGTTGGCCAACGGCGGGGCGGACCGGCTCGTGCTTCCCACTGGTGGCGAGGAGCGCGAGTCGTTGCCGTTTTGCCCCGACAACAGGCTTTTGAGCTCCGCCATCAATGCCTGGATGATCTGCGCGATCTGTTGCGAACCGGGGCTGTCCGCCGATCCCGCGTCGCGCGCGGGGTCGGTCCGGGAAATCGGGGTGTTGCCCTGGACGGTGATGGTGATCATGAGCGCCGTTCTCCGCGGGGAGTGATCGGGGGAGGCGCGCTCGTCGACCGGCGCGCGTCGCCGTTTGCGCCGGCCGGACTGCGTCAGGCCCGCGTCGTTTGTCGTTTGCCGTTGGTCGCTTGCCCCTGGCAGCATCGTAGGCCCTTCGACTGTATGCCTCGGCGCAGCGCCCGGGCGGCCCGACACGAAACACCGGCGCGCGATACGAAGTGCCGAAGCGCAGCGTGGCGAAGCTGGCCGGTGGCGGCATCGTTCCGATTCGCAAACCCGTCGCCCGCTTCGCGCCGGCCGCACGCGTCATCCGCCATGCGGCCTATAGTCGGTCGAGGTGGCCCGTCCAGCGATTCCCGGAAGGAGGCAGTCATGTCCTTGACAGTGAGTTTGAATTCCACCGGGTCGACGAACTTCGACCCTTCGCAGGATTCCGGTTCGAACCAGGCGCAGATCACGCAGGTGCTGGCCCAACTCGAGCAGATCCTGCAAGCGGTGTTCGCCGCGCTCAAGCAGGCGTCGGCCGCTGACGGAACGCAGCCAGCCGGCAATGGAAACGGAGGCGGGATGCCGTCGATACGGCTGGCGAGCGGCGACGGCGGCGGCAACGACGGCACACCGCTTTCGTTCTCGCTGAACGGGCCGTCGTCGAACAACGCGACGCCGGCCGGCAGCGCACCGCCCGCGAACGCCGGTATCCCGCCAGGCGGGCAGAGCGACGGGCAGACGCATGGCCAGAGTGGGTCGACGCTCCCCGCGAACACGGGCGGCAGCGCGGCACATGCGATCGCGGACGACCTGCGCAGCCGCTACGGGCTGAATGATACGCAGATAGCGGGCGTGCTCGGCAACCTGCAGCAGGAAAGCGGCCTGAAGCCGAACGTCAACCAGGGCGGCGCCGAAGGCGCGCCGTCGGGCAACTTCGCGGACGACAACGCGAACGGCTGGGGGCTCGCGCAGTGGGGCGGCACGCGCAAGCAGGGCGAGATCGCGTATGCGCAGCAGCACAACCTCGATCCGGGCAGCCTCGACGCGAACATCGGCTACATGAACCAGGAACTCGACGGCCCGTACAGCAAGACGATTTCCGACCTCAAGAACACGACGAACGTGGCGCAGGCCGCCCAGGTCTGGGACACCGACTACGAGCAGGCGACCGATCCGCAGATGGACAACCGGCTCCAGTACGCACAGAACTTCCTGAGCGAAGGGCTCTGAGCCCTATCCGCCGCCCGGCGCGTCAACGCGGGGCGGCGGCCCGCATTCCCGCTGGCTCCGTACCGCGGCCAGCGACGGCACACCTGCAGCTATCGCGACTGGCAGCGTGCCGGCGGCATGATGCCTGGGCGCGCATTGGCGCCGCACGACACATCACCCGCATCGTCCGGTAGATCGGCGGCACGCGTCCGGACGGCGGGCGCACGCGACACGGTCCCGCTCGACAGCGACGGGAGGAATACGCGTCCCGGCGTCGCCCCCGGCGATTCGACAGCGCCCCGGGCGCCCACACCGCCTGATGTTTCCCCTCGCTCGCCCTCCCTGTCGCTACGGCAACGTATGCCCGCACACGCCCCCGGTCCTGCCTGGCCCGGCGTCGTGTGCGAGTGCACCGTACGCGACATGGCGATCCATCAGGCTCGACATTATAGAAATAATGTCAAATTAAAAGGCGTGATGAATTGGATATTTAACGATTTACGTTATATTATTTACGAAATCACCAGCCCATCTCACCATGTCCGATCTCGCTGCCGACGAATCCCGCCTGACCGCCGAAATCGAGCGCCTCAAGGCCGACTTCCCGAAAACCCGCGAGCTGTATCGCGAAGCCTGCGCGCTGCTGTTCTTCCGCTTCGGCATCACGCCGACCGCGAACCGCCTGTACCAGCTCGTCCGCAAGGGCAGCATGAGCACGCCGACGGCCGTCCTCGGCGAGTTCTGGGCCGAGCTGCGGGAAAAGAGTCGCGTGCGCATCGAGCATCCCGATCTGCCGGCCGATCTGCAGGCGGCCGCCGGCGAACTGGTGGCGGCGCTATGGAATCGGTCGAGCGCCGCCGCGGCCGGCGCGCTCGACGCATTGCGCGCGGAGGTCGAGGCCGAGCGGGTAGCGGCGAAGGCGGAAGTGGCAGCAATGCAGGCCGAACTGACCCGCACCGAAACCGCGCTGGAGCAACGCACGGCCGCGCTGCTGGCCGCGCAGGTGCGCATTCAGGAACTGGAACAGGCGAGGGCGGCGGACGACGCGTTGCGGCAAGCGTTGCAAGCGGACATCGAACGCCTCACGGCCGACAACGCGGAAGGCGACCGCGCGCTTGCGCAGGCACGCGCGGATTTCACCACCCAGCTCGACCGGCTGCGCGACGATGCCGGCCGGGCCGAGGAGCGCTTGCGCGCGTCGGAGAAGCGGGCGCTTCAGGAGATCGATCGCGAGCGGCTCGCAGCCGCGCGGCTGCAGAAGGAACTCGAGGCAGCGGCATTGCGCATGGAGCAGCGCGATGCGCAGCAGCGCAAGGAGGTGGCCGCGCTGCAGGCGCAACTCGGCGACGCACTGCATCGATGCGGCGTGCTTCAAGGGCAGCTCGACGGTGCGCAGGCGACCGAGGCCGCACGGGTCAAGGAACTCGATGCGCTGCGGCGCGAAATGACGGCGCTCTCGCGCCGGTCGGCGCTGCGTGGCGCCAAGGCAGCGCCAGCCGCACAACGGGACGAGCGGAGGGCGCGCACGCGAAAGCGCGCGGACGAAGCGCTGCCGCGCTAACGGCGAAACCACGAGCGTGCGTCAGCCGAAAGCGACGCACGCCTGAAGCCCGAAGCCCGAAGCCCGAAGCCCGAAGCCAGCAGGCAAGCGACCGAGCCCCTCACACCCCCGATCGCCCACCCATCCGCCGATACCGATCAACTCGACACATACCGCGACGGCAACGCCGGCGCATCCGCCGGAATCGTGACGAGCGACGTATTGAGCCAGCCCTGCGGCGACCCATTCGACTGCGCATAGGCGCCGACGTACGGCATCATCCGCGTCGTCTGATAGACCTGCGGCGTCCACCCGGCCGGTGCGAGGAAGATCGACGTCGCGCGCTTTTCGCTATACGCGGACGCCCCATACGTCGAGATGTTCCACAGCGTCTGCTGATACGTCGCATAGTCCGCGTTGTGCCGCGAACCGCCGGCCTGCCAGCCTTCGAGCTGGATGAACGTGTTGTACGTGCCGGCGCCCGCGAGCAGGTTGTTCACCGTGCGCCCGTACAGGAACGACAGGATCAGCCCGCAGTTCGCCGGCGCGAAATCGCTGCCGACGCTCAGGTAATAGCGGCCCGTCGTGTTCAACACCGACGCGTAGTGCGAGTTGCCGATATCCGTCGACGTCGTCAGCCCGCTCGCCCCCATGAAGCTGTCGAACGCCTGCATCGTGACGCCCGCCAGCAGGTCGTTCGTCGCGCTGATCGCGACGATATGCGAGCCGGCCGCCAGCAGCGTCAGGAACGCGGACAGCGTGCTCGCGTTCCAGTTGCCCTGCGCATCGACGAACGGAAACGCGCGATAACCCGTCAGCGCGAACACGGCCGGATCGGAACCGGCCTGCCACGCGATCTGCGGCACCCACATCGTCAGCGGGCCGGCGTTCGACGCACTGGATACGTACTGCTTCAGCGCGTCGACGAGTTGCGCATCGGCAGCGGGCAGCACGCCATAGGCCGCACCGCTCTGCCAGCGCTGCACCCATTGCGCGACGAAGCCCGCCAGCTGGCCGCCGGTGAAGTCGGCGGGCGGCACGTAGCCGAGCGGGCCGGTGCTTTGGTACGCGGACTGGATGGCCGCGGCCGTGCGCACGTTGCTGCCGAACATGCTGTTCGCGAAATCCTGGCAGTTGTTGGCCGGCGGCGTCGCGAGCTGCGCGAGCGGGACGACCCACGCGCCGTTCGCGGTCGCGACGCCGCGATACAGCGTGAGATTCGCGACCGAGTCGTGACCGGGAAACGTGGCGGCGTCGGCGCCCGACACGTAGCCGGCCGACGGCGTGACGCTGACCGTGGTCGGTTGCGACCCGAACGGATGCGTGTACGAAACGGCAAACGAGGCGTCGCCGCCGGCAAGGCTGAACGATCCCGTGCAGTCGCCCCAGCTGTTCGACGCGCTGACGGCGGTCGATTGCCCGGTCGCAACCTGCGTTTGCGACGCCTGCGGCAGCGAGCCGCTCTGGCTCGCCGCGTTGCCGTACGCGAGCGTCGTCGACGGAATCGCGTTGACGACGTTGATCGTGATCGAGCGGTCGGCGATGCCGTAGCTGCGCGCGGAGGCATCCGCGGCGCCGGCGGCGGCGAACGACGACGCGGACGTCGGGTTGCCGTCGCCGCCGCAGGCAGCCAGCGAGCCGACGAGCGGCGACAGGGTCAGCGCGGCGCCGCGCTGGATGAAGCGCCGGCGGTTCGGCGCGGACGGGCGTTCGGGTTTCGAAGCGGTCATGGGCGTTCCTGGTCACGGGTTCGGGAGGCGACAACGACGGTCCGGCGCATTGCACACGTGTGCAATGCCGGCCGAAACGGATCGATCACCGGCACATGCGCCGCGCGTATTTATGCGGGAGATCGATGAAACGCCTGCGACGAAACCGAGTCGGGCGTGTGACGCCGCACGCTCGGCGGAGCGGGAAGGGGAAGGTATGCAGGCGCGACGTTTGGGCGCCGGGCGGGGATCGGGTAAAGTGCCGCTCAACATGCCGGCTCGACGTTACTAGACGACCGGTCTAATCGTTGCTACCATACGCCATCATGAATGCATCTTCGGGCGCGGAAGTCCGCCAGCACATCCTGAATATCGCCAAGCCGATCATGCTCCACAAGGGGTTTTCGGCGGTGGGGCTGAACGAGATTCTCGCTGCGGCGGGCATCCCGAAGGGCTCGTTCTACCATTACTTCGGCTCGAAAGAGGCATTCGGCGAAGCGCTGCTCGAATCGTATTTCGACGGCTATCTCGCGCACCTCGACAACCTGTTCAAGCATCAGGTCGGCACGGGCGCCGAGCGCCTGATGACGTACTGGCGCAACTGGCTGCACACGCAATGCGCCGACGATCCGGAAGGCAAGTGCCTCGCGGTGAAGCTCGGCGCGGAAGTGTCGGACTTGTCGGAAGCGATGCGCGCGGTGCTGCGGCAGGGCACGAGCCAGATCATCGAGCGGCTCGCGGGCGGCATCGAGGCCGGGCTGGCCGACGGTTCGCTGAGCGGGGTCGCCGATCCGTCGCATACGGCCGCGATCCTGTACGAGCTGTGGCTGGGCGCGACGCTGCTGGAAAAGATTCACCGCAATCGCCAGCCGCTCGAAAGGGCGATGGTCGAAACGCGGCGCATGCTGAACCTGCCGCCGCTCGAGCGGGGCGGCGCGCAGTCGTAACGCGGGCGCGCATCGGCGCGCCTTGTTTTTACCCTGATTCTAGACGACTGGTCTACTCAACTTCGCATGACGAACGTGCCACGCCGCATTACGCTGTTCCGATTGATTCAACTGCATGCACGCGGCCGCGACGGCCTGAGCGCCGCCGCCGCCGCCCGCATGCCTCTCCCGCTGGTCCATCCCTGATCCGATCGTGCCCACGAAGCACGTCCATTCCTGTTGACGGAGACTCACATGCCGCAAAGCAAGACCGCTAATCGCCAGATCATCCTGAATTCGCGCCCGGTCGGCGCGCCGACGCCGGACAACTTCCGCGCCGAATCCAGTGACGTGCCGACGCCCGGCGCCGGCCAGGTGCTGCTGCGCACGGTCTGGTTGTCACTCGACCCGTACATGCGCGGCCGGATGAGCGACGCACCGTCCTATGCGCCGCCGGCCGAACTCGGCCAGCCGATGGTCGGCGGCACGGTCAGCCAGGTCGTCTCGTCGAACCTGCCGGCGTTCCGCGAAGGCGACCTGGTGGTCGCAGGCGCCGGCTGGCAGGACTATGCGTTGTCCGACGGCCAAGGTCTGATTCCGCTCGGCCGCGACTTCGCCCATCCGTCGTACGCGCTCGGCGTGCTCGGCATGCCGGGCTTCACCGCCTATACCGGCCTGCTGACGATCGGCGAGCCGAAGGCCGGTGAAACCGTGGTCGTTGCGGCGGCGAGCGGTGCGGTCGGCGCGGTGGTCGGCCAGATCGCCAAGCTGAAGGGCTGCCGCGTGGTCGGCGTCGCGGGCGGCGCCGACAAGTGCGCGTACGTGACCGATACGCTCGGCTTCGACGTGTGCGTCGACCACCGCGATCCGGCATTTGCCGCGAAGCTGAAGGAAGCGTGCCCGAACGGCATCGACATCTATTTCGAGAACGTCGGCGGGGCCGTGTTCGACGCGGTGTGGCCGCTGCTCAACGACCATGCGCGCGTGCCGGTGTGCGGGATCATCGCGCACTACAACGACGCGGCCTACGACGACAAGGCCGTGTCGACCGGCCGCGACCGCGTGCCGGCACTGATGGGCACGATCCTGCGCAAGCGCATCCGGATGCAGGGTTTCATCATCATGGATCACTATGCAACCGGCTATGCGACGTTCATGAAGGACATGAGCGAATGGGTCGCGCAGGGCAAGGTGAAGACGCGCGAGGACGTCGTCCCCGATCTCGCCGATGCGCCGGAAGCGCTGATCGGCCTGCTGGCCGGCAAGAACTTCGGCAAGGTCGTCGTGCGCGTGGGCCCCGACGAACTGGCCTGACGCGTCCGCACGACGACACACGACGATTGCACGCCGGCGTCATGCGACGCCGGCTTGTGGCATGCTCGACCCCACCATCGACGACAAGGAGAGTGACAAGATGGCGCTGCACGTAATTGCTTCCCTGTTCCTGAAGCCCGAACACGCGGCGGCCGCCGAGGCCGAACTGCGCAGCATGGTCGCGAAGACGCGCACCGAACCGGGCAACCGGCGCTACGACCTGTTCCGTGAGCAGGACGGCTCGCCGAACCTCCACCTGTACGAAATCTACGACGACCAGGCTGCGTTCGACGCGCACCTCGCGAGCCCGCATTTCGGCGAATTCCGCGCGAAGTCGGCCGACTGGTTCACCGCGCCGCCGGTCATCAAGGTGCTGTCGGGCATCGACGTCGCCGAGTAACCCCGCCGTACGCCCGTCGCGGCGCGCTCCCACCCGGGCCGCACGGCACCCGCCGCACCGCATGCGGCGGCGATGACAACACCACGCGGCGCATCGTTCGCGCCGCTTCCCCAATACACCGGCCCCGGAGGCTGAATGATCACCCTCAACATCAACGGCGAAACCCGCTCGGTCGACGCCCCCGACGACATGCCCTTGCTCTGGGTGCTGCGCGACGTCGTCGGTCTCACCGGCACGAAGTTCGGCTGCGGGATCGCGCAGTGCGGCGCGTGCACGGTGCATCTCGACGGCGTTGCCGCGCGCTCGTGCGTGCTGCCGGTCGCGGCCGTCGCCGGCCGCAAGATCACGACGATCGAAGCCGTCGGCGCGACGCCGGCCGGCCACAAGGTCCAGCAGGCGTGGCGCGAGCTCGACGTCGTCCAGTGCGGTTACTGCCAGTCGGGGCAGGTGATGGCCGCCACCGCGCTGATCGCGTCGAACCCGAACCCGAGCGACGCCGACATCGACGCGGCGATGGCCGGCAACATCTGCCGCTGCGGCACGTACAACCGGATTCGCGCGGCCGTGAAGCAAGCCGCGAAGGAGGCATGACATGTCACGAGGACTGATCGAAGCCGGTCGGGCCGGCGCGGGCGTGTCGCGCCGTTCGTTCCTCAAGCTCGGCATGTCGCTGGGCGCGGCGGCCGGCGGCGGATTGCTGCTCGGCTTCAGCATGCCGGCCGCGGGTGACGATGCGCGTCGTTCGGTGATCGGCGGCGACGCCGCCGAACCGGCTCAACCGGGCGTGTTCGCACCGAACGCGTTCGTGCAGATCGACCGCGCCGGCAAGGTCACGCTGGTGATGCCGAAGGTCGAAATGGGGCAAGGCGTCTATACGGCGCTGCCGATGCTGATCGCGGAGGAACTCGAAGTGCCGCTGTCGAGCGTGACGCTCGACCATGCGCCGCCGAACGAGAAGCTGTTCCTCGATCCGCTGCTCGGCGGCCAGCTCACCGGCGGCTCGACGTCGGTGCGCTATGCATGGGAGCCGCTGCGGCGTGCGGGCGCGACCGCGCGCACGCTGCTGGTCGCGGCGGCCGCGAAGCAATGGAACGTCGATCCGGCAGCCTGCCGCGCCGCGAACGGCGAAGTGCAGCATCCGCCGAGCGGCCGGCGCGCGTCGTACGGCCAGCTCGCCGACGCGGCGGCGAAGCTGCCGGTGCCGAAGGACGTCGCGCTGAAGCAGCCGGCGGATTTCAAGCTGATCGGCACGCCCGAGAAGCGGCTCGATTCGCCGGAGAAGGTCGACGGCACCGCGCAGTTCGGGCTCGACGTCCGCTTGCCCGGCATGCTTTACGCGGTGATCGTGAACAGCCCGGTGTTCGGCGGCACGGTCGCGAGCGTCGACGACACGGCCGCGAAGAAGCTCCCCGGCGTGCGCCAGGTCGTGCGCGTCGACAACGCGGTGGCGGTGGTCGGCGATCACACGTGGGCCGCGAAGCGCGGCGCGTCGGCGCTGGTCGTGAAGTGGAACGAGGGCGCGGGCGCGAAAGTCTCGACGAAGGATCTGTTCGCGGATCTCGCGCAGGCGGCGGCGAACGGCAAGGGCGCGGTCGCACGCAAGGACGGCGACGTCGACAAGGCGTTCGCGAATGCGAAGACGCGCGTCGACGCCGTCTACGAACAGCCGTTGCTCGCACACGCGACGATGGAACCGGTGAACTGCACGGTGCACGTGCGCGGCGACGGGTGCGAGATCTGGGTCGGCACACAGGTGCCGACGCGGGCGCGCGATACCGTGCAGCAGCTCACGGGCCTCGCGCCCGACCGGATCGTCGTGCACAACCATCTGCTCGGCGGCGGCTTCGGCCGGCGGCTCGAGACGGACATGATCGGCCAGGCCGTGAAGATCGGCAAACAGGTCAACGCGCCGGTGAAGGTGATCTGGACGCGCGAGGAAGACGTGCAGCACGACATGTACCGCCCGTGCTACCACGACAGGATCTCGGCCGGCCTCGACGCGAACGGCAAGCCGGTCGCGTGGCAGCACCGGATCGTCGGCTCGTCGATCATGGCGCGCTTCGCGCCGCCGGCGTTCCAGCACGGCGTCGATCCCGATGCGGTCGAAGTCGCGGCCGAGCTGCCGTACGACCTGCCGAACCAGTTGGTCGACTACGTGCGCCAGGAGCCGCGCCACGTGCCGACCGCGTTCTGGCGCGGCGTCGGCCCGACGCGCGGCACGTTCGTGGTCGAGAGCTTCATCGACGAACTGGCCGCGCAGACCAAGACCGACCCGGTGCAATACCGCCGCGCGCTGCTCGGCAAGACGCCGCGCGCGCTCAACGTGCTCGACGTCGCGACGAAGGCGGCCGGCTGGGGCGGCCCGGCGCTGCCGACGGGGCAAGGGCGCGGCGTCTCGGTGATGCACGCGTTCGGCAGCTTCTTCTCGATCGTCGTCGATGTGGCAGTGGACAACGGCGATGTGCAGGTGAAGCGTGTCGTGTGCGCGGTCGATTGCGGGATGGTCGTCAACCCGAACACGATCGAGGCGCAGGTGCAGGGCGGCATCATCTTCGGGATCACCGGCGCGCTGTATGGCGAGATCACGATCGAGGAGGGCCGCGTCGTGCAGAGCAACTTCACCGACTACCGGATGCTGCGGATCAACGAGACGCCGCCGATCGAGGTCCATCTGGTGAAAAGCGGCGAGGCGCCGGGCGGGATCGGCGAGCCGGGTACGGCCGCGACCGCCGCGGCGGTGGCGAACGCGATCTTCGCGGCAACCGGCAAGCGACTGCGCAAGCTGCCGGTCGGCGACCAGCTGAAGACGGCTTGAGGGGAGGAGACGACCATGAAAAACCTCACCCTGAAGACGCTCGGCACGTCGTTGCTTGCCGTGTCCGTACTGCTGGCCGGCACGGCCGCATATGCCGCGCAGGCGGCGCCGGCCGACAGCGCGCTCGTCGCGCGCGGCGCGTATCTCGCGAAAGCGGGCGACTGCGTCGCGTGCCACACCGCACCGCGCGGCACGCCGTTCGCCGGCGGCCTGAAGATGGTCACGCCGATGGGCGCGATCTACACGACCAACATCACGCCCGATCCGGAGACGGGCATCGGCGGCTATACCGAAGCCGACTTCGAAAGCGCGTTGCGCAAGGGGGTCGCGAAGGACGGTCACAACCTGTATCCGGCGATGCCGTACCCGTCGTACGCGAAGCTGAAGGACGACGACGTGAAGGCGCTGTACGCGTATTTCATGCACGGCGTCGAGCCGGTGAAGCAGGCGAACCGGCCGTCGGACATCCCGTGGCCGCTCAACATGCGCTGGCCGCTCGCGTTGTGGAACAAGGTGTTCCTCGACACGACGCCTTATGCCGACAAGCCGGCCAAGGATGCGATGTGGAACCGCGGCGCGTATCTCGTGCAGGGGCTCGGGCACTGCGGGTCGTGCCACACGCCGCGCGGTGTCGGCTTCCAGGAGAAGGCGCTCGACGAAGGCGGCGCGGCGTTCCTGTCGGGCGCGCCAATCGACAACTGGTTCGCATCGAACCTGACCGGCGAGCCCAACACGGGGCTCGGCCGCTGGAACGAGGCCGAAGTCGCGCAGTTCCTGAAGACCGGCGCGAACCGCCATGCGACCGCGTTCGGCTCGATGGTCAGCGTGATCAACCACAGCACGCAGGCGCTCACCGACGACGATCTGACCGCGATTTCGCGTTACCTGAAATCGCTGCCGGCGGCGGGCGGCACGGGCGCGCCGCCGTACAGCTACGATCCGAAGGCGACGCAGGCCGCGCTGGGCCGGCCGGCGGCCGATCCGGGCGCGAAGGTGTATAACGCTTACTGCCTGCATTGCCACGGCGCGGACGGGCGCGGTTACGCGCCGCTGCTCGCGCCGCTCGCCGGCAATCCGAACGTGCTCGAAGCCGATGCATCGTCGCTGATCAACGTGACGTTGAACGGCAGCGACACGCTCGTGATCGATGGCGTGCCGTCCGCGTATCCGATGCCGGCGTTCTCGAACCAGTTGAACGACCGGCAGATCGCCGACGTGCTGACGTTCATGCGCGCCGGCTGGAACAACGGCGCGCCGGCCGTGCAGGCGGCGGACGTCGCGAAACTCCGCAAGGCGACGGCGGCCGCGCGCTGAGCGCGGCCCCATGCGGAACGAGGGCGGGCCGGCGTGCCCGCCGTCACTGCCGCCGGGTGCGTGCCTGCGCCGGCGGCGTGGCTTTTTCTGTCAACCGGCGCGCGGCCGTTCGCGGCAGCGCGCGTTTATCGACGCAATGTAGGGGTGTCTGGATGGCTAACGTGACTTATACGGATACGCAACTGCTGATCGACGGCGAGTGGGTCGACGCCGCGAGCGGCAAGACGATCGACGTCGTGAACCCGGCGACCGGCAAGCCGATCGGCAAGGTGGCCCACGCGGGCATCGCCGATCTCGACCGCGCGCTCGCCGCCGCGCAACGCGGCTTCGAAGCCTGGCGCAAGGTGCCCGCGCACGAGCGCGCGGCGACGATGCGCAAGGCGGCCGCGCTGGTGCGCGAACGCGCCGACGCGATCGCGCAACTGATGACGCAGGAGCAGGGCAAGCCGCTCACCGAAGCGCGCGTCGAAGTGCTGTCGGCGGCGGACATCATCGAATGGTTCGCGGACGAAGGCCGCCGCGTGTATGGCCGGATCGTGCCGCCGCGCAACCTCGGCGCACAGCAGACGGTCGTGAAGGAGCCGGTCGGCCCGGTCGCCGCCTTCACGCCGTGGAATTTCCCGGTCAACCAGGTCGTGCGCAAGCTGAGCGCCGCACTGGCCACCGGCTGCTCGTTCCTCGTGAAAGCGCCGGAAGAAACCCCGGCCTCGCCGGCCGCGCTGCTGCGCGCGTTCGTCGACGCAGGCGTGCCGGCCGGCGTGATCGGCCTCGTGTACGGCGATCCGGCTGAAATCTCGTCGTACCTGATCCCGCACCCGGTGATCCGCAAGGTCACGTTCACGGGTTCGACGCCGGTCGGCAAGCAGCTCGCCGCGATGGCGGGCCTGCACATGAAGCGCGCGACGATGGAACTGGGCGGCCATGCACCGGTGATCGTGGCCGAAGATGCCGACGTCGTGCTCGCGGTGAAGGCGGCCGGCGGCGCGAAGTTCCGCAACGCGGGGCAGGTCTGCATCTCGCCGACGCGCTTCCTCGTGCACAACAGCATCCGCGACGAATTCACGCGCGCGCTGGTCAAGCATGCGGAAGGGCTGAAGGTCGGCAATGGCCTCGAGGAAGGCACGACGCTCGGCGCGCTCGCGAACCCGCGCCGGCTGACCGCGATGGCGTCGGTCATCGACAACGCGCGCAAGGTCGGTGCGAGCATCGAAACCGGCGGCGAGCGGATCGGCTCGGAAGGCAACTTCTTCGCGCCGACCGTGATCGCGAACGTGCCGCTCGAAGCGGACGTGTTCAACAACGAGCCGTTCGGCCCGGTCGCGGCGATTCGCGGTTTCGACAAGCTCGAAGAGGCGATCGCGGAAGCGAACCGTTTGCCGTTCGGTCTCGCCGGCTACGCGTTCACGCGTTCGTTCGCGAACGTGCACCTGCTCACGCAGCGCCTCGAAGTCGGGATGCTGTGGATCAACCAGCCGGCGACGCCGTGGCCGGAAATGCCGTTCGGCGGCGTGAAGGACTCGGGCTACGGGTCGGAAGGCGGGCCGGAAGCGCTCGAGCCGTACCTCGTCACGAAGTCGGTGACGGTGATGGCCGTCTGACGGTCGTCGATATCGATCGCATGCGCGGCGCTTGTTGGCGTCGCGCATGCGATCGGCGCGGGCCGGGCGGGGCGCCCGGTCTATTGCCAGCGTCTCACTCCCGCCGTTCATTCGAACGGCACCCCCTTCGGTATTTCAATATGTGTGTCACTGCGGGCGGATCGTTTCAATTCCGTCACCGGCAACGACGCGTGCCGCATCCGTCGGTGAATTGACGTCGGCGCCTTCCGCCCGATACCGTTCGGCTCACGTGACCCGCAACCTGGCAAGTACGGACTGCCCCTCGTACCCGGACGTCACACTTTTTGGTATAGCTTATCCAGAAGAAACCAGAACAACCGGTGCGTCAGCGTCGGCCCAACCTGAGAGGACACGGATGCATCCGCGGTCGGCAGCGCCGTATTACGTTGTGCTGGCAGGGACCTTGATAGCGTGCGCGCTGATGGGCCTCTGCGTGTTGCAGTTGTTCCAGAGCCGTCACGACGCGCTCGACCGCGCACGCGAGACGTCGCGAAACCTGGCGCTCGTCGCCGAGCGCGACATCGAGCGCAATATCGAGTTGTACGGCCTGTCACTGGAGGCGGTGATCCAGGGCCTTCGGCGGCCGGACGTCATGGCGGCCACGCCGGCCCTGCGGCGCGGCGTCCTGTTCGATCATGCGATGACCGCGCAATTTCTCGGCTCGATGCTCGTGCTGGATGCGGCCGGCAACATCATCCTCGATTCGGCGAACGACGTGCCGCGCCAGGGCAATTTCGGCGACCGCAAGTACTTTACGGTTCACCGGGACAATCCGAACGCCGGGCTCTACATCAGCGATCCGTTTGCATCCCGCCTGCGCGGCGGCTCGCTCAGCGTGGCGCTGACGCGCCGCGTGTCGAATCCGGACGGCTCGTTCGGCGGCATTGCACTGATCGCGGTCAATCTCGAGTATTTCCACACGCTGTTCGCCGGCCTCGCGCTCGGCTCGCACGGCGCGATCTCGCTGGTCGGCCGGGACGGCATCATGTTCATGCGCCAGCCGTACGACGAACACACCATCGGCCGCGACATCAGCCAGGCGGCGACGTTTCGCCACTTCATGACGGCGCCGGAAGGCTCGTTCACCGAGACCTCGACGATCGACCACGTGCGCCGCCTGTACTACTTCAAGACGCTGCCGCACCTGCCGCTGATCATCATGGTCGCCGAGGCGGAGCAGGACATCTACGCGGCGTGGCGGCGGCGCGCGATCATGATCGGCGCGCTGGTGGCGACGTTTGGCGCGGCGTTCATCGTGCTGTCCTTCTTGCTGGGCACCCAGCTGCGGCGCAGGATGCGGGCCGAATCGGAGCTGGTGATGCTCGCGCGCACCGACGGCCTCACCGGGCTCAACAATCGCCGCTCGTTCGGGGAAGTGCTGGACCTCGAATGGCGCCGCGCCCGCCGTGCCCGTTCGGTGTTTTCGCTGCTGTTCGTCGACGTCGACCGCTTCAAGGCCTTCAACGACACGTATGGTCACCAGGCCGGCGACGACGCGCTGGCGGCGGTTGCGCGATGCATCGGCGAGAACATCCGGCGTCCCGCGGACACCGCCGCCCGCTATGGCGGCGAGGAATTCGTCGTGATCCTGCCCGATACGCCGGCCACGGGCGCGACCGAGATCGCCGAACGGATTCGCGCGGCCATCGACGGGCTCGCGATCGAACATGCGGAAAGCGAATTCGGGCGCGTCACCGCGAGCATCGGCGTGGCAAGCTGGGATCCCGGGCAGGAAGGGGAGGTCGAGTCGGTGATCAAGGCGGCCGACCAGGCGCTGTACCACGCGAAGGAAACGGGGCGAAACAAGGTGGCCTCGCATGAAACGGGCATCTGACGCTACCGCCGGCACGCGCCGCCCGCCACCGGCGGCGGGCGTGCCGTTCGACGCTCAATGCCGGCCGCTGCCGCGGTAGCTTTCCACTTCCGCGTCGTACGCGGCCAGAAACGCCTTGCCGAACACCGACGCGAAATCGTCCTCGATCGCGAACACCGTGTCGCGATGGGTCGCCGCGTAGCGATCCCACATCCTCGCCTTGTACAGCACGGGCACGCGCTTCTCGTACCAGCGCATCGCGTCGTCGCGCTCGCGCAGCCGTTGCGGCGAAAAGCGCGTCAGCAGGTCCATCAACGCGGCGCGCATGCCGGCGACCATGCCGATCTGGTGCGCATGCAGATCCTGGAACGCGTCGCTCACCGCGCTCTGCGGCGACATGAAGCCCGGCAGCGGCAGCCCGAACATCTGCCGCAGCACGGCACCGCCGTCCGGCAGCAGCTTCAGCGGGTTGTTCTCGCGATCGAGCAGCATCGTCATGTGCGCCTTCACCTCGCGCTTCAGGATGCTGCGCGACGACAGCAGCTCGACCGTGCCGTTCGCGAACAGCGCCAGCAACTGGCCCGCGATGTACAGCTGCTCGGCCGACCACTGATGCGACTCGGCGGCCGTATCGAGCCCCGCGCCTTCGAAGAACGCGCTCAGCAGTTCATCGGGCGTCGGCGCGCGCGCGGCAGGCGGCGCCGGTTCGTCGGCCGGCTGCGTAGGCGTATCGGCCGCGCGCGCGGCAGCGGGCTGCACCCGTACGTGTTGGGTCCACTCGGGCGCATGGTCGGCCTGGGTCGCGGACGACGCTTCGCGTGCCGTGTTGCCGCGCTCGGCATGCGATGCCGTGCCCGATGCGCCCGATGTGCCGATATCGCCCGACGGCTGCGCGAACAGGTCGAGCGGATCGGTCGACAGCTGGTGCAGGTCGCGCTGTGAAGGGGCGGGCGGTACGGTTTGCGCCGCGCGATTCGCCGGCTGCGCAGCATCCGCCCGTGCGGGGCCGCCGGGTCGCGTACCGGTGTCCGCCGCCTTGCCGCGGGGCGCGAGACGATCCTGGAGCAGCCCCCACAGCCGGTTGCCGGCGCCTTTCGTATCGATCCGCGAAGACGATGCGGGCGAGGGTGCCGCCGACGTTCGCGCCTGCGGCGGCGGATCGACGTGCACGCCGGTCTCGGTCGCCATGTCGATGACCGGCGCATCGTCGCCAGAGCCGCCGTCGTCACGTTCGGCGCGCAGCACGTACGGCCCGATGCGGATGATGTCGCCGGTATTGAGCGGGCGCTCCTGCGCATAGCCGACCGGCTCGCGGTTCACCTCGATCGTCGAGACGCTGCTCAGGTTCTTCAGCAGGCACGCGTCGTCGCCGACCTGCAGCAGCGCCTGCAGCCGCGAGATCTGCCGGGTGTCGTCGCGCAACACGAGATGGTTGTCGCTGGCCCGGCCGATGGTGCCGCCGGGCGGATGAAACACGACGGCGTCGTAGGAGTCGTTTTCGACCGGCTCGCCGGCATGTTCGATCACGATCAGTTGCATGTCATACGTCGCTCGGTGAAGCGCTCGCGTGGACGCCGGTTCGTTCAGGATGACGACGCATGCCTGCGGCGCGCGAATTCGAACGCGGGCCCCCAGATCGGATGCCCCTTCTCGGCAGGGGACAAGTCGAAGCGCGGGTTGAGGTCGAGAATTTTCGAGAACTCGGCGCGGCACGGCGTGATGCGGTTCGTCACGCAATAGCTGAACGCGAGAAGCTTGTGCGCGGCCACCTGCGTGTCGGGGTCGGCGCCGTCGATCTCCTTCGCATGGCTCAGCAGTGCGATCGTGCGCCCGTAGTCGCCGCCGTCGTATGCGGCGCGCGCGCTGTCGAGCGTCGCGCGTGCAGCCGACTGTGTCGGGGACGTACTGCACCCGCCGGCCCCCAGCAACAGTGCGCCGAGAAAAAGAACGAGCGATGAACGACCTTTCATTATTGAAATTAAAAATTGGCGTAATTGGAAGGTGGCACACAAGCGCTGTTGGATTCTAGTGCCAATCATCGGCACCCAACCGGCCGTTACGTTTTGTTTCATTTCGGCAATCCGCTTCCACCTGAATGCAGAATCGACTACGAATCTCCGTGCTTGTGAAACCGGAAAAACGGCCTATAGTTCGCTGTGTTTTTCGGATTCATCAGTTGTTTGGTCAGCGCACGTCAATGCACGAAAAACGGTGCCGTCCGTTCGTGCGAAACGAATAGCCTGCCACACCACCTCCGTCGCGAGCGTCCCTTGCCCGGCGGGTGGCTGGCTTGCGCCCCGCGTCCATCCGACAGGTGTCCACGCCATGGAACCGGGCCGCCCGCGTGCACCGGCCGGATTAACTTTTGCCATTAATTTACCAATCCCGATTCAATTGCCCATCATCTCGCCAAAGCGACTTTCAAAAATCATTAATGATATGACCCGGCTTTTTACAAGAATAATTTGCCGACACGAATTGCAATGGATGGATATGCCGGTTACACAATTACCGATCAATTAATTGTCCCTTTTTCAATCAGGTCATCCGGTTTCGAAGTCGAAAACCGGCGCACGGCTATTGGGTGGCGAGGGTGGAATATGCAATGGCGGTCGAGCAGTTTCATCGTATGGGGATGCGTGATGCTGTTGCCGGGGTGCGGTGCGACGGAGCACGCCGCGGCGGTGCCGTACGCGATCACCGTTGACGTTGCGCCGGACGTCAACCCTGACCTGAACCGCAAGCCTTCGCCGATCGTGCTGAAGGTGTTCCAGCTCCGCGCGGCGGCGTCGTTCGACAGCGCGGATTTCTTCTCGCTGCAGGACAAGCCGGAAAACGTGCTCGGCGCGGACCTGCTCGGCACCGACCGCGTGATCCTGCGGCCGGGCGAATCGCGCACGCTGCACTATCGCGGCAACGTCGAGGCCGGCGCGATCGGCGTGGTCGCCGAATACCGGATGCTCGACAAGAACCGCTGGCGGCTGACGGTGCCGCTGCCGCGCGCGAAGCAGCTCAATCTCTACAAGTTCTGGCAGACGTCGCCGGGCGAGCTGAAGCTGTCGATCGCCGTCCGCAACGGCGGCGTCGCGCTGAACGATGCGAAGGGGCGCCCATGACCGAACCGACGATGTCCGCGACGCCGGTCGCGGCGCTCCGCCAGCGGGTGGTGTGGACCGAGGGGATGTTCCTGCGGCCGCAGCATTTCCAGCAGCTCGAACGGCACTGGGAACGCTACGTCGCGCTGCGCTGCCTGCCGCTGCAAGGCTTCTACTGGGGCTTCGACACGCTGGAACTCGATCGCGAGCAACTGGCGCTCGGCAAGGTCGCGCTGCGCACCGCATCGGGCGTGATGCGCGACGGCACGCCGTTCGACCTGTCCCATCCGGACGATCTCCCCGAGCCGCTCGACGTGCCGGCCAATGCGAAGGACCAACTCGTCGTGCTTGCACTGCCGCTGTGGCGTGGCGGCGGCGAGGAGGTGTCGTTCGGTGCGGGTGCACGTGCAAGCGGCGCCAATGCCGCGAGCGGCGCAAGCGGTGCAAATGGCAGCGCCGACGTCGCGCGCTACGTCGTCCGCGAATACGAAGTGGCCGACGCGAACGCGGTCGCGCTCGGCCCCGCGCTGCTGCAGACGGGCCGCCTGAACGTGCGGCTGATGCTCGACGCCGAGCTGACCGGCGACTGGCACGCGCTCGGCGTCGCGCGGATCGTCGAGCGGCGCACCGACGCGCGGCTGCTCGTCGACGACGGCTACATTCCGCCGCGCCTCGTCGCGCAGCACGACGCCGTGCTGCTGGCGTATGCGCGCGAGCTGCACGGGCTGCTCACGCAACGCAGCGAAGCGCTCGCGGCGCGGCTGTCGGAGCCCGGGCGCGGCGGCGTGTCGGAAGTCGCGGATTTCCTGCTGCTGCAGCTGGTGAACCGCTATCTCGCGCTGACCTGGCACGCGCAGCAGCACGTGTCCACGCACCCGGAGGCGCTGTTCTGCGACTGGCTGAAGCTCGCCTGCGACCTGAGCACGTTCACGGCGGCCGGCCGGCGCCCGCAGTCGCTTGCGGTCTACGTGCACGACGACCTGCGCACGAGCTTCGCGGAGCTGATGACCGAGCTGCGCCGGTCGCTGTCGACGGTGCTCGAGCAGAACGCGATCCAGATCGAGCTGCGCGATGCGGGCAACGGCATCCGCGTCGCGACGCTGGCCGACCCGGCGCTGCGCGACACGGCCGGCTTCGTGCTCGCGGTGCGCGCGGACGTGCCGGCCGACAGCCTGCGCGCCCGGTTTCCCGCGCAGGCGAAGCTCGGGCCGGTCGAGCGGATCCGCGATCTCGTGCAGCTGCAGCTGCCGGGCATCACGATGCGCCAGTTGCCGGTCGCGCCGCGGCAGATCCCGTATCACGCGGGCCATACGTACTTCGAGATCGACAAGGGCAGCGACCTGTGGAAGCAGCTGGCGCGCTCCGGCGGTCTCGCTTTCCATTTCGCCGGCGAATTCCCTGGGCTCTCGATGGAATTCTGGGCGATACGCGGGTAAGGGCGGGGCGACGCGATGAATTCCTCCTCCGATTCGATCTCCCCCGGCGCCGGCGGATTCGTGCCGCCGAATCCGGGCGGCATGCATCCGGCCGCGGCGGGCGCGGCCGGCCCGACCGCGACGCAGCCGCGCCCGGGGCGCTGGGCCGCGAGCGGCACGAACCCGCTCGTCGCGGCCGCAAATCCGTTGCTCAATCTGGTGCCGCAGATCCGCTCGACCGTCCATCACCCGAACCCCGCGTGGCTGCGCGAGCATCTGGTGGTCGAGATCCGCCAGTTCGAGGCGCGGGCGCAGGAGGCCGGCGTGCCGTCGGAAGCGATCATCGGCGCGCGCTACTGCCTGTGCACGGCGCTCGACGAGGCGGCCGCGCTGACGCCGTGGGGCGGCAGCGTGTGGTCGTCGCACAGCCTGCTCGTGTCGTTCCACAACGAGACGTGGGGCGGCGAGAAATTCTTCCACCTGCTCGAACGCCTGTCGCAGCAGCCGCGCCAGCATCTCGACCTGCTCGAGTTGCTGTATTTCTGTCTCGCGCTCGGCTTCGAGGGCCGCTATCGCGTGCTCGACAACGGCCATGCGCAGCTCGACGCGCTGCGCCATCAGCTCGCGCTGACGATCCGTTCGGTGCGCGGCGAATTCGAACCGGCGCTGTCGCCACACTGGCGCGACGTCGTCACGCGCGATGTCGCGCGCCGCTTCGGCGTGCCGCTGTGGGTGTGCGTGGCGCTCGCGCTGCTGATCGGCTTCGGCGTGTTCGTCGGGCTGCGGATCGCGCTCGCCGGGCATTCGGATCGGCTGTTCGCGTCGATCGACGCGCTGCACGTGCCGAAACTGCAGCCCGCGCAGGCGCCGCCGCGCCCGGCCCAGGCGCCGCGCATCGCGAAGTTCCTGGAACCGGAGATCGCGGCCGGCCTGGTGGCGGTGCGCGACCAGGCCGACCGCAGCGTGATCGTGCTGCGCGGCGACGGGGTGTTCAAGTCCGGCTCGACGTCGGTGATCGACCGCTACGTGCCGGTGCTCGCGCGCGTGGCCGATGCGTTGAACAAGGTGCCCGGCAACGTCCGCGTGACCGGCTATACCGACGACACGCCCGTGCATACGGCGCGCTTCGCATCGAACTGGGACCTGTCGCGCGAACGCGCGGAAGCCGTGCGCGGGATGATCGCCGCGCGGCTCGACCATCCGGAGCGGCTCGCGGCGGAAGGGCGCGGCACGCTCGATCCGGTCGCGCCGAACGATTCGCCGGCGGACCGCGCGCTGAACCGCCGCGTCGAGATCACGCTGCTGCCGGCGCCCGGCAATGCCGCCGTCGGCGCGAGCGCCACGCAGGGAGCCAACTGACATGAACCAGGCTGTCGCGCGTTTCGTCCGGCCGTTGCCGTCGCGGGAGATCTGGACCTTCGCCGGTCTCGTCGTGCTCGCGTGCTTCGTGTGGCTCGCGGGGCCGCTGTTCGCGTTCGCCGAAGCCCGGCCGCTCGAAAGCGGCTGGGCGCGCGGGCTCACGATCGCGGTGCTGTTCATCGCGTGGGGCGCACGCGTCGCGTGGCGCAGCTGGCGCGCCGGCCGGCTCAACGCGCAGTTGCTGAACCAGCTGCGCGAGGCCGCGCCCGGGCCGGCCGTCGCCGACGATCCGGCGAAAGCGCAGCTCGACGAGTTGCGCAGCCGCTTCGACGAAGCCGCTTCGCTGCTGAAGAAAGTGCGCTTCGGGCAGGCCGATACCGTGCGCAAGGGCTTGCCGCGCTGGTTCGACCGGATGTCGCGCCAGTATCTGTATCAGTTGCCGTGGTACGTGTTCATCGGCGCGCCGGGCTCGGGCAAGACCACCGCGCTCGTGAATTCCGGGCTCAGTTTTCCGCTGGCCGAGCAGTTCGGCCGCGCGGCGATCCGCGGCGTGGGCGGCACGCGGCATTGCGACTGGTGGTTCACGAACGACGCGGTGCTGATCGACACGGCCGGCCGCTACACGACGCACGAGGGCAACCGCGCGCTCGACGAGGCCGAATGGAAAGGCTTCGTCGACCTGCTGAAGAAGTACCGCACACGGCAGCCGCTGAACGGCGCGATGCTGACGATCAGCGTGGCCGACCTGCTCGGCGCGTCGGAAGCCGAACGCACGCAGCACGCGATGGTGCTGCGCAAGCGGCTGCTCGAGTTGCGCGCGCAGCTCGGCATCCGCTTTCCCGTGTACCTGCTCGTGACGAAGGCCGACCTGCTCGCGGGCTTCGCCGAATATTTCAGCCACTACGGCCGCGCCGAATGCGCGCAGGTGTGGGGTTTCACGTTCCCGCTCGCGCAGAGCGAGGCGCCGGGCTTCGACCTGCGGGCGGCATTCGACCGCGAATACCGGCTGCTGCACCAGCGGCTGAACGACGGGCTGCCCGAACTGCTCGCCGCGCAGACCGACGCGCGCCAGCGCGAGATGACCTACCTGCTGCCGCAGCAGATCGCCGACCTGCAGGACATGCTCGGCCAGTTCGTCGCCGAGGTGTTTTCCGTGTCGAGCTACGAGCCGATGCCGATGCTGCGCGGCGTCTACCTGACGAGCGGCACGCAGGAGGGCACCGCGTTCGATCGCGTGATGAGCGGCATCAAGCGCTTCCTGAAGATCGAGGGCGTACCGCCGGTCGCGCAGGTCGGCTCGACCGGGCGCAGCTTCTTCCTGAAGTCGTTGCTGCAGGAGCACATCTTCCGCGAGGCCGCGCTCGCCGGCAGCGACCTGCGCTGGCACCAGAAGCGGCGCGTGCTGCAGATCGCCGGCTACGTACTGCTCGCGCTGGCGTGCGTGGCCGTGCTGTTTGCGTGGCTGCGCAGCTATTCGAACAACCGCGCGTATCTCGACCAGATCGGCGCGCGTGTGCCGGCCGTCGATGCGCAGATCGCCGGCGCGAAATTCTCCGATGCGGCCGACGTCGCCCGCCTGCTGCCCGTGCTCGACGCGCTCGGCAACCTCGCGAATGCTGGCGGCGTCGACCTGCAGCATCCGCCGCTCGCATACCGGTGGGGGCTATTCCAGGGCGAGAAGATCGACGAAGCCGTCGACGCCGTGTACCGGCGCGCGCTCGAAGACGTGCTGCTGCCGATCGCCGCGAGCCGGATGGAGGCGGCGCTGCGCGACGCACGCCCCGACGAGACCGAATACGCGTATGCGGCGCTGAAGGCGTACCTGATGCTGTACGACAGCGCGCACTACGATCCCGCGTTCGTGCAGGCCGTCGTCGACCTCGAGATGGAACGCGCGCTGCCGCCCGATTTCTCGCCGGCCGAACGCGCCGCGCTGCGTGCGCATCTTGCCGCGCTGTTCGGCAACCGGGTCGCGGTGTCGCCGTATCCGATGAACGAGCGGCTCGTGGCCGACGTGCGCGACCGGCTGCGCCAGGTGCCGTTCTCGCAGCGGCTGTACCGTCAGATGACGATGACGCTGCGGCCGGCCACGGCCGCGTTCGACTTCAGCGTCGCGCGGGCGGTCGGCCCCGACGCATCGCTGGTGTTCCGACGGCAGAGCGGCAAGCCGCTGTCGGAAGGCGTGCCGGGGCTCTATACGCGCAACGGCTATCGCAACGTGTTCGCGCCGCGCCTGGCCGGCGAGGTCGACGCGTACGGGCGCGAGGAAGTGTGGGTGCTGAACCTCGGGCTGTCCGAGATTCCCGGCCCGAACGACGCGGCCGCGTGGGCGCGCGATATCCGCCAGCTCTACCTGAACGACTACCTGAAGATCTGGGACGACTATCTCGCCGACATCAAGCTGCAGCGCACCGCGACGCTCGCACAGAGCATCCAGGTGGCGCGCGCGCTGTCGTCGGCCGATTCGCCGCTCACGCGGCTGATGGTGGCGCTCGCACGCGACACCGCGCTCGGCGATGCACCGGGCGGGGCGCGCAATCTCGCGGCGCAGGCGCAGGACAAGGTCGACGAGGCGCGCAGCTCGCTGTCGCAGATCTTCGCGGGCCAGGGCAGCAATGCGAGCGCGTCCGCGGCGGCGCCCGCGAGCGCCGAGCAGATCGTCGACAGCCACTTCGCCGGGCTGCGTGCGTTCGCGCCCGGCAGCGGCGACCAGGCGTCGGCATTCAACGACGTGCTGAAGTCGATCGACGCGCTGTACACGTACCTGACGGCCACCGACGACGCACTGAGGAGCGGCGCGCAGCCGCCGCCGTCCGATGCGCCCGCGAAGCTCCGTGCGCAGGCCGGCCGCCTGCCGACACCGTTCCGCGAAGTGCTCGACGACCTGTCGAACGTCGCGAACGGCAGCGTGGCGACCGTCGAGCAGCGCAGCGTCGCGACCCGGGCCGGTGCGAACGTCGGCGACTTCTGCCGGCAGGCGATCGCGGGCCGCTATCCGTTCGCGCGCGGCGCGTCGCGCGACGTCGCGCCGGCGGATTTCGCGCAGATGTTCGCGCCCGGCGGCCTGATGGACGACTTCTTCCAGAAGAACCTGCAGTCGATCGTCGATACGTCGTCGCACCCGTGGCGCTTCGCGAACCGCAATGCGGACGCCGATCCGTCGGCCGCCGCGATGCTGGCGTCGTTCGAGAAGGCGGCGGTGATCCGCGACGTCTACTTCGGCGGCGGCGCGCGCACCGCCCAGCTGAAGGTACAGATCCAGCCGCTCGAAATGGACCCGTCGATCACGGAGATGGTGCTCGACGTCGACGGACAGATCGTCCGCTACGCGCACGGCCCGCTCGTGCAGAGCGCGGTGAACTGGCCGGGCCCGCGCGGCAGCAACCAGGTGCGGCTGCAGGTGTCCGGGCAGGCGGGCGCGACCGACGGCTTCTCGACCGACGGGCCGTGGGCGCTGCACCGGCTGTTCGACCGCGCGGGGGTGTCGGCCGGACGCGGCTCGGACCAGATGATTGCGCGCTTCACGGTCGACGGCAAACCGATCGTGCTGCAAGTGAATGCGGGCAGTGTCCGCAACCCGTTCAGGCTGCCCCAGATGGAGTCCTTTACATGCCCGCCGAAGCCATGAGCCCGACACCGCCGTTCACGCGTACCGACGGCGATGCGCCGGCCTGGTACGGGAAGATTCCCGGCGCCGGCGACTTCGTCAACAGCCGGCTGCCGCATGCGCTCGCGCTGTGGTGGGAGCGCTGGCTCCAGCAGGGCATGGCCGCGATGCGCCAGCGCGGCGCGGACGAGATCGAGCGCCACTACACGGTCGCGCCGGTCTGGAATTTCCTGATTCCGGCGGGCGCGGGGGCGTCGTGCATTCAGCCGGGCTGCCTCGCGCCGAGCTGCGACCGCGTGGGGCGCTACTACCCGGTGATCGCCACGCTGCCGATGCGCGCCGCCGATTACTGGAACGGGCTGCCGGATGCTGCCGACACTTTCTACTGGCAGGTCGGCCAGGCGCTGCTCGACACGATCCGGCATGCCCGCGCGCCCGGCGATCTCGAGCAGATGCTGGTGCGCGTGCGGCTCACGCCGGGTGACGACACCTACGCCGACATCGTCGACGGCATGCCGGCGCCGCCGCCGGAACGGCCGGCCCCGGCCGCGTGGCCGGGACTGTCCGGCTATTTCGATCCGCACGGCGGCACCAGTTTCTGGTGGACCAACCGCGCGGACGGATCGCCGCTGCGCACGCACGCGCATACGGGCACGCCCGACAACGCGCTGTTCCTGACGCTGTTCGGCGGCAACTAGCGACCCGGCTGACGGACGGCGGGCCGCCGGGTGCGGCGGGTGGAAAGGACGCGGTTTCGAGAGGTGGTGGAGATGAAGGACGCTGGATCGAGAGACAACGAGCACGACACGGCGACACGCGGCGACGCATCCGAATTCACGGTGCGGCCGCTGCCGCTCGGCCATCGCCTGGGCGAACTGCAGCTCGACGAGGTGCTGGGCATCGGCGGCTTCGGGATCGTCTATCGCGCATTCGACCGCACGTTGCGGCGCGCGGTCGCGATCAAGGAATACATGCCGTCGATGCTGGCCACGCGCGGCGGCGACTACACGGTGTCGCTGCGCTCCGAGCGGTTCGCGCAGGCCTTCGACGCCGGTCGCGGCGCGTTCCTCAACGAAGCGCGCCTGCTCGCGCAATTCGATCATCCGGGGCTCGTCAAGGTCCTGCATTTCTGGGAAAGCCACGGCACCGCGTACATGGTGATGCCGTTCTACGAAGGGCGCACGCTCAAGCAGCTGCTCGACGGCGGGATGCGGATCAGCGAGACGCAGTTGCGCAGTATCGTCGCCGCGCTGCTCGGCGCGCTCGACACGCTGCATCGCGCGCAGTGCTTCCATCGCGACGTCGCGCTCGACAACGTGCTGATCCGCCCGAACGGCAGCGCGATCCTGCTCGACTTCGGCGCGGCGCGCAAACGGATCGGCGACCTGGTCGACGACGGCGCGATGATGATCAAGCCCGGCTACGCGCCGATCGAGCAGTACACCGACGATCCCGCGTTCAGCCAGGGGCCGTGGACGGACCTCTATGCGCTTGGTGCGGTGATGCACGCGATGATCACCGGCGAGCTGCCGCCCGCGGCCGTCGTGCGCAGCATCAAGGACACGTACCGGCCGCTCGCGACGCGCGAGCTGCCGGCCGGCGAGGTGTACAGCCCGGCGTTTCTCGCGGCGGTCGATCATGCGCTGCAGTTGCGGATCCCGGATCGGCCGGAATCGGTCGCGGCGTTCGCGGCGGAGCTCGGGTTGCGGGATGTCGGCACGGGGGGCGGGTATGGTGCGGCGGTCGTGCCGCCGGTGGGTGATGCGGGCAGGAGCGGGGACGGGAAGGGTGAGGCGTCTGCTGCGTCCGGCTTGGCGTCCGCTGCTGCTGCGGCTTCGATCGGCGCGGGCGGGACCGCTTCGGGCAACGCTGCGCCGGATGGGCGGGCGTCGACAGCCGGTGGTGCGGATCATGGGTCTGCGCCTAAGGATACGGCATCCGCATCGTCTGGCGTGTCCGGCGCCGAGCTGGAGGCCGATACGCGTTCGACGTCCAGAACCGTCGCGCAAGGCGCCGCCGTTGCGGCTGCAGGCTCGCTCGCAGCGTCTGCTGCATCGCATGCGTCTCAATCGTCTGCGAAACCGGTTGAAAAACCGGTCGAATCCGAAACGCCGACCGGAGACGTCGAACGCGCGAAAGAAGCGCCCGCTGCACGAACCGACACACACGACGCAGCCGGTACGCGATCAGCGAATACGGCCTCGGACATCGGCGCGCAAGGTGCAGCCGGTTCCGGCAACGCGAACGCATCCGCGGCTGCCGGCGCCGCCGCCTCGACCGCACCGCATCCCGCCGCATCGGCGTCGTCATCCGGCGGCGCATCCGGGCCGACCGGCGCCCAACGCGGCCACGCTCCGCCTGGATCGCGCCACCGCCGCGTGCCTGTCTACGTCGGTAGCGCGCTCGTTGCGTTGATCGCCGTCGGTCTCGCGGCGACTTATCTGTCGCGTCCCGCCCGCGTCGCCGACGAAGCCGCACCGGTCGCGAGCCAGCCGCAGGCCGGCACGTCACCGCCCGCGAGCACGCCGGGCGCCACGCTGGCCCAGCAAGGGCCGACACCGACCGTCGTGCCGCCGTCCAGCCTGCCGGCCGGATCGTCCGCGCAGGTTCCGCCGCCCCCCGTCGCCGCAGCGCCGGCCAGCGCGCCTGCCGTCGAGGCCGCCACGCCCGCGCCGCAGGTTGCGACCACCGTAACGAACCCGGCTCCGTCGCCGTCGGGCTCCAGCTCGGGCATCGCCCCCGCCGGCAGCCTCGATTCGTCGGAACGCGTCGTCAACGTGCCGCCGTCGGAAGCGGCAGCCACACCGGCGACTGCGCCCACACCAGCACCGAAGGCGCCGTCGGAGGCCGCGACTGCCGTCGCCACCGTCAACGCACCAACGGTCGAGTCGCAGCCGCGTCCGCCGAAGGCGCAGGAAACCGTGCAGGTGCGTTTCAACGTGCGGCCATGGGGCGACGTCTACGTGAACGGCGCGCGGCGCGGCGCAAGCCCGCCGCTGCGTTCGGTATCGCTGACGCCGGGCGTCTACGTGATCGAGATCCGCAACGGCACGCTGCCGCCGTTGCACCGCACCGTGGCGATCGACTTCGGCAGCAAACCGGTCAACATCGACTATGCATTCGAATGACGTCAGCCAGGCGGCGCTGGCCGCCGCCGCATATGCCACGGTGCCGCCCGGCCTGCCGGCGACGCCGCGTGCCGACCTGATCGGCCAACTGCTCGCGGATGTCGCGCCCGATGCGCCGTGCGGCGCGAATCTCGAATACGACGCCGAGTTCCTGCAACTGCAGGAGCGCGCGACGCCGCGTGCCGAGCAGCAATACGGCGACACCGTGATCCCGGCCGAAGCGCCCGACTGGCGCGCGGTCGAGCGGCTCGCGCTGGCGCTGTCGGCGCGCACGAAGGATCTGCGCGTCATCGCCTGTCTCGCACGAAGCTGGATCGAGCAACACGGTATTCCAGGCTACGCGGACGCGCTCGCGCTCGTCGCAAACCTGCTCGAACGCCGCTGGGACGACCTGCATCCGCGGCTCGACGCGGACGGCGAACCGGACCCGACATTGCGGATGAACGCGCTCGCCGAGATAGCCGGCGCACATGACTGCGCGCGCGCGGCGCGCCGCCAGCCGCTGTTCGACGGCGGGCCGAGCGTGCGCGACGCCGAGCGGCTGCTCGACGGCCGCGACGACACCGGCAGCCCCGTGGCGGGCAGTCGCGACAGCCTGCTGGCTGCGCTGTCGGCCGCGGGCGGCGACGGCACGACGCCGCTCGACGCGGCGCGCGCGGCACTGCGCTCGCTGGAGGCGATCCGCGTGGGCGTGACGGACAAGCTGGGCCGCGAATGGGCGCCCGACGAAGGCGATGCGGAGAAAGCGCTGCAACGGATCGTGCGCGAAGTGCCGCGGCCCGAGCCGCAACCGGCGTCGCCCGACATGCAGCAGGCCGCGCCCGGCGACACGTCGCAGCCCGGCACGGCCGCAACCGCGCCGGCGGCCATACCGAACGCGCACGCGTGGCGCGATGCCGAGGTCACGAGCCGCGACGACGTGCGCATCGGCCTCGACAAGATGTGCCGCTATTTCGAGCAACACGAGCCGAGCCATCCGGCGCCGCTGCTGCTGCGGCGCGCGCAGCGGCTGCTCGCGCTCGACTTCTACGAAATCATCCGCGAGCTCGCGCCGGAGAGCCTGCCGAAGCTGGATCTGCTGAGCGGCGAGCGGAGCGAATGAAACGAGTGAGCGCCGCCGCGACGCGGGCGGTGACGACGAACTGCGCAACCTGATCGATGTGAAGGAGTGGACGATGACGGACAGAACCAAGGCGGCAGGCAGCGGACAGAAGTTCATCGCGCGCAATCGGGCGCCGCGCGTGCAGATCGAGTACGACGTCGAGACCTACGGCGCGGAACGCAAGGTGCAGTTGCCGTTCGTGATGGGCGTGATTTCCGACCTGGCGGGCAAGCGCGCCGAGCCGTTGCCGGACTTGCCGGAGCGCAAGTTTCTCGAGATCGATGTCGACAACTTCGACGAGCGGATGAAATCGGTCGCGCCGCGCGTCGCGTTCCAGGTGCCGAACACGCTGACCGGCGAAGGGATGCTCAACGTCGACATGACGTTCGAGCAGATCGACGATTTCTCGCCGGCCGCGATCGCGCGCAACGTCGACGCGCTGCGCCGGCTGCTGGAGGCGCGCACCGAGCTGTCGAACCTGCTGTCGTACATGGACGGCAAGCACGGCGCCGAGCAGCTGATCGAGCGCGCGATCAACGATCCCGACCTGCTGAAGACGCTCGTGCGCAACCCGCACGAGCCCGCGCAGGGCGGCGACGCGACCCAACCGGAGGCCCGCGATGAATGATCCCGTCCAATCCCGTGCGGACACGCGCGACGCCGCGCAACCGGCCGTCGCGCACGACGAATTCGCCGCACTGCTGCAGAAGGAGTTCAAGCCGAAGACGGCCGAGGCGCGCGAGTCGGTCGAGCGCGCGGTGCGCACGCTCGCGCAGCAGGCGCTCGAACACACGGTCGGCATGACGACCGATGCATATGGCAGCGTGAAGCAGATCATCGCGGAGATCGACCGCAAGCTGTCCGAGCAGATCAACCAGATCCTGCATCACAACGAGTTCCAGACGCTCGAAGGCGCGTGGCGCGGGCTGCACTACCTCGTCACGCACACCGAGACCGACGAGCTGCTGAAGATCAAGGCGCTGCCGGCGTCGCGCAACGAGGTCGCGCGGGTGCTGAAGCGCTACAAGGGCGTCGCGTGGGACCAGAGCCCGCTGTTCCGCAAGATCTACGAGGAGGAATACGGGCAGTTCGGCGGCGAGCCGTTCGGCTGCCTGGTCGGCGATTTCCATTTCAACCACAGCCCGCCGGACGTCGAGATGCTCGGCGAGCTGTCGAAGATCGCGGCGGCCGCGCACGCGCCGTTCATCGCCGGTGCATCGCCGGAGCTGATGCAGATGGATTCGTGGCAGGAGCTGTCGAACCCGCGCGACCTGACGAAGATCTTCCAGAACACCGAATACGCGGCGTGGCGCAGCCTGCGGCAGTCGGAGGATTCGCGCTACATCGGCCTCGCGATGCCGCGCTTTCTCGCGCGGCTGCCGTACGGCGCGCGCACCAACCCGGTCGACGAATTCGACTTCGAGGAAGACACCGACGCCGCGAACCACGACCGCTACACGTGGGCGAACTCGGCGTATGCGATGGCCGCGAACATCAACCGCTCGTTCAAGCAGTTCGGCTGGTGTTCGTCGATCCGCGGCGTCGAATCGGGCGGGGCGGTCGAAGGGCTGCCGAGCCACACGTTCCCGACCGACGACGGCGGCGTCGATCAGAAATGCCCGACCGAGATCGCGATCAGTGACCGCCGCGAGGCCGAGCTCGCGAAAAACGGCTTCATGCCGTTCGTACACCGGAAGAACTCGGATTTCGCGGCGTTCATCGGCGCGCAGTCGCTGTACCAGCCGGCCGAGTACCACGATCCCGACGCGACCGCGAACGCGCGGCTGTCCGGCCGCCTGCCGTACCTGTTCGCGTGCTGCCGCTTCGCGCATTACCTGAAGTGCATCGTGCGCGACAAGATCGGCTCGTTCCGCGAACGCGACGACATGGAGCGCTGGCTGAACGACTGGATCATGAACTACGTCGACGGCGACCCCATCAACTCGTCGCAGGAAACCAAGGCGCGCAAGCCGCTCGCGGCCGCGCAGGTGGTGGTCGAGGAGGTCGAGGACAACCCCGGCTACTACACGTCGAAATTCTTCCTGCGGCCGCACTACCAGCTCGAAGGGCTCACGGTGTCGCTGCGGCTCATCTCGCGGCTGCCGACCGCGAAGGCGGCCAACGAGTGAGGGCAGAGCAAGCAACGATCGGCATTCAACGCGGCATTCATCCTGACATCGCACTGAAACGGAGACGGCAATGGGCGTGGCAATGTTTATGAAGGTGGACGGCGTGACCGGCGAATCGGCGGACGCGCAGCACAAGGGCTGGACCGACATCCAGTCGTTCACGTGGGGCGCGAGCCAGCCGGGCGCGATGGCGAGCGGCAGCGGCGGCAACGCGGGCAAGGCGAGCTTCAACGATCTCGTCGTCGCCGCGTACATGGACAAGGGCGCGCCCGCGATCATCAAGAACTGCGCGAACGGCAAGCATCTGTCGTCGGTCGAGATCTCCGCGTGCAAGACGGGCGGCACGCAGGTCGAGTTCATGCGCGTGACGCTGCAGGAGGTGCTCGTCACGTCCGCGCAGGTCGCGGGCATCGATCCGGGCGACGTCGCCGACCGGCTGATGATGCATTACGGCTTCCAGGCCGCGAAGGTGAAGAAGCAGTACTGGCAGCAGAACGACAACGGCGGCAAGGGCGCGGAGGTGACCGTCGGCTGGAACATCAAGGAAAACACCGAGATGTGACGGCGCGGAGATGACGATGGACGACCCGCGAACCCGCGATGGCGGCAGCGGTCGCGATGGCCGGGAAGGCAGCCTGCGCGACCGGCTCCAGCCCGCGCTGCTCGACCGGCTCACCGACGACAAGCCGCAGCGCGCCGCCGAAGCGCCCGGCGCGCAGTGGATCGGCACCGAACGCCTGCGTGCGGCCGTGCTGCGCGATCTCGCGTGGCTGCTCAACACGCGCAACGCCGAGGACGGCTTCGTCGACTGGTCGGCGTTCGCGCACGCGCAGGCATCGGTGCTCAACTACGGGATGCGGCCGCTCGTGGGCAAGCCGATGTCGGGCGTCGAGCGGATGTCGGTCGAGGCGTCGATCCGCGACGCGATCCTCCGCTTCGAGCCGCGCATCGCGCCCGACAGCGTCGAAGTCCGCAGCGTGATCGACGCGGCCGGCGGCCGCGCCGGCGAACGGCGCCACAACGTGTTGCTGTTCGAGATTCGCGGCACGCTGTGGTCGATCCCGCATCCGCTCGAATTCGTGCTGCGCTCCGACCTCGATCTCGAGACGGGCGCGATGTCGCTGCAATCGATGGCGGGGGCCTGACGCGATGGATACGCGCCTGCTCGACTACTACAACCGCGAACTCGCGTACCTGCGCGAGCTCGGCGGCGAATTCGCGCAGCAGTTCCCGAAAGTGGCCGCGCGGCTGCGGCTCAACGAATCGGGGCCGCCCGATCCGTACGTCGAGCGGCTGCTCGAAGGCTTCAGCTTCCTCACCGCGCGCGTGCAGCTCAAGATGGACGCCGAGTTTCCGCGTTTCACGCAGGCGCTCCTCGATGCCGTGTATCCCGGCTATATCGCGCCGCTGCCGTCGATGGCGATCGTGCGGTTCGCGCCGCTGCTGAACGAAGGCAGCCTTGCGCAAGGCTGGCGGCTGCCGGCCGGCACCGCGTTGCGCGCGCGTCCGGCCGCGTCCGAGCAGACCGCGTGCGAATTCCGCACCGCGCACGACCTGACGCTGTGGCCGCTCGAACTGACCGATGCGACCGTCACCGGCGCGCCGTCGTGGCTGCCGCGCGGCGCGTTCGCCGCGCGGCAGGACGTGCGCGGCGCGCTGCGCATCCGGTTGGAGGCGCGCGGCGGTGCCAAACTCGCCCAGTTGCCGCTCGACCGGCTGACGTTTCATCTCGCCGGCCCCGAGCGCGACGCGCTGCACCTGCTCGAACTGATCGCCGCGCATGCGCTCGGCGTCGTGTGCCACGATCCCGCGCAGCCGCCGCGCTGGCTGCATACGCTCGACGCCGACGCGATCGTCCACGAGGGCTTCGATCCCGCCCAGGCGATCCTGCCCGACGACGGCCGCAGCTTCCACGGCTACCGGCTGCTGCGCGAGTATTTCGCGTTTCCGGCGCGCTTCCTGTTCTTCAGCATCGGCGGGCTGCGCGCCGCGCTCGCGCGTGCGACCGGCGACGCGTTCGAACTGACCGTGCTGTTCGATCGCCACGATGCGGCGCTCGAAGCGGCCGTCAGCGCGAAACACCTCGCGCTGAACTGCACGCCGGCCGTGAACCTGTTCGCGCGCCGCGCCGACCGCATTCCGCTGCAGCCGGGCGCGCGCGAGCACCATGTCGTCGTCGATCGCAGCCGGCCGCTCGACTATGAGGTCTATGCGGTGCAGCGGCTCGCGAGCGAGCAGCGTGACGACGGCCAGTCACGCGAATTCCGGCCGTTTCACGCGTCGTTCGCGAGCGACGACGGCAACCATGGCGCGTACTACACGGTGCGGCGCGAACCGCGGCTGGTGTCCTCGCAGGCACGCGCGAACGGCACGCGCACCGGCTACGTCGGCAGCGAGACCTACGTGTCGCTCGTCGACAGCCAGTGCGCGCCGTACGATGAAACGATGCGCTACCTGGCGGCCGACACGCTGTGCACGAACCGCGATCTCGTGCTGCTGCAGCCACCCGGCGACGCGAACACGTTCACGCTGCGCGTGTCGGCTCCGGTCGAAAGCATCGTCGCGATCCGCGGCCCGTCGCGGCCTCGGCCGCCGATCGCCGATGCGCAAACCGCGTGGCGGCTGATCCGCCATCTCGGGCTCGCCCGGCACACGCTGACCGATCTCGACGACGACGAGGGCGCGCATGCGCTGCGCGAACTGCTCGGCCTGCATGCCGACCCGGCCGATGCCGCGATGCGCCGGCAGATCGACGGCGTGCTGCGCGTGGCGTTCTCGCCGGTGTTCCGCCGGCTGCCGGCGTCCGGGCCGCTGATGTTCGGGCGCGGCGTGCAGGTCGACGTGACCGTCGACGATCATGCGTTCTCCGGCGACAGCCCATTCCTGCTCGGCGCGGTGCTCGAACAGTTCTTCGCGCGCCACGTGTCGATCAACGCGTTCGCCGAATGCGTGATGACCAGTGCGCAGCGCGGCACGCTCGCACACTGGCCGGCGCGCATCGGCAGGCGGCCCGCGATATGAAGCGTGATATGTCTCCGGCCGCCGAAGCCGCACGCCGCGATGCGTGGTGGGCACGCCTGCGCGCCGCGCCGCACGGCTACGACCTGTTCCAGGCGCTGCGCTGGCTCGATGCGCTGTCGCCCGGCCGCGCGCCGCTCGGCCATGCGACGCGGCCGCGTGACGAGCCGGTGCGGCTCGGGCAGCAGCCGTCGCTCGCGTTTGCGGCGTCGATGCTGGCCGGCGTGAGCGGCGAGGGCAGCGGCATGCCGCCGCGCATCGCGATCCACGGGTTCGGGCTGTTCGGCCCGAACGGGCCGCTGCCGACGCACCTGACCGAATACGCGCACGAACGCGCGGCGCAGCACGACGACCCGACGTTCGCCGCGTTCGCCGACCTGTTCCATCACCGTCTGATCCTGCTGTTCTACCGCGCGTGGGCCGATGCGCAGCCGACGGTGAGCCTCGATCGCCCGGAACGCGCACGGTTCGACGGTTATGTCGCGAGCCTGATCGGGCGGGCGGCGCAGGGCGACAAGCCCGTCACGAAAGCCGCCACTCACGCCGACGCCGACACGCTCGCGCCGCATGCGCGCTATTTCCACGCAGGCCATCTCGTGCGCCACACACGCAACCCGGAAGGGCTCGTGCAGATCCTGCGGCGGCATTTCGGTGTCGAGGCGCGCATCGTCGAGCACGTGCCGCAGTGGGTCGCGATCGAACGTTCGCAGCGCTGCACGATCCGCGCGACGCGGCCGACGTTGCGGGTCGGCGCCGTCGCGCTCGGCGTCGCGGTGCGTGATGCGCAGTCGCGCTTCCGGATCGTGCTCGGCCCGCTGTCGCTCGGTGCCTACCGCCGTTTCCTGCCGGGCGGCCCGCATGCGCGGCAGCTCGCGCAATGGGTGCGCGAATACGTCGGCATCGAGTTCGACTGGGACGTGCAGCTCGAACTGGCGGCCGACGCGGTGCCGGCGATCGCGCTCGGCGCGGCGCAGGGCATCGGCCGCACCGCGTGGCTCGGGCAACGGCTCGACCCCGGCCCCGCGCGCGACCTCGTCGTCCGCTACGACGTGCGGCGCGGCGGCGCCCCCCTTCATCGCGAAACCGCCTAAACGGGAACCGTCATGTCCGATATCGGCCGCGCCAACGTGTTCGGAAAGCTGAATCCGTTCCTCTACGAGACGCTCGAGCAGGCGACCGGCTTCTGCCGGCTGCGCGGCAATCCGTACGTCGAGCTCGCGCACTGGTTCAAGCAGATGCTGCAGCGGCCCGACGGCGACCTGCCGCGCGTGCTGCGCCACTTCGGCGTGGACGACGCCGCGCTCGACCGCGGGCTCGTTACCGCGCTCGACAAGCTGCCGCGCGGCGCGGGCTCGGTGTCGGATCTGTCCGTGCACATCGACGATGCGGTCGAACGCGCGTGGGTCTACGCGACGCTGAAGTACGACGCGACGCGCATTCGCGGCGCGGTGCTGCTGCTCGCGATCCTGAAGACACCGCAGTTGCGCAACGTGCTGCTGGCGATCACGCGCGAATTCGAGCGCATCGTGCCGGACGTGCTAGCCGACGAACTCGCGTCGATCGTCGAAGGCTCGCCCGAAGCGCCACCGGCCGGGCACACGGCGCCGGGCGGCGACATGACGATGCGCGGCGCGACCGCCGCCGCCGCCGACGGCTCGGCGCTCGCGCGCTTCGCCGTCGATCTGACCGCCCGCGCACGGGCCGGCGAGATCGATCCGGTGATCGGGCGCGATCCGGAGATTCGCCAGATCGTCGACATCCTGCTGCGACGCCGGCAGAACAACCCGCTGCTGGTCGGCGAGGCCGGCGTCGGCAAGACGGCGGTCGCCGAAGGCTTCGCGCTGCGGATTGCCGCCGGCGACGTGCCGCCGTCGCTGCAGGACGTCGCGCTATACCTGCTCGACATCGGGCTGCTGCAGGCCGGCGCGAGCGTGAAGGGGGAATTCGAGAGCCGGCTGCGCGGCGTGATCGACGAAGCGATGTCGTCCGAGCGGCCCGCGATCCTGTTCATCGACGAAGTCCACACGCTCGTCGGCGCGGGCGGGGCCGCCGGCACCGGCGACGCCGCGAACCTGCTGAAGCCCGCGCTCGCCCGCGGCCTGCTGCGCACGATCGGCGCGACCACGTGGTCCGAGTACAAGCAGTACATCGAGAAGGACCCGGCGCTGACGCGACGCTTCCAGCTCGTGCACGTCCATGAACCGGAGGAAGCGGCCGCGCTGGCGATGCTGCGCGGCCTCGCCGGGAAGCTCGAGGCCCATCACCGCGTGCTCGTGCTCGACGACGCGCTGGAGGCCGCCGTCGCGCTGTCGCACCGTTACATTCCCGCTCGCCAGTTGCCGGACAAGGCGATCAGCCTGCTCGATACGGCCTGCGCGCGCGTCGCCGTCAGCCAGCACGCGGTACCCGCGCCGATCGAAGACGCGCGGCGCCGCATCGACAGCCTGCGCGTCGAACAGGAGCGGATCGGACGCGAATGCGCTCTCGGCACCGGCGATACCGCGCGGCGCGATGCGATCGAGCACGACATTGCCGTCGCCCGGACCGAACTCGACCGGCTCGACACCCGCTGGCAAACCGAACGCGACGCCTTGACCGCGATCGTCGATGCCCGTGCGTTGCTGCTCGACGACGATCCGCCCCACGCACTCGATGCGGATGCACGCGCTACGGCACAAACCCGTCTCTCGGCCGCGCAGCAGGCGCTGGCCGACCTGCAGGGCGATGCGCCGCTCGTGCTGCCCGCCGTCGACCCACACGCGGTGGCCGCCGTCGTGGCCGACTGGACCGGCATTCCGCTCGGCCGCATGGTGCGCGACGAAACGCAGGCCGTGCTGAAGCTCGCCGATACGCTCGGCGAGCGCGTCGTCGGCCAACAGCACGCGGTCGAACTGATTGCCGAGCGCATCCAGACCGCGCGCGCCAAGCTCGACGATCCGAAGAAACCGCATGGCGTGTTCCTGCTGTGCGGACCGTCCGGCGTCGGCAAGACCGAGACCGCGCTCGCGCTGGCCGACACGCTGTACGGCGGCGAACACAACGCGATCACCATCAACATGAGCGAATTCCAGGAGGCGCATACGGTGTCGACGCTGAAGGGCGCACCGCCCGGCTACGTCGGCTACGGGCAGGGCGGCGTGCTCACCGAATCCGTACGCCGCCGCCCGTACAGCGTCGTGCTGCTCGACGAGATCGAGAAGGCGCACCGCGACGTGCACGAGATTTTCTTCCAGGTATTCGACAAGGGCTGGATGGAGGACGGCGAGGGGCGCGACATCGATTTCCGCCACACGGTGATCCTGCTGACCTCGAACGTCGGCGCCGATCGCGTGATGCAGCTGTGCCGCGACCCCGAGCGCCTGCCCGACGTGCAGACGCTCGCCGATGCGCTGCGCGCGCCGCTGCTCGACGTCTTTCCCGCCGCGCTGCTCGGGCGGTTGACCGTCGTGCCGTACTACCCGCTCACCGACGCGACGCTCGCGCGGATCGTCGCCTTGCAATTGCGGCGGATCGCGCAGCGGATCGACGCGCACCACGGCATCCGGCTGCGCTGCACCGATGCGGCGAACGCGCTGGTCGTCGAGCGTTGCCGGACGATCGAATCCGGCGGCCGGATGGTCGACGCGATCCTCACGCACACCGTGATGCCGCGCATCGGCCGCGCGATCCTGCAGGCCACGCTCGAGGGCCGCACGCTGTCGTCGATCGAGCTGAGCGCTGCCGACGGCGAATTCACGTACCGGTTCGACGAGGAGGAAACGACTTGAATCGCGTATTCACACTCGACACCCCGCACGGCGACGGCCTCAAGTTCCATACGCTCGACGGCAGCGATGAACTCGGCCGCCTGTTCGAATACCGGATCGAGGCGCTCGCCGACAGTCACAGCCTGTCGCTGAAGGACCTGCTCGGCAAGCCCGTGACGGTGCGGATCGAACAGCAGGACCTGTCGACCCGCTACCTGAACGGGATCGTTGCGCGCGCATCGCTGTCCGGCCGGCGCGCCGAGCGCTACTACGGCTACGAACTGATCGTGCGCCCGTGGCTGTGGCTCGCGACGCGCCGCTCCGATTGCCGGATCTTCCAGAACAAGACCGTGCCCGAGATCGTGCAGGAGGTGCTGTCGACGTACGGTTTTCCGATCGAGAACCACCTCGCCGAATCGTATGTGCCGCGCGACTATTGCGTGCAGTACAACGAGACCGATGCCGCGTTCGTGTCGCGGCTGATGGAGTTCGAGGGGATCTACTTCTGGTTCCGGCATGCGGCGGACACGCATACGCTGATGCTCGGCGACGCGATGTCGTCGCATACCGTGCTGCCCGGCTACGAGACGATTCCGTACATCGCGCGCGACCGCACCGCGATCGCCGACGAGGAGCACATCGACGGCTGGCTGCCGGCGCAGGCGGTGAGCGTCGGCCGGCACCAGACCACCGACTACGACTATACGAAGCCGCGCGCCGATCTTTCGTCGCAGAAGGTCGATCCGCGTGGGCACGATCACGACAGTTTTGCTTCGTTCGAGTGGCCGGGGGGATATCGCGACGATGCGCCCGGAGCGCATTACAGCCGCGTGCGGCTCGAGGAACAGCAGGCGGAACATGAGCGGGCGAACGCCGATACCGATGTGCGGGGTGTCGCGCCCGGTTATCTGTTCACGCTCGAACATTGCCCGCGTGCGGACCAGAACCGCGAGTACCTGATCGTGCGGTGCCAGTACCGGTTTCAGGAGAACGCGTATGCGAGCGACCAAGGCGCGGAGGCTGTCGTCCATCAGACGATGATGCTCGTGCAGCCGACGAGCCTGCCTTACCGGTCGCCGCGCGAGACGCCGCGGCCACGCACCAACGGGCCGCAGACGGCCACCGTCGTCGGGCCGCCGGGAGAGGAAATCTGGACCGACCAGTATGGGCGCGTGAAGCTGCAGTTCCGCTGGGACCGGTACGGGCAAAGCAACCAGGATTCGTCGTGCTGGGTGCGGGTGTCGAGTCCGTGGGCCGGAGGTGGGTTCGGGGGTGTGCAGATTCCGCGGGTGGGCGATGAGGTGGTGGTCGATTTTCTCAATGGCGATCCCGATGAGCCGATCGTCACCGGGCGGGTTTTCAACGGCGAGAAGATGCCGCCGTGGGGGTTGCCCGGAAGTGCGACGCAGAGCGGGCTGTTGTCGCGGTCGTCGCCGGGTGGAACGACCGACCACGCCAATGCATTCCGGTTCGAGGACAAGAAGGGCGCCGAGCAACTGTGGATGCATGCCGAGCGAAATTTCGATGCGGAGACGGAGCTCGATCATTCGCTGTCCGTCGGGAACAACCATACGCATACGGTCGGGAACGACGAAACGATGCAGGTGAAGAACAACCGGCAACGGAGTGTCGGGCAAAACGAGACGGTGAATATCGGGCAGAACCGGGTCGCGCAGATCGGGGCGAATGAGACGCATGGCGTTGTCGGCAACCGGACGAGGACGGTCGGGCAGAACGAAACGGTGACGATCGCCGCGAATCGCGACGCGACCATCGGTGGCGTGCATACCGAGACGGTCGCCAAAGCCAAGACCGAAACGATCGGCGAGGGCAAGACGTTGAGCGTCGCGCAGCTTTATCACACGACGTCTCAGGACATGAAGACGCAGGTCGCGTCCACGCATACCGAGGAAATCGGCACGCGAACGTCGACGATCTCGAACGCCCATACGCACACGGTCGGCGGCGAACACACCGTCAACGTCGGTGCGAGCCATACCACGAACGTGCAGCATCAGGTGACCGTCAACGCCGGCGACCAGCTTTCGCTCGTCTGCGGGATGTCCAGCATCGTGATGAAGCGCGACGGCACGATCACGATCCAGGGCGTCAAGGTTGCATCGACCGGCTCCGAAAGCCACAGCGTGCGCGGAACGACGGTGACGTCGTCGGCCACGGGCGAGCACACGGTCGAAGGCACCGTCCTGAAACTGAACCCGTGACGGAGGTCCACACGAATGCAGCAGAACTGGCAGCCGACCAATCCGGTAGAGCGCAGGTTCATGGATGCGCATACGGACTGGATGCGTTTCGCGAAAGACAAAGCCGCGCGGTTGATGGTGTGGCACACGAACGAAACGGATTCACCGCTTGTGCGGTTGTATTTTCAGGCGCAGGAAGACACGTCGTGTGCGGTTCGAACCATGCGCACGGCGTTCGTGGCCGAAGCGCAGTATGCACAGGCGCTGGCCGACGAGCTGATCACCTTCTACGATAGCCGCCGGGATGCTTCCGACGCAGCGGGGATCCGGGCCGACTGGCAGCCGCCGTTTTTCGACGGTGCCGATCCGGTGCATTACCTGCTTACCGTGGCCGCCAGCCTGATCGAACATCATCCGGAGGTGTTTCCTGCGCTGGTATTCGTGCTTGCGCCGTCCCGGACGGATGACGAACCCGCATGGATGCGGTGGATGGATGGCCTGCTGTCGACCCTCGCTGCGACCCCGCGGCTCGGTGAACGCGTGCGCTTCGTCGTGCCGCGCACGGATATTGGACAGGTCGCACCACTGGTTCAGCGTCACCCGAAGCTCGTCAGCATCGTCCATGGCCGGTATTCGATGGCGAGCGTGCCGCGCGAACTGCTCGCGGAATCGGGCGAACGCGGATCGAGCGGCGAATTCCGGCGACTGTTCATCACGATGAGCGAGACGGTCAAAGACGGCAATCCCACCCGCCTGGAGGAACTCCGCGCGGCGGCGCTGAAGGTGGCCGAGCGTGAGAAGTGGTTCGACCAGTGCGTCGTCGTGCATCTGATTGCCGGTGCCGCGTATCTGAAATGGTGCGATCGCGAGCGTGCCGTCGATGCGTATCGGCAAGCAGCAGAAAGCGGCACGCATGCGGTGAACGCCGGACATCCGGCCGGCTGGAAGCTCGTCGCCAACGGATTGTTCGGCGAGGCGAGCGTGCATCTGATGGTGAAGGATCATGCGCGCGCCGCTTACTGCTACGAGCGGGCGGCCGCGTCGACGGCCGCCGCGCAGGATGCGTTGATGACCGTCGAAGCGTGGCGCATGAGCGCCGTATGCTGGGAGCGGGCAGGGGAGCGCGAGCACGCGCTGGAAGCCGGCTTCAATGCACTTGATGCGGGCTTGACGCTGGACGACGCGACACGCCTGAACAGCAACCTGCAGCTCGTCGTCGAGTGGATGGTGTCGCAGGTCGGGGCGTTCGACCGGCGTCGCGCCGAACTCCGCGAGAAAGTCGCCGCCTTGCGCGGCGGCCGCTGAACGGAGACGCCCATGGGATTGCCCGCGGTCAAACATCTCGATCCGGTCGTCGGTGTCGACCTGCATTCGGTATTGGTGGCGCCGAGTCCGACACCGGTATTCCTGCCGCATCCCCATGTCGGGTTCATGCTTGACCTGCGCGAATATGTGAACGCTGCATTGGGCGTCATTGGTGCGATCGCCTTCACGATCATCGAGGAAAAGGCGGTTGAATATCTTGAAGACCATCCGGACGACGCGAAGAAGCTCGAGGACACAGCCCATGCCGTTTCCGGCGAGCTTCAGAAACTGGCGAAGGATCCCACTGTTGCCCAAGCGTTGAAGGGAGCAAAGACTGCGGGCGATATCGCAAACGCGGTGGGGGCGGGCGTCGGGATGGGCAGCATCGCGGGTCGGCCGATCTTCGTAAACGGGATGCTGCGGGCGACCGCGGGTACGCATGCATTCCATGCGCCAGCGCTGCATTTTCCGCTCGGCGAATCGTTCGCGCCACCCGATCCGGACCCGTCGAACGACGCGGAAGCTTACATGGGCAGCAAGACCGTGCTCGCGAACAACGACCCGCTGGCGTTCCTGGCGCTGCCGGCGATGAGTTGCTGGGCGGTCGGGCTGGAGCCGCCGACGCACAACGGCGCGCATACGAAGCGCGAGCATCTGTCTCTGCCGACGTCGTTCATGCTGCCGATTCCGACCGGACGCCCCGTGCTGGTGGGCGGGCCGCCCATCGTCAACATGGTGGCGCTGGCGAAGGGATTGTTCAAAGCGTTTCGCGGATCGGAATGGGCGAGGGCGCTGGCGGACAAGCTGCATTTGAAGCCGGGGTTCTTGCGATGCAAGGTGCTGGGCGCCGATCCGGTGGACCTGACCACTGGAGAGGTCGTCATGCAGCAGCTCGATTTCACTATTGCGGGACGCCTGCCGCTCGTCTGGGACCGCCATTACTCCAGTCACGATAGGCGGTGCGGTACGGTGGGCTGGGGCTGGCAAACCCCTGCCGATATCCGGGTCGAGTTGATGCAGCACGCCGGCACGGTGGGGGTAGCGGCCTATTTCCCCGATCAAGCGACGGCCTTTGAGGTCGTGCCCGCTGATGCAGGCTGGCCCGCTCGGGTGTACGACGGGCGAAATGGTCATGTGCTCTATCGCAGAAGCCGCCTGCTGGTACTTCGCACGCGCATTGGCGTCGAGTATGAATTCACGTTGCCGGCACACTGGCAACATGGAATGGCGACACTCGCGGAAGGTGCTTCGTTCGCGCTGCCGGTCGACCGGATGACCGATCTCAACGGCAATGCATGGGTATTCGAGCGCAGATCGGACGGCACCCTGGCGCGGCTGACCGAGTGGAAGGGCGAAGAAGCAAGCGGGCGCGTGATCGAGTGTGAGGCCGAGGCGGGCGGCCAGGTCCGCGGTCCGGACCTGCTTGCCGCGCTGACGCTGGTCGATGCCGACGGCCACGTTCATCGGCTCGTCAGCTATGAGCACGACGACGACGGGAACCTGACAGCCGCGATCGATGCCATGAACCAGCCGCATCGATTCGCCTATGCCGACGGGCATCGGATGATACGGCACACGAACGCCAGTGGGATGTCCTTTCACTATAGCCATCGATGGCATGACGATGAGTCATGGCGAGTCGAGCATGCATGGGGAGACGAGGGCCTCTTCGATTACCACTTCGTCTACGATCTCGTGCATCGCGAAACCCGGATGACCAATTCTCTGGGACACACGACGATCCTGCAGACGAACGAACGCCGCATGCCGGTCTCTCGAGTCGATCCCCTTGGCCGTGTGTCGAGCTACCAATACGACGTGCATGGACGCACCAGCTCGGAAACCAACCCCGCCGGGGGCCGTACTGTCTGGGAGTACGACGCGCGCGGCAATCTGCTTGCCAAGACGTTGCCGGACAAGAGCGTCGTGCGTGTCGAGTACGACTCCGACTGTCAGCCGCTGTGCGTGACGGCATCCGGCGGGCGAACATGGCGCTACGCGTGGGATGAACGCGGCAACCTGCGGCGGCAAACGACGCCTTCTCAAGCCAGCATGCATTACGAGTACGATCAGCATGGTCAGCTCGTGGCGCGTACGGCATCCGACGGCGCGGTGACGCGCTTCAGCTACGATCGCGACGGCAATACTGAAACCGTAACCGATGCGCTTGGTCACCAGACCCTGTACACGCACGATGCACGATCCAATGTCACGCAGATCATCAGTGCATTGGGCGATCGGAGTCGCTACGAATACGATCGAAACGGCAACCTGACTCGAGTGATCGAGCCGACCGGGCGGGAGATCTTTTGCACCTACGATGCCAATGGCAATTTGACACGCTGCCTCGACGCGAACAGCTTCGTCACACGACTTGAATATTCGGCGCTGGGGCGAATCAGCAAACGGCTGACACCGGACGGAGCCGTGGTTGAATATCGCTACGACACCGAAGGGCAACTCGTTGGTGTGCTCGACGAGTGCGGCAAACTGTATCGACTCGTGCGTGATGCGCTGGGGAGAATTATCGAGGAAATCGATTACTGGGGACAATCGCACCGCTACGAATACGGAGTGATCGATGAGTTACGACACAGCACCGATCCGCTGGGACAGACCATCGATTACGAAACGGACGCGCTTGGTCGCATCTCGAAGAAGCACGTGCTGGATCCAAGGCGCCCCGATGGAATCCATACCGAGAAATATTCGTATGATGATGCCGGTAACCTGATCGTCGCGGAAAATCCGGATATGCGGATCGAGTTTCGATACGACGCCGTGGGCCGTATCGTCGAGGAAAAGCAGGGCGACTGCTTCGTGATTGCGAATACCTATGACGGGGTAGGCAATCGTATCGAACGTCGAAGCCGTTTCCAGGGGGATGCAGCAACGATCGCGCATACCGTCCGCTTTGCCTATGACGCTCTTGGCGCAGTCAGTGCGATCCAGATTGACGACGCCGCGCCGATGACGCTCACACGTGACGCACATGGGCGGATTCAGGTCGAACATCTTGCCGCCGAGTTGCGACACGAGTTGTCGTATACGTCGGACGGGCGGCTCGCCAAACAAAAACTGCTGAACGACACGGGTGCGTTGTTCGCGAGTGAATATCTTTATGACGCCAATGGCCAACTGATCGAGAAGCGTGACTCGCGACTTGGCGTTGAGCGCTATCAATACGATCCGGTGGGCAGGTTGACCGGACATCTCGATCCAACCGGCAAGTTGCATCGATTCCTGTCCGATCCGACCGGCGACCGATTGAAAACGCGCATCCTCAAGGAAAAACGGATCGATGTGTTCGACCACGAATCACCGGACGACACATGGATTCGGGAAGGCAGACTCGACGACTGTTACTACGCATTCGACATGGCCGGGCGTCTATTGCTGAGACGGGATCCGCAACAGGATCTAAGGCTACGGTGGAGCAACGACGGACTGTTGATCGAGACGTTAGTGGCGAACTCGATCAATGGCGCGTCGAGCATTCGCACATGCTACGTATATGACGCGTTTCATCGTCGCGTGAAGAAGGACACCTGGGTACAGCACGTACCTGGCGCACGCCTAGGCTCCACCTCTCCTTGCTCGACGTTGTCACGTACCAGTTATTTCTTCTGGGAGGGCGACGTGCTCGTAGCCGAGGTCTCGACAAGCGTTCAGGAAACCAACGAATCCGTGTCACAGATCATGTCGGTTCCGCAGCCATGCGAAGCAAAGGAGTGGATCTACTATCCAGGAACGGCTCAGCCGCTGGCGGGAATTCGTCTCGGCATTGCCGCGACGACGAAACACCTACCGCTCGATCCAGTGCCCGTCGTCGAGCAGACTCCCGCTGAATTGCATTTCTTTTCGACCGATCCCAATGGAGCACCAACAAGAGTCGTCAATAATGTCGGAAAGGTCGTCTGGGAAATGAGCCATCTTTCGGTAGAGGAGAGCACCGGCAACGGAATTCCAGTCGGGTTCGATCAGCCACTTCGTTTCCAGGGACAGTATCGCGATACGGAAACGGGGCTTCACTACAACAGGTTCCGCTATTTTGATCCCGTGATGGGCTGCTTCATCACACCGGATCCAATCGGGCTTGCCGGAGGGATCAATGTGTTTGCGTATGCACCTAACCCTCTAAACTGGGCGGACCCGCTGGGACTGACTCCGCATGTGCTGCAGGCGTGGATCGAACGTGGTGACAGGGTGCTTACTTCGCATATGTGGCAAGTCCAGAGCGGTGGGCTTACCCGGGAACAAGCCGGCCCGTGGGGGCTACGCTCACACACGGAGCCGGGCTACCTGGAACTGCACGACATCAGAATGGCGGTGCAGGAAGGAGACACCATCAGAATGGTAGGCACACTCGACCCATGCGAGCCTGGTTGTCGTCCCTATCTACGAGATATCGTATTCCGGGATCAAGTGACCGTCATCTATGACGCGACGGATACCAATTTGCGATGGACTTTCCGGCCAGCGCGCTTTGGCGAATTCGGCAGACGTCGCGCTGATGTTGTCGTAGAGGTGGAAAACCTGATCACCCACGAAACGACAACGCGGCGCCACTGGCTAAGTAACGCACTTAAATGGACGAGTGCGGGTTGCTGATGACGGGACTCAGTCAGCGCTTTGGAGAAGACCGTCGTTTGCCGTCCGCTCGGTGCGGTTCATATTTTACATAACGTGAATTATCGCTTGATTTGGTTGTAGTAGCTTTTTAGAAATGTCGTGTTCTAGCCATTTAGAAATGTCGCGTTTGGACCTCGGTAAGCTTGCCGGCTCCACGTCAGATCATGGAGCCGGCGATGCACCGAACAGCACTGGTGACATTGAACATGAGAGAACTCGACCGTCTGAAGGTAATCCAGGCCGTAGTGGATTTGGGCGTGAAGCCTGGCCGCGCGGCCGAACGCCTGGGCCTGACGGTCCGGCAGATCGAACGGCTGGTGATTCGATACCGGGAGTCTGGCGCGGTGGGCCTGACCTCGCGCAAGCGTGGCGGTCCCGGCAACCGGCGGCTGGATGCGGAGTTGGCCCAGCGGGCCCTGACGATCATCCGGGATCGCTACGCCGATTTCGGCCCGACGCTGACCTGCAAGAAGCCCTGGGACTGCCACGACAAACCTGGTGGCGCTCTACAGCGCCAAGTACAGCGTGTTTCGCAATAAAACGCCGGGCAAGATTGCCCCTAACCACGATCACAGCGGCCCCGGTCGGCTAAAATCCCCGCGCTTGCCAGGCGCAGGCGAATCCGGGGCCGATGACGGCGGCATCGCGCTACCCAGCGCGGCATTGCCGCCGATCTCGGCGGAAACAAAAGGCAGACCCCGCAACCACACAACGCGGATCCAAGGTAGCAGTATGGCCAAAGTGCTGTTGCTCGACGATGAAGTCGAGTTGCGCGAGGAAATCGCCGCGTTTCTGGAAAAACGCGGCTGGACGGTCGATCAGGCCGGCACGATCGCGGAGTTCCAGGAGCGGGCGTCGGATCTCGCATTTGCGATCATCGACGTGATGCTGCCCGACGGGAGCGGTTTCGACGCGGCCGTGTGGCTCAGAGCCCGGCATCGCGATTGCGGCATCGTCATGCTGACCGCACGCGGAGACACGCAGGACAAGATCGACGGCCTGATCGGCGGCGCCGATCACTATCTGGTCAAACCGGTGAAACTGCTCGAACTCGACGCCATTCTCCAGGCACTCGGCCGCCGGGTGGCGAACGACTGGCGGCTCGACTGTCAGGCCCGCGCACTGTCTGCGCCGGGCGGCGGCCGGCTCGATCTGTCGGCGAGCGAGATCGCCCTGCTCGCGCTGCTGGCGCGGCATCCGTCCAAGGCCGTCAGCCGGCGACAGATCGCGGAGGATTTCGGTTTCGACTGGGTCGACTACGACGAGCGCAGGCTGGAAACGATGGTCAGCCGCCTGCGGCAGCGCTGGCGAAGCGAGACGGGCTCCGAACTCCCGCTGAAGACCGTCCATCGCACCGGCTACACGTTCGCCGCGCCACTGATGCTCGCCTGAACGGCTACGGGCGCCCTGTCCGCGTTCGTGGGCAAAAAGACCGTCGCCCGGCACCCGTACCCCGCCTCGCTGACCAGATTCAACGTACCGCCCTGCATCTCGACCATGCGGCGCGCCAGCGGGAGGCCGAGGCCGGTACCCGGCTTGCGGCCCACGTTGCGGCCGCGATAGAACCGCTCGAATACATACGGCAGATCCGCCGGCGCGATGCCGGGGCCGTCGTCCTCGACTTCCAGCTCGACACCGCCCGGCACACGCCGCCCGCGCAACACGATCCGGGTGCCGCCAGGTGTGTATTTGACGGCGTTGTCGGCGAGCGTGCGCAGCACGAGACGCGTGAGGCTGCCGTCGCACACGAAGATCTCCGGCAGGTGTTTCGCGTCGATTTCGAGGCGGTGGCCGTCGGACAGCGCGCCGGCAGCCGTGGCCGCATCGTCGAGCAGCGCCGCCAGCCGGGTGTCGCCGATGCGGGTTCCGCGTCGCAGCAGCTCGAACCCGTCCTCGTGCAGCGAGTCATTGATCAGCACCGTCAAACGCTGCGTCGCGCGCAGGATCTTCTGGTAGCGCGACGACGTCAACGGATCGGCGCGGGAGTCGTCGAGGTCGAGATTCTGGGCAGTGGCGTCGATGACGGCCAGCGGCGTCCGCAGCTCATGCGACACGGTTGCCAGAAGCTGGCGCTGCTCGTCTTGCGCACGCTTTTCCAGCGCGAGCGACGCTTCCACCTGCTCCATTGCCTCCCTCAGCGCCTGGGTGCGCAGCGCGACCTTGGCTTCGAGATCGCGCTCGGCCTGGCGCGCGACACGCAATGCATCGGCCTGCGCCGCTTCCATCGCATTGCGCATCGCGTTGTAGCGCGAGCTGATCGCCGAATTCATGACGAGCATGAACGCGAGCATCCCCAGGTATCCGGCGTTGTCGGCGAGCAGCCCCGGCGGGATCCAGCCGACGTTGCGCGCAACACGCAATGCGCTGCCGGCGAGCAACAGCAACAGCACGAGCACGACGATGCGTGCGTGCCGGTATCCGCGGGCGGTGAGCCAGAGCGCAACGCCCATCGTGACGAGAATGACCGCCATCTGCCAGAACAGGTAGAGCGGTCGCACCCACCAGACATTGATGATCAGCATCAGCGGCGCGACAGCCAGCGCCACGACGATCGTCAGTGCGGCAAAAGCGATCGTCGGGCGCCGCCAGCGCCCGTTGAACAGGCCGAGGTAGTGCATCGTGAACAGCGTGCCGACCGGCGTGCTGAGCAGCCAGCTGATCAGGTAGACCGCATTGCTCGCGGCCGGAAAGCCCGGCAGCAGGTACTGATAGATGTAGCCTTCGGCGCCGAGCGCGGTGAGCAGGTTCACGACGACGCTCAGCGCGTAGAGCCCAAACGATACATCGCGCGTCACCCGGAACAGCCACAGGCTCGAGACGAACAGCACGAGATGCGCGGCGTCCAGCAGCCCGAACAGCAACGACTCCTTGCTCGTCGCGGAGATGAACGCGTCTGGCGACCACAGCGCCATCGAGAAACTCATGGTGCTGGTGCTGTGGATTCGGAGATAGAGCGTGACCGGCTGGTCCGCCGGAAGGTCCAGGCGAAATACGGGGTTGCGGTACGCAATGTCGCGTTGTTCCACCGGCTTGCGATCGCCTGCGACGTGGCGCTGGTATCCGCCGCCCGGCTTGGGCATGTACAGCGTGACGTCGTTCAGCAGCGACGACCGCAATTCCAGCAGCCACATCGGCGGTGCGCTCGCCGGGCGCATCACGGTCACGCGCAGCCACACCGCGCCGTTGACATAGCCGAGCGCGGGCTCCGACGTCTGGCCGACGAATGCGCGCGCGATCTCGGGCTGGGACATGCGCTCGACCGTGAGCGTGTTAGCCGGATCGCGCAACAGATCCCAGCCGTTCCGGATGCCGACCTGCCCTCCGTCCGGCAACGTAATCGGCGTTGCCGCGAAGGCCCCGGAGGCCCAGGTAATCAGGATGAGGAAGATGAGCCGGAGCATCGCGCGATTCGTACTGGTGTCTGCAATCGGGCGACACTATAACCGAACATGCGACGCCCGCCGGCACGCCGTTGACGTCCGCGCTCCGGATGTCAGAACTTGTCAGTTTTCGCTGCGCACGCTCATTTAAGATGCACGCCAATCAAGGAGGCCGGGCACGGTTCGCCGCCAGTGAGTGCCCCGACACCCTTGACCAGCAACGCTACCCTTGCCTACGCCCCGCACGACGACGGCGCATCGACGCCGACAACAACGATATGGCCGGGCTGGCGGCGGCATTCCGACGAGCAATGACAATAAATCAGGCACGAGGCGCTCGTTGGACGGCATGCCGTCGCCGTCGACCGACTGTCGGCAGGATTTGGCGGGCTTTCGTGGTGTTGCGCGCGACGATGGCGGGCAGTGGCTCGCCTTTCTCCAGCCTCGTCTGGCCCAATGGGGCCGGGCGGGGCCGGACGCGCCGCGGTGCCCGCCCGCTCGACCGTCCGAATTCGGATGATGCCGACGCGTCAAGCCAGATAATCGGCGACCTCGTCCGGCGTCAGGAACCGCACCAGCGTCACGGACGGATCCTGCGCCGGATGGAACACGGCATTGAAGCCGTTCCAGCTTCGCTGGATACCCTCTTCCGTCTCCAGTGCGATCAGCACGCATTTGCCGTGCTTGCGGTGGCTGCGTAGCGGCGCTTCCCCCCAGGCGAGCGCCAGGTTATTGACGAGTACGCCGTTCGAGTACGCATGCGCCTGCAGCCAGTGAAACTCGGAAGTGTCCTGATCTTCGTCACCCCTCCTCAGCGCGATCGGCTTGCCGACGCGCAGCGTCTGCGCGTGTTCGCCGATCAGGCGCTGCAACAGCGTGAACGCGTGGAACGTGTTGTTGACCGCATGCACGCTGGCCACGAAGCCGGTGCCGGAAGCCGGCAGCACGACGACGCACTCCGGTTCGTTGCTCATCGCCGACGCGAGGCACAGAAAGTACAACTGGTCGAACGGCAAACTGCCGTTGTCGGCCATCCGGTCAAGCAACGACTGCAACGCGGTATCGGCGACGAGATCGCGGTGATTGTCGCAATCGCGCATCAGCATCGCCATCAGCGGCAGGACGAGCGTATCGACCGCGTCCCGCAGCGCATCGACTTCCCGACTCTGCTGCGCGCTCAGTGCATCGAGCCGTTGACGCGCCACTTGCCAGTCGCGCCGTTCGTCATCGGTGGCTTCATCGTCGCCCTCCTCGACTTCCGTCGCGCAAAACGGCGCGAGTTCGGGCAGCCACGCCGCCAACCTCGCCTGCGCGGCCGGAAACAGGATGCGCGGATCGGCCCCGCGCTCGACGATCGCGCCACCCAACAGCGCGAGCAATGCCGCGCGATTCGGGTGCAGCGTCGGCAGTTCGGCTGCGCACGCGTGCAGGATCGCGTCGGCGCGGGCAGGATCCTGTGCCTGCTCACGCAATTCGTCGACTTCGGGCAGCGCGAAGAAATCGTCCATCGTGAAGAGATCGGCTTCGTCGAGTATGGGCCGGCGCAGGACGGCAAGGAATTCGGGTGTCAGTAACGTCATGGCTGGTGTTGTAGCAAGGAAGAACGTGCGATGTCGGAGAGGTCGAAGCGGACGGCGCAACGCTCGGCCGCTTCGGTGGCGCGCACGCGTTACTCGCGCATCCCCTCCAGATCGCGAATCAGCTCGCTCGCCGAGATCTCGTCGAGCGTCGACCACGCATCAGCCTCGCGAATGCTGCCCCAGTTCGACGGCGAACCGGCCTGCAACGCACCGAGCTCCTGGTCCGGATACATGTCGACGGCCCCGACGATGATCCCCGGATCGAGCGACAACTCGATCACCTTGCCCGCGCCGAGCGGCTTCGTGAAATACCAGATGCAGCCGGCGTCTTCCACCTGGCCGCGGCGCCAGCCCTTGTTGACGAGCCCGAGCACGCGGCCAGTCGGTACCTTGACGCCCTTCCAGCGTTCCAGCAGCCGCCCGTTGCGCTCGTCGTCGGTGAGCCGGTACACGTCGCGGCCAAGCTGCGCAAACGGCTGCAGCAGTTCGTAGTCGGCGAACACCTGCCCGAACGCGGCAGCGTCGGCCGGCGCGATTTCCAGTGCATGCGGCACACCGATGCGGATCGTCACGCCGTCCGGCAACGTGAACGCATCGTCGTCGGCCGTGGCCGCGGTGCCGTCTTCCGCCACGCGGAAGCAGGCCTTCAACGTGCCGCCGAAGTTGCCGCCATCGTCGACTTCGTATACGCCCCAGACGAGACGCTGAACCAGGTGGCGCACCAGCGGATGCTCGGCGAGAAACGTGCGGAACACTTCGGGCGTCCAGCGGCGACGGCTGCACATCGCCACCTCGAGCCGCGCGAGCTGCTGGCTCGCGATAGTGCGCGCATCCTTCTTCAGCAGCTTGAAGCGCTCGACCGCATCCTTGCCCTTCACGGGATCGTCGGTCTTCTTCGGCTTCGGCAGATCCGCGAGCCGCGCACCGGCCGCGCCGTCGGCGCCGGTCTCGCGCACATACGGCTTGAGCGTCTCGTCGAAGCCGACCCGGAACGCGCGCGGACCGAAGTCGAGCAGCATCGTGCCTTGCGCGTCCAGCCCGAGATCCGGCGCGAGACGATCCTCCAGTTCCTCCGACGACAGCCCGCGCGCTTCCGCGATCGCCTCGATCTTTTCTCGCGCGCGGTCCTGCAGCGCACGGAACTTGACCTTCTGCGCGATGCCGTTCAGCAACATCAACGCGACGTCGCTGCCGATCGAGGCCAGCACGTCGAGGCCGGTCGCCGCGCGTGCATGCGCCGACTCGCCGGGCCACGTGCGGATCAGCGGCGTCAGCTTGCGTGCGGTGTCGTCGTTGCCGAACAGGCCCAGCGCGGTCAGCGCCCAGCCCTCCTTGCCCGGCGCGCCCGCATCGAGCCATGCGTTGAAGCAGTCCCACGAGAAGTCGGCCAGCGACTCCGCCGTGCACGCGTCCTTGACGATGTCGATGCCGCCATAGATTTCTTCGCTGGTCGGGAACGTCAGCATCTGGCCGAGGTGGTCGAGCGCCTCGTCCGGCAGCGCCTTGCCGTTCTTCAGCACCGGCCGGCGCCAGCCGCGCGGCTGCCAGAATTCGGGCAGCTTGCTGCGCTTGGTCGGGAACCGGTCGAGCGGACTCTCGTCGAGTACCGCGCGCACGGCCTGCGGCACCGCGGCGTCGGCATAGCGCGCGGCGACGTCCATCAGCAGCGCCTCGTGGCCGTTCGCCTGCAGCAAACGCAGCGCGGTGCCGGCGCAGTCGCGCGCTTCGCCCGGCTTGCCGAGCGACGGCGCGATCAGGCCGCTGGCCGCATGCTCGGGAAACTTCAGCAACCACGCCCGGCCGTCGTCGCGCAACGTCTTCAGCTTCGCGAATGCGCGGGCCGCGATCGGCGCGCATTCGACCGCGCCATAGTTCAGCGCGTAGCTGAAATTCTCCGTCGGCTTGTTGCGCACGGTTGCGATGAGGCCGGGCAATGCGGGCAAGCCGAACGTCGCCATCAGCATGTCGACGCCGGTCGTGCTGTAGTCGCCCGCAATCGCGTTCCAGATGTCGACCGCCACCGCCGCCGGCAGCAGCGTCAGGTACTCGGCGCGCAGCGAGTACCAGAAGTACCGCTCGCGATTGCGCTCGTCGATCATCGCGCGCCACGCGGCGACGAACGCCGGCGCATCGCCTTGCCGGATCGCCTTCGCCGCGGTCTCGCCGAGCGGCCCGTAGTACTTCTTGCTCGCGTCGAAGCCGAGGCCGGCGACCAGCGTCAACGTGTTCTTCGCCGCCTCGGCGAGTCGCTTCACCTCCCACTGGTCGGGCGTTTTCGCCTGGGTGCGCTTCGCTTCGTCCCAGCTTTCGACCGGCGCCAGCTCGAGCGGCTCCAGCGTCAGTGCAGCGGCCTTCTTCTGCCGCGCGGCCAGCCATGGCGGCGCCGCGAGCACGCCCGGCAATTCGTCTGCCGAGGCGACCTCGGCCGGGCCGGCCAGCAGCGCGAGCAGCTTGTCGATCACAGCCTGTGCCGGCGCGTCGAGCCAGGGCCGCAGCCCGTCGACGTGCGCCGCATGCGCGCGCAGCAGGCGCGTCAGGCTCGGCGTCAGCAGCCCGGCATCCTTGCCGCCCGCGGCCACGAGCCGCGACAGCGCGACCATGCCCGCCACCGGCCAACGATCGAGCGCGAGCGACAGGCGCGCGAGCGCGCCCTTCGAGCCGCTGGCGACCTTGGCCAGCGCGGCCACCGCGTCGGGCGTGCCGATCGCGGCGAGCCCGTCGCCCGCCGCATCGTCTGCGGCGCCGCGTTCGAGCACGTCGAACGCCGCGGCACCGCGTTCGCGCAGCGTGGTTGCGACCATCCGCGACATCCCCCAGAACGAATGGCCATAGCTGTCCGGCCGGATTTTCGCGGCGATCGCGATCGCATCGGGATCGGTCGCGGTCAGCAGCATCCAGTGCAGCGTCTCGGGCACGTCGCGCTCGGCGCCCAGCCGGCGCGCCAGTGCATTCGACACGTGCGGCGCATCGGGCAACAACAGTGCGGGAACGGGCTGGCGAGTCGGATGCAGCGTCGGCAATGCAGCCTCGATCCGGTCGACGCAGGCCTGCCAGTCCGCCTCGCTCGCGGCGGCGAGATGCTCGCGCAGCGCGGCTTCGCTGCCGACGATCGGCCCGCGCCAGTTGCCGCGCACCGGGCCGTCGACATGCGTCGTGAAACGATGGACGCGACGCTGCGCCTGACGGTCGTAGTCGGCGTGCACCTGGATTTTCAACGCATCGAGCAGCACGTCGATCGTCCCGGTCAGGCCGTATTGCGCGACGAGGTAGTCGACGACCGGGCGGCCGATCGTGGTTTCGCCGTGATAGTCGCCGACGGTCATGGCCAGCGCGAACAGCGCGGCATCGGCTTCCGCATCGGCCACCGGCCCGGCGATCGGCGTGCGCGCGGCCAGCCGGTCGAGCATCCGCTGGACGGCCGGGCGCAGTGCCGCATCGGTCGCGCCGATGTCGATCGAGTAGCCGTCCTTGCCTTCGATTTTCAGCCACGCGGCACGCACGTCGAGCGCCGCCACCTCGACGGGAAAGCGCCGCGACGCATAGGCTTCGCGCTGCATCTGCGACGACAGGCGCACGGGGTCGCCGTGCGCCAGCCACGGCGGCGTGCCGGTGTCGGCGACGACGGGCGCGGCCGGCGCCGGCGCGGCAGCCCCGGTCGCCACCGACTCGCCGAGCGCGACGGCGGTCGCCTGCGCGTGGTCGTGCACGGTTGCCGACGTTCCCCAGCCAACCAGCAGACGGCGCGACTTGAGCAGGTCGAACGCCATCGCGGCGCCCTGGTCGCCGACGTTGTAGCGGCGCTTGATCACGGCGGCCGTCAGCCGCTCGCCAGGCTTGACGTCGCCGTTCGCGATCTGCGCGCGCAGGGTCTCGAACACGCGCTCGCACTGGGCATCGAAACTTTCGGCGGCGACGGGCGGCACCGGTGCGGGGGCCGCGGTTGAAGCGGCCGTCGAAGGCAGCATCGATGCGGCCGGCTGGCCCGACGGCGCGGGTGGCTCACCACTCGCGACATTCAGCGCGGCGGGTTGCGCGCTCGCGTCCGCGGCCCCCTGCGGCGCGGCGGACGAGCTTGACGACGGCGCGGCGGCCGGCGGCTTCGCGGCGCTCGCGCCGATGCTGGCGCCGGCCGCCACCGCCACTTCCGCATAGCCCTTGCCGGTCTTCTCCTTGACGAGCTTGTCGAGCGCGGCGCGCGCCTTCGCGTCGTCCGCGAACGCCTTCGTCTGGCTCTGGCCCGCGGTGCCGATGCGGCCCCAGCGGATATTGAGCCCGGAGCCGTCCTGCTCCACTTCCCAGAACTTGCTGGAATTGCCTTCGATCAGTTCAAAACGACGCATCCGTTCCCTCTCACTCGGATCGACGACGCAGCACGATGCCGCGCCTGCTTGCCGTGGCCGCCTCGCAGCCACGACGCCCTCTCGTTCATTCATCCCGCGATCCGTGCAGCCTGCACGGCGACTCGCGATGTCGGGCGCTGCCTGCTCGCCCGGTCGACGGTCATGCCGTCATTGCTCGACGATGCCCAGCAGCAGCAACGTCAGCGAACCCAGTTGCGCCAGTAGCGACGCCGCTTGCGCGGCACGCAGGCCATCGGCCAGCGCGCGCAACAGTTGGCCCGCGTGAGCGAGGCCTGCCCGCTCCAGTCGCGCGGCCTGCGCCAGCGCCCGCTCGACCGCGCCGCCTCCCTGATGGCGCATGCCCTGGCGCAGCCACTCGGCCAGCAGCGCCAGGGTGTCCTCCGCGAGCGCGACCAGCTCGGGCAACGACTCGCGCCCGCCCGCCAGCGGCAGCGGTTGCGGCGCCGCCGCTTCGGTCTGCAGGACGACGGCGCGCTGCGCGGTCAGCACAGCCAGCGGCCGCATCACGGCCATGCCCGCATGCAGGCGCACGGTGCCCGCCAGCGCGCGCAACGCGCCCCATTCGCCGGACAGCGCGCGCGCCAGCGCATCGACTGCGCCAGGCGCCACGGCGCGATGCGGCAGCGCGAGGTGCAACACTTCTTCGCCGGCCGTGTCGGCTTCGCCCTGTGCGAGCCGCGCGTGCAGCACCTGCGCGGCGGCATCCCAATGGACCGACCGCACGACCATCGGCTCGAACGCAACGACGTGCAGCGACCCGGCCGCGCCGGCCGCCGCGCCGTTCGCCGCCTGCCGCGGCCGCACGAAATCGGGCAGCTCGTCACGCAGGTGCGCGACGAGCGCCGCGATGCCCGGCTGGCGGATCGGCGCGGCGAGATCGTCCCAGGATTTCAGTGACAGCGGCAGCACGCCCGTCTGCCGTACGCCGGCCGCGATGTCGACCGCGCAGTTCGCGCGCCGCTTCGCGGTTTTCGTGACGACCTGCCCGGCCGCGATCTGCCGTAACGGAAAACCCGCGACGCGGCGGCCGGCCAGATCCGGTGCCCGGCCGCCGGCCGCGACATCGGCGGCACGCGGCCAGTTTCGCGTCAGCACCATCACGGTCTGCGTGTCGGGATCGGCAAACAGCACGCTCGCCCCCTCCTCCGCTTCGTCGGCCCACAGCTCGACGCCGAGCGACACCAGCCGCAGATGATCGAGCTCGACCTCGCCCTTCACGCCGATGCCGAGCATCTGGCGGGCCGGCACCGGGGCGCCGTCGCGCTGCGTCGCGGCCGTCATCGCCGCGCGCAGACGCGCCCACAGTTCGGCCAGCACGCGCACGAGCCGCAGCGGCTCGAAACGGCTGCTGCGCGCATGCTGCGCGTGCACCAGTTGCCAGGCTTCGTCGAGCGCGTCGTCGACCCACTGCCAGCCGCGCTCGCGCAGCCGGCCTCGTAGCGACGCCACGCGCGCGGCCAGCGCGATCGCCGGCTGGCTCGAACCGTCCAGCCACAGCGCGTGCACCAGCTTGTCGAGATCGGCAATCAACGCGCGCGCCGCGTCGTCGCGCAACGGCGACCGGTCGTCGTCGCGCTCGCTTTCGTCACCGGCCGGCGGACGCACCTCGACGATCGTCTCCGATACGCCATCGTCCGGCGCGCCGGCCTGGCGAAACGCCCAGACGGCGACCAACACGTGCGCGCAGCCGCTGCCCTGTCGGCAATCGCAGCGTGCATGTGCCAGCGAGCGTCGCGAGAAGAACCGCACGGTGCACATCGGCAGTCGTGCAACCGGGGCCCCTTGCGCACCGACCCGCCGCTGCACGGCCACGACGGGCCGCGCAGCCGCCATGCGCGCGGCCTGCTCGAGCACCGACGGCGCGAAACTCTCCGCCAGCACGGCATCGTCGAAATCGGCCGGGCTCCATGCGCGATCCGCGGACGATGTGTCGTTCGTGTCGTGATCCGGTAGTGCATCGTCCACGCCGCCGCGCGTGGCGTCGCTCGCCTCGTCACGCGGATCGCAGGTCGCGTCGTCACGCGTATCCGATTGCCCCGTCTTGCCGTCTGCGCCTGCACTCGGATTGCCCGAATCAGCCGCATCGACCGCTTCGCTCGCCTGCATCCTCGCCTGATAGGCCAGCACCAGCATCACGCGATGCCGGCACATGCCGCTCGCCGTGCAACTGCACGTCGCGTCACGCAAGGTCCGGTCCGGCGGCAGGCTGGTCCGCACGCCGTCGTCGAACGACGCGTGCACCGTGCCGTCGCCGTCGACAGCCAGTGCCGGCACCGCGCCGGCCGCGACATCCTTCTGCGCCCGCTTCACGAACCCGGCGTTGGCGAGCGCGGTCAGCGCCTCCGGCGTCAGTTCGAGCAGGTCGTCACGCAACGGCGCGCTCATCCCTGCACCTTCTCGGCGAGCCACGCGGCCAGTTGCCCGGGCGTCATCGCGCCGACTTGCGCGCCGGCGTTCACGAGCCGCGCGGCCATCTCGCGGTCGTACGCGGGTTCGGCCGCCGAATCGAGCGCGGCCAGCCCGAGCACGCACGCGCCGCTCTCGGCCAGCGCCTTCACGCGACGCACGAGCTCATAGCCGCTGCCGCCTTCGTAGAAGTCGCTGACGAGCACGACGACGGTGCGTGCAGGATTCGCGACGCAGGATTGCGCATACGAGACGGCCTTCGCGATATCCGTGCCGCCGCCGAGCTGGACCTTCATCAGCAGCTCGACCGGGTCGGATACGTCAGCGGTCAGGTCGACCACCGACGTATCGAAGGCCACGAGCCGCGTGCGCATGCCCGGCAATTGCCACAGACACGCGGCCATCACCGCGCTGTGGATCACCGAGTTGACCATCGACCCGCTCTGATCGACGAGCAGCACGATGTCCCACGGTTCGACCTGGCGTCGCGTGCGACTGTTGAAGACCGGCGTGTCGAGATACAGCTTGCGCCGCTCGGGATGCCAGTGGCGCAGGTTCGCGGCCAGCGTGCGCGTGTAGTCGAAGTTGCGCGCGATCTTCATCCGCGAGCGCCGGCGCCGGTCGCGCGTGCCGCTGAACGCTTGCCGCACCTCGGTCGCCAGCCGCTCCATGATGCGCCGGACCACCTCGGCAACCAGCCGCCGCGCGGCCGCCAACACCTCGGGATTCATCAGGTGCTTCGTGTGCAGCACGGCGCGCAGTAGCGACTCGGACGGCTCGATCCGCTCCAGCACGTCGAGGTTCGTGACGACTTCGTCGATGCCGAAGCGCTCGACCGCATCGCGTTCGAGCCGGTCGATCACCTCTTTCGGAAACAGCGTGTGGATCGTGTTGATCCAGTCCGGCGTGCTCAGCGCGGACGGCCCCAGGCCGGCGCCGCGCTCGCCACGCTTCGCGCGATCGTCGTCGCGACCGTACAGCCATTCGAGCGCCGCATCGGCGGCCTGCGCGTCGGCGCCCGGCGTGCCGCACGCGGCTTCGGCCGGTTCGCCGAGCAGCAGGCGCCAGCGTTCGAGCGGACCGGGAATGTTCAGCGGCATGGCAGGACTCGCGGAAACCGCATCGCGCCGTGCCGGGACGGCGCGACATCGTGGTGAAGGAGGAACAAGCGGCGCGCGTGGCGGCCCGTCGATCGATGGATCACGACGCCTCCGGATCGGGCGTGAGCCCCCAGCGCCTCAGGCGACCCAGCACCTGCGCCTCGATGCGTGCGGCGTGCGCGGCGGCCTCGGGCGATGCGTCTTCCGCGTGCCGTTCCGTCAGCACGCGTCGCGACAGGTGCGTCGCCTGGTGCAGCGCGAGTACCTGGTCGGCGAGCCGCCCGCGCTCCTGCGGCGGCAACCACGCGAACGCGCCGCGCAGCCCCGGTAGCGCGAGCACGAAATCGGCGTCGTCGAGCGCGCGCACGGTCGCATCCATGCCCGCGACGAAGGCAGGGGCACTCGCCAGTGTCTCGCGCGCCAGCGCAAGCAGGCCGCCGAGCGCATCGCCGAGCGCGGCGGCCGGCATCGCCTGCAGCAGCGCCATCGCATCGTCGATACCGGCGACGGGTCGACCGTCGTCGGTGCTGGCATGCGCGGCGAGGCCGAGCAGTGCCCCGAGCGCCGCGCCGCGACTCGCGGGCGCCGCCGCCGTATCGGCCGCCTTGCGCCGCCAGACGGCCAGCGCGCGCAACGGCTCGATCGCGAGCGGCGCGTGGCCATCCGCATCGACGCCGGCCAGCCCATCGGCCACGATCCGGCGCAGCGCGACGTGCCCCTGCACATGCGTATCGAGATCGGCCGGCGCCAGCGTGACGGCCGGCTCCAGCAACCAGAGCGCGCGATCGAAACCGGCCTCGACGACGATCCGCAACACCGGCGCATCGTTCATGCCGAGCAGATGGCCGTGACGCAGCAGCGTATACAGGTTGTCGAGCGCCGGCGCGAGCGACTCGAAGCGCTGCTCGCGCGCGACCGCATCACGCAACGTATCCAGCAACGTGTCGCTCAATGCCGCCAGCCCGGCCCACGCGGCGCGGTTCAAGCCCTCCGCGAGCGGTGCGATGCGACCGCCGGCCTTGCGTAATTCATCCTCGAGCCGGGCGCGCGCCGCATCTGACAGCGTCGCGCCCCACGCGCCGGCTTCGATCAGCGCGGCCTGCTGCTCGAGCGGCTCGCCGAGCTGCCACACCTCGTCACGCTCACCGGACATCGCCAGCTGCGGGCCCTGGTGGCGCACGATGCCGGGCACGCGCAACAGCGCCAACCGGTGCAGCACACGGCTGCGCGCGCGCCCTTCGTCGGTCAGCAGATCGAGCGTCAGCGTGCCGCGCAGCACGATGCCGAGCGCGGCCAGCTCGTCACGCACCGCGGCGACGAGCGGCGGTTGCGGCGTGCCGGGCGCGAGTTCGCCCGCCACATCGCCGGCCAGTGCATCCATCGCCTCGACCAGCACCGGGTCGGTGCCGGCCCGCAGCGGCCCGCGATAGGTCCACGGCAGCGGCGCGTCGAGCGCCTCCTTCACGAGCGCGCCGGCCAGTGCATCGAGCCAGTCGCAGCGCAGCGGCCGCCGGTGGCCACGCAGGCGCGCCAGCCCCTCGGCCCGCACGTGCACGGCAATCAGGTCGGCCGTCGAGACGGGAAGCTTGCGCGCGCGCAGCCGCTGCATCACGTGCTCGAGCACGCGCCGCGCGGCCGCTTCGGCACCGTGCGCCCAGACCCACTGGTAATAGGCCGGCGAGGGCATGCCCGATGCGTAGCCCGCGAACGCGTCGAGGCGCTTGAACGTGTAAGGCACGAGATACGAACCGTAGCGGACGCTGTGCGCGGCTTCGCCGGCGGTATTCGAATCCGCATCGGGCACGCACGCGTCGCTCGACTGTCCGTCGAACATGGCGCCGGCGCCGCCGTCGATCGAGCCGGGTTCGGGTGTATCGGGCAACGCGGCCGGCAGCGTGCGCCAGAGCCGCGCCAACGCCGGCGCGTGATAGCCGCCGCAGACGACCAGCACGTCGTCCGCCTGCCCGCCGGCTTCGGCAACCGCCCACGCGATCCAGCGGGCCATCATCCGTTCGCGCGCCCGGTTGCCGAGCGAGCCCGGATCGTCGTCGCGCAGATGCGAGAAGTAGGTCGACAGGCGCTCCGCGAGTTCGTCCAGCGCGTCGGGCGTATCGCCGACGTCCTCGAACAGGTGATCCCACACCGCATCGCGGCCCTGCACGGCAAGCGTGTCCGCCAGCGCACGCTCGTAGGCGTCGGCGCGTGCCTCGTGTTCGGCGTCCGCGACATCGGCATAGCGGTTCTCCAGCCGCGAGAATGCCGCGTGCCACGCGGGCAGGTCGATGAAGCGCACCGTCGCGCCGACTTCGCGCCCCGCCTGCAACGCCTGCCATTCCGGCGAATGCTCGGCGAACGGCGTCCACGAGCCGTAATGCGCGGCATCGCCGGACAGATAGCTGTAGATCGCGATCGGCAGGCGGTGAGGACGATACAGTTCGTCGAGCCGGTCGTTGAAATCGGCCGGCCCTTCGATCAGCACGTAGCGCGGCCGCCGCGCACGGATACGCTCGGCCACCAGCCACGCGCAGGCGGGGCTGTGATGCCGGATGCCGACGATGTGAGGGGGGCTGGACGTGTCGGTCTGCATGCGGCGCCCGTCAGTCGACGTCCATGCATGCGGCGCTGGAGCGCGCGACCGACCTGCCCGCGTCGCCGTGCGCGCCGCGCTCGTCACGCACCTCACGTCGCGGCCCCGGCATGCCGCCGTGAACAGTCGCCTTCATGTCGGGCGTCACGGCAGGCGGTGGCGCGCCGCGTAGTACGCACGCCAGTGCGCCCCTTCGCGCCGAGCGGCCTTCTGTTCGAAGTAGCGGCGCAGCTTCGCGCGATCGTCGGCGTTGTCCTTGACGACGGTGCCGGCGATGCAGTCGACCAGATCCTGCGGCGACCCTTCGCGCTGCTCGAGAAACCATGCGCGCACCCCGACCGCATGCGCGACGTTCACGGCTTCGGCCGTCGACATCACCGCCGTCAGCCGGTCCATCGCGCCGTCGCTGCCCGTCGCGTCGCCGGCCCCGCCGCGCAGATCGCGAAACGTGGTGACCAGCAGTTCCAGCACCGGCTGCGGCACCGCCGCCGGAATGCCGCTGCCGGCCAGCAGGCGTGCGCTGGCTTCGCGCACGAGCGCGAGCTCGCTGTCGAAGTCGAGAATCGGAAACACGGTTTCGAAATCGAAGCGCCGTTTGAGCGCAGCGCTCATCTCGTTCACGCCACGGTCGCGCGTGTTCGCGGTCGCGATGATGTTGAAGCCTTCGCGCGCATACAGCATCCCGTGTTCGCCATGCAGTTCGGGCACCGCCATCACGCGGTCCGACAGCATGCCGAGCAGGCAGTCCTGCACTTCCAGCGGCGCACGCGTGATTTCCTCAAAACGCACGATCCTGCCGTCGTGCATGCCCTGGTACAGCGGCGCGGGCACGAGCGCACGCGGGCTCGGCCCTTCGTTGATCAGCAACGCGTAGTTCCAGCCGTACTTGATCTGGTCTTCGGTGATCGATGCGCCGCCCTGGATCGTCAGCGTCGACGTGCCGCTGATCGCGGCCGCCAGCAGCTCGGACAGCATCGATTTCGCGGTGCCGGGCTCGCCGACCAGCATCAGCCCGCGGCCGGTGGCGAGCGTGACGAGCATGCGCTCGATGCTCGCGATCGGTGCGACGATCTTCGGCGCGATGCCGAGCGCACGATCGCCGGCGATGAATGCGCGGGCGGCCGTCAGGCTCAGTTGCCAGCCCGGCGGACGGGGTTGGGCGCCGTCCTGCGCCTTCAGCTCGGCGAGCTGATCGGCATACAGGACTTCAGCGGGCGGACGCTGCAATGCATGCGGTTGAGACGGGGCCATGTCTGCTTCTTCTTGTCTTGTATTCGCGGTTGGGCTCGAAAGCCCTCGGAGCGCGAATTATATCGCCGCGCGGCGACAGGATCCGTCAACATGCATGGTGATGATCGACGATCTTGACGCCGCCTCCTGTCCGGCGCCCGCCGCCGCACCGCCGCCCTTGCCCCATTCACACGATTCGTTTGTAGAATCAGCGCGTTAGCCGTTCACGACACGGCAAAATCCTCGGCCACCGCCCCAGCGAAGTCACGACGCGCCCCGCGAGGCCCGACAGGTTCGAGCGACACCCACACCCCCAAACCGGAGGGCACCATGGCGATTCACGAAGTCTTTCCCTATTTGCGCGCCAAACATGCGGACGACGCCATCGCGTTCTATGCGAGGGCGTTCGGCGCACAGGAGAAATTCCGTCTCGTGGAGCCGTCGGGACGCATCGGCCACGCGGAATTGCAGCTCGGGCCGTGCACGCTGATGATCTCGGACGAGTTCCCCGAATACGATATCTTCGCGATCGACCCGGATGGCAAGGCGCCGATGTCGCTTCACCTGCATGTCGACGACGCCGACGCGACGATCGCCGCCGCGATCGCGGCCGGCGCACAGCTGACACGCGCGATCCAGGACCAGTTCTACGGCGAGCGTTCCGGCAAGATTCGCGACCCGTTCGGCTACGATTGGCTGATCGGGCATACGATCGAAGCGGTCGAACCCGATGAAATGCAGCGGCGTTACACCGCGCTGCTGTCCGGCGACCCGCCGAAAACCTGAACGGCGCACCGCGCGCGCCGGTCGACCACCCCGACATTCGCGATGCACTATCACCCCGACGACATCCACCGGCTCTACCGAAGCGTGCCGACGCTGCTGCTGAATCGTCCCGCGCCGGCCGAACGGTTTCTCGCTGCTGCCGTCGAGACCGGCGCCGAACTCGGGCACGTGCTGCGCGACTACCCGCGGGTCCGCTACCAGCCGCTCGACTTCCACTACCTGTGCCGGCAAAGCCTGTCCGTGCTGGACGACGCGCTGCTGGCCGACCTCACGTGCGACGACGAACACGGATGGCGCGGCGCGCAATGGGCCGCGCTGTTGATCGCGTTATCGGGCGACGCGCGCCATCTGCCGCACCTCGACGCAGTCAGGCGCCATCGCGGCGGCGAGTGGACGGCCGGGCTTGCCGATGCCGCCGTCCGCCCGGAAGCCGCGTCCGACGGTTTTCGCTGCTGCCGGCTGATCGTCGACCTGCGGACTCAGCTCGCATCGCTACCGCGCGTCGCCGTGCGTCTGCGAGAGTCACCGCCGCCGGAAGTCATCGCGGCCACGACGGCAGCCGTTCGGGCCGCGTATCGCCGCGGCGATGTCGCGACGGCGCTGGCGCTCGCCCGCGCCTGGACGTAGCGACCGTCCGCCCGTTTTCATCACCGCTTACTCGACGTTGTCCGACACATCCGTCATGCGGATCATGTGCGGCCGCACGCCGTCGTCGATGGCCACCACCTCCTTCGGATGGATCAGCGCCTCGAGCCGCGCCTTCGTCGCGATGAATTCGGGCGTATTGACCTGCGCATAGTCGCGCGGCCGTGGCACGGGCACCTCGATCAGTTCCTGTACCGCCCCCGGGTTCGCCTTCAGCACGAGAATCCGGTCCGCCAGGAAGATCGCCTCGTCGAGATCGTGCGTGATGAACAGGATCGTCACGTCGATGTTGCGCCAGATGTCGAGCAGGTGCGTCTGCATCCGCGCCCGCGTCTGCGCGTCGAGCGCGCCGAACGGCTCGTCCATCAGCAGGATGCGCGGCCGGTTCGCGAGCGCGCGGGCAATCGCCACGCGCTGCTTCATCCCGCCCGACAACTGGTGCGGATAGACATCCGCGAAACGCGTGAGTCCGACCAGATCGAGCCACTGCAGCGCTTCGCGCTCGGCCTGGCCGCTGCTGCTGCCGTTCATCCGGAGTCCGAACATCACGTTCTTCTTCACGGTGAGCCACGGAAACAGCGTGTAGCCCTGGAACACCATCCCGCGATCGGCACCCGGCCCCTGCACGGGCTTGCCGTCGAGCAGCACCTCGCCGCTCGTCTGTGCGTCGAGCCCGGCCAGGATGCGGATCAGCGTCGACTTGCCGCAGCCGGACGGGCCGATCACGCACACGAATTCGCGCCGGTAGGTACGGAAACTGATGTCGTCGAGTGCGGTGCACTCGCCCTGCGGCGTCGCGAAACGCTTGCCGACATGACGCACGTCGAGTATCACGTCGCGGGTTTTCAGGCGCGCGAAGCGCTCGCGCACCGCGTCGGACTGCATCAGGTAATCGGGAACGGCTTGCGGGTTCTGCATGATGGTCTCCGCGGAAATCGGTCGATGGGTGGGCGTCAACGGGCGTCACGCGTTCAGCGTGCGATCCCACGGAAACAGCCGGCGGCCAAGCAGCCCGAGCACGATGTCGGTGCCGAGGCCGATGATCCCGATCATCAGGATCGCCGCATACACGTTGTCGAAATGCTGGTAGCGCGCCTGCTGGCTGATGTACCAGGTGATGCCCGAGCTCGTGCCGACGAGTTCGGCGACGATCAGGTAGGTCCACGCCCAGCCGAGCAGGATGCGCTGGTCGCGATACAGGTCCGGCAGCACGCCGGGGATCACGACGTGCGTGAGCAGCTTCAGCTTCTTCGTGCCGAGTGTCATCGCTGCTTCGAACAGCCCGTATTCGAGCTTGCGCGTCGTGTTCGCGATGATCAGCACCTGCTGGAACAGCGTCCCGATCACGATGATCGCGACCTTCGGCGCATCGTAGATGCCGAGGATCGCGACCATCAGCGCGCCGAACGCGGGTGCCGGCAAATAGCGGAAGAACTCCAGGAACGGCTCCTGCAGCCGCGCGAGCACGCTGAAGGTGCCGCAGACGATGCCGAGCGGCACGCCGATCGCGGATGAAATCACGAAGCCCCAGAAGATGATCCGGATGCTGTGCCACAGGCTCTCGTGCAGCCAGACGCCGTCACGGGATGCCGGCGGAGTCGTGAACGCCGTGTAGAACGCGCGCAGCACCTGGTGCGGCGCGGGCAGGTACACCGGGTTCGCGCGCACGCCTTCGGGCACGGCCGCGTGGGTCGCTCGCGCATGGGCGAGTTCGTCGTCGAACACGTCGCGATCGATCTGCATGCCGGTCTGGAAGTAGTCGACGCTGCCCGGATTCGTGACGCGCATTTGCGGATGCCAGATGAACGGCACATAGCTGATCAGGCACCAGACGGCGAACGGCAGCAGGAAGGACGCCACGCCGAGCGTCCATTTTCCGCGGGTCGTCAGCTCGCGGCGCACGGCGAGCCATCCGGTCGTGTTGCGGGTCGTTGGCATGTCAATCTCCGTATCGTTTCAGGTACCGGTCGCGCGCATGCCGGAGCGCCGCGCGACCGGACGTTCATTGCAATGCGCCTGCGCCGGTCGCGCCGCTCGCGCGGTAGGCACGCCAGCCGCCGAAGTACGTGATGTCGTGCGCGCCGGCCAGCGCCGCGCTCTCGCACAGGAAGCCCTGCACCCGAGTGCCGTCCGCGAGCGTCAGCGTGCCGATGCCGAGCGGGCCGGCAATGCCGGCGACGAAGCTGCCGTAAGCGTCGACCGGCATCTCCCAGAGCTCGACCGCGATCGACGCGCCGCCGTCCGGCACACGCACGAGGCCCGGCTTGGCGACGCCGCCGGATGCCGCCTCCGACAGCGCGTAGAGACGATAGGCGGGCGCCGTCGTCGTCGCAGCGACGAAACGTCCGCCTCGCTGCGTGAGCTGCCAGTTCAGCGGCTCACCGCTCAGATGCGCGCCGACGACCGCCACGCGCACGACGCCGGATGACGCGCCGGGCACCGGTGCCGGCGTTGCGAACGCGTCGTCTGCGACGTCCGTCTGCAGGCCACCGCCCTCCCCGCCGCCGCGTTCCTCCGCGTCACACCACGCCTGCGCAAGATCGAGCAGCTGCGCGTCGTCGTGCGCGCGCCCGACGAACGTGATGCCGAACGGCAGCCCGGCATGCGGCCCGGTTTCGCAGCGACCGGCGGGCACCGCGATCGCCGACAGGTCGAGCAGGTTGACGAAGTTCGTGTAGTAACCAAAACGCGAATTGACGCCGATCGGGTCGGCTTCGAGTTCGCTGACGGTCGCGGTTGTCGCCGAAGTCGGCATGAAGATCGCGTCCAGTCCGTCCCACACGCGGCCGGCCTCGACGCGCAGCGTCGCGAGCGTGTCGAACGCGGTGAACGCATCGGCCGCGCTGAAGCGCGCCGCGCCGCCGACGATTTCGCGGATCACCGGATGCAGCGCGTCCGGTTCCCGCGCGGCGAACGCACCGATCGCGGCGAGCCGTTCGGCGACCCACGGGCCTTCGTAAAGCAGCCGCGCGGCAGCCAGGAACGCACTGAAATCGATCTCGACGATCGTCGCCCCGGTCGCGCGCAGGCGATCGAGCGCGGCACGCCACGCCGCGCCATACGATTCGTCGCCGAAGAATTGCAGCTGGTCGGCGCGCGGCGTGCCGAAGCGCAATTGCCCGAACGGTCGCGCCGGTTGCGCGCGTAGCCCGTCCGCACCCAGCAGCGGCTGCCATGCGCGCCCGTACGGATCGCCGTCGGTCACGCCGTGCGCGGCGGCGAACACCGTGCGCGCGTCGGCCGCCGAGTGCGCGAACACCGACACGCAATCGAGCGACCGGCAGGCCGGCACGACGCCGAGCGTGCTCAATACGCCCTTGGTCGGCTTGAGCCCGACGAGCCCGTGGAACGCGGCCGGCACGCGCCCGGAGCCGGCCGTGTCGGTACCCAGCGAGAACGACGCGACGCCGAGCGCCACGGCCACCGCCGACCCGGAGCTCGAGCCGCCCGATGCATAGCGCGGATCGAGCGCATTGCGGCACGCGCCATGAGGCGAGCGCTGGCCCGACAATCCGGTCGCGAACTGGTCCAGGTTGGTCTTGCCGATCGGGATCGCGCCGGCCGCGATCAGCCGCTCGACGACGGGCGCGCTGCGCGCCGGCGTGTACGCATAGGCCGGGCAGGCTGCCGTGGTCGGGATGCCGGCGAGATCGATGTTGTCCTTGATCGCGAACGGCACGCCGTACAGCGGCATTGACGCGAGGTCGCGCCCGGCCAGCGCGTCGGCGTAGGCCGTCATCTCGCCATGCGTCAGCGGCCGGATCCACGCATGATGCGGATCGCCCGCGGCGAAATGCGCGGCGATCGCGTCGACGAGCGCGTGCGGCGTCAGGTCGCCCGCCGCATAGCGCGCACGCAGCGCGGCGATCGAGCGGACGCCGGGCACAATCGAACGTTCCGTCGTGCTCATGCAACCTCCTCGGCGGCGCCCGCCTTCATCACCATCAGCCGCTGGCCGGCCACCACCGCCGCGCCCGGCGCGCAATCGATCGTCTCGATCGTGCCGTCTTCCGTCGCCGTCACCGCGACCTCCATCTTCATCGACTCGACGATCGCGACGACCTGCCCTTCGGTCACGCGCTCACCGGCTTCGACCAGCACCTTCCACACGCTGCCCGATACGTCCGCGGCAATCGCGCGCTGCGTATCGGCGAGCGCGCCGGCTTCCCGCGCGGCATCCGCGTCGCCCTGCGCCGCGTCGCCGACGTATTCGGCATGCCCGGCCACCCGCCACCGTTCGCGCTCCGCTTCGAACGCCGTCTGCTGCGACGCCTTGAACGCGGCGATCGAATCGGCCTCGTCACGCAGGAAACGGTTGTATGCGCCGAGATCGAACACCGATTCCTCGATCTTCAGCCCGGCACGCCCCGCGACGAAATCCGCGCGCAGTTCCGCCAGCTCCGCCTCGCTGACTTCGTAGAAGCGAATCTCGTCGAAGAAGCGCAGCAGCCACGGCTTGCCGGCTTCGAACTCACGGGTGGTGCGGTGACGGTTCCACATCTGGACGGTGCGGCCGACGAACTGGTACCCGCCCGGCCCCTCCATCCCATACACGCACAGATACGCGCCGCCGATGCCGACCGCGTTCTCCGGCGTCCAGGTGCGCGCGGGGTTGTACTTCGTGGTGACGAGCCGGTGGCGCGGATCGATCGGCGTCGCGACCGGCGCACCGAGGTACACGTCGCCGAGGCCCATCACCAGATAACGCGCGTCGAACACGATGCGCTTCACGTCGTCGATGCCGGCCAGGCCGTTGATCCGCCGGATGAACTCGATATTGCTCGGGCACCACGGCGCATCGGGCCGTACCGACTGCATGTAGCGCTCGATCGCGACCCGCGTCGACGGGTCGTCCCACGACAGCGGCAGATGCACGATGCGGTTCGGCACGCGCATGTCGGCGACTTCCGGCAGTTCGCGCTCGGCCGTCTGCAGATGCGCAAGCAGCGTGTCGAGCGGCAAGGTCCGCGCGTCGAACTGCACCTGCAGCGAACGGATGCCCGGCGTCAGGTCGAGCATGCCGGGCAGACGGTGCGCGTCGAGCCAGCACATCAGCGCATGCACGCGAAAACGCAGGTTCAGGTCGAGCACGAGCGGCCCGTATTCCACCAGCACGTTGCGGTCGCCCGAGCGCCGGTAGACGACACCGATGCCGCCGCCGGCCGACGGGTCGCGATGCAGCACGCAGTCGTCCGGCGCGCTGGTGGGTGCCGGACGCGCAACCACCGTGTCGGCGGAGCGCGTGGTCGACACACGGGCACGCACGAACTGCACGGTATCGCCCGGCCGCAGTTGCCCGAGCTTCCACAATTCGTCATGCACGACCGTCACCGGACACACGAAGCCGCCGAGGCTCGGGCCGTCCGGGCCCAGGATCACCGGCATGTCGCCGGTGAAATCGACCGCGCCGATCGCGTACGCGTTGTCGTGGATGTTCGACGGATGCAGGCCGGCCTCGCCGCCATCCGCGCGTGCCCACTGCGGCTTCGGGCCGATCAGCCGGATGCCGGTGCGGCTCGAGTTGTAATGGACCGTCCACTGCGTGCCGTACAGCATCGCGATGTCGTCCGGCGTGAAGAAATCCGGCGCGCCGTGCGGGCCGTCGAGCACGCCGAGCGTCCACGCGTGCGTCAGCGCGGGGATCTCCGCCGCGGCCAGCGTGGCGCCCGCTTCGCCGCGTCCGGCTGTCGCGTCCAGATGCAGCACGTCGCCCTTGCGCAGCGCACGCCCCGCATGGCCGCCGAACTGGCCGAGCGTGAAGGTCGCCTTGCTGCCGAGATAGTCGGGCACCTGCAGCCCGCCCTTCACGGCCAGGCACGCGCGCACGCCGGCGCCCGTCACGCCGCCCAGCTTCAGCACCGCGCCTGGCCTCGCACGCAGCACCTGCCAGAACGGTGCGGACTCGCCATCGAGCGATGCCGCGAGCGGCGCACCGCCGAGCACGAAGAGCGTCTCGGCGTTGAAGCGCAGCGTCGCGCCGACCATCGTGAATTCCAGCCCGGCTGCGTCGCGCGCGTTGCCGAGCAGCGCGTTGGCGAGCGCGAACGCGCGATCGTCCATCGGCCCGGACGGCGGCACGCCGACGTTCCAGTAGCCGACGCGCCCGGGCGCCTGCTGCACGGTGGTCTGCACGCCGCCATCGAGCACGTCGATCGTGTGCGGGGCGAACGCGAAGCGCGACAGGAAGGCGGTCGTCGATGCGCCGCGCGCGAAGGTATCCGAACCGGCAATCGCGCGCAGATAGTCGAGGTTGGTTTCGATGCCGTACAGTTCCGTATGCGCCAGTGCGCGCTGCAGCGCGGCCAGCGCGTCGCCGCGCGTCTCGCCGTGCACGATCAGCTTCGCGAGCAGCGGATCGTAATACGCACTGATCTCGGTGCCCCCCTCGATCCAGCCGTCGACGCGCACGTCGTCCGGAAACGCGACGTGCGTCAGCAGCCCTGCGCTCGGCAGGAACTGCTTGTGCGGATCCTCCGCATAGAGCCGCACCTGGATGCTCGCGCCGCGCGGTGCAACGGCAAGCGTGTCGAGCGGCGGCAGGTCGCCCTCCGCCTGCAGGATCATCCATTCCACGAGATCGATGCCCGTCACTGCCTCGGTCACGCAATGCTCGACCTGCAGCCGCGTGTTCACCTCGAGGAAATAGAACTGGCGCGTCGCCGCGTCGAACACGAATTCGACCGTGCCGGCCGACGCATAGCCGACCGCGCGGGCCAGCCGCACCGCACTCGCGTGCAACGCGGCGCGTTCTTCATCGGTCAGGCCCGGTGCAGGCGTTTCCTCGATCACTTTCTGGTTGCGGCGCTGCACCGAGCAATCGCGTTCGCCGAGCGCGATCGCATCGCCGTGGCCGTCGCCGAAGATCTGCACTTCGATGTGCCGCGCGTGCTCGACGAATTTCTCGAGATACACGCCCGCATGCGCGAAGTTCGCGGCGCCGAGCCGCACGACGGAATCGAACGCCGCTTCGAGCTGTGCGGCATCGCGGCACAGGGACATGCCGATCCCGCCGCCGCCCGCGGTGCTTTTCAGCATCACCGGATAGCCGATCGCGTCGGCTTGCGCGAGCGCCGTCCGTGCATCGTCGAGCAGGCCCGTGCCCGGCAGCAGCGCGACGCCCTGTGCGGCGGCGAGTTCGCGCGCGGTGTGCTTGAGCCCGAACGCGCGCATCTGGTCGCCGCGCGGCCCGATGAAGCGCAGGCCCGCGGCTTCGCATGCGTCGGCGAAACCGGCGTGCTCGGACAGGAAGCCGTAGCCGGGATGCACGGCTTGCGCGCCCGTCTCGCGTGCGGCGGCGAGAATCGCCGCGACGTTCAGGTAGCTGTCCGCCGCCGGCGCGGGGCCGACCCGCACGGCTTCGTCGGCGAGCGCCACATGGCGCGCATCGCGATCGGCGTCGGAGTAGATCGCGACCGACGCGATTCCCAGCCGCTTCAGCGTGCGGATCACGCGGCACGCGATTTCGCCGCGGTTCGCGACGAGGATTTTCTTGAATCTCATGTTGCCTCCCGCCGGGCCGCCCCAAGGAAGGCAACCGCCCCCTCGGGGGGGCAGCGAACGTGTCGGCCCGGAGTAGCGCTTCAGCGCGTACTCCGGCCCCATGCAAAGCAAGTGAGCGTGGGGGTCGTTCATTCCACCTCCCAGATCGTGAGGCGCACCGGCGTCGGGTTGTACCCGTTGCACGGGTTGTTGAGCTGCGGGCAGTTCGAGATCAGCACCGTGACGTCCATCTCCGCGCGCATCTCCACATACTTGCCCGGTGCGGAAATGCCGTCCTCGAAGGTCAGCCCGCCGAGCGGCGTGACGGGCACGTTCATGAAGAAGTTGACGTTGCCGACCAGGTCGCGCTTGGTGAGCCGCGCGCCCGCGCCGCACGTGCAGTGGGTGATCGCGTTGAGGAAGCTGTCGCGGCAGTTGTGCATGTGCCGCTTGTCGAGCGCATAGCGCACGGTGTTGCTCTCGGCCGCGCACGCGCCGCCGAGCGTGTCGTGACGGCCGCAGGTATCGGCGACGATCGTCACCATCGGGTTGCCCCGGCTCGACAGCAGCACGCTGCCCGCGCTCAGGTACAGGTTGCGCTGCGCGCGGATCGTGTCCTGCGCGCTGTAGCGCTCCTCGGGGTCGTCGGACCGGTAGAACAGCGTGTCGACGGCCTGGTTGCCTTCGAGGTCGAGGATGCGGAAGACCTGCCCGCGCTTCAGGTCGCGCAGCCACGGTTCGCCCGCGTTCAACGTGGTGTCGTGAATGGCATCGCGTGGGTCGAGACGGCTTTCGATGATCGGCATGGCTCGGCTCTCCTTACGCAAACAGGCGATCGGTGTTGGCGAAGCCGCGCACGTTCTCGGCGCACGCGCGGCGGCACGGATCGTCTTCCGGCGCGGCCCCGTCCGCCGGATACGCGCGGTACGCGATCAGCTTCACGGCCGTCGGCGCGTAGTCGGGGTGCGGATCGAGCGGATGCGGCGCGGTCGAGAACGCCGCCAGCGTGTTCATCTCGAAGCGCAGGTCGAGCATGCTGCCGGCCGGCGAATGTCCGGCAACGAAATCGAGCGCGCCGTCGTCGCGGGTGTCGAGCTTGCTGAAGAAATTGACGTTCGCGACGAGGTCGCGCGCCGACAACCCGTATTTCGCGAGTTCGAGCACGAGGCTGTCCCGGCCGTTGCGGATCATCGCGTTGCGATCGGCCTGGTACGACGTCGTGCCGTACTTGTGCGCGAACAGCCGCGCGTCGCCGACGCCGCCGAGCGGGTCGTGCCAGCCGAGCGTGTCGGCCGTGATCGACGCGATCACGCGCCCCATGTCGGTGTACAGCGCATGGCCGCGCGTGAGATGCGCAGTGTGCTGCGCCTTCAGCGTGTCGGCCATGTTGTAGCGTTCGAGCGGGTCTTCCTGGCGATGAAACACCGCGGACAGGTTCGCGCCGCCGTCGACGTCGACGACGCGCAGCGCGAGACCGCGGCGCAGGATGCCGGACCAGTGGGTTCCGGCGGGAATGAGCGTTTCCCACACGACGTGTGGCGGCGGGGCAAGGACGGCTTGGGGGCGCGGCGACATGGCGGCTCCGTGGTCGGTTGGACAAAAGGCGTGAGAGGGCGACCGAACGACATCGCGACCTCCCGGGCTTTTATCCCTCCGTGGAGCCTCGCCGTTTCCTCGAAACGAGGAGAAGACAAGACCGGATTGCTCTCGGACCAGCCATCGCGCGACGCGAACGCCGCACGACCGGAACCCTAGCGATCCTGAAGATGATGCAAATTGCTTCGCACCTCTCGGGCACTGACTAAGCGAGTTGCGTGCCAGCGTGTGAGGAATCGCGGTGCCACGCGGCTTTCCGGCATGCGCGCGCTGACGGACACCGCACCGGATGCGGACGGCCGCGCTCGCGGCGGGCGTGCCGCGCACCATGCGAACGCGCGCCCGCACCGGCGCAGTGCGCGCCGCGCCCGCCGGCACGACACGATCGGCAATGGCATGGGCATTGCTCGATGCATGCACCTTCACTCGATACGCGACACCTCATGAACAAGCTCGACCTGCTCCGGCGCGCGCTGAGCGCGCTCTTCTCCGCCCGCTTCATCGAACTGCAGCGCAGGTCGCGCCGCCCCTGAGCCGCCCCGCCGCGTGCCGTTGGCACGCTTCTCGCTCGGCATGACGCCGAGAGGTGCGGCGGCGTCGCATCTTAGGGGTGCTAGGGTTCCGGTTCATCGAACGTCTGGTCCGAGAGCAGCCCGGCGCGGGTGCGTCCGATCGCGAGACCGGACGCGCACGCGCTACACGGCGGGACAAAAGCCCGGGAGATTGGCGATGGCAACGGCCGTCGCGCCTCTCCGTGGCCGCTTCATTCGTTCCGCATCCGCAGGAACCGGCCACGCGGCCGGACCGCGCACGAGCACGCGCACGGTCCGTATCGACGATCCCGATCCCGGTCTCCTGGAGAAAACGATGACCCGTCCCGCCCTGGCGCTCCGCCGCCTGCTGTCCCGCCGTTCCGTCCGTCACGCCTTGGGGGCCGCCGCCGCGGCCGCCACGCTCCTCATGACGCCCGCCGCGCACGCGGCAGCGCCGCTCAAGATCGGCTACAGCGACTGGCCCGGCTGGGTCGCGTTCCAGGTCGCACTCGACAAGGGGTGGTTCAAGGAAGCCGGCGTCGACGTCGATTTCGAATGGTTCGATTACTCGGCATCGCTCGACGCGTTTTCGGCAGGCAAGCTCGACGCGGTCGCGGCGACGAACGGCGACGCGCTCGTCACGGGCTCGGCCGGCGCGAAGAACGTGATGATCCTGCTCACCGACTATTCCGCCGGCAACGACATGATCGTCGCCAAGCCGCCGCTGCGCAGCGTCGAGGCGCTGAAGGGCAAGAAGGTCGGCGTCGAACTCGGCCTCGTCGATCACCTGCTGCTCGAAACCGCGCTGCAGAAGCACGGGCTGAAGGACGGCGACGTGACGCTCGTGAACGCGAAAACCAACGAACTGCCGCAGGTGCTCGGCTCGTCGACGGACATCGCGGCGGTGGCCGCCTGGCAGCCGAACGCGGGCGAGGCGTTGAAGCGCGCACCGGGCGCCCGTGCGATCTTCACGTCGGCGGATGCGCCGGGGCTGATCTACGACGCCATTACCGTCGCGCCGGCCAGCCTCGCCGCGCGCCGCGCCGACTGGGCCAAGGTGATCAAGGTCTGGTACCGCTGCGTCGCCTACATCAACGATCCGAAGACGCAGGGCGACGCGGTCCGGATCATGTCCGCGCGCGTCGGCCTGGCGCCGGAGCAATACCTCCCGCTGCTGAAGGGCACGCACCTGCTCGACGAAGCCGCCGCGAAGCGCGCGTTCCGCAAGGGCGACGGGCTCGATTCGATCTACGGCTCGACGCGCAACGCGAATGCGTTCAACGTGCGCAACGGCGTATACAAGCAGTCGCAGGACATCGACGCGTATATCGATCCGCGCCTCGTGATGCCGCATTGACGGGCGCAGGGCCGGGCTTCGGGCACCGGCCCCTCGCGCTCGCTTCCCCCCAAACCCGGCCGCGTCGATGCGCGGCCGCGGCCGCCCCTCTCCTCGCCCTCACCTCGCCGCGATTCCACGCGATTTTGCAGAGGACCTTTCCTGTGCAACGCCTTAATCGAGCGCCGCACGATCTCCAATAATGGCCGCTCGATCCGCCGGCCACCGGGCCGCAAAAACGATAAAAACTCCTATGCATTCCTACAAGATGAACCAGCACGCCAGCACTCGACTCGCGGGGACCGCCATTGCCGCCTGCCTGACCGCTCTCGCATCGGGCGAGGTACACGCACAGAGCAGCGTGACGCTGTACGGCCTGATCGACACGTCGATCACCTACGCGACCAACCAGCGCACGCACGGCGCCGGCTCGCCGGGCAGCGGCGCCGTCGCGATGACGAGCGGCGCACTGAACGCGTCGCGCTGGGGGCTGCGCGGCCGCGAGGATCTGGGCGGCGGGACGGCCGCGGTCTTCACGCTCGAGAACGGCTTCTCGGGCACCACCGGCGCACTGTCGCAGAAAGGCGTCGACCTGTTCGGCCGTCAGGCATGGGTCGGCCTGAGCTCGAAGACGGCCGGCACGCTCACGTTCGGCCGCCAGTACGACCTGATCCTCGATTTCGTGACGCCGCTCGGCGCGTCCGGCCCCGGCTGGGGCGGCAACCTCGCGGTGCATCCGTACGACAACGACGATTCGAACCGCAATCTCCGCATCAACCACGCGGTGAAGTACACGAGCCCGACGTACCGCGGGCTGACGTTCGGCGCGATGTTCGGGTTCTCGAACACGGCCGGCCAGTTCTCCAACAACGCGGCGTGGAGCACGGGGGTGTCGTATGCGAACGGACCGCTGAAGCTCGGCGCCGGCTACCTGAAGATCAGCCGCGACCGCAATGCGCCGAACCCGAACGGCGCGCTCAGCACGGTCGACGGTTCGGCAACGATCACCGGCGGCAACCAGCAGATCTGGGCCGCGGCCGGCCGCTATGCATTCGGGCCGCATTCGGTCGGCGCCGCATGGTCGCACTCGACCACCGACGGCGTGACCGGCGTGCTCCAGGGCGGCGGCATCGCGCCGCTGAAGGGTGAATCGCTGGTGTTCGACAACTTCTCGATCGACGGGCGCTACGTCGTCACGCGGGCGTTGAGCCTCTCGGCCGCCTACACGTACACGATGGGCCGCTTCGACACGCGCACCGGCCAGACGCGCCCGAAATGGAACCAGGTCGTGGCGCAAGCCGACTATGCGCTGTCGAAGCGCACCGATGCGTATCTCGAAGGCGTCTACCAGAGCGTGAGCGGCGGCAACGGCAATCCCGCGTTCAACGCGACCGTCTGGACGCTGACGCCGTCGGCGAACAGCAACCAGGTCGTCGTCGCACTGGGGCTGCGGCACAAGTTCTGACGACGCAAGACGGAGCGGTGCGGCGCAACGCGGTTGCGCCCGCCGTGTCGGGCATGCGTTTCCAGCTCCGCCCGATCGTCATGTCCCGAACTGGAATGGCCGCGCCCGTGCGCGGCCTTTTCGCTGTGGCTTCGCCCGGTGCAACAGCAAAAATGCGGCCCGGACTGTCGTATCGGCGCAAAAAAATGCGGAGAAACTGGTCACGCTGTGACATTTTTCCTAATCTGTTTGCAGCGACGCCGAGATTTGGCGTTCCGGTCGCGACACTCTTTCATATGGCGCACCACCGGCTTACGAACGTGCTTCACGTCGTGCGTGCCGGACCTTTCGCGCCATGCCGGCCGGATACGGGCGTGCCGGTCGCACGCCCCACGCGTTCAACGCAGTCAACCGCTGGAGACGAACGATGAGCAAAACGAATCGATTTGCAGTCCTGGCAACCTTCGTGCTGCTGGCCGGTTGCCACAATGCGGCGAAGACGCCCGAGAATGCCGGCACGGAGCCAACACCGTCGAGCGAAGCCGTCGCAACGGTGACGGCCGACGATCTCGATAATCCGAACAGCCCGCTCGCGAAGCGCAGCATCTACTTCGATTTCGATCAGTACTCCGTCAAGCCCGAATACCAGTCGCTGCTGCAGGCGCATGCCGACTACCTGCGCAGCCATCCGGCGCGGCGCGTGCTGATCCAGGGCAACACCGACGAACGCGGCACGTCCGAATACAACCTCGCGCTCGGCCAACGCCGTTCGCAGGCCGTGATGAGCGGGCTCGAAACGCTCGGTGTGCCGGCCACGCAACTCGAGGCGGTCAGCCTCGGCAAGGAAAAGCCGGTCGCGCTCGGCCACGACGAGGATGCGTGGGCGCAGAATCGCCGCGCCGATCTCGTCTATCGTTGATCACAGGCCGCCGCGCCGGCGGCATCCGCTTCAGGAGCAGCATCCCGGCCCGCTGGCCGCGAAAGCGGCCGCGCGGTTCCGCCCGCTGCATGCTCGCGAGCAACGACACAGCGCCCGATGACGCGCCGCGCCGCGTTCAACGCCGGCGTGCGAGCCGCCGATGCAGCCAGTACGACAGCACGGCCGACGTCACGATCGCATCGAGCGTGGCGATCGCGTCGATGTCGCCGACCTTGTCGGATTTCAGCAGGTAGGCCACGAGTTCGACGAAGCCGATCATCGCGCCTGCCCCGACGATCATCCCCAGCAGCACGAACCAGCGCCGCCGGATTCGCGTGCCGATTGCACCCATGATGCCGCCCGCCACGGCCGCCGGCACGAAATAGCCGAACAGGAACGATGCGAAGAAGATCAGCGGCACCATGCCGGCGCTGACCTTCAGTACCTCCCACGACGGACCGTCGATCAACGACCACGCGATCAGCATCACGGCCGGCCAGACGAGCGATGCGACCAGCGGGCCGCCGACGGCAAACGACATGCAACCGAACACGACGGGATGGGACGGACGCGACGGCGGACGTTCTGCGGTAGCACTCATGTTTTTGTAGTCGGAATCGGAATGGCGGCTGCCGGAGTGTACCAAGGCGGCAAGATGCATCCGGTCCGCCCCTTCGCGTTCAGCGATCCACAAAATGCATGGAATAACCCGCCCGCCCGAAACGTTTCATGTTCCGTCAGCACGCAGACGCGCGGTTCACGCGAACCGGCCTTTCCAGCGTCCCGCGCGTGGCAAGGAGGCGGACATGAAATCGGCAAGGTGGGCCGCGGCGTTGATCGCCGCGCTGGTGCTCGTGCTGTCGGCGGGCTGTATGTCGTCGGGTAGCGGCCCTGCGCAGGGGCCGGGCATGAGCCGGTATGGCGGTGGCGGCTCGGGAGGCAGCGGAGGCGGAGGCGGAGGTGGTAGCGGCTACTGAAGCGCCGCCGAAAAAATCGGACGACGCGTCGCCCACGAGCACCGGAAACCGGCTGACTCGCGCGCGACGCGCCGCCCTGCGGCACGACTTAACGCATGGCCTTCACGTCGGCCGGCGTGACGCTCGCGGGCTGGCCGCCCCACGTCGCACGCAGGTAGTTCGCGAGCTGCGCGAGTTCGTCGTCGCTCAGCGTGTGCGCGAAACCGGGCATCGGCTGCAGGTTCTCGAACCCGGCAAACTTCTGCTCGCCGATGCCGTCGAGCATCGCGACCAGCAGGTTGCGCGGGTCGCCCTGGCGCACCGTCGAATTGCCGTTCATCGGCACCGCCACGTGCGGCTTGCCTTCACCGTTGAAACCGTGACAGCCCGCGCAGACCGCGAGATACACCGAGCGGCCTGCCGCAAGCTGCGCGGCGTCGGCCGATACCGGCTTCACCGGTTGCGGCGCGGGCGGCGTATCGCCCAGCAGGTACACGGACAGCGCGCGCAGGTCGTCCTTCGTCATGGTCTGCGTGCTCAGGTGTACGACCGGGTACATTTCGCCGAACGCCGAGCCTTGCGGCGCGATGCCGACGCCGAAGAACGTCTGCAGGTCGGCGCCCGTCCAGCCGCGCGCGGCGAGGCCGGCCGGCGTGATGTCGGGCGCGGCCACACGGCCGAGCGCGGCGCCGGCGAACGGCTTCGCGCTATCGAGCTGGCCCGTGAACGCGCGCGGCGTATGGCATTCCGCGCAATGGCCGAGCGCACCCGCCAGATAGCGGCCGCGCTGCCAGTCGGCGGACTGGCCGGTCGACGCATCGGGCAGGCTGTCCTTCAGGAACACCATGTCCCAGAAGACCATCCCGAAACGCAGGTTGTACGGGAACTTCAGCGCGTGCTCGCGGTTTTCCAGTGCGACCGGCTTGACGGTCTTCAGGTATGCGTACATCGCGTCGGAATCGGCGCGCGTGAGCTGACGGTACGACGTGTACGGCATCGACGGATACAGGCGCTTGCCCGGCGCCTTGCCGTCATGCAGCGCGGCGTAGAAATCGTCCGCGCTCCAGTTGCCGATCCCGTGATCCTTGTCGGGCGTGATGTTCGAACCGTAGAACGTGCCGAACGGCGATTCGAGCGGCGCGCCGCCGGCGAACGGCGCGCCGTCCTTCGCGGTGTGGCACGCCGCGCAGTCGGCGGCCTTGACGAGGTAGCGGCCGCGCGCGATCGGATCGGCACCCGGTGCGCCGGAAGCCGCGTTCGAGGCCGGCGCGTCATGGCCGCCGCACGCGGCGAGCAGCAGCGCGCAGGCGGCCGCGAGCGCGGGCAAGCCCGCAGCCCGCGCGACACGATGAGCGAATGTGCGTTTCATGCGGCGTCCTTCACGAGTCCCGGCGTCGTCAGCACCACGTCCTTGACGGCTTCGTAGTAGCGGACATAGCCCGTGCAGCGGCAGAGGTGCGCATCGAGCGCCTCGGTGATCGTGCGCTCGACGTCGGCCTTCGCGACCGGCTCGCGCTTCAGGCGTTCGATCAGCACGGTCGCCGCGTTGACGAAGCCCGGCGTGCAGTAGCCGCACTGGAAGCTGAAATGCTCGAGGAACTTCTGCTGGATCGGCGACAGCTCGACCACTTCGCCCGCTTCGTTGCGCTTCGCATGGCCTTCGATCGTGCGGATCGAGCGGCCGTGGAAGAAGTGCGCGCCGGTGATGCAGGTGCGCATTTCCTCGCTCGTGCCGTCCGGCTTGTCGACGATCACGACGCACGCGTGGCAGATGCCCTGCCCGCAGCCGAGCCGCGAACCGGTGAGGCCCGCGTATTCGTGCAGGAACTCGATCATCATCAGCCCTTCCGGCACCTGCATCGGGCCGACGGACTTGCCGTTGATATTGATCGACAGCGGCTTCGACTGGAACCGGACGAGCGGACGCTCGACGGCGGCCGGGGCCGAAGCCGGCACGGCCGCGGCCTGTGCCGATGCCGGTGCGGCCGAAGCCGCGCTCGGCGCGGAAGCGCCGGTCGCAGCGGCGCTAGCGCTCGCGGCCGAAGCCGCGGTTTGGGCGGTCGTCATGCGAGCACCTCCTGAATCTTTTGCGGGGTCACCGGCAGGTCGGTGAAACGATGGCCGATCGCGTGCGCGATGCCGTTCACGATCGCGCCGACGACGGGAATCATCACCACTTCGGCGACGCCCTTCGGCGGATCGGTCTCGGACAGCGGCGGCAGCACGTCGCCCGTCTGGGTCCAGACGGCAACGTCGGACGCGCGCGGCAGCTGGTAACGGTTGAAGTTCCACGTGCCGTTGCCGGGGCCGTCTTCATACAGCGGCAGGTACTCGTGCAACGCGTGGCCGATGCCCATCGCGAGACCGCCCTGCAACTGGCCCGACACGAGCTGCGGCGAAATCTGGTTGCCGCATTCCATGATCGAGTGATGCGTGAGCAGCTCGACCTTGCCGGTCGCTTCGTGCACGGCCAGCTCGACCAGCGTGCCGACTGCCGTGTAGTACGTGACGGCCGCGTTGTTGCGGCTCGTCGGCGGGATGAACACGCGCTTGCGGTCCAGCACGCGGTAGCCGTTCGCGGTCGGCGCCAGCGTGCCGCGCATCGTGGTCGCGCCGGCCGGTGCGGCGGTGCCGGGCACCGGGCCGTTGTCGCCCGTCTTCGGCGCGCCGACGCGCAGCGACAGCCCGTCGATCGGCAGGCGCTCGACCGTGCCGCCCACTTCGAACTCGGCGTCGGTCCACTGCCAGCGGTTGAACACGTGCACCACGGCGCCGGTCGGCAGGCCGAGCGCATGGGCCTGCTTCGCGAGCTGCTCGAACGACAGCGGCTCGAGCCCGTCGGCGGTCAGCTTGCCGTCGACCCAGCGCGCGTCCTCGATGCGGATCGTGTACGGCGCGGCCTGGCCGCCGCCGAGGCCGCGCGTCCAGATCGACATCGCCGCCGGCCACAAGCCGTAGCGGAACACCGCGCGCGCGGCTTCGCGCGTGCTGTGCGTGAAGTAGTACGCGGAGTTCGTCGCGCTCGACGGCGACGCATAGCTCGGCGACCAGCGCGGGTTCGCGCTCAGGCGATCCTGGTCGGCCTGCGACATGAGATACGGATCGCCGCTGGTCTCGACCGGCAGGTCCGGCCATTCGGTCACGGCCACGCGCACGTCCGTGGCCGGACTGCCCAGCCATTTCGCGACCGCGACGGCCTGCGACGTCGACATCCCGGTGCCGATCTCGGCCGCCGTATGCTGCAGCGACACCTTGCCGTTCTCGTCGAATTCGACCTTCGCGAACGACGCTTCCGCGCCCGTGCCGAAATCCTTCTGCACGCATGCGAAGCCGACGCCGTAGCGCTTGCCCGGGTTCGCAGCCTCGTATTCGGCCTTGCGCGCGGCGCGGCGCGTCCACAGCGGATGCTGCCTCGAGCGCTCGAGCACCTCGTCCACGCGCAGCGCGCCGGCGGGAATCGCCCCCTGCGTGTTCTTCATCCCCGAGCGCAGCGCGTTGCGCAGGCGGAACTCGATCGGATCGATGTTCAGCTGCGCGGCGATCTCGTCGACCGCCATCTCGGTCGCCGCCATGCTCTGCAACGTGCCGTAGCCGCGTGCGGAACCGGCATCGATCGCGCGCGACGCGATCGCGACCGCGGCCAGGTCGCTCTTCGGGAAGTAATAGATCGATTGCGCGGCCGTCGCCCCCACCATCGCCACCGACGGCGAGAAGTTCGAGCGCCCGCCGCCGTTCGCCTCGAAGTCGCCCTTGAACGACTGCAGCAGGCCCGTGTTGCGATCCACCGCGATCCGGTAATGCATCTTGAACGCGTGACGCTTCAGCGACGTCTGGAACTGCTCGTAGCGGTCGTTCGCGAAACGCACCGGGCGGCCGTCCGCGTACAGCGCGCAGACGAGGCCGTAGAACGGCACGTTGAAGTGATCCTTAGAGCCATAGCCGACCGTGTAGCACGGATGCACGAACAGCTTCTTCACCGGGAAGCGGCACTTCGCGACCATCGCGGCCGCGTTCTCGGCCACTTCGAGCGGCGACTGGGTCGGCACGACGAGGTGCAACGACTGCGTCGCGGTGTCGTACCAGCAGTTCGCGTTGTCCGGTTCGAGCGCGGACGTGTCGACCGACTGCGTGTTGTACTCGCGGTCGAACACGAGCCAGTCGGCCGACGGATGGTCGAGTTCGCTGGCGATCTGCCCGGCGAGGAACATGCCCTGCTCGTCGAGCTTGCCGTGCTCCTTGCCGTCCGGCCACACCGGCAGGTGCTTGCGCATCATGCTCGGGAAGATCGGCGCGTCCTTCAGGCTCGAATAGACGTCGTCGTCGTAGGCCGTCTTGCCGCCCACGCGCACGTAGCGGAAGGTGCCCCACGGATCGCGCTCGAGCGGGCCCGTGACCGCGCCGTAGCGGATCACGTCGTCGCGGAACTTGAGCGCGTTCTTCGCGAAGCGGAAGCGCGCGAAGTCGTGATAGATGAGGATCGCGACCGCATGGCCGAGATACGCGGGCGTCTTGCCGGCCGGCAGCAGCATGTCGTCGCCGTAGAACGCCGGGAACGCGACGCCGTCGCGCACGAGATCGTCGGCCGTGACCACGCGGTCCGGCTTCAGGTCGTCGCCGAGCAGCGACAGGTCGAAGCCTTCGTAGATCCGGTCGGCCTGCGTGACGCGCAGGATCAGCGCATGCGACTGCTGCTGCGGCCAGTGCGGCATGTCGGCGGCGCGCACGTCACGGGCGAACACTTTCGAGCCGGTGACCTTCGCGATGCCGTCGATGCGGAATTGGGGGATGCCGGTGACGCTATCCCATTTGACGGGGGTGAGGAGTTTTTCTTCGAAGAGCGCCGCGAATGCGCGGCTGCCCAGGGGCGCGACATACACCGCGACACCCGCCAGCACGCTGGCTTTCAGAAAACCCCGCCGTGACAGGCCGTGGTTTTTCATTTGGGGGGAACCTCCTGATGCGGCTCGGACGGCGATCGGGTGTCGCGACGTTCGGAGCGGCGCGCATTCTGGCATTGTTTTAGATATATCGCCTATAGTATTTCCCGCATGAAATACTTATTGAATTTCTTATAACGGTATTCAGCCGGGCTGCGGCAGCCGGTCGCGGGGGTTGATCCGACCGCGTCGCGTGCCCGGTTACGGCAGTTTCGATCGTGTCGACCGAGCCCGGCAGGTGCGCGCGCTGTGTGCGGTGACCGGTCTCCTGCCCGTCGCCGAGCCGCGTTCCGTTCGCCACGATGCTGCCCCCGGCGCCCACGAATGCGCAAGCCATTCGCGGGCGGGGTTAACGACTAATGGCCTGCGCAGCTAGCGGTGCCGCCCGTGTTTCATGGTAATGTCGTGCGCATCCGGCCTGGCCGGGCGCCCGCCATGTGCCGTGCGGGCGCCGCCAGCCATCGCGACATCGTGTCGAGGTTAAAAACCATGGCAGTCAGGGCATCTCTCCTGCACTCCGTTCTCGCCACTCCCCCCTCCGGCAACCACCGTGTGACGGCCGCGCTGCGCCCGTCGATGCTCGTTACGCTGTTCGAAGACGTCCGACCGATGGCGCTCTCCGGGCTCGCGAGCGGCTTCGTCGCGGCCGTCGCGCTGATCCGGCTGCAGCAGCTGTGGTGCCTCGCGTGGCTGATCGCCGACGTCGGCCTCCTCATCGCGCGGCTCTCGATCGCGCGCGCGTACACCGTTCAACGCAACGCCGGCGCCGACCGCGCCGAATACTGGGCGTTGCGCTATGCACCCGTGTCGCTCGTCGCGTGCTTCGTGCTCGGCCTCGGCGTGATGGGCTGCGTGCAGGCCGTCGACGTCGAGCTCGGCACGCTGTCGGTGATGGTCGCGGGCGGCGTGTTCGGCGGAATCGCGTCACGCAATTCGGCGCTGCCGCGGCTCGCGATGATGCAGGTCACGCTCGGCGTGCTGCCGATCGGCGTCGGTGCGCTGCTGGCCCACCGGTCGGGCGCGTGCCTGCTCCTGCCGCCGCTCGCGATCTATCTCGCCGCGATGCGCACGGTCGTCCAGCGTCACTATCGCGTGCTCGTCGCGCTGATCGCCGCGCGCCAGCGCAACGCCGAACTCGTCGCGCGCTTCGACGCCGCGCTTACCTACATGCCGCACGGCCTGTGCATGATCGACGGCGAGCGCCGCGTGATCGTCGCGAACCGGCGCACCGCGCAACTGTTCGGCTCGCCGCGCGAGATCATGCTCGATACGCCGTTGCCCGCCGTCGTCGCGGCGCTCGGCGCGAACGACGCGACCGATCCCGGCGGCGCCGGTCTCGCCGCGCAGTGCGAACTCTGGCTGGGCTGCGACGAACCCGCGCCGCTCGACGTCGTGCTCGCCGACGGCCGCCAGCTCGAACTGACGCGCCACCGCGTGCCCGACGGCAACGCGGTGATCATCGTCGAGGATGTGACCGCGCGCCGCCGGACCGAGCAGCACATCCGGCATCTCGCGCGGCACGATGCGCTGACGGGCTTGCCGAACCGTCATGAACTGCATGCCGAGCTCAAGCGGATGCTCGCGCGCCGGCCGCGCGCGCCGGGCCCCGCGCTCGCCGTCATGTATCTCGACCTCGACGGCTTCAAGGCGATTAACGACCGGTTCGGCCACCAGGCCGGCGACGACGTGCTCACGCAGGTCGCCGTGCGGCTCGGCAAGACGCTGTCGTCCGGCGAGCTGGCGGCCCGCATCGGCGGCGACGAGTTCGTCGTCGCGATCGACGACACGACGATGCACACGTGCTCGCTCCTCGCCGCGCGCATCATCCGGCAGATCTCCGCGCCGTACACGCTGTCGATCGGCGAGACGGTGAGCCTCGGGATCAGCATCGGCATCGCGCTCGACGACGGGCACGGCTCCCCCGACGAACTGATCCGGCAGGCCGACAGCGCGCTGTACGAAGCGAAGTCCGCCGGCAAGGGCATCTACCGCTTCTATTCGAGCGGCAGCAGCCGGGTCACGCCGGTCACCGCGAGTTGACCCGGCGGCACACACCCGCCTTCCCCCGCCTCCGTCTCCGTCTCCTTCCGACGATTCAATTCCGAAACGCTTTGCGTGGCCGCACGTGACGTCGCGCGTTCGCGTGTCACGTGACGTGTTCCGTAACATCGCCGCCCGCCACCCGTCACGTTGGCTGCAGAAGCCGGCACGATCGAGGCAAAGCCAGGCTTTTCGAACCTGGCACTCTTATTGCTCCCTGTCAGGGAAACAGGTTGTCAGGGAGACCCAACATGAATACCGTCGAAGTCCTCAGCCGCAGCGAAACCGTCGACGCACTGGACGTGATCGACGGCGAATCGCTGATCCGCCGGCTCGTGTCCGAACGCCGCATGCCGGCCGCACGCGAGGCCCGATGCGTCGACAATCCGCCGCTGACGCTGTACGGCGCATTTCGCCAGGGCATCGCCGATCACGGCGCACGCCGCGGGAATCCGTATCGCGCCGGCAGCCGTTTCTGGGCGCTGTGGGAAGAAGGCCGTCTCGAAGCCGAAACATCGGGCCGGTAAGGCGGCCGCACGCGCCGGCCCTGTCGCGGCAAGGGGCGGCGCGAAACATCCCGCCGAATGCAGCCGGCCGACCGACCGGCATGCGTTCATCGCTGCAACATCGCACGGGGTCTCGCGTATCGGCTGCCGTGCAACTGGCCGTACCCAAGATCCATGCGTGTGCCGATTGATGGCGTTCGGCGTTGCGCGCATCGGGCACGGCGCGCGGCAGTCGTTTCCCGATAAGATGGCGAATTCCGTTCATCGAACGATGCCGCCATGACCGCCTCTTCTTCCTCGCACCGCAATCCCATCCACTGCGAAATCGATCTCGACGCACCCGGCAAGCACGCGGGCTACCTGCGGCTGCCGCATTCCGTCCACCGCTCGGCGTACGGCTGGCTGCCGATCCCGATCGTGTCGATCCGCAACGGCGACGGCCCGGTCGCGCTCGTGATGGCCGGCAATCACGGCGATGAGTACGAAGGCCAGATCATCGTGTCGCAACTGATGCGCGAGATCGAGCCCGAGATGGTCAGCGGGCAGTTGATCCTGCTGCCGATGGCGAATTTCCCGGCGGCGGATGCCGGCCTGCGCGTGTCGCCGCTCGACGCAGGCAACCTGAACCGCAGTTTCCCCGGCGACCCGACCGGCACGCCGACGCAGATGATCGCCCACTACATCGAGCATGCGCTGCTGTCGCGCGCGCAGTATCTGGTCGACCTGCACTCGGGCGGCAGCTCGCTGCTGTACCAGGGCGGCAACATGCTCGCGATCGATCCGCTCGACGCCGACGAAGCCGAGAAGCTCAACGGGCTGCTGGTCGCGTTCGGGCTGCACAATGCGTTGCTGCACGCGCCGAATCCCGTGCATTCGGCGTCGGCCGCGCGCCGCCAGGGCGCGATCTCGATCGTGACCGAACTGGGTGGCGCGGGCATGGCCGATCCGTCGCTGATCCGCATGGGCCGCCACGGGCTGCTGCACTACCTCGGCCATATCGGGCTGCTGCACGGCGCGCTCGTGCCCGATGCGCCGCCCACCGTCACGCGCTTCATGCGGGTCGACGGCGAGCGCCACTTCGTCTACGCATACGAGCGCGGGCTGTACGAGCCGCTCGTCGAACTCGGCGACCAGGTGAAGGCCGGGCAGCCGGCCGCGTGGGTGCATTTCCCCGATACGCCGCTGCGCGAACCGGTGCTGCACCGCTTCAAGGGTGACGGCGAAGTGGTGTGCAAGCGCGTGCCCGCGCAGGTGCAGCGCGGCGATTGCCTGTTCCAGCTGGCGGAGTTGTCGGCGCCGCCGAGCATCGGCCAGACGGCCTAAATCCGGACCTCTCTCCTTTCCTTGCTGTCTGCCAGTCATGGCGGACGGCATGCGTTCGTCATTAACCAACTTGACAAATTAACTTACTTGGTTATGATCGCAGATGGAAAAGAGAACGCCTCATTGCAAGCTGCTGCGCGTGAAAGCGCTCGTCGAAACCGGCCAGGTCCGGCTAACGACGAGCGCGGTACTCGGCGCCCGGCTATTGGGTTTCACGGAACGGGAGGCGCTCGGTGTCGTGCTGTCGCTGACCGATCTCGACTTCCACAAGAGCATGACGACGTACGCCGACCACACGATCTGGCAGGACGTCTACCGACCTTTGACGGTGCGCGGCGACGTGTACCTGAAACTGACGGTGATCGACGATGTGCTGATCGTGTCTTTCAAGGAGCGTTGAACATGAAGTGCCCTGCCTGCGGTGCCGCCAAGCTGGTCCGCGACACGCGAGACATCCCCTATACCTACAAGGGCCGGTCGACTGTCGTTCGCGATATCACCGGCGATTTCTGCCCGGCCTGCGGGGAATCGGTGCTGGATCTCGACGAGGCGACCCGTCTCGGCGAAGCGATCACCGAATTCAACAAGCAGGTGAACGCCACCCTCGTCGACCCGAAGTACATCGCGAAGGTGCGCAAGAAGCTGAAGCTGGATCAGCGCGAGGCGGCCGAGCTCTTCGGCGGCGGCGTCAACGCGTTCTCCCGTTACGAAACGGGCAAGACGAATCCGCCGCTTGCCCTCGTGAAATTGCTGAAGCTGCTGGATCGTCACCCCGATCTGCTCGCCGAAGTGCGAGCGGCCTAGGCGCTCGCCTGTCGGCATCACGCGCATGCGTCAAGCACCGGCTTCGACGCATGCGCACTCCCCCCGCCACACCCCACCCCATTCCCGCTGCAAGCCTTCTGACGTCCGCCGCGAAATCCTTATCGAAATTGCTTCGTTCGTCTTTGCCGGCCGCGCCGCTAACGTGTTCAAAACGGCGGCGGCCCGCCATCCGCATCCCGGCAGGATACGCACCGGCCGCCGCCATCACGACAACCGCGCCGCGATAACGGAACAGACCGGACGGGCCGCGTGCCCGCACCCCGCCAGGAACGTCCGCATCGCGCGCCCTTCGCGATGCCCATGGCCACAACCGACCGCATCATCGACACGACGCCACTCGACGTCCGCGCGCAACCGCTGATCGACGCGTTGATCGACGAGTATTCGACCCGTTACCACGCGTATCGGCCCGACAGCCAAGCGTCCGCCCGCGAAGAACTCGCACGCTACCCGGCCGAAGTGTTCGCGCCGCCCGAAGGCGCGTTCGTGCTGCTGCTGCGCGACGGCGAAACGATCGGCGGCGGCGCGTTCAAGCGCTACGACGCGCAGACCGCCGAGCTCAAACGGATCTGGACCCGCTCGGACCTGCGCCGCCAGGGCCTCGCCCGCGTCATCGTCGAGGCGCTCGAACTGCGTGCCGCGCAGCAAGGCTATCGCCGCATCTACCTGACCACCGGTTTCCGCCAGCCCGAAGCATGGGCGCTGTACGACCGCACCGGCTATACGCGACTGTTCGATTCGTCGATCGACCCCGAAGCGTATTTCCACCTGCGGTTCGGCAAGGATCTCGCCGATCCGTCGCGCACATCGACGCTGGCCGACCTGTGGGCGCCCGTGCCCGAACCGGTGCTGTCGCGCTGACCGCGACGGTCCCGCTTCCCTCCGATTTCCGCTTGCCACTTCAGGACGCTTTCATGCAACGAGCCGTACCGCTTTCCTCCCGTGCCGTGCGCACGCTGGCCGCCGCGCTGATCGGCCTGACCGCGTTCGCCGCAGCTGCGGCCGCCGCCACGTTCGACCTGAGCCCCGAGCAGCGCGGCCGCCCGCGCGGCGTGGCCGATGCAGCCGTCGAGCGCGCGGTGCCCGCGTCGTTCAAGTTCGCCGAACCCGGCACGCTGACGATCGGCGTTGCGCCGAGCCTGCCGCCGATCAGCTCGTATGCGACCGACGCGCGCACGGTGATCGGCTTCGACGCCGATGTCGGCCAGCTCGTGTCCGACAGCCTCGGCCGCAAGCTGAAGATCGTCGCGCTCGCGTGGGCCGACTGGCCGCTCGCGCTCGAATCCGGGAAAGTCGACGCGGTGATCTCCAACGTCACCGTCACCGAGGAGCGCAAGCAGAAGTTCGATTTCTCGACCTATCGCAAGGACCAGGTCGGCTTCTACGTGCGCAACGACAGCAAGATCCAGGCGATCCGCGAGCCGAAGGACGTCGCGGGGCTGCGCATCGTGACCGACGCCGGCACCAACCAGGAAAAAATCCTGCTCGCGTGGGATCGCGAGAACGTCGCGCACGGGCTGAAAACCGTGCAGATCCAGTACTACGACGACCAGGCGATGCGCATCGTCGCCGTACAGTCGGGCCGCGCCGATGCGGTGTTCAGCGTGAACTCGGTGCTCGCGTACCAGAGCGCGCAGCAAGGCAAGACGCGCCTCGTCGGCGCGATCAGCGGCGGCTGGCCGCGTACCGCCGACATCGCGATCGCGACACGTCGCGGCAGCGGGCTCGCCGATCCGCTCACCGTCGCGCTGAACGGGCTGATCAAGAACGGCCGCTACCAGCAGGTGCTCGACCGCTGGAACCTCGCATCGGAAGCGATCGACCAGTCGCGCACGAATCCGCCGGGGCTGCCGAAGAGCTGAACGCCGCGCACGCTCGCCGCCCCTTCACGCCCACGCCACGCTCACGCAGGAACGCCGCTCACCATGTCTTATTCGCTTTCGTTGCTGGACAAGAGTCCGATCGCCGACGGCGCGAACGCCGCCGACGCGCTGCGCTTCACCACGACGCTCGCGCAGCGCGCCGAACAGCTCGGCTACGAGCGCTTCTGGGTCGCCGAACATCACGGCACGCCGGCCTTTGCAAGCTCCGCGCCGGAGGTCGTCGTCGCGCACCTGCTCGCGCACACGTCGCGCATTCGCGTCGGCTCGGGCGGCGTGATGCTGCAGCACTACAGCCCGTTCAAGGTCGCCGAAACCTTCAAGGTGCTGGCCGCGCTCGCGCCGGGCCGCGTCGATCTCGGCATCGGCAAGGCGCCCGGCGGGCTGCCGCTGACCACGCGCGCGCTGCAGTGGTTCCACGACAAGGCGCGCAAGCCGGACTTCGCGGGCCAGCTCGCGGAGCTCGACGCGTTTCTCGGCTGGGGCGTCGCCGAGGATCATGCGCTCGCCGGTGCCGTCGCGCTGCCCGTGCCGCCGCAGGCGCCCGAACGCATCCTGCTCGGCGGCTCGCCGGACAGCGGCGCGCTCGCCGCGCGCAACGGCTGGCGCTTCTGCTACGCGGGGCATTTCAACGGCGACGACGCGAACCTCGAACGCTCGCTGGACGCGTACCGCAGCGCTGGCGGCACCCGGCCGCTGGTCGCGCTGTACGCGGTGGCCGCGCCGACGCGCGACGCGGCCGAGCAACTGATCGGGCCGCTGAAGATCTTCAAGCTGCAGTTCGCGGGCGGCCAGAGCTTCAATCTCGCCAGCGCGCAGGCGGCCGCCGAATTCGCGCGGCAGAGCGGCGCATCCGACTACCGGATCGACGAGTTGCGCCCGACGGTGCTGGCCGATACGCCCGAGCGCATCCACCGCGCGCTCGATGCACTGAGCCGGCGGCTCGACGTCGATGCGTTCGTGATCGATTCGCCGGTGACCGACTACGCGGCGCGGCTCGCATCGGTCGAATGGCTCGGCGGCGCGCTGTCGGCCACGCCGGTGCAAGCGGCCCTCGCGGCCGACCGCTCCCTCTCCCCTGACCAGAACATGTGACGCTCCCATGACGACCCGACGATCGATTCCCTTCGGCCTGATGCTGCAAGGCGCAGGCAGCCACATGAACGCATGGCGGCACCCGAGCAACCCGCCGGACGCGAGCATCAACCTCGATTTCGCGATCGGCATCGCGCGCAAGGCGGAAGCCGCCGGCATCGCGTTCGCGTTCGTCGCGGACGGCCTCTACATCAACGAGAAGTCGATCCCGCACTTCCTGAACCGCTTCGAGCCGCTGACCGTGCTGTCGGCGCTCGCGGTCGCGACGAACAAGATCGGGCTCGCGGGCACGATCTCGACGTCGTACAGCGAGCCGTTCACGGTCGCGCGCCAGCTCGCGTCGCTCGATGCGATCAGCGGCGGGCGCGCGGGCTGGAACGTCGTGACGACGCCGCTCGAAGGCACCGCGAAGAATTTCGGCAAGGCGCATCCCGATCATGAACTGCGCTACGAGATCGCCGACGAATACCTCGACGTCGTGCAGGGCCTGTGGGACAGCTGGGACGACGACGCCTTCGTGCGCGACCGCGCGACCGGCCGCTTCTTCGACCGTGACAAGCTCCACACGCTCGACCACCACGGCCGCTTCTTCCAGGTCGCGGGCCCGCTCAACATCCAGCGCTCGCCGCAGGGGCAGCCGGTGATCTTCCAGGCCGGTTCGTCGGACACCGGCATCGCGCTCGCGGGCAAGTATGCGGATGCGGTGTTCACGCATTCGCCGTCGCTCGACGAAACGGCCGCGTTCACGCGGCGCGTGAAGCAGAGCGCGATCGAGCACGGCCGGCAAGGCAGCGACGTGAAGATCTTCCCCGGCATCGGGCCGATCGTCGGCCGCACCGCGGCCGAGGCCGAGGACAAATACCAGGCGATCCGCAACCTGCTGACGATCGACGAAGCGCTCGCGTATCTCGGCCGCTATTTCGATCACCACGATTTCACGCAGTACGCGCTCGATGCGCCGTTCCCGGAACTCGGCGAGCTCGGCCGCAACAGCTTCCGCTCGACCACCGACCGGATCAAGGCCGAAGCGAAACAGAAAGGCCTGTCGCTGCGCGAGACGGCGCTCGCGGTCGCCACGCCGCGCCCGAACTTCATCGGCACGGCCGAGCACGTCGCCGACGAGCTGATCCGCTGGCACGACGCCGGCGCCGGCGACGGTTTCATCCTCGGCTTCGCGGTGCAGGCGCAGGGCGTCGAGGATTTCATCGAGCTCGTGATTCCGGTGCTCGAGGCGCGCGGGCGCTACAGCCGCGACCTGCCCGGTGCGACGCTGCGCGACCACCTCGGGCTGCCGCGCAAGGCCAGCCGCTACGCGGCGCCTGGCGCGCCGCACGAAACGGCCGCCGAAGCGCACGCCTGACACCCGCCGCCGCGCCGCCCGTGCGCGGCGCCCGCCCGACCGACCGATTCGAGGATTTCCACCGACATGAGCGACACGACCCACCTCGGCGGCGCGCTGCCGCCGCTCTCTCCCCCCGGCGCGCGCGACGCCGGCACGCGTTTCCGGATCGTGCCCGCGCGCCACCGGTCGCGCACGGCCGGCACCGTGCTCGCCATCGCGCTGATCGCGCTCGTCCTGCACTCGATTCTCGGCAACCCGCAATGGGGCTGGCCGGTGTTCGCCGAATGGTTCCTGTCGCCGCCGGTGCTGTCGGGGCTCGCGCGCACGCTGGTGCTGACGCTGCTCGGCGCGGTGTTCGGCCTCGTGCTCGGCGCGTTCGTCGCGCTGGCCCGGCTGTCGCGTTCGCGGCTGCTGTCGGCGAGCGCGTGGGCCTTCGTGTGGCTGTTCCGTTCGATTCCGCTGATCGTGCTGCTGCTGATCCTGAACAACCTCGGCTACCTGTACGAGCACGTGCGGCTCGGCGTGCCCTTCACCGACATCGTCTGGTTCGACACGCCGACGACCGACCTGATCAGCCCGTTCCTCGCGGCCGTGCTCGGCCTCACGCTGAACCACGCGGCGTTTTCCGCGGAGGTGATTCGCGGCGGCATTCTCGCGGTCGACCAGGGCCAGCTCGAAGCGGCCGCCGCACTCGGGCTGCCGCGCGGCCGCCAGACCACGCGAATCGTGCTGCCGCAGGCGATGCGCGCGATCCTGCCCACCGCGTTCAACGACCTGATCTCGCTCGCGAAAGGCACGTCGATGGTCTACGTGCTCGCGATGCCCGAGCTGTTCTATACGGTGCAGGTGATCTATCGCCGCAATCTCGAAGTGATTCCGCTGCTGATGGTCGCCACCGTCTGGTACCTGATCATCCTGACCGTGCTGTCGGCCATCCAGGTGCAGGTCGAGCGGCACTATGCGCGCGGGGCGCTGCGCAATCCGCCGCCGTCCGTCATCACGTTCGCGCTTGCGCGTATCGGCGGGCTGTGGCGGCGTGTCACGTCCCGTCGCGCGGCATCGGTCGCGCAGGCTCACGGCGATAGCGACGCGGCGACCGCCGTCGCACCGCGCGCCGGCGGCGAAGTGGCCGTGCATGGCGTGTCGAAGCAGTTCGGCATGCAGCGCGTGCTCGACAACGTGTCGTTCGTCGCGCCGCGCGGCAGCGTGACCGCGATCGTCGGGCCGTCGGGCTCGGGCAAGTCGACGCTGCTGCGCACGATCAACCATCTCGAACGCGTCGACGACGGCTACATCGACATCGACGGCGAACTGATCGGCTATCGCCGCGACGGCGACGTGCTCTACGAGCTGAAGGAGCGCGACGTGCTGACGCGGCGCACGGCCGTCGGGATGGTGTTCCAGAACTTCAACCTGTTCCCGCACCTGACCGTGCTCGAGAACCTCGTCGAAGCGCCGGTCGTCGTCGGCGGCATCACGCGCGACGCCGCCGAACGCATCGCCCGCACGCTGCTCGCGCGCGTCGGCCTCGCGGACAAGGCCGATGCGTATCCGCGCCAGTTGTCCGGCGGCCAGCAGCAGCGCGTCGCGATCGCGCGGGCGCTCGCACTGCGCCCGAAGGTGCTGCTGTTCGACGAGCCGACGTCGGCGCTCGATCCCGAGCTCGTCAACGAGGTGCTCGACGTGATCAAGGAACTTGCCCAGTCGGGCACGACGCTCGTGATCGTCACGCACGAGATCGGCTTCGCGCGCGAAGTCGCGGACAACGTGCTGTTCATGGAGCGAGGGCGCATCGTCGAAGCCGGGCCGCCGGCCGTCGTGCTCGACGCGCCGTCGCATCCGCGCACGCGTGCGTTCCTGTCGCGGGTGCTGTGATGCGCGCCGCTGCCTACCTGCGAGGTGCCGCACGATGACCGACCGACGCCAGTTCATGACCGCCGCGCTGATCGCGGCAGCGGGCAGCCTTCCATGGCATGCGGTGCACGCAGCCGCCGCGACCGCCGACCTCGATCCGCGCCAGGCCGGCCGCCCGCGCGCGCAACCCGACGACGCGGCGATCCGCGCGGCAGCCGGCTACCGCTGGGTTCGCGACGGCGCGTTCACGGTCGCGATTTCACCGCACGCGCCGCCCGTATCGACCTACGCGACCGACGCGCGCACCGTGGTCGGCGCCGATCCCGACTATGCGCAGCTCGTCGCCGACGCACTCGGCCGCACGCTCGTGCTGCTGCCGATCGCGTGGGCCGACTGGCCGCTCGGGCTCACGTCCGGCAAGTACGACGCGGTGATCTCGAACGTCGGCGTGACCGAGAAGCGCAAGGAGAAATACGATTTCACGACCTACCGGCTCGGGCTGCACGGCTTCTACGTGCGCACCGGCAGCCCGATCGCGAAGCTCGCCGAGCCGCGGGATATCGCCGGCCTGCGCATCATCACCGGCGCGGGGACGAGCCAGGAGCGCATCCTGCTCGAGTGGAACAAGCGCAACGTGGCGCAGGGGCTGAAGCCGGCCGAGCTGCTCTATTTCGACGACGATGCGGCGGCGCGCGTCGCGCTGCTGTCGGGTCGCGCCGATGCGGAGCTGAACCCGAACGCATCGCTCGCGTACGAGGCCGCGCGCACGGGCAAGATCCGCCGCGTCGGCGTCGTCAATGCGGGCTGGCCGGCCAACGCCGACGTGGCGATCGCGACGCGACGCGGCAGCGGGCTCGCGCCCGCGCTGACACTCGCGACGAACGGGCTGATCGGCAACGGCCGTTACGGGCAGGCGCTCGCGCGCTGGGGTCTGCAGAGTGAGGCGATTGCACGTGCGGAAACCAATCCGCCGGGGTTGCCGTCGTTTTGACGTCGTCGATCGGGCGATGCCCGACGTGACATCGCCCCGGCATTGCACGATGGCCATGCCGGGGCGCGTCGAAGCAACACCGTTGGCTGCAGGAGGCTACGCCGTCACCGCCGCGTGATGCCGGTCGAGTTCCGCGACGTGCGCATGAATCGCCGGAATCAGCTCGCGCCCGTAATCGAGCGCATCGTCCAGCGGATCGAACCCTCGAATCAGGAACGTCGACACGCCCAGCCGGTAATACGCACCGAGCGCCCGCGCGACCTGTTCCGGCGTGCCGACCAGCGCGGTCGAATTCCAGCGCGCGCCGGTCAGGTTCGCGACACCCATCCACAGCCGCTCGTCGAGCACGTCACCCTGCGCGGCCGCCGCCATCAGCCGTTGCGAACCCGCATTCTGCGGCGCATGGCCGGCGATCGGCTGGCCGTTCGCGAGCCGCGCCGCGCGCACGCGCTCGCGGATCGCCTCGGCCTTTTCCCACGCCGCCGCCTCGGTATCGGCGACGATCGGCCGGAACGACACGCTGATGCGCGGCGCCCGCCCGAACGGCGCGGCGGCTTCACGCACGCGCGCGATCTGCTCGCGCACCGATGCGAGCGGCTCACCCCACGTCATGTAGACGTCGGCATGCTCGCCCGCGACCGCCAGCGCGGCCGGCGACGAGCCGCCGAAATAGATCGGCACGTGCGGCTGCTGGGCGCACTTGACGACCGGCGACGCGCCGCGCAGCCGATAGAACGCACCGTCATGGTCGACCGGCGCGTCGGCCTGCCAGATCCGTTTCAGCACGTCGAGATATTCGCCGGTACGGCGGTAGCGCGCATCGTGCGGCACGAAATCGCCGTCGCGCTGCAGGTCGGCATCGTCGCCGCCCGACACGACGTTCAGCGCGAGCCGGCCGCCGCTGAATACGTCGAGCGTCGCGATCTGCCGCGCGGCGGCCGACGGCACGATCACGCCCGGCCGGTGCGCGAGCAGGAGGCGGAGGCGCTCGGTCGCGGCGGCCGCGAACGACGCGACGATGAAGCCGTCCGCCGCGTTGCTGAAATGGCCGACCAGGATCTGGTCGAAGCCGGCGGCCTCGTGCGCCTGCGCGAAGCGGCGCACGTAGTCGGGCTGGACGGCCGCGCCGCCCGGTACGTCGACCTCCGCGCCGGGTGTCGCGGTGATCATGCCGATGATGTCGACTGGCATGTCGGAATGTCCTTGGGGTACTTGATCGAAAATCGCGGCGGAGGCAGCCCGCTTACTGCGCGGCGGCCGTCTTCTGCGCCGGCGCCGCGAACGCGCCCGCATACGAGCGGTCGAGCAGCTTCGACGTGTCGTACGCGACCGGAATCACGCCGGCCTTGTGCAGGAAGTCGGCCGTGTTCTGCGCGTCCTTCGCGGCCGTCTCGTCGACCGGGCCGACGCGCTGCTTCGCGTTGTTGAGCCAGCGGTACGCGACATCGGGTTCGAGCTTCGCGCGCTTCGCCCACAGGTCCGCGTACTCGCGCGGGTGGTTGTCGACCCACTGGCGAGCGGCCACCACGCGCCGCAGGAAATCGGTGATCTCGGCGCGCTTGCCGGAGACGGCCTGCTCGTTCGCGGCGACGAAGCTCAGCGCCGGCATCAGCCCCTGCGCGGTCGTCACGGGCCGCGCGCCCTGCCGCAGCGCAAGCGTGCTGACGAACGGCTCCCACAGCGACACGGCGTCGACCGAGCCGTTCGCGAGCGCGTTGGTCGCATCGATCGGCATCAGGTACGCGTACTTGACCGAATCCGCGCGCAAGCCCGCGTGTTCGAGCGCGCGCAGCACGAGCTGCTGGCTCCACGCGCCGCGCCAGACGGCGATGGTCTTGCCCTGCAGGTCGGCCACGGTGCGCACCGGCGAATCCTTCGGCACGAGGATCGCGACGCCGTCGAGGCTCTGCCGCGACACCGCGACGACCTTCACCGGCGCGCCGCGCGCGGCCAGCGTGAGCAGCGCGGAATCGCCGAGAAAGCCGACGTCGATCGCATTGCCGTTCAGCGATTCGGCGACGGGCGCCGCGGCCTGGAAATGCTTCCACTCGATCGTGTAAGGCAGGTCCTTCAGCACGCCGGACGCCTCCATCGACGCCTGGATGTTGAAGTAGTTCTGTTCACCGACGCGCAGCGTGACGGTGTCCTTGGCCATGCCGGGCTGCGCGGCAAGCGCCAGCAAGAGTGCCGTGACGATTCGACTCAACAACGTGATCTCCCGTAGGGTTGGCAGGCGGCCGCGCGAGGGCGGCGCCCGGTGGTCCGCCGTGCACGGTGGCCGGCGGAACGGATGGAACCGCTGAAGATACGTCGATCTTCATCATGAAACAAACGCAATATTCTTCTATGGAAAGATGCAAATGTTTTATGACATGACAGACGTCGCCGGATGCCGTCGGCCGCGCACGCGGGAACCCGGTTCGAGTGAATCCTCGACAGATATTTCGTGCACGAAATAAATCACGGACTATATTTCGCATACGAAATAACTACCGTCACGAGGACAGCCATGACCTCCGAGCCCATCGAGTTTTCCGCCGCCGACGGCTACGCGCTGCACGGCACGCTGTGGTCGCCGGACGCGCCGCCGCGCGCGCTGGTGCTGGTCCATCCGGCAACGGCCGTGCCGGAGCGGCTGTATGCCGGCTTCGCGCGCTTCCTGACCGAACGCGGCTTTGCGGCGCTCACCTACAACTATCGCGGCATCGGCGCGTCTCGCCCCGCGCGCCTGGGTGCGTTGAAGGCCCGCATGCGCGACTGGATGGAACTCGACGTGGGCGCCGCGACCGCGTGGGCGCGGCAGGCGTATGAAGGCTTGCCTCTGCTGGCGGTCGGGCATAGCGTCGGCGGGCACGCGATCGGGCTGTCCGCCGCGACGCCGCACCTGCGCGCGGCCGTGCTGGTCGCCGCGCATGCGGGCAGCACGCGGCTGATCACGCAGGCGGCCGAACGCCTGAAGGTGCGGCTGATCCTGCGCGTGCTCGGCCCGCTGATGTCGGCGCTGCTCGGCTACGTGCCCGGCAAGCGGCTCGGGCTCGGCGAGGACATGCCGGCCGGCGTGTTCCGCGAATGGAGCCGCTGGACCACGCTGCCGCACTATTTCTTCGACGATCCGACGCTCGGCGCGGCCGAGCGTTACGCGAAACAGCAGTTGCCGATCCTCGCGCTCGGCTTCGACGACGACCCGTGGGCGAACCCGCCTGCGATCGGGCTGCTGGTAAGCTATCTGACCCGCGCGACGGTCGAACGCCGCCAGATCGATCCGCACGCGGCGGGCAGCGGCCCGGTCGGGCACATGGGCTTCTTCCGCAGCCGCCCCGGCACCGTGCTGTGGCCCGACGTGGCCGACTGGCTCGCGCAGGCGCTCGACACGACGCGAACCGCGGGCCGCCCCTCCCTTTCCATTGCAGCCGGGAACCCAGCTTGAGCGAAGACCGACGACTGTTTTTCATGTTGAACATCGGCCAGCGGCGCGTGCAGCGCTGGATCGACCGCAAGGCGGAGACCGAGACGCGTGCGAGCGCCGCGCAGGCCGGTGCATTGTTCTGTCTCGCGAAACAGGACGGCGCGCTGATCGGTGAAGTCGGCGCCGCGCTGCAGCTCGCGCCGTCCGCGATGACGGGGCTCGCCGACCGGATGGCGAAAGCCGGCCTCATTACGCGTCACGCCGATTCGGACGACGGCCGCGCGACGCGCCTGTACCTCACCGATGAAGGCCACGCCGCGCTCAAGCGTGCGCGCGTGCTGCTGCGCGAACTCAACGGCAAGCTGTGCGACGGGTTTTCCGACGACGAACTCGATGTCGTCGCGCGCTGGCTGCATGCATTGCAGGAGCGGTTTCCGGCAGAGCGTTGAGCAGCGTGGTGCCGTCGCTCCATTGACGGCACGTGCGCGGCGCGCATCACGTCAATGCATGTCCGTCAGCACGATGCGTCCATCGACCTTGCCTTCGCGCAGCTTTGCGAACACGTCGTTGATGTTGCCGAGCCGGTCGCGATGGATATGCGCGCGCACCAGGCCGTCGGCCGCGAAGTCGAGCGATTCCTGCAGGTCGCGCCGCGTACCGACGATCGACCCGCGCACGGTGATGCCGTTCAGCACGGTCGAGAAGATCGGCAACGGGAAATCGCCGGGCGGCAAGCCGTTGAGTGCCACCGTGCCGCCGCGCCGCACCATCCCGAGCGCCTGCGCGAATGCACTGCGCGACACGGCCGTGACGAGCACGCCATGCGCACCGCCGATCTCCTTCTGGATCACCTTGGCCGGATCGTCGATCGACGCGTCGATCGTCAGTTCCGCGCCGAGCTGCCGCGCCAGCGCGAGCTTGTCGGGTGAAATGTCGATGGCCGCGACGTGCAGGCCCATCGCACGCGCATACTGCACGGCCACATGGCCGAGGCCGCCGATGCCGGAGATCGCGAGCCACTGGCCCGGGCGCGTATCGGTGACGCGAATGCCCTTGTAGACGGTGACACCCGCGCACAGGATCGGCGCGATCTCGTCGAACGCAACCTGCGCGGGCAAATGACCGACGTAGTCGGGATCGGCCAGCACGTATTCCGCGTAGCTGCCGTTCACCGAATAACCGGTGTTCTGCTGGCCGTGGCACAGCGTTTCCCAGCCCGTGTGGCAGTACTCGCAATGGCCGCAGGCCGTGTAGAGCCACGGCACGCCCACGCGATCCCCCTCGCGCACGTGCGTGACGCCCGCACCGACCGCCGCGACGATGCCCACGCCTTCATGCCCCGGAATGAACGGCAACGTCGGCTTGACCGGCCAGTCGCCATCGGCCGCGTGCAGGTCGGTGTGGCACACACCCGATGCCTTGATGTTGACGAGGATCTGGCCGGGCCCCGGCGTCGGCACGGGCACTTCCTCGATGCGCAGCGGTTCGCCGAATGCGTGCACGACGGCCGCTTTCATGGTTTGGGTCATGGGTCGCTCCTGCCTGGTCAATGAGCGATCCAGTATCCGGTTTCGGAATCGAACGACGTTGATACGCATCAACACGCGGGCAATGCACGGCGATGGCCACCGCTACAAGACGTCGCACCGTCGCGCGACGCAGCATCGCGCTGGCTCCCGACCCAGGAGCGGAGGGCCGCGCCCGCTGCATCGATCAGCGCAGGGCTGCTTCCGGCGGGCCGCTTCGACGGACACCAAACGCAGGCAACACGCACCTGGCCCGCGTATCGGCAACGCGTCGGCGTGCGCATCGCGTCGTCGGGTCCAGGCGATCGTTCCGAACACCGCGCAGGCGGTTTCCACTCCCGCCGCCATTTCATCCATCCGACAGAAACCCGACAGGATCCCGCCATCCGGCTTGGATTTTGAAATGATATAACATATCATTTCGCGTGCTCGTCCGCCTGACGCCGTTCCACTGTGGGTGGCCGAGCCTCGCCGAGCCATGTTCCAACGGGTCACTGCGCGCCACTGACGCAACAATATATCGTATCCGGCCGTGACCTGCATCGCTCGTTATCCGATCCGATTCCAACCGATTCACCGACCATGCGCGACCTCCCTCGTCTACCGCTTCGCCCGCTCTCGTCCCTTTCGCTGATGCTGTTCGCCGCCGTCGCGCACGCGCAGACCGAACCGGCCGCCGTGTCCGGCACGCCGCCGACCACCACGCTCGCCCCGATCTTCGTGACCGCGAACCCGCTCGGCGACAACGAACTGATCGCGCCGACCGCCCAGCTTTCCGGCGATGCGCTGACGCGCCGCCAGGCCGATTCGCTCGGCGAAACGCTGAACGGGCTGCCCGGCGTGTCGACCACCACCTACGGGCCGATGGTCGGCCGCCCGATCATCCGCGGGATGGATGGCGACCGGATCCGGCTGCTGCAGAACGGCGTCGCGGCATACGACGCATCGTCGCTGTCGTACGACCATGCGGTGCCGCAGGACCCGCTGTCGATCGAACGCGTCGAGATCGTGCGCGGCCCGGCCGCGCTGCTGTACGGCGGCAATGCGGTGGGCGGCGTCGTCAACACGATCGACAACCGGATTCCGCGCGAAGCGATCGAGGGCGTGACGGGCGCGCTCGACGCGCGCTACGGCGGCGCGAACTCGGTGCGCGCGGGCGCCGCGCAGGTCGAAGGCGGCAACGGCCGCTTCGCGTTCCACGTCGACGCGTTCGACCGCGAGACGAGCAAGCTGCGGATTCCCGGCTACGCGCGCAGCAGCGCGCAACGCGCGATCGACGGCCCCGATGCGCCGCAGCCGTACGGCAACGTGCCGAACAGCGACGGCCGCGTGCACGGCGGCGCGGTGGGCGCGTCGTACACGTGGGCGGACGGTTTCGCGGGCCTGTCCTACAGCGGCTACGAATCGAACTACGGCTCCGTCGCGGAAAGCGACGTGCGGCTGCGGATGCGCCAGGAGCGCCTCGCGCTCGCGTCCGAGGTGCGCAACCTGAGCGGGCCGTTCACGAAGCTGAAATTCGACTTCGCGTACACCGACTACCGTCACAAGGAAGTCAACAACGGCGAAACCGCGACCACCTTCCGCAATCGCGGCTACGAGGCCCGCATCGAGGCAACGCATCGCAAGATCGGCCCGTTCGAAGGCGCGATCGGCGTGCAGTTCGGCCAGAACACGTTCTCCGCGCTCGGCGACGAATTGCTCGTGCCGTCCACGCGCACCAACAGCGTCGCGCTGTTCGGCCTCGAGGAATGGCAGGTCGTCCCCGCGCTGAAGCTGAGCCTCGGCGGCCGCTTCGAACACGTGAAGGTCGATCCCGATCCGGCCGGCGTCGAGAAATTCGCGGGGGCGCAGCCGCGCGAATTCAACGCGGGCAGCCTGTCGGCCGGCGCACTGTTCTCGCTGACGCCCGTCTGGTCGGTGGCGGTCAACGTCGCGTACACCGAACGCGCGCCGACCTTCTACGAGCTGTATTCGAACGGCCCGCACGATGCGACCGGGCAGTTCCTGATCGGCAACCCGAACGCGTCGAAGGAAAAGGCGGTGTCGACCGACCTGTCGCTGCGCTACGCGAGCGGCCCGAATCGCGGCAGCGTCGGCGTGTTCTACAACCGCTTCTCGAACTACCTGACCGAGTACAACACCGGCCGCGTCGTGGACGGCGACGACGAGCCCGTCGCGCCCGGCACCGACGGCGCGCTGAACGAAGCGATCTATCGCGGCGTGCGCGCCGAGTTCTACGGCATCGAGCTGGACGGCAAGTGGCGCGCGTTCGCGCGGCGCGGCCACACGGTCGACCTCGAACTGACGGCCGACTACACACATGCGCGCAACGTGGACACGGGCCAGCCGCTGCCACGCATCGCGCCGCTGCGCGCGACGCTCGCGGCCGACTACGGTTACGGCCCGTTCGGTGCGCGGGCGCAGGTCACGCATGCGTGGTCGCAGCATCGCGTGCCCGACAACGATTTCTCGACGGACGGCTACACGTCGCTCGGCGTGATGCTGACGTACAAGTTCCGCGTCGGCCCGACGCACTGGCTCGCGTACCTGCGCGGCGACAACCTGACGAACCAGGAAATCCGCTATTCGACCTCGGTCGTGCGCGGCTTCGCGCCGCAAGGCGGCCGCAGCGTGATGGCCGGGCTGCGCACCACGTTCTGACCGTCTCATGGTCCGCGGCGCCCGCCGCGGGCCTCGCTCCGGCGCCCCCTCTGCGCCGCGAGTTTCCGTTGATCCGCGATAACCGCCAATCGTGCGGCATTCGCCGTCGACGCTCACCGGTTCCCTCCCCAATTAAATCGAAACCAATCCCGATATTCATCCATAAATCGAAACAGATTCATCAGACAATTATTAGCAAAACGACGGTTTTTGTTTCACCCACGAAAACCGGTTTCAAATTCCACGTATAAACCTTTTAATCACGGGCACTCCGCCGATTTTTGATCAAAATCAGGAGAGCCCTACTGGCAACGATTCCAGCGCGAAAAAAACTAATATCAGGGTTTTCGAAGGGTAAAGAATCATCCCGTATACCCGTTAATGCCGACACGAGCCCGTATCTGGTCGAACAATAAATTCAATTCGTCAACCACACGCACAGAGGCACACTGTGAAAATCGCCAGAATGAGCATCAAAACAAAACTCCTTGGCGGCTTCGGCCTGCTCGCCGCGGTCGTCGTGATCGTGTCGGGCATGGCACTCAAGGCGCTATCCGATACGAACGCCGAATTTTCCCGCTACATGAGCGGCATCAATGCACGAGCGACCGTTTCCGCGCAAATCCGCACCGCGGTCGACCGGCGCGCGATCGCCGCGCGCAACCTCGTGCTCACGACCAAACCGTCCGACCTCGAGCTTGAACTGGCCGAGGTGAACCAGGCGCACAAGGACGTGCAGGATCGCCTCGCGAAGCTCAAGGACCTGATGGCGAACGCCACGGACACCTCCGATCGCGCGCGCGAACTGGTCGCCGACATCGTGCGCATCGAAGCCAGCTACGGGCCCGTCGCCCTGCGCATCGTCGGGCTCGCGCAGGCCGGCAAGAAGGACGAGGCGATCGCCGACATCGACGACAACTGCCGGCCGTTGCTCGCGCAACTGGTGCGCGCAACCGATGCATACGCAACCTATACGCATGAACGCGAGCTCGCGATCGCGCAGCAGTTCGCGGATCGCTATGCGATGGAACGCAACCTGCTGGCCGGCATCTGCCTGATCGCGGTCGTGGTCGCGGCATCCGGCGGCCTGTGGCTGACGCGCAAGATCACGGTGCCGATCGGCTCGGCCGTGGACGTCGCGCGCACGGTCGCGAACGGCGATCTCGGCAGCCGCATCGACGTGAGCGGCAACGACGAGACGCGCGATCTGCTCGACGCGCTGCGAACGATGAACGAGCGGCTGATCGGCATCGTCGGCCGCGTGCGCGATTCGTCGAACAGCATCGCGCATGCGGTCAGCGAGATCGCATCGGGCAACCTCGACCTGAGCCAGCGCACCGAGGAACAGGCCGCGTCGCTGCAGGAAACCGCCGCGACGATGGAGGAATTCACGTCGACGGTGCGCCTGAACGCGGAGAACGCGCAACAGGCCAGTTCGCTCGCCGCGAACGCATCGGACGTCGCGCAGCGCGGCAGCGCGGTGGTCGGCCGCGTGGTCGACACGATGACGGAGATCGGCCACAGCTCGTCGAAGATCGCGGACATCACGGGCATCATCGAAGGCATCGCGTTCCAGACCAACATCCTGGCGCTGAACGCGGCCGTCGAAGCCGCGCGTGCGGGCGAACAGGGTCGCGGCTTCGCGGTGGTTGCAAGCGAGGTGCGCAGCCTCGCGCAACGTTCGTCGACGGCGGCGAAGGAGATCAAGGAACTGATCTCCGCGTCGGTGCAGACGATCCGCGACGGTTCCGAACTCGCGGGCGAAGCCGGCAAGACGATGTCGGACGTCACGCAGGCCGTCGCGCGCGTGACGGACATCATGGGCGAGATCGCGGCCGCGTCGGCCGAGCAGAGCCGCGGCATCGACCAGGTGAACCTGACGATCACGCAGATGGACGAGACGACCCAGCAGAACGCGGCGCTCGTCGAGCAGGCCGCGGCCGCATCGAAGTCGCTCGAGGCGCAAGGCCGCGAGCTGTCCGAAACGGTGGCCGCGTTCCGGATGCCGTCCGGCACGCACGGGGCGTCGCCGGGCGCGTACGCGCAAGCGCCCGCCGCGCATCACTGGCAACCGGCCACGGCGTAACCGCGGAACTGCGGAACTGCGGAACTGCATAATCGATACCGCACCGGGACGACGATGCGCCCGCTGCTCCGCAGATCCGCTTGCGTCGCGCTTGCGCGCACTGCGCGATGCGCGGCCGCACGCGGCACGCGGCACGCGGTGCAGCTACGTATCGTCACCGTCCGACGCGGCCGGTTCTCATGCGCGACGTCGCGCTGCACCGATTCGCATCACGCGTGCGCAGCACGCATACGCGTCGCTCGGTGCCGCTCGCACGTCGGCACCGCCACGGCATCGCCGGTCGCTTCCGCCGACCGGCGCGGGCCGCGTGCGCACGTCATGAAACGCACATCGTCACGCTCGATTGCGCGTGACGTGCCCGCCTCCTCATCACACGACGCACGCTGAATGGGCAGCGCTGCGCAAGATTCGGTCCCGCCCATAATTCTCACGCTGCCACACCGGCGTCATGGAAATCGCGCCGCATTCGCACGCGCGTCGCGCGCCGATGCAGACTTTTAAAACAGCCGAATGACGAGTATGCTTAAAAAAGCACTCCGCAATCGGACAGCGAGTCGCGTGCCCTGACCCCCGTCCGATCGCATTGCGGCCCTGTCGCTGCGCGCACCGCGCATCGATGGCGGCGTCTGCTTCTCGCGCCACGGCCGCACGAACCTTTCCCTCAACAATCGTCAGGAGAGCTGGTGAGCCGACTCGTCGTCGTATCCAATCGCATTGCAGATCCCCGTAAAGCCGCGGCCGGCGGGCTCGCCGTCGCCGTGAAGGACAGCCTGCAGGAATCCGGCGGCGTCTGGTTCGGCTGGAGCGGGAGGTTACGCGGCGGCGACGACCAGCCTGCGCACGGCGACGAGGTGCAGATCCAGAACGTCGGCGGCATCCAGCTCGCGACGATCGATCTCGATCCGCAGGATTACGACGCGTACTACCTCGGCTATTCGAACAACGTGCTGTGGCCGGTGTTTCACTACCGCCTCGATCTCGCGCAGTTCGACCGCCGCTTCGCCGACGGCTACCGGCGCGTGAACCAGCTGTTCGCGCGCAAGCTGCGCACGCTGCTGCGCCCCGACGACACCATCTGGGTCCACGACTACCAGCTGATTCCGCTCGCCGCCGAGTTGCGTGCGATGGGCTGCACGAACCCGATCGGCTTCTTCCTGCACATTCCGATGCCGCCGCCGCCGATCATGGCCGCGATCCCGGAGCACGAATGGCTGATGCGGTCGCTGTTCGCCTACGATCTCGTCGGCTTCCAGACCGAGTCGGACCTGCTTCACTTCGAGCATTACGTCGAAGCGGAAGCCGGCGCCGCGCGGCTGCCCGACGGCCGCCTGCGCGCGTTCGGCCGCACGCTGTCGGCCGGCGCATTCCCGATCGGCATCAACGTCGACGAGTTCGAATCGCTCGCCCGCGATCGCGACGGCCTCGACATGTTCGAGCGGATGCGCGATGAATACTCGCGCCGCCAGTTGCTGGTCGGCGTCGACCGCCTCGACTACACGAAGGGGCTGCCGCAGCGCGTGAATGCATTCCGCCAGTTGCTCGAGCAATATCCGGAGAACCGCAACCGCGCGACGCTGATCCAGATCGCCGCGCCGAGCCGCGAGGATCTCGGCGCGTACGACGACCTGCGGCGCGAGATGGACAGCCTCTGCGGCGCGATCAACGGCGACTACGGCGAACTCGAATGGATGCCGATGCGCTACATTCACCGCACCGTCGCGCGCAAGCGCTTGCCGGGCCTGTACCGCGCGAGCCGCGTCGCGCTCGTCACGCCGCTGCGCGACGGGATGAACCTCGTCGCGAAGGAATTTCTCGCGGCGCAGGATGCCGCCGATCCGGGCGTGCTCGTGCTGTCGCGTTTCGCCGGCGCGGCCGAGCAGTTGAAGTCGGCACTGCTCGTCAATCCGTACGACACGCAAGGCACCGCGCAGGCGATCCAGCGCGCGCTCACGATGCCGCTCGAAGAACGCCGCCAGCGTCACGCGGCGCTGATGGCAATCGTGCGCAAGACCGACGTGCACTGGTGGCGCACGCGCTTTCTCAACGCGCTCGCCGAGGCAGCCGAAGTCGCGGCCGCGGCCGAATCCTGACCCGCCTGACGCGCGCTCACGCGTGCGTCGCCGCGTGTTCGAGCGCCGCGCCGTTCACGTCGCACAGGTCCACCGACACCGGAATGCCTTCGCGCAGGCTCTCCGTCAGTACGCAGTACGCATCGAACTGATCGAGCACGCGCTGCGCGGCTGCGAGATCGGCCCACGTCTTGCCGATCGACAGCCGTACCGACATCGCGCCCACGCGCACCCTGCCCGCATCGTTCTGCACCATGTCGACGTCGATATGCGCGGCAATCGGCTGCGGATCGACCTGCTGCTTTTCCAGCGCGAACTGCAGGCTCGCCGCGAGACAGGTCGCGACGGCCGCGGCCAATAGCCGGATCGGGTTCGGCCCGCGTCCGTCGCCGTGCGGAGGCGGTTCGTCGGTGAGCACCGGCGCCAGCGTCGTGCCGGCGAATACCACTTCGAAACAGAAACGCGCCTGCTGCGCGACATCGACCGATACGTGCGCCTCGCTCATGGCGACTCCGTGGAGATCAACGGGGAAAGGAATGACGGCACGCAGTCGCTTCGACGCGCGCCGCTCGCAGGTTCATGGGATCTTCAGCGCTCGGGTTCGCGTGGCGGCCCGTACGCGACGAAATCGCGCTCGACCGCGGACGCCTGCTCCGTCTCGACCGTGCCGCCGCGTGCGCCGGCTGCGTCGTCCGGTGGCGGCGTCGTGGCGGCCGGCGGTTCGACGCGCCCGTCGATCAGCGCCTGCAGCGCGTCGCGTTCGAGCACCTCGCATTGCAGCAGCCGACGCGCGATGCGTTCGAGCGCATCGCGGCGTTCGCCGAGCGTTGCCGCGACGCGCGCGTGCGCGTCGGCCAGCAGCGTGCGCACCTCGTCGTCGATCATCCGTGCGGTGTGCTCGCTGCAGCGCCCGTCGCCCGCATGCCACGCGCCCGGCATGCCCTGGCGCGCATCGCCGTCGTCGAACGTCGCGAGCCCGATCTTCTCGCTCATCCCGTACTGCATGACCATGTGGCGCGCCATCGCGGTCGCGCGCTCGAGATCGTTCTGCGCGCCCGTCGACACGTCGCCGAACACGAGCTCTTCGGCCACGCGGCCGCCAAGCAGCGCATCGATCCGGTCGAGCAGCTCGCTTCGGCGCAACACGTAGCGATCCTCGGTCGGCACCTGCTGCGTATAGCCGAGCGCCGCGACACCGCGCGGAATGATCGACACCTTCTTCACCGGATCGCAATGCGTGCGGCTTTCCGCGACGAGCGCGTGGCCGGCCTCGTGATACGCGATGGTCAGCTTCTCCTGCGCGTTCATCACGCGGCTCTTGCGCTCGAGGCCCGTCAACGCGCGGTCGATCGCCTCGTCGAAATCGGCCATGCCGATCGCCGGCTTGCCGAGTTCGGCCGCATGCAGCGCGGCCTCGTTGACGACGTTCGCGAGATCCGCGCCGACGAAGCCCGGCGTGCGCGACGCGAGTTCGCCGAGATCGACGTCGGCCGCGAGCTTCACGCGCTTCACGTGCACGCCGAGGATCTGCCTTCGGCCATTCACGTCGGGCCGGTCGATCGCGATGTGGCGATCGAAGCGGCCCGGCCGCAGCAGCGCGGGATCGAGGATCTCCGGCCGGTTCGTCGCGGCCATGATGATCACGCCGGAGCCGGCCTGGAAGCCGTCCATCTCGACGAGCAACTGATTGAGCGTCTGCTCGCGTTCGTCGTTGCCCGACATCGGGCCGACGCCGCGCACCTTGCCGAGCGCATCGAGCTCGTCGACGAACACGATGCACGGCGCCTTCTGCTGCGCCTGCTCGAACAGGTCGCGCACGCGCGCCGCGCCCACGCCGACGAACATCTCGACGAACGCCGAGCCGCTGATCGAGAAGAACGGCACGGCTGCCTCGCCGGCCACCGCGCGCGCAAGCAGCGTCTTGCCGGTGCCCGGCGCGCCGACCACGAGCACGCCCTTCGGAATCTTGCCGCCGAGCCGCTGGTAACGGTCGGGGTTGCGCAGGAACGCGACGAGCTGCTGCAGCTCGGCCTTCGCTTCGTCGATGCCCGCGATATCGTCGAACGTGATGCCGGTTTCCTGCTGCACGTACACCCGCGCCCGGCTCTTGCCCATCCCGGTGAAATCCTGCAGCCCGCCGCGCCGGCGCACCATCATGTTCCAGATGAACACGAACAGCACGAGCGGCAGCAGCCACGACGCCAGCGATGCGATCCAGCTCGTGTCGGACGCACCGTGATAGCGGATGCCGGCGGCGGTCAGCGTGTCGGTCAGGTGCTCGTCGGTCACGCGGTTGGTCGTGAAGCGCCACGGCGCGCCGGCCTGCCGCACGGCCGCGGCTTCGGACGCCGGCAGCAGCGTGCCGGCCTGCGGCATCTTCAGCGTGCCTGAGATCGATACGGGGCCGATTTCGAGATCGTCGACGAGCCGGGCAGCGACGAGCTGGTGGAAATCGCTGTACGCGATCGGCGCCGACGTCGGGCGCAGCATCAACAACTGCGCGGCGAACAGCACGAAGAAGCCCGCCGCGATCAGCAATCCCGGGTAGTCGAATTTCCTGTTCATGGCAGCGGGCCGGACGTGCGCGCTACGCTTGCGTTGCGCGGCACGGCGGACGGGTGCGGGCACGCGCCCAGCCGGCGCGCGCCATCGGCGGCCATGCGGAAGCGGCATTCATGCGCGCCATCGTCGCCTCGCTTCATCGCCTCGTTCGTCGCATCAATGGCTCCGCGGCGACGCCGTGAGCCGGCGCCGCCGGGCAACCCTCGCCCGGGCGGCACGCTGCGACGCGCCGCCCCTGATTCCAGTCTAGTTCTCGCGCGGGCGTCGCGCATGACGCGAGACGCACGTCGAATCGTCCGACAAACACCTTTCACCCACCCCGTTGCCGCGTTATAGTCGCGTTCGTGACATTTTTGTGACAGATGAATCGCGCCGGTCCAGCCGTAACCGGGGCCGTTGCTTTCCATCCCGCCGCGCGGCAGCCTGTGCGACGCCGCCGCGCATCACGCCCCCGTCCACCCGCCCATTCGAGGAGCCCACGACGTGAACGACACCCCCGATCGCCCCGACACCCTTCCCGCCGATCCCGACCGCCGCCGCGTGCTCGGCGGCCTCGCCGCGCTCGGTGCGGGTGTCGCGCTCAGCGGCTGTGAAACCACGGCGGGCAGCGCACCGCGTTCGGCCGCCGACCTGCGCATCGACGAAGCGTTGCGCCAGCGCGTGCGGCACATCGTCGTGATCTATGCGGAAAACCGCAGCTTCGCGAATCTGTACGGCGATTTCCCGGGCGTGCGCCATCCGCTGAGCGAGGTGCGCGCCGAACACGCGCAGCAGCTCGATCGCGACGGCAAGACGCCGCTGCCCGTGCTGCCGAAGATCTGGGGCGGGCTCGTGCCGCAGGCACAGGAAGTGGACGGCAAGCGCTACGCGATCGCCGAGCGCGACATCGACAAGCTGCCGAACGCGCCGTTCCTGATCAAGGATGCACAGGGCAACGCGCTGCCGAACGGCGTGATCACGCGCGACCTGTGGCACCGCTTCTACCAGAACCAGATGCAGATCGCGGGTGGCCGCAACAACCAGTTCGCCGCGTGGGCCGATTCGGGCGGCCTCGTGATGGGCCACTACCGCAATTCGGCCGACACGCTGCGGCTGTGGAATCTCGCGCGGCAATACACGCTGTGCGACAACTTCTTCATGGCGGCCTTCGGCGGGTCGTGGATGAACCACATGTTCCTGATCTCCGCGCAGCCGCCGCTGTATCCGGACGCGCACAAGCATCCGCATGCGGCGAAACTGCTGTCGAAGGTCGAAGGCGACGATCCAGCCGGTACGCGCCTGAAGCTCGCCGATAATTCGCCCGCGTCCGCGCTCGACGGCCCGCCGAAGTTCGTGGCCGACGGCCCGCTGACGCCGGACGGCTACGGCGTGAACACGATGGCGCCGCCGTACCAGCCGAGCTACGTGCCGCCGCCCGATCCGGGCAACGCCGCGTATGCGGATCCCGCCGACCATCGCGTGATGCCGCCGCAGGGCTATGCGACGATCGGCGATCGCCTGTCGGAAAAGAACGTCGACTGGGCGTGGTACAGCGGCGCATGGCAGTACGCACTCGAGCATCGCGACACGGGCACCGTGCCCGATTTCCAGTACCACCACCAGCCGTTCAACTATTTCGCGAACTACGCGCCGGGCACCGACGCGCGCCGCAAGCACCTGCGCGACGCGGGGCTCGGCGACGAGCCGTCGACCAACCACTTCATCGCCGACATCGACGCGGGCCGCCTGCCGGCCGTCACGTTCTACAAGCCGCAGGGCAACCTGAACATGCATGCAGGCTACGCGGACATCGAATCGGGCGACCGTCACATCGCGACCGTGATCGACCATATCCGGCGCGGGCCGCAATGGGACCACACCGTGATCGTGATGACGCACGACGAGAACGGCGGCTGGTGGGATCACGTCGCGCCGCCGGAAGGCGACCGCTGGGGGCCGGGTTCGCGGATTCCGGCGCTCGTGATCTCGCCGTTCGCGAAGAAGGGCTTCGTCGATCACACGCTTTACGACACGAACTCGATCCTGCGCTTCATCAGCCGCGTACACGGGCTCGCGCCGCTCGACGGCGTGGTCGCGCGCAACAAGGCGTTCGCCGCGCGCGGCGCGACGCCGCCGGGTGATCTGACGAATGCGCTCGATCTCGGCTAAGGGTCGCCCAATCTGAGAGGTTGGCTGCCTGGCCGCCTGGCTGCTTGAAACGACGACGCCCCGGGCGATGCGATTGCCCGGGGCGTCGTTCATTTCCGGCCTGAAAACGCTAAGCGGCGCGGCGCACCGCGTCGCACTCCACCTGCGCGGCGTGGCGCCCGGCCTGCCGGCCGAAGAACGTCGCGTCGGCCAGCGACAGCCCCGAGCTGTACCCGGCGCCCCAGCGCGGCAGCCCGCAGGTCGTGCGGCCCGCCGCATAGAGCCCCGGCACCGGCGCGCGTGTTGCATCGACCACCTGCCCGGTCGGCAGCGTATCGAGCCCGCCGAGCGTGAAGTGCGGATAGAACGCATAGTCGATCCGGCAATCGAGCGCGACGAACGGCGGCTCGATCAGCGGCTGCAGCCACTTCTTCGCCTTGTGGAACAGCGGATCGGTGCCGTCGGCCGCATGGCGGTTGTAGACGTCGACGGTCGCCGCCAGCGTGCCGGCCGGCATCTGCAGGTCGCGTTCGACTTCCTCCCACGTTTCGCCGGCCGCCGCGATGCCGATTCGCGCGATCGCGGGCGGCTCCTGGTAGGTGGCCTGATCGACGAGCAGGTAGATCCGGTCGTCGGCCTGATGGAACGCGTGATGGCCCGTGCGACCGTGATAGCCGTCCTCGTTGATGAAACGCTGGCCGCGCGCGTTCACGAAGATCCCCTTGATCAGCGATTCGGGCGCGTAGAACGGCAGGCTGACGAAGCCTTGATCCATGTGAATCGCCGCGCCGCCCGCGCTCTGGCCGAGCAGGATGCCCGAGCCATCGTCGCCGGGGCTGCCGATCGGTTCGTCCGAGCGCAGGAACTGCGGCGCATGCCGGCGCACCATGTCGCGGTTCATCGCGAAGCCGCCCGCGCACAGGATCACCGCGCGACGCGCCCGGACGAATGCCGTCTCGCCATAGGCGCGCAGCACGACGCCGCGCACCGCGCCGCCGTCGTCGACGATCAACGCGAGCGCGCGCGTGTCGTAGCGCGTCGCGACGCCGAGCGCCGCCACACGTTCGGCCAGCACGCGCATCAGCATCTGTCCGCCGCCCCAGCCCGGCCATTGCGGCGTGTGCCCGCGCGGGCACGGCTTTGCGGCCTCGCTGAACGGCCAGGCTTCCTCGCTGCCCGACCAGATCAGGCAATCGTCGGTTTCCGGTTCGACGATCCGCTCGGCGATGAACGTGTTCTTGTAGGTCAGGCCCTGCGCGACGAGCCAGTCGTGGTGCGCCAGGCTGTCGTTCGCGTAGAGGCGCACCTTCGCCTCGTCGGCGTCGCGGCCGCCGGCCAGCATCAGGTAGCGGTACAGATCCTCGGTGTCGTCGGTAAAACCGGCCTGCCGCTGCGCGGGCGTGCCGCCGCTGCCGCCGAGGTAGATCTCGCCGCCCGACAGCGCGCTCGTGCCGCCGTAGCTCGACGCACGTTCGACGATCAGCGTGTCGGCGCCGGCGCTCGCGGCCTCGATCGCCGCGCACGCGCCGGCCGCGCCGAAGCCGACGATCACGACATCGTGTTCGGCATCCCAGCGATGCACGTCGCGGGTATTCAGGGGGTGAGTCAGGGAATAGTCGGATGACATGACGAATGGGTCAGCGTTTGGAAATGTGCGGAAAACGACGGAAGTGGCGAAGGTCTGACGCGGACGTCACCGCGTTGCCTCGTTGCCGAGACGGACGTGCAACGGGGCGCGTGCAAGACGCCCACCGTCTCACGCCCGGTTGAAGTCGAATCACGTGAAGCGCGATCGGCGCGCGGTGATTCCACCGTGGTCGTAGCGGAAGGCATCCGTACGCCATCGCGCCGCCATGCCTTCCGCGCTGCGCGGCGCGCGGCCGCGCCGGTGTCACATGCCGCGCATCGCGGCGAAACCGAAGTGCGACGGATCGATCGGCACGCAACCGGCCGGCAGGCCGTTCACGTCGACCGAACGGCATTGCAGGATGCCGGCCGCATACGGCGGCGACGGGACCTGATCGGCGCCGTATCGCGCCATCGCCATGGCAGCGAACGTGCCTATCGCCAATACGCACAGCTTGCGAGTCGTCAGTCTCATGATCGTCGTCCCCTCCGGTTGTCCGCTGGTGCGGTTCGTGTCCGGCGTGCATCACATGCGGCGCCGGATGACTGCACGGTAGCCAGCGCCCGGCCGCCGGCCATCGTCCATTTCGACTAGGGGCAAACGCTGAGCGGACGATGCGCGGCCTGACGCATCGCAACATCACGCGCCACGGCTTCGCCCACGCGGAGCAAACGCGGCACGTCGCGCGCCTGCCGCAGCCGGCCGCACGAATCGTCAGACGCATCTCGCGCATGGGTCGCTGCGCCGCACCATCCCTGCGCCCTCACGTGATGCGTAGCGGCCTGCCCCGGTGTTTTCCCCGACCCGCGCCCTGCTCCGTATGGACGATGAATCCCGGCCTGCGCGATGCGAACCTGCGCGTCGACGTCGCACTGCCGTCGCGTCGGCCCGCCTTGCGCGGCCCACGCGTTCCGTTCTTCCACGGGAGCCCACGCATGACCGATTCCAATCCCCGCCACGCGCTGTACGAACTGGCGTGCCGCTACGCGCAAGCCGTCGACCGGCGCGACTGGCCACGCCTCACCACGCTCTTCACCCCCGATGCCACGCTGGCCGGCCCCGGCTTCCGCTTCGACAACCGCGACGCGATCGTCACGGGCATGCGCGTGATCGAGCGCTACGAAGCGACCCAGCATCACGTGCACAACCAGCTCGTCACGCTCGACGGCGACGAGGCCGACGTCGAGACCTACGGCGTCGCCTGCCACGTCTACGTGCGCGACGGCGTGAAGCGCAAGCTCGACTGGGGGCTGCGCTATCGCGACCGCTGTGTGCTCGACGGCGGCACGTGGCGCTTCGCCGCGCGCACGCTGCACGTCGACTGGGCGCAAGACCTGCCGCTGGAGGGCTGAACGATGCGCACCTCCGCTCCCCTCAACGGCCGCACTGCGCTCGTGACGGGCGGCGCCGGCGGCATCGGCGCGGCCTGCGCGCACGCGCTCGTCGCCGACGGCGCAGCCGTCGTGCTGATGGGCCGCCGCCACGACGCGCTCGAACGCACGCAGCGGCACCTGACCGACGCCGTGCCCGGCAGCCGCGTCGCGATCCATGCGGGCGACGCCTGCGACGAAGGCGACCTGCAGGCCGCCCTCGACTGCGCGTGGGCGCTCGACCAGCGCCTCGACATCGTCGTGCCGACGGTCGGCGGCGCGGGCTTCCGGCCGCTGCTGCTGCACGACGCCGACACCTTCCGCGCGGAAATCGACCTGAACCTGCACAGCGCGTTCGCCGCGATCCGTCATGCCGCGCCGCGGCTCGCCGACAGCGGCGGCGGCGCGATCGTCTGCATTTCGTCGACGGCCGCGCAGATCAATTTCCGCTGGCTGTCCGCGTACTGCACCGCGAAGGCCGCGCTCGAAGCGCTCGTACGCGGCGCGGCCGAGGAACTGGCCGGCGCGAAGATCCGCGTGAACGCGGTGCGCCCGGGCCTCACGCGCTCGGAAGCGACCGCGCCGATGTTCGAGGACCGCGCACTCGTCGACAGTTTTCTCGAGCACATCCCGCTCGGCACGCTCGGCGAACCCGACGCGATCGCGCATGCGGTGCGCTATCTCGCCGGCCCCGAGTCGGGCTGGGTGACCGGCCAGAGCTTCGCGGTCGACGGCGGCCACGAGCTGCGCACCAACCCGCGCGTGGACGACACGATCGCGCAGATCTACGGCACGGCCGCGCTCGACGCGATCAAGGCCGGTCGCGTACCGGGCGCCGCATGAGCGCGCCTTCTTTCAACGTCAAGGGAATCCGACCGACCATGAATCGAGTCGCAAACAAGATCGCGCTGATCACCGGCGCGGCAAGTGGCGTCGGCCGCGCGGATGCGCTGCTGCTCGCCGCCGAAGGTGCGCGTGTCGTGCTGACCGACATCGACGAGGACGCGGGCCGTGCGCTTGCCCGCGAGATCGGCGACGCGGCACTGTTCGTCTGCCACGACATCGCCGACGAAGCCGGTTGGCAGCAGGCGATCGCATCGACGCTCGAGCGCTTCGGCCGCCTCGACGTGCTCGTCAACAACGCGGCGATCTGCCCGGTCGGTTCGATCGAGGACACGAGCCTCGACACGTGGCGGCGCGTGATGCGGACCAACGCCGACGGCTATTTCCTCGGCTGCCAGCACGCGATCGGCGCGATGAAGGGCAACGACACGCCAGGCTCGATCGTGATGATGTCGTCGGTCGCCGCGCTCGGCGGGTTGCCGATGATGTGCGCGTACACCGGGTCGAAAGGCGCGGTGACGGCGCTCGCGCGCAGCGTCGCCGTGCACTGCAAGCGCAGCGGCTACCGGATCCGCTGCAATTCGATCCATCCGGACGGCATCTGGACGCCGATGACGCAGGCGCTGATGCCCGATCTCGACCCCGCCGCGCTCGGCATCGGCAGCGATCCGATGGCGCGCATGTGCGACCCGCAGGACGTCGCGAATCTCGTGCTGTTCCTCGCGTCCGACGAATCGCGTTTCGTGAACGGTGCGGAGCTGCGGATCGACAACGCGCAACTGGTGTCGTCGCTGTGACGCCGCCCACTGCCTTCCGGTTCAAAGGAGCCCATCGATGATTTCATTCACCGGCAAGGCCGTGCTGGTCACCGGCGGCGGAGCAGGCATCGGCCGCGCATGCGCGGAAGCGTTCGGCGCGGCCGGTGCGCGCGTCGCGGTAGCCGAGATCGACCCGGCCCGCGCGCAGGACGTGCGTCACGCACTCGAAGCGGCAGGCGTCGACGCGCTCGTCGGCACCGTGGACGTCACGCGCCGCGACGAGGTCGAAGCATTCGCGCGAAGCGTCGACGCGCGCTTCGGCGGCCTCGACGTGCTCGTCAACAACGTGGGCGATTTCCTGCAGATCGCGAAACCGTTCGACGACTGCACCGACGACGACATCGCACGGCTGTTCGACGTGAACCTGCGCCAGGTCTTCCTCGTCACGCGCGCGATGCTGCCGCTGCTGCGCAAGCGCGGCGCGGGCAGCAGCATCGTCGGCGTGTCGTCGATCGAAGGCTTTCGCGCGATTCCGAACTGCACCGTGTACGCGTCGTTCAAGGCCGCATTGACCGGCTTCACGAAGAGCCTTTCGCTCGAACTCGGGCCGGCCGGCATTCGGGTGAACCAGATCGCACCCGAAACCACCGAGACGCCGCAGGTGCCCGTCAGTGCGATGGTCGCGGCCGAGCATCACGGGCACATCCCGCGCTGGATCCCGCTCGGGCGCTTCGGCGCGGCCGGCGATATCGCGGGCGCCGCGCTGTTCCTCGCGAGCCCGCTCGCCGCGTGGGTCACCGGCACGACGCTGCATGTCGACGGCGGCGCGCTCGCGGCGGCCGGCTGGTATCGCGACCCGAACGGCGTCTGGACCAACCTGCCCGTCGTCACGGGCAACGGTTTCAATTTCTGAGCGGCACCGCTTGCCTGTTCATTTCACGCGGCGACATTGCGCCGCTTTCGGAGACATCATGAAGATCCTGATCGTCGGCGGCACCGGCCTCATCGGCGGCCATGCCGCGCTGCACCTGCATGCGCAGGGCAACCTCGTCACGCTCGCCGCGCGCAAGCCGCCCGCACCCGGCAGCGCGCTCGCGCAGTTCGACGTGCTGCTGCGCGATTACGTGGCCGGCAACTTCACACGCGACGACCTCGCACCGTTCGACGCCGTGGTGTTCGCGGCCGGCAACGACATCCGCCACCTGCCGCCCGGCACCGACGAAGCCGCGCACTGGGAACGCGCGAACGTCGACGCGGTGCCGCGCTTCTTCGCGCTGGCGCGCGAGGCAGGCGTGAAGCGTGCGGTGCTGGTCGGCAGCTTCTATCCGCAGGTCGCGCCGGCGCTGGTCGACACGGTGCCGTACGTGCGCTCGCGCCATCTCGCCGACGAACGCGTACGCGCGCTCGCGACGCCGTCGTTCGCAGTGTGCAGCGTCAACGCGCCGTTCGTCGTCGGGTCGGTGCCGGGGCTGCGCAACGAGATGTTCGCGGCGTACACCGGCTACGCGCAGGGCCAGTTCGCGGGGCTGCCCGTGTTCGGGCCGGCCGGCGGCAGCAACTTCATCTCGACGCAATCGCTGTCGGAAGCGATCTGGGGCGCACTGCAGCGCGGCGAAGCGGGCAAGGCGTACCTCGTCGGCGACGAGAATCTCAGCTTCGCCGACTACTTCGCGGCGTTCTTCCGCGCGGCCGGCAATCCGCGGGACGTGCCGTCGCTCGACCAGGAGCATCCGCTGTTGCCCGACATCGCGATCTACACGGGGCGCGGCAACGTCGTGTCGTACGAGCCCGATCCGGCCGACAGCGCGCTGCTGCGCTACCGGCGCGGCGACGTGCAGCGCGCGGTGGACGAAGTCGTCGCGCATTGCCGCGCGCAGTAGGCGAACGGCGCGTGTGGAGCGCCGATGCAAAACGTCCCGCCGCCGGCGATGCATGCCGGCGGCGGGACGTCAGGATGACTACGCGAATGCGAACCGTCAGGCGCCGATGCGCTGCTCGATCTTCTTCATCGTGTCGGTCATTTCGGCCGGCAGGCGCAGCTTCAGCATATCGAACAGCGCCGCGTGCAGCTTCAACTCTTCGCGCCATTCATCCGCGTTCATCGACGTCACCGCATCGAACTGATCGCGCGTGAAATCGAGGCCGTCCCAGTGCAGGTCCTCATACGCGGGCGACACGCCGAACGCATGCTCGCCGCCACCACCAGTGCCTTCGAGACGATCGAGCATCCACTTCAGCACGCGCATGTTCTCGCCGAAGCCCGGCCACACGAACTTGCCGTTCGCATCCTTGCGGAACCAGTTCACGCAGTAGATCTTCGGCAGCTTCGCGCCCGCGCCTTCGAGCTGCTTGCCGAGCTTGAGCCAGTGCGCGAAATAATCGCTGACGTTGTAGCCGCAGAACGGCAGCATCGCGAACGGATCGCGGCGCACGATGCCCTGCTGGCCGACCGCGGCGGCGGTCGTCTCCGAGCCCATCGTCGCGGCCATGTACACGCCTTCGACCCAGTCGCGCGCCTCGGTCACGAGCGGCACGGTCGTCGAACGGCGGCCGCCGAAGATGAACGCATCGATCGGCACGCCGGCCGGATTCTCCCAGTCGTCGTCGATCGAAGGACACTGCGCGGCCGGCGCCGTGAAGCGCGAATTCGGATGCGCGGCCTTGCGGCCGGTTTCCTTGGCCGTTTCAGGCGTCCACGGGTTGCCCTGCCAATCCGTCAGCTTCGCGGGCGGCGTGTCGGTCAGCCCTTCCCACCACACGTCGCCGTCTTCCGTCAGCGCGACGTTCGTGAAGATCACGTTTTCGCTGAGCGTCGAGATCGCGTTCGGGTTGGTCTTCACGCCGGTGCCCGGCGCGACGCCGAAGAAGCCGGCTTCCGGGTTGATCGCATACAACCGGCCGTCGCGACCCGGCTTCAGCCACGCGATGTCGTCGCCGATCGTCGTGACCTTCCAGCCTTTGAAGCCCTGCGGCGGAATCAGCATCGCGAAGTTGGTCTTGCCGCACGCGGACGGGAACGCCGCCGCGACGTGATACTTCTTGCCGGCCGGCGACGTCACGCCGAGGATCAGCATGTGTTCGGCGAGCCAGCCCTGGTCGCGGCCCATCGTCGACGCGATACGCAGCGCGAAACACTTCTTGCCGAGCAGCGCGTTGCCGCCGTAGCCCGAACCGAAGCTCCAGATCTCGCGCGTTTCGGGGAAATGCACGATGTACTTGACCGGGTTGCACGGCCACGGCACATCCTGCTGGCCGGCTTCGAGCGGATGGCCGACGCTGTGCACGCACGGCACGAACTCGCCGTCCTCGCCCAGCACGTCGTACACCTCACGACCCATGCGGGTCATGATCCGCATGTTCACGACGACATACGGGCTGTCGGACAGTTCGACGCCGACGTGCGCGATCGGCGAGCCGAGCGGGCCCATCGAAAACGGCACGACGTACAGCGTGCGGCCGCGCATCGAGCCGCGGAACAGGCCGTTGAGCGTCTCGCGCATTTCGGCGGGTTCGATCCAGTTGTTGGTCGGGCCGACGTCGTCGCGCGAGGCCGCGCAGATGAACGTGCGATCCTCGACGCGCGCGACGTCGGACGGATCGGATTGCGCGAGATACGAGTTCGGGCGCTTCGCCGGGTTCAGGCGCTTGAGCGTGCCCTGATCGACCATCGCCTGGCACAGCGCGTCGTTTTCTTCCTGCGAACCGTCACACCACACGACGCGCTCGGGCTCCGTCAGCGCCGCGATGCGCGACACCCAGTCGATCAGCTTGCGATGTTTGACGAAAGCCGGCGGAGCGATCAGCGGGCCGTGTGTTGCTTCGGCCAGATTGTTGTGCGACATGAAGTGTCTCCAGATTATTGGGCGAGGATGGGGGTTGCGGGGCGAGCCCGCGAGATGGGGGATGCGATTGGAGCGCAGGGTGCGGCGGCGCGCAGGACGGGACGCGCGAGCGGAGCGCGCGTCAATGCCGCGATGCGTGCGAGAGAAGGTGATGTCTCTTTAGTAATTGCGAACGCGAGTTTCGCCATACAAGCAACCTGCCGTACAACTCCATGACGGCCAGCATACCATCGCCGTTATTCGGCAAACGTTGCGTTGCAACAAGAAACAACTATGTCGGCGCGCCGGCACGCCGGTTGCATGTGCGTGCTTTTTACCGCGCCATGGCGCGCGCTTTGGGGACGAAACGGCCAGGACGGCCGTCCGGCAAGGGTTTCGCGGAAGCGGCAAATTTGGCGCGCCGCTCCCGCGTGAGGCCCACGCGAGCGCGGGCCGGGCGAATTCAGGTTTTCGCTACTCAGGCAAACCCTGAATTAGGTTGCGTACACAAACATCTGACGTGAGCGTGTCGCAGGCGCCCCTGCTCAAAACGGCGCGCCGGGCAATCCGGGATAATACGCGCCTGCGGCCATCCCGCCGTCGACGGCCAGTTCGGCGCCGTTGCAGTACGACGCTTCGTCGCTCGCGAGGAACAGCGTCGCGCGCGCGATTTCCTCGGGCAGGCCGACGCGTTGCAGCGGCACGTTCGCATAGTGCTGGTTGATTTCCTCGAGCGGCGCGCCGGTCGGGTTCGACATCACGGTGTTCACGCCGCCCGGATGAATCGAATTCACGCGCACGCCCTGATGGCCGAGTTCGAGCGCCGCGACCTTCGTCAGCCCGCGCACGCCCCACTTGCTCGACACGTACGCGGCCAGCGCGTTCACGCCGCGCAGCCCGTCCACCGACGAGATGTTGACGATCGACCCGCTCTTCTGCGCGATCATGCACGGCGCGATGGTCCGGATGCCGACGAACGTTCCGACGAGGTTGATCGACACCGCGCGCTCGAAATCGCGTTTCGACAACTCGGTGATGCCGCCGAACGTCAGCACGGCGGCATTGTTGACCAGTACGTCGATCCGGCCGAACTGCGCCATCGTCGCTTCGGTCACGCGCACCCAGCTCGCTTCGTCGGCGACGTCGAGCCGCATGAAGCGCGCCGCGTCGCCGAGCGCGCGCGCGAGCGCTTCGCCCTCCGCCTCGAGCACGTCGCCGATCACGACGCGCGCGCCTTCCTCGACGAACAGCCTGCACGTTGCCGCGCCCATGCCACGCGCACCGCCCGTGACGATCGCTACCTTTCCTTCCAGTCGACCCATGTCGTCCTCGCTTCGATTCCGGTTTGCCGGCTGCCGCGCTACGCCCATGCGCGGATTTGCCGTCCCATGATTCGCGCGCGGCTCCCGTGCCGCGCGCCTTCGATTCCCGCCTTCAACCCCAGTAAGCCTGGCCACCGTCGAGCGGCAGCGTCGCGCCCGTCAGGTATGCCGCGTCGCGGCTCGCCAGAAACACGATCGCGCGCCCGATGTCCTGCTCGCAGTCGCCGACGCGGCCGAGTGGAATCGTGCGGAAAAACGCCGCAGCCTCCTGCGGATTCGCGTCGACCCAGCCTTTCAGGCCCGGCGACAACGCGTGCGGCGCGACCGCGTTCACGCGGATGCCGTCCACGCCCCATTCGCAAGCCGCCGCGCGCGTCAGCGCACGAATCGCCTCCTTGGTCGCCGCATACGCGCCGTAGCCGGACGCATCCCAGCGCACCGCGGCCGACGACGCGAAATTGACGATCACGCCGTCACCCTTCAGATGCGGATGGCACGCGCGCATCATGCGCAGCGTCGCGATCGGCCCCGATTCGAGCCCCGCCAGGAAGCTCGCGTCGGTCACGTCGAGCAAACGGCCGAGCGGCACGACCTGCGCGTTGTTGATCAGGATCTGCACGCCACCGAACCGCGCGACGACGTTGTCGACGCATTGCGCGATCTGCTCCGCGTCCATCACGTCGCACACGAACGGCTCGGCCACGCCGCCGCGCGCGCGGATCGTCTCGCAGGTCGCGAGCAGTTTGTCGAGGGTGCGGCCGACCACCGCGACGTGCGCCCCTTCCGCCGCGAGCGCCTGCGCGACGCCTTGGCCGACGCCCTGCCCCGCGCCCGTCACGAGCGCGACCTTGCCTGTCAGGATGCCCATGCGTGCTCCTCAGGCGACGATCGCCGGATGCGCTTGCACGGGGCCGCCGAGCAGTTCGCGGTAGGAAGGCGGCTGCTTGCCGTCGAGATCGGCGATGCCGTAGCGCAACGCGGCTTCCGCACCGACGAGCACCTGCCCCGACAACGCCATGCGCTGCGCATCGCCGTGGATCGCGTGAATCACGCGGCCCGTGAATTCGGGGCTTTCCGCGACGAGCGAGAATTCCTTGTAGAGATCCGGGTGTTCCTCCCACACGCGCGTCGTGCGCTCCGTGCGCAGCGGCCCCATCCAGATCGACACGGCCGCGACGTCGAACGGCTTCAGGTCGACGGCCATGTCCTTCGCGAACTTGTCGACGCCGGACTTCTGCGCGCCGTACGCCGCGCCGTGCATGTAGCAGCTCGCGCCGAACGACGACGTGAACGCGATCAGCCCGCTGCGGCGCTGCGCCATCAGCCGCGCCGCGTGCCAGCTCGCGACATAGGCCGAGCGCAGCCCGACGTCGAGGATGTTGACGAGATCGAGCGACTTCTCCCAGAACGGGCCCGGCAGGATCAGCTGATCGTGCAGGTAGGTCGCGTTGTTGACGAGGATGTCGAGCCGCCCGCTTTCGCGTTCGACACGCTCGAACAGCGCCTGCACCTGTGCGTCGTCCGCGTGGTCGCAGGCCACCGCGATCCCGCGCCCGCCGAGCGCATCGATCTCGCGTGCGGTCTCGTGGATCGTGCCGGGCAGCGGCGCATCGCCTTCGTTCTGCGAGCGGCCCGTCACATACACGGTCATGCCGGCCGCGCCGAGCGCGCGCGCGATGCCCTTGCCCGCGCCGCGCGAGGCGCCCGTCACGACGGCGACCGGCGCCTCGTGGTTCTGTGTCATGTTCGATGTCTCCTGTGGAATGGGCTGAGCGCCACGTGGATGGCGTTCGCGTGCGTCACGCGCCCGGCGGCTGCGTGCCGGCTAACAGCACGCCCGGCGCATCGCCTTCGTAGCGGGCCGACAGCGTCGACGTGACGACGCAGCGCGTGCCCACGATCTTCCATTCGCCGTCGACCTTCCGGTATGCGTCGTCGTAGTACGCGCCGAGCTGCGTGAGCGTGCGCGCATTCGTGTCGATCATCTGGTAGTGCAGGCCCCACGTGCCGCGTGCATGCGTCGCGTCGAGCACGTCGATCTCGGGATTCACGCCGTGGTGCATCTCGACGATGTGCGGATGGCAGCCGAGTTGCGCGAAGACGTCGACGAGCGCGTCGCGTGTATCGAACCTGCCGATCCGGCCGTAGTCGATCTGCACGGGGCCGGGCGCGAAGCAGTCACGCATCCCTTCCGGATCCTTGCGGTCGCAGCAGGTGAAGTAGCGCGCCTTCAGCCGGCGGATCGCGTCGGCGTCCTCGAGCCGGCGCACGCGCGCTTCCAGCGATTCGATGAGGGTCATCCTGTCTCCTTGTTCGGTACCGGCGCGGTTCGAACGCCGCGTCGATGCCACGTTACCGCCGCGCGATGCGTCGGCCATCACCCGTTCGGATGAAACCGCGAATCGTTTCGGCACCGGTGTTGACGAGTGTCTGCCGCGTTCGTCCGAACAGACGATGTGATGCAGGCGGCTTCGTTCCTACCATCGAACGACACCACCACGAGACCCGGCGATGGACGACACGACCCGCACGCTCCACGAGTACGAGCAGATCCGACAGCTGAAGTACCGGTATTTCCGCGCGGTCGACACGCACGACTGGGCGCTGCTCGCCGATTGCCTGACGGAAGACTGCGAAGCGCGGTTGTATGGCGGCCGCTATGCGTACGACGGTCGCGACGCGTTCGTGTCGAGCCTGCGTGCGCTGATCGGCAAGCCGACCTTCCTGACGATGCATCACGGCCATCACCCGGAGCTCACGCTGGTGTCGGCCGATCACGCGTGCGGCGTGTGGTTTCTCGAGGATCACGCGATCAATCTTGAGGATAACTACCTGCTGCACGGCACCGCGTTCTACGACGACCAGTACGTGAAACGCGATGGCGTGTGGCGCATTCACGCGACGCGCCACGAGCGGCTGTTCGAAACCGTCACGTCGCCGATTCCGCCGTCGTTCACGCTGACCGCGAACCGGTTCGCGCCGGATGCGCATCAGACGGCCGGATCGACTGAAGCCGCTTCCTGAATCCCGGCGGCAACGCCGCCGATCCCGTCATTTCCTTCTGGAGCCGGAGCAATGGAGAAAGTCATTTATGTGTTGTGGCGCGATACGCAGGCCGCGCCCGATCAGTGGAGCCGCACGGTGCGCGCGCAGCTCGCCGACAAGCTGCTGTCGCTCGGTGCGCACGGCGTGCAGGTGAACGTCGCCGATGCGGATGTCGCGCCGGCTGCCGGCCTGAAGCAGACCAACACGCGTCCTGGCATCGACGGGATCGTCGCGGTGTGGGTCGATAGCGCGAATGCGATGTTCCGTCAGCCGTTCGACGACGCGGTGCGCGCCGTGGTCCCGCACATGGCGGCGTATCTCGTTACCGAGTCGCAGCCGATTCCGAATACGCGCTTTCCGGCGCGGCCGGGCGAGCGCACGACCGGATTTTCGCAGCTCGCATTTTTGAAGCGGCCGCCGCGGCTGACGCACGAAGCGTGGCTCGATGTGTGGCACGGGCATCACACGCGCGTCGCGATCGATACGCAGGACAACTTCCTGTATGTGCAGAACGTCGTCGTGCGGGCGCTCACGCATGCGGCGCCGGGGTACGACGCGATCGTCGAGGAGTGCTTCCCCGCTGCGGCGATGACCGATCCGCATGCGTTCTTCGATGCAGTCGGCGATGACGAGAAATTCCAGCGGAACGTGGCGGAGATGATGGACAGCTGCGGGCGCTTCATCGATTTCGACAAGATCGATGTGGTGCCGACGAGTCAGTATGTGGTGAAGGCTGTGCGGGGGTGAGGTCGGGGGATCGCCTTGTGCGGTCGCCTACGCCTGGATTGATTGCGGTTTTACGTTGCGGGCCGGTGGAGCGCTTGTGCGCATCGCCGGCTTGATTTTTGCTGCTTTGCGAATTTCCGCGGTTGGCGTTGATCGAACTGGAATGGTCCGTGCTGGCCACGGGGAGCCGCCGTTCGTCGTGGTTACGCACGCTTTCCCGGCCCTCTTCAACTCACTCGAACCTGCTGAAATGCACGTCTTCCTTGACGAACTTTCGCGTCGACAGGAGTGCGCTTTCGACGTCCGCGACGACGCGCGCGTTGTCGAACGTCGCCGTGACGAACAATCCCCAGATATCGTCGTCTATTTCGTAGTTGCCGCGGGAATACGCCCAGTAGCTGAAGTAACGGTCCTGAGACAAGGCGACCTCGGGTTCATCAAGGCCATCCGGATGCGAAACCTGGACCGAATGCAGCGCGTCTTGCAGGATCGCGGCGACGTCTGGAAAATCCGCCGTGCGATGGTCGTCGAGTACCTCGACCAGAAGATCGCTGCCGTGAAATACCGGTCGAACGCGGAATCGAATCAGGTTTGTCATGGTTCATTTTTCTGTTGCCGTCCACCGATCGACACCCATTGGCCGCTTTTTATAGAAAGAGTCTTCATAACAGGCGGATTCATCGCTGGATGGTTTCAAGCTGACGAGCGGTAGCAGCCGTAGCGCGCTCTGTCATCGTTGTCGTACCAGACGGATGCTTATATTAAATCGAGCGAACGCGCGGATGCCGAGAATCTACAATGACAACCCCGCTTCCACGATATGGATCATGCATGGAATCGCTCGCCCCCTTCAGTGGTTCGAAAATCGCACTCTTCAAGGACCGGGAAATCCTCGTCTATCGACGCGACGACAAACCCGACATACCGTTTCCCGGTCAGTGGGACCTGCCGGGCGGAGGCCGGGAAGGGGACGAGACGCCCGAAGCTTGCGTGCTGCGTGAACTCCATGAGGAATTCGGCGTGACGATACCGGGCAGCCGGATCAGTTGGTCGCGGGTCTATCCGTCCAGTCGACCGGATCGCCTGCCACACTGGTTCTTCGCCAGTTGGTTGAGCGGAGCGGAAATCGCCGCGATCCGTTTCGGCAACGAAGGCCAGGAATGGACACTGATGGATGTCGATGCGTATCTGCGGCTCACCGACGCAATCCCGCACCTGCAGGCGCGCGTAACAGATTATCTGAGTCGCTGACGCGGCACGATTTCCGGCGATTTCGTTTGCCCGTCGAATCTCCCCTGCCGCCGGCTCCCGCTCAATGCGTTCGGCCCGGGCCAGTTGATGCGGTCCCGCCCGCTTGCGGACGGCAGACGCTCGACGTCATCCAGCGCTTACTCGCCGTGGCACAAGCCGCCACGAAAGACGAACCGGATTCGGCCGAGACTAGGCCCGATTCAATGCCGATGCGTGCACGAACGCTGAAATAGCCTCCACGACACCGTCCGCGAGTGGCAGATCCGGGTTCGAATAAGCAGCGAGGTTTTCTTGCAGATCCGCCGTGCGGACGGCCTTGAGAACGTGATTGGCGTCGGCGATCAGCGCCATTTCGGCCTGCGGATTTGCTCGCTGTAACAGTTCCGCGTCCTGCACGGCAACCTGGATATCCCGCGCGCCCTGCACGATGAGCACGGGTTTCGTGTAACCGGCCAGCAGCGCTGCCGGGTCGATGGTCAATTCGCTCATCAGGAAGCGCTGGACTTGCGGCCTGAACGCCGGCATGAGTACTGGATCGATGCTGGCTGCGTCTACCCGATCCCCGGCTTCCAGGGAATCGAGGATCGAAAGTGCATTGTCCAGGATCGGCGCATTGGCAGGGTTCGATTGCAGTTGCTGCCGCAATACGGGCCCGAGCGGACGCCCCGCCGCGGCAACCAGGATCAGGCCGGCAATGTCGGTCGATTGCCGCGCCGCCAGCAACGCCACCAAACCGCCCTCGCTGTGCCCCAACACCCATACGCTGGAAGCACCTGTCCGCGCGCGGATGGCGGCTACCCACGAATGGACGTCCGCCGCGTAGTCGTCGATCACGACATCATTGGCATCCGGTATCGCCGACGCGCTGCCGTACATGCCGCGCTTGTCGATTCGAACCGACGCGATGCCTTCTTCGCACAATCGTTCCGCGAGCAACCGGTACGTCGACGCCTGAAGCCAGCTCGGCGCGTTGCCATTTCTGTCGGTCGCGCCCGAGCCCGGCACGATCAGCACCACCGGCATGTCGCTGGTGTCCGGGGACAAGAGCGTGCCCTTCAACGGGCCAGATGGGCCCGGCGCTTCGATTTCCGTCTGCGTGGTGTGCAAAAGCCCTCCTGGTAATGAGCTACCGACAATCGCTCCAACCCTGCCGCTCACGGCGCCTTGGCCAATGCCAGAATAGCCGTCACCGCATCGTCCTCGATTCCCTTGATATCCGACGGGAACCGATTCCTTTGCGGTATCAGCACGATGAGCCCCTCGATCTGCGCCGTAACAAGCGCCGCGCGCCGGATGCGTACCGCTTGCGGCAGCGCCGGGTTCACGGCTTCGATGAGGCCGGCGATCACGCCGCGTTGAAATTCATACCCCTCTTCAAGCATCTTCCGCGCGAACTCTTGCGTTTGGGCCAGTGCCCAGAAGTTCACGAACAGGCTTTGGGTCCTGGGCTGCTTGCTGTCTTCGAGCAACAGCCGGACCACTTTCTCCAGCCGGCCCTCGGGTGTCAGCGACGTGTCCGCGTGCACGCCGTCGTACGTATTGGCGTATGCCTCCCGCGTCACGGTAAGGATGGCCGCGAAGATGTCCTCGCGCGTGGGAAAGTAGTGCTGCAGGTTCGACAGCGCCAATCCCGCCTTGGCCGCGACCTTTCGCATGGTCAGCCCGCCATAGCCTTCGTCCACGAAGATCTCGATCGCACTGGCCATAATCTTGTTCACAGCGTTCTTGCCGCGTTCGGTCAAGACGCGTCCGTTATCGAGAGCCGCCCTCTTCAAGAATTCCTCCTGCTGCCCCGTGAGCGCATGCCCGGGGCGATGATGCCGATAACGCGCCAGCGCCGCTGATGCCCGGTCGCAGACCACACGCACCGTATCTGCTTGATGCACAGGGAGTGGCGATATAGGTTGGTCGACCGGATTTCGAAAAACTTCGATGCCTGACTCAGGGTCGTGTCGGTTCCACTGCAGAGACCGAAAGGCCGAACCCGACGGCGACATTCTACGCAGGATTGGAAATCCGGGGAGAGGCACCGATGTCGATTGGCGGACGTACAAACGACTTGTTCGATACCCGTCACAAAATGGGTCGACCGACACATTCTCGTCGATGCGTCCGAACGCCCTTGACTCCTCGCTCGCCCGTCCCTTTGCCACGCCCATGACAAAACGTCTATACTTGGACAATCCATCGACTGGCACGCCAAAGCATACGAACCCGAGCGCGCCCTCGATTCCCCGGCCCAATTTGCCCGGAGCGACATGAGCGACTACCCCGTTTTCGACACGCTTTGCGATCTGCTGAACACGTCCGGCGCGCGGTTCCGCGTGCTGGAGCATCCGGCCGAAGGGAAATCCGACGCAATCGCCGCGCTGCGCGGCACGCGCCCCGAACAGGGCGCGAAGGCGATGCTCTGCACGTTCAAGGATGGCGGCGACACCACCGCGCTCGCGGTGATTCCCGGCCACCTGAAGATCGATTTCCGCAAGGTCGCCGATGCGCTCGGCCGCCGCAAGGCCACCCTCGCGTCGCCCGACCTCGCGGCCACCGTCACGCGCTGTGTGATGGGCGCCGTGCCGCCGTTCGTGTTCGACGCCAGCGTGACGCTCGTCGTCGATCCCGCCCTGGTCGAACGCAACACCGAGATCGCTTTCAACGCGGGCCGCCTCGACCGCTCCGTCGTGCTCGACGCGGCCGACTACGTGCGGATCGCGCAGCCGCTGCTCGCCGACATCACGCGGCCGGAAGCCGCGGACGGCGAGTAATACGCCGGTTGCCCCCGCAGCCGTCGCATCGATCCGAAACCTGACCGCGAAACCATCATGACCTTCACCCGGAAACCCGTGCTGTCCGAACAGGCGTCGCTGATCGAACAGGTGCAGCGCATCGCCGAAGGGCTCGGCGCGATGTTCGCGCCGTTCACCGAGGTCGTGGTTCACGACCTGCGCACGCCGAAGCACGCGATCCTCGCGATCCACAACAACCTGTCGGGGCGCGCAGTCGGCGATCCCGCGACCGAGCTCGGCCTCGCCCGCATCGCGGACGACGATTTCCCGCCCGTGCTCGCGAACTACCCGAACCGTTTCGCCGACGGCCGCACCGCGAAAAGCACGTCGATCGGCATCAAGGATTCGACCGGCCGCTATGTGGCCGCGCTGTGCCTGAATGCCGACGTCACGCTGTTCCGCGGCTTCCAGGGCATGCTGAACCAGTTCTGCAGCACGGACGGCGACGCCGTCGCGGAAACGCTCGATCCGGCCGGCGCGGACGCGATCCGCCAGCGCATCGACGCATTCGCGATGCGCCTCGCGACGACGCCGCGCGAACTGAAGACCGACCAGCGCCGCGAGTTGATGCAGCAGCTGAAGGCCGACGGTTTCCTCGAGGTGCGCCGCGCGATGGAAATCGTGTCGCAACATCTCGGCGTCTCGCGCGCGACCGTCTACAACGATGCGAAATGACGCAGGCGCGCTACCCGCGCCGCTTTCCCGCTGACCGATTCCTACGACCACCGGATAACCCATGAACGCTCCGACTCTCCCCACCTACGACGACGTGGCCGCCGCCGCGGCCCGGCTCGAAGGCCATGCGCACCGCACACCGGTGATGACCTCGCGGACGATCGACGAAGCGCTCGGCGCGCACGTGTTCTTCAAGTGCGAGAACCTGCAGCGCATGGGCGCATTCAAGTTCCGCGGCGCGTTCAACGCGCTGTCGCGCTTCGACGCGGTGCAGCGCCGCAACGGCGTCGTCGCGTTCTCGTCCGGCAACCACGCGCAGGCGATCGCGCTGTCGGCGCGCATGCTCGGCATTCCCGCGACGATCGTGATGCCGCAGGACGCGCCGGCCGCGAAGATGGCCGCGACGCGCGGCTACGGCGGCAAGGTCGTGACCTACGACCGCTACACCGAGGATCGCGAGCAGATCGGGCGCGATCTCGCCGCGCAGCACGGCCTCACGCTGATCCCGCCCTACGACCACCCGGACGTGATCGCCGGCCAGGGCACGGCGGCCAAGGAACTGTTCGACGAGGTCGGCCCGCTCGATGCGGTATTCACGCCGCTCGGCGGCGGCGGGCTGCTGTCGGGCACCGCGCTCGCCACGCGCGCGCTGTCGCCGCACGCGACGCTGTACGGCGTCGAGCCGGAAGCCGGCAACGACGGCCAGCAATCGTTCCGCTCCGGCGCGATCGTGCATATCGACACGCCGCGCACGATCGCCGACGGTGCGCAGACGCAGCACCTCGGCAACCTGACGTTCCCGATCATCCGGCGCGACGTCGACGACATCCTGACCGCTACGGACGCGGAACTGATCGACTGCATGCGCTTCTTCACCACGCGTATGAAGATGGTGGTCGAGCCGACCGGCTGCCTGTCGTTCGCCGCGGTGCGACGGATGAAGGACGCGCTGCAGGGCAAGCGCGTGGGGGTGGTGATCAGCGGCGGCAACGTCGATCTCGAGAACTTCTGCGCACTGGTGTCGGCGCCGGCATGAACGTCGCGGCGCGCATGAACATTCCGTCATCCGCGCCGCATCGCTCCTTCACGTCGCGTTAAGTTTCGCGCCCTAGACTGATGACGTTGTCCCGCAGTCAGTCGCGCAGTCAGTCGTGAAGGAGCCACCATGAAATCGCACGCGATCGTCGCCGCCGCCCTGGCGGCCGCTTCCCTTTCGGCGTTCGCTCAACCGGGCGTGACGTCATCCGGTTTTCCCGCCGCGTCGCCGCACGACGCCGTCGCGCAAGCGACGCACCGCTCGCCCGGCGCGTTGCCGCACGCCGGCTTCGTGCTCGCGAAGATCGATCAGAACAATACGCCGCCCGATCGCGGCGGCGACCCGAGCGGCCGCTCGCACTCCGGCATGCGCATGTGACGGCACACGCAGGGCGTGGCAGCCGCGCCCTGCCGTCAGAACGACGGCAGCGACGGATCGCGTGAAGCGAGGATGTCGTCGGTGCGCCGCTGCAGCGCGCCGTCGATCGTCTCCGGTTGCGGAATCAGCCAGTAGCGCCCTGCCCGGATGCCGTCGAACACCCGCGCGGCGAACGCGTCGGGCGTGAGCCCGTGCGCGTTCAGCATCGCGCGCATCGTGTCGACGAAGCCGCGCACCTCGGGCCGGTCGTGCACCGCGCCAAACGGGTCGTTGAAGATGCCCGACTGCACGGGGCCCGGCGCAAGCAACGACACGCCGACCGGCGCGCCCAGCATCTTCAGTTCTCCGTACAGCGATTCCGTCAGCGCGACCACCGCGAATTTGGTTGCCGAGTAAGGCGACATCAGCGGGCTCGGCAGGAACCCGCCGACCGACGCGGTATTCACGACGCGCGCCGGCACGTTGCGCTCGAGCATCCGCGGCACGAAGCTGCGGATGCCGTTCAGCACACCGTGCACGTTGATCGCGAAGCTGCGCTCGAAGCGTTCCGGCGTGATTTCCCAGCTGAAGCCGGTCGCCATTACGCCCGCGTTGTTGAACAGCAGGTCGACGCCGCCGAAGCGCTGCCACGCGGCTTCCGCCAGCGCGTCGACGGCTTCCGGCCGGCTGACGTCGGTCGGCACGCACAGGACGTCGGTGTCGAGCGTCGCGGCGAATGCGTCGAGCTTTGCCGGGTCGAGATCGGCCAGCACGACGCGCATGCCGAGCCCGGCGGCGTGGCGTGCGAGCCCGCTGCCGATGCCGCTGGCCGCGCCGGTGATCACGGCGGTGCCGCCGTCGAAGCGAATCGAGTTCGTCATGTCAATCAAAGTCCTGTCGGGTCGATGTGGGGATGCGCATACGCGGGAATCACCGGAGGCGGCAGCACCGTGCGGCCGTCGAGCGAGCGCACCGCGAGTTGCTGCGCGCGCGGGAAATGCAGGCTGTGCGTGACGAGGCCCGTGCGTTCGCGCGCCGGCAGGCGGCACAGCGCGAGCGCGGTCTCGGCGAGATACGCGACGTCCTCGGTCGGATAGCCTTCGGGGATGTAGCGCGCGGCGCCCGGCGTGCGGATCGCCGTGCTCGGCGCGACGAGATTCACCGCGATGCCGTCGGCTTCGAGTTCGGCCGCGAGCCCCTGCGTGAAGCGCGACAGCGCCGCCTTCGCCGCCGCATAGACGGTCGCGCCGCCCAAACGCGAGAAATCGTCGAACGGCCGCAGCGGCGGCAGCGCCGTCACCGAGCCGACGTTGACGATCCAGCCGGCGCCGCGGGCGCGCATCAGCGGAATCGCGGCCTGCGCCAGCGCGAACGGAATCCGCAGATAGTGTTCGATCGTCGTGTCGAACATCGTCATCGGCATCGCATCGACGCACGCGTAGTCGGCCACGCCCGCGTTGTTGACGAGGATGTCGAGGCCGCCGGCGGCTTGCGCCGCGCGCCCGACGAGCGTATCGCGCTCGGCTGCGTTCGACAGGTCGGCCACGAGCGCAATGGCGCGGCCGCCAGCCTGCTCGATCAGCGCAACCGTTTCGGCGAGCGTGCCGGCGGTCGTCGCCGATGGCGTGAGGCTGCGCGCCGTCACGACGACGGTCGCGCCTTCGGATGCGAGGCGCTGCGCGATCGCACGGCCAATGCCGCGGCTGGCGCCCGTCACGAGCGCGCACTTGCCGGCCAGTACGCCGGTTCGGGTATCGGTCATCGTTGTCTCCTGTAATGGGCGTGCGGACCGCTCAGCGGGCGATATCCGCAACATGAAGCACCAGCTTCGTTTTCGCCTCGCCCGTTTGAACGAGATCGAGTGCGCGGGCCGCCTGTTCGAGCGGGAAACGGTCGAAACGCGGCACGCGCAGCGCGCGCGTGTCCAGTTGCGCCGCGATCCGGCCGAGCGTGCCGCCGCTCGGCATCCGGCTGTAGGTCATCGCGGTGCGCAGGCCGCGTCGTGCGGCAACGGCCGCCGTCGCGGCGAGCCGCTCCGCATCGCCGGCCGCGAGCGTCATGATGTTCACCAGCGTGCCGCCCGGCGCCAGCAGGTCGAGCGCATTGGGCAGCGTGTCGCCGCCGACCGCGTCGAGTACGAGGTCGACGCCGCCAGGCGCCCAGGCGCGCAGCGACGCGGCGATGTCCTGCGCGCGATAGTCGATGCTCGCCGCCGCGCCCAGCGATTCGACCGTCTCACGGTTGCGCGCCGAACACGTCGCCACGACGCGCGCGCCGGCCTGCACGGCCAGCTGGATCGCGAACGTGCCGACCGCGCCCGCGCCGCCGTGCACCAGCACGGTCTGGCCCGCCTTCAGCCCGCCGTCGTCGAACAGGCCGGCCCATGCCGCGAGCGCGGGCGTCGGCACCGTGGCGGCTTCCGCCAGGCTCACCGCGTCGGGCACGCGCACGACCGAGTCGTGACGCACCGCGACGTATTCCGCAAACGCACCCCAGCGCCCCGCGCCGACGTCGGTCTGCGCGAACACGCGCATGCCGGGCGCGAACCCGTCGACGCCGTCGCCGACCGCTTCGACCACACCCGCCGCGTCGAAACCGATCACGAACGGAAACGTGTATTGCATGAACGCGCCGAGGTAGCCTTCGCGGCATTTCCAGTCGGCGGGATTGATGCCCGCGTAGGCCACGCGGATCAGCACGTCGCCGGGGCCCGGCGTCGGGGCCGGCACGTCGGCCATGCGCAAGGTGTCGGAATGACCGACGCGGTCGATCAACAGGGCTCGCATCTTCGTGTCTCCAGGGTTGGTTTGATGTCGGCTCGATGCGGGCGGCGCGTTACGCCGCCGTGTCGGCCAGCAGGCTCGACGCGAGTGGACAGAACGCATGCGAGATCGCATCGACCGTCCAGTCGGGGCTTTCGGCGTCGAACCGGCGGTCGACCCAGCCCCAGTGATACGGATGCATCAGGTATTCGCCGACGAGATCGCCGACGTGCGCGAATTCCTGCTGCCACACGTGCGTCCACGCGCCGGGCGTCTCGATCCGGCTCAAGCGCCAGTTGCGGATGCCGGGCATGAACGCGGGCATCCGCAGCAGTTCGCGTTCGAGCGCGGCGATCTGCGCTGCGCTGGCCTGCGGCCGCACGCGCAGCATCAGCGTGCGCCACACGCCGTCGCGCAGCGCCGGTTCGCGCAGGCCGCCGCCGATCGCGCGGCATTCGGCGCCGTCGATGCGCTCGATGCCCGGCAATTGAGCCAGCGCCGCGAACTCCGCCGTGCCGTCGGCCGCCGAATCGTCACGCAGCACGTCGAGCGTGTAGTCGCCCGCACCCCAGCTGCCGTCCAGATTGCGTGCCAATGCCACGCGTGTCGTGCCGGCCAGCGCGTGCGCGGCTTCGTGCAACGCACGCTCGATCGCGCCCGCATCGCAATCCGCGGACACGAATACCTGTGCCGTGTCATGCCGCATGGTCGACCTCCGTCAGCGCGGGCAGCGGCGCATCGGCGTCCGTCATTACATGGCGGCGGCGCATGTCGCACAGCGCGTCGACCGCCATCCAGAATCCGACCACGTCGGCATCCGTCAGCGCCCGCATCCGGTAATAGGCCGACGCGTCGGCCACCTGCCAGGTCAGCCACAGCGTGCTCGGCTGCCCCGGCACCGCGACGGGCGGCGATACCCGGCGGCCGGCCGCCGCCAGCCCGCGCGCCGCGTGGCCCGGCAGGTAACGGTCGCGCAGCAGTGCAAGCACGTCGGGAATGCGCTCGGGCGCGAGCGTGATTTCGTCTACGATCTGGATCATTCGCGTGTCGTCCGGGGTCGTTCGTGGTCGTTCGTGTCAGGGACGCGCAGCCGGCCTACGCCGTTCCGGCGAGGCCGAAGGCGGTCGGCGTGGATAGCATTCTTGCGTGGTGACGATTCGCAGACCCCTACCGGCCCGCTCACCGCCCCCTGTCGCAACGATCAGATCGGGAAACTCATGAAACAGCGCGCCATGCCGGCCCGCGGCCGCGTCCTGCCGGGCCTCGGCGCGCGCCTGCTGAGCGAACTCACGCGCAGCGGCGCGCCGCCGGCCGACCGCGATGCGCAGCCGCCGCCACCGGCAGCGACGCCGGGCGATTTCGTCGCGCTGTACCGCGACGCGATCGAACGCCTCGAGGCGCAGGTCGCGCGCGGCGACGGCCACCCGCCGATGCGCAAGCGCGAGGTCGACCTGATGTGCCGCTGTCTGCTGAGCTGCGCGACGCTGGCCGACGCGATCCGCTGTGCGCGCGAATTCGGCGAGATGCTGACGCCGCGCGCCGGCGCGTTGTCGCTCACCGTGCGCGACGGGCGCGCGACGTTCCGGATGGATTCGCTGCGCCGCACCCGCAGCCCGGCCGCGTGCCTCGTCGACCTGACGGGGTTGTTCTGCTATCTGCAACTGTTCGGCTGGCTGATCGGGCAGCCGCTGCGGCCGACCGACGTGTGGCTCGGCCATCCGCGCCGCGACGACGCGATGCCGTTGCTCGGCTTGTTCAATGCGCCGGTCGAGGTAGGCCGCAAGACTTACGGCTTCGCATTCGATGCGGCGCGGCTCGCGTGCCGCGTGGTGCGGCAGCCGGCGGAGCTCGACGCGTTTCTCGTCGATTTTCCGTTTCGCCTGATCGATGCGGCGCCGGCCGTCGTGTCGTGGGCGCAGCAGGTGCGCGGTTTTCTCGACGCGGCGCTCGCGCACGAGCAGGCGTTGCCGGCACTCGCCGAGCTCGCCGCGTGGCTCGGCGTCAGCGAGGCGACGTTGCGGCGGCGGCTGGTGGCCGAAGGCAGCGGTTATCACGTGCTGCGGGAGCAGTGTCTCGCCGAGGCCGCGCAACGCTGCCTGCGCGAGTCGGACTGGCCGGTCGCGCGGATCGCCGCGCATCTCGGGTTCGGCGGCGAGGAAGCCTTCCGCCGCGCGTTCGTCAGGTGGACGGGCGTCGCCCCGAGCCGGTTTCGGCGCGATTGCATGGCGGCACACCACGCCATTTCATCAGACATGAAACGCGCCATCGACGCATGAAAGACAGGATTTCGAAAGTTTTGGCACCTCGATGACGTTTTTTCGCATCCGGGCGCTACCCGACAATTGACGCGCCGGCGCGCACGCCATTACCCTTGCGCGCTGATGGTTCCCGGAGACGGGATCAAAAGGGAACGCAGGCGAGGCAGTGCCTCGAATCTGCGGCTGCCCCCGCAACTGTGAGCGGCGAATCCGTGCCACTGCATGCCACTGGGAAACCGGGAAGGCCGGCACGAATCAGGACCCGCGAGCCAGGAGACCTGCCATCGACCCGAGGTCCAAGCAGCCGCACCGGGCGGGGTGTCCCGATGCGCCAGCACCGCCTTTGGCGGTGCCCGTTGCATGGACGGCCCGACCTCAGGATCCGCCCGATGTCCACTGTTACCGCACCCGCTTCCTCACCGGAAGCGTCGCGCCGGCACACCGCCGGCATGCACGGCCCGCCTGCTCGCGCGCGCCGTTCCCTGTCGATCGCGTCCGCCGGCATGTGCCGCGCCGATGCCCGGGTCTGCAGCCCGCTCGGCCCGGTCGCGCGATAACCCAATCACCGATAACAAAACCGGCGCTGCCCGCCGCGCTCCCCGATCGACGCATGCGCAGCCCGACCACAACGACAGCCTCATGAAGATTCGACACCTCCTTGCCACGTCCGCCGCGACTGCACTGCTCTCGCCGCTCGCCCACGCAGCCGGCGACACCGCGGTTGCACAACCGGCCCCGGCCGCCGAAAGCGCCGACCTGCCGACGATCAACGTGACCGACACGCATCGGCTGCCCGAGTCGTTCGACCAGCGCTATGCGACGACCCAGGTGCTCACGCGTACCGATCTCGACCGGCTGTCGCCGAGCGACCCGAGCATCACGCAGGCGCTCGCGACGCTGCCCGGCGTGACCGTCTCGCAGAACGGCGGTCCGGGCTCGTCCGCGTCGGTCAGCATCCGCGGCTCGTCGGCCAGTCAGGTCGCCGTGTTCATCGACGGCATCCGCATCGGCTCGCCGACCACCGGCATCGCGCCGTGGGCGGACCTGCCGACCGAATCGTTCGAACGGGTCGAAGTGATCTCGGGGCCGGCCGCCGCGTCGTTCGGCGCCAATGCGATGGGCGGCGTCGTGCAGCTCTTCACGCGCCGCGCGGCCAACCAGCCGAACCAGACCACCGTGTCGTTCGGCGGCGGCTCGAACAAGACGTTCGACACGCAGTTGCGCACGTCCGGCACGGTGCCGTCGACCGGGCCGCTCGCCGCGCTCGGCGGGCTCACCTACTCGCTCGGCCTGCATTCGTACAACACGGCCGGCATCGACGCGACGCGGCCCTTCGCGTATGGGCACGAGGCGGGCCGCAACCCGTACCACGCGCAGGATCTCGATGCGCGCCTCGGCTACGCGCGCGACAACTGGTCGATCTCGACGTTCGCGCTGTATCACCGGTCCGATCTGTCCTACGACAACCGCGGCTATGCGAATCGCCAGCTCGATCATCAGCTGACGACCGGTATCGCGTTCCACCTCGACATCACGCCGGACACGCAGTTCGACCAGTCGTTCGGTTATGCGAACGATCGCGGGTTCATCTACGCGAGCGATCCGACCATCCCGACCGACCAGATCAATTCGCAGCGCATCAGCACGTCGACGTCTTTGACGCACCAGGCGCGCGGATTCCATCTGTTCGGGCTGCCGCTGTCGGGCGAAACCAAGCTCGCCTACGACTTCACGCGCGAGCAGGCATTCCTGCCGGTCGACATTCCGGACGGCGTGCCGACGCGCAACGATTCCGCGTTCTCGCTGCATCAATCGGCGACGCTCGGCAGCGTGACGATGTTCCTCGCGGGGCGTCATGAAATCATCGCCGGGCAGTCGGTGAATACGGGTAACGCGGCGCTGTCGTGGGCGATCACGCCGGTGTACACGGCGCGCGTGTCGTACGGCAATGCGTTCAAGCTGCCGTCGTTCAACGACCTGTACTACCCCGGCTACGGCAATCCGAACCTCAACCCGGAACGCAACACGTCGGTCGAGGCCGCGGTCGATGCGAACACGTCGTACGGTACGTTCACGGCTGCGATCTACGATACGCGCGTCAGCAACCTGATCGCGTACAACCCGGCGACGTTCTCGCCGATGAACATCGGCCGCGCGCATATTCGCGGCATCGACCTGTCGTACAAGGGGACGATCGGCCGCTCGACGCCGGTGAGCGTCGCGGTCGGGATCCTGAATCCGCAGGACGAGACCAATGACTCGTGGCTGAACCGCCGGCCGCGCCAGACGGTCAGCCTCAACATCGATCACACGTGGGATGAACTGCACCTGCATGCGTTGAGCACGGGGGCGTCGCTGCTTTATGGCGGCACGACGTTCGACGATCCGGCGAATTCGACCTATCTGCCTTCGTATCTGACGGCGGGGCTGCGTGCTTCGTACCGGATCAATTCGCACCTGACCGTGTCAGCGACGGTGTCGAACCTGTTCGATCGCCAGTACATGACCGCATATGGGTACAACACGCTCGGGCGGACGGCGTTCGGGAAGGTCAGCTACACGTTCTGACGGGGATGGGGAGGCTTCGGCCGGATCGCTGGCGAAGCCTCCCATTTGAAATCGTGCGTCCGATGCCTGCGCCACCGGATGCTTGAAACGGGTGATGCCGCCCTCAAACCAAGCGACAGACTGACGGCTGACGAGCCGCCGGCCTTTCGTCGCACTGCGCACATTGCTGTCCGTATCAACACTGTTAGACTGCGGACGCCCTCCCCGCACGTGTACCCCACCATTCAGGACAGTGACATGACCGAATGCGCGCTAACCTTTACCAGTCAGGTCGAATGGGAAAACTGGTTAGAGCAAAACGGCACCACTTCGACCGGAGCATGGCTGCGTCTGGCGAAAAAAGGGACCGGGCAGCGAACCCTCACCTACGAACAGGCGTTGGAAAGCGCCCTCTGCCATGGCTGGATCGACGGTCAAAAACGGGCCGAGAGCGAGCAATACTGGTTGCAACGCTTCACCCCGCGCTCCGCAAGAAGCATCTGGTCCAAACTCAACACGGACCGGGCTGAAGCGCTGATCGCCGCAGGCAGAATGCGCCCGCCCGGCTTGTGCGAAATCGAGAAAGCCAGAAAGGACGGCCGCTGGCAGGCTGCCTATACGTCGGCCAGCAACTCGATCGTGCCGGACGACCTGCAGGCGGCTTTGGACGCCAATCCGGAAGCCCGCACGTTTTTCGCGACACTGAACAGCCGTAACCGTTATGCCATCCTGTATCGGATACAGCATGCCAAGAAACCGGAAACACGGGCGCGCAAAATCGGGGAATTCATCGACATGCTGAATCGCGGCGAAACCATCCATCCATAGATTTTTCGCTGACGGGAATAGCGCGAAACGGGGCAACTCGTCCTTCACTGCGGCTTCGGCTCGGCAGCCGGTAACGCAACGCGCAATCATGAACGCGGCGACTGGGGGTGAACCATGGACCAAGGCGGAGACTTCATCGTGCGCACCATGTCGGCCGACGAGGTCGCCATGGCGGTCGAATGGACGGCGGCAGAAGGCTGGAACCCCGGCCTGCACGATCCTTCCTGTTTCAGGGCGGCGGACCCGGCCGGGTTCTTCGTCGGCATCTGGCGCGGCGAGCCGGTCGCGTGCATTTCTGCGGTCGCCTACGACGAACGTTTCGGCTTCATCGGCCTCTACATCGTAAAACCCGGGTTTCGCGGCAAAGGCTTCGGTATCCGAACCTGGCAGCACGGCATGCGTTACCTCGGAGACCGCAACATCGGGCTCGATGGTGTCGTGGCCCAGCAGGCGAACTACAGGAAGTCCGGATTCGAGCTTGCTTACCGCAATATCCGCTATGAGGGGCGCGTGGACGGCATCGGGTGCGCGCACGTGGTGGCAGCGGCCGACGTGCCCATCGAGCAGTTGCTTGCCTACGACCGCGCGTGCTTTCCGTCGGCGCGCGAGCGTTTCGTCTCCACCTGGATCGCGCAGCCGGATGCCGTTGCGCTCGCGACGATCGACGCCGGCCGTGTCGCCGGCTACGGTGTCGTGCGCCGTTGCAGGACGGGCTGCAAGATCGGCCCGCTTTTCGCCGACGACACGGGCGTCGCCACCGGGCTGTTTCGCGCGCTGGCGGCGCGCATGCCCGGCGAGGTCATCGTGCTCGACGTGCCGGAAACGAACCCTGCGGCCGTCGCGCTGGCCGAGCGGCACGGCATGACGAGCGTGTTCGAAACCGCACGGATGTACACGAAAGACCCACCGGCGATTGCGATCGATCGCGTGTTCGGGGTGACGTCGTTCGAGCTGGGGTGATCGTCACGCACATGGCGGTCGGCGAATTCGGGAAATTGACATCGCCACCAAAACTAATAGAATTAGGTTTTTGACTAATTCGAGTAGCATCCACCATGGCACGCGCCGGCATCACCCTGGACAAACTCGTCGAAGCCGGCGCGCAACTCGCCGACGAAACCGGCTTCGAGCACCTGACCGGCGCGGCGCTCGCGCGTCACTTCGACGTCAAACTGGCCAGCCTGTACTCCCACATCCCGAGCTTCGACGACCTCAAGAGCCGCATCGCACTCTTCGCGCTGAAGGAGCTCGCCGATCGCGCGACCGACGCCTTGGCCGGCCGCACCGCCAAGGACGCGCTCACCGCGCTCGCCAACGTCTATCGCGACTACGCCCGCGAGCACCCCGGTCGCTTCGCGGCAGCACGCCATCCGGTCAGCGCCGAACGCGCCGCCGAAAGCGCGGGCGGCCGGCTCGTCAGGATGACCTCGGCCGTGCTGCGCAGCTACGCCATTCCGGAAGCCGAGCAGGCGCATGCGATCCGTCTGCTCGGCGGCTTTTTCATGGGCTATGTCACGCTCGAAAGCGCGGGCGGTTTCGCGCACAGCGCACCGGCTTCCGACACGTCGTGGTCGCGCAGTCTCGATGCGCTGGACGTGATGCTGCGCCATTGGCCTGCTGCCGCATGACGCGCCCAACGTCCAACGGAACGGAACCGAATCGATGAAAGACCACCCCGACGGCGTCGCCCTGCCGAGCCGCGTCGTCCCCTTCCCGACGTCGATCAGCGACGAAGCGCGAGCCGCGTTGGAACGACTGGTCGGCAGCGACGGCGTGCCGCTGAACGCGCTGCACGTGATGCCGCCGGCGGACGATTTCGATGCATGGATGCGCGTAAAGGCAGCCGCCGACGCGCACTACGCGGCGGCCATCGAGCAGCTCGGCGGCTATCTGCGTTCGAGCGTGGAGACGATCCGGGCCGGCGCGGCGGACGTGCATGTCGCCACGCCCGAAGCTGCGGCGTCCGACGAATGCGCGTACATCGAGCTGCACGGCGGCGCGCTGGTGCTCGGTGGCGGCGCCGCGTGCCGCGCCGGCGCGCAGATGCAGGCCGACCGGCTCGGCATTCGGTGCTACGGCGTCGACTATCGCCTGCCGCCCGAGCATCCGTATCCGGCCGCGCTCGACGATTGCATCGCGACCTATGCGTACTTGCTGGAGCGCTACGCGCCGGAAAACATCGTCATCGGCGGACGCTCGGCGGGCGGCAACCTCGCCGCGGCGATGGTGCTGCGCGCCCGCGACGAAGGCTTGCCGCTGCCGGCCGCGCTGGTGCTGCTGTCGCCGGAAGTCGACCTGACCGAATCCGGCGACAGCTTCGAAACCAATCGCCTCGTCGATGTCGTGCTGCCGGCGTCGCTGATGCCGAACAACCTGCTCTACGCGAACGGCGCGGATCTCGCGCATCCGTATCTGTCGCCGCTGTTCGGCGATTTCTCCGCCGGTTTCCCGCCGACCTTCATCCAGAGCGGCACGCGCGACCTGTTCCTGTCGAACGCGGTGCGCCTGCATCGCGCGTTGCGGCGCGCACAGGTGCCGACCGAGCTTCATGTATTCGAAGGGATGCCGCATGGCGGCTTCATGGGCGCGCCCGAAGACAGGGAGCTGAGCGAGGAGATCGCGCGTTTCGTGCATGCGCATTTGCCGGCATCGGACGTCGAATTGAATCCGTCGAGCGTCGACCGATGAACGGGCAACGCGATCCGCACGACGCATCGGCCTAGATGACCCCGCGCACGCCCGCGACCACCTGAAGCACGCCGAATACCGCGATCACCGCGGCCGACACGCGCGACAGCCCGTGCATGAACGCGAACGACATCTTCGTGCGCAGCGCGGCGGTCGTGCCGCTCAGGCATAGCCACCACGTCGCGGAACCGATGAACACACCGGCGACCATCAGCGCCACGGCCGGCCACACCGCCCCTTGCCGCGCCCCCGACAGCGGGCCGAGCGCCGCGAAAATCCCGACGAACGACAGGATCGTCATCGGGTTCGACAGCGTCAGGCCGAACGTCGTCACGAAATCGCGCAGGACGGTCGTGCGCGGCAGGTCGCGCTGCGCCGTCGACGCGGCCGGCGCCTGGCGCGCGATGGTCCACGCCAGCCACACGAGAAACGCGCCGCCGCCGATTTTCAGGCCGACGGTCTGCATCGGGAACGCCGTGACGATACCGGCGATGCCGAGCGCGCCGAGCAGGCCGTAGATCGCATCGGCGCACGCGGCGCCGATGCCCGTCGCGAATCCCGCCTGAAAGCCGCGACTCAGGCTGCGCTGGATGCACAGCATGCCGATCGGCCCGACCGGCACCGCGATCGATAGCCCCATCACGACGGACTTGATGAACAGCATCGCCTGCTCCTTGCGACATGTAACGTGTTGAACAGGCATCGTAGGGAAAGTCCCGTCATTGCTGAATGCGGTTTTTAAGGAAAAATGGCCGCTCCGCCTTAAAAAATCTCGCCGCAATGGACGATCTGGACTGGAAGGTAGTGACGCTGCTGCAGGCCAACGGCCGCATCAGCTACACGGAGCTGGCGCGCCAGGTGCACCTGTCGGTGCCGGCGGTAACGGAGCGCGTGAAGCGCCTTGAAGCGGCCGGCGTCGTCGAGGGCTACACGGCCCGGATCAATCCTGCCGCGGCCGGCTATCCGGTCAGCGCACTGATCGGCATCACGGTGCCGCAACCGGCAAAAGCAAAATTCCTCCGGTTGCTGGAAACCATTCCCGAAGTCGTCGAATGCCATCACGTGACGGGCGCGGACTCGTACATGATGCGGCTCGCCGCGATCAGCATGACCCATCTCGAACAACTGATCGAACGCATCAACCTGTACGGCGAAACCCGCACGTCGATCGTGATGTCGACGCCGCTGCCCGCACGCGGGCTGGCGCGGCCGCCGTCGCAGCGCGACGTCGTTCGCGATTGACACATCGAGTGGCCCCGTCCGATCCGCTTCCCGCAGGGGATCATCAAGCCATTCTGGTTGGCGGTAACCGGAGACCGATTGTCGGTTCGCCGGTTACCGCCGTGACGATCTCAATCGATCGGCTACTTGCCCAGGCCACCCAAGCCGCCCAGCAGGCCGCCCACCAGCCCCGTGACGGGTGCGAGCGGGTTGGAGAGACCACCCAACGGTGAGCCGCCGCCCGTGCCGCCCGTGCCCGTCGTGGAACCGTTGTGGACGATCGCCGTATTACCGCCGACCACGCTCGTCACCAGGCCCGCGACCGGCACCGCGCCGTTCGCACCGCCCGGGTTCACGAGGCCGCCCGCATTGGTCACGGTGTTGCCGACCGCGCGCACGACGTCGCCGACGCCGCCGACCAGCGGCTGGGGCGACGTGGACGTCACCTTCCATCCCGCCGACGTGATCGCGCCGCCGATCTGTCCGAGCAGGCCCGCGACGGGCTGCCCGAGGCCGGTCGCCGTGCCGACCTGCTGCGTGACCTGGCCGACGGTCGTGACGAGCGGCGTGATCGCCGTGCTGATCGCCTGCGTCGTCTGCTGGACCGGGCCCGACGACAGCGCCGCGCCGAGCATGGTGCCGCCCGTCTTGAGGCCACCGGCGACGGTGTCGAGCAGGCCGCCGACCGGCGTCGTGAGCGGCGCCAACGGTGACAGCGGGCCGGTGCCGAGCGCCTTCACCGTGTCGCTGAGGCCAGTGACCGGGTTGCCGGTCGAGCCGACGATGGAGCCCAGCCCGGCGACCGTCGTGCCGACCGGGTTCGCCGTGAAGCCGATCTGACCGATGCCGTTGCTCACGGCGTTCGACGTGTCGCGGATGATCGTGCCCGCGCCCGCGACCGTGTTGCCGAGGCCGGTGGTCACGCCCTTGGTCGGTCCCGGCGGGCTCTCGCCGGAAATCGTGGCGCCGGCGTCGATGACGACCGCGCCGACGGCGCTGACGATGCCGTTCGTGCCCGGGGTGCCGCTTGTACCGCTTGTGCCACCGATTCCGCTCGTTCCGCTCGTTCCGCTCGTTCCGCTCGTTCCACTCGTGCCGCTGGTTCCACTCGTGCCGCTGGTTCCACTCGTGCCGCTGGTTCCGCTGGTTCCGCTGGTTCCGCTCGTCCCGCTCGTCCCGCTCGTGCCGCTCGTACCGCTCGTGCCGCTGGTTCCGCTGGTCCCACTCGTACTCGTCCCGATGGTGTTACCACCCGGCTTCGGCGCCGTAACATCGCTGCCGCCGCACGCAGCCAGCGCGCAAGCCGCGGCAATGGCGGCGAGCGCAACGTTCGCCTTGATGAAATGATTTTGCATGGAAGCCCCCGTTCGCTTTTCAGCTCGATCATCCAGACAAGCACCTATCGTGCCATTGCGATCGGCATCAACGACGACTTCACACACACGCCGGACGGCCGCATCCAGACGGCCTTCCCGGGCGCGATGCAGGGCATCCGGGCCAGACCTCATGACCGTGACCACGCCTTGCGTCCCGGGTAACGCGTGCGTAACACGAGGCCCGGCGTTACGTAGCATCGCGCGGCGACAGACACCGCCCTGCCCTGTATCGCCATCATCCAGGCACGCGAAACTGCGCTGCCGCCGACACCCTCCCCCATAATTCACACTCGCCGCACGAGTGGCGCCCCGATTCCCGGAGAAGACAAACGATGGACACCCCGCGTGAAGTGCTGAAAGCCGCCGACATCGCGGCAATGGAACCGGAGCATTCCGTCCATCCGTTGAACGAGAATGCCGTCCGCCTGAAGCGCGCGCTTGGGGACGCAACCGGACTGACGCAACTCGGCGTCCATCTGATGACCTTGATGCCCGGACACGAATCCACCGAATACCACCGGCATCTCTACGCGGAGGAATGCGTCTACGTGCTTTCAGGATCGGGCGAAGCAATCGTCGATGGCCGGACCCATGCGATCGGCCCGGGCGACTTCATGGGATTTCCACGCGGCGGCGCCGCACACTCGATGCTGAACACCGGCGATCTGCCGCTGGTCTATCTCGTGGCAGGCGACCGGCCCGAACACGACGTGTGCGACTATCCGAAGCTCGGCAAGCGGCTGTACAAGGCAGGCACCCACAAGGTCTTCGTGGATCTCGGCACCACCCCCGAGTGATGCCCGCATCGCCTGACGAAGCTCACACGACCAGCGACGCGACGATCGCACACCACAACGCACTCGCGCCGCACAGAAACACGCGCCGCGCGACGAGCATCCGCGATTCGTCGTCGGGGGTCTTCATCGGCGACGTAGCGAGAAACGGCACGCTGACGAGGCACGCGAACCCGGCCAGCGCCGGCAGGATCACGACGTAGTCACCGAACCGCCAAGGCAGCGGCTCGTGCCAGCCCCAGTAGCCGAGAAACAGCATGCCCATCGAAAACATCGTCGCGGCAGCCGAGCTGAGCGCGACCACCGATCCCGTCGGAAATTGCATGGCAGCCTCCCCTCGCGCGGCGTGCGCGACGCCGGGTCATTATCCGGGCACGACAGCAAAAAGCACAACGACGGCCGACGGATGGCAACGCTCATCCCGACGTCGACGCCGACCAGCACGTCGAACGAGCGCAGCCCGATCCCGGTGGCCGGTTACGCCTGCGGCGCGGGGATACGGAAGAGGCACGGACGATTGCGGCGATGCCGCATGAATGATCGTCGTCACGGATTGACGGCGATCGGCTTCAGGTGAAGGAAGCGCCCGCCTTCAACCCGGCTTCTTCGCGGCCTGCATGACGGAGATCCAGCCCACCACCGCCGCGGCGACCCAGCAGCACGCGATCATCAGGTCGAGATCCATCCAGCCTTCGAAGTTCGTGCTGTTTTCGAAACTGCAGCGCTGATGGCCCCTGACCCACACGCAGCCATTGATGAACTGCTGGATGTGCATATAAACGCTGTAGACGGCAAAGGCCGACGCAATGACTGTGAGCCGCAAACGGACGTGCTTTTTCATGTGACGCGGGTGCCGGTGGGAAAGCCTGTGCCGATCTTACGGCAACGGCAAGCCACCCGGCAATCCGTCACACCCTGGAGCGCCCGGATGCCCGCTGCTCACCCGTCGATCGGCCTGATCGTCCTCAGGCAGTCCGCCGCCAGTTGCTGATAGATGCGCGTGCCGTTCGCCTTCGCGTCGATCTCCGCGTCGCTCAGCCGCCGCACGACGCGCCCCGGCACGCCCGCGAGCAGCACGCCGCGCGGCACGTCGTAGCCGGCCTTCACGAACGCGCACGCGGCGACGATCGTCGTCGCACCGATCGTCGCGCCGTCCATCACGACCGCATTCATGCCGATCATCGTGTCGGGTTCGAGCGTCGCGCCATGCACGATCGCGCCGTGGCCAACGTGGCTGTTGACGCCGAGCCGGCACGTCTCGCCGATCCCGACGTGCAGCACGCAGCCGTCCTGCACGTTGCTGCCGTCTTCGACGACGATCGCGCCGAAGTCGCCGCGCAGGCTCGCCTGCGGGCCGATGTAGCAGCGCGCACCGATCGTCACGTCGCCGATCACGACGGCGCTCGGGTCGACATACGCGGACGGGTCGACGCGCGGCCGCATCCCGTTGAATTCGAACAGCGGCATCGGTCAGAGTGCCGCGGCCGCTTCCGGCACGAGCGTAAACAGGTCGCCGACCACGCCGTAGTCGGCCACGCTGAAGATCGGCGCGTCCGGGTCCTTGTTGATCGCGACGATTACCTTCGAATCCTTCATGCCGGCCAGGTGCTGGATCGCACCCGAGATGCCGACCGCGATGTACAGCTGCGGGGCGACGATCTTGCCGGTCTGGCCGACCTGGTAGTCATTCGGTACGTAGCCCGCGTCGACTGCGGCGCGCGAGGCGCCCAGTGCTGCCGAGAGCTTGTCGGCCAGCGGCTCCAGCACCTTCGTGTAGTTCTCGCCGCTGCCCAGACCGCGGCCGCCCGACACGATGATGCTCGCCGACGTGAGTTCCGGCCGGTCCAGCTTCGTCACTTCACGGCTCACGAACTGCGACTTGCCCGCATCGGCTGCTGCTTCGATCTTCTCGACCGTGGCGCTGCCGCCTTCCGTTGCCACCGGATCAAACCCGGTCGCACGCACCGTGATGACCTTGACTGGATCGCCCGACTGCACCGTCGCGATCGCGTTGCCCGCGTAGATCGGGCGCTCGAACGTATCGGCCGACACCACCGCCGTGATCTCGGAGATCTGTGCGACATCCAGCTTCGCGGCAATGCGCGGCGCGATGTTCTTGCCGTAGGCCGTTGCCGGCGCAACGATGTGCGAGTAGCCGTTCGCGACGGTCATCGCCGTCGCTTCGACGTTCTCGGCGAGACCGTCAGCCAGCTGCAGCGCATCGGCCAGCAGCACCTTCGACACACCCGGGATCTTCGCGGCTGCGTCTGCTGCCGCTTGCGCATGGTGTCCGGCAACGAGCACATGAACGTCGCCACCGCCCGCCGCATTGAGCGCCTGTGCGGCCGCGACGGCATTCAGCGTCGCGGCCTTGATCGACGCGTTGTCGTGTTCCGCAATCACCAGAATCGTCATTTCTTTCCGCTCCCTGTCACAGCACCTTGGCTTCGGTCTTCAGCTTCGCGACCAGCGTCTGCACGTCCGGCACCTTCACGCCGGCTGCGCGCTTCGGCGGCTCGTTCACCTCGAGCACTTTCAGGCGTGGCGTCACGTCCACGCCGAGGTCGCCGGGCTTCATGGTGTCGAGCGGCTTCTTCTTCGCCTTCATGATGTTCGGCAGCGTCACGTAGCGCGGCTCGTTCAGGCGCAGATCCGTGGTGATGACGGCGGGCAGTTGAAGCGACAGCGTTTCCGCGCCGCCGTCCACTTCGCGTGCGACCGTCGCACGGCCGTCAGCCACCACGACCTTCGATGCAAACGTCGCCTGCGGGAACCCCGCCAGCGCGGCCAGCATCTGGCCGGTCTGGTTCGAATCGTCGTCGATTGCCTGCTTGCCGAGGATCACCAACTGCGGCTGCTCCTTGTCGACCAGCTCCTTCAGCACCTTCGCGACAGCGAGCGGCTCGACGCCTTCATTCGATTCGACGAGGATCGCGCGATCCGCGCCGATCGCGAGCGCCGTGCGCAGCGTTTCCTGCGCCTGCGCCACGCCGACCGATACGGCGACCACCTCTGTCACGACGCCAGCCTCCTTCAACCGCACGGCCTCTTCCACCGCGATCTCGTCGAACGGGTTCATCGACATCTTCACGTTCGCGATGTCGACGCCCGTCCGGTCGGATTTCACGCCGACCTTCACGTTCGCGTCGACCACGCGTTTTACTGCCACGAGCGCTTTCAACTGCCTGTCTCCTGTTCCGTTGCGTACGCCGCGCCGCGTCAGCGCGCGGTAAAGCCGCCGTCGATCACGAGCTCCGCGCCCGTCACGTAACGGCCTGCCGGCGACACGAGATACAGGATGCCGGCCGCGATGTCGCGCGGGCTGCCGATCTTCGCCATCGGCACGTTGGTCTGCATGTACTCGAAAGCGCGATCGGGGTCCTGCCCCATCTGGCGGAACGCGTCCTCGAGCATCGGCGTGCGGATATAGCCGGGATGCACCGAGTTCGCGCGGATGTTCTTCGCCGCGTACAGCATCGCATCGACCTTCGCCATCATCCGCACCGCCGCCTTCGACGCGTGATACGCGGGCACGTCGGGCCCGCCGACGATCCCGTACATCGACGACAGGTTCACGATCGAGCCGCCGCCGGCCGCGTCGATATGCGGAATCGCCGCACGCGTGCACAGGAACACGCCGTTCACGTTGACGTCCTGCACGCGCTGCCACTGCGCGAGCGTGAGCTCGTGCGTCGGCACGTTGTGGCCTTCGATGCCCGCGTTGTTCACGAGCACGTCGAGCCGCCCGAAGCGCGCGACGATCTCGCCGAATACGCGCGCCACGTCGGCTTCGTGCGTGACGTCGAGTGACCAGAACGCGGCCTGGCCGCCCTGCGCGCGGATTTCCTCGACCAGCGCTTCCGCAGGTTGCGACAGCACGTCGAGAATCGCGACGCTCGCGCCAGCGGCCGCCAGCGTGCGCGCGGTCTCCGCGCCGATGCCGCGCGCGCCGCCGGTGATCGCGGCCACCTTGCCGCGCAGGTCGAACAGGTCTTCGATGAGCTTCATGTCGTCTCCAGGGTTTTGTTCAGACAGGCCGCCCGCATCGAGGCCGGCCATCAGGTGCATCCGGCGTTATCGCGTATTCCGCGTCGCAAGGAAATCGAGGCATTCCCGATTGAAATAGTCGGCGTGTTCCACCATCACCCAGTGGCCGCACCGGTTCATCAGCACGAAACGCGCATCGCGGCAGCGTTCGAGGAATTTCAGCGCGCCGCCGACCGGATTGAAGCGGTCGTCCGTGCCCCAGAAACCGAGCACCGGCGTACGCAGGTCGCCGAGCGCGTCGGTCAGGTTCGGCACGCTCATCGTCGACAGCACTTCGGTCGGCTGTTCGACACACACCTTCATCCGCTCGGCGACGAGCGCGTCGGTGACGATCGCCGGATCGTGCACGAGCAGCGTCAGCAGCTCGCGCATCGTGTCGTCATTCATCTGGCGGTGGGTGAACAGCTGCACCATCCGCTGGATGCCTTCCATCCGGAAATAGGTGTCGCGATCCTCGACGCCGCCCGGCGCCATCATGATCAGCCCGTCGACTTCGTCCGGGTAGTCGAGCGCGTACTTCAGCGCGATCGCGCCGCCGAGCGAGTTGCCGAGCAGCACGGCCGGGCCGAGCCCGAGCGCGGTCAGCTGCGCATGCAGCGCGCCGACGAAGAAATCGAGCGTATAGGCGACGTCGGCGGGCTTCGACGACTGCCCGTAACCGGGCAGGTCGACGACGATCGCGCGATAGCCGGCCGCCGCGAACGCGGGCACGTTGTGTTTGAAGTTGCTGAAACCGCTGGCGCCCGGGCCGCTGCCGTGGATGAACACCACCGGCCGGCCTTCGCCCGCCTCGTAGTGGTGCAGGCGCAGGCCGCCCGGCACGTCGGTGAAGATGCCGGCCGGCGGCGTCGTGGGGATCGTCATCGCGGGTTGTCTCCTTCGTCGTTCGATGGCTGTCTGCCACGATGATTGCGCCGCCGGCGCCGGCCGGCATCATCCTTTCAGACTACGAAGCCGCGCGCGCTTCTTCCTATCATCGGCCCACCGAAACGGAGGCAACGATGAACGGATTCGACTACAGCGGCAAGACGGTGCTCGTGACGGGCGGCACCAAGGGCATCGGGCGGCGCATCGCCGAACGGTTTCTCTCGGCAGGCGCGCGCGTATTCGTCTGCGGACGCAGCGCGCCCGACACGCCGCCGTCGGCCGGCGGCCGCACGGCGACCTTCGTCGCGGCCGACCTGCGCGACATCGAACAGGTCGACGCGATGCTCGCAACGATTCGCGGGGCGGCCGGCCGCCTCGACGTGCTCGTCAACAACGCGGGCGGCTCACCGTTCGCGCTCGCGGCCGATGCATCGCTGCGCTTCACCGAATCGATCGTGCGGCTGAACCTGATCGCGCCGCTGCAGCTCGCGCAGCGCGTGAACGCGCTCATGCAGCCGCAGCCCGAAGGCGGCGTGATGCTGTTCATCGCGAGCGTCAGCGCGTCGCGGCCGTCGCCGGGCACGGCCGCGTACGGCGCCGCGAAAGCCGGCCTCGTCAACGCGGTCACGTCGCTCGCGGTCGAGTGGGCGCCGCGCGTGCGCGTGTGCGCGATCAGCCCGAGCCTCGTGCAGACGGAATCGGCCACCGAAGGCCACTATGGCGACGGCGATGCGCTCGACGCCATTCGCGCGACGATTCCCGCCGGCCGGCTCGCGACTCCCGACGACGTCGCCGCCGCGTGCCTGTTCCTCGCGTCGCCTGACGCGTCGTACACGTCGGGCGCCAACCTGCGGCTCGACGGCGGCGGCGAGCGGCCCGCGTTCCTGTCGGCCGCGCAGGCGGCCGCGCGTTGATGCACGCATGGCCAGCCGTCCGGTGCGAATCGTTGCCAGTCCTAGGGAAGTCATCTAGTTCATTTTGACGATTCCCTGCTACCGCGATCTCCCTACTCTGCCTCTCACGACAACACACACAGTCGACCGTCGTCGATACCCCCAAGAGGAGACACCATGCATCAACGGATTTCGCGCCGTACCGACAAGCGGGCAACCGCCACGCTGTCGACGCTGGCCGCCGCGCTGCTCGCGTGTGCCGCTCCCGGCGCACACGCAGGCAGCACGATCGAGCTGGGCGCCGACACGACGCTGGACTACACGTTCACGCTCAGTTACGGCCTCGGCATGCGCACCCGCGCACCGAGCGGCAATCTCCTCACGCCGGCGAACATCAACGGCGACGACGGCGACCGCAACTTCGCGAAGAACAAGCTGATCGAGAACCAGGTCAGCCTGCTCGGCGAAGTGAACCTGAAGCACGACGACTGGGGCGTGTTCGTGCGCGCCGACACGTTCTACGACCAGGCGTATCGCCGCCCGAACTACAACGACGCGCCGGGCACCGTGAACCAGTCGGGCCAGTACAACAACTTCACGAGCGACGCGCGCTACTGGTCGGGCGGCCACACGACGCTGCTGGCCGCGTATGCGTACAACACGTTCAGGATCGGCTCGACGAGCCTGAACGTGAAGGTCGGCGACCAGGTCGTCGCGTGGGGCGAAAGCCTGTTCTTCCCGAACATCGCCGGCGCACAGGGGCCGTCCGACGCGACCAAGTCGTACATGGCCGGCGCCGAAGTGAAGGACATCCTGCTGCCGGTGCCGCAGATCTCGACGCAGTGGCAGATCACGCCGAACTTCAGCCTGCTCGGCTACTACCAGTTCTCGTACCAGCAGAACCGGCTGACCGCACCCGGCACGTACTGGAGCTATTCGGACGTCACGGGCCCCGGCGCCCAGTTCATCATCGGCCCGGGCGGGATGATCATTCCGCGCGGCCCCGACGACAAGCCGAGCGCGCGCAACCAGTGGGGGATCGGCGCGCGCTTTCGCGTGCTCGGCGACACCGAGCTCGGCCTGTACCACCTGCACTACAACGACATGAACCCGAGTGTCGTCACGACCTACTTCCCGACGCTCCAGTACCAACAGACCTACTTCAGCAACATCAAGCTGACCGGCGCGAGCTTCTCGACGCAGGTCGGCCCGGTGAACGTCGCCGGCGAAGTGTCGTACCGCCAGGGCGCGGCCGTGCTCGTCAACACGCCGACCGGCCCGCAGTCGACCCGCGCGAACGTGCTGCAGACCAACCTGTCCGGCATCTACTCGATCGGGCCGAGCTTCCTCGCGAATTCGCAGTCGCTGATCGGCGAACTCACGTACGTGCATGCCGGCAGCATCTCCGAGCTCGACGGCTCGACCACGCTCGCGAATTCGCGCAATGCGCTCGCGATGGAGATCGCGTGGACGCTCAGCTACAAGAACGTGTTCAACGGCTGGGATCTCGACGTGCCGCTGACCTACACGCACGACCTGACGGGTACGTCGCCGCTCGCGGGCGCGCTCGGCTCGCTGACCGGCCAGGGCGACCACCGCGTGACGGCCGGCGTGACCTTCACGCGCCTGAGCAACCTGCAGCTGTCGCTCGTCTACGCGAAGTTCCTCGGCTCGCCGAACCCGGTCACGCGCCCGCTTGCCGATCGCGACTACGTGCTGGCCACGGCGACCTACCACTTCTGAGCGGCCCGGCCGCTCGTCATTCAGCACTATGAGGATCGATATGAAACGCATTCATCTCCCCCTCCTGCGCGCGTCGGTGATGGCCGCGTGCGCGGTCGTCGCGACGGCGTCGTACCCGAAGGTCACGCCGGACGACCTGAAGGCGCTCGACGGCCCGCTGACGCCGATGGGCGCGGTGCGCGCCGCGAGCAAGGACAGCGGCGTGCCCGAATGGTCGGGCAAATGGCTCGGCACGCCGCCGGACGTGCAGTACAAGCGCGGCAGCCGCTACCCCGATCCGTTCGCGAGCGAGAAGCCGGTCGCGACGATCACCGCGGAAAACATGGCGCAGTATGCGGAGCACCTGACCGACGGCCAGAAGGCGATGTTCAAGCGCTACCCTGCGACGTTCAAGATCAACGTCTATCCGAGCCATCGCGACTTCCGCTACGCGGATGCCGTGTACAAGGACATCCGCACGTACGCACCGGATTCGACGATGACCTCCGACGCGAACGGCCTCACGAACGCGCCGCCGACCGTGCCCTACCCGATCCCGAAAACGGCCGCCGAGCTGCTGTGGAACCAGCGCTTCTCGTCGGCGATCGGCGCCGAGCAGGCGACCTACGACCAGGCGGTCGTGTACTCGGACGGCAACATCGCGTGGGGCAAGGTGCGCTACGACATCTACTCGCCGCGCAACGCCGGCAAGTACGACGTGAAGAGCGACCTGAACAACCGCACGTACTACCGCAACGCGACGGAGCTGCCGCTGTCCGACCGCGGCTCGCTGATCGTCGGCTTCACGAACTGGGACAAGGCCGGCGCGGACAACTCGTCGCGCACCTGGATGTACAACCCCGGCACGCGGCGCGTGCGCCAGGCGCCCGAGTACGGCTACGACCAGCCGCAGGGCCCGGGCGGCTTCCGCACCGTCGACGACGACCGCCTGTACAACGGCCCCGGCGACCGCTACGACTGGAAGATCGTCGGCAAGCGCGAGATCTACGTGCCGTACGACAACTACAAGGCGATGGACAGCTCGGTGAAGTACGCGGACCTGCTGACCAAGGGCCACGAGAACCCGTCGTATATCCGCTACGAGCTGCATCGCGTGTGGGTGCTGCAGGCGACGCTGAAGAGCAACTACCGCCACCAGTACGCGAAGCGCGTGCTGTACATCGACGAGGATTCGTGGATGACGCTGCTCGCCGACAATTACGACGCGCGCGGCCAGCTGTGGCGCACCAACGTGGCGACGACGCTGTACGCGTATGACGCGAAGGTGTTCTACCCGGGCGTCGTGTTCTTTCACGACCTGATCTCCGGCGCGTACATGGCCGACCGCCTGACCAACGAAGGCCCGATGCCGAAGCTCGACAACAGCCCGCAGTTCAACGAGGCATACTTCTCGCCGGACGCGATCAGAAGTTCGGGCAACTAAGCAACCCGCCGACGCGGCACGCCCGCGACCCACGCGCCGGAGCCTCCGCTCCGGCGCCCGACGCCGCCCGCGACGGCGGCCCGTTCCATTCGATTCATTCGAGACTCGAGGGCTCTTTCATGTCTTCCCGCCTGCATACGACGCTCGGCGACGAGCTGTACGCCGCATGGCACGCGCGTGCGCCGGTCGCGCCGCTGTCGAGCCGCCCGCGCCGCCTGTCGCTCGACGACGCGTACCGCATCCAGCAGCGTTTCATCGAACGCCGCATCGAACACGGCGAGGCCGTGGTCGGCAAGAAGATCGGCGTGACGAGCCAGGCCGTGCAGGACATGCTGAACGTGCGCCAGCCCGATTTCGGCATCCTGCTGTCGGGCATGCACTACGCGGCCGGCGAAGCGATCGCCGCCGATTCGCTGATCGCGCCGCGCGCCGAAGGCGAGATCGCGTTCATTCTCGCGCGCGACCTGCGCGGCCCCGGCATCGACCGCACCGACGTGCTCGCCGCGACGGCCGCCGTCACGCCCTGCTTCGAGATCGTCGATTCGCGCATCCGCGACTGGGCGATCCGCATCGAGGACACCGTCGCCGACAACGCGTCGTGCGGCGTGTACGTGCTCGGCGATGCACGCGTCGATCCGCGCACGCTCGATCTCGCCGCATGCGAGATGACGATCGACAAGAACGGCGAGCAAGTCGCGCAAGGTCGCGGCGACGCGGCACTCGGCCACCCCGCCGACGCGGTGGCGTGGCTCGCGAACACGCTCGCCGCGTACGACGTGCCGCTGCTCGCCGGCGAGATCGTGCTGTCCGGCTCGCTCGCGAAACTGATTCCGGTCACGGCCGGCGACGCGCTGTCGATGCACATCTCCGGCATCGGCAGCTGCGACGTCCGCTTTATCTAAAGGAACAATCCTGATGAAGAAAATCAAATGCGCACTGATCGGGCCCGGCAACATCGGCACCGACCTGCTCTACAAGCTGCGCCGCTCGCCGGTGCTCGAACCCGTGTGGATGGTCGGCGTCGATCCGGCGTCCGACGGCCTCGCGCGGGCGCGCGAGTTCGGCCTCAAGACCACCGACAAGGGTGTCGACGGGCTGCTGCCGCACGTGGCCGCCGACGACATCCGCATCGCGTTCGACGCGACCTCGGCCTACGTGCACCGCGACAACTCCGACAAGCTCACCGCGCTCGGCGTGAAGATGATCGACCTGACGCCCGCCGCGATCGGGCCGTACTGCGTGCCGCCGGTGAACCTCGACGCGCATCTCGACAGCGCGCAGGCGAACGTGAACATGGTCACGTGCGGCGGCCAGGCGACGATCCCGATGGTGTACGCGGTATCGCGCGTGCAGCCGGTCGCGTACGGCGAGATCGTCGCGACGGTGTCGTCGCGCTCGGTCGGCCCCGGCACGCGCAAGAACATCGACGAATTCACGCGCACGACCTCCGGTGCGATCGAACAGGTCGGCGGCGCACGCAAGGGCAAGGCGATCATCGTGATCAACCCGGCCGAGCCGCCGCTGATCATGCGCGACACGATCCATTGCCTGACCGACGGCCCGCCCGACGTCGACGCGATCACCGCGTCCGTGCATGCGATGGTCAAGGAAGTGCAACGCTACGTGCCCGGCTATACGCTGAAGAACGGCCCGGTGTTCGACGGCAATCGCGTGTCCGTCTTCATGGAAGTCGAAGGGCTCGGCGATTACCTGCCGAAGTATGCAGGCAACCTCGACATCATGACCGCCGCCGCGGCCGCCACGGCCGAGCGTTTCGCCGAACAGATGCTGGCCGCGACGGCCGCCACCGCTTGAGTCGAGGAGTCACACGATGTCACTAGCAGGCAAGAAGATCACCGTCCACGACATGTCGCTGCGCGACGGGATGCACCCGAAGCGCCACCAGATCACACTCGACCAGATGCGCAACATCGCGCGCGGGCTCGACGCGGCCGGCGTGCCGCTGATCGAGGTTACGCACGGCGACGGGCTCGGCGGCGCGTCGGTCAACTACGGGTTCCCCGCGCATACCGACGAGGCGTACCTGAGCGCCGTGATTCCGGAGCTCAAGCAGGCGAAGGTGTCGGCGCTGCTGCTGCCCGGTATCGGCACCGTCGAGCATCTGCGCATGGCGCACGCACTCGGCGTCGGCACGATCCGCGTCGCGACGCACTGCACCGAGGCGGACGTGTCGGAGCAGCACATCGGCCTCGCGCGCACGCTCGGGCTCGATACGGTCGGCTTTTTGATGATGGCGCACATGTCGTCGCCGGCGCAGCTCGTCGTGCAGGCGAAGCTGATGGAGTCGTATGGCGCGAACTGCATCTACATCACCGATTCGGCCGGCCACATGCTGCCCGACGACGTGACCGCGCGCATCAGCCAGGTGCGCGACGCGCTGAAGCCGGAGACGGAGCTCGGCTTCCACGGCCACCACAACCTCGCGATGGGCGTCGCGAACTCGGTCGCGGCGGTTGCCGCCGGCGCGAACCGGATCGATGCGGCCGCGGCCGGCCTTGGCGCCGGCGCGGGCAACACGCCGATGGAAGTGTTCGTCGCGGTGTGCGACCGGATGGGGATCGAGACGGGTGTCGACGTGTTCGCGATCTCGGACGTCGCCGAGGATCTCGTCGTGCCGATCATGGACGCGCCGATCCGCCTCGACCGCGACGCGCTGACGCTCGGCTACGCGGGCGTCTACTCGTCGTTCCTGCTGTTCGCGAAGCGCGCGGAAGCGAAGTACGGGATTCCCGCGCGCGACATCCTCGTCGAGCTGGGGCGGCAGCGGCTCGTCGGCGGGCAGGAGGACATGATCGAGGACGCGGCACTGACGATGGTGCGGGCGCGGGCGGAGGCGGCCTGAACGTAAGCGGCCGGCAATCGTGCTGACGCAGCGGGAAACGGGACGCAGGCCCCGTTTTCATTTCGGATGCGCGGATCGAGTCACCTCGATCACGCATCGCCCGCCGACTTCAGCGATGCTTCCCGCCATGCCGCTTGCGCCGATGCGCTTCACGCGCCTGCAACAGCGACGGCATCAGTTCCTCGATGTATTGCCGCGCCTGGCCGCGCGTCACGATCTCGCTGAAGCGCTGATGGGCCTTGTCATGGCCGACCAGCGCCGCATGCGCTTTCTTCAGGATGTGCAGAAACGCGATCAGGCTCGTGCCGTCGCGCACGGGCAACGCATCGCGCGGGTCGAACGTCGGTGTCGTACTCATGATCCGATCCTTTGCGGGCAGTCGGTGCGGCACGTCGGGGAAACGAGCGCCAGTAGGTCGTTCGCGAGGCGGTCGCGATCCGTCAGCGGCGCGAGGCCGAACAGCCGCTCGAGTGTCGCGGCAACCGATGCGTGATCGTACGGCGTATGGTCGACCTGCCCGGCCGCGACCCACGGCGAGATCACGATCGCCGGCACCCGCACACCGTACACGTCGAACCCGAAGCCGCTCGCGTTCAACGTCGCCGCCGCGCCATCGTTCGGCGGCGGCGCGGCGCCCGGCCTGACCGAATCGTAGAAGCCGCCGTGCTCGTCGTAGCAGATCACGAGCAGGCTGCTGTTCCACACCGGCGAATAGCGGATCGCGTTGTACACGCGCGCGGCGAGCTGGTCGCCGCCGGCGAGGCCGTCCATCGGGTGTTGCGAGCTGCCGTTCTGGTAAGTGCCGTGCACGATGTCGCCGTAACCGGGCTCGATGAACGTGTAGCGCGCCGTATAGCCGGCCGCGAGATCGGCCTCGAAATGCGCGAGGTCGTCGATGTCGAAGAAGCTGATGCCCTTCAGCGACGCGACCTGGGGCACGTGGCCGAGCGGGTCGCCGGTCTGGTCTTGGTAGATGCGCCAGTTGCCGTCCCCGAGCGCGGCGAAGATCGAACCCTTCGGATACGGAAAGCCGTCGAACGCGTCCCATCCGGCCATTTCCTCCTTGGTCGGCGAATGGTCGAGCCCGGCCGACGACGCGCCGTGCAGGAAAAAGCGGTTCGGCCAGGTCGGCCCCGGCATCGACGCATGCCACGCGTCGCACAGCACGAACGCGTTCGCGAGCGCGTGCAGCGACGGCGCCTGCGTCGCGATATCGACGCCCTGCATGATCTTGCCCGCGTCGGCCGGCTGCGGCGGCGTGCCTTCGGAATGCGAGGTCGCGTAGTTCGACACGAACCCGGTGTTGACGACCGGCGGATAAGGCTGCCCTTTCACGAACGGCACGCCCGCGCCGCACAGCTGCTCGAGCACGTCGGTGAATTCGTGGCACGGATCGGTCGGCATCCGGTCGGGCGCGCCGCCGCCGAACGGATAGACCGCATCGCCATACGCGTTGCTGTTGCCGGGCGACGCGGCGACGATGTCGGGATAGCCCGACAACGCGAACAGGTGGTCGAAGGAGCGGTTCTCGAGCATCAGCACGAACACGTGCTGGATGCGGTCCTGAACCGACGGGGATGCGGGGGCTGCGTCTGCACTCATGGCGCCTCCTGGCGTCGCGCGACGAAAGTCCTGCTAGCACGGTCGTCGGCCCGCTGAAAGCGGCTGAAGGGATTGAAAGCCGTGGCGCGGGCCGCGAATTGCCGATGAGTGTACGACCGCCCCGGCCCGCGCGTAAAGTCGCATACGAACCGTGTTGTGACGACGCGCGCGCCGTCTTGCAAGTACGACCGTCAACGACGATGCGTTTCGCCGGCTCGTGCGATTCGTGACGGGGGGATTGTCGGCGCGCTGGGCCGACGTGAAGCTGCGGCAGAACCGCGCGCGTGGCGCCGGCTTGCCGGCTCCCGTATCTCGACATGCTGACCGGCACGGATTTCGTCGACGACATCCGCGGGCTCGACACGCGCTTCCTGGTGATCGTCGGCGACAAGGATCCGGGGCTCGACGCAGCAGCGATGCAGGCGACGTTCCTCGCGTGGCATCCGAACGCGCGGCTCGTGACGATACCGAATTGCGGGCATGACCCGATGCAGGAATGTCCGCAGTATTTCGCGATGATCGTCGAGGATTTCCTGCGGGACGCGGCCGCCTGAGCGTTGCGCACGCGCGGCGGCCGGTGAAGGCGGGATTGGCCGCCGCGGCATGACGATGCCGCCGGCGACCGGTGAACGGCACGCGATGTGTCGTCCACCCGGTTCGTCCGGCTTCGTCGGCCGGACGGGATTCGATCGGCGAGGCGGTACTGCATGCCCGCGCCGATCGTTGCCGCTTAACGGCGCGGTTGGCCGGTGCGCGGCGGACGCGGGGAGTTCGCGTCCTTGTGACGGAAGTTGATGCGGCCCTTGGTGAGGTCATAGACCGACAGTTCCAGCGTCACGCGATCGCCCGCAAGAATGCGGATGTGGTTCTTGCGCATGCGGCCCGACGCGTACGCGCCGACCACGACGCCGTTTTCCAGCGTGACACGGTATTTGCTGTCCGGCAGCACTTCGTCGACGATTCCGTCCAGTTCCAGCAGTTCTTCTTTTGCCAAACCAATTCCTCCAGACAAGGTAATTGACCGCGGCCGCGGCGATCTGCCCGGCGCCGTGCCCCACAACGGGACGGCGGCCGGCAGGCTGCCGGGGATCGGTTCGTTCAGACGGGCCCAGGGCCTGTCTTGCGATCGGAGCCCGGCGCGTTGCGGCGTTCAGGCGGTCGGTGGCGGCGGCGCATGGAGCGCCGCGCAAGTCGGGACCGCGCCTGCAACGGCATGGCGGCGGTCTGCTCGGGTTGATGCGTTGAAGCGGTGATGCGCTCGCGAAGCGACGGGCGCTTCACGAAGGCGTTGCGTCGCACGCGGGTCGCGCATGCGATGAGGGAGGCGTCACGACCGATGCATCGTGGATGTCGCGATGCATCGGTCGTGCGCATCGGAAACGCGCCGGCTGCCGCCCAAGCGGCGCCCTGCGCGCCAATCCATCCGGCAGCGGCCACCGCATGGCGGCCGTTGCCGATGCGACTTACTGCGGCGTGATGTTCGACGCTTGCAGACCCTTCGGGCCGCGCTTCACTTCGAAGCTGACCTTCTGGCCTTCGGCCAGGGTCTTGAAGCCCGTGCCGCGAATTTCCGAGAAATGGGCGAACAGATCGTCGCCGCCGTTGTCCGGGGAAATGAAACCAAAGCCCTTGGTTTCGTTGAACCACTTGACGGTACCGGTATCCACAAATACTTCCTTAATACAAATGACGAATAATTGAACATGCGCCCGCGACGGGCACATAAAGAATCAAAAGAGGGAGAGACCAACGACCGCCGCACGGAGTGCGGCCAATGATGAGCAATCGAACTTCTTGGACACTTCGACCACGGACACTACGCGCGAGTGGCCGTTTCGTCAAGTCTTTTTGATGCGGCGCACAAGCCCCCCGCCGGGTGCGCCTTACGCAGCGGGGGTTGCCGGCCGACGGCAGGTATTTCGATGCGCCCCCTTTTTCGGCCGGCCCGCCGGGTTTTTACTGCGGTTCGAACACGTGATGCAGCGCCGGCGGCGCGTCGCCTTCGCGAATCCGCATTTCGAATGCCTTGCGCGCGACGCTCGTCGGCCGCACGTCCGCCACGTCCAGGTAGAACTGCGAATACCAGTCGCGCATCTGGTACAGCGGCCCGTCGCCTTCGCACAGCAGCGGGTTGTCGATCCGCGTCTTGCTGTGCCAGATGTCGACGTCCTCGTAGAACGCGCGCTGCGCCTCCTTCACGTATGCGTTCGCGATCTCCATGTTCTGCGCGTCGGTCAGCCCCGCCACCTTCTTCACGATCACGCCGTAACGCAGCTCGAAGCTGTTCATGTCGATCGGCACGTGGCAGTTCAGCAGCACCGAGTGGATCGGCTGCCCACAGCTCTGCCCCGTCATCTGCGTGATGTGCACGGCCGGCCCGAAATACGTCGACAGCGCGGTCAGCGCATCGCCGCCGAGCTTCTCGCTGCGGCCGACCATCAGCTGCGTCGCCTTGTGATCCTCGAACAGGTTCGCGAAATAGTCGATCGGCGCGCGGTGCACGGTCGCGAAGTGCGCGACGTCCGAGATGTTGTCGACCAGCTCGCGGCAATTGGCCTGGATCACCATCGTGTCGACGACCCAGTCCGACCATTCGTCGGAGAAGCACACGTCGAGGCGCGGAATCGCGACTTCCGGCGGCGGCGCGTTGCCTTCCGGGTCGTTCCACACGAACAGCAGGTGGTTTTCCTCGCAGGTCGGCCAGGCGCCGATGCGCGCCTTCGGCGGGATCCGCTTGCAGTACGGAATCGATGCGCACTGCCCGTCGCCGCTCCACGCCCAGCCGTGGAACGGGCACACGAGGTGGTCGCCCTGCACCGTGCCGAGGCTCAGGTCGGCGCCCATGTGCGGGCAGTACGCGTCGACGACGTTGACCTTGCCGGTCGAATCGGCGAACACGGCGAGCTTGCGGCCGAACGCGTTCAGCGTGTGCGGCTTGCCGTCCTTGAAATCGCGGGCGAGCCCGAGGCAGTGCCAGCCGCGCGCATAGCGCTGTGCGAGCGGCTGGGCTTCGATCTTGTAGGGGCGTGCGGACATGTGGGTTGACTCCTCTTGTGGAGAGCGCGCGGCGGCCGGCCGCGCGCGGGGAAAATGGGGGCGCCGGTCAGCGCATCGGGTTGCCGGATTCGAGCGCGGGCGACGGCTTCAGCGATGCCGGGGCCGCCGGCGACGGCGACTGCCGGTGCGCCACGCGGCGCTCGGCCCGCTCGACGCCGAGCCATGCGGCGAGCGCCGGCAGCAGGAACACCGCGCCGAACAGGTTTACGAGGAACATGAACGCGAGCAGCACGCCCATGTCGACCTGGAACTTCAGCGCGGAGAACGCCCACGTGCCGACGCCGATGAACATCGTGACGGCCGTGAACAGCGCCGCCGTGCCGCGCTGGCGCATCGCGTCCGCGAACGCGTCCGGCAGCGTCGCGCCGTGGCGGATGTCGTGCTGCAGGCGCTCGTACAGGTAGATCCCGTAGTCGACGCCCACGCCCACGCCGAGCGTGATCACCGGCAGCGTCGCGACCTTCAGCCCGATGCCGAGGCGCGCCATCACCGCGTTGCACAGGATCGACACGAGCGTGAGCGGCACGATGATGCACAGCACCGCGCGCCACGAGCGGAACGTGACCGCGCAGAGCAGCGCGATCGCGCCGAAGATCGACAGCAGCATCGCGATCTCCGCGTCACCGACGGCCTCGTTGGTCGCGGCCATCACGCCAACGTTGCCGCCCGCGAGCCGGAACGCGACGTTCGGCGTCGGGTTCTCGGCCGCGAAGCGCTTGATCTCGTCGACGATGTGCGCGATGGTCGTGCCTTCGTGGTTCTTCGTGTAGATCAGCACCTGGATCGCCTTGCAGTTCGCGGTGTTCATCCCGTTGTCGGGGTCGAACGCGTTGGAACCCTGCGTGAGCCCGTCGCTGGAGCGCGGCAGCGCGGCCCAGCGCGGATTGCCCTCGTTGAACGCGGCGATGAACACCTTGCCCTGCGACGACACGCTCGTCACCGACTGCACGCCGGCCACGCCGCGCATGTTCATCTCGAACTTCTCGATCGCGCTCATCACCGGGTAATGCAGGCACGCGTCGTCGAAGCCGGTCGTCTCGACGATCACCGACAGCACGTCCACGCCGATGTTGTACTGGTGCGTGATCGCCGCGTTGTCGAGGTTGTAGCGCGAGTTCGCGCGCAGCTCCGGCGCGCCGGTGCCGATGTCGCCGATCTCCAGCTTGCGCGATTCGAGCGTGCCGCAGGCGAGCAGCGCGAGCGCCACCGCGAACACGCCGAGCGCCGGTGCCGGCCGGGCGAACACCGCGAAGCGCGACCACATCCGGCTGCCGCCGGCCGCCGCCGTGTGCTGCGCACGCGCCAGCGTGCCGCGCTCGAGGCGCGTGTACGACAGCAGGATCGGCAGGAACACCTTGTTCGTCACGATCATCAGCAGCACGCCGAGGCACGCGGTGATGCCGAGTTCGCGCACGATGTCGATCCTGATCCGCATGATCACCATGAAGCCGAGCGCGTTGGTCAGCAGCGCGACGGTGCCCGGCACGAACAGCTTGCGGAACGCGTCGCGCGCGGCATCGGCCGACGACGCGCCGCGCACCAGCGCCTGCTTCCACGCGTTCGTCATCTGCACCGCGTGCGACACGCCGATCGAGAAGATCAGGAACGGCACGAGGATCGACATCGGATCGATGCCGAGGCCGAGCAGCGGCAGCGCGCCGAGCAGCCACACGACCGGCAGCAGCGCGACGACGAGTGCCAGCACGGTGGTCTTCAGCGAACGCGTATAGGCGAACAGCAGCGCGGCCGTCACGAGGAACGCGAGCGCGAAGAACGCCATCACGCCCGCGATGCCGTTCTCGACGTCGCCCACCAGCTTCGCGAAGCCGATGAGGTTCACGTCGATGCCCTGCTTCGCGTACTTCGCGCGGATCTCCTCCAGCTGGCGCGCGACCGCGCTGTAGTCGAGCCGCTTGCCGGTGGCCGGATCGGTCTCGCGCAGCTCCGCGCGGATCAGCGCCGACTTCAGGTCGTTGCCGACGAGGCGGCCGATCTGCCCGGAACGCGCGACGTTGCGGCGCACCTTCGCGAGATCGTCCGGGCTCGCGCTCGAGAACTGGCCCGGCACGACCACGTCGCCACGAAAGCCCGCCTCGGTCACCTCCGTGTAGTGGACGTTCGGCGTGAACAGCGAGAACACGCGCGAGCGGTTCACGCCGGGGATGAAGAACACGTCGTCGGTCGCGTGGCGCAGCCCGTCCATGAACGTCTGGTTGTAGATGTCGCCGTCGCCCTTCCAGCGCAGGCTCACGAGGATCGTGTTGGCGCCGGGGAACGCGCCCGCATAGCGCTCGAACACCTGCATGTACGGGTGCTGCATCGGGATCATCTTGTTGAAGCCCGGATCGAGCTTCAGCCGCGTCGCGGACAGCCCGAGCGCGAGCGTCACCGCAACGCACAGCAGCATCAGCAGCTTGCGCCGGCGGATGATCGTGTCGGCGCAGCGCTCGACGAACGCGGCGAGGCGCGACGCGGGAACGGCTTCAGGGGGGCGTGACAGGTCGTTCATGGAATTCTCTTGTCGATGCGAAACGAACGGGAGCAGGCAGCAGGACGGCCGCGCGTCAGGACGGCGTTGACGCAACCGCGCCGGCGAGCGGCGCGACGCCGGCTTCGCCGCCGAGCAGCAGCGCGCCGTGGCCCATGTCGAGCACGGCCGCGAGGCTCTGCACGCCGCCGAGCTTGCGCACGTCGAAGGTCAGCCCGCCGTCGCGCGACGCGACGATCGCGCCGCCCTGGCCCACCAGCACGAGTTCGCCGTCGGCGAGCTGGGTCGCGCCGAAGTACGACACCGGCACGTGGCTGTCGACGTGCGTCCAGGTCGCGCCGCGATCGGTGCTGCGCACCACGTTGCCGCGCATTCCATACGCGACCCAGTCGCCGTTCGCGAGCATCAGCGCGCCGAACAGCGAACCGGCGTACGGCGACGGCAGCTTGTCCCACGTCGTACCGTTGTCGGTCGAGCGCAGCAGCGTGCCGCTCTCGCCCGCGACCAGCAGGTTGCCGTGGCCGTCGCCTACGATCGCGTTCAGGTGACGGTCGCCGGCCGGCGTCTTCACGGTCTGCCACGTGAGGCCCGCGTCGTCCGAGCGCAGTAGCTGGCCGAAGCTGCCGGCCGCGAACAGCGGGCCGTTGGCCGCACCCCATAAGGACAGCAGCGGATCGGAATGCGCATGGTCCATGTGCACGTCGCGCCAGTGCAGGCCGGCGTCGTCGCTGCGCACGATCCGGCCGTCGTGGCCGACCGCGATGCCGAGCGTCGGCGTGATGAAGCGCACCTGCGTGAGTGTCGATGCCTGGTCGGGTGTGGTCGACGCCGGTCGCCAGTGGGCGCCCGCGTCGTCGCTCAGCAGGATCACGCCGCGTTCGCCGACCGCGACGATGCGCGCGCCGGCCCGGGCGAGCCCGTTGATCTGCAGCCGGTCCGCATGGATCGCCGTGACCGGGAACGCCGGCAGCGGGCGCGGCGAAAACGCGAACAGCGCGGCGCCGAGCACGAGCGCCGACATCGCGAGTCCGGGCAAAGTTCGTTTCATCGCTTGTCTCCTGTGTCTGCGTGCGACGACGGTTCGCGCCCTCGCGCCCACCGCCGCCGCCTGCATGTCTCCGGGCCGTCGGTCGTTGCCGTGGCCTCGAATGGTCCTGAATGGCGGGCCGCTCGTACCGCGCGGCCCGTCCGCGCGCCGCTACGCGCCGACTTCGAACAGCGCGGCGGCACCCATCCCGCCGCCGATGCACATCGTCACGACCGCGTGCCGCACGCCGCGCCGCGCGCCTTCGAGCAGCGCGTGCATCGTCATCCGCGTACCCGACATCCCGAACGGATGGCCGAGCGCGATCGCGCCGCCATCGACGTTCAGCCGGTCGTCGGGAATGCCGAGCGTGTCGCGGCAGTACAGCGCCTGGCACGCGAATGCCTCGTTCAGCTCCCACAGCCCGATGTCGCCGACGGTCATCCCGAAGCGCGCCAGCAGCTTCGGAATCGCGAACACCGGGCCGATGCCCATCTCGTCGGGCTCGCAGCCGGCCACCGCGAGGCCGCGAAACGCGCCGAGCGGCGTCAGGCCACGGCGCACCGCCTCGCTGCGCGACATCACGACCACGGCGGCCGCGCCGTCCGACAGTTGCGACGCATTGCCGGCCGTCACGAACTCGCCCTGCTCGACGACCTTGCCGCCGCTCCACGACGGCTTCAGCCCCGCGAGCCGCTCGGCCGTCGTGTCGGCACGCACGCCTTCGTCGCGCGCGGCGCCTACATCCTCGAAGCCGGCCGGGTTGCCTTCCTTGTCGAACAGCGCGCGCCGCACGTCGAGCGGCGCGATTTCCGCGTCGAAGCGGCCGGCCGCCTGGGCTTCAGCCGTGCGCAGGTGGCTCTGCAGCGCGAATTCATCCTGTGCGGCACGCGAGATCCCGTAGCGGCGCGACACGATCTCGGCCGTCTCCATCATCGCCATGTACGCGGCCGGCTGGTGGTCGAGCACGGCCTGCGAGCGCGCGCGATACGCGTTCTTGTGCTTGTTCTGCGTGAGCGAGATCGACTCGACGCCGCCCGCGACGACGATCCGCGCATCGCCCGCGCCGATGCTGCGCGCGGCGCTCGCGATCGACATCAGGCCCGACGAGCACATGCGGTCGATCGCCATGCCGGGCACCGACGCCGGCAGCCCCGCCGCCGCGGCCGACAGGCGGCCGATGTTGTAGCCCTGCGTGCCCTGCTGCGCGGCGCAACCGATCAGCACGTCGTCGACGTCGGCCGGCGCGACGCCCGCGCGTTCGAGTGCGGTGCGCACGACGTGGCCGCCCAGCACCGGCGCCTCGGTGTCGTTGAACATGCCGCGAAACGCCTTGCCGATCGGCGTGCGTGCGACGGAAACGATGACTGCGTCTTCCATGTGTCTGCTCTCTAGAAGTAGTAACGGCTGATCGTGTCGGCCACGCAGCCGGGCTTCGCTTCGCCTTCGATCTCGACGGTCACACGAATCCAGGCCTGCACACCGCCGTCGAGCGGCTCGACGCGCAGCAGCTCGCCGACGCCGCGCACGCGCGCGCCGACCTTCACCGGCGCCGGGAAACGGATCCTGTCGCAGCCGTAGTTGACGCCGAGCCGCGCGCCGTCGATCCGCACGATCTGCGGCAGGAAGTGATTGACGAGCGACAAGGTCAGGTAGCCGTGCGCGATGCACACGCCGAACGGGCCGTCCTTCGCGCGCACCGGGTCGACGTGCACCCACTGGTGGTCGCCCGTCGCATCGGCGAAACCATCGATGCGGAACTGGTCGATCGCGAGCCATGCGCTCGCGCCGAGCGTGTCGCCGACGGCCGCCGCGAGTTCGCCGGGATGCGCGAACACGCGAGGCGTCGCGTGCACGGGGTCGAGGGTCGTGCTCATCATGCGTGCTGGCCGCTGACCGACAGCACTTCGCCAGTCATGTACGACGCGTAATCGCTTGCAAGGAACACCATCACGTTCGCGACCTCCCAGACTTCCGCGGCGCGCCCGAAGGCTTCGCGCGACGCCAGTTGATTCAACAAATCGGCCGGGGCCGACTTCTTCAGAAAATCGTGCATCGCGATGCTCGGCGCGACCGCGTTGATGCGCACGCCGTACGGCGACGCCTCGAGCGCCGCGCAGCGCGTGAGCGCCATCACGCCCGCCTTCGCCGCCGCGTAGTGCGCCTGTTCCGCTTGCGCGCGCCAGCCGAGCACCGATGCGTTGTTGACGATCGCGCCGCGGCCTCGGGCCTGCATGTGCGGCAGCATCGCGCGCGTCATCCGGAACGTCCCGGTCAGGCTAATGTCGATCACGCGCGACCATTCGGCATCGTCCATATCGACGATGCGGGTCGACCCGCCGAGCCCGGCGTTGTTGATCAGCACGTCGACGCCGTCGAGCTTGTCTTGCGCTTGCGCGACCAGCGCCTGCACGTCGGCCTCCACCGCGACGTTGCACAGGCGGCCGTAGACCTGTTGCAGCCCCGTTTCGGCGCGCAGCGTCTCGACCGCCTGTTCGAGGCGCTTTTCGTGGATGTCGGAGATGAACAGCGCGCGACAACCTTCTTCCGCGCAGCGACGCGCGGCCGCGAAGCCGATGCCGGCGCCGGCGGCGGCCGTGATCAGCACCGATTTGCCGGCGAGCAGCTGGTGGCCCGGCACGTAGGCCGGCGCTTTCTGGATGGTGGGTTCGGTCATGCTGTTCCTCTCGCTTCCCTGGGCATGCCGAGCCCGCGCTCGGCCATGATGTTGAGCTGGATTTCGTTGGTGCCGGCGTAGATCGTGTCCGCGCGGGAGAACAGGAACACGCGCTGCAGATGAGTGAGCTTTTCGTCGGCCGGGTCGATCACGTTCGCGCGCGGGCCGAGGGCATCCATCGCGAGCTGGCCGAGGTCGCGGTGCCAGTTCGACCAGAAATACTTGTAGATCAGCGCCTCGCGACGCAGCGGCGTACCGGCGCCGGCATCGGTGTCGTCCGCGCCGGACAGCATCCGCAGCGCGTTGTAGCGCATCACGCGCAGCCCGGCCCACGCGCGGCCGATCCGCTGGCGCAGCACGGGATCGCGATCCGCGCCCGATTCGCGCGCGGCGTCGATCACCCATTCGAGTTCGCGGACGAACTGCATCTGCTGGCCGAGCGTCGACATCCCGCGCTCGAAGCCGAGCAGCGTCATCGCGATCCGCCAGCCGTCGCCGGGTGCGCCGACGAGGTCGCGGGCTTGAGCGCGTGCGCCGTCGAAAAATACTTCGTTGAATTCGGCACCGCCGTTGAGCTGTTTGATCGGCCGGATCTCGATACCCGGCTGGTCGAGCGGCATCAGCAGGAACGACAACCCCTTGTTGCCCTTCGACGCGGGATCGGTGCGCGCCAGCACGAAGATCCAGTCGGAATCGTGTGCGAGTGACGTCCAGACTTTCTGGCCATAGACGCGCCACGTGCCGTCCGCATCCTGTTCGGCGCGCGTGCGTACGTTGGCCAGGTCGGAACCCGCGCCAGGCTCCGAATAGCCCTGGCACCAGAACTGTGTGCCAGCGAGGATGCCGGGCAGGAAGCGCGCACGCTGGTCATCGGTGCCGCACGCAACGAGCGTCGGCCCGAGCAGCCCTTCGCCGATATGGCCCATCCGCCCGGGGCCGCCCGCGCGTGCGTATTCCTCGTGGAAAATCACCTGCTCGGCGACCGAGAAGCCGCGCCCGCCGGCATCCGTTGGCCAGCCGAGGCCGGTCCAGCCGCCCTTCGCCAGTTCCTGCTCCCACGCCTTGCGCAGCTCGGGCCACGCTTCCTCGTCGCCGGGGCCACCGCGGTATTTCAGGCATGCGAAGTCACCGGTCAGGTGCGACTGCACCCAGTCGGCCACTTCGTGCCGCAATTGCTGTTCGCGCGTTTCGCTGTTCATTGCAGGGCTCCTGCGCGTGCGGCCGATGGACGCGATGCCAACGCACTGGCGGGTGCGAATGCGGCGTCGCGATGCGATGCGCCGCCGTCGATCGCATGGGACGCGATCCATTCGAGCAGTTGCGGCGTGCTGCCGAACTGCGCCCCCGACGCCTGTGCGCGCTTGAAATAGAGATGCGGGTCGTATTCCCACGTAAAGCCGACGCCGCCGTGCAGCTGGATCGCTTCCTGTGCGCAGAACGCATACGCGTCGTTCGCAGCGGATTTCGCGGCGGCGATGTCGGCACGCAATGCGTCGCTCGGCTGCGTGTTACCGGTTTCGGCATCCCACGCATGTGCAGCCCCGAGCACGGCCGAGCGCGCCGATTCGATCAGCACCATCATCTGTGCGCAGCGGTGCTTGACCGCCTGGAACGATGCGATCGCACGGCCGAACTGCACGCGCTGGCTCGTGTAGTCGAGCGTCAGGTCGAGGCATTGCTGGGCGCCGCCGAGCTGTTCGGCGGCCAGCGCGAGTGCCGCGAACCAAGAGGTGCGCTCCAGCGCCTGCACCGCCGCCGTGCCGCACGCCAGCAGCGCGTCGCGGCTCACGCGGGCTTCGTCGAATACCACGCGCGCGATCGGCCGTGTTGCATCGAGCGTGTCGAGCGGCGTGACTTTGATCCCGGATGCCGTTGCGACGTCGATTGCGAACAGGCCGATCGACTGCCCTTCGTTCGCGATCCGCGCGGGCACCAGCAGCAGGTCGGCACGCGCGCCGTCGATCACCTGTTCGATCGTGCCGGACAGCGCGTAGCCGCCCGCCGTCTCTTCCGCGACGACCGGCAACGACCGCACAACGGTCGGGAGATCGAACGGCAGCGCCAGCGTCGCGCTGCACGCGCCTTCTCCGACCCTTGCCAGCCAGTCTTTCGCCAGCGGCGTCTCGGCACAGCCCGCGAGCGCGGTCGCCGCGAGGCACGCCGTCGAAAAATACGGCACGCACGCAATGCGCCGGCCGAGCTGTTCCATCAGTACCGTCTGCTCGACTGCACCCAGCCCCAGCCCGCCGGCTACCTCGGGCAATGCGAGCGCATTCCAGCCGAGTTCGCCGGACAGCGCGGCCCACAACGCATCGTCGCGGCCGGCCGACTGCTCGAGCGAGCGGCGCACGTCGGCGGACGCGCTGCGCTCGGCAAGCACGTCGGCCGCCGCGTCGCGGATCATCGCCTGTTCGTCGGTGAGCGCCAGATCCATTTCTCAGCTCCCGTACACGCGCTGCGCGGGGCGCGCAGCGGCGAGCAGCTGTGCCACCGCCGGGCCGACCTCGGCCGCCGCCCAGCGCGCGCCGCGATCGACGCTCGGGCCGGTGCGCCAGCCTTCCGCGACCGCGATCATCCCGCCCGCGACCTCGAACACCTGGCCCGTCACGTCGGCCGACAGCGCGCTGCCGAGCCACACGACCAGCGGCGCGACGTTGGCCGGATCGAAATAGTCGAAGCCGCCGTCCTCGGGCTTCTTCATCATGTCGGCGAACACGCCTTCGGTCATCGACGTGCGCGCGGCCGGCGCCAGCGCATTCACGCGCACGCCGTAACGCTGTAGCTCGGCTGCCTGCATCAGCGTGAGCGCGGCGATGCCAGCCTTTGCCGCGCCGTAGTTCGACTGGCCGATCGAGCCTTGCAGCCCGGCGCCCGAACTCGTGTTGACGATCCGCGCGTCGACCGGGTTGCCGGCCTTCGCCGCGTCGCGCCACACGCGCGCCAGCACGCTCGACAGGCAAAAGTGGCCGCGCAGGTGCACGCGCATCACGTCGTCCCAGTCGGTTTCGGTCATGCTCGTGAACATCTTGTCGCGGCAGATGCCCGCGTTGTTGACGAGCACGTGCACGTCGCCGAATGCTTCGCGTGCCGCGTCGACGATCCGCTGCGCGGTGTCGACCCGCGTGATGTCGTCCGCATTGGCAAGCGCGCGACCGCCGCGCTGTGCGATCTCGTCGACGACCGCTTGCGCGGCATCGTGCCGGATGTCGTTGACGACGACCGCCGCGCCTTCGGCCGCGAACGCCAGCGCGTATGCGCGCCCGAGCCCGCCGCCCGCGCCGGTGATGATGACGGTGCGTCCGTTACAGATTCCCATGCTGGTGCCTCGTGGATCGTGAAGGGGGCGCGCTCACAGGCGCTCGATGATCGTGACGTTCGCGAGGCCGCCGCCTTCGCACATCGTCTGCAGCCCGTAACGGCCGCCCGTGCGCTCCAGTTCGTGCAGCAGCGTCGTCATCAGCCGTGCGCCGGTCGCGCCGAGCGGATGGCCGAGCGCAATGCCGCCGCCGTTCGGGTTGGTCTTTTCGTGCGGGAACCGCGTGTCGGCAAGCCAGGCCTGCGCGACCGATGCGAATGCCTCGTTCATCTCGACGACGTCGATCCGAGACCAGTCGAGGCCGCTCTTCTTCAGCGCCGCCTTCGTCGCGGGAATCGGCGCGGTAAGCATCCACAGCGGATCGTCGCCGAGCACGCTCAGGTGATGGATGCGTGCGCGCGGCGTGAGACCGTAGCGCTTCAACGCCTCCTCCGACACGATCAGCAGCGCGGCGGCCGCGTCGCAGGTCTGGCTCGCAACGGCGGCCGTCAGCGAGCCGCCCGGCGTCAGCGGTTCGAGCGTCGCCATCTTCTCCAGCGACGTGTCGGGGCGTGGCGTTTCGTCATGCAGCACGCCTTCGAGCGGCACGATTTCCCGCTTGAAATGCCCAGCCTCGATCGCCGCCACCGCGCGGCGGTGGCTTTCGAGCGCATAGCGCTCCATTGCGTCGCGCGACAGGTTCCAGTGATCGGCGATCCGCTGCGCGGCGACGAACTGCGACACCGGCGCGTCGCCGAAGCGCGCGCGCCAGCCGGTGCTGCCCGAGAACGGATCGTTGAAGCCGAGCGGCGCCGCGCAGGTCATCGCGGACGAGATCGGGATCTGCGTCATCGTCTGCACGCCGCCGGCCACCACCACGTCCTGCACGCCGCTCATCACGGCCTGCGCGGCAAAATGCACGGCCTGCTGCGACGAGCCGCACTGGCGATCGACCGTCACGCCCGGCACCTGTAGCGGCAGCCCGGCCGCGAGCCAGCAGGTGCGCGCGATGTTGCCCGCGAGCGGGCCGATCGTGTCGACGCAGCCGAACACCACGTCGTCGTATTCATCGGCGGGAATCGCGTTGCGCTCGACCAGCGTCTTCAGCACGAAGCCGCCGAGGTCCGCCGCATGCACGTGCGCGAGCCCGCCCTTGCGACGGCCGGTCGGCGTGCGCAGCGCGTCGACGATATAGGCTTGTTTCATCAGTTCGTTTCCTTGAAGTCGAAGGTCTGCGCGGGGCCGATCGGCAACGCGTCGCCGAGGATCGCGTCGGCCACGCGGGCCTTGTGGAGCGCGCTGTCGCCCCAGCTGCCGGACAGCGCCCAGATGCGTTTCATGAAGATCTGCAGGTCGAGCTCCCACGTGTAGCCGATCGCGCCGTGCACCTGCATCGAGTGGCGGGCGGCGAGCTGCGCGGCCGACGTCGCCGCGAGCTTCGCGTGCGACACGAACACCGCGCGCTGCGGGTGATCGTCGGCGATCGCCTGCGCGGCGCGCGCGACCACCGGCCGTGCGAACTCGTAGCGGATCGCGACATCGGCGAGCAGGTGCTTGAGCGCCTGGTACGAGCCGATCGCCTTGCCGAACTGCTTGCGCTGCGCGCTGTAGTCGATCGCGACGTCGAGCACGCGCTGCGTGAGGCCGAGCAGTTGCGCGGCCACCGCGAACGCGCCGTGGTCGAGCGCGCGGTTCAGCAGCGGCGCGGCTTCGTCGGCGCTCGCGATGCGGGTGGCCGCCGACGGCTCCCAGTCGAGCGTGAACAGCCGCCGCGACGGGTCGACGCTGTCGACCGCACGCCACGCGCACTGCGCGGGGTCGACGCGGTGCAGCTCGCCGCGGTGCTCACACAGCAGCGTCTGCGCGACATGCACGTCGGCCGCATACGGGTTCACCGGATGCACGAGCGCGACGCGCGCGCGCCCTCCGGCGATGTCGCGCAGCAGCGCGTCACGCCAGTCGCTTGCCGGCAGCCGCGCCAGCACGCCGGCCGACACGAGCGCCGTGTCGAGCAGCGGCTCGGGGCTGCCGAAATAGCCGTAGGCCTGCGCGAGGAGCGCCCATTCCGCTTCGGTCAGGCCGAGGCCGCCGTGCGCCTCGGGCACCGACACGGCGGTCAGCCCCTGCGACGCGAACAGCGCCCACAGGTCGTCCGAGCGCCCGGTCGGCGTGGCCCACAGCTCGCGGATCAGCTCGGGCGTCATCTCGGTCATCAGCAGGCGCTTCACGCTGTCCGCGAGCGCTTCCTGGTCTTCATCGAATACGAAATCCATACGATGTCCGTTCTGTAAGAGTGGCGCCGACGCGCTTACGCGCGCGGCATGCCGAGCATCCGTTCGGCGACGATGTTGCGCTGGATCTCGTTGGTGCCCGCGTAGATCGTGCCGGCCTGCGCGAACAGGAAGCCGTCGAGCCAGTGGCCAAGCGTCGCGTGCTGCGCGGCCGTCTGCGGGACGACCTCGCCGTGCGCGCCGAGGATGTCGAGCGCGGTCTGGTGCATGCGCAGATCGAGTTCCGACCAGAACACCTTGTTGGTACTCGACTCCGCGCCGATATGACCGCCCTTCAGCAGCCGGCTCGCGGTCGCGTAGGTCGACAGCGCATAGGCCTGCGCATCCATCCATGCCTGCACCACGCGTTCGCGCAGCGTCGGATCGCGATCGGCACTGTCACGGTGCGCGAGATACAGGTCGCGCAGCGCCTGCGCGGTGCGCTGGAAGCGTGCAGGCGAACGCAGCATCAGCCCGCGCTCGAACCCGGCCGTCGCCATCGCGACCTGCCAGCCCGCGCCTTCCGCTGCCAGCCGGTTCTCGATCGGCACGCGCACGTCGTCGAAGAAGATTTCCGCGAAGCCGGTCTGCCCGTTCAGTTGCCGGATCGGCCGCACCGTGATGCCCGGCGCGGACAGCGGCACCATCAGGAACGTGAGCCCGTGGTGACGCGACGATTCGGGATCGCTGCGGAACAGGCCAAACAACCAGTCGGCCCACACCGCGCGCGTCGACCAGATCTTCTGGCCGTTCAGCACGTATTCGTCGCCGATGCGGGCGGCCGTCGTGCGGATCGCGGCCATGTCGGAACCCGCGTTCGGCTCCGACCAGCCCTGCGCCCACACGTGCTCGCCGGCCGCCATCGCGGGCAGGAAGCGCGCCTTTTGCTCCGCCGTGCCGAAATCCATCAGCGTCGGGCCGAGCAGGAAGATGCCGTTCTGGTTCACGCGCATCGGCGCGTCGGCACGCCAGTACTCTTCCTCGAAGATCAGCCACTCGATCAGGTCGCAGCCGCGCCCGCCCAGCTCGCGCGGCCACGTGACCATGCTCCAGCGGCCGGAGTGCAGCGTGCGCTCCCATTCGCGGTGCGCGGCGAAGCCTGCCTCGGTGTCGAAGCTCGGCAAGCGCTCATGCGGCACGTGCGCCGCGAGCCATGCGCGGATCTCCGCGCGAAACGCCTGTTGTTGCGGCGTATAGGTCAGGTTCATGCGCGTGCCTCCCCGGCGGTTGCCTGCGCATCGAAACGCGCATCGCGCTTCTCGACGAACGCGGCCCGCGCTTCCGTCGAGTCGTTCGTCATGTACGCCTGCAGCGTAAAGCCCTGCTCCCAGCGGTACTTGTCCTCGAGATCGCCGTCCTCGACGCCGTTCAGCGCCTCCTTCGCGAGCCGCACCATCGCCGGGCTCTTCTCCGCGATCTTGCGAGCGATCGCCAGCGCCGCGTCGCGCAGCGTGTCGCGCGTCACGACCTGCTCGACCGCGCCGAGCCGGTACGCTTCGGCCGCGTCGATCATGTCGCCGGTGAAGTACATCGCGCGCACCTTCTGCACGCCGAACAGCCGCTGCAGGTGCGCGCCGCCGCCCATCGCGCCGCGGTCGATCTCGGGCACGCCGAAACGCGCGCAGTCGGCCGCGACGACGATGTCCGCCGCGCCGCAGATGCCGATCCCGCCGCCGAGCACGAAGCCGTGCACGGCCGCGATCACCGGCTTCGGGTTGCGGTGCACCGCACGGAACGTCTCGTAGTTGCCCGCGTTGACCGCGACGATCCGCTCGGGATGCGCGGCCAGTTCCTTGATGTCGACGCCCGCGCAGAAGCCGCGCCCTTCGCCGCGCACGACGATCACGCGCACGTCGTCGTCCTCGCCGAGCGTGTCGAGTGCGCGTGAGAGCGCATGCCAGCCCTGCGCGTCGAGCGCGTTCACGGGCGGATGGGCGATCACCAGTTCGGCGATGCCGTCGGCGCGATCGATCCGGAACGGCGTTGCGCCGGCCGGTTGGTTGGATGTTGTCATCTCCAAAACCTCCCTGTTATGTTTTCACGCGGCCTGTGCGGCCGGCGCGCCGCGCAGCGCGGCCAGTGCGTCGAGCCGCTCGCCCGCTTCCGCGACGATCCGTGCGATCAACACGTCGCACGATTCGATCGCGCCGATCATCGCGGCCGCCTGGCCGCTCGGCAGCACGCCTTCATCCGGGCGGCCCTCGACGATCGCGCGCTGGATCAGGAACGGCGCGTTCGCCGCCATCAGCGTCTGGCTGGCCGTGTAGTCGTGCGAGCGCAACGCCTTGAGCGCGAGGCCGAGCATGTCGCCGGTGCTCAGGCCGTTCTGGCGCCGCCAGGCCTCCGCCGTCTTCAACGCGAACCACGTGCGGCGCAGCGGCCCGAAGCGTTCGAGCTTCAGCAGGTACGGGTTGTCGATCATCCGTTGCGGCAGCCCGTCGAGCGCGTCCGATACGCGGATGCGCGCCGGGTCGCCCACCGCGACGTAGCTTTCGAGCGTCTCGCGCGGCACCGGCGATTCGGCGCTCATCAGGAAGCGCGTGCCCATCGCGATGCCGGCCGCGCCATACGCGAGCGCGGCCGCCAGCCCGCGCCCGTCGAAGAACCCGCCGGCCGCGACCACCGGCACGCGCACCGCGTCGAGCACCTTCGGCAGCAGCAGCGTGGTCGGCACCGCGCCCGTGTGGCCGCCGCCTTCCGCGCCCTGCACGGTGACGATGTCCGCACCGAGTTCGACCGCCTTCGCCGCATGCTTCGGCGCGCCGACGGTCGGCATGCAGACGATGCCGGCCTCCTTGAAGCGGCGGATCGTCTTCGCATCGGGCCCGCGGCCGTAGCTCACCGCGCGCAGCCGGTGCTTGATCGCCAGTTCGACGACCTGCTGCGCGTTCTTCTGGAACATGTGGAAATTGATGCCGAACGGCTGGTCCGTCAGCGACTTCACTTTCAGGATCTCGGCCTCGACCTGGTCGGGTTCGAGCGTCGCTCCAGCGAGGAAGCCGAAGCCGCCCGCGTTGCCGGTGGCCGCGACGAGCCGTGCATCGGCCACCCAGCCCATCGCGGTCTGCACGATCGGATAGCGGCAGCCGAGCAGGTTGCACAAAGGCGTATGCAGCGTCGTGCTCATGCGGCGGCTCCGTTGACTGCAACCGGTGCCTGTGTCTGAGCCTGTGTATCGCCGCGGTCCGCGCCGTTCGGCTGGCGCTGCGAGCTGGCCATGCTGCGTGCGTCGTAGCCGCCGAGACGGTCGCCGCTCACCAGCTCGTTGTGCGCATGCGCGAAGTGATGCCACGCGAACGCCGCGTCCATCGCCGCGCGCTTGCCCTGCAGCTCCTCGACGTGGTTCAGCGCCTGCTTGGTCAGCGTGAGCCCGAGGCGCGGCATCGTCGCGATCTTCGCGGCGATCGCGTAGGTCGCGTCGCGCAGCCGCTCGCGCGGCACCACGCGGTTGACCATCCCCATCTGGTACGCGCGCTCGGCCGGCATCCGCTCGCCGAGGAACAGGAATTCCTTCGCGATGCGCGGGTTCAGCTCGTACGCATGCGCGAAATACTCGACGCCCGGAATCCCCATCCGCACGACCGGATCCGCGAAAAATGCATCCTCGGACGCGACGATCAGGTCGCACACCCACGCGAGCATCAGCCCGCCCGCGATGCACGCGCCCTGCACCATCGCGAGCGTCGGCTTCGGCAGGTCGCGCCAGCGCCGGCACATCCCGAGGTACACCTCCTGCTCGCGGGCATAGAGGAATTCGCCGCCCTCCTTGTCGACGTGGTCGTACCACAGCGACGCGCGATCGAACGACTCGTGGATGTCGCGGCCCGGCGTGCCGATGTCGTGGCCCGCCGAGAAATGCTTGCCGGCGCCCGCGAGCACGATCGCCTTCACCGCGTCGTCGTGCGCCGCGCGCCGGAACGCCGCGTCGAGCGCATACGTCATCTTCGAGTTCTGCGCGTTGTGATACTCGGGGCGGTTCATCGTGATCGTCGCGATGCCATCCTCGACCGCGTAGTCGACGACACCGTCGCCGAAGGTCACCTGGGTCGCTTCCATGTCGTGCCTCATCCCCGGCGCGGCGCCGGATTGTTGCGCACGATCGCCGCGCGCAGGTTGTGCGGATCGAGCGCGCGGACGATGCGCAGGTCTTCCGCAGTCGGCGGGGCCGTCGTGCCGAGATCCGGTGCGGCGAGCAGCGGGAAGCCCGTCGCGTCCTGCACCTCGTCGAAGCTCACGCCCTGATGCAGCGAACGCACGCGGATCGCATGGTCCGGCCCGCCGAAATCCATCACGCACAGATCGGTGACGATGCTGCGCAGGTCGACGAAGGTCTTCATCCCGGGCAGCCGGCGCGCCGGGTTGTAGCCGACCGTGCACACCATGTCGACTTCGCTCTCGACGAACGTGCGCTTGCCGTGGCCGCTGACGAAGAACGAGTTCGCATGGTTCGTCGTGTTGCCGGGGAAGCCGCGCGCGCCGAGCAGCTGGGTTTTGGGGCGCGCGTAGTCGTCGCCGAGCCACGAGATGTTGGCCTGGCCGAAGCGATCGATCTGCGTCGGCATCACGAGTGCGTGGCGGCGGCCGTGCCACAGGCAGTCGAACACGCGCTCGTAGGTCATCCAGCCGCTCGCCTTCACGCGATAGCCGTCCGGACGGGGCCCAAGCGGCACCGGCTCCTCGACGAGATACGCTTCGCCGTCGGTCAGCATCAGCCCGTTGTTGTATGCGAGCCGTGCGAGGCCGGCCGCGAGCCGCGGGCCCGTGCCGATGCCGGTCGCCAGCACTTCGCCGTCGTCGCGCCAGAGTCGCGCGGACGCGACGATCATCAGTTCCGCGAGGGAATGGTCGAGAGATTCGCTCACAGGCGCTCCTTTACAGAATCGGCAACGGCAGCGTCGTCACGTGCGACAGGCCGCCGACGCCTTCGAGGTACTGGCGTTCGTCCTGGCCGACCACGTCGCGCAGGTACGCCGTCGTTTTCGCGTCGTCTTCCGCACTCGCGCAGTACGCACGCAGGTGCGGCAGGTCCCAGCCGTAGGCCGGCCCGCACGACGTCGGGTGCGCGCCGCCCGGCGCAGGCACGACGCCGGTGACGAGCGAGCGCTCGAACGGGTTGCGTTTGGCCGCATCGAGGTCTTCGCTCGCGAGCGATGCGTCGACCGTTTCCGCCGACACGTAGCAGCGCCGTGCGGCCCGCGCCATCCACGCATCGAAGAACGGATCGGGGCCGTCGATGCGCGTGTTGCCCATCCGGTCGGCCGCGTTCACGTGCAGCAGCGCGACGTCGAGTTCGATCGCGGGCATCGCGAGCAGCGTCTCGCCGTCGTCATACGGCGATTGCACGGTGCGCAGTTGCGGCGCGTGATCGAGCAGCGCGGTGCCGAGCCCGGCGCGGGTCGGCAGGAACGGCAGGCGTGCGGCAGCCGCGCGCAGGCCCAGCTGCAGCATCCCTTCGTCGAGTTCGAGCACGTCAACGCGGCCGTGCTCACGGGCCCGGCGGAAATGCGGTTCGAGCGGAATCACATCGAGCGACACGAAGCCGAACACCACTTTGCGCACCTTCCCGGCCGCGCACAGCAGGCCGACATCGGCGCCGCCGTACGCGACGATCGTCAGGTCCTTCAGGTTCGAGCGCGCGATCTCGCGCACCAGTGCCATCGGCTTGCGCCGCGGCCCCCATCCGCCGATGCCGATCGTCATGCCGTCGGCGAGTTGCGCGACCACGTCGCGCGCGAACATCGTCTTGTCGAGAGGTTTCATCGTCATCGTGCTGGCTTACCGGTATCCGATGCTGAAATCGTGGCCCCACTGGCTCACCTTCGTGGCCTCGAACACCGCGTGCTTCGACCAGTCGACCGTGAGGCCGCCGAAGCCGTATTCGAGATCGAAGCCGCCGGGGGTCTTCATGTAGAAAGAGATCATCTGGTCGTTGCAGTGACGGCCGAGCGTCGCGGACAGCTTCACGTCGTGCGCGGCCACGCGATCGAGCGCGCGGCCGACTTCGTCCATCGAGTCGACTTCCGCCATCACGTGCACGCAGCCCGACGGCACGGCCATCTCGAACAGCGCGAGGCTGTGATGGCGCGCGTTGCGGCAGTGCATGAAGTGGATGCGCTTCTCCGGTTCCGCCGGATCGGGCGTGAACTTCACGCGAAAGATGTCGGACAGCTCGAAGCCGAGCACGCCGCGCACGAACGCGTCGGTCGCGTCGAACTGCGGCGCGGGCAGCACCGCGTGGCCGAGCCCCATGTCGCCGGTGACGAAGTGCGGGACACCCAGCGGCGACACGAAGCGGCGGAAGTCGCAGCGCGCGCCCCAGTACAGCTCGTGGCGGTTGCCGGACGGGTCGGTGCACCACGCCATCGCCTGCACGCGGCGCAGCGCGGCTTCGTCGCGGGTGGCGCGCACCGGCTCGACGCCCGCGCGCTGCAGGGCCGCCAGCGCGGCGTCGAACGCGGCGCCGTCGGGCAGTTCCCAGCCCGACGCGAAATAGCGGTCGGCCTGGCCGGGGACGATCACGTAGCGGAAATCGCGTTCGTCCATCTTCAGGTACAACGCGCCGTCGGGCGCGTCGAGCGCCTGCATGCCCAGCACGTCTTCGGCGTAGCGGCGCCACGCATCGACGCGAGTCGCCTCGACGACGACATAGCCAAGCGCACGGACATCGATCATGTCGGCCTCCTCCTCGTTCAGAATCCGTTGTTCGTGAAAGGATTCTGGCCGGTCGGGGGTGGTGTTACATCGTCTGTTGGGACGAGAGGCGGCGGGGAACGGGAGGTTCGCGAAAGCCCGGCTGGACGGCGCGGGCATGCGGAAGGGCCGGGAAAACCCGGATGGCTTGCCGTCGGGTTGTTGCCGGGTTGTTGCCGGGTTGTTGCTGGATTCTTGCGAACCGGAAAGGGGATCAGTTCATCGACTGTCTGACCCGGGCATTCGCAGCGGCAGGAAAGTCATTACGCGCACGCCGGTGCGGCCTTCGATACGCATCCGGCGGTCGACATGGGGAGCCTGCGGCGCAACGCCCGGATCCCCGCGCTGCGCTTCATGCCGGCGCGAACCGCACGCGCCGCCACGTATCCGGATCGACGCACACGCCTTCGTTGTCGGGCGTCACTTCGACGAGCCCATGCATTTCGCCGCGTTCGCGTGGAATGCACACGAGGTCGAACGACCAGATGCCGTCGAACACGTTCTCCGGATTGCCGAGGAAGTTGAGGCGATTGAACACGGGCGTGATGAAATACCAGACGCGGTAGTCGAGCGTCGCGAAGCTCTCGAGAAACGCCTTCGAGCCGTCACCCGTGTAGTGATTCAAGTATTCCAGATAGACGATCGGACGATGCCGGCGGAGTGTGTCGCGCGCGCCGCGGATCAGGTTCGGCTCGAAGCCTTCGACGTCGGCCTTCAGGAAATCGACCCGCGGCAAGTCGAGCGAGTCGAGTGTGCGCAGCGGTACCGGTTCGGTGTCGAGATTCGCGCCGAGCAGCGACGACGCGCCGAAGTTGTTCGGCGAACGCGGATCGAAGACCGGGAACGACACCGTGCCTTCCGCATCGCCGACCGCGCACTGCAGCGCGCGGACGTTCAAGCGCTGGTTCAGCGCGAGATTCGCGCAGAGCAACTGGAACGTATGACGCTGCGGCTCGAGCGCATACACGGTGCCGCGCTCCCCGACCGCCCGGGACAGCATCACCGTGTGCGAGCCGATATTCGCACCTGCCTCGACGACCGTGTCGCCTTCGCGGACCACTTGCGCGAAGAGGAACGGCTCGGGCTCGGACCACTCGCCGTACAACGACAGGCTGCGCCCCACGAACTCGTCATTGGAATTGAACAGCATCGTGCCGTATCGGCATCGTTGTTGTGCGTAAAGCGTCATCGCGACCCCGTTCGTTTTGATTGATTTTCCGCGCGATTATACGAGGTGGAAAGAAACGGTTCCGATGGGTCGCTCGACGGCCTTGCGAAACGCCTGCATGCGGAGGCCGACACCCGATGACCGCTGCGCGGCTAGTCGAACGGATTCAGCAACCGCACGCCGGTGCGCGAGAAATCGTCGATGTTGCGCGTCACCACGATGAGATCGTTGATCAGCGCGGTGGCCGCGATCAGCTTGTCGAGTTCATGCGTCGGATCAGGCACGCGCAAATGGCCCCACATCTGGCTGATCTCGATGTCGACCGGCAGGATGTTCGGTGCATAGCCGGCGAGAATCGTCGCCATCCATGCCTCGAGCGCGGACGCCTGTGGGTGATCGCCGCGATGACGAATCAGATCGACGCCTCGGCGAAGTTCAGCAACCGTTACGACGGACAGATAAAGCGGACTCGCATCCGCTGCGGCCTGCTCGAAGAACGCCCGCACGCCACGGTTGGTTCGCTTGCCCTTCCTGATTTCGCTGATGACATTCGTATCAATCAAATACACGCCTGGCCTCGCCGGAATCCTGAACACGTTGAAAATCCGCGTCGTCCCCCACATCGGGCATGCTCATCAACACTTGCGCAAATGTCTTTCGCTTCGGGCGGCCGAGCGCAGCGGCCAGAATGGCCCGGTGTTCGGCCTCGGCACTCCTGCCATTTGCCGCAGCCTGCTCGCGCAGGCTCTGAACGATACTGTCATCCACGTTACGCACCAGTAGATTTGCCATGATTCCCCCATCCAGGTTGATATCAATGATAGCGCCGTAACGGCCAATTGCAATCATTGCTATCACATCCGTTGACAGAGGAAGGACGGTGGTTGACCTCGGCGAACGGCAACGGGCCGCGTGAATCCTTTCGGCATGCGCCGCACGTCCGACACGTCGAACTGCTGGGTGCAAGGTAAGCTGGATCGGTACGACGGGAAAGACAGCCGATCGGCTAGTCATCCCATCCGTCGAAGGCACACGCAACGGGAGCGCAACCGCTCAGAACCGATACGAAATCCCGATCTGCAACACCGGGTACCACCGATAGCGCGACATCACCTGCCGCAGCGAATCCAGCCCGCTCGAGGCCAGGATCTGGCTCTTCGCCGGCCCGGCCGCGGCCGCCAGTTCCGGCGACAGCGTGTACGAACATTTCGGTATCCCGTACGCCACGCCGAGGTCCGCAACGAAGCCCAGCCCCTTCGACGCCGGCCGGTGCCCGTAGCCGATCCCGAAGTACGGCATCACGGTCGGATAGCGCGCTTCCGCCACCGCGTTCATCCCCGGCATCGCCGGATAGTGCTTGCCGCCGAACACGTAGGTGCCGTTGGTCGGCACCGATACGCCGCGCAGATCGTCGTCGTTGAAGCGCAGACCGAGCGTCGCGCGGAAGCCGCTACCTCGCCACGGAAAGATGTCCGCGTACAGGCCGCCCTGGCGCAGCTTCAGGTCGTCCTGATAGCGATTGCCCGCCACCGTGAAGTCATGCGAAAGATCGATCGCGTTGAAGTCCGCGTGCGCGCCCAGCATCGAATTGAAACTCAAGGCCGCGCCGATGCCGACGCCCTGCGTGCCGCCCTGCAGGTAGATCTCCTGCGCAACGACATGCATGCTCGCAGCGCACGTCACCACGACCGCTGCCCATTGGTTCACCGTCATTTTCACGGGCGCCTCCCCCGACATGTGCCGGGCGCGCCTCGCCAACGCATGCGGCCTGTGCCGCCACGCGTGACGCGAACCCCGGCACGACACCTCGCAAGCACGCTTGCTGTTCGACGAATCGGGAACGCGTTGCCTCTTGCGCACGGCCGATACGACATGCGCGGCGTCCGCGACCCGATCCGATTCCCCGTTTGTTTCGATGTCGTTACATGCCGCCGATGCCCTGATCGTTCTGGCGAGATTCGTCTGCACTGACGGCACCGGGTCCACCGCAAGGCACGTGCCATGCCACGCCAATCGACGCGCAGCAAGCGTCGCAGCCAAACGCTCGCCGTCGTGCAGGGCGGAATCGGGAGAAATGTTTCAGGAACGCATCGATATTCGGCACGAGACACCGCAGCGCGCGATTGTGTGCGCACGCATCGATATCGCGATGCACGCCGAACAAGGCCTGCCGGGCGTCAGCGCACATCCGCCTCCGCTACCGTCGATCGGGTGTGGCCGCATGCTTCGAAGAAACGTTGCAAAGGTGTGACCTCGCACAGGGCGCGTGCGAGGCCGATACACAAGCGTGACCGGCAAGTCAGGGGGAATACGGATGCCGGTTCACGCATGCTGCGCGAAAGGGTCGTCGTGTGAGCAGCGGCCGGTCAGTACACCGCACCGATCCCCGCATCGCCCGAAGTTTCGTCGACCGATGACAGCCTGCCGGCGGATGATAGAATCGACCGTCCATACCCTCTGGACGGACACAATGCAAAAACTGCAGTGGTCTAGCGGAATCGATAACGAAATCGAATTCTGGTCGAAGTGGTTGGATACGAAGGGCGGTCCGTGGCCGGAAGATTTTCAGTTCCGCATCAACCCCGATACCGAAGTACATCCGTGGATAGCCGAGCTGCTGAATGGCATTCCGAATCCGAAGATCCTCGACGTGGGCGCCGGCCCGATGACGGTGCTGGGCAAGAAGATGAACGGCATGCCGCTGGACATCACCGCCGTCGATGCGCTGGGCGATCTGTACAGCCGCCTGGATTTTCCCTCGGGGCTTCCCCTCATCAAAACCCGGCAGTGCGAAAGCGAATGCCTGACCACGATGTTTCCGGCAAACACGTTCGACCTGACCTATGCGAAAAACACGCTTGACCACAGCTACAATCCGGTCGAAGCGTTTCGGCAAATGGTCGCCGTGACGAAACGCGGTGGCTTCATTGCGACCGAGCATGCGGCGAACGAGGCGCTGAACGAGAACTGGGAAGGCTTCCACCAATGGAACTTCCACGTCGACGGGCGCGATTTCCTGATCTCGAATCGAAGCGAGACGTTCAGTATCTGCCGTGAAATCGAGGGCCTGGCGACGATCGAAACGCTCTCCCCTGATCGCGCTGACCATATTGGTTGCGTGATGCGCAAACTCTGATCGGCGACGCGGGTGCGGCTATTCAATTCAGTCGCACCCATCGGAACGATTCACCACTCGCGCATTCCTGCCCCCTGAATTCGACAGTCCGAACCGGTCGGTCGGAATCGCGGCATGGTGACCGCAATCGGACATTGCTACCGCCTCCCGTGCAGATCCGGCAACGTTTTCCGGATGCAGCCATGCGTTCGATCCAGGTGCGAACCCGCATCGTCATGGCATCGCAGTTCCTTCTGGGGACCCAGCGTTTCTGACCGCCAGGTTGATTTACACTTCGGCGTCCAACCCACCTACGTTACCGATGACGAAGTCCGCTCCGCCCCCCAATAGTCAGCGCGTATTCGGGCTAGATATACTGCGCGCGCTCGCGGTCCTCCTCGTTCTGGCCAGCCATACCGTGGCGCACGGGGCGCCGCCGGCGTGGCTGCGATGGTACTTCTCGGCACAGGGAACGATCGGCGTAGAGATCTTTTACGTTCTGAGCGGGTTCCTGATCGGCAGCGTACTGATCCGGTCCCGGAAAGCGGGCAAGCTCAAGGCCCCTGGCGATGTGCTTGATTTCTGGAAGCGCCGCTGGGCACGCACGCTCCCGCTCTATGCCTTCTTCCTGCTCGTCTATCTACGATTCGACTACCACGGCCCGGCATCGCTCGACGTCGCCTGGCCGTTCTTCCTCTTTCTCCAGAATCTGGCGTGGCCGATAGGACCATTCTTCGAGCACTCGTGGAGCCTGGCCGTCGAGGAATGGTTCTACCTGTTGCTCCCGTGCGTATTTCTCGCCGCCGCAGGCATGCTGAAGTCGAACGGACGTGCGATGCTCGCAACGTGCGCCGTGTTCATCGTTGGCCCGCTTGTCGCAAGGATCGTTTTTGGTTGGCATGCCCAGTCGCTATCGGATGTCGATCGTCATGTTCGATCCATCGTCTTGTGCCGGCTGGATTCCCTGTTCATTGGGGTAATCGTTGCGTATATCCGCATCGAACGACCGAAACAGTTTGCGCGTCTTGCATCGCACTGGAAATTTGCGTTGCCGATTTTTGCCGCCCTGACGCTCTACTTCGCGTGCGGTGCGCCTTATCTCGTCACCAACGCCATCGTCCGCACCATGGCATACCCGATGCTGTCCGTCGTCATCGCAGCGTTGCTTCCCGCAGCGATGACCATTCGCACGTCGGGCAGTCGTCTGCTGGATCGTTTCATCAACTGGACCAGCCGGATTTCGTACTCCCTCTACCTGGGACACATCTGTATGCTGACACTGGTGCTCGGCATGTTTGCAAAATACGGATGGTCAATCGAAAGTCATCGCACGACACTCATCCTGTATGTCACCCTCGCCGGCTTCTATTTCGCATTCGCACATCTGACATACAGGTTCGTCGAACAGCCCTACATCCGGCTTCGCGACAAGGTCATGGGGAACAGCGATGAGCGGAGCGGGTGCAATGCTGTGAGCGCTCCCTCAGTCCGGCCGGAAACCCCGGCAAAGCGTTATCCGGAAGTGTTTGCGAAGGTGCAACACATCGAGCATCGGTAGCAGGGCCGTCAGGCGAATCGGAAATGCAAAGGCCGCTCGCAACGAGCGGCCAGCCCGTCACGTTCGGTCGGCCGAATTACAACCCATACCCTCCTGACACATTCAACTGCTGCCCGGTGATGTAATTGGCCCGGTCCGACGCCAGGAACACCGCCGCCCGCCCGACGTCGTGCGCCTTCCCCCAGCGCTTGAGCGCGAGCATCTTCTGCGTCTCGTCGATCCACGCCTGGTCGAACTGCCCCTGTTCGAGCAGCACCGGAAACATCCCGGCCTCGATCACGCCGACCAGGATCGAATTCGCGCGAATGTCGTAACGCCCTTCCTCGCGCGCCAGCCCTTTCACCAGCGCCTCGTTCGCCGCCTTCGGCGCGACCGACAGTCCGTCGCGATCCGGCCAGCGCAGGTGCCCGGCCGAGCCTAGCGTCACGAACGATCCGCCGCCCGACGCGCGGAAGTGCGGCAGCGCAGCCTTCGCCGCCACGAAGAAGCCGACCGTCTCGACGTCGATCGCGCGGCGCCAGTCGTCGTGCGTCATGTCGCCGATGTGACGCTGGTTCACGAACGGCCCGGCCGCCCAGACGACCGTGTGCACGCGGCCATGCGCGCCGATCGCCGCCGCGAGCGCGGCCTCGACCTGGGCGGGATCGGTCACGTCCACGCCGTGCGTGGTGGCCGCGACACCTTCGCCGCGAATATCGCGCGCGACGCGCTCGGCCACGTCGGCCTTGCTCCGATAGCCCAGCGCGACCGGCACGCCGGCACGCGCAAACTCGAGCGCGACACCCTGCCCGATCCCGCCGCTGCCGCCGAACACCAGCACCGCGCCCTGCGGAAACCCGTTCTCGTTCATGCGTTCACCCCGTTCATGTGATGCATCGGCGCTCAGGCCGCCGCGTCGATCCCTGCCCGCAGGCGGTACTTCAGCACCTTCCCGGCCGCGCTCGTCGGCAGTTGCTCGACGAACGTGAAATGCCGCGGCACCTTGTAGTTCGCCATGTTGCGGCGCGCCCAGTCGTTCAGTGCGTCGGCGTCGGCATGCGCGCCCGGCCGCAGCACGACATATGCATGCCCGACTTCGCCGAGCCGCGTATCGGGCACGCCGACCAGCGCGACCTGCGCGATCGCCGGATGCGCGGCGAGCAAGCGCTCGATCTCGGCCGGATAGCAGTTGAACCCGCCGACGATGAACATGTCCTTGATACGGTCGGTGATCTTCAGGTTGCCGTTCGCATCGACGCAGCCGAGATCGCCCGTATGCAGCCAGCCGTCCGCGTCGACGGTCTCGCGCGTCGCGTCCGGCTGGTTGAAGTAGCCGCGCATCACGTTGTAGCCGCGCACCCAGATTTCGCCAGTTTCCTCCGGGCCGAGCGGTTCACCGCCTTCACCCGCGATGCGCAATTCGACGTCCGGCATCGGACGCCCCGACGTATAGGCAACCGTCTCCGCATCGTCTCCTTGGCGGCACAGCGTCGCGAAGCCGCACGATTCGGTCAGCCCGTAGCCGGTCAGCACCGTCTCGAAGCCGAGCTCCGCGCGCATCCGCTCGATCAGGCTCGGCGCGATCGCCGCCGCGCCCGTCACCGCGATCCGCAGCGACGACAGGTCGCGCGTCGCGCGATCGGGTGCGTCGAGCAGCGCGTAGTACAGCGTCGGCGGGCCGGGCAGCACCGACACGCGATCGTCGGCGACGCGCCGCAGCACGTCGGCCGGCTGGAACACGAGATGCGGCAGCACGGTCGCGCCGCTCGACAGCGCGGCGAGCCAGCCGGCCTTGTAGCCGAACGTGTGGAAGAACGGATTGACGATCAGGTAGCGGTCGTCGGCGCGTACGCCGGCGATCGTCGCCCATGCCTGCGCGGCGCGCAGGTTCTGGCCATGCGCGGTCATCACGCCCTTCGGGCGGCCCGTCGTGCCGGACGTGAACATCAGGTCCATCACGGTGTCGGGCGTGACCTGCGCCTCGCGTTCGCGCACCGCGCCCAGCGGCACCTCGGCGCCGCGCGCGAGGAACGCGCTCCAGGTCTCGTCGCGCGCGCCTGAAGGCGGCTCGCCGTCGAACACGACGACGCGCTCGAGCGTCGCGGGCCGGTGCGGCGCGAGCATCGCCGGATAGGATTCGCCGAGGAAGGTGCCGCAGCAGAACAGCAGCCGTGCGCCGCCGTCGTGCAGGATGCCGCCCACCTCCATCCCCTTCATCCGCGTATTGACCGGCACGAGGATCGCGCCGACGGTGTGGATCGCCAGCGCGGCGACGATCCATTCCGGCAGGTTCGGCGCCCACACCGCGACGCGGTCGCCTGTCTCGATACCGCTCGCGAGCAGCGCGCGGGCCGCGGCGACGCGCGCCGCGTCGAGTTCCGCGTAGGTCAGCCGGCCATGCTCCGACTCGATCGCCGGATGCGCGCCGTGGCGCGCGGCTGCCCGGGCGATCAGCGCGGGCGTGGTCAGGATTTCGTTGTCCATCGTCATAGATCAGGGTGGCCGTGCGCGCCGCCGGCGCGCGACAGCTCAGTCGGGAAACACGACGCGCAGCGCGTCGCTCGCGGGCCGCGCGCAACAGGCGAGCGTCCAGCCGGCCGCGATCTCGTCGTCATCGAGCACGTGGTTGCTGTCGAGCGCGACCTCGCCGCGCTCGATCCGGCACATGCACGCGCCGCATTGCCCCATTCGGCAGGAATTCGGCGCCGGCACGCCCGCGCGCAGCATCGCGTCGAGCAGCGTTTCTCCAGGGGCGCTGTCGAACGCGAACGCATCGCCATCGAGCACCGTTTCGATCGACGCGCCATCGCCGGATGCCGAGACCGCCGCTGCGACAGTTGACGCCGTCGTATCAGCCGACGCCGACGCCTGCGCCGGCGCATCGGGCAGCGATGCAAAACGCTCGACATGGACCCGCGAACGCGGCAGCCCGAGGCCGAGCATCGCGGCCAGCGCATTCTCCATGAACAGCGCGGGCCCGCAGATGAACGTCTCCTGCTGGCTGAACGGCCGCGCGAGTTCCTCGAGATGGCGTTGCGGCGGGATGCCCTGCACGCTGTCGAGCCAATGAATCACGCGCACGCGGCCCGGATGACGCTGCGCGAGCTGCTGCAGCTCGGCTCGGAAAATCACCGAGCGTTCGTCGCGGTTCGCGTAGATCAGCGTCAGCATCCCGCGGCCGTGCACGAGCGCCGATTTCAGGATCGACAGCACCGGCGTGATGCCGCTGCCGCCCGCGAACAGCAGCAGGTCGCCATCGAGCGAGCGCGGAGTGAACACGCCGGCCGGCGGCAGCACGTCGAGCGCATCGCCCGCCTTCACGCGGTCGCACAGCCAGTTCGACGCGCGGCCGTCGCGCACGCGCTTGACGGTGATCTTCGGCGCGGCATCGATGCCGGGCGCGCTCGACAGCGAATAACAGCGCGTGACGGTGGCGTCCGCGCACGGCACGTTCAGCGTCAGAAACTGGCCGGGCCGGTACGCGAAGGCGTCGCGCAACGCGGCCGGCACGTCGAACACGAACGAGCACGCGTCGTCGCTTTCGGCAATCACGTCGGCCACGGTCAGCCGATGGAAGCGCGAATCGCTCATGTCCGGCTCCCCACGTCACGCGGCCGCACGGGCCGCCGGCGCGCCGGGCGTCGTGTAGGCGCCGTCGAGATAGACGAGCGGATCGACGTCTCCGCTCATCAGCACCTCGCGGATACGCCCGATGAACACCGTGTGCGTGCCGTATTCGAAGCGGCCGTCCTGCTCGCACACGAGGCTCGCCTGCGCGTCGCGCAAATACGGCACGCCGAGCGTCGACGTGTGCCAGTCGCCGGTCGTGAAGCGTGCCTCGCCCTTCAGGCGACCGCTGCAGTCGATCGCGATGCCTTCGTGCGCCGCCGACAACACGTTCACGCAGAACCCGGCGCCCGCGTCGAGCGGCGGATACAGCGACGCACTGCGGTTGATGCAGATCAGCAGCGAAGGCGGATCGGTCGACAGCGAATCGACCGCCGTCGCGGACATCGAGTAGCGCCGGCCGTCGTGCGCGCTGCTGATGACCGTGACGGAGCGCGCGAGGCGGCGCATCGCGAGCAGCATGTCGGTGCGCAGCGGATGGGGGGTGAGATCGCTCATCATTGGACTCCGTCAAGTTCAGTCGTGGAGGGCCGGGCGGATTGGCCGCCGGCGTCGGCCGCGCGCGCAGCCAGGTGGTCGGCGGCGAGATACCCGAAGGTCATCGCCGGACCGAGCGTCGAGCCCGCGCCGGGGTAGCTCGCGCCCATCATCGAGGCGCTGGTGTTGCCGATCGCGTACAGGCCGTCGATCGGCTCGCCGTCGGCGCGCAGCACGCGGGCATGCACGTCGGTGACGAGCCCGCCCTTCGTGCCGATGTCGCCCGCGTCGATCCGCACCGCGTAGAACGGCGCCTGGTCGACCGGCCCCAGGCACGGGTTCGGTTGGTTCCGCGGATCGCCGTAGTACGTGTCGAACAGGTTGTCGCCCTTGCCGAACGCTTCGTCGATCCCGGTGGCCGCATAGCGCGCCATGTCGCGCAGCGTGTCATGCAGGCCGGCGGCATCGACGCCGATGCGCGCAGCCAGCGCGTCGATCGTGTCGGCCTTCACGATCACGTCGAGGAATGCGGCCGGAATCCGTGAATCGGGCATCATCGACGCCGGCATGATCGGCCCGCACGGATATTTGCGGCGAAACCGCGCGTCGAACACCATCCAGGCCGGCACGTTCGCGCCGGTGCGCGCATGGTCGCGATACATCGCCGGCACGAATTCGGAATACGGCGCGGCTTCGTTGACGAAGCGCTTGCCGAGGCGGTTCACGATCACGCAGCCCGGCAGGTTGCGTTCGACGAACAGCGCGCGCTGTTTCTCCTCGCCGGCGACACCGACCGTCGGCGCGCCCCACACGTGCGCCATCAGCGCCAGCGCGCCGCCGAGCCGATGGCCTTCGGCGATCGCGTCGCCGGTGTTGGCCGGCGGCGTCGCGCTCCACTGCGCCTGCGTCGGCTGCGGCAGGTAGCGCTCGCGCATCGGCTGGTTGCGCTCGAAGCCGCCCGCGCCGAGGATCACGCCATGCCGCGCGACGATCGTCACGAGCTGCCCGAAGCGCTGCGCGCGCACGCCGGTCACGCGGCCGTCGACGTCGAGCAGGTCGCGCATCGGCGTGTCGAGCCACACGGGTACGTTACGGTCGAGCAGCGCACGGCGCAGCCCGCCGATCAGCGCGTTGCCGAGTGTCAGTCGCCGGTCGCGCCGCGTGCGGCGGCGCATCCCGAGATCCAGCCAGTAACGGCCGAACTGCGCGATCGCGAGCTTCATGAAGCCGGGTCCGCGCGAGAACAGCGTATGTGCCTCCTTCGACGTCACCGCCACGCGCCCGCCGATCAGCGTGCCGGGCGACGCCGGCCGCAGCCGGTCGAGTTCGTCGCCGAGCAGCCCGCCGTCGAACGGCATCGGATCGAGCGCGCGGTAGCCCGGCATCGCGCCCGGCACCTTCTGGAAATAGTCCGCGTATTTCGGCAGCGACTGGTAACGCACCGGCGTTTTCGTTTCCAGGTAGCGCAGCATCTCCGGCGCGCGGTCGAGATAGGTGTCGATCTTCTCGGGCGTCGATTCGCCGGCCACGCAGGCTTCGATATAGCCGCGCGCGGCCTCGCGCGAATCGGTCACGCCGAGTTCGGCGATGTGGTGGTTGCACGGCACCCAGATGCCGCCGCCGGAAACAGCCGACGTGCCGCCGTACAACGCCGTCTTCTCGATCACGACGACGGACAGGCCGCGGTCGGCCGCGCGGCACGCCGCGAGCAGCGCGCCCGCGCCCGAACCGACGACCACCACGTCGAACACGTATTGCGGTGCTTGCGGGTCGTTCATCGCGGCCTCGTCAGATGAAGAAGTCGGTGTTCTCGCGGCCGAGCATCACGGCGCCGAGGTTCTGGCCGAAACGGTCCACGTTGTTCGCGTAGTGCGCGCGGGCCGCATGCAGGTCGAGGAAGCGGCGCACCAGCGGATTGCGGTGATAGATGCCGTTGCCGCCCGCGTAGCGCAGCAACGCGTTCGCCGCCTGCGCGCAGCGCTCGGCGACCTGCGCGGACTGGTAGCGGAAATGCACGCGGCGCTCGATCGACACGGCCGGGCCCCCGGTGACGGACGCCATCAGTTCCGCGAAATTGCGCTTGAGCAGCACCTGCATCTCGTCGATCGCGACGGCCGCGTTCGCGCAGGCGTTCTGCGCGCCCGGATCGTCGGTCGTCTTCGCGCCGCTGTTGGCCGACACGCGCGTGGCCGCATAGCCGGTGAAATCGTCGAGCGCGCCCTGCAGCGCGCCGATGCACGACGTGCACACCGCGCGCACGAAGATCTGCGCGAACGGCAGCTTGAACAGCGGCGCGTCGTTGACGGTGAGGCCCGGGCTCGTGCCCATCATCCCGTCGATCGCCTTGTGCGTGCGGTACGCGGGCACGAACACGTCGTCGACGACGATGTCATGGCTGCCGGTCGCGCGCAGGCCGAGCACGTCCCAGTCCTGCTGGATCCGGTAGTCGGCTTTCGGCAGCAGGAAGGTGCGGTATTCGGGCGGCTGGCCGGCAACGGCTGGCGGCACCAGCGCACCGAGGAACACCCATTCGCACAGTTCGCTGCCGCTCGAGAACTTCCAGTGGCCCGACAGGCGGAAGCCGCCGTCGACCGGCGTCACGCGGCCCACCGGCATGTAGGTCGACGCGATCAGCGTGGACGGATCGTTACCCCACACGTCCTGCTGCGCGCGTTCGTCGAACAGCGCGAGCTGCCAGTTGTGCACGCCGACGACGCCGTACACCCACGCGGTCGACATGCAGCCGCGCGCGAGCGCCATCTGGATGTCGAAGAACGCCTGCGGATCGAGCTCGTAGCCGCCGTAGCGCTTCGGCTGCAGCACCTTGAAGAAGCCGGCGGCCTGCATGTCGGCGATCGTCTCGGCCGGGATGCGGCCCTGCGCGTCCGCCTGCGCGGCGCGGCCGGCCAGCGTCGGCGCCAGTGCCTCGGCCCGGGCGATCAGCGTGGCGGCCAGTGCGTTCGAATCGTTGTCGCGATGCACGAATGTCTCCTGTGAAGCGGGTGATGCGCCGCGGCGCGGGCCCCGCTCTCGTTCAAAGTTGTCCGGCGCGGCCTGGCCGCGGGCGATGCTCGCCACCACCGATGGTCGGCTTCGCGCGAGCGCGCCGCATCGTCCGACCGGACGACGGGCGCGGCCCGGTGCATCACGCGCAGGCGCGCGCCTTCTCGCGGTTGAAGAACGGGATCACGTGCTCGCCGATGTTGCGGATCGTCTCCATCTGAGCGTCGTGCGGCACCGTGCCCATCTGGCACAGGAACAGCACTTCGTCGACGCCGGCTTCCTGCAGGCGGCCGACATAGCCGATGCAGTCGTCCACCGTGCCGTACGCGTGGTTCGGGTTCATCATCGCGAGCGCCGGGTCGGCGAAGTTCACGACGACTTCCTCCGACGCGAAGCGCGAGCGGATCACCATCTCGCCGGTGTCGGCCTGCACGAGGTCGTCGCCCCACTTCGCCGGGTCCGGACGCTCGCCGCCCGTGTACCAGTACGCGAGCGATTCCATGAAGTAGCGCTGGCCGCGGATGCCGATCTTGCGGGCGGCCTGGCCGTCGGCCATCACGACCGTCGGGCACAGCGCGGCAAGGTGCTGGGTCGGGCGGAAGCCGACCTGGTCCTCCGGCTTGCGGTTCGCCCACGCTTCGCGATACACGGCATTCTTCTTCGCGACTTCGTCGGGGCCGCCGAAGCCGAGCACCAGCGCGCCCATCCCGCGCTGGCCGGCACGCAGCAGCGCGTCGGTGTTGGTACACGCGAGGTACATCGGCGGATGCGGATCCTGGAACGGCTTCGGATGGATCGGACGCTTCGGAATCTTGATGTACTTGCCGTCGTGCTCGATCTCGTCCTGCACGAACATCTTCGGCACGAGGTACATCGATTCGTCGATCATCGGCTGCAGTTCGTCGAGGTCGTAGCCGAACGCGCCGGCTTCCTGCTGGCTGCCGCCCTTGCCGACGCCGAAGTGCACGCGGCCGCCGGACAGGATGTCGAGCAGCGCGACGCGCTCCGCGACCTTGATCGGGTGGTTCATCGCCGGCGGCAGGCACACGACGCCGTGGCCGAGGCCGATGCGCGTCGTGCGGCCGGCCAGGTACGCAAGGAAGGTTTCCGGCGCGCTCATGTGCGCATAGTTGGTCAGCGACGTGTGCTCGACGCACCAGATCGTGTCGAAGCCGACCTGCTCGGCGAGCAGCGCCTGTTCGACCGTCTCCTTGAATACGCGGTGGTCGCCCTCGCGCGATGCGTCGGTGGTCTGGGCTTCGTAGATGAGGGAAAACTTCATTGCGTGCGTCTCCATGGTTGTTGGACGAGTCGGGGTCGTGCAGGCCGCCCGCACGATACGGACGAAGCGCGACGGTCCACGAATGGAAGTGTCGGCGCGCGCACGGACGCGGGCATCGTCTGTTCGGAGTACCGGCGCGCCCGCGGGGACAGAGGGGTTTCACCGTCATCCGATCGGACTGCGTGAGCGCGCAGACGGCGCGCTAGCATCGAACGGCGGGCGCGTGGCGCGCACCGACCAACGACAACGGAGAGAGGGAATGAAGGTATCGATGCTGCTGTATCCGGTCGACGACATCGACACGGCGCTGCCGCTGTTCGTCGACGGACTCGGCCTGAACGTGAAGTTTCGCGACGGCGACCGTTATTGCGCGCTCGACGGCGGCCCGCTGACGATCGCGCTGGTCGCGGGTGACGAGCAGATCGTCGAGCGCGCGGCGCTCACACTGCGCGTCGACGAGGACGACGACCTGTATGCGGCGATGGCGCGGGTCGTGAAGGCCGGCGCGTCGGTGCGCGTGCCCGTGCAGGCCGGGCCGCACGAATACCGCGCGGTGCTGGAGGACAAGAACGGCGCGCTGCTCGTAATTTCGCAGAAACGGGCCGCGTGACCGCACGTCGCACGGGCGCCGGATGCGGGCGCCGCGTGCGCGGCGAGTTGGCTAGGCGTGCGCGCCCGGCGTGCTCAGGTCGCTCGCTTCGAGCAATTCGAGCAGCGTGCGCGCCGGCTGGCTGAGCCGCTTCGCGGCCAGCGCGATGAATTCGATGTCGGGCAGCACCGGCAGCGCGTCGCCGTTGACCAGCGGCGCGAGCCCGCGCGTCGACAGATAGTGCGACGTCGCGGTCAGGCCGAGCCCCGCGCGCGCCGCCGCGATGCAGCCCGGCTGGCTGCTGCTCGAACACACGACTTCCCAGCCGATCCCCTTCTCCGCGAGCGCGTTCAGGACGATCGCGCGCGTCACGCTCGGCTCGGCGACCAGCACGAGCGGCAGCGGCCGTTCCGGATCGACGACGGTGCCGAGCCGCGCGACCCATTCGAGCCGCGTGCGCAAGAGCGGCGTGCCGCGCCGTTCGCCGAGCCGCCGCTTGCCGATCATCAGGTCGAGCGCGCCCGCGTCCAGCCCTTCATAGAGCCGGCTCGTCATGCCGGTGGTGATTTCCAGCGCGACGTCCGGGTGCGCGGCGCGAAACCCGGCGAGCACGTCCGGCAACGCGACGAGCGCGAGGTCGTCCGGCGCGCCCAGCCGCACCCGCCCTTTGAGCCTCGGCTTGCGAAACTGCGATTCCGCGCGGTTCAGCGCCTGCAGGATCACGTTCGCATGCACGAGCAGCGCCTCGCCGTCGGTCGTCATCGCGATCGAATGCGTGTCGCGCACGAACAGCCGCCGGCCGACGCTCTCCTCGAGACGACGGATGTGTTCGCTGACGCTCGACTGGTTGAGCCCGAGCTGCCGGCCCGCTTCGGTGAAGCTGCGGCAGTTCGTGACGATCGCGAACGTGTTGAGCCAGACGGGATTGAGCATGGCGCATTGTCATCGGCAATACCGATGACAGTCAACGCCTTCAGGCAGCTTCCCGATGACCATCGTAATCGGTACCATCGTGCGCTTGGAGACCGGCAGGTGCCGCGCAACCGCGCACAGGCGCCTCCCGCGCCGGCCTTTGCCCCACCGATTTCGCCATGTCCCGGGAACCCACACACTCCGCGCTGCTCTGGATCGTCGCCGCTGCCTTCTTCATGCAGTCGCTCGACACGACGATCGTCAACACCGCCCTGCCTTCGATCGCCCAAAGCCTGCATGCGTCGCCGCTCGCGATGCAGCCCGTCGTGGTCGTCTATACGCTGACGATGGCGATGCTCACGCCGGCGTCCGGGTGGCTGGCCGACCGGTTCGGCACGCGCCGCGTGTTCTCGCTCGCGATTCTCGTGTTCGTGCTCGCCTCGATCGGCTGCGCGGCGTCTCATACGCTCGGCCAGCTCGTCGCCGCGCGTGCGCTGCAGGGCATCGGCGGCTCGATGCTGCTGCCGATCGGGCGGCTCGCCGTGCTGCGCCGTGTGCCGGGCGAACAGTACGTCGCGGCGATCGCGTTCGTGTCGATCGCCGGCCAGCTCGGCCCGATCGTCGGGCCGACGCTCGGCGGCTGGCTCACGCAGGCGATCTCGTGGCACTGGGTGTTCATCGTCAACGTGCCAGTCGGCGTGGTCGGCTTCGTCGCCGTGCAGCGCTACCTGCCGCACGACCAGGCGCACCAGCCGCCGCCGTTCGACTTCGTCGACTGTGCGCTGCTGTCGGTCGCGATGATCGCGCTGTCGCTCGCGATCGACCCGCCGATGCCCGCGCATCGAGCCGCCTGGGCGGCCGGGCTCGCCGTGGTCGGGCTGGCGAGCGCGCTTGCGTATCTGCCGCACGCGCGGCGCCGCGCGCAGCCGCTGTTCCGGCTCGGGCTGTTCCGTGAGCCGAACTTCGGCTCGGGGCTGCTCGGCAACCTGCTGTGCCGGATCGGCACGAGCGCCGTGCCGTTCATGCTGCCGCTGCTGATGCAGGTGCAGCTCGGCTATACGCCGCTGCAGTCGGGGCTGATGATGCTGCCGGCTGCGATCGCGGGCGTCATCGCAAAACGCTGGATCGCGCCGCTCGTGAAGCGGTTCGGCTATGCGGCATTTCTGGTCGTGAATACGGGGATCGTCGGGTGTGCGATCGCGGGGTTCGCGCTGGTGTCGGCGCGGCCCGCGCCGCTGCTGGAAGGCGCGCTGCTGATCGTGTTCGGCGCGGCGAATTCGATGCAGTTCGCGGCGATGAACGGCGTGACGTTGAAAGGGCTGTCGCATGCCGACGCCGGCAGCGGCAACAGCCTGTTCACGATGATGCAGATGCTGGCGATGGGGCTTGGCGTGTCGATCGGCGGCGGCCTCGTCAACCTGTTTGCCGCCTATTGGGGCTCGATGGCGCACGGGTTCATGCTGTCGTTCACGTGCATGGGCGTGGTGACGCTGCTGTCGTCCGTCGTGTTCCGGCGGATCGATACGGCCGCGCCGCCGGCCCGCGCGGCCGCGCGCCCGTCCGCGTGAGCGCGGCCGTCAGTTCGCCTGGCGGCGCTCGACGACGCGCTTGAGCACCCAGCGGATCGACGAACCGTCGGCCGGCGGCTGCGCGACGCGGTACTCGTCGATTTCGAGCGTGTACAGGTAACCGGGCTGGTATGCGAAGCCTTCGATGCCGGCGTACCACAGGCTCCACGGCTCGTTGGGGCTGTTGCGCACCTGCAGGCACTCCATCGGCGCGACGCCCGTGCAGCGCGCCGATTGCGGCGCGACATACACGGTCCTGGTCACCGGCTTGCTGTCCGCCGGGCGCACCGCGTTCGGCTGCGTGGCGACCGCATCGGTCTGGCATCCGGCGAGGAGCGTGCTGCCGGCAATGACGGCCGCGCCGAGCAGTGTTCTGGATGGGCGAATCATCGGATGTTCCTCTGGAAGCGTTGAAGGGCCGATTAGAGGCCCCCACGACAAGAAAGTTCACAAATAGCTTACAGAAAGCAATCCGCCACGTTCCTTCGACGGATATCGCGCGCAAGTCGACACGTTACCGTGTTCCGGTTCGGCCGCACGTGTCGTCGCCGGCGGGTCGCCCATGCAGCGGTTCTTGCGCTGATCGGCATCACATGACAGGCGATGCTCGTCGGGACGTTGCCGAACGACATCCCGCCGGCTGAGCGAAGCGATCGTGTACCATCGGCGCTTCCCGACATGCCTGATCGCGTTGTGTCCGTCCGCCCTTTCACGTGCGTACGATCCGCGCAGCGCCCCCCGCTTCGCATGACCTCACCCGTTCCGTCCGACACCGCGTTGCGCCCGCTGCCCATCGATGCGCTGACCGTGCCGGCCGCGCTCGACGGACGCTCGGGCACCAACCGCTCGAGCAGCGCGCATCCGCAGATTGCCGCGACCAACGACCTGGACGCGGTGCGCGCGTGGCTCGCCCGCTTCGTCGATACGCCGACCACCTTCCAGAACTACCGCAAGGAAGCCGAACGCCTGCTGCTGTGGGCCGTGATCGCTTGCGGCAAGCCGCTGTCGTCGCTCACGCACGAAGATCTGGTCGTCTACCGCCAGTTCCTGCTCGCACCCGCGCCGGCCGAGCTGTGGTGTGCGAACGGCGGGCGCAAGCATCCGCGCGACGATCCGCGCTGGCGGCCGTTCTACGGGCCCCTGTCGGCGGCCAGCCAACGGCAGGCGCTGGTGATCCTGAACGTGATGTTCTCGTGGCTCGTGCAGGCCGGCTATCTCGCCGGCAATCCGCTCGCGTTGTCGCGCCAGCGGCAGCGCCGGCCCGCGCCGCGCGTCACGCGCCATCTCGGGCAGCCGCTGTGGCAGTCGGTCAAGGATGCCATCGCCGCGATGCCGCGCGACGACGCGCGGGCACGCTTCCATGCCGATCGCGCGCGCTGGCTGTTCACGCTGCTGTATCTCGGCGGGCTGCGCATCACCGAAGCGGCCGACACGACGATGGGCCAGTTCTTCTGCCGGCGCGACGCGGACGGGTGCGACCGCTGGTGGCTCGACGTGACGGGCAAAGGCGGCCGGCAGCGGCTCGTGCCGGCCACCGACGAGATGATGGCCGAGCTGTCGCGCTACCGGCGCGCGCACGGCCTGCCCGCGTGGCCGTCCGACGGCGAGGCCACGCCGCTCGTGCTGCCGGTCGGCCGCGCGCGCAAGCCGCTCACGCGCGCCGCGCTGCACCGGATCGTGAAGCAGGTGTTCCGGCACGCGGCCGACCGGCTGCGCGCGAACGGCGAAGCCGGCGAGCAGCAGGCGCGCGTGCTCGAACAGGCGTCCGCGCACTGGCTGCGCCACAGCGCGGGCTCGCACATGGCCGACGGCCGCGTCGACCTGCGGCTCGTGCGCGACAACCTCGGCCACGTGTCGCTCACGACCACGAGCCAGTACCTGCACGCGGACGACGACTGGCGGCATCGCGAGACGGAGGAGAAGCACCGGATCGGGTGGTAGGTGTGCGCCGATCCGACGGGGCGCGGCTCGTGCGACGCGTCCGCGTTCAGCGAGCGAGTTCGAGCCCGCCGAGACCGCCGTTGCTACGGCATTTCGCGTGGTCGCTTTCGGCCGGCACGTCGATCTGCCCGCACAGCACGTCGATGCGCTTGCGGTAGCTGTCGATCAGGCACTGCGTCGTCGTGCAGCGGTTGCGCGCCTTCAGCCACGCCTTCTGGCTGGCGATGAACCGGTGATATTCGGGCGGATCCTCGACCGGGTAGTTGGCGAAGTCATCTACGACGTGCTGGTAATCCGCGTTGAGCGCATCGTCGAGACGCGACAACGCCGGATGGGTGCAGATTTCGCGCTCCACGAACGTGGAGGCTTTCGCGCAGTTGAACGACGCGGCGTACGCGCCGGTCATGCCGGCCGCAACCGCCAGCGCAACGAGCCATGCTTTCATGGGGGTGCCGTAACGAGGAAAACGGTGGCCGCGGATCGGCTCGCCGTGACGGGCAAACGGACATGCCCGTGGCCGCGATCCCGAAGCTTAGGTCAACGCATGTCGCATTTCAATACGCTGCCCGGCACCTGCGCCACGCGGCACGTCACACCGCGCGCGATCAGTACACGCCCACCCAGTGCCCGGGCACCCATGCCCAGTGATTGCCGGCCCACCGGTAATGCCCCCTCGCCCAGCGATAGCCCGGCGCCGGCATCGGCGGCGGCACCTCGACGACGGGCGCCGGCTGCGGCGGCCGCACGGGTTCGACCACGCATGCGGACATCAGCGCCGCACTGGCCGCGACCAGCATGGCGAGCGAAACGGATCGGATCTTCATCGTCTTGCATTCTCCCTTTTGTGTAGTGGATGGATTCATTGCCGACGCGGCAACGCCGCGCCTCACGCGGTTCCGCGAATCAGCCCGCTCATCGGCCGCGTCGCACCGCTTTCCGCAAACAGCGCGGACGCGGTACGGTGCGGATCGAGCCGCAGGCTGTCGGCGGCGGCGCCCGAAATCAGCGCGTCGAGCGACGCGGTCGGTTTCAGGTCGCGCCCTTCGTACAGGTCGCCCGGCCGCAACCCCGGCCAGTCGGCAATCACGCGGCCGCCTGCGACCGCGCCGCCCGCCAGCATCGCAACCGACGCCTGCCCGTGATCGGTGCCGCCCGTGCCGTTCGCGGCCGCCGTGCGGCCGAACTCGGTTGCGACCAGCACCGTGGTTTGCTGCCACGCGGGCCCGAGGCCATCGCGCAGCGCGGCGAGCATCGTGTCGAGCGCCTTCAGCTGATTCGCGAGCCGTGCGTTCTGCGCACTGTGCGTGTCCCAGCCGCCCGTCTCGATCATCGCGATGCGCGGGCCGTCGTCGCGCGCGAGGAACGTCGCGGCGAGCTTGCCGACGCCCGCCGGATCCTGCCGCGCATGCGCATCGCCGGCGAGGCCGCGCGCGTCCATCGCCGACTGCCACAACGGGCCGAGCTGCGCGTCGGCTTCGTAGAGCGCCGACACGCGTGCGAGCAGGTCGTCCGGCGCGGCCGGCAAACCGGACGGCGCGTACGACGCGGCCTGCACGGTGCCGCGCAACGCGAGCGGCACGGTCGGCGCGAACGCGATCGCGCTTTCGCGCGTGGCCGGCAGCAGCGCGGCGAGCCGGTTCAGCCAGCCGTCCTTCACCTGGTACGGCGCGCGGCCACCCGTCTCGAGCACGTTCTGCCCGTCGAAATGCGAGCGGTCGCGATACGGCGACGCAATCGCATGAACGAACAGCGCCTGCCCGTCGCGGTACAACTGCGCGGTCTGCACGAGGGACGGATGCAGTGCGAACGTGCCGTCGAGCCGCGTCGCGGCCGACGTGTCGATCGCGAGCGGGCCGCGCAGCGACGCATACGCGGGCTCGGCATAGGGCACGACGATGTTCAGGCCGTCGGCCGCGCCGCGCTGGATCACGAACACGAAGCGGCGATCGGTCTCGACGTTCGCGAACACGATCCGCGGCGCGACGAGGATCGCGCCTGCGCCGGCGGCGGCCACGCTCAGGAATTGTCGGCGGGACAGTGCCATGGTCATCTCCGTTGGAAATCGGGTGAGACGAGCAGCAGCGCGAGCGACGTGGTCGCGCTTTCGGCGCGCGACAGCGCGGCCGCCGTCGGCGCGCTCAACGAACCGGCGAGCAGCGTGTTGCCGAGCGTGCGCGGGTCGAGCCGGTCGCCCGTGCGGGCGGCCAGCCGCTGCGCAAGCTCGACACGACGCACGAGCGCATCGGGCGCGGCCCAGCTCGCGGCAATGTCGTCGTAACCGGCCGGCGAGCCGGGCCGCCACACCGGCTGGCCGAGCTGCGCGAGCAGCGGCGCGGCCTTCAGGTCGCCCGTGTCGCGCCAGCCGAGCCCGCGCAGCGACGACACGGCCCACTCCCACGGCGTCTTGAACTTGCGGTTGACCGGCGACCACGCCTCGGGTGCATCGACGAGCGCGCGATAGACGGTCGGCAGATCGCCGCCGCTTGCGTCGAACGCGCGCGCCAGCCGGTCGGTCAGCGCCGGCGGCGGATTGTCGGCAACGAAATGACGGGCCAGCTGGAACGCGATGTGCCGGCCGGTCGCCTCCGAGTGCGCGAGGTCGTGCAGGATCGCGCGCGCCTGCGCTTCGCCCGGCTGGTCGTAGCTGCGCCCCATCACGGTCCGCACGCCGGGCTCGTGCAGATTCGGGCGAAACACGAACGCACCGGGCGCCGCATCGCCGGGCTGCGGGCCGCGCCCGCCGGCGATGCTCCAGCCGGTCAGCGCACGCGCGAATTCCGTCACGTCGGCCTGCGTGTATCCCGTGCGTACGCCGAGCGTGTGCAGCTCCATGATTTCGCGCGCGAGATTCTCGTTCAGCCCGCGTTTGGCCGACGGATTGCGGGCTTCGGCACGCAGCGCGGCCGGGCTGTCGGGGCCGACCGAGCGTGCTTGGTCGAGGAAAAGCTGCATCGCGGGATGCTGTTCGACGGCGACCAGCATGTCCTCGAAACGGCCGAGCACGTGCGGGCGGATCGCGTCGCGTTCGAACGCGCCCGCATAGGCCGCCACCGGCCCCTTGTCGACCGATACCGCGAAATGATTCGCCCAGAAATGCACGAGCCGCTCGACGAACGGTGCGGGCGTATTCAGCGCACTGTTCGTCCGCGCGACGACGGCGCTGCGATACGTGTCGTTGCCGTCGCGCCGGATCGACTGCTCGGTCGCGCGCTTCGTTGCCGGATCGTTGGCCGTCATCGCATTGCGCGCGTTCGCGAAGCGCGTCGCGAGCGCGACCGCGTCCGGTTCGCCGGCCCATGCGGCCGGCCGTGCGTCGTAACGGTCGAATTGCGCGACGAGCGCTGCCTTCGGGTCCGCCGGCGGCGCTTCGTCGGCGCGCGCGCCGAGACCGAAGCGGTTCAGCGCGATGGCGGCCGGTGTGATGTCGTTCGGGTGGTCCATGACGAGTACTCTCGCGATGCGTACTCGTGTTGAACGTCGGTCAGCGGAAAATCCGTCGCCGGACGGCCAAGTATTTTCCGGACCGGGGGGATGCGGCACATCGGACGCGGTGCCGTGCGGACCCGGTGCGTATCGGCCAGGGCCGATCGCGCAGGTCGGCCGGCCCCGTGCGCGCGGGCTGCGCGCTCGCGCTTACTGACTCGCCGCGTCGCCCCGCTTCTTCTGCCACTTCGGCGGCAGCCGCCAGTTCCCGCTACGCCGCAATCCGTCGACGAACTTCGCGCGCTCGTCCGGCGTCAGCGTCGCCGCGAAATCGACGACACTGCGCTCGACCTGCGCACGCAGCGCCGTATCGGCCGCACGCGTGCGCTCGAGCGCCGCGTCGATCGCCGTGCGATCGAGTTGCGGCGCGGCGAGCAGATCCAGCACGGTGATCCGGTCGTCGCGCCCTTCCCGCGCGAAATCGCGGCCGTCCTTGCGCGCCGCCTTCAGCGCCGCATCGAATTCCTGCTGGCGCGCGTCCGGCAATTCGTCCGCGGCGAAACGCAACGCGGTGTGCGACGCCGGTGCGCCCGCCGCCCGCAGGTCGCGATGCGTCGAAAACCACTGATACGCACCGCCGCCGATCGCGCCGAGCATGAATACGTTCAGCACGACCGAGCCGACGAGGATGAATTTCCAGCCACGTTCAGTCATTCATCACTCCAGTCCACGCTCGGCCCACCGAACGTCGTCGTCAGATAGCCCGGTTCATGCTGCGACGTCGGCACGCCGCCGAGCATCAGCATCGACACGGCCACCGCACCCGCGAGCGCGCCGGCCAGGCCCACGCCCGCGAATGCCGCGCCCGACCACCACACGGCGCCCCGCCGCCGCGCGCGCCGCGGGGCGGGCGCCGTCGCGACGATGCGCTCGACGAGCGCCGGCGCGGGCGGTGCGACCGTATCGTTGGCGAGCCACGCATCGAGTTCGGCGGCATCGTCCAGCGCGGCCAGTGCGTCGCCCGGATGCGCGCGCGCCCATGCCTCGGCGGCCGCGCGCTCGCCGTCCGGCCAGCGCCGCGCATCCGAGCCGTACGCGGCGACGATGGTACGAAATCGTTCGGGTGTCATCGGATGTCCTCGCTAGGTGAGTCGCCCGCCAGTTGCGCGCGCAAGTTTCGCCGCGCACGTGCAAGCAGGCTTTCCAGCGCGTCGACGGTAATGCCCATCAGGTTGGCCGCCTCCACGTTCGACATTTCCTGATAGTACTGGAGCACGAGCGCTTCGCGCTGCCGCGCCGGCAACGCCGCGAGCGCCTGCCGCACGCGCGCGTCGCGCGAGCGGGTCTCCGCGCGCGTGGCCGGCTCCGGTTGCGGATCGGGCACGTCGGGCAACACGTCGACCGGTTCCTCGCGGCGGCCGCGCAAGCGGTCGTAGCACAGATTCAGCACGACGCGATGCAGCCACGTGTCGAACCGTGCCTCGCCCTCGCGCCAGCCCGGCGCCTGTTTCCAGATCCGCAAGAACGTCTCCTGTGCGACGTCCTCGGCTTCCGTGCGGTCGCCGAGCATGCGCGTCGCGAGTGCGAGCAGCCGCGGCAACTTGCGCGCGACGAGCATGCGCACGGCCGACGCGTCGCGCGCGCCGACCCGTGCGACCAGCGCCGCATCCGGATCGCCGTCGCTCAACGCGGGGCGCTCCAGCGCATCGCGCGTCTGGGCCGCGGCGCGATCGTTGACGCGCCCGCCGGCAGACTGAAACTCATCGTCGTGCTCTCCTTGCATGCGCCGCGCCATTACCCGGCCCCGCCCCAGTGGCGGTTCAAGATCGCCGCGCGCATCGCGCACGGCCTCGGCAAGGTCCGTTTCATCGGCATCCGTTTCAGGCTGCATGGCGATCGGGTCGATCGGGCGCCGGCCGCCCGTTTGCGCGAGCGGCGGCCGGCGTGCTCAATATACGACGACCGGCGCGGGCCGGTAATAGGCCGGACGCGCCGGCACCACGACACAGCCGGCCAGCACGACAACTGCGGCCGCGAGTATCACCACGGTTCGAAAAGGCATAGCTGCGCCTCGTGACGTTGCGGGAAAGCGCCACCGCACCGGCACCGCGTGCCGTGCGGCGGCATGCGCATCAGGCCCAGTGACCCGGCACCCAGCGCCAGGCCGGGCCGCGCGCGGCCCAGTGGCCCGGCACCCAGTGATAGCCGACGCGAACCACTTGCCAGTGGCCCGGAATCCACACGTAGCGGCCCTGCCGCCAGTGCCAGTGGCCCTGGTCCCACACGTAGCCCGCGCGCGGCGCCGGCATCACTTCGACGCGAGGCGCCGGCGGCGCGTAAGGCGCGACGATGACGGCCTGCGCGAAGGCGGCCGACGCCGCCAGCGCGGCCACGCATGCCGCGGCGAACCGCAATGGAATGGAAAGCTTCATGCAAGACTCCGAAGTAGCGGGTATCGACCGGAAGCGGCCGTTCATGCGTTAAACGGCGCGGGCGAACGGAATCCGTCGCGGTGTCTGCAAATAAATTTCGGTCGCCACGGATGCGCGCCGGCACGGGCCGGATACCGTGACGCGCACGCTCGGACAGGCGCCTACACTCGCGCGGGGTCGCCCTGCTGTCACAACCCGGCAAAACTGCCCTTCGACAATGTCTCGCACCGGGATCCCGCTCGTTTCCGGCTCTCGCACTGGTCACGCTCGCGCACGGCCAGGCGGTTCCACATCTCGCGTCTCCACCCACGAAAACACCGACCATGTCGAACCAGGACAACTCCCCGATCCAGCCGAACGAGCCGGCCGCGTCCGTCTCGCGTCGCGGCTTCCTGAAACTCGCCGGCGTATCCGGCCTCGCCACCGCCGCCGGTGGCCTCGCGGCAGCCCGGGCCGCCGCGTCGAACCCCGACGGCACGCCCGAACAGGTGCACCTCACGTGGGGCAACGACCCGACGTCGGAAGTCGTGATCTCGTGGGCCTCGCTCGCGTCGGCCGTCAATCCGCGCGCGCGCATCGTCGCCGACGGCGAGCCGGCGCGCACCGTGCACGGCGTCCAGCGCGTGTACACCGACGGCCTGAACGGCGAGACGGTATTCGCGTACCACGCACGCGTGCACGGGCTGAAGCCGAATACGCGCTACCGCTACGAGATCACGGCCGACAACGACAGCAACGCCGCGCAGCCGTTCTCCGCGCATTTCTCGACCGCGCCGCGCGGCCGCGCACCGTTCCGCTTCACGAGCTACGGCGATCTCGCGACGCCGAACGGCGCGTGGGTGCTGTCGTCGCCGCAGAGCCGCTTCGCGGTGCAGGCTGTCGAGCAGTTCCAGCCGCTGTTCCACCTGCTGAACGGCGACCTCTGCTACGCGAACCTGAACCCCGCGCACCAGCCCGAGGTGTGGCGCGATTTCGGCAACAACAACCAGACCTCGGCCGCGAATCGTCCGTGGATGCCGTGCCCGGGCAATCACGAGATCGAGTTCAACAACGGCCCGCAGGGGCTCGACTCGTATCTCGCGCGCTATACGCTGCCGGAGAACGGCACGCGCTTCCCGGGCCGCTGGTACAGCTTCCGCGTGAGCTCGGTGCTGTTCGTCTCGCTCGATGCGGACGATGTCGTGTACCAGGACGCCGCCGCGTTCGTCGGCGGCCCCGCGCCGCTCGTGCCGGCCGCGAGCACGGGCCGCCCGCCGATCGAGCCCGGCACGTCGTTCTACGTGCGCGGCTATAGCAACGGCGAGCAGACGCGCTGGCTCGAACACACGCTGCGTCATGCCGCGCATGACGACGACATCGACTGGATCGTCGTGCAGATGCACCAGGATGCGCTCAGCTCGTCGAAGACGGGCAACGGTTCCGACAAGGGCATTCGCGAAGCCTGGCTGCCGCTGTTCGATCGCTACGGCGTCGACCTCGTGCTGTGCGGCCACGATCACGACTACGAGCGCAGCTACCCGGTGCGCGGCTGCAATCACCGCGCGGGTGTCGATGCGACGACCGGCGAAGTCGTCGAGACGCTGCAGCCGCGTCCGGTCGGCTCGAGCGACCCGGACCGCACGACGTTCGACACGAGCCACGGCACGATCCACCTGATCCTCGGCGGCGGCGGCACCAGCGCGCCGCTCGACGTGTACGGCGAAAACCCGGCCACCGGCTTTGCGCGGGCGAAGGTGTTCACGAAGCCGAACCGGCCGGTGCCGGGCACGGCGCCGAATACGTTCGTGCGCGCGCCGGCCGATGCGCTCGAGGATGCGATCTGGTCCGCGCGCCGCGATACGGGCACCGGTTACGGGATCGCGGTGTTCGACCACGACCCGGGCAAGCCGGGCGGGCACACGACGATCACGATGCGCTACTACCACGCGCCGGGCGCCGACCAGCACCCGACCGCCGATTACGAACTGTTCGAGACGATCGAGCTGAGCAAGAAGCGGCGCGAGCGGTGATCGGGCGGGCGCCCGTTGCGGCGGGCGCCTGATGCGCTGCCGTCAGGGCGGGTGGCGGCTTGGCACGCGCCAGACTGCCCGCCTCGCCCACCGGCCCATGAAGATGTGTTTCGAATACCGCATCCACACGACGCCGTCGGCCGACGCATTCGATGCCATCGCGAATGCGTTGCGGCAAGCGCATCACGCCGTCGACATCGATTCCAACCGACGACACCTTGAAGTCCGCGGCGACGCCGGCGGCTGGCCGCTGATCGCCCTGTCGACCGACGAAGACGGTTTCTTCCCGGTCACGACGCTCGGGCCGACGCGGGACGCGATGCTCGACTCGATTGGCCGCGCGTTGTCGGCAAGCGGCGCGGCCTGGCGCATCGACGACGCGTGACCGGTAGCCGCGTGACGCCCATGCGCCCGGATCAGCCTCAAGCGCCGGGCGAATCACCGCCGACGCCGCTGCTCGTTCTCCGTCTCCCCGTTAAACTACGCGTTTTCGCCGGCAATGGCCGTCCCGCATGCCGAATGCGCGCGCGGTGCATGCAGGCGGAACCGAATCATCCGAATGTGCATTGGCATGTTGAAACAGGCAGGAAGCATGAAGCGCAAGAACAAGGCCACGCTCGCCGGGCTCGGCGCGGTGTTGTTGTGGGCCTCCGTGGTCGCCCTCGTTCGTGGCGTGAGCGAAAGCCTCGGCGCGACCGGCGGCGCCGCGATGATCTATACGGTGGCATCCGCGCTGCTGCTGTTCACGATCGGCTTCCCCGATCTCAGCAAGTTCCCGAAAAAGTATCTGCTCTGGGGCGGGCTGCTGTTCGTCGCGTACGAGCTGTGCCTGGCGCTGTCGATCGGCTATGCCAGCAACGGCCAGCAGGCGATCGAAGTCGCGATGGTCAACTATCTGTGGCCGAGCTTCACGCTGGTCGCGGCGATCGTGTTCAACAAGCAGCGCGCCAACCTGCTGGTCGTGCCCGGCGTCCTGCTGTCGATGCTCGGGATCTGCCGGGTGCTCGGCGGCGACCGGGGCCTCGATCCGGCCGGCATGCTGCACAACGTCACGGACAATCCGCTGAGCTACGGCCTCGCGTTCGTCGGCGCGCTGATCTGGGCCGGCTATTGCACGGTGACGGCGCGCCTCGCCGACGGCAAGAACGGCGTCACGCCGTTCTTCATGCTGGTGGCGCTGGCGCTCTGGATCAAGTTCGCGATCGAGGGCGGCGGCGGCATGACGTTCAGCCTGCATGCGGTGATCTATGTCGTGCTGGCAGCCTCCGCGCTGGGGTTCGGCTATGCGGCCTGGAACACCGGCATCATGCACGGCAACGTGACGGTCATCGTCGGCGCGTCGTACTTCACGCCGGTGCTCGCCGCCCTGCTCGCCGCGACGCTGCTGCACGCGCCGCTGTCGATCGAATTCTGGCAAGGCGCATCGATGGTGTGCGGCGGGTCGATCCTGTGCTGGCTCGCGACGCGCAGCCGGCGTCGTGAACAAGCCGTGCCCGTCCGGGTCGGCAACGAAGCGCAGGGCAACTGCCAGGGCTGACGATGCCGGGCGCTTGCGTTGCGATGCCGCTTGAAAGCCCTCCGGTGGCCGTGCATACCGCCAACCATGCGCGCTAGCGCGACTCCAGTGCGATACGCACGGCAAGCCCGGCCAGCACCGTACCCATCAACCAGCGCTGGGCCGACGCCCAGACCGGCCGCCCCGCCAGAAAGCCCGCGATGCCGCCTGCCATGCAGGCAATCAGCGCATTCACGCTGACACTCACGGCGATCTGCACGCAGCCGAGCGCCAGCGATTGCGCGAGCACGCTGCCGTGTCCCGGCGAGATGAACTGCGGCAGGAGCGACAGATACATCACCGCGATCTTCGGATTCGCGAGGTTCGTGACGAAGCCCATCGTGAACAGCCTGGCCCGGCTGTCGTGCGGCAACTGCCTGACCTGGAACGCCGAGCGGCCGCCCGGCTTCAGCGCCTGCCACGCCAGGTACGCCAGATAAAGCGCACCGGCGATACGCAGCGCGTCGTACGCATACGGCACGGCCATCACCAGCGCGGTGATGCCGAGCGCCGCACACACCATGTAGAACACGAACCCCAGCGCGACGCCGCCGAGCGACACCAGCCCGGCACGGCGGCCCTGGCAGATCGAGCGCGACACCAGGTAGATCATGTTCGGCCCGGGCGTCAGCACCATGCCGAGCGACACGAGTCCGAAAGCAAGCAAGGTGGGCAAGGCCGGCACGGCAATCTCCTTCGGGACGAAGCGGTCAGGGGCGAGTTCGAACACTGTATTGCATCTCGACTGCCATCGGCTTGAATAAACTTCAAGTCGCCCATGAGCGCTGTTCATCGCTGAAGTCGCTCGTTACCTGGCCTTTCTCGCGCGCGTGTTGACCGCCTTCGCCGCCTTCGCGCGTTGCGCGTCGACGAGCCGCACGAACTCGTCTGCGATCGCGTTGCCGGCCGTATTCCACGACAACCGCACCGAGCGATGCAGCCTCGGCGACAACTCCAGTACGCGGCCGCCGAACGGCGTGTACGTGAGCGTGATGCGCGGCACGATCGACACGCCCATGCCGGCCTCGGCCATCGACAGAATGGTGCGCATCTCGACCACGTTGAACGCGGCCTGCAGCGGCACCCCGCCGCGCGCGAAGTAATCCGCGATCACCGGCCCGCACCCTGCCTTCGAGAAGATGAACGGCGCCGTGGACAACTGCTTCGCCGACACGCGCTTGCGGCCGGCGAACATGCCGTCGGCCGCCACCGCGACAAAATCCTCGTCGAGCAGCGGCAGATTGTGTGCAAACGTCTTCGTGCCGGCCACCACGCCGATATCGGCCGTACCGTCGTCGATCCACCCTTCGACTTCGCTGTCCGTGCCTTCGAGCAGCACCGCCGATACGCCCTGGTGCATGTCCTTCAACGCCTCGAGCGCGGGCACGACGAACGCCAGCGACACGCTCGGCAACGACGCGACCACCAGCTTCCCTTCGAGCTTGCCGCGCGACAGGCTGAACTGCTGGCGCAGCAGCTGCACTTCCCGCACCACGTTCTGCACGTACGGCCACAGGCGTTCGCCCGCCGCCGTCAGGACGACCGGCTGCCGGTCGCGCCACAGCAGCTTGACCTCCGTGAGGTCTTCCAGCTCGGTCAATGCATGACTGATCGCGGACTGACTGCGGCTCAACCGGTCGGCCGCAGCCGTGAGCGAGCCGAGTTCGACCACGGCCGCCAGGGCCTGCAATTGGGCCAGCGTCATCGACGTCTCCTCGTTAAAATGTATGAAAACTGCACATGAAACGCTAAACCATCATGAATTATATTGAACGGCAAAAATGATCACATCGACGCGCCCCATGGCGCGCCACGGCCAGTGCCGACTGTCCTTCGCAATGCTCGGGTAAGATGCACCGTCGAACCGCCTGTCGATTGCCTGCGGCCCCGGCCGCACAATGGCGCGGCGCCACGCGATCGACTTCCGGTTCGAGCCAATCCAGAACACATGCGTGCCAGACACACGCGACCGCCACGTGCGCCATCGACAGCGCTCGCTGCCGGATATGCCGCGACATGCCAATCCATGATGCATTTCAATCTGACTGAAGGGGTGCTGGTCTCCAGCCTGCAGACGCTCAGCGCGTTCGAGCTGGCCGGCATCGCCATCGCGCTATTGCTCGGCGGCATGGCCAAGGGGATCACGGGCATCGGCGTGCCGCTGATCGCGATGCCGATACTCAGCCAGTTCCTGCCGATCCGGCATGCGGTGCTGCTGCTGTCGATGCCGATCATCCTCGGCAACATCCCGCAGGCGCTGGAAGGCGGCCAGTTGCTGGCGACGGCACGCAAGATCGCCGCGCCGATCGCGGGCACCGTGATCGGCAATATCGTCGGCGTGGCGATCCTGCTGTCGCTCAATCCGGGGCATGCGCAGGCGGCGTCCGGCGCGCTGTTGATCGTCGCCGCGGCGCTGATGCTCGCCGCGCCGACACTCAACCTGCCGGCAGCATGGCAGAAGCCCGTCGGCTTCGTGCTCGGCTTCGGTGCGGCGCTGATGGAGAGCATCGCGTCGGTTCCCGGCCCGCTGCTCGCCACCTACCTGATTTCGTCCGGCGCGACCGGGCGCGTCTTCACGAAGCAGATCGCGATCATCCTCGTGGTGTCGATCGTCACGCTGATCACGACGTTCAGCGGCGCAGCGCACGCAAGCGGCGCCGACCTCGCGATCTCGGCGGCGGCGAGCCTGCCGGCAATTGCCGGCATGTGGCTCGTTCGCCCGCTGCGGGACAAGATGTCGCCGCGCCTGTTCAGGATGGTCGTGCTGCTGTTCGTGCTCGTCGCGGCATCGCAGATGATCTGGAAATCGGGTGTGTTCCCCCACGGCGGATCGCATGTCACCCAGACGGTCGACACGCACGCGGGCAAGAACTAGCAGGCGGCGCACCGCCATCGATCGCGCATGCGTTCTGAAAGCTGCGAAGCGTAGTATTCGCGGACCCGGCGTATCGCCCCGCCCGACGGGCCGGACGATACGTCACCGACCTGGCTGCTCGCTCGCGGATGCCCGCATCGGCGCGGCCACGCTTTCAGAGGCATGACATGGAAACCTACGTATTGCTCGGCTGCGGACTCGGCCTTGGCCTGTTGATCGCCGTCTGGGGCATCTGGCAACTCAAGTAACGCTTGCCGGCCCCGTCCACACGCAAGCCATCCGTATGGAGACGGACGGGAAAATGTAGTTTGCGTCCGCATTCGTCACCCAACTACTTCGCACTCCGATTCAGCTATCCGACGGCGTCGGCTACCCGCGTCCGCTTCCGTTCGAAAGCAAGCGTGAACGCGCGGCATCGAAGCGCGTGCACTCGGCCTTGAGCCAGTCCGAAAACGCCTCGGTACGCGGATCGTCGGGATGGCGTGACAACAGCATGTAGCGCGCCGGCGCACGCACGTGCCTGCCGAAGACATCCACGAGCCGCCCGCTCGCAATCTCGTCATGCACGAGCGCGGCACGCCCCATCGCGACACCCTGATGGTTCAGCGCGGCCGTGATTGCCAGGCTGGAGAAATTGAACTGCGGGCCGTCAAGATCGGCCGCCCACGCCGGACGGACTTCCTCGAGCCACGTGCGCCACTCCACGAACTCGGGCGCGCCGCCCCACGGCGCGGCGTCGTGCAGCAGGACGACGCCGTCGAGCGACTCTCCGCGGGCGAAGGCTGGATGCTGCGCCAGATACGCCGGCGTGGCGACCGGAAACAGGATTTCGTCGAGGATGGCCTCGGCATGCAGCCGATCGTATTGCACGGGGTCGTAGCGCACCGCGACATCGATGTCGTCGGTCTCCATGGTCTGGCGATCCAGCACCTGAAACTCGGCCTTCACGCGAACCGGCACGTTCGGCCGTTGCCGGTGAAATTCGGACAGGCGCGGCATCAGCCACTGCAGCGCGAGCGACGGCAGGCAGCTGACCTGCAGCGGGGCATCCGACATGCCGAGCGCCTGAAGCGTGCGATTGATGTCGACGAACGCGCTCGACATCGTCCCGAGCAGGATTCCGCCCTTCTCGGTCAGCTTCAGTCCGCGCGCCTGGCGCACGAACAGCGGATAGCCGAGCCGGTCCTCCAGGTTCCGGATCTGCTGGCTCACGGCGCTTTGCGTCAGGTTGAACGCCTGGGCCGTCTTCGTGAAGCTCAGCAACCGGCCGGCCGTTTCAAAGCAGAGCAACGCACCCAGGATCGAACCGTCGAGTCGCATAGATATCAGTCAGGCTAATGGATTCATTAGAAATCGGCGCTTTCGCGCAGGCGTCCCGGATCGTAGCATTCCGGCGAACTCTCTCAATTATCCCGCGCAAGGCCGATCCATGACCATCACGCTCCAGCCCGCCGATCTATTAGCCCAACTGCAATCCCGCCATCCTCTGCTGTGGCTGAATCCCCATGCCGGCACCCCGTTACCGCACGACGCGCCCGGGCTCGGCGCCATTGCGATGGCCGAAGCACGGCTGGCGCGCTGCGAACCGCTGATGGCCGCCCTGTTTCCCGAACTCGCGGCAAGCGCGGGCAAAATCGAATCGCCGCTGATGCCGGCAGACGACCTGCCGCGCATGCTGTCGCTCCCGGCAGGCGCACACGGCGCCTGGTTCATCAAGCGCGACGACGCATTGCCGATCGCCGGTTCGATCAAGGCGCGCGGCGGCTTTCATGAAGTGCTCGCGCTCGCGGAGTCGATCGCGATAGAACACGGATTGCTCGACCCCGCGGGCGACCGGCGGATCCTCGCATCGGCTGCCGCACGCGAACGGTTTGCCGCGCACACGGTCATCGTCGGCAGCACCGGCAATCTCGGCCTGAGCATCGGCGTGATGGCCGCCGCGCTGGGGTTCGAATCAGTCGTGCACATGTCGACCGACGCGAAGCCGTGGAAGAAGGCGCGCCTGAGAAAGCGCGGCGTTCGCGTGATCGAACATGACGGCGACTATGCGCAGGCCGTCGCGGCCGGACGCGCGCAGGCACGCGATCAGCCGCGCAGCCACTTCGTCGACGACGAAGGCTCGCTGATGCTGTTCCTCGGCTACGCGGCCAGCGCCCGGCATCTCGCTGCGCAGCTCGCCGACGCGGGCCGCCGCGTGGACGCGACGCATCCGCTCTTCATCCATATCCCGTGCGGGGTCGGCGGCGCACCGGGCGGCATCGCGTATGGCCTCAAGGCGCTGTTCGGCGAGCATGTGCATTGCTTCTTTGCCGAACCCGTCGCGTCGCCGTGCATGCTGGTCCAGCTGGCCGCCGGCCCCGGCAAGCCCGTGTCCGTCTACGACGTGGGCCTCGACAACCGGACCGAGGCCGACGGCCTGGCCGTCGCACAGGCATCGCACCTCGTCAGCCCGCTGATGGCTTCGCTGCTGTCGGGCGTGTTCACCGTCAGCGATGCGCAGCTCTACGCGCAGTTGCTCGCAGTTCAGCGCGCGACGGGCGTGGAACTCGAACCGTCGGCCGCTGCTGCCGTCAGTGGCCCCGGCTGGCTGACGGCGTCCCCGGCCGGCCGCGACTACGTGCATCGCCACGCGATCGACCTGCGCCGGTCGACGCACGTCATCTGGGCGACGGGCGGCTCGCTCGTGCCGCCGGAAGAGCACCGACGCTTCCAGTCGCATGCGCAAGCGCTCGCCGGTGCCGCAGCCAACCCGTGACGCAGCGGGGCAAGCGTTCAGCCCCGCTCGCGAAGACGCGTTAGACTGTCTCGATGGAACAATGCCGTTATTGCCAGAGAATCCGCGATGAATGGGATTGCCACGGTGACGAATGCCGCCGGGCAATCGCCAAGGCGCTGCGCCGGCAGCGCGCGGGCCTGCCCATGGTGCCCGATCGCATCCGCAACGAACTGCCGTCCGGCGCGCCGACCCAGCAGGTGATCGCCGTGCTGTCGCGCCAGCGCCTGCGCGCGCGCCGCGGCAACGAGGAACGCCGCGAACGCAAGGAGATCGACGACGACGTCTGATCCGGCAGCGTCGCAGTTCGCCCCACTCTCCGCCCGCGCCTGCGCCGCGCGCGCCCGTCCGTGCATGCGCGCGCGTCCGCCTCCCTTTCCCTTGCAAATCCGGCAACGTCGATTAGGGACGGAAGGCATTTATCTCGAAATTATTGTCCCGACTGCAACGATCTTTCGCCAAAACTCACGTTTACCCTAGGTCGACCGGCGCCTACGATGTAATCAACCGCTTACGACATGGTGTCGAACGCGGAAAGCCAAAAACATCGGAGGTCATCATGAAATCGCTCGTTTCCGCAGTCGTTGCCGCTGTCGCCCTGTCCGCCTCGTTCGGCGCCTTCGCCCAAAGCACCGTGACCCGCGCTCAAGTGCGCAATGAACTGGTCCAACTCGAAAGCGCCGGCTACAAGCCGAGCCAGTCGAGCCCGTACTACCCGGCCGACATCCAGGCCGCGCAAGCCCGCGTGCAAGGTGCCGACAACAGCGGCTACGGCGCGCAACCGGCCGCGACCGTCGAAGGTGGCGCACCGGCCGTGAAGATGCAAAATCCGCGCGACTCGGTCTACTTCGGCCACTAAGCAAGCCTGAAGCTGCGCGCCTTCGCTCGCAGTCCGCACCCGCGACGAGCCCGTCTTGCAACGGGCTCGTGGCGTTTGCAACGCGCGGACGGGCGACCGGCCATCACCGGTCACCGGCCGCCGCCCGACGCAACCCGGCCGGCCGCCTCGTCCGTCCCGCTGCCGGCGCCGCTCCCGTTGCCGAGCAGTTCCTGATAGCGCACGAACGCGCGCTGGGCGGACGCCTTCGCCGCGTACATCGCCGCATCGGCCTTGACGAGCAGTTCCTCGGCCGACGCGCCGTCAGCCGGAAACTCGCTGACGCCGATACTCGCGCCGACCGCCACGCGCCGGTCGCCGAACTCCAGTTCCTCGTCCATCACGCGCTGGATGCGCGACGCGACCTCGCCGATCGCCGCCGGTGAGCGCACGTCCGTAATCAGCACGATGAATTCGTCGCCACCGAGCCGCGCGACCATGTCGCCGCCGCGCAGCACGAGGCTCAACCGCTTGGCGACCGCGACGAGCGTGCGGTCGCCGGCCGAGTGTCCGTGCTGGTCGTTGATCTGCTTGAAGCGGTCGAGGTCGACGAACATCACGGCCAGCCCTTCGTGCATCGCGGCCGCACGCCGGATCGCGGCATCGAGATGCTCCATGAACAGCAGGCGATTCGGCAGTTCGGTCAGCGCATCGTGTCCGGCGAGGTGCGTGAGCTCCAGCTGCTTCGCTCGCAACATCGCGACCTGCGTGCGGATCTCGACGCGCATGCTGTCGAAACAGCGCGCGAGCACGCCGATCTCGTCGGCACGCCCGACCGGCAACTGCTCGGTGGCCGGATCGTCGAACACGTGCGTCGCGGCGCGCGCGAGCGTCTGCAGCGGCCGCGTGATCGCACGCGCGAACAGGATCGCGAGGATCACCGCCATCAAGCTCGACACCAGCACCATCCGGACGATCCGCTCGCCAAGCATGCCGGCCGGCGACAACACGTCCGCCAGCGGGCGCCCCATCCCGAGCACGACGAAGCGATTGCCCTCGTCGTGCCCGAACGGCGTGCGCACGAACGCGAACATCTGCCCCGGCGCCGCGGCGGGGTCGGCCAGGCCATCGAGGGTCACGTTCGTGCGCGCGCTGTCGAACAGCGCACGCGTGACGGCGAAGCGGTCCTGCATCAGCACGCGCCGGCCGCGATCGAAGCCGAACGTCTGCGCCGGATCGGGATGCACGAGAAAATCGCCCCACTCGTTCGCGAGGTACACCGCGTAGTCGTCCGGCAGATCGCGTTCGAGCCGGTCGAACACGCGCGATAGTTCGACGTCGACGACGAGCGCCCCCACCGTCTGACCCGACGCGTCGACGACCGGCGTGCCCACGCGCAGGATCGGCAGCCCTTCGGCCGCGTGCGCCCCCGTCTCGTGGTTGATCACGATCGGCGACAGATAGATATGACCGGGCGCCGTGGCGAGCGTATCGAATACGTAGGAAAACTGTCCTTTCTCCTGCAACGCGCTGTCCGGCAGGACGACGATGCCATGCGCATCGCGATCGACGCGGATGCGTTCGAGGCCGAATTCGCCGCGTGCGATCAGGCGGATCTGCAGGTACTCCGGGTGATTTCTCATGAAGCTGTAGAACACCTGCTCGAGCCGCGCGCGTGGCGCGCCATCCCGGTTGTCGCCGGCCGCGACCCGCGCACACGACGGCAACTGCGCGAGCACGAGCGCATCGTCCGAGACGTCGGACAGCGCCGTGGTGAAGCGCTGCCCGAGCAGTTGCGTCGACATCAGCAGGCTGTGCTGCGCTTCCTGCACGAGCATCGTGCGGTTCGCACGATACGCGTAATAGCCGGTCGTGCCGGAAGCGATCACGCCGATGCAGGCGAACAGCACCGACAGTTTCGACGTAAGCCCGAGCCGGATCATTTTCCGAACCGCTCCGGCCGGTCGCCCGACACGATGCGGCTCCACAGCGATTCGCGCCGCGCGATGTCCTCGACGGGCTGGAGCCAGACGAGATGCGGGTGCCCGGCGTCGAGCCCCGGCGGCGACGCGAGCGTGTTCGCGAGGCCCTGGCGTTCGGTCAGCAGCGCGCCGATCGCCGGTTCGAGCATGTAATTGATCCACGCGAACGCGAGCGCCGGATGTTGCGCGCCGCGCGTGACGGCCCAGCAGTCGAGCCACGCGAGCGCGCCTTCCTCCGGGATCACGTAGCCGACGTCCGCGCCGGCCCGTCGCAGCAGTTCGACCTGTTGGGTGCCGTAATTGCCGAACATCAGCGCCGCACGATGCTGGACGAACAACGCGGTCGCCTCTTCAGGGAGCGTGTAGTACGTCAGCAGGTTGCGGCGCAGGTCGATCAGCTTGCGCGCGACGGCGAGCGTCTGCGCGGGCGACAGGCGAAACGGATCGGGATAGCCGAGCGCCAGCGCCGCGAACGAAAAATTGTGCTGCGCGCTGTTGAAGTCGAGCACCTTGCCGCGATAGCGCGGATTCCACATCTCCCGCATCGAGCGCGGCGCGGCCGGCACCTGCTTGCGGTCGTAGATCAGCCCCATCGACGAATACGTGAACGGAATCGCATACGTGGCGCCCGCTTCAACGAGCCCGTCGATCGCCGCGAGTTGCTGGAAGTTCGGCAACTGCCGCCGTCGGTTCGGGATGCGCGACAGGTCGATCGGCGCGAGCAGGCGTTCGTGCGCATAGCGCTGGATCTCGGCCGTATTCGCGGCCAGTACGTCGTACGGCGGTGGCGCCGCGCTGTGCATGCGCGTCCACAGTGCTTCGTCGGAATCGACGAACGTCACTTCGACGCGCGCGTGAAATTGCGCCTCGAACGCACTGACGACATCGTCGTCCGCATAACCGGGCCATGCGAGCACACGCAGCACGGTGTCGTTGACGGTTTCGGGAGAAGCGGCGAACGCCGGGGGAAGCACGGAGGCAAGTAAGCCCGCCGTCAAAATGACAAGCAGCCGGCGCACGGCGAACCGTACGCGCGTACGTCCGCCGATTCCCCTGATCAATTGGACCCCGTGTGAATCGCCCGGCTGCATTCGACTGTCCTTTTTCGAGTCGATGCGATATCCCGCAACGAGACCATAAAACCTACGGTCGCGCAATCGGAAGAAGCCGTACAACGGGCGCGCGGGCGCCGTTGCTCACCGCCGTATGACGGTAACGTGACGCCGGCCTGTCTGCTCCGACGGAACGCGCGTCAGCGCCACGCCTGCGTGAATTCCGCGATCACGCGCGACAGGTGCGCACGCATCGCGTCGCGTGCCGCAGTGGCGTCGCGCGCCATGATCGCCGCGAAGATCCGCTGGTGATCTTCCTGCGATGCCTCGCGCAGCGCGGTCGAGTGAAAATGCTCCTCGATCTTGTCCCACAGCGGATCGCTGCGCGCGCAGTCCCACATCGCCGTGACCATGTGCAGCAGCACCGTGTTGCCGGTCGATTCCGCGATGCGCAGGTGGAACTGGCGATCGGCCGTATTATCTGGGGCGAGATGGGCAAGCCCTCGCTACGGCCTCTACGACCGCACGCTCGGCACGGTCTACCTGAACGGCCTGTGGGAAGCGCTCGCCAAGTTCGACCGCACGCCGTCGCAAGCCACGCGATAACCCGCCCATCGAGGCCGCCCGCGCTACGGATCGCAGGCAGGCCGTCACGGCATTCCGCGCGGGACACCGCATGCCATGTATCCGATAGGCCATGATCCTCATGTGCTTCCTGGCCAACGTCTTGACATCCTCCCCCGCCTGAAGAGGGGGGATTCCTACCGCGCCTGAAACGATAACGCTTTTCTCAGATCGCCTCGGCGGGTTCCTGCTTCACGGAGCGGCCCGACTGCACCGGCTCTCCACAGGCTGCAACGCGGTGTCCCCGCGCCAGGATGTTCAGAGCGCCGACAACATCGGCGTTCTCCTCGTAACTGCATTCGATACAGGCGAATTTTTCCTGCGTGGTCCGGTTGTCCGTACTCAGGTATCCGCAAGCCGGACACGTCCTGCTTGTATTCGCGGGCGGAACCGCCACCAGCCAGCCGCCATTCCAGGCCAGCTTGTATTCCAATTGCCGCCTGAACTCGAACCACCCTTGATCGAGGATGGCCTTATTCAGACCGGACTTGGCCCGAACATTTTTGCCAGGCGCATCGATGCTGCCTGCCGCCGACCTGGACATATTCCGAACCTGCAAGTCCTCGATACACACCATCGCGTGGTTTTTGCTAATCGTGGTCGTGACCTTGTGCAGGTAGTCGCGGCGAGCATTGCCGATGCGCGCATGGATGCGCTGGACTCTGGTCTTGGCTTTTTTCCAGTTATTGCTGAACTTGACCTTGCGGCTCATCGCACGTTGGCATCGGCGCAGACGAGCCTCATGTTTCTTGAAACTGTTGAGCGGTGCGACAAACGTGCCGTCGCTCATCGTGGCGAAGCGGGCAATGCCCACATCGATGCCGATCACGCTGGTGGCATGGGGCACCGGCTGCTCGACCCCGCGCTCGGTCTGGATCGATACATACCACTTGCCCGAGTTGAAGCTGACCGTTGCATTGCGCAGCTCGCCCAGCACGGGGCGCGACAGCCTCAGCCGCATCCAGCCCAGCTTGGGCAGGAAAATGCGCCCATTGGGTTGGTCGAGCTTGAATTGCTTGGGATCCGGGTAGCGAAAGCTGTCGCGCTGGCAGCGCTTCTTGAACTTCGGAAACGCCGCTCGCTTGGCGAAGAAGTTCTTGTAGGCCCGCTCCATGTCCTTGAGGGCGTGTTGCAACGGGTGAACGGGGGCATCCTTGAGCCATGGCGTTTCGCCTCCGTTACGCCACTCAGTCAGATGCCTGGCCATTGCTACGTAGCCAATGAACTTGCCGCCCGCCTCGTAGTTCTCCTTCTGAAACGCCAGTGCCTTGTTGTAGACGAACCGGCACGATCCGGCGAAGCGGCGCATATCGCGCTGCTGCTCGCCGTTCGGCATCAGTTCGAACTTGAAGGCCTGGAGTCGTCGCATCGGACGATTGTATCTCTGGCCCACAAGCGAGAGTCAAGCCATTCGACGCGGTCGCCATTACGTCTTTCTGATGTAGATCCCTTGGTCTTCGTGACCGAATACCGGTGCGACGCGTTCATCATCGAAATCCTTGACGACATGTGTGGCGTCTTTTCAGGTGTGTGCCGCAATTTCGCAGCCGAACGAGTGGAGTTCGGCGACGAGGACGATCACGTGCACCTGCTGGAGGACTATCCGCCCAAGGTTGCCAGTCAGTGGATTCAGGCGCGTCTCAAGTCGCATGATCCGACAGGCAAGGTCGAGCCGTTGCCGCCGCTGCGCGGCGCCGCGAACCGGCAGAACGTCGAGCCGAACGCGGCCTGACGCAGCCGGAAAGCGCGGCCCGCCTTGAACTGACCTCGCCTGCGCTTTCCTTTTCGGGCCGCGCATCGGACAATGAGCCGCGCCCGCCGGCGCGGCGCCACTCCGGCCCGCGCGTGGCGATGGCGCGCGCCACCCTCGCCGATGAAACGCTACGAAACCCTCGCCCACACGATCGCCGACGACATCCGCAACGGCAACCTCGCCGTCGGCACGCGCCTGCCGTCGCTGCGGCAGATCATCGCGCAGCACGGCGTGAGCCAGTCGACGGTGTTTCGCGCGTATTACCTGCTCGAACAGTGGGGGCTGATCCGCGCGCGCGAACGCTCGGGCTACTACGTCGCGCCGGGCGCCACGCCGCAGGCAAGCCCGGCCGCCAAGCGCCAGGCAAACCGCGCCGGCGTCACGCGCAAGGTCGACATCAGCAGCCTCGTGTTCTCCGTCCTCGACGCGGCGACGCAACCCGGCATCGTGCCGCTCGGCTCCGCGTTTCCATCGCCGCAACTGTTTCCGCTGCCGCGTCTCGCGAAATCGCTCGCGCAGGCCACGCGGCTCGTCAGCCCGTGGAGCACGGTGGTCGACCTGCCGCCCGGCAACGAGGCGCTGCGCCAGCAGATCGCGCGGCGCTATCTCGCGACCGGCATCTCGCAGCCGATCGACGAGATCGTCGTCACGAACGGCGCGCTCGAAGCGCTGAACCTGTGCCTGATGGCCGTCACGCGGCCCGGCGACGTCGTGGCCGTCGAAGCACCCGGCTTCTATGCGGCGCTGCAGGCGATCGAGCGGCTCGACCTGCGCGCGGTCGAGATTCCCGTCGATCCGCGCACGGGCCTCGATCTCGATGCGCTCGCGAACGCGCTCGACCGGCACGACATCCGCGCGTGCTGGTTCATGACCAACTTCCAGAATCCGACCGGCGTCACGCTGTCCGTCGAAAAAAAGCGCGCGCTCGTCGAGTTGCTCGCCGCGCGCGACGTGCCGCTGATCGAGGACGACGTGTACGGCGAGCTGCACTTCGGCCCCGACTACCCGCTGCCCGCGCGTGCGTTCGATCGACACGGCCTCGTGATGCATTGCAGCTCGTTCTCGAAGACGCTCGCGCCCGGCTACCGGATCGGCTGGGCCGCCGCCGGCCGATTCGCGGAGAAGGTGCAGCGGCTCAAGCTGATGACGACGCTGTCGGCCAGCATTCCCGCGCAGGTCGGCATCGCGAACTATCTCGAGCACGGCGGCTACGACCGGCACCTGCGCAAGCTGCGCGGTGCGCTGCACACGCAGCTCGACCGGATGGACGACGCGCTGCGGCGCTGGCTGCCGGCCGGCGTCGAATGGGTGCGACCCGAAGGCGGCTATTTTCTGTGGCTCGCGTTTCCCGATGCGATCGACGCGATGGAGCTGCATCGCCAGGCCATCGCACGCGGGATCAGCTTCGCGCCGGGGCCGCTGTTTTCGGCCGCGCACGGCTTCGAGCGTTGCGTGCGTGTGAACTTCGGCCATCCGTGGAGCCGCGACATCGAGCGCGCGATCCGCGTGCTCGGCGAGCTCGTCGCGCAGCCTTCCGTCCGCAAGGGCGGTTGAATTTCACCCGGTGCGCACCGCCGGCGTCACGGTGATGCGCGCAAGCCGCACGCGGGTTACAGTGCTGATCCCGCCGCCCTTCACGATTGCCCATGAGTCAACTGCCCTACCTCGATCACGACGCGCTGTTGAAACTGACCGCTGAAGCCGCGCACATCACGCAGTCGTGCATCTGCACGAAAACGCCGCTCGCCGGATGGACGACCCTGCCGCTGTCGCTGCAGGACGCGCAACTGACCGAAGTCGCCACGCTCGCGCCACCCGGCGACGCGGAGCCGACCTACGCCGAATATCACCCGGCCGGCACACGCTACGCGTCGGACGACGCACCAATCGCACTGCGCCATTTCCCGTACAACCGCTGCACCGTCAACCGCTGCCGCTCGTGCGGCCGCCTGTTCCTGCGCTACCAGGAAGGCGGCGGCTACTTCATCGATCAGCGCATCCGCGCGCTCGATCCGGCGCTCGTCGTCGACGCCGCCGCATAAACGCCCGCCCCCGGGCATGCACGCACGCATGCCCGAGCCGCGCCGGGCTCACGCCGGCGATCTGCTGCGCCCTTTTCGTCCCCATCTGCTGCTTGTCCCGCCCCATCGCGTTCCCTACGCTGTCTTCGGTTGCCTGACACCCGTCGCAACGTCTGTCCCGAGCCGAGCGCTCCGCGCCACGGCTCCTCTCGCGTATCACGTCATGTATCGATATACCGCTTTCGACCGGGCGCTCGTGCATAGCCGCGCCGCCCAGTTTCGCGACCAGCTCGAGCGCTGGCAACACGGCACGCTGAGCGAAGACGCGTTCCGGCCGCTGCGCCTGCAAAACGGCTGGTACGTGCAGCGCCACGCGCCGATGCTGCGCGTGGCCGTCCCGTACGGCGAACTGTCGAGCGCGCAGCTGCGCGTGCTCGCGCGGATCGCCCGCGACTACGACGTGCCGGACGACGCCACCTACCGCGCCGCATCCGACGAGCAGGCCCTGCTCGGCACGCTGCGTCTGCCGACCCGCAGCGCGCACTTCACGACGCGCACCAACGTGCAGTTCAACTGGATTCCGCTCGACAAGGCCCCCGACGTGATGGACCTGCTCGCGACCGTCGACATGCACGGCATCCAGACGAGCGGCAACTGCATCCGCAATATCTCGTGCGACGAGCGCGCGGGTGTCGCGCCGGACGAGATCGTCGATCCGCGCCCGTTCGCCGAAGTGATGCGCCAGTGGACCACGCTGCACCCCGAGTTCGCATTCCTGCCGCGCAAGTTCAAGATCGCGATCACCGGCGCGACCGAAGACCGCGCGGCCACCGACTGGCACGACGTCGGTCTCAAGCTCGTGCGCAACGATGCAGGCGAGCTCGGCTTTCGTGTGAGCGTCGGCGGCGGAATGGGCCGCACGCCGATGATCGCAACGCTGCTGCGCGCGTTCCTGCCGTGGCAGCACGTGATGAACTACATCGAGGCGATCGTCCGCGTGTACAACCGCTACGGACGGCGCGACAACAAGTACAAGGCGCGCATCAAGATCCTCGTGAAGACCGAGGGGCAGCGCTACATCGACGACGTCGAGGAAGAGTTCCGCCAGATCGTCGATCACGACGGCGGGCTGCACACGATTGCCCAGGTCGAGTTCGACCGCGTCGCCGCATCGTTCGTCCCGCCGCGGCTCAAGCCGCGCACGGTCAGCCTGCGCGACGCGAACCTGCGCGTGTCCGCCCAGGCGGCACGCCATCCGGCCTTCGCGCGCTGGCTCGCACGCAATGTGGCCGACCACCGCGATCCGGCGCTGCGCATCGTCACGCTGTCGTTCAAGCGCCGCCTGCAGGCACCGGGCGACGCGTCGCCGGACCAGCTCGACGCGCTCGCCGATCTCGCCGACCAGTTCTCGGCCGGCGAGGCGCGCGTCACGCACACGCAGAACGTCGTGCTGCCGTGGGTGCATGTCGACGACCTGTTCCTGCTGTGGGAACACGCGCGTGCGGTCGGGCTCGCGAGCGCGAACGTCGGACTCCTGACGGACATGATCGCGTGCCCGGGCGGCGACTTCTGCGCGCTCGCGAATGCACGCTCGATCCCGATCGCCGATGCGATCGCCGAGCGCTTCCAGGATCTCGACATGCTGCACGACGTCGGCGACATCGACCTGCACATCAGCGGCTGCATCAACTCGTGCGGCCATCATCACAGCGGCCACCTCGGCATCCTCGGCGTCGACAAGGACGGCGCCGAGTGGTATCAGGTCACGCTCGGCGGCTCGGACGGCTCGGCCGCGAGCGGCCCCGCGCGGCCGGGCAAGGTGATCGGCCCGTCGTTTTCGGCGGACGAGATCGTCGATGTCGTCGACGCGATCGTCAACGCGTATCTCGACGCGCGCATCGACGACGACGGCCGCAGCGAACGATTCATCGACACCGTCCGCCGCATCGGCACGGAACCCTTCAAGGCGGCCGCGAACGACGCGCGCCATCAGGTGGAGCACGCATGACGCACGACGAGCATCCGACCGCACGCATCCGGCTGCTGACGCCGGCCGAACACGCCGGCGACACGCAGCAGCACGGCACGGCGACGCTGACGATCGGCAACGACGAGGAACTGCCGCCGCTCGCCGAACGCATCGCGCGGGCCGCGCGCATCGACCTCGCGTTTCCGTCGTTCACCGATGGGCGCGCGTACAGCCAGGCGTACCTGCTGCGCAAGCGCTACGGCTTCGCCGGCGACCTGCGCGCGACCGGCGAGGTGCTGGTCGACCAGTTGCTGTTGATGGAGCGCACGGGGTTTTCGAGCGCGGTGCTCGGCGACGGCACGGACATCGCGGCCGCGCGGCGCCAGCTCGACCGGTTTCCCGGTTTCTACCAGCACGATGCGCGAACGGCGATGCCACAGCCGAACGTGGCAACGCCCGCCGGAAAATGAAACGGGCGGCCCGCAGGCCGCCCGTACGATGAACCGGAAGCTCCCGGCGTTCAGCGCGCCGCGACCGGCTTGCCGAACGCGCCGAGAATCTTCTTCTCGAGCGCGATGTAGTCGCGGCCGAAGTGGTGATCGCCCTGCGTCTTGATCACGTCGGCGCCCGTGTTCACGAGTGCCGGACACATCGTGTCCTTCTCTTCCGCGCCATAGAAGCACTGCACGAGCTGCGGCGGCACCTTCGCGATTTCCGGCGCGACCTTCAGCGCCTTGTCGCTTGCGGGCATGCCGAGCCAGCCCGTCACGCGGATCTGGAAATCGGCGGCCGGCGCGAAGCCGAGCAGCGACATCACGGCGACCTTGTCGCGCAGGTCGGCCGGCAGCCGGTTGTACGCGAACGGCATCACGTCGGCGCCGAACGAATAGCCGACCAGCGCCACGCGGTTCGCATGCCAGCGCGCCATGTAGGTGCGCATCACGCGCGCGAGATCGCGGCTCACTTGCGCCGGCGGCTTCTCGCTCCAGAAATAGCGCAGGCTGTCGATGCCGACTACCGATACGCCGTCGCGCTGCAGCGCCTCGGCGATCGTCTTGTCGAGATCGCGCCAGCCGCCGTCACCCGAGATCACGATCGCGAGCTGGCCGTTGCCGCCCTTGGCCGGCAGCTCGATGAGCGGCAGGTCCGACACGTCGAGTTCGTCGCCGCTGGTGGTGTCCCGCAGATGCGACGTGACGAGCGACACGAGCTTCGCGGAATCGCCCGTGGCCGCCGTGTCGACGAAGCCCGGCATCGCGCGGCGCACGATCGTCGGATCGGGCGGGCACGGCTTGAAGCGCGGATCGAGCTTGGCAGCGGGATCGACCGAGACGACACCGGCGATCGTGTTCTCCGGCGCCATCGACAGGATCTGCTTCGCGATCGCGCCGCCCTGGCCCACGCCCGCGACGATCGGCGTGAAATAGCGCGACGACTGTGCGAGGCGCTCGAGCTGGTGACTGACCGCTTCGGCATCGCCGTCGAGGTGATGGCAGGTCTCCTGCTTCGCGGCGAGATTCATCGCGTACCGCTCGGAATCGACGCCGACCGTCATCGCACCGGCCTTCGCGAGCGCATCGGCGGCCTGCTGGTCGGCCGCATTCCAGCCGGCCTCGCGCGAGAACAGCACGACGAAGCCGCGCAGCGGCCCGCTGGGTTTGGTCACGGTCACGGGCCCGTAGCGGCCGCCCGATACGGTTTCGGCCTTCATTGCGGCTGGCTGGGTGGCGCACGCGGCGCCGGCCAGCATCATTCCCGCGCAGGCGGCTGCCGCCCGCGCGATTCCCTTCTTCAACATCATGAACGCCGACCTCCAGCCAGCAATGACAGATCCGCCAGCGTGACGAACACGCCGACCGTGCCCGAGGCCGCGAGGTAACGCGGCTCCCAGTGCGGTTCGAACTTGCTCTTGAATGCGCGCAAGCCGCGGAAGTTGTAGAAGCGGCCGCCGAAGCGCCAGACCATCAGGCCGATCCGGTGCAACGGCGACGGCATCTTCGCCGCCCCCATCCCCGAGAACGGCGCGATGCCCAGGCTCAGCTTGCGGAAGCCCGCTTCCTTCAGATGCAGCGCGAGCTGCGTAAACAGATATTCCATCGCGTACGGCGATGCGTCCGGCAGATGGCGCATCACGCCGACCGTCGCCTCGGTGTTGAGGTCGGTCGTCATGAACGTGACGAACGCGATCGGCTTGTCGGCCTGCCGCACCAGCATCACCGACTGCGTCGCCAGATAGCCGTCGTGGAACGCGGCGACCGAGAAGCTCTTCTCGCGCGCGTCGCGGCTGTCGAGCCAGCCGTCCGAGATGTCGCGCAGCGCCGGCAGCGCGGCCGGCACGTCGCTCGGCGCGATCACCTCGACCGTCAGCGCGTCCTTGTCGCCGCGGCGCAGCGCGTAGCGCAGGTGCGAGCGGTTCGAACCCTTCAGGTCGAACCGGTCGAGCGCAATATGCGCTTCCTCGCCGAGCTTCATCAGCGTGAGCCCCGCGTCGAGATACAGCGGCAGCGCGTTCGCGCGCACCTGGTAGAACGCCGCACGGCCGCTATGCGCGTGGGCGAGCGCGATGAACTTGCTGATCAGCGCCGGCCATTCCTCGCGCGGCCCGACCGGGTCGTGCAGCGCTGCCCACGTGCGGCCGTTCTTCGCGTACATCAGGAAGGCCCGGCGGGACTCCGAGAACAGGAACGACTTGTCGCCCATCAGCGCGAGGCCTGCATCGCTGCACTCCTGCGCGCGGATGATTCGTTCGGCATCCGACAGGTCCTGCTCCGCGGGCTTCACGAAACGGCCCGGCGCCGGGCGCAGCAGTTGCCACAGCGCGAACAGCGCGACGAATACGCCGGACGCGAGCGTCGCGCGCAGCGCCCGCGGCGCGCGCGCGTCGAACGAGAAATGCGACCACAGCTCGCGCGTGTACGGCACGTCGCGGAACGCGAAGAACAGCACCCACACGGCCAGCATCAGCACCATCGCCACCGACACGAACCAGCTCACCGTGAAGCGCTCGGCCAGCAGCGACGAATGGCGGTTGAAGCGGCGACGGCTGACGAGCAGCAGCACCAGCAGCGTGCCGAGCACGCCGGCCTCGACGAACGCGAGGCCCTTCGCCAGCGACAGCGCGAGGCTGGCGAGCGTCAGCGCGAAGGTCATCCACCAGGCACCGTCGAGGCGGCGCAGCAGCCCGCGCGCGACGAACAGCAGCGCCACGCCGAGCACGCTGCAGATCACCTGCGAGCCTTCGAGCACCCACAGCGGCACGAGGTGGCGCAGGATCGCGATCCGGTGCCAGAACGCGGGCGTCGCGCTCGAGATCACCAGCATCCCGCCGACCGCGAACGTCACGAGGCTCAGGAACACCGGCGCGAGCTGCGACACGCGCACGGCCTGCCGCGTCACGAGCCGGCGGCGCAGCGCGCGGCCCTCGAAACCGGCCAGCAGGCCGGCCGACAGCACGAGCGGCACGCCGAAATAGATCGCGCGATACGCGATCAGCGCGGCGACCATCGCGTGCGGCGGCACTTCGCGGCCGAGCGTGAAGACCATCGCCGCTTCGAACACGCCGATCCCGCCCGGCGTATGGCCGATCATCCCGAGCAGCAACGCGGCGGCGTAAACCGTAATGAAGGTCGGGAAGCCGACCGGCGCGGCCGGCAGCAGCACCCACAGCGTCAGGCCCGCCGCGACGACGTCGAGCACCGCATAGACGACCTGCGCGACGAGATCGCGCCGCGCCGGCACGTCGAACGACAGCCACTTGAAGCGCGTGACGACCGGGCGCGCGGTGTTGCCGCACATCACGACCATCGCGGCCAGCACCACCAGCAGCGCAGCGCCGGTCCACGTCAGCACGCCGGGCGCGACGTGCAGCATCGCGGCGAGCGCCTCCGGCATGCACACCATGCCGACTGCCGTCATCAACACCATCGCGAGCGCCAGCGTGCCGCTCGTGAACACCGTCATCCGGCCGATCTGCGCGGGCGTGACGCCCGACACGCCGTACACGCGAGCGCGCACCGCGCCGCCCGTCAGCGCGCCGAAGCCGGTCGCGTTACCGAGCGCGGACCCGGCGATCGCGCCGATCCACAGCGCGACGCGCGGCACCTTCGCGGCGACGTAGCGCAGGCCGACCGCATCGCGGGCGACGAGCGCGAGATAGCTGAGGGCCGTCGCGGCCAGCGACGCGCCCCACTCGCCGGCGGACATGTGACGCAGTTGGCGGATCACCGACCGGTAGTCGACGGATTCCGACAGGTGCTGGAAAACCACGATCAGCAGCAGGCCGATGCCGAGCGCAAGCAGCGGCGACAGCACGCGCTCGTTGCGGATCAGCGCCCGGGCACGGGCGATCACCGCCGCGGCACGACCAGGCGAACCAGAGTGGCGGGAAGACATAAGTTGTTCAGTGGTGGTGCATAGCGTGTCGCGGCGCGGGTTGGCCGGGCGGCGACGTATCTGTGGTTGTTCTGCGTGGGCGGCCGGCCGAAGACGGGCTCGGAGGCGCCTGGGTCAGAACTTACGAGTATACGGAATTTATATTACAGAATCTTTCACGTCGGCTTTGTGCGTATTTGTGGTATCTCGTCCATCAAAAACGCATAAAGAGACAAGGCGTCCTGCAACGCAAGGTGCGCATCATACCGGGAACCGGCATGGTTTTTTCATCTGATGAATGACTTCTGATGCATTTGGGAAAAAATCGCCGGGCGCGCCCGCGCGGCCAGGGACAAATGCGCAATGCCGCGCGGCTTTTCGGGGACGGCACGCGCCGATCCTAGGCAAGCATCCCACTTCCCGTCACTTCGCCCGCTCATGCTCCCCCAACCCGATCGCCTTGTAGTCGTAAGTCGGATAGAACTCCGTCCGGTACGCGCCCCACGCCGTATCCTCGAGCACGCGATTGACCTCGCGCAGCCGCGACGCCGGCAGCCGCAACACGACGATCTGCCCGATCCCCATCGTCACGGTCCAGCTCACCACTTCGACACCCGGCGGCGGAAACGCCTTGTAGAACCCCTGCTTTGCGAGCTGCGCATTCAGCTCGGCCAGCGGGCGCGACTGATCGTGTTTCAGGAATACCGTGAGCAGTATTGCGTTGTCGGGGGTCGCGGCGGCCGAACCGACGGGCGACGACGTGCCCTGCGCGGCAGCGGGCAGGTGCCATGCCGCTGCCGCCATCAGGATGCCGATGGTCGCGGCCCGGGCCGCCGCCCTGACGAATCTCGTCTTCATGTTTGCTCCGGTCGATCGTGAAGGAAGGTGTGCGCCGGCTGCGGAACGAACCGGCCGTTGCCGGCGCCGACGCCTGTGCTACGATGCGACGATCGATTCCCGCCTGCGGCCGCGACGCCGCCAGCCGAGCGCAAGCGGCATGCCCGCCGCCGCGAAGGAACCCATCGGAATGAAAATGACTTCGCTGAAGAATATGCCGATTTTCGGCGGAGATACGCCGGAAACGGTCCGGGTGGCCGTCACGCTGCTGGCTGGCGCGTGGTGCATCTTCTCGTACCGCGTTGCCATTTTCGAGTCGGCCATCGTTCCGGCCCTGCTCGACCGCGTCTCGGGCGACGCGTTACGCGTCAGGATCGTCCAGATGCTCGCGGCGGCCTTCATCGCGATCGCCCTCGTCCTCGCGCTGCTCGTCGTGCAGATCGCGCGCCGGAAGAACTGGGCGCGCGTCACGATGATCGGGCTGGTCATCGCCATGCTCGCATTGATGGCCTTTACGGCCGCCCATCGGCCGGCCGATTTCCTGAGCGCCGTCTACTGCCTGTTCACGCTGGCGACCTTGCTGTTGCTGTCGCGCTCGAGCCGGCAGTGGTTCGGCCGGCCGCAACCGGACGATCACGCGTAACCCGCCGGGCCCGCGCCGCCGACGTTCAGTACACGTCCCGCACGTAGCGCCGCGCCTTCGAAAGCCGCGCGACATAATCGTTCGCGGCTTCATCCGACATCCCGCCGTGCTCCGCGACCACCGCCTTCAGCGCCGTGTCGACATCCTTCGCCATCCGCGCGGCATCGCCGCACACGTAGAAGTGCGCGCCTTCCTCCAGCCACGCGAACAGCTCGGCGCCCTGCTCGTGCATCCGGTCCTGCACGTAGATCTTGTCGGCCTGGTCGCGCGAGAACGCGAGGTCGAGCCGCGTCAGGAAGCCACTGTCGTGCATCGCACACAGTTCGTCACCGTAGTAGAAGTCGGTCTGCGCGTGCTGCTCGCCGAAGAACAGCCAGTTGCGCCCGCGCGCGCCGCGTGCCTGCCGCTCGTGCAGGAAACCGCGGAACGGCGCGACGCCGGTACCGGGGCCGATCATCACGATCGGCACGTCGCCGTTCGCCGGCGGCCGGAAATGCGCGGACTTCTGCACGAATACCGGCACGCGGCCGTCGTCCGCGCGGTCGGCGAGGAACGTCGACGCCACGCCTTTGCGCGCACGCCGGCCGTTGTGATAGCGCACGGCCGACACGGTCAGGTGGATCTCGCCCGGGTGCGCGCTCGGGCTCGACGCGATCGAATAGAGGCGCGGCTGCATGCGCTTGAGCATCCCGACCAGCTCCGTGCCCGACAGCTCGACCGGAAACTCGTGCAGCACATCTGCAAGCTGCTGCCCCCACAGCCATTGCTTCAGGTCGCCCTTGCGGTCGTCGGCCAGTAGCGACTTCAGCGCGCCGTTCGCGCTGCGCGATGCGATGAACGCAAGCGTGTCCGGATGCGGGCGCGTGATGTCGAAGTGGCGTGCGAGCGCGTCGCCGAGGCGCACGTCGCCGACGCCCGCCACCGACACCGGCGCATCGGCCTTCAGCGCGGTGACCGACAGCAGCTCGTCGACCAGCTCCGGGCAGTTGGTCGGCCACACGCCGAGCGCGTCGCCGGCTTCGTATTCGAGGTTCGCGCCTTCGGTCGACAGCGACACGTAGCGCGTGTCCTTCGCCGCGCCCGGACGGTTCAGCCGCAGGTTCGCGACGAGCTTCGACGGCGCCGGATATGCCTTGGTCGGCAGCAGCCCCGACGGGCTGATCCCGCCGCTCGGCACCGCGTGCAGCGCGGCATCGGCGTCCTTGATCCGCGCGACGACGCGTTCGAGCCACTGGTCGGCATCGTGCTGGAATTCGACGTCGCAATCGACGCGTGCGCACAGGCGCGCTGCGCCGAGCTCCGCAAGCCGTGCGTCGAGCCGGCGGCCGTGGCCGCAGAACTGGTCGTAGTTGCGATCGCCGAACGCGAGCACCGCGAAGTGCACGCCGTCGAGGCGCGCGGCGCTGCCGGCCCGCAGCGCGTCCCAGAATTCGCTGCCGTTGTCGGGCGCATCGCCGTCGCCGAACGTGCTGGTCATCAGCAGCACGTATTGCGCGCCGGCCAGCGACGCCACCGGATAGTCGGACATGCATGCCGTGCGGATCTCGAAGCCCGCGTTCATCAGTTGCGTCGCGTAATCCTCGGTCAACGATTCGATGTTGCCGGTCTGCGATGCCCACAGCAGCACGACCTTCGGCCGCGCGCGCACGATCCGCACGCCGCCCGACGCAGCGGCATCGGCCGTCGGCGCAGGCGCCGCGGCACCCGGCACGCGCGCCGGCAGCGAGCGGCTGAACAGGCCGGCCAGCATGCCGTCGAGCCAGAACCGCACCGGTGGCGTGAGCGGCGCGCCGGCCGGCAGCACGGGCACGCCGCCCTCGCGCCGGCCGGCGCTCGCCTTCAGCCCGCTGACGAGGCCGGCCACGTACAGCCGTTCGGTGTCCGTCAACGGCGGCGGCGCGAGGTCGGCCACGCCGAGCGCGGCCGCGAAAGTGTCGAGGTCTGCCATGTCGGATTCCTGTGAAGCAAGCGCCTGCGCCGTCGCCGGCACGGGCTGCGTGTCGTCGGCGCGTGCATCGGGTTGCGCGGTCGCTTCATCGGCGGACGCGAACGCATCGGTCTCGACGCGCCGCAGCGCGACCGCGCAGTATTTCAGTTCGGGTTGCTGCGATTCGGAATCGATCGCGTCGTTCGTCACCGCGTTGATGCACAGGTCGTCGCCGTACACGTCGTTCCAGTGCATCGGCGCGAAGCAGTTGCCGCGCCGCACGCGCTCGGTCACGACCGCCGGCAGCACCGCGCGGCCGCGTGCCGAACGGATCTCGACGCTGTCTTTCGCGGCGATGCCGAGCGCGCTCGCATCGTCCGGGTGCAGCTCGACGAACGGGCGCGGGTTGAGCTTGTTCAGCATCGCGACCTTGCCCGTCTTCGTCATCGTGTGCCATTGATGCTGCAGCCGCCCGGTGTTCAGCACGATCGGGAACGTGTCGTCGGGCCGCTCGGCCGGCGCGACGTGCGGCCGCGCGAAGAAGCGTGCCTTGCCCGACGGCGTCGGGAACGCGAGGCGCGGCGCGTCGGTCGCGTCACCGTCGCCCGCCGCGCGCAGCGTCTGGCTCACGCCGTCGTTCAGGTAGCGGATCGGGTGCCGTTCGCGCGCGGTGCCCGGCGCGACCGGCCACTGCACGGGCCCGTCGCGCAGCACCGCATGGCTCGCGCCGCGCAGGTCGTAGCCGGTCGCCGGATTCGAGAAGCGCACGATCTCGTCGAACACGTCGGCCGCCGACGCATAATCGAACGCATCGCCGAAGCCCATCGCACGCGCGACGTCCGCGACGATGCGCCAGTCGGGCAGCGCGTCGCCCGGCGGCGCGACCGCCGCGCGCATCAGCGTCATGTTGCGCTCGGAGTTGACCATCACGCCGTCGCCTTCCGCCCACAGCGCGCCGGGCAGCAGGATATCCGCATAGCGGTTGGTCTCGGTGTCGAGGAAGGCATCCTGCGCGATCACGAGCTCGGCGGCCTGCAACCCGGCGATCACGTTCTGCCGGTTCGGCACCGTGGCGACCGGGTTCGTGCAGATGATCCAGCAGGCCTTGATGTCGCCGGCCGCCATCCGCGAGAACATGTCGACCGTGCCTTGCCCCGCCTCCTTGCGCAGCGTGCCGGCCGGCACGCGCCACAGGTTCTCGACGAAACGGCGATCGTCGTCGGACGCCACCGAGCGCTGGCCCGGCAGCCCGGGGCCCATGTAGCCCATCTCGCGCCCGCCCATCGCGTTCGGCTGGCCGGTCAGCGAGAACGGGCCGCTGCCGGTGCGGCAGATCTTGCCCGTCGCGAGATGCAGGTTGCAGATCGCATTGGTGTTCCACACGCCGTGCGTGCTCTGGTTGAGCCCCATCGTCCAGCAGCTCATCCACTCCTGCGCGTCGCCGATCCACTGCGCGGCCGTGCGCAGATCGGCTTCCGCGAGCCCGGTGATGTCGGCGACACGCTCGGGCGTGTAGTCGGCGAGGAACGCGGGCATCGCGTCCCAGCCTTCGGTGTACGCGTCGATGAATGCGGCATCCGTGCGGCCGTTCGCATGCAGCAGATGCAGCAGCCCGTTGGCCAGCGCGAGATCGGTGCCCGGCCGGATCTGCAGGAACAGGTCGGCCTTGTCGGCCGTGCCGGTGCGGCGCGGATCGACGACGATCAGCTTCGCGCCGGCCTTCACGCGATCCATCATCCGCAGGAACAGGATCGGATGACAGTCAGCCATGTTCGCGCCGATCACGAAGAACAGGTTCGCGCGATCGAAATCCTGGTACGACCCGGGCGGGCCGTCCGCGCCGAGCGACTGCTTGTAGCCGGTGCCCGCGCTCGCCATGCACAGGCGCGAATTCGACTCGATGTTGCGGGTGCCGACGAAGCCCTTCGCGAGCTTGTTGACGAGGTATTGCGCCTCGATCGACATCTGCCCCGATACGTAGAACGACAGCGCGTCGGGCCCGTGCGTATCGAGCACCGCGCGCAGGCGGCGCGCGGTATCGGCGATCGCGTCGCGGGCCGGCAGCGGCACCAGGTCGTCCTCGCGCGCCCGCCGCACGAACGCGCGGTCGAGCCGCCCCGAGCGGCGCAGCGCGACGTGCGCCGACGCGCCCTTCGTGCACAGCCGCCCGAAGTTGGTCGGATGGTCGGCGTCGCCGGACACCTTGACGACTTCGCCTTCCTCGACGTGCAGCACCATCCCGCAGCCGACGCCGCAGTACGGGCACACGCTCTTGACGGGGGTGGCGGTCATGCGCGCTCCGGGGCGGTCAGGCCGCGATCCACACGAAACCGTCCTCGACCCGCGACGGATACGCGCTCACCGACTGCTCGGGCGCCTCGAGACATTCGCCGGTGCGCAGGTCGAAGTGCTGCTTGTACAGCGGCGACGCGACGACCACGCGCTCGCCGAGGCTGCCGATCAGCCCGCGCGACATCACGGCCGCCTGCGACACCGGATCGACGTTGTCGATCGCGAACACGCCGCCGGCTTCGGCATGCGCGACGTGAAAAACCGCGACCTGCTCGCCGTTGACGAGCGCACACACGCCGGTGTTGGGCACGATGTCGTCGAGCGCGCACACGCGGGTCCAGGACAGCGGAAGACGATCGTTCATGATGGACTCCTTGGAAAAAACGCGGGTGTCGGTCAGGGTCAAACGGTAGCGGGTTCGGTGGCGGCTTGCGTCACGCCTTCAGCGACGACGGGAATCGACACCGGCTTGCCGCCCGCCCGTTCGCCGGGCGTCGCGGGCCGGATCTGGCCGCGCGTCTCGACGAATTCGATGGTCGTGTCGGGCGCGTCGCTGTTCACGAAATGACGGAAGCGCTTGCGCGTGTCGGGATCGGTCACGGCCTTCTTCCATTCGCACTCGTAGGTGTCGACCACATGCTGCATGTCGGCTTCGAGTTCGGCGCCGATCCCGAGCCGGTCGTGCACGACGACGTCGATCAGGTAGTCGAGGCCGCCTTCGAGGTTGTCGCGCCACACGCTGGTGCGTTGCAGCCGGTCAGCGGTGCGCACGTAGAACATCAGGAGACGGTCGATGTAGCGGATCAGCGTCGCGCGGTCGAGATCGGACGCGAGCAGTTCCGCATGACGCGGCTTCATCCCGCCGTTGCCGCACACGTACAGGTTCCAGCCCTTCTCGGTCGCGATGATGCCGACGTCCTTGCCCTGTGCCTCCGCGCACTCGCGCGTGCAGCCGGACACGCCGAACTTGATCTTGTGCGGCGCGCGCAGCCCCTTGTAGCGGTTCTCCAGGTCGATCGCGAGGCCGACCGAATCGCCGACGCCGTAGCGGCACCACGTCGACCCGACGCACGACTTCACGGTGCGCAGCGCCTTGCCGTACGCGTGGCCCGATTCGAAGCCGGCCGCGATCAGTTCTTCCCAGATCGACGGCAGTTGCTCGACGCGCGCACCGAACAGGTCGACACGCTGGCCGCCGGTGATCTTCGTGTACAGGCCATACTTTTGCGCGACCTGGCCGACCGCGATCAGCCCTTCCGGCGTGACTTCGCCGCCCGGCATGCGCGGCACGACCGAGTACGTGCCGTCGCGCTGGATGTTCGCGAGATAGTAGTCGTTCGAATCCTGCAGCCCCGCGTGCTCCTTCTTCAGCACGAATTCGTTGAAGCACGACGCGAGGATGCCCGCCACCGCCGGCTTGCACACGTCGCAGCCAAGGCCGTGGCCGTGCTTCGCGAGCAGTTCGTCGAAGGTCGTGATGCGCTCGACGCGGATCAGGTGGAACAGTTCCTGGCGCGAATGCGGGAAGTGCTCGCACAGATGGTTGTTGACCGCGAGGCCCTGCTTCTTCATCTCGGCCTTCATGATCTGCGTGACGAGCGGCACGCAGCCGCCGCACGACGTGCCGGCGCCCGTGCACGTCTTCAGCGCGCCGAGGCTCGTCGCGCCGTCGGCGACCGCCGCGCAGATCTGCGACTTCGACACGTTGTTGCACGAGCAGATCTGCGCGGCCGCCGGCAGCGCCTCGACACCGATCGCCGGCTTCGCGACACCGTCCGACGACGGCAGGATCAGGAATTCCGGCGACTCCGGCAGCTCGATGCGATTCAGCATCATCTGCAGCAGCGTGCCGTACTCGGCCGCATCGCCGACCATCACCGCGCCGTGCAGGAACTTGCCGCAGTCGGACACCACGAGCTTCTTGTAGACCTGGCGGCGCTCGTCCGCGTACTGGTAGGTGCGGCTGCCGGCGGTCGTGCCGTGCGCGTCGCCGATGCTCGCGACATCCACGCCCATCAGCTTCAGCTTCGTGCTCATGTCGGCGCCGGCGAAGGCGGCTTCCGCTGCCCTGTTCGCATCGCCGCCGAGCTGCTTCGCGACCACGCGCGCCATGTCGTAGCCGGGGGCGACGAGGCCGTACACCATGCCGTTCCAGGCCGCGCATTCGCCGATCGCGTAGATATCGGCATCGCTCGTGCGGCACGCGTCGTCGATCGCGACGCCGCCGCGCGGGCCGATGTCGAGACCGCACGCGCGGGCCAGTTCGTCGCGGGGGCGGATGCCGGCCGAGAACACGATCATGTCGGCGTCGAGGTGCGAGCCGTCGGCGAACGCCATCCGGTGCGTGCCTGCCTCGCCATCGACGATTTCCAGCGTGTTCTTGCCCGTATGCACGGTCACGCCGAGCGCCTCGATCTTCGCGCGCAGCATCCGGCCGCCGCCGTCGTCGACCTGCACGGCCATCAGCCGCGGCGCGAATTCGACGACGTGCGTGTCGAGCCCCATGTCGCGCAGCGCCTTCGCGCATTCGAGGCCGAGCAGCCCGCCGCCGACCACGACACCGCGCTTCGCGTGCGTGCCGCACGCCTGCATCGCTTCGAGATCCTCGATCGTCCGGTACACGAAGCAGCCGTCACGATCGTGCCCCGGCATCGGCGGCACGAACGGGCGCGAACCCGTCGCGAGCACCAGCTTGTCGTACGCGAGCGTTTCGCCGGACGCGAGCGTGACCGTATGCGCGGCGCGGTCGATCGACGCAACTTGCGCGTTCAGGCGCAGGTCGAATTGCGGATGACGCGCGAAGAAGCCGGGTTCGACGAGCGACAGGTCGTCCGCCGACTTGCCCGCGAAGAATTCCGACAGGTGCACGCGATCGTACGCCGGACGCGGTTCCTCGCCGAGCACCGTGACCTGCAGCACGCCCGCGGCGCCCGCCTCCGCCGCGACGCATTCGAGGAACTTGTGGCCGACCATGCCGTGGCCGATGACGATGAGTTTCATGGTGACGTTTCCTTCGGTCGATCAGTTCGCGACGCCGCTGGCAGCCAGCGCGCGGTCGCGCAGCTCGGCTTCGCGCGCCTTGTGTTCCGCGCTGAAGCGCACGGCCATCGCGCACAGCGCGGTCGCGGTGACGGCCAGCCCGAGCAGGCTCAGCGTGTGCTGCACATCGCCGACACCCTTCAGCAGGAAGCTCGCGGCCACCGCGCCGACGTTGCCGCCCGCGCCGACGATCCCCGCCACGCCGCCGAGTGCCTTGCGGTCGATGAACGGCACCAGCGCGTAGGTCGCGCCGCAGGCCATGTGCGTGAAGAGGCCGAACGTGAGCATCGCGACGAGGGCGATGCCGACGCTTTGCGCATGCGAGAACCAGATCAGCCCGAGCCCTTCGCCGATGATCAGCGCGCACAGCAGCGTCGCGCGCACGTCGAGGCTGCGGCGCGCGGCGATCTTGTCGGACAGCCAGCCGCCGAGCGCACGGGCAAACAGCGCGAGCAGCCCGAACAGGCCGACCGCGAACCCGGCGTCCTTCAGCGACAGGCTGAAGTGATCGACGTAGTACAGCGCGGCGATGTTGTGGATGAACACCTCGACGCCGAAGCACGCGCCGTACGTGACGAACAGCATCCACACGCGATAGTTGCCGCAGGCCGCGAAGAAGCTCGCCCAGCCGCCCTTCTTGCCGCTGTCGACCGTCACGCCCGCCTGGCGCAGCGCGATGATGTCGCCTTGCGGGCAGTCCTGCGTGAAGCGCCAGTACGCCCAGGCCATCACGAGCATCGCGACGCCCGGCACGACCAGCGCGATGCGCCACGACGAATCCTCGCCGAAGCCGAGCATCAGGCCGGCGGCGACGAGCAGCGGCATCAGCGCCTGCGTGGCGCCTGCGCCGGCGTTACCCCAGCCGGCCGTCGTCGCGTTCGCGGTGCCGACCACGTTCGGCGCGAACATCACCGACGTGTGGTACTGCGTGATCACGAAGCCCGCGCCGATCGCGCCGATGCCGAGCCGGCAGATCAGGAACGACAGGTAGTCGTGCGTGAACGACACCGCGAACACGGGGATCGCGCCGAGCAGCAGCAGGCCGACGTACACGCGGCGCGGGCCGAAGCGGTCGCACAGCGGGCCGACCAGCAGCCGCACGGCGATCGTCGCGGCCACCGCCGCGATGTTGATGTTGGCGACCTGCGCGGCCGTCAGGTGGAATTCGCGTGCGATCAGCGGCATCAGCGGCGCGCACGCGAACCACGCGAAGAAACACACGAAGAACGCCATCCACGTCAGGTGGAACGCGCGCATCGGCGCGGTGCGGAAGCTGAAGAGATCGATACGGGTAGCTTTGTCGGTCATGTCATCCGCCAAACGAAAAACGGCGTCCTGCGCACCCGGTCTCGTCGAGACCCGATGCGTAGGACGCCGTTGCCCATGAAGCCCGTTGCCGGGCGCGTCGGTAATCGGTACTGCCGGACGAATCGCCATTGATCCGCCCGATCCTCCCAACGCAAACGCCGTGCCATGTCGTCGCGAATCGGGCCCACAGCCGCGCCACGCAAGGCTCGTCGGGCGTTGCACGACGCGCGTCTTCGTGCGACCCAGGATGCGTCGTGAGGCAGCGAGGCACAGATGTGGTGCGATGCAGCACTGTCGCCGTGCGACATCGCGGTGCGCGCCGACGGGGCACGATGCACGCCGATTCGGCATGGCGGCTGCTTTGGCGCGACGACTGCATGGGCACGCGCGGCCATCGCGCGGCGCAACGCGCGCCGTTGCCGCCGCCGCGACGCGACGCGTCATGCCGGTTGGCCCGGATATTGCTGAATCCGCTGATGACACCGGCAACGGCGCCGGTGGGCAGTCCCCGCAACCCATGCCCGTCATTCCGGCGGGCCGATCAGGACAACGGCGTCCCTCCGTGCGCGGCACGGCCGGATGCCGGTGCGTTTCGACCGCCCGCCGCCGCCGCGCAACACAACGCGCTATCGACCGCCGCCTGCCGGCGGCACTGGAACACGACATGACGACAGGCAAAGTCACGCTGCTGGGCGCCGGCCCCGGCGATCCCGATCTCCTCACGCTGAAGGCCGCGAAGGCGCTGGCCGCCGCCGACGTGCTGCTGCTCGACGATCTCGTCGCGCCCGGCATCGTCGAGCTCGCGCCGCAGGCACGCGTGATCCGCGTCGGCAAGCGCGGCGGCTGCCGCTCCACGCCGCAGGCATTCATCGAGAAGCTGATGCGCCGCTGCGCGCTGCGCGGCGCCCACGTGGTGCGCGTGAAAGGCGGCGATGCGCTGCTGTTCGGGCGCGCCGGCGAAGAACTCGCGACGCTGCGCGCCGCCGCGATCCCGGTCGAGATCGTCAACGGCATCTCGTCGGGCTTCGCGGCCGCCGCGAGCCTCGGCATCTCGCTCACGCACCGCGCGCATTGCCACGGCGTCACCTTCGTCACCGCGCACCGTCAGGACCACGGCGAACCCGACTGGGCGCGTCTCGCGTCGAGCGGCACCACGCTCGCGATCTACATGGGCATGAGCCGCGTCGACCGCATTGCCGTCGGCCTGCTCGCCGTGCTGCCGCCCGCGACGCCGGCCGCGGCCGTGCAATGGGCCGGCACGCCCGACGAACGCCGCTGGACCGGCACGCTCGGCGGTCTCGCGCGCGGCATCGACGCCGCGCGGCTCGGCAGCCCGGCCGTGATCCTCGTCGGCGGCGCGATCGGCGAAGCCGCCGTGCAGCACGTGCCGGACGCGGGCGCCGCGATCGAAACGGCCTTGTCCCGGGCCGCGTAGCATGCGCGACGCCACGCGGCACCAGCCGCCCACCTATCATGAAGACAGCGGCGCCGGCCGCCGGGCCATCGCGCGCGGCACCGACCCGATGTCCGCACGGGGCCGCCGCCCCCGATCCGCCCATCGCGCCACGATTTCGCCGCCGCCGGCCGCGTCATGAGTCCGTCTGCTTCTACCCCCCGCCTGCGCGTGCTGCTCGTCACCGACACCGACAAGCCGATCGGCGAGCTCGGCGAGGCGCTCGCGCACCTCGGCTACGAGATGCTGAACGACGTCGCGACGCCCGCGCGCCTGCCGGCCGCCGTCGAGGAGCAGCATCCCGACGTCGTGATCATCGATACCGATTCCCCGTCGCGCGACACGCTCGAGCAGCTTGCCGTGATGCACGCCACCGCGCCGCGCCCCGTGCTGATGTTCAGTCACGACGCCAACCAGTCGCTGATCCGCGCGGCGGTCGGCGCGGGCGTCAGCGCGTATCTCGTCGAAGGGCTGTCGGCCGAGCGCCTCGCGCCGATTCTCGAAGTCGCGCTCGCCCGCTTCTCGCACGACGACGCGCTGCGCCGCCGGCTGGCCGACGTCGAGCGCGAGCTCGCGGAGCGCAAGCTGATCGACCGCGCGAAGCGCCTGCTGATGGACGAGCGCAAGGTGTCCGAACACGACGCCTACGCGACGCTGCGCAAGCGCGCGATGGATCAGGGCCTGCGCATCGTCGACGTCGCGCGGCAACTGCTCGACGCGTCACCCCAGTCATGAATGCCATGGATACCTCTTCTCCCGCCGCGCCGGAACGCGCACATCTTCGCCTCGGGTTCGTCGCGCTGAGCGACGCGGCCCCGCTGATCGTCGCGCAGCGCCTGAACCTCGGCGAACGGCACGGCCTCACGCTCGAGCTCAGCCGCCAGCCGTCGTGGGCCACCGTGCGCGACAAGCTGCTGAGCGGCGAGCTCGACGCCGCGCATGCGCTGTACGGGCTCGTCTGCGGATTGCAGCTCGGCATCGGCGGCCCGCAGGCCGACATGGCCGCGCTGATGGTGCTGAACCGCAACGGCCAGGCGATCTCGTTGTCGCGCGGCCTCGCCGACGCATATCGCGCCAGTGGCAGCGTGCGCGATGCGTTCGCGACGCTCGGCCGCAAGCCGCTCCTCGCGCAGACGTTCCCGACCGGCACGCACGCGATGTGGCTGAACCACTGGCTCGCGTCGCACGACGTCGATCCGCTGCGCGACGTGCGCAGCGTCGTGATCCCGCCGCCGGAGATGGTGGCCGCGCTCGCCGGCGGCGAACTCGACGGCTTCTGCGCCGGCGAGCCGTGGCATGCGGTGGCCGAGGCCTGCGGCGCGGGGCGGACCGTTGCCGTCACGAGCGAGATCTGGCCCGATCATCCGGAGAAGGTGCTCGCGGCCCGGCGCGATTTCGTCGCGCTGTATCCGGCCACGGCCCGCGCGCTGATCCGCACCCTCGTCGATGCGTGCGCCTGGCTCGACAACGCCGCGCACCGTCGCGAAGCGGCCGACTGGCTCGCGTCGCCCGATGCGCTGGGTGTGCCCGCCCGGCTGATCGCGCCGCGCCTGCTCGGTGACTACGGCTCCGGCCCGTTCGCCGTGCCGCCGCTGCCGATCCGCTTCCACGACGGCGGCGCCGTGAACCGCCCCGATCCGCGCGAAGGCGAGTGGTTCCTGTCCCAATACCGGCGCTGGGGCATGCTCGACGGCGCGCACGACGACGCGGCGATCGCCCGGGCGATCGCGCAAACCGCGTTGTATGATGCTGCCGTCGCCGAAAGCGGCGCATCGGGCCTGTCGCCGGCGTGATGCGCACCGCGTGATGCAGGCGGCGCGCGCTCCCGCGCCTTGCCTGTCCGGGCCGCCTGCCGGCGTCCGGCACGCGGCCCCGGGTGACGCCGCATGACCCCTCCGTCCCCGATCCGATTCGATGCCGAAACCCACGCGCGCGCCGCTCGACGTGCTGCTCACCGAAATCCGCGCGTGCCGTGCCTGCGAAGCCGACCTGCCGCTCGGCCCGCGCCCCGTCGTGCGGGCCCATCGCGACGCGCGCATCCTGATCGTCGGGCAGGCGCCGGGCGCCCGCGTCCATGAGAGCGGCATCCCGTGGGACGACGCCAGCGGCAAACGGCTGCGCGGCTGGCTCGACGTCGACGCCGACACGTTCTACGACGAGACGCGCTTCGCGATCGTGCCGATGGGCTTCTGCTACCCGGGCCGCGGCGCCAGCGGAGACAACCCGCCGCGCCCCGAATGCGCGCCGCTCTGGATCGACCGGTTGCTCGCCGAGTTGCCGTCGATCCGGCTCACGCTGCTGGTCGGCCAGTACGCGCAGCGGCATTTCCTGCGCGAGTCGCGCAAGGCCTCGCTGACCGACACCGTGCACGCCTGGCGCGACTATGGCCCCGACGTGTTGCCGCTGCCGCATCCGTCGCCGCGCAACCAGGCGTGGTTCAAGCACCACCCGTGGTTCGACGCCGACGTCGTGCCCGAGCTGCGGCGCCGGGTCGCGCCTTTGCTCACTGGGTAAACGAAACCGCTGCCACTTCGCGACGCTTCACGCCCCCCGTTACCCGTACCGAATCAAGCATGAACGACACCCCCACCGACCTCGACTTTGCCTGCAACGGCTGCGGCGGATGCTGCCACGACCTGCGCATTCCGCTGACGATTGACGAGGCGACAGCATGGTTGCAGCGCGGCGGTCACGTGGAGCTGCTGTGCGATGCGATGCCGTGGCTCGTCGAGCCCGAGCCCGACAACGGGTTCGCCGCGTACAAGCGCGTGCGCTCGAGCGCCGCGCTCAGCGGCTCGCTGCCCGTGCGCATCACGGTCATGCTCACCGCGACCCATGCCGGGCCGTGCCCGAACCTCGGCGATGACATGCGGTGCGCGATCTACGACGCGCGTCCGCTCGTGTGCCGGATCTATCCGGCCGAAGTGAATCCGTTCGTGCCGCTGGTGCCGGACGGCAAGCAATGCACGCCCGATGCGTGGCAGCAGGCGCCGTTCGTCCGCGGCGGCACGATCGTCGACGCGGCCACCCGCGAGAACATCGCGCGCTCGCGTGCGGCGAGCGAAGCCGAGACGCCACTGCGGGCGCGGTTGTGCAAGGTACTGGGGATCGATACGGCGGCGGTGGCCAACGAAGGGTTCGCGGTCCATGCGCCGCCGGCTGCCGCGCTGCTCGCCGCGCTGACGGCTTTGACGGCGCAGCGCGCGTCGGACTCGGCCCCGGCCGGCGCCGACGACACCATCGCCTGGACGCTGGTGTCGAACCGTACGTCGACGCTGGATGCGCTCGGGTCGGTCGGCGCGGCAAGCCAGCGTGCCGGTAGCGCCAACCCGCACGCCAGTTATCTCGGCTTCCATCCGGACGAGTGATCGCCGCGCGGCACGCCGCGAGCGACACCGGGCGAAGCCATGCGGCCGCACAGATCGCCGTCCCGCCCGGTTCGCTGTACCATCGCGGCTCAACCGCGTCACGAACAGCAGAATCCTTCATGCCCTCCATCGCCCCGCCGCGCCTGTACGGGATGCCCGAACGCAGCGACCGGCTCGACTTCTACATCCGCGACCAGGCGTCGCGCCAGGCGATCACCGAGCCGCACCGGCACGCGTATTTCCAGATCCAGTTCAATCTCGGCGGCGACACCGAGCAGCGGATCGGCGGCGTCACGCGGCCGTTTCCGCGCGGCGCGCTCGCGTTCGTGCTGCCGCATCGCGAGCACCTGATCCCGCATCCGGAAGGCGCGCACTTCATCGTCATCAACTTCAGCCAGGCGTTCCTGCGCGCCGATCTCGACGTCGACCCGCTCGATCTCGAAGACGTGCCCGCGCACCGCTTTCCCGAGCTGACGCCGTTCCGCTTCCAGGAACACCTCGACTTCATCCTGACCGGCGACACCTACGAAGAAGCGCGCCGCCTCGCGCTGTGCATGCTCGACACCGATCGCGTGCGCACGTTCGGCTCGACCACGCTGCTGCGCGGCTACCTGCTGCAGCTGATCGGGCTCGTCTGCACGCAGTACGCGGGTGCGCTCGACAAGCTCGCGCAGCGCGGCGCCCAGCGCGCGGGCCGGCGCGACGCGCTCGCGCGCGTGCTGCGCCACGTGCGCGCCAACCTGACCCGCGAAGACCTGACGCTCGCCGCGACCGCCGAGGCCGCGTTCCTGTCGCCCAACTACCTCGCGCACCTGGTCCGCAAGGAAACCGGCAGCACCTTCACCGATCTCGTGACCGAACGCCGGATCGCGCTCGCGCAGTCGCTGCTGGCCCATACCAGCCGGCGCATCGCGGATATCGCACGCTCGGTCGGCTTCCGCGACGAAGGGTATTTCGCGCGGCGCTTCCGTGCGCGGGTCGGCGTGTCGCCGAAGGCGTACCGCGACGCGAACGCCGCGCTGCCGGACGGCGACGACGCACCGGCGGCGGCCGACGCGTAGTTTTGTCCCGGTAAAACGCAATTGCGTCGCATCCGGCCACTCGGCTGTCGGGTATCGTTGCACGCATGCCGGCCCGTGCACTGCGCGGACGCGGCATCCGTCTTATCACCGAACGAGGCCATCCGATGTCCGCTTATGTCATCGACGCTGCCGAGCGTCCTTCCGTCCAAGTCGACCAGTCGTCCGCGCGCTTTCCGGTGCGCCGCGTCTTCTGCGTCGGCCGCAACTATGCCGACCACGCGCGCGAAATGGGCGCCGATCCCGACCGCGAACCGCCGTTCTTCTTCACGAAGCCAGCCGACGCGATCGTCCCGGCCAGCGGCACCGTCGCCTATCCGCCGCTGACGAACGACCTTCATCACGAAATCGAGCTGGTCGTCGCGATCGGCAAGGACGGACGGTCGATCGACCCGGCCGACGCGCTGTCGCACGTGTGGGGCTACGGCGTCGGCGTCGACCTCACGCGCCGCGACCTGCAGGCCGAAGCGAAGAAGCTGAGCCGTCCGTGGGACTGGGCGAAAGGCTTCGACGCATCGGGCCCCGTAACCGCGCTGCGCGCGGCAACGGCCACCGGCCACCCGGCGACGGGCCGCATCTGGCTCGCGGTCAACGGCGAAACACGCCAGCAAGGCGACCTGGCCGACATGATCTGGGCCGTGCCCGACGTCATCGCGTATGTATCGCGCTCGGTCGAGCTGAAGGCAGGCGACCTGATCTTCACCGGCACGCCGGCGGGTGTCGGCGCGCTGCAGCCTGGCGATCACGTCACAGGCGGCGTCGACGGCGTCGCAACGTTCGAATTCGTCGTGGGCGCGAAGCCGTAAGCCGTCACGCAACACGCAGCACGCATGGCGGTCGCCCGTCCGGGGCCGCCGTGCGATATCCCGATTTCGGTCAGCCGTAGCGGCGCAGGAATGCGTCGGCGACGGCCGGCGGATTCAGCACCTTCGCCGATTCGTTTTCCAGCGCCTCGGCCGCATCGTCGTCGCTGATCGACACGAACAGCGTGATCGCCGCCCTTTCGTCGCCCGTGCCGAACAAACCTTCGCGGTCGAGCAGGCGCAACGCCGCGATCATGTCGGCGTGCAGTTGCCGCACATGTTCCGGGAATCTCGAGCGGACGAACTGCGGGCTCAGCACGTCATCGGCGAGCTTGCCGCAGATCGCGTTGAACGGCGACGCTTCCGCCGCCGCGTACGCCCATTCGGAGAAACCCCACGCATACCACGGGTCGTCGTCCGGGACGGCCTGTTGCTCGCGGATCCGGCGCAGCCCTTCGACCGAATTGGCCGCCGGCACCACCGTCATCGCACCGCTATCGGTATATAGCGCGAACGCGTAGAAATGCTCGTCCGGGTGCAGCGCCCGCAGCGCCCTGAATGTCGCTCTCGCGGCGTCGGCAATGTCTCGCTGGAAATCAGAAAAGTCGCTCATCGCATCCTCGTCCAGTCGCCCTGCTCGCGTCGGCGCATGCCCGGCGCGCGGCGGGTTCGTCGTCTCCCGATAATCGGTCGATTGTCCGCCAATCGTCCACGGCACGGTAGCCGTGCCAGCCCCCATGCCCGATGCCCCGCGTCCGCCTTCACCGCCCGGCGTCGCGCGCATCGAACACCCGCACGCAGACGGCCGCCACCAGTGCGATCGCCGCCGACAGCAGCATCATCGCGAGCGGCGCATAGCCCGCGTTGCCGGCCGTCAGCACCGCCCCCGTCAGCGACGAAAGCGCGGCCCCGCCAGCGATCGTCATCGCGCCGGCCAGCCCCGACGCGCTGCCCGCCAGCGCCGGGCGCACCGACACCGCGCCGGCATGCGCGCCGGGATTCGTCAGCCCGTTGCCGATGCCGACCAGCACGCACGGCCCGAACCACGCGATCGCCTGCGTCACGCCGCCGAACCTCAGCGCGAGCCCGATCAACGGCCCCGCGCACGCGACCACCCGTCCGAACAGGATCGTCGTGGCCAGCGCGTAGCGGCGTGCGTATCGCGCGGCCAGGAAGCTGCCGAACACGAAACCGGCCGTGATGGTCCCCATGTAGAAACCGATCTCCGCCGGCGCGATGCCTAACACCGTTTGCGCGGCGAGCGGCGCGCCGGCCAGGAACGCGTAGAACGAGCCGGTCGAAAACGCCATGCAGAGCGCATAGGCCCAGAAACGGCGCGCGCGGAGTAGCGCCGGATACGCGCGAAGCTGCTGCCTGAGGCTCGACGACCGGTTCGCATGGGTTTCGACGAGGTCGAACGCACACCAGACGAACAACGCGATGCCCACCACACCGAGCAGCCAGAAGCTCGCGCGCCAGCCCAACGTCTGGTCGAGCACGCCGCCGAGCGTCGGGCCGAGCATCGGCGCGAACGCGGCCGCCATCGCCGCATAGCCGATCCGGCTCGCCGCGCGCGCACCGCCGCCGGTGTCCCGGATCGTCGCCATCGACACGGGATAGACCGACGTGATCGCCGCCTGCATCAGCCGGCATGCGAGGAATGCACGAATATCGGTCGCCATCGCGCAGCCGAGCGAGCCGAGCGCGAACACGCCGACGCTCGCCAGTACGACCGGCCGCCGCCCGAACCGGTCCGACAGCGGGCCCATCACGAACTCCAGCGACGCGGCCACCGCCGCGTAACCGCCGAGCGACAGCGCGACGAGCGCATAGTCGGCGCGCAGGTCGCGCGCGATGGCCGGCAGCGACGGCAGGAACAGGCTCAGCGGCAGTACCGAGCACGCACACAGCAGGATCAGCGTCGCGAGTCTCGGCGACGCCCGTTCGGAAGCGATCGGCAGGTTCGATTGCAAGCGGATGCCCTCCATGCACGTGCCGCACGGCCGTGCGCAATGCAAAAAAAGCCCCCGAACGAGTCGGGGGCGCATGGGTGCCGGTGCGGTGCCGCTACCGGACCCTGCGCCTGTGGACTACTACGATGATGAATGCTGCTTTCATGCCGGATGGCTCCTGATTGCCTGGCTGACTGCGTGCGATGTCGGACGATGGTAGGCGGACGATACCGACCGCGTCAACGCCCTAACGCGCACGCACCGACACGAATTTCCGGGCGTTGTTGCGCTGGATCAGCACCGCGATCACGCTGCCGTTCGCTTCGAGCGTCGGTATGTCATCGGGCGTCTCGAGCAGCGTGTCATTGAGCTCCAGCACGACGTCGCCCGGCTGGATGCCGGCCTTGGCTGCCGGGCCGTGCACCGCGTCCACCATCATCCCGACGGCGAGCCCCGTCGAGCGGCGCTCGTCGTCGCTGAGCGCATGCATCGTCAGCCCGAGGCGGTCGCCGCCGTCGGCAGCCGCTGCTCCCGCCGCCGGTCGTGCTGCCGCCTTCGGCGCAGCCATGCCGACGGTCGCGCCCGCGCTGCCGGCGGCCTCGTCGGCGCCCGTGATCGTCAGCATCACCGGCGCGCGGTTGCGGATCAGCCGCAGCGGCGTCTTCTGGCCCGGCGGCAGCGCGGCGGCCAGGTCGTTCAGCTCGGCCGAACGGCCGATCGTCTTGTCGCCCAGCTTCACGATCACGTCGCCGGGCTTCACGCCAGCCGCGGCGGCCGGCGAGCCGGGCGCGACCCCGTTGACGAGCGCGCCCGCCGGACGCGGCAGCCCGAACGCCGCGGCCAGCCCGATGCCGACATCCTGCACGTCGACGCCGATCGCGTTGCCGGACGACGCATCCGGCGCCTGGGACTGCTGTGCCTGCGCCTGCATCTGCTTCTGCAGTTGCGCCCGCACCTTTGCGGCGAACGCGATCGGGATCGCGAACGTCGTGCTCGCGTAGCGGTCCGGGCCCGTATAGACCTGCACCGCGATGCCGATCACGTCGCCCGCGCGATTGAAGACGGGGCCGCCCGAGTTGTCGGGGTTCGGCGCGATGTCGGTTTCGAAGAACGGAAACGCGCTGCCGTCCGGCATCCGGTGGGACGTGGCGCTGACGATGCCGGCCGTGACCGTGTTGCCCGATCCGTCCGGCGCGCCGATCGTCATCACCGGCTCGCCCGCGCGCACCTTCGACGAATCGCCGATGCGCACGAACGGCAGCTTCTTCCCGTCGATCCGTAGCACCGCGACGTCACTTTGCGGGTCGACAGCCAGCACCGTCGCCTTGAATTCGCGGCGGTCGATGAGCCGTACCGTCACGTCGGTCGCTTCGTCGACCACATGCGACGACGTGAGGATCAGGCCGTCGGCGCTGACGATGAAACCCGAGCCGCTGCCCGATACCGCGCGCGGCAACATCTCGGGTGCCTGTGCCTGTGCGCCTTGTGCCGGTGCGCCTTGTGCCGATGCGCCTTGTGCCGACGCCGGTACGTCATGCCGGAAGAACGCGGCGAGCGGATCGTCGGGATCGAGGATCGCGAACGACGGGCCGCTCGCCTGCTGGTCGGGTGCGGCGGTCATGACGGTCACGACGGCCGGGCCGTAGCGGTCGACGATCGCCGGAAAATCGACCGGCATCGCGTAAGGCGCGGCAGCCGGCCGTTGCTTCATCAGGTGCGGCGTAACGGGCGGCGAGAGGGTTCCGGCAAGGACGGCCGGCGGGGCCGGCAAACAGCCGGCAAACACGCCCCCGATCAACGCGGTGCGAAGCACGGCGCGAGCAAGCGTCTGGCGAACCACGGTGCACCTCCCCCGGGAGTCACGGCGCCGACATGCGCGAGACGCGCAGACGCTCGACAAGGCCCGGTACACCCATCCATTTATAGTCCACGCGGCCTGTTCGACCATACGAATCGAAACCCGAATGCCGGGCGGCGCGGCAGGTGCGGAGCCGCGACGGTGGCCGTTTCGAACAAAGTGCGCGGTTCGTCAATCCGCACATCCACCACGCATCGACACGTGTACAGGTGGAAAATCGTTGCCGTCCGTGGCAAGTGTCATCATCGCGGTCTGCCGCGGATCGTCCGCCTGTCGCGCGTCACGGGCAGGTAACACGTTCGCCTCGGCGTGTCCGTTATCGGCCGCCGTCCGTCTGCTCGCCTGCGCCGGCCTTGTTCAGTGGCACGAGAGGATCACCACCCCGCCCACCCCTTGCGTGTTCGGCAACGCAGCCGTGTAACCCACCGCCACCAGCGGTTGTGTTACGTCATGTCCGATGACGATGGACTGAATCGACGCGGGCCCGGTGGTCGTCAACACACCGTTCAACGGCACCTGTGTGTACGTCAGCCCGTATTGAGTAGTCGCCAGCTTGATCGACAGGTTCAGCGTGGTGAGCAGGCGCGTGGCCGGATCCAGCGTGGCCGAACTCGAAACGAGCGTACCGGCGGTGCTGCCGTCGTTGCTCGCCACCGTGTCGGCAATCACCTGGGTACACGCAAGCGGACCGCCCGTTGCGGGTAGCGACAGCGATGTACCAACCGCGTAGTGAACGCCTTGCGTATCGGTATAGGTATTGCCATCGGTATCCATCGCGCGATTCCAGCGGCCGATCGCAACATCGGTGCCGACGCTCTGGATGTCGGTAACGGCGCCGTGGTCGAGCCCAAGACAGTCGGTGGCCGACGACGACGATGCGAGCGTCGTAAACGCGCCGCTTGGCTGCTGAACCAGGCTCGCCGCGGGCACATTAGCCGCCGTCATGTTGCGGTTCTTCGCGTATTCGCTCGGCAGATTCGGTACCACGAGCACCGCCAGTTGGCCGTTGTTCGCCGTGACGGGCGGCGCCGAACCCGAATAGCTGAAGCTGCCGTTCGGGCGGCATGCCGCCTGAACCGACGGTTGCGTCGAAGATCCCGTCGGCGGAGCAGCCGGCGACGTGGCCGTCGGCGTCCCGGCCGTATTGTCGTTCGATGCGCTGCTTCCCGTATTGACGGTACCGTCATCGCCGCCGCCGCATGCCGTCAGCAGCAACGCCGTGCTTGCCACACTTGCCAACCAGACCTGCTTTCCCCACATGACTTACCTCGTTTTCTCGTTTTGGATAATTACCGCGCAACAACAGCATTCAGTGAACTCACCGGAATGCTTGCCAACACAACGTTCTCAATGCTGGCCATTGCTGCCTGACACGCTTGCTTGAGCTCGAAACAGCATTTCCTCAAGTAGCGGCGCAATGATGCGGGTCAACACGATCAGGCCAGGCCCGCCGTTCGTGTACACCTCGCGGGCGTCATATCCGCTTCCGCCCCACGGGAAAAACTGCCCAACGCCGACTTCGATCACGCTGACAGTCACGATTAATCGCGGAGTCATCAGCAGATGGTGGGAAAAGTCGCCGGAGTGTCGATCGCCAGGAATCGACGCTGGCATGCAGCAGGCTACGGTAGGTCAATTTGCCGTGGTCAAGCAGCACTTTAAATACGAGCCCGTTCGCGAGAACACGGCCGATGCTGGCAATCGCCATAAGTTGAAGCCCCGCGCTTCGGCTGATCGACCGGACGATTGGATCCATCAGGTACTCGACCATAATCAGCGCGACGATAATGAAAAATTCATCCAGCAAATTCGGGAAGCAGTAGCGACTTGAATCGGATCTCATCGATATTGATATAGTTTTACGAACGGCATCCGTGATGACCGCGATCTCGGTTATCTGCCGCCGACCTCGCGACGATCGGTATTATTCATGCTCCGGGCACACCGCCAACTTGACTCGTCACTACCGCTCAGATCATCGCCCCCTGGAATCCATTGAGTCGACGCGAGCGATCGCTCATTATTCTGCGAAAGTAACCGTTTGTTACAGTAAATTCATCGTCGCTCATCCCAATAGGACTTGCAAGCACCGTTGACCATTCTTGACGATCAAAACCGCCACACATTCAGCTCGGGAAGTGAGGCGGAGAATCGATGAATATCAACGCGATTTTTATAAATTTAATATTTAAAGGGTTTGCGCAATACACTCTAGCGATTGACCGACGAGTCGCCCGTCAATCCCCACCCACCCGCTCCGCGATCGCCGACAGCATCCGCAACATCGGCTCGAACGCGTCGGCCGACGTATTGCCGAAACCGAGCACGAGCCCGTTACCCGCCGATCCCGCATCGATCGAAAAACCCGACAGCGGAAACGGCCCGATGCCATGCGCACGCGCGGCGTCGACGATCGCGCGATCGCAGTAACGCGCCGGCAGCCGCAGCGCGAGATGCAGCCCGCACGGCCCGCCCTCGATCTGATGCGGCACGCTCAGGTTGCCGTCCAGCGCGGCCAGCAGCAACCGCCGCCGGTCGCGGTACAGCCGGCGCATGCGGCCGAGATGGCGGCCGTACTCGCCCGTCTCGATGAAATCGGCCAGCGCGAGCTGCACGTGGCGCGTCCCGCCGCGCAGCATCTCCGGCAGCACCGGCCTTACCGCGGCCAGCAGCGCGTCGGGCAGCACGAGAAACCCGATCCGCAACGCCGGAAACATCGTCTTGCTGAACGAGCCGAGATAGACGACGGGCGAATCGGGCGCGAGCCCGTGCATCGCGCCGATCGGCTCGCCGGTGTGGCGGAATTCGCTGTCGTAGTCGTCCTCGATGATCCACGCGCGATGCCGGCGCGCGGCGTCGATCAGCGCGAGCCGGCGCGAGATCGACAGCACGGCGCCGGTCGGGAACTGGTTCGACGGCGTCGTATAGACGAGGCGCGGCGTCCGCTCGCGCCAGTCATCCTCTTCGGCACGCAGCCCTTCCGCGTCGACCGGCATCGGCACGACGTCGAGGTCGGCGGCCTGCATCGCGGTGCGCGCGCCGCGATAACCGGGCTCCTCGACCCACACCGTATCGCCCGGGTTCGTCAGCAGCTGCGCGCACAGCGCGATCGCGCCCTGTGCGCCTTCCGTGATCACGATCTGCTCGGGATCGCAGCGCACGCCGCGCGTCACGGCCAGGTGGCGCGCGATCGATTCGCGCAACGCGGGCTCGCCGAGCGGGTCGCCATAGCCGAGCAGGTCGCGACCGGCGCGGCGCAGCGCGCGGTCGATCGCGTGGCGCCATGCGTCCGCAGGGAAATGCGTCAGCGCGGGGACCCCGGGCCGGAAGCCCTCCGATTCACCGGTGCCGATGCGGCTCGGTCGAATCCGGCCGAGCCGCTGCGCGACGGCCGGCGGCGCGGCACGCCGGCGCGGCGGCGCCGGCCGTGACAGCCCGACCACGCGCGTACCGCGGCGGTCCGACTGCAGGAAGCCTTCGGCGACGAGCTGCTCGTAGACGGCCGCCGTCGTGTTGCGCGACACGCCGAGCGTCTCGGCCAGCGCGCGCGTGCCGGGCAGCCGCGTGCCGGCCGGCATCGCGCCGCCGAGGATCGCGTCGCGCACGCGGCGCAGCAACTGGCGCTGCAGCGAAGGCGCGCCCGGCGTGCGCGCCAGCGGCGCGTCGAGCGGCAGCAACGGCGCATCGCCGGAAGGAAGGACAGTCGTCATCGGAACATCGCAGCGTGAAAATGTCGAATGGTGGCGCACGGCTAGTGGCGGACGGCGCGAGGCACTCGGCAGGTGAACGACGGCTCGCCGGTTCAGCCCCTGAAATCCGTGGCACCATAAATTTGCCGATCACTGGCGCTTCTCATGGTACCTCGTCGCGACTACGATCATCTGCATGCCGGCATGTCGCCGGCCGCCAACCGAAGCGAGATCGACCTTGTCCACGCTCACCAACGCTTTCCAGCAACCCATCGGCCACCCCGTTCCCGACTGGTCCGCGCGCCCGCGCCCGGAGCGCATCGTGCTCGAGGGCCGCTACTGCCGGCTCGAACCGCTCGACGCCGAGCGCCACGCGGCCGACCTGCACGCCGCGTACTCGCAGGCGCCGGACGGCAGCGACTGGACCTATCTCGCACACGGCCCGTACGCCGACGAAGCGAGCTACCGCGAGTACGCGCGTACCGCGCAGGCGAGCCCGGATCCGCTGCACTACACGGTGATCGACCGCGCCACCGGCCGCGCGGTCGGCACGCTCGCGCTGATGCGCATCGATCCGGCCAACGGTGTGATCGAGGTCGGCTCCGTCACGTTCTCGCCGCTGCTCAAGCGCACGCCCGTTTCGACCGAAGCGCAGTTCCTGCTGATGAAGTACGCATTCGACACGCTTGGCTACCGGCGTTACGAATGGAAGTGTGACGACCTGAACCTCCCGTCGCGCAAGGCCGCCGCACGGCTCGGCTTCCGCTACGAAGGCACGTTCCGGCAGGCGATCATCTACCGCGGCCGCAATCGCGACACCGCGTGGTTCTCGATCATCGACGGCGAATGGCCGGATGTGCGCGCCGCGTTCGACGCGTGGCTCGCGCCGGAGAACTTCGACGCTCGGGGCGAGCAGCGCCGGTCGCTCACCGCGATCCGCCACGCGCAGGCCAGCGCGCGCGATGCGGCCAGCCGCGCGAACGATGCCACCCGCGTCACGGTGCGCCCGCTCGTGGCCGCCGACGAAGCCGCGTGGCGCCCGCTGTGGCAGGGTTATCAGAAGTTCTACGACACCGCGCTGAGCGAGGCGGTGTTCGCGACGACGTGGGCCCGCCTGATGGATCCCGCCGAGCCGATGTTCGTGCTCGGCGCATTCGACGCATCGGGGGCGCTGGTCGGGATCGTGCATGCGATCTACCACCGCTCGTGCTGGACCGAAGGGCCGTACTGCTATCTGCAGGACCTGTACACCGCCCCCGACGCACGCGGGCAAGGCGCAGGCGGCGCGCTGATCGAGGCCGTGTACGAACATGCGCGTGAAGCCGGTGCGAGCCGTGTGTACTGGCTCACGCACGAAACCAACACGACGGCACGCGCGCTGTACGACAAGCTCGCGAACAACGCCGGGTTCATCCAGTACCGGCACGACGTGAAGAAGTAACGCGGCATCGCAGCCGGCCGGCGTTCAACCGGAAACGTCGGCCGGCTCGCGCGCGTCGTCGCCCTCCGGGGCGGCGTCACGTGCCAGGCCGGCCGCACCCGGCACCGCCGCCGGGCAGATCATCTCGTCGCCGTTGGCCGGCACGGGCCGCCGCACCGGCCGGAACACCGGCTCGCCCGGCTCGATCGGCTGCCCCGAGATCGCGCAGCGGCCCGGCTGCAACGCGACGCGCAAGCGCCAGCGCTGCTCGCCGTAATGGCACCGGCCGCTCTCGACCCAGCGGATCAGCAACGCATGGTCGTCGGCCTCCAGCACCGTGACGAACAGTTGCGGGCGCAACGGCGAGACGGCCGCCGCCGCGTGCTCGGGAACCGGCGCCCGGCCGATCGTCCCGAGCGGATGCGCGACGCCGCCACGTTGCGGCATCGCATCGTCTTCGACCCATGCCGGCGCATCGCACGGCGGGTCTGCTTCGCAAATCAGGCTTTCCATGGTGTTGAGCATGCTTGACGGATTTCCGTGCAGGTTGAACGGCGCCGCGCTCAGCGCCGGCCCATCGGTTCGCGCAGCAGCGACAGGCCGATCGCCGCCCCGGTGACGGCAGCCGCGAGCATCAGCCCGATGCCGCCCGACCAGCCGAATGCGCCGACGATCGAGCCGATCGCGAGCGGCCCGATCACCTGCCCGAGATAGTTGCCTTGCACGACCCAGCCGATGCTGAGCGGCGCGAGAGACGGCGTCGGTGCGGAGCCCGGTGCGCACGCGAGGATCGTCGCGGGCAGTATCCCGGCGATCGCCGAGAACGCAAAACCCAGCGCGACCGCGAGCGGCGCCGGCGTGGCCGCGCTGAAGAGCCCCGCGCCGGCCGCGCCGATCGCGACCGACGTCGCGGCCATCACGATCCCGGGCCGTGCGCCGCGCGACAACAGCCAGCCGGCCGTCAGGTTGCCGATCACGCATGCGGCGACGATCGCCGCGCTGATCAACCCTGCGGCGCCGACCGCGACGCCGAGGCGCTGCATCAGGAACACCGGCAGGAACGTCATCGCCGCGAAGAACTGCACGTTGTAGGTGGCGAACCCCAGCGCCAGCAGCGTGGTCGAGCGCGACGCGAGCACGTCGCGCAGCGCGGGCCCGATACGCGGCGCGCCGGCCTGCCGCGACGGCGCATCGGCCGACGTCGTGACGGGCACCGCGGCCGCCGCGACGAGCGTCAGCGCCGCGGCCGCGAGCCAGCCGTTGCGCCAGCCGCCGAGCAGCGGCCCGACCAGCATCGACAACGCCATGCCGGCCGGCATGAACGTGCTCCACAGCCCGAATGCGAAATTGCGCCGCTCGGGTGGCGTGACGCGATTCAGCACGGCCGGTGCAGCGACCACCACGATCACGAAACCGAGCCCTTCGACGAAACGCGTGGCCAGCAACAGCGCGAAGCTGTCGGCCCATGCGCCGGCGACACTCGACAGGCCGAGGACGACGAGGCCCGCGATCAGCAGCAACCGGTCGCCCCAGCGTCGCACCAGCAGGCCGGCTGCCATGCCGCCGAACACGCCGACGAACGGAAACACCGACATGATCCCGCTCAGCGACGCGAGCGAGCCGCCGAATTCGTGCTGGAGCGACGGCAACGCGATCGTCGCCTTGCCGACGTGCAGCGCCGACACGATGCTCGCCAGCACGACGTTCGCGACGGCGGCCCGATAGCTGCGCGACGGCAGCGTGGCGGCATCGGCCGCGACAGGCGATTCGGTCATCTCCCCCTCCGTTGAAACCGCCGCGTGCAACGGGATGCGTCACGCGTCCGCGATCGGACTGGCGCACATGATACAAATTGAAGTTAACTTCAAGTAAAGGGGTAATGTGCGCAACGATCCGTTCCACCGATCGCGGCAATGGATCGGCGTGGCAGCGCGCGTCTCGCGATTCGTCTCATTGCGCTGAGACGAACGTCCCAGCGTCTCACCCCGCCGGAGCTTTTGCTTTTGCAGCAAATCTCACCACCCTCCTCCGTCAAATCGTTTCCCGTCAAAGAGCCGGCAAATGGTGCATCGCATCGCGCCCATCCCGTCCGATCGCCGTCCGGCGCCCCCACTCGAGCTGGCCCCGTTCCTGCATACCGGTCGTTCGCGCACTCGCGCGACGGGCGCACCGGCAGCCACGCCTCGCGCCCGACGACAACCCGATGGAGACAGCAACGTGAGTACACCGGCAACGACCTCAGCTCCCAGCATGAAAGCCGCCGTCTGGCACGGCCGCCACGACATCCGCGTCGAACAGGTTCCCGTTCCCGAGCGCCCGCCGGCAGGCTGGGTGACGATTCGCGTGCATTGGTGCGGGATCTGCGGCTCCGACCTGCACGAATACGTCGCGGGCCCCGTCTTCATCCCGGTCGATGCGCCGCATCCGCTGACGGGCCTGAAGGGCCAGTGCATCCTCGGCCACGAGTTCAGCGGCGAGATCGCCGAACTCGGCGCGGGCGTGACGGGCTACGCGGTCGGCGATCGCGTGACGGCCGACGCCTGCCAGCATTGCGGCACCTGCTGGTATTGCAAGCACGGGCTGTACAACATCTGCGAGAACCTCGCGTTCACCGGGCTGATGAACAACGGCGCATTCGCCGAATACGTGAACGTGCCGGCCGAGTTGCTGTACAAGCTGCCCGACGACTTCCCGACCGAGGCCGGCGCGCTGATCGAACCGCTCGCGGTCGGGCTGCATGCAGTGAAGAAGGCCGGCAACATCGTCGGGCAGACCGTCGTCGTGGTCGGCGCGGGCACGATCGGCCTGTGCACGATCATGTGCGCGAAGGCCGCGGGCGCCGGGCGCGTGATCGCGCTGGAAATGTCGGCCGCGCGCAAGCAGAAGGCGCTGGAGGTCGGCGCGAGCGTGGTCATCGATCCGAAGACGTCCGACGCGATCGCGGAAGTCAAGGCGCTGACCGGCGGCTACGGCGCCGACGTGTCGTTCGAGTGCATCGGCCACACCACCACCGCGAAGCTCGCGATCGACGTGATCCGCAAGGCCGGCAAGTCGGTGATGGTCGGGATCTTCGAGGAGCCGGCGCCGTTCAACTTCTTCGACATCGTGTCGACCGAGAAGGAAGTGATCGGCTCGCTCGCGTACAACGGCGAATTCGCGGACGTGATCCGCTTCATCGCGGACGGCCGCATCGACGTGCAGCCGCTCATCACCGGACGCATCGCGCTCGGCGACATCGTCTCGCACGGCTTCGAGGAACTGGTCAACCACAAGGACCGGAACGTGAAGATCATCGTCCAGCCCGCCATCGCCTGACCGCACGCGCGTGCCGCGGCAGCGATTCGCGCCGCGGCACGCGGGCTGCAAGCGTCACCCTGGCGCATCGCCCGTGCACGGGCGGTGCGCCTGCCTGTCGCCCCCTTCCAGCACGGCCTCCTTGCCGCCGTCGTCCGTCGCGACCGTCGTGCCGCGCACCGATCGGACACGACGACCAGAAACATTCGCAATCCGAACCATCCGTCGTAACGCGCCACCGGTCCGATGCACACTCAGGGTTTCTCCCGATCAATCGCGACTCGTCCGATGTCGACAGGACACTGACGCAAGGTGATCCTGTGCAAGGCACGATCCGGCCTCCCTGCGAGGATCGTTACCGCCCCCTAGAAGGCGGCCCCGCCCCCCACAAAACCTTACGGTGTCGCGGCGCCGACAGGCCGAGAATACGGGCCCACCCGGGATAGCTTGCAAACATGGTGTGTCATGAATCGTTCATTCTCGTTTAGCCGGGAACGCGCATATAACATTCGATCGCTGACGATCCAGCAGAAGACCCATATCGGCTTCGCACTCGTCACCACGCTGCTGGCCTTGCTGTGCGGCACGATCATCTGGGGGAGTGTCCGGCAATACCGGCAGGAGAACGCCGACCTGCAGAGTTTCGAATTCGTCCGCGGCGCGATAAGCGCCGCCAACGTGATCTCGGCCGAACGCGGCCCGACGAACGACCTGCTGGTGCGCCCGCAGGACGACGGCGCCGCCGAGGCCCGCAACCTGCTCGCCGCGCGCGTGCGTTCCGACCAGGCGCTCGAGCGTTTTCGCGGCGGCATTGCGCAGGCGACCGTGCTCGACGATCGCGAACGCAGCACCTTGCTGCATGCCCTCGACTCGGTCCGGATCACGCTCGCCGATGCGCGTACGGAAGTCGACGCACTCGGCAGGCGGCCGCTCGCGACACGCGGCGTTCACGATATCCAGCACGCGCAGGCGCGCCTGTTCCGGATCGTCGACACGCTGTCGCTGCTGATCGACGGCGCCATGACCGACACCGCGATGGGCGACCCGCGCACATCGGGGGCGATCCTGCTCGCGCGGCTCCTCGGCGAACTCCGCGAATACGCGGGCCGCACCGGCTCGCTGCTGATCGCGCCGATGTTCGCGCGGCAGGCGCTCGACCGCACGCAGTTCGCGGACATCATGCGGATGCGCGGCCGCATCGAGCAATTGCGCGCGCTGATCGACGGCTCGATCGGCGCGCAGCTCGACGACCCTGACGTGGCGCGCGAATACGCGCAGCTCAACGACGCCTTCGACGCGCATATCCTGCCGCTCGTCGACGCGGCCGTCGCCGGCGGCAAGAGCGGTGTCTATGCGATGAGTGCGGCCGACTTTTCCCGCGCGATCGTGCCGCATTTCCGGCCGAGCGAGCGGCTGCGCGACCACGTGATCGACCTGGCCCGGCGTCGCGCGATCGGCGACCGCAACACCGCCCGGCTCAAGGTCGCGTTGTCGGCGTTCGCCACGACACTGTGCATCGCGATCCTGGCCTCGCTCGCGCGCGGCGTGCAGCGACTGCTGTCGAAGCCGCTCGATGCGCTCGGCCGCCGGATCGTCGCGCTCAGCGATGGCGATACGTCGCACGTCGCGATGCCGCGCGGCATCGGGCCCGAGATCACGCAGATCCACCACGCGCTGGAAACCCTGCGCCACGCGACCGTCCGCCGCGACATGCTCGAGCGCCAGCGCAACGACATGCTGACGCTGTTCTCGCACGACATGCGCGCTCCGCTGACGTCGTTGATCATCCTGATCGACACGCAGGCGCGACGGGCGGGCGACGGGCAGATGAAGCAGCAGTTCGAGAGAATCGGCAAGCTGGCGCGGCACACGCTGGCGCTGGCCGACGGCTTCGCGCAGCTCTCGCGTGCGGAGGCCAGCGACTACGAACGCGTGCCGGTCAACCTCGCCGACCTGATGAACGAGGCACGCGACGCGGTGTGGCCGCTCGCGCACCGGAAATCCATGTCGATCGACGACGTGCCGCGGCGCGACGACACGATCGTGCAAGGCGACCCGGCGCTGCTGTCGCGCGCGCTGATCAACCTGCTCGACAACGCCATCAAGTACAGCGCATCGCTGACGAGCGTCGAATGCAGGGTCGAGCCGGGCGCCGACGGCAAGACCGTGCGCTGCACGATCCGCGACAGCGGGTGCGGGATCAGCAGCGCGGACCAGACGCGGCTGTTCGAACGTTACCGGCGCTTTCGCACCGCCGGCCAGCCGGAAACCAGCGGCGTCGGGCTCGGCATGGCGTTCGTCAAGGCCGTCGTCGAACGGCACGAAGGCACGATCCACGTGCACAGCGTCATGCTGCAGGGCACCACGGTCACGATCACGCTGCCGGCCGCGGCACTTCCATGACGATGACACCGGCGCCGCCGGCGGCAAGCGGCCGACACGGCACCGCAGCACCGCCCGATTCTTCGATATACTCAATCGAACCCTTTTCGGGGCAACCGCGGGCCACCACGCCCTTCGCAGGTTCGCCCCCACCTGCGTGGAATTGCTCACCGTGAAACCGCGAGCCGGACTGATCCTCGAACTCTTCGTCAACCTCGTGCTGCCCTGGGTTGCCTACCGGGCCGCGCAGCCGTCTTTCGGCGAAACCGGCGCGCTGTACGCGTCGGCGGTGCCGCCGATCATCTGGTCGATCGTCGAATTCATCCGCTCGCGCCGCGTCGATGCGGTGGCGGCCATCGTGCTGCTCGGCATCGCGCTGTCGATCCTCGGGATGGCGCTCGGCGGCAGCGCCCGCACACTGCTGATGCGCGAGTCGCTCGCGTCGGGCACGATCGGCGTCGTGTTCCTGCTGTCGTTGTTCCGCGAACGCCCGCTGATCTTCTATCTCGCACGCGCCACGGTGGCCCGCGAGATGGATGGCGGCGCCGCGCATTTCGAAGCCGTCTGGGAAGCGCAGCCGGGGCTGCGGCAGATGCTCCGGCGGATGACCTTCGTGTGGGGTGCGTTCATGACGCTGGAAATGCTGCTGCGCCTCTGGATGGTCGTGACCTGGCCGGTCGAACGCGTGCTGGTCGTGTCGCCGGTCATGGGCTATACCGTGTTCGGCTGTCTGCTGCTGTGGACGTTCTGGTACCGGCGGCGGATGCGCGAGCGCAACAGCGTCCACGTCCCGGGCCGCGACCGCGCCACCGAAACCGCCGGCCGCTGACCGCTCCCCACCGGCATCGCAAGACGGCTGCTGTATGATGCGCGGCGTCTGGTCCGACGAATGCCGCTCCTGTCATGTCCCTTTCGCTCCTCCCTTCCGCCACGATCTGGCTCGCGCTGTTCGCGGCTGCCGCGTTCGCATGGCATCGCCCGCAGCACGGCCTGAGCGTCGGCCTCGCCGCGCTCGGCTATGCGTGCGCGCTGGCATTCGGCAAGCTCGGGCCGCTCGCGCTGGCCCCGCTCGCATTGCTGGCCGCGGCCGCGTGGGGGGTGATGCCCGAGCGCCCGCGCGCGATGCGCATCGCCGCGCACGTCGTCTTTGCCGCCGTCGCGATCGCGCTCAGCCTGCACCTGATTCCCGGCTTCCACAATCCGCGCGTGATCGGCCCGACGCGCTTCACGCCGGATGCCGCGCCGTTCACGATGTACCTGAATCTCGACAAGCCGCTCGTCGGCTTGTGGCTGGTATGGGTGCTGCCGTGGGTCGCCCCCGACATCCCGCTGTCGCGCGCGCTGCGTACCGGCGCGGTGGCGGCAGTCGCAACGGCGGCCGCGTGCCTGGCCGGCGCGCTCGCGATCGGGATGGTCGGCTGGGCGCCCAAGTGGCCGCCGTCGGGCTGGCTGTGGCTCGCGAACAACCTGCTGCTCGTGACGCTCGCCGAGGAAGCGCTGTTCCGTGGCTACGTGCAGGGCGGACTGACGCGCGCGCTGCGCGCGTTCGCGTGGGGGCCGTGGGCCGCGCTTGCGATCGGCGCGGTGCTGTTCGGCGCCGCGCATGCGGCAGGCGGCTGGCAATGGATCGTGCTCGGCACGGTGGCCGGCATCGGCTACGGCCTCGCCTGGCGGCGCGGCGGGCTGCTCGCGTCCGCGCTCGCGCATGCGGGGCTGAACGTCGTCCACTTCGGCCTGTTCACCTACCCGATGCTCGACGCCGCGCGCTGACGGCCGCGCGGCGCCGCCGCTCAGTTGATCCCGGCGACCGCGTGCGGCACGTACGGGCGTTCGAGCGCGGCGATCTCGCCGTCGGTCAGTTTCAGTTCGAGCGCGGCCAGTGCGTCGTCCAGCTGCTGCGGCTTCGAAATGCCGACGATCGGCGCGGTGACTCCGCGCTTCTGCGCGACCCACGCGAGTGCGACCTGCGCACGCGGCACGTTGCGTGCCGCCGCGATCGTCGCCACGGCATCGACGACCGCTTTATCCGCCTCCGCCGTCGCATCGTAAAGCCGCTGGGCGACCGCGTCGCTCTGCTGCCGCTCGGTCGACTCGTCCCAGTTGCGCGTGAGGCGGCCGCGCGCGAGCGGGCTCCACGGAATCACCGCGATCCCTTCGTCTTCGCACAGCGGCAGCATTTCCCGCTCCTCTTCCCGATACAGCAGGTTCAGGTGGTTCTGCATGCTGACGAAGCGGGTCCAGCCGTGCTGCTTCGACGTGTGCAGCGCCTTCGCGAACTGCCACGCGAACATCGACGACGCGCCGATATAGCGCGCCTTGCCGGCCTTCACGACGTCGTGCAGCGCCTCGAGCGTCTCCTCGAGCGGCGTGCCGTTGTCCCAGCGGTGAATCTGGTAGAGATCGACATAGTCAGTGCCGAGCCGCTTCAGGCTCTGGTCGATGTCGGTCATGATCGCCTTGCGCGACAGCCCGGCGCCGTTCGGCCCAGGCCGCATCCGGTAGAACACCTTGGTCGCGATCACGATGTCGTCGCGTTTCGCGAAATCGCGCAGCGCGCGGCCGACGATCTCCTCCGACGTGCCGTCGGAATACATGTTCGCGGTATCGAAGAAGTTGATGCCGGCTTCAACCGCCCGCTGGATGATCGGACGGCTCTCCGCTTCCGGCAGCGTCCACGGATGCGAGCCGCGTAACGGTTCGCCGAACGTCATGCAACCCAGCACCAGCTTCGACACCTCCAGCCCTGTCGATCCGAATTTCACGTATTCCATTGCACGCCTCGCCATTGAAGTTGAGCTGACGGCCGGATGCGCGCCGCGCATCCGCCGGACCGTCGCATGGTATCCCGGGCGGCAAAAATGCGTGCGGCGTCGCCGCAAGGTGCGAAGGCGGTGCGCGCGAGCGGCGGTCGTGCGGAGCGCCGGCCGCTTGCTTACTTGACCTGGTCGGCGATCGGCTGCAGGAACGCGGAAAAGCCGGTCAGCATGATCTGCACGCCGATGCACAGCAGCAGGAACGCCGACACGCGCTTCGCGACCTTGGTGCCTTCGCTGCCGAGGTAGCGCGACAGCAGCGCGGAGCGGCTGTAGACCTGCCAGATCACGATCGCGACCAGTACCGAGACGGCGATCGACACGATGCTCGACAGTGCGAACTCCGACAGCTTGTGCGTGCGGTTCGCGTTCAGCGCGATCGCGGTCGCGATCGAGCCGGGGCCGACCGTCAGCGGCATGGTCAGCGGGAAGAATGCGCGCGTCATGATCGCGTTCGCGTCGATCGGCTTGACCGGCGTGTCGCCGCCGCCCGGCCCGTCGGGTTCGTTCAGCATCTGCCAGCCGGCCACCGCAACCGCGAAGCCGCCGCCGATCCGCAGCGCTTCCATCGAGATCCCGAAGAAATGCAGCACCGGCGTGCCGGCGAAGAACGCGACCATCAGCACGACGAACGCGTTGAACGCGACCTTCCTCGCGAGCAGATCGCGCTCTTGCTCGGTGAGCGCCTCGGTCCGTTCGAGAAACAGGAACGCGATGCCGATCGGGTTGATGATGCCAATCAGGCCGGTGAAGCCGAACAGGATCTCGGAGATAAGGCGGTTGACGATCATCGGATGAAGAATCGGTCGGGGCTGGGCCGGCAGCGCGCCGGAGGTCACGCATTGTAGAGCAAGCGCCCGCGCCCGAGCCGCAAAATTCGGCCTGGCCCGCCACACCGCCGAGCGCCGCCGTTTCGCCCTGGTTTCCCCTCGGTTTCCCCTCAGTTTCCCGTTACTCGGCGCCCGCCTCCCAGGCCGGCGGCCGCTTCGCGAAGAACGCGGCGAAGCCTTCCTTCGCTTCCGGCGTCGCCCGCACGCGGGAGATCGTCTGCGCGGTGAACGCCGCGCGCGCGTCCGACGGTGGATACTCGCCGATCGCGTCGAAGAAGCGCTTGATCTCCATCAGCGCGTTCGGGCCGTTGCGGCCGAGTTCGGCGAGCGTCCTGTCGAGCGCTTCGTCGAGCGCATCGAGCGGCACGGCCTGGTGGATCAGGCCGATCGCGACCGCTTCGCCGGCGGCGAGCTGGGTCGTCGTCAGCGCGAGCCGGCGCGCCTGGCGCTGGCCGACCGCCTCGACCAGATACGGGCCGATCACGGCCGGCAGAATCCCGAAGCGCGCCTCGCTGACCGAGAAGCGCGCGTGATCGCTCGCGATCACGATGTCGCACGCCGCGCACAGGCCGACGCCGCCACCGAACGCATGGCCCTGCACGCGCGCCACCGTGGGCTTCGGGCATTGCCGGATCGCGCGCATCATCGCGGCGAACCGCTCCGCGTCGCGCAGGTTCGCGGCCGCGTCGTTCGCGCTCGCGCGCTGCATCCACTGCAGGTCGGCGCCCGCGCAGAACGCGCGGCCCTCCGAACGCAGCACGATCGCGCGCACGTCGTCACGCCGGCCGAGCGCCGTGAACGCGTCGGTGAGTTCGGCGATCATCGTCTCGTCAAATGCGTTGAGCACGTCGCCACGCTGCAGCGCGACGGTTGCGATGCCGCGCGCATCGACCGTGACGGCCAGGGTCTTCAATCCATCCATCGAACAGGTTTCCTCGGGTTGAACGGCAAACAGGAGAATCAGGCGGCCTGGCGGCGGTCGATCACGCGCCGCGCCTTGCCGGTCGCGGTGGCGGGAATGCCGCCCGCGGCCAGCACCGTCACGCCGGACGACACGCCGACCATCGTCTTGATCCGGTGCTGCAGCTCGCGCGCGAGCGCCGCGCGATCGCTTTCGCTGACGGACGCGGCCGCTTCCGAGCGCAGTTCGACCGCGAGGTCGAGGCGGTCCATGTGCCCGTCGCGCGACAGCGTGATCTGGAACTGGCCCGACAGCTGCGGCAGCGCGACGACGATCTCCTCGATCTGGCTCGGAAACACGTTCACGCCGCGCACGATCAGCATGTCGTCGGAGCGGCCCGTGATCTTCGCGAGCCGGCGCATCGCGCGCGCGGTCGGCGGCAGCAGCGCGGTGAGGTCGCGCGTGCGGTAGCGGATCACCGGCATCGCCTCCTTCGTCAGCGACGTGAACACCAGCTCGCCCTGGCTGCCGTCGGGCAGCACTTCGCCCGTGACCGGGTCGATGATTTCCGGATAGAAATGGTCTTCCCAGATCACCGGGCCGTCCTTCGTCTCGACGCATTCGCACGCGACGCCCGGGCCCATCACCTCCGACAGCCCGTAGATGTCGAGCGCGTCGATGCCCACGCGCGTCTCGACCTCTTCACGCAGCGCCTGCGTCCACGGCTCGGCGCCGAAGATGCCGATCTTCAGCGACGATTCGGCCGGGTCCATCCCCTGCCGCACCATCTCGTCGATCAGGTTCAGCATGTACGACGGCGTGACGAGGATGATCTTCGGCTCGAAATCGCGGATCAGCTGCACCTGCTTCTCGGTCTGCCCGCCCGACATCGGCACGACCATGCAGCCGAGCCGTTCCGCGCCGTAGTGAATCCCGAGACCGCCGGTGAAGAGCCCGTAGCCGAATGCGTTGTGCAGCGTGTCGCCCGGACGGCCGCCGGCCGCGCGGATCGAGCGCGCGGTCACGTTCGCCCACGTGTCAATGTCGCGCGCGGTGTAGCCGACCACCGTCGGCTTGCCCGTCGTGCCGCTCGACGCGTGCACGCGCACGACCTGCTCGCGCGGCACCGCGAACAGCCCGAACGGATAGTTGTCGCGCAAATCGTTCTTGGTCGAGAACGGAAATTTCGCAAGATCCGCCAGCGACTTCAGGTCGTCCGGATGCACGCCCGCCGCATCGAACGTGCGGCGATAGTGAGGGACGTTGTCGTACGCGTGGCGCAGCGACCACTTGAGGCGCTCGAGCTGCAGCGCCTGCAGTTCGTCGCGGCTGGCGGTCTCGATCGGCTCGAGAGCGGCGGCGGGATGCGTCGGGTGAGTCATCGGGGTGCTCCTCCAATGGAGTGATGTCGTTATCGTGTTCGAAGTAACGGGGGCGACGGCTACGACCGGAACGTGCGGCCGGCCGCATGCAGCGCGGCGATGCGCGGCGACACGCGATAGCGGTCCTCGCCGTAGCTCGCCGCCAGGTTCGACAGCACGCGATGCACGCGGCCGATGCCGATCGCATCGGCCCACGCGAGCGGGCCGCACGGGTAGTTCACGCCCTTCTCCATCGCGAGATCGAGATCGGCGGGCGAGCACACGCCCTGATTCACCGTGTCGGCCGCCTCGTTCGCGAGCATCGCGACGGTGCGCATCGCGACCATGCCCGGCACGTCCGCGACACCGACGACGCGAAAACCCGCCTGCTGGAACAGGCCGACCGCATCCGCATAGGCCGCGTCGCTGCACTGGAGCGCGCGCGTCAGCGCAACGAGCCCGGCCTGCGCGTAATCGCGCGCAAGGTCGACCAGCACGAGATCGGCCGCGCCCGTCTGCGCGGCGCGCTCGGTCGCGGTACGGCCATCGGTCAACGCGATCGATGCGCGGCCGGCCGTCGCGAGCAGGTCGTCGGCATGCGCGCCGGCCTGCCGGGCGCCCGGAAGGCGTTCGGCGAAGCGCGCGTGCAGCGCGGCGGCCGGGCCGTCCTGCGCAAACAATGCAACGTCGGCGGGCGCATCGCGCGGGGCTTCGAGATCGGGTGCGGGCGGCGTCGCGCCGTCCGCATACGAATAGAAGCCGCGGCCCGACTTGCGCCCAAGGAAGCCCGCGTTCACGAGTTCCTGCTGGATCAGCGACGGCGTGTAGCGCGGATCGTTGAAATACGCGCGGAACACCGATTCGGTCACCGCGAAGTTCACGTCGTGGCCGATCAGGTCCATCAGCTCGAACGGCCCCATCCGGAAGCCGCCGGCCTCGCGCATCACCGCGTCGATCGATGCCGGCGCGCCGCCCTGCTCGTTCAGCACGCGCAGCGCCTCCGCGTAATACGGCCGCGCGACGCGGTTCACGATGAAGCCCGGCGTCGATTTCGCCATCACGGGCCGCTTGCCCCACGCGGCGGCGGTTGCATACAGCACCTGCGCGACCGCGGGCGCGGTCGCGAGCCCGCTGACCACCTCGACGAGCGCCATCAGCGGCGCCGGGTTGAAGAAATGCAGGCCGGCGACACGCTGCGGCACGCGCAGCCCGGCCGCGATCGACGTGATCGAGATCGATGACGTATTGGTGGCCAGCAGGCACGCGTCGTCGACATGGCGCTCGAGCGTCGCGAAGATCTCACGCTTCACGTCGAGCCGCTCGGCCGCCGCCTCGACGATCAGCGCGGCGCCCGCGAAGTCGGCCAGTTCACGCACCGCGCGAATCCGGGCGCCGGCCGCGTCGGCCTGCGCCGGTTCGAGCCGGCCTTTCTCCGCGAGCCGCGCGAACTGCGCACGGATGCCGGCCAGCGCCTTGTCGCAGGCGGCTTCGTTCAGGTCGTACAGCAGCACCGCATGGCCGGCCGCCGCCGCGACCTGCGCGATGCCCGCGCCCATCGCGCCGGCGCCGATCACGCCGACGACGGCCGACGGCGCCAGCGCGCCCGAGTTCACCGAATGTGCAGAAGAAACAGCCATCGCTTGCGATCCGTCATGAAGTGGAGATGCGAGCGATTATAAACCGACCGGTCGGTAGATTTATGTCAGGGCGAGCCCGAATGTGTCGTGCAAGAGATCGTTACGGAAACGGCAAAGACAAAAAAATCGACAGGTCGGGGCACTTTTTGTAAACCGAAAGGTCTATGAAAGCATTCGAATATGAGATAGTGACCCCCGAACGCCTGATAAAATTCGACAAACCGCCGGATTTCAGGGGGAAACCGCGTGTCATGTCGCCACCGCCGTCCAATGCCGGCCGCCCTTTCAGGGTCGGAACCGAGCCTCCGGCCCGTGCGTCGTCACACGTGCTCGCCTCGTCGTTCGCGGCCGGCCGCATCGAATCGTTTCATCCCGCGACGGGCTCCGGCCCGCCCGCGCCCCTCGCTGCCTCATGGCGGCGAACCCCCGGGCAGCACCGTTGCGTGCCGCCCCCTTCGGTTTCATCATCCTCGTTCGGCGGATAGTACGGCCGGGCTTCGTCAACCCGTGACGGCGCGTCGCACGCCGCCGCTCGCATAAGGAAACCCTCCATGCCGCTCTCGTCCAACCAGCTCCCGCGCTGGACCCTCGTGGCCCCGCTTGCCGCCTGGCTGGTCCTCGCGCTGTCGCGCGTCGTACCGGCCGAAGGCCTCGTCATCGCGGTGTTCGCCGCCGCCCTCGCCGGCGCCGTGTTCGCCGCCGTCCACCATGCCGAAGTCGTCGCGCACCGCGTCGGCGAACCGTTCGGCACGCTCGTGCTCGCGGTCGCCGTGACCGTCATCGAAGTCGCGCTGATCGTGTCGGTGATGCTCGGCGCGGGCCCCGAGAAATCGGGCCTCGCGCGCGACACCGTGTTCGCCGCCGTGATGATCATCTGCAACGGCATCGTCGGTATCTGCCTGCTGGTCGGCGCGTGGAAGCACGGCGAACAGGACTTCCAGGGGCGTGGCGCCAGCAAGGCGCTCGCGGTGCTGGCATCGCTGTCGGTGCTGTCGCTCGTGATGCCAAACTACCTGAACGCCGCGCCGGGCCCGTTCTTCTCGAAATCGCAGCTCGCGTTTGCCGGCGTGTCGTCGCTCGTGCTGTACGGCGCGTTCGTGTTCGTGCAGACCGTGCGCCACCGCGACTACTTCCTCGCCGAGCACGACAGCGCGAACGAGGCCGTCCACGCGGCAGCGCCGAGCAACCGCACCGCCGTGATCAGCATGCTGCTGCTGTTCGCGAGCCTCGTCGCGGTCGTGCTGCTCGCGAAGCTGCTGTCGCCGGCCGTCGAGCACGCGGTGATGAAGCTCGGCGCGCCCGAAGCCGCGGTCGGTATCGTGATCGCCGCGCTCGTGCTGCTGCCGGAAGGGCTCGCAGCCGTCACCGCCGCGCGCGCGAACCGCCTGCAGACCAGCATGAATCTCGCGCTCGGTTCGGCGCTCGCGAGTATCGGGTTGACGATCCCGACCGTCGCGGCCGTGTTCATCTGGGTCGGCCAGCCGCTCACGCTCGGCATCGGCCCGATGGAAACCGTGCTGCTGGCGCTCACGCTGCTGGTCAGCACGCTGACGCTCAGCCAGGGGCGTACGACGGTGCTGCACGGCGTCGTGCACCTGTCGCTGTTCGCCGCTTACCTGTTCCTGTCGATCACGCATTGACGCGGAAAAGCGCGCGGCCCGGCGGATCACCTCCGCCGGGCCGCGCGCCGTCTTTCACGTCCCTTCAGCTTCCTTCGTTCACGTCACGCCGCCGTTACCGCACCGGAATCACCAGATGCTGGCCCGCCAGGATCAGGTTCGGGTTGGCGAGGTTGTTGCGGCGTTGAATCTCGCGATAGCGCTGGCCGCTGCCGAGCTTGCTCGCGGCGATCATGTTCAGCGTGTCGCCCGCCTTCACCACGTACGTATGCTCGCCCGACGCGGCCGCGGTCGTCACCGCCTGGTCGCTGACGAAGTACTTGCGCAGCAGGTCGAGATACTGCGGCGACTGCTTGAGCTTCGCGATCGCGGCGTTCAGGTAGATCAGCAGATCCTGGTCGTCGGCGCGCACGCCGATCTTGTATGCGATGTTCGAGCCGTCGAGCTTGGTCACCGCGAACTTCAGGTCGGTGTCCTTGATCGAGCTGACCGCGAACGGATAGTCGTAGATGAACGCGTCGACCGTATGGCCGTCGATGCTCTTCGCGATGAAGGCCGGATCGGAATCGTCGACTTCCACGAACTTCACGTTCGGGTACTGGCGTGTGACGAACGCACGCACGTCCGGGTCGCCCTTCAGGATGCCGACCGTCTTGCCCGCGAGATCGTCGGTCGAGCGGATCGCGGAGCCTTGCCGCACGATCAGCGAATAGCCGAAATCGTCGACGTACGGCACCGAATAGACGACGCCCGACGGCGTGTTGTCCGGGAACGTCAGCCCGTCCATCGCCACGTCGACCACGTGGTTCCCCTTCGCATCCGTATCGAGCAGCTGCTTCGGCACGCCCGGATACGTGTCGACCTCGTGACGCGTATCGACGACCACCGGCTTGCCGCCGTGCGAGAACGACGGGTCCGCGAACAGCAGCCGCGCGAACTCGACGTTGAAGCCGTGCGGCGTGCCCTTGTCCTCGCCGAAGAACGGTTCGCTCGGGTTCTGCACGGAGATCCGCACGATGCCGTTTTCGGCAATCGATTTCAGCGTGCTGGCCTGCGGCGTGAAGCCGGCCGGCAGCACGTTGGACGACGGCGACGTCTGCGTGGACGGGCCGCTGTCGCCGCCTTGCGCGGACGTCGAGGCCGGGGCCGCGTCATGCGCGGGAATCAGCGTCGACAGGCCGCCCTGATGCACGATCCATACGCCGACGAGCACGACCAGAAATGCGATGGCGCCAAGAAGTTTTTTCATGGTTGCGAGCCTGCAGGAAGTTATTGTTGTTTCGACGGCAGTTGCGCGGGGGTCGTCGCGTCGAGCCCGGGCGCGTGCGGCGCGTTCATCACCGCCTGCTGCTGTGCCTGCTTGACCTCGGGGTTATCCATCAGCGACGTCTCCATTTCGGAGAACGCCTTGTTGACCGAGCGCATCACCGAATCGACGGCCACGTCGGTCTTGATCTGCTCGAACGTGTCGGACGCCTGCCGGCCCGCGAGCTTGTTCATCTGCTGCGCGGCCTGCGACATGTCCCACATCGCCTTCGCGCGGTCGATCGCCGACGCGAAATTCTTCAGTTCGGCCTGCACCTGCTTGTAACGCCCCTCGCGAAACGAGAGCAGCTGCTTCATCGTGTCGAGCTGCTGCCGGAAGCGTGGTGCGTCGTCCGGATACTGCTTCTCGAACAGCTCCGTCTTGTTCTCGAAATTCTTCACCTCGGTGCGGAACGCCGTGATGCTGTCCGCGAACTTCTGGGCCGCCTGGCGCTTCTCCGCGAGCTGGTTGATCAGCGTCTCGATCGGATTCGCCTGCGCCTCCTGGACGATCATCTTCACCTTCTGGTTCGCGAACTTCATCGCGACGACCGGCGCGAAATAGATCGCGCCGAGGCCGATCACGCCCGCCGTGACCAGCGCGATCACCCCCTTCAGGATGAACAACGCCGCCGGTGCCGCGATCGCGACGCCGGCGATGATGATCGCCCACTTGATCAGCTTGACCTTGCCACTCCCCGAACTGCCGTTTGCTTCTTCATTCGAAAGCTGCGACATGAGTTTTTCTCCTTGAACCTCGAACCGAACTGCTTGCGTTTGCTTTTTCAAGCTCAATCGAAATGCTTCGGACTCCGGTGCCGCCGGGCGGTCAGGCAGGCTGGCGGCGCAATACAAGGATGGGCGCGACGGACGTCACGAGACGCCGGTGTAGGCGCCGTTCAGGATGCGATGATGAGGAGCGGCAGACGACGCTGCGATGCGGCGCGCCCAACGGGCGCCGTTCATCGTCGCGGCTCGCGCGCGGACGGGAAAGTGTACCGAGGCACGGTACGAAACGGGATGACGGATACGTGACGCGACGGGCGTCGGGAGAAGCATGGTTCCGGCGGGCCGACAAACGCGGGGCCGGTGTTCCGGTACGAGTGCGTAAAGGCTCATCGTTGTTCTTTTGCGTATCGCGGGTGCAGGAACCGCGCGGCCGGCGCGTCCCGCTCCACATGCACGGACGTATCCTGCGCCGACCGGCATGCAGCGTCAAGCAGTTGTCGCAGTGCAGCGAAGCGCTGCGCGCCGCCGTTGGAACACCGGTAGCGAGATAGCTTTCAGCACGGTAAGGATCGACAGGACTGCGACCTGTCGGGCTCGGTCAGGATTGCTTGGCATCGCTTGCGCAAGCTTCCGGATTGAAAGCTTGTGACGCCCGGCCTCGTCCTGGCGGACGACTCAGAAGCCGTAGAGTACGGTCGGGTTGTCGACCAGAATCGCGCGACTGACCGCGTCGTCTGCGGTGCAGTCGTCCAGCCAGCCGAGCAGGCACAGGTCGTCGGGGACCGGCGACGCGTTCGGGTGCGGCCAGTTGCTGCCCCATACGCATCGCGCCGAATGGTGGCGCGCCAGCACGGCGGCGAGACGCGCGACATCGTCATAGCCGGGCGCGCCCGAGCGCGACGTCTCGTACGGCGCGGACAGCTTCACCCAGGCGTGGCCGCGGTCGAGCAGGCGCCGCAGCGCGAGAAACGCAGGCGCGTCCGGTGCGACGGGCGTCAGGAACTTGCCCGTGTGATCGATCACGACCCGGGCCGGTAGCGAGGTCAGCAACGGCACGACCTCGGGCAGCGTCCGGCCGTCGAGCTGCAGGTCGACGTGCCAGCCAAGCGGCGCGATCCGCGCGGCCACGCTCTCCAGTTCGTCCCACCGCGCCAGGCCGCCCGCCAACGTCATGAACCGGACGCCGCGCACGCCTGCCGCGTGCAATCGCGCCAGTTCGGCATCCGGCACGTCGGCCGGCAACGTCGCGACGCCGCGCGCCTGCGGGCCGAATGCGGCCAGCGCGTCGAGCAGGCAACGGTTGTCGACACCATAGCCAGTCGGCTGCACGATCACGACGCGGGCCAGGCCGAGCGTCTGCTGCACCCGGCGATATGCCTCCACCGGCGCGTGCGGCGGACGGAAGGTCGCCGTCGGCGCGAGCGGATACGCGTCGTCATAGATGTGGATGTGGCAATCGCACGCGTCGGCCGGCCGCCCGGTGGGTGTGTCGGGTCTCATCGCGCGCCCGCCCCGGTATCGGCCCCTGCCGTGCGCCAGCGCGCCAGCCGCGACGCGTGCGCCGCGTTGACGGCACCGCGCGGCACGTTTCCGGCGAGCAGCGCGGCGAGCTGATCGACCGTCTCCAGCGCCTGGTGCTCGACCGCGGGCAGCGTCAGGCCGCCGACATGCGGCGTCGCGATCACGCGTGGATGCGCGGCGAGCGCGGGCGTCGGCATCTGGTCCGGCGCGCGCCCGACGTCGAGTGCACAGCCGGCGAGCCGGCCGGTGTCGAGCGCATCGGACAGCGCCTGCTCGTCGACCAGTTCGCCGCGCGACGCATTGATGAAGTACGCGCCCGGCTTCATGGCCGCGAACGCGCCCGCATCGATCAGGTTCGCGGTGGCCGGCGTCGCCGGCGCGAGGCACACGACGAAATCGGCCGCCTGCAACAGCGCCGCGAAGTCGACCTGTTCAAGCGTCGGCGCATCGACGCGCACGTACGGATCGCTGACGAGCACGCGCATCCCGAGCGCCGTCGCGATCGGCGCCAGGTGGCGCGCGATCTGTCCGTAACCGATCAGGCCGAGCGTGCTGCCGCGCAATTCGCGACCCATCTGCGGCACGGGCGGCATCCGTTGGTGGTAGGCCGACGCATAACGGCCGATACCGCGCGCGAGATCGATCATCGCGCCGATCACCCACTCGGCGACCGCCGGCGCGAAGCCGGGGCTCGCCTGCGTGACCAGCACGCCGAACGCGCTCGCCGCGTCGACGTCGACGGTGCGGATATCGACCGCGCAGCGCAGGAACGCCGCCAGCGCGGGCAGCCCGGCGAACAGCGCACGCGGCGCGGGCGTCTGCCGGTACGCGATCATCGCATCGCAACCCTGCGCGGCCGCGATCAGTTCGTCCGTGCCCAGCTCGTGGTCGAGCGGGTTGCACGTGACGTCCGCGATCGCCTGCAGCGCGCGCATGGCCTTCGCGCCGAAATAACGGTCGAGCATCCCCGACGGATGCGTGACGAAGACGCGCGTCATGCGGCGCCTCCGTGCGAGTGGTCCGCTTGCGGCGGCGGCGCGACCGAGGCGCGCTCGATGAGCGTCACGCCGGAGAATACGTGCGGCTCGCGCGCCAGCGGCATGTCGCCGTCCGCCCGCATCACGCGCCGCACCATGTCCTCGGCCATCGCGGTGACGGGCAATTGCACCGTGGTCAGCGCCGGATTGGAAATCGCCGACAGGAAATGACCGTCCATCCCGACGACCGACACGTCGTCCGGCACGCGCAGGCCGCCATCGCGCAACCCGGCCATCAGGCCGAGCGCGAACAGGTCGTTGACCGCGACGATGCCGGTCGGCCGCGCCGGATCGGCGGCAAGCGCGACACCCAGCGCGCGCCCCACGTCGACGATCACGGCGTCGCCGTATTCATTCGCCGGGCCGCCGTCGAACACCCGCGCGTGTGCGTCGACGCCCGCCTCGCGTGCCGTCTCGAGAAAGCCCCGGATCTTGTCGCTGCGGCTCACCGTCATGCCGGCGACCGTCGCGAACGCGAGCCGCCGGTGTCCCGCATCGACCAGGCAGCGCGTCGCGAGCCGCGCGGCGGCCTCGTTGTCGGCCGTGACGTGTTCGACCTTCGACCGTTCGCCGGGCGTCGCGCGCCGGTCGTAGCTCACCACCGTCATCCCGCGCTCGGCCGCGCGCTCGAGGTGGCTTTCGTCGGCCAGCGACGAAATCACGATCACGCGCCGCACGCCATGCGCGAACAGGTCGTCGAAGAACGATGCTTCCTTCTTCGCATCGCGATACGTATTGCCGATCAGCACGCGATGGCCGTACCGCTCCTGCGCGCAGGCCTCGACCTCGCGCGCGATGTAGCCGTACATCGGGTTCGCCATCGACGGCACCAGCAGCCCGACGAGCGGCGTCTGCCCGGTCTTGAGCTGGCGCGCGAGCGTGCTGGGCCGGTACTGCAGCGCTTCCATCGCGGCCTTCACGCGTTCGAGCGTTTCCTGCTTCATCTGGTCGGTGCGGCCGTTGAGCACGTTCGAAACCGTGCTGACCGAAACGGCCGCATGACGGGCCACGTCCTGAATCGTACTCATGTCGTCTTGCTGTAAAAGGCGGCTACAGGCCGAAATGGGCCGGCAGCCACAACGAAAACGCCGGCACGAGAATCAGCGCCACGAGGGCGGCGACCAGCACCAGCAGATATTTCACCATCGGCCGCGCGACGTGCCGGACTTCGGTGCCCGTGATCGCGCAGGTCGTGAACAGACCGAGTCCGACCGGCGGCGCGAACAGGCCGAGCCCCATCGCCACCACCACGACCGTGCCGAAATGCAGCGGGTTGATGCCGAGCTGCAGCGCGATCGGCGCAAGCAGCGGCCCGAAGATGATCAGCGCCGGCGCCCCCTCGAGCACCGCGCCGAACACGATCATGACCAGCGCCGCGAGCAGCAGGAACATCGTCGCGCCGTACTGATGGGCGAACGCGGTCATTGTGCCCGAGACCAGCGCCGGAATTTGCTCGATCGACAGCGCGAACGACACACTCGACGCCGCGGCGACGATGAACAGGATGCCGCCGGCCATCGACGCCGCGCGCACGAACACGCGCCCGACCGACCGCCAGGTCAGCTCGCGAAACGCGAGCCAGCCCGCCACGAGCGCGTAGACCACCGCGAACGCCGACACCTCGGTCGACGTCGCGATCCCCGACGTCACGCCCTTGCCGATCATCGCGACCATCACCAGCGCGACCAGCGCGCCGCCCGCGAGCGGCAGCCACGCGCGGCGTTCCGTGAACACCGCCGCGACGTCGATCCTGCGCCCGGTGATCACCGTGACCACCGCGAGCGACGCGGCCAGCACCGCGGCCGGCACGATGCCCGCGACGAACAGCCCGGCAATCGAGATGTTCGCGACGAAGCCCATGATGATCATGTTCACGCACGGCGGGATGGTCTCGGCCATCACCGCGCTGCACGCGAGCAGCGCGGCCGTTTCGTCGGGATCCTGGCGCGCACGGCGCACCGCCGGCATCACCACGCCGCCGACGGCCGCGATGTCGGCGAGCTTGGAGCCCGACACGCCGGAAAAGCAGGCCGTCGCGAGAATCACGATCAGGCCGAGCCCGCCGCGCACGCGCCCGAAGATCCGCAGCAGCAGCTCGACGAGCCGCGCGGACATGCCGTTCGATTCCATCAGCAGCCCGGCCAGCACGAAGAACGGCACGGCGAGCAGCACGAAGTGATCGGCGCCGGCCATGACCTGCTGCGAATAGACGAGCAGCGGCAGGGTCGGGTCGGCGAGGAGATACAGCAACGCCGAGAACGCGAGCACGAAGCCGATCGGCACGCCCAGCACGAGCCCGCCGACGAAACCGGCCGCCAGCAGCAGGCCCGGCGCGATCGCGTGCGCCGGCACCAGCGCATTCCATCCGTACAGTGCGGCCGCGATTCCTGCGCAGCACGCGAGCGTGCCGATTACCCGGCGGCGCGGCGCGTTAAGCGCGTTCGCCAGCGCGAACACGGTCATGAACAGCGCGCCGAACATCATCGGGTACACGTTGATCCAGCCCGGCAGCCCGCCCGGCGTCAACTGGTCGTACGAATCGGCCAGCAACTGGCACGACGACACCAGCAGGTTCAGCGAGACGGCCGCGACGATCCAGTGGCCGATCTGCACGAGCGCGCCCTGCCAGCGCGCGGGGAACGCGCCGCGAAACAGGTCGATGCCGACATGCTGGCTGCGCCCGAGCACCGTCGCCGCACCGAAGAACACCAGCACGATCATCAGCGCACTCGCGACTTCTTCGGTCCAGTCGAGCGGGTCGTGCAGGAAATAACGACACACGACCGACACGAACACGACCAGCACATCGACGGCCAGCACGGCCGCGGACACGTATTCGATCGCGCGCAGCATCGCGTCCAGCACGCGCGCGCCGCGGCGTGCCGGGCGGCCGGCGCCAGGCGCCGCCGCGGCGCCCGAAACGGAACAGGTCTCCATCGTTCAGCCCCGCCCGGCGGCGATCGCCGGAAACAGCGGCGCGGTCGCCGGATACTGCGCGGCGAATGCCGTATAGAGCCGGTCGTGCATCGTCTGCCGCAACGCCGCGCGTTCGGCCAGCGCCATCGGATGGAAGCGCATGCCGTGCTGCTTCAGCGCCTGCTCGGCCTGGTCGGCCTTCTGCGCGGCAATCGCGCGCTGCTGCGCGGTGGCGTCGGCTACCGCGCGATCGAACGCGGGACGCAGGTTCGCCGGAATCCGGTCGAGCGCACGCCGCCCCATCACGACGGTCATCGCCGCAAACACGTGCTGCGATTGCCAGCACGACTTCACCACTTCGTCGAACTTGCTCGCGAGCACCGTGGCCGGATCGTGCTCGAGCCCGTCGACGACGCCAGTCTGCACGGCCATGTACAGCTCGCCGAACGGAATCGGTGTCGGCACCGCGCCCATCGCCTTGAAGGTATCCATGAACGCGGGCGTCGGCAGCACACGCAGCTTCGTGCCTTTCAGCCCCTGCAGCGCCAGCACGGGCTGCTTCGTGAACACGCAGCGCCCGCCGAAATGCGAGCCCCAGGTCAGCACCGAGCAGCCCGCGCGCTTTTGCAGCAGCGCATTCAGGCTGGCACCGACCGGGCCGTCGAGCACTTTCGCGACATGCGCATAGCTGTCGAACAGATAGCCGAGATCGAGCATGCCGAGCTCCGGCGCCACCGTCGCCCAGATCGACGAACCCGCGATCATCATGTCGATCGCGCCGATCTTGACCTGCTGCACGACATCGCTCTCCTTGCCGAGCTGGCTGTTCGGAAAGTAGTCGACCCGGATCGCGTCGCCGACACTCGCCTTCAGGTTCGCGGCAAGGCGCTCGTACCACACGTAGTGCGCGGCGTTCTGGTCGGCCGGCATCGACGACGAGCAACGCAGCGTCACGACCGGCTGCGCGCGCACGGCTTCCGGCAAGCCGCCTGCGGCCGCGAGCGTCGCGGCGGACACCGTCTGCAGAAAGCGCCGCCGGGTGTAGGTATTCATGGGCCGTCTCCTTTGCGATGGCGTCTCGCGACGCACTGTATCGATTTAGTGTATCGATACAGTAATACGACGACCGATGAGATAAAAATGAGGGTTTTCCCGTGACGAGGGTGGAAATCAGGGATCTCCGGCGTCTATTTCCAATCGATTTCTTTGCAAATCAACGGAATTCACGCTGATTTCGAAATGACCCGGAAATGATTCGAGCGGGCACCTCGAATCGTCTGACGACAGACTTTAAACCCGGCAGACAGGCGAGACGCTCGCGCGTCGCTCCCTCGCCTCTATGCGCCCGCTTCGTCGGCGCTCTCGGTCAGGAACCGCTCGACCATCCCGTTGAACACCGGCAGCGCCGGGTTGTCGTTGTCCGCGCGCCATGCGAGATACAGCTCGGCCGCCACGTCGGCACCCGCCAGCGGCCGGAACACCACGCCGTCCACATGCAGTTCGCGCGCCGATGCCGGCACGAGCGCGGCGCCGAGCCCCGCGCGCACGAGGCCGAGGATCGTATGCGTCTGCCCGACGTAATGCAGGTAGTTCGGCAGCCGCCCCGCGTTCGCGAACAGGCCCGAGATCAGGTCGTGGAAATATTTCCCTTCGTTCGGCGAATACGCGATGAACGGCTGCCGGTCGAGCTCGTCGGGGCCGATGCGCTCGCACGCGGCGAGCGGCGCGCCCTCCGCGACCGCGACCAGCATCGGCTCGCGCTGCACGAGCCGGTATTCGAGCGGCTGGCGCGCGGCGCGCTGACGCACGAAGCCCGCATCGAGCATCCGCGAGGCCAGCGCATCGATCTGTACGGTCGACACCATCTCGCGCAATTCGATGTCGACGTCCGGCAGCGCGCGCGCGGCGTGCGCCAGCAGCATCGGGATCATCCGGTACGCGCTGACCGCCGTGAAGCCGAGCGTGATGCGGCCCGCGCCGCCATGTGCGACGCGCTGGGCGGCCTGCTCGGCCCGTGCGGAGAATTCGAGGATGTGCCGTGCGTCGCGCAGAAAGCGCTCGCCGGCCGCGGTCAGGCTGACCTGCCGGCTGCTGCGTTCGAGCAGCGCGATGCCGAGCGCATGCTCGAGCAACTGGATCTGCCGGCTGAGCGGCGGCTGGGTCATGAAGAGCCGCCGCGCCGCGCGACCGAAATGCAGCTCCTCGGCGACCGCGACGAAACAGCGAAGCTGGTGCAGTTCAATCATCCAATTCTTGAATCAATCGATAGTCTTTTGATGTTAGACGCATATCGATGCGATTTCTATACTCGGTTGCACCTGATGCGCGGCACGGCCCGCACCGCGCAGGACGACCGAGACCTTCATGACCATCGACATCCTCCTCACCCAGCCGCTTCCCGACGCCATCGACGCCGAACTGTCCGCCCGTTACGCCGTGCACCGGCTGTATGCGGCCGAGCAGCCGGACGCGTTGCTCGACCGCGTGGCCGCACGCATTCGCGGTGTCGTGACCGGCGGCGCGAACGGCCTCGCCGCCGCGCTGATGGACCGGCTGCCCGCGCTCGAGATCGTCGCGATCAGCGGCATCGGCACCGACGCCGTCGATCTCGACCGCGCGCGGGCACGCGGCATCCACGTGACGACGACGCCCGACGTGCTGACCGACGACGTCGCCGACATGGCGATGGGGCTGATCCTGATGACACTGCGCGACCTCGGCGCCGGCGAGCGCATCGTGCGCGCCGGCCGCTGGGGCAAGACGGCCCAGCCGCTCGCGACGCAGGTGACCGGCAAGCGGCTCGGCATCGTCGGGCTCGGCCGCGTCGGCCGCGCGATCGCACAGCGCGCGCAGGCGTTCCGGATGCCCGTCAGCTACTTCGGCCCGCGCGAGCATCGCGACAGCGGCTATCGCTTCATGCCCGACCTCGCCGCGCTCGCGCGCGACAGCGACGTGCTCGTGATCGCGGCATCGGCCGATCACGGCAACGTGCTCGTGACCGCCGACGTGCTCGCCGCGCTCGGCCCAAAAGGATTCCTGATCAATGTCGCACGCGGCAAGCTGGTCGACGAAGCCGCGCTGATTCGCGCACTCGCCGACGGCACGATCGCCGGCGCCGGCCTCGACGTATTCGCGAACGAGCCGCACGTGCCGGCCGAATTGCTCGAGCTCGACCGCGTCGTCGTGCAACCGCACCGGGCGAGCGCGACCCGCGAAACCCGCGAAGAGATGGGCCGGATCGTGCTGGCCAACCTCGCCGCGTGCTTCGCGGGCCAGCGCCCGCCGACCAGCGTCACACGTTGATCGCAGCCCACCGCACGGCTGCCCCTCGTTACAACACCGGATGCCTCCGCACGACGGAGGCCAGGAGACACGCATGCCCAATCGATCCAGCGGCGCCGCCCTCGCCGCGTCACCCGCCGCCTCGCGCACGATCGGCCGCGTCCGCTATGCGGTCCTCGCGCTGATTTTCGCGGTCACCGTCATCAACTATGCGGACCGCGCGACGATGTCGATCGCCGGCACCGGCGTCGCGCACGACCTCGGGCTGACGCCCGTGCAGCTCGGCATCGTCTTTTCCGCGTTCGCGTGGGCCTATGCGATCGGGCAGATTCCCGGCGGCTGGCTGCTCGACCGCTTCGGCGCACGACGCGTGTACGGCCTGAGCCTGCTGCTGTGGTCGGTGTTCACGATGCTGCAGGGCACGGTCGGCTGGCTCGCCGTGCAAGGCGCGTCCGCCACGCTCGCGCTGTTCGTCATGCGCTTCATGCTCGGCCTCGTCGAATCGCCGGCGTTCCCGGCCAATTCGAGAATCGTCGCGTGCTGGTTCCCGACCGCCGAACGCGGCACGGCGTCGGCCCTGTTCAATTCCGCGCAGTACATGGCCGTCGTGCTGTTCACGCCCGCGATGGCATGGCTCACGCATGCGCTCGGCTGGGAGCACGTGTTCCTGTGGATGGGGATGCTCGGCATCGCGCTCGCCGCGCTGTGGTTCGCGTGGTATCGCGAGCCGCACGGCCACCCGCGCGTGAGCGACGCGGAGCGCGACTACCTGCGCGCGCACGGCGCGCTCGTCGATCTCGAAGCGAACCGTGTGCGCCATCGGCCGCGCGTGTCGTGGCACGACGTGTCGCAACTGTTCCGCCACCGGAACCTGTGGGCGATCTACATCGGCCAGTACTGCATCACGGCACTCACCTACTTCTTCATCACGTGGTTCCCGATCTACCTGATCAAGGGGCGCGGGATGACGATCATGGAGGCCGGCTGGGTCGCCGCGCTGCCGGCGATCTGCGGCTTCACGGGCGGCGTGCTCGGCGGCGTGCTGTCGGACTGGCTGATCCGGCGCGGCATGCACCCGTCGAAGGCGCGCAAGACGCCGTTCGTCGTGGGGATGGCGATGGCGACGCTGCTCGTGCTTGCGAACGGCGCATCGTCGAATGCGGTCGTGATCGCGCTGATGACGATCGCGTTCTTCGGCAAGGGGCTCGCGGCGGTCGGCTGGGCCGTGCTCGCCGACACCGCGCCGGAAGGCATGGTCGGGCTGAGCGGCGGCGTGTTCAATGGCCTCGGCAACATCGCCGGGATCGTCACGCCGCTCGTGATCGGCTATTTCGTCGCCAGCACCGGCTCGTTCGCCGGCGCATTGTGGTTCGTCGCCGCGCACGGGCTGCTCGGCATTGCCGCCTACGCGTGGCTCGCGGGCCGCTTCGAGCGGATTCGCATCGCGTCGCGCGCATGAACTTTACCGCGGCCCGAGCGGTGCGCGCGGCGCACGCCCGCGCCGATCGTCACGCGCGCTTGCGGCCGCCCGGCGTCAGTTCGGTCGTCAGCCGGTCGAGTTCGCGCAAGTCATTCTCCAGCGCGGGCGTGAGCGTCGTGCGCAGGTGGTCGAGGAACGTGCGGATCTTCGCGTCGAGATAGCGGCGCGTCGCGTAGACGGCATACACGCTCACCGTCTGCAGCCGGTACTCCGGCAGCACGCGGATCAGCCGCCCCTCGCGGATGTCGTCGAGCACCGTATACAGCGCGACGCACGCGATCCCGCGCCCGGCGCGCACCGCGACGCACAGCGCGTCCGGCACGTTGACCTGGAACGGCGCAGGCTGCAGCTCGTAGACGGCCTCCTCGCCATCGCTGCGCTCGAGCCGCCATTCGCCGGCCGGCGACGCAGGCGTGTCGAGCCGCAGGCACACGTGGTTCGGCAATTCGTCGGGCGACTGCGGCGTGCCGTGGCGCGCCAGGTATTCGCGCGACGCGACGAGCACGCTGCAGCTCGTGCCACAGGTTTGCGCGACATAGCCCGAATCGGGCAGTTGCGACGCCGTCACGATCGATACGTCATAGCCCTCCTCGACGAGATTCGGCATCCGCTGCGCGAGCGTCAGTTCGACCGACACGTCGGGGTTGTCCTCCTGGTAGCGGACGATCGACGACACGACATGACTCTGCCCGAGCCCCGTCATCGCATGGATGCGCATCTTGCCGCTCGGCCGCAGCAGTGCATTGCGCGCCTCCGCGTTCGCGTAGTCGATCTCCGCGAGGATCGATTTCGCGCGCTCGAAATAGCGTTCGCCGCTTTCGGTGAGGCCGAGGTGGCGCGTCGTGCGATGCAGCAGCCGCGTCTGTACGTGCGCTTCGAGGTTCGATACCGCGCGCGACACCTGCGCGGTGGTCGCGTCGATTTCCTTCGCGACCGCAGTAAAACTGCCGGATTCGACAACGCGCACGAACAGGCGCATGTTTTCGAGCATGTCCATTGAATTGGCTTGGGGGAGTCAGTGGGGAGGCGTCGGCAGCGCTCGCGTCAGGTGGGGAACGGAACGCAGCCGCGAACCACGTCGAATCGATCACCGTGCCGGGAGAAAGGCGGGAGAGCGGGCATCGCGTACGGGGTTCTGGCATGACGGGGGATTCAGTGGCCCGAATTGTACGCCGCTGCAGACAAATTTGCGCGGATCTGCGGCCCGCAAACTCTCATCCGATGAAAGGTTCTTGCAAGCAACGCGCGTCGCGCACGTGCAACGGCCTGATGCAGCGCGACAATTTGTATCACAACACGATATAATTCGCCGCTTGTCGCTGCGCGCCTCCGCGCCGTCACTCTTACCGCTTACCGTCCATGTCGTCAGGCTCCCCTTCGTCGCGCCGCACGTTGCGGCAATGGCTGCACAGCTTCATTCCCCATCCGATGTCGCTGGGCTGGCGCGAGCGCCTGCGTTCGTGCACGGGCGCGCTCGTCGGCATCGCGACGGTCGGCGTGACGATGCGGCTGCTGCCCGGCGTGCCGGGGCTCGTGCCGTTGCTCGTCGCGCCGATGGGCGCGTCGGCCGTGCTGCTGTTCGCGGTGCCGGCGAGCCCGCTCGCGCAACCGTGGTCGATCATCGGCGGCAATCTCGTCGCGGCGACGGTCGGTGTCGCGTGCGCCCAATGGATCGCCGATCCGATCACGGCCGCCGCGGTCGCGATCGCGTGCGCGATCGGCGGCATGTTCGTGCTGCGCTGCGTGCACCCGCCGTCAGGCGCCGTCGCGCTCACGGCCGTGGTCGGCGGCCCCGCGATCCATGCGCTCGGGTTCAGTTTCGTGCTCGAGCCGATCGCGCTGCAATCGGCCATCCTGCTGTCGGCCGCGCTCGCCTATCACGCGCTGACGGGGCACCGCTACCCGCACGGCGGCGTGCGCCCCGACGCGAAACCGCAGGCAGGCGGCGCCGCACCCGCGCGCGGCGGCTTCACGCGCGGCGACCTCGATGCCGTGCTGAAGCGCCGCGGCGAATGGCTCGACGTCGATCCGGACGACCTCGAAGCGCTGCTGCGCGAAACCGAGATGCAGGCTTATACGCGCACCTTCGGCCAACTCTCGTGCGCCGACCTGATGACGAAGCATGCGATCGAAGTCGCGCCGTCGACGTCGGTGACGGCCGCGCTCACGCTGCTCGACCGCCACCGCGTGAAGGCGCTGCCGGTCGTCGACGGCGAAGGCCGCCTGACCGGCATCGTCACGCGCGCCGACCTCACGCGCCAGCTGCGCCGTCCGACCCCGCTGTGGCAGCGCCTGTCGGCACGGCTGCCGCAATCGTTCGGTGGCCAGCCGGCGAGCGTCGCCACCGTGATGACGCGCGACGTCGCGTGCGTGCCGGAAACGATGCCGATCACCGCGCTTGTCCCGCTGTTTACGCATTCGGGCCACCACCACATTCCGGTCGTCGATGCATCGCGCCGGCTCGTCGGGATCATTACGCAGACGGATCTCGTCACGGGCCTCTATCGCCAGACGCAAATGCTCGAGGCCGCGTAGCGCATGCGACGCGCGTAACGCGCCGACACAACGCGGAGTGCATTTTATTCGCCCCCATTCGACCATTTATATCATGTTGTGATATATTCATCGCTACCGAAACTGACTGTCCGACCGCCCCGATGAACGATACCCGACGCGCGCTGACGAAAGGCGATTTCCAGCAACTGTCCGAGTTCCGCTACCAGATGCGCCGCTTCGAGCGCTTCTCCGAACGCGCCGCGCAAAGCGAAGGCGTGACGCCGCTGCAATACCTGCTGCTGCTGCACATCAAGGGCTATCCGCATCGCGAATGGGCGACCATCGGCGAACTCGCGGAACGCCTGCAGGCGCAGCATCACGGCGTCGTCGCGCTGGTCACGCGCTGCGAAGCGCTCGGCCTCGTGAAGCGCAAGACGAGCGAAGCGGATCGCCGCCAGGTCGAAGTCCACCTCGAGCCAGCCGGCGAAACGCTGCTCGCGCGTCTCGCGGCCATGCATCGCGCCGAGCTGAAGTCGCTCAAGGACGCGTTCCAGGTTCCCCGGATCGATTACTGACCCCTGCTCTTTCCACACCGATGAACGCACCCCACAAACGCGATTTCGCGACCAACGACCGCCTGCCCAGGATCGCGTTGCTCGCCGCCGGGATCGGCCTGCTCAGCACGCTGGCCGCATTCGTGCTGTTGAGCCTGATCCACCTGTTCACGAACCTGTTCTTCTTCCAGCAGTTCTCGTTCGCCGATCGCTCGCCGGCGAACCACGCGCTGGGCGCGTGGGTGATCGTCGTGCCGGTGATCGGCGGGTTGATCGTGGGGTTGATGGCGCGTTTCGGTTCGGAAAAGATCCGCGGCCACGGCATTCCGGAAGCGATCGAGGCGATCCTGTTCGGCAAGAGCCGCATGTCGCCGAAGGTCGCGATCCTCAAGCCGCTGTCGTCGGGCGTCGTGATCGGCAGCGGCGGCCCGTTCGGCGCCGAAGGCCCGATCATCATGACGGGCGGCGCACTCGGCTCGCTGATCGCGCAGTGCGTGCACGTCACCGCCGCCGAGCGCAAGACGCTGCTCGTCGCCGGTGCGGCCGCCGGCATGACGGCCGTGTTCGGCACGCCGGTCGCCGCCGTGCTGCTCGCGGTCGAACTGCTGCTGTTCGAATGGCGCCCGCGCAGTTTCCTGCCGGTCGCGCTCGCCTGCGCAGTGGCCGGTTTCGCCCGCGCCGTGTTCTTCGGCGTCGATCCGCTGTTTCCGTTGACCACGGCCGCACCAACGCCCGTCGCGCTGCTGTCGTGCATCGTCGCGGGCCTGCTGTCGGGCATGCTCGCGTGCGGCCTGTCGGCGGCGCTGTATCGCGTCGAGGACACCTTCGCGAAGCTGCCGGTGCACTGGATGTGGTGGCCCGCGCTCGGCGCGATCGTGATCGGCATCGGCGGCTGGCTCGAGCCGCGCGCGCTCGGTGTCGGCTACGACGTGATCGGCGACCTGCTGCATCAGCACATCGCATTGAAGATCGCGCTCGCGCTGCTGATCGTGAAGGCCGTGATGTGGGTGATCGCGCTCGGCTCGGGCACGTCGGGCGGCGTGCTCGCCCCGCTGCTGATGCTCGGCGCCGGCCTCGGCACCGTGCTGTCGCCGATGCTGCCGGGCGGCGACCCGGCGCTATGGCCGCTGGTGTGCATGGCCGCGACGCTGGGCGCCACGCTCGGCGCCCCGCTGACCGCGATCGTGTTCGCGTTCGGCCTCACGCACGACGCGAATGCGTTGCTGCCGCTGCTCGCGGCGACGCTCGTCGCGCACGGCTTCGCGACCGTCGTGATGAAGCGCTCGATCATGACGGAAAAGATCGCGCGCCGCGGTTATCACATCTATCGCGAATACGGCGTCGATCCGCTCGAGCGGCACGACATCGGCGAAGTGATGACGTCGGCCGACCGGCTCGTCGCGATCGACGGCGCAGCAACGCTCGAGGCCGTCGAGTCGCAGTACTTCGGCGCGAAGCAGACGCACCGTGCGTACCCGGTCGTGCAGAACGGCCGCCTGCTCGGTCTCGTCGATCGCGCGACGCTCGACGCGCAACGCGCCCAGGCCGCGGCCAACACGCCGATCGCGGCCGCATTCGCCGAGCGCGCGCCGGCGGTCGCGCAGGCACACGAAACATGCCGCGTCGTCGCGTCGCGACTCGCGATGCTCGGCCTCGAACGCCTGCCGGTCGTCGACGACGAGCAATCGATGCGCATCACGGGCATCGTGTCGCGCAGCGACCTGATCAAGCCCGCACTCCAGCACTTCGACGACGAACAGAAGCGTGAACGCTTCCGCCCGATCGTCCCGGCCAACCTCCGCGACATCGGCACGCGCAAGGCCGGTTGACTCACTGCATTGCGCGGCACTCTCGCCGCGCACGCCCTGCTCGCGTCACCGCTTCCGCTCGATGCGGCACGCCCCGCGCGTGCCGCATCGCATTCCGCCGCTTCCCGTGTTTAAAGTTGGTTAACAATTCGACGGGCGAAAGTTTGTCATCATGGTGCTCATGCGACGGGGCCATCCAACTAGCCATTCCACTTCGCGATCCAATAAAGAGTCACGGCACGGCATGCACACACATGCCGTTCGCCGCGACCGTCACGTCACCACACGACCGGGCAGCGCGCCGACCATGCAGCGCATGACGTCGTGCCGCACACGATGTATGCCGCGCCGCAGCAACGTGCAGAGCATCGGAGCCGCCATTTGGCAAGCGCGTTAACAACTTGTTTCGGAATAGCCGGAACCGTGCTCCGCCGATGCAATCTCACTTGTACGCAGTCCTGTGCTGCGCATCCCACTCAATCAATCACGACTCGAGGGAGATAACGTGAACGCGAAATACTTACCGCTCATCGCATTGACCGTGGCATTTTCTGCTCATGCAGCCGATTCTGCCCTGCAGAACGTGGGACAAAGCCAGAAACCCGCCGACGAGGTCGCGCAGTGCATCGCGAAGACCTGGGCCGACAAGTCGCAGCAGCAAGTGACGTCGCAGTATGAACTCGCGAACGGCCTCGCCATGGCCGTGTATGCGCCGGGCCAGCAGCCGCCGAATGGCGCTGCCGCCGTCGTGCGCCCGGCCAACGCCGCGAATGCGAAAACCTGGGTGGGTTTCCGCGGCGGCGATGCATCGTCGGCCGGCGACATCAACGCCTGCCTGTAACGAGAACAGGCGCTTCGGATGGCCTGGGCGCCATCCGCTTGCGACACGCCCCGCTTCGGCGGGGCTTTTCTTTTGCAGCGCGGCTGCGTGTTACAGGTAGCTGCAGACGTAATCGAGCGTCTCGAGCACTTCGATGTCGAAGCGGCTCTTGCCCGGCACCGAGAACGATTCGCCCGCGCCGTAGGTCTGCCATTCGCTGCTGCCGTCGAGCTTCACGCGGCACTTGCCGGCCTGCACTTCCATCAATTCGGGGGCGTCCGTGCCGAAGTTGAGCGCGCACGGCAGGATCACGCCGAGCGTCTTGCGCGTGCCGTCCGGGAAGAGCACGGTATGCGACACGCACTTGCCGTCGAAATAGACGTTCGCGCGCTTGACGACCGATACGTTGTCGAATTGGGTTGCACTGGTCATGAAATGCCTCTGATTGCTGGATGCCGGATGGCGATGTGGTTGGAGGCCGGCCGGAGCGGCGGGCCGGCCGCTATGATACCGGCTCGCGCGGCATGCGCCGGAATGGCGTGCCCGCTGCGCAAGCCGCGTGTCCGTCAAACGACGGCAACGCCGCACGGATAATCGTCAGGATGACGATGCATTGAAGAGCGCCACCCGCGGGCGCCGGTTCACCGCAGCCCCTTGCGCCGCGCGGAATCACGCAGGCAGTCGAGCAGCATCGCCGCTGCCGGCGTCAGCGGGCTGTCGCGACGCGTGATGACCTGCACCGAGACGCCCGGCAGGCGCTCGCGGATCGGTAGCACCGCGAGCTGGTCGCGCGCCCATTCGGCCTGCAACAATTGCTCGGGCATCGACGCGATCAGGTCGCACTCCATCATCAAACTGCGCGCGAGCCCGAAGCTCGGGCACTCGACGACGCGCGCCGGCACCGGCAGCCCGTAGGCGACGAACGAATTGAACAGCACCTGCGTCGAGCTTTCCGGCGACGGGTTCATCAACCAGTCGGCTTCGACGAGATCGGCGAGCGACGTGGCCGACGCGAGCGGATGCCCCTTGCGGGCGACGATCAGCGACCGGCTCGCATAGAGTTCCGCGTGATCGAATTCGGCTGCGAGCAGTTCGGGCACGACGACGGCCACCGCGAAATCGAGTGAGCCATCGTGCAGGCGCGGCAGCGCGACGCCCGGAAACCCTTCGATCAGGTTGACGCGCGCCACCGGGAAGCGGCGCCGGAATGCGCGAAACGCGTCGGGCAGGATCGTCACCGCGGCGGCCGGCGTGATCGCCGCCGCGACGGAGCCCGTCATCGCGCCCTGCGCCTGCTCGATGTCATCGCGGGCGCGCTGCATTTCGGCGACGATCAGCCGCGCGCGCACCTGCAACTGCTGGCCGAACGCGGTGAGCTGCACGCCGCGCGCGGTGCGCACGACGAGCGACACGCCGAGCGCGATCTCCAGTTCCTTGACCGCCTTCGTCAACGCCGCCGGCGACACGTTCAGGCGCCGCGCGGCCGCGCGAATGCTCCCCTCTTCCGCGACGGTGACGAACGCTTTCAGCTGATGGTATTTCATGGCGGCGACGCGTGATCCGTGGAAACCCTGTGCTGCGCGGCACACGCCCGCTCAGGGTATTCCCGAGCGGCAACCGGTGGTGAGCACCAAAGCAATTTATCAGCTTCTGGTACACAAAAGAAATTTATATGCTTGCTCGTCATCGGTGCGTCAACCGCCCCACGTGCCCCACAGGAGACACCATGCTGCAAGCCGTGAACCCCGTCATCCCCGGTATCGCCGCGATCGCACCCGAGCTGGTCGAAGTGCGCCGTCGCATTCACGCTAACCCGGAGCTCGCGTTCGAGGAGACGCTCACGAGCGATCTCGTCGCCGAGCTGCTCGCCGGCTGGGGGTATGAAGTGCATCGCGGCATCGGCAAGACGGGGGTGGTCGGCGTGCTGCGCGAAGGGCAAGGCACGCGCACGGTCGGGCTGCGCGCCGACATGGATGCACTGCCGCTCGCGGAAACCACGGGCCTGCCGTACGCGAGCCGCCACGCGAACAAGATGCATGCGTGCGGCCACGACGGCCACACCGCGATGCTGCTGTGCGCGGCGCGCCACCTCGCGGCCACGCGCCAGTTCTCCGGCACGCTGAACCTGATCTTCCAGCCGGCCGAGGAAAACTTCGGCGGCGCGAAGGCGATGATGGACGATGGCCTGTTCGACCGCTTCCCGTGCGACGCGATCTTCGCGATCCACAACATGCCGGGCCGCGCGGCCGGCGACATGGCCTTCCGCACCGGTGCCGCGATGGCGTCCGCCGATCGCGTGACGATCACGCTGCGCGGTGTCGGCGGCCACGGCGCGATGCCGCATTTCGCGCGCGATCCGATGTCGGCCGCGGGCAGCATCATGGTCGCGCTGCAGACGATCGTCGCACGCGAGGTCGATGCGCAGCATGCGGCCGTGATCACGGTCGGCAGCGTGCAGGCCGGCGAGACGTTCAACATCATTCCCGAAACCGTCACGATGAAGCTGTCGGTACGCGCGCTGAACGCCGACGTGCGCGCGCTGCTCGCACGCCGCATCGAAGCACTCGCGAAAGGCCAGGCGGAAAGCTTCGGCGTCACGGCGGAAGTCGACTACGACTACGGCTACCCGGTGCTCGTCAATCACGCGGAGCCGACCGCGTTCGCGGCCGACATCGCGCGCCAGATGCTCGGCGCCGAACGCGTCGAGTCCGACGCCGCGCCGCTGATGGGCAGCGAGGATTTCGCGTTCATGCTCGAAGCGCGCCCCGGCTGCTACGCGTTCATCGGCAACGGGATCGGCAGCAAGGGCGGCTGCATGGTGCACAACCCCGGCTACGACTTCAACGACGACATCCTCGCGATCGGCGCGAGCTACTGGGTTCGCATCGCCGAAGCCTGGCTCGCGGCCTGATGGCCCTTCACCCCATCGTTTCGCGCCCAACGGGGAGTCCCACATGGAAACGTCCGCCCTTTCGTTCGCCGGCACGCCGGTCGATGCACGCGCCGCCGCGAAGAAGCGCCGGCTGATCGCGGCCGCCGCCGTCGGCAACGCGCTCGAGTTCTACGACTTCACGGTCTACAGCTTCTTCGCGATCCTGATCGGCAAGCTGTTCTTTCCCGTGCATTCGCCGTTCGGGCAATTGATGCTCGCGGTCGCAAGCTTCGGCGTCGGCTTCGTCACGCGCCCGCTCGGCGGGCTCGTGATCGGCATGTATGCCGACCGCGCCGGCCGCAAGAAGGCGATGATCCTCACGCTGCTGCTGATGGCGCTCGGCACCGCGACGATCGCGGTCGCGCCGACCTTCGCGCAGATCGGGCTCGCCGCGCCGCTGCTGCTCGTGCTCGCGCGCCTGCTGCAGGGGTTCGCGTCGGGCGGCGAAGTCGGCGCGTCGACGACGCTGCTGCTCGAACAGGCGCCGCAGCATCGTCGCGGCTTCTACGCATCGTTCCAGTTCTCGAGCCAGGGGCTCGCCGCACTCGCCGGCGCGCTGACCGGCGTCGCGCTGACGTCGACGCTGAATGCCGCGCAGCTCGAAAGCTGGGGCTGGCGCGTGCCGTTCATCATCGGCACGCTGTTCGTGCCGCTCGGCTACTGGCTGCGCCGCACCGTCGAGGAAGTGCCGGCCGCCGCGCCTGCCGCCGCGCACGACGAGCCGGTTGCATCGCTGCCGCTGGCCGACGTGCTGCGCCATCACGGCAAGGCCGTGTTCGCCGGCCTCGGCGTGACGATCGGCGGCACGTCGATCCACTACATCATCGTGTTCTACATGGCGATCTACGGCGTGCAGGTGCTGCACCTGCCGACGTGGCTGTCGATGACGGCCGGCTGCGTCGCGGGCGCGATCCTGATGCTCGTGACGCCGATCGGCGGCTACCTGTCCGACGTCTACGGGCGCAACCGGATCGTCTGGTGGACGCGCATCGTGCTGATGGCCGCGATCTACCCGGCGTTCATCGCACTGAACCGCTGGCCGGGCGCCGCATCGCTGCTGTCGATCATCGCCGCGCTGTCGATCGTGCATGCGATCAACATCGGCGCGACGGGCGCGATGCTCGGCGAACTGTTCCCGCGTGCGGTGCGCGCCACCGGCGGCGCGCTCGTGTACAGCGTCGGCGTCGCGATCTTCGGCGGCTTCGCGCAATTCTTCGTCACGTGGCTGATCGCGGCGACCGGGAATCCGAATGCGCCTGCGTGGTATGCGATCGGGTGCGGCGCGATGACGCTGCTTGCCGTGCGGTGCATGGATGAAAAGGCCGGGAAGGCACTCGACTGACTGGTGGCCGATGCGCGATTGACGTGGCGCGCGCGCATCGGGCATGATCGATCCATGCGCCACATCACGACCACCCTCTCTACCACGACGCGCACGACCGCCTTCGGCGGGCTCGTGCGGCGAGTGCGCGCCAGGTCGTAGCGCCATCCCTCACAGGCCCCGCCGGTTCCGGACGGGGTCTTGTCGTTTCTCCGTCCGTATCGGTCACTCAGGAGAAACGCAATGCCAGAAGTCTGTTCCCCGAAACGTGCACTGCTCGTCATCGACATGCAGGTTGGCCTGTTTCATGGCCCCGAGCATCCGTACGACGGCGAACGCGTGCTCGCGAACATCAACCGGTTGATCGGTCGCGCGCATGAAGCCGGTGCGCCGGTGTTCGCCGTGCGCCACACCGGGCCCGCCGGTTCGCCGATTGCACCCGGTTCCCCGCCGACCGCGCTGGTGCCGGAACTCGCAATCGATATGAAGCGTGACATCGTGTTCGACAAGGCGCAGTCGAGCAGCTTCGCCGGTACGCGGCTCGCCGAATGGCTGCGAGAGGCCGGCATCGGCGAGATCGTCATCGCGGGAATGAAGACGCAGTACTGCGTCGACACGGCCTGCCGTGCGGCCGTTGATCACGGCTTTCGCGCGGTGCTCGTGACCGATGCGCACACCTGCATGGACACGCCGGAACTGCCTGCCGAGCGGATCGTCGCGCATCACAACGCGACGCTTGGGGGTCCGTTTGCGACGCTGACGACGACGGAGCTGTGCGGGTTTTGACATCAGTCTCGGTTCAATCACACATCCGAATGCTCGCGCATGAAGTGTTTCAGCATGGGCACGAAAAAATCGTGCCCACCGATCAGCGCGATTTCTGTTCCAAAAAGGGGAAGCCACTGAAAACTGAATTCAATTCGCTCTCCACCGGAACTTGGATCGGTTTCGAAATGCGACCACTGCGCGTTCATTGCACGCGTGTCGCTCACCGTGACATGCACGACATGCCGGTGCTGGATCTCGCTTCGTCCGAATTTCGTCATCGAATAAAAGTAGTCGCCAAGGACTCGCACGACTCGGGCATCGTCGATGCCACTTTCCTCCCGTAGCTCGCGTAGCGCAGCGGCTACCGGCATTTCTTCCCGGTTCATCGTGCCGGCGACCACCTGCCTTCCGGCCTCCGGGAACCTGGGTTGCGTAAAAGTGAGCAACCTATCTCGCCACGTAAGATAGACAAGTACCTTGTTCTTGATTTGCACGATGATTTCCCGGTCGGCACCGCTCGAACCCGACAACAGGCCAATTGAATTACAGTTCTCCAACCACTTCGCTCAACGTCCGGATCGCCGTTGATCGAAAAGCATTCGAGCTGTCGAGCGGAGCGTTCTTGTCCGTCCAGGCGATGGCCGCGAGGCATTGCACGCCAACATAGTAGAGAAATTCTGTTCGAGAAACCCGCTCACCGTACGTTTTCTCCCAGCCTGCGAGAAAGGCACGCCGCAGCGTCTGGTCGGAAAAATCCATATCCACCCAGACAATCTTCGCCAGATCATAGGTTGCATCTCCAATGCGCGCGGCGTCGAAATCCAGAATCCCGGAAACGCAATCATCGGCGTCGACCAGGATATTTCTTCCGATGTAGTCGCAATGCAGCAGCCGGATATCGGAGGGCTCACGCAAACCGGCACCGGAATGAAGAAGTTGATCCAGCTGGATGCGGTATTCGGAGTAGTCTGGGGCAGCCCGGTTCAAGCGTGACATCCACTTCGAAACCATCCCTTCAAGATGAGCACGCCACTCGACGGTTTGCCCCAACGTCCCATCACGCTGCTGCCAGAATTTCATCGCCAACAAGCGGGACGGCGTGATCGCGCGATGAAGCTGCCCGAGAGCCGCACCGGCAGCCTCAACGAGCCGAAGTTTCGTCTCCCTCCCGGCGCTTTTCAAAACATGATCAAGCTGATTGCCCGGAATGGCGCTCAGGACGACGACCGCATAGTCATCCCAAACGGCCTTCTCCAATATTTTCGGTGTGAAAGAACTCGCTTCGAGCGCCGCCAGGATTTCACACTGCCGGTCGAAAGCCGCCTTATCCGTCGTCGCCTTGACGAACACCCTTTCATGCGAGGTACGAGCCTCGGCGACGAACGTGCCATCCCGCTCGACAACCAGCCTAAGGTCGTCGACTCGGGCAATTTTTTCCAATGCGGCCAGATCCTTCATGTGAAAGAGATTCCTGTATGCGTTGCCATGGGCGTCAAGATTACACAACGAACGTTCTGCCGTACTCGTATCTCGTCTTTTGAGTCCGGCGCGATGTACTGAAGGTCGGCACGGCAGCGATCCGGCAAGCGGCGTAAACGCAAAAAGGCACGGGCTTGCACCCGTGCCTTTTGTACCTCCGGCGCCCCGCGCGTTCAGAACGTATGCATCATCCCCACATACGCCCCCGTCTGCGACTCGCCCGTCATCGGGCTCGTCCCCGACGTCGCATCCCGCGGCGTCGCGAGCAGCGAGAAATTCGAATTCCCGCCGTTGCGCACATACGCAACCGTCCCATACAGGAACGTCCGCTTCGAAAGGTTGTACGTCGTGCCGAGCACGTACATCATCGCGTGGCCCGAAGGATCGTGCGACGCATCGCCGCCGCCATCGCCCACCTTCACGTAGTACCCGCCGCCCGTCACCGCCCACTGCGGCGTCGCGGTGTAAGTCGCGCCGAGCCAGTAGTGATCGGCCCGATCGGCGACACCGGCCGGACTATCCGGCGCCTGGTAATGCGTATACGCGCCCTGGATCTTGAACTTCGACACCTTCACGTTCGCGCCGACGAAATACTCGCGCGACGCGGTGAAGATGTTGCTGAACTTGCCGTTGTTGTCGCGCAGTTCGTCGTAGATGCCGCGCACGTCGAGCAACGGCGAGTGGTACGAGATCATGATCCCGTCCGAGCGGCCAAAATCGTCGGCCGCACCGTAGTTGAAGCCGCGCGACTGGTTTCCGAACGCGTATTGCGCCTGCACGTCGAAGCCGCCGATCACCGGGCTGTGATATTCGATGTTGTTGCTGGTCTGCTGCCAGTTACGGCCGCGCACGAGCGAGGCCGACGAAAACGCCTGCTGCACGAACGGGTCGAATTCCCACACGCCGTCGCTGTCGATGAACAGGTTGCGGCCGGCCTGCAGTTGGCCCCACGTGTTGCTCTTCAGCCCGACGTACGCGCGACGCGACCACATGCGGCCGCCGCCGGTCTGGCCGTTCATCACCTGGAACGCGGTTTCGAGGTTGAAGACCGTCGACAGCCCGCCGCCGAGATCCTCGATGCCCTTCAGCCCGAACATGCTGGTGCCCCAGTCGCCGCTTTCGGCGCTCCAGCGGGTCCCGCTGCCGCCATTCGGCTTCGCGATGTGGTTCAGGTATTCGATGCCGCCGTCGACGCGGCCGTACAGCGTGACGCTCGTCTGTGCAAAAGCGGCCGCCGGTGTGGCAGCCGCGATCAGCCATGCGAAATGTTTGAGTCGCAAAATGATGCCCCCTCGGAGTCTCGACCTTCCAGCGCGTGCCCCATGCGCGCGCCCCGGGTCCGTTTATCCGCGATCGATCGAAAAACGACCGGGGCCTGCCGCACAAAGCGCGAGCAGGCCGCCTGCGATCGCGATGTTCTTGTAGAAATGAATCATGTTGTTGATCTGCTCGCCGCCCGTCATCGTCCAGTAGTGGTGGCCGATGATGCCGGTGCCGATCGTATAGAGCGCCAGCAGCAGCGCGAGCGCCCGCGTCTGGAAACCGACCAGGATCGCGATCCCGACGAACAGCTCCATCACGACGGAAATCGCGGCGGAGATGATCGGCGCGGGCGCGCCTTCTGAACCCATGAACGCGATGGTCCCGGGGAAGTCGACGATCTTCTTCCAGCCGAACATGACGAACAGGATCACGAGCAGGATCCGGGCAAGCAGCAGCAGCACATCGCGCTGGGACGCGAGAAACGGTTGGTTCGGTGTCATGGTGTCGATCAACGAAAGCGATGCGCATGGCGAAAACACGCCCGGCGCACCGGATTGCGAATGAACCAGGACGGGCGGCCGCCTGCGCCGCCCGCCCCGCTCTGCAACAACCGGCATCGGGCAACGACCCGATGTGCTGTGCTCCTCCTCTTGTCAGTTATCGCCCTGCTTCGTCACGCGCCGCATCAACGCAGCTTCGCGACGTCCTGCTCGGTCACCTTCGCGGCCGGATTGCCGAACTGCCCGGTCAGGTAGTTCGTCAGCGCGGCGATCTGCGCATCCGACAGCTCGTGGCGGAACGCCGGCATCCCGACGTCCTCGCTGCCGGCCTTGCGCTGCACGCCGTTCAGGATCACCTGCACGAGGTTGGTCGGATTCGACGCGCCGACCGTCGAGTTGTGGAACAGCGGCGGGTAATAGCCGTCCGGCGTGCCCTTGCCCTGCATCTGGTGACAGGTTGCGCAGTTGCCGAGATAGAGCCGGGCCGGATCGATGCCCGACGACGCGAGCGCGACGCCGCGCAGCGTCAGGCCATCTTCGGCCGGCTTGCCCCACGACGCGCGCGACTGCTTCGCATCGCCGCTGGCGACGGCCGGCACCGTGCGAATGTACGTCGCGATCGCGCCGATGTCGGCTTCCGTCATCTTCGAGAAGCTGTGCTCGATCGCCTCGGCCATCGGGCCGGCCGCCTGCGCGAGGCCCGGCACGCTGCCGGTGCGCAGGTACTGGACGAGCTGCTGCTGGGTCCAGCCGCCGATCCCCGCATTGGCGTCGGACGTGATGTTGTAGCCGTCCCAGCCCGCGAGCACCGAGCCCGACAGGAAGCTGCCGCCCGTCTCGTCGAGCGACTTCTCCTGCATCGCGATGCCGCGCGGCGTGTGGCACGTGCTGCAGTGCGCCAGCCCCTGGACCAGGTACGCGCCGCGGTTCCACTCGGCGCTCTGCACCGGCTTCGGTGCGTACGCGCCCTCCTTCAGGAACAGCCAGTTCCAGATCTTCAGCGGCCAGCGCATGCTCAGCAACGCGGGGATCTCGTTCTTCGGCGGCGCCTGCTTGACCGGCTCGACGCCGTGCATGAAGTACGCGTACAGCGCCTGCACGTCGTCGTCGTTGATCTTCGCGTACGACACGTACGGCATCGCCGGATACAGGTTGTCGCCGTTCTTCGACACGCCGTGACGCACCGCGCGCTCGAAGTCCTCGGCCGACCAGTTGCCGATGCCCGTCTCGGGATCGGGCGTGATGTTGCTCGTGTAGATCTTGCCGAGCATCGGGACCGGCATGCCGAGACCGCCCGCGAACGGCTTGCCGCCCTTCGCGGTGTGGCACGCCATGCAGTCGCCCGCGACCGCGAGATATTCGCCGCGCTTGACCAGCGCCGGATCGGCCGCATCGGCCGCGCGTACGAGACCCGGCAGCGCGAGGCAGCCGGCAAGGAGGAAGGTGAGAGTAGATTTCCGCACGGTCAGACTTCCTTCTTCAGCGTGTCCGACATCCGCAGCGCCAGCGCCGCGATCGTCAGCGTCACGTTCACCGTACCGACGGTCGGCATCGTCGAGCTGCTCGAGATGAACAGGTTCGGATGGTCGAACGTGCGGCAGTCCTTGTCGACGACCGAGTCGCGTGCATCCGCGCCCATGATCGTCGCGCCCGTGATGTGGTTGTTCGGCGCGAACTCGTCGTTGAAGACGACTTCGGTGCCGCCCAGCACCTTCGCGGCGGTCGCATAGACCTCGCGCGTGTGCACGGCGCCGCGCTTCACGTAGTCGTCGATCGCATACGTGATCTCGGGGCGCGGGATGCCGACCGCGTCGGTGGCCGTCTTGCTCGGCACGATGCGGTTCTCGGGTTGCGGCAGGATTTCGTGGAAGCAGTCGAACTGCACGTAGCGCGCGGAACGGTCGCGGATCTGCGCGTCGAGCTCCTCGGGCTTCATCAGCTTGCCGGCCTTGAAGATCTTCTGCGTTTCCTGGTTGATGCGCGACATGTTCGACAGGTGGATCTTCTTCGCGGCTTCGGTCGCGCGGAACGGGCCGTCGCGGAAACCGATCAGCGACGTCATCTCCTGCGGGCCGCGGCCCGGCCACAGCTTCTCGCTCGCGTAGAACGACACGCCGGTGCCCGGGTGGTCCATCAGGTTGCGACCGACCATGTCCGAGCTGTTCGCGACACCGTTCGGGAAATCGCGGTTCGCGGACATCAGCAGGATCTTCGGCGTCTCGATACCGTTCGCGGCGATCACGAAGTACTTGCCCTCGACGCGATGGTCGGCGCCCGTCTTGTCCTTGTAGACCGCGGCGGTGATGCGCTTGTCCGGCCCGGTCTCGAGCTTGTAGACGACCGCGCTGTCGATCAGCTTCGCGCCGGCCTGCTCGGCCTTCTCGACGTGCACGATGCCGTTGTACATCGCGCCGATCGGGCAGATCGGCATGCAGTTGTTGTTCCCGCAACAGGTCGGCCGGCCGTCGTACGGGCGGCTGTTGCGCGCGACCGGCTCGGTCACCACGTGGAACTTCGGGTCATAGCCGTTGAGCGCGCTCTTGATCGTCTGCTCGTTGAACGACAACGGCAGCGGCGGCATCGGGTACGGCTCCTTGCGCGGCGAGTACAGGTCTTCCTCGGGGCCCGGGCCCCACACGCCGAGTTCCTCTTCGGCGCGCTGGTAGTAATGCTCGAGGTCGTCGTACTGGATCGGCCAGTCGCGGCCGACGCCGTACACGGTCTTCATCTTGAAGTCGTTCGGGATGAAGCGCCACGCCGACGCGGCCCAGTGCCACGTCGTGCCGCCCACCGCGCGGATGTACTGCGAGTTGAACTTGTGCTCGCCCTTCAGGATCAGGTAGTCGTTCGGCGGGCCGTATTCCGGATGCGGCGCCCACGCGCTCGACGGGTACGGCGCCATGAAATCGGTCTTGTCGACCTGGTTGCGGAAGCGCTCGACGATTTCCCAGCGCGGCATGCGCGGGCCGGCTTCCAGCAGGATCACGGACTTGCCCGCCATCGCGAGCTGGTGCGCAACGATCGCGCCTGCGACACCCGAGCCGACGACGACGACGTCGGCCTTTTGCGTATCGGTATCGGCCATCAGGCTTGCCTCTCGATCGGTTTTTCGGCCCAGAAGCCGGGTTTGTTGGGGCAATACGACGGGATCACGAGCGTATCGGATACGACGCTGAACATTAGTGCTTCTTCGTAGGTAATCACGACGTTGTCGACGATGCCGAGATACCACGCTTCAAGAATCTTCAGCGCGAGTGCTTCCTGGTCGGGATTCAGCGAACCGGACGCGAGTGCGCCGGCGAGTTGCGACAGGCTGTCGGCCGTCTTGAACGAACCCTTCTGCAGCGCCTGCAGGAAGCGCTGGCCGAGCACGCGGCTCAACCCCTTCTTGCCTGTCACTGCTTCGGAGAGCGTCATGAACGTATCGAGCGGCGCGGTGCCGGGATCGTCGGCCAGGGCCCGCAACGCCAGCGAGCCCGTGAGGCCCGCCGCCGTCAGCGCCAGTGCGCCCTGCAGCCATTGACGCCGTGTGATGCCTGTTACGGCTGCGTCGCCCGAGCGACGCGAGTGGGGAGTGTTGTCGTTGTGCATGTTTCCTTCTCTCGAACACCGGATTCGGGAAAACCACGCTTGATATTTCTCAAACATTGGCGCGGACCTGAAATGTACGCGCACAAATCGGATCGAACAATCTTTTTATAGTCCATTAAATGTTCCGCAATCCGAGACAATCGACATTTCGCTGCATTTTTGTGTCGTTGACGCGACAAATCTGCGGCACGCACCCCAGTGTCGCACGCCGACGACACACTGTGCAGTGCGATGCGCGCGCAGGTCGGTCGGTTAGAATCGCGTGCAATCAAACAGAAAGCTTCCCTCCGAGGGCAATCGAGCGATGAAGCAGCACGACAAACAGAACAACGCAAAACGAACCGACCACACCACCCGGCTGCTCTGGCGCATCGGCGCCGTCGCGGCGCTCGGCGGCGCCACGGCGCTGTCGCTGCATGCGGGCGCGGCGCGCACGGTGAGCGTGTCGCCGCAAGGCACCGTCACCGAAGTCCGGCAGACGGTCGTCAAGTTCGACGAACCGATGGTCGCGTTCGGCTCGGCCTCCGCGCCGAATCCCGCACGCGTGACCTGCAACGATTCCACCGCCGCGCGCGGCCAGGGGCACTGGCTCGACGACAAGACCTGGGCTTACGATTTCGAAAACGACCTGCCGCCCGGCGTGCGCTGCTCGGTCGCGCTCAACGACACGTTGCGCTCGGTCGCCGGCAACGCGGCCAGCGGCCCGCGCCGCTTCACGTTCCAGACGGGCGGCCCGTTCCCGGTGAACGTGCGCCCCGGCTCGCGCGAGATCGAGGAACGGCAGATGTTCGTGCTGAAGCTGAACGGCCCGGCCGAACCGCGTTCGGCGCTCGCGAACATCTGGTGCGAAGCCGCCGGCATCGGCAACCGCATTCCCGTCACGGCCGCCGACGACGATGCGCGCAACGCACTGCTCGATCACTTCGGTCTGAAGAAGGATGCCGCGCGCGTGCTGACGCTGTCGTGCGCGCAGGCCCTGCCGGCGAGCGCGAAGATGCAGCTCGTGTACGGCAAGGGCGTCACGAGCCCGAGCGGCATTCCGAACGAAACGGAGCGCCGCTTCGACTTCACCGTGCGCGCCCCGTTCGCCGCGAGCTTCTCGTGCGAACGCGAGAATGCGAAGGCGCCCTGCACGCCGCTGCGCCCGCTCACGCTGTCGTTCAACGCGCCGATCTCGCGCAAGAACGCCGAGGCGATCAAGCTGCGCGGCCCTGACGGAACGCTCGCGCCGACCTTCGCGGCCGACGACAAGAGCGAGGAAGTCACCACCGTCACGTTCAACCCACCGCTGCCCGAACAGGCCGCCCTCACGATCGAACTGCCGTCGGGCCTGCGCGACGTGACCGACCGGCCGCTGTCGAACGCCGACCTGTTCCCGCTCGCGACGCGCACCGCGCCGATGCCGCCGCTCGCGAAATTTTCGTCGGGCACCTTCGGGATCGTCGAGCGCTTCGCCGAACCCGATTCGCCCGCGCTCGTGCCCGTCACGCTGCGCAACGTCGAGGCCGACCTGCATATCGACGGCCTCAACACCCAGGGCGCGCAGTTCTCGAACCTGAAGGTCGACGACGACACCGCGATCCGCCAGTGGATGCGCACGGTCGACCGCTTCGACAACTGGTCGATGACGGCCGGCTCGATCGACCGCCAGATTCCCGGCCTGCTCGAACGCAAGGGCCAGCATCCCGTGTACGTGCCGCGCGAAGCCGGCGAAAAGGCGCCCGCGCCGAAGGATCGCCGCATCGACGTGCGCTCGCTGACGCTGCTCAAGGGCCAGCCCGGCGTGCAGGCGCTGACGCTGCCGAAGGCGGACCCGAAGGCGCTGCGCCCGTTCGAAGTCGTCGGCGTGCCGATCGACAAGCCCGGCTTCTACGTGCTCGAACTCGCGTCGCCCGCGCTCGGCCGCTCGCTGCTCGCGAAGCCGTCGAGCATGTACGTGCGCACCACGGTGCTCGTCACCAACCTCGGCGTGCACCTGAAACAGGGCCGCGAAAACAACCTCGTGTGGGTCACGACGCTCGACAAGGGCAAGCCCGTGCCGAACGCGCAGATCCGCGTGTCGGACTGCAACGGCGACGAAATCGCGTCCGGCAAGACCGATGCGCAGGGCCTGCTGAAGATCGACGGCGCGTTCGAATCGAAGCGCGCCTGCAGCTCGTCCGATTCGGAGCAACGCTTCGACGACTACTTCGTGTCGGCCCGCGTGAACGATCCGAAGACGGGCCCCGACATGGCGTTCGTCAGCTCGGGCTGGAACCGCGGAATCGAATCGTGGCGCTTCAACGTGCCGACCGACACGGACAGCGCACGCACCGTGCGCGCGCATACGGTCTTCGACCGCACGCTGCTGCGCGCCGGCGAAACCGTGTCGATGAAGCATTTCATCCGGGCCGAGACGCTGCAGAGCCTCGCGTTCCCGTCGCAATATCCGACGCGCGCGACGATCCGCCATCTCGGCACGGGTCAGACCTACAAGCTGCCGCTCACGTGGGCAGCCGATCACAGCGCGGACACGCAGTTCACGCTGCCGGCCGCCGCGAAGCTCGGCGAATACAGCGTCGAGCTCGAAGGCGGCCCGGAAGACGCACCGACCGCCACCTATTACAGCGGCAGCTTCCGCGTCGAGGCGTTCCGCCTGCCCGTGCTGAAGGGCTCGATCGGCGCGCGCGACGCGCAGAAGAGCCCGCTCGTCGCCGTCAAGGAAGCACCGCTCGCGGTGCAGATCGACTACGTGTCGGGCGGCGGCGCATCGAACCTGCCGGTGCAGGTGTCGGCGCTGATGAAGTGGGCGTCGCCGCCGTTCGCGGATCGCTTCGAGGACTTCGGCTTCACGCCGTATCGCCCCGAAGCGAGCGACGGCAACGCCGACGACGATTCGCAGGACGGCGACAACGCATCGACGTCGAACAACGATCCCGACGCGACCAAGCTGATCGCCGACAAGCTGCCGCTGACGCTCGACCGCAACGGCGCGGGCTCGGTCACGCTCAAGGGTCTGCCCGACGTCGACGCGCCGAAGCGCATCGCGCTCGAAGCGACGTTCGCCGACCCGAACGGAGAAGTGCAGACGATTCGCGGCGACACGATCCTGTGGCCGGCTGCCGTCGTGGCCGGCATCAAGGCGGGCCGCTGGGTATCGGTCGGCCAGCGCGTGCCCGTGCAGGCCCTGGCGGTCGACCTGCAAGGCAAGCCGCGTGCGTCCGTGCCGATCGAGATCAAGGGCATCGCGCGCATCACAACGTCGTCGCGCAAGCGGATGGTCGGCGGCTTCTATGCGTACGACAACAAGAGCGACACGCGCGACCTCGGCGTGCTGTGCTCGGGCAAGACCGACGACAAGGGCCGCATGGCCTGCGACGCGACGCTCGAACAGGCCGGCAACGTGCAGCTGATCGCGGTCGCCAAGGACGGCGACGGCCGCACGTCGAACGCGTCGACGTCGGTGTGGGTCACGCGCGAGGACGAACTCTGGTTCGGCGGCGACAACACCGACCGGATCGACGTGATCCCCGAGAAAACCGCGTACGAACCGGGCGAAACCGCCCGCTTCCAGGTACGCATGCCGTTCCGCTACGCCACCGCGCTGGTCGCGGTCGAACGCGGCGGCGTGATGGAAACGCACATCGTCGAGCTGAACGGCAAGAACCCGACGGTCGACCTGAAGGTCGGCGAATCGTGGGGGCCGAACGTCTACGTGTCGGTGCTCGCGCTGCGCGGCCGGATTCGCGAGGTGCCGTGGTACTCGTTCTTCACGTGGGGCTGGAAGGCGCCGGTCGAATGGGCGCGCGCGTTCTGGCGCGAGGGCCGTCACTATGAAGCGCCGACCGCGTTCGTCGACCTGTCGAAGCCGGCGTTCCGCTACGGTCTCGGCGAAATCAAGGTCGGCACCGGCGTGCACCGCCTCGGCGTGACCGTGACGACCGACGCGACGCGCTACACGGTGCGCAGCAAGGCGCAGGCGCACGTGAAGGTCACGCTGCCGAACGGCCAGCCCGCGCCGGCCGGCACGCAGATCGCGGTCGCGGCCGTCGATGAAGCGCTGCTCGAACTGATGCCGAACAACAGCTGGGACCTGCTCGATGCGATGCTGCGGCGACGCGCGTACGGCGTCGAGACATCCACGGCACAGATGGAAATCGTGGGCCGCCGCCACTTCGGCCGCAAGGCCGTGCCTGCGGGCGGTGGTGGCGGCAGCGCGCCGACGCGCGAGCTGTTCGACACGCTGCTGCTGTGGAATCCGCGCGTGACGCTGGATGCCAACGGCAGCGCGACCGTCGAGGTGCCGCTGAACGACGCGCTCACGCGCTTCCGGATCGTCGCGATCGCGGCGGTCGGCCCCGACCGCTTCGGCACCGGCAGCACGTCGATCCGCAGCACGCAGGATCTGCAGCTGATCTCCGGCCTGCCGCCGCTCGTGCGCGAAGGCGACGCGTTCCGCGCGCAGGTCACGCTGCGCAACACGACCGACCGCGCGATGCAGGTCGTCGTGACGCCGCGCGTGACGGGCCTCGACGTCGCGCCGCAAACCGTCTCGCTCGCGGCCAACACGGCCACCGAGGTCGCGTGGACGATCACCGTGCCCGAGCAGGCGCTCGACGCGGCCGGTGCGCTGAACTGGCGCATCGAAGCGGCCGAGCAAGGCGGCAAACGTGCGGCCGACGCGCTGGCGGTCGCGCAGAAGGTCGTGCCCGCGCTGCCGGTCACGGTCCAGCAGGCGACGCTCGCGCAAGTCGACGGCACGCTGACGGTGCCGATCGCCTCCCCGGCCGGCGCCGCGAACAACGCGCAAGGCCTGCCGCGCGGCGGCATCGCCGTGTCGCTGCAGTCGAAGCTCGCCGACGGGCTGCCCGGCGTGAAACGCTGGTTCGAGCGCTATCCGTACCGCTGCCTCGAACAGCAGACGTCGCGCGCGATCGGCCTGCGCGACCCCGCGCAATGGCAGGCGCTGATCGCACGCATGCCCGTCTATCTCGACAGCGACGGGCTCGCGAGCTACTTCCCGCCGTCGTCCGACGATTCGCATGCCGGCAGCGCGACGCTGTCGTCGTACCTGCTCGTGGTGTCCGACGAAGCGAGCCGTCTCGACCCGCGCTTCGCGCTGCCGGAAGACCTGCGCTCGCAGCTCGAGGCCGGGCTCGCGCGCTTCATCGACGGCCGCCTCGAGCGCAACCCGTGGGCGCCGCGCCAGGACCGCGACCTGCGCAAGCTGGCCGCGATCGAGGCGCTGTCGCGCTACGGCGCCGCGCAGGGCCGCATGCTCGGCTCGATCGAGATCGCGCCGAACCAGTGGCCGACTTCCGCGGTGATCGACTATCACGCGATCCTGACGCGCGTGAAGGACATCCCGCAACGCGACGAGAAGCGCGCGCAGGTCGAACAGATCCTGCGGGCACGCCTGACGTACCAGGGCACGCAGCTCGTGTTCTCGACCGCCCGCGACGACGACCTGTGGTGGCTGATGACCAGCAACGAGACCAACGCGGCACGGCTCGCGCTGGAATTCGCCGGCGACCCGGCGTGGAAGGACGAGATGCCGCGCGTGACGGCCGGCCTGCTCGCACTGCAGCGCCAGGGCGCATGGCAGACCACGACGTCGAACGCGCTCGGCCTGCTCGCGGTCGAGCGCTTCTCGCGCACCTACGAGAGCACGCCGGTGGCCGGCGCGACGAAGGTCGCGCTCGGCGGCGACGCGCGCACGATCTCGTGGTCGCAGGCGTCGGCCCCCGCGTCCACGCCCGCCGACACGCCGGCGTCGGCCACCCCGGCCACCCCGGCCACCCGCGCCGCCGCGGCCCGCAGCGTGATGCTGCCGTGGCCGCGCGCGTCGCAGGCGCCGGCCACGCTGTCGGTCACGCAGGACGGCACGGGCCGCCCGTGGGCCACGATCGAAAGCCTCGCGGCGGTGCCGCTGCGTGCGCCGTTCGCGGCCGGCTACCGGATCACGAAGACCGTCACACCCGTGTCGCCCGCCGTCAAGGGCGTGCTGACGCGCGGCGACGTCGTGCGCGTGCATCTCGACATCGATGCGCAGAGCGACATGACGTGGGTCGTCGTCAACGATCCGGTGCCGGCCGGTTCGACGATCCTCGGTTCGGGCCTCGGCCGCGACTCCGAAGCCGCGACCCAGGGCGAGAAGACGCCGGACGGCGCGTGGCCGGTGTTCATCGAGCGCGACTTCGACGGCTACCGCGCGTACTACGACTATCTGCCGAAGGGCAAATTCTCGGTCGAGTACACGGTGCGGCTGAACAACGTCGGCACGTTCGGGCTGCCGCCGACGCGTGTCGAGGCGCTGTACGCGCCGTCCGTGTACGGCCTGTGGCCGAACCCGCCGATGACCGTGAAAGCGGCCGAAGCGGGCAAGTAACGAGCAAGCGATGATCGATCAGGGTTTGCCGCGGCCGGCGCGTTTCGCCGGCCGCGTATTCGTTGCCATCGTGCTGGCCGCCCCGCTCGTCGCGCATGCGCTGCCGAGCTACGACGAAGTGCGCCGCAACTGGCGCAGCTCCGACTGGGTGCTGCTCGCACGCGACGGCACGCCGCTGCAGCGTACGCGCGTCGACCTCACCGAACGGCGCGGCGACTGGGTGTCGCTCGCCGACGTGTCGCCCGCGTTTCGCGAAGCGATCGTCGTGTCCGAAGACAAGCGCTTTTATGAACACAGCGGCGTCGACTGGCGCGGCATCGCCGGCGCCGCGTGGGGCAACCTGTGGAACGAGCGCACGCGCGGCGCGTCGACCGTCACGATGCAGCTCGCCGGGCTGCTCAGCGATTCGCCGCGCCGCTCGGGCCAGCGCTCGCTGCCGCAGAAAGCGTCGCAGGCGGTCAACGCGCTGCTGCTCGAACGCGGCTGGCGCAAGGACCAGGTGCTCGAGGCATACCTGAACCTCGTGCCGTTCCGCGGCGAGACGATCGGCCTTGCCGCGCTGTCGAAGGTGCTCTTCGGCAAGGCGCCGTCGGGCCTCGATGCCCGCGAAGCCGCGATCGCCGCCGCGCTCGTGCGCGCCCCCAATGCAACCTCCGCGAAAGTCGCCGAGCGCGCGTGCCGGATCCTGCGCGACATGCATGCCGAGCAGGCCTGCGCGTCGCTCGACGGCTACGTGCAGCTCGTCATCGCGCGCCCGGCCAGCGCCGCGCGCGACGACGGCGCCGCCCTCGCTCCGCACTTCGCGCGACGCATCGCGGCCGAGGTCCGGCCAACGGCCGGCGCGCAGATACGCACGACCCTCGATGCGCCGCTGCAGCGCTTCGCGCGCGACACGCTGGTGCGCGCGCTGACCGAACTCAACGCGCCCGCGCACCGGCGCAACGTGCAGGACGGCGCGGTCGTCGTGATCGACAACGCGACCGGCGAGATTCGCGCGTGGGTCGGATCGTCCGGCGCACTGTCGGGCGCACGCGACGTCGATGCCGTGCTCGCGCCGCGCCAGGCCGGCTCGACGCTCAAGCCGTTCCTGTATGCGCAGGCGATCGACGAGAAACGGCTGACGGCCGCGTCGCTGCTCGACGATGCGCCGATCAACCTCGCCGCCGGGGGCGGCCTCTACATTCCGCAGAACTACGACAAGGATTTCAAGGGCTGGGTGAGCGTGCGCAGCGCGCTCGGCGGCTCGCTGAACGTGCCGGCCGTGCGCACGCTCGTGCTCGTCACGCCGCACCGCTTCGCGCGCACGCTGACCGCGCTCGGCCTGCCGCTCGCGCAGGAAGGCGATTACTACGGCTTCAGTCTCGCGCTCGGCAGCGCGGACGTCACGCTGCTGTCGCTGACCAACGCGTATCGCGCGCTCGCGAACGGCGGCGTTGCCCGCAAGGTCGTCGACCGGCCCGCACCGGCAGCCGGCGCGTCGGCCACTGCGCAAGCGACCGACGGCACGCGCGTGTTCAGCGACGCGGCCAGCTTCGTCGTGACCGACATCCTCTCCGACAACAACGCGCGCGTGCGCACGTTCGGCTTCGACAATCCGCTCGCGACGCGCTTCTTCTCGGCGGTCAAGACCGGCACCAGCAAGGACATGCGCGACAACTGGACCGTCGGCTTCACGTCGCGTTATACGGTCGGCGTGTGGGTCGGCAATGCGGACGGCTCGCCGATGTGGGACGTGTCGGGCGTCACGGGTGCGTCGCCGGTGTGGTCGGCCGTCGTCGGCTACCTGCACCGCGACCAGCCGAGCCGTGTGCCGCGCGCGCCGGCCGGCGTCGAGACGCGCCGCATCACGTTCGAACGCGATATCGAACCGTCGCGCAACGAGTGGTTCGTCGCGGGAACGGCGGTCGACACGATCCGGCTCGCCGCTCCCGTCACGCCGGGCAAGGACGGTGCGCGTGCGCCGCTGACGATCGGCACGCCAACCGACGGCACGATCTTCGCGATCGATCCGGACATTCCGCCGAAGAACCAGCGGATCTGGTTCGAGCGCTCGGCCGGACGCGCGACGAAGTTCGCGTGGCGGCTCGACGACAAGGTAATCGGGCATGCCGATCACGTCGCGTGGATGCCGTGGCCGGGCCGGCACCGGCTCGAGCTCGTCGATGCGCGCGGCAACGTGGCCGATACGATCAGCTTCGAGGTGCGCGGCGCATTCGCGAAGGCGGCTGCGCGCAAGCCCTGAACACGTGAATACGTGAATGCGTGAGCCGGCCTTACTCGCCGGCGACCTTCGCCTTCGGCGACTGCGACTGCGGCTGCGCGGAGAAATCGAGCGCCGGCGCGGTCGAGATCGCCGCTTCGTTCGCGACGCCGAAATTCGGGCGCGGCTGGTAGCCGAAGATCTTCGCGATCACGACGCCCGGGAACTGACGGATCTGCACGTTGTAATGCTGCACGGTCTTGATGTAGCGGCCGCGCGCGACCGCGATGCGGTTTTCCGTACCTTCGAGCTGCGTCTGCAGATCACGAAACGCTTCGTTCGCCTTCAGTTCCGGGTAGCGTTCGGACACCACCATCAACCGGCTCAGCGCCCCCGACAGCTCGCCCTGCCGCTGGTCGAACGCCGCGAGCGCGGCCGGATCCTTCGCCATCTCCGGCGTCATCTGCATGCTACCCACGCGCGCACGGGCCGACGCCACCTCGGTCAGCACGCGCTCCTCGTGCGACGCATAGCCCTTCACCGACGCGGCGAGGTTCGGCACGAGATCGGCCCGTCGCTGGTACTGGTTCAGCACTTCGGACCACGCGGCATTGATATCCTCGTCAGACGACTGGATCGCGTTGTAGCCGCACCCCGCGAGCGGAGCGAGCACGCAGCACACGAGCAGGATTCGAAACCATTTCATCGTCGGTTGTTTCCGGTTGAACGCTCCGGACGGAGCGAAGGGTAAAGAGAATCATTCGCGCGGATGGGTCGCGTGGCACCTACCAGCGGCCCGATGCGCCACCGCCACCGCTCGAACCGCCGCCGCCGCGGAACGAATCGGAGCTCGAGCTCGAGCGCGAGTTCGACGACGGCCACTTGAAGCCTGACGACGAAGACGAGGAAGACGAGCCGCTCCAGCCGAATAGCTTGTCCAGGATGATGCCGATCACCATCAGCACGCAGAAAACCGTCAGCAGGACCTCACCGGGCGAATAGCCCATCGCATGCCCGATCGCGATCAATACCGCCAACGTCCCGCCGATGATCGCCGTGTATCTGCGGATGCGCACGGAACGAACGACGCCGATGCCGAGCAGGCACGCCCCTGCGCCGATGCTCGTCGGAACGAGCATCAACGCCCCAAGGATCGCTTCCAGGCTGCCCTCGAAGATCGCCCCTACGGGCAGCATCACGATCGGCACGATCGTCGCGACGAGATAGCTGGCCGGGACCGTCACCTGCCAGCGCAGCTTGCGCCACTCGGTCGCGACGCCCAGCGCGAGGTTGGCGAGCGCGAGCAGGAGCCAGAACGTGAAGCTGCCGTGATCGATCGGCTCCTTCTCCAGCAGCCCGTTCGACTGCCGCCTTTCCGCGCCGCTCGCGTCGAGGTTGCCGGCCACGTCATTCTGCTGCGCAGGCGTCTCCGGCGGCGTCATCTCGCGCACCAGTGCGTCGAGCGCATCGCTGACGCCGGCCTCGATGCGGTTCTCGCGGAAAGCCGGCACGATGCGCTCGCGGATAATCCGCCCAGCCACGATGTCCGGCACCGCGCCTTCCAGGCCGTAGCCGACCTCGATCCGCACGGTGCGGTCGTTCAGCGCGGCGACGAGCAGCATGCCGTTGTCGATCTTGCTCTCGCCGAGACGCCATTTGTCGAACACGTCGGTCGCGAACTGCTCGATCGTCGACTGGCCGGTCGAGCCGACCAGCAGGACCGCCATCTGCACGCCGAGGCGGCGCTCGAGATCGGCGAGGCGGTCGGTCAGTTCCGCGGCGCATGCGGCGCTCAGCGCGCCGGCCGTGTCCGTCACGCGCCCTTGTAGCCGCGGTGGTGATTCGGGTTTGGCTGCAATGGGATAGGTCGTTGCGGCGGCCACGTGCCCGCACGCCGACGATACTTCGGCTATCGGCACGCCGGCCGCGTTGGCGGCATCGTCGTCGGTCGGCGCCGCGAAAGCCGCGCCATGGACGAGCGCGATGCCCGCCAGCACGGCGACCACCGCACATTTCGCGTTGCTGCCAAGGCGGGCCGTACCGTGCGCACGTGCGGGCGGTGCATCGTTTCGGGTCGGGCCGGCCGACGATCCCGGATCGCCCTCGCCATCCGGCGGGCACGGCCGGCCCGTCTGTCGTTTCAGGTTCATGTCGGAAACGGCGCACCGGCTCCATCGGGAACGGCGCATTCTCTCGTCGTTTTCAATCGTCCCGCAGCATAACCAATTATGAAAGGAACTGAAAGGTTTCCGGCCGGACCGGCAAACCGGCAAGCAGCGCGCGGATCCGCAATCTAGAATGACGTGACAGCGCCGCTGCCCCGGGCGCGCACCGGCTGCCCCTTTCTTCCGGACACCCGCCACCATGAACGATCGCCTTCCGCGCTCCATCCGCCCCGCGCTCGGCACGCTCTGCCTCGCCACCCTCACGACGCTTCAGGCGTGCAACGGCGATGCGTGCTTCGGTGTGGATGCCTGCTTCAACAACAACACGCAGACGGTCGCGCTTTCCGGCACGGCCGCGACGGGCGGCGCGCTCGCCAGCGCGCAGGTAACGGTCAGTTGCGCGGCAGGGTCGGCAACAACGCTGACGGATGGCGGCGGCAACTACAACGTGACGGTCAATGCGGCGCTGCCGTGCGTGATCACGGTAACGTCGGGCGGCACGAGCCTGCATTCGCTCGCATACGCGGGCGGCACGTTCAACACGACGCCCGAGACCGAACTGCTGCTGGTCTATCTCGCCGCCCAGCTCGGCACGAACACGGCCACGTTGATCGGCAATTTCCAGGGGAATTCGCGCTACCAGCAGGCGATGAACAGCGCGAACACCGTCCAGGCCGCGCAATCGGCCGTGGTAACGAATCTGCAGCAGCGCTATTCGGTGGCGCTCACCGCGCCGGCGTTCCTGACGACATCGTTCACGGTCGGGCAACCGGGTGTCGACAGCGATCTCGCCGCACTCGCGAAAGCCGGTGCAATCGACTCGAACGGGATGCCGGACGCGGCGGCCGTTTCGCTGCTGACGCAGGCCGGCGCGGCGCATCCGCTATAAGCGACCGGTGGCGGGAAGAAGATCGCCCGGTATCGGATGTCGGCCGTCAGGCGCGCGCTTCGGGCTCGCCGTCGGCCAGCAGCGCCCACCGTTCGTGGTCGCGCCATTCGCCGCCGATGCGCAGATAACGCGGCGAAAACCCCTCTTTCGTGAAACCGAGCCGCCGAACCAGCGCAATCGACGCGTGATTCCCGGGCTGGATGTTCGCTTCGAGCCGATGCAGCCCGAGTTCGCCGAACGCGATGCCGATCGCCGCGCGCAGGGCTTCGGTCATCAGTCCCGTACGGCTGAATTCCACCATCCCGTAGTACCCGAGGTATGCGCTCTGGAACACGCCGCCGACGATCTCGTTGAGGTTCACCACGCCGACCACCGCCCCGGACGTGCGTTCGCGCGCGACGAGGCCGACGTTCGGCCCCGTCAGGCAGCGGCCGAACCACTGGTCGAAACCCGCCTGGTCGGTGAACGAATCGACCCACGGCAGATGGTGGCTCCGGCTCGCGCGATTGGCGGCGACCAGGTCGGCGGCGTCGGTTTGGGCGACGCGGTTCAGCAGGATCGGGCTCATGGCCCGGTCGACAGGTGGCACTTACGCGGCCTCCCCACGCCCGCACACGACGGGCGCGGCCTGGGCCTGCTGCTGCGACAGGTACCGCAACAGCTTGGTGACCATCCACACGACGATGCACGACAGCACGACGAAGAACACCGCGAGCGGCGTCAGCACGTGAATCGACACGAAGCCGGCCAGCCCCATCATCGCGGACGACACCAGCAGCAGCGCACATCCGAGGATCGCGCTCGTCAGGCCGGCGATATGCGGAAACAGCGAATTGCCCTTGGCCATCAGCGTCGGATACATCGCGCCCGCGCAGAAGCCCATCACGAGCACCGGCGTCGCGAGCGTCCAGACGCGCAGCCCGACGGTCAGCGCCAGCACCAGCATCGCGACCGACGCGCCGGCCATCACGCGCGCGCCGATGCGCAGCCGTTGCTCGGCGCTCGGCAATCCGTGCCCGTGAATCCGGTTCGACAGGCCGCCGAGGAAATACATCAGCCCGATCCCGAGCGCGAGATAGCCGAAGAAGGTCGGCGGCTTGTGCAGCGTGGTCTGCACCATGAACGGCCCGACGATGTTGAACACGAGCAGGATGCTGTAGCACAGCCCCTGTGCGAGGAAGCAGCTCTGGAACACCGGGCTCGCCAGCACCTTGCCCGCGTTCGCCATCAGCGTGCGCGGCTCGAGATGCACGGGCTTCGGCAAGGTTTCGCGGTAACGCCACAGCAGCGCCCACATCACCAGCGAGTACACGAGCAGGAACACGAGGCACGCACGCCAGCCGAACCATTCCTGCAGGTGCGCGCCGATCACCGGTGCGACGATCGGCGCGAGCCCCCACGCGATCGACATGTACGTGAACGCGTGCATCAGCGCCTGGCCGGAGAACGAATCGGTGATGATCGCCTTCGCGAGCAGGTTGGTGGTCGCGATCCCGAAGCCCTGCAGGCAGCGCGCGAGCACGAACGTCTCCAGGTTCTGCGCGCCGAGCGACAGCAGGCAGCCGATCGTGTAGATCACGAGCCCGAACGCGAGCACGCGCTTGCGCCCGTAGGCATCGGCCACCGGCCCGAAAATCAGCTGGCCGAGCGCGTAGGCCGCCATATAGCCGGACACGCTCGACTGGATCGCCTGCGGCGTGGTGGCGAACGAACGTGCCATGTCGGGCAGCGCGGGCACGTAGATGTCGATTGCGAGCTGGCCGGCGGACGCGAACAGGCAGATCAGGAACAGCAGGAAACGCGGCGAGTTCGACTCGCGCGCCGGAGTGAGCGTGGCGTTCATGACGACGGGGAAGGAGGTCGGGCAGCAGCGGCGCAGCCGTGCGATGTTCGAGTGGCGAACACGCGTGCGCCGTGGCGAATCCCGTATTGTGCCCGTTGTCGCGCCACGCAGCCGGATTCCCCTGGCGAGGACGAGGTTGAATGCCGATTGCGCAGCGTCCCGACATGCGCTGACCGGGCCGGCCGGCGGCGGTTTTAATGTTGATTTAAGCCGACGGCGGCATTGTCCCGGATGGCTCACTCCGTGAGCCGCACGTCATTGTTGATTCGATCAGTCTCGTTTGATGGAGATACGAAGATGCGATTCCGTTCGTATATGGCGGCGGGCGCGCTGGCGCTGGCGCCCGTGTTCGCCCTGGCCGGGCAGGCCGGCGCGGCGGCCGCCCAACCGATGTTCGTCAACGTCGACGGGCAGGCCGTGCCCGTGAAAGCCGAAACGCGCGTCGTCCAGACGGCCGTCGGCCCGATGAAGGTCAGCACGTGGAGCTGGCACAGCCCGCAAGGCGGCGCGAGCTTCGAGATGCAGACGTCGTCGTCGGACGGCCTGCCGCCCGCCGCAGCGTTGCGGCACATGCAGGCCGTGCAGTACCGGATGCAGGCGGCCCAGGCGCAGATGGTCGCGATGCAGCAGCAGATGATGGCGCTCCAGCACATCGCGCTCGCCAATGCGTTCGCGATGCCGATGCCGCAGCCCGTCGGCTTCGCGATGGCGCCGTGGGCCGTGCCCGAGCCGGTGCTCGTCATCGTGCCGGCGCAGCCGTCGGTGCGTTCGACGGCCCCGGCAACGCCGGCCGCCCCGGCCGCCCCCGCCGCGCGCGGCCCGGAAATCAAGGCCTGACACGCTTCGCGCCGCTCGTCGCGGCGCGCTCGAACCGCCGGCATACGCCGGCGGTTTTTCATGGCGACGGCCGAATCAATACTGCGCCTGATCCGTCGGATTCCTGAACAGCTGCTTCATCTCCGCCGACAGCGGATAGTCGAGGCTCACGCCCTTGGGCGGAATCGGCTGCGTGAACCACTGGTTGTAGAGCTTCTCGGCCGCGCCCGACGTCTGCATCTTCGCGATCACGCCGTCGACCACGTGCTTGAACGCCGGATCGTCCCTGCGCATCATGCACGCGTAGTTCTCGTGGACGAGCGGCGTGCCCGTCACCGTGTACGCGCCCGGGTTGCGGTCCTTCGCGATCTCGCCGTACAGCAGCGGCTCGTCCATCACGAACGCCACCGCGCGCCCGGTCGTGACGTTCATGAACGCTTCGGCATGATCCTTCGCGCTGATGATCGTCATGTTCATCGCCTTCTCTTCGTTGAGCTTGCGCAGCAGGCGCTCGTCCGACGTGCCGGCCGTCGTCGCGACCGTCTTGCCGGCCAGGTCCGCGAAGTCCTTCACGCCGGAATCCTTGCGCGTGCTGAAGCGGATGCCATAAAGAAAGATGCTGTTCGAGAACGCAGCCTGCTTCTGCCGTTCGAGCGTGTTCGTCGTCGATCCGCATTCGAAATCGATCGTCCCGTTCTGCAACAGCGGAATCCGGTTCTGCGACGTGATCGGGATTTCCTTCACGACGAGGTTCGGCGCGTTCAGCTCCGTCTTCAACTGGTCGATGATGCGCGACGCGATGTCCCGCGAATAGCCGATGTTCTTCTGCTGGTTGTCCGAATACGAGAACGGCACCGACGATTCGCGAATGCCCAGCGACACCACGCCCGTGTCCTTGATCTTCTTCAGCGTGCCGGTGAGGGCCTGCGCGTGCGCGGCGCCCGCCAGCGCACAGGACAGCGTAACGGCCAGCCAGCGTAAGCGGCGATCCATGCCTTTCTCCTGACGAAACGTTGATCGAATCGCGATCGTACGCCCGACAAAATTCGCGTCGCATCAGGGAAAGCGTAATCAACCTTCCGGCGCGGCCGCGCCGTGAAAGATGTTTTCCGTACCGCGCAAACGAGCCCGCGCCGCATATGTCGCCCGACCGGCCGCGCACGGACTCGCGCGACCTTCTGTGCCACGCGTTCCAAACACGCGTTCATGCTGCAACGCAGCAACGTAATCGTTTGCGCCCGCCCCGGTTTTTCTCGTGAAACGCACTCAAGAAGCCGCCGCGCTGGCCGTTACCCAGTGCATGGCGCGTCGCAGCAACCTGGCTGCAACCGTCAGACAAAACAAGACAAGGTCCGGGTCAGCCGGACCAGCGCCACCGCCGGCACGACGGTTATCTACGAGGATCGAGTTTCAACATGAGAACCAAGCGTTTCAATCTTGCGCTGGCGCGCTCCGCACATGCGCGCATGCTCGCCGGCATGCTGTCCGCCGCCGCCCTCCTGCCCCTCGCCGGTTGCGGCGGTGGAGGCGGCGGCGACGGCAGCAACCCGTCTTCTTCCAACGCAGCGCCTGCCCCAGCACCGTCGCCCGCACCCTCCAATCCCACGGCCCCTCCCGCGTCTTCCGGCAGCAATGCGTGCACGACGCAGCAAGCCGCCGTGCAGATGGCCGCGCAAACCGCGCCGACCGAACCGCCGATCGACCACCTGATCGTCAAGCTGAAGACGCTGACGGCCACGCGCGCGATGGCGGCCATCGACAACGGGACGCGGCTCGACGCGGTGATCCAGCGCTCGCTGACGCGCTGGACGGCGCCGGTCGCCGGCAGCGCACGTGCGTATGCGAGCACGGTCGGGCAATCGCCGGTGAACATGCAGGTCGAACGGACGATCTCGAACGGCGCGAGCGTGCTGTCGCTCGGCCAGCGCATGGCCGCCACCGACGCCGCCGCGCTCGCGCAGGCATTCGCAGCCGATTCGGACGTCGACTACGCGGAACCGGATCATCCGATGCAGATCCGCGACACGCCGAGCGACCCGCTCTACAGCCAGCAGTGGTACCTGTCCGACCCGACCGCCGGGATCAACCTGCCGCCCGCGTGGAGCGTGACCAAGGGTTCGCCGACCGTCGTCACGGCCGTGCTCGACACGGGCTACCGGCCGCACGCCGACCTCGTCGGCAACCTGCTGTCCGGCTACAGCTTCATCAGCAACGTCAACACGAGCAACAACGGCCTGACCCGCAGCTCTGACGCAACCGACCCGGGTGACTGGGTCACGCAGCAGGAGCTCGACAACGTTAACGGTCCGTACTATCACTGCGCGAGCCAGCCGAGCGACAGCAGCTGGCACGGCACCCGCGTGATGGGCGTGATCGGCGCGACCGCCAACAACGGCACCGGCATCGCCGGCGTGTCGTGGCTCGGCCAGATCCTGCCGGTGCGCGTGCTCGGCAAGTGCGGCGGCACGACGAGCGACATCGCCGACGGGATGCGCTGGGCCGCCGGCATCGCGGTGAACGGCGTGCCGAACAACCCGCGCCCCGCGAAGGTCATCAACCTGAGCCTCGGTGGTATCGGCGCGTGCAGCACGACGTTCCAGCAGGCCATCGACGACGTGACCGCGAAGGGCGTGACCGTCGTCGTCGCGGCCGGCAACGACGGCCTGTCGACCGGGCTCGACCAGCCCGCGAACTGCCGCGGCGTGATCAGCGTCGGCGCAACCGACGCGACCGGCCGCCGCGCGTCGTTCAGCAACTTCGGCCCCGATGTCTCGCTGAGCGCACCGGGCGTCAACATCCTGTCGACGTCGAATACCGGCACGACGACCCCGGGCTCGGACACCTACGGCCTCGCGAACGGCACCAGCCTCGCCACGCCGCAAGTGACGGGGGTTGCCGCGCTGATGTTGTCGGTGAACGGCAACCTCACGCCCGCGCAGATCCAGCAGAAGCTGCAGGGCGGCACGCGCACGGCCAAGCTCGCGGCCGGCACGTCGTGCACCGCGATGCCGGCGGGCTCGGGCATCCTCGATGCAGGGGCCGCGGTCGCATCGGCCCACTGATACGCCCCCTTTGCCTCGCTCCGGCCGCGCGCATGCCGATCGTGCATGCGCGCGGCCGTTTCATTGGCGTCGATCCGACGGCGCGCCGCGCACCCATCGCCCCGATTACATTTCTCGAAATAACGACTGACAAAAGGGTTGACGCTTCGCACAGCGACCCATTACCATCGCTCCCGTCTAATTACATGGAGTGTTCTGTGAACACCGATGCGAGTTGTAGTTGGTCCTCGACCAACTTGACTGCTGCCTGAGGAAAACGCGCAGAGCCTCGTCTTCTGCCGCATCCCGGGAAGCAGGATGCGGCGTCCTTCCGGCCTGACTTGACTGGCCAGATCTCCCGCCGAATTTTCATGGTTGTCGAATGCACGCGATGCGCCGTCGCGCGCGTGCGTTCGTGTTGCGCGCAGCGTCAGCCGCGTGCGCCTTCCGTTCGCGTGCCGTCCGGCCGCGCGCCTTCGCGCGTGCGTCGCCGTCGATCGCCCGTGCCGACTATCCGCAACCGACAGGAGTGCTGATGAACTCAGACGACAGTAGTCGATTACCGCTCGCCGGTGCGACGCTGCGCACCGCCCCTCCGGCCGCACCGCACGCGCCGGCGAGCGTTCCCGCCTTCACCGATCCACAGCCGATCGCGCCTGACGCGACGCGGCGGGGAGCGCTCGTGCGTCGATAACGTCACGGTCGCTCCCCGCCCGCCGCCTCGTGCGCAAGGAGCGACTCATGACGACACGACACAACACATCGCACAAGAAACAGCGCGGCTTCATCAAGGCCGGCGGCGCCCAGCAAAACGATCCGCGCATCATGCGCGCCGCGCAGGAAGCGGCCCGTCCACTCGAAGACACGCTGAAGTCACTGAACACCAGCACGCGCGGCCTCACCTACGACCAGGCCGCCGACCGCCTGCAGCACTACGGCCCGAACGAAATCGCGCACGACAAGCCGCCGCACTGGACCCGCCAGTTGCTGCTCTCGTTCCACAACCCGTTCGTCTACGTGCTGCTGGTACTCGCCGCCATCAGCTTCTTCACCGACGTCTACTTCGCCGCGCCCGACGATCGCGACTACGTCGGCATGACGATCCTGCTGACGATGGTCACGATCAGCGCGCTGCTGCGCTTCGTGCAGGAATTCCGTTCGCTGCGCGCGGCCGAGAAGCTCAAGGCGATGGTCCGCACGACGGCCACCGTGCAGCGTGCCATGACCGACACGTCCGAGCCGACACGCCGCGAGGTGCCGATGCGCGAAGTCGTGGCCGGCGACATCGTGCACCTGTCGGCCGGCGACATGATCCCGGCGGACGTGCGCCTGCTCGCGTCGCGCGACCTGTTCATCAGCCAGGCCGTGCTGACCGGCGAGGCGCTGCCCGTCGAGAAGTACGACACGCTCGGCGCGGTCGCCGGCAAATCCGCCAGCACGCGCGCGGCCGACTCCGCGACCGATACGTCGGCATCGCTGCTCGATCTCGAGAACGTCTGCTTCATGGGCACCAACGTCGTCAGCGGCACGGCGACGGCCGTCGTCGTCGCGACCGGCGAGGACACCTACTTCGGCTCGCTCGCGCGCAACGTCGTGAGCCACAAGCGCATCGAGACGAGCTTCGACCGCGGCGTCGCGAGCGTGAGCTGGCTGCTGATCAAGTTCATGTTCGTGATGGTGCCGATCGTGTTCATGATCAACGGGCTGACCAAGGGCGACTGGCTGAGCGCGCTCACGTTCGCCCTCGCGGTGGCCGTGGGCCTCACGCCCGAGATGCTGCCGATGATCGTCAGCGCGAACCTCGCGCGCGGCGCGGTTGCGATGGCGCGCCGCAAGGTCGTCGTCAAGCGGCTGAACTCGGTGCAGAACTTCGGCGCGATGGACGTGCTGTGCACCGACAAGACCGGCACGCTCACGCAGGACAAGATCATCCTCGAACATCACCTCGACCTGTCGGGCTACAAGGACGAGGAAATCCTGCGGCTCGGCTGGCTGAACAGCTTCCACCAGAGCGGCCAGAAGAACCTGATCGACATCGCGGTCGTCGCGCGTGCCGACGAGATCGGCGAGCGCGTGAAGCCGCAGGGCTACAAGAAGATCGACGAACTGCCGTTCGACTTCGTGCGGCGCCGCCTGTCGGTCGTCGTCGAGGACACGCGCGGCACGCACCTGCTGATCTGCAAGGGCGCGGTCGAGGAAATGCTGGCCGTCTCCACGCACGTGCAGGATGAGGACGGCGTGCGCCCGCTCGACTTCGTCGCGCGCAAGCGGCTGCTCGAACAGGCCAGCGCCTACAACGAGGACGGCTTCCGCGTGCTCGTGCTCGCCACGCGTGCGATCCCGCGCGGCGACGAGCGCCAGCAGTACCGCACCGCCGACGAACGCGACCTCGTCGTGCGCGGCTTCCTGACCTTCCTCGATCCGCCGAAGGAATCGGCCGCGCCGGCGCTCGCCGCGCTGCGCGAAAACGGCGTCGCAGTGAAGGTGCTGACGGGCGACAACCCGATCGTCACGATGAAGGTGTGCCGCCAGGTCGGCCTCGAACCCGGCAAGCCGATGCTCGGCACGGAAATCGAAGCGCTCGACGACGCGACGCTCGCGGAAGTCGTCGAACGCACGACCGTGTTCGCGAAGCTCACGCCGCTGCAGAAGGCGCGCATCGTCAAGGCGCTGCAGGCGAACGGCCACACGGTCGGCTTCCTCGGCGACGGCATCAACGATGCGCCCGCGCTGCGCGATGCCGACGTCGGCATCTCGGTCGACAGCGGCGCCGACATCGCGAAGGAAACCGCCGACATCATCCTGCTCGAAAAGAGCCTGATGGTGCTCGAGGAAGGCGTGATCAAGGGCCGCGAGACGTTCGGCAACATCCTGAAGTACCTGAACATGACGGCCAGCTCGAACTTCGGCAACGTGTTCTCGGTGCTCGTCGCCAGCGCGTTCCTGCCGTGGGAGCCGATGCTCGCGACGCAGCTGCTCGTGCTGAACCTGATCTACGACACGTCGCAGATGCTGCTGCCGTGGGACAAGATGGATCCCGAGTTCCTGAAGAAGCCGCGCAAGTGGGAAGCCGGCAACATCAGCCGCTTCATGCTGTGGGTCGGGCCGACGTCGTCGGTGTTCGACATCACGACGTACATCCTGATGTGGACCGTGTTCGGCGCGGGTGCGATGTATCACCTGAACGGCGGCACCGGCGGCCAGATCGTGATGAACTCGGGCTGGTTCATCGAGAGCCTGGTATCGCAGACGCTCGTCGTGCACCTGCTGCGCACGCAGAAGATCCCGTTCCTGCAGAGCACGGCCGCGCTGCCGGTGCTGCTGTCGACGTTCACCGCGATCGCGATCGGCTGCTGGCTGCCGTTCTCGCCGTTCGCCGAATCGCTCGGCTTCATGCACCTGCCGGGCACCTTCTGGCTGTGGCTCGCCGCGACGATGGTCGGCTACATCCTGCTCGCGCAGATCGTCAAGACGATCTACGTGCGCCGCTACAAGCAGTGGTTCTGAGCGTCCCCGCTTGAAGGCGTCGTGCCGGCCCGCGCCATCCGCGCGGGCCGGCAGGCACGCCACGCACGACAGGTGATCCCTTGAAAAGAATGCTTCCGCTCGCAGCCGCGAGCGCCTTCCTCGCGCCGTTCGACGCGTTCGCCACCCACCCGCTCGTCAGCGACGATACGGGCACGCAGGGCAACGCGAACTGGCAGTTCGAGTTCAACGCCGAGGAAACCTCGAAACAGGAAGAAAACGGCCGCCACCAGCTGTGGAACGCGACGCTCACGCGCGGATTCGGCGAGCACGTCGATCTCTACGTGAACGCGCCTTACACGCATCTGCAAACGCGCACCGACCAGAATGGCGCCGGCGTCGGCGATGTCGAGATCGGCATGAAATGGCGGTTCGTCGAGCGCGGCCCGCTGTCGATCGCGCTGAAGCCGAAACTGACCACGCCGACCGGCAACGACCGGCGCGGGCTCGGCACCGGCCGCGTGGGCGCCGGCGCAACGCTGCTCGCGCAGCTCGACGTCGCACGGTTTTCGTTCCTCGCGAATGCGGGCATGACGTACCAGCCGAATCGCCAGGGCGACCTGACGTCGATCTGGGCCGTGTCGGGCGCGGCGATCTACAAGGCGACCGACACGTTGCAGATCGTGGCCGACATCGGCACGTCGCGCCACACGGAAAGCAGCGCAAGCGCGAATCCCGCCTTCGTGATCGCGGGCGCGATCTATTCACCGAAGCCGTGGCTCGATCTCGACCTCGGCTACCGGCGCGGGCTGAACGACCAGACCTACGATCATTCGGTGATGGGCGGCGTGACGGTGCGGTGGTAGCGCATCGACGCCGCGTGTCGAACCGCAAGACGACGGGCCGCTTCCAGCGGCCCGTTTTTCATTGTGCGTCGTTCGCGCCGAACAGTTGCGCGCAGACCGCACGCCCTTCGTCGGTCAGCGCGGCGCTGCCGGTGCCGTCCTCGTTCAACGTCGTCGCGCTCAGGCCCGCGGCGTCGAGCTGCGTCAGCACGCGGCGCAGCGTGCTCATCGGCAGTTGCGCGCGTTTCGCGATCTTCGGCAGCGACCAGGTCTTGCCGGCCGGATCGCTCGCGGCGTCGTTCAGCGTCGCAAGCGTCGCGACGAGTGCGGGATCGAGCGGGGCGTCGTCGGATTCTGAAGTCATGGGCGGCCGTTGTTGAGCGAGACTGGGGCTGGCGATCGGGCGACCGCTGCCGGCTGAGGACACTATACCGCTTCGTCCATCATGCATTCTTGATCGCGGCACGCATGAACGACACGAAGCGTGTGGTGACGGGATCGTCGCGATCCGACAGCCATGCGAGCCCGACACGCCACTTCGCATCCCGGCCGTCGAGCGGCAATACCGTCGCGTCGCGCAGCAGATATTGCGCACGCGACGGAATGAACGCGACGCCCGCGCCGGCCGCGACCGACGCGAGCACCGACTGCACGTCCTCGGCCTGCTGCGTCACGTGCGGCACGAAACGGCGCTCGACGCACCACCGGTCGACCTGCGCGGCCAACCCTTGGCCGCGTGCGCGCTGCAACGCGATGAAGCCGATCTCGTTGAGCGTGCCGAGATCGGTCGGCACGCGCTTCAGGCCGAGATGGGGCGGCACCGCCAGCGCCAGCGCCTCGTCGATCACCTTGAACGACGACAAACCTTCGTCCGACGGCAGACGCAGGAATCCCGCATCGAGCTTGCCCGCACGAAGCCGACGCGTCTGCTCCGCGGACGACAGGTCGCTCAACGTCACGGCAATGCCGGGATTCCGGCTGCGAAACTCCGCGACGAGCTTCGGGACGAGCGTCAGCACCGACAGGCAGATGCCCAGCCGCAAATGGCCGCGCTGCCCGCTCGACAATTCGCGCGCGCGGGTGAGAATCTCGTCCGCATCGCGCACCAGCGCCTGCGCATCGGGCAGGAAGCGCTCGCCGAACGCGGTGAGTTCCGCGCCGTGCCGGCCGCGCTCGAACAGCTTGCCGCCGAGGCTCGCCTCGAGCGCGCCGATCTGCTTGCTCAATGCCGGCTGGCTCATGTGCAGCGCATCGGCCGCGCGGCTGAAATGGCTCAGCTCGGTGACCGTCAGGAAGGTTCGCAGCAGCTTCAATTCCATTCTTAAAAGGAATCGTAACGATCGAAACATTCATTTTACCGATCGAATGCGATGGCGTTCAATACGGACATGCCCTTTCAGGAATCGACCGTCATGTCCGCTGATCTCGTCTGTGAATGCCCGCCCGACGACACGTCGTGCGCACCGGCCGCCCTCGATGAGCGCGCCGCAACGGCCGATCCGCGCGCGCCGAAGCGTCGTGCCGAAAGCGCTGACGGCCGCGGCCGCCGCTTTCGTTTCGGCGATGCGGTGGATGCGATGAGCGCGACGAAAGACGCGCCGCCGCGCCCCGTGACCGGCTCGATCGCGATCAGCTTCGCGGTGGTGTCGCGGCGCAACTGGCCGCGTTGAGCATCGGCGCTATCGATCCACGATCGCGCCGCGTATCGCTTCATCAATAGAGCGACCGCGAGCGCGCACGCCGCTACGCCCTCGTCAAATCGCCAGGCCGCGCTTCCCAAACTCACCGAATCGCGCATCTTTTCCCGCCTTCAATCGTCATCGCCCCGCGATCGACCGTATAATTTTCCGCATCCCGCTGACCGCCCACGCATTTCACGCAGCCTCGCCACGCGTGAAAAGGAGACTTTCGCTTGACCGGCCTCATCGCGCGCCTGCCTCTCGCCCGGACCATCCTGCTCGTCGCCCTGTCGATGCTGATGTTCGCCTTCTCGACGAACGCGTCGTCCGCACAACGTCACGCGCCGCAGCGCGTCGCGCATGGGCAGCCGCATGCGAAAAAGGTCGTCAAGAAAGCCGTCAAGAAAAAGCCCGCGCAGCGTAAGCAGAAGGCCGTCAAGCACCGCCGCCCGCGTGTGAAGCACCAGGCAGTCAAGCGCCAGGCGGCACCGGCCCCGCAGCAGCGCCGCGCCAAGCGCACGACCGCCGTGCGCCCGCGCCCGGCGGCCGCCAGGCCGCGCCTGATGGCAAGCTGCGGCTATAACCCGCGCGCAGTCAACTCGCTCCATTCACGCGCCGCCTACGTGCTCGACGTCGACTCCGGCACGCCGCTGCTGGCCCGCAACGCACGCACGGTGCGGCCGATCGCGTCGATCTCGAAGCTGATGACGGCCGTCGTCGCGCGCGACGCCGCCCGCCCGCTGAACGGCGTGCTGCGCGTCACCGCGCACGACCGCGACACGATCAAGTTCACCGGGTCGCGCCTGCAGGTCGGCTCGGAACTGTCGCGCCGCGAGATGTTCCATATCGCGCTGATGTCGTCGGAAAACCGCGCGGCCGCCGCGCTGAGCCGCGACTATCCGGGCGGACGTGCCGCGTTCGTCAAGGCAATGAACCGCGAAGCGCGCCGCCTCGGCATGCGCCACACGCACTTCCGCGAGCCCACCGGCCTGTCGCCGCACAACGTATCGACGGCGGAGGATCTCGCGAAGCTCGTCGGTGCGGCCGCGCAGGATCCGCTGATCCGCTATTTCTCGACGGATACGTCGACCACCGTGCGCCCGGGCGACGGCGAGCTGCTGTACGTAAATTCCGACCCGCTCGTCCGCTATCGCCGCCTGCCGATCCGGCTGCAGAAGACCGGCTTCATCAACGAGTCGGGGCACGGCGTCGTGATGCGCATGCGTGTGAAGGGCCGCCGCGAAACGGTCGTGCTGCTCGGTGCGCCGACGCGCGCGGGCGTCTCGAGCGATGCCATCAAGATCCACCGCTGGCTGTCCTGCTCGATCCAGTAAGCGCGCACGGGCCGGCCGGCGCGTTCACCCTCACGGAGCGATGCCATGCAGGACGAATACCACTTCAACGCATTTGGCCGGCTACTCGCAGTCGTACGCAAGAACGACCGCTGGATCGTGTTTGCTCTCGGCGCCGAAGGCAAGCGGCGCCCCGCTGACCTGCACATTCCGTCCGCGCTTGCCGCCGACGAACTCGCGCAATACCTCGGCGACCTGCTGCACGAAAGCGCGACCCCGCGATACAGCGAAGTCGTACCGGTCCCGCTCCCCGGCGCGTAACCACCCGCCCGGCTGCACCGCGGTCCGGCGATCAATTCGACAGTTAAACTTGCAAGTTTAACTGTCGTGTCCTATGATCCGCCGCATGAACCCGCCACGCAAATCCGGCGTTTCCGCCGACATCGTCGCCGCCGATCTGACCCTCGCGGTCGGCCAGTTGATCCGCCGGCTCCGCTCCGAAATCGAATCCGGCGGCCTCGGCATGTCCCAGACGAGCGCGCTCGCGCGGCTCCAGCGACACGGGCCGATGACGACCGCCGACCTCGCGCGCGCCGAAGCGATGAAGCCGCAGTCGATGAAGGCGACGCTTGCCAGCCTCGAGGAAGACGGTCTCGTCGAACGCGAACCGCATCCGACCGACGGCCGCCAGATCCTGTTCCGGCTGACCGCGGCCGGGCTCGACGCACGGCTCAAGCGCAACGCCGCGAAACACAAATGGCTCGGCGCCGCGATCGCGCAGCTCGATCCCGAAGACATCGCCACCCTCGCCGCCGCGATCCCGCTGATCCGCCGCATCGGCGAGCAATGAATCCGGCCGGCGCGCCCGGCGGCATTCGCGCGCACGGCTTCCTTCGCCCCTTTCACGGAGTCCCATCATGAGCGCAACCCGTCTCGATACGAACACGGCCCTCGTCGTCATCGACCTGCAGAAAGGCATCGTCGCCCTCCCCACCGCGCACCCGGTCGAACCGGTGATCGCGCACACCCGCACGCTGCTCGACGCATTCCGCAGCCGCGGCCTGCCGGTCGTGCTGGTCAACGTCGCGGGCGGCGCACCGGGTCGCACCGAGCAACCGCCGCGCACGGCACAGCTCCCGGCCGACTGGGCCGAGCTCGTGCCCGAACTGAACCGGCAGCCGGGCGACCACCTCGTGACGAAAAAGACCTGGGGTGCCTTCACCGGCACCGACCTCGACGCGCACCTGAAGGCCGCCGGCGTCACGCAGATCGTGCTGACCGGCGTCGCGACGAGCATCGGCGTCGAATCGACCGCACGGCAGGCGCATGAACTCGGCTACAACGTCACGCTCGCCGTCGATGCGATGACCGACCTCAACGCGGATGCGCATGTGAACAGCATCGAGCGCCTGTTCCCGCGCCTCGGCGAGACGGGCACGACGCAGGACATCGTCGCGCTGCTCGACCGGCGCGGCGCGTGAGCGATCCACGCACTCGGCCGGCGCGGGACCGCGCGGCCGGCCGGCTCGATCCGTCGATCTGGAAGGTCAGCGCAGTCGCGGTGCTGGGCTCGTTGCTGTCGCAACTCGACGCGACGATCGTCAACGTGTCGCTGTCGAGTCTCGCGACCGACCTGCACGCGAATCTCGCGACGATCCAGTGGGTGACGAGCGGCTACCTGCTCGCGCTCACGCTGGTGCTGCCGCTGAACGGCTGGCTCGTCGACCGGATCGGCGCGAAGGCGCTGTACCTGTGGTGCTTCTCGGCGTTCACGCTCACGTCGGCGCTGTGCGGGCTCGCGTGGTCCGCGCCCTCGCTGATCGCCTTCCGCGTGCTGCAAGGCATGAGCGGTGGGCTGCTCGCGCCGATGGCGCAGATGATGATCGCGCGTGTCGCCGGCCAGCAGATGGCGCGCGTGATCGGCTACGCGGCCGTGCCCGTGCTGATCGCGCCGATCCTCGGCCCGGTCGTTGCCGGCGCGATCCTGCAGCACACATCGTGGCGCTGGCTGTTTCTCGTGAACCTGCCCGTCGGCGTGCTGGCGCTTGCGCTGGCCGTGCGGTTCCTGCCCGGCGACCGCGACGACACGCAGCCGCGCGAGCTCGACTGGGTCGGCCTCGCGCTGCTGTCGCCGGGGCTCGTGCTGTTCCTGTACGGGATCGAGCGGATCAACGAAGCGCTCGGCATCGCGGCGATCGTCGCGGCGGCGCTGGTGCTCGCGGCGTTCCTGCGGATCGAAACGCGCAAGGGCGACCGCGCGTTGATCGACCTGGCGCTGTTTCGCCGGAAGGTGTTCGGCGCGGCCGCGTCGACGCAGTTCCTGTCGAACGGCGCGCTGTTCGCGGGCCAGATGCTGATCCCGGTGTTCCTGATCCAGGCGTGCGGCCGCACACCCGGCGAAATGGGCTGGCTGCTCGCGCCGATGGGGCTCGGCATGCTGGTCACCTACCCGTCGATGGGCGCGCTCACGAGCCGGTTCGGCGTGCGCCGGCTGGCCGCCGCAGGCGCCCTGCTCGCGCTGTTCGCGACGCTGCCGTTCGTGTTTCTCGCGCTGACCGGCTACGATCCGTACTTGCTCGTGCCGGCGCTGTTTCTGCGCGGCATGGGCCAGAGCGCGATCGGCGCGCCGTCGATTTCCGCCGCGTATGCGTCGGTCGAGCGCCGCAACCTGCCGATGGCGACGACCTCGCTCAATATCGTGCAGCGTCTCGGCGGCCCGACGTTCACGACGATCTGCTCGCTGTTCCTCGCGTGGCGGCTGCAGGCCGAATCGGGGGCGAGCGGCGGCACGCAGGCGAACGCGTACGCGTGGGCGTTCGCGCTGCTTTGCGTGCTGCACGCGGCGAGCTTCGTCACGACGCTGCGGCTGCCGCTGTGGTCGGCCGGCGCGGGCGGGAAACCTGCCGGCACCGCGCGCGCCGGTTCGCGCTGACTGCGGGTGCGGCGTCACGCCGCGCCGCCCCCCGCGCGGCGTCGCGACGGCAGCCACATCGGCACGATCGACGCTACCCGCGCAACGGCTTCGCGCGCGTGCGGGCGGCGGCCTAGCGCCGGCTCCCGCTACACGATGCCCGGTTCCTGCGGCGCCGGCGTCGTGCCTGCAGCCTCCAGGGCCTGGTGCAGTGTCGGGAAGATGCACGACGCGCCGACGATCTCCGTGATCCGGTGACGATCCATGTCCGCGCGCAGGTAACGGTTGACGCGCCCGAACAGCACACCGATCCCGCGGGCCTGCAGCATCCTGATGAGATCGGTCAGCGTTCGCGCGGCCGAGTAGTCGATATCGGTGATCGCGCCCGCATCGACGACAAACCAGCGCGTCGGCACCGGCGCCGCATCGACGAGCTCGGTCACTTCGGCGGTGAACAGATGATCGTTCGCGAAGAACAGGTCGGAGCCGAACCGGTAGACGATCAGCCCCGGCGCCGTCATCGCGCCTGGCCGCGTGGGCACCGGCTGCCACCGCCCGTTGCCTTCGACCGGTTCGAGCACCATCGTGTGCGGCTGGTAGCTGTGGCGCACGTGCCGCATCAGCGACAGCGCGACGGCCAGCAGGATGCCGTGCTCCACGCCAACCGTCACGACGGCCAGTGCCGTCACCAGCGCGAGCGTGAACTCGCCGGGGCTTTCCTTGCGGATCGCGGCGAGACTGCGCACGTTGATCAGCCCGAGCGCGATCGTGAACACGATGCCGGCCAGCACCGCGTGCGGCAGGTACTGCAGAGTGGTGCTGAAGAACAGCAGGACCACGGCCACCACGGCCGCGAACGCGAGGTGCCCGATCTGGCTGCGCACGCCCGCGCCGTCGGCCATCGCCGTCTGCGTCGGGCTGCCGTTGACGACGAACGCGCCGCCCACCGCCGCCGCCGCATTCGCGGCCGCGAGGCCGAGGATGTCGGCGTTGGTGTCGACCTCCTCGTCGTACTGCTGCGCGAACACGCGTGCGGCGGCCGCACTCTGCGCGATGATCATCACGAAGCAGGAAGCGGCGACCGGCACGAGATCGAGGCACTGCTGCCACGTGACGGACGGCCAGCGCAGCGGCGGCAGCCCGCCGGCGACCGGCCCGAGCACCGCGATGCCGTGCGCGGCGAACCCGAACGCGTAACTTGCGGCGATGCTGCCCACGACCACGATCATCGGCATCGGCACACGCGGCAGGAACCGCTTGCACGCGAGAATCGCGACGACGACGAGCGCCGCGAGCGCGAACGTCGGCCGGTTCGCGTGGACGAGATGCGTGACGACGTAGTCGAGCTGCGCCAGGCTGCGCGACGCCGGGTACGGCACGGCCAGCCCGAGCATGTCGCCGAGCATCGCGATCGACACCTGCACGCCGACGCCGGCGAGAAAGCCGACCAGCACCGTGCGCGACAGGAAATCGGCGAGAAAGCCGAGCTTGAAGAGGCGCGCGAGCAGCAGCATCGCGGCGGTCAGCAGCGCAACCATGCCGGCCAGCGCCACGTACTCGGCGCTGCCGGCTGCCGCCATCGACGACAGCCGGCTCGCGAAGATCGTCGCGGTCGCGGAATCGGCGGCCACCACCAGATGCCGCGACGCGCCGAAGCACGCGAACGCGACGAGCGGCAGGAACACCGTGTAGAGGCCCGTGACGGCCGGCATGCCGGCGATGCGCGCATAGCCCAGCACCTGCGGGATGTCCATCGACGCGAGCGACAGGCCCGCGAACACGTCGCGGATGGCCCCGCCACGGCGGATCGGGAGGATGCCTTTCAGCAGCCGCACGCCTGACGGGCGGCTTTCGTTGGTATCTTGCATGCGTGGAATGCGTGAATACGGGGTGACGGGGTTCGCGAAGTCGTTCGCGCATCGTGCCCCGGGCAGGCGTCACATGGCAAGTGCGCGAAGGTGGCCCATGTCGCTCACCGTCGGCGATGTGCCGCACGCGAAGGCGAGCGTTACGTGCGCCGGCACGGGCGACGCCCGCATGATTGCATGGATCGCCGTTCACGCGCATTGAAGCGCAAAGGCCCGCTGGAGCGGGCCCCAGCCGATCCCCGGCCAGTGCGCGACGCATCCGGCAACATGCGCGTGCGGCGGCTCGCGGTGATGCGCTTTCACCACCTATCCTCACCCGATTACAGAGGAAACCTACGCAATGGTGAGGAGATTCGGGAGCCGCGCACCATGCACCCGCAGTAACGCGCCCGGAACCCGATGGCACAATCACGGTCCCTTTCATGTGCCCTTCACCGGGCGCGCGCCGCGCCGCGGCGCCGATTCAACGCACGAGAAGGCCCCTGTTTGCCCCTATGACCCTGAACGAATCCTGGTTTGCGCCGCTCGTCGGCACCCTCATCCTGCTTGCCGCCGCCGGTGCGATCACCGCCGTCGTCCATTTCCTGTTGTTCCGCGTGGTCGCGCGACTCGCGCGGCTGTCCGCCACGCGCGTCGACGACGCGCTGTTCGAGTTCGGCGCATTCAAATGGCTGAACCGCATCGTCCCGTTCGTCGTGATCAAGTTCGGGCTCGGCGCGGTGCCCGGCATCCCCGAAACGGCCGCGGAGATCGCCGACAAGGTGCTGTTCGCGTTGATCGTGTTCCTCGTGACGATGACCGTCAGCGCGACGCTGTCGGCGCTCGAGCACACGCATCGCACGTACCAGCGCGATCAGCGCGGCCAGCCGCACCTGTCGCTGAAAGGCGCGATGCAGCTCGTCAAGCTCGTGATGTTCATCACGGCCGCGCTGGTCGTGATCGGCGACGCGACCGGCAAGCAGATCGGCCTGCTGCTGTCGGGCATCGGCGCGATGTCCGCGGTGCTGATGCTGATCTTCAAGGACACGCTGCTCGGCCTGGTCGCGGGCGTGCAGCTGTCGTCGAACGACATGCTGCGGATCGGCGACTGGATCACGATGCCGTCGGCCGGCGCGGACGGCACCGTGATCGACATCACGCTGAACACCGTCAAGGTCGCGAACTTCGATCACACGATCATCACCGTACCGACCTGGAAGCTGATCACCGAGAGCTACCAGAACTGGCGCGGGATGACCGAAGCGGGCGGGCGCCGCATCAAGCGCGCGCTGTTCGTCGACGCGACGAGCGTGCGTTTTCTCTCCCCTGACGAGATCGAACGGCTCGAACGCCTGACGCTGCTGAAGGACTATCTCGAGGACAAGGTCGACGCGATCGAGCAATGGAACGGCACGCTCGGCGCGGCCGGCGACTGCCCGGCAAACCGCCGCCAGCTGACGAACCTCGGCACGTTCCGCGCGTATGTCGCGAACTACCTGAAGGGCCATCCGCGCATCCGCCGCGACATGACCTGCATGGCGCGGCAACTGCCGCTCACGGCCGAAGGCATTCCGCTCGAACTGTACTGCTTCACCGACACGACGACGTGGGTCGACTACGAGGCCATCCAGTCCGACCTGTTCGATCACCTGATCGCGGTGCTGCCGGAGTTCGGGCTGCGCGTGTACCAGCACCCGTCGGGCTTCGACATGCGGCAGATGGTCGGCGCCGCGCAAGCCGGGCTGCAGGCGCCGCACGCGGGGTGAGGCATGCGGTGGCGGCCGATCATCGGCCGTCGCCTGCCGCGTGGCCCCCTGCACTCAGCGCGCCGCGCACTCCGATGCGAGCCGCCCGAGCACCTTCAACGCATCCTCGATCTGCCGCGACCACGGATAGCTGTAGTTGAGCCGGATGAAATGCCGGTAATCGGTGCTCGCCGAGAACATGTGTCCGGGGCCGACCGTGATCCCTTGCGCGAGTGCGACCGCATACAACTTCATCGCATCGACCTGCCGCGGCAGCTCGACCCACAGCACGTACCCGCCCTGCGGCTGCGACAGCCGCGTGCCTTCCGGGAAGAAACGCCGCACCATCGCGCTCATCAGGCTCGCCTGCTGCGCGTACTGCTTGCGCATGCGCCGCAGGTGGAAATCGTAGCCGTCGTATTTCAGGTACTCGGCAATCGCGAGCTGCTCGATCGCGGGCGTGGCCAGCGTGTTCAGGAATTTCAGCTTCTCGACCTGATCGCGGTAGCGGCCCGGCATCGCCCAGCCGATCCGGTAGCGCGGCGACAGGCTCTTCGTGAACGACGCACAATGCAGCACGAGCCCGTCGCGGTCGAACGACTTCAGCGCGCTCGGCGTCGCGTCGCCGAAGTGCAGCTCGTGATAGACGTCGCTCTCGATCGCCGGCACGCCATGCTTCGCCAGCAATTCGACGAGCGCACGCTTGCGCGTGTCGGGCATCTGGAATCCGAGCGGATTCTGGAAGTTCGGCATCACCATGCACGCGGCGATGCGTTCGCGTTCGAGGACGCGTTCGAGCGCATCGAGATCGATGCCGTCGACCGGGTGCGTCGCGACTTCCAGCGCGCGCATGCCCATCCGCTCGATCGCGTGCAGCATCGCGTAGAAGGTCGGCGACTCGACGGCGATCGTGTCGCCCGGCTTCGCGACCGCCTGCAGGCACAGGTTGATCGCCTCGGTCGCGCCGATCGTCACCACGATCTCGCCGGGTTCGACCACGATCCCGCGCTCCGCATAGCGCCGCGCGATCTGCCGGATCAGCTCCTGGTTGCCGGGCGGCAGATCGTCGATCACGCCCCAGCGCGTGCGGCGGCGGCCGATCGTCTGCGCATAGCGCGCGAGACGCTGCACCGGAAACTGCGACGCATCGGGATACGGCGAGCCGAGCGGCACCGCGTCGTCGCGCGCGATCGAGCGCAGCGTCGACAGCACGAGCCGGCTTACGTCCACGGCCGACGGCTCGGCGGCCGGCGCCGACATGTGCAGCTCGGCCTCGGCCGGTGCCGATGCGCGCGCACGGACGAAATAGCCCGATTGCGGCCGGCTCTCGATCAAGCCGCGGCTTTCCAGCACGAGGTACGCGCGCAGCACGGTCGTGACGCTGAGCTGCTGCTGCCGGCTCGCCTGCCGCACCGACGGAATCCGCTCGCCGGGCCGGTACACGCCACGCTCGATCTGCGCCTGGAGATCGTCGGCCAGTTGTTCGTAACGCTTCACGCGCCTCCCTTTCAACTTCCCTTCAACGATACAGTTGCGATCCGCACTGTCTGAATGGCCGCAACTGTACTCTTTTTTGGAGTGAACAGGTGTACACACAGCCGGATGGGGGCCGCGCGTACTCTGCACCCATCGACCCCGACACCCGCTGCATCATGAAAAAGAAATCCGCCACCGCGCGCATCGAACCGTACACCCACCCGGCCGCCGGCTGGGGCGCGCTGAAAGCCGTCACGATCAACCTGATCAAGGAAAAGGTCGCCGGCGGCAACTACCGTACGCTGCTGCGCCAGAACCAGCCGGACGGCTTCGACTGCCCGGGCTGCGCGTGGCCCGATCGGCAGCACGCATCGACGTTCGAATTCTGCGAAAACGGCGTGAAGGCCGTGGCCGCGGAAGCGACGAGCAAGCGCGTGACGCCCGAATTCTTCGCCGCGCACACGGTCACCGAGCTGCTCGAACAGTCGGATTTCGAACTCGAGCAGCACGGCCGGCTCACCGACCCGATGGTGTACGACGCGCAGACGGACCGCTACGTGCCGATCGCGTGGGACGACGCCTTCGCGCTGATCGCACGCCACCTGCGGGCACTGCCCGACCCGAACCAGGCCGCGTTCTACACGTCCGGCCGCGCCAGCAACGAAGCGGCGTTCCTGTACCAGCTGCTCGTGCGCCTGTACGGCACCAACAACTTCCCCGACTGCTCGAACATGTGCCACGAGGCGACGAGCCGCGGGCTGCCGGCGTCGGTCGGCGTCGGCAAGGGCACCGTCACGCTCGACGATTTCGAACACGCGGACACGCTGCTGATCTTCGGCCAGAACCCGGCCACCAACCACCCGCGGATGATGGGCGAGCTGCGCGAGTGCGCGAAGCGCGGCGCGACGATCGTGTCGATCAACCCGCTGAAGGAGCGCGGCCTCGAACGCTTCGCCGATCCGCAAAGCCCGATCGAAATGCTGACGATGTCGGGCACGAAGATCGCGTCGACGTTCATCCAGCCGACGATCGGCGGCGATTTCGCGCTGATCAAGGGGATGGCGAAACGCGTGCTCGAACTCGACGACGCCGCGCGCGCCGCCGGAGCGCCGCGCGTGCTCGACACCGCGTTCATCGGCGAGCACACGGCCGGTTTCGACGCATTCGCCGACGACCTGCGCAACGAAAGCTGGTCGGCGCTGACGGCCGAAAGCGGCGTGCCGTACGAACAGATCGACAGCCTCGCGCGGCTCTATGCGCGCAGCGAGCGCGTGATCGCGACGTGGGGCATGGGCATCACGCAACACAAGCATTCGGTCGCGACCGTGCAGATGCTGACGAACCTGATGCTGATGCGCGGCAACATCGGCCGCCCCGGCGCGGGCCTGTGCCCGGTGCGCGGCCACTCGAACGTGCAGGGCAACCGCACGGTCGGCATCGAGGAAAAACCGTCGCAGGCATTCCTCGACCGGCTCGGCCACGTGTTCGACTTCGAACCGCCGCGCCACCATGGCTACGACGTCGTCGAGACGATCGAAGGGATGCTCGAGGGCCACGTGAAGGTGCTGATCGGCCTCGGCGGCAACTTCGCGATGGCGACGCCCGACACGCCGCGCACGTGGGAAGGCATGCGCCGCTGCGACCTCTCCGTGCACATCACGACGAAGCTGAACCGCAGCCACCTGATCCACGGCCGCGACGCGCTGATCCTGCCGACGCTCGGCCGCACCGAGATCGACCTGCAGGACAACGTCGCGCAAGGCGTGACGGTCGAGGATTCGATGAGCATGGTCCACGTGTCGTACGGGATGAACAAGCCGGCGTCGCCGAACCTGATGTCGGAGCCCGCGATCGTCGCGCACATGGGCCATGCGCTGTTCGGCAGCGGCAAGATCGACTGGCTTGCCTACAAGGACGACTACGCGAAGATCCGCGACGCGATCGAGGCGACGCTCGACGGCTTCTACGACTACAACACGCGCATCGCGCGGCCGGGCGGCTTCCATCTGCGCGTGGCGTCGCGCGACCGCGAATGGCTCACGCCGACGGGCAAGGCGAACTTCATCGCGCACGCGCTGCCGGCCGACACGCCGATCCAGCGTGCCCGCGCGCTGCACGGCGAGCGCCTGATGACGCTGATGACGACGCGTTCCCACGACCAGTACAACACGACCGTCTACGGGCTCGACGACCGCTATCGCGGCGTGTTCGGCCAGCGCCGCGTGGTGTTCGCCAACCGCGACGATCTCGCGATGTTGGGCCTTGCGGCCGGCGACTGGGTCGACCTGGAAACCGTATGGCACGACGGCATCGAGCGGCGCGCGGCGGGCTTCCTGCTCGTCGAGTACGACATCCCGCGCGGCTGCATCGGCGCGTACTACCCGGAAACCAACCCGCTCGTGCCGCTCGACAGCGTCGGCGACGTGTGCAACACGCCGACGTCGAAGTCGATTCCGGTGCTGCTGCATCGCGCGGCCGCGCCGGCGTCGATCGCCGCCTGACGGAGCGCCGCGATGATCGTTCGTCCGCGCGAGCACTGGCTGCGGATGCTGCTCGTCTGGAACGGCTCGGTGCTGCCGACCATCCTGCCGCAGCTCGTGCTGACGCTCGCGATCAGCGTCGTCGCGGTCTGGGGCGGCGGCCGCGTGCTCGGCGAGAAGGTGCCGCTGAACCCGACGCCGTTCACGCTGATCGGCCTCACGCTCGCGATCTTCGCGGGGTTTCGCAACAACGCGAGCTACGAACGCTATCGCGAAGGCCGGCAACTGTGGGGCGGCGTGCTGACCGCCTCGCGCACGCTGGTGTCGCAGGCGCTCTGCTACGGTGCGATCGACCGTGACGACGCATCGCGACGCGCGTTCGTGCGGACGGTCGTCGCGTACGTTTATGCGCTCAAGCATCAACTGCGCGGCACCGATCCGGCCGCCGACCTGCGCGGGCTGCTCGACGGCGCCGCTTACGATCGCGTTGCCGCTGCGCGCTTTCGCCCGGTCGTCATCGTGCACGCGCTGCGCGAAGCGTTCGCCGCGCGCGCCGATGCGGGCCATCTCTCCGACACGCGGCTGTGGATGCTCGATGCGCGCCTCGACGATCTCGTCGCGATGGTGAGCGGCTGCGAGCGGATTGCGTCCACGCCGATCCCCTTTTCATACGACGTGCTGCTGCACCGGACCATCTACGCGTACTGCGTGCTGCTGCCGTTCGGTCTCGTCGATTCGATCGGCGCGGCAACGCCGTTCGTCAGTGTGTTCGTCGCCTATACGCTGATCGCGCTCGACGCAATCGCGCATGCGATCGCCGAGCCGTTCGGCGACGGGCCGAATCATCTCGCACTCGATGCGATGACGCGGCAGATCGAGCGCACGCTGCTCGAGCTGAACCGCGAGCCGCTGCCGGCGGAGGTGACGCCGGGCAAGGCCTGGCGGCTCAGTTGATCCGGCCGACTCAACTCGACAGTGGCGCCCGTGACGGCTTCCGCACCGGCTGCCACACGGCGAAGTCCTGCATAGCGCACGCGGATGATGCAGCAGTACCTGCATCAGGCCTGACAAGACTACAGAGAAAAAGCTACGCTAAAGCCCACGCCGCCGAATTGACGGAGGCACCTTTCCCTCTCCATGCCTGCAAGGTGTCGGTGTGCCTTCGGTCACTGGATCAGAGCCGCTCGAGAAATTCGAGGAAGAGCAATACGACGATGAGGGCGCCAAGCCATCTCACCGTTACATTGAGGTTGGCAAGCTTGAGGCCCAGCGTGACCATGGAATCCGCGACGAGTTTCGTCGCACCATTGTCTTTCTGGTCTACGCCCTGCTCGGTGCCGCGCAATGATGTTGTCGCAAAGTCGATCCGAAGGCCGGTGACATAGCCCGTTGCAATAGTCGGCCATTCGATCGTGTCGTCGCTGTCGTTGGGTTTGAGAAAAAGTCGAGACTGCCGTACGAGGGCAGCGGTCGGGCGTTCGGCCACATACAAATGCCGCATGGTCAATCCCAACTCTACCGCGCCAAGCTGGCCATCCGAGCTTGCCTTCGCGAGCACCTGCAGGCAGGCGTCGGGAATATGGCAGGCGAGCCACCATTGATCGGGCTCGTCGACTTCGTCGTCGGCACGATTGAAGCCTAGCCGGGCACTGCCGAGCGCGACGTCGGACAACGAGGTCCCCAGTTCGTCTTCCAACGCACGCAGACCCAGCCGGTCGGCCGTGGTGACGTCGCGCGCCTCAAAAGACACCTGAAGCGTGCGCGTCGAACCTTGCGTGTCGCCCAAGATCGACAACTCCTGCCCCTCGATACTCGCCACGCCGTGCAGCGAGGTGGAAAGTGTCGGCTGCTTGCCCATGTCCAGCGGCTCGACGAGCTGTTGCACGATCTGAAGCTGCTCCAGCTTCAACCACATGGACGTCGCCGCGTAGTACGTCTGTTTCTGGTTGTCGGACCCGACATGTTCAACGATGTGAGCCCGCTGCCCAATGGGACTCACCGCAACCCCTTTTTCCAGAAAATCCATGACGTGCCCCCGCTGCCACCTATTACATCAAACCCCTCGCCGGCGAAAAAAGACGCGAGTGTTATCCGTCTGACCACGTGATTGGATCATCCGTGGTTTCATGGCGCTTCGCATTAGGGGAATACGTGGCATTTTTCTCGCCCCCCGCCTTCGCCAACCGTGTACTGAATTGGCACGATTTTGAGGCTGGCCCAATTTCCGTCCCAGTCCTGGTTGGAAAATTCCGGCTCTTCGGGGCGGGCCGAATCGGCCCGATCGGTGCACTGGCGGGCGAAGCACGCCGGCCACGACAGCCGCACGTCGAACCCTCCGTCAATCCTCGCGGCCTCGCAGGAAGCCATCGTGCGCGGCTGCCGTCTCCGCGATCGTTCTCAGCAGCACCGCACCGCGCAGCAGCGCGCGACCGTCGTCGCTATCAACCTCCGTCACGCGCCGCAGCAGCATACGGGCCGCCGCGTTGCCGGCCCGCGCCAGCCGCGCGAAATCCGCGCGCCCGACCCGCCCCCGCACCAACACGACCGCGCGCCGCGCCGCCGGCTCGCGCGCGGCCAGCTCGGCGAGCGCCAACAGGCTGTCGCCGATCGTCCAGGCCGCGAGCAGATCGCGCAGGTCGCGCTCGATGAGCGTGGGTGACAAACGGCCCGCGAAACCGAGTTCGCGCCCGAGACGGTCGGCCGTGCGGCTCAGCCACGCGCTCGCCCGCCACGCCCGTGGATTGCGTGCGATGCGCACCAGATCGTCGCGCACCGCGCGATGCAGGCGCCGTCGGCTCGTGCCGGGATCGCCGGGAAACACGAGCGCGAACACCAGCGCCCCGAACGCGATGCCGAGCAGCGTGGCGAGCGCCGAATTGAGAAACGCGGCATCGCCGATGCGCGCCGTATTGTCCGGCGACGTGAAATTCCAGAAGAAGATCGAGAAGCCGCTGCCGATGCCGGCCGTGCGCGGATTGCGCATCGCGATGCCCGTGCCGATCATGAACACGCCAAGGATATAGGCGAGCATCTCGAAGCCCGACACCGCCGGCAGCAGCACGAAATTGCAGAGCGCGCCCGCGACCGCCGCGCAGGCCGCCCCTTTCAGGAAGCCGACGGTGGCGCCAACCGAGTTCGGGCGCGTCGAGAACAGCGCGCAGACCACGCCCGTGATCGCGACGAACCCGGCACCCGACGGCCACGCGGTGACGATCCAGAGCGCCGACGCGACCAGCACGGCGACGAACGCGCGAATCCCGTTGTGCCATGCGAGCACCGGATCATGGTGGAACGCATAGCGCACGCGCGACGCCGGCGGATTCGGCCGGTCCATCTGCGCCTTGCCCGCAAAGGCGGCGTCGAACCCGGCCAGCAGCGCCGCCAGCCGGTCGAGCGTGAGCAGGCGCGACGGGTCCGAGCCGGCCGGCTCCGCGGCCTCGGCACGCACCGCGTCGTCCACGCGCGCACGCAACGCGGTCAACTCGGATCCGGCTTCGCCCGACACGGCCACGCCGTCGAGCACCCGCGCGGCATCGGCGACCAGCGGGTCCGGCGTGCCGCCGCTGCGTGCCGCGTGCTCGTGCAACGCCTGCCCGGCGGCTTGCGCGGACAGCACACCCAGCACCGCCGCACGCAGATGCCCGATCGCGTTGCGCATCGGCGGCGCGCCGGCCGCTGCATACTCTGCCGCCGTGTCGAGTTCGAGCGCATCCGCGAACAGCCGGTGCACGGCCGCACCGTTCGGCTCGCGGCGCAGCGCGCCCGCACCGACGGCCACCGCGCGGTCGAGATAGCGCGCGAGCCGGGTGCGGACGTCGGCCAGCGGTGAACCGGGCGCGAACACCGTCTCGAACGCCGCGCCGCACAGGATGCCGACCACCACGTACAGGAAGCGCGCGGTCGCGATATCGAATGCGTGCAGCGGCGCGGAAACGGCGTCCATCGCGATGATCGCCGCCGTATAGCCCGCGAGCACCGCCGCATACGCGCGGAAATTGCGCAGGAAGGTCGCGACGCCCGCGCACAGGCCGATCCACGCGGCGAGCGCCGGCAGGAACAGTTCGGGCGTCTGCGCGAAGGCGCCGGTCAGCACGAGCGCGACGGCCGCGCCGATCGCGGTGCCGAGAATCCGGTACTGGCTCTTCGACAAGCCCATCCCGCGGCTGCCCTGCGCGACGATCCACACCGTCGACGCGGCCCATTTCGGGTCGTCGAGATTCATCCGGAACGCGATGTAGAGCGCGAGGAGCGACGCGGCCGTGTTGCGCAACGCGAAGCCGAGGGCGCCTGGCGGCAGCGTGGGCCGGGCGTCGCGCAGCGCGGTGCGCACGGCCGCGAGCGGCGGCAGAGAGGGCAAGGCGAATTTCATGCGGCGAGCATACCGGGGAGCGCCGCCGCCACTAAGGGCCGCGGACAGGATGCGTTATTGCACCGGGCAGGATAATCGCCGCCGCGCGAAGCAATTCGGCCGGCACAGGTAAGATGCCCGCAGGTCGAACACTGAAGCACCTCGTATGGACTTCGAAAGCATCCGGATATTCCTGCGCGTGGTCGAACGCGGCAACTTCACCGCCGCCGCCACGCACCTCGACATGCCGCTCAGCCGCGTGAGCCGCAAGGTCAAGCAGCTCGAGGACGATCTCGGCGTCCAGCTGCTGTACCGCACCACGCGGCGTGTGTCCGTCACCGAAGCCGGACGCGACTACTACGAGCGCTGCCTGCGCGCCGAGGACATCCTGCTCGACGCCGACCGCCAGGCCCGCGCGCTGCGCACGGCGCCGGAGGGCATGCTGCGCGTGCTGGTGCCCTACTCGATCGGCCTGTTCGAACTGGAGCCGGCGCTCGCGGAGTTTCGGCGGCGCTATCCGCTGGTCCAGCTCGTGCTGATCTACGACAACAACCCGCTCGATCTGGTCGAGCACGGTTTCGACGTGGCGCTGCGCGCGGGCGTGCTGACCGACTCCAGCTACATCGCGCGCTCACTCGGCTGGTCGCAGGCGAAGCTCGCCGCGAGCCCCGCGTATCTCGACCGCGTCGGCCGGCCCGCCACGCCGCAGGATCTCGCGCAGCACGACCTGCTGCTCGTCGGCCGCGACGCGCCCGGCCTGACGCTGCGGCTCACCAATGCGGCCGGCGAAGTGGCCGACGTGCCGGTGCGGCCGGTGCTGATCACCAACGAATCGGTGACGGTGCTGCGCCAGGCCGCGAGCGGCGGCGGCATCGCGCTAGTCTCGACGCACTACACGGCCCGCCGGCTCGAGCGGAACGAGCTCGAAATCGTGCTGCCCGACTGGCACCGGACCGACGACGTCGAGCTGCACGTGCTGTATCCGCGGCGCGCGACGCTCGACAGCAAGGTGCGCGCATTCGTCGAATTCCTCGCGGAAGTGTTCGACGATTGGCGCACCGCGCCGTAACCGGCACGGTGCGCCCAGCGATTATTGCAGCAAGCGAAATCGATTAATGAGCCGGCCCGTGTTGATGGCGGCTCGCCACATCGTTAGCCTGTCGCGATGCAAAACCATTCCACACGCGACGGCAGCCGCCTGACCGCTGCCCGCAGGCGCGTCACGCGCGTCCCGCCCTCCTGACCGGCAGCATTCCGCCTTCAGAAGCCCGCCACGGCTTCATGCATTCGATCGAGCAGCACGTCGCACGCATCGGCCCCCTCTACCGGGCCGCGTCGCGCGCGCCGTGCTTCCTTCCGTTCAGCCGCCGCGCCGTCCGTGCGTCGCTTTCGCGCGCGCGTGCCCGCCGCAACGGGTCGCATCCGTTCCGCACCTTACGCTCCTTACGTCGCTTACGCAGGAAACCCATGTCCTCTCCGTCCACTCCAGCGCCGCTATCCGGCGGCCGCCTCGCGATCGGCACGATCGCGGTATCGCTCGCGATGTTCATGAACGTGCTCGACTCGTCGATCGCGAACGTCGCCATTCCGACGATCTCGGGCGACCTCGGCGTGTCGGTCGACGAAGGCACGTGGGTGATCACGATCTTCGCGGCCGCGAACGCGGTGTCGATTCCGCTGACCGGCTGGCTCACGCAGCGCTTCGGCCAGGTGCGCCTGTTCGTCACGTCGATCCTGCTGTTCGTGTTCGCGTCGTGGCTGTGCGGGATCGCGCCGAACCTGCCGACGCTGCTCGCCGCGCGGATCCTGCAGGGCGCGGTCGCCGGGCCGCTCGCGCCGCTGTCGCAGGCGCTGCTGCTCGGCGCGTGGCCGCGACAGAAATCGTCGAGCGCGCTGGCGCTGTGGTCGATGACGGCGCTCGTCGGGCCGATCGCGGGGCCGTCGCTCGGCGGCTGGATCACGTACGACTACAACTGGTCGTGGATCTTCTACATCAACATCCCGGTCGGCTTCTTCGCGGCCGCCGTCACGTGGATCGTGTTCCGCGACCGCGAGTCGGCCACGAAGCGCATGCCGATCGATACGATCGGCCTGTTGCTGCTCGTGCTGTGGGTCGCCTCGCTGCAGATCATGCTCGACAAGGGCAAGGATCTCGACTGGTTCAACTCGCCCGTCGTGGTCGCGCTCGGCATCGTCGCACTGATCGGCTTCGCATTCTTCCTCGTGTGGGAGCTTCACGAGGCAAACCCGATCGTCGACCTGCGGCTGTTCACGCAGCGCAATTTCGCGGGCGGCACGATCGCGATCTCGGTCGCGTACGGGATGTTCTTCGGCACGCTGGTGCTGCTGCCGCAGTGGATGCAGGGCTATCTCGGCTACCGCGCGGTCGATTCCGGGCTCGCCACCGCGCCGCTCGGCGTGTTCGCGATTCTGCTTACGCCCGTCATGGGACGCCTGCTGCCGCGCACCGATCCGCGCTACATCGCGACGCTCGCGTTCGTCGGCTTCGCGGTCGTGTTCATGATGCGCACGACCTTCTACACCGACGTGTCGCGCTGGGATCTCGTGCTGCCGACGCTGCTGCAGGGCATCCCGATGGCGATGTTCTTCGTCCCGCTGACGTCGATCATCCTGTCCGGGCTGCCGCCGGAGAAGATCCCCGCCGCCGCCGGCCTGTCGAATTTCGGCCGCACGTTCTGCGGCGCGGTGGGCACGTCGCTGATCAGCAACGCATGGAACGACCGCACGATTCTGCATCACGTGCGGCTCACCGAACAGGCGAGCGTCACCAATCCGGTCTTCACGCAGCAGGTCGACGCGACGCGCTCACTGCTGCACCTCGGCCCCGATTCGGCACTCGCGTTCTTCAACGCCTCGGTCGATTCGCAGGCGGCCGTGATGGGGTTGAACGACATCTTCTACGTGTCGGCGATCATCTTCATCGCGATCATTCCGCTGATCTGGATCACGAAACCGAAGCGCTCGGGCGGCGGCGATGCCGATGCGGCGGCGGCCGGCGCGCATTGATCCGCGTGCGCGACAGTCGAGCCCCGTCCTGCACGCGCCGGGGCTCACACCGCCGCGCGCCGACGTAATAAAGACTTGCAATCGATACAGGCGGAAACGTCAACAGCCGGTGCCCGCTCCGCGTTTTTTTGGACAAGCGCCCACGATCCGGAGCGCAACGACAGGAGAAAACACCATGCGAGCCCTTACCCGCCATCTCGCGATTGCCGCGACCCTGATGTCGGTGCTGACCGGTACCGCGTTCGCCGACACGCCGTGGCAACAGGCGCACCCGCGCCGCGAAGAAGTCAACCAGCGCCTCGCCAACCAGAATCGCCGGATCCATCACGAAGTGAAGGAAGGCGAAATGTCGCACGCCGAGGCCGCGCGCCTGCACCGTGACGACCGCAAGATCCGCCGGGAAGAGCGGGACATGGCTGCGCAGGATCACAGCCACATCACGAAGAGCGAAAAGCACGTGCTGAACCAGCAGGAAAATGCGGTCAGCCACCAGATCGGCCAATAAGATCGACAACACCGGCAAGTGCCCATTCGCCATCACCTGAAACGCCCGCTGCCGCGATGCGGTAGCGGGTGCTTGTTGTGTATCGAATCGTTTCAACGCGCCGACGGCTTCAAACGCTGCGGGTATACTCCGTCGTCAGCCGCCTGTCGCATCGTCATCCGTCAAAAACGGCCCGATTCCGGGCGGTTTCGTCGCGAAGCTTCGCGTTTCGCCTACCCCGCGCCCCAGCCTCGATACGAGACCCACGACGACCCATCATGAAACGATTCCTGCTGCTCCTTCCCGCCGCCCTGCTCGCCGCCTGCGGTTCCGCGCCCTCGTCCGACCCGGGCTCCGCCTCCGCCTCCGGGGCAGCGCCGATGATCTACGTGTCGTCGCAACGTCCGGCCTACGCGGTCGCCAACTGCCTCGACAGCCGCCTGTCGGGCACCGAGCAATCGCAGCACAACGGCGTGACCGACATCGCGGTCGGCTCGAACTCCTACTTCGTCACGCTGACGCCATCGGGCAACGGTTCGGTCATCAAGGTCGTACGCGGCTCGGGCAACGAGCCGGCCGAGGAAGCGATGCGCTTCGCGGTCGCGCGCTGCGCGATCTGATTCGCATCCGCCGACGCCGGGCGCCCGCCCGGCTCGCGGCTGCGCGCCACCCTGCCGGCGCGCACGCCGAATATTTTCATCCGGGCAGCCGTCGATGAGAGAATCGCACCCACGATTCCCTTTCAACGGAGCCCGCATGAAGCACCTGCTGTCCCGGCTGTTCGTCAGCGCCGCGCTCGTCGCGCTTGTTCCGGCATGGCCGGCGCAGGCGGCCACGCCGCCCGGCATCTTCGTCGTCGCCACGCAGCTCGGCGAATTCACGACCCTCGACCCGAGCGGGATCTACGAGCTGGTGCCGTCCGAATACGTCGCGAACACCTACGAACGCCTGGTGCGCGTCGACCTGAAGGACCCGACGCGCTTCGACGGGCAGATCGCGCAATCGTGGACGGTCGGCGCCGACGGCGTGACCTACACGTTCAAGCTGCGCCCCGGCCTCACGTTCCACTCCGGCAACCCGGTGACCGCCGACGACGTCGCGTGGTCGCTGCAGCGCACCATCCTGCTCGACAAGGGGCCGGCCGGCGTGCTCGCCGATCTCGGCCTCACGAAGGCGAACGTGATGCAGAAGGTGCGCGTGGTCGATCCGCAGACCGTCGTGCTCGAAACCGACCGCAAGTACGCACCGAGCTTCGTGCTCAACGTGCTGAGCGCGTGCCCGGCCTCGGTCTTCGACAAGAAGCTGCTGCTGTCGCATCAGCAAGGCAACGATTTCGGCGGCGCGTGGCTGCGAACCAACGACGCGGGCTCGGGCCCGTACCAGCTCGTCAAGTGGACGCCCAACGAGACCATCGTGCTGCAGCGCTTCGAGAAATACCGCACGCCGTACCCGATGAAGCGCGTCGTGCTGCGTCACGTGCCGGAAGCCTCCGCGCAACGGCTGCTGCTGGAGAACGGCGACGCCGACGCCGCGCGCAACCTGAGCCCCGACAGCCTCGCCGCGCTGACGAAGGCCGGCAAGATCAAGGTCGCGTCGTGGCCGGTGTCCGCGCTGCTGTACCTGAGCCTGAACACGAAGAACCCGAACCTCGCGAAACCCGAGGTGCAGCAGGCAATGAAATGGCTCGTCGACTACGACGGCATCCAGCGCAACATCGTCAGCACGACCTACAAGGTGCACGAAACCTTCCTGCCCGAAGGCTTCCTCGGTGCGTCGAACGCGCGGCCGTACAAGCAGGACGTCGCGAAGGCGAAGGCGCTGCTCGCCAAGGCCGGCTTGCCGAACGGCTTCGACGTGACGATGGACATGCCGAACGACTACCCGTACCTCGAGATCGCGCAGGCGTTGCAGGCGAACTTCGCGCAGGGCGGCATCCGCGTGAAGCTGATTCCGGGCGATGCGAAGCAGGCGATCGGCAAGTATCGCGCGCGCCAGCACGACATCTTCATCGGTGAATGGTCGCCCGACTACATGGACCCGAACAGCAATGCGCGCGGCTTCGCGTGGAATCCGGACAACTCCGACCAGTCGCCGACGAAGATGCTCGCGTGGCGCAACAGCTGGGACATTCCGCAACTGACGAAGGACACCGAGGCCGCACTCGTCGAGCCGTCGCCCGCGAAGCGCGCGCAGCGTTACGAAGCGCTGCAGAAGGCCGTGCTCGCGAACTCGCCGTTCATCATCATGTTCGAGAAGGTCGTGCAGGTCGCGACGCGCCCCGGCGTGACCGGGCCGGAGATCGGGCCGATCAACGACCTCGTGTCATACCGCACGCTCGCGAAGTAATGGGCGCTGCCCGCGCGGCCGGCCCTGCCGGCGCGCGGGTAATCGGCGCCACCGCCGCGCCGGCGCCTGGGCGTGGGGCGGCCGGCGATCTACAATGGCCGGCACCGCGGCGGCCGGCGGGTCCCGGCGATGGCACCAGGCCGTGTTCCAGTGGCGGTGGGACAACAAGCCGTTTCATATTGCGTATCACGACAGCCGCGGCTGCGGCGCGGTCGTCTGCGAGCGCCACGTCGGCGACTGCGTCGGGCGCGCACATCGGGGAAAGAACATGCATTCGAGCGAGCACGCGGTCTGCGTGGCGATCAACGACAACAACCGCGCGTGGTACGAAATGCTCGTACCGTTCCTGCTGTCGCTGCGGCACACCGGCTACGACGGCCGGATCGCGGTGATCGGCTACGGCCTCTCCGAACGCAAGCGGCAGATCCTCGCGAGCCAGGCGGTCGACGTGATCGAAGCATCGGGCGCGTATGCGCTGCCGGTCGGCCGCTTCATCGAGGCCGCCGAGTATTGCGCCCGCCACCCGCAGATCCGCAAGCTCGCGCTGTACGACGCCGACATCTGGTTCTGCGCGCCGGGGTTCGACCTGTTCTCGCAGATCGGCGACGACCGGATCCACGCATGCCCCGACCCGCTGTTCTGCACGTTCGTCATCACGCCGCTGATCGGCGAGCGGCGCGACCATCACTGGCGTCTCGTCGTCGACGAAGTGTCCGCACGCCACGGCGGCGCATTGCAGGCCGGGCTCGTGGCCGGGACCGCCGATGCCTGGGCACGCTACGCCAGCCACCTGCGCGACTGCATGGCCCGCATCGGCACCGATTTCCAGGAATGCTTCGGAATCGATACGACCTTCCTGCACCTGTGGAGCGCTCAGGGTCAAACGGCGCTGCTCGATCCGGTCCAGAACTTCGTCAGCAAGTACGGCATTCACGAAGCGTTCGATGCGAGCACCGGCACGACGACGCTCCGGTATCACGGCGAGCCGATCCGCGCGCTGCACATGACCGGCGATATCCGCTTCCTCGACCGGTGGCGCTACTACGCGAACCACACCGACGCCGCGCTGCGCGACGGCATGCCGTTCGCGCTGTCGGACGGCACGCCGGTGCAATCCGATACGGTTGCCGCGCGCATCGCGGCGACCGGCTACGTGCAATCGGCCGGGCTGACCGTTGTGTCCGCCGCGATCGAGGAAAGCGCGGGCGCCTACCTGCAGGCGATCGACGAACCCGGCGGCACGATGCTGATCGGCAGCGGAAACCACGAAATCGTGCTCACCGCGACCCGCGACATCGCGCGGTTGAACGTCTACGTCACGCATCCATCCGGCTCGCCGTCGCCGCTGCTGTGCGAAGTGCTGGTCGACGGGCGGGCGCAGCGCAAGGGCACCGAGCTGATGGCGCATTTCTGGTATCAGGTCGTGGCCGGCACCGTCATCACGCTGCGCTCGACGAGCCTCGGCGGCCAGCAATGCAACGTGATCTGGCGGCTTCGCGAGGCGCCCGACATGCAGCAGTAGGCTGCCGGCCCATGGCCGTTCAATTGAAGGCCGCCCACACCAGGTACGCATTCAACCCGACGATCACGACCGTCGCCGCACCGGCGACGATCCGCAGCGGCGGCCGCATCGCGTAGGCACCCATCACGTCCGCACGCGCCGACAGCAACAGCAGCGCGATCATCGGCAGCGGCAGCACGAAACTCAGCACGACCTGGCTCGCGACCATCGCGCGCGTCACGTCGCAGCCGAGCGCGACCACCGCGAACGCCGGCACGACCGTCACAGCGCGCCGCACCCAGACCGGCACGCGGCGATGGATGAAACCCTGCATCACGACCTGCCCGGCCATCGTGCCGACCACCGAACTCGATACGCCCGACGTCAGCAGCGCGACGAGAAACAGCGCGCCGGCCGCCGGCCCGAGCACCGGGATCAGCGTGTGATACGCGTCGCCGATGTCGGTCATGCCCGGCGCGCTCGCGTGAAACGCCGACGACGCCATCATCACCATCGCGAGATTCACGAACCCGGCCAGCCCGAGCGCGACGACGACTTCGCGATTCGAGAAGCGCACGAGCCGCCGCCGCTCCGTGTCGTCGCGCGGCGCGGTGCGATCCTGCGTGAGACCCGAATGCAGATACAGCGTGTGCGGCATGATCGTCGCGCCGATGATCCCGACCGCGATCGTCAACGCCGCGTGATCCGGAATCTGCGGGACGACCAGGTGGAACGCGGCCGCACGCCAGTCCTGCGGCGCGATCAGCAGCTCGCCGAGATAACACGCGCCGATCACGCCGACCAGCGCCGCGATCGCGGCTTCCAGCGGCCGGAAGCCGCGCTTTTCGAGCGCGAGGATCGCGCCGGTCGCGAGCGCCGTCGCGATCATCCCCGCGAACAGCGACAGGTGGCACAACAGCCCGAATGCGAGCGCGCCGCCGAGGAATTCGGCGAGGTCGGTCGCCATCGCGGCGATCTCGGACGCGACCCACATGCCCCACACGACCGGCGCGGGAAAGCGGTCGCGGCACAGCTCCGCGAGATTGCGGCCGGTCACGATGCCGAGCTTCGCGGACATCGCCTGGAACAGCATCGCGATCGCGTTCGCGGCCAGCACGACCCACAGCAGCCGGTAGCCGTACGCGGCGCCGGCCTGGATGTTGGTCGCGAAGTTGCCGGGATCCATGTAGCCGATCGACGCGATCACGGCCGGGCCGACGAACGGCAGCAGCGCGGCGACGCCGGTGCGGCGCCCTTCCAGCGCGGCGCGCGCCGCGCCGTCGGGGTGCCCGGTGGACAGCTCCGGCAGCGCGAAGCCGCCGGCACGTTTGCTCGTGACGGGAATCATGATGAGGTTCCGTTCGAATGAGGAAGGATTCCTGAATTTCTGGCGCCTTGGCCGGCATGCCGCCTGCCGGCCGAGGCGGCGGCGTTACAGCGGCACGACGTCGGGACGGTTGCGCGGAAACTGCGCGATCACGTCCGGCGCGACGTTCAGGTGCGCTTCGACGAGCTGCGGCGGTGTATGCGCGAGCCAGTCGGACAGCGACACTTCCGCATAGCGGTCGGTCTTGAAGATCTCGAGGAACACCAGATCGGTGCTGCCGGTGTTCTGCACGTAGTGCCCCAGGCTCTTCTTCACGTAGCCGACGTCGCCCGCGCGGAAGTCGGCCGTCTGCGCCTTTGGCCCCGTGTCGAACACGGTCATCCGTGCGTCGCCCTGCAGGTAGTACTGCCATTCGTCCGCGTTCGGGTGCCAGTGCAGCTCGCGCATGCCGCCCGGATGCACGGTGACGAGCGCCGCCGCGACCGTGGTCGACACAGTGAAGTTCGTGCTGTCCGCGATCCGCACTTCGCCGCCGCGGGTCTTCCTGACCGGCTTCATGTCGCCGAGCGAGAAGATGAACGGATGCGGCGGCGCACCGGCCGACGACGCGGACGCGCGCTGCGCTTGCGCGAGCGGGCCCGGTTCGTCGCCCTGGAAGATCCACAGGTTGTCGAGCGGAATGTTCCTGAACGCGTCGGCCGGCACGCCGAAGTTGAGCGCGAGCACGTCGGGCGGCGTGTGCGCGATCCAGTCGGTCAGCAGCAGCGTGTTGAATTCGGACGCGCGGCCGTTGTCGAACGCGAGCAGGAATTCGGCGCCATCGGTGCCGAGGCCCTGCAGCGAATGCGGCAGGCCGGGCGGGAAATACCAGAGATCGCCGGTCTTCACGTCCTGCACCGATGGCCTGCCGAGTTCGTCGAGTACCGTGATCCGGCAGCGGCCGTCGAGCATGATGGCCCACTCGGCCTGCTGGTGCCAGTGCATCTCGCGAATGCCGCCGCGTGTGAGGCGCATGTTGACGCCGGAAATGGTTTCGGAAATCGCAAAATCGTCCTGCGTGACTTCACGCGCCCATCCGCCATTTTGAATGCGTTTATGGGCGTTATTGAATGACGCCCAGAATAATGGCATCCCGTTGATATCGGTAGCCGGCGGGTCCTGAAAGGACGGGAATTGATTGGCGATTGCCGGGTTCTGGGGCCCCGGGTCGGTCAGGCTCTGGCGGTTGCGTGCATTCACCGCGCCTTCCGGCGGGCGGTCCGGATTACCGAACGAGGCCGCCTTGGCCGATACGGCGATACCCGCCGCGGCAATGGCGCCGGCCGTTCCAGCCAGCATCTTGCGTCGAGAAAGATTCGTCATGATTTCCTCTTCATGCCTGCGATTGAGCGAATTTCAATTGACGGAACACATGCCGTTTTTCGGATTATCGAAAATCGAACATCCCGTGACGCAAGTTAAATCCATATTCATCTAAAAATTAAATGAATTATTAACCTGAATTAATGAGTTAATCTGATTCGCTTTAACTTTGTAATGATTGAGGATGCGGGACGCAGGCGAACCGGTCGGAGCAAATGAGGGGAGAAATTCAACCGTCGGTGTCGGGTATTTCCGTCAGGCATAAACGCAAATTATTCCTGACAGGCATAAACGCAAAATATGCCTGACAGGAATAATCCACCGCCCCGCTCACGCCCCCTTCCGCCCCTATCGCCTATCCTCAAACCATAGTTTTTATCCGCTGGCGCAGATGATTTTGGCTTTGTTAGATGGATGACATTCGATCACCAGACGACAACGATCTAACAGCCGATGACCTGCGCGTTTGCCCGTACCGTCGAATCCCGCTATGCCGAGCTGACGCCGACCGCCAAGCGCATCGCGAGCTACATGCTCGCGAACCTCGACCGGCTCGGGCTCGAGACGGCCGACCAGATCGCGCAGCAGGCCGGCACCAGCGGCATCTCGGTCGGGCGCTTCCTGCGCAGCGTCGGCTACCGCAACCTCGACGACCTGAAGCGCGAACTGCGCGGCGGCGGCGACCGCCCGTGGATGATCACCGACCGGCTCGACGAATACCGCCGCGTCGCCGGCACGCCACCGGCCGGAGCCGGCGGCAACGACAGTGAAGGCCCGCTCGCGTCGTCGCTCGAGCGCGAGCTCGATGCGATCCGCCACGTGTACCGGCTCGCCGAAGGCCCGGTGTTCGCGCAGGTGGCCGACCGGATCGCGCAGGCGGACGCCGTGTTCATCCTCGGCATCCAGTCGACGCGCGGGATCAGCAACGCGTTCAGCAGCTACCTCGAGTACCTGCGCCCGCGCGTGTTCTATTCGGACGGCCAGTCGGGCTCGTACGTCGATTCGCTGAACTCCGAATTCGAGCGGCCGTACTGCATCGTCACCGATACACGCGCGTATTCGCGCAGCGCGCGCCGCTATTGCCAGGCGGCCGCCGAGCGCGGGCAGCCGTTCGCGCTGGTTACCGATCTCTCGTGCCCGTGGGCGCGCGACTGGCCGGCCGACCTGCTGCAGGTGAAGACCGACGTCGGCCAGTTCTGGGATTCGCTCGCGCCGCTCACCTGCCTGTTCAACCTGCTGATCACGGCCGTGGTCGACCGCCTCGGCCCCGCGATCGACCGGCGCGTCGCGCGCAACCGCGAACTGCAGCGCACGTTCGATCAATTCGAATCCTGAATGCGAGTGCCTTCCGAACCGCCGATGAACGCTCACCGCCTCGTTGAAATCACGTCCGCCACGCATCGCGTCGACATCGATCTCGTCTACGCGACCGACCGCAACCTGACCGGCAGGCCGATCTACCGCCGCGCGCACTGCCTGCTGCTGGCGCCGGCCGAAGCCGCGCTGCGCCGCGCGGTGAACATCGCGGCGCAAGCCGGCTTCACGCTGCGCATCTACGACGCGTACCGGCCGCCGCAGGCGCTGCAGGTGCTGTGGGACTTCCTGCCCGACCCGAACTTCATCGCCGATCTCGGGCGCGGCTCGAATCACAGCCGCGGCACCGCGCTCGACCTGACGCTCGTCGGCGCGGATGGCGCGCCGCTCGACATGGGCACCGGCTTCGACGAGATGGTCGCCGCCTCCGGTCACTTCCACGCGGGGTTGCCCGAAGCGGTGCAACGCAACCGCCTGCTGCTGCTCGGCGTGATGCACGCGGCCGGCTTCGCGCACATCGACAGCGAGTGGTGGCACTACGAATTGCCGGGCTCGCGCGCGCTGCCGCAAATCGACAATGCGGACAGCGGCCCGTGGCACCTGATGTGATGCACGTCCCCCTTCCCGTTCACGTTCGACAACCGATGGAGCGCACATGAAATTGCTGACGTCCCGGCGCGTCGCGGCGCTGGCCGCCGCGTCCGTTCTCGCCGCCGTTCCGCTTTCCGCCGCGCGTGCGGAAACGCCGAAAGACATGTTCGTGATGGCGACGCTGCTCGACGAATTCACGACGCTGGATCCGGGCGAGATCTACGAGCTGGTGCCGGAGGAATACGTCGCGAACACGTACGACCGCCTGGTGCGCGTCGACCTGCGCGACCCGTCGAAATTCAACGGCGACGTCGCCCAGTCATGGACGGTGAGCACCGACGGGCTGACCTACACGTTCAAGCTGCGCCCCGGCCTCAAGTTCCACTCGGGCAATCCGCTGACGGCCGACGACGTCGCGTGGTCGATCCAGCGCGCGGTGCTGCTCGACAAGGGCCCGGCCGCCGTGCTGACCGGCATCGGGCTCACGAAGGCGAACGTCGTCGCCAACGTGAAGAAGCTCGACGACCTGACGGTATCGGTCACGACCGACCAGAAGTACGCTCCGACCTTCGTGCTGAACGTGCTCGGCTCGTGGCCCGCCTCGGTGGTCGACAAGAAGCTGCTGCTGGCGCACCAGCAGGGCAATGACTTCGGCAACGCCTGGCTGAAGACCAACGAAGCCGGCTCCGGCGGCTACAAGCTCGTGAAATGGACGGCCGGCGACAGCGTCGTGCTGCAACGCTTCGAGGGCTACCGTCTGCCGCTCGCGATGAAGCGCATCGTGCTGCGCCACGTGCCCGAAGCAGCCAGCCAGCGCCTGTTGCTGGAAAACGGCGACGTCGACGCGGCGCGCGACCTGAGCCCCGACGATCTGGCGTCGGTCGTGAAATCCGGCAAGGCGAAGGTGTCGGCCTCGCCGCAGGCGACGCTGCTGTATCTCGGCCTGAACACGAAGAACCCGACGCTCGCGAAACCCGACGTGCAGGAAGCACTGAAGTGGCTGGTCGACTATGCGGGCATCCAGGCCAACGTGGTGAAGACGACCTACAAGGTGCACCAGACCTTCCTGCCCGAAGGCTTCCTCGGCACGCTGAACGCGAACCCCTACAAGCTCGACGTCGCGAAGGCGAAGGCGCTGCTCGCGAAGGCCGGCGTGCCGAACGGTTTTTCGGTGACGATGGACGTGCGCAACGACTATCCGTACACCGAAATCGCGCAGGCCGTGCAGGCCAACTTCGCGCAGGCCGGCATCAAGGTGCAGCTGATTCCCGGCGACAACAAGCAGACGCTCGCGAAATACCGCGCGCGCCAGCACGACATCTACATCGGCGAATGGTCGGCCGACTACATCGACCCGCACAGCAACGCGCAGGGTTTTGCATGGAACCCGGACAATTCCGACAAGTCGAGCTATAAAATGCTGGCCTGGCGCAACAGCTGGGACATCCCGCAACTGACGAAGGAAACCGACGCCGCGCTCGCCGAACCGACCGCCGCGAAACGTGCGCAACGGTATCAGGCGATGCAGAAGGAGATGCTCGCGCGCTCGCCGTTCGTGATCATGTTCGAGAAAGTCGCGCAGGTTGCGACGCGGCCCGGCGTGAGCGGGCTCGACGTCGGGCCGATCAACGATCTCGTGTCGTACCGCAACCTGAAGAAGCAATAAGATTCGCCGCATGTCGACTCCCGCCTCCTCCCTCGAAGCACTGCGCACGCTGCCCGCGCGACGCCCGGCCGTGCGCTGGGCGCTGCGCGTGCTGCGCTGGGCGCTCACGCTCGCCGTCACGTTCGCGGGGCTGCTCGCGCTGACGTTCGTGATCGGCCGCAAGGTGCCGATCGACCCCGTGCTCGCGATCCTCGGCGATCGCGCGTCGGCCGACGCGTACGCGGCCGAACGCATCGCGCTCGGCCTCGACAAGCCGCTCGCCACGCAATTCCTGATCTATGCGCGCGACGTGCTGCACGGCAATCTCGGCATGTCGCTGCTGACCGCGAACCCCGTGCTCGACGACATCAGGCGCGTGTTCCCGGCCACGCTCGAACTGGCGACGATCGCGACGCTGATCGGCATCGCGATCGGCGTGCCGCTCGGCGTCGCGGCCGCCGTCAAGCACAACCGGCCGATCGACCACGTCGCGCGCTTCGTCGGGCTGATCGGCAATTCGGTGCCGGTGTTCTGGCTCGGGCTGATGGGGCTGCTGCTGTTCTACGCGCGGCTGCACTGGGTCGGCGGGCCCGGCCGGCTCGATCCCGCGTACGACGGGATGGTCGACACGCGCACGGGCAGCCTGCTGATCGACGCGGCGCTCGCGGGCGAGTGGGACGTGTTCCGCAACGCGGTGTCGCACATCGCGCTGCCGGCCGCGATCCTCGGCTACTACTCGGTCGCGTACCTGAGCCGGATGACGCGCTCGTTCATGCTCGACCAGCTGAGCCAGGAATACATCGTCACCGCACGCGCGAAGGGCTTGTCGGAACGGCGCGTGATCTGGCGGCATGCATTCGGCAACATCATGGTGCCGCTGCTCACCGTGATCGCGCTCACGTACAGCAACCTGCTCGAAGGCTCGGTGCTGACCGAGATCGTGTTCGCGTGGCCCGGGCTCGGCTCGTACCTGACCGGCGCGCTGCTGAACGCCGACATGAACGCGGTGCTCGGCGCGACGCTCGTGATCGGCGCGATGTTCATCACCGTCAACCTGCTGACCGACGCGCTGTACCGCGTGTTCGATCCGCGTGCGCGCTGAGGGCCGACCCGACATGACCGCTTCCACCCTGCTTCTTTCATCGCCCATGCCGAAGGTCGTCCAGTCATGAATGCCGAGCGTCTCACCCTGCGTACGTGGCTGCTCTCCGACGCGCCCGCATCGCGCTCGCAGGCCGCACTCGGCCTCGCGTACCGGCGCTGGCGTCGTTTCGCCGCGAATCCGCTCAACCTGTTCGGGCTCGCGATTCTCGTCGCGCTGATCGTCGTCGCGATCGTCGGCCCGCTGATCATGCCGCACGACCCGCTGCGCCAGGTGCTGTCCGACCGGCTGCTGCCGCCCGGCTCGCCGTCGCACTGGCTCGGCACCGACCAGCTCGGCCGCGACATCCTTTCGCGGCTGATCGCCGGTTCGCGCCTCACGCTCGGCATCGCCATCCTCGTCGTCGTGATCGTCGTGCCGATCGGCCTCCTGATCGGCACGACGGCCGGCTACTGCGGCGGCTTCGTCGACAGCGTGCTGATGCGCATCACCGACATCGCGCTCGCGTTCCCGAAGATCGTGCTCGCGCTCGCGTTCGCCGCCGCGCTCGGGCCGGGCGTGATCAACGCGGTCGTCGCGATCTCGATCACCGCGTGGCCCGCGTATGCGCGGCTCGCGCGCGCCGAGACGATCCGCATCGCGCAGGCCGACTTCATCCACGCCGCGCGCCTGCAGGGTGCGTCGGGCCCGCGCATCCTGCTGCGCTACATCATGCCGCTGTGCATGTCGTCGGTGATCGTGCGCGCGACGCTCGACATGGCCGGCATCATCCTGACCGTCGCGGGCCTCGGCTTCCTCGGCCTCGGCGCGCAGCCGCCGAGCCCCGAATGGGGCTTCATGGTCGCGTCGGGCCGCAACGTGCTGCTCGACGCGTGGTGGGTCGCGACGCTGCCCGGCTGCGCGATCCTGCTCGTGAGCCTTGCGTTCAACCTGCTCGGCGACGGGCTGCGCGACGTCTTCGATCCCCGCCATGGAGCGTGACATGCCCATGAATCCCGCCCCCTCGTCCGCGCCGCTCTGCGAGATCGACGGCCTGAAGATCGGCTTTCGCGGCCATGACGGCACCGTCACCGACGCCGTGCGCGACCTGTCGCTGACGCTCGCGCCCGGCGAACGGCTCGGCATCGTCGGCGAATCGGGCTCGGGCAAGTCGCTGACGGGCCGCGCACTGCTCGGCCTGCTGCCCGACGCCGCGCGCTGGTCGGCCCGCACGATGCGCTTCGCGGGCCACGACCTGCTCGCGATGTCGCCGGGCGAACGCCGGCGGCTGTGCGGCAGCCAGATGGGCATGATCCTGCAGGATCCGAAATATTCGCTGAACCCGGTGATGACGGTCGCGAAGCAGATGGGCGAGGCGTTCCGGCTGCACGAGCCGGGCCTGCGCGGCCGCGCGCTGCGCGAACGGATCGTCGACGCGCTCGCGGCCGTGCAGATCCGCGACCCCGCACGCGTCGCCGATGCGTATCCGCACGAGCTGTCGGGCGGCATGGGCCAGCGCGTGATGATCGCGATGATGGTGTCGACCGGCCCGCGCCTGCTGATCGCCGACGAGCCGACTTCCGCGCTCGACGTCGCCGTGTCGATGCAGGTGCTCGCGGTGCTCGACGCGATGATCGCGCGACACGACACGGGCCTGATGTTCATCAGCCACGACCTGCCGCTCGTGATGTCGTTCTGCGATCGCGTCGCGGTGATGTACGCGGGCCGCGTGGTCGAAACCTGCGCCGCGCGCGACCTGCGCGACGCATCCCATCCCTATACGCGCGGGCTGCTCGCGGCGAACCCGCCGCTCGCAAACCCGCCGGACGAACTGCCCGTGCTGCAGCGCGATCCGGCGTGGCTCGAGCCCACGCCGCACGCCGGCACGCCCGCCGATCGACAGGAGGCCGCACGATGATCGACGTCGATCACGCATCGATCCGTTTCCCGACCCGCACGGGTCACGTCGACGCCGTGCGCGATGCGAGCTTCGCGGTGCGCGACGGCGAGGTGTTCGGGCTCGTCGGCGAATCGGGTTCCGGCAAGTCGACGCTGCTGCGCGCGCTGACGGGCCTCGTGCCGCTCGCGTCCGGCAGCCTGTCGATCGACGGACGGCCGGTGGGCGGCACGCCCGATCGCGCCTTTCGCCGTCACGTGCAGATGGTGTTCCAGGATCCGTACGCGTCACTGCATCCGCGCTTCACGGTCGACCAGACGCTGCGCGAGCCGCTGTCGATCCATGGCATCGGCGACACCGATGCGCGCATCGCCCGCGCGCTGTCCGAGGTCGGCCTCGGCCCCGCGTTCCGGTTCCGCTATCCGCACCAGCTGTCGGGCGGCCAGCGACAGCGCGTCGCGATCGCGCGCGCGCTGATCGTCGAGCCGCGCGTGCTGCTGCTCGACGAGCCGACGTCGGCGCTCGACGTGTCGGTGCAGGCGGAGATCCTGAACCTGCTGCGCCGCCTGCATCGCGAACGCAACCTGACGATGATCCTCGTCAGCCACAACCTCGCGGTGATCGGCTTCCTGTGCCAGCGCGTCGCGGTGATGCAGCATGGCGAGATCGTCGAACAGCTGCGGGTCGAGGACGTACGCGCCGGGCGGGTGGCGCGCGACTACACGCGCACGCTGCTGAACGCGACCGAAGGCTATCGCCGTCTCGACCCGGTGGCGGGCGCGCCGGCGGCCTGACATCTGCGCGCCGCGCCGGCGTGCGATACTCCGCACGCCACGCGCCGCCCTGCCGCGCATGGAACCCTTGTGCGCCGCACGGGTCAACTTCCTTTCGTCAACAGCTCAACCGCAATAGGGAGGCGTTCATGCTGCAATTCATCGAAACCCTGGTCGTCGGGCTCATCGTCGGCCTCCTCGCCCGCGCGCTCAAGCCCGGCGACGACAAGATGGGGATCCTGATGACCATCGTGCTCGGCATCGTCGGCTCGCTGCTCGCCGGCTACGTCGGCCGCGCGGCCGGCTGGTACGCACCGGGCCAGGGCGCGGGCTGGATCGCGTCGATCATCGGCGCGATCGTGCTGCTCGTGGTCGTCGGCGCGGTACGCAAGCGCACGGCCTGAACGGCGCACCTTCGGCTTCAACACAAAACGGCCGCTCGGAAACGAGCGGCCGTTTTCTTTTGGATCGCCGATATTCACCTGCGCATCATTTCCACGATTCGTAAACTCGTTGACTTCGCAACGACCTGTCGGGACGACCCGCATCGGACGTCCGCTTTCCAGTCGAGCGTACAGCACCGGCATTACCCTGATTTGATATCTCGCAAATCAGGCATAGATTGAATTCAGCAATACGAAATCGTTTGTTGTTATCCCAAATTTGCAATTTTCCACTCAAGAGTTTCGATGGTTTTGCCGTTTACGCATACAGCATCGCAGCGTTAGACGGACTGCCACCCGAGCGGCCCCGCTGCGACGCGCTTCCTCTCTGGAGCCTGTCATGAAGCATCGCCCTATCGCCGCCTCGTTCGTCCTGGCTGCTTCGCTTCTGGCCACTTCCTCGTCCTTCGCCGCCGGCGCGTCCGGCACCATCTATTTTTCCGGCATGATCGTCGAGCCACCCTGCTCGTTCGCGGTCGATACGGCCGATGTCGCTCGCGGGCAGGTCCGTCCTGACTGTCCGCGCCCGGCCTCCGGCCAGATCGCGTTCGTCGACGCGGCGAGCCAGCAGGCCATCAAGACCACGACCTTTACCCAGGCCTCGCGCGCAATCGTTTTACCGAACCGTCCGGGCAACAACCACGCGCCGATGATCGCCGTCGTGACGTACCAGTAAAGCCGTCCGCCGGCGCGGGATCCAGCGGATTCCGCGCGCCGGTTCGGCGTAGCTGCGTGATCGCCGGTCAATCGCGATGGCGCGCGATCCAGTCGCTGAACGCGCGGATCTTCTGCTGGTTGCCGAGGTTCTCGGGATAGACGAAGAAATAGCGCGCGCCCGTCTCGAGCACGATGTCGAACGGACGCTCCAGCCGGCGCGCGCTGACGTCGTCGTCGACGAGCGTCACGTCGCCGATCGCGACGCCGAAGCCCTGCATCGCCGCGTTCGTCGCGAGATCGAGCGTGTCGAACGTCGGCCCGCGCGCGGGATCGACGCCGCGCTCGCCGGCGTGATCGAGCCACGCGCGCCAGTCGCGGTGGTCACGCGTCGGATGCAGCAACGTATGGCGCGCGAGATCGCCGACCGCGTCGAGCGGCGACGTCTGCCGCAATTCGGGCGCGCAGACGGGCGTCAGCCGCTCGTCGAACAGCGGCAGCGCGAACACGCCGGCGCCCGGCGACGTGCCGTAGACAACGGCCGCATCGAACGGCTCCGTCGAGAAATCGACGACGTGCTGCCACGCGGTCGTGATCTGCACATGGAGATCGGGATGCTCGCCCTGGAAGCGCATGATGCGCGGCAGCATCCAGCGCATCACGCAGGTCGGCACCTTCAGCGCGAGATCGGTGCGCTGCCGCGTGAGCCGCATCGAAATATCCTCGATCCGCGCGAAGCTCTCGTTGACCACCGGCAGCAACTGCTCGCCCTCCGCCGTCAGCGTGAGGCCCTTCGCATGCCGCTTGAACAACGGGAAACCGTAATGCGCCTCGAGCGTCTGGATCTGCCGGCTTACCGCGCCCTGCGTGATGCACAGCTGCTCGGCCGCGCGCGTGAAGCTGCGGTGGCGGGCCACCGTCGAGAAGATCTGCAGCGCGTGCAGGGGCGGAAGTCGGCGCATGAAGAAGGCAAACGGAAAAACGGCGCGGAAGAACCGCGCGCCGACCCCGGCGCGCACTGTCCGACACGATAAGCCAAACGCCCGCTTTGCGCGAGGCGCGGGACGCTCAGGCCGTCGCGGTGAGCGCGCCCGCCACGATGCGCGCCGCCGACGCGACGACGTCCGCGCGGGCCGCCGCGGCGGCCTGCGGCTGCGTGAACGACACGGCCATCACGATCGGCGCACGCGACGGCGGCCACAGCACGGCGACGTCGGTCGTCGTGCCGTAGCCGCCCGTGCCGGCCTTGTCGGCGATGCGCCAGCCGGGCGGCACGCCTGCCGCGATGCCGGTCGCGCCGCGCGCGCCGCCGACCATCCATTCCGTCAGTCGCGCGCGCTGCGGCTCCTGCAGCGTGTTGCCGAGCAGCAGCCGCTGCAGCGTGTCGACCATCTCGACCGGCGTGGATGTATCGCGTTCGTCGCCGGGCGCGGCGTTGTTCAGTTCGGGTTCCCAGTGATCGAGGCGGAACGACATGTCACCGCTTGTGCGCGCGAACGCCGTGACGGCCTGCGGGCCGCCGAGTACGCCCATCAGCAGGTTGCCGGCACCCTTGTCGCCCGACTGCAGCATCGCCGCGCACAGCTGCTCGATCGTCATGCCCGTGTCGACGTGGCTTTCCGTGATCGGCGAGCCCGCAACGATTTCATAGCGGCGGTACAGGATGCGGCGCGGCAGCAGCGACGCGTCGAGCGAGCCGCGCGCGAGCATCGCGGCCGCCGCGGCGACCGCATACGTGCCGCACAGCGGGAAGCGCTCGCGCGCATGGTGCGCGATGCGCACGCCGTTCGACGTATCGAGCGCGGCGACGCCGAGCCGGCCATTCGAGGCCTTCTCGAGCGTGGTCAATTCAGCCTGGGCGGTGTGGGCGCGCCCCTGGTCGGCGACCGGCGCGGACGTGCACGCGGCAACGAACGGCGCGGCAACGGCGGCAAGCAACAGCGAGCGGCGTGTCGGAGAGTGTTCCATGAATGTCGTGAGTTCTGTCGGAATCGGTGGCACGAAGCAGCTCGGGCACGCGTCGAAGCAGCGTGCCCGTTCACGCCGGCGGCCGGCCCGCGACGGCCTACGCCGCGCATCCCCGAAAGACGACCGCCGGCCCCGCGAAGCGCGGGACTTGCATGAACAGACCCTAGCGTAGCAGCGACCGCCGCGCCGTTCCAGCGAAACGGCCCGGCGTCACCCTTGCGACGAAGGCAGATACGGCATCGGATTGACCGGCTTGCCGTCGCGTCGCACTTCGAACAGCAGCGCGACACGCGAGTTGTCGAGGTCGCCCATCTCGGCGATCTCGTCGCCCTGGCGCACGATGTCGCCCGTCTTCACGAGCAGCTTGCGGTTGTGCGCATACGCGGTCAGGAAATCCGCGTTGTGCTGGACGATGATCAGGCTGCCGTAGTCGTTCAGGCCGGTGCCCGCGTACATCACGCGGCCGTCGGCCGCGGCGCGGACCGGGTCGCCCGGCCGGCCGGCGATCTGGATGCCGCGGTTCTGTCCCGGCCGGAAGCCGTCGACGATCTTGCCGCTCGCCGGCCACTTGAGCGCGACGCCGCCCGCATGCCGCTTCGTTTCCTTGACGACCTGACGGTCGCTCGCATTCGACGCGGTGGTCTGCGCGGCGGCCGGGTTGCTCGCCGCATCGTTGCCCGACGCCGACGATGCGGCCACCTGCGTGCCGGCCGCGCCCGGCGCCGGCAACGGCTGCTGCTTGACGATGCGCAGCACCTGCCCCATGCGCAGCCTGCCGTTCGCGCCCAGCTTGTTCCAGGTGCGCAGGTCGGCCACGCTGCAGCCGTTCGCGGACGCGATGCCCGTCAGCGTGTCGCCGCGCTTCACGACGTACTTCTGCGCGACGAGAATCGGCGCCGGCGGCGGCGTACTGGCCGACGGCGCAGCGGCGGGCTGGCTCGACGGCGAAGGCTGTCCCGCCAGCGTGTCGCTCGGCGGAACGGACTGCGTGCTTGCACAACCGGCCATGACGAGCACGACTGCCAGGCCTGGCAGCCACGCCGCGTTGCGGTGAATCTCGCGCGTTTTCATGGACGATCCGACTCCGGTTTGACAATCTTTCAAGCATCTCAAAAACGGAACGGCCGACGTGTAACCGGATGCAAACAATGATGACAAACGATCACGAACCGGATGCCGGCCGGCATTCGCTACCGGTAATACGGTCCGATTCAGGAAAACTTGATGGTCTTTTGGCAGGAAGGCGGAAGAATTTTCGTCGCGGGAAACTATGACGATTGAATTTCAATAGGCACTAGGCAGCCATCGCCGCGACGTTCAACGCAACCACGCGGCGAATTCGGAACACGCCCACGCGATGCCGATGCACAGGAACAGCACGTGCAACGCGATCTTGAACGACACGCCCCACGACGGATCGATCTGCATGACAGGCTCCCCGGTTGATGTGCGGCCATGATCCGTCAACGATCGCGCCCCGAAAATGCGGAACCGGCGAATCGGGCCTCAAGCTGCGCCTGAGACCCCGGCCGCGGTTCCCTGCTAACTTAACGGCCATTCCAATACGATTGCCCCACCCATCATGCGCTTCGACCTGACCGACCTGCGGCTTTTCCTGAACATCTGCGAGGCCGGCACGATCACGAGCGGCGCCGAGCGGACTCACATCACGCTGCAGGCCGCGAGCGAGCGCATCCGCGGCATGGAGGACGAGCTCGGCGTGCCGCTGCTGCACCGGACCAAGTCGGGCGCGCAGGCCACCGATGCGGGCCGCGCGCTCGAACACCACGCGCGCACCGTGCTGCAGCAGATCGACCACATGCGCGGCGAACTGCAGCAATACGGCCAGGGGCTGCGCGGACATATCCGGCTGCTGTGCAACACGGCGTCGCTGAGCGAATACCTGCCCGACGCGCTGGCCGACTACCTGCCGCATCATCCGAAGCTGTCGATCAGCGTCGAGGAACGCTCGAGCCAGGAGATCGTGCATGCGATCCGCAACAAGACGGCCGAGGTCGGCATCGTCGCCGATTCGGTCGGGCTCGGCGGGCTCGAACAGAAGCCGTTCCGCGAGGACTGGCTGATCGTCGTCGTGCCGGCCGCGCATCCGCTCGCGTCGCAGGAGAAGATTGCATTCGACTCGATCGTCCATGCCGACTTCATCGGCCTCACCGACGGCAGCGCACTGCAGGTGCATCTCGCCGACCAGGCGCGCGTGCTCGGCAAGCGGATCCGCTATCGTGTGCAGTTGAAGAGCTTCGATGCGATCTGCCGCGTGATCGCGAGCGGCGTGGGCATCGGCATCGTGTCGCGCCATGCGGCCGAGCGCGCGATGCAGACGATGGACGTGCGGCTCGTCGAGCTGTCCGATGCGTGGAGCCATCGTCGGCTGAAGCTGTGCGCGCGGTCGTTCGATGCGCTGCCGAAGTACACGCGGGAGTTCGTCGCGTTCCTGTCCGGCGAAACCACGCCGCAGTGACACGCGCCGCATCCGACTCATCTCGTCGATACAAGGAGGCACGGCCATGACCGACACCGATCTCGCAACCCGCTACCGCGCATACATCGACTGCCTGAACCGGCAGGACTGGCCGGCGCTCGGCGAATATGTCGCCGACCACGTGATCCACAACGACCGGCCGCTCGGCCTCGCCGGTTACCGCGCGATGCTGGAACAGGACTTCCGCGACATTCCCGATCTCCGTTTCGACATCCGGCTGCTCGTGTGCGAGCCGCCGCGCATCGCCTGCCGGCTGCGCTTCGCCTGTTCGCCGAGCGGGACGTTCATGGGGCTCGCCGTCGACGGCCGGAAGGTCACGTTCTGCGAGAACGTGTTCTACGAGTTTCACGACGGCAAGATCCGCCAGGTCTGGTCGGTGATCGACAAGACGGCGATCGAGGCACAGCTTTAGGCTCGACGGAACGGCGTGGCAGCCGGTCGCCATCGCGCCCGATGTCCGTCGAATTCATCCCGATCCTTATGGATAACGTTTTCTTTCGAAATTCAGCGAACCCGCATCGGCGCACATTCCTTCTAGCCATCGCTTCCGAATCGGCGTCCTTCGCCGCACCCTGCCTCACCAAGAAGAAATACCGGTAAATCCTGCAACATTTCGTTCTCCCCCTTCACTCCCGCCTTCCCACCATCCGGGTTTTTCCCGCCCCGCCAGACGTGAAAGTTCATTGACATCACGCCGATCGCTGCATAAATTAGGAAAACGTTTTCCATCAACGCAGCGCGACGCTCATCACAGCCCGTGCAGGGAGAACGCTTGCCCGCTCGATAAGTGATTCAGGCCGTCCGTCTTCAGGGATCAGGGTTGCAGGACGGCGGCCGGGTACGGGCATCGAGCGCGGCAACGGCCACACCCGCCCGTGCTTCATCACTATTCAAAACTGGAGACACAATGCATCCGCGCAGCAGATTCGCGCTCGGCGCCGCGCTCAGCGCCCTTTCCGTCCTGTTCGTCAGCGCCTGCGGCGGCAACGACGTGACCGACACACCGCCACCGTCGTCATCTTCGCCGCCCCCGTCCACGACACCGACACTCGCGCCGAACTCGCTGCAGGCGCTCGTCTACGGCGCACCCGACACCAGCGTGCCGGCCGGCGCGAACATTCCGGTCACGATGATGGGCCAGATGCGCGCACTGTTCGACCTGATCCGGAAATCGCCCGACTTCACGCAGGTCGTGATGGATCTCGGCGACGGCACGCCGGTCCACGTGCTCGACACGAACACCGGCGACAAATTCCTGCCGGGCAAGCTCGCGCTCGGCCTGTCGTACATCCTGATCGACATGAAGTCGAAGAACGATCCGCAGTACGCCAGCTACCTCGCGACGTACCAGACGATCACGACCGCGATGATGGCGCAGTCGGGCAGCAACTACACGTACGCGAATACGTCCTGGGGCGAGTACTACTACCTCGTCGCGCTGAACAACCTGAAAGCGCACGGGATGCTCAACGAAGTCTTCAGCGATGCGATGCTCGCGACGCTGCAGCAACGCCTCACCTTCTGCGACATGTTCGGCCCCGATGCGAGCGGCAAGACCAATACGTGCCCCGCCGCCGGCACGCCGATCGACATCGCATCACTCAACACCGCACAGAACTACTATGCGGTGTCCTACGGAATTGCCGGGCTGCGTCAGAAGCTCGGCTGGAGCAGCCCGTCGTTTGCATCGAAGACCGATCCGTCGGTCGCGACGATGGGCGCGCGCGACGCGCTGTTGTACACGCTCACGAACCATATCCGTAACGACTCGTCGGGCGGGTTCTCGGACGAAGCGTCGAACACGCACACGACCTACTACGACCAGGCGCGCTTCGACCGCTACAGCACGCTGCTGATCGGAGAAGTGACCGAGCGCACGTTCGAGATGGGTAACGAGGCGAACCTCACGCCCGAGCTGAAGGGCTACCTGCGCAAGTCGGTCGACCTGATCCTGCCGCAGCTGAACGCGAACGGCCAGGGCTTCAACTACGGCCGCTCGATCGGCCCGTACGGCGATTCGGCGTTCATGGAAGTGCTGACGGCCGCGGCCAATGCCGGCGTGCTGACCGACCAGGAAAAGCAGGTTGCATACAAGTTCATCTACCAGGCCGCGCAGCGTTTCGACACATACTGGTACGACCCGTCGCTGCCGACGCCGTCGGTGAACATGTGGGTCAAGGGCCGCGGCACGGACGCGTATCGCGGCAAGCCGCGCGTGATGGGCGAGAACTTCAGCCTGCTGCACCAGTACCTGTACGTGAACGCGTGGTGGAACAAGCTCGGCTTCGGCGGCAAGGCGCCGATGGCCGATACGGACTACAACGCGTGGCTCGACGCGCTGCCGCACTACACGCTCACCTGGTACAACCAGCCGGGCGACACCGCGCATCCGTACAGCGCGGCGCTCGTCACCGTGCGCGACGGCCGGCGCGTGATCAACCTGAACCTCAGCCAGGCGCCCGACTACAACTCGTACACGCCGTACTACCCGGTGCCGTTCTCCGACAAGCTGATCTACGGCACGACCGATCTCGGCTACGCGCTGCTGGTGCCGCAGGTGTCGTACAACGGGAAGACCTACATTCCCGTCACGTACTACAAGAACCTGAACGTCCAGCAAGGCAACGGGCAGGTGATCGTGTCGTTCGATACCGCGAAGTTCCGGCTCGCGTCGAAGAATGCGGCATACACGACGGATCTCGACCTGCAGGTGCATACGGTGCTGACGTTCGCGCACGGTTCGGTCGCCCGCAGCGATACGCTGAGCACGGGTACGCTCACCGGCAACCTGTCGGTCGAAACGGACTTCACGTCGTTCGCGGATTTCGCGTCGACGCAGGCGAACGGCGACGGCGTGTCGGTCACCTACGCGAACAGCGCCGCGACCGGCTATGCGGCGTCCGGGTTCGACACCTGCGCGCTGTCGGCCTTCGACACGGTGAACGGCACGACGAATCCGCTGTCGACGACGCCGATCGGCCAGTTGCATTCGAACTTCGCCTGCACGACGAAGCCGTTTGCCCTCGGCGCGGGCGCGACCCGCACGTTCGGGTGGACGCTGAAGTACGCCGATCCGGCCTGAGCGAGGTGACCTACGTCCGGTGAACGCGCCTGAAGCCCGCGGTTGTCGAAACCGGCTTCGGGCGCGTCACGGACAGCGGACCGCGGGCATCGCGCTCGTCAGCGAGGCCCGCTTACAGCCACCCCGAAGCCGCCATATACGCGCCGAGCGCGATCAGCCCGACGAAGAAGCAGCGCTTGAACGCCTTCTCGCTCATCACACGCCGAGCATATTGCCCGCCGGCCATGCCCGCCAGCGCCGGCACGAGTGCGAGCGCCGACACGCCGAGATCGACCGTCTCCAGTGTGCCCGTCACACGCAACTGCAGGCCGAGCACGATCGTCGATGCGGTGAACGACAGCCCGAGCGCCTGGATCAGGTCGTCCTTCGACAGCCGCAGCGCCTGCAGGTACGGCACGGCCGGCACGACGAACACGCCGGTCGCGGCCGTCACGACACCCGTCAGGTAGCCGACCACGGCCGACAGCCATGTTTCATGGCGACCCGGCGCGGGCAGCCGCGCGGCGGCCAGCCCCCACAGCCCGTAGAGGATCAGCACCACGCCGAGCGCCGCATGCGTCCAGGTGCTGCCGGCCGCGAGCGCAGGCAGCCCGCCTGTCAGCGTGCCGATCGTCAGGCCGGCGAGCAGCGGCCACAGCCGGCGCAGCAACGGCCCGAACGACGGGCCGAGCCACAACTGCCACACGTTGGTGACGAACGACGGCACGAGCAGCAGGCTCGCGGCGGCCGACGGCGGCATCGCGAGCGTCAGCAGCCCCATCGCGATCGTCGGCAGCCCGAGCCCGATCATCCCCTTGACCGCGCCGGCCAGCAGGAAGACCACCGCGATGATCGTCAGCGTATGAACTTGCATGAAAGGCATTCCGTCCGGTTGAGTACGGCGCCGATGGTGAACCCCGATCGCGCCGCTCGCCATCTGGTTTTGCCTGAGGCTGGCTAGGGCTTGCCGGATGGGGCGGCGGCGCGGTTATGGCGATGGGCCCAGCCCCAGCCCCAGCCCTCAGATTCGAGCCGAATACGGAGCCTGTGCCGAAACCATTGCCGATCCGCGCCGATCAGTCCCCGTGAGAGGCCCCCTGTCCCTGCTCGCTATCGAGGTGCGCCATCTGTGCGGCCGGATAACGCTCGCCGGCAGCCGCCCCGGCGGGAACCGCCGCTTCGATGCGAGCGATGTCATTGACCGTTAGTTGCATTTCAGACGCCTGCAACGCATCCTGAAGCTGCGTGCGCTTGCGCGCGCCGATCAGCGGCACGATATCGCCGCCGCGCGACAGCACCCACGCGATCGCGACCTGCGCCGGATTGCTGCCCTTCTCGTCGGCGACTGCACGCAGCGCGTCGACGAGCGCGAGGTTGTGCGCGAGGTTCTCGCCCTGGAAGCGCGGGCTCGCCGCGCGGAAATCGCGCTCGCCTTCCCGCGCGGTGCTCCAGCGTCCGCCCAGCAGCCCGCGCGACAACACGCCGTAAGCCGTCACGCCGATCCCGAGTGCGCGGCACGCGGGCAGGATCCCGGCCTCGATGCCGCGCGACAACAGCGAATACTCGATCTGCAGGTCGGAGATCGGCGCGACGGCGGCCGCGCGGCGGATCGTGTCGACGCCGGCTTCCGACAGGCCGATGTGGCGCACGTACCCGGCCTTCACGAGATCGGCGATCGCACCGATCGTCTCCTCGATCGGCACGGCCGGATCGACGCGCGCCGGCCGATAGATGTCGATGTAGTCGGTGCCGAGCCGTTTCAGCGAGTACGCGACGAAGTTGCGGATCGCCACCGGCCGCGCGTCGTAGCCGGCAAACCCGCCGGCCGGATCGCGCAGCGCACCGAATTTCACGCTGATCAGCACCTGGTCGCGTGCCCGGCCGCGCAGCGCGTCGCGGATCAGCATCTCGTTGTCGCCCATCCCGTAGAAATCGCCGGTGTCGAGCATCGTGATGCCGTGGTCGAGCGCCGCGTGCAGCGTCGCGATGCTTTCGTCGCGGTCGGCCGGGCCGTAGAAGTCCGACATCCCCATGCAGCCGAGCGCAATTGCCGACACCCGCGGGCCGGTCCGGCCCAGTTCACGCGTTTCCATATCCGTTTCCTCGAGTGATGAATGAACAGGCCGGATTCTGGGCGCATCGCGGCGCGCGATAAACGCGAAACACTCAACCAAACCATTCGACGCTGATTAACAATGGAGCCTGCTCTCCACCCACGCACCCGCCCCGCATGGATCATCTGCAAGCAATGCGCATCTTCGCGCGCGTCGCCCATCTCGGCAGCTTCACGAAAGCGGCCGAACAGCTGCACCTGCCGCGCCCGACGGTCAGCAACGCCGTCCAGTATCTGGAAAAGCACCTGAAGGTCCGCCTGCTGCAGCGCACGACGCGGCGCGTCGCGCTGACGGCCGAAGGCGCGACCTACTACGAGCGCTGCATGCGGCTGCTGGCCGATCTGGACGACGCGGAAACGCTGTTCGAGGACGCCGGCACGACGCCGCGCGGCGCGATCCGCGTCGACCTGCCCGAACGTTTCGCGCTGAACCAGGTGATTCCGGCGCTGCCGGGTTTCCATGCGCGCTACCCCGACCTGCGCGTCGTGATCGGCACGACCGACCGCTTCGTCGATCTCGTCGCCGACGGCATCGACTGCGCGGTACGGGTCGGCGCGATGTCCGATACGTCGCTCGTCGCGCGGCGCATCGGCGAACTGGCGCAGATCAATTGCGCGGCGCCCGCGTATCTCGAGCGGCACGGCACGCCGCGCTCGCCTGACGAGTTGCCGGACCACGTCGCGGTCGGCTATTTCTCGAGCCGCACGGGCCGCGAGCTGGACTGGGAATATGCGGATATGGATTCGGGCCAGCTGCACGCGGTCAAGATGCGCAGCGTCGTATCGGTCAACAGCTCGCAGGCGTATCTCGCATGCTGCCTCGCGGGCCTCGGGCTGATCCAGGCGCCGCGCGAAGGGCTCGGGCCGCTGCTCGCCGACGGCTCGCTGGTGGAGGTACTGCCGGAATGGAATGCCAGGCCGCTGCCCGTGTCGGTGGTGTTTCCGACCGGCCGGCATCTCGCGCCGCGCGTGCGGATCTTCGTCGACTGGCTCGCGGATACGCTCGGGAGCAACCCGCGGGCAGACTGACGGCAGCGGGCGCCGAGGCGCTCGGCCTCGGCACTGCCCGCCCACCCGATCAGAACTTGTGGCGGATCGCGGCGCGCACCGCGAACTGGTTCGACGACGCCGACGGGCCGTCCGTGCCGACCACGTAGCCGCCGTCGGCCGCCGTGCCGGTCTTGTCGCCGCCCACCTTCTGCCAGGCGCCCTGCAGGTACACATCGGTGCGCTTCGACAGGCTGTAGTCGGCCATCAGGCCGACCGTGTGGTATTTCGGCTTGAACGTTCCGGCCGCGGCATCGTACTTGCCGTCCGTGTACACGTACTGCGCGCCGAGATAGAAATCGGGCGTGAGCTGGTACTTGCCGTTGATCTCGAAGTTCTGGAACTTCGTCGCGGTCAGCCCGAGGCCGGCGAACGTCGACGCCGGCAGGTAGACGGTCGACACCGGGTTCTTCACGTCCGTCTTCGTGTAGACGAAGCCGAGCGTAGCCGGGCCGAACGTGTAGTTGACGCCGCCGCCGAAGATCCGCAGGCGATCGGCGACGAAGTTGGCGTCATCCGCCGAGATCGCGCCCGCGCTGCCGATACCCGGGTTGTTCGCCTGCAGGTACGCCGCCGCCACCTGCAGCCCGGCCAGCGAATACTGCGCGCCGAGGCTGTACTGACGGTTGTTCGAGAAGCCGGTGCTGTTGCTGAAGCTGTACGTGCCGCCGAACGTCAGGCCGTTCCAGTCGGCGCTCGCATACTTGACCGTGTTGTTGACGCGGAACGAATTGTCCGTGTTGTCGTTGTCGAACGGGTGCGAGAACAGCGTGCCGCCCCAGTTGCCGTTCGCCGTGAGCGGCGCGAGATAGTCGACGACAGAATCGTACTGACGGCCGAAGGTCAGCGTGCCGAAGCGCGGCGCGCTCAGCCCGACGAACGCCTGGCGGCCGAACATGCGGCCGCCCTGGCCGAGCCGGCCGTTGTTCACGTCAAAGCCGTTTTCCAGCGTGAAGATCGCCTTCAGCCCGCCGCCGAGATCCTCGCTGCCCTTCAGGCCCCAGCGGCTGCCCTGCGCATAGCCGCTCGCCAGCTGGTAATTCGTTTTTCCGACCCCATTGACGTTGACGTTGTTCGTGTAATTGAAGCCTTCATCGATCACACCGTACAGCGTCACACTGTTCTGGGCGAAGACCGGCGCGGCGAAAGCGGCTAGCGCGGCGGTAAAAATGATGTGCTTCTTCATGACGGTTCTCCGGAGCCGGGGGCCGGGCAGGGTCGAGTGCCCGGCGAATGTTTGGTCTGTTTTAGGTGTGGCCCGCAGGGCGGACGACGCGGTGTGCGGCCGCGTGAGGTCAAAATGGTGTCACGTCGCAAACCGTCCGTCCATCGGGGTAGATGAACCCTGCGCAAACCGTTGCGCTCGTCCAACTGCCCCGTTGCGTGGACTGCCTGACCCGGCTTATCGGCAGCAGCACGACGGCCGACCATTCGCGTAAACCCGAGGTGCACCGCATCGGTGGCACAATGCGCATCCGTTCGTCATTTCTTCACGAAGTCATGCTTCCCCCCGATTCATGCGCGGCGCGTGCCGGCCGCGCCCGCGGCCCGCGCCGGGAGGCGGTCCGATGACCGCACCGGCCCGGGCCGGCCGTTACGCCGAGCTCGATTTCTTCCGCGGCCTCGTGCTGCTCGTCATCGTCGTCGACCACATCGGCGGCAGCATCCTGTCGCGCGTGACGCTGCACGCTTACGCGCTGTGCGACGCGGCCGAGGTCTTCGTGTTCCTCGGCGGCTTCGCCACCGCGATCGCGTACAACTCGCTCGCCGAACGGCACGACGAAGCCGCCGCGCGCCAGCGCTTCATCCGGCGCGCGTTCGAGATCTACCGCGCGTTCCTCGTGACGGCCGGCCTGATGCTGCTGATCACGGCCGCGCTGAACGCGTTCGCGATCGACGGCCCGAACATGCCGACCAACGATCTCGACGGCCTGCTCCACAAGCCGCTCGCCGCGCTGCGCGACATCCTGCTGTTCCGCCGCCAGCCGTACCTCGCGTCGGTGCTGCCGATGTACGCGTTCTTCGCGCTGCTCGTGCCGCTCACGCTGCCGCTCGCGCGCACGCAGCCGTGGCTGTTGCTCGCGTTCAGCGGGTCGCTGTGGTACGCCGCACCGCACGTCGCGCGCTTTTTGCCGACCGTGGAAGGCGCGCCGTGGGACTTCAATCCGTTCGCATGGCAATTCCTGTTCGTGCTCGGCGTGATCGCGCGCTGCCAGCCCGTCTACCAGACGCTCGCGCCGAAGCCGCAGGGCTGGCTGCTGACGGCCGCGGCGCTCGCGATCGTCGCGGCCGGCGCGTACTACCGGCTGCGCATCGAGCCGTTCCCGACCGATCCGTCGATCAAGCAGAACCTCGGTGCGCTGCGGCTCGCGAACTTCCTCGCGATCGCGTGGCTCGCAGCCAAGCTGGTCCACCTCGGCTGGATGAAGAAGGTTGCGCACGCGATGCCGTGGATCGGCACGATCGGCCGGCAGGGCCTGCTGTGCTTCGTCGCGGGCACCGCCATTTCGCTCGCGGTCGATTCGGTGCTCTACCAGGCGACCGAAGGCTATCTCGACGTGAAGCTCGGCCTGATTGCCGACGTCGTCGCGATGGGCCTGCTGTATCTTGTCGCCAAGCTCTACGGGCCGCTCGTCGCGCGGCTGCCGTTCCGTTCGCGGCGATGACGCGCCGCGCCGTCATGCGCCGCTGCTACGATAGCCGGCGCCTCTCCTGAAACGATTCGACATGCGCCGACTCGCCCTTGCGTTCGCCCCCGCCCTGATCGCCGGCTCCATCGCCACCGCCCGCGCCACGCCGCCCGCGCCGGTGGCAGCGCCCGCGCCGCCGCCGGCCGTCCAGACCGCGACGACCCCGTCGGCCGCCCAGGAGAGCGCGCTCAATCCGGGCAGCAGCGTCGTGCTGCGCACGTTCCGGTCGGCGTCGCTGAAGCGCGACTGGTCGTACACGGTCTACCTGCCGCCCGGCTACAACCCGGAAGGCGCGCGCTACCCCGTGATGTACCTGCTGCACGGCAACGCCGGCAACGCGAACGACTGGGTCACGCAGGGCCGGCTACAGGCCACCGCCGACACGCTGATCGAGCGCCGCGAGATCCCGCCGGTCGTGATCGTGATGCCGCAGGGCGGCACCGACTGGTACGTCGACCGCAAGGAGAAGATGCAGAGCGCGTTCCTCAACGACCTGCTGCCCGAGGTCGAAGCGCACTTCGCGGTGTCGAACCAGCGCGCGGGCCGCGCGATCGGCGGCGTGTCGATGGGCGGCTTCGGCGCGCTGCGCTTCTCGCTGCTCGAACCCGGCCTGTTCTGCGGCGCGATGCTGCTGAGCCCCGCGATCTATGCGAACGAGCCGCCGCTCAATTCCGCCGCGCGCTACGTCGGCGTGTTCGGCGACCGGCAGTTCGACCCGCGCGTGTGGCACGAGCTCAACTACCCGGCGCTGATGCGCGGCTATTTCGCGCGCAGCTGGCGGATCCCGATGTTCATCGCGGCCGGCGACGACGACCTGACCATCCAGGCCGAATCGAGCGTGCTGTACACGCAGCTGCGCCGTGCGCAGAACCCGGCCGAGTTGCGCATCGTCGACGGCGGGCATACGTGGGATGTATGGCGCGGCCTGCTCGGACAGGGGTTGAAGTACGCGCTCGAATGCGTGAAGTGACGGCGGACGGGCGCTGCCCCGCCCGTTTTCGTCAGGCTGGCCGGTGACCGGCGGGCCGCCGGCCGTCGCCCCCTGTCATGCCAGGCGCATGCAATCCCGGCGAGCCTGTCGCGCCTGAGGGCGCACGCGTGGCGCTGGTCGCCGCGCCCCTGATCCCGACGGCAGGCTCAAAGCCAGGTGCCGCCCTGCCGCTCGCTCGGCTCCTGCGCCAACGCGTCGAAATCGTGAATCCAGTCCAGGTGATGCAGCACGCTGTCGCGCTCGGCCAGACGCGCATTGCGCGCCTGCGCGGCCGGCCCGTCCGGCAGATGCAACACATCGGCCACCGAGATCGACGCGTACTGCACCTTGCGCGTGCGGCCGCGACGCAGCCGCTCATACGCTTCCTGCGCTTCGCGCCAGTTGCCCGGCCCGGCCTGCGCCAGTTGCGCGGCCAGCACCACCGCATCCTCGATCGACTGGTTCGCGCCCTGCCCGTGGTGCGGCACCAGCGCATGCGCGGCGTCGCCGATCAGCGTCACGCGCCCGCGGCTCCAGCGGCCGAGCGGCGGCCGGTGGAACAGCCCCCAGCGCTGGCTGATCGGCACGGCGGTGATCATCTGCACCACCGCCGGATGCCAGTCCCTGAACACGCGCAGCTGCTCGCCCTCTTCCGACGGCATCACCCAGTCGCGCGACGGCCACGGTGACGGATGACGCTCGACCAGCAGGAAATTCTGGTCGCCGTCGTCGCCGATCGGATAGTGCAGCAGGTGCCCGTGCGGCCCAATCCAGTACTGCAGCGTCTCGGGATCGGGCAGCAGGCTCAGCCGCGCAGCCGGCACCACGCCGCGAAACCCCGAACACCCGGAATACAGCGCATCGTCGTAGCCGAGCATCCAGCGCCGCGTGATCGAGCGCGCGCCGTCCGCGCCGATCACGAGATCGGCGTCGACGCGCACACCGTTGTCGAACGACAGCGTGACGCGATCGGGATGCTGCGCGAGATCGGTCAGCCGATGGCCGAGATGGATGGACTCGAGGCCGACCGCCTGCGACAGCACGGCCTGAAGATCCGCGCGATGCACGCCCCAGTACGCGCCGCCGAATTGCCGGCGATAGTCGGGGTCGCCGCGATGATGGCCGATCACCGCGCCGCTGCGGCCGTCGCGATAGACGAGCCCCGGGATGTCCGCGCACACCGCATCGAAGGCCGCCCGCAATCCCGTCCGTTCGTAGAAGCGCGTCGCATTGGCCGACAGCGCGACGGCCGCGCCGACTTCGCGCAACACCTCCGTCTGTTCGTAGAGCTGCGCGTCGATGCCGTGCTCGCGCAGCGCAAGCGCGAGCGTCAGGCCGCCGATCCCGGCGCCGACGATCGCAATCTTCAGGTTCGTCTGCATGATGAAGGTGTCTCCGATGTTCCGATGTGGGGTCTGCGGCATGCGCAGCGGTCATGTCGAATGCATGGGCCGTATCGGTATTCTCGGGAGCGGACTTTCATCCCGCAATAAAATGACCGGAATCTGCTTCATCACTGGATGCAATGAACCCGGCGAGGCCACACCGATGGAACTGAGCGATATCGACCTCAACCTGCTGCTGCTTTTCCAGCGGCTGATGCAGGAACGGCGCGTGTCGAGCGTCGCCGAGCAGATGAACATGAGCCAGCCGGGCGTGAGCAATGCGCTCGCGAAGCTGCGCCGCCGGCTCGGCGATCCGCTGTTCGTGCGCGGGCCCGGTGGCGTGGTGCCGACGCCGTTCGCGCTGCGCCTCGCGGAACCCGTGTCGCACGCGCTCGCGACGCTGCACGCCGCGCTCAATCCCGAGACCGGTTTCGATCCGCAGCGCGCCACGCGCACGCTGACGATCGGCATGACCGATATCGGCGAGGTCGTGTTCCTGCCCGCGCTGCTCGAACACCTGTCGCGAACGGCGCCGGGCCTCGCGCTCAATACCGTGCGCGACACGAGCGTCAACCTCGGCGACGCAATGGCCGACGGCCGCGTCGATCTCGCGATCGGCCTGCTGCCGCAGCTCAAGGGCGGCTTCTATCAGCGCCGGCTGTTCGATCAGCGCTATGTGTGCCTGTTCCGGCGCGGGCATCCGCTCGAGGACGCGCCGCTGACGGTCGACGCATGGCGCAATGCCGAGCACCTGGTCGTGGTGTCGGCCGGCACCGGTCACGGGCAGGTGGACGAATGGCTGAAGCGCCGCCGCGTGGCGCGCCAGGTGCGGCTCACGGTGCCGCACTTCATGAGCGTCGGCTACATCCTGCAGCGCACCGACCTGATCGCGACGGTGCCCGAGCATCTCGCGCAGCAGCTTGCCGCACCGTTCTCGCTCGGCTGGCGCGCGTTGCCCGTCACGCTGCCGGGCGCGCCGATTCACATGCTCTGGCATACGCGGGTCAATCAGGACGAAGGGAACACGTGGCTGCGCGACGTGGTGGTCGATCTGTTCGCGGAGACAGGCACGCGGGCGCGGAAGGCCATACCTGGCCGGAAGAGGTAGCCGAGGTCATCACGTTGTCGAGCGTGCCCGACGATGCCACTTGAACATGTACGCCGCGCATTTCGACTACATTGCCGAAGTGGCGATGATCGCGATCGTCGGCCACCTCGCCCCTCTTTCAACCCGCAGGAAATCAAGCCATGTCTGTCTCGAAGAAATTCGCAGCCGTCACCGGCGCCGGCTCCGGCATCGGTCGCGCGGCGGCCATCGCGCTCGCCCAGGCCGGTTTCACCGTCGCGCTGCTCGGACGCACCGAGGAATCGTTGCGCGACACCCAGGACGCGATCCGCACCGCCGGTGGCGACGCGCACGTGTTTCCTGCGGACGTCACCGACGAAGCGGCGGTCGACCACGCGTTCGCCCGGATCGCGCAGCAGTTCGGCCGGCTCGACGTGCTGTTCAACAATGCCGGCCGCAACGCGCCGCCGGTTTCCCTCGACGAATACGATTTCGCCCTGTGGAACAGCGTCGTCGCGACGAACCTGACCGGCGTCTTCCTGTGCGCGCGAGCCGCGTGGCGCCTGATGAAAGCACAAACGCCGCAGGGCGGCCGAATCATCAACAACGGCTCGATCTCGGCCCATGCGCCGCGCCCCGACACCATCGCGTACACGGCCACCAAGCATGCGGTGACCGGGATCACCAGGTCGCTGGCGCTCGACGGCCGCCGGTACAACATCGCGTGCGGCCAGATCGACATCGGCAACGCAGCGACGTCGCTCACGGAACGGATGACCCAAGGCGTCCCGCAGGCCGACGGCAGCCTCGCACCCGAAGCGCGGATGGACGTCACGCATGTCGCGAACGCGATCGTCCAGATGGCGAACCTGCCGCTCGACACGAACATCCTGAACATGACGATCATGGCGACGGCCATGCCGTTCGTCGGCCGGGGATAAACGAAACGCACGTGACGCCCGACTCCGTCCGGCTCGCATTGCGCGACGCCACCCGCGCCATGATTGCGGACGACGTCACGTGCTGTCGGGCGAACGCGAGTTGCACGTCGAGCACGGCGAGCCGACGCGGTTGCGCGCCGGTGAGCGCGCGCGCTTCTCTTCGCATCGACGCGCATGCGTACGTGGCGCCGTCGCCGGAAGGCGCGACGCTGCGCGTGGTGCTCACGCCGCCCGGTCAGGCATCGGCGAAGCCGCTGTCGCCGTAGCCCGACGCCCGCGGTCAGTTGCACCTGCTTTTCTTGCCGGTGGACGGCGGCTTGACGATGACGAACTGACGACGATCCTTGCCCCTGATCCAGAGCGGCGCATTCCCGCGCCCGCTCCACTCCTTTCCGCTCACCGGATCGCGATAGCGCGCCGGCAGCACTTTCACGACGTACGCCCCCCGGCTGCCGTTGCGGCCGACCAGGTCGCGGTGCTTGATCGCGTAGGTATCCATCAGCGAGTGAACCTCCGCGATCGCATCGACGCGTTCGCGCGCGCGTGCGCGCTCGATTTCCTCGTCCAGTTCGGCCAGCTCGACGACGAGCTGTGCATAGGTCTTGCTCGCGTTCATCTTCTGCTTCCTGCCCCCGCATCCGCATCTGCATGCGAACCGGCATGATTCCCATGACTAACCGACTATTTCACGACGTTCCGTGACGGCCACATTCACTCGATCGGCAAGCCGCTCGCGCCGGCGCAACGAAGCACGCGACACGAGAACAGCGACACGCCGCCACACACCGGCACACCGTGCGCGCCCCCGCGTCGACCCGATCGCCCGCCCGGGGCCCCGCTGCAGACGTTCGGCGACACAATCGCGCCCGGCATTTCAAATATCGAGTGATATCTGGAATGCGATCGTAATGGTATCCATCTCAAATATCAACTGATATCCTGCCGGCCATGAACATGGTTCCCCCTCCCCCGCGGCTGAGCCGCGAAGAAAGCCGCCAGCAGACCCGCGCCCATTTGCTCGCCGCGGCGAAGCGGCTGTTCGTCGACCGCGGGTTCGGCGGCACGTCGCTCAGGGATATCGCGGCCGAGGCCGGCTATACGCAAGGCGCGTTCTATTCGAATTTCGCGAGCAAGGAGGCATTGTTCGTCGAGCTGATGCGGGAGCGCTCGCAGACGCAAGTGGCCGACATCGCCCGGGTGCTGAGCGACCCCGCGGCGTCCGGGGAGGACATCCTGAATGCGCTGGAGGTCTGGTCGCGGACCGTCGATGCCGAGCCCGAGTGGTCGGTGCTGGGTGTCGAATTCAAGCTTCAGGGGCGGCGCAACCCCGCTTTCGCCATGGCGTCGCAGGCGTTGCTGGACGCCCACCGCGATGGCCTCGCCTATTGCATCGAACAGATTTTCGCGCGGCTGAAGAAGGTACCGCCCGAACCGCCGGCCGTCCTGGCCGTTGCGTTCATGGGGCTCTCGCAGGGCCTGTCGCTGCAGCAGTCGATCCTGTCCGAGGTGCCGATCGGGCACATGATCATGGTGTTCCTGCGCAGCCTGCTGGCCACGGCCGAGCCGGTGCGTTGACCGGGGAAGATCGCCCCGTTCGCAGCGACGACGATCCGGCGTAAGGGTGGCTGCGCCGGCAGATCGCGGAGATTGCGCAGGACATCGCGCCGTGGCGCTCGACCGCCCCTGGCGTAGGCCAATCACCCAACCGATGCACGCCATGTGTGCGTGAACGGCAGCGATTTCCGCGCGCCTTCCTGTCGGACGATCAAGTGTGCACGGCCCGTCACATTCGGTTGACGCTGATCGCCTGCATTGCGCCTACACGACGAGGAGCACATCGACACTCGCGCGGCAAGACATCGTCAAGCGTTTGGAAACGCGCCTTCACTTGATACCGAATGCTTAGACATCCGGATCCGGAATCCGCGCAGACTGGATCACGACCAGCGTGTCCCCTTTCTCGATCCGGCACGGCGGGTCTTCATAGAACGAAAAGATCTTCCCGCAGCGATCGAGCCCGACGACGATCGCGCCCGGCACCACGTTCGTCATGCAGCCGACCTCCTGCGGCATCGCCTCGCGCTCCAGCAGCGTCGCGCGGCCGCGCGTCGACAGCATGTCGTTCACGAACGGCACGATGTAGCGGCTATGCACGGCGTCCGCGAGCAGCAGCGCGCCGATCTTCGTCGACGACACGATCACGTCGGCGCCCGCCTGCCGCAGTTGCCGCTGGTACAGGTTCTCCTGGATCCGCACGACGATCTTCGTATCGGGCGCGATGCTGCGCACCGACAACGTGAGCAGGATCGCGGTCGGATCATCGGTCACCGAAATGATCACGGCCTTCGCTTCGCGCACCTGTGCCTGCTGCAGCAGATCCTCGTGCGCGGGATCGCCGAGCAATCCCGCCACGCCGAGCGACGTCGCGGCCTCGATCGCCTGCTGCTGCGAATCGATCACGATGAGCGTCGTCGGATCGACGCCGCTCTCGAGCAGTTCGCGCACGGCGATCGAGCCGGACAGGCCATAACCGCAGACGACGATGTGATCGGACAACTGCTTCTGCAGGCGTTTCATGCGGAATTCCTCGATGACGCGCTGGATCACGAACTGATACGCCGTGCCCAGGAAAATGAACCAGATGACGATGCGGATCGGCACGATGAAGAACGCATCGATCAGGCGCGCCCGCGCGGTGACCGGCACGATATCGCCATAGCCGACCGTCGCGACCGTGACCATCGTGAAGTACACCAGATCGGCGACGGTCATCGGCGTGCTCTTGGTCGAATCGCGCAACCCGTCGCGATCGAGATACAGCACGAGGAACGCGAGCATGCACAGCAGCACGACCGCGCCGACACGGAACAGCAGCGTGCGCCGCGGCGACGTCGCGGGACGCGTGAACAGCGTGCGCGCACGCGGCGCCTGCCACGGATTGCGGGCGCGACGCAGGCGTGAGCGCAACGAGCGGCGCTGGGCGGAGGGCGAAGCCAACGGGGGATCTCCTGAAGGATGCGGGCTCGATTCTACGATGGGTCGGCCGCGGCCGGCCGACGTCATCGCGTCATCGCGTCATCGCGTCATCGCGTCGATGCGTCGGTTACAGCATGCTGCGCGGCCGCACCATCGTGCCGTCGACGAAGCGCTGCGCACGAAACGCCGACAGGTCGAGCGACGGCGCCCCCGTGTCGATCCATTCGGCCAGCAGCCGCCCGACGATCGGCCCCATCGCGAAACCGTGGCCGCAGAACCCCGTCGCGATCGCGAGCCCGGACGGCGTGCCCGGCGCATCGATCACCGGAATGCCGTCGGGCAGCACGTCGATCAGGCCGGCCCAGGCCTCGACGATCTGCGCGTCCTTCAGCGCGGGAAAGATCGCCTTGAGTTTCGCAAGCGCCCGCGGCGCATGCGCACGATTCGGCTGCGGCTGCGGATCGCGCGGCTCGATCGGTCCGGTCGCCCCGTTAATACGTGCCAGCGCATCGCGCCACGCGGCCCCGTTCACGTGCAGCCGGAATTTGTCGCGCTGCGACCAGAACTCCGGCCAGAACAGGCTCAACCCGCGCAGGTGGCCGAGCGTCAGGTCGACGTCGACCTGCATGTCGTCGGCAAGATTGATCGCACCGTTCTTGCGCTGCCGGATACCGAGGCCGTGGCCCCACACCGTCGACGCCGATACCGGCGGCACCACATTGGTGCGCATGCAGGTGCCGCGCACGGCCTGTTGCGGGAGCCGGATGCCGACGCCATCGAGCAGCCGGAAGCTGGTCGCGCCGGCCGCGCAGATCACGCGCCGCGTGCGGATCGTGCCGCGCTCGGTCACGACGCCGACCACCGCGCCGCCAGCCGTCTCGATCGCGGTCACGCCGCAGCCTTCGAAGAAGCGCGCGCCCGCCTCGGCGGCACGCGCGGCGAACGCGGCGGCCACGCGACGCGGCTCGGCCTGCCCGTCGGTCGCGGTGTACAGCCCGCCGAGCGTGCGTGCGTCCGGCGAAAGGCCGCTGACGCGCTCGTCGATCTGCGCGCGCGTCAGCGTACGTGTGTCGAGCCCGTGCTCGCGCGCGACGGCGAGCCACGCGTTGAACGACGCCCAGTCCGTTTCGTTGTCCGCAATATAAAGACAGCCGCCCTGCCGCCATTCGAGATCGAAACCGAGGGTTTCCTCTAACCCCTCCCAGATCTTGATGCCGGCCATCATCAGCGGCACCTCGGCCGCTTCGCGCCCCTGCTGCCGCACGAAGCCCCACGCACGGGTCGACTGCTGTCCGGCGATGCGCGACTTGTCGAGCACGACGGCCTTCAGGCCGCGCAGGCCCAGGTAATACGCGGCTGCGCAGCCCATGATGCCGGCGCCGGCGATCACGACGTCGGCGTCGGGCGGGAATGGCGTGTCGGCGAGGGTCAGGGAATCATGCAGCGGATAGGTTGTCGTCATTGTTTCCTGTCAGGCGTTAATGCATTCGAATGTGGGCAGCGGTGGTAACGTCGTGACACACCTTTCACACAAACGCACCTTTCGCCACGCTGAATAACGACCATTTTGCGGTAAAGTTATCTTTTCCGCGCGTGGCCGGTCGGCTCGCCCCTGGACGTCATGAAGACTGTCCGTCGAGACTGCCGCAAGGCGTCGTTCTGAACGTCACGATCCGTTCCCGTAGCATGACCACTGAAGCAATCACCACGGATTCCCTCGCGGTTGCCGAGCGCGTGCGCGAGCTGATGACCCGCAACGGCATCGGCAAGCGCCAGCAGACCACCGAGCTGTGCCGCATCCTCGACCTGAGTTTCTCGCAAGGCCACCGCAAGCTGCGCGGCAGCAGCCCCTGGACGCTCGCGCAGATCAAGAAAGTCGCCGAAGCGTACGGCGAACCCGCCGCGCAGCTGTTCGGCGCGCAAACGCTCGACCCCGGCATGGTCGGCGCCTATTCGCAGGAGGCCGTCCTTTACGCGGGCGTCGCCGAGATTCCGTGCACCGCCTGGATCGGCGCGCCGCTCGAAGCCGGCGCGCGCCCCGAATTCGTCGCGTACGAACAAAACGGCCGCTGGCGCGTGCTGCGCCACACCGGCGTGCTGTACCAGAACGCGTACGACGTGCACAAGATCGAGATCTATCCGCGCCGCGCGGAGAGCGACAAGCTCGTCGTCGCGGTGATCGACCCCGATCGCGTCAGCGCGACCGAGCTGTGCCGCTATCTCGAACGCCAGGGTTTCGCGACCGCCGCATTCGACGGCCTCGCGCCGTTCGTCGACGCGCTGCAGGGCCAGGCGTTCGACGCGGTCCTGACCGAATGGCTGTTCGACGACAGCACGGCCGCCACCGCGATCAAGGCCGTGCGCACGTCCGACAACCCGGGCGCACCGATCTTCGTGCTGACCGGCGACCTGCTCACCGGCCGCGCGAGCGAGGCCGACATCAGCGAAGTGATCCGCGCGTTCGACGTCGTCTGCTACGAAAAGCCCGCGCGCATGGCGATCCTCAGCGCCGATCTCGCGAAACGGCTCGCCCGCGGGTAACGTCCGCGGGCCGTTCTTCCTCCTGACGGCCAACGTCCGCGCGGCACGGCGGTCGTGAACCGGTGCATAGCTCAGTACAATAGCCGCACCCGTTCACGCCCACGCCGGCTTCCGCCGCCCGACGCCATGGCCCGCCTCATCCCCGACGACTGGAAAAGCCTCGCCGCGACCGGCGCGGCCGAACGCGAGCGCGAAACGCTCGCCGCGCTCGAACACGCGCTGCCCGACAGCTACACCGTATATCACGGCGTGCACTGGACCCGCGCCGACCAGGCGTTCTCGGTGTTCGGCGAGGCCGCGTTCGTCGTCGTGAGCCCGGCCGGCCGCGTGCTGCTGATCGAGCAGAAGGCCGGCTTCCTGCGCGAAACGCCGAAGGGGCTCGTGAAGGTCTATCTGCAGAAGGAACGCAATGTCCCGATCCAGCTCGCACGCACGCAGGAAACGCTGCATCGGCGCCTGACGGCCGCGCTCGGCGCGGGTGTCTACGGCGTCGAGGCGCTCCTGTACTGCCCCGACTACTCGATCCGCGACGCGTCGATCGCCGGCGTCGCGGCCGACCGCATCGTCGATGCGTCGCGCAAGGCGCAGCTCGCGCAGGTGATCCTGCAGATCCTGCCGGAAGACGACGAACCCTTCTCGAACGCGCCGAAACTGCACCACTTCCTCGCGGACGAGCTCGCGCTCACGCCCGACACGAGCGCGCTCGTCGGGCAGGCCGGCACGCTCGTCACGCGGCTGTCGGGCGGGCTCGCCGCGTGGGCGCGCCAGCTCGAATTCGCGCCGTTCCGGCTGCGCGTCACCGGCACGGCCGGCTCGGGCAAGACGCAGCTCGCCGTGCAGGCGATGCGCGATGCGGTCGCCGCCGGCAAGCGCGTGCTCTACGTGTGCTTCAACCGGCCGCTCGCCGACTACATCGCGCGCATCGCGCCGCCCGGCGCGAAGATCGCGAACTACCACCAGCTGTGCGACTGGGTCGCGCGCGACGGCGGCTACACGCCCGACTTCCAGGTACCCGGCGAGTTCGAACGGCTCGAGGCGCGCTTCGCGGCAACGCCGATTCCCGCGCACTGGCGCTTCGACGTGCTGGTCGTCGACGAAGGACAGGATTTCCATGCGCCGTGGGCGGCCGCCCTGGCGCGCTTGCTGGCGCCGGAAGGCGCATGGTGGTGGCTGGAAGATCCGCTGCAGAACCTGTACATGCGCGAGCCCGTCGCGCTGCCGGGCTGGGTCACGCTGAAGGCGCTCACGAACTACCGCAGCCCGCGCGACCTGCTCGAATTCGTGCGCGACATCGTCAGTCGGGTCGAGCCGCTGGCGGCCGAGCTGCGCTCGGGCAGCCCGTTCGACGGTTCGGATCCGTCGGTGTCGTCGTACGGGGAAGAAGGCGCGTCGGCAGACGCACTGGCCGACGCCTGCATCGACGCGACCAAGCGGGCGATCACGCACGCGCTGTCGCTCGGCTTCCGCAAGCAGGACATCGCGGTGCTGTCGTATCGCGGCCGCGAAGGCTCGGTGCTCGCGCCGCTCGACCAGCTCGGCCCGCACCGGCTCAAGAGCTTTACCGGCAAGTACGACCTGTTCGGCAACCCGGAGTATCGCGAAGGCGACGTGCTGCTCGATTCGATCTACCGCTTCAAGGGCCAGTCGGCGCCGTGCGTGATCCTCACCGAGGTCGACTTCGACACGCTCGACGCGCGTGCCGCGCGCAAGCTGTTCGTCGGCGCAACGCGGGCGACGATGAAGCTGCTGATCGTCGCGTCGTCGCGCGCGGCCGCGCAACTCTCGGCCGTGTGATGTAACGGGCGGACGGACGGCGGGCCAGCGCCCGCCCGTCGCCGGCCGCCGTCGATCAGGCGACGCGGAACGCGCCGACCGCGCGGCGCAGCCCGTCGGCCTGCTCTTCCAGCGACGCGGCCGCGGCCGCGGCCTGCTCGACGAGCGCCGCGTTCTGCTGCGACACCTGGTCCATCTGCGACACCGCGCGGTTCACCTGCTCGATCCCGTCGCGCTGCTCGTTCGACGCAGCCGCGATCTCGGTCATGATGCCCGTCACGCGGCCGATCGCCTGCTGGATGTCCTGCATCGTCGCGCCGGCCGTGCCGACGAGCCGCGAGCCGGTCGCGACGCGTTCCACCGATTCGCCGATCAGCGTGCGGATTTCCTTCGCTGCCGACGCCGAGCGTTGCGCAAGCGTGCGCACCTCGCCCGCGACCACCGCGAAACCGCGGCCCTGCTCGCCGGCGCGCGCGGCTTCGACCGCCGCATTCAGCGCGAGGATGTTGGTCTGGAACGCGATGCCCTCGATCGTCCCGATGATGTCGGCGACCTTCTGCGAGCTCTGGTCGATCTCGTTCATCGTGCCGATCACTTCGCCGACCACCGTCGCGCCGCGCGTGGCGATCTCGCTCGCGGTATCCGCGCAGGCCTGCGCCTGCATCGCATTGTCCGCGTTCTGCTTCACGGTCGCGGTGAGCTGTTCCATGCTCGCGGCCGTTTCCTGCAGCGCGGACGCCTGTTCCTCGGTGCGCTGCGACAGGTCGGTGTTGCCGGCCGCGATCTGGTGCGTCGCCGTCGAGATCGCTTCGGAACCCTGGCTGACCTGGCGGACCGTATCCGCGAGGCTGCGCTGCATGCCGGTCACGCCCTTGACCAGTTCGGCCATCTCGTCACGCGACGACCAGCGCACTTCCGACGTCAGGTCGCCTTCCGACAGGCGGCGGAAATGCGACAGCAGCCGGTTCACCGGCTGGGTGATCGCGCAATGCAGGCCGATCGCGCAGCCGAGGCACGCGGCCAGGCCGAACGCGATACCGGCGATCGCGCCCGCGCGCATCCAGCCGTAATAAGTCTGCGCGGTGTCGTACACGTCCTTGCCGCGTGCGACCTGGTACGCGTCGAGCGCATCGGTCGCCTGCGTGAGCGCGACCGACAGCGGCGGCGCAACCGACATCAGCAGCCGGTCGGCCTCGTCGCGACGGCCGTCGCGGACCGCGTCGATCATCGGCTTCAGCGCCTGCCCGATCAGCGCCTGGCGCACGGCGTCGAGGCGGCTCGCGAGCGGGCCTTCGTCGCCGTCGTGCGGCATCGACGCGTAGCCGCGCCAGGCGGTGTCGGCCTTCGCGAGATAGCTCTCGGCCTTCTTGACGAGATCGGGCACTTCCGGCGCTTCCGGATGCAGCATCGCGCGGTCGAGCGTCGTGCGCACGATCGTCAGGTTCAGGCTGGCCGCCGACAGCGCGGTCTTCGCCGCCAGTTGCTGCGTATAAGCCTCGTCGAGCGCGCGGTTCGAGCTCTGCATGCCGGCGAGGCCGATCAGCCCCGATACGACGAGCAGCGCGGCAACGAGGCCGAGCGTGGAGAAAATCCGCGTACGGATCGAGAAACGGGAAAACAGGGCGTTCAGGTTCATGACGGGACGTGAGCGGTGAAAAGTGCCGCGGCAATCGGTCCGCAGCACTCTGTATTACGGTTTGCCTGCAAAAAACTTGAGTCCGTCCCCGCTTTCCCGTGATCCTGGTCAATTTTCCGGGCCGGCAATCTCCTGTTACGGTTGCAACACATCGAGGCTGGGCAGAAATTGACTAGTCAACTATCAGTCGCTATAGTTCGACACAATTCCCTGCCCTGGCAGATATCTCGATGACAACCCACACCCTCCTCACTCCGCCGGCCGCCGAAACGGCCCGCCGCGACGCGCCGACCGGGCTGATCGTCGCCGCGCTGCTGCTCGTCATGCTGCTGTCCGCACTCGACCAGACGATCGTGTCGACCGCGCTGCCGACGATCGTCGGCGAGCTCGGCGGGCTCGACCAGTTGTCGTGGGTCGTCACCGCGTACCTGCTCTCCTCCACCGTCGTGCTGCCGCTGTACGGCAAGCTCGGCGACCTGTACGGCCGCAAGATCGTGCTGCAGGCCGCGATCGTGCTGTTCCTCGCGGGCTCCGCGCTGTGCGGCGTCGCGCAGGACATGACGCAGCTGATCGTGCTGCGTGCGCTGCAGGGGCTGGGGGGCGGCGGCCTGATGGTCGTCACGATGGCCGCGATCGGCGATCTGGTGCCGCCCGATCGCCGCGCGCGCTACCAGGGGATGTTCGGCGGCGTGTACGGCCTCGCGACGATCATCGGCCCGCTGCTCGGCGGCTTCCTGGTCGAGCACCTGTCGTGGCGGTGGATCTTCACGATCAACCTGCCGCTCGGCTTTCTCGCGCTCGCGGTGATCGGCGTCGCGTTCCGGCCGCACACCGCGCACGTGAAGCACCGGATCGACTACATGGGCGCCGGGTTCCTCGCCACCGCCCTCACCTGCGTGATCCTGTTCACGAGCGAAGGCGGCTCGCTGCTGCCGTGGACGTCGCCGCAACTGTGGATGACGCTCGTGCTCGGCGTCGTCGCGATCGGCGGCTTCATCTATGAAGAGCGGCTCGCGGCCGAGCCGATCATGCCGCTCGAGCTGTTCCGCCATCGCACCTTCGTGCTGGTCAGCCTGATCGGCTTCGTCGTCGGCATCGCGCTGTTCGGCTCGGTCACGTTCATCCCGCTCTACCTGCAGGTCGTGAAAGGCTCGACGCCGTCGCAGGCCGGGATGCAGCTGCTGCCGATGATGGGCGGGATGCTCGTGACGTCGATCGTCAGCGGCCGGCTGATCTCACGGCTCGGCTCGTACCGGATGTTCCCGATCCTCGGCACGCTGACCGGCGCCATCGCGATGGCGCTGCTGTCGACGCTGACGCTCGATACGCCGCTGCACACGATGTACGCGTACATGGCGCTGCTCGGGATCGGCCTCGGCATGGTGATGCCCGTGCTCACGCTCGCCGTGCAGAACACGGTCGAATTCCGGCACATGGGCGTCGCGACGTCGGGCGCGACGCTATTCCGCTCGATCGGCGGTTCGCTCGGGGTCGCGGCGTTCGGCGCGCTGTTCTCGCACGGGCTGCAGTCGCGGGTGATGGCGGCGCTGCCGGCCGGCTCGGAGCTGCCGCCCGCGCTCGGCCCGGCCGCCGTCCACCAGTTGCCGGATGCCGTGCGCGACGCGTACCTGCACGCGTTCGCCGGTTCGCTGCATGTCGTGTATCTGGCCGCGGCGACGGTCATCGCGATCGCCTTCGTGCTTGCGTGGTTCGTCGAGGATGCGCCGCTGCGCAAGCACCACTGAGCCTCCCGTGGATCGCGACGCAAGCGCTGAGCCGCCTCGCGATCCCCATCCCCCGCCATCACGGCACCAGCACGACCCCACCCGTCGTCGCACGCGACTCCAGCAACCGGTGCGCATCGGCCGCCTGTTCCAGCGGCAGCCGTGCGCCGATCTCCACATGCATGCCGCCCGCGAGCCGTTCGAGCGTCGCGCGCGCAGCCGCCCGATATCCGTCGACGTCACGCGCGATGAAGCCCAGCACGCTCGGCCGTGCCAGCGCGATCGACCGCGCCGGCCCCAGTTCGTCGAGATCGAACGTCTGCCGCGCACCGATCGCGGCCACTTGCCCGATGCTCGCGACCATCCCGAACGGACGAACCGCGCCGAGCGTGCGCGTCAGCACGTCGCCGCCGATCCCGTCGATCGCGTAATCGACCCCTGTACCGCCGCCGAACGCGCGGGCCGCCGCGACGAAATCCTCCTCCCGGTAATCGACGACCGCGTCGGCACCGTGCGTGCGAACAAGCGCGGCTTTCGAGGCCGACCCGACCGTGCCGATCACCCGCGCGCCGAGCGCACGCGCCCATTGCGTCGCCAGCAGCCCGACGCCGCCGGCCGCCGCATGCACGAGCACCGTGTCGCCGGCGCCGACCTGGCGCACGCGATGCAGCAGCATGTAAACGGTGATCCCCTTCAGCAGCCCGGCCGCGACGGCTTCGTCGCTCAAGCCGTCGGGAATCGGCAGCACACGCCCGGCCGGCATCGTACGCAGGCTCGCATAGCTGCCGGTCGGCATGCCCGCATACGCGACGCGCTGGCCGGGAACGAGATCCGTCACGCCCGGCCCGACCGCATCGATCACGCCGGCCGCTTCGACACCGAGCGCATCCGGCAGCGCCGGCAACGCGTGCGCGCCCGACCTGAAATAGATGTCGACGAAATTCACGCCGATCGCGGTCTGGCGAATCCGTACTTCGCCGGCACCGGGCGGCGCGACGGGCGCATCGACGCGGCGCAGTACGCCGGCGTCGCCGTAACGGTCGATCCCGATCCGGATGGCGGTGGCAGTCTGGGTCATGACGTTCCTCGTAATCGAATGAAGTGACACGATCATCCCATCGTGCATAATCGAACGGAATTCCCGCCAATCGCCCATCTACTGTGCAAAATTCGACCGATCTAGATCCCGGTTCCGCGTCCGCGCTGCCGATGAGCTGGGACGACATCCGTTATTTCCTCGCGGTGATGCGGGGCGGCAGCCTGTCGGCCGCCGCGCGGGCGCTGCAGGTTCAGCACTCGACGGTCGCCCGGCGCATCGACGCGCTGGAATCCGCGCTCGGCATCCGGCTGTTCGACCGGCTACCGCGCGGCTGGCCGCCGACCGACGAAGGGCTGCACCTCGCCGAGCACGCGGCACGCATCGAAACCGACGCACACGCGTTCGCGCGCGCCGCCCAGGGCGCGGCGGCGCTCGACGGCGTGGTGCGCGTATCGGCGTCGCCGGTGTTCGCCAGCCACTTCCTCGCGCCGCGGCTCGCCCGCGCGCAGCGCGCATGGCCGGCGCTGCGGATCGACCTGCTGGGCGAGATGCACGCGGCGAACCTGTACGCGCGCGAAGCCGATCTCGCGGTGCGGCTGTCGCGGCCGACGGAGCCGGGGCTCGCCGCGCGCCGGCTCGGCACGATGCGCTTCGCGCTGTGCGCGTCGCCGGAGTGGGCCGATGCACCGCCCGGCACCTGGCCGTTCGTCGGCTACGACGACGCGCTCGCGCAAACGCCGCAGCATCAGTGGCTCGCCCGCTTCGCGGCCGGTCGCCGTTTCGCGTTCGTCACCAACGACCTGGCCGCGCAGCATCGCGCGTGCGCGGCCGGCGCCGGCGTCGCGCTGCTGCCGCGGTTTCTCGTCGACGATCCGGCCGCGCGTGCGGGCGCGCCGCTCGTCGAGCTGACGGCTGCGCCACGCTGCGACATCGAGCGCGAGATCTGGCTCGTGGTCCACCCGGACGTGCGCCGGTCGCCGCGCGTGCAGCGCGTCGCCGACGCGATCGCCGAAGCCGTTCACGCGGCGGATGGACGGCTGTAGGCGACCGCCGCCGAACAAGGCTTTGCCATGCGCGCCAGCGACCGGCATAGTGGCGCTTTGCATTCACCGGACTGCCGCCATGCCTACCACCCCCGCCTGTGTCGTTCGCGACGCAACCGACGCCGACCTCGATGCGATCCGCGCGATCTATGCGCACCACGTGCACCACAGCGTCGCGTCGTTCGAGGAAACGCCGCCCGATGTCGCCGAACTGCGCGCGCGCCGTGACGCGGTGCTACGCGACGGGCTGCCGTATCTCGTCGCCGAATGCGACGGCCGCGTGGCCGGCTACGCGTACGCGACGCCGTATCGCACCCGCCGTGCGTACCGCTTCACGATCGAGGACTCGATCTACATCGACGAGGCGCAGCGCGGGCGCGGAATCGGCCGCGCACTGCTCGCCGCGCTGATCGAACGCTGCGAGGCCGGCCCGTGGCGGCAGATGATCGCGGTGATCGCCGACGGCGGTACCGGCGGCTCGACGTCGCTGCATCGCGCGTTCGGTTTCGAGCCGGCCGGCGTGCTGAAGGCGGTCGGTTTCAAGCACGGCCGCTGGATCGATACGGCGCTGCTGCAGCGCCCGCTCGGCGACGGCGCGCGCACGCTCCCCGCCTCGCCGGAGCCTCCCACGTCGCGCTAGAATGGCCGCATGTCAAAACAGACTCATTCCACTCCCGACGAGGCGGCGCCGGACGCCCGCAACGAGTACACGGTCGACGAACTTGCACGCGTGTCCGACACGACCGTGCGCAACGTCCGCGCGTACCAGGATCGCGGTTTGCTCGCGCCGCCGGAAAAGCGCGGCCGCGTCGGCATCTACGACGACACGCACGTCGCACGCCTGAAGCTGATCAACCATCTGCTCGCGCGCGGCTACACGCTGTCGAACATCCAGGACCTGATCAAGGCGATCGACGAAGGCCACGACCTGCGCTCGATCCTCGGTCTCGAAAACGCGATCGGCGGCCGCTGGTCGCACGAACTGCCGAAGACCTATTCGCTTGCCGCGCTCGCGCAGATGTTCGGCCCGCAGGCCACCACGCAGCTGTCGCGCGTGACCGAACTCGGCCTGCTCGAACGGCGCGGCCTGTCGTTCGTCGCCAAGAGCCCCGCGCTGCTCGAAGCGGCCGCCGCGATGACGAAGGAAGGCATTCCGCCGCGCGAGCTGCTCGACGTGATCAGCCTCGCACGGCCGCATTTCGACGCGATCGCGCGACTGCTCGTCGATCTCGTCGTGAAGCGGCTCGACCGCTACGACGCGGGCACGCTGCCGCCCGCCACCGACGTGCCCGAACTGGTCGACGCGATCTGGCGCCTGCGCCCGCTCGCGGCCGTGTTCGTCGAAGGCGAGACGAACCGCGCACTGGAGACCGCGGCAAGCGCGTATCTCGGCGGCCGCGTCGCGACGATCCTCGACAAGAAGCTCAGCGACGAGGCCGCGCGGCAGTCCGGCACACCTTCACCGGAACACGGCAGCGACGAAGCATAGGCGCGCCGCCGTCATATTGATATCGACAATGCTTGGTTTGCGGGCGTGATCGCCCATGCGACGATTCTTCCAACTGAGCGGCACCGCCGCTCGCCCGAAGACGTTTTGCATGGAGTCCGTTCGATGATTCGTTTCACCCGCTGGATCGCCCGCACCGCCGCCGTCACCACGCTCGTCGCGCTGTCCGCCGCGTCGGCGTTCGCGCAAGGCAGCGCCGACAAGGTCGTGCGCATCGGCTACCAGAAGGCCGGCCTGCTGTCGGTCATCAAGGCGCAAGGTTCGCTCGAAGCACGGCTCAAGCCGCTCGGCTATGGCGTGCAGTGGTTCGAATTCCCGGCCGGCCCGCAACTGCTCGAAGCGCTGAACGCGAACAGCATCGACTTCGGCTACACGGGCGCGCCGCCGCCCGTGTTCGCCCAGGCGGCTGGCGTGCACTTCGTCTATGTCGGCGCGGAACCGCCGGCGCCGCACAACGAAGCCGTGCTCGTGAAGGCCGATTCGCCGATCCGTTCGGTCGCCGGCCTGCGCGGCAAGAAGATCGCACTGCAGAAGGGCTCCAGCGCGAACTACCTGCTGCTCGAAGCGTTGAAGCAGGCCGGCGTGCGCTACGACGAAATCCGCCCCGTGTATCTTCCGCCCGCCGACGCGCGCGCCGCATTCGAGAGCGGTAACGTCGATGCGTGGGTCGTCTGGGATCCGTACTATGCAGCCGCGCAAAACACGCTGAAGGTGCGTACGCTGTCCGACTACACGGGCCTCACTGCAACCAACAACTTCTACGAAGCCACGCGGGACTTCGCGCAGCAGCATCCCGACGTGGTCGGCGCGATCCTGAAGCAGGCACGCGAAACGGGCCAGTGGGTCAACGCGCATCCGGCCGACACGGCCGCGCTGATCGCACCGAAGGTCGGCCTGCCGCAACCGCTCGTCGAGACGTGGCTCAAGCGTGTCCCGTTCGGCGCGGTGCCGATCGACGAAAAGATCGTCGCGACCCAGCAAGGCGTCGCCGATGCGTTTTATGCGGCGAAGCTGATTCCGCAGAAGCTGAACGTGGCCGACAACGCATGGGTCGACCAAGGCGCGCAGCGTGCGCTCGCGGCGAAGTAGCGGGAACGTCGCGCGCAACTTGTCGATGGCCGCCGGGCATACGGCTCGGCGGCCTTTCTTGTTCTTGTCGAATGTTCGGGAAACGCGGGACGCACTGTCGGCGTTCGCGCCAGCGCGCGAGTCTCGCGTGTGCGTTTATCTTGGACGCCCCTGCAGGCCAAGCCGCGCCGCACGCTCAGCCAGACAGGGCCACATCGCTTCATCCGCAATACGGGCCGCGAAGTGAAACAGTTACAAGTTAATGATTGACGCCACCGCTGCCCAGCGGTTAATGTCCCGGTCGAAGTTCAAGAAGTCCGATTGCTGTTCATCAATTGATCGCTCCTCAGCGGTATTCGTTGTCCTCTCCCTCCTTGACGCTTCCAGCGCTCTATTCAGAGCAAATCTTCATATTTTTTTCTCAAGGAATCTTCATGGATACCGGTATCGTCAAGTGGTTCAACGACAGCAAAGGCTTTGGCTTCATCACGCCCGACAACGGCGGCGACGACCTCTTCGCTCACTTCTCCGAAATTCGCGCCGACGGCTTCAAGACGCTGGCTGAAAACCAGAAAGTGAGCTTCGAAACGAAGCAAGGCCCGAAGGGTCTGCAAGCGGCCAACATCAAGCCGCTGTAAAGTTTGAAGGACCCGGCGCCCCCTATCGGGCGCCGGGTTGCAGCGACATCCTCGCGGAGCCTGGTCTCCCAAAGTTGGCGCGATTGCTCTTGGCTGCATCGGTTCATTGAGCAGCTCGCCGCGCGCCACACGCCTCGTTGCACTTCATTCCCCCTCTGGCTGCCAAGCCCTTTTTCGCTTTACGACTGCGTCAGATTCGGCTCGCAATGGCTTTGAATCGGCATATCCGTGCACATCCGCACGGCACGCGCGCACTCGAACATGATTAAAATTAAAATGCATAACGAACAAATTCATCAATACAACGGCTATGCCGTCCAACCCTCGGCGCATCGTTTGCCCGACGGTAGTTTTTCGTCCAACCTGCTGCTTGAACGCGCCGGCAGCCCTCGCACCGAAGGCCGCTACCAGTTCTATTCGCTCGATTACTTCACGAGCGAGGAGCAGGCGTTGCAGCATTCGGCCCGCTGGGCACGCAACTGGGTCGACACGCGCGGTTAAACACAACGCCCGGCCCTCGATTCAGCGACGCGCAACGCGCCGGCGGTCTTCGCCGGCCGACTGGTTTCACTAGCCTGCCCCCTCTCCGCCGAACGCGTTCCGTCCATCAGGCACATCCTGGTCGGCGGCCAGGGCGCGGCGGGGGCGCATCGGGAAACATGCCGCCGATCACTTCGGCCACGTGTTCCATCACGTTCGCGCTGTCCGATGATGACGACGCGCGCATTGCGCTGAGCAAAATGCATCGCCGTGGCCAGGTCGATTCCCGTCCCGTCGCCACTCACCGACACCAGCCGACTCATCGCATCGCGTCACAGATCGTCGTTCGACGGCAACCATTCGGGCTCGTATGCACCCAGCGCGCGCGCCGGATAAAGCCATCGGAGCGGCGCATCGTCGATCCGCACGGGCGGAAGGAGCCGGGATGCCGGCCCCCATGACGTCGATTCAACGTGTTCCGCATGATCACGCTGATCATCGGCAACCAGTTCGACCACCTCGCTCATCGGCTCCGACCGCAACTTCAACTCGGCCGCCGTGCGCGCCAGCGAAGCGCGCACCTCGGTACCGACACCCTCCTTCATTCGCATCGTCAGCCCGCGTATCGCGGCGGTCGCCATCAGGTAACCCGTCGCATGGTCGATCGCCTGAACGGGCAAGTTCACCGGCTCATCACGGCCCATCACGCGCATAGCCGCCTCGGCGATTCCCGTGCTCATTTGAATGAGGCTGTCGAAGCCGCGCCGGTAACGCCATTCACCACTCCAGCCATAAGCGTCGAGCGACACGTCGATGAGCGCGGGATTCAGTTCGCGCCGATGCGCGGCATCGAGCCCGAGGCGCGCGAGTGCATCGGCCCGGTAACCGTGCACGACGATATCCGCGCTGCCGAGCAACCGCTTGAGCGTATCGAGATCCGCGGCATCCTTCAGGTTCAGCCGCGCACACCGCTTGCCGAGGACGACTTCGGGCACCGTGCCCGGCTCTTCCCAGCCGTACGGATCGATGCGCAGCACGTCGGCGCCCAGGCCCGCAAGAAACCGTGTCGCCACGGGGCCGGCGAGAATGCGCGTCAGGTCGAGCACGCGAATGCCGCGCAACGGCCGGTTTTTCGAAGGCCGCCAGTCGTGCGCGACGGCATCAGTCGCGGCACGGGCATGCAGCAACGGCTCGGTTGCGACTGCGTTGCCCTGCGGATGCCCGGCCCACTCCTGCGCCGAGTACATTGCCGCGGCACAACCGCCGCGCTCGACGATCGCCGCTTCGAGCGCGGCGGCATCCCAGCGATTCACCGCTTGCGCGACCGACTGCGCATCGGCGGCGCAGCCGAGCACCGACAACGCGGCCAGCCGATGATGCGGCGCGTTCGTGTGCAACCGGATCCAGCGATCGCGTGCCCGATAGTTGCCGGCCACCGGATCCCATTGCGGCGGCATCGACCAGCCTTGCGGACGCAGCGACGTGCCGAACCATAGCGACGCCATGCGCCGGTCGACCCGAACCGCCGGCAACGTCCCGGTCGACGCATGCAGCAATTCGGCAACGGACGTTCCTGCCGCACCGATCGCCGCCGTGGCCAGGTCGGTTACGCGAAATGCCGAAACCAGTTCGCCCGACCCGCTGAAGCTGCACGACTCGAGAAAAGCCTGAGACCCACCCGCTGCTAGCCAGAACGCCTCTAGATGAGGCGACACCCGCTCGTCATCGGCTGCGGCCCGGTCCCTCGACATTTGATCGACACCCATGTTCGCCTCGCATGAATTCGGTGAGGCAAAGATCGTCCCGCTCGCATTTGCTGTCAACGTTGATTATCCTGATCAACCTGTCGAACGATTCCCCCTGCGCACGATGTCGAACTACCTGAATTCGACCGCAGCCGCGGCAAGGCTCGGTGTCTCGCGGCAAACCCTCTACGCGTACGTCAGCCGCGGCCTGCTTCGCGCGGAACCGGGCAACAACCACCGTGAAAGCCGCTACCTCGCGGCCGATGTCGAGCGCCTCGCGGATCAACGCGCACGCGGCCGCAAGCCGAAGGAAGTGGCGAAGGCCGCGTTGAACTGGGGGTCGCCCGTGCTCGAATCGAGCATCACGTTGATCGATGGCGGCCGGCTTTTCTATCGCGGCGTGGATGCACTCGATCTCGCTGCCCGCGCGAGTCTCGAGGAAGTCGCGGCGCTGCTGTGGCGATGCGACGAGCAGACCGCTTTCGGCCGTCACGTCCCCACGGCGCCATCAGTACTGCGAACGCTCTTCAGGCACTACGCCGGTCAACGCACCGAGCAAGCACTGCTGCCGCTCTTCACCGTTGCAAGCGAGGACGCGCCCACGGCGATCTGGCATCAGTCGGCCGATCGTCAGGCGCAGGGCTGCGGCGATCTCGTGCGGATTCTGGCGGCGTGCCTGCTGCGCACCCGGATCGATACCGCCCCGATCCACGCGCAATGCGCGCGAGCATGGGGCGTCGGGCCGGCGGGCGCCGAGCTGATCAGGATGGCGCTCGTGCTGTGCGCGGATCACGAACTGAACGCGTCGAGCTTCACGGGGCGGTGCATCGCGTCGACGAACGCGAGCTTGCGCGCCGTCGTGGTCGGCGGCCTGGCCGGCTTGTCGGGCGAGCGGCACGGCGCCACCACCGCGCGTGGCGAAGCACTGTGGGACGAACTGGGCAAAAGGGACGTCGAGCAAAAAATGGGCGCGCGTCTCGCCCGGGGAGACGGCTTGCCGGGCTTCGGACATGCGCTCTATCCCGATGGCGACGTGCGCGCGACGTATCTGTTGTCGCGGATCCTGCCGCGACATCCTCAGTGGAAAAGGATGATCGATACCGGGAGCGCGCTCGTCGGCCAGAAGCCCTCGCTGGATCTCGCGCTGGTGGCGTTACGCAGACATTTGCGGCTTCCCGTCGGCGCGGCATTCGGCCTGTTCGCGCTCGGCCGCTCGATCGGCTGGATCGCGCACGGGCTGGAGCAGCGCGAGCAATCCGATCTCATCCGGCCGCGTGCGGTTTATACGGGGGCCTGGCCAGATGACGCCGGCGCCGGGGCGGATCACGCTCGTTCTCGCGGACGGTCGGGAAAACAGCAAACAACGCAACCGGCAGCGCCGAAAGACGACATGCTTGCGGCTTTTTTCAGGCGCAAATAGGTTTTTGCTTGATGAAATCGCGGCATGTCATCGGGGATACGCTAACGCCTCGCTGGTGAACGGAAGCAGCTACCCGCCAACCTTTCGCGGATGTCGCCGACGGGTCGGCAAGGCCCTTCCACGAGAATCCGCGAGGCCTTCTTTCGCCCGCTACGTGACAGGCAAACTGCACACGGCACCTCGATCCGGCAATGCGCGCACCGCCCCTGCGGCACGCGCATGCCGACTTACTCCAGCGCCCCCGCCACCTTCTTCTGCCGCCACAGACACAGCAAGTCACACGCGACATGCGCGGCCGCAATCGCCGTGATGTCCGCGTGGTCGTACGCGGGCGCGACCTCGACCACATCCGCGCCGATCAGGTTCACCGCGCCGAGCGCACGCACGATCGCGAGCGCCTGCGCCGATGACAACCCGCCCGCGACCGGCGTGCCGGTGCCGGGCGCGAACGCCGGATCGAGACAATCGATATCGAACGTCAGGTATGCCGGCCGCGCGCCGACGATATCGACGATCCGCTCGACCGCCGCACGCGCGCCATGGTCATGCACCCACGCCGCATCGAGCCGCTCGATCCCGAGAAAGTCGTCGTTCCACGTGCGAATCCCGACCTGCACCGACGTCGCCGGATCGATCAGCCCTTCCTTCACGGCCTTGTAGAACATCGTCCCGTGATTGAGGCTGTCCGGATCGTCGTCGGCCCACGTATCGCAGTGCGCGTCGAAATGGATCAGCGACAGCGGCTTGCCGTAGCGCTCCGCATGCGCGACCAGCAGCGGATACGTGATGTAGTGATCGCCGCCGAGCGTCAGCATCTTCGCGCCGGAACCGAGGATCGTGCGCGCATGCTCGACGATCGCGGGCTTGATCGACAGCGGGTTGTGCGCGTCGAACCAGCAGTCGCCGTAGTCGACGGCCGCGAGATCGTCGAACGGGTTGAAGCCCCACGGATACGGATGAAGCTCCGCGAGCTGCACGCTCGCCGCGCGAATCGCCGCCGGGCCGAGCCGCGCGCCGGAGCGGTAGGTCGTCGCGAGGTCGAGCGGCACGCCGGAGATCGCGACGTCGACGCCGTCGAGCGCGCGCGAATAGTTGCGGCGCATGAACGACAGCACGCCCGCGTAGGTGTTTTCGATCGACGAGCCGTACGGCGTCGTGCGACGGATCGCGCCGTCGCCGTGGAGAAGTTCGGTCATGGTCGGACCTGTTTTCGTGGGGAAGGCCAGCCCGCCCCGCTTCGCATCAGCGCTCGGGCCGGGCACGGCCGGGATTCATCGGGCCCGCTCCGGCTTGCGCATCCAGTCGCGCGGCCGGGCGGAAACAACGACAACGACGGCAACAACCACATCGACAACGACAATACCGCGGCGATCATAGCAAGCCGAATTGCAGTCGTTGCCCCGGTTCGACCGGGGCAACGCGCGGAGAAATCCGGCGGCCGCGCCCACGCACCGGAGCCCGGCATCGCCGGATTGCTGCGCCGACGGGCAATCCTCGTGCATCGCGATCCCGGTCGTTTCCTAGAAGGATTCGCCGGTTTTGGCACGCCCTTTCTTCCGGATAATGGCCGACAGCCGCGCCTCGACCGCGCGCCGTCCACCGCAGACAACAACAAACCGGAGACACCCGCCTTGATCGCCACGCTTCCCGCCCCCTACCGCCGGCTCTGGCCGCTCGCCGTCGTCGCCGCGCTGCTATATGGACTGTCGCTCGCCGCCGCGCCCTATCCCGGCCAGGCCGCCGCGAAAGCCGCGATGGGCCTCCTGTTGCTCGCGGCGGGCAGCACCTGCGCCGCACCGCGCGAACGCGCGTGGCTGTGCGCGGCGCTCGTGACGGCCGTGCTCGGCGACGTACTGCTCGCGCTGCCCGACTGGCCGCTGTCGTTCGTCCTCGGCCTCGGCGCGTTCCTGCTCACGCACCTGTGCTACTGCGCGATCTTCATGCGCTGGCGCGCGCGGCCGCACGGCTGGCGCATCGTCGCGCTCGTCGGGCTGTGGATCGCCGCGCCGGCGTTCTACGCGGCGTTCTTCCCGCACCTCGGCGAGCTGATGGCGCCGGTCGCCGTCTACATGCTCGTGCTGTGCGCGATGGCGAGCTTCGCACTCGCCGCCCGCACGCGTGGCCCGCTGGTGGCCATCGGCAGCCTGATTTTCGTCGGCTCCGATACGCTGATCGGCGTCGGCCGCTTCCTCGGCGGTTTTCCGGGAATCGATTACCTGATCTGGGGTCTCTACGCGCTCGCGCAGGTCACGATCGTGGCCGGGGTTTTCCATGAGACAGCCGCTCGGCCGATCCGTCCCTGATACCGTTTCAAACAGGCCGCCGCGCGCCGGCGGTCTCGCCCGCACCCTCTCACGCCCTGTCGACGGCCCGTTCCGCGTATCCCGCATTGCGGAAACCGGCCCGTTCCAAACCCCGCTCAGCCTTTTCCCGTCAGGCTTCCGGCCCTTAGAGCGCCCCTTCTAGCCTCTTGCGATTTCCGGGCTCACCCACTATCGTTACATCAATCAATGTAACATTCAAAAATGAGCCAAATCGGAGACACCCGGATGAATGCTCGCACGTTGCCTTTCGGTCCGCCCGGCCACGACGGCCTGGACGAAACCATCGACATCGCCATCATCGGCACCGGCTTCGCCGGCCTCGGGATGGCGATCCGCCTGCGTCAGACAGGCGTGACCGACTTCGTCGTCCTCGAGAAGGCCGCGTCGGTCGGCGGCACGTGGCGCGACAATCATTACCCCGGGTGTGCCTGCGACGTGCAATCGCACGTCTATTCGTTCTCGTTCGCGCCGAACCCGCGCTGGACGCGCATGTTCGCGCCGCAGCCGGAAATCCGCGCCTATCTGGAAGACTGCGTGCAGCGCTTCGGCGTCGGCCCGCACCTGCGCCTGAACCACGAACTGCAGCGCGCCGAGTACGACGAGGCCGCGCAACGCTGGCGCCTCACTTTCGCGAACGGCAAGCGGCTGTCCGCACGCGTGCTGGTGTCGGGGATGGGCGGCCTGTCGCGCGCCGCGCTGCCGTCGATTCCCGGCGTCGAGACCTTCAAGGGCCGCGCGTTCCACTCGCAGCAGTGGGATCACGACTATCCGCTCGAAGGCAAGCGCGTCGCGGTGATCGGCACCGGTGCGAGCGCGATCCAGTTCGTGCCGCAGATCGCGCCGCGCGTGAAGGCGCTCGCGCTGTTCCAGCGCACGCCGCCGTGGATCATGCCGAAGCCCGATCGCAACCTGACCGGGTTCGAGAAGTGGCTGTTCCGCACGCTGCCGTTCACGCAGAAGGCCGTGCGCAGCGGCATCTACTGGATGCTCGAATCGCGCGTGCTCGGCTTCGCGATCCATCCGTCGCTGATGAAGAACGTGCAGAAGCTCGCGCTGCGCCACATCCGCAAGCAGATTCCCGATCCGGAGCTGCGCAAGACCGTCACGCCGAACTACACGCTCGGCTGCAAGCGCGTGCTGATCTCCAACGACTACTACCCGGCGCTGTCGCGCAAGAACGTCGACGTGGTCACGACCGGCATCGACCACATCGAAGCCGACGCGGTCGTGACGACCGACGGCAAGCGTCATGAAGTCGACTGCCTGATCTACGGCACCGGCTTCCAGGTGGCCGATCCGTATCCGCGCGGCGCGATCATCGGCCGCGGCGGGCTCGACATCGTCGACGCCTGGCGCGACGGCGCGCACGCGTATCTCGGCTCGACGCTGCCCGGCTACCCGAACTTCTTCATGATCGTCGGCCCGAACACGGGCCTCGGCCACAACTCGATGGTGTTCATGATCGAGTCGCAGATCGAATACATCCTCGGTGCACTGCAGGCGATGCGTCGCGAACGGGCGGACGCGATCGAGGTACGCCCGCTCGTCGAGGCACAGTTCAACAGCGACCTGCAAGGCAAGCTCAAGAAGGCGATCTGGTCGACGGGCGGCTGCAAGAGCTGGTACCTCGATCCGCGCACCGGCAAGAACACGACGCTGTGGCCGGGTTTCACGTGGCGTTTCCGGCAGGCGACCGCGCACTTCTCGATCGCCGACTACCACGCGTATCGCGCGCCGCAACACGACACGACCGCGCGGGCCGCCGCCGCGCCCGCCGCTTCCGCTTCGACTTCCCCGTCCGCCGAAGCGGCCTGAGCCAGACAAGGAGCCACCGACATGAGAGATTTCGCCAACAAGGTCGCTGCGATCACGGGCGCCGGCTCGGGCATGGGCCGCGCGCTCGCGATCCAGCTCGCGCAGGCCGGCTGCCACGTATCGCTCGCCGACAAGAACGGCGTGGGCCTCGCCGAAACCGAACGGATCGTCCGCGCGATCGCGCCGAACGTGCGCGTGTCGACGCGCGTGCTGGACGTCGGCGACCGCGACGCGATGTTCGCATGGGCCGACGACACCGCGAAGGAACACGGCAAGGTCAACCTGATCTTCAACAACGCGGGCGTCGCGCTGTCGAGCACGATCGAAGGAATGGAATACAGCGATCTCGAGTGGATCGTGAACATCAACTTCTGGGGCGTCGTGCACGGCACGAAGGCGTTCCTGCCGCACCTGAAGGCGTCGGGCGAAGGCCACGTGATCAACACGTCGAGCATCTTCGGGATCTTCGCGCAGCCGGGCATGAGCGGCTACAACGCGACCAAGTTCGCGGTGCGCGGCTTAACCGAATCGCTGCGCCAGGAACTCGACATGATGAAGTGCGGTGTGTCGGCCACCTGCGTGCATCCGGGCGGCATCCGCACGAACATCGCGCAATCGAGCCGCGTCGCGAAGAACATGGTCGGCTTCATCGTCGAGAGCGAACAGCAAGGCAAGGACAGCTTCGAGAAGTTCTTCATCACGACCGCCGACGAGGCCGCACGCACGATCCTTGCCGGCGTGCGCAAGAACAAGCGCCGCGTCCTGATCGGCCGCGACGCGAAGGGCGCGGACTGGATGGCGCGCATCCTGCCCGCCGCGTACCAGGCGCTCGTCGTGCTCGCGACGCGCCGCGAGGCCGCAAAGGCCCGCCGCGCCGCGCGCGGCACGCCGGCGGCCGCGCCGCTGCACGCCACCTACAACAATGCAGGCAACCAGGGAGGAGAACAATCATGACGACCCCGAACATGATGCCCGTGCGGCGCGACATCCGTTTCGCGCTGCCCCCCGAACGCGCGCGCGACTGGCACGTGCAGGGCGTACCGGTCACGCACTTCATGAACGCGCTGTCGCTGCTGTTCCCGGCCGGCGAACGCTTTTTCATGGATTCGGTGCGCAACTACCGCGACCGGATCGAGGACCCGGAGCTGAAGAAGCAGGTGCTCGGCTTCATCGGCCAGGAAGCGATGCACACGCGCGAGCACATCGAGTACAACGACCTGCTGCAGGCGTCCGGCCTGCCCGCGCACAAGCTCGACAAGCGCCTGTGGACGATCCTCGGCTGGTTCAAGAAGGTGCTGCCGCACTCGATGCAGCTCGCGATCACGATCGCGCTCGAGCACTACACGGCGATCCTCGCGAACCAGTTGCTGTCCGGCCACGAGCACCGCATCGACGGCTCGGTCGAAGGCTACCAGCAGATGTGGATGTGGCACGCGATGGAGGAAACCGAGCACAAGGCGGTGTCCTACGACGTGTGGCGCACCGTGATGAAGCCGGGCCTCGGCAGCTACCTGCTGCGCACCGGCACGATGCTGACGACCACCGTGTTCTTCTGGGCCATCGTGTTCGACTTCCACGTGCGCCTGATGCGCGCGCACCGTCGCGAGCACGGCAAGTTCGGCGGCATGTGGCGCCTCGTGAAGTACCTGTACAGCCCGAAGCACGGCGTGTTCCCGAGCATCGCACGCGAATGGCTCGACTACTTCCGCCCGGGTTTCCATCCGTGGGACCACGACAACCATCAGTACCTGCAGGAGCTCGACACGCTGCTCGAGAACATCGACGCGACCAACGCGCGCTACGCCGCGCAAGCCGCCCCGCGCCGCGTGCCGCTGCACTCGGTGGCGCAGGCATGACGCCATGGCGCGCGCCCACGAGATGCTGACCGTCCAGTCCGGCGACGTGAAACTCGCCGTCTACGTGAGCGGGTCGCGTCGCGCCCCGCCGCTGATCCTCGTACACGGCTACCCGGATTCGGCGGCCGTGTGGGCGCCGATCCGCGCGCGGCTCGCGAAGCGCTACCGCGTGATCGCGTACGACGTGCGCGGCGCCGGGGCGTCCGATGCGCCGCGCCGCCGCGCCGACTACACGCTCGAGCGGCTCGCCGCCGACCTGAGGGCGGTGGCCGACGCAACCTGCGGCGGCCGGCCGTTCCATCTCGTCGGCCACGACTGGGGGTCGATCCAGTGCTGGGAGGCCGTGACCGACCCCGCGTTCCGCGGCCGGATCGCGTCGTACACGTCGATCTCGGGCCCGTGCCTCGATCACGTGTTCCGCGCGAAGATGCGGCTCAAGCAGAGCCTGAAGTCGTGGTACATCGCGTTCTTCCACCTGCCGCTCGTGCCGTCGCTGGTATGGCGGCTCGCCGGCGCCGCGCTGTGGCCGCGCTGGCTGCAGCTCACCGAGCGCGTGCGGGCGGAGCGCGATCCCGTGCAACTGAAGAACGCGCTGAACGGGCTGCAGCTGTACCGCGCGAACTTCATCGCACGGGCCCGCAAGCCGCGCGAGCGGTACGCGCAGGCGCCCGTGCAGATCCTGGTGCCGGTGCGCGACCGCTACGTGACGCCCGAGATGTCGGTCGACCTCGACCGCTGGCTCGGCGACCACGTGCGCGAGGAAATCGACGGCACGCACTGGGTCGTGCTGCGCCACCCCGACCTGATCGCGTCGCGGATCGACCGCTTCGCGTCCGCGCAGGAGCGGCCGGCGCTCGCCCCGGTCGCGGCCCGGGATCAGCGCGCCGCGGGCGCCAGCGCCGGCAGGCGTCTGAACAGCGTCTCGTAATCGACGACGAGCCCGTCGTCGTCGATCTCCATCTCGGCCGTGAAGTCGCGGAAAATCCCTTCGTAGCGATAGCGCCGGCCCGGCTCGAGACACGCATAGGCCTGCTTGACCGGCGTGACCTTCAGGTCCGGCGTCGAGATGTACGCGACGTCGATCGGCCGCCGCTCGCCGCGCGCGAGGCCCAGGCGGCCGATCGGCAGCGAATTCGTGAACGGTGTCGCCGCGATGTCGATGTCGATGCAACCATCGAGTTCCGGCAGTGCGCGGCCCGAGCCGTCGCGCCAGTGGCCCGCGCCGTCGCCGCGCAATTCGAGCGTGCCGCCGCCCATCACCTTGAGCACCGCATAGGTCACGCGCCAGTGCGCATCGCACTCGACGCGATACGCGAGCCCGTACGCCCGGCCGTACCGCTGGCCGACCACCGCGCTTTCGACGACGATCCCGCCGCCGCTCCGGTCGAACGTCAGATGTTCGACTCCGTCGCCTTCGAGCGACGCCCAACGCACTTCGCGCATCTTTCCGTCTCCCGGTAATCCCGATGCGAGGCATCGTCGCACGAATCGCTCGGCGAAAGTGCCGGCCAGCGCACGGATTCGAGTTCCGAACGGGCCACCCGCCGAAAGCGCCCGCGGCGCGGCGTTCGGGCACGAATCGACCGCCGGATTCACCGTTTCGGGGCATCGACCACAAATCCTGACTATCCAGAATTCCCTATTTCGGTGCATCGGATTGTGTCCTATGCTCGCGGCTCGTCCTGTTCCGCCGCCATCATGCCTACCGCCCGCCCCGTTTCGCCGTCGATCGACCTGCGTATCCTGCTGCGCGGCATCGGGCAGATCGTGCTGCAGGCGAATGCGCTCACCGGCGCGCTGCTGCTCGCCGCACTGGCGCTGACCGACCTGCGGCTCGCGAGCGCGGCGCTGGTCGGCTCGGCCGCCGCCAGCATGACGGCGGTGCTGACGGGCGCCGAGCGCCGCGACGTCGAACAGGGGCTGCACGGCTTCAACGGCGCGCTCGCCGCGCTGATCGCCGTGCTGTTCGCGCCCCATCAACTTGCCGCCATCGTGCTGGTGCCGCTGGCCTCGATCGGCGCGGCGCTCGTGCAGCGCGCGATGCGCGTGCCGCTCGCACGCTGGCGGCAGTGCCCGTATTCGAGCCCGTGCCTCGCCGTCACCGCGCTGTGGTTTCCGTTTGTCGCATTGCAGCAGGCAGGCGGCGCGACGGCCGGCCCGGCGCTGACGTTTTCATCCGCGGCCGATGCGCTGCTCTCGGGCGTCGCGCAGGCCACTTTCGCGCAAGGCGCATGGGCCGGCGCGCTGATCGTCGTCGGCCTCGCCGCGGCATCGCGCCGTGCGGCCGCATTCGCGCTCGGCGGCGCGCTGGTATCGACCGTGCTGCTGGTCGCGCTCGGCGCGAGCGGCGCATCGTTCGCCGACGGCCTGCTCGGCTTCAACGGCGCGCTCGCCGCACTCGCGCTGATGCCGCGCGGCCCGCGCGCGGCGCTCGCGGCCGCCGCACTCGCCGCGCTGATCCAGTGGCTCGCGACGCACGCCGGCATTCCCGCGTTCACGGCCCCGTTCGCGCTCGCGTCGTGGGTCATGGTGATCGTCGCGCGCCGCTTCACCTTCGGAGAACCCGATGTCGTCATTCGCACACCGTCCTGATGCCGTGCAACCCGGCGGCCCGATCTCGGACGCCGAACGCCGGATGCGCGTCGACCTCGCCGCCGCGTACCGGCTCGTCGCGCTGAACGGCTGGGACGACCTGATCTACACGCACCTGTCCGCGACCGTGCCCGGCGAGCCCGGCCACTTCCTGATCAACCCGTTCGGCCTCACGTTCGACGAAGTCCGCGCGTCGAATCTCGTGAAGATCGACCTGGCCGGCAACCGGATCGGCGACAGCGAGCATGCGGTCAACGTGACGGGCTTCGCGCTGCACGCGGCCGTGCATGCCGCCCGCGCCGACGCGGTATGCGTGATGCATCTGCACAATACGGCCGGCATCGCCGTGTCGATCCAGCGCGACGGGCTGCTGCCCGCTTCGCAGCACGCGCTGCGGTTTCACGGCGACCTCGCGTACCACGACTACGAGGCGCTCGCGTTCTCGCCGGCCGAAGGCGTGCGGCTGACCGCGAGCCTCGGCGCGAAATCCGCGATGCTGCTGCGCAACCACGGCACGCTGACGGTCGGCCGCACCGTGGCCGAAGCCTATGTGCTGATGGATACGCTGATCAAGGCGTGCGATATCCAGGTGCGCGCGCAGGCCGGCGGCGGGCCGCTCGTGCTGCCCGACCCGGCCGTCGCCGACCGAACCGCCGAACAGCTGCGCGACGGCGGCGCGATCGAGGGCGAACTGGAGTGGCCGGCGCTGCTGCGACGGCTCGACCGGATCGATCCGACGTATCGCGACTGACGCCGCCGGCGCCCAACGCCTCACTCATCCCAACCAATCGGAGCACTCCGTCATGCCGACTTTCAATATCCAGCTCTTCGAAGGCCGCACCGTCGACCAGAAGCGCGCATTCGTCGAAGCCATCACGCGCGTCACGTGCGAGACGCTCGGCTGCGAACCGGGCTCGGTCGACATCATCCTGACCGACGTGAAGAAGGAGAACTGGGCGACGGCCGGCAAGCTGTGGAGCGACAAGCGCTGAGCGTCAACGGCGGTAGCGCTTCGGCGCTGCCGGCCCTGCACTGACACTCACGCTGCAGCGCTCGCAACGGGCGCTGCACGCGGCCTCCTCCAGCCGCCGCTCGTTGTGCGCCCGCACATCGCTTTGTCACGCAATCGGCGCATAATGCCGGACAGACGCAGCAGCCGATGGCCACCCGACGAGGAGACCGCCATGGAAGCGAAGAACGAGGAAGTCGTCGCACACCTGCTCTCGGACGTCGTCGAATTCGCGCGCGGGCGCCTGCCCGAAGCCACCTTCCGGATCGTCGAACCGTTCCTGCGTCATTACTACGATTTCGTCGATGCCGACGATCTGCAAAGCCGCAGCATCGCCGATCTCTACGGCGCCGCGATGGCGCACTGGCAGACCGCCCAGAAATTCGTGCCCGGCAGCGAGCGGCTGCGCGTGTACAACCCGATCCTCGAACAGCACGGCTGGCATTCCGATCACACGGTCATCGAGATCGTCAACGACGACATGCCGTTCCTCGTCGATTCGGTGACGATGGCCGTCAACCGTCTCGGGCTCGCGCTGCATTCGGCGCTGCACCCGGTATTCCGCATCTGGCGCGGCCGCGACGGCGGCATCGAGCGCGTCGATGCAGGCGGCGCGACACCCGGCGACGGCCAGTCGCAGCTCGCGTCGTTCATCCATTTCGAAGTCGACCGCTGCGGCGATGCCGCGCTGCTCAACACGTTGCGCAACGACATCGCGCACGTGCTCGGCGACGTGCGCGCGTCGGTGGAAGACTGGCCGAAGATCGTCGACATCGCGCGCGCGACGATCAAGGAAATGAAGGCGCGCGAATCGACCGCGGAAGACATCGAGGCGCGCGCCTTCCTCGAATGGATGGCCGCCGATCATTTCACGTTCCTCGGCCAGCGCGACTACGCGCTGGTATCGGACGGCACGGGCTTCGGGCTGCGCGGCATCGAAGGCACCGGCTTCGGCATCCTGCGCGAATCGCTGCGCACGTCGGACGCGCCCGACGTCACGCCGCTACCGCCCGCCGCGGCCGACATCATCACCGGCGCTTGGCCGATCTTCCTGACCAAGGCGAATTCGCGCGCAACCGTGCACCGGCCCGGCTATCTCGACTATATCGGCGTGAAACTCGTCGGCCCCGACGGCAAGGTCGCGGGCGAGCGCCGCTTCATCGGGCTCTATACGTCGACGGCCTATTTCGGCTCGTATGCGGATATCCCGATCGTGCGCCGCAAGTGCGCGAACATCGTGCGGCGCGCGGGCTTCCTGCCGAAGGGGCACCTCGGCAAGTCGCTCGTGACGGTGCTCGAAACCTATCCGCGCGACGAGCTGTTCCAGGCCGATGAGGACCAGCTCTACGACATCGCACTCGGCATCCTGCGGCTGCAGGAGCACCAGCGCACGCGCCTGTTCGTGCGTCGCGACCGCTTCGACCGCTTCGTGTCGTGCCTCGTGTTCGTGCCGCGCGACAAGTACAACACCGACCTGCGCCGGCGCATCGCGAAGCTGCTCATCGATGCGTACAACGGCGTGAACGTCGAGTTCACGCCGCTGCTGTCGGAATCGGCGATCGCGCGGATTCATTTCGTCGTGCACGCGGAACCGGGCACGATGCCCGACGTCGACACGCGCGAGCTCGAAACGCGGCTCGTGCAGGCCACGCGCCGCTGGCAGGACGACCTCGCCGACGCACTGCTCGATGCGTTCGGCGAAGAGCAAGGCAACCGCCTGCTGCAGCGCTATGCCGATTCGTTCCCGGCCGGCTATCGCGACGACTATCCGGCGCGCACGGCCGTGCGCGACATCGAGCTGATCGAGCGCGTGAAGGACTCGGGGCAGCTCGCGATGAACCTGTACCGGCCGATCGAAGCCGAGGCGCGCGCGTTCCGCTTCAAGGTCTATCGCGCGGGCGACCCGATCGCGCTGTCGCGCAGCCTGCCGATGCTCGAGCATCTCGGCGTGCGCGTCGACGAGGAACGGCCGTACCGGATCCAGACGCAGGACGCCGCGCATGCGTGGGTACACGACTTCGGCCTCGAACTCGCGGACGATACCGAATTCGACATCGAGCGCGTGAAGGGCCTGTTCGAGGATGCGTTCGACCAGATCTGGAGCGGCCGGATCGAGAACGACGACTTCAACCGCCTCGTGCTGCGCGCCCATCTGAGCGCACGCGAAGTGACGATCCTGCGCGCGTATGCGAAGTACCTGCGGCAAGTCGGCTCGACCTTCAGCGACGCGTATATCGAGCGCGCGCTGACCGGCAACCCGGCGATCGCGCGGCAGCTCGTCGAGCTGTTCCTGCTGCGGTTCGACCCGGCCACCGGCGACACGCGCGACGTGCAGGCCGAGCGGCTACTGAAGGCGATCGAAGGCGCGCTCGACCAGGTGCCGAACCTCGACGAGGACCGCATCCTGCGCCAGTTCCTCGGCGTGATCAACGCGACCGAGCGCACGAACTACTTCCTCGCCGATGCGAACGGCGAACCGAAGCCGTACCTGTCGTTCAAGTTCAATCCGGCGAAAGTGCCGGGCCTGCCCGAACCGAAGCCGATGTTCGAGATCTGGGTGTACTCGCCGCGTGTCGAGGGCGTGCACCTGCGCGGCGGACGCGTCGCGCGCGGCGGCCTGCGCTGGTCGGATCGCCGCGAGGATTTCCGCACCGAAGTGCTCGGGCTGATGAAGGCGCAGATGGTGAAGAACGTCGTGATCGTGCCGGTCGGCTCGAAAGGCGGCTTCGTCGTGAAGAACCCGCCGCCGCCGAGCGATCGCGAAGCGTGGATGCGCGAAGGCATCGCGTGCTACCAGACCTTCCTGCGCGGCCTGCTCGACCTGACCGACAACCTCGTGAGCAACGCGATCGTGCCGCCGCCCGACGTGGTTCGACACGATCCGGATGACCCGTACCTGGTCGTCGCCGCCGACAAGGGCACGGCCACCTTCTCCGACTACGCGAACGCGATCTCGCACGAATACGGCTTCTGGCTCGACGACGCCTTCGCGTCCGGCGGCTCGGTCGGCTACGACCACAAGAAGATGGCGATCACCGCGCGCGGCGCGTGGGAATCGGTGAAGCGGCACTTCCGCGAGATGGGCATCGATACGCAGACGACCGACTTCACGGTGGTCGGCGTCGGCGACATGTCGGGCGACGTGTTCGGCAACGGGATGCTGCTGTCGCCGCATATCCGGCTGGTCGCCGCGTTCGATCACCGGCACGTGTTCCTCGACCCGAACCCCGATCCCGCGACGAGCTTCGCCGAGCGCGCGCGCCTGTTCGCGCTCGAACGCTCGAGCTGGGCCGACTACGATCCGGCCGCGATTTCTGCGGGCGGCGGCGTCTACCCGCGCACCGCGAAGACGATCCCTCTGTCGCCGGCCGTGCAGGCCGCGCTCGGCATCGACGCGCACGCGCTGCCGCCGGCCGAGCTGATCCGCGCGATCCTGCAGGCGCCGGTCGACCTGCTGTACAACGGCGGGATCGGCACCTACGTGAAGGCCGCGCGCGAAACCCACCTGCAGGTCGGCGATCGCGCGAACGACGCGGTGCGCGTGAACGGCGCGGACCTGCGCTGCAAGGTGGTCGGCGAAGGCGGCAATCTCGGCTGCACGCAGTTCGGCCGGATCGAGTTCGCGCAACGCGGCGGCCGCATCAACACCGATGCGATCGACAACTCGGCCGGCGTCGATTGTTCGGATCACGAAGTCAACATCAAGATCCTGCTCGGGCTCGTCGTGTCCGACGGCGAGATGACCGAGAAGCAGCGCAATGCGCTGCTCGCGGAGATGACCGACGAAGTCGGGTTGCTCGTGCTGCGCGACAACTACTACCAGACGCAGGCGCTGTCTATCGCCGGCCGCTACGCGGTCGAGCTGCTCGATGCCGAGGCGCGCCTGATGCGCTGGCTCGAACGCGCGGGCCGCCTGAACCGCGTGATCGAATTCCTGCCGACCGATGACGAAGTCGCCGAACGGCAGGCCGCGAAGCTCGGCCTCACGTCGCCGGAACGCGCGGTGCTGCTCGCGTACAGCAAGATGTGGCTATACGACGCGCTGCTCGAATCCGACGTGCCCGAGGATCCGCTGGTGGCCGCGATGCTCGTCGACTACTTCCCGAAGCCGCTGCAGCAGCGCTTCAGCGAACCGATGCGCCGCCATCCGCTGCGCCGCGAGATCCTCGCGACGCACCTGACCAACGCGCTGGTGAACCGCGTCGGCTGCGCGTTCGTGCACCGGCTGATGGAGGAGACCGACGCGAAGCCCGGCGACATCGTGCGCGCCTGCATCATGGCGCGCGACGTGTTCGACCTCGATGCGGTGTGGCGTGACATCGACGCGCTCGACAACCGCGTCGCCGACGACGTGCAGGCGCGCATGTTCGTCGACGTCGCAAGGTTGCTGGAGCGCGCGGCGCTGTGGTTCCTGCGGCACCTGCAGTCCGGCGCGGTGGCCGATGGTGGCGTCACCGAGCTGATCGCGCGCTGCCGCGACGCGGCGGAGCGGCTCGCGCCGCAACTGCCGTCGCTGCTGCCGGCCGACGATCTCGAAGCATTGTCCGAACGGCAGCGCGTGCTGGTCGAAGCCGGTGTCGACAGCGCGCTTGCGGTGCGCGTCGCGAGCGGCGACATCTCGGCCGCGCTGCTCGACATCGCCGAAGTGGCCGCGACCAGCCACCGCAGCCTCGAACTCGTCGCGGGCGTCTATTTCTCGCTCGGCACGCTGCTCAATTACAGCTGGATCGGCGAGCGCGCGGCGACGCTGCCGACGCCGACGCACTGGGACATGCTGGCGCGCGCGGCCGCGCTCGCGGAAGTCGCGCGTCTCAAGCGCACGCTGGCGACGAGCGCACTCGCGGAATCGCCGGATTCGACCACGCCGGAGACGATCGTCGGCGCGTGGCGCGCGCGCCGCGAAGCCGCGCTCGCGCGCTACGAGCACCTGCTCGCGGACCTGCGCGCATCGGGCGGCGCGAGCCTCGCGGTGCTGCTGGTGGTCGTGCGGGAAATGGCCGTGCTCGAACGCGCGTGAGGGTCGCTGTGGCCCCGGTGGTCGCTATGGTCGCGACAGCTCAGACCGTCGCGACCAGCAGCTCTTCCGCGTTGTTCGGCGGCCGCAGGCCGTCGGTGCGATCGGCGAAGTAACGGCGCGTCAGTTCGGCGGCCGATACGTGCGCGGCTTGCGCGAAACCGGCTTCCCGCGCGAGCGCCTGGATCTGCGCCGGCATGAAGAAGCTGATGAACGGCGTGCCGCTGGCGCGCGCGCCCTTCGCGGCCATTTCCAGCCCGGGGCGCACATCCGGATCCGCCTGCTCCAGCGGCAGCAGGAACGTCATCGCGAGCGTCAAGCCCGGCGCGAGCGACGCGACTTCGCGCAACGCGGCCGCATTCGCTTCGTGCGTCAGGTACATGCTGACGCCGGTCGACACCACGACCGCCGGCTTGCCGGCATCGAAGCCCGCGCCGACCAGCGCGGCACGCCACGACTGCTTCGCCTCGAAATCGACCGGCACGAAACGCAGCCAGTCGGGCACGCCGAAACCGAGCTCGACCAGGCGGCGCTGCTTCCAGGCCTGCGGCGCGGGCGGATCGACTTCGAAGACGGTCACGCGCGACGCCATGTCGGGCCGGCGCTGCACGAAGCTGTCGAGACCCGCGCCGAGGATCACGTACTGGCTCAGCCCGCGCGCGGCCTGTTCGACGACGAGATCCTCGATGAAGCGCGCCCGCGCGACGATCGACGCACGGAACGGCCGCGTGAACTGCGGATCCATGTCGCCGCGCTGCTGCCAGCCGCGTTCCGGTGCGAGCAATTGCAGCCCGACTTCATCGGCGAGCACGTGCGGCGGCGCGTCGAGTTCGACGTGCAGGGCGCGCCACAGCGCGACGCGCGCGGCCGTGCTGTCGGGGGCGCTTTCGCGGGGTTCGGTCATGATCGCCTCACGCGCCCTGCTTGCCCGGCGCCTGCAGGCGCCATACGCGGCCGTCCGGGTCGCGCACGGTCATGTCGCGCGTGCCCCAGTGGGTATCTTCGAACGGCGTGACGACGTCGACGATCGGCTGCGGCTGAACCGCCTGCTCATCCGCCACCTTGAGCACCACCTGCATGGCCGGCGTCTCGCCCGGCGGCACTTCGGCGATGAACAGAAAGGGGCCGTCGCCGCTGCGCAGCTGGCCCGAGTGGTGATCGGTTTCGAACTCCAGCTTGAAGCCCAGCGCCTGGAAGAACTTCGCCGACTTGCCCCAGTTGTGCGTCGTCAGGTACACGGCTTCGATTCGCTCGGATGACATGTCACTCCTCCTTGGTGGACGGCTCCGCACCCGGCGGCGGCGCGGCCAGGTACGCGCGCAATGCGTCGGCCACCAGCGCGGACAGCGACTGCTCCGTTTCGATGGCGCGATGCTTGACCTGCCGGATCAGGCTGAGCGGCAGGTACACGTTGAACTGCTTCACTTCTTCATCGGTCATGGTTACTAGTATGCTAGCAATCTAGCAGAAGTCAACCGTAAGAGCGGCCCGTGGATGCGGGCCGCCGTTGGCTATCGATCGTGATCCGGGTTATGCGGCGGCGGGCGCCGCCAGTCGCGCAAACAGCGCGTCGAGATCGAATCCCGTCGTGTCGATGCCGATCGTGTCGCGCAGGCACGCGCCCCAGGCGGCCGCATCGTCGAACGTGACGGCGCGCCCGACGCCCGCCGCGTCCCGGATCGTCAGCGTGGTGTTGCGCAGCGCCGCACGGCCTTCCGGCAGCACGCGGCAGGCGATCAGGTTATGCAGAAAGATCGATTCGGGATACGTCGACGTGAACCAGTTCGCGGCGTCGTAATCGATCCATTCGACCCGCTTCGGCTGGAAGCGATAGGTGGTCTGCCAGCCGTCGGGCGTCTCGATCTGCATGTCGAACTCACCGTCGACCGGCGCGGCGACGACACGAAACGCGCCATGCGGCGTCAGTTGCCGCTCGTCCGGCACGAAACGCAGCGGCGCGGTGAGCGTCGCGCTGCCGAAGCCGATGTCCGCGAGCCAGGCCGCGCCGTCGAGATCGATGCGCAGCAGCATGTGCGTATGCGCGGTGGCGACTTCCGGCGGCAGCATCCAGCGCACGCGCGCGATCATCGGCGTCACGCGAAAGCCGATCGCCGTGAGCGCGGTGTAGAACAGCTTGTTGAGTTCGAAGCAGTAGCCGCCGCGGCGATGCGCGAGCACCTTGTCGACGATCGACGGCAGATCGAGCGCGACGGGCGCGCCGGTCAGCGGATTGAGGTTTTCGAACGGAATCGCCTGCGGGTGCAGCAGATGCAGCCGGCGCAGCACGTCGAGCGTCGGCTCGACCGGGCCGTCGTAGCCGATGCGGGAGAAATAGCGCGAGAGGTCAAACGAGTCTGTCATGAACCTGCACCGAAAAAAGGGACACGCCACGATAGCATCGTGCGCCATCCCCATGTTGGGCGGGGCCATCTTCGTGTCGCGCGCGATGCCGGCACCGCATCGCGCACGGCCCCGCGCAACGTTACGGCAGCAGCTTCAGCGCCGACGAGGCGACCGACGGCACCGAAATGCCCTGGCGCGTCGCGAACTGCACGGCCTGGCTGAGCGTCGTCGCGAGCGACTGCAACTGGCCCGGCGCGTTTTGCGCGATATACGACGCAGCCTGCATGTTCTGCGGATTCAGGCCCGACTGCAACAGCGACGCCGCGCTCGTCGAACCGAGATTGCCGAGCCCCGACTGCAGTTGCGAATACTGCGTGAGCCCCTGCCCGAGCGACGCGAGGCCGTTGCTGAATGCCTGCTTGTCGATCGGGCCGTGCGTCGCACCGCCGCTCGCGAAGGCCTGGCCGAGCGCCTGCGATACCGATTGCTGCGCGCCGCCCATCTGCGACAGCGCGGCCGGCGTCAGCGTATCGCCGCCGGCGAGCTGGCTCGCGGCCTGCTGCGCCTGCCCGGCCGCGCCGGTCAGCCCCATCGCCGACGCGAGCGACGACTGGCCGGTCAGCACCTGCTGGTTCGCGCCAACATAGGCCTGCAGCAATTGCGCGACGCCGCCCTGCGCGGGCGCCGCCTGCTGCTGCCCGCCGCCGAGCAGCGATGCGCCGAGCGACTGCAGGTCGAGCTGCGCGTGTGCGGCGCCGCTTGCCAGGATGCCGAACGCAATGCCTGCCGAGGCCAGGTGACGGCCCGTCGCGCGAATCTGCTTCATGTGTTGTCCTCGTGCCCGAATGGTTGAGCCCGATATTGTCGAAGCGCGCCGCGCGCGGCCGCAACGACTGAAACACATCGAAACGAAATCACGCCGCGCGGCCACTTGCAATTGCGCGCGTCACGTATGTGCTCGACGGGATTCGTCGGCGATTGCGCGCGATTTCGGGCGGGGGCTGGAATTCGTTCGCGAGCCGCATGAATGGCAGTGGCGGCGGAGGTTGGCAAAGTGAGGCGGCCGGTGGTCGGCCACCCGCTTTCGGCTATCGGCTTTCGGCCGGCGCCGCGCTACGCAGCCATCCACGCCGGCAACCGCCCGCCGACCCGGTCAGCCGCCTGCTCGTAGCCGCGCGCAAGCTGCAACACGGCGAGATCGGCGCGCGGACGCCCGATCAGCTGCATCCCCATCGGCAGCCCCGCGTCGTTGAAGCCGACCGGCACGCTGATCACCGGGCAGCCGGCCAGCGTCCACGGCACGACCGTTTCCATCCAGCGGTGGTACGTATCCATCGCACGGCCCGCGATCTCCTTCGGCCAGCGCTGGTCGACGTCGAACGGGAACACCTGCGCGGTCGGCGCCGCGATGAAGTCGTAGCGGTCGAAGAAGCTCAGCACGGCCTGATACCACGCGGTGCGCTCGACGCTCGCGTCGAACACCGCTGCGCCCTGCATCGCGAGCAGCCCTTCGACCTCGTAGATCGCCTCGGGCTTCAGCAGCGCGCGCCGCGCCGGGTCGCGATAGTGCGCAAGCAGCCCGCCGCCGGACAGCAGGTGCCGGTGCGTGAGCCACAGGCGCCAGATCCGCTCGGGCGCGAACGCCGGCAGCGTGGCATCGACGTCGCAGCCGATCTCGCGCAGCGTCGCCAGCCCCTGTTCGCACAGCGCGAGCACGCCCGCCTCGGTCGCGAGATAACCGTTCCAGTCGCCGACCCACGCGATGCGCTTGCCGCGCAGGTCGGCGTCGAGCGGCTGCGCGAACACGGCCGGATCGTCCGCGAGCGACAGCGGATCGTTGCGGTCGTAGCCGGCCTGGATCGCGAGCAGTTGCGCGACGTCGCCGACGGTACGGCCCATCGGGCCTTCGATGCCGAGCTGCTGCACGAACACGTCGACGCCCGGCCAGCGCGGCACGCGGCCCTGCGACGGGCGGAAGCCGTAGATGTTGCAGAACGCCGCCGGGTTGCGCAGCGAGCCGCCGAAATCGCTGCCGTCCGCCACCGGCAGCATCCGCGACGCAAGCGCCGCCGCCGTGCCGCCGCTGCTGCCGCCCGCGCTCTTCGTCAGGTCGTACGGGTTGCGCGTCGCGCCGTAGACCTCGTTGAACGTATGCGAGCCGAGCCCGAATTCGGGCGTATTGGTCTTGCCGATGAAGATCGCGCCGGCCGCGCGCATCCGCGCCACGCCCACGGAATCCGCCTGCGGCACGTTCTCGCGGAAGATCGGCGAGCCGTAGGTCGTCCGCAGCCCCTTCGTCATCGCCAGATCCTTCGGCGCCTGCGGCATCCCGTGCATCCAGCCGTGGTACTCGCCGCGCGCCAGCGCGGCATCCTTTTCCGCGGCTTCGGCGAGCAGTGCGTCGCGATCGCGCAGCGCGACGATCGCGTTGACCGCGCCGTTCACGCGCTCGACGTGGTCGAGATACGCACGCATCGTCTCGACGCACGACACGGCCTTGCCGCGGATCGCCGACGCGAGCTCGCCCGCCGACAGGCGCACGATCGGGTCGACGGGGATGGAAGCGGGAGCGAGAAGCTGCGGGGCGCCGTGCGGCATGCGGAGTCTCCTGGAATCGGAATGGAATGACGGGCCGCATGGCGGCAGTCGCGCCCGAACCGGCCGGGAGCGGCCGCGCCGCGGCCGATGCACTACTCTACGCGACGACCGATCAGCGACCTCCGATATTTTCCGCCGCGATTCATTGCGGTTCCGACTGAATCGGAGCGGCCGGCGCCCGTTTCGCACGCGCCGCCCCGGCCGATGAAATCGTTTATGCGCATAAACTTAAATTTCTTATATTTCTATTAGGCGCGGCACGAGGCAGCGCGCGTTAACGACATTTTTACGCGATCGTCCGCTCTCTTTAGATTGTTCGGCCCGGCGGCGCGCTACGCTGGAATCATCTCGTTTCCTGGACAACATTCATGCTCAAGCTGCTGGTTCCGGTCGGCCACTCTCCCCGCTCGCTTCAGGCGGTTCGTCACGCGACCTTCCTGTACCGCGAACGGTGTGCGTCGGAAATCGTGCTGATCAACGTCCAGGCGCCGCTCGAATCGACGCGGCTCGAGGCCTACCATCCGCTGTCGCGGCTGCGTTCGATCGAGGAGAAGTTCGCGTCCGACGATCTGGCCATGGCCGAGCGGATCCTGCAGGAAGCCGGCGTCAAGTACAGCGTCGTGATGAAAGTGGGCCCGGTGGCCGATACGATCGCGTCCGTGGCGGCAGAGACGGGCTGCGACGAGATCGTGGTCGTCGCGCCGCGGCACGACCCGTTGCATGCGCTGCTGTCGGTGTTCCGTCGCAGCGTGATGAGCCGGCTGGTGCGGATTTCGAATGTGCCGGTCACGGCCGTGCAATGACGGCGATGACGCGCGACGCTGCGGCAGCGGCCCGTTCGTCGACGGGCCGCGGGTTTGCGACGCGCGGTGCGACACGTGTGCGCGTTGCCGCTCACCCGTGTTGCATCGGCGTTCCCGCAGCGCTTAGTCGATGACCTTGCGCACGAACACGAAATAGGCGGCGGCCGAAGACGCCACGAGCAGGATGGCCCACATCGGGGCGAGGCTGATCAGGACGGAAGAGACGTTAAGCATTTGGATTCCTCACTAATTCGATAGCGATGTTCAACTCGCACCTGCTTGCCGGAACCGATGCATGCCTCCGCGATCGCGTTCCGTCAAATCATGTATTCATGCTATCGCTTTGAACCGCTGCGCGACCGCCCCCTCCCGTCCGTAACCTGACATTCGTCAAACTCCCGTGAATCGCGCGCCTGTCGCGCAAAAAACTGCCGTACCCATGTGTCGCCGTCCGTCCGGCTGCGCCTGCCACGCGCGTTGACGTTGCGCTCTTCTCCCGCAGGTCTGCCTCGAAAAACGGGACAGGATCACCCGGCACGCCCTCATTTCAGCAGACGTTTACCGGGGGAACCCCCAAGTGCTTCGTCGAACGGGTCCGCGTTACGCTTGAGCCACGAGGAGACGAACCATGAGACGAGCCGTACATATCGCTGTTTTCGCGCTGCTGGCGTATCTCATTGGTGATCGCGCGATCCTGCATGCGCAGGGCCACGACACCAGCCCGCTCGCGTGCGAGCAAGGTGCCGCGCAGGTGAAGGTCGACGCGCTCGGCCGCGGCTTCGGCGAAGCAGCCGCCAGCAGCCAGAGCGAAGCCTTCATGTCGGGCTGTCTGGTGACGGGCCGCGGCAACCAGGACGTCGCACTGGCGAACCGCTAAAGGGTGCCCGTTGACGCTCCGGTCACGACGGCTGAACCGGAGCCGCGCACGCCTGCCTCAATTCCCGCTGTTGACGGTCATTTTCTCGATCGAAGTCGCAAAGGATGTCACGGTCCGGATGCCGCTCACGCTGAACGTCTGCTCGCGGCCCGACTCGTCGCCGGGAAGACGCATCGACAACTGCGCGACCAGGCCATCCTTCCGGTAATCGCCGAACCAGTCGATCAACCGGCCGATATAGCATTTATCGCCGACCTGAACCCCCATGTCACCGACGATCTCGTACGCATAGTGGCCGGGCCCGTAGTTCGCGTATTCGCTGCGATCGTCGCCCTGCACCGAAGGCGGGATCGGGCACAGCGGCGTGTCGGAGCCCGCATCGCGCGCGGTGTTGTCGTTCACGTCGTGCAGCGCTTTTTCGAGCGCCGCATGCAGCTTGCCGTCGAGCACCGTCGAACCACGCTGGCCTTCATTGTGTTGCTCGATCGGTACCGACAGGCGGTAACGGTAATGCACCGTCAGTTTCGACACCTCGCCGACGACGGTAAACGGCCGCAGCAGGTAAAACTCGTCCATGCCGTAGTGACTGTCGCGATACAACGCATAGACGCGCCCGCGCAAGCGAATCCATTCTCCGGCCTGATTCGCGCCGCGGCCATTCGTCGTGTACAAGCTGCGGTCGAGTGCCTCGTTCGAATCGCCGGATACCTCGAACTTGCCGCCCTTGCGGCGCAACACATCGACCGACGACCACAAGCCGGTTCCGTTCGCCGCCGATTCGACGACCAGATCGCGCTGCCCGTCGCCGTCGAGATCGATCAGCGTGTACGACGCCCCCGTCGCGGTGTCGTCCGCACCGCTCGGCGACGCCTTCAACGCCCGCCACTCGTCGGCCGTCACGCCACCCGGCCGCGCGGTCGGCCACACCGGGCCCTGCCCGTCGCCGGCGTCGCTCGAAAAGCGCGTCACGCCGTTCGTGATCCGCAACCGGTCGATCACTTGCTCGACCGGCGAACTGGAATCCGTGCGGCGCGCCTGGTCGACGAGCGTGCGCAAGTCGTCGAGCGCCGCCTTGTCTTCGGCGTCCGGGCGATAGGCGAGCACTGTGGCGAGCTGCGATTGCAGGTCGCCGATCCGCGTCAGGTAGCGCTGTTCGAGGCAACCGTGATCGGCGCCGCATTGATCGCGGGCCTTCAGCCAGCCGAGCTGCGCGGTGCGCAACGCGGCACGCTGCCCCTGCGGCAATGCATCGGACAGTCTCCGGTAGAAGGCCGACAGCCGGCCGTCGTCCAGATGCAGGTCGTTCGATGCGCAGATGGCTTTTTCCGTCGGGCTGGATGCCTGTACGCAGTCGAGCCCTGCCGCGAAAGCATGGGGCGCGTGAGCAAGCAGCACGAGCAGGAACGCGCGCCGCAGCGGGATTTCAAGGCGGAATGTCATGAGTGGGTTCCTGGCAGTCGATGCGCGCGCTCGGGTCGAGGCGCGATCGGCCTTCAGCGCCGGATTGTCCGTCAATTGCCCGGCCGGCGGAACAGCCGCAAGGACCGACGCGCGCACCCGCTGCCATGGGCGACAGCCGGTTTGATTTCCGCTACAGTGGCGTGCCCGGCATCCGGCCGCCGCGTCGAGACCCCGCTTCATCGCCAACGACAACACGCCCACAGATGAGCCACCCGCACACCGAATTGATCCAGCGCTTCTATACGGCGTTCCAGCAGCGCGACATCGACGGGATGCTCGCCTGCTATGCCGATGACGTCGTCTTCAGCGATCCCGCATTCGGCGAGTTGCGCGGCGACCTCGCACGCGACATGTGGCGCATGCTGGTGGCGCGTGCACAGGATTTTTCATTGACGTTCGGCGACGTCGCCGCGGATCAACAAACCGGGCGCGCCGAGTGGATCGCCCAGTACCGCTTCACCGCGACCGGCCGGATGGTGGTCAACCGGATCGATGCACGATTCCGGTTCCGCGACGGACGCATCGTCGAGCATCGCGACAGCTTCGACCTGTGGCGCTGGGCGCGTCAGGCGCTGGGGCTGAAAGGCGCCCTGCTCGGCTGGACGCCTTTCGTGCAACGCGCGATCCGCGCGCAGGCGCGCAAGAACCTCGACGCGTATCGCGCCAAGCGGAAATAGCGCACACCGTCATGGCTTCATCGGCCTGTGCTCGATCGACTGGATTCAGGGGCTCGCGGTCTTCCACGCTATTCCATGACAGGCGAGCGGGACGCAACGATGCCCGCGCCGTCTTTTGAAATCAAATTGAAAGTCGCGTGAACTAGCGCGCAGGCACGCGGAGGCGGCCTGTGTGTAACGGTTCTTGCATGCTTGCGCAGAGCCATGCTCCGCCGGCACCCAGGCTCCCGAGGCTTCGTTACCGGTAGCGCACCGCGCCGCCCTCCGCACCTCCCGCACCGCCCCTCCCGCAGCCCTGGCCAGAACCACCCGGAACACCTTGCTCGCATCCGCCCCCCCCAGCCGAGCCTCCGGAACACGCCCCCCAAACACCGCCGCCCCGTGCCACCGACCTTCTCCGCATCTCGTTCGCCAACTCTTATATAAGACATAAGACATTTGACGTTAAAGATCATTGAGATTAGAATCCCGCTCAAAGCAGTGTCTGGAACAGCCCCGGAGTGCCGGCAAGGCCTTCCCCTCAAACGCAATATCAGCAGGTCTCCCCATGCTTGAAAACTTTCGTGCTCACGTGGCCGCCCGCGCCGCGCTCGGTATTCCTCCCCTGCCGCTGACGGCTCAGCAGACCGCCGAACTGGTGGAACTGCTGACCAACCCGCCCGCCGGCGAAGAGCAGACGCTGCTCGACCTGATCACCCATCGCGTGCCTGCCGGCGTCGACGAAGCCGCCCGCGTGAAGGCCGGCTTCCTGGCCGCCGTGGCCAAGGGCGAGACCGCCTGCCCGCTGATCTCGCGCGAACGCGCGACCGAACTGCTCGGCACGATGCTCGGCGGCTACAACATCCAGCCGCTGATCGAGCTGCTGTCCGATGAAGCCGTCGCAGCCGTGGCCGCCGACGCACTGAAGAAAACCCTGCTGATGTTCGACCAGTTCCATGACGTCAAGGAACTCGCCGACAAGGGCAACGCGCACGCGAAGGCCGTGCTGCAGAGCTGGGCCGACGCCGAATGGTTCACGAGCCGTCCGGAAGTGCCGCAAAGCCTGACCATCACCGTGTTCAAGGTGACGGGCGAAACCAACACCGACGACCTGTCGCCGGCCCCGGACGCCACCACCCGCCCGGACATCCCGATGCACGCACTGGCGATGCTGAAGAACGCACGCCCGGGCATCACGCCGGAAGAAGACGGCAAGCGCGGCCCGGTCAAGTTCATCGAATCGCTGAAGGAAAAGGGTCACCTGGTCGCCTACGTGGGCGACGTGGTCGGCACCGGCTCCTCGCGCAAGTCGGCCACCAACTCGGTGCTGTGGTTCACCGGCGAAGACATCCCGTTCGTCCCGAACAAGCGCTTCGGCGGCGTGTGCCTCGGCGGCAAGATCGCCCCGATCTTCTACAACACGATGGAAGACGCCGGCGCGCTGCCGATCGAGCTCGACGTGTCGCAGATGGAAATGGGCGACGTGGTCGAGCTGCGTCCGTACGAAGGCAAGGCGCTGAAGGACGGCAAGGTCATCGCCGAATTCCAGGTCAAGTCCGACGTGCTGTTCGACGAAGTGCGCGCCGGCGGCCGCATTCCGCTGATCATCGGCCGCGGCCTGACCGCGAAGGCGCGTGAAGCGCTCGGCCTCGCGCCGTCGACGCTGTTCCGCCTGCCGCACCAGCCGGCCGACAGCGGCAAGGGCTTCTCGCTCGCGCAGAAGATGGTCGGCCGCGCCTGCGGTTTGCCGGAAGGCCAGGGCGTGCGCCCGGGCACGTACTGCGAACCGAAGATGACCTCGGTCGGCTCGCAGGACACCACGGGCCCGATGACCCGCGACGAACTGAAGGATCTCGCGTGCCTCGGCTTCTCGGCCGACCTCGTGATGCAATCGTTCTGCCACACCGCCGCTTATCCGAAGCCGGTCGACGTGAAGACGCACCAGACGCTGCCGAACTTCATCAGCACGCGCGGCGGTATCGCGCTGCGCCCGGGCGACGGCGTGATCCACTCGTGGCTGAACCGCATGCTGCTGCCCGATACCGTCGGCACCGGCGGCGATTCGCACACGCGCTTCCCGATCGGCATCAGCTTCCCGGCAGGTTCGGGCCTGGTCGCGTTCGCGGCCGCCACCGGCACGATGCCGCTGGACATGCCGGAATCGGTGCTGGTCCGCTTCAAGGGCAAGATGCAGCCGGGCGTCACGCTGCGTGACCTCGTCAACGCGATTCCGCTGTACGCGATCAAGCAAGGCATGCTGACGGTCGCCAAGCAAGGCAAGAAGAACATCTTCTCGGGCCGCATCCTCGAAATCGAAGGCCTGCCGGACCTGAAGGTCGAGCAAGCGTTCGAGCTGTCGGATGCCTCGGCCGAGCGTTCGGCTGCCGGTTGCTCGGTCCGCCTGAACAAGGAACCGATCATCGAGTACCTGAACAGCAACATCACGCTGCTGAAGTGGATGATCGCGCAGGGCTACCAGGATCCGCGCAGCCTGCAGCGCCGTATCCAGGCGATGGAGCAGTGGCTGGCCGACCCGCAACTGCTGTCGCCGGACGCCGACGCCGAGTACGCGGCCGTCATCGAGATCGACCTCGCCGACATCCACGAGCCGATCGTCGCGTGCCCGAACGACCCGGACGACGTGAAGACGCTGTCCGATGTCGCAGGTGCGAAGATCGACGAAGTGTTCATCGGCTCGTGCATGACCAACATCGGTCACTTCCGTGCCGCGTCGAAGCTGCTCGAAGGCAAGCGCGACATCCCGGTCAAGCTGTGGGTCGCGCCGCCGACCAAGATGGACCAGAAGCAACTGACCGAAGAAGGCCACTACGGCGTGTTCGGCACGGCCGGCGCGCGTACCGAAATGCCGGGCTGCTCGCTGTGCATGGGTAACCAGGCTCAGGTGCGCGAAGGCGCGACGGTCATGTCGACGTCGACCCGCAACTTCCCGAACCGTCTCGGCAAGAACACGAACGTGTATCTCGGCTCGGCGGAACTGGCGGCGATCTGCTCGCGTCTGGGCAAGATCCCGACCAAGGAAGAGTACATGGCCGACATGGGCGTGCTGAACGCGAACGGCGACCAGATCTACAAGTACATGAACTTCGACCAGATCGAAGACTTCAAGGAAGTGGCCGACACCGTGCAGATGTAAGCACGCAGTCGGGCTGCGACGGGTGGTCGACGTCGCAGCACGCCGCGCAATGGCGTCGCAGGCTGAATGCCCGCGGCGCCATTTTTTTATGCGGCGCCGGTTGACCGACCCGGCCCGGTCAGTCGTAAAGCGCGAAAATCCGTTCGGCCACCTCGAACGGCAAGCCTTCGTCGTACCCTTCCTCGTCGAGATCGACATACTCGCGGCCGTCGGTCGGCTTCAGCATCAGCGCAGGAACCGGCCGGGCGACCGGGACATCGGGATAGTCGTTCGGGCCCGCGCCGTCGAAGTCGTGTGGATCGAACCAGATGCCGTGATCGGCGTAGTAGCCTTCCGTGTACCGCTGTTCGACTTCGCGCACAAGCCGGAACGTGTCCAGCTGATACGACGCGTCGCCCAGGTCACTTTCATTCGCATACTGCACGAACCACGCGGCACCGAGATTCCAGTAGATCAGCAGCGCGGTGGCGCGATCGACGTGGCGGTTGTCGAGCAGCCAGCGCAACGCGCGGCCGTTGCCGTCGTAATTGGAGCGCGCGGCGAACCGGTGCCATTGCTCGGGCGTTGCGCCCTCGAGCCAGGTGCGCACGATTTCCCACACCTTGTGTTCGATTTCGGAATCATCCATGGATGGCGGCCTCGCGGAAATGTGAATGGTGGACATGCGTCGAATGACCGGCGATTCTAGCGCCGCCGCGCGACATTCACGCGGCATCGCCACCCGGTTCGCGGCGGATCACCAGTTCGTTGAAGCCGGTGTGCGGATCGGGTTCGCGCGCAAAGCGATGCCCGGGCAGCACGGCCAGCAGGATCTCGGCGGTCGTGCGCACCACGCAACCGCTGGCCACATGGCCACCCGTCACGCGGCCGGCCGCATCCGAGATCGACATATGCAGATGCGCGCCGTCCGGCGATACCGAGCCGGCCAGCGTCAGGATTTCGAGGTCGCCGCGCAGTTCGGTCGGCTGGTCCGCGCCGGCGAAACGCAACTGCGCGACGCTCAGGCTGCCGATGCCCTGGATCACGAAGGCCGCGTGCGATGCGTGGCCGCGCAACGCTTGCTCGATCGCGCCGCGCAAATCGTCGCCGGGGGAAAGACGCAGAGGATGAGCTTGCATGGTCGAGGACCTGCCGATGGAAGATGGTGTCGGCCAAGGGTACGTTCGCGCCGTGAATCCGGCAAGTCACCCGCGCCGGTCGCTCGCCAGCAACCCATACAGCGCGCTGTCCGACACTTCGTCGCCGACGATCCAGCGTTCACGCAGCAGCCCTTCCCGTGCGAAGCCCAGCCGTTCGAGCAGCCCCGCGGACGCGACGTTGCGCGGATCGATATCGGCCTCGAGCCGGTTCAGCCGCAGCGCGCCGAACGCGTGGTCGATCATGGCCGATGCCGCCTCGCGCATGTATCCGCCGCGCCAGTACTTCCGCCGCAGGCTGAAGCCGATCTCGGCGCGCCGGCATTGCTCGTTCGCATGGAACAGCGCGCATTCGCCGAGCGCTTCGCCGGTTTCCCGCAATTCGAGCACGCAGGCCAGACTCTCCCCGCTCGCGGACGTCTGCACGTTGCGCGCGACGCGCGCGTCGGCCTGCTCGATATGCGTCATCGGCGAGAACGAGAAATAGCGCATCGCTTCCGCATCCGACCAGATCTCGAAGAACGCATGCGCATCGGCTTCGCGCAGCGGCCGCAGGACGAGGCGGGAGGTATCCAGCGTGACGGGTTCGAACAGGGGCATGGCGACGGTCGGTCTAAAAACGGGATCGTGAATTAGAACATGCACGGCGCAAGTAGGCCATTTCGTGCATCCGCACGCCCCACACCTCCGCTGCAATCGGATCGCCGCCCAACAAAAAGGCCCGGACATCGCCCGGGCCGCTTCACCTCATCCGTTACCGCCGCCGGCGCTTATGCTTCGAGCGCTTCGAGCACCTTGCCCTTCGTCTCGATCCCGACGAAGTGCACGGTCACCGCCGCGATCAGCGGCACGATGCCGATCAGGTAGAACGCCGGCGCGAGGTTGCCGCCGATGATCGCGTGCGGCACCACCATCGGCGCGACGAACGACGCGATCTTCAGCCATGCGCTGCCGAGCCCGCAGCCCGACGCGCGGATGCTCGTCGGATACTGCTCCGGCGTATAGACGTACGCGGTAATGAACCCCGACGCCATCAACCCGAGCGACAGCGAGCAGAAGATCGACACGACGTACACCGACGACGCGTGATAGAAGCCCGCGAACGCCAGCGACAGCGCGCACAGCACGAACGACCACACGATCACCGGCTTGCGGCCGAGCTTGTCGACGAGCAGCGCCGACGCCAGCGACCCGAGCACGCCCATCACCGAGCCGATCACCGCGAGGTTCAGCGCGAGCTGCAACGGCGCGTGATAGAAGTTCTTGTAGATCGTCGGCAGCCACGTCGACAGCCCGTACTGGATGAACCCGCAGGTCGCCCACAACGTCGCCACCGCGAGCGTGCGCTTTCGATACGCGGCGCTGAACAGGTCGCTCATCTTGCGCTTCGGATGCTGGCGCACCATCTCGTCGAACGCCGCTGCCTGCGTGACCGGCGGCAACTCGCCGCGCACCGACGCTTCAAACGCACCGACCGCTCGCCCTGCTTCGGCCAGCCGCCCGCGCGACGCGAGCCAGCGCGGCGATTCCGGTACGAGACGCGTGAGCACCAGCGACAGGATCAGCGGCAGCCCGCCGACGAAGTACATGATTTCCCAGCCGAAGCGCGGCACGAGCCACGCACCGAGCGCCATCGACACGAGCAGGCCGATCGGGAACACGATCTCGTACAGCAGCACGAAACGGCCGCGGCCATGAGCGCGCGTGATCTCGTTGATGTACGTCGCGGCGACCGGCAGCTCGCCGCCCAGCCCCAGGCCCTGCAAAATCCGCAGCAGTACGAAGATCTCGAAGGTCGGCGCGAAGCCGCACGCGATGCTCGTGATGCCGATCACGGCCGAACTCCACGCGATCGCCTTCACGCGGCCATGCTTCTCCGCCAGCGCGGGAAACAGGAAGGCGCCGATCAGCTGGCCGATCGCGCCGGACGCGATCAGCATGCCGATCTGCGTCGGCGACAGCCCCCATTTGTGAATCAACAGCGGCAGCGTCGCCGCGATCGTGATCACGTCGAAGCCGTCGAAGAACGTCGCGGTGCCGATCAGCACGCGCGCGCGGATCTGCATCGCGTTGGCGGGAAGCCGCTCGAGCCGCGCGATGATCGCGCCGGGCGTGGAGGCGGCAGCTTCCATCGTGGCGCGACCGGCCACGACATTGTCAAAAGTGCTCATGCGGGGGGTCTCCTGTGTCTCGTCGCCCGGTCAGGCCAGTGTCTTGCTCGTGTCTGCCAGCGCTTCCGTATCCACTGCCCGGCCCTGGTTCATCCACTTGCGCGCGAGCTTCAGCTCACGTGCGTTGTTGACGGCGATGACACCTCTCACATGTCCTTCGCCTACGAAAAACAGCGTCGCGCGTCGCGCGGCAAGCTCGCCGCGCACGACGAGCTGCGCATCGGCCGGCAGATCACCGAGGATCTGCAGGTTCACGTCGTACTGATCGGACCAGAACCACGGAATCTCCGCGTACGGGGCACGCACGCCGAGCACGGCCTTCGCCGCCGCGATCGCCTGGTTCTGCGCGTTGGCCCACGACTCGAGCCGCACGCGCCGCTTCAGCCAGCCGTTGTGATGGTTCGCGACGTCGCCGCACGCGAAGATCGCCGGGTCGCTCGTCGCGCCGAATTCGTCGACGACGATGCCGTCGTCGATCGCCAGCCCCGCGTCGCTCGCGAGCGACGCGTTCAGCGCGAGGCCGATGCCGGCCACCGCGAAATCGGCGTCGATCGTCGTGCCGTCGGCGAGCGTTGCACGCACCTTCGACGCGTCGTCCGGCTGCGCGTCGAGCGACGCGAGCGCCGCGCCGAGGCGGACGTCGACACCGTTCGCGCGGTGCAGGTCGAGCAGGAAATCCGACACGATCTGCGGCACCGAGCGGCCGCACAGCCGCGGCGCGCCTTCGACGACCACGGCTTCGACGCCAAGCTTGCGCGCGGTCGCCGCGACTTCGAGGCCGATCCAGCCGCCGCCGATCACGAGCACGCGCCGGCTTGCGCGCAGCTTCTCGCCGAGCGCCGCCGCTTCGTCGAGCGTGCGCAGGTAATGCAGGTTCGGGGTCCTCACGAGTGCGTCCGGCAGGCGGCGCGACGTGCCGCCGGTCGCGATCACGAGACGGTCGTATTCGATCTCGCGGCCGCTTTCGGTCGTCACGACGCGGCGCGCACGGTCGATCGATGCGGCGCGCTCCGGCTGCCACGCCTCGACGTTCAGCGCGTCGAATTCGTCCGGACGCACGACGCGCACGGTTTCGATGTCGGCGTCCCCGGCCAGCACGGCCTTCGACAGCGGCGGGCGCTCGTACGGCAGATGCGGTTCGTCAGCGATCATCACGAGGCGGCCCGCAAAGCCTTCCGCGCGCAGTGTCTTCAACACCCAGCCGGCGGCCTGGCCGCCGCCGATCACGACGACCGTGCCGGGCGCGGCATGCACCTGTGCATTCCCTTCGCTCATGATTTTCGCTCCGTCATGAACTTGCCTTCCGGCGCCTTCGCGTTCTTCTGCCGGCGCGTATTGCCGTCGAGACCGCCGTCGACGGCCCATTCGGCGAACACGGTCGGGCCCGGTTCGAACTCGCGCGGCTGCCATTCGGGTGTCAGCACGTCTTCATCCGCGTAGTACTCGATCAGCGCGCCGGCCGGGTTCTGGAAGTACCAGAAGTACGCGGACGACACCGGATGACGGCCCGGGCCGAGTTGCGTTTCCCAGCCGCAGCGGTCGATGTGCATGCCGCCGCCGAACACCTCGTGGATGTCGCGCACGGTGAACGCGACGTGGTTCAGGCCGCGTTTGCCGTTCGGCAGCGCGAGCAGGAACAGGTCGTGGTGGCCGCCGTGCGGTGCGCAACGCATGAACGCGCCGCGCCCCGGGTAACGGTCGGACGTCTCGAAGCCCAGCAGCTCGTGATAGAACTTTTCCTGCGCGTCGAGGCAGTTCGTGAAGAACACCACGTGCCCGACCTCGACCGGCTCCGCGCGCGCATAGATCGGGCTCGGCTGGTCGACGCGCAGCGTCTGGCCCCACACGTTCGACGGCGAGCCCGTGATGTCGAGTGCGCGCTTGCGCGTGACTTCGATGCGGATCGCCATCCCGTTCGGGTCGATGCAGCCGACCGCATCGTCCTGCGCGTAGTAGCCGGGCTGGCCGGCAAGCTTCGTGCGCAGCGCGTCGAGTTCCTGCCGCGTCGCGACGCCCCACGTGACTTCCCGCAGCGTCGGCCCCGCCTCGAACGCGGGCGGCAGCGACGGATCGTCGGCCTTGACGGCCAGCACCGTGCAGCCGTTCAGCGTCTCGAAGCGTGCGCGCGTGTCGTCGTGCGAGACTTCCTTCATCCCCCAGTCGGCGAAAAAGCGTCGGCAGGTCGCGAGGTCGTCGACGCCGTACGTGATCTGCTCGATTCCCAAAATGCTCATTGCGTCATTCCCCTTCGCTCAGTTCGCCCACGGCAGCGGCGCGTCGTTCAAGCCCCAGTAGAGGCTCTTCTGCTGCATGTACTCGCGGATGCCGAGACGCCCCTTCTCGCGCCCCATCCCGCTCTCCTTCCAGCCCGAGAACGGCGTGGAGATCGAGAACAGCTTGTACGTGTTGATCCAGACGGTGCCCGTCTCCAGCGCACGCGCGAGGCGCCACGCACGCTTGTAGTCGCGTGTCCAGATGCCGGCCGCCAGGCCGAACACGCTGTCGTTCGCCTGCGCGATCAGCGACGCTTCGTCGTCGAACGGCATCGCGACGAGCACGGGCCCGAAGATCTCTTCCTGGCAGATGCGCGCGCTGTTCGGCAGCCCTTCGAGAATCGTCGGCTGATAGAAGAAGCCGTTCTCGCGCCCGTCGCCCGACGGCCGCTCGCCGCCGCACAGCAGGCGGCCGCCTTCCTCGAGGCCGAGCGCCACGTAGCGCTCCACCGATTCGCGATGCTTCGCGGTGATCAACGGCCCCATCTGCGTGTCGGGGCGCGTCGGATCGCCCACGCGCAGCTTGCGTGCACCCGCGACCAGGCGCTTCATGAATTCGTCGTACACCGAACGTTGCACGAACAACCGCGAGCCCGCGATGCACGCTTCGCCCGACGAGCTGAAGATGCCGTACAGCACGCCGTTGACCGCGTGGTCGAGATCGGCGTCGTCGCATACGATGGTCGGCGACTTGCCGCCGAGTTCGAGGGACACGGGCATCAGCTTCTCGGCCGCGATGCGCGCAATGCCGCGGCCCACTTCGGTGCCGCCGGTGAACGACACCTTCTTCACCAGCGGATGGCGCACGAGCACGTCGCCGATCACCGAGCCCTTGCCCGGCAGCACGCTCAGCACGCCCTTCGGCACGCCCGCTTCCTCGCAGATGCGCGCCAGCGCGAGCGACACGAGCGGCGTGACTTCGGCCGGCTTCAGCACCACCGCGTTGCCGCCCGCCAGCGCCGGCGCGAGCTTCTGCGCATCGGACGCGATCGGCGAATTCCACGGCGTGATCGCCGCGATCACGCCGATCGGCTCGTACACGCTCATCGTCAGGTAGTCGCCGCGCGACGGCGTCAGCTCCTCGTCGAGCGTTTCGAGGCACGCCGCGAAATAGCGAAACGTGTTCGCGGCGCTCGCCACCAGCACGCGCGTCTCGCCGATCGGCTTGCCGTTGTCGCGGCGCTGCAGGTTCGCGAGCGCCTCGTGGCGCTGCATGATCAGGTCGGCGATGCGGTACAGCACCTGCGCGCGCAGGTGCGGCTTCAGCCCGGCCCAGTCGGCGCGGCGCCATGCGGCGTCCGCCGCCACGACGGCTTCGGCCGCGTCGTCCGCATTCGCGGTCGACACTTCCATGTTCAGCGACTGGTCGGCCGGATAGATGCTCGCGTAAGGCGCGCCACGGCCGCGCCGCCATTCGCCGCCGATCAGGATGTTGCCGTCGGGTACGAGGCTCGTATCGAAAGGAGTCATGTCACAAGTCCCACAAATCTGTCTCTGCACGCCCGCCCTCGCCGTGGCGCGGGCAGGCATTCAATGGCCCGGTCAGATCACGCAGCGGGCCGCGCGGTTGCGCAGCGCGCGGATCGCGCTGTACGCCGTCAGCGCGGACGTCTTCGGGTTGTCGGGCAGCGGCTTGCCGCTCATTTCCAGCGACATCTCGCCGAATGCACCGCGCGCGGTGATGCGGTGCACGTTGCGCTCGACCGCCGGATCGGCGATCAGGCGCACGTGCGTCGCGTCGAGGCCGAGGCCCGCGAGCGCGACGGTGGCCGCGACGTTCGCGTTCTTCGGATACAGGCGCGCGGCGTCGCGCGCGCTGCCTTCGAAGATCACCTTTTCCCCAGTCATCGCACGCAAGTCGCAAAGTTCCTCGGCGGGCGTGCCGAGCCAGCCGAGCGGCGGCTTGCGGCCCACGTACAGCACTTCGTCGAGGCCGCCCTGCTTCGCGGACGCCAGCGCGTCGATCCCGCCGATCGCGCCGGACAGCAGCGTGACCGTCGCGTCGCCCTCGTCGGCCGCCTGTGCGAGCACGTCGAGCAGCGCGAGATCGGACAGCGCGCCGATCGACGCGACCGCACAATCGGTGCCGGCCTTCAGCAGCGGCACGACGTGATCGACGAGTGCGCTGTGGCCCGCGCATTCGAGCGCGAACTCGGGGCGGCGGGCCAGTGCGTCGACCGACGACACAACCTCCACCGCACCGCCCAGCACGCCCTGCACCGCCGCGCGCTGGTGTTCCGGCACGATCACGTGCGCGACGCGCAGCGACGCATCGTGCTCGACCGCGTGGTACACGGCCGCGCCGATCGCACCGAAGCCGATCATCGCGACGTCGACGGGTGCATGGGCCCGCTTTTGCCCGTTAAGCATATTGGCGCTCCGACGGCTCTTCCTTCTTCACCGGCGGGCCCGCGAAGTTCGATGCGAACGCGCCGACCGACAGCATGTCGACCTCGACCATCACCGGGCCTGCCTTCGCCATCCCTTCGCGCACGATCGCTTCCGCCTGGTCGAGCGACGTGATCCGGTAGTGCGTGAGGCCGAAGCTCGCGCAGAACTGCGCGAAGTCGGGCTGGTGCAGCTGCACGAAGCAGCGGCGGCCACCGTAGTGCGCGTCCTGGATGTTGCGGATCACGCCGTAGCACTGGTCGTTCATCAGCACGATCATCACGTTCGCGTTTTCCTGCACGGCCGTGACGAGCTCGCCGACGTTGACCATCAGCCCGCCGTCGCCGACGAGGCACACCGTCTTCGCCGCCGCACCCGCCAGCGCCGCGCCGATGCCCATCTGGATGCCCTGGCCGATGCCGCCGCCGAGCGCATGCACGCCGGAGCGCGGCTCGAAGATCTTCAGCAGGCGGTTGCCCCACGTGCTGTTCGAGATCGTCACGTCGCGCACCCAGTTGTAGTCGCGGCCGACCGCGCCCTGCAGCGTATCGACGAGCTGCTTGTACGGCCCGAGGCCCTTTGACACGTCGGCCACCGCCTGCTCGCGGGCGGCCGCGAGATCGGACGCGAACTGCGGATCGACCGCCAGGCGGCCCTCGAGACGGTCGGCCAGCTCGGCCAGCACGCGCTTCGAATCGCCATGCACGAACAGTTCGTTGCGATAGCCGCGGTTGTCGGCGAGCGCGTCGGCGTCGATGCGGAACAGCGGCTGCGGCAGCGCGAGCTTGTACTTCAGCGTTTCGTTGCCGCGCAGGCGCGAGCCGACGACGACGAGCGCATCGCAGGTCTTGTAGAACGCTTCGACGGACGCATGCACGTTGAACGCGCCGAGCGTCGCCGGGTGATCTTCGGGCAGCACGCCGCGGCCCTGCACGCTCGTCACGACGCCGAAGCCGAGCTTCACGAGGCGCTCGACTTCCTCCCGTGCGTGGCGCGCGCCGCCGCCGAGCCACAGCAGCGGGCGGCGCTTGGCCGCGAGGGCGTCGGCCAGCTTCGCGACGCGTGCGGCGTCGTGCTCGCGCACGGCGACGTGGGCCGGCGCGAGGTCTTCCGGCCATTCGATTTCAGCGGCCTGGATGTCGATCGGAATTTCGACCGACACGGGGCCCGTCGGCGCGGTCTGCGCGATGCGCACGGCTTCGCGGATTGTCGGCAGCACGGTTTCGACGGTACGCACGCGGAACGCGGCCTTCGAGATCGAATGCAGCATCGACAGCTGGTCCGGCGCTTCGTGGATGTACGCGAGATCCTGGTCGAGGTACGGCGTCTCGATCTGCCCGGTGACGTGCAGCAGCGCGGTGCCGGCCGTCAGCGCCTCGACCATCGCGCCGGCCGCGTTGCCCGCCGCCGTGCCCGTGCTGGTAAACGCGACGCCGAGGCCGCCCGACACGCGGGCCAGGCCGTCGGCCATGTTCAACGCGCCGGCTTCGCCGCGTGCACCGACATACCGGATGTTGCCGCGCGAATTGATCGCGTCGAGGATCGGCATGTTGTGGATCGAGATGACACCGAATGCGGTCTTCACGCCGCACTGCTCGAGAAAGGCGGCAATCAGCTCGCCAACCGTGGTTTTTTTAGACATGGCGTGCAAAGCCTCCAGAAACGTCGATATGGCTGCCCGTCGTGTACGACGACAGATGCGTTGCGAGATAAAAGAGTGCCCAGGCGGCCTCGTCAGGCTTGCCGAAGCGGTTCAGCGGAATGTTCTTCGTGCGGGCGATCGCGCCCGTCCAGTCCTCCCAGCTTTCACCGGACTGCGCCTGCGTTTCGTAACGGCGGCGCCACTGGCCCGACTCGACGATGCCGATCAGGATCGAGTTCACGCGGATGCGCTGCGGCGCGAGTTCGGTCGCGAGCGACTTCACGAGGCTCAGCACGCCCGCGCGCGCCGACGACGTCGCGACCATGTGCGGCTCCGGCTGCAGCGCGAGCAGCGAGTTCACGCAGGTGATCGTCGCCGCCTGCGCGTCGCGCAGCAGCGGCAGGAACGCGCGCGTCGGGCGGATGATGCTGAAATACTTCAGTTCGAGTTCTTCGCGCCATGCGTCGTCGGTCGTGTCGGCGAAGGTCGACACGCGGCCCTGGCCGGCGTTGTTGACCAGCATGTCGGCCCGGCCGAAGCGCGCCGATACGGCTTGCGCAAACGCGGCCACATCGGCTTCGTCGAGCACGTTGCAGCGCGCGGCGAGCAGTTGCGCGCCCGGATACTTTTCAACGAGCATCGCTTCGGCGCGAGCGAGGCGCTCGCTGTCGCGGCCGCAAATCGCGACCGACGCGCCCGCCTGCAGGAACCGTTCGGCGGTCGCGAGGCCGATGCCGGACGAACCGCCCGTCACCACCGCCACCTGCCCGGTCAGATCGATCTGAATCATCGGAGTCCTAATGCCTTGAGAAACGTGTGCTCGTCATCCGAGCGGTAATTGAGCCGCCGCGACAGTTCCGCCGCCGCGCGCTGGACCTTGTCAATCAGGCCGTCCGCGATCAGCGCCGCGTCGATCTCCGGCCTCGGCACCGTCACGGTGATGCACGCGACGATCTTCTGCGTCTCGTTGCGCACCGGCGCGGTGACCACCGAGATGCCGCGCTCGAACGACGAATTGCTGACGCCGTAGCCGCGCAGCGCATCCTCGCGGATCACTTCGTACAACGCGTCGACCGTTTCCGGCGTCGCGTTCGTCATCCGGTTCAGCGCGCCTTCCGGATACAGCGCATGCAGCTCCTTCAGCGACAGGTCGCCCATCAGCACGTGGCCGTGCGTCGTCGCATGCGCGGGCAAGCGCGTGCCGACGTTCACGCGGATCGAGCTGAACACCGGCGCCTGGCTCTGCGCCTTCGCGACGAACACGACGTCGCGGCCGTCGCGGATCACGATGTGCGTCGTGAAGCCGGTTGCATCGCGCAGGCTCTCGATCACGGGCAGGCCGAGATCGGTCAGCTCCAGCGAGCTCAGGTATTCGAAGCCGAGCCGCAGCACGGCGATGCCGAGCTTGTAGTTGCGATCCTTGTCCGCGCGCTCGAGGAAGCCGAGCGATTCGAGCGTCTGCAGCAGACGGAACACCGTCGTGCGCGGAATGCCGAGCCGCTTCGACAATTCGGGCGCGCCGAGCACGGGCTCGCGCGGCGAGAATTCGGCGAGAATCCGCAGCCCGCGTTCGAGGCCGGGGACCACGTAGCTGGCTTCGGCCTTGCCGTTTTCGGTATCGGGTTGTTGCAGCGGTTCGGTCATGCCAGTCCCCGCTGTGGGTCGCACTGACGGCAGAACGTGTCGATCAGCGCGGAATAGACGGCCGGTGCTTCCACGTAGCCGGCATGGCCTGCTTGCGGAATCACCTGCAGCCCGACGTGCGCGGCCGCGGCGATCCGCTCGCATGCGGCGGGCGGCGTGATCGCGTCGTTCGCGCCGACGGCCACGGCCGTGCGGCCGCGAAAGCCGGCGAGATCGGTGGCGAGATCGGCGTTCGCAAGCAGATGCGTGGCCTGCGTGTAGCCGGCCGGCACGATGCGCGCCATGTTCCAGCGCACCCAGGCACGCGCATCCTCGTTCGCGAAACCGGACAGCATGTTGCCGCTGCGCTGCTCGGCGAGCCCGGTCGGGCCGAGTTCGGCGAGCATCGCGAGCCGCGCGTCGCGGCGCGATTCGCGTGTTTCAGCCGGTGCGCTGCCGTAGCCGCCCGCGGGCGACACCAGCAGCAGGCCGGCGATCCGCGCGGGCATCACGCGGACGAGACCGCCCGCGATGATCGCGCCGAGCGAATGACCGACCAGCACGCAGCGTTCGATGCCGAGTGCCTCGAGCCACGCGTTCAGCGATGCCGCGTAGTCGGCGGCTGCGGGCGACGCGCCGCGCACCGGCGTCGACACGCCGTAACCGGGCGCATCCCACGCGAGCACGCGCCGCGATGCGCCGAGCGAGTCGAGCTGGCGGACCCACGATGCAGCGCCCGAGCCGATGCCGTGCAGCAGCACGACGGGCAACGCACGGCCCGCATGCTGCGCGCCGGCCTCGCGATAACCGATCGTGCCCGCCGCGCCGGCCGCGCAACGCCGTTCGGGAAACTGCCCGAGCAGCGCGGCGAACGCCGCGGTGCGGTCGCGTTCACGTTTGTCGATGACACTCATTGCTTCACCTGCCCCGTCTCAACGCTTGATCTTCGCGAGCGGCGAATCGGGCGGATACGTCGGCGTGATCGGTTTCGGCGAACCGAGCATCACGCACATCAGCGCGTCTTCCTCGCCGATGTTGATTTCCGTGCGATACACGCCCGGCGGCACCGAGATCAGGTCGCGCTCGCCGAGGATCGCTTCCCACGTCTCGCCGTCACGCTCGCAGATCACCTTCATCTTGCCGCGCAGCACGAAGAAGATTTCCTCGACGTCCATGTGGATGTGGCTCGGGCCGATGTTGCCGGCCGGGATGACCATCGTCGAAAACGTGAAGCCGCCGGCCGGCACCGTGTTGACGTCCTTCGCGACGCCCGTGCCGCCCGTGCCGACGTAGCGCATCTGCGCACGGCGGTACTTCGGGTCGTAGTCGGCCTGGAACTTCAGTGCGTCCCAGTCGTAGCGACGCGTCGCATAGCGCGCCACGCGCCCTTCCATCCAGTCGTTGAAGCTTGCGCCTTCCGGCTGGTCCCACGACTTGCGTTCGAGATCGGCGTCCGCCATCGTCCTCTCCTTCATCAGAGTGAAAACTTCAATTCAATCAATTCATCACGAAGCCGCCGTTCACCGGCAGCAGTTGACCCGTCACGAAGCGCGCACCGTCCGACAGCAGGAACAGCACGGGGCCCGTCACGTCGTCGGGCACCTGCGCGCGCGTGAGCGCGCGGCCCTGCAGGTAGAACGCGTGACGCTCGGCCGGCACGTAGGCGGTCGCCTCGACCTCGGTCAGCCCCGGCGCGATCGCATTGACCGTCACGCCGTGCGCGCCGAACTCGCGTGCCTGCGCATGCGTCATCGCGATCACCGCGCCCTTGCTCGCGACGTACGCGAGCAGCTTCGGCGCGCCCCACAGCGCGGTGTCCGACGCGAGGTTCACGATCGCGCCGCGGCCCGACTGCGCGAGATACGGCAGCGCTGCATTGCTGACGAGCCACACGCCGCGCACGTTCACGTTCATCACGGCGTCCCACGTCGACACGTCGAGCTCGGTCGACAGCTTGCCGCCCGAGTTCGTGATCGCCGCGTTGTTGATCAGCGCGTCGATGCCGCCGAGCGCCGCCGAGCCCTGTGCGACGAACGCGGTGACGCTCGCCGGATCGGCGAGATCGAGTGCGAAGCAATGCGCGACGTGGCCGGCTTCGGCAAGTTGCGCGGCCAGCGCGCGGCCTTCGTCGAGCAGCACGTCGCCGAACGCGACCTGCGCGCCCGCTTCGACGAGCGCCTTCACGAACGCCGCGCCGAGCCCGCGCGCGCCACCCGTGACGAGCACGCGGCGCCCCGCGAGCGACACGACCGGAGCGCGCTCAGCCATTTGCCGGCTCCGCTGCGGCCTGCGCCTGCGCCGCGCGATGCGCGTCGAGCGCCGCAAGATGCTCCTGCGCACGGGTGCGCAGCATCCGGCGCACGCGCGTCATGCCGACGTCGTGCTGGTACAGGTATTCGTGATCGCGCGCATTCGGCGCGAGGCTTTCGAGGACGTAGCGGTCCTGCTCGAGCACGTCCCAGTGCAGGCCCTCGAGGCGGTTGCGGTACATGAAGCGCCACACGTCGCGCTGCCAGCCGCTGACCTTGCGGGTGCGCCAGAAGTAGACCTGGCAGTTGTCGCCGTCGACCGGCGTCGCGAAGCCGATGATCCCGAAGTTGCCGCCCGGGCCGAACTTCTGCTTGTACGGGATCGCGAGGCGCATCCACAGGCAGCCCGTTTCACCGAGCTCGACCCAGTCGAAGTTCACGTCGCGCTGGCCGATCTTCTCGAACATCAGGCCCGTTTCCGTCTTGCGCACGCGCATCTCGGCCTGCTTGTCGCCTTCGGCCATCGAGTGCGAGGTGGCATGCAGGTACGCGCCGTGCATCGGGTCCATCACGTTGTCGATCGCATACTGGTAATTGCACTTCCAGTTCGACACGCACAGGAAGTGGCCGTACGCGTCGTCGACCAGTTCCTCGGGCAGGTTCAGCGGCGCCGGCTCGCCGTGCGCTTCGTCACCGAACCACAGGAAGATCGCGCCCGCCTTCTCCTCGACCGGGTACGACTTCACGCACTTCGTGCCTTCGAGCGGACAGTTCGATACGGCCGGCACGCGGTTGACCGTGCCGCCGCCGTCGACTTCGATGCCGTGATACCAGCAGGCGATGTTGCCGCCGAGGTTCCAGCCGAGCGACAGGCGTGCGCCGCGGTGCGGGCAGCGATCCTCGAGCGCGTGGACCTTGCCGTCGTGATCGCGCCACAGCACGATCTGCTCGGACAGGCGCGTGAGCCCGACCGGTGCATTCGACACCTGCCAGCTCGGCGCGACGGGATACCAGTAGTTCTTGATGCCGCGGTCGAGATAGGCACGGACCGGGTCGTGTTGTGCTGCGTGTTGTTCGGGGGACGTCATCAGTGTGCTCCGGATGCGGTTGTCGTCGGATCGGCGGTCGGCGCTTACGCGGTCATTCCGCGAGCGAGGCCATTTCGGCGCGGAAGCGCTCAGGTGTCCAGACCGTGCCGTCCGGCGCGCGGAAGCCGATGCGGTTCAGGCCCGCGACGACCTCGTCCAGCTCGATCGCGCCGGCTTCGAACACGCGTTCGAGCGCATCGCCGAGGTCGTTTTCGTACTGGGTCGGCGCGGCCTTGCGGTTCTGCCAGACCTGGTTCTCGACCTGGCCGGGGATCTCGATCTGCCCCTTGCCCGCGACGTTGTTCGGCTGCGGCGCCACCCACGGCTTCAGGAAGGGGTTGAAATTCACGGTCGCTTCTTTCATGTCACTCCACCTTGATCTGGATTTCCTCGCCGGCGAGCCGCACCGCGTACTGCTTCAGTGCGCGTCCGCCCGGACCCTTCAGGCATTCGCCCGTCTTGATGTCGAACACGGCCTCGTGCAGCGGGCATTCGACCGTGCCTTCGTCGACGAACCCCTGCGTCAGCAGCGCGTACGCATGCGGGCACACGTTCTCGAGCGCATACACGTCGTCGCCGACGCGGTAGATCCCGATTTCGACGCCGTCGGTCCGCTTGAACTCGATCGGCGTGTCTTCCGACAGCGCGCCGGCGTGCCCGGCGCAAACCCATTGTTCAGACATCTCACACCCTTCCTTCTGATCGACTCTCGGTTTGTTCCGATTTGTTCCATACCCGGAACAGCAGTTTATGGATGGTGATTATAGGAGCGACTTTCCACGAGTAAAACAAAAAGCTGCTCGCCCTAGGGAAAACACTGACCGCCGGGTCGGCAATCGCGTTCACCCACCACATCAAATGAAATTTTTTGTTATGCGACGGGGCTTTACCGGGTTTACGCGAGTTTTGTGCAGCGACGCCGGGCGTCGGCTGGAAACCCATCCGTCCCGAAAAAATTATTTTTGATACGGTGCGAGACGCCCCTATACTCCATTCCATCAGAGGCACACTGTTCCTTATATGGAACATACGAATGCCCACCCGATGGCGAAAACGCGCGACGGCCGGCCGTTCCCGCGCATGCCGCCACGGCACGTATTCATCAGGTTGGAGATTCAGGAGATCAAATGGTCAAGCATGCGGTAGCAGCAGCAGTGATCGGAGTGGGCGCCGTGTCGGGCGCGTGGGCGCAGAGCAGCGTGACGCTGTACGGCAGCATGGATGCGGGCGTCGCATACGTGAACAACGTCGGCGGCCATGCGAAGTGGGCGATGATCCAGGGCAATACGCAGCCCGACCGGTGGGGCCTGAAGGGCAAGGAAGACCTCGGCGACGGCCTGTCGGCGATCTTCCAGCTCGAAAACGGCTTCTATACGAACAACGGCCAGTTCGCGACCGCGAACACGATCTGGAACCGCGCGGCCTTCGTCGGCCTCGGCTCGGAACGCTACGGCACGCTGACGCTCGGCCGCCAGACGCCGCTGTCGTTCGATTATCTCGATCCGCTCAGCACGGCCTACCTCGCGATGAGCTGGTACGCGTTCCACCCCGGCAACATCGACGGGCTCGCCGCGACCGGCAACGTGCCGTACAACAACTCGGTCAAGTACCGCTCACCGACCTTCGCGGGCTTCTCGGCCGCGGCGACGATGGCGCTCGGCAACACGACGAACTTCTCGACCGGCAAGTCGGTCGGCGTCGCGCTGAACTATGCGAACGGGCCGTTCAAGGCGTCGGCCGTGTACTCGAACGAGCACGACCGCTCGATCCTGATCAGCACGACCGGCATCACGTCGTTCCAGGGCCAGAACACCGCGAACGGCTACACCGCGAGCAAGGTCGAGAACATCGGGGCGGGCGCGTCCTACCAGTTCGGCGACTTCCTCGTGCACGGCCTGTATACGCGCACGAAGATGCAGTCGAACGGCTTTTCGGACACGTTCCAGAGCTACGACGCGGGCGTGAACTACCGCAGCAGCGCGTTCAACACGATCGCGGGCGGCGCGGCGACCACGACGCTGGCCGGCCGCCGCTGGACGCAGGTCGAGCTCGGCGACATCTATGCGCTGTCGAAGCGCACGCAGCTTTATGCGAACGTGTTGTACGAGCACGGTTCGGGCGGTGCGAAGGCCGCGTTCTTCACGGCGGGTGTATCGAGCACGGCGAACCAGGTGATCGTGCTCACCGGGATCCACCACTCGTTCTGACGTTCTGAACGAAGTCGGGCGGGTGTCGCCCGAAACGACAAAAGCGGCCCGCGGGCCGCTTTTTTCTTACGCGTTGCATTTGCACGGCCGCCGGCCGCGCATCGGCGCACTCAGAACATCGCGACCTTGTGGCGCGCGTGCGCGAAGGTCGGATCGCTTTCGAGCGGACGATAGTTCAGCCGCTGTGACAGGTCGACCGCCGCGCCGCACACGGCTTCCACGAGCCGCTCCTTCTCGCGGGCCTCGCCGATTTCCGAGCGCGGCACGGTCGCGGTGATCGCCGCGACGATCGAGCCCGAATGATCGCGTACGGGCGCGGTCACGGCCGAAATGCCGCTCTCGAACGCCGCCTCGCTCACCGCGTAGCCGAGCCGCGCGTAGTGGCGCACGCGTTCGTACAGTTCGTCGACGGTGCCCGGCGTGCGCTCGGTGAACTGCTCGAGCCGCTTTTCTGGATACAGCTGGCGCAGTGCGTCGCGCGTCAGGTCGCCCATCAGCACGTGGCCGTGCACGGTCGCATGCGCGGGCAGGCGCGTGCCGACGTGCACCTTTACCGAACCGAACATCGACGCGTTGCTCTGCGCCTTCGCGACGAACACGACGTCGCGCTGGTCTCGAATCAGCAGATGCGTCGACAGGCCGGTCGCATCGCGCAGCCGTTCGAGCACGGGCGTGCCGAGATCGGTCAGTTCGAGCGAATTCAGGTATTCGAAGCCGAGCCGCAGCACGCCGACGCCGAGCCGGAAATAACGGTCGCCGTTCACGCGCTCGAGGAAACCGAGCGCTTCCAGCGTCTGCAGCAGACGGAACGTGGTCGTGCGCGGAATGCCGATGCGCTTCGACAGCTCCGGCGCGCCGAGCACCGGCTCGCGCGCGGAGAATTCGGCGAGGATCCGCAGCCCGCGTTCGAGCCCCGGCACCAGATAGGACGACGCGCCGCCGGACGATTCGTCGTCGCCGGGCGCCGCGGTTTCAGGTGCGTCGCTCATCGTTGTCTTGACCATGTGGACATGGACGGTAGGAAATCAGTCACGAAACAGGTCACGGATCGTCGTGGATATTCAGTCATGCTACCTCAGCGCGCGCGGCGTTCACACCGCGTGCATCGCCGCACCGCAGCATGCGGATCGCGACGCCGTGGAGAGTCAATCACGGTCGAGAGGATAGCAGCGATGGACCACGCCACGCCATGCCGGAGTGGCCGGCAGCGCGGGACGGCAGCCGCGTACGTGGTGCCCGGCCGACGCGTGGCGGCTGGCGTGGCAGGCAAGGCCGGGCGGCCTACAGGCGCGACAGATGTACCCGGATGTTCGCGCGATCGTATGTGAAGCCGCCGGCCGCATCCGGCTCGAGCACGCGCGCCAGGTCGACCGCATACATCCATCCGCTGCCCAGGCGGCCCCCGTTGATCGCCCGGATCCGGCTGCCGCCGACGGCGATCGCCGCATGAAAGACCGTGCCGCCGCGCGAGAAGCCGACCGCGGTTCCCGCCGGAATGCTCGCGCGCCCGTCCCATTCACCGCCAGTCTCGAAGTTGAAACGGGTTCGCCAGTGCTGGCCGATCGTGTCGAGCAGCGCGCCGGGCGCGATCATCGCATCGCTGCGCAGCAGGTACCGGACATAAGCCGCGGCGTCGTAGCAGACGCCGCCGGAAACATACTCGTTGATGTCGGCCATGCCGAACATCAGCGCCTGGGCGTGCTTCTGCCGTTCGGCGAAACCGGACTGGGCGACATGCCCGCCTAGCTGGGAGAGTTGCATGGGTGGCTCCTGGTGAAGAAGCAGGACATCATCGTCCCGCCTACGCAATAACGTCATATGTTATTACGATATCGTGCCACTTCCGGACACGGCCCCGTGCGTCACGGCATGCGGGCCGCCGACGCCGGCACGCGGCGGCCGCATCAGGATTCGGCGCGAGCCGCAGGCGCACGCGCAACGGCTGCAGCATGTCGGGCGGCGGCTCGCCGACGATCGCACCCGAGATCCGACAGCGCGTGCACGTCCGGCGCCGATCGCACGCATCACGGCGCCCAGCGCCACGGCGACGATCGCCAGCGCGATCAGCACCTCGATCAGCGTGAATCCCCGTTCCGGCGCCCGCGCCGTGCGCGATCCGCCGCGCGCATGGCGGTTGTAGTCGGTTCTGTCGTCGCACATGACCTGCGTTCGTGTCGATGGGTCGGCGTGCGGCGTCCGGCATTCCAATCGCGGCGCGAAGCCGCATCGCCGGCGCGACCGACGCCGTGCACGGACGTTAAGCGCGGCGTATGGCACACGCGTGTCGAATGGTACGGACCATTTGGCGCGGCGAACCCGGGCGGACGGGCGCGCAAGCGCGCGGCACGCGCCATCGCGCAGAGCGCGACAGGCGACGGAAAACGGAAAACGATCGGGAAGAGCCACCCGGCGCGGGCGGCAAGCGATGAAGACGATCCTCGGGCGGCGGGATCGACGCGACGGCGTCAGGCCGTCACGGCGGCGTCATACGCGGCGCGGGCAAGCTGGCCGGCGGCGTAGGCCTCGGCCTCGCCGCGAAAGCCGTCCCGGCTGAACGCAACGACTTTCACGCCAACGCCGGTCGCCCGCTTCACCGTCAGCGCCCATTGCCATCCGCCGTCTTGTTCAAAGACGTGCAGCGAGGGTTCGAAGGAAGGGTCGAATACGGTCACGCGTTTTGCTCCTGCCCCCTTGCGCACCGCATCGGCACCGCTTGGGGCATGTCGAAAGGATCGCGCCGGGATGCGACGCGCTTCTGCCATTCGACAGTCTAGTCAAGGTTTGTTGCGACGCACCATCAGAGGTTTCACTCATCTATCGGAACCGGGCGGTCGATCAAATTTCCTGAAACCCCATATGGCACGGGCCTCAGCAGCCTTTCAACGCACGTGGCCCGGCAGTCGTGCGGCAACGTGCCGCACACGCGACCGCTTGCCTGTATCGATCGCCCATGAATCGCAAAACGGGGCGCGCATCGCCCGACGATCCACGCACGTCGGCGATGGGCGGGGTTACCGGCCCGTCCCCGCCGGCATCACGCGCCGAAACGTCAGGTTCACGCGCTCGCCCTGCACGCCCGGCGCCTTCGGCACGCGATGCTGCCATTCGGCCTGAGTGCGCCCGCGCATCACGAGCAGGCTGCCATGCCCGAGGCGATACGCATGGATAACACCGGTCTTGCGATGGCGAAGGTCGAACACGCGCATCGCCCCGAGGCTCACCGATGCGATCACCGGCGCATCGCCCAGCTCGGGCTCGTTGTCCGCATGCCAGCCGAGGCTGTCCTGCCCATTGCGGTAGCGGTTGAGCAGCACGCTGTTGAAGCGCACGCCGCACGTCGTCTCAACCGCGTGTTTCAGGTCGAGCACGGCCGGCGTCCACGGCGCCGGCACGTTGCGGATCCCCGAATATACGTAGACGGCATCCGGCTCGCCCTGCCATGCGGTCCGCCGCGGCAACGGAATGCGCCCGCGCGGCGTACGGATCGTGTCCTGCTGCCACGCGACTTCCCCGATCAACGCGGCCAGCGCGCGATCGGCATCGGACGGCGCCAGCCAGTCCGGGTACCAGTCCACGTCGGGTGCGGGCGTGTCAGCGAAAAAATCGGGTGTCGACATGTCGGGAGAAACGGGAGAAGAATGGAGCGAACGGGGCATGCCTGCATACTAGCCAACGGCGTCGCGCACTGCCATGCGCTGTCATTCGCGGATAAGAGTAGTCGCGCGCACCCGGCCTCGACGCGGGCCTGATGCCCGGCTTCGACGGCGCGAAGGTCGATGCCGCGTTCTTCGCGGCACCGCGATCAAACGCAACTTCCTCGTGAATCTCGGCTATGGCGACTCAGCCGGCCTGTTCCCGCATTGCCCGCGCTTCGATTGCGACGATATCGCCCGCATCGAGTGATGGCCGCGTGCCAGGGCCGGTGCCGCCAATGACGGCCCGGCGCAGGCCTTTTCCAAACAGGGAAACGTGCGCTACCCGCCCCGCGTCAGCCGGATCAGCGTGATCTCGGACGGCACGCCGAAACGGTTCGGCGGCCCCCAGTATCCGGTGCCGCGGCTCGTGTAGAGCCACAGATTGCCGATGCGGCTCAGCCCGCCGATCACCGGCTGCTGCAGCCGCACGAACGGCGGCCAGGGCAGAAACTGACCGCCGTGCGTATGCCCCGACAACTGCAAGGTAAAGCCGGCGCGGTTCGCCGCTTCCGCGCTGCGCGGCTGGTGGGCGAGCAGGATCTTCGTACCGACGTCATGCGGCGCACCCGCCAGCGCCTGCACGGGATCGCTGCGATGAGCGGGATCGAACCCGCCCGCCGTGAAATCGGTGACGCCCGCGAGCACCGCGTGCGCACCGTCATGTTCGATGAGCACGTGCTCGTTGAGCAGCACCGTGAGCCCGATGCGCCGGAACTCGTCGATCCACGCATGCGCGCCCGCGTAATACTCGTGGTTGCCCGTCACCAGGAAGCTGCCGTGCCGCGACCGCATGCGGCCGAGCGGCGCCGTGTGGTCGCGCAGGCGCTTGACCGAGCCGTCGACCACATCGCCCGTCACGACGACGAGGTCGGCATCGAGCGCGTTGACCGCGCGCACGATCCGTTCGACGTAGGGCCGCTTGATCGTCGGCCCGACGTGGATGTCGGACAGCTGCACGATCGTCAGCCCGTCGAGCCCGGCCGGCAACCCCGCGACCGGGATCGACACGCGCTTGACCGCCGCCGTGCGGCGCGCACCGACGAACCCGATCACGGTGACGAACACCGCACCGGCCAGCACGCCGATCGCCGTGTCGGTCGCCGCGCCGGGCCACGCACCGTCGTGCCCGAGATGCCGCCATCCGGACACGCCGAGCAGCACGAATTCGCGGAGGAGCGTCAGCAGGAGCAGCGACGAGAAGAAGCCCATCACGAGCGAGCCGGCCCAGCCGGCCAGCGTCGCGGCCCGGCCTTCGTCGAAGCGGCGCGAGAACATGCCGACCGGGATCAGCACGACGAAGCTCGCCAGCACGAGCGCCGCGATCGTGCGCGCGACCGGCGACGTGAATGCATCGGGAATGATTCGAATCCCGACGTACAGATGGAACAGCACGCCGATTGCAATGAACCGGACAAAGAAACTTCGCATGGAACGTTCACCTTCGTTGCGATACCGATACCGCTTCCGCGTTGCGTGTTGCACGCGGCCGTGAGGCTCCGTGCCGCGCGTCGCGCCATACGTACGATGGTACACAGATCGCGGCCGTGACGACCGGTCGCCGGCCAGGCTTCGACGCCGCTCGGCGCACCGCTCGACCGCGCCTTCATCGGGCCGCCCGACGCGAGCGACGTCGACGCTTTCCCGAAGCCCGTCGTTACCGACATGCACCGCACGCTGCGCTTGCACATCCCGATCAGCCACGTCGAGAACGGCGGCCGGATGATCGATGCGAACGTCCGCGTCTTGCCCGAAGGCACTGCGTGTCGCCGCTCTCGCAGGCGAGCAAAAAAGCAGACAGCTCAGGCCAAACGCCCGCCGCAGATCTGTGGCCCGATCACCACGCGCTGCCGCGCCTCACACGCAATCCGGTCGACCCACTCGTCAACATTGCCCTCCATCCGTCGAATCGCCCCTATTCCCCTGCCTTCGAACGGCAATCGGCCTTTTCCGTCCCGATTCGGCGCTGTCGACACGACAAATCGGCCGCCCTTCGTTCGTCTGACGATTCTTTACAGTCCGTTAGCAACCCTACACGAGTGCGCGCTGGCAGAATCGCGACAGTCCGGTTTCGGTGGCCGAAACGCGATGCCGGACATGTCGACGCGCCCCCCCGACCGGCGCCCTCCACCCCGCGATGTACGGGGCGGGTGGCTGGCGGTCCGCATCGCGCTGATTTATTATCGGCTCCGTATCCCGGAATCGTCGTCGCGGCGGCGATTCGCATTGCGCCGCGCCCGGCATCCACCCCCAACGTCGAGCTCGTCACACCATGAGAAAAACAACGCCGCGCGCGCCCTTGCGCGTCGCCGCCGTCCTGGCGCCAGCCCTGCCGCTCGCGGGCTGTGCATCGCGCGGCGCACCGTCGTACGTCCTGTTCGGCGCGTATTTCCCGCTTTGGCTCGTCAGCGCGATCGTCGGCGTCATCGGCGCGATCGTCGCGCACCGCGTCTTCGTCGCGACCGGCTGGGCAGCCACGGTGCCCTACCAGCTGGCCGTCTGCACCGCGATCGGGCTCGTGGTCGCGGTGATCGTGTGGCTCACCGGCACGGGGCCGTTCGCATGAAGGCCGCAGGTATCGCCCGCCCCTCCGTCAAAGGCCGCGTGATCGCCCTGGCGATCGTCGCGCTCGGCATCGCGGCACTCGTGTACGCGTACCACCGCACGACGGCCTACCCGTCCACCGACGATGCGTCGATCGACGCGGACGTCGTACACGTCGCGTCGCCGGTCGGCGGCCGCATCGTGCAACTCGCGGTACATGAAAACCAGCGCGTCGCGAAAGGCGACCTGCTGTACGTCATCGATCCGGTGCCGTACCGGCTGACGGTGGCGCAGGCGCAGGCCGATCTCGAACTCGCGCGCGCATCGCTCGACACGCGCCGCCGTTCGCTGATCGGCGAGCGCTCGAATGCCGCCGTGGCCGCCGAGCAGGTCAAGCGCGCGACGCAAAACGCCGACCTCGCGACCCGCGACGTGAACCGCCTCGCGCCGCTCGCCGCGCAGGGCTACGTCAGCGCGCAGCAGTTCGACCAGGCGAAGGTCCGCCAGCGCGACGCGGCCGTGTCGCTCGCGCAGGCACAGGAACAGCAGCGCGCGTCCGCGCAGACGATCGGCGACGACGCCGACGCGATCGCGACGCTGCATGCGCGCGAGGCCGCGCTGGCCCGCGCGCAGCATGCGCTCGAAGACACCGTCGTGCGTGCGCCGCACGATGGGCTCGTCACGGGCCTGAGCGTGCTCGCCGGCGAAACCCTTGCGCCGAACCAGTCGATCTTCACGCTGATCGACGCGAGCGAATGGTTCGCCGTCGGCAACTTCCGCGAGACGTCGCTGAGCCGCATCGAGGTCGGCGACTGCGCGACCGTCTATTCGATGATCGACCGCAGCCGCCCGCTGACGGGCAAGGTCGTCGGCGTCGGCGCAGGCATTGCCGACAGCGCCCGCATCAACCTGCCGCGCACGCTGCCGATCGTGCAGAACTCGGTGAACTGGGTGCACGTCGCGCAGCGCTTCCCGGTGCGCGTGAAGCTCGACGAACCCGACGGCAAGCTCGTGCGTGTCGGCGCCAGCGCGATCGTCGAGGTCCGGCATGGCACTGCCTGCCGCTGAGGTTCGCTCGCCGGGCCCGCGCGAAGTCCTGCGACTGCTCGCGCCGTTTCCGGGGCGCACGTCGATTGCCGTGCGGGTTGCGCTGATCTGCGCGCTGACCGCGCTCGTGACGGCCGCCTACGGCACGCCCGAAGCCGCGCTGTCCGCGTACGTCGTGTTCTTCATGATCCGGGCCGACCGCGTGACGAGCGTCGTGCTGGCGGCCGCGCTGCTGGTGATCGTCACGATCGTGATCGGGCTCGTGCTCGGCATCGCGATCTTCAGCATCGACTATTCGATCCTGCGGGTCGCGTGCATGGCCGTGCTGTCGGTCGGCCTCCTCTATCTGACGTCGGCCAGCAAGCTGCGCCCGGTTGGCGCAATCCTCGCGATGATCGTCGGCTTCGGGCTCGACCAGCTCGGCCTCGCGCCGTTCGGCGAAGCTGCCACGCGCGCGCTGCTGTACATCTGGCTGACGATCGCGATTCCGGTCGGGGTCGCGATCGTCGTCAACCTGCTGATCGCGCCGTCGCCGCGCAAGCTCGCGCACGCGCAACTCGCGAAGCGCTTGCGGCTCGCCGCGCAGCGGCTGCGCGGTGACGATGCCGCGCGCGACGCATTCAATGCCAGCCTGCACGAAGGCGACAAGCAGCTGCTCACGTGGCTCAAGCTGTCGAAACTCGAGGGCTCGTCGTCCGCCGCCGACTTCGCGGCGTTGCGGCAGGCCGTGGCTTCCAGCACCGCACTGCTCGTCGGCGTCGCGCTGGCCGATCGCGAACCGGATGCACGGCTGCCCGACGCATTTGCCATCCCGATTGCCGCGACGCTCGACGAGATGGCCGACATCCTCGACCAGGGCGGCTACCCGGTCGACGTGACGCTCGCGCTCCCGCCGACCGACACGCTGCCGCCGCTCGCGCGGGTTGCTGCGACGGATCTCCAGGCTGCGATCACGCATTTCGCGGAACCGGCTGCGACGACCGACGTCGCTTCGTCGGCTTCGTCGGCTTCGTCGGCTTCGTCGGCTTCGGCAACAGCCTCCAGCGCCCCCGAATCCGTCTCGCCCCCCACCCCGCGCGGCGGCTTCTTCCTGCCCGACGCGCGCACCAATCCCGACCATATCCGCTACGCGCTGAAGACGACGGCCGCGGCGATCTTCTGCTACCTGCTGTACTCACAGCTCGACTGGTCGGGCATCCACACCTGCGTCGTCACCTGCTACATCGTGTCGCTCGGCTCGACGGCCGAGACGGTCGAGAAGCTCACGCTGCGGATCTTCGGCTGCATCGTCGGCGCGCTGCTCGGCACGGCGGCACTGGTGTTCGTCGTGCCGTCGCTATCGTCGGTCGGGCACCTGATGGCGCTGGTGTTCGCCGGCGGGTGGCTCGCCGCGTGGGTCGCGTTCGGCTCGCCGCGCATCGCGTATGCCGGCTTCCAGATCGCGTTCGCGTTTTTCCTGTGCGTGATTCAAGGCGCCGGCCCCGGCTTCGACCTGACGATCGCGCGCGATCGCACGATCGGTATCCTGCTCGGCAACGTCGTCGTGTATCTCGTGTTCACGCGCATCTGGCCCGTCAGCATCGGCAAGCAGATCGACGCCGGGCTCGCCGCGCTGATCGACCAGTGGCGGCGCCTCGTGCAGGTCGCGCAGCCGGCCGAACGACGCGCGCTCGCGGCTGAGGCGTTCGCCCGCCACGGCGCGATCACGCAGGAGCTCGGGCTGGTCCACTACGAACCGTCGTGGGTACGGCCGGCCGCGTCGTGGCTCGCCACCCGACGCCGTGCGCTCGCGGAACTGGGCGCGCTCGAAGGGCCGCTGTTCCTGCTCGCCGAACGCAAGCCCGGCGACGCAGCGATCGGCGCGCAGCTCGCCCGCGTGACCGAACCGCGCGACGACGCCACCGCGCCTCATCGAGAACCCTCCGCGCCGCCGGCCACCCCGCCGCGCGCAGCCCCCGCCGACCCCGCGCGCGACGCGCTGCTGAACCTGATCGACACGCGGCTCGCGCACATCGCCGATACCGCCCGTCAAGCCACACCGAAGGAGCCTGCCCCCCATGCGCCTACCTGAACCGCCGGCCGCCTCGATCGCCGCCGCCGCCCTCGCGACCGTCGTCGCGCTGGCCGGCTGCGCGACGTCGTCGATCGATCTGGCGCCGGAGGCGTCCGACCGCCCGTGGCAGCCGCAAACGTCCGCCGCAGGCGACATCGTGCCGGGCCCGCCGCGCGCGTCCGCGCAAGGTTCGCACGACTACACGCTGCCCGCGTCGCCGGCGCTCGCGTCCGTCTCGCCGCCGGCCGCGCTCGATGCCGCGCACGCGTACACGCTGCCCGAACTGATCGATCTCGCCGAATCGGCGAACCCGCTGACCCGTATCGCATGGAACGACGCGCGTAACGCCGCGCTCGCGGTCGGCCTGGCCAAGACGGCCTACCTGCCGAAGCTGTCCGCGACGGCCATGGGCGGGTACCAGGCAAACCACGGGTCGACGTCGTCGTTCCTCGGCGACTCGTCGAGCAACTCCACCGTGCACGGCACCATCTCGGCGCTGTCGCTGCAATGGCTGCTGTTCGATTTCGGCGGCCGCGCGGCGCGCGTCGAAGCGGCCGAACAGGCGTCGATCGCGTCGAATGTCGCGTTTACGGCCGTCCACCAGCAGGTGATCCACGACGTGACCGTCGCGTACTACCGCTACGAAGCCGCACGCTCGCGCGCGCTCAGCGCCCAGCAGGGCCTCGCGAACGCGGACGCGATCCTCGCGGCCTCCCGCGCGCGGCTCAAGCACGGCGTCGGCACGGTCGTCGAACTCGCGCAGGCGACGCAGAACCGCGCGCAGGCCAACCTCGCGCTCGTGCAGGCGAACGGTACGGAGAGCGACGGCTATCTCGCCCTCGTCTCCGCGCTCGGCATCTCGCCGCTGTCGAAGCCGACCGTCGCCGCGCTGCCGAAGCGGCCACTGCCACCCTCGCTCGGCTCGTCGGTCGACGCGATCGTATCGGATGCGATCGCGCGCCGGCCCGACCTGCAGGGCGCGTTCGCGCTCGAAAAGGCCAATCGCGCGAAGATCAAGGCTGCGGAAGCCGCGTTCATGCCGAAGATTTTCCTGTCCGCGTCGACGTCGTACGCGAGCGGCGGCACGTCCATCTCCGCGCTGCCCGCGATCGGCGACCAGGCGCCGACCGTCAACCTGAACGGCAGCCGCTACGGCGGCGGCGTGTTCCTCGGCGTGACGATTCCGCTGTACGACGGCGGCCTGCGCTCGGCGGTGCTGATGCAAGCGCGCAACGACGCGGAAAGCGCCTCCGCGCGCCTCACGCGGACCAAGGAGGAAGCGGTCCGCCAGGTGGTCGCCGCGCAGAACGCGGTACAGACGAGCCTCGCGTCGCACGACGCCGCACAGGCGCTCGTCGACGCCGCGCAGACGAGTTACGACGCGGCGCTGACCGCGTACCGGAACGGCGTCGGTTCGGTCACCGACGCGACGATCGCGCAAAGCCAGTTGCTCGCCGCCCGCAACGCGGAGGTCGACAGCTATGCCGGTGCACTCTCGGCCGCGGCCGCGCTCGCGCTTGCGACGGGAACGATCGGCTCGGCGCAGTAGCGCGGCCGCCGCGAGGCGGTTGACGCATGCGCTCGCCGCCTACTAGAATGCCGCCCATTCTTCCTTCAGGAACCATCGTGGACAGTTGCAGCACTCCGTTGCGTGCGCCGCTTGCCGCCTGAACGCCTGTCCGACGCAGTTCTCCTGCCCGGCTCGCGTTCCGCGAGCCGCACGCCACCCGTTTCACACTGAATGACGCATTCGCGCGGTACAGTACCGCGCGATGACGGCTATCTTCGTGTCGCCTTCGGCCTTGCGCCGCCGCGACGCGAAACGGCACGCGCTCCTTGCACGGCAGGACAACCATGACTTTCGATTTCGCACTCCGTCTTTTCACCGCGTTCGCCTGCGGCGTCGCCATCGGCATCGAACGCCAGATGCGCCAGCGCACGGCCGGCCTGCGCACCATCACGCTCGTCGCGAGCGGCGCGTGCCTGTTCGTCACGCTCGGCGTGCTGACCGGCAACGGTGTCGCGGGCGTCACGCAGATCGCCGCCTACGTCGTGTCGGGCGTCGGCTTCCTCGGCGGCGGCGTGATCATGCGCGACAAGGGCTCGATCCAGGGCATCAACACCGCCGCGACCCTGTGGTGCTCGGCCGCCGTCGGCGTGCTGTCCGGTTCCGGTCATTACGTGCCGGCGCTCGCCGGCACCGGCGTCGTGCTGCTCACCAATACGCTGTTGCGCAGCGTCAGCCAGGCGATCAACGCGACGCCGGTATCGAACGCCGATCTCGTGCGCGAATACCAGATCACCGTGATCTGCCTGGCCTCCGACGAAGTGCACATTCGCACGCTGCTGTCGAACTCGATGTATGCGAAGCCGCTGTCGTTCCAGAGCCTCACGAGCGAGGACGTGCCCGACCAGCCGGACCGGCTGAAGGTGACCGCGACACTGAAGCTGCATCCGAAGGATCAGCAGAAGCTCGAGCAGATCGCGAGCCGGATGAGCATGGAGAAGAGCATTTCCAGCGTGAGCTGGACCGCGAAGGAAGCGGAGCCGATGATGGAGTGAGCGGGCGGGCGGCAGCCGCAGGTCGCGCTGCCGCCTTCACGCCCTGTCAGGGCGTCTCGATCAGCCCGGCCGAGATGGCCTTGACGACCGCCTGGACCTTGTTCGTCGCGCCCAGCTTCTCGAGGATGTTGTTGACGTGGAAGTTGACCGTCCGCTCCGAGATGCTGAGGATCTGGCCGATTTCGCACGCGGTCTTGCCCTCGGCCGTCCAGCACAGCACCTCGCGCTCGCGCGCGGTCAGCGTGACGCCCGCCGCCGGCGCCAGCTTCGGCACCATGAAGCGGCTCATCAGCGAATGCGACAGGTTCGCGAGCCAATTGGTCTGCAACGTCAGCATGTTGATCTCGGCCGGCGTCAGCCGGTCGGCATGGCGGGCGATGCTCAGCAGGCCGAACGCGCCGCGCGGCGCCCAGCTCGACTGCGCGACGCCCACCGACAACCCGCAATCACGTGCGTCCTGCCACAGCGGGCACGGTTCGATCTGGTCGACGTCCGGCCAGACGATCATGTTGGTGCTGAGCGCGCCGTCGCGAACCGTCGAGTCGATCTCGATGTAGTTCTGCGCCTGGTAGTGCGCCATCCAGCCGTCCGGATAGGTATCGAAGATCGCGACCGCGGGCTTCGATACGGGCAGCGGGACGCGAATGCCGTAACAGCAGTATTCGAATCCCAGCCGCTTGGAATAGGCGGCGATCCGCTGGAAGAGCTGCTGCTCGTCTTCCGCGGCGCTGAATTGTTGATAGGCATCCTGCCAGCGCAGTTCCATTCATTCTCCGACAACGTCACGCTGTCATACTTGTCAGGTTCCAGACCCGTTCGAGGCTGATACATTCCGCGCATGACTTCACCTTTGCTGCACTCGGTCCCCGGCCCGTCCCCGGACGGCTACGTACGCCTGTCAGAAAGCGCACTGGCCGTGCTTGCGCTCGACCATGTCGCAAGCGGCCTCGACGCATCGCTGCTCGAGGAATTGCGCGACAGCGCCATCGACGCACGCCTCGCCGGCTACACCGAATGGCATCGCCCGGCCAGTGCCGGCGTCGCTTACGTGACGGTCGGCTGGGACTGGTACCTAGAACGCGCGACGGGCGCGTTCGTGATCGCGGGCGGCGACGTCCGCAGCAACGTGATGGTCACCGACGCCACGGACGCCGACATCGGCATGTTCCGCACGGCCGCCGCGCTCGCCGCTCGGCTCGCGTGCATCGACTGGTCCGCCGCGGTCGCGTCGGCCCTGCTCGGGCACAACGACGCCTATCATGCCGGTCCGACGCTCCAGTGACAACTGGCTGCGCCTCTATTCCTCTGACTATTTCCGCCAGGCTGGCGCTCTTTATAAGCAAAAGCGCCACGGTTTTCAATCCCGTTGATCAAGAAACCGTTACCACGTCCTAAATGACGTCTTTCCGACGTCATCCTGTAAGAGTTACCAGTTACCGCCCCCTCGTGCTGCGCGATGTAATGCACGCATACAAAAGCACAGATCCGAGGACACCATGCGGACCTTCGTTCACGAGGAAGGGCGGTTGCCACACGAACTTGCGGCGGATCTCGGGCGCTATCGGCGCCGTGTGTTCGTCGAGCAGCTCGGCTGGGCACTCCCGTCGGCGAACGAAAGCTTCGAGCGCGACCAGTTCGATCGCGACGATACCGTGTACGTGTTCGCGCGGAACGCCGGCGGCGACATGTGCGGATGTGCGCGCCTGCTGCCGACGACGCGTCCGTATCTGCTGAAGTCGCTGTTCGCCGACCTGATCGCCGAAGACATGCCGTTGCCGCATTCGGCTGCCGTCTGGGAGTTGTCCCGGTTTGCGGCAACCGACGACGAAGGCGGGCCGGGCAATGCCGAATGGGCCGTGCGCCCGATGCTCGCGGCCGTCGTCGAATGCGCGGCGCAGCTTGGCGCGCGGCAGTTGATCGGCGTGACGTTCGCGAGCATGGAGCGGCTGTTCCGCCGGATCGGCATACACGCGCACCGCGCAGGGCGGCCGAAACAGGTAGACGGACGTCTGGTGGTCGCATGTTGGATCGACATCGATCCGCAAACGTTTGCCGCACTAGGAATCGAGCCGGGGCAGGCCGCCCGGCAAGCCATCGCCGCCTGAACCGGAACGCACGTTTCTGTCCGGGCGGTATCGTAACGAAGGAGAATCAACGTGGACCAGTCTCAGGTCTTTCGCGCGATGATGCCCGGGTTGACGAGCGCCAACGGCGCCCGCATCGCGGTTGCCTACCCGTCGTTTCCCCGGCCGCTGCCGCTCGTGCGGCTCGACCGTCGCGGGCTCGTGTTCCGTGCGGCCGGCGCCGCGCCGCTCGTCTGCGGGCTGCCGCGCGCGGCGACGCTGCTGGTCGCGGACGAGCCGCTCTGCTCGCTGCGCCTCGTGATCCGCGACATCGCGCCGGCCGGCGAAGGGCGGCATGACCTGACGATGCAGCCGTCCGGCGCCGCCGGCGACGAATTGCTGTGGCATGCGTTGCGTGATCGCGAGCCGTACCGCCAGATTCAGCAGCCGCTTGCGCCCGTCGACGCGTCCATCGCCACCGACGGCGACCCGCACGCGTCGGCCGGCGAAGCCGGGCCGCGCCCGTCGCGCAGCGCGGCCTTCCGGCTGCCGTGCCACAGCGACGCGCTGTTCTTTGCCGACTGGCTCGAATATCACTTCGACGAACTGCGTGCGCTGTCGCAACAGCATGGGCCGCAACTGCAGCTCAACCAGCTCGAGCGGCAGGTGGCCGACGACGAGGTCGGCGTGCGCTTCGTCTACGACATCGATGGCCATGCGACGCGGCACGCGCTGACCGACTGCGCGCGCGAGGCCTGTGCATGGATCGAGACGGAGATGCGCGACAAGTACGCGCTACCGGTTGCGCAGGAGCGTTTCAGCGCGTTTGCGGCGCACGCGCGGGCAGGCGGCATGTGAGTGCGATGCAACACGAAGTTGTATCGATACAACTAGGGCTTGCCATGCCTCGGGTTTTCCCTTAAATTTACGTCTGTCTCCTCCATGTCTCCAAACATGGATTCAGCCCGCTCAATGTAGCGGGCTTTTTCTTGCCCGCGCGAATTACGGGGACAGACCATCTTCCGCTCGCTCAACCTCCCCGGCGCACACCAGACGGCCACGGCCAGAAGTGGTGCAGCGCAAATATCAGCACCACCACCCCGATCACGACCAGCAGCAGGTACAACCAGCCCTTTTTGGTCGTTGGCAGATCCGCCAGCGCACTCACGTCGCCCGTCAGGGCCGCCAGCGCGACCATGCCGAGTCCGACCAGCACCATCGTTCCCTTGGCCACCCATCCAAAGGCTGTCTCCAACGCCCCCGCCCATCGCGACTGACGATAAGGGCCGGTAACCGGCCGACGGAGATCGGGCTTACTCATTTGCGCCCTCTCGTCCGGGATATGCGCATACGCTCATCGCTCGACAGACTGAGGCGAAAACAGCACGTCGAAGATTGTCCTGACAAGCACCGGATGCAAAGGGGTGCGCGCATTTGATCGGGAGCGGCATGTTTTTTCTTTCACGAGACGAGGGTCGACGGTTCGATTCGTTTGGCCGGAAGGAGCCCATATCGTTCGATACGATGGACCACGCCGAAACGCGCCTCGTTCGTCACACGCAATCCGGATCGGCCGGCTTATCATTGACCGGCCCGCCACTCGCCCCCGAGGCCATCTTGCACGCCCATCTGCGCATTGCCCGCCCGGTCAGCAACCTCGCCCGCACCGAGCGCATGTATCGCGACGCCCTCGAACTCTCCGTTCTTGCGCGCTTTGAAGATCACGACGGGTTTTCCGGCGTGATGCTCGGGCGCGATGGCCTCGACTATCACTTCGAATTCACGCACTGCCCCGACCACCCGATCGCGCCGTCACCGACGCCCGAAGACCTGATCGTGTTCTACCTGCCCGATCGGCCGGAATGGGAAGCTGCATGCGCGCGCGCCACGGAGCATGGCTTCATGCCGGTGACGTCGTTCAATCCGTACTGGGAAATATCCGGCCAGACTTTCGAGGATGCCGACGGCTACCGGATCGTGCTGCAGAACGGCACGTGGCGCTGACAGGCGAACACGCGTGAATCGTTACGCGCCGGCCACGCCGGCGGTGCGGGCGGCATACACGACGTGCCGACGCAGCGCGTGCCCTTCCGGCAACGCAGGATGGTCGAAATCGTGCGCGGGCTGACGCTGCATGCCGAGCCGCTGCATCACGTGCCGTGATCGCAGGTTGGTGTCGGCCGTCCACGCGAAGATCTCGCCGAGCCCGATCCGGTCGAACCCGTCGGCCAATGCGGCGGCGGCCGCTTCGACAACGTAGCCATGCCCCCAGGCGTGACGCGCCTGCCGCCACACGATCTCGACGCACGGTGCCATCGGATGCGTTGCACGCGCTTCGTGCGACAGGCCGCACACCCCGATCAGCATCGCGTCGGCGCGGCGCTCGATGGCCCACGGGCCGAAACCGTGTGCATCGAAATGCGCGTCGAAGCGCGCGATGACGTCGCTCGCCTCGTCAACGGACATCGGGCCGCGCGCGAGCCATGCGGTCACGTCTGGATCCTCATGCATCGCCGATAGCGCACCCGCATCCGTCGGCCGCCAGCGACGCAGCGTCAAACGCTCGGTTTCGATTTTCGACGGTGTGGGCATAGGGGCGATGGATCGTTCTGGCGGCGTAACGCGAGCGCCGTCACACACTCGAAAGCGGAACGGACGGAAGAGAGACGGAGGGTAAATGGAAATCGTCGCCATTGCCGGCGACGATCCAGGGAACAGATGGCGAGAAACGGGCGCCGGCGCGCTCGCTGCGATTACTCGTTTTCTTCGAAGTAGTGCCCAAACTTCGTCTGCTTCGTGCGGATATAACGCTCGTTTTCCTCGCGCACGGGCACCGCAAGCGCCACGCGTTCGCAAACCGGAATACCGTGCTTCGCGAGCGTATCGAACTTCGCCGGGTTGTTGCTCATCAGCCGCACCGACGTCACACCGAGGATCCGGAGAATCGCGGCAGCCGAGTCATATTCGCGGGCGTCGTCGGGCAGGCCGAGGTCGAGGTTTGCCTCGACGGTGTCGCGCCCCTGCTCCTGCAGCGCATACGCGCGGATCTTGTTGCTCAGGCCGATCCCGCGCCCTTCATGGCCGCGCAGATACAGCAGCACGCCGCGGTCTTCCGCCGCGATGTAACGCAACGCGAGATCGAGCTGCTCGCCGCAGTCGCAGCGGTACGAGCCGAATACATCGCCGGTCAGGCACTCGGAATGAAGGCGCGTCAGCACGGACTGCTCGCCGGCCACGTCGCCCATCACGAGCGCGAGATGTTCGGCATCGCTGCCCGATACGCGAAACGCGTATGACTTGAACGTACCGTAGCGCGTAGGCAGCGACGCGGTGGCGACGAGTGTCACGCATTCGTCGGCCTGGTCGTTGCCCGGCGTGGGCGATTGGGGACGCGAAGACATCATGAATTCAATCGAAACGTTCAGGAATGTAGGAGTTGTGTGGATAGTGCGTGACCGGAGTTTACCGCTAATCTGGAATCGTCACGCGACTGCCGCCACCTGCGCGGCTATACTGGGCTCATCGGGTGACAAGCATCACACCCTGCCTGCCCAGCATCGACCTGCACACGGAGAAAGCGAATGAGTACGACTGTCGCGCAACTTCTCAAGGCCAAGCCGGATTCGGGCCGCACCATCTACACCGTCACGAAGAGCGACCTCGTCTACGACGCCATCAAGCTGATGGCCGAAAAAGGCATCGGCGCACTACTGGTCGTGGACGGCGACGACATCGCGGGCATCGTCACCGAGCGTGACTACGCGCGCAAGGTGGTCCTGCAGGACCGCTCGTCGAAAGCCACCCGCGTCGAGGAAATCATGACGGCGAAGGTGCGCTACGTCGAACCGTCGCAATCCACCGACGAGTGCATGGCGCTGATGACCGAGCACCGGATGCGCCACCTGCCCGTCCTCGACGGCGGCAAGCTGGTCGGCCTCATCTCGATCGGCGACCTCGTCAAGAGCGTGATTGCCGATCAGCAGTTCACGATCAGCCAGCTCGAACACTATATCCACGGCACGCCCGCGGTCACGTCCACCTGACCCGCCCAGCAAAAAAGGCCCAAACGCGCGAGCGTCTGGGCGGAAAGCCGCCGGAATGCGGCGACGGAGGTTCTGCTCCTGCGGGCGAATGACGCGCACAACGGATGCGCGTCTCGTCGATTAAGCGGTGCGCTCGGGCAGACCCGGGGACGTTCAGTTGCCGAAATAGACCGAGTTCACGGGATTCGGTGCTTCACGCGTCATGCGGCGGCCGGCTTGGCCTGCACCCGTCGCCACGGCACCGTAGCCGCTCGTATCGGCTTGCGCGAGCGTCGGCTGGTTCGGTTGAATGCGTTGTTCAGCGGCCTGGATGTTGTCCGGATATTGCGAATCGCTCGCGAGCGGCTTGTAGCCGTTCTGTTCGAGTTGCACGAGCTCGGCCTTGACCTGGTCGCGCGTCAGCCCCTGCTCGGACTGTGCAAACGACGCGATCGGGGCGGCAAGGACGGATGCGGCGATAGCTGCGTAGATGACCGACTTCATGATTTACCTCCGGTATATGTTCTCGTTTGGCGTCGCCTCGGCAGGACTGTCTGAAGCGATTGAATCCAGTGTAGTGCTCGCCAATCCAAGGGGAAACCCTTAGTTTGAATATACAGCGTTGCGATTTTGACAAAAATCACTCGCACATCCCGGACGATATCGCGGCGACTTGCTTCACTCGCACAACAATCCCTGACAAAATGCCGACAACCGAATCACATATCCCGAAGGTTGTGTTGTAGAATCGTAAGGTTATATTCGTCTGTCGATCTTCCATCCACCATGTACGCGCTCACGCCCCTTTCGGTTTCGCCGTCCGGCCCGGCCGGCGTGCGCGCGCGCGCCGGTCATCCGGCGCATCCCCTCGCTCGACGCACGGCCCAGGCGCCGCTCGCCCCTGCCCGGCGCCTGATCTGACGGCTCGGTCTCCTCCCGGAGCCAGGTCAGACAGGCTCCGGGCGATCCCCATAGGCACGCCACGCCTGCCCTTGCCGATCATTTGGAGAACTGCCATGAAACAACGCCTTTACCAGTTGACCGAACTCGACGTTGCTCGCCTCGAGAAGCACGCCGAACACAACCCGCGCTTTCAGACGATGCTCGATACGCTTCTTGAGCGCGCCGACATCGTCCAGCCCGACGCCATCAAGGCGAACGTCGTCACGATGAACTCGCAGATCACGCTGCTCGACGAAGCGACCCAGGAACAGGCCACCTGGACGATTGTTTATCCGGACGCCGCCAATCTCGAGCTCGGCCGCCTGAACGTCTTCTCGCCCGTCGGCATGGCATTGCTGGGCACCCAGCGCGGCCAGATGGTCAAGGTGATGCAGCCGAGCGGCACCGAAAAGCAGATGAAGGTGGCCGCGATCGTGTTCCAGCCCGAAGCCAACGGCGAATACACGCGCTGAGCCCCTGCCGTCGGCGCCGCGCCGTAGCGGCGCACAGCGAAAAAGCGAGGCACAGGCCTCGCTTTTTTGCATCCGGACGACATGAATCGCCGACATCGCATTCCGCACACGAAAAAAAGGCGCCCGAAGGCGCCTTTTTCGATGCTGCGTAGCGGGTTACCCCGCCGTCACGCTTAGAAGCGGTGACGCAGACCAACCGTTGCTGCGGTTTGGTTGATCGACGAGCTCGGCAGGTTGTCGCTGAAGTTGCTGCCGTTGTAGATCGATGCGCCGATGCCGTTCTTCGCTGCACGCTGGTACACAGCTTGTGCGTAGACGTCCGTGCGCTTCGACAGAGCGTAGTCAGCTTGCAGGCCGAACTGGTTCCAGTGCGTGCTGCCGTTGTTGATCTTCGCGTTCGTGTACGTGTAAGCAGCACCCAGGCCGAGAGCCGGCGTCAGGTTGTACTTTGCGTTGACTTCGTAGTTGTCGGTGCGCAGCGTGCCGACGCCGACTGCGTTGTTGTCGAGGCGAGCTTGCGTCCATGCAGCGCCGACTTGTGCCGGGCCGAATGCGTAGCCAGCAGCAGCACCGTACGTGCGGACGCGGCCTTGGCTAGCGATGCCACCGATTGCCGACGACGTTGCGCCGTTTGCGTTCGTACCGTCACCCAGGTTCGCTTGCGAGTATGCACCCGCCAGCTTCAGGCCTTGGAACTGGTATGCAACGCCTGCGCTGTACGCACGGTTGTTACCGAAGTTCGTGTTGTTCGAGAACGAGTACGTGCCGCCGAATTGCAGGCCAGCGTAGTTAGCGCTCGTGAACTTGATCGTGTTGTTCTGAGCGACATCACCGTTCGTGCTCAGACGATCCAGGTTCAGCGGGTGCGCGAAGTACGTGCCGCCCCACGAGCCCGTTGCCGTCAGCGGCGCCAGGTAGTCTTGCGTTGCGTCATACTGCTTACCCAGCGTGACCGTGCCGTACTGGCTCGACAGGCCGACGAAAGCTTGGCGGTTGAACATGCCGTTGCTGTTCGCGAACTTGCCGTTACCGATGTTGAAGCCGCTTTCCAACGTGAAGATTGCCTTCAGGCCGCCACCCAGGTCTTCCGAGCCACGCAGGCCGAAACGGCTCTGGTCAATGCCCGAACCCATCGCCCAACGCGACTTGCCAGCTTGGCCGAGTGCCGGCTGGACGTTGCTCGTGTAGGTGATGCCTGCGTCCAGCACGCCGTACAGCGTGACGCTGCTTTGTGCGTGAGCGACGGTAGCAAACGATGCTGCAGCTGCTGCAACGATCAGAGTCTTGTTCATTCGTGGAGCTCCCTTCTAAAAAGAGGCAGGTCTCGCGACCTTGTTCATAAACGGTCTGCAACCGCCCGGGAGCGCCATCGATCCTGCTGGCCGCGCCCGGATAGTTGCCCGTTTGGGAACCGTGAGTTTAGGGGTGTACCCTAGGGGAGCGATCCGCAAATAAAGAAATAAGCTTTTCCAGAACTAGAAATAATGAAAGTGGGGCCGAGTTATAAGTATTTGTTTTGACGTTTGTTTTTGACTTCTTGACGGAGGCTTTTTGGAGCCTTTCATCGCACCATTCTTACATGTCATCGTCTTGACGGTTGCATAGAAACAACAAACGAATTCGGCGCGACCCTCCGGAATCGGCAAATTTTACCCAATTTGATCTCGAATTTCTGGCCTCGGGCACCTAAAACGCATTCGTCGGCCAGTAAACAGGGCTCGACAGTCGTTCAGCGGGTCACATGCACCGGCAACCATCCATATAGAAAGGCCAGCTTCCACCTGCCGACGGTTCACCCCACCTGCCGTGACACACGGTAACAGCGTTAACCGCTCGCGTAACCCGGCCGGCCCACTGGCAGGCTAATGTAAGGCAGCCTCGAATACAGAACAGGACACGCCATGAATCGACGCTCGTTGTTACGCGCCATCGGATTGACCGCCGCCTTCGTCGGCACCGGCGGCTGGCTCCGCGCCGCCTCGGCCCAGCCCGCGCCGCCCGTGTACCGGCCGTCCGGCCCGAATCGCGTGCCCGGCGGCCCGCCCTATCCGGACCGCCCGGGCTTCGCACCGCCGGCCGCCCGGCACGACCGCCGTCCGCCGCCGCCACGGCCGCATGGCTATATATGGACCGACGGCTACTGGCGCTGGCAGCGTGGCCGCTATATATGGATGCCGGGGCGCTGGGTCGCACGGCGCCCCGGGCGTCGGTGGGTGCCCGGCTACTGGCGCCGCCAGGGACGGGTATGGATCTACGTCGACGGTACGTGGCGATAGGCAGCCACCGGGCTGCCCGGCCGGTAGCTCGCCCGGGGCGGGCAGCGCGAGCGAACCCGTGCCGTTCTGCCGCGACATCATCATCACGATGCCCGGCTGGCGCTCCCACGAATCCTGCCCGCCGCCCCAATGCCGACGGGCAAACCGGGGGATGCTTCCGGTCACGCAACCTCGACCTTCGACGTTACTCGCCGGTCTACCGCACACCATCCCGCCTCTACCGAACCCTGCCACGCCCTTCGCCGCCGTCTCGGTCGCCCCGTACCTGCCCTTGTTGAACGGAGCATCGCCAGCGCATTGCCATATACGGGACGAATGGAACGCACCGCCTCGTTCAATCCGACGAAATCATTCGGACGACGAAATCATGCAATGGCGATGCACCGGCAACTACGCCACGCCTCGTCGCATCGCACCGAACACAGCACAACGCCCAGCGACAAGGCGGCGCAAGCGCCCCGCTCAGCGCCCGCCGCCCTCGATTTCCCGCGCACGGCGTCGCGCGACGCAGATCGCGCGATGATGTTCGTCGGCCCACCGGATCATCGCCTGCATCGGCGTCAGGAACGAACGCCCAAGGTCGGTCAGTGCATATTCGACACGCGGCGGCACTTCGGCGTACAGCGTGCGACTGACGAAGCCGTCCTGCTCGAGCCGCTTGAGCGTGCGCGACAGCATCTGGTTCGACACATCGCCGATCGTACGGCCGAGTTCGTTGAAACGCATCGTCCCGCCGGACAACGTTTCGAGCACGAGCAGGCTCCACTGATCACCGATGCGGTCGAGCACATCGCGAATCGGGCATGGCTGATCGAGTTCGACGGATTCATCGGCGGGCGGGAACGGCATGACTGGATTCTCTTTCAAGGGCAACGCATGGTCAGCGCGGTGTGACCTGTTTACACCGCGCTGACTTCTTGTGACGGGTTCGCGGCAACTGTACCATTCGATCGGCCCGACAGCCGCGCGGATTCGCCAGTTCAACGAAGTATGACGAAGGCGCGCGGCTTCTACCGGCCCGTGTCGTCACGATACGGGCCGGGCGGAAAACCCCTCGCGGCGGCAACGCGCGTGTATCCGCAACCATGCACCGTCGCCCGCCAATCGCCGCGGCAGGCTCGACCCGCCGTCGCGCACCGCGCACCCACCCACGCTTCGTCAGACAAGGAACCCGCTACATGTCATCGCTCCGCTCCTCCGTTCGCGCCGTGGCCGCGCTCGTCCTGCTGGCCGCGTCGACGGCCGCGCTGGCCGCCGCCCCAGCCACGCGCGACCTGGTCGCCGAGGAAGCCAACCGCCAGCTCGTGCTGACGTTCTACGACCGCTTCTTCAACAAGCACGAAGCCGTCGAAGCCGCCGTCGTCGTCGCGGACGACTACAAGCAGCACAACCCGCACGTGCCGGACGGCAAGAAGCCGTTCGTGTCGTACTTCGTCGGCGCGTTCCAGAAGAACCCGGCATCGCGCGCGCGCATCGTGCGCAGCGCAACCGACGGCGACCTCGTCTACCTGCACGTGCATGCGACCGAGCGTCCGGGAGACCGCGGTGAAGCGGTCGTCGACATCTTCCGCGTCAACGACGGCAAGATCGTCGAACACTGGGACGTGATCCAGCCGGTACCGGAACAGTCCGCGAACGCGAACACGATGTTCTGACGCGCAGGCCGACACGAGGTGCGCCACGATGCGCACCACCCGTCGACGGACGATCGGCCGCCCGCCGGGCAAGCGCGCGTGCCCCGCGGCGGCGAACTCCCCTACAATCGAGCTTCGCCGCCGCGCCGGCCTCCGTCCCGCATGACCGCACCGCCAGCCGCCGCGCCGCCGGCGCGCCGTCATCCGCGAAGCACGGCCGGCACGGGCGGCCGTTCGCGCAGACGGTGTCAACGATGAGCCCCGCCCAAATTTCCCTCAGCAATGCCGGCGACCTGGTCGCCAGCCTCGGCAGTCCGCAGTTTCCCGCCCGGCTCTGGGCATGGCTGCGCGAAACCGTCGATCCGCAGTCCCATTACAGCGTCGCGACGCGCTACCGCCGCGATGCGCCGTCGCAGTCGGTCGACAGTGTCGACGTGCTGTTCTTCGCGGGCGGCGACGATCCCGACGGCACGCGCCACGCGCTCGATCTCTATACCCAGGGCGACTGGCGCACCGACACACTGCTCCCGCATATCGAGCGCGCCACCGATTCGCAGCTCGTGTTCTCGTGCAACGAGGACATCGATACGGCAACCGAATACGGCCGCCATTTCGCGCTCGGCGATCTCGGCGAAGACTGCACGCTGCTCGGCAGCGAGCGCGACTATGTCTATGCGTTCTCGTTGTTCCGCCGACGCGGCCAGCCGTCCTATACGCTGGCCGAGCTGGCGCTGCTGCGGCAGCTCGGCGATTTCGTGCTGCCGCTCCTGATCCAGCATGCACGGCTCGCCCGCCTGACGCCGCGTTCGGACGACGGCGCGTTGCTGCAGCGGTTCGAACAGCGCCTGTCGGCCAGCAGCGCGGTGCTGTCGCAGCGCGAACGGCTCGTGTGCCGCGCGGTGCTGCAAGGCCAGCCTGTCCCGCAGATCGCCGATACCCTCGCACTCAAGCCCAGCAGCGTGCGCACCTATCTCGGGCGCGCGCTCGCGAAGCTCGGCGTGGCGAACCGGGCCGGACTGTTCGCGTGGTGCGTGACCGAAGAGGAACCGCCGGGGGACCGCGGCCAATAGATGCCCCCCCCGCATCGCTGCACGCGTACTCACCCCCGCGTTCTTTGTCGCGTCTTGTCCTCAAAACGATGACAGACAGCCGCCCGCCCCGCTCCTAGTATCTGACTCACCCGACGACCGGAACGCGTCGGATATCACGGAGACACGGCATGCCGAATACCGGATGGACGCCGGCCCGCACGGCCGCGCGCGCGTCGCCCATCGATTCGCCGATTCAGACCTGGCGGCGCGATCGGCATGAAGCTCCGGCGACAGCCGGCCTTCACCACGACGCATCGCCGCGCCCGCCGCGCAACACCGGCACCTAGCCGCCCCGCATCTCATTCCAACCCGACCGGGTTCACGCGACCGGACGAGCCAGACGGCCCGCCCGCCGGACACGTGCGCCCGTCGAACCTTCCCCCATCCGGAGGAGACACATGCAACACGCCGATACCGTCTATCTGAACGGCCTGCTTTACACGGGCGATGCGCAACGCCGCTTCGCTCGGGCGCTCGCCGCCAAAGACGGCAAGATCGTCGCCGTCGGCCGCGACGACGACATCCGCCCGCTGGCCGGCCCCGCGACGCGCATCGTCGACCTGGCCGGCAGGCTGATGCTGCCGGGCCTCATCGACGGCCACGTGCACCCGCTCGAAGGCCACCAGATCCTCGGTGACTTCGACCTGTCCGGCATCAACGATCCCGACACGATCCTGCAGCGCATTCGCGCATGCGCCGATGCGACGCCGAACGAACCGTGGGTCTATCTCGGCGGCGCCAACCTGGCCGCATTCGGCGCGTATCCGACCCGCGAGCTGCTCGACCGGATCGTGCCCGACCGGCCGCTGCTCGTGGTCGGCTTCGACGTGCACAGCGGCTGCCTCAACACGAAAGGGCTCGAAGCGGCCGGCATTTACGCCGATACGCCGGACCCGGCCGGCGGCGTGTACGAGCGCGACGCGTCCGGCGCGCCGAATGGCGTCGTGCACGAAGCGGCGTTCTACCGCGTGTGCCCGATCATTCCGCAACTGAGCCCGGCCGGCTACCCGAAGTCGCTCGCGAAAGCGCATGCGATGGCGCACGGTTACGGCCTCACCGGCTGGTTCGACGCGCGCGTCGAGGAGGCCGAACTCAAGGCGTATGCCGACGCGCAGCGCGCGGGCACGCTGAAGGTGTACATGAGCGCCGGCCTCTATGCGAACCCGCGCCGCGATCCGCGCGAGCAGATCGAGCGCTTCGCCAGATGGCGTCGCGAATACGAATGCGACAACCTGCGCCTGCATACGGTGAAGATCTTCGTCGACGGCGTGCCCGAATCGAAGACGGCCGCGCTGCTCGAGCCGTACGCCGGCACCGACGATTGCGGCCTCGCGCTGTGGAGCCAGGACGCGCTGAACGAGATCTGCCTGCTCGCCGACACGGCCGGCTTCGACCTGCACTTCCACACGCTCGCCGACCGCGCGGTGCGCATGACGCTCGACGCGCTCGAATACGTCCAGATCCGCAACGGCATGCGCGACCGGCGCGCGCAGCTCGCGCACCTGCAGCTCGTCGATCCGGCCGACATGAGCCGCTTCAACCAGCTCGGCGCGATCGCCAGCGTCCAGACGCTGTGGACGGCCGCGCGCGAGGAGCAGCAGCAGCTCTATCGCGACCTGCTCGGCGCCGAGCGCACCGCGCGCAACTATCCATTCCGCAGCCTGCGCAACGCGGGCGCGATGCTCGCGGCCGGCTCCGACTGGTCGGTCAGTACGATGGACCCGATGCAGATCATCCAGACCGGCGTCACGCACTTGCTGATCGACCAGCCCGACAGCCCGCCGTGGAATCCGCACGAACGCCTCGACCTGCTCACGATGCTCGAGGCCTATACGGTGAACACCGCGTATGCGCTGCGCTTCGACGACTGTACGGGTTCGCTCGAAGCGGGCAAGGACGCGAGCTTCGCGATCCTCGACCGCAATCCGTTCGCACACCCGGTCGAGACGTTCGCGCAAACCCGTGTGATCGAGACGTGCTTCCGCGGCGAAGTCGTATACGCCGCGCCGGGCTGGGCGGACTGAAGCACGCATCCGGCGGCGGTGCCGTCAGGCGACGGCCAGCGCCAGCACCTGCTCGGTCGTCAGCACGTCGCCGAACGTGTCCGACAACGCGGCCAGCGTCGCGCGATGGAGGTCGCGGTGCGATACCGTGCCGCCGTCCGCGAGGTCGAGGTCGCGCGTCGCGCATGCGTCGTCGACGACGATCACCGCGTAGCCGAGCGGCACCGCATCGCGTGCCGCGCCGGCGACGCATGCATGCGTCATCAACCCCGTGACGATCAGCATGTCGACACCGGCCGCCTTCAGGCGCGCGTCGATGTCCGTCGTCGGGAACACGCTCACCGACGTCTTCTTCACGACCGTGTGATGCGCCGCCGGCTGCAGGTGCGCGTGAAAGCGGAAGCCGTCGCTGCCGTCGGCGAAGATCGGGCCGTCGGCCGCATCGACGTGCTGCACGTGAAACACCGGCATGCCCGCGCGGTCGGCGAACGCGATCACGCGCTGCGCGTTGCCCAGCGCGCGCGGCCCGTCCGGAATCGGCAGGCGGCCGCTGAAATATTCATTCTGGAAATCGATCACCAGCAGCGCGGTGCGGGCGGCGGCGATCGATGTCGGCGCGCTCGCGCCCGCCAGGGTACGGATGGTCGGATGTTGCATGGGTCGCTCTCTCGGTTGGCATGTCGAAGGAACGGCGCGCCGGGCCAGCCGGCGCCGCCGGACGCGGCCCGGATGCTCCCGGGACGCGAGGCGCCAGTGTCGGGCCGCGCGGCCTGGCGCGACAGCGGTGCGCGGGACAACGTCCGACAGGATCGGGCCAACGTGCAAACCGCCTACGACAGCGCGGCTGTTCGCGCGCCTGGCTGCGTGCGGCCATACGCGACCATCATCGCGAAGCTGAGCAGGAAGCCCGCACCACCGATCAGTAGCAGGCCGATCTCGCCGAACACCGGCAGCAGGTTCGTGAGCGCGCCCGTCACGACCCACGCGACGGCCATCACCGAGCCCGCGACGCCGAGCGCCCAGCCTTGCCGGCCCTCGCTGACCGCGTCGGAGAACGCCGTATACATCGTCGTGTACGCAACCATGTCGAAGCAGCCGACGACCATCGCGAGCGACCACAGCACCGGCTCGTGCGGGAACAGCGCGGACAGGACCTGGCCGACGCCCGCGACGAGCAGGCCCGTCTTCGCGATGTCGACCACGCGCCACACGCGCAGCAATCGCCGTACGACGAACAGCAGCCCGAACACGAAACAAAGGCCGATCACGCCGCTGAACAGCCCGAGCCGCGCGCTCGTGTAGCCGAATCTCGCCTGCAGCAGCAGCATGATGGTCTGCAGGTAGAGCCCGTAGCCGACCTGCATCAGGAAGAACACCACCGACAGGAACGCGACGTTGCGCTGGCGCACGGCCTCCCCGATGATCCGCAGCGGCAGCAGCGGATCGATGCGCGTGTCGCCGCGCGGTGCGGCCGAATCGCGGTACGACGCCCAGGTCCAGCACGCGCAGGCCAGCGACAGCGCGGCGACCAGCACGAACGGCGTGCCGTAGTCGAACAGCGGCGAAATCGTGCGATCGGACGTCACGCCGCCGAGCACGGGGCCGACGATCACGCCCGCGCTGAACGCGAGCGACATGATGCTCATGTTGTGCGCCTTGTTCTCCGGCGTGCTCAGGTCGGTGATCGCTGCCTGCGCGATGCCCTGGCAGCCCGCCATCAGCCCGGTGAGCCCCCGGCCCGTCAGCAGCAGCGCGACGCTCGCATGCCAGGCACCGGCCGCCATCATCGCGTAGCCGGCCGCGAGGCCGAGCACGCACAGCAGCAGGATCCTGCGGCGGCCGTAGCGATCGGACAGGTCGCCCATCAGCGACGAGCCGAAGAACATGCACAACGGGTAGATCCCGTAGCCGAGACCGAGGTAGAAATTGCGCGCATGCGCGCCGGCGTCGGCCGGCAGGATGCCCGCGTGCGGATCGCTGAAGATCGCGGACATCATCGGATAGACGAGCCCGAAGCCCATCGCGTCGATCGCGATCGCGAGCAGGCAGGGGCCGAGCAGCTTGTAGTCGAGCCGGGACATGGCGACCTTCCGGACAGAGTGGATGATCGCCCAAGCGTAACGATGGGGCGGCGGCCGCGGTAGGCCGCCGCCCGCGATGCTAAGCATCGGCTCGCCCGATACCCGAACCGACGCGGCAACCGATCGATCGCGTCGACGCCCGGCTCCGGGCGCCCGGGGCCGGTCCGATCAGCCCCGCAGGGCGGCCTCGGAGCCGGCCCGGAGACCCGCGTCGTTCTTCACATCGACAGCCGGACGATCCCGTACGGATTGAACTTGAAGTCATCCTCGTCGTGAGCTCCGTCGTCGACCAGCCACGCATCGCGTGCGTGCAACGTCGCATCGATCCCCTGTTGCACCATCTCGTCGGCCACGGCATCCATGACGGCCACGGAGTCGCGATCGGTTCCGCGCGAGCGCGGCACCTGCACGTCCGGCAGGCCGACCAGATGAAAGCCCACGCTGTCAAAGTAACCGTCCGATCCCAGCGGGCGCCGCGCGAACGCCAGCCGGCACACCCGATTCTGCGCAAGCGTGTCGTCGCGATCAGTCGCGACCGCGGCCATCCGGATCAGCTCCCGCCAGCGGTGCAGCCCGTGCGCCACGCCCGCGCTCTCGCCCTTGACCGCCACGGCACCGGCATCGATCAGCCGATCGACCAGGAACAGCGCACCGATCGACGCACGCACGGCGTTGTCCCGCGTCATGCGCGGGCCGAGCACATACAGCACCGACTGATGCGCGCCGACGGCTTCGGCGTCCGCCCGCGTCCATGCATCCGGTTCGACGCGGTCGCGGCAGATCTCGAACGAAGGGCCCATCCGCTCGTCCGGCGCGGCGGCGGAATACGCGTCGTCGACGCCGAACCCCGTCGCGAATTCGGCAATTGCCGCGTGCGTCGCGTCGCGCAGGCGCTGCAGTTCGCGTTCCGCGCCGAGAACGCACAGCACGTGCCGCGGCTGCACCGGCGATTCGCCCGACCAGGCGGCCCGCCGGTCCGTTTGCTGCACGGCGGCCTCTCGCGCCGCCCCGCCGCCGAGCCGTTTCTTCAACCTTGAAAACATCCGCCATCTCCCATGCCGACCTTGCGTGCCGCCATGATAGCGACCTGCGAAGTCACGGGAGCGACGGCGTCGACGCGTTCGACCACGGCATCCGTATCGGGCGGTGCCTGCCTGCGTGCCGGAATCGAACGGCAGCCGCCCGCGGGACAGCCGCATCCGCCGCTACTTGGCGCTCAACGGCTCGCCCCGAAACTGCCGGCGCGCGAGCACGCACGGCGCGCCGTCGTGCATGAACACGCTCGCGAGCAGCCCGAACGACGCCGCGAACAACACGTACCATGCGGGCGCGACGGGCGACCCGCTCGCGTGCGTCAGCCACGTGACGATGAACGGCGCGAAGCCGCCGAACACCATCACCGCGACGTTGTACGCGAGTGCGATGCCCGTGGAGCGCGAACGCGTCGCGAACTGCTCGGCGAGCGTGGTCGGCGCGGGCCCGTAGCAGATGCCGATGATCGTGCAGATCACGAGCTGCATCACGAGCAGTCGCCCGATGCCCGGCGCCGCAGCCAGCCACGTGAACAGCGGATACGTGACCGTCAGCAGCGCCAGCGAACCGGCGATCAGCACGGGACGCCGGCCGATGCGGTCGGACACGAGCGCCGCGAACGGAATCGTCACCGTCAGCAGCGCAACCGCCGCCATCTGCACCTTGAAGACCTGGTCGAGCGGCAGCCCGAAGGTCTTGTGCACGAACGTCGGCATGTTGACGAGCATCACGTAGAACACGGCCGTGCCGGTGATCGTCTGCCCCATCGACACCAGCACGCCGCGCAGGTTGTCACGCAGCACGCCCGACACGCTCGCCGGCGGCTCGATGGTCGACTTGCTCGCCGCGACGAACGCCTCGGTCTCTTCCATATGCCGGCGGATCCACAGGCCGACCGGCCCGATCAGCAGCCCGAGCGCGAACGGCACGCGCCAGCCCCAGCTATGCAGCGCGGCGTCCGACAGCGACTGCGTGGCCCACGCGCCCATCGCGGCGCCCGAGAACACCGCGAGACACTGGCCGATCAGTTGCCACGATCCGTACAGGCCGCGCCGGTTCTCCGGCGCGCTTTCCACGAGAAACGCGGTCGCGCTCGCGTACTCGCCGCCCGTCGCGAAGCCCTGCAGCAACCGCGCGACGACGATCAGGATCGGCGCTGCCGGACCGATCACGGCGTACGACGGCGCGAACGTGATCAGCGCGATCGACAGCGTCATCAGGAAGATGATGAGCTGCATCGCGGCCTTGCGGCCCTTGCGGTCCGCATAGAGCCCGAGCAGGATGCCGCCCACCGGGCGCATGAAGAAGCCGACGCCGAAGGTCGCGAGCGACATCAGCAGCGACGCGTACTGGCTCTCGGCGGGAAAGAACAGCCGCGCGATGATGCCGGAGAAGAAACCGTAAACGATGAAGTCGTACCACTCGAGGGTGTTGCCGACGACAGCGGCCACCACCTGCCGATGCCGCGAGTTCCGACGTGAGTCGCGCATGCTTGTCTCTCCTGCAGTCTCATGGCGCCGCGCCGCATGTGTGCCGTGTTGCTTGGCACGCATGGGCGAACCGGGTGTTCGTATCGCCGGCCGGCAAGGCGCGGGCACGGACCCGCACCATCGGAACCTCGCGGCCTGCCCGTACGACCGGCGTGAAACGATCATAGGGACGCCGAAAACCCGCATCAATTAACGCCCGCGGCGGATGATTAGCCGGAGATTAAATGTTGCCGCGCCGGGCGCCGCCACGCGGAAACCCCGGAAATCCGCGCATTGTTGCAGCCCCTGTTCTGCGGCAGAATCGACGGCCGCCCTTCCCGTCGCCCGGACCATGCGCAACCGCATCAACGAAGAGATCACGTTCCGCAAGCTCGAGGTGCTGCTCGCCTTCATGGAAGCCGGCAGCCTCGCGAAGGCCGCCGAGGCGCTGGGCGTGAGCACGGTCAGCGTGCACCGCGCGTTGCACACGCTCGAGGAAGGGATGCACTGCGCGCTGTTTCGCCACGAGGGGCGGAACCTGATTCCGACCGACGCCGCGCAGGTGCTCGCCGAAGTCGCGGGCGAAGTGCTCAAGACGATGACGGACGGAATCCGCTCGACACGCGAGGCGGCCGGCTACGGCGCCGGCCAGTTGAAGATCGGTTCGCTCTACTCGCTGACGATCCGCACCGTGCCCGAAGTCGTGATCGCGTTGAAGGAGCGCCGCCCCGAGCTGCAGGCCGAGCTCGTGCTCGGCTCGAATGCCGACCTGCTCGACAAGCTCCGGCAAGGCGCGATCGACGCAACGCTGATGGCGCTGCCCGAACCGGACGCCGAGATCGAATCGATCGCGCTGTTCGAGGACGAGATGTTCTTCGCCGCGCCGGTCGACTCGCCGTACGCGCGGCACGATGCCATCGATCTGTGCTCGTGCGGCGACGCGCCGTTCGTGTCGCTCGGCGAAGGCTTCGCGACGCATCATGGCTTCACGGAAGCGTTTCGTTCGGCCGGCGTCGCGCCCAACGTCGTGATGCGGGTGGGCGACATCTTCTCGCTGATCAATCTCGTGTCGGGCGGCGTCGGCTGCTCGCTGCTGCCCGGGCGCGTGCGCGACCTGTTCGCGCACAAGATCGCGCTCGTGCCGCTCGCCGGCCCGACGATCCGCCAGACGATCGGCCTGAGCTTCCTGCACCGGCGCGAACGCGACCCGAACCTGCTTGCGCTGGCAACCGTGTGCCGGCTGACGGTCAAGGGGCCGAACACGCGGTAACGCGCGGATCGCCCAGCCGGAAACGCCCCTTCTCCGTTCCGCTTCGCATTCCGGCATCGTCGCGCCCCGGCGCACCCACTCGCCCGCCACGCCACGACGAAGCGCGCGAGGTCATCCGTTTGGACGGCACACCGCGCGCGCTTTGTTGCGATCATGACCGTCAATCATCGCGCGGCACATCTACGTGTGTCCGCCACGGAGACGCCATGAACGATCCCATGCTCGGCCCCATCGACCAGATCGGCTACGTGGTCGCGGATCTCGACCGCAGCATCGCGCGCTGGCGCGAACGCCATGACGTCGGGCCGTGGACCGTATTCCGCAACGTGCGCCTCGACGGCTTCCATCTCGGCGAACCCGTCACGGTCACGATGGACGTCGGGCTTGCGTATCGCGGCGATCTGCAGATCGAACTGATTCACGTAACGAACGAGGCCCGCTCGCCGTACCGCGATGCGCACGGGCAGCCGCTCGTCGGGTTGCATCACGTCGCGTGGGTCGTCGACGATCTCGATGCCGCGCTCGCGCAGCTCATGGCCCGCGGCCTACGTGTCGTGTTCGACGCGCGCAACCCGGCCACGCGCGTCGCCTATCTCGACGATGCCGACGATCCCGGCGTACGCGTCGAAGTGATCGAAGGCGCCGGCATGCGCGACATGATCGCGCGCGGCATCGCCGAAGCCCGTGCATGGGATGGCGTCGATCCGGTTCGCATCATCGACGCGGCGGGCACCTCCGCGTAAGCGGCCCCCGCGCGTCCCTCTCACTCACAGGAGCACGTAGCATGAAACGACTCGAAGGCAAGGTGGCGCTGATCACGGGCGGTGCCCGCGGCCAGGGCGAAGCGGAAGCGCGCAGGTTCGTCGCCGAAGGCGCGCGCGTGGTGATCGCCGACGTGCTGGACGAAGCCGGCCAGCGCGTCGCGGCACAACTCGGCGACGCCGCACGTTTCCAGAATCTCGACGTGACCCGCGAAGCCGACTGGCAGGCTGCCGTCGATGCGACGCTCGCGCAGTTCGGCCGCCTCGACATCCTCGTGAACAACGCGGCGATCCTGAAGCTCGTGCCGATCGAAGCGTGCTCGCTCGACGACTATCGCAAGGTGATCGACGTGAACCAGGTCGGCTGCTGGCTCGGCATGAAGTCGGCGCTGGGCGCGCTGAAGGCGGCGGGTGGCGGCTCGATCGTCAATGTATCGTCGACGGCCGGGATGGAAGGCGTCGCGGGCGGCAGCGCGTACGTATCGAGCAAGTTCGCGGTGCGCGGGATGACGAAGGCCGCCGCGCTCGAATTCGGCCGCTACGGCATTCGCGTGAACTCGGTACATCCAGGTGGCATCGATACGGTGATGGCGCGCCCGCCCGAGTTCGCGGACTTCGATCCGTCGTCGATCTACAGCGGCCTGCCGATCGCGCGCATCGGCAAGCCCGATGAAGTGGCCAATCTCGTGCTGTTCCTCGCGTCCGACGAATCCGCGTATTGCACCGGGTCGGAATTCATCGTCGACGGCGGAATGCTCGCCGGCAGTTCATTCCACTGAACCGCATCCACGTCGACGCGCGCGCGCCAATCCGGCGGGCGCTTTCGTTTGTGCAGCGCTGCGTGGAGCGTACAGCCGCCCCCTCTGGCAACCACACGCCCGAAAACGACAATGCCGCCGGCGGCTGTCCCGCGCGGCGGCATCGTCATGGGCGGCGCTACGCACCACGCGTCGCGCTTACCCCCTCGACTGGATCGCCGGCGCGCCATTGCCGCGCGCCGCCTGCCGGCCGCCGCCACGCACGAAGCGTCGCCCGTGCGGACCGTACACGCCATCCGGTTCCGGATACAACATCAGCAGCACGAAATACAGCACGCCGCCCACCACCAGCGACACCGGCACGCTCAGATCGAGCCCGCCCGCGAGGTTGCCGAGCGGCCCGACGAACTGCCCCGGCAGGTTCACGAACGACAACCCGACGAACGCGGCCGGCAGCCACGCGCCCATCGCGCGCACGTTCCAGCCGTGCGTGAACCAGTAGTGGCCGCCGCGCAGCCCGCGGTTGAACACCTGCAGGTCGTCCGCGAGATAGTAGCCGCGCCGCGTCACGTAGCCGATCACCATGATCGCCATCCATGGGCAGCTGAACGTATCGATCAGCGTCGAGAACGTCGCGACGCTTTCGACGAGGTTGAACCAGAAGCGCCCGACGAAGATGAACGCGATCGCGATCGTGCCGATCAGCAGCGTCGCACGCACGCGGTTCAGCAGGCGCGGGAACATGCTCGACACGTCGAGGCCGGTGCCGTACAGCGCGGTCGTGCCGGTCGACATCCCGCCGATGATCGCGATCAGGCACATCGGCAGCAGGAACCAGCGCGGCGAGATCGCGAGCAGCCCGCCGACGTAGTCGTTCGACGCGATGAACGCGGGCGCCTTCGTCGCGATGATCGTCGCGGTCGCGAGGCCGAAGAAGAACGGTACGAAGGTCGCGATCTGCGCGGCGAACACGGCGCCCATCACGCGATGCTTCGGTGTGCGCTGCGGGATGTAACGCGCCCAGTCGCCGAGCGTCGACGCGAACGACACCGGGTTGCTGAGCGCCACCAGCACCGCGCCGACGAACGCGGCCCAGAAGCCCGCGCTGCCCTGCTGCACCGTGCCGGCATAGCTCACGTCGAACAGGCCGGCGAACGCGAACAGGCCCGCGACGAACAGCACGCTCGCGGCCCACACGGCGATCTTGTTGACCCACAGCATGAAGCGGAAGCCGTAGATACAGACGATCAGCACGAGCACCGCGAACACCATGTACGCCGCGCCGAGCGTGAAGCCGTTGACCGGTACGCCGACCATGTTGTGCGCGCCGCCGACGAGCGCGTCGCCCGAGCTCCACACCGCGAGCGAGAAGAACGCGATCGACGTGAGCAGCGCGAGGAACGAGCCGACGATCCGGCCGTGGATGCCGAAATGCGCGCCGGACGACACCGGGTCGCTCGTCCCGTTGCGCGGGCCGAACAGGCTCATCGGCGCGAGGATGCAGGTGCCGGCGAGCACGCCGAGCACGATCGCGCAGACCCCCGCCTTGAACGATAGCCCGACCAGCACGGGAAAACTGCCGAGCACCGACGTGGAAAAGGTATTGCAGCCGCCAAACAACAACCTGAACAGATCGATCGGCCGCGCGTAGCGCGATGCATCGGGAATGCGCTCGAAACCGAACGACTCGACCTGCGTAATCCTGCCTTCACTCATTTGTCTCCTACTCCTCTGGTGCGTCTGTACCGCCCGGGACTGCGGCGATACGACACATCGTCATCGATTCGCGGCCACTCTAAACCGGATCGCGCGGCGCAAATATCACGCATTCGAGACGTTTACGACGAAGGGGAACAATGTTTCCCGGCAGGCCGGCGGGCGGCGCCCGCGCCATCCGTCCGGCGCGGGCGATGCGAGGTCAGTGCGCGCCCTCCTCCGCCGGCGCGCGGCAGGCGATCAGGCCCCGCTGAACGGCTTGCCGCGCCTCGATGCCGGCGAGCCAGCGCTCGACGTGCGGGTAGTCGGCCAGATCGAGATCGAGTTCAGGCGCCGCGCGCAGCCACGGAAACGCGGCGACGTCGGCGATCGAGTAGCGCGGCGACGCGAGATACGCCGATTCCGCCAAGCGGCCGTTCACGACGCCATAGAGACGCCGCGCCTCGTTCCGGTAGCGCTCGAGCGCTTGCGCATTGACCGTCTTCGATGCATGCAGGAACCACCAGAGCTGGCCGAGCATCGGCCCGATTCCGCCGATCTGGAAGTGCAGCCACTGCTGGACGGCCGTGCGCTCGGCCAGCGTGTCGGGATGCAGAACGCCCGTTTTCGCGGCGAGATAGCTGAGGATCGCGCCGGATTCGAACACGGTCAGCCCGGCGTCGTGGTCGACGATGGCCGGGATCTTGCCGTTCGGGTTGATCGCGAGGAACGCCGGGCTGCGCTGCTCGCCGGCGGAAAGATTCACGTGCACGCGGTCGTAGGCGAGCCCGGCCTCTTCCAGGTAAATGGCGACCTTGTGCCCGTTCGGCGTGTTGGCCGTATAAAACGTGAGGGGATGCGTCGAGATCATGGTGGTCCTTGTCTTCCGGTTATCGTTGCAACTACAATCGTTGCAATTGCAATCCTATGCCGGAACCGATAGACCCGGCGACATGCCAGTACTCGAAGGAGGGACATGCAGACTGCGCGATCCGGTCCGCCCGTGCGGACACCCGACACCCGCCGCGCCGCGGCGGCCTGCCTCGACAGGCTGATCACGCAGCGGCTCGCGCCACGTGGCCGAGCGGTGTCGCCGCTCGCCGCGATGCGCGCGGCCGCCGATTGCCTCGAACGCGATGCGGCGACCGCGGAACGTGTCTGGATCGTGCGAGCCGATGCGCGGGAGCCGTCCGCGGACGTGGGGGCACATCGCCGCATCAGTGCGTGGCCGCTACGGTTTCTCGATGCGCGCAAGCGGTTCGAGAAGCCGCTGCTGTACCTGCTGCATGCGCGCGCGACCGACCGGTTGCGGCTGGCGTCGGTCGAAACCATCGATCGCGGGATCTTCGTCAACGATGCCGAAACGGTCGCATCGTGCTGGCCGAAAGGCGTGACACCCGACGTCCCGCACTGGCTCGCCGCGAACCCCGCGTGCACGCCGTACGACCCGGCGTCGGGACATGAGGCGATCGCGATCCTGCGCCACGCGCTGCGCACGCTCTATGTCGCCGGCCAGCCGGGATTCTGCTACCTCGCGAGCCACGACGACCTCGTAGCCGATGCGAAACCGCTGTCGGCCACCGCGGCCCGCGATGCGTTCAGCGGCATGGTGCGGGCCGGCCGGCGCACGGCGGCCGGCGCGGCTGCACAGATCCGGCTGTGCGGCGCGGGCAGCACGCTCGCGCAAGTGCTGGAGGCGGCCGACTTGCTGCACGACGAGTGGCGCATCGATGCGACGATCTGGAGCTGCCCGAGCTACACGCAGCTCGCCCGCGACGGTCATGCAGCCGACCGGTGGAACCTGCTGCATCCGCACGACGAACCGCAGGTCGCGCATGTGCGCCGATGCCTCGGCGACAGCCGCACGCCGGTGCTCGCGGTGACAGGCTATGCGCGGCACGTCGCCGCGCAGATCGGCGCGTTCGTCCCGGCCCGCTTCGCGGCGCTCGGCGCGGACCTGGCCGGCCCGGGCCCCGGCACACGCGCGCCGAATGCCCGCTGGATCGTCGCGGTCGCGCTTCGGCTGCTGGCCGACGACGGCCGCGTGCCGGCCGACTGGGCCGCGCAGGCGATGCGCCGCTGTGCGAGCGGCTGACGCTACTTCGCGTCGGCGCCCGCGTCGCGCGCCGCGGCGGTCGCACGGTCGAGCGCGGCGGCCATCGCCGCCTGCTCCTTGCCGCCGAACTGATCGAGGAAAAGCTCCGACACCGTCGACTGGTACACCTTCCACATCTTCTTGCGCAGCGCCCGCCCCTTGTCGGTGATGCTCGCATAGGCGGCGCGGCCGTCGTCCGCCGAACGGGCGCGCGTAACGAGCCCCTCCTGTTCGAGCCGGTCGACGAGCCGCGTGAGGTTGTAGCGCTCGATCGCGAGCACGTCGGCCAGCTCGTGCATGCGGCGCGTGCCGTCGGGCCCGCTTTCGAGCCCCCACAACGCGTCGTACCACGCATAGGCCGGCAGGCCGGCCGCCGCGAGGCGGCGCTCGATCTCGCGAATCATCGTCCGGTGCGCGCGGACGAACGAGAACCACAGATCGGGTTCGGGTGCGCTCATGTCAGGTCGTTCCTCTCGTTGAATTGCAGTTGCAATTAAATTCTACCTCGATAACAATTGCCCTCATACGATTGCAATTGCAACCATCTGCCCGCCGATCGGCGGGCGTTCCATCGCGCGTCGCGGCGCTACGACCGTCGCCCCGCGCAGCCTTATGCTTCTGGAGACATTGCATGACCGCACCGCTCGCGCTACCCGACATCGACCCGCAGGAAACCCGCGAATGGCTCGATGCGCTCGAATCCGTGATCGCGCTCGAAGGCCGCCCGCGCGCGCACTACCTGCTCGACCAGCTTTCCGATCTCGACGCGGCACGCCACGGCGACCTGCACGGCCGCGTGACGACCGCGTACGTGAACACGGTGCCGCGTGAACGGCAGCCGGCCTACCCGGGCGATCTTGCGCTCGAACGGCGCCTGAACGCGATGATCCGCTGGAACGCGATGGTGATGGTGCTGCGCGCCGGACGGCATTCGAACGTCGGCGGGCATATCGCGACCTACCAGTCGGCCGCGGTGCTGTACGACGTCGGCTTCGATCACTTCTTACGCGGCCGCACCGACACTTTCGACGGCGACATGGTCTACATCCAGGGCCATTCGGCGCCGGGCATCTATGGCCGCGCGTACCTGGAAGGCCGCATCACGGACGCGCAACTCGACAACTTCCGCCGCGAGACCGGCCGGGAAGCGGGACGCGACGGGCTGTCGTCGTATCCGCATCCGCGGCTGATGCCGGATTTCTGGCAATTCCCCACCGTGTCGATGGGGCTCGGGCCGCTGACGGCCGCGTATCAGGCGCGCTTCATGCGCTACCTCGAATATCGCGGGCTGAAAGCGCATCAGGGCCGCAAGGTCTGGGCATTCCTCGGCGACGGCGAAATGGATCAGCCGGAATCGCTCGCCGCGATCTCGCTCGCCGGGCGCGAACAGCTCGACAACCTGATCTTCGTCGTCAACTGCAACCTGCAGCGCCTCGACGGCCCCGTGCGCGGCAACGGCAAGGTCATCCAGGAACTCGAAGGCACGTTCCGCGCGGCGGGCTGGAACGTCATCAAGGTGATCTGGGGCGCCGGCTGGGATCGTCTGCTCGAACGCGACACGACGGGCCTGCTGCGCCAGCGCATGATGGAATGCGTCGACGGCGACTACCAGACCTTCAAGTCGCAGAGCGGCGCGTACGTGCGCGAGCATTTCTTCGGCAAGTATCCCGAGTTGCTCGACCTCGTCGCGGACCTGTCCGACGACGACATCTGGAAACTGGCACGCGGCGGCCACGATCCGGAAAAGGTGCATGCGGCCTATGCGCAGGCGATGCGCGCGGACGGACGGCCGACCGTCGTGCTCGCGAAGACGGTCAAGGGCTTCGGGATGGGCGAAGCCGGCGAAGGCCAGAACGTGAACCACCAGTTGAAGAAGATGAGCGCGGATGCGGTACGCGCGTTTCGCGACCGCTTCGCGCTGCCGGTCAGCGATGCGCAGCTCGACGAACTGCCGTACCTGAAGCCGGAGCCGGGCAGCGCCGAGGCTCGCTACTTCGCCGAACGCCGTGCCGCCCTCGGCGGCCACGTGCCGGCCCGCTTCAGCACCGTGGCGCCGCTGCCGGTGCCGCCGCTCGCCGCATTCGACGGGCAGCTCAAGGACAGCGGCGAGCGCGGGCTGTCGACGACGATGGCATTCGTGCGCATCCTCGGCACGCTGCTGAAGGATCCGGCACTCGGCAAGCTCGTCGTGCCGATCGTGCCGGACGAATCGCGCACGTTCGGGATGGAGGGCCTGTTCCGCCAGATCGGCATCCACTCGCATCTCGGCCAGCTCTATACGCCGCAGGACGCCGGCCAGCTCAGCTACTACAAGGAAGCGAAGGACGGGCAGATCCTGCAGGAAGGCATCAACGAATCGGGCGCGATCGCGTCGTGGATCGCGGCCGGCACCGCGTACAGCAACCACGGCCTGCCGACGATCCCGTTCTACATCTTCTATTCGATGTTCGGGCTGCAACGCGTCGGCGATCTCGCGTGGGCGGCCGGCGACGCGCGTACGCGCGGCTTCCTGCTCGGCGCGACGTCGGGCCGCACGACGCTGATGGGCGAAGGGTTGCAGCACGACGACGGGCACAGCCACGTGTTGTCGTCGGTGATCCCGAACTGCGTGTCGTACGACCCGACCTATGCATACGAGCTCGCGGTAATCGTGCGCGACGGGCTGCGGCGGATGTTCGCGGAACAGGAGGATGTCTACTACTACATCACGCTGCTCAACGAGAACTACCCGCATCCGGCGCTGCCGGACGGCGCCGAGGCCGGCATTCTCAAGGGGCTTTACCTGCTGCGCGAAGGCACGTCACACACGGCCGATGCGCCGCATCTGCAGTTGATGGGCAGCGGCGCGATCCTGCGCGAAGTGATCGCCGCGAGCGACCTGCTCGCGCAGGACTTCGGCGTATCGAGCGACGTGTGGAGCGCGACGAGCCTGAACGAGTTGCGCCGCGACGGGCTTGCCGCGGAACGCTGGAACCTGCTGCATCCCGAGCAGGCGCCGCGCGTGCCGTACGTGCAGCAATGTCTCGACGGCCGCACGGGGCCGGTGGTGGTGGCGACCGACTACATGAAGATCGTCGGCGACCAGATCCGCGGGTTCGTCGACGGCCGGCGCTTCGTGTCGCTCGGCACCGACGGTTTCGGCCGCTCGGATACGCGCGACGCGCTGCGCACGTTCTTCGAGGTCGATCGGCACTTCATCGTGATCGCGGCGCTGAAGGCGCTCGCCGACGACGGCGCGATTCCGCGTGCACGCGTCGGCGAAGCCATCCGGCGCTACGGCATCGACATCGACAAGGTCGATCCGGCCAGCGTGTAATCGGGCGGCGTGCGGCAGGCGGGATTGCTCCGGCCTGCCGCGCCGCCGCCCCGTCCGCGCTACTGCGCCGGCTGCCCCGCCTGCGCGAGCGGACCGTGCTGCCGGCCCTGCCCCGTTCCCGACGGCCAGCCGCCCGCCAGCGCCTTGTACAACGCCACCGTCGACGCCGCGCTGCGCATCTGCCCGTCGGCCGCCGCATCCTGCGCCTGCAGCAGCGTGCGTTGCGCGTCGAGCACCTCGTAATAGTCGATCGCACCCGCCGAAAACCGCGCCTGCGCCAGTTGCGCGGCACGCGCGCTGTCGGTCGCGGCCTGCACCAGATGGCCCGTCTCGTCACGCGTGCGGGCGGCCCGCAGCAGCGCGTTCTCCGTTTCCTCCAGCGCCCCGAGCACGGTCTGCCGGTACTGCGCGAGCTGGCCGGCCGCTTCCGCATCGCTCGCGGCGATCCGCGCCCGCACGCGGCCGACGTCGAGGAACGACCAGTCGATGCCGAGCGCGATCAGGTTCGTGTCGCTGCCCGCGCGGAAGAACCCGTAGCTGCTCGTCGCACTGCCGAGCAGCCCCGACAGCGTAAAACGCGGAAACAGGTCGGCCGTCGCGACGCCCACGCGTGCGGTCGCCGCGTGCAGCCGCGCCTCGGCCGCCGCGACGTCGGGCCGCCGCCGCAGCAGGTCGCCCGGCGTGCCGGGATCGATGTCGGCGGCCAGCGCCGGCAGCGGCACCGGCGTGCCCGCCGACGCGGCGGCCTTCGGGAGATCGAAGCGGCCGATCAGCGCGTCCGGCGTCTGCCCGGTCAGCACCGCGAGCCGGTGCTCGTCGACGCCGATCGCCGCTTCGTACACGGCAATCCGCGACGTCGTCGATTCGTACTGCGCGCGCGCCCGCGCCGCATCGAGTTCGGAGCCTCTCCCCGCGCCGACACGCGCATTGATCAGCGCGAGCGTCTGCTTCTGGTTGTCGGCGTTCTCGCGCGCGATCCGCAGCCGCTCCTGCGAGCCGCGCAGATCGACGTACGTGCTCGCCACTTCGCCGGCGATCGCGACGCGCACCGCGCGCACGTCCGCCGCGCTGGCGGCCGTTTCCGCACGCTGCGACTCGATCGAACGACGCACGCGGCCGAACAGGTCGAGCTCCCACGCCGCATTGATCCCGACGCTGGACGTCGGCGTATCGCGCTGGCTGCGCGGCGCGCCGAACGCCTGGTCCTTGCTCATCAGCCGATGGCCGATCTGCCCGCTCGCGGTGATCGTCGGGTAGCGATCGAACGTCGCCTGCGACAGCAGCGCATTCGATGCGTCGTAGCGCGACACGGCGACCTGCAGATCCTGGTTCGCCGCGAGCGCCGTGTCGATCAGCTGCGTCAGCACCGGATCGCCGAAGCCGCGCCAGAACGCGGCATCGGCATCGGCCGACGCGTCGGGCGGCATATCCGGCGTCTCCGGCGTCGTACCGGCCGACTCCGCCGGATGCGCATCGCGCGCGAACCGCGCGGCCGTGGCCGTGTCGGGCCGCTTGAAATCGGGGCCGACCGCGCACGCGGCAAGCGTCACCGACATCGCGAGCGCGGAAAGACGGAAAGCGGCGCTCATCGGTTTTCTCCTTCGAGGGTGCCGTGGTGTTCGCTCCACACGGCCGGCGTGCCGCCCGCGAGCTTGCGGATCGCCACATAGAACACGGGCGTCAGGAACAGCCCGAACAGCGTGACGCCCAGCATCCCCGCGAACACGGTGATGCCGGTGGCCGCGCGCACTTCGCTGCCCGCGCCGCCGCCGATCAGCAGCGGCACCGAGCCCGCGATGAACGCGACCGACGTCATCACGATCGGGCGCAGCCGCAGCTTGCACGCTTCGAGCGCGGCGTCGATCACGCCCTTGCCCTGGATTTCGAGTTCGCGCGCGAACTCGACGATCAGGATCGCGTTCTTGCACGCCAGCCCCATCAGCACGACGAGACCGACCTGCACGAACACGTTGTTGTCGCCGCCCGACAGCCACACGCCGAACAGCGCGGCGCAGATGCACACGGGCACGATCAGGATCACCGCAAGCGGCAGCGTCCAGCTCTCGTACAGCGACGCGAGCACGAGGAACACGAGCATCACCGCGAGCGGGAACACGACGATCGCCGCGTTGCTCTGCGTGACCTGCTGGTAGCTGAGGTCGGTCCATTCGAGCGTGATGCCCGGCGGCAGCACGTCCTTCGCGATCTGCTGCAGCTTCTCGATCGCCTGCGACGACGACATCACCTTCGGATCGGCATCGCCGATCAGGTTCGCGGCCGGATAGCCGTTGTAGCGCACCACCGGGTCGGGCCCGTACGCCGGCGCCACCGTCACCATCGAGCCGATCGGCACCATCTCGCCCTTCGCGTTGCGCGTGCGCAGGTTCGCGATGTCAGCGGCCGTCTGCCGGTGGCCGGCATCGGCTTGCGCCATCACGCGGTACACGCGGCCGAACAGGTTGAAGTCGTTCACGTACATCGAGCCGAGATAGACCTGCAGCGTGCTGAACAGGTCGGTCAGCGCGACGCCCTGCGCCTTCGCCTTCAACCGGTCGACCTTCACCTCGAGCTGCGGGATGTTCGCCTGGTACGAGCTGACCGGGTAGCTCATCCCCGGCGTCTTCGCGACCGCGCCCTGGAACGCGGTGAGCGCATTCTGCAAGGCGCCGTAGCCGAGGCCGCCGCGATCCTCCAGATACAGCGAATAGCCCGAACCATTGCCGAGGCCCTGGATCGGCGGCGGCATCAGCGCATAGGTGATGCCGCCGCCGATGGCCGAGAAGCGCGCGTTCAGGTCCGCGTTGATCTGCGCGGCGCTGCGGTGGCGCTGGTCGAACGGCTTCAGGATCACATACGAGTTCGTGATGTTTGGCGTGTTCACACCCTGCAGCGCGTTCAGCCCGGCAAACGCCGGCACCATCTCGACACCCTCGGTGCCGAGCGCGATCTTCGTCATCTGCTCGGTCACCTCGCTGGTGCGCGCGAGCGACGCGCCTTCCGGCAGCTTCGCCCCCGCGAACAGGTACAGCTTGTCCTGCACGGGGATGAAGCCTCCCGGCACCGCGTTGAGCAGCAGCGCGGTGGCCGCGAGCAGCGCCGCATAGACCGCGAACACCACGCCGCGCCGCTTCAGCGTGCGGCCGACGAAGCCGTGATAGCGATCGGAACTGCGGTCGAAGAAGCGGTTGAACGGATGGAACAGCCAGCCAAACGCGTGATCGAGCCCGCGCGTGAGCGCATCCTTCGGCGCATCGTGCGGACGCAGCAGCTTCGCGGCGAGCGCGGGCGACAGCGTCAGCGAGTTGATCGCGGAGATCACCGTCGAGATCGCGATCGTCACCGCGAACTGCCGGTAGAACTGGCCCGTGACGCCGGACATGAACGCCATCGGCACGAACACCGCGCACAGCACGAGCGCGATCGCGACGATCGGCCCCGACACCTCGCGCATCGCCTGGTGCGCGGCGTCGCGCGGGCTCAGGCCCTGCGCGATGTTGCGCTCGACGTTCTCGACGACCACGATCGCATCGTCGACGACGATCCCGATCGCGAGCACGAGCCCGAACAGCGTCAGCGTGTTGATCGAATAGCCGAGCAGATAGAGCCACGCGAACGTGCCGACCACCGACACGGGCACCGCGACGAGCGGGATGATCGACGCGCGCCACGTCTGCAGGAACAGGATCACGACGAGCACGACCAGCACGACGGCCTCGATCAGCGTGTGCTGCACCGCGCGGATCGATTCGCGCACGAACACCGTCGGATCCCACACGGGCCGGTACGCGACGCCGGGCGGGAAGCGCTTCGACAGTTCGTCGAACTTCGCATACACGGCCTTCGCGACCTCGAGCGCGTTCGCGCCCGGCGACAGGAAGATGCCGATCACCGCCGACGGCTTGTCGTTGAAATACGAGCGCAGCGTGTAGTCGCCCGCGCCGAGCTCGATGCGCGCGACGTCGGACAGCTTCACGACCTGCCCGTCGTCGCCGGTGCGCAGCACGATGTCGCCGAACTCCTGCACCGTGCGCAGCCGGCCGCGCACGTTGATCGACAGCAGGAAGTCGTTCTTCTTCGGCGACGGCTCCGCGCCGAGCTGCCCGGCCGACACCTGCACGTTCTGTTCGCGCACGGCGGCGATCACGTCGCTCGCGGTCAGCCCGCGCGACGCGAGCCGGTTCGGGTCGAGCCACAGCCGCATCGCATAGTCGCCGGCCCCATACACGCCGACGTCGCCGATCCCGGTGAGTCGCGACAGCTCGTCCTTCACGTGCAGCGTCAGGTAGTTGCGCAGGTACAGCGAATCGCGGCTGTTGTCCGGCGAATAGAGGCTCACGTACATCAGCGGCGTGGGCGACTGCTTCTGCGTGGTCACGCCGTACTGGCGCACCTCGTCGGGCAGCCGCGACAGCGCCTGGCTCACGCGGTTCTGCACGCGCACGGCGGCCGTGTCGGGATCGACGCCCTGCAGGAACGTGACGACCACCTGCAGGCTGCCGTCGGAACCGGCGACCGACTTCATGTACATGATGCCTTCGACGCCGTTGATCGCCTCCTCCAGCGGTTCGGCGACCGATTCGGCGATTTCCTTCGGGTTCGCGCCCGGATACGTCGCTCGCACGACGACGCTCGGCGGCACGACTTCCGGGTATTCGCCGGCGGGCAGCATCGGAATCGAGATCAGGCCGATCGCGAAGATGACGATCGACAGCACGACCGCGAAGATCGGCCGGTCGATGAAGAATCGGGAGAAATCCATTGGCTGTCTCCCGTCACTGCGCGGCCGGCGCGCCGGCATCGGCTACGGCCTGCGTGCCGTTGCCCGCGCCATTGCCGGCACCGGCATCGGCGCGTGCGGGCAGCGTCTTCGGCTTCACCTGCGCGCCCGGATAGTAGATCCGCTGCACGCCGTCGACGACCACGCGGTCACCCGCCTGGATCCCCCTCTCGATGATCCGCTCGCCCTCCACCCCGCGGCCGATCGTCACGTCGCGGCGCAGCGCCTTGTCGCCGGGCCCGATCACGTACACGTACTTGCGGTCCTGGTCGGTGAGCACGGCCTTGTCGTCGACGAGCAGCGCATCCTGGTCGCGGCCGCTGACGAGCTGCACGCGCGCATACAGGCCCGGCGTAAACGTATGGTCCGCATTCGGCAGCCGCACGCGCGCGCGGATCGTGCCGGTTTGCGGATCGAGCCGGTTGTCGAGGAAATCGACGGTGCCCGCATGCGGGAAGCCCGTCTCGTTCGCGAGGCCCACGCGCACCGGATCGGCACCGATCGCGCGATGTTTCGGATCGGCGCGCCGCGCGTTGTAGCGCAGGTAGCTCTGTTCGTCGCAATCGAAATACACGTAGACGGGGTTCTGCGACACGACGGTCGTCAGCAGCGTGTCGTCCGCGCGCGCCAGGTTGCCGACGGTGGCGACCGCGCGGCCGACGCGGCCCGCGATCGGCGCGCGCACTTCGGTGAAGCCGAGATTGAGCTTCGCATCGGCGACGGCCGCGTCGGCCGCCTGCAGGTCCGCACGCGCCTGCTCGGCGGTGGCGCGCGCGTTGTCGAGTTCTTCCTGCGACGTCGCATGCGCATCGATCAGCGTCTGCACGCGCTTGAGCTGCACGTTCGCGAGGCTCGCGGCCGCACGCGCCCGCTGCAGCTGCGCATTGGCGCGATCGAGCGCGATCCGGTACGGGCGCGGGTCGATCTCGAACAGCAGCGCGCCCTGCGCGACCAGGTCGCCCTCCTTGTAGGCGACGCGCTGCAGGTAGCCGCTCACGCGCGGCCGCAGTTCGACCGCGTCGACCGCTTCGACGCGTCCGTTGAATTCGTCCGCGAGGCGGATCGTGCGGGGCGCGATGGTGGCGACGCCGACTTCGGGAAGGGATTGAGCCGACGATGCGCCTTTGCCGTCGTGACAGCCCGACAACGCCAGCAGCAGTGCGCAGGCCGCGCCCAAAGGCGACGTCCTGCGTAGGGAAAAGGAGAGCATGATGCCTCGCGACGGGTTAAACTGCCGCGTAGCATAAAAGTTGAAGTTAACTTCAAGTCAAGCTTTCCCGGAGGGGCGACATGGGTATCCAGGAAACACCGCAATGGCCGCTGATGTCGATCCGCGAAGTGGCCGCGCGCAGCGGCGTGCCGGCGTCGACACTACGGTTCTACGAGACGCGCGGGCTCATCAAGTCGCACCGCAACGGCTCGAGCCATCGCCACTATTCGCGCGCGGTGCTGCGGCTGATCGCGTTCATCGTGTTCGCGCAGAAGATCGGCTATTCGCTCGACGAGATCGCCGAGCAGCTCGTCAGCCTCCCCGAGGACACCGCGCCGAGCAACAAGGACTGGCAGCGGCTGTCGCGCGGCTGGAAGCAGCGCGTCGCGAGCCGGATCGAGGAGTTGCAGCGCCTGTACATCAACCTCGACGAATGCATCGGCTGCGGCTGCCTGTCGCTGAAGCGCTGCAAGCTGACGAACCCGGAGGATCGCGCGGGCCGCAACGGGCCCGGCGCGCGCCGCTGGCTCGGCGACAAGCCGCCCGTGGATATCGAATGACCGGCGGACCGGATGTGGCGCGCGATGCCGCCGCATCCGGCCATCTGGGTCGATTGCGTCACCCGACCCGCCAGCCGCCGTTCACCGCGATCGTCGCACCGGTGACGAACGACGCACGCGGCCCGGCGAGCCACGCAACCGCGTCCGCGATATCGTCCGGATGCCCGGCGCGGCCGGCCGGCGTCTGTTCGCGGATCGTCGCCGCAATGGCCGGCGCGACGCCGCTTTCGCCGAAGAAGCGTGTGTCGGCGATATAGCCGGGCGCGACCGTATTGACCGTGGCGCCGCGCGGCCCGAGTTCGCGCGCGAGCGCGACGGTGAACCCTTCGACGCCGGCCTTCGCCGCCGCGTACGCCAGGCCACCCGGCAGCAAGCTGCCGGCGCGCGCCGCGATCGAACCGATGTTGACGATCCGCGCCCCCTGCTCGGCCAGGTGCGGCAGCACGGCCAGGGTCGTCACGAACAGGCTCTTCAGGTTCGCGTCGAGCACGGCGTCCCACACGCGCTCGGCCTCGCCCGCCTCGGTATCCGCACCGACGCGGCCGGTCAGCCCCGCGTTGTTGACCAGCACATCGATGCAAGACCACTGCCCGATGATCGCGGCCACCGCCGCCTCCGCCTCCCGTCTCACGCTCAGGTCGGCGGCCTGCCCGATCGCCGCGCCGCCAAGCCGCGCGACGGCTGCTTCCAGCCGTGCCGCGTCGCGCCCGACGATGGCGACGCGATACCCGTCTTCCACCAGCCGGCGCGCGATCGCAAAGCCGATCCCGCTCGACCCGCCCGTGACGATTGCCGTTCGCTGCTGTTCGATCCCTGTCATGACCTGCCCTCCCGAATGTCGACCGTTGATGACAAGGCCATTCTGGGCAGCATAGTGTGATAGGTAAAATACGAATTCGATGATCCACTGATACGCAAAAGGTATCGCATGATCGATCTACGCCAGTTCAGGCAATTCATCGCGGTCGCCGAGACGCTCAGTTTCCGGCGTGCGGCCGAGCGGCTGCACATGGCGCAACCGCCGCTCAGCGCGGCGATCCGCAAGCTCGAGGACGAGCTGGGCGTCGTGCTGCTCGAGCGCGACAACCGCGGCACGGCGCTCACACCGGCCGGCGACGCGTTCCTGCTCGAAGCACGGCGTGCGCTCGAACAGGCCGAGCGCGCGGTGGCCGTAGCCCGCCGCGCGGGCGCCGGCCTCGGCGGCACGCTACGGTTGCGTTTCGTCGACAGCACGGTCAACGCGCTGCTGCCGCTGATCCTCCGCGCGTTCCAGGAACGCCATCCGGACGTCGATTTCCAGCTCGAGGAAGGCACGACCGCCGAGCAGGTACTCGCGCTGCGCCAGGACCGCACGGACGTCGGCCTCGTCGTGCTGCCGGTGGCCGATGCGGGCGACGTGCGCGTCGAGCCGCTGCTGCGCGACCGGATGGTCGCCGCGCTGCCCGACGGTCACCGGCTCGCACACCGCCGGCGCATTGCGCTTGCCGAACTGGCGGACGAACCGTGGGTCATGTTTGCCGCGCACCACGGGCCCGGCATGCACGCGCTGATCGTGACCGCATGCGCGCAGGCCGGCTTCGCGCCGCGCATCGTCCAGCAGCCGCGCCAGATGCAGACGACGGCCGGGCTCGTCGCGGGCGGCATCGGCGTCGCGCTGATGCCGCGCCTGTTCGTGCCGATGCAGCCGCAAGGCATTACGTTCTGCGAACTGAAGGATGCAGGCAGCCCGCTCGCGTACGAGCTGGCGATCGCGTACCGGACGCCCTCGCCGCTCGTCGATGCGTTGCGCGAGACCGCGCGAAGCGCGGTGCGCGAACTGGGGCTGGCGCTGGCGACGTGACCGCGCGCGTCACGCGCGGCGCTCAGCCGCCGACGACGTTGAACGCAATGTCCACCACGGCCTGCCGGAACGCGTCCTGCCGCGTGGGCAGCGACGTGTACTCCAGCATCATGTGACTGTATGACACAGTGGTGCCGATCGCGCTCGCGATCATGAAGAACAGCACCGTCGGCTCGACCGGGCGAATCACGCCGGCCTCTACCGCCTCCGACAGCAGCGGGAACATCACGTCGTAATACGGGCGCACGAGCCGCTCCTGCAACCGGTCGAGCCGCCCGCCCTCCTCGGTCGCCGCCGTCGAGAAAAACATGCCCAGGTCGGGCTCGTCGAACTCGTGCTCGACGCACAGCTCGATCGCGCGCCGTACACGCTCGCGATGTGGCAGCGACGACGTGCGCAGCGCGCGCATTGCGTCGAACATCGGCTCGGCCAGCTCGGCGATCTGCTCGACGACCGCCAGCCACAACGTTTCCTTCGTCCCGAAATGGTGCGCGATCAGCGCCGCGTCGACGCCCAGCTCGCGCGCGACTTCGCGCACGCTCGTGGCGTCGTAGCCGCGCTTCGCGAACGTGCGGCGCGCGGCCCGCAATATCACGTCCGGCCCCACGGACGCCCCGGCCAGCGGCCGCCCTCGCATACGCCGCTTGGCCGGCGCGCGCTCAGTGACTTCAGCCACGTCTTCCTGCTCTCCTTGAATGACTCGAATACCCCTGTTCCGGCCCCGCTCGAGCGACGCCGAACACCGGGTGACCTGCCCCGCTCCGTTGACACGCGAAGCCGGGAAGCGCTAGGATCATACCTTATTCATCACGTGATGATTTATCCATGACAACCCCTACACGCATCGTCATCGTCGGTGGCGGGATCGCCGGCCTGCAGCTCGCCACCCGCCTGGGCGAGCGCCTCGGCCGGTCCGGGCGCGCCCAGGTGACCGTCGTCGACCGCAGCCCGACCCACATCTGGAAGCCGATGCTGCACACGATCGCGGCCGGGACGCGCGACGTGCAGCAGCAGCAGGTGATCTTCCTCGCCCATGCACGTGATCACGGTTACACGTACCAGCCCGGCGAACTGACGGGGCTCGATCGCGCGCGCCGCCGCGTGCAGCTCGGCGAGATCCGCTCGCAGGACGGCGAACTCGTGCTCGACGCGCGCGAACTCGAATACGACGTGCTGATCTTCGCGCTCGGCAGCCAGGCCAACGATTTCGGCGTGCCGGGCGTGCGCGAGCACTGCTACTTCATCGACAGCCAGAAGCAGGCCGAGACCTTCAACGAAGCGTTGCGGATGCGCGTATTTCGCAGCATCGCGCGCGACGAACCGTTCCGCGTCGCGATCGTCGGCGCGGGCGCGACCGGCGTGGAACTCGCGGCGGAGCTGAGCCGCTTGCTGGAAGTGGCGCAGGCGTACGGTGACGCGACGGTGCGCGAGCGGCTGCAGCTCACGCTGCTCGAGAGCGGCCCGCGCATCCTCGCCGCGTTTCCGCCGCGGATTTCCGCGTCGGCGCAGCGGCGGCTCGAACAGATCGGCTTTCATGTGCTGACGTCCACCCGCGTCACGTCGGCCGACGCAAACGGCTTTCACTACGGCGACGGTTCGTTCGCGGAAGCGGACCTGATGGTGTGGGCAGCCGGCGTGAAGGCGCCCGATTTCATGCAGGCGCTCGACGGGCTCGACACGAATCGCGCGAACCAGGTCGTCGTCGGGCCGACGCTGCAGGCCACCGGCGACGAGCACGTGTTCGCGATCGGCGACTGCGCGAGCCTGCTGCCCGACGGCCACGAACGGCCGCTGCCGCCCACCGCGCAAGTCGCGACGCAGCAGGCCGAGCATCTCGCGAAGCACCTGCCCGCGTGGCTCGACGGCCAGCCGATTCCACCGTTCGCGTTCCACGATTTCGGTGCGCTCGTGTCGATCAGCGACTACGACGCGTTCGGCACGCTCGGGCAGTTCGGGTTCTTTCGCGGCGGCTTCATCCAGGGGCGTTTCGCGCAGTTCAGCCACCTGATGCTCTACCGGCGGCACCAGCAGGCGCTGCACGGCTTCTCCAAGGCGACCCTGCTGTGGATCGCCGAACGGATCAACGGCTGCGTGCAGCCGCGCATCCGCCTGTCGTGATACCGCACGTGGCGGTGTCGCATAACGTTTCGAGGAAAACCGACATGAACAACCGTTTAGCGCCCTGGCTCATGACCGTTGCCGCGATCAGCAGCTTCGACATGCCGTCCGTCTCGTGGGGCGCGCCGCGGCGGCGCAGCGTCACGCGCGACCGGCTGCCGTCGTGGGACATGACGAGCAAGCCGTCCATCAGCGTGCTCGAGCGGCCCACGGCCGACACCGTGATGATTTCATGGCGCGACGCCTGCACCGGGCACTACGGTTATCAGAAGTGGCGGCTGTTCACCACGCGCAAGCGCGGCGTGTGCGCGCTGTCGGGGCAGCCGATCGAGATCGGCGACAGCGTCTATGCGCCGCAATTGCTCGGCTCGACGCCGGGCAACGCCGCCGCGATGGTGCTGGCCGCGTGCATCGACGCGGCCCGCCCCGCCGAGGCGGCCTGACAGCCCGGGAGTCGACCCGGGGCTCCGCTTCAGCCAGAGGTGACGCGATCCGTATCGCGAACCGCCTCGTTCATGCGTGCTTCGGCTTCCGCATCCAGCCGTGCCGCATTCGCTTCGGCTTCTGCTTCCGGCATCAGCTCGCCTTCCCATTTCGCGACCACCGCGCTGGCGATCGAGTTGCCCACCGCGTTCGTGGCCGAACGGCCCATGTCGAGGAACGTATCGACGCCCAGAATCAGCAGCAGCCCGGCTTCCGGGATGTTGAACTGGTGCAGCGTCGCGGCGATCACGACGAGCGACGCGCGCGGCACGCCGGCCATGCCCTTCGACGTCAGCATCAGGATCAGCAGCATCGTGACCTGCGTGCCGAGCGACAGGTGAATGCCGTACGCCTGCGCGATGAACAGCGACGCGAACGTGCAGTACATCATCGAGCCGTCGAGGTTGAACGAATAGCCCATCGGCATCACGAAGCTCGAGATCTTGCGACGCACGCCGAAACGGTCGAGCGCATCGAGGATCTTCGGATACGCGGCTTCCGAGCTCGCGGTCGCGAACGACAGCATGAACGCTTCCTTGATCAGCACCAGCAGCTTGAACACGCGGCGGCCGAGGAACAGCAGCCCGGCCGCGACGAGCGTGCCCCACAGCAGGAACAGGCTCAGGTAGAAGTCGCCCATGAACACCGCGAACTTCAGCAGGATCGACAGCCCGTTGATCGCGACGGTCGACGCCATCGCCGCCAGCACCGCGAGCGGCGCAAGTTTCATCACGTAGCCGGTGATCTTCAGCATCACGTGCGCGAGCTGGTCGATCGCCGCGACGAGGATCTTGCCGCGTTCGCCGAGCGACGCGAGCGCCACGCCGAAGAACATCGAGAACACGACGATCTGCAGGATCTCGTTGTTCGCCATCGCCTCGGCGATCGATTTCGGCACCATGTGGCCGACGAAATCCTTCAGCGTGAACTTGGACGTCGCCAGATGCGCGGACGCGCCGATATCCGGCAGCGGCAGCCCGAGGTTTTCGCCCGGGCGCAGCAGGTTCGCCATCAGCAGGCCGAGCAGCAGCGAGATCAGCGACGCGGTGATGAACCAGCCGAGCGCCTTCACGAACACGCGGCCCACCGACGACGCGTCGCCCATGTGCGCGATGCCGACGACCAGCGTCGAGAACACCAGCGGGCCGATCACCATCTTGATCAGCCGCAGGAACACGTCGGACACCAGCGAGATGTAGCCGGCGATTTCCGCCGCCGACTGTTTGTCCGGCAGCTGCGTGTAGATCATGTAGCCGATCAGGATGCCGGCCGCCATCGCGAGCAGGATCCAGCCTGCCGCGGACATTCGTTTGTTCATATCGGAATTGGATGCACGGGAAGAAGTTGACGGATGAAAGGCGCGCACGCCCGTGCCGTGCAGGGTGCGCGCGTGGCGAACCGGTCGTGCCCGGTGTATCGGGCACGGTCGCCGGCGCCGGTCGGCTCGCGGATCTCCACGAACCGACGTGCTGCCGCCGCAACGGCATTCGCGCGAGGGCGAGCGCCGTTGCGGCGGCAGCGATTCAGCATGATGCGATCAGGTCGGCTCGGGTCAGTAACCGATTGCCGAGCCGGCCGGACGGCGCGGGTCGTTGTAGCCGTAGATGAAGCCGACCCGCACGTTCCCGGACACCGACGAATCGTTCCCGGAACTCTGGCGGCTCGCCGCTTCGGTGCCCGGCAGGCCGACCATGATCAGCTCGGCGGCGCCCCACGGCGTCTGTTCGACCATCTTGTAGCCCATGTTGCGCAGGATCGCGAGCGTGTCGGGCGACAGGCCGTAGGTTTCGTAATAGACCTCGTCGGGCAGCCACTGGTGGTGGATGCGCGGCGCGGTGACCGCGTCCTGCGGCGTCATCCCGTAGTCGATCACGTTCAGCACCGTCTGCAGCGTGATCGTGATGATGCGCGAGCCGCCCGGCGAGCCGACCACCATGAACACCTTGCCGTCCTTCTTCACGATGGTCGGCGCCATCGAAGACAGCGGACGCTTGCCCGGCGCGATCGAGTTGCGCGTGCCCTGCACGAGGCCGAACAGGTTCTGCGCGCCGACCTTCACGGTGAAGTCGTCCATCTCGTCGTTCAGGAAGAAGCCCGTGCCCGGCGCGATGACTACCGCGCCGAAGCGGCCGTTGACCGTGTAGGTCGTCGACACCGCGTTGCCGTCGTGGTCGACGATCGAATAGTGGGTCGTCTCCGGCTTCTCGTGCACGCCGACGCCCGGCTGCACGTCGACCGACGGCGTCGCCGTATCCGAATGGATACTCTTGCGGATCTGCGCCGCGTAGTCCTTGCTCGTCAGCTTCGCGACCGGGTTGTCGATGAAGTTCGGGTCGCCGAGCAGCGTGTTGCGATCTTCGTATGCGTGGCGCATCGCTTCGGTCATGTAGTGCACCGCCGCGGCCGAATGGTAGCCGAGCTTGCGCATGTCATACCCTTCGAGGATGTTCAGCGTCTCGCACATCGTCACGCCGCCCGAGCTCGGCGGCGGGGCCGACACGAGCTCGTAGCCGCGATACGTGCACGTCAGCGGCGCCATGTCCTGCGCACGGTACGACGCGAAATCCGCCGCCGTGATCAGGCCGCCGCCCTTCCTGGCCGCCGCCTCGACGATCTTCGGAATCTCGCCGTGATAGAACGCGTCGGGGCCCTGCTCCGCAATACGCTCGAGCGTGCGCGCCAGGTCCTTCTGCACCAGGCGATCGCCCGGCTGCAGCGGCGTGCCGTCCGGACGCAGGAAGATGCGGGCCGCTTCCGGATCCTTCTTGAAGCGGTCGATCGTCGTGTCGAGGATGTCCGTATCGGCACGCGTCAGCACGAAGCCGTCGCGCGCGAGCCGGATCGCCGGCTCCATCACCTGCTTGCGCGTGAGCTTGCCGTACTTGCGCTGCGCGAGATCGAGGCCCGCAACCGTGCCGGGCACGCCCACTGCGCGATAGCCGTACAGGCTGTCGTCAGGAATGACGTTGCCCTTCGCATCGAGATACATGTTCGCGGAAGCCGCGGCCGGCGCGGTTTCGCGGAAATTGATGAAGCGGTCGCGGCCGTCGGCCAGGTGGACGGTCATGAAACCGCCGCCGCCGATGTTGCCGCAGCACGGGTTGGTCACGGCCTGCGCGTAGCCGACCGCCACCGCGGCGTCCACCGCGTTACCGCCTTCCTTCAGGATGTCGACGCCGATTTGCGACGCGAAGTGCTGCGACGAAACGACCATGCCGTTCTTCGCTTCGACCGCGGGGTCCGATGCGGCGAACGCGCACACGCTCATGGCCGACAACAGGGTGAGTACTACGAGCCGCCTCATGACGGGATCCTCCAGACAAATAAAACCGTGGCATGCCGGAACGCGACGCCGCATCGGGGTATGTCGACGCGCCAATCGAGTGTGTAATAAACAATACATTCCAGCGAGGCCGCGATCATAGCACTCACTTTTTTGCACCAAAACCTAGGGTTATTACTAGACCAAGAACGAATATGAGCCGAATGGATCGTTTCTCAATGTTTGTTTTATTACAATGGTGAATGAGCCGGTCCACCGCGCGATGCGTCCCTCTAATTTCGGAGCGTGCACGGCCCGCCTGATGTCGATCGGCTAACATGCGTGGAGTCGCCGGCAGACACCCGTCTGCCGTTTGTCATTCAGATACGAGAGTTGGAGTGCCCGATGGGGACGAGCATCAGGGCGTTGCTGTTATCCCAGATGGATAGCTTCACGCCGTCGGAACAGAAGGTCGCGCAGGCGTTGCTGGACCGCTACCCGAGTCTCGGGCTCGGGCCGATTGCGAGCTTCGCCAAACAGGCGGAAGTGAGCGATCCGACCGTGTTTCGCTTCGTCGTCCGGATCGGCTTTCCGAATTACTCGTCGTTCCAGCAGGCGCTGTACGGCGAGATCGATACGGCGATGAACTCGCCGCTCGCGCGGATGGATGCGTTCCACTCGTCCGGGGGCATGCGTGACAGCCATTCGGCGATTTTCCAGCGGCTGTCCGCGTCGCTGGCGGCCACGATCGAAGGGCTCGATGCGGCGGCGTTCGACGCCGCGGTGGCGCTGCTGGCCAATCCGGATGCGCGTGTCTTCTGCGGCGGCGGGCGTTACACGGCGCCGCTCGCATCGCTGTTTTCGTTCACCCTCGCCTACGCGCGGCCCCATGTTCAGTATGTCGAGCCGAACGTGAACCTCGCGTCGGTCGCGCTGGCGGACATGGGCCCCGGCGACGTGCTCGTCATTTTCGATTTCCGTCGTTATCAGCGGGACAGCATCCGGTTCGCGCAGGCCGCGCATCGGCTCGGCACGCGTGTGCTGCTGGTCACGGACGAATGGCATTCGCCGATCGGCGAATTTGCCGAGATCGTGCTGCGGATCCGGGGGCAGCCGTTTGCGATGCTGCAGACCAATGTGCCCGCGCTCGCACTCGCCGAAGCGCTCGTGATCGGTGTGACGAATCAATTGCCGGAGCTGGCAAGGCAGCGGATGGAGAAGATCGAACATCTCAACACCGGCGGCATCGGGCAGGACACCAACCAGCGCGATTTGCCCGAATGACGATGGCTCGCCATTCGGGCGACGGCTTCAGCTCTCGACATCCTCGAGACTGAACACCTCCGTCTTGTCGTTGTACGAGAACACTTCCCCGTAACGGCCCCAGTCGATCACCGCATCGAGCGTTTCCTCGGCCGCTTCGTCCGACAGGAAATCCTCCAGCTCCTGCTCGAAGCGCACGCGCGGCGCCCGATGTCCCGGGCGCTCGTTCAATACCTTCCGAATACGCGCAGCAAGCGGCACGTGCTTCAGCAGGTGATCTGCAAACATCAGCTTGCGCTCCTGCGTGCCGAATTCCGCGAACACGCGCGCGGGCGGCGTCAGGAACACGTCCCCTTCCCGCACGTCCGCGAAGCCGAGGTACTGCAGCACTTCGGCGATCGGAAACAGCTCGTCGACTTCCAGATGCAGCGTGCGCGCGATTTCCGGCATGTCCGCGCGGCCGTGGTACGGCGCCATCGCGAGCGTCTCGATCAGACCGGACATCAGGTTGGTCGACACGCGCGGCAGCCAGCTGCCGAGCTCAAGGCCCTTCTTCGTCGCCTCGTTGGTCGCACGCGCGGTCATCTTCGCGTAGATGTCGTCGACGAGCTTGCGGAAATCGGTGTCGAGACGGTTGCGCGGATGCTTGAACGGCACCTTGATCTCGGCGATCACCCGGCCCGGGTTCGACGACAGCACGAGGATCCGGTCGCACATGAACACCGCTTCCTCGATGTTGTGCGTGACGATCAGCACCGACTTGATCGGCATGCGGCCTTGCGTCCATAGATCGAGCAGGTCGGTACGCAGCGTCTCGGCCGTCAGCACGTCGAGCGCGGAGAACGGCTCGTCCATCAGCAGAATCGTCGGATCGACGACGAGCGCGCGCGCAAAGCCCACGCGCTGGCGCATGCCGCCCGACAGCTCGCGCGGGTATGCGTTCTCGAAGCCGTCGAGACCGATCAGGTCGATCGCGGCCAGCGCACGCTCGCGTCGCTCGCGCGCGCCGACGCCGAGCGCCTCGAGGCCGGCTTCCACGTTCTGCAGCACGGTGAGCCACGGGAACAGCGCGAAGGTCTGGAACACCATCGCGACGCCTTCGGCCGGCCCGCGCAGCGGCTGGCCGAGATAGGTCACCTCGCCGCCGGTCGGCTCGATCAGGCCGGCGATGATGCGCAGCAGCGTCGACTTGCCCGAGCCGGAACGGCCGAGCAGCCCGACGATCTCGCCTTCGCGCAGCGACAGGTTCGCATCGTCGAGCACGAGCAATTCGCCCTGCGACTTGTTGAAGCCGCGGTTCACGTGCTCGACGCGCAGGATTTCGTCACCGAGGCGCGGCGGCTGCAGCGGCTGGGACGTCTTGGCGGGGGCGTTGATAACGGTCGAATTTTGCATCGCGCTTACTCTCAATCGAGACGGAGCCGGGATTCCGCATAGGCGTACATCGGACGCCACAGCAGACGGTTGAACAAGGTAACGAACAGGGACATCACGGCGATGCCCAGGATGATCTTCGGGAAATCGCCGGCGGCGGTGGTCTGCGCGATGTACGCGCCGAGGCCGTGCGCGACGACCTTCGTGTCGCCCCACTGCACGAACTCGGACACGATGCTCGCGTTCCACGCGCCGCCCGATGCGGTGATGGCGCCGGTCACGTAGTACGGGAAGATGCCGGGCAGGATCGCCTGCCGCCACCACTGCCAACCGCGGATGCGGAAATTCTTCGTCGCTTCCTTGTAGTCGTTCGGATAGGACATCGCGCCGGCGATCACGTTGAAGAGGATGTACCACTGCGTGCCGAGCACGATCAGCGGCGACAGCCAGATGTCCGCGTTCAGGTGGAAGTGGACGATCACGATCACGAACACCGGGAACAGCAGGTTCGCCGGGAATGCCGCGAGGAACTGCGCGAGCGGCTGGATCTTCTCGGCCAGCGCGGGACGCAGCCCGATCAGCACGCCGAGCGGCACCCAGATCACCGACGCGATCGCGATCAGCACCAGCACGCGCAGCAGCGTGATGAGACCGAGCACGACCACGTGCCCGACTTCGCTCATCGTCACGCCGGTCGCGACGAACGTGACGACGCGCCACACGACGTACGCCGTCAGCAGGATCACGAACGCGCCCCACACGATGTCGCCGATGCGCGACGCGCCGCGCGACGATGCGCCGCGCGTACGCGCGCTTTTCAGCGCCGGAAAGCGCAGCGGAATCCGCGCGGCCTGCGACAGCAGCCAGCCGGCCGGCACGAGCAGCTGATGGATCAGGTGCGTACGGCGCATCATGTCGAGCAGCCAGGATTGCGGCGCATCGCCCGACGCGGTGTTTTCCATCCGGAACTTGTCGGCCCACGCGACCAGCGGGCGGAACAGGAACTGGTCGTAGGCGAGGATCACGACCGACATCGCGACGATCACCCAGCCCACCGCGCCGAGATTCTTGTCCGAGATCGCCTGCGCGAGATAGGCGCCGATGCCCGGCAGCGTGATGGTCTGGTTGCCGACGGTGATCGCCTCCGATGCGACGACGAAGAACCAGCCGCCCGACATCGACATCATCATGTTCCAGATCAGCCCCGGCATCGAGAACGGCACCTCGAGCTTCCAGAAGCGTTGCCACTGCGTCAGGTGAAAGCCGCGCGACACTTCGCTCAGGTCGCGCGGCACCGTGCGCAGCGACTGGTAGAAGCTGAACGTCATGTTCCACGCCTGGCTCGTGAAGATCGCGAAGATCGCAGCCAGCTCCGCACCGAGCACGCGGCCCGGAAACAGCGCGAGGAAGAACGTGACGGTAAACGAGATGTAGCCGAGCACCGGCACCGACTGCAGGATGTCGAGGATCGGGATCAGCACCATGCCCGCGCGGCGGCTCTTCGCGGCGAGCGTGCCGTAGACGAGCGTGAACACGAGCGATGCGACCATCGCGGCAAGCATCCGCAGCGTGGTGCGCAACGCGTATTCGGGCAGGTTCGACGGGTCGAGCGAGATCTTCTGCGTCTGCAGCACGCCGATCGGCGCCATCGTCTGGTGGAAGCCGACGATCGCCATCGCGAGTATGCCGATGATCAGCGGAAACGCGACCACGTCCCAGCGGTTGGGCAGCACGCGCCACGCGGACGCGTTGGCGGTGCGATTCGGATCGAAGAAACTGATATCCATCGGTAGCGTCTTGTGTTGAATTGAAAATCGATGGGACCGGCCGCGCACCGCGCGGCCGGACGTCGCGCCCCCCGGCGCGGGTCAGAACAATCCGTGCAGCAGCCAGTAAAGGGCGGCAGACAGCGCGATCGAAGCGGGCAGCGTCAGCACCCACGCGAGCACGAGGTTGCGCACCGTATCCCAGCGCAGGCCCGCGCCGCTGGCCGTCATCGTGCCGGCCACGCCCGACGCGAGCACGTGCGTCGTCGATACCGGCAGCCCGTACGCGTCGGCCATCCCGATCGTCAGCATCGCGACGGCCTCGGCCGATGCGCCCTGCCCGTAGGTGAGATGCGACTTGCCGATCTTCTCGCCGACCGTCACGACGATCCGCTTCCACCCGACCATCGTGCCGAGGCCGAGCGCGATCGCGACCGCGACCTTCACCCACGTCGGGATGAATTTCGTCGCGCGGTCCATCTGCTTCTTGAACGCTTCGAGTGCGCTCGCGTCCTCGACCGAGAACGCCGGCGCCTTCGCCTTCTCCATCAACCGGATCGCCTCGGACGCGACGTACATGTTGTTGCGCACGTTGTCGACGAGGTTCTGCGGCACGCTCGAGATGCCGCCGGCCTGCGCGACCTGGTCGGCAATGGTGTCGGTGAGCTTGCCCAGTGCGGGAATCGTCGCCGGCGTCAGCTTGTGCGTGCGCACGTAGGCCTCGACATCGGCGCGCGGGTCGGCCGTCCGGGCAGCCGGGTCCGCATATTTGACGAGCGTCGTCGACGCGTGGCGCGCCACCGCGACGAACGTGCTCGTCTGATCGGGCGTCACGGCCTTGTTCAGCGCATACGCGGTCGGCATCACGCCGATCAGGATCAGCATGATCAGCCCCATGCCCTTCTGCCCGTCGTTCGAGCCGTGCGCGAACGATACGCCCGTGCAGGTGAGAATCAGCAGCAGGCGGATCCAGAACGGCGGCGGCTTGTTGCCCTTCGGCTCCTGGTACAGCGCCGGCACGCGCACGAGCGCCTTCAGGAGCAGCAGCACGAGCGCGGACAGCACGAAGCCGATCAGCGGCGAGAACAGCAAAGCCTTGCCGACGCCGAGCGCCTGGTTCCAGTCGACGCCGCTCGTGCCCGACGGGCCGCTGACGATCTGGTTCATCAGGCCCACGCCGATGATCGAACCCACGAGCGTATGCGAACTCGACGACGGCAATCCGAAATACCAGGTCGCGAGGTTCCACGTGACGGCCGCGATCAGCAGCGAGAACACCATCGCGAAGCCCGAGCCGCTGCCCACCTGCAGGATCAGCTCGACCGGCAGCAACTGCAGGATCCCAAATGCGACGGCGCCGCTCGACACGAGCACGCCGAACAGGTTCCAGAGGCCGGACCACACGACGGCCAGGTGCGGGTCGAGCGAGTGCGTGTAGATGACGGTCGCGACCGCGTTCGCCGTGTCGTGGAAGCCGTTGACGAATTCGAAGCCGAGCGCGATCAGCAGCGCGACGATCAGCAGCAGGAACGGGAGAGCCGAGCTTTCCTTGACGGGACTGAGGTCCGCGCTCAGGTGGATACCGACGTAGACGATGCCGCAGGCAATGATCAGAAAAAACAGCGCGAGGCTGATGGTGCGCGTGCGACTGCTGACCGCACCGCTGGTTTCCGTTGCCGCGAGATTCGGCATGAAGGGGCTCCGGAGAGGTGACTCGGAGTGGCAGGCTATCGATCGGTCGTGACGCAAATGTGACGTGTCACTTACAGGACATTGACAAGCCATCTGGCAGGAATCGCGTCGCGCCGCGCAAGCCGCAAACACGGGCGGTCGACCTTGTAACCGGCGGGAATAAATTCGCCGCTGCGCCGGTATGGCACGCGAAGGCGCCGGCTTATTCCAGGACGATCCGGCCGTCCGGTTTCGTCACACGAATGCGAGGCTCACATGTCTTCATCGACCCCCACCAACCCGTCGCGCCGCAAGGCGCTGCAATGCATGGCCTTCGGCGGCCTCGGCACGCTGTTTACGCTGTCGGGCGGCGTCCTGACGCCGTTCGACCTCGCGCTCGCGCAGACCGGCGACGCGCTCCCGGCCAACGCGGGCCGCCCGCTGTTCGTGCAGATCAGCGACACGCACATCGGCTTCAACAAGGACGCGAATCCCGACGTATCGGCCACGCTGAAGCAGACGATCGACCTCGTCAACGGCATGCCGGCGATGCCCGCGCTGGCGATCCATACCGGCGACATCACGCACCTGTCCAAGCCCGAGGAGTTCGACCACGCGTCGCAACTGCTCGCCGCGCTGCGCGTGCCGGAACTGCATACGGTGCCCGGCGAGCACGACGTCACCGACGGTTCGGGCGCCGAGTATTTCGGCCGGTTCGGCAAGGCGTCGGACAACCGCGGCTATTACAGCTTCGACCACGCGGGCGTGCACTTCATCGGCCTCGTCAACGTGATGCACTTCAAGCCGAACGGGCTCGGCAGCTTCGGCGACGACCAGCTCGCGTGGCTCGCGCAGGATCTCAAGGGCCGCTCGTCGAGCACGCCGATCGTCGTGTTCTCGCACATGCCGATGTGGACCATCTACGAGCCGTGGGGCTGGGGCACCGGCGACGCGCCGCAGACGATGGAACTACTGCGCCGCTTCGGCTCGGTCACCGTATTGAACGGGCACATCCACCAGATCGTGTCGAAGGTCGAGGGCAACGTGACGTTCCACACCGCGCGCTCCACCGCGTTCCCGCAACCGACGGCCGGCAACGGCCCGGGCCCCGTGCCGCTCACCGTGCCGCGCGACCGGCTGCCGTCGATGCTCGGCGTGACGACCGTCGAATTCGCGGGCCATCCGGTCGCGTCGTCGCTGCGCGATGCAACGCTGGCCTGACGCACCGAACCCCAGGGAGACCGACATGACCCGCTTCAAGCCATCCCGCCTCATCGCGGCGCTGCTGCTGTGCGCCACCGCCCCGCTCACCGCGTTCGCACAGGGCCCCGACGGCACCCTCGTGACGATCCGCAATTTCATGTTTTCGCCGATGTCGACGACGATCAAGGCCGGCACGACGATCACGTGGAAGAACCTCGACGCGGAACCGCACACCGTCGTCAACGACGCGGGCATCTTTCATTCGAAGGCGCTCGACCAGGACGAGACGTACGCGTTCCGCTTCGACAAGCCGGGCGTCTACAAGGTGTTCTGCGGAATTCACCCGTACATGAAGGAGACCATCACGGTCGAATGACGCGGCGCGTCACGACACGCGCTTGAGGGTCGGAAACGACCGACGTCGAAGCAAACGCGGCCGCCCGTTGCACTGCGGGCGGCCCTGCGCCGCCGATCGCCTAAACTGAATCGATCCGTTCGGACCCGACCCACCCTCATACGCAGCGAGGCCAGCCATGACCGCAAGCCAGCCGGCACGCATGGATCTCCCCGGGCAAGTGGTGCTCGTGCTCCAGGGCGGCGGCGCACTGGGCGCATTCCAGCTCGGTGTCTTTCAGGCGATGGACGAAGCCGGAATCCGCCCCGACTGGGTGGTCGGGACATCGATCGGCGCGATCAACGCGGCGCTGATCGCCGGGAACCCGCCGGCGCAGCGTTACGACAAGCTGTCGGCATTCTGGCGCCGCGTGACCGAACGGACCCGTTTCGACACTGCGCCGCTGCTGCCCGGCTGGAACCGGACGCTGGCCGAGCTGATGATCATCGGCGGCGGCATCGCGGGATTCTTCCAGCCCAATCCGGCCTCGTGGCTCGGGCCGATGGTTCGCCTCGGCGTCGATCGCGCGTCGTATTACCGGATCGCGCCGCTGCGCGACACCCTGGCGTCGCTGATCGATCCCGAGCTGCTGAACGCGGGCCATCCGCGCCTGACCGTCAGCGCGGTCAATGCATGCTCGGGCACGATGCGCTATTTCGATTCACGCGATACGCGACTGTCGCTCGAGCACATCATGAGCTCCGGCGCGCTGCCGCCCGCGTTCCCGGCGATCAGGATCGACGGCGAGCCGTACTGGGATGGTGGCGTGTATTCGAACACGCCGGTCGAGGTCGTGCTCGACGACAATCCGCGCCGCAGCTCGATCATCTTCTCGGTCCAGATGTGGAACCCGGCCGGCCCCGAGCCCCAGAGCATCTGGCAGGTGTCGGAGCGGCAGAAGGACATCCAGTACGCGAGCCGCACCGACAGCCACATCGCGCGGCAGCAGCAAATTCACCGGCTGCGCCACGTGATCCGCGAACTGGCGCGGCACGTGCCGGAAGCCGAACACGCGTCGCCGGCCGTGCGCCGGCTCGCCGCGTGGGGATGCGAAACCACGATGCATCTGATCAAGCTCGCGGCACCGCGACTCGCCGACGACAATCAGTTCAAGGACATCGATTTCACGCCGGCCGGCATCGAGGCCCGCCGGCAGGCCGGCTACGAGGCCGCGCAACGGGCCATCGCGGCGCGTCCGTGGGAGACACCGACGGACCCGACGGAAGGCCTGACGGTATTCGACGCCAGCGGGCCGCCGATCACGGAAGATCCGGCATGACACGCGGCACCGCTATCGCGCGCCGACGGCACCGGCACGATCACATGCGCCCGGCGGCCTGAAGGCAGGCCCGGCCGGCCGCATTCACCTCGACCATCGCCACGCCGTCCCGCGCGGGGTGCCGGACCACGTAGCCGCGCGTGCAGGCTTCCTCCCACACCGGCAGGCGCGGGCACGACGTGCGCCACACATCGATCACTTCGTCATAGGGCCGCCCGGCGGGCCCGATCCATTCGAGCAGGTCGAGGATCAGCGACTCGATCGACGCCGATTCGCGCTCGAGCACGGCCGGATTGACCACGTGGATCGGCTGCCCGGCCGCATACGACACGATCTGGTCGAATACATCCGCGAACTGCGTCTCGTATTCGTCCTCCGTCACGTAGCCGATGTGCGGCGTGCATACGACATTCGGCAAACGCAGCAGCGGATGCCGCGGGTCGTGCAACGGCTCCGTCTCGTAGACGTCCACCGCCGCCATCCCGGGTCGGCCGGCCTGCAACGCCGCTTCGAGCGCGCCCGGTGCGACGAGGCCCGCGCGGCTCGTGTTCACCAGCAGCGCGCCCGGTTTCATCCGGCCCAGATCCGCGGCCGCCACGATGCCGCGCGTGGCCGGCACGAGTCGCAAATGCAGCGAAAGCACATCGCAGGTTTCGAAGAAGGCGGGCTTGTCCGGCGCCGTGCTCCACCCGTCGTCGCGCGCACGCTGCAGCGACGTTTCGCGCGCCCAGACCAGCACGTTCATCCCGAACGCGGCGCCGTACCGCGCAACCTCCGCACCAATCCGGCCATAGCCGTAAATCCCCAGCGTGCGCCCGCGCAGCGTCCGCCCGACGCCGATCTGCCAGTCACCGGCCTGCAGCGCGCGCATCTGCTGCGGAATCTGGCGCATCGCGGCGAGCACGAGACCCCACGTGAGCTCCGCGGCCGCAAAGGAGGGCGTGCCCGCATGCTGGTTCGACGACACGATCACGCCGTGTGCGGTACATGCGTCGATGTCGATGTGCGGATAGACGCTGCGCTGGCTGATCAGCCGCAGCTTCGGCAGCCGCGCGACCAGCGGCGCGCGAATCTGCGTGCGTTCGCGGATCAGCACCAGCACTTCCGTGTCGCGCAGGCGCTCGGCCAGCGCGTCGACGTCCTGCACGTGATCGTTCCAGATCGTGACCGCGTGCCCGTCGAGCTTACGAAAGCACGGCAGCGTGCGCAGCGTGTCGAAATAATCGTCGAGGATCGTGATGTTCATGGCGAACGCTCCTGGCAACGCCGTCATCCTGAACCGGGAACGCTTCGCAGGGAAATGAATTTATCTTGCCGATTCCTGCATTTTTCTGATCGATCGATGTTCGCCCTGCGCGGACTTCGCACGTACGCTCACTGCCCTGCCGCGCGCATGTCCGGCGCCGTGCCGGCAACGACCGGACACGATTGCGGCAACGCCTGCCCGAACAGCACGGCCAGCCCGCAAGCGGACGTGAACATGCCGAGGCCGTCATGCCCGACGCCCGGCACTTCGACGACCTGCTGCGCGAGATCGTCAGGATGCCGTTTCTTCAGGTAATCGAAATACGCGAGCCCGCGTGCGAGCCGGTACGGGCCTTGCGCCATGGCCGCGCATGAGCGGTCGATGAAGTGGGTGTAAGGGTTCGTGTCGGCCAGGCCGAGCAGGTACACGACGTGACGCGCGACATAGCGTGTTTCGAGATCCCGCACGTCCTGCGACGCAACATAAGGCGGCGCCGACTTCAGCCCGTATTTCCACTCGGTCGCGCTCGGGCAGGTTCCGCCTGCGATCGCCTGGCCGTCCGGCCGCTCGTCGTCGAAATACAGGTAGCTCGACGGGTTCGCGACCACATAGCGCACCGCGATGCCGGCCCGCGCGAGCGCATCGCCTTCGTGCCCGGCCACCGCATAGCGCTGCAGCAACTGCGCGCCGGCGGAGTGGCCGATCACGACGACCGTCGACAACGCGGGATACAGGCTGCGGTCGGCGAAATGCGCGAGCAATGCGTCGAGCGCGGTGAACGAACTGATCGGGGCGGGCTGGCGTGCCGGTTCGCCGCCCTTCCATCCTTCCTGGGTCCAGGCGAGCGTCGGCGCGGGCAGCGAGAACGCACGCGTATCGGCGCGTGTCAGGAATTGCGGCGCGACGACCATCGTGCCCTGGCCCGCCGCACCGGCCTTCTCGACGACCTTGAGCCCCGATGCGAAATAAGCGTCGGCGTTGCGCAGCGTCCCGTGAATCACGATGAACACACGCGTGACGTCGGGTACCGCCTTGTCGACGGGATGGTCGGCATAGACGGGCAACATCGCGCTGCCCTGCGGCGTGTCGACGGTCAAGCGCTGGTCGGCGACTGCCTTCACCGGTGCTTCGAGGCGTTCGCGCTGGGTGGGCGTGGCGGCTTCGGCCGGGCGCGCGGCGCCCAGGACGCCGATGGCTGCCGCAACCGAAATCGCGAACGCCAGGGTTCGGGTGGCCGGCAACACGCGTGAGCGCCGGATACTTGCAAAGGCACAGGCAACGGAAATGAGTGACATGGCGGCGGATCGAGTGGCGGACATGACTTCAACGGCGATGGTCGCAGAATCCGTCGCGCGCTGCCGGACGGTTACGGGAAGCGCGCAGCCGCCCCGCACGCCCTCGAGAGTCGCCCCGATCCATCCCCGTTATTGCGTTTCGCTATCAACCCCATTGCCAGCAATGCTTTCAAACATATCGTCAAGTTCCGATATAAGATTCGCCCATCGACGATACCTGTTTGCCTGACTGAAACGCCCGCCCGATCCATGCCGCCCGAACTCGACATCGAAGCCATCCTGAAAGCGCTCTCGAACCCCGTGCGCCGGGAAATCCTCCTCTGGCTGAAAACGCCGGGCGAGCATTTCCCGAACCAGACGCTGCCGTATGAACACGGCGTCTGCGCGGGCCAGATCGACGCGCGCTGCGGGCTGTCGCAGTCGACCGTCTCCGCGCACCTCGCGACGCTCCAGCGCGCGGGGCTCGTGACGTCGACACGGATCGGCCAGTGGGCGTTCTTTCAACGCAACGAGGCCGTCATCGACGCATTTCACGACGCCCTGCGCCGCGAACTCTAGTCAACACGGCCGAACCCGGCCATGCGGAGCGCTGTCGCCCATGACGCGACGGTTTCCCGCCTTTCGTGAAGAGGTTATTTGCCATGCCCACCCTGTTCGATCCCGTCACCCTCGGCGACCTGACCCTGCCGAACCGCATCGTGATGGCGCCGCTCACCCGCTCCCGTGCCGGCGCGACGCGCGTGCCGAACGCGCTGATGGCTCGCTACTACGCCGAGCGCGCAACCGCCGGCCTGATCATTACCGAGGCAACGTCGGTCACGCCGCAGGGCGTCGGCTACGCGGATACCCCCGGCATCTGGTCCGACGAGCAGGTCGAGGGCTGGAAACAGGTGACGCAGGCCGTGCATGCGGCCGGTGGGCGCATCGTGCTACAACTCTGGCACGTCGGCCGGATCTCCGACCCGGTGTTCCTGAACGGCGACCTGCCGGTCGCGCCGAGCGCGATCGCCGCCGGCGGCCACGTGAGCCTCGTGCGTCCGCAGCGCCCGTACGTGACGCCGCGCGCACTCGAACTCGACGAAATCCCGGGCATCGTCGCCGCGTACCGCAAGGGGGCGGAAAACGCGAAGGCCGCCGGCTTCGACGGCGTCGAAATCCACGGCGCGAACGGCTACCTGCTCGACCAGTTCCTGCAGGACAGCACCAACCACCGCACCGATGCGTATGGCGGCCCGATCGAGAACCGCGCACGCCTGCTGCTCGAAGTGGTCGATGCGGCGATCGACGTGTGGGGCGCCGGCCGCGTCGGCGTGCACCTTGCCCCGCGCGGCGACGCGCACACGATGGGCGATTCCGATCCGGCGGCAACCTTCGGCTATGTCGCGCGCGAACTCGGCCGCCGCAAGATCGCGTTCATCTTCACGCGTGAGTCGTATTCGGGCGACCATCTGAGCCCGCGCCTGAAGGAAGCGTTCGGCGGCCCGCTGATCGCGAACGAGCAGTTCACGCTCGACACCGCGCAGGCCGCGCTCGCAGGCGGCAGCGCCGACGCGATCGCATGGGGCAAGCTGTTCATCGCGAACCCCGACCTGCCGCGCCGCCTCGAACTCGGCGCGCCGCTCAACAAGCCGGTGCCGGAGACGTTCTACGCCGAAGGCGAAACGGGTTATACCGATTACCCGGCGCTGAGCGACGCGGCCTGACGGCCCGGCAGCGCGTGTTCAGCGGCGCACGTCCGCCCGCATGAACACGCGCTGCGTCTCGTCGAGCCCGAGCGCGACGTGATGCGCGCGGATCGCGCGCAGCGTGTCGTCGAGCGCGGCGGCGTCGACGATGCTGAAACCGAGGCGCGCGTAGTACGGCGCATTCCACGGCGCGTCGCGAAACGTCGACAGCACGATCTCCACGATCTCCTCCTGCGCCGCGCGCGCCCTCACCTGTTCGATCAGGCGCGCGCCGATCCGCTGTCCGGCATGCGACGGCGCGACATCCAGCTCTTCCAGATAAAGCCGCTGCGCATCGAGCCGCCGGTAGAACGCAAATCCGACGCACGCCCCCTGCGCATCGACCGCCACATACGCGCGACCGTCGTCGATGCGCTCGAGCACGGCCGTCGCATCGGTCGGCTCGCCTTCGGCGATGCGGGTCATGCCGATTGCGCGGAACCGCTGCGCGGCGGCGACTTCGACCGCGGCCATCGCGGCCGCGTCTTCCCGCGTGGCGGGACGGATCAGGATCGATGCAGTCATCACGGCAATTCAGGCAGGCAGTCTGGAACGGCCGTCACTATAATCGAAACCTCATACGTTTCGAATGCCCCACCCACGAGGTTTGTCATGACGTTGTCCGCGCTCGCCGTCTTCGCCGTCACCCTGCTCGTCACCGCCGGCACGCCCGGCCCGAGTGTCGCCGCGCTGGTCGCGCGCGTGCTGACGAACGGCGTGCGCGACGTGCTGCCGTTCCTCGTGGCCATGTGGGTCGGTGAAGCGCTGTGGCTCACGCTCGCGGTCGCGGGGCTGTCCGCGTTCGCGCGCACGTTCGCGGCCGGGCTGATCGTGCTGAAGCTGCTCGGCGTCGCGTACCTGCTGTTCCTTGCATGGAAGATGTGGACCGCGCCGACCGCGACCGGCGCCGACGACCTGCCGCGCGGCCAGTCGCCGTGGCGCATGTTCGTCGCGGGCATGCTCGTTACGCTCGGCAACCCGAAGATCATGGTGTTCTATCTCGCGCTGCTGCCGACGATCGTCGATCTCTCGCACGTGGGTGTGACCGCATGGGGCGAGCTGGTCGGCACGATGCTCGCGGTCCTGATCCTTGCCGACTGCTTCTGGTCGCTGCTGGCGTCACGCGCACGGGCGTTCCTGACGTCGGCACGCGCGAAGCGGTTCGCCAACCGCACGAGCGCGACCGCGATGGCCGGTGCGGCGGTGGCGATCGCGACGCGCTGAGCGCCACTGTCCGACGCCCGTCGCGCCGCGGCCCCTCCACTGCCCGGGGAATCGACATGAAAACCTGGCTTTCGGCTGCCCTGCTCTGCCTGTCCGCCACGCTCGCGCACGCGGCCGGCATCAAGTTCGTCACCATCCCGGCCGACGCGGCCGGCCCCGAGCTGCGCGCCGTCATCTGGACGCCCTGCGCAACCCCCGCGCAGTCGCTCACGATCGGCCCGTTCGTGCTGAAAGGGCAACGCAACTGCCCGACCGTCGGCGACAAGCTGCCGCTCGTCGTGATTTCGCACGGCCACGCCGGTACCTACTTCGGGCACCACGACCTCGCCGAAACGCTCGCCGACGCAGGCTACGTCGTCGCGGCGATCAACCATCCCGGCGACACGCATACCGACATGAGCCGCGCGGCCGACCTGCGGGAGCTGGTCGAGCGGCCGGATGACATCAAGCGCCTGGTCGACTACATGCTGGCCGACGGGCCCGACGCCACGCATATCGATCCCGCGCGGATCGGCTTCTTCGGCTTTTCGCGCGGCGGCTATACGGGCCTCGTGCTGGCCGGCGCCAATCCGGATTTCGTCCACGCGCACGTGGCCTGCCCGGACCCGACCTGGCTGATCTGCAAGCAGATCCGCGACCGTGACCTGCCGCGCCGGCCACTGACGCACGATCCGCGGATCAAGGCCTACGTGATCGCCGACCCGATGAACGAATTCCCGAGCGCCGATACGCTCAAGGACGTGCACGCGCCGATCCAGCTCTGGGGTTCCGAAGCGGGCGGCGACCGCGTGGAGCCGGAAACGGTCCCCGCGCTGGCCGGCATGCTGCCGCAACGGCCGGAATTCCACGTCGTGCCGAATTCTGCGCATTTCGCGTTTCTCGCGCCGTGCTCCGACCAGCTGGCGCAGGTCTCGCCTGAAGTCTGTACCGATGCGAAGGGATTCGATCGCGCGGCCTTCCACGACACGCTCGACGCGAAGGCGCTCGCGTTCTTCAGCGCGAATCTGCGCTAACAGCGAAACGTCTTGCGCCAGACGCCCTGCACCGGCACATGGTCGTTGCACGCGATCAGCGCGCGCACCAGCGCCCAGTCGTCGTCATCGCAGAAGTCGAGCAGCATCGTGCCATACGGGCCGGGCTGCTCGCGCAGCCGCTCGGCCAGCCGCGCATGAATGCCCCGCACCCTGCCGTCGCCGTGCGCGACCACCGAAGGATTCGCGCCCATCCCGGTCCCGCTGCAGAAGTTGATCGCCCAGCGGCCGCTGTCCGGCGACGGCAGGTCCGTCAGCAGCGCGTCGATCGCCCGCCACTTCCAGCCGATCGACGCGGCCACCGGCACGCGGTATTCGTCCTGGATCACGAACGCGCCGTCGGGGTGGTCGATCGTGAACGTCGCGTTGTCGGGCCACGCGGTCAAATCGATGCCGAGCGGCCGGCTGCTGCGAAAGCGCCGCAGCAGCACGATTGCGCCGCGCACGTCGCCGAGCGCGGGCAGCGTGCCGCCGGCATGCCAGCGCAGCCGCGGATGCCGTTCGCGATGCGCGTCGAACGTCGCATCGAAACTGCGCGTGCACGCGTGCGCCGGCCATTCGTCCTTCACCGACATGACGATGCATTCGCGCGGATGCGCGTCGAGAAAACGCGCACAGGTGGCCAGCACGTCGTCGAACGTCATGCCGAGCGCGATGCCGCCGTGATGGATGTCGAACGCATCGCGCACGTGCCGGCAGCGGATGTCGAGGAGCCGCACGCCATGCGCGAGCTGGGCATCGAGCGGCGCATGCTGGGTGCGCACGAGCCGATCGTCGACGGTATACGCACAGGTGTCATGGCTGCCCGGTAGGGTCAGCGTATGCAGCAGCCGCGCATCGTCGAGCGCCGACATCCAGTCGGCGGGCGGCATGCACGTATCGTGGCTCGAAGGGATCATGAATCGATGAATGACAAGGAAAGAAAGCCGTGGGTCACGGCGTCGGACGTCGCGGCGCGCGCCGGCGTGTCGCGCTCCGCGGTCTCGCGTGCATTCTCGCCGACGGCGAGCATCGCCCCGCAGACGCGTGAGCGCGTGATGGTCGCCGCGCGCGCGCTCGGCTACCAGGTCAACCTGATCGCGCGCGACATGATCACGCAGCGCAGCAGCATGATCGGCGTCGTGACGGCCGGGTTCGAGAATCCGTTTCGCGCCCGGCTGCTGTCGGACCTGATGGCCGCGCTCGGGCAGCGCGCGCTCACGCCGCTCGTGACCAATGCGGAAGATCCGCGTCAGGTCCGGCAATCGCTCGAACAGTTGCTCAGCTACCGGATCGCGGGCCTCGTGATGACGTCCGCGTCGCCGCCGCTGTCGGTGGCGCAGCAGTATCTCGAACACCGGATTCCGGTCGTGATGATCAACCGCGAGGCGAACCTGCCGGGCGCGGACATCGTCGTCAGCGACAACGCGGCGGGCGCCGCCCATGCGGCGCAGCGGCTCGTGCGGGCCGGCGCGCGCCGGCTCGCGTTCGTCGGGCCGCGCGGCGCGAGCTACAGCGCGCAGTCGCGTGCTACCGCGTTCGAACAAGCGATCGGGCGCGGCGATGCATTCGACGCGACACTCGCACACGTGCTCGACACGCCGTCCGACACGCATGCAAGCGGCGTCGACGCCGCGCGGCAACTGTTCGCGAACGGCAAGCGGCCCGACGGCGTGTTCTGCTCGTCCGACCTGCTCGCGCTCGGCGTGATCGACGTCGCGCGCAGCGAATTCGGGTTGCGCGTGCCGGACGACGTTCGCGTGATCGGCTTCGACGACATCCCGGCCGCCGATTACGATGCGTACCGGCTCACGACGCTGCGGCAGGACACGCGCGGCCTCGCGCAAGCGGCGGTCGACCTGCTCGCCGACCGGATGCAGGCGTTCGACGGCCCGTCGCGCACGCGCATCGTGCCGGTCACGCAGGTGGTGCGGGCCAGCTGCGCATAACCAGGGAGAATTGGGCGCGGCGACGCCGCGCGTCACTTCAGCCCGCCCGCGAACCCGCGCAACAGGTAGCGCTGCACATAGCCGGCCACGGCCAGCGTGGGCAGCGACGCCATCAGCCCCGCGCTCATCAGGTCGCCCCAGTCGATGCCGTTCTCCGTCACGTAGCCGGCAATCGCGAGCGGCAGCGTGAAGCGGCTCGGCGTCGACACGAACAGCAGCGCGATCAGGAATTCGTTCCACGCGGCGATGAACACGAAGATCGCGGTTGCGATCAGCCCCGGCGCGCATAGCGGCAGCACGATCTGCACGAGGCGGCGCGCGAGCCCCGCGCCGTCGATGCAGGCGGCTTCCTCGTATTCGATCGGCACGTCGCGCACGAACGCGAGCAGCATCCAGATCGCCATCGGCAGCGCGTAGATCTGGTACGCGAGCATCAGGCCGAGCGTCGAATCGAGCAGGTGCAGCCGCTTCGCGAGCGCGAACAGCGGCACCGCGATCGTGATCGGCGGCATCAGCTTCAACGCGAGCACGAGCACCAGGAACAGCAGGTCGAGCCGCGCCGGAAACCGCAGCCGCACGAGCGCATACGCGGCCGGAAACGCGAGCGCCAACGCGAGCAGCGTCGTGCCGAAGCCGACCAGCAGCGAATTGAACAGCGGTGCGCCGATGCCGTTCGACCAGACCGACGCGAAATGTTCGAAGGTCGGCGCGGCCGGCCAGATCCGCAACGGATGATCGAGCCGTTCGAGTGTCGGCATGAACGCCGCGCCGGCCATCCACAGGCACGGCAGCAGCAACAGCGCGAGCGCGGCGATGCGCAACGCCCACGGCATCGCGCGACCGAAAGCGGCGCCCGTTCGCGCGCCCGTGATGCGAGCGGATTGCGCCGTCATGCGCGCCGCTTGCGAACCGTCTGCCATACGTACCCCGAGACCAGCAGCGCGGACGCCGCGAGCATCAGCACCGACGCGGCGCTCGCCGGCCCGACGTTGAAGAAGCGGAAGCCCGTGTCGTAGATATAGGTCGACAGCGTCTGCGTCGCGTTGCCGGGGCCGCCGCCCGTCAGCGCATAGACCTTGTCGAACAGCTTGAACGTGTCGATCGAACGCAGCAGCAGCGCGAGGCCGATCTGCGGCGCCGCGAGCGGCAGCGTGATGTCGCGCAGGCATTGCCACTCGCTCGCGCCGTCGGTGCGCGCGGCTTCGTACAGCTCCTGAGGGATCGACTGCAGCCCGGCGAGCACGATCAGGAACGCCATCGGCGTCCACTGCCACACGTCGACGAGCGCGAGCGACCACAGCGCGAGATGCGGATCGGACAGCCAGCGTACGCCTTCGATGCCGAACGCCGCGAGCAGCGTGTTCAGGAAGCCGTCGAAGTTGAGCCAGTTGCGCCAGATCGCCGAACACACGAGCGTGGACAGCATCATCGGCAGGATCGCGAGCGGCAGCGCGATGCGCCGCCCCGGAAACGCACGCACGAACAGCAGCGCGAGGCCGAAGCCCAGCGCGACTTCGGCGAGCGACGCGACGATCGTGAAGCGCAGCGTGTTGCCGAAGCCGGCCGTGAACGCGTCGTCGCCGAGCACCGCGCGATAGTTCGCGAGCCCGACGAACGCGCGCCGGCCGGCCGAGTAGTCGACCCGGCAGAACGAATCGATCAGCACCTGCGCGACCGGATACAGCGCGAGCGCGGCGAGCACCAGCAGCGCGGGCCCGAGCAGCGCGACGAACGGCAGGCTGCGGCCGAAGGCTTTCATGCGCTGTGTTCCGGCGAGGGTTCGAGGCGCGTGGTCACTTGCCGGCCGCGGCCGTCGCCTGCGCGATCTTCTGCTGCGCCTGGCGCAACGCGGCGTCGGGGGCGGCCTGCCCGGTCAGCGCGAGCTGCAGCTGGTCGCCGAGAATGCTCTCGACCTGCTGCCAGTCATTCACGCGCGGCCGCGCACGGCCGGCCTCGAGCGCCTTCAGCTGATCCGGATACCAGCGGTACTGGCGCACCAGCGCCGGATCGTTGAACACGCTGCGGCGGGTCGGCGGAATGCCGATGCCGGCGAGGCGCGTCTGCGTGTCGCGGGCGGTCAGGTACGCGAGGAAATCCTGCGCGAGCTTCGCGTGCGGCGCGTCCTTCGGGATGCCCATCTGCCAGATGCCGAGCATCGGCGCCGGGCCGGCGGTCTGCCCGGGCGGCGGCTGCAGCGCGATCTGCCCGACCACGCGCGACTGCTTCGGATCGTCGAGCGCCGGCACCCACGCCGGCCATACCTCGATCGACTGCGCGGCCGTGCCGCGCTGCAGCGCATCGCGCACTTCTGCTGCGCCATATACGTCGACGTCCTTCGGCGCGGACGCCTTCAGCGCGAGGAAGGTCTTCAGCGCGGCCTGCGCCTCACGCGAATCGATCGTCACGTTGCCGGCACGGTCGAACACGTCGCCGCCGTAGGCCCACAGGATCGGCAGGAAGCCCGTCACGACCGGGTTGCCCTTCGTGCCGCGGAACACGACGCCCGACACGCTCTTGTCCGCGCCGCCGACGGTCTGCGCGATCTTCAGCACGTCGTCCCAGTTGCGCGGCGGCTGCAGCTTGTACTTCGCGAGCAGGTCCTTGCGGTACGCGAACATCTCGACGTTGCCGACGATCGGCAGCGCGTACAGCGCCCCGGCCGCGTTGCGGCCGAGCGCGACGGTGGACGGCACGAGATCGGCATCCGCGAGCGACGCGGGCAGCGGCTTGAGCCAGCCGTTGCCGATGAATTCGGGCGCCCACGTGTCGTCCATCATCACGAGGTCGTACGCGCCGGTGCCTTCGCGCATCGACAGCTTGAGCTTCTGGTACAGGTTCGCGTTCGGCAGCTTGAGCAGCTCGATCTCGGTGCCCGGGTGCAGCTTGTTGAAGCCGGCGACGGCGTCGGCCAGCCCCTTGCCGTAGATGTCGTCGCGGCCTGCGATGACGAGATCCGCGGCAACGGCGTGCGTGGCGGCGAAGGACAGCGCAAGGGCGGCGGACAGCGCCCGCAGGCGGCTCAGCAAGGTCATGAGGTCTCTCTCGTTCGGCGTGGTGGCGGGACGGCCGGGTGTTGCACACGTGTGCAACGCGGGGGATGCTTCCGGCCGCCTGTAGCGAACGCCATTGTTCACGCCGATCGTTAAGAATTTATGGCACGCGGCGATCGCCGGTGCGCGGCGCCTGCCGAGCGCTTGCCACGGCGAATCGGGCGGCAACCCGGCCGCCCGCCAACCGCCTGCTGCTCGCCGCCCGTTGCCCGTTGCCCGTTGCTCGTCGCCGGCCGCCCGCGTTCCGCGCGCCGTGTCGCATGCCCTGCGCTTAAAAGTTCACACGAATGCCCGCCATCACCGCCAGTTGCCGGCTCGAGTTGCTGTTCGCGAGCACCGGGATCTGCGCGTAGTTCACCGCGTTGCCGTCCGCGTCGGTGCCGAGCCCCTTGCCGCTCGCGATCTGGCCGATCGCGACCGCATACAGCGCCGTGCGCTTCGACAGGCTGTAGTTCGTGCCGACGTTCACCTGGTGGAACCGCGTCGTGCCGCGCCCGTCGGTATGCGCGGCGTTGAAGATGTAGGCGACGCCGCCCTGCAGCGCGGGTGTGAACATGTACGTGGCGTTCAGCTCGCCGATATCGAACGTGAACGCCTGCGTGCGCGGCTGCGCAGTGGTCGAGAAATAACGGCTGTCGCCGAGGCGCGTATGCGTATAGGTGAGCGCGATCGTCGCGTCGCCGAACGTGACCGAGCCGCCCGCGCCGAACGCGCGCATCGAACCCGCATCCTGCAGCAGGCAATACATCGCCCCTGGGTTGCTGCACGCGAAATCGCCGATATAGCCGTTCGCGCCGCCGAGCGCCGCGTCCAGCGGCTGGTGCAGGTCGAGGTAGCCGACCGAGAATGCGACCGGCGCACGCGTGTACGTCACGGCCACCGCGTAACCGCGCTTCGCGGAGAAATCGCCAGCCTGCCCGCCGAAGCTGAACGTGCCGCCGAACGTGAGGCCGTTGAAATCGGCGCTGGTGAACTTCACCGCGTTGTTGAAGTTGAACGCGGCGTTCAGGTTGTCGACGTCGCCGAGATGCGAGCCGTACGGCGTCGCCCAGTTGTTGCTCGACACGTACGCGCCGAGCATGTCGGTGTACGAGTCGTACTGGCGGCCGAGACCGAGCGTGCCGATCCCGTCCTGGCGCAGCCCGACCCATGCCTGCCGGCTGAAGGCCGTGCCGCCCTGCAGCGCCTGCCCGTTCGCGGACAGGAACTGCTGCTCGAGCGTGAACACCGCATTGAGCCCGCCGCCGAGCGGCTCGGCGCCCTGGAAGCCGAACCGCGACGGCACGAGGTTGCCGCCGCCCATCTGCCATGCGTGGCCGCCGCCCGTGCTGCCGTCGGCGCGCGTGAACTGCTGGTTCGTCGAGTAGATGATGCCGGTATCCACGGTGCCGTACAGCGTCACGCTGCCCGAGGTCTGCGCGTGCGCGTGCATGCAACCCAGCGTCGCCGCCGCCGCGGCCAGTCGTCGTCCGATCTTCATGTCCCGCCCCTCTGTTGTCATCGATTCGCAGTGCAGATCGATGAGGTTATCGATATGGGTGACAGGACTCTATCCAGCGAAAATTCAGGACCTCTATCGCAAATCGGCAAACGGTCGCACGCGTTGCTTGCGACGGTGCTCGGCGGCGCCGGTTCGGCGCGCGTGCGTCATTCGGGGCGCGTCGTCTTCGACGGCAACTCGCCGAATAGATCGCGATACTCGCGCGCGAAATAGCCGAGGTGCGTGAACCCCCAGCTCGCGGCGGCCTCGCCGACGCCGAGCTGCTGCACGGGCGTCGTGCGCAGCATGCGGCGCACCGCGTTCAGCCGGATCGTGCGCAGATAGCCCACCGGCGTAACGTCGGCCACGCGTTGAAAACTCGTTTGCAGCGTGCGGCGGCTGCAGCGCAGCGCGCGACACAGTTCGAGCACGGTGACGGGTTCCTCGGGCCGGTCGCGCAGATGCTTCTCGCAACGGCTCACGATGTCGCTGTAGGTGGCGTGCGTGATGTCGCGACGCTCGACGCCGATGCCCTGCTCGAGCGCATCGAGGAACATGCCGAGCATCGCGTCGCGGAACATCTTGCGGGTAGCCGCGTATTCGAGGTGGCCCGGGTTGCGCTGCGCATCGTCGATCAGCGACGACAGCCGCGCGCCGAGCGCGACGCCCTGCTCGTCGGACAGCCGCGTCACGTGGCGTAGCTTGCGCGCGCCGGACGCGCCGAATTCGGCTTCGCACAGCTCGTCGACCATGTCGGACGCCGCGCTGATCCCGACGAGCCCCATCCCTTCCGGCGTGTGGAATTCGAAATCCTCGCCGGCGCGCAGCGCGAGCAGCGCATAGCCGTCGACGGGCTGGCCCTGAAACGTGCCCGCGAGCGGCACGGACAGCGGCACCGCGAGCGACGTGCGCCCGGCCGGCGCGAGCCCGGTTTGCGCGACGCGCCGGTTGGTCGTTTCGCGGAAGAAGTGAAAATCGTCGTACAGCACCTGCGTGACGGTGCCCTTGAAGCGGCCCGGCGTCATCTGGCGGTACACCTGATGCCAGCCCGCGATCGCGAGCCCGTGATCGTGCACGTCTTCGTGTGAGCGTGACTGGAACAGCATCGGCATCTCCGGTAAAACCCTTAAACGCGGCCGCCGGTTCCCCGGCGCGCAACGCCACAGCTTACCCGTGCAAAATCCTGCGTAGTGCGGTTTCGAACGCAAGACAGGCCGCCAACAGCGCGGCGGCCTGCTCGCCCGTCAGGCGGACGTAGCGGCGAAACGACGGCATCCGGTTCACGACCTCGCTGCCGCCGAACGGCACGATCGCGAGCGTCCAGCGGCCGTCGCGCGCGTCGATCGTGCAGTCGGTCAGGTGCAGCGGCCGCAGCGCGTCGGCCAGCGACGGCTCGGCGACCAGTGCGGCCAGCGTGTCGGCGAATCCGGGGTCGCATCCTGGAGCGGCCAGCCCGTCGATACCCGTGCAGCGCAGCCAGCCGGTCTGCCGCACGCGCGCACTGCCCTGCACGGCCGGGCCGCACGCGGTGGCCGCCACCTTCACGCTGACCGTGTGCATCAGGAACTGGCGGTCGACGCGCTCGTCGATGCTCACGCGCACGCCGTTCGGCAGCCTCGCCGTCGGACTGCCGACGTGATCGGCATCGCGCTCGGCGCCCAAATCCGCCAGCACGCGCGCGGCGATCGCGCCGGGCCGGTGGCCGGGCGGCGGCGCATCGGGCGCCATGCGCAAGCGGGCGAGCACGGCCTTCACGATGCGACGTGCTCGTTGCGCAGTACTTCCTCGACCGGCACCGGCTTGAACGGATGCCGGCGCTGCACGACGAGCGTCCAGAACAGCGCGTACAGCGCGGTGAGCCCGAGCATCGCGCCGAACGGCACGTAGATGTCGCGCGCGTTCATGCCCGGCGGCGTGATGTACCAGATCGCCAGGATGATGCCGACGCTCGACACGATCTGCGGCAGCGGGAACAGCGGCGAACGGTACGGGCGAGGCAGGTCCGGGCGGCGAATCCGCAGCATCACGACCGACGCGGTGACGAGCAGGTACGCGGTGCCCCATGCGCAGGTCGCGGCGAGCACGAGATGCAGGATGCTGTCGAGATTGCCGTTGATCAGCCATGCATGGAAGATCGGCACGATCGCCGCCGCCACGATGCCGACCACCGGCGTCTTGAAGCGCGGATGCAGGTACGCGAAGCAGCGCGGCAGCGCGCCGTCGATCGCCATCCCGTACAGGATGCGCGGCAGCCCGGCCATCAGCGTGTTGATCGTCGCGGCGCCCGCACAGAGGAACGCGATGCCGAACCAGATGCGGCCGAACGGCCCGAGCACCTGCAGCGCGAACGCGGGAATCGCGCCCGGCGTGTCGAGCAAATGCGTGAGGCCGTCGGCGCTCACCGGCACGTTCGCGACCTGGCGGCGGATCGCCGCGCCATACAGGAACATGCAGATCGCGACGCCGACGAGGCCCAGCGCCATCGCACGCGGAATCGTCTTGCCCGGCGCCTTCATTTCCGGCGCGAGCGGCGTGACGAATTCGCAGCCGACGAACATGAACATCGCCATCCCGACCAGCGACAGCACGGCCGGCACCGACGTGCCGACTTCCGAGCCGCCGAACCAGCCGTCGAGATGCACGGCCGGCGCGGCCGCGAGCCCGAGGATCCCGAAGATCATCAGCGACAGCCACATGCCGGCCGTCAGCACGATCTCGAGCTTGCTGAACACCTTGATGCCGATGATGTTGGTGATCGCGAACGTGACGACGAGGCCGACGCCGACGAGCCACGAACTGTTGTGCTTCTCGAACGCGGCATTCAGCGATTCGAAATTGACGAGCGCCATGATGCCGCTCAGGATCGTTTCGGCCGTGCCGGCGAACACGTGCACGAGGAAATACGCGGAGATCGTGCCGGTGATCGCCCAGAAGCGGCCGAGCCCGCACGACAGGTAATCGTAAACCGAGCCGGCCGTCGGCAGCATCGCGGCGGCTTCGGAGAAGGTGGTCGCCTGCGCCTGCATCATCACGAACGCGATGATCATCGCGACCGCGAACGCCCAGCCGCCCATCCCGAAGCCCGACGTCGCGGTGAGAATCACCGGGCTGGCCATGATGAGGCCGACGGCGCTCGCCAGCGCGGTCGGAAAGCCGACCGCACCCGCCTTCAGCGCCGTGCCGCCCCCCGCTTCAGCCGGCGTGCCGGCGGGCGTGTCGCCCGCTGCGCCGGTAACTCCAGACCATCCCGACATCCCTGTCTCCTTCCTGTGTCGACCCCGGCCGCCGCTTCGTCGGCGGCCGGGGTTCCATGGCTATGCGGTCGGCCCGGGCGGCGCTTCAGCGCTTCGATTCCCGGGCCCCTAGTCGATCACACCTCGATCCGATGTCGAAAAAATACGCAGGCAAAATAATCCGGTCATAGCGCAAATTGGCAAACCGGCGGCGGCCACGCTGCCCGCCGCCGGCGCGCCGTCACGCGGTCACACCGTCACGCGAACGGCACGGACTCGAAGCCCGCCGCGAGCGCGTCGACGATCCGGTCGAGCTGCTCGCGCTGGATCACGAGCGGCGGCGACAGGATGATCTTCGTGCCGACCGGGCGCACCAGCACGCCGTTCTCGCGCGCGACTTCCGCGACCGCGTTCGCATAGCCCGAGAGCGGGTCGATCGGCTCGCGCGTATCCTTGTTCGCGACCAGGTCGAGCGCGAGCATCAGCCCCTTGCCGCGCACTTCGCCGACCGCCGCGAAGCGTTCCGCGAACGGCTTCAACGCCTCGAGCAGATACGCGCCCTGCTTCGCTGCGTTGACCGGCAAGTCCTCCTTCACGACGATGTCGAGGCTCGCGATCGCGGCCGCGCACGCGACCGGATGGCCCGCATACGTGTAGCCGTGCATGATCGCGCCGCCGAAATCGGCGTTCGCGGCGAACGCGTCCTCGATCCGTGCGTTCACGACGGTCGCGCCGAGCGGCACGTAGCCCGACGAGATGCCCTTCGCGAGACACATGAGGTCCGGGCGCACGCCCCAGCCGCGGCTGCCGAACATACTGCCGCTGCGGCCGAAGCCCGTCACGACTTCGTCGGCGATCAGCAGGACGCCGTAACGGTCGCACACCTCGCGCACCAGCGGCCAGTAGTTGGCCGGCGGCACGATCACGCCGCCCGCGCCCTGGATCGGCTCCGCGATGAACGCGGCCACCGTGTCGGGGCTCTGGAACTGGATCTCGCGCTCCAGCATCTCCGCGCAAATCCGGCCGAGTGCTTCGGGATCCTGTGTAAACGGGTTGCGGTACAGCCACGGCGTCTCGACGTGGAAGCAGCCCGGCAGGTTCGGCTCGTAGTTGCGGCGGAACACCGTGTTGCCGTTCACCGACGCACCGCCGAAGTGCGTGCCGTGATAGCCCTGCTTCAGCGAGATGAACTTCGTGCGGTCGGCCTGGCCGCGCACCTTCCAGTACTGGCGCGCGATCTTCAGTGCGGTCTCGATCGAATCGGACCCGCCCGAGCTGTACAGCACGCGGCGCATGCCCTCCGGTTCGAGCATGTCGATCACCTTCTTCGACAGCTCCTCCGCGCGCGGATGCGAAATGCCGTCGAACAGCTGGAAGTATTCGAGCTCGTCGAGCTGGCGCACGATCGCGTCCTTCACTTCCTGGCGGTTGTGGCCGACGTTCACGTTCCACAGGCCCGCGACGCCGTCGACGAGCTTGCGGCCCTGTTCGTCGAATACGTAGCAGCCGTCGCCGCGCACGATGCGGATCGGCTTGCGCTGTTTCATCTCGTTCGGGTGCAGCATCGGGTGCCAGAATTTCGCTTCGTTGTAGCTCATTGCAGTCTCCACTGTCGGATCGTTTGAGGTTGATACCGCGCGTCAGTGCGCGATGCAGACGGATTTGGTTTCGGTGAAGCCTTCGATCGCGTACTGGCCGAATTCGCGGCCGATGCCCGATTGCTTGTAGCCGCCGAACGGCATCGACGGGTCGAGCGGAATATGGCAATTCACCCATACGGTGCCGGCCTCGATCTGCGGCACGAGGTTCATCACGCGCTTCAGGTCGTTGCTCCAAAGGCTCGCGGCGAGGCCGTACGGCGACGCGTTCGCGAGGCGCACTGCGTCGGCCGCGTCGTCGAACGGCACGACGACGATCACCGGGCCGAACACTTCGTCGCGCACGATCGCGCTGTCCGGATGCGGATCGGCGATCACGGCCGGCTTCACGTAGTAGCCGGGCAGGTCGTCGGCCGGCGTGCCGCCCGCGAGGAACGTCAGGCCCGCGCGGCGCGCGCCTTCGATGTGCTGGACGACCTTGTCGCGGTGGTGCGCGGACACCAGCGGGTTGATCTGCGCGGTCGTGTCGAGGCCCGCGCCGAGCTTCATCGACTGCGCGACGCCCGCGAGGCCGTCGGCGAGCTGCGCGAACTTGCTGCGATGCACATAGATGCGCGAGGCGGCCGCGCACACCTGCCCCTGGTTGAAGAACGCGCCGGCCGCGACACCGTCGAGCGCCTGCGCGACGTCGATGTCGTCGAGCATCACGATCGGGTTCTTGCCGCCGAGCTCCAGCGAGAAGCGGGTCATGTTCTGCACGGCCGCCGCGCCGACCAGCTTGCCGGTCGCGGTCGAGCCCGTGAACGAGATCTTCGCGATCGACGGGTGGCTCGCGAGCGCAGCACCGCACACGCGGCCGCCGGTGACGACGTTGAACACGCCGGGCGGCACGCCGGCCTCGCGGGCGAGCTCGGCCAGGCGCAGCGCGGTGAGCGGCGTTTCCGGCGACGGCTTCAGCACGATCGTGCAGCCGGCCGCGAGCGCGGGAATCAGCTTCCACACCGCAATCATCAACGGGAAATTCCACGGCACGATCGCGGCGACCACGCCGACCGGCTCCTTGCGCGTATAGGCCGTATAGCGCGCGCCGGGCGGGAACGGGATCGACACGTCGAGCGTCTGGCCGGTGATCTTGGTCGCCCAGCCGGCCATGTAGCGCACGTATTCGACGCTCGCGCCGACCTCGATCGCGCGCGACACGTGGATCGACTTGCCTTGGTTCAGCGTTTCGAGCTGCGCGAGCGTTTCGGCGTCGGCTTCGATCAGGTCGGCGAGTTTCAGCAGGATGCGTTCGCGGTCGGCCGGGCGCAGGCCGCTCCACACACGGGTGTCGAATGCGCGCTTCGCGCTGGCGACCGCGCGGTCGACGTCGTGTGCGTCGGCGTCCGCGACGGTCGCAAGCCGCTCGCCCGTCGCGGGGTCGTACACGTCGAGCCGCGCGGCCGCGTGGGCGGGCTGCATTTCACCGTCGATGAAGAGGCCGAAGTCGCGCGCAACGAAGGTGCGCACGGTGTCGCTGACGGCGACGAAATTCGTGGTGCTCATGGGCGTCTCGGGGATTGTCGTGGCTGGACCGCGTGCGCACGGGCACGCGGGCGTCGTTCCACTGTATCGACGAGGGTTCGCGCCCGGTGAGCGCAAATTGGCAGCGCGTGGGCGGTGGGGAGGCGCGGGTTTGAACCGTGCGGGATGGCTGGCAATCGCGAAAGGTTCGAAGTCCAGACCGCAATTATCCGATGAATTACAGAAACAACGCCCCCACCAGTTCCGTGCGGTTCGACACGCCGAGCTTGCGATACATGCGCATCAGGTGCGTCTTGACGGTCGGCTGGCCCAGCGCGAGATCGCGCGCGATCTCCTTGTTCGAGCGGCCGTCGCGCACGAGGCGCGCGATCTGCTCCTCGCGGTAGGTCAGCCGCTCCTCGCAGCCGATCCGGTGAATTCCACGCCGCTCGCGCAGCAGCGGGCTCAGCGCGGCTTCGGCCACGGGCTGCAGCCGCGCGAGCGCATCGATTTCGCCGGGCGCGAACCGCCCGGCCGTGCTGTTGCCGGCCACGCCGCCGCGCGTGTCGCCCGACCCGAAGCGCAGCAGCGAGAACGCGCCGACCGTGCGGCCCGCGTCGCGCAGCCAGATCTCGACGACGTCGGCCACGTCGTGCCGCCGCAGGAAGCGGGTCCAGTACGCGGACGCGTCGCGTCTTTCGTCAGGCAATTGGGAAGCGAGCGTGACGACCGCACGCTCGCCGGCCGCACAGCGCGACGGATGCAGCGGATCGAGCATCCGGTAGCGCGCGACATAGGTGCGATGCATCGATTCCGGCATCCCGAACAGCTCGAAATCGGCCGGTTCGCCGCTTTGGTCGAGCCGGTAGAACACGATCGCGGACGGGCTCGCGAACGCGTCGAACGCGTCCACGCACGCGCGCAGCGCGCGTGGCCAGTCGGCGGCGGCCGGGTCGGCGGGAGCGGATGAGGTCGGCATGGTGGAGTCGGCTGGCGGGCGAACTTATTGAAGATCGAAGTTCGGGCCAGCCTACCGACGCCGAAAAGCGCCGGTGAGCACAAATCGGCAAATCGTCCCGGCCCGGCCGCCATCGCGGGTCAGGCCGGGGCGATGCGGGCGCGCGACGGTACGCGCGCCGCTTTCAGCGTGCGTTCGCGGCGAACGTGTCGCAGGCGCTCAGTTCGCCCGATTGCATCCCGCGCCGCAGCCAGTACACGCGCTGGTCGCTGGTGCCGTGCGTGAAGCTCTCGGGCACGACATAGCCCTGCCCTTGCTGCTGCAGCCGGTCGTCGCCGATCGCGGCCGCCGCCTTCAGCCCCTGCTCGAAATCGCCGGGTTCGATCAGCCGCTGGTTCGCGCGCTGCGCGTTGTTCGCCCACACGCCGGCGAAGCAGTCGGCCTGCAGCTCCATCCGCACCGACAGCGCGTTCGAGTGGGCCTGGCTCGCCCGCCGGCGTGCGGCGTCGACCTTGTCGGAAATGCCGAGCAGGTTCTGCACATGGTGGCCGACCTCGTGCGCGATCACGTAAGCCTGCGCGAAATCGCCGCCCGCGCCGAAACGCTTGCGCAGTTCGTCGTAGAAACCGAGATCGATGTACACCTTGCGGTCGCCCGGGCAGTAGAACGGCCCCATCGCCGTCTGTCCGGTGCCGCATGCGGTCGGCGTCGAGTTCGTGAACATCACGAGCGTCGGCGGCTGGTACTGCGCATGCAGCTGGGTATTGAACACGCCCGTCCACGTGCGCTCGATATTGCCGAGCACCTTGCGCGTGAACACCACGTTCGGTTCGTTCGCCGCCGCGCCCTGCCGCTGCGCGGGCGCGGGCTGCGCCTGCTGCTGGCGGCCCTGCAGCGCCGACGCGCCTTCGAGTATCACGCGCGGGTCGATCCCGAAGAAATACGACGCGGCGAACGCAACCACGATCGTGCCGATGCCGATCGTCGCGCCACGCCCGCCGCCGAACCCGCCGGCACCGCGCCGATCCTCGACGTTCGTGCTTTCCGTTTCGTCGTCCAGCCTCATAGCCGGCCCTCCCTGTTCTTGTCGATGGTCCGGCACGCGAGCGCGCACCGGGCGATAGGTTGTCGTGACACGATCCCCTGCCGATGCAAGAGCCGCGCACGGGGGTGCGTACTCCTGCCGGGATCGTCGGCCTGCCGCTCCGCTCGCACGACGGAATCGGCCGGCCGATGCGCCGCGCGTCGATGCACGGCCCGCCCGCGCTATTCTGCCGGGCTTTCGTGACTTATCGCAAAAATGTGGAGGATAGAGCGATTCGGCGCCGCACATCGTCAGCCTTTGCAAAATGGCCCGCGGCCACGCCAATCGCCCGGACGCCGCCCGCGTTCATCCTTTCGGCTGATACCAGCGCGCGCCGGCGCCACCTAAAGTGACCGGAAACGACACCTTTCCGGAGCACGACATGACCCACCCGCCACCCCGCACGATCGCGATCACCGGCGCGGGCACCGGTATCGGCGCCGCGTGCGCGCGCCGCTTCGCCCGCCGCGGCGACCGCGTCGTGCTGATCGGGCGGCGCCAGGCACCGCTCGACGCGCTGGCCGCCGAAACGGGCGGCCTCGCGCTGGCCGGCGACGCCGCGAGCACCGCCGACTGGGCCCGCTTTCTGCCGCAGGTCGCCGAACGCTTCGGCCGCGTCGACGCGCTCGTCGCATGCGCGGGCGGCCACGGCCTCGGCCGCGCGGACGAAACCGACGACGCGCAATGGCGCGACGCGATGCACGCTAACCTCGACACCGCGTTCGTCAGCGCGCGTGCGTGCCTGCCCGACCTGATCGCGCAGCGCGGCAGCATCGTGCTGGTCGCATCGATCGCCGCGCTCGCGGCCGGGCCCGGCGTGTGCGGCTACACGGTCGGCAAGCACGCGCTGCTCGGGCTCGCGCGGTCGCTCGCACGTGACTACGGGCCGCACGGCGTGCGGGCGAATGCGGTGTGCCCCGGCTGGGTCCGCACGCCGATGGCCGACGCGGAGATGGAACCGCTGATGTCGGCTCACGATGACACGCTCGACGGCGCGTATGCGCGCGTCAGCGCCGACGTGCCGCTGCGGCGCGCCGCAGACCCGGACGAGATCGCGGCCGTATGCGCGTTCCTCGCGTCGCCGGACGCGTCGTTCGTGACCGGCGCAACGCTCGTCGCCGACGGCGGCGCGATGGTCGTCGACGTGCCGACGCTCGCGTTCGACAAGCTTTGATGCGCGCGGGTGCGCCGCTCGCGTGACGTACGCGTCGCGGGCGGCGTTGCGCGCACGTCCTCTCGTCCTCCCGCTCCAGCGCCTGCCCACGCACGCGCGCCGCGCCGCCCGCTTGTTTCCCGTCCCCGAAAATCCGCTACCATCGACCGATCCCGCCGCCCGCCCGGCCCCGCCTCACGGTTCGAACGTCGATGAACATCCGGTTTCTTGAAACCTTCGTCTGGCTCGCGAAGCTGGAAAATTTCCGGCTCACCGCCGAAAAACTGCACACCACACAGGCCGCCGTATCGAGCCGCATCGCGTCGCTCGAGGACGCATTCGACGTGCGCCTGTTCGACCGCAACACGCGCTCGGCCACGCTCACGCCCGCCGGGCGCCGCATGCTCGCGTACGCGGAGCGGATCGTGCGGCTCGACGGCGAAATGCGCCGCGACATCGATGCGGCGAGCGATGCGGGCCTGATCCGGATTGGCGTGATCGAATCGATCGTGCACAGCTGGTTTCCCGCGCTGATGGCGCAACTGCGCGAGCGCTATCCGCGCCTCGACGTCGAGATCACGAGCGACACGACGTTGCACCTGATCCGCCTGCTCAGCACCGACGGCGTCGACCTGATCCTGCAGACCGACCCGGTGCCCGGCCCCGATTTCACGAACCTGCCGCTGTGCGAATTCCCGGTACGCTGGGTGGCCAGCCCGCGCCTCGGGCTCGGCGGCCAGGCGCTCGACGTTGCGCGCCTCGCGGAATTCCCGATCATCAGCTTCTCGCGCCACTCGGGCCCGCACGCAACGATCGAGCGGCTGTTCGCGGCCGTCGAGCGGCCGGCCAGCATCAACTGCATCACGTCGGTCGCCGCGATGATCCGCCTCGTCGCCGACGGCTTCGGCGTGGCCGCGCTGCCGCCCGCGATCATCGGGCGCGAGCTGCACGAAGGCACACTCGAACTGCTCGATGTCGAACCCGAATTCCCCGCGCTGCCGCTCGTCGCGACGTACCGCAGCCAGGGCCTGCCGGTGGCCGCGCGCATCGCGGAGCTGGCCAGCGAAGTCGCGCGTGCAATGTCGGCCGCCGCGCATCACGCGAAGACGGCCGCGCCCGACAGCGCGGACAAAACAGCCGCCCGTCCCGCGACAAAAGCCAAAGCGAAAGCGAAAGCACCGGCAAAAGCGAAGCGCACGACACCATCCGCCCCGCCCGCCGCGAAACGCAGCCCGCGCCGCTCATAAGAAAACCTGTTCACCGCGAATTTGTTTTCTTGTTGGACGGGCGCGGCCCGTCTTCGGGAAACTGAGGTTCCTGACACCCCCCCCGTCACGAGGAACCCCGCGATGACCCGCCTTTCCCTTCCGCACGGCCAGCTTTGCGTCTGGACGGATATCGACCCCGCGCACGAAGCCGATTTCAACGCGTGGTACGACCGCGAGCACATGCAGGAACGTGTCGCGATTCCCGGCTTCACGCATGCACGGCGCTTTCGCGCGACCGATCGCGGCCCGCGCCAGTACCTCGCGCTGTACGTGACGGACGCGCTCGACGTGTTCCAAGGCGACGCGTACCGACGCGCATTCACGCAGCAGACCGCATGGTCGCTCGCGAACTTCGAGCGCATGACGGGCACGCAGCGACGCGTCGGAGAACTGACGATCGAGGCCGGCGACGGCGAAGGCGCGCATCTCGCGCTGTTCGTGCTGCCGCCGGATCGCATCGACGTGCCGCAGCTGCGCGAGCGTTTCGACGACGTGCTGCACGAACCGGGCATCCACGCGGCACGACTGTTTTGCACCGCGCCCGAACTGTCTGCGCCGATCGGCGCCGCTGCGGCCGCGCGCCCGGCCGCCGATGCGCTCGTGCTGATCGAAGGCAGCGATGCGGCCGCGACCCGCCGCGTGGCTGCCACGCTCGCCGGGCACGACGACGTGCGCACCTTCGCGCTGCTGTGGCGCGCCGCCGCGCCGCTGCATGTCGCGCGCGGCGACGTCGAAACCGAACCCGCTGCCGCGGCATGTTCGGCCTGATCGCCCACGCCGGCCGCACAGCAGGCGCGACGCACACCCACGCATCGGTCCGGCATTTCATCCCGTTCCCCATCACGACACGCCCGACACCATGAACACGCTCGCCCAGCCCGCCGCCCACGCGCCCCGCCGCGTCCGCACCAGCCGACTCGCGACCGCGAGCATGATCGGCACGTCGCTCGAGTGGTACGACTTCACGATCTACAACACGCTCGCCGCACTCGTCTTCAACCACCTGTTCTTTCCGTCGGTCGATCCGCTGGCCGGCACGATCCTCGCGTTCTCGACCTATGCGGTCGGCTACGTGTCGCGCCCGCTCGGCGGCTTCGTGTTCGGCAATCTCGGCGACCGCATCGGCCGCCGCGCGGTGCTGATGCTCACGCTCGTGCTGATGGGCGTGACGACCGCGTTGATGGGCGCGCTGCCGACCTACGCGCAGGCCGGCATCCTGAGCCCGATCCTGCTCGTCGCGCTGCGCTTCGTGCAGGGCGTCGCGCTCGGCGGCGAATGGGCAGGCGCAGTGCTGCTGTCGGTCGAGCACGGCGACCAGAAGCGGCGCGGGCTGTCCGCATCGTGGACGCAGATCGGCCCGTCGTTCGGCACGCTGCTCGGCACCGGCTGCATCGCGCTCGTGACGCTGTCGACCACGTCCGGCGATTTCCTGGCGTGGGGCTGGCGCGTACCGTTCGCGGCGAGCGCGCTGCTCGTCGTGTTCGGCTTCTGGCTGCGGCGCGGCGTCGACGAAACGCCGCAGTTCGAGCAGCTCGCCGAATCGCACGCGACCGCCGAGGTGCCCGTCGCGGACGTGCTGAAGTATCACTGGAAGCGCCTGCTGATCGCGGGTGGCTCGCGGATTGGCTCCGACGTGCTGTATGCGCTGATCGTCGTGTTCACGCTCACCTACGTGACGACCGTGCTGCACCTGTCGCGCCCCGTCGCCCTGACGGCCGTGATGATCGGCACGGCGTGCAACGCGCTCGCGGTGCCGTTCTTCGGCGCGCTGTCGGACCGCTTCGGCCGCCGGCCCGTATATCTCGCCGGCGCGCTCGCCGGCATCGTGTGGGCGTTCGTGTTCTTCACGCTGCTCGATTCGGCGCGCCCCGGCGCGATCGTCGCGGCCGTCGCGATCGGCCTGGTGATCCACGCGGTGATGTACGGCCCGCAAGGCGCGTTCGTGACCGAACAGTTCCCGACCCGCGTGCGCTACGCGGGCTCGTCGCTCGCGTACACGCTAGCCGGCATCGTCGGCGGCGGCTTCGCGCCGCTCGTGATCGCCGCGCTGTTCCGGCAGACGGGCACGACGACGGCCGTGTCGCTGTATGTCACCGGCGCGCTCGTCGTCACGTCGATCGCGCTCCTCGTCGCACGCGAAACCGCGCACAAGCCGCTCGCGGATTGAACGTCGCCGCCGGTAAGCCGTTTCATTCCTTCGCACTTCAAACTGATACGCATATGCCAACCCTGTCGTTCAATGTCATTCCCCGGAAAGGGGCGCCGGCCACCGTCGACGTCGAGATCGCGCGCGTCGTGATCGCCGGCTGGGCCGGCCGCGATCCGGTTGCGATCCAGACGCATATCGACGAACTCGCCGCGCTCGGCGTCGCGCCGCCGTCGACCACTCCGTGCTTCTATCGCGTGTCGGCCGCGCTGCTCACGCAGGCGCCTACGATCGGCGTGCTCGGCGCACGCTCGGGCGGCGAGATCGAATGCGTGCTGGTCGACAGCCCGGCCGGCACGCTCGTGACCGTCGGCTCCGATCATACGGATCGTGAGGTCGAAGCCTACGGCGTCGCAGTGTCGAAGCAGGTGTGCGCGAAACCGCTCGGCCGCGACGCGTGGCTTTATGCGGAAGTAGCGGATCACTGGGATGCGATCGAGATGCGTTCGTGGCTGATTTCGCGCGACGGCGAGCGGACGGCGTACCAGCACGGCGTGGTGAGTGGCCTGCTTGCGCCCGAGGTGCTGTGGCAGCGCTTCGACGACCGCCGGACGATGCCCGCGCGCGGCGCGATGTATGGCGGCACGGTTGCCGTGCATGGCCCGATCGCGGCGATGGGCGACGGCGACGCGTTCGAGATGGAGCTGCACGATCCGGTGCTCGGGCGCAGCCTTCGGCACCGCTACGCCGTGGAAGTGTTACCGGTCGTGGCATAACGGGCAACGAGGCGCGGCAGATGGGCACGACACCGTTCTGTCGCCGCGCCGGCTCCCGCGACTACGCCTAAAAGCAGTGATAGTCGGGAAAGTTGAGCTGCGAGTTGCCGCAATACAGCACACCAGCCAGGTTGGTACACCCGCTCAATGCAAGCATCATTGCGCCCGCAACCGACACTTTCCATCCGAAATGCAACATTGCGCCCCCGTTTCCGCCTGATCGACATGAGCCGACATGATGCGCATCGGACGTGCCCGGGTATGTGGAGAATTGTTGTGCCGCAGGTGCTGCGGTTCGCCATCGTGCCCGCCCGTACCGGAGCATGGACCCAGGCACGGGCCGTTGCTCACTTGAGACACCCGAGCCCCGCCAGCGTCGCCTCGACTGCCGTGTCGAGCGGCGTCACCGGCTCACGGCCGAGCACCGCGGTCACCCGCGTGTTGTCGAGCCGGATCGGCTCGCGCCACAGGTAGCGCATCTCGAGCAATTCGCGCAGCGTCGTGACGAACGGCGCCGCCGCCCACACGAACCACCACGGGAACTTGCGCACCGTCGGCCGCAGCCCGTGCCGCTGCGCGACGCGGCGCACGGCCTCCGCCATCTGCGTGCCGTCCGCATCCCAATGCCCGCCGAGATGAAAGCGCGCGAACGGTTCCAGCGTGTCGCGCCGCTCGATCAGCTCGACCATCGCGCGCGCGGCGTCCGGCACATACGACCATTGGTGCCCGATGCCATCCCGTCCCGGCACGCTGATGGACGCAACCGGCTGCCCGGCCTTGACGAACCCCGCCGCAAACCAGCTGTTGCCGGTCAGCTTCGGCCCGAAGAAATCGCCGGCCCGCACGATGATCGTGCGAACGCCCTCCCGGGCCGCGTCCTGCAGCCGGCGCTCCAGCTCGACGCGAATCGCGCCCTTGCGCGTCGACGGATGCTGCGGCGCGTCTTCGACCAGCACCGGAAACGCATCGGCGCCGTAGTTGTAGACGGTGCCCGGCAGCACGACGGTGGCCCGCTCCGCCTTCGCCGCCGCGATCGTGTTGTCGATCATCGGAAGCACCTGCCCGGCCCAGTTCCGGTAGCCCGGCGGATTCACCGCGTGGACGATCACGCTGCAGCCGCGCGCGGCGCGGACGACCGCGTCACGATCCATCGCGTCGCCGCGCATCCACGTGATGCCGTCGCGCTCCACGACTTCGGCGTCGAGCCCGCGCTTCAACCCGCGCACCTGCCAGCCCGCATCACGCAACTGCCGCGCGACTTCCCCGCCAATTCCGCCGCTCGCGCCGAGCACGAGTGCCTTTCGTTGCGTCCCGCCTGCGTGAGTCGTCATTGCCGCTCTCCTTGAATGAACCGTGATGACACGCATTCTGGCGCGGCTTCGGCTATCAAGGAATTGCCCAACCTGATGGATCAGCTATACATTTATGTATGACCATCGATCTGAACTGGGAACGCTACCGCACCTTCCTCGCCGTGCTGACGGAAGGCTCGCTGTCGGGCGCGGCGCGCGCGCTCGGCATCACGCAGCCGACGGCCGGCCGCCACGTCGCGGCGCTGGAGGCCGCGTTCGGCCAGACGCTGTTCACGCGCTCGCCGTCCGGCCTGTTGCCGACCGAGGCGGCGCTCGCGCTGCGCGGCCATGCGGAGGCGCTGCGCAGCGCGGCCGCGGCGTTCGAGCGCGCGGCTGCGAGCCACGGCGCCGGCGTGCGCGGCATCGTGCGGATCTCGGCCAGCGACGTGATCGCCGTCGAAGTGCTACCGCCGATGCTCGCGCAATTGCGGCGCAATCATCCGGGGCTCGTCATCGAACTGGTACCGACCGACCGCCTCCAGGACGTGCTCAAGCGCGAGGCCGACATCGCGGTACGGATGGCGCCGCCCACGCAGGAGGCGCTCGTCGCGCGCCGTATCGGCGCGGTCGATGTCGGGCTGTATGCGCGCGACGATTATCTGGCGCACAACGGGGTGCCCGAGACGACCGACGAACTCGCGCATCACGCGCTGATCGGCTTCGATACGGTCACGCCGTTCATCCGCTCGATGAGCCGCAGCATGCCGCTGTGGAAGCGCGATGCGTTCTCGCTGCGCACCGACAGCAACCTCGCCCAGCTCGCGATGATCCGCGCCGGCTACGGGATCGGCTTCTGCCAGAGCGGGCTCGCGAAACGCGACGCGCGGCTCGTGCGCGTGCTGCCGGACACACTCGCGATGCAGCTGGAAACCTGGGTCGTGATGCACGAGGACCTGCGGTCGAGCCCGCGCTGCCGCGCGGTGTTCGATGCACTGGCCGACGGGCTGCGTGCGTATGTGAGCGGCGAAACCGTCGAATAAACCGTGCGCGGCGACGGCACGAACGCAGGGAACGAAGCGCCCGCGCGGCGCTATTCGTAGATTTTCCCGGCGAACAGGATGTCCGCCATGCGCCGCCACGGATTGTCGGGCACGTCGTAGAAACGCAGCCCTTCCTCCGACACCTCGGCCCAGTCGACCATCGCGTCGAGATACTCGCCGATCGAGCGGTTTTCCCAGCCGAGCGCGGCGCGGGCGTACGGCGACGGCGGCACGTCGGCCTCGAGCTGGCGCTCCGTGTTCCAGTCGTGGCCGAGCACGCGCAGGAAGTGGATCAGCGAGCGTTCGTCGACCACGCGCTCCAGCGCATCCTGCAGCTTCGCGGCCATCTGGCGTTGCAGTTCGTCATTCATTTTTTGTCCCCTGGCGCGCCTCTCACCACGCGCCGCCGCAAATCGTGCGGCCCGGTTTTACATCAGCAATTGCCGCGACAGCACCTCGCGCGCCTGCGTGACGGCTTCGCGTTCGCCGGGCATCGGCGGCGTCAGCGAAAACACCGCGTCGGGCAGCGGCGGCAGCCGGTATTTCGCGCCGAGCCGCATCATGCCGTCGCCGATCGCCGACGCGCACAGGCAGCCCACCCCGAGCCCCGCCGCCAGCATCGACTGCAGCCCCGCCACCCCCGACGCGCTGTGCACGAGCCGGTACGGCATGTGCTGCTCGTCGAGCGAGCGCACCGCGACCTGATGCATCATGCAGTCGTCCGGCAGCAGCACGAGCGGCAGCGGCTCGGGCAACTGCTCGGCGAGCGCGGGCGATGCGACCCACGACAGCGGCTCGCGCCGCAACACCCAGCGCGTATCGGCCGACGCCGGCCGGAACGGCCCGCTCGACAGGTTCATCACCACGCCGAGATCGACCTGCCCGCGCGCATGCGCGGCCTCGATATCGGCGCTCTTCATCGCGCTGACGTGCAGGCTCAGTTGCGGGTAGCACTCCCGCAGCCGCGCGAGCAGCCCCGCGACTTCGTTGGTCCGGTAGTAATCGGTGATCGCGACGCGCAGCTCGCCCTTGATCGCCTGCCCGCGCACTTCGTCGAACGCGGCCTCGTTCAGCGCGACGATGCGCCGCGCGTGCTGCAGCAGCCGCGAGCCGGCCGGCGTCGGCTCGACTCCGCGCTTGCTGCGCACGAACAGCGGCACGCCGGCGCGCGATTCGAGCTTGCGCACCTGCTCGCTGACCGTCGACTGCGACAGGTGCAGCAGCGGCGCGGCGGCCGTCAGGCTGCCGGCGTCCGCGACCGCCGCGAAAGTACGCAACTGATCCAGGTCGAAACCGCGCATCGCCATTCCCCATCCATCGATTAACCCGATGGATGCTACCACTAATTCCCGCTTTTCCGATTTATCGCCACCACCGAGAATGGGGGTCAATCGCCCGCCCACGGCCGAACCGGCGCTTCTGTCGTCGCATCCGGCGTGAATGTGGCACTCATTCTTTCGGACCTGCTTCCATGACGAACGACACCCTTGCCCCCTGCGGGCCGGCCGGCACGGCCGCCGCAGCGACGCCGCGCAGCCACCACGGCTGGGCGCTGGTGGTCCTGCTGGTTGGCGCGATTTTGCCGCCGCTCGACTACTTCATTGTGAATCTCGCGCTGCCGGCCATCCGCGACGGCATCGGCGCACGCCCGGCCGAGTTGCAGCTGGTCGTATCGGCGTACGCGTGCGCGAACGCGGTCGTGCAGATCACCGGCGGCCGGCTCGGCGACCTGTACGGCCGCAAGCGGATGTTCATGATCGGGATGGCCGGCTTCGTCGTCGCGTCGACGCTGTGCGGGCTTGCCGGTAGCGGCGCGGTGCTGGTCGGCGGCCGCGTGCTGCAGGGCCTGTTCGCCGCGATCCTCGCGCCGCAGGTGCTCGCGACGATCCGCAGCGTGTTCAGCCCGCAGGAGCAGGTGCGCGTGATGGGCTTCTACGGTTTCGTGTTCGGTCTCGCGGCCGTGATCGGCCAGCTCGGCGGCGGCGCGTTGATCAGCCTGCATCCGTTCGGGCTCGGCTGGCGCGCGATCTTCCTCGTCAACCTGCCGATCGGCATCCTCGCGCTGATCGGCAGCTGGCGCTTCATCCCGGAGAGCCGGCCGCCGAAAGGCCACCGCATCGACGTGCCGGGCATGGTGCTGCTGTCGCTGTTCCTGCTGATGCTCGTCTACCCGCTCACGCACGGGCGCGAGGCCGGCTGGCCGCTGTGGATGGTCGCGTGCCTCGTCGGCGCGCTGCCGATGCTTGGCGCGCTGCTGGCGGTCGAGGCGCGCCGTCTCGCGGGCGGCCACGATCCGCTGCTCGACGTGCGCCTGTTCCGCAATCCCGTCGTCGCGCTCGGGCTCGTGCTGGCGTTCCTGTTCTATACGCTGAGCGCGTTCTTCCTGAGCTACGGCATCTACCTGCAGGGCTGCCTGAACTGGTCGCCGCTCGCGTCGGGGCTCGCGATCCTGCCGCTCGGGCTCGGCTTCCTGTCGAGCCCGCTGCTGATGCCGCGACTCGTCGGCCGGTTCGGCGGCTATCGCGTGCTCACGCTCGGTTTCGCGATGCTCGCGGCCGGCGTCGCGACGGCCGCCGCGCTGGCGGGTGCCGCCACGCCGGGCATCGGCTTTTACGTGGGGATCGCGGCGATCGGGATCGGCCAGGGCCTCGTGCTGCCGTCGGTCGTGCGGATCGTGCTCGCGGAAGTCGACACGGCGCGCGCCGGTGTCGCCTCCGGCATGGTCACCGCGATGCTGCAGATCGGCGCGGCCGTCGGCGCGGCGACGCTCGGCGGCGTGTTCTTCGCCCGGCTCGGCGCGCATCCGGCCGCACTCGATTACGTGCAGGGCTTCAGGACGTCGATGTTCGCGCTGACGGCCGTGTTGCTCGTGTGCATCGCGCTGTCGGCGATGCTCGGGCCGCTGCATCGGCGGCTGCATGCAGGCACGTAAGCGCGGCGGGAATCGCGTTGCGGCGGCAGGGTCCGACGCGGAAAGCGCTGCCGATGCAGCCGCTTGCCGGCATCCGGCTCACGCGTGAGGCTGGCGTTGCGCCTGGCGCGCCTCCCATTCGGCCAGCTCGACGCGATAGCGCGCGAGGGCTTCGTCGTAGAGATCGAAGACGCACGGTGAACAGCCGCTGTTGCAGCAGTCTTCGAGTTCGGGCTGGATGGGCGGGGTCGGACGAGGATCGTCGACGGACGGATCCGGAGAGACAGTGTTGGGCACGGCGAAAATCGAATGAATGGACGCGTTCAGTATAAGCGGATGCCGCACGGCATGCGTGCCGCGCGGGTCATACCATGCTGCGTCATATCCCCAGTATCGTCACCTGGTCGTGGCGGATCCGGACCTCGCGCGTCCATGCATCGATTTCGGCAATCACTTCCGCAAGCGCGGCGCAACGCGTGTCCAGACGGTCGATGAAATCCTGCCGCGAATCGCGGAACACGAAGCCGAGCCGCTCGAGTGCCGTCGTTCGCTACGTGGCGTCGCTCACGCTTCGCCGGGCGCTGATCCATAATGGCGCGATTGTCGGCGAACCCGGCGACGCCGTCGATGTCTCGCTTCCATCGCGTTCCGGCCGGCGCACGACCCGGACCCACCACGACGCTCGCCGCCGCATCCTCGTCATCGCCCCACAGGAGCCGCACGATGGCCGAAGCAGTGAATCCGCCGGAAGTCTGGGCGCCGTTCGGCGCGTTCTCGATGGCCGTGATCCAGGGCGATGGCCGGATCGTGCATCTGAAGGGGCAAGTGTCGCTCGACCGCGACGGCCGGGTGGTCGGCCACGGCGACATGCGCACGCAGGTGCGTCAGACGCTCGACAACATCCGCACCGTGCTCAACGCGATGGGTGGACAGATGCAGGACGTGATCTCGCTCGTTCACTACGCGACCGACATCGACGCCTTCATGCAGGCAGGCGACATCCGCAAGACCTACTTCGCCGAGCCTTATCCCGTGACGACGACCGTCCAGGTCGAGCGTCTCTACCATCCCGATCTGCTGATCGAGATCACCGCTGTTGCCGAAATTCCGCTGGCACGGTTTCGGCGGCCTGCACCGCGCGCGTGAATCAGCGATGTGGCGATGTGGTACCGCGCCGTATGACGCGCCGGCCGTCACCTTCCCGACCGGCGCGCCTGCCCACACCCCGAGCGCTTACTTCCCCTGCGCACCCGGCTTCGCGGCACCCGCACCCGCCTTGTCGGCCAGCGGCTGCCACGCGGCGCCGAGCGAATACCAGTCGACGCGGCGCGTGAGCGTCATGATGCCGGCGAGGATCGCGAACAGCAGCAGCGAACCGAGCATCAGCGCATTGTCCTCCGACAGCAGCAACCCGTAGAGCGCCGCGTACAGCACCGCGAGCAACACCGCGAACACCGCCCCGCGCTTCACGCTGTGCAGCACGAACGACAGGTAGAAGGCGAGCAACCCGATGCAGGCGCCGCTCGCCGCGAGGTACGCATACGCGAACTTGATGTGTTCGGACAGGCTCAGCAGCAACAGGAAGAACAGCGCGAGCGACAGGCCGACCAGCGTGTACTGGATCGGGTGAATGCGCAGCCGCTTCACGAGCTCGTACATGAAGAAGCTTGCAAACGTGAGCATCACGAACAGCGCGCCGTACTTCGTCGCACGCTCGGCCTGCAGGTAGACGTTCACGGGTTCGATCACCGACACCGACGCCATTTCGATCGCGCCTTCCCCGTCGCCGGAGATGATCTGCTCACGCGCTTTCGTATTGAACGACGTCACACGCCAGTTGCCGGTGAAGCCGCGCGCATCGACCGTGCGGTTGTTCGGCAGGAACGCGCCGTCGAAGCTCGGATGCGGCCACGTCGATTTCAGCGAGAAATCGTTCTGGTCGCCCACCGGCGCGAACGCGACGGAATCCGCACCGCGCAACGGCAGGTCGACGCTGAACGGCACGACCGCCCCCGCGTTTGCGTCCGCCAGCGCCGCGAGATCGACGTTCGCGTGCACGCCCTGGCGCAGGCTGTCCAGCCGCGTGCCCTGCTCGACGTCGAAGCGCGTGCCGCCGATGCGCAGGTCGGGCTGCGCGGTCAGCCCGCGAATGTCGCCGATGCCGATCGACACATAGGCATCGTCGATCTTGAAGCTCACGTGGCCGTCCGCCTGCGGCAGCTTCTTCAGGTCCGGCAACGGCAGCGTGCCGGTCATCCGGCTTGCCAGCTCGTACACCAGCGCCTTGTGGATGCCGCGATAGCGGACGCTGGTCGTCAGCGTGCCGTCGACGTTCAGCGTCTTCGGAAACACGAGCAGGCGCTTCGTCTCGCTGCGCAGGCTCGTCTTCGTCGCGCCGCCGGCCGCCGAATCGTCGCGCACCCGCGTGACTTCCGTGTAGTGCACGACGAGCACGGGGCCCGCCACCGTCTGCGGCCCCGCATAGCTCGACCAGATGCTCTGCAGCGCATCCCGGCGATACGCGGCCCGTTCATGCACGATGCTTTGCACCATCTGCAACGGGATCAGGATCAGCAGCGCGAGAAACGCGGTGATCGCGAATTTGAACAACAGGACTCGATTCATGGCCGACAGGTACCGGAGTAAAAGGGTACGGTCAGCATGAGCCGCCCCGGTGAAGGGCGATTGAAGCCGGTGTGAAGCGAAGGTGTGGCGAACGTGAAGTCGAGGTGTGTTCAGCCCGCCGACGGCAGCGTGAGCGTCGCGCACGCGCCGCCTTCGTCGCGGTTCGCAAGCGCGACCTGGCCGCGGTGCAGCATCGCGACCTCGCGGACGAAACACAGCCCGAGGCCCGTGCTGCGATCCTGGCCGTCGGGGCGCGGCAGCGAATAGAAGCGCTCGAACACGCGCGCCAGTGCGTAGTCGGGCACGCCGGGGCCGTCGTCGGCCACGCGCACGACCGCGACGTGCGCCCTGCCCGCCGGCTGCCGTTCGAGCGCGATGCGGATCGTGCTGCCCTGCGGCGCGAAATCCAGCGCGTTGTCGAGCAGGTTGCCGAGCGCCTGGCGCAGCAGGAACGGATCGCCTTCGACGATCGCCGGATCGGCCGCGTCGTGCGCGTCGATCGCGAGGTTCACGCCGCGCTGCCGCGCGCGCGGCTCGATATCGTCGACGAGCTGTTCGAGCACCGGCCGCAGCGCGACCGGTTCGCGCACCGACAGGCGCTGCTTCTGCTCGACTTCGGCGAGCGCGAGCAGCTTGCGGATCATCTGTTCGAGGCGGCCGGCCTGGCGGCGGATGTTCTCGGTGAAGCGCCGCCGGTTCGCGACCGGCATCTCCTCCTGCAGCAGTTCGGCCGCGCCGCTGATCGCCGCCAGCGGGCTCTTCATCTCGTGCGTGAGCGTGTGGATGTAGGTCTCGACGTACTGCCGGTCCTCCAGCCGCTGATGCATGCTTTCCACCGCGCGCCCGAGCTCGGCCAGTTCGCTCGCGCCCTGCAGCGGCATGTCGGCGCGCTCGCCCGCCGCGATCGCGCGCGCATAGCGCTGCAGGCGCCGCAGCCCGACCACCAGCCACCACGTGCAGGCCACGCCGATCAGGATCGCGCCGCCCATCAGCAATGCGCCGTACAGCATGATCTTGCGCTGGCTGCGCGCGATGAACGGCGCGACCGTCTGGTTCGGCTTCGCGATCGTCAGCACGCCGATGATCGCGTTGCCGTGCCGGATCGGCGCCGCCACGTGCATCACGGTGCTGCTGTCGTCGTTCGGATCGCTACGCGTGCTGCGCGCGCCGTACTCGCCGCGCAGCGTCCGGTACACGTCGTTCCAGCGCGAATAGTCCTGCCCGAGCGCGCGGCCGGACGAGTCGTAGCGCACGATGCCGTGCGCGTCGGTGATGTAGAGGCGGTAGCCGATCGTGTTCTTCTGCACGCCCCATACGTTCGCGCTGATCGGGCGTTCGTGCAGCTTCGACAGTTGCCGCGCGAACGCGCCGTCGGCGATGTGGCCGTTCGCCATGTCGTCGGCGGCCAGCGTCGCGAGCACTTGCGCGGTATCGACGAGCGTGTCCTCCATCGCCTCGCGCACGCCCGGCTTCACCTCCTGCACGAACACGCGCAGCGTGATCAGCGCAGCCAGGCCGACGATCAGGAAAAAACCGAAGAAGATGCGCAGGCCGATATGCATGGGCGGTGCCGGTCGTTACGGTTGCAGCGAATAACCCATCCCGCGATGCGTGCGGATCGGGTCGCGCTCGGGGTCGATCGCGCGCAGCTTCGCGCGCAATGTCTTGATGTGCGTGTCGACCGTGCGGTCGGCCGAATCGAAGGCCTCGTGCCACACGAGGTCCATTAGCTGTTCGCGCGAATAGATGCGCCCCGGATGCCGGACCAGCAGCGCCAGCAGCCCGAACTCGTAGCGCGTGAGGTCCAGTGCGTGGCCGAGCCACGATACGCGGGCGCCGTCGGTGTCGAGTGTGAAACCCGGTGCGGTTGTCTCGGCCTGTGCGGGTGATGTTGCAGGCGCGGATGCCGCTTCGGGCGCGGCCGTCCGGTAGAAGCGCCGCAGGATCACGCGCACCCGCGCCGCCAGCTCGCGCGGCGAAAACGGCTTGACCACGTAATCGTCGGCGCCGATCTCAAGCCCGACGATCCGGTCGATTTCATCGTGCCGCGCGGTGAGGAAGATCACCGGCACGTCGGAGAACGTGCGGAGCCGCCGGCACACCTCGAAGCCGCTGAGATCCGGCAGGCCGACGTCGAGCACCACGAGATCGACGCGCGTGTCGCGCAGGTGGTCGAGCGCCGCCTGGCCGAGCATGCAGTGGACGGTCTGCATGCCGTCGGTGCCGAGGGCATAGATGATCGTGTCCGCGATCGCCACTTCATCTTCGACGATCAGGATAGTGGGCTGATGCATGGTCTCAGGCTGGGCTCGCGCAATCCGGTGCGACATTGTACGCACGGCCGGCCGTGGCGCGAGCCCCTGCCTTGCCCTTGCCCTGCCGCGCTATGCCACGCGGCCGGTCACTGGAATCGACGCGCCGGTGATCGCCTGCGCATCGGCCGACAGCAGGAAGCCGATCGTCGCCGCGATCTGCTCCGGCTTCACCCAGCGCGTGAAATCCGCGTCCGGCATGTCGGCGCGGTTCGGCGGCGTATCGATGATGCTCGGCAGGATCGCGTTCACCGTCACGCCGCGGTCGAGCAGCTCGGCCGCCAGCGCCTCGGTGAGCCGCGCGACGCCGGCCTTCGCGGCCGCGTAGGCGCCCATCCCCGTGCCGGCCTTGAACGCCGCGCCCGCGCCGATATTGACGATGCGCCCGGCCGGGTTCGCCAGCAGGTGCGGCAGCGCGGCCTTCGATGCGTTCAGCGCGGTCTTCACGTTCAGTTCGTACATGCGGTCCCACGTGGCGGCGTCGCCGTCGGCGATCGTCTGCCACACGAACGCGCCTGCGATGTTCAGCAGCGCATCGACCCGGCCGAATTCGCGCTGCACGGTGTCGAGCGCCTGCGCGGCGGCCTGCGGATCGACGAGATCGATGCCGCCGATGCGCAGCGCGTCGGCCGGCACGCCGGGCAGTGCCTGCGCCGCCGGGGCCGCGCCGCGGCCGATCAGCGCGACGCGTGCGCCGCGCGCGCCGAGCCACGCGGCCGTCGCGACGCCCAGATGGCCGAATCCGCCGGTGATCGCGACGGCCTTGCCCTTGAAATCGTGTTCCATCGATGTTTTCTCCTGGATCGAGGGTTGCTTGATGATGCGTGTCGCATGAGCAATGCCGGCCGCGGCATGCATGCGCGGCCGGCAATGTGCCACAGGGTAGCGCCGTTCACGCATCCGTGCGCACCGCGACGAGGCTGCGACGGCGCAGTTCTTCCGTCGTTTCGCCCTGGTTGTCGGGGCGCCAGCCTGGCGGCAGCAGCACGAAGCGGATCGCGGTCCACACGTCGCGGGCGGTTGCGACGTCGCGGGCAAGGCTCGCCCAGTGCTCGAGCTCGACGACGAACGGGTTGCGCGAGCGGGTCGGCGTGACGAGGCCGAAACGGCACGGCTCGTCGGCGCGCTCGGCGACGTAGGTGCCGAACAGCCGGTCGAACACGACCAGCACGCCGCCGTAGTTCGCATCGAGATAGTCGAGGTTCGACGCGTGGTGCACGCGGTGCGCGGACGGCGTGTTGAATACGGTTTCGAGCCAGCCGAGCTTCGGCATCCACGTGTTGTGCAGCCAGAACTGGTACATCAGGTTGAACGACAGGATCGCGAGCACGGCTTCCGGACGCACGCCGAGCCACACGAGCGGCGTGAAGAACATCGCGGCGCCGGCGATCTTGCCGGTCCAGCCAAGACGAAACGCGGACGACAGCGTCAACTGGTTCGGCGAATGATGCACCGCATGGGTCGACCAGAAGAACCGCACGCGGTGCGACGCACGGTGATACCAGTAGTAGCAGAACTCCTGGCCGACGAACACGAGCAGCGCGAGTGCAATGCTGTGGAGCGGGATCGTGAAGAGCCGGTGCGCCCATGCGAGGTCGAACAGCGGTGTGGCGAGTGACAGCGGCACCAGCGCGAGCAGCTTGCGGCCCGCGAGATCGACGAGCGACAGCCACACCTCGTTCCAGTCGAACGGTTCCGGCCCGCGGGCGCGGCGCCAGGTGAGCACGGCCGCCTCGACGAGCGAGACGGCGACGATGAAGAGCGTGACGTAGTACGCGAGCTTTCCTGTGGTGGTGAGCATGATGGACCTTTCCTCCGGTTGAGTCGGACGCGTCATCGGCGGCACGGGCTGCCATCGCGTCGAATGGAACGCACTGTAGTGGGCGCGGAACGGAAAGACCACGCGGGAAATATGTCGCCGTATGTCGTGGGGGAAGGCGCTCGGATGAGGTGCGGCGGGCGGAGGCGCTTGCGGGCTGGAGCGGGGCCGATTTCGGGCTGCGCGTTCGTGTGTCATGCGGGAAATGTGTCACCGCATGTCGCGGTGAAATGCGTCCGGGCGGTAAGCGGCGCTCGCGTGCGCTCATGGGTTGAAAACCGGCCCGCTTGTGCGTGCGCGCTTGCATGTCCGGCGAGCAATGTATCGCCGCCTGTCGCGCCGAAACCGGTCGACGCTGCACGCAACCGGCGGCGACGGATGCGGCTGCGCGACACATGCATGCGACAGGTGCCGATCGGAAGCCGATTCGTCGGACGGCATGCGATTACGGCTTCAGGAAGGAGAAGCCGGTTCCGGTCGCACGTGGCGCACTGCCCGCGTTCGGGTCGCGCGATTCACCGCAATGCATGCATGAATCGGCCGGCAAATATGTCGCCGCATGTCGCCGCGACACATTTGCGCGCTGCGCAAGACAGGTTCGGCCCCCGTGCCGCGCCACCCCGCTCTCACGCAATTGCATCGCCGACAGCCTTGCCCGGCACGGCATGCCCGCGATCGGCGCGGCCGGCACACGCATTCGTCGCACTTCGAATCGGCACGCCACGTGTAACACCGCGACATCTTTTATGACGCGACGAGCGCGTGTCATCGCCCTAAAGTTCGTCCCGTCGCCACGCCACTGCGTGCACCGAAACGAACCGCAAGGACACCCGATGAAAACCCGCCTTCTCGTCATAGCCACTGCCCTCACCCTCGCCTGCGCGCCGGCTTTCGCCGGCTGGTCCGGCCACGGCACCGCGTACACGCCGCGCGGCACCTACAACGGCGCACACGCCGGCTCGTGCGGCGGCGGCAGCTGCTCGCATGCGGGTAGCGTGATCGGCCCCGGCGGCGGTATCGCGACCAACACGGGCACCGTCACGCGCACCGCGCCCGGCCAGTTCTCGAACAACGGCACGGCCGTCGGCCCGAACGGGCGCTCGGTCGAACACAGCGGCGACACGAGCTGCGCGGGCGGCACCTGCTCGCACACCGGTTCGCTGACGGGCTCGGACGGCCGCAGCGCCACGACGTCGGGCAGCGTGACGCGCAACGGCCCGGGCCAGTATTCGTCGAGCGGCACGATCACGGGCGCGAACGGCAACACGGCCAGCCACACGGCATCGACGAATTGCGCGGGCTCGACCTGCTCGCGCTCGGGCACCGTGACGGGCACCGACGGTGGAACCGTCACGCATTCCGGCAGCGCGACGCGCGTGGCGCCGGGTGTCGTGACGACGTCGGGCGGCTCGGCGGTCGTGCACGGCGGCACGGTGTCGACCGGTGGCACGGCCGTGATCCACGGCAGCACGACGGCGGGCGGCACGGTCGTCGTGGCCGGCGGGACGGTGCCGGTGCCCGTCGTGGCGCCCGCGCCTGCTGCCGTGGTCGTGACGGCCCCGCCGCCCGTCGCCACCGTCGCTGCCGCGGCACCGGCGCCCGCACCGGCCGCCGTCGTGGTCACGCCCCCGCCGCCTCCGCCCGCCGTCATCGTCACGCCGCCGCCCCCGCCGAAGGTCGCGCGTGTTGCGGCGCCGAAGGCCGTCGTCGTCACACCCGCGCCGCGCGTCGTCTACGTCGCCCCGCCGCCGCCGAAGGTCCTGTACCTCGCGCCGCCGTTGCCGCGCTCCGTGTACGTCGCGCCGCGCGCCGTGTATGTCGCTCATCCGCCGCGCGCCGTCATCTGGGTGCCCGCCCACTGGGCCGGCCGCGTGTGGGTGCCTGCGCACTGGGCATAACGCGGACCCGCTTCGTTTCGCTTCGTTTCATTTTCCATCCGTTTCATCAACCACCCGGCCGGCGCAGACCGTCGGCCACGCAAGGAGAAACCCCATGAAGTCCATCAAGAAGATGATTGCCGTCGTCGTTTTGTGTATCGTCTCAGCAGCAGCGTCGGCCCAGCAGATGCCGCCCGGCGCGGCGAACGGCGGTGCACGCGTCGAACGTGCGCTGATGCAGTTGCAGACCCGCTTCGCCAGCGCGAACACGACGCACGACGGCAAGCTGACCCGCGAACAGGCGGCCGCGGGCATGCCGATGGTCGCGCAGCATTTCGACGAAATCGACACGCAGCACAACGGCTACGTCACGCTCGAGCAGCTCGCCGGCTTCATGCGCCAGCGCATGGCGGCCCGTTGAGCCCGCACGACGATCCGGCCGCGCACGCACCGGGAGGCAAGCGATGGAACAGTCCTGCAGGATCGTCGTGCTCGACGACGAAGCCGAGCTGCGCAACATGCTGCAGCGCTTCCTGACCAGCCACGGCTTCCAGGTGCGCGCGGTCGCCGACGGCAAGCGGCTCGACCGCCTGCTCCAGCGCGAACCGTACGACCTGCTGGTGCTCGACCTGATGATGGAGCCCGAGGACGGCCTGAGCGTGTGCCGGCGCCTGCGCGCCGAAGGCCAGACGCTGCCGATCCTGATGCTCACCGCGAAAGGCGACGCCGCGGACAAGGTCGTCGGCCTCGAGACGGGCGCCGACGATTACCTGGCGAAGCCGTTTCTCCCCGACGAACTCGTGGCCCGCGTCCGCGCGCTGCTGCGGCGACAGAAGATGGCGGCCGGCGAGCCGACGGTCACGTCGCAGCGGTTGCGTTTCGGCACGTTCACGTTCGACGTCGGCCAGCAGACGCTGATGCGCGACGGCACACCCGTGGAAATCCATTCGGCGCAGATGCTGCTGTTGCACGCGCTCGGCTCGTCGCCGAACCGCGCGGTGAGCCGCGAGAACCTGCTCGCCCGCGCGCGCGGCCGAGACCATGACGCACTCGACCGCAGCGTCGACGTGCAGATCCTGCGGCTGCGGCAGATCGTCGAGGACGACCCCGGCAAGCCGCGCTTCATCAAGACCGTCTGGGGCATCGGCTACATGCTGGTGGCCGGCATCGAGTCGTGATGCGCATCCCGCTGCCGCGCTCGCTGCTCGCGCGCAACATCGCGCTGCTGGTGGCGCTCGTCGCGCTGTCGCTCGTCTGTTCGCTCACCGTGCTGCTGCACTACGTGCAGCGTCCACGCATCGAGCGGGCGTCGATCGTCTTCTCCGACTACGTGCAGTTGCTCGACCGCACGCTCGCTGCCCTGCCGCCGGACGCCGGCCGCACGGTCATCGCGCAGTTCGGCGGCCAGGCCGCATTGCCGCCCGCCGCACCGCCACAAACGCCGAACCTGGCGGCTTTCTTCCGCACCTGGCAGCGCGACGTGTTCATGCAGGCGCTCGAGCGCCACCTGCCGCCCGACCTCCCGGCGCGCTGGCAATCGGGCGACGACGAGCGCCTGTGGATCCGCCTGCACGTGGCCGGCTCGCCCGTGTGGGTGCCGCTGCCGATGGCCGCCGACGCGCAGGCGAGCGGCATCACGACGGCGCTCGTGCTGTCGGTCGGGCTGGCGCTGCTCGCGGCGCTGACCGGCTACCTGATCCAGCTCCACCTGAACCGGCCGCTCGATGCGCTGGCACGGGCGGCGCAGCGCGTCAGCGCGGGCGAGCGCCCGCCGCCGCTGCCCACCGACGGCCCGACCGAAATCGCCGACGTCAGCCGCGCATTCAACCAGATGGCCGACGCGCTGCAACAGGCGGACGCGACCCGCTCGCTGATGCTGGCCGGCGTGTCGCACGACATCCGCACGCCGCTCACCAAGCTGCGCCTGGCGATCGCGATGGCGCTGCCGCGCGGCACGCACGACGCGCTCACCACGTCGACCGAGCATTACCTCGACCAGATCGATACGATCCTGCAGCAATTCATGGACTACGCAGGCAGCGGCGAGCGCGAAACGCCGCAAACCGGCGACCTGAATGCGCTGATCGGCCAGCTCGTCGCGGATTTCGCGGGGCTCGGCCATGAATTCGATTTCGACGAAGGCGAGGTACCCGCGTTCGCGTTCCGTCCGATCAGCCTGATGCGGCTGCTGATGAACCTGATGCAGAACGCGGTCGTCTATGGCCGGACAGGGCTCGGCGTGCGTACGTGGGCCGAGCGCGGCATCGCGTACGCGGTGGTCAGCGATCGCGGCAACGGTATCGGCGCGGCCGAACTCGAACGGCTCAAGGCGCCGTTCAGCCGGGGCGCGAATGCGCGCAGTCATGCGGGCGGCACGGGCCTCGGACTCGCGATCGTCGAGCGGATCGCCCGCCTGCACGGCGGATCGCTGACGTTCCGCGACCGGGATGGCGGCGGGCTGGAGGCGGTCGTTGCGCTGCCGCTTGATTCGTCAGGGGCGGTGCGGCGGTCGATGTCGGTCTGAGGGGTTGTTTGGCTTTTGGCTTTTGGCTTTTGGCTTTTGGCTTTTGGCTTTTGGCTTTTGGCTTTTGGCTTTTGGCTTTTGGCTTTTGGCTTTTGGCTTTTGGCTTTTGGCTTTTGGCTTTTGGCTTTTGGCTTTTGGCTGCTGCCCGCTGCCCGAGGTGTGCAGTGTGCGGCGTGGCCGCCTGACCGTCTGACCATCTGCCATCTGGCCTTTTATCCGACTGTCTACCTGTCCGCGCCAACGCCACACGACCTCGCGTATCCGCGCACCGCAGCACGTGACATGCGCCGACATAATTCCTGCGTGGCGCATCACGCCCGACCTCCGCATACTTGCGCCTGCGTGTTGCGCAACGGCATGAAACCTCTCCCCAGCCAGCGATCACGCCCCGCTTCCGATCGTTCGCGTTCCTGAATGCCGCGACAGTATCGGCACCTTCATCCAGGCCACGGAGATCGACATGTTTTCTTCCCTTCACGCACTTGCCGCCCACGCCAAACGTCTGACCAGTGTCGCGCTGATCGCCGGCACCGTCGCGATGACCGGCTGCGCATCGACCGCGACCACGTCCATGACCGCCGCGCCGGCAACTCGCACGCAGCCGCAGGTTCATGCGGACGTCGTGTATGTATCCACGTTCGACGTGGACACGACCGACGTCAAGGTCGACGGCGGAATGATCAGCAAGATCGCGACCCTCGCGAGCGGATCGTCCGCCGACGTACAGCGCCAGCAGAGCGCGCTTAAAACTCGCGAGCAGCTCGCCGACGCACTCGTGCGTGAACTCCGGTCGCAAGGCATCCCCGCGCTGCGCGGCCCGGTGCCGGACGGACGCGACGCGCTGGTCGTCGAGGGCCGGTTCGAGTCGATCGACGCGGGCAACCGCCGCCGCCGCACGCTGATCGGGCTCGGCGCGGGCAAGAGCGAAGTGAAGGCGTCGGTCACCGTGCTGTTCCAGCCGGCGCATGGCGCGCCGCAGCCGCTCGGCACGTTCTCGTCCAGCGCGAACAGCGGCCACCTGCCCGGCATGGTGGAAACCGCCGGGGTCGGCGCGGCGGCCGGCCGCCTCGCGACGTCGGCAGCGGTTGGCGCCGGCCTGCATGGCGTGTCGGAAGTAAAGCACGATACGGTGGCGTCCGATACGGACCGCCTCGCGCGCTCGATCGCGAAACAACTCGCGACGCAGAACGCGGCAAATGCGTGGCTGCCGACGGTGTCGGCGAGCTGACGCACCGGGCCGCCGCCTGCGCGGCCCGGCGGGCACGCAGGCGAGCGGCCGGGCATAATGCGCGAGGCCGGTCCGGCGCACGCGCCGCGACCGTGCCGAGCCACCCGACGGCCCGCATCACGGCCCGTCCCGAATCCTGAACCTCAATCCGTGAATGTCATGCAAGTACTCGTCGTAGGAACCGGCAAGCTGGCCAGCGAACTGCTCGACGCGCACCGGCTCGACCCGGCCACCTATCGCGTGATCCCCTGGTCGGACAGCGCGCGCGACGACGCGCAGCGCAGCGACGCCCGAACGATCGTCGTGCATGCCGGTTCCGGCCGCGAACTCCCCGCCGTGATCGCGTTCTGCGCGGCCACCGGATCGCCACTCGTCGAACTGTCGACCGGCTCCGAGCTCGAAACCGGCTCGCACGCTTTCCCGGTCGTGCTGTGTCCGAACACGAACATCCTGATGCTCAAGTTCATGAGCATGCTGGAAACCAGCGGCCATCTGTTTCACGACTGCCGAATCACCCTGACGGAGTCGCATCAGGCCGGCAAGACGTCCGTCCCCGGCACGGCCGTCGGGATCGGCCAGTCGCTCGGCGTGCGGCCGGAAGACATCCGCTCCGTGCGCGACCCGGACGTGCAGCGCAGCGAATTCGCGGTCGCCGACGATCAACTCGGCCGCCACGCGATACACCGGATCCGCATCGACGACGGCGCGTGCAGCCTGCAGTTCGAATCGCGTGTGGTGGGCGCGACCCCGTACGCCGACGGTGTATCGCGCATCGTCGACGCTGTTCGACAGCACGATCTCGAGCACCGCCGCTATTTGATCGTCGAGTTCATCCGCAACGGCTGGCTGTAGCCGCGGCGATGCGCGGCGGGCGGCACGCACGCGTGGCGACGCAGACGTTTTTTGCGCAACGCAAGACCAGGTTCTGCGCCGATTTCCGGGGATATCGTCGATCGCCCGATCCGCGGTATCCGGGCCGCCATGAATCTCGCCGACCGCGCCTGACGTCCCGCATTGGCAGCGTTCAACATTGCGCCAACCGGCTTCGTCGCCACGGCTGCCAGGAAAATTCGACGAGCAATCGTCCTGCCGCATTCGCTGGCAAGTTATCGGCCGAGGTTCATTCGCCGGGAGGGGGCGCGAGGCACCGCTAACGCCGGCGCCTGAACCGCTCCCCGCGCGGACCGCTGGGTGGACTGGCCCGACAGGCCACTCGGGGACCATGACGGGAAGCCGGACTGACGCCTGCGCAGATTCGCCCGACGAATCCCGCCAAGCCCGCTGCGCGAATTCGAAGCGTGCCGCCGGAACCGCCCTGTTCCGCCAGTTGTTGCCCGGCCCACCGTCACTCGCCGCCAAGCACCGCCCCGCTCTCGGGCAACGTCGCGCCGCCGTCGACGACGATCGTCTGCCCGGTGATGTAAGCGGCATCCGCCGACGCGAGAAACAGCATCGCGTTCGCGATATCTTCCGGTTCGCCCATCCGCGCGAGCGGAATGTCGCGCGCGATCTGCGCGGCGACCGACGCGTCGCCGAGATTGCCGGCCGCCGGCGTGCGGATCATGCCCGGCTCGACGCCGTTGACCGTCACGTTGCGGCGCGCGAGTTCCAGCGCCGCCGCGCGAATGAAGCCGTTCACGCCGGCCTTCGACGCCGCGTAATGCGCGAGCCCCGGATACACGACACGCGGCCCCGTCACCGACGACGTGACGAGCAGCCGCCCCGCTCCCGCGCGCTCGAATGCCGGTAGCGCAGCCTGCGCGAGCCAGAACAGCGCCGACAGGTTGACCGACAGCGTCCGGTCGAGCGTCGGCTCGTCGATCTGCGTGAACGGCGTCAGCGGAAAATACGCGGCATTGTGGACGACCACATCGAGCCGGCCGCCGTCGCGCTCGACCGCCGCGACCAGTGCGCGCAGTTCATCGCGGCTCGCGGCATCCACCCGATAGGCGCGCGCCTCGCCGCCCGTGCTCGCGAGCGCATCGGCCTGCGCGGCGGCCGCCTCGCCGTTCAGGTCGGCAAGCGCGACGAACGCGTCGGATTCCGCGAACCGGCGGGCGATCGCCGCGCCGATTCCCTGCGCGGCGCCCGTGACGAGCACGACGCGCCCGCTGAAATCCGCCCGCAGACGGCCGCTGCCCGGCACGGCATTCATCGCTGCGCCTCGCCGCCGAGCGGATGCACGGTTTCGTTGAGCACCTGTGCGTGCGCGCCGACGGGGAAGTTCGACAGCGTGCCGAAATCGCCGCCCTGATAGCCGAAGATCTTGCCGTCCGTCTTGCGCTGCGCGAGGTCGATCAGGACGACGCCGAGCGTCGGCACCACCTTTTCTCGCCACACGAACAGATACAGTTCGTCCGCAATCCTGAAGTAATGACAGCGGTCGACATCGGCCAGCCCGCCTTCGACACCCTGCAGGCACTGCCACGCGTAGAAATTCTCGTTCAGATAGATGTGCTCATAGCATTCGGTCGGGCTGTAGCGATACATCGTCCGCTTGCCGATCAGCTCGCGCGTGGGCTTGTGCAACGGCCCCGGCTGCGTATGGCCGCCGAGCGTGCCGTGCCGGAACTCGGCCTCGACGCCCGTCAGCGGCAGCCCGCGCGCAACCCGTGTGAACGCGTCGATGCGCGTGTCGGCTTCGGTCGGCAGCGCGCCGACGACCGACGTCCATACGCCGTTGTCGAGATCGATCACGAGACTGACCGACGTCGCGCGGGCGGCCGAATCGATGTAGTCGACGAAGTACAGCCCGTCGCGCAGCCGCGTCACGCGGCACGGCTCGCGGCCGCCCGTGTCGGTCGCCGCATCGCGCCACTGCAGTGCGCCGGGCTCGAACGTATAGACGCGCCACGCGCCCGATGCGTCGCCGAGCGCAAGCGTCCGCCCGGCGAGCGCGTCGACGGATGCGAGGATGTTCGCTTCCGGCGCGAAGCCGTCCGCGAGCGCGCCAACCTGAATGAATACCGGATCCTGTCGTTCCACCTGCCGTCTCCCGCGCAGCTTCAGGCCCGGCGGGCCGTGTACGCTGCTCATGTGCACATGGTGCGGGCTGCGCGCGCCGCGCGGTATCGGCCAAAAGGATGAAGGGCGCGCGGCGCCGGAACGCGCTAAAGTGCACGACATCCGCGCCGCGCCCGGCGCGAGGAGCGCACATGCACCGCGTCACCCATTACCGACGGACCGACGAAGGCATCGAGGCAATCAGCCTCGAATCCGACCGTGCATTTCCACGCCACGCGCACGACGAATTCGGGGTCGGCGTGATCCTCAGCGGCGCACATCGGTCGTGGAGCGGCCGCGGGCAGGTCGACGCACTGGCCGGCGACGCGATCATGGTCAACCCGGGCGAGATGCACGACGGCTCGCCGATCGAGGCCGGCACGGGCCGGCGCTGGCGAATGCTGTACCTCACACCCGCGCTGGTTGCTGGCGTGGCGGTGGAAGAAGGCCTCGGCGGCATCGAACTGGCGCATCCGGCGGTACGCGACGCGCGGCTCGCGGCCGCCGTCGGCCAGCTGCATGCACGTATCGTCGCGGGAGAATCCCAGCCGCTCGCCCGCGACGAGGCGCTCGTGATGCTCGTCGCCGGGCTGCTCGCCCGGCATGCGAACCGCACGCTGCCGGCGGCGGGCGTCGCACCGGCGATCCGCCTCGCCCGCGAGCGGCTCGACGCGGCGCCGGCCGCGCCCGTTTCGCTCGCCGAGCTGGCCGACCTGAGCGGCGTCAGCCGCTTCCAGCTGCTGCGCGGGTTTGCCCGCGAACTCGGCATCACACCGCACGCGTACCTGATCCAGTCGCGTGCGCGGCTGGCGCGCGCGCTGCTTGCCAGCGGCTTGCCGATCGCCGATGCCGCGGCCGAAGCCGGCTTTGCCGATCAAAGCCATTTGACGCGTGCGTTCGCGCGCCAGTTCGGGATCACGCCGGGGCGGTTCACGCAGGCCGTTTGACGCCGCTGCCATCCTGCAGGGCCCGTTGCCAAACATACTGACCTCGAAGGCTGCGACCACGTCGACTACTGCGACGGCACGCCACGCCGTGCGCTGCTCGCGGTGAGCGTCGCCGCCCCGGTCGTCCGAGCATGCCGAATCGCGCGCTCCGTATTCGACACGCCCGCGCACGCTGCAATTTCGTTCAAGACGTGCACGGCCGCCGTACGCGACGATGCGGCGCATGAAGACACGACTGATCGGCTATCTCTATCTCGCGGCCGCCATGGCGGGCGTCGGCAGCACCGTCATCGCGAGCCGTCTCGCGGCCGGCGGCCTGCCGCCGTTCGCGGCCACCGCGCTGCGCTTCCTGATCGCGACACCGCTGCTGTTCGCGCTGATGCGCGCGCAGCGCATGCGCTGGCCACGCCTCTCCACGCGCGACGCCGTGCTGCTCGTCATCCAGGCGGCGGCGGGCGGTGTCGGTTATACGGTGCTGCTGATCTGCGGCACGAAGCTGTCGTCGCCGCTCGACGCGGGCGTGATGCTCGGCACACTGCCCGCGATGTCGACGCTGATTGCGGCCGTCGTGCTGCGCGAGCGGCAGACGCCGCGCGACTGGGTGGCCGCCGCGCTCGCTACGGCCGGCGTGCTGTTCGTCACGTTCGCGCCCGGCCAGGCCCTGCCGTCGCTCCGCACGCTCGCCGGCGACGCGCTGGTGCTGGCCGCCGTCGCCTGCGAGGCCGTATTCATCCTGCTCAACCGGCGGCTGGCCGCACCGTTGCCGCCGCTGGCGCTGTCCACCGCGATGTCCGGTCTCGGCCTCGTGCTCGCCCTTGTGCCCGCCGCGTTCGAATGGCACGCGGTGGCGACCGGCTGGACTGTCGGCGCGGTGTCGGCGATCGCCTATTACGCGCTGGTGCCGACCGTGCTCGGCTACCTGTGCTGGTATGCGGGCTCGGCGCGCACGAGCGGAACCGAGGCCGCGCTGTTCACGGCGGTCGCGCCGGTCTCGGCGGTGCTGTTCGCGGTCGCGCTATTCGGCGAAACGCTCAGCGGAACGCGTATCGCGGGTATCGCGCTCGTCGTCGCCGGCATGGTCGTCGGCGCGACGCGGCGACGCGAACCGCCAGCCGAAGTACGCGATACGCACCCGGAAAATCCCGGTCGGCCGTCCCGCCCCGCGCCCGCCGCGCAAACAGCCACCGACTGACTCGCGCTCCTCGCGTCGTTGCGTCGTTGCGTCGTTGCGTCGTTGCGCCGTTGCGCCGTTGCGCCGTTGCGGAAACGGCGGCGGCTCCGCCCCGCCGTGTAACCGGCCGATCCCCGCGTTTCCCCCGTGCGGCCGGCAACTGTAGGAATGTGTCCGCGCACCGCAAAACCGTTGCGCCCCACCCCGCAAGATGCAATATTCGCGTGGCCGAGACCTTTGACAACCATCGAACAACAATCCGCCACGCAATGAACAGGAAGGAAGCCAGAACAAGAATCGCGGTGCTGCTGTCCGCGGGAACGAGGAAGGCCGACGCATTGGCCGAACTGTCCGGACAAGGACTCAAGGATCGCGTGCTTGCGCACCTGATCGCGTCGCACCCCGATCCCGAACGCTGCCGCCGGAACAAGCTGCACGTCCGGATCCTGGTCGCGCTCGGCATCGCCCAGCTCGCAATCAGCCTCATGCTCGCGTACTACTTCTTCGCCACCGGCGCCGGCAACGGCCTCGTGCTGGTGTTCCTGGCGCTGACCGTGCCGCTGTCGCTGCTGTTCATCTGGGGCTTTGCAACCCATCGTGTCGGCGCGTACCACGCGTTCATCCTGCTGTCGCTGCTGCAGGTGCCGAAGACCATCGCCGCGCTCGGACGCGATCCGTCGACCGCGCTGCCGAGCCTCGCGATCACGGTCCTGCTAGTGGGCTATGTCTGGTTCGTCCGCAACCGCCTGTTCCCCGACTACGGCTGGTTCACGCCGCGCAAGGTCGAAGGCCGTTACGCGTTCGTCGAGCACGCCTGACGTCATCGGCATCGAGTGCCGGCCGCAAGAAAAAAAGGCGCCGGGCCGCCCCGCAATCGCGGGACGGCCCGGCGCCTTCTGCATTCCGGAACCGCTCGGCTTACTTGGCCTTTTCAGCCGAATCGCTGATCGCCTGGCCGCCCTTCGAAATGTCCTGCCCCACACCGGCGACCGTGTTGCAACCGGCAAGCGCGGCGGTCACCACCAGCAGCATTGCAGCAATCGTACGCGTCATTCTCATTCTCCTTGGAATCAACAAGCCCGACGGGCGAAACGTGTGCGGCGTCGCGCCCGGCAAGATACCGGGCACGGGGCCTGACCTGATTATACGGAGACGGCCGCCGCGCGCCAGTCCGAACCCGCCGCCTGTCACATGGGCCACACAGCCGGTTCGCGCAGATTTTCCTTGACTTCAACGCGCCACGAACTAATATACGCACCGCGTATATTTTTCGTCAGGAGCCGCCGATGACCGTTCCCCAGCAAGCCTTCCTCCGCGACGCCATGCGCCGCCTCAACATGACGCGCGAAGCGTTCGCCAGCCGCATCGGTGTGAGCCGGCGCGCGCTGGATACCTGGCTGCTGCCCGACGATTCGCAGGAATCGCGCGGGATGCCCGAGATCGTCGAACGCTTCGTGTCGGAAATCGTCGAGCGCTCGGTACCGGAAGGCGGCAACTATACGCAAAGCGTAGATAACCAGGGGCTCGCCAAGCAGTTCTTTTTCGAGGGCAAGCCGCAACTGCTGTCGGTCGACCAGTTCTCGCGGGAATCGGTCGAGGCGCTGTTTCGCGTGGCCGACGTGATGCAGCCGATCGCGCGCCGCCACAAGATTTCGCGCGTGCTGGAAGGCGCGGTGCTCGGCAACCTGTTCTTCGAGGCCAGCACGCGTACGCGCGTGTCGTTCGGCGCCGCCTTCTGCCGGCTCGGCGGTTCGGTGTGCGACACGACGGGCTTCACGTTCTCGTCGATGGCCAAGGGCGAATCGATCTACGACACGAGCCGCGTGATGGCCGGCTATGTCGACGCGCTCGTGATCCGCCATCCGGAGAAAGGCTCGGTGGCCGAATTCGCGCGCGCGACCAACCTGCCCGTGATCAACGGCGGCGACGGCCCCGGCGAGCACCCGAGCCAGGCGCTGCTCGATCTCTATACGATCCAGCGCGAGTTCTCGCGGCTCGGCAAGATCGTCGACGGCGCGCACATCGCGCTGGTCGGCGACCTCAAGTACGGCCGCACCGTGCACTCGCTCGTCAAGCTGCTCGCGCTGTACCGCGGGCTCAAGTTCACGCTCGTGTCGCCGCCGACGCTCGAGATGCCGGCCTACATCGTCGACCAGATCGCGACGAACGGCCATGTGATCGAGCAGACGACCGATCTCGCAGCCGGGCTGCGCGGCGCTGACGTCGTCTATGCGACGCGGATCCAGAAGGAGCGCTTCACCGACGAGTCGTTCGAAGGCTACACGCCGGATTTCCAGATCAACCAGGCGCTCGTCGATTCGGTGTGCAAGCCGGACACGCTGATCATGCATCCGCTGCCGCGCGACAGCCGGCCCGGCGCGAACGACCTGTCGGTCGACCTGAACCGCGACCCGCGCCTCGCGATCTTCCGCCAGACCGACAACGGCATTCCGGTGCGGATGGCGATCTTCGCGGTGCTGCTCGGTGTGGAGAACCTCGTCCAGCATTCGATGCGCGACGCGACGTGGCGCCCGCCGGCGTATCTCGGGCCGGAGGATGCGGTGTTTCACGGCGTGGATTGACGTCGGGGTGACGGCGAGATTCGGACGCCGCCACTCATCCCATCAACAGGACGACCCTTGATTCGCCGAGCATCGGCGGATCGGTTGTCCGCCCGGATCTACCTCGATGCTCGTGTCAGTAATCGACTGCAGGTACATCCCATATGGCCCGGTCTGTGCCACGACGTTCAACATGCCACGGGGGGCGTCTGGCGAAAGCCCCCAACGCCCCCCACAGATCTTCACATGCTCTCGAAGAAACGGGGCATCAAACGCAACACCGAACCTGCAGTTCTTCCAGCCATCGGTACGCGTGTACTCAACTCGGTAAGTCTGGGTTGCCGTAGCAGTCAACCGCGGCAGGGCCTGAAGCGCGCTCCAGATCAACCAAAATCCGATTCCAGCCCCAGCGGCGAGATTTCCCAACGCGTGAACCAATGGATTCTCCAGTGGCTTCCGCATGCTCCTGAACATCCACAAGCTGCCGAGTGCGGCGGCAATTGCACCAATTGTCGCGCACTGGATCACCGGTACGCCTGGTCCGGCAAACGAATCCTGCGACAGCACGGAGAACATAAAGGCCATCAAAATGACCGCAGAAATGGCGCCTAGTTGAAACACAAGGAATCGATTGTCAGGATTCAGAACGCCCCCCTTGGCGTGCGTTGAAGATCTGCCAATGTGCCATGGTTGCGGCACACCTTGTCTCATAAGGCACCCAGCGACTGCAAAACAATCCCGGCTTTCTCATCAACGCCCCCACCACTTCCCCAGGCACGAACCGAGGTCCATCACCGTCTCGGACCACACGATCCCGTGCTCACAACCACCCGCCACATTCGCTAACAATTTCCCAACAAACGCTAACAAGAACGCTTCTCATTCAACAGAAAATTACATAGAATGCCGCCTGAAAACAAATCGTAATAATTCCCGGCGGCATGCACACTTCCGTAGCGCACCGCCCCCGGGGCCACACCGCGAGGTCGAAGCGCACCATGAAGTCACGTCCCGACGAGCTGAAGCTCGGCAAATTCACCACCCTGTGCAGCGTGCTCGCCGCAAGCCCGGCCTTCGCGGCGGACGGCACGCCGCCGCCCGCCCCGGCCGGCACCGAAGGCCATCTCGCGCCGATCGAGGTCCAGGGCAAGGCCGAGCACAGCTACAAGGCCGACTTCTCCGCTTCGGCGAAATTCACCGCGCCGCTCGTCGACACGCCGAAGTCCGTCACCGTGATCCCGCAGGAACTGATCCAGAACAGCGGCGCGTCGACGCTGACCGAAGCGCTGCGCACCGTGCCCGGCATCACGTTCGGCGCCGGCGAAGGCGGCAACCCGCTCGGCGATCGCCCGTTCATCCGCGGCTACGACACGCAGGGCAGCATGTTCGTCGACGGCATGCGCGACACCGGTGCGACGACGCGCGAGATCTTCAACACCGAGCGCATCGAGATCACCAAGGGTTCCGACGGCGCGTACGGCGGCCGCGGCGGCGCGGGCGGCAGCATCAACCTGATCACGAAGGCCCCGCACCTCGGCACCACCGCCGCCGCGAGCGCGGGCCTCGGCACCGACCGCTATCGCCGCTTCACGGCCGACGGCAACTGGCAGTTCGCCGACCACGCCGCGTTCCGCCTGAACCTGATGAGCCACAACAACGACGTCGCCGGCCGCGACGCGGTGAACAACGAGCGCTGGGGCGTCGCCCCGTCGATCGCGTTCGGCCTCGGCACGTCGACGCGCGTCGTCGCGAGCTACTACCACCTGCAGACGGACGACCTGCCCGACGGCGGCATCCCGTACTACTACGGCTTCAACCTCCCGAAAGGCGTCGCCACCGACGGCCCGGCGCCCGTCGACCGCCACAACTTCTACGGCCTGACCAACCGCGATTTCCGCAAGACGACGTCGGACATCAGCACGCTGAAGATCGAGCACGACCTCACGTCGTCGCTGACGATCCGCAACACCACGCGCTATACGGAATCGACGCAGGACTACATCTGGACGCAGCCCGACGACAGCCAGGGCAACGTGGTCAACGGCAAGGTCTGGCGGCGCGCGAACAACCGCAACAGCGCAATCAACAGCATCGCGAACCAGACCGAACTGTTCGGCGAATTCCGCACCGGCCCGTTCAAGCACAGCTTCACGACCGGTATCGAGCTGTCGCGCGAATGGGGCAAGCGCGACACGTACAACGTCGCCGCCGCGAACGGCAAGATCTGCCAGAACGGTGTCGGTGCCGCGTCCGGCTACAACTGCACGAGCCTGTGGTCGCCGAACCCGAACGACCCGTGGGCCGGCTCGATCACGCGCAACAACGACTACGCGTATGCGCGCACCGTGACGAAGTCGATCTACGGCTTCGACACGATCGAGATCACGCCGCGCTGGCAGGTCAACGGCGGCGTGCGCATCGACGACTACTCGACCCGCTTCACCGACACCAAGGCCAACGGCGGCAAGACCACCACGCGTGACGACACGCTCGTGAACTGGCAGGCCGGCCTCGTGTTCAAGCCCGCGCAGAACGGCAGCATCTATGCGTCGTACGCGACGTCGTCGACGCCGGCCGGCATGCTGCTCGGTGAAGGCAGCGAAACGCAGTCGCTCACGCCGGGCCGCGGCGGCGTCGGCTCGAACGCCGATCAGCTGTCGCCGGAAAAAAACCGCAGCATCGAGCTCGGCACGAAGTGGAACGTGCTGAACGACAAGCTCGCGCTGACGGCCGCGCTGTTCCAGATCGATACGACGAATGCGCGCGTGACGCTGCCGAACAACCAATATGCGATGGTGGGCAACAAGCGCGTGCAGGGTCTCGAACTCGGCGTCGCGGGCCAGATCACGAAGCAGTGGCAGTTGTTCGGCGGCTATACGTACATGAAGAGCGAACTGCGCGACAACGGCAAGGACACCGCGAACAACGGCAACCGGTTCCCGAACACGCCGAAGCACAGCTTCACGATGTGGTCGAACTACGACGTGACGCCGAAGTTCACCGTCGGCGGCGGCGCGTTCTACATGTCGCAGGTGTTCGGCGATCCCGCGAACCAGCACGCGGTGCCGTCGTACTGGCGCTTCGATGCGATGGCGCAGTACCGCATCAACAAGAAGCTCGACCTGCAGCTGAACGTGAACAACCTGTTCAACCGCACCTACTTCGACCAGGCGTATCCGGCGCACTACGCGTCGATCGCACCGGGCCGCTCGGCGTTCGTCACGCTGAACGCGCGCTACTGATCGATGGAGGCCGTGTCGCTGAAGGCGCTCGCGTCGGTTTCGCCGCGCGAGTTCGCCGACATCCTGGCCGGGCCGGCCGAGCGCGCCGCCGCGTGGGTCGCGGCGGCGGCCGACAACGGCATCGTCGATGCACAGGCCGTCTACGGGCAATACCTGCTCGACGGGCACGGCGTCGCGCGCGATCCGGCGGCCGCGTTCAACTGGTTCCGGCACGCGGCGCGCGCCGGCCACACGATGGCGATGAACATGCTCGGCCGCTGCTACGAGTTCGGCTGGGGCACGGCCGCGTGCGCGCCGGTTGCCGTGTACTGGTACCGGCTCGCCGCGCAGGCAGGGCTCGACTGGGGCATGTACAACTACGCGACGGCGCTCGCGCTCGGTAACGGCGTCGACGAGAACCGCGCCGAGGCGCTCGACTGGTTTCAGCGCGCGGCCGCACTCGGCCATGCGAAATCGATCAACCTGATCGGCGGCTTTTACGAGGACGGCTGGGTCGTGCCGGTCGACCGCGACGCCGCGTTCGACCACTATCGACGCGCCGCCGTGGCCGGCGACTTCCGCGGCCAGTTCAACCTTGCGCGGCTGCTCGCCGAGCGCGGGCGCATCGACGAAGCGCTCGCGTGGCTTGCACGCGTGCCGGCCACCGCTACCCCCGCGTTCGTCGCGAAGATGCGCGCGTATCTCGCGTCGTCGCCGATCGACGCGTTTCGTGCGGCGGCGCTGCAGTTGCCACCCCAGCCGCAGCCACATTGTATGGACACCGCATCATGATGCTTCACATCCCCGGCGTACTGACGAAAGCACAGGTCGCGCAATGTCGCGAACTGCTCGATGCGGCCGAATGGGTCGACGGCAATGCGACGTCCGGCACGCAGTCGGCGCTCGCGAAACGCAACCGGCAATTGCCGGAAGGCGCGCCGGCCGCACGCGCGGTGGGCGACGCGATCCAGGACGCGCTCGCACGTCATCCGCTGTTCTTCTCGGCGGCGCTGCCGCTCAAGGTGTTTCCGCCGCTGTTCAATCGCTACGAAGGCGGCGAGACGTTCGGCACGCACGTCGACAACGCGATCCGGCTGCTGCGCGGCACGGATTTCCGCGTGCGCAGCGACCTGTCGGCGACGCTGTTTCTCGAAGAACCCGATGCGTACGACGGCGGCGAGCTGTGTGTCGAGGATACGTACGGCACCCATCGCGCGAAGCTGCCGGCGGGCGACCTCGTGCTGTATCCGGCGTCGAGCCTGCATCACGTCACGCCCGTGACGCGCGGCGCGCGCGTCGCGTCGTTCTTCTGGATTCAGAGCATGGTGCGCGACGACGGCGACCGCACGCTGCTGTTCCAGCTCGATACGCAAATTCAGGCGCTTTCCGCGGAAAAAGGCGCGAAGGATCCGATGGTCATCTCGTTGACGGGGATTTATCACAACCTGTTGAGGAAGTGGGCGGATGCATAACCAACGATATGCAAGGCAGCCGCTGGACGTATTGCGCGGCTCGGTCGTGCGCTACGACGGTCCCGTCGATCCAATCGAGGAAAGCGGTTGGGAGGCGCCGTCACACGACACGCGAAACGACGGCGTCCACGCGGGCACGACCATCGATACGCGAGGATAAGAGGCTCACGCCCCCGCAGCGGAAACCGCGACACATCCTCCGCCGGAGTCTGGCATATTGGCGATTCGTCTGACCAAATCAACCACGAGCACCCGGCCTCGCGCAACCGCGCTTCCTGCTGCCAGCCGGACGTGGCCCGCAACCGTCATTGCGCCACTTCGTCCACTATCGTGATTTCGCTCTCCGATCCCGTTGTCCGGTCCATTACCCTGCTGGAGTCGCACGAAGGGTTTGTCGATCTCGCAGGTTTCCATGCACGCATTGCCGTCGATCTCGGCCGCCGCGACATCGAAAGCAGAAGCCCGCATTTCCTGAAAGTGCGTCGTGGCGTGGCCGAACGGCTGATCGCCGCCGCGCAAGCGCTCCCCGCCGGCCTGCGCCTATACGTCAAGGAAGGCTATCGCCCGCTGGCCCTGCAGCGCGACTACTTCTCCGCACACCTCGCGCATCTGCGCCGCACGTTGAATCCGCTTCCGGACGAAGACGCGTTGATCGCCCTGACGAGCCACCACGTCGCGCCGCCGGAAGTCGCCGCGCACCCAACGGGTGCAGCCATCGACCTCACACTGATCTCGGCAGAAGGCATCGAGCTCGACATGGGCTGCATCATGAACGCCACCGACCAGGAATCCTCCGGCGCGTGCTACACGCACAACCCGTTCATCAGCCGCGCAGCCGCCCGCAACCGTCAGGTGCTGATCACCGCGCTGTCGGGCGCCGGCCTGACCAATTACCCGTCGGAATGGTGGCATTGGTCGTTCGGCGACCGCTATTGGGCCGTGATGCACGATCAATCGCACGCCATCTACGGCGCCATCGAGGAAAACATGCTCGACGAAGCCTCACGCTGACATTCTTTCCGACGAAACGCGCCCGGCTCGGTAACATCCTCACTTGTCGATCCCTGCCCGCTCCCGCACAATCGCAGCACCTGCATCACTCTCCCCCGCGCCGATGTCCTATGCGTCACTCGCCACCGGCGTCCTCCTCGCGGGCGGCCTCGGTCAGCGCTTCGACCCGAGCGGCCTGCACAGCAAGCTGCTCGCGCTGCTTCCCGACGGCACGCCGGTGGCGGTCGCGGCCGCCCGCCATCTCGCGGCGGCCACGGCCGACGTGATCGCCGTCGTGCGTCCCGGTGCCGAAAAACTCGCGATGCTGCTGAACGAAGCCGGCTGCCACGTCGTCTATGCGCCCGACGCCGTGCGCGGCATGGGCGCGAGCCTCGCGGCCGGCGTGCGCGCGACGCCCGACGCGAACGGCTGGCTCGTCGCGCTCGGCGACATGCCGTGGATCGCGGCGTCCACCTACGAAACCGTCACGCGCGCGCTCGACGCCGACGACGCGTCGATCGTCGCACCCGCGCACCACGGCGTGCGCGGCCATCCGGTCGGGTTCGCCGCGCACCATTTCGATGCGCTCGCCGCGCTCGACGGCGACACGGGCGCCCGCGCGCTGTTCGCCAGCGCGGCGGTCAGGCTGCTCGACGTCGACGATCCCGGCATCGTGCGCGACGTCGATACACCGGCGGATTTGCGCTGACCGGGATCGCACCACGCGCGCGGTGCAAAGCAGCGCCAGCGCCGCGCCCAGCGGGCTCCTGCTGAAACCCGTCCATCCGCGGCTTGCACCGACGACACACCACCCGCCGCCACAATCCCGCTGCAAACGCGCACCCGATTGGCTATAACGGAGACGAGGCGCCCCTGCCGCGCCACCGCCGTCACGCACTGCGCGAGTTCACCATGACCGATCACACGACCCCGACGCCCGAGCCACCGGCCGACCCGAACCGCGACCCGGAGGACGATCCGCTGTCGTCGCCGCCCGGCCATCACGACAACCCGCAGCAACCCGACGGACCGCCGAGCAAGGATCCGGTCTAGCCGCAAGGCGACCGTTCCACCCATTCGCCGCGCGGTTCCCGTCGTCATGCGCCATCGCCGCATGACGTTGCCTAGCGCGCCGTATACCCGCCGTCGATCGGCAGCGACACACCGCTGACCATCGACGCCGCATCGCTGAGCAGGAACAGGATCGGTTCGACGACCTCGCCCGGCTCCGCGAATCGCCCGAGCGGAATCGCGGCCAGCATCGGCGCCCGCTTTTCCGGTTCGCTCCACGCGAACTGCGCCATCGGCGTGAGCGTGACGGTCGGGTTCACGCTGTTCACACGAATGCCGTGCGGCCCGAGTTCGATGCACAGCACGCGCGTGATCGCGTCCATCGCCGCCTTCGACGCGCAGTAACTCAGATGCGCGGGCAACCCGACGAGCGCGGCCTGGCTCGATACGTTGACGATGCTGCCCCGCGCCTGCGCGACGCCACGCGCGTCGCGCGCGATCATCTTCCGTGCGACGGCCCGGGCAACGAGCGCCGCGCCGCGCGCATTGACGGCCATCACGCGATCGAAGTGCGCGGCGCTCACGTCGAGCGCCGACTCGAGCGATGCAATCCCCGCGCAATTCACGAGGCCGTCGAATGCCTCATGCGCGGCGAGCGCCGTATCGATCGCATGCTCGTCGCCACCGACGTCGAGCCGCATCGTCTCGCACGCGGCCTCCCCGGCCAGCGCATCGAGCGCGGCCAGGTCGCGCCCGGCCGCGACGACCTGCGCGCCCGCCCGCGCCAGCGCGACCGCGCATGCGCGCCCGATCCCGCTCGATGCCCCCGTGACGAGCACCCGCGAACCGCCGAAATCGAATCGTGTCTTCATGATGGCGTGTGCAACCCGTGCATGATCGGTTTGAGCGCCGGATACAGCGCCGTATAAAGCGCAAAGCGCGCCGCGTACGCTTTCGCGCGTTCGGCATCCGGCCGTGCGCGCTCGACGAGCGTGACCCAGCCGCCTTGCGCGTCGTCGTGTGATACGAGCCCTGCCCCGACGCCCGCGAGCAAGGCGGCCCCCATCGCGGCTTCGACATCCTGCTCGATCGTCCACACCGGAAAGCCCGTCACGTCCGCGATGATCTGCATCCACAGCGCCGAATGCGCGGCACCGCCCACGACGATCAGCCTGCCATCCAGCGCCACCGCGCCGCGTCGGCCGGCCTCGATGTTGTGCCGCAACGCAAACGCGACACCTTCGAGCACCGCGCGATACAGGTGCGCCCGTGTATGCGCGAGACTCAGCCCGACGAACGCGCCGCTCGCCTTCGCGTCCCATACGGGGCTGCGCTCGCCCATCAGGTACGGCAGGAACAGCACGCCGTCGGCGCCCGGCGGCACGCGTTCGGCCGCTTCCTCGAGCAGCACGTGCGGATCGCCGTGCGGCAGCAGGCGTGCCGCTTCGATTTCCGCGTGGCAGAACTGGTCGCGAAACCAGGCGACCGACGCGCCGGCCGTGATCGCGCCGCCGAACACGTACAGGTCGCGCTGCCCGTTGAACACGTGCGGCATGCTGACGAGCCCGTGACGCGCATCGACGTGCGGGCTCACGTAACCCCAGCACATGCTGGTGCCGATCATCGCGACATGCTGCCCCGTGCGCGTCGCGCCGGCCGCGAAGGTCGCGACGGCCGCATCGACGCCGCCGGCGACGACCGGCGTGCCGGCCGGCAGCCCGAGCGGCTCCGTCCATTGCGACAACAGCCCGCCGACGATGTCCGTCGATTCGACGAGCCGCTCGGGCATCATCGTCGCCGGAATGCCGAGCATGTCGAGCGCGTCGTCGGACCACTCGCGGCGCGCAACGTCGTACACGCCGCCGATATTGCCGGCCGAACTGTGATCGACCGCGACCTCGCCGGTCAGCAGGTAGATCACGTACGCGTTCGGCGGCAGGAAATAGCGCACGTTCGCCCACACGTCCGGCCGCTGGTCGCGCAGCCACAGCATCTTCGTGAAGCCGTAGTAGCTGTCGACGCCGTTGCCCGTGATCACGCGCAGACGCTCGACGTTCACGTTCGCGTCGACCCAGTCGACTTCCGCGGTCGCGCGCCGGTCCATCCAGATCAGGCACGGATGGAGCGGCCGCATGTCGATGTCGACCGGAATGCCCGAGCCGCCGTACAGGCTGCCCACGCACACCGCGCGGATCGCATCGGCCGGCACGCCCTGCGCGCGCGCATCGCTCACGCAGCCGGCGATGCACGCGAGCACCGCGTCGAACCACACCTGCGGCCATTGCTCGGCCCACAGCGGGCGCGGCGTATCGGGCTGGTAGCCGGCCGAGCGCCGCGCGACGATCGTGCCGTGCCGGTCGACGAGCAGCGCCTTGGTGCTCTGCGTGCCGATGTCGACGCCTATGACGTATTCCATGATGTCTCCGGTGAGGCGCACGCCGGCCGTCAGCGGGCCGGCTTCAGCAGCACCTTGATCGATTCGGGCGATTTCGCGACGCGGATCGCGTCGTCCCAGTCCTCGAGCGCGAAATCGTGCGTGACGATGCCTTTCGACGTGACGAGCCCGCGCGCGAGCAGGTCGATCGCGATCGGGTAGCAGTATGGCCCCAGGTGCGCGCCGCGTACGTCGAGCTCCTTGCGATCGCCGATGATCGACCAGTCGACGGTCGCATCCTCGCCGAACACGCTGAATTCGACGAAGCGGCCGAGCTTGCGGATCAGGTCGAGCCCCTGGCTCACGCCAACCGGCGCGCCGGTCGTCTCGATGTAGACGTCGCAACCGTAGCCGTCGGTGAGCGACCGGACGATCTCGCGCGCGTCGTCGCGCGTCGGGTTGATCGTCACGTCCGCACCATACTCGCGCGCGAGTTCGAGCCGCTCGTCGATCAGGTCGATCACGACGAGCTTCTTCGGCGTCTTCAGGTGCGCGACCTGCGTCATCATCAGCCCGAGCGGGCCCGCACCGGCGATCACGACCACGTCGTCGAGCTGGACATCGCCGCGGTTCACCGTATGGATCGCGCACGACAGCGGCTCGATGATCGCGGCATCCTCGAGCGACACGCCGAGCGGGATCTTGTGGACGATCGCGGTCGGCGGAATGCGCATGTATTCGGCCATCCCGCCGTCGGCCACTTCGCGCTGGAAACCGAAGATGTTGTGCACTTCGCACATCCAGTACTGGCCCGACTTGCAATAGCGGCACTTGCCGCACGGCACGATCTGCTCGGCGATCACGCGGTCGCCCACCGCCACGCCGAAATGCCCGGCCGCGCCGTCGCCGAGCGCTTCGACATGGCCGAAGAATTCGTGGCCGGGAATCACGGGCGCCTTTACCCACGGGCTCGGGCCGCCCCAGAACATCTTCGCGCCCGTGTAACACTTGCAGTCGCTCGCGCAGATCCCGCATGCGGCGATGCGGATCACGAGCTCGTTCGCGCCGGGGTGCGGCTTCGCGACCTGTTCGACGCGATAGTCCTCGGGGCCGTGGCAGACGACCGCGGTCATCCGCGGGGGGGCTTCGGGTGTCGTCATGGATAGTCTCTTTCGTGGATGATCTGGATGACTGATGAATTGACCATTACCGCGACCGTTCGCGGCTGATGTAGATCGCGAGCAGGATGATTCCGCCCTTGATCACGTTCTGCACATACGGGTTCACGCCGATCATGTTCAGCCCGTTGTTGAGCACGCCGAGCAGCAGCGCACCGACCAGCGTGCCGAGGATCGCACCGCGCCCGCCGGAGATCGACGTGCCGCCCATCACGACGGCCGCGATCGCGTCGAGTTCGAAGCCCACGCCCGCGTTCGGCTGACCGCTCATCAGGCGCCCGGTCAGCACGATCGCGGCGAGCGCCGACGTGAGCCCGGCCAGCGTGTAGACGATCAGCTTCACGCGCGCGACCCGCACGCCGGTGAGCCGCGTCGCCTGCTCGTTGCCGCCGATCGCATACACGTAGCGGCCGAACGGCATCCGGTCGAGCAGCAGCCACGCGATCGCATAGACCACCAGCATGATCAGCACGGGTGCCTGGATGCCGAACACCTTGCCGCTGCCGAAGAACGCGACCCAGTCGGGCAAGCCGTCGATCGGATAGCCGCCCGTGTAGATCAATGCGAGGCCGCGCGCGATGCCCATCGTCGCGAGCGTGACGATGATCGGCGGCATCCCCGCGAACGCGACGAACACGCCGTTCAGGAAGCCGAAACCAAAGCCGACCGCGATGCCGATCGCGAGCGCGGCAACCGCGTTCACGCCCGCGACCATCAGCCCGGCCGCCAGCGTGCCCGACAGCGCCATCACCGAACCGACCGACAGGTCGATCCCGCCGGTCAGGATCACACAGGTCATGCCGACCGCGATGATCGCGTTGATCGACACCTGGCGCAGCACGTTTTCCAGGTTCGCGGCGGACAGGAAGCTCGGGCTCGCGATCATCATCGCGATGCACACGACGATCAGGCCGACGAGCGGATAGAACAGCGTCGAGCGCCGCAGCTGCGCCCACCTCGCGCGTGGCGGCGGGGCGTCGCCGTTTCCGGCGGTGGCCGTGAGCGTCGTGGAAGGCGTGGAAGAAGAATCAGGCAGGTTCATGGGTCGCTCCTCGCGTGCCGGCCGTGGCATAGGTCATGACCGTGTCGGGATCGATCTCGTCGCCGTCGAGCGTCGCCTCGATGCGGCCCTGCCGGAACACGGCGACGCGATCGCACATGCCGACGATTTCCGGCAGCTCGGACGAGATCATGATGATGGCGTAGCCGCGCGCGGTAAGTTCGCGCATCAGCCCGTATATTTCGGCTTTCGCGCCGACGTCGATGCCGCGCGTCGGCTCGTCGAAGATCAGCACCGACGTGTGATGGTTCAGCCAGCGCGCGATCACGACCTTCTGCTGGTTGCCGCCGGACAGCGTCGCGACCTCGGTGTGGATCGACGGCGCCTTCACGCCGACGCGCCGCATCACGTCGAGCGTCGTGCGCGCCTCGCCGCGCCGGTCGATCAGCCAGCGCATCGACCGGTACTTGCCGAGGTTGTTCAGCGAGATGTTGTCGCGGATCGAGAACGACGTGACGAGCCCTTCCGTCTTGCGGCTCTCCGGCAGGATGCCGATGCCCGCGCGCAGCGCGTCGGCCGGATCGGCGAGCTTCGCCGCCGCGCCGCGCACGCGCACGTCCTTGCGGTGCGCACGCGTCGCGCCGATCACCGCGAGCGCAGTTTCCGTGCGGCCCGAGCCGACCAGCCCGGCGAAGCCGAGGATCTCGCCGGCATGCAGCGTGAAGCGGTTCACCGGGCCGCCGCGCTCGATCTGCAGTTCGTTGACCTCCAGCACCCGCGGCGCATCGGCCGCGCGCGCCGGCTTCGGCGGAAAGCTGCTTTCGATCCGGCGGCCGACCATCATCCGTACCAGTTGCTCGACGTCCGTGCGCGCGACGTCGGTCGTCGCCACGTACTGGCCGTCGCGCAGCACCGTGATGCGGTCGCACACCGCGAAGATCTCGTCGAGGTGATGCGAGATGAAGATCATCGCGACGCCCTGCCGCTTCAGCTCGCGCATGATCGCGAACAGGTGCTCGGCCTCGGCCGGCGTGAGCGTGGCGGTCGGTTCGTCGAGGATCAGGATGCGCGCGTCGAGCGACAGCGCCTTGCCGATCTCGACGAACTGTTGCTGCGCGACCGACAGCGCACGGATCGGCGCATCGAGATCGATCGCGACGCCGAGCCGCGCGAAGATCGCGGCCGCCGCGTGCCGCATCCGCTTGCGGTCGCGCGCGCCCCACCGGTTGCGCAGCTCGCGGCCGAGGAACAGGTTGTCGACGGCGTCGAGGTGCGGAATCAGGCTGAATTCCTGGAACACGATGCCGACGCCCGCCGCGACCGCATCGTGATAGTCCGCGAAATGGCGGGCGGTGCCGTCGATCTCGATCGTGCCGGCATCCGGCTGATGAATGCCGCACAGGATCTTCATCAGCGTCGACTTGCCCGCGCCGTTCTCGCCGAGCAGCGCGTGGATCTCGCCGCGCGCGATCTCCAGATCGATGTCGGACAGCGCCTGCACGCCCGGAAAGCTTTTCGTGATGTGGCTGAGCCTGAGTATCGTGTCCATTGGCGCCTCCGTGCGAAGGGCGCCGGCCGTGCCGCCGTCCTTCGCGTCGCATCGCACGTCGTTCACCAGCTGAAACCCTTCGCGTTGCCGCGATCGACCACCTTCACGTCGACGGGAATCGCCTTCGGCACCGTCGCGCCCCACTTGCGCGCGATCGCGATGCCGAGCGCGATGCGCACCTGGTCGGCCGGGAACTGCGCGGTCGTCTCGATGAACTTCGAATTCGGCTTCTGGATCGCGGCGATCGCCTCGGGCGCGCCGTCGACGCTCGTCAGCTTGATGTCCTTGCCCGAGCTCTCGATCGCGGCGAGCGAGCCCATCGCGCCGCCGTCGTTCACGCTGAAGATGCCCTTCAGGTTCGGATGCGCGGAGATCATGTTTTCCGTGACCGACAGCGCGGTCGCGCGCTCCTGCTTGCCGTTCTGCGTATCGACGAGCTTCACGTTCGGGTATTTCGCGAGCCCGGCCTTGCAGCCGCGCACGCGTTCGAGAATCGGCACGACCGGGATGCCGTCGAGAATGGCGACCTCGCCGCTGCCGCCGATCGCCTTCGCGAGGTAGTCGCACGACATCACGCCCGCGTCGTAGTTCTTCGAGCCGACGAACGAATCGACCGGGCCGTTCGCGTTCGCATCGACGGCCACCACCACCGCACCGGCCTTCTTCGCCTGCGTGATTGCCGACTGGATGCCGGTCGAATCGGTCGGGTTCACGAGCAGGATGTCGATCTTCTTCTGCAGCATGTCCTCGACGTCGCTCACCTGCTTGCTGACGTCGTGATGCGCGTCGGTGACGACGACCTGCGCGCCGATCGACGCGGCCGCGTCGTTCAGCGCTTTCTGCATCGTCACGAAATACGGGTTGTTCAGCTCCTGGAACGTCATGCCGATGCGCAACGGCGCGGCCTGCACGGCGACGGCGGGCAGCCAGGCCGCGGCGGCGAGCGCGGCAATCACCGCCATGCGGGCGGCGCGGCGGGGGGATGAAGCGGGCGATGCATGCGTCATGACGGTGTCTCCGGTTATGTGTGCGGCTTTTTCGTGGGTGAACGCGCCCCTCGCGACGTGGGCGACGCGATTGCGCTGGGTGAAACGGTGCGGAAAATTCAGGCGGGCCGAGGCCCCGCGATCATCCGGGCTGCGGTGCGAGCGCCGGGATGCCGGGTGTGACGACACGCGGCGGCAGCGGATTGCCGGTGGGCGCCGCGTGCAGCGCGAGTTCGCGGCTGCGCGCGTTCAGGCGCTGCAGCGCGCGGAATTCGGACGGCGCCATTCCCTTCACCGCGCGGAACTGGCGGTTGAAGTTCGACACGTTGTTGAAGCCGGCCTGGAAACAGATATCGGTGATGCTCGCGTCGTCGGCGAGCAGCATCTGGCACGCGGACTCGATCCGCAGACGATTCACGTACTGCACGAACGGCATGCCCGTCTGGCGGTGGAACGCACGCGAGAACGCGCTGATGCTCTGCCCGGTCAGTTGCGCGAGATCGGATTCGCGCAGCTCGGACGCGAGGTTCTTGCCGATGTACGACAGCGCATGGCTGAGCCGCGTAGGCGTGACGTCGGCCTGGTCGTACGCGGGGCTCGCGAGCAGCGTGCGTTCGGCCGCTCCGCACAGCCGTTCGAGGATCGTCATGAACAGTGCGATGCGGCGCATGCCGCGCGCGCCCAGCAGTTCGTCGAACAGCGGCGCGATCGCGGCGCTGGTGGCCGCGTCGAAACCGACGCCGCGCCGCGCATCGTCGAGCAGTGCCTGCGCGTCGCGGCATTCGGGAAACGCGTCCATGCAACGGCGCACGAACGCAGGGTCGAACTGGATCACGAGATTGCGGCGCTCGACGGTTTCGCCTTCGGCCATGTCGCTGACCCAGTTGTGCGGCAGGTTCGGGCCGAGCAGCACGAGATGGCCGGGGCCGAACGAACCGATGTGGTCGCCGACGAAATACTTGCCGCGCGTCGCGACGATCAGGTGCAGTTCGAATTCGGGATGGAAGTGCCAGCGGATCGTGCGGTACGGATAGCCGTGCGACCAGACCTTGAACGACTCGTCGCGTCGCACGTCGACCACTTCCAGATCGGGGTGCATCATGTTGGCGTCTCCATTCCCATGTCTCGCTGGCCGGCCTGTTCGGCTGCTTGCGCGTCACCGCGCATTTCACGCGGCGACGCGACCGGTCGCATGGGAAGCAATGTAGGTCGATCGAGCGCGCGGCTCCACCAACTTTACGCCTGATTTCCGATACTTTTTTGCGCATTCCGGCCATACAGGGCGCCGGACGGCAAATTTGTGCAGCGCGGAACGGCCGCGCGGCCGCCCGCGCCGATGCTCATGCGGCCGCGTGCTCGCGCGCCGTCCGCACTTCGTATGCCTTCAGGTGGTTGTACGCGATCCGCAGCAGCGACAATGCATCGGCCGCCTGCGGGTCGCGACGCGCGAGCAGATCACCGATCACGTGATCGGCTTCGACGCGCGCATGGTTCTCGACGTCGCGCAGCATCGATGCGGTCAGCGGCGACGGCGTCAGCACCATCCGCTGCATCCGCTCGATGGCGGCCGGGTCGGGCCGGTGGCCATTGTGCTCGGCAATCGCGCTGCATTCGCCGAGCATCGTCTCGAGCAGGCGGCGGCCGTCCGGCGCGGCGAGAATGTCGCCCACCGAGCCGCGGAACAGCGACGTGCTCGCGGCGAGCGTCGCGAGGAACACCCATTTTTCCCACATCCGCGCAACCACGTTGTCGCTGAGCGTCGCATCGAACCCCGCGCCGCCGAGCACGTCGGCCACCGCGCGCACGCGCGGCGATTCGCCGCCCGCGAGTTCGCCGAAGGTGACCCCGTGCGTGTCGTTGAGGTGCACGATGCGCTGCTCGCGATCGAGCGTCGCCGCGATCACGCACAGCCCGCCGAGCACCCGAGCGGCGCCGAACCGGTCGCGCAGCACGTCGAGATGACGCATCCCGTTGAGCATCGGCAGGATCAGCGTCTGCGGGCCGACGAACGGCGCGAGCGACTGAATCGCGTCGTCGAGGCTGTACGCCTTGCAACTCAGCAGCACGAGATCGAACGGCGCGACGCCGGCACCCGCATCGCCCGCGCGCACGGTCTGCACGTTCGCGAGCGTCAGGTCGCCGCGCGGGCTGCGGATCAGCAGCCCGTCGCGCGCCAGCGCGGCCGCGCGGCCGTCGCGCACCAGGAACGTCACGTCGCGCCCCGCCGCGGCCAGCCGGCCGCCGAAATACCCGCCGACCGCGCCGGCCCCTACTACCAGAATTCGCATCGTTGCCTCCTTTCGGTTTCATTTGCCGCCGCGCCGCCGAACCGGACGGGCGGCGCGCACGCCATCGCCCCGTGAGTATAGCGACACCCGTTATGCATATGCATAGATACCCTTGTCGGGATGACAGGCATGCGTCCTCGGTACCGGTTCCTAGGGATAACCCGTCTACGGTGACGCCCGTCTGACGCCGTCAAGACACTTACCCCGTCACGCCGTTCCGGGGAGCATCCACGACTGACCGACCACACACCATGCGCAACCTTTCCCTGAATCAGAAACTCGCCTCGATGATCGTCATCCTCTGGCTTGGCCTGCTTGTGATCGCCGGACTCGGCGCATGGCAGACGCGCGCATCGATGATCACGGACCGCCGCGAACAGCTCGCGTCGCTGGTCGCGCAGGCCGCAAGCGTGACCGACCATTTCTACAAGCTGTCGCAGCAGAACGCGCTGCCGGAAGCCGAAGCGAAGCAGAAGGCGATCGAGGCGATCGCCGCGATGCGCCACGGCGCCGACGGCTACATCTCGATCAACGACTCGAAGCCGGTGATCGTGATGCATCCGATCAAGTCCGAGCTCAACGGCAAGGATGTGTCGAATTTCACCGATCCGAACGGCAAGCACCTGTTCGTCGAGATCGTGAAGGCCGGCAACCTGGAAGGCGGCAAGGGCTTCGTCGAGTATCTGTGGCCGAAGCCGGGCGCCGACAAGCCGCAGGACAAAACCAGCGCGGTGCAGCGCTTCGCGCCGTGGGACTGGTATCTCGTGACCGGCATGTACATGAACGACGTCCGCTCGGCCGTGCTCGAAAGCGTCGGCCGCTGGCTCGCGATGACGGCCGTGCTCGGCGGGATCGCGACCGCCGTGATGGTGCTGGTGCTGAAGAGCGTGCGCGCGAACCTCGGCGGCGAGCTGGAAGTCGCGCTCGACGCCGCGCAGCGCATCGCGCAGGGCGACCTGACCGCGCGCGTGACCGTGAAGCAGGACGATCGCGGCAGCCTGCTGCATGCGCTGCACACGATGCAGGGCGGGCTGATCGACATGGTGTCGCGCGTGCGGATGGGCACCGAGAACATCAACGTCGGCGCGAGCGAGATCGCGTCCGGCAACACGGACCTGTCGCAGCGCACCGAGGAACAGGCGGCCGCGCTCGTCCAGACCGCGTCGAGCATGGACCAGATGACCGCTAACGTGAAGCAGAACGCGGACAGCGCCGCGCACGCCGCGTCGCTCGCCGACCAGGCCGCGCAGGTAGCGACGCGCGGCAGCGCGGTGGTCGACGACGTCGTGCGCACGATGAACGAGATCACCGACCGCTCGCACAAGATCGGCGACATCATCGGCGTGATCGACGGGATCGCGTTCCAGACCAACATCCTCGCGCTGAACGCGGCGGTTGAGGCGGCGCGCGCCGGCGAACAGGGCCGCGGCTTCGCGGTGGTCGCGGCCGAGGTGCGCTCGCTCGCGCAACGCTCGGCGACGGCGGCGAAGGAGATCAAGTCGCTGATCGTGTCGTCGAACGAGACCGTCGAACAAGGCGCGGCGCTCGTCACGCATGCGGGCGAGACGATGGCCGAGATCGTGCAGTCGGTGCGGCGCGTGAACGAGATCCTCGACGAGATCAGCCATGCGTCGCGCGAACAGAGCGCCGGGATCGAGCAGGTCAATCGCGCGGTGGGCGAAATGGACCAGGTGACGCAGCAGAACGCGGCGCTCGTCGAACAAGCCGCGGCCGCCGCGCATTCGCTGCGCGATCAGGCCGAAGCGCTGCGGGATGCGGTGACGCGGTTTGCGTTGCCGGTTTGACGGTGGCCGCCCGGCGCACGCGTGCTCACGCGGCGCGGCCGGGCCGTGACGCGGTCAGGCCAGTGCCAAGCCCCAACCCCGCCGCCCGCTGGATCAGCTCGACGTCGTTGCTCACACCGAGCTTCTTCATCGCACTGATCTTCTGCGCGCTGACCGTCTGCTTGCCCTTGCTCAGACGCTGCGCGATCGTCTTGATCGGCACCCCCGACAGATACAGGCGAATGACCTCGATCTCGCGCGCCGACAGCTTCACGGGCGCCTCGCCGCGCTCGCCGAATGCATCGACCGCGCGCCTGACGAGCGGCGACAGGTAACGTCCGCCGCTGTAGCTCGAATGAATGGCCGTGACGATATGGCCGACCTCGTCGAACTTGCTGACGATGCTCACACCGCCGATCGCGAGGATCGACCCGAAGATCAGCGGATTCTCGTTCGCGACCAGCGCGACGATCCCGACGTTCGGACGCGTGCGCCGCAGCCAGTCGAACATCGCGAGGCCGTCCATCTGCTCGTCTGCCCGGATCGCATAGTCGACCAGCACGACATCGCAGTCGACGCCGCCGAGCGACGCGACCAGTTCGGCCACGCTCCGGTACACCGCGACGATCTCGATCGCACAGCCGCTGCCCGCGACCTGCTCGATGCCGGCCAGCGTCAACGGCCAGTCGTACGCGAAAACGACGCGAACATTGAATTTCCTCATGCGCAGTTCCAGGTGATTCATCGGCCGCGCGACACCGGACACGGGGCACGCACGGCCGATTTGGCGTTGAAAGGACATTCAGGCTATTTTTAGCCTGAATGTCGATTCTATGAAGCTGCGCGCAGGCGGGATATCGGACGGCATCGGGATCGGTCGTCCGGGACGTAATACGAGTTTGATATTTGAGCCGGTTCGAACGCCCGACACGAGGCGGCCGGTCGCCGCTGACATCCGCCGAATGGCCAGCGTGGCGGCCGATCCGGGCCAAGCGACCGGCCAGCAGGTAAAATCGACGCCTTTGCATCCCGCGCCGGGCCACCGGCGGCGAGCGACGCGCCGATGCCGGCCGCGCGCCGCCGCCCGTTTGCCGGCTGCCCGTACCCCCGCTTTCCCCATGACCGAATCCGACCTGCAACCCGACGACACCTCCATCCACGAAGACGGCCTCTGGCGCGACAACGGCTGGACGGCCCGCATCATCAAGAACGAAGACGACGACGGCTGGGCCGTCGAGATGATCAAGGACGGCGAGTCCGAGCCCGCGCTCGTCGGGCCGTGGACCATGGGCCGCGACAAGAAGAACCCGAAGCCGATGGACGCGAACGCGTTCCGCACGCTCGTGAAGACCGCGACCGAGGTGCTGATGCGGCACGAGCAGCAGCGGCGCGCGATGCTGCACAAGGAAGTGACGGTTCAGGGCGAGGACGACCAGGATGTGTCGGTGACGCTCGACATCGTGCCGGACGAATTCGAGCCGTACGCGCAGCTCAAGGCATTCGATCCGTATGGCGAGCTGCTGGCCGAAGCGAAGGTGTCGGCCGGGTTCAAGCTCAACAAGGCCAGCGCCGAGCGCTGGGTCGCATCGGGCTTCGAGCGGCCGGCCGCCTGATCGCGCGCCGCGCGCCGGGCCGCGCGCTCAGGCGCCGACGCCCTGCCGTGCGCGCCGCAGCCGGCGCGCCGCCAGCTTGCGCCGCACGAGCTGTTCGAACTGCTGCGTCGCGACCGCCGGGTCGCGCGCGGCCAGCCCGAGCGCGTTGCGCACGAGCTGGATCGGCGTCAGCACGAGGCCCCACGGCACCCCCCACCAGCCGAACGCGGCCGAGGCCAGCAGCGCGACCGCCTGCTTCCTGCGGCCGCAACGCCGGCAGCACACATGGCGTCGCGTCGCCCAGCGCGTGACGAACAGCAGCGACACGACGCGATGCGACGCATGGACATCCACCGGCTGGTCGTCGCGACCGCAGATCGGGCACGGCCCGTAACGCCAGTCGTGCACGTACTCCCAGACTTTCGCGTCGGGCACCCGTTCCGCCTCGACGACGATCGGATGCGCTTGCGCGCACGCCGCACGGCAATAGCGGCGGCCGTCGATCGACCGCCCGCCGGCCAGGAACGTCCTGCCGCAGTGACTGCACTCTGCCACGGTAACCTCGGATGAGCGTGATGCGCCGCGTGCCGGCCGTGCGCAGCATGGCTGCACCGGCGGTCCGGACGGGCCGTTTACTGTCTTAACGGCCGGCATCGCACGGTCTTGAGCGGCGGTGTGCCGCCGCGCGTCAGGCGTGCAGCCCGTGCGCGGTCATCAGCCGGTACAGCGTCGCGCGCGAGATGCCCAGCTCGGCCGCCACGTCCGCATGCTGGTGGCGGTGGCGCATCAGCGTTTCCTCGATCGCGTGCCGCTCGGCCTGCCGGCGCGCTTCCGCGAGCGTCGGCGGCCGCCGCGACGTGTACGGGTGCAGTTCGAGATCCGCGGCCGAGATCAGCGGGCCGTTCGTCATCACGACCGCGAACCGGATCCGGTTGATCAGCTCGCGCACGTTGCCGGGCCATGGATAGTTGTGGATCGCTTCGACCGCGCACGGCGTGAAGCCGCGAATCCGGTGCGAACAGTCGCCGCGATAGCGCCGCAGCACGTAGTCGGCGAGCAGCATGATGTCGCGGCCGCGCACGCGCAGCGGCGGCTCGTCGATGCGCAGCACGCACAGGCGGTAGTACAGGTCGGCACGGAACCGCCCCGCCTGCATCGCGGCCTCGAGATCGACGTGGGTCGCCGACACGATCCGCACGTCCACCGGAATCGACGCGTGCCCGCCGAGCCGCTCGATCGTGCCTTCCTGCAGGAAGCGCAGCAGGCTCGCCTGGCTCTCGAACGGCATGTCGCCGATTTCGTCGAGAAACAGCGTGCCGCCGTGCGCGGCCTCGATCCGGCCGATCTTGCGCTGGTGCGCGCCCGTGAACGCGCCGCGCTCGTGGCCGAACAGTTCGGCTTGCAGCAGCGTCGACGGAATGGCCGCGCAGTTCACGGCGACGAAGGGCGCGTCGGCGCGCGGCGACTGCTGGTGGATCGCCGCCGCCGTCAGCTCCTTGCCGGTGCCGGATTCGCCGGCGACGAAGACGGTGGCGTCCGTGTTCGCGACCTTGCGGATCGTCGCGAACAGCCGTCGCATGGCGTCGCATGCGCCGATCATCGTGCCGCCGGGGGGCGCCGCAGCGGCGTCCGGGCTGCCGTCCGCGAGCTTCAGCATCCCGTATGCATGACCGACCAGATAGCCGATCGTCGTATAGGCGTTCGCATTGCGCACGTAGTCGAAGCAGCAGTGGCGAATCAGGCGCGCGACGGTGAGATCCCGCAGGCGCTCATGGTCGGCGAGTGCGACCCAGCCGACGCGCGGATCGCGCAGCAGCGTTTCGAACGACATGACGTCGAGCGACGCGAAGCTGCCGAAGTCGACGATGCCCGCATGGGGGCGATTCACCCTGACGAGATTCAGTGCGTCCGCAACGGTTTTCGCGCGCCACACGTCCCAGCCGCGTGACGCGAGGCAGTCGACGAGCGCGGCATCGTGCTGCTGCGACAGGTAGACGAGTGGCCGCGGCGGCACGACATGGTTGCGCCGGACGGCAACGAACGGCGCCGGTCCTGCCTCGCGTTCGAGATCCTGCGGGCCCGACACCCTGATCTGGCAGCAATAGTTCACGATGGCCTCGTCGCTTGGATGGGTGGTCGAAACGGCCGTTGCCGGATCGCGCGGGGCGGGACATCGTGGTCCCGCGGCGCAGCGCCGGGCCGTCCTCGGATTGACGTTTCGTTATCGGCAGAACACGACGCGCTGCGTGTAGATCTGCGGCTCGACGACCGGCTTCGCGGCACGGTTGAGGTCGTCACGATAGGCGCGGTAGGTCTTGCCGTTCACCGTCACCTCCGTCGCAGGGGCCGTCTCGATCGAGCCGAGCCCGTTGCGCTGCCACCCGCTCACCCGCTCCGCCGCCGTCACGCTCGACTCGCCGGCGATCTTCTGCGTGATCGCGCTGCCGTCGCTCCATGGCTGCGTCTGCATGTCCTCGGCATGCTGCATCGCGCCGATCGTCTTGCCGGTCGATGTCGGCCCCTTCTGCGCTTCGAACGGTGCGCCACGGCCGTACACCGGCGATTGCCACGACGGGGCGTGGCCTTCCTCCGGCATCATGTAGATCATCTGCGGATCGCCGATCATCATCATCGGCGCGCATGCCGTGTTGTCGGCGCGACCGAGCGTCGACAGCGCCTGCTGAACGCTCACGGCGTTCGCGGCGGTCTGCTCGCCCAGGATCACGAAGACCGCCGGGTTCTGAAATACCGACTGCGCCGCGGCTTGTGCGCTGTACAACAACAGAGCGATCAAAAAGATCCTCATGATTGAGGCCTCCTTGCATCCTCGTCAGGCAAAAAGAGGTGTTGACCTCGGGGATGGGATCAACACCCGTCAAACAGGAAACGACCGTCGGGCATCGAGTCCGAACGTCTCCCGTGCGGCCGGTGTTCCGGTCACACGGGAAACCGACCCGCATGCTTACGACGACGTGCTCGTCGAGATGACGGCCGGAGCCGGCACGACCGGTACAGCCGGGGCGGCCTGCTGGTCGACCGAAGCCGGCGGCAATGCTTGCGCCGGATCGGACAACGCCGGCATGTCGGCGGGCTGCGCAGCCGCTGCTTCCGGCGCCTTCGCGTCGGCGGCCGGCATGTCGGCAGGCGTCGCGGCGACGGCCGGCTGCGCGGCTTCCGGTGCGGGCGCTTCCGCGGCGACCGGCGCCGGCTCGGCGGCCTTCGCATCGGCTGCCGGCGCGGGCATCGCGGCTTCAGCCGCGGGCGCCGCAACGACGGCCGCCGCCGGCGTCGGGTCCGCAGCCGGCGCGGCAGCGGCCTGCGCTGCGTTGTCGGTCGCGGCCGGCATCGGCTCCGGCGCCTTGTCGGCGACGGGCTGCACGGGCTCGGGGGTCTTGTCGGCGACCGCCGGTGCGGGTTCCGGCGCCTTGTCGGCGACTGCCGGTGCGGGTTCCGGTGCCTTGTCGGCAACCGCCGGTGCGGGTTCCGGTGCCTTGTCGGCGACCACCGGTACGGGTTCGGGCGCCTTGTCGGCCACCACCGGTGCGGGTTCGGGCGCCTTGTCGGCGACCACCGGTGCCGGTTCCGGTGCCTTGTCGGCGACCGGTTGCACGGGCTCGGGGGCCTTCGTTTCGGCGACCGGTGTGACAGGCGCTTGCGATGCCTTGTCCGCGACTGCCGGTGCGGCGATCACGGCGGCAGCCGGCACGGCCGCAATCGCAGCAGCCGGGACGATCGACGCCGCAGGTGCGGCAGCCACCGCAGGTGCGGCGGCTACGGCCGGTGCCGCGGCGGCTACAGCGGGGGCGGCTACGGCCGGTGCGGCCGCAACAGCAGGCGCTGCCACTGCCGGTGCGGCGGCTGCGACAGCCGGCGCAGCAACAGCCGGCGCCGCGGCAACCGGCGCCATCGACGGCACGGGCACCGGTACCGGCACCGACACGGGTGCTGCCTGCACAAAATTCGTCGCCACCGGACGGGGCTGAGCCGGTGCCGGCGCGGCAGCGCCGAGCGGCGGCAAGCCCATGCGGTCGCGCACGATCGGATCGCGATACTTCACGTCGTCGGCGACCGTCGCTTCCACGCTCGGCGCCACGTTCGAACGGGCGAGCGGCGCGGTCGTGCCCGGGCACAGGTGCCCGGTCGCTTCCACCGCACGCCGGTTCGCGTCGCTCTGGCAGAGCAGCGCGAGCGCCACGTCGGTCAGGCCCATCGCACGGAATTCACGCGCATCGAGACGTCGCACGCAGGCCTGGTCGACCAGCGTCGTGCCGCCCGTCGCGCCGAAGCCCGGGAACGACACACCGACGCTCACCGAGCCCATGCAGGTATCGGACAGCGTGGTCGTGAGGCCCGGCGCCTGGATCGAGGGGTTCGTCTTGATCGTCTGCGTCCCGGAGTAATTGACGTTTTCCGAGGTCTGGGTGTTGTACGGGTTGGTGCCGGGCGCGCCGGACGACTGCAGCGAACTCACGCTCTGCGGCGTCACGTTCGAACCGCCACTCGTGCCGGACGGCATCGTCACGTTCACGTTCACGCTCGAATTGCCGCTGCCGCGGACCCCGCTGGAGCTGGTGGCATTGCCGCCGCGCGAGCTCGTGGTGTTCGTGTTCATGCTCGAGCCGCCGCCCTGGCTGATGGCCGTCGAGCCGCTCGACGACTGCGAGCTCGAAGTCGAGTCGGCGGTTTGCGCCTGGGCGCCGATCGTGGTCATCGCGAACATCGCAGCGCATGCCACCTTGATCCTGTTGCTGTTCATTTCACTCTCCGGACGAGGTTTGACCTCCCACCCAGGCAACCGTACTAGTTCCCCTGATTCCCTTCAGCTTTGCCTGCTTCCCCGAACTGTTTCCAGCCGTTGCCCAGCTGGGACCATGAGCCTGCCGACATGCCCTGCCACTGCTGGGCGTCGGATCCGCCGATGGCACTGCCCGAAGAAAGCGTTTGTTGTTCTGACGGTTTGGTTGTCTGGTCAGGTTTGTTTGACGTCTGCAAATTCGATTGCACGTCGTCGGCAATACGGTCAGCGCCATACGCCGTCAGAGACGCGAGCATCAGAGCGGCGGCAATCAGTTTCTGCTTCATGCCAACTCCTTACGTGACAACAATGTGGGGAAAAGAGACCAGCGTCGCTGGGAAACTGGTCCCCCCACACCTGACTAATGACTGCTTCCGGTCGCACTTGAACTGCCCTGGCTTCCACCCGATGCGGACGGCGAGCCGGCCGGACCCGTACTCCACACGGTCGACGAGTTGTAGTGATTCGAACCCGCGATCGCGCCCGAACCGCCACTGCCCGTCAGGCCAGCGGCCCCCGCGTTGGCATTGCCCTGGTCGTTTCCGCCCGTTGCCGTGTAGTGGTTCGCGCCGAGTACGATCGTGGCGGTTACCCCTCCCGATAGCGCATTCGCGTTCTCGTTCGTGCTGCTGTTTCCACCGTACGAGCCTGCGGCACCGATACCGCCGCCTGCCGCAAATGCGCCTCCGTTCGTGCCCGAACCACTGGCCGTCGAAGTCGAGTTGTGGAAAGCGGATGCCGTGCCGGCGGAACCAGCGGGTGTGACGGTACTGCCTGCATTCGCGCCCGCCGTCGAAGTCGAATTGCTGGTATAGCTACCGGAACCGACCAGCACCGACCCTGAAACACCGGCCGCAACGGATTGCGTCTGGTTGGTCGTGGACGAACCCGCTGCCAATGCAGCCGACGATAAGACGGTGAGCGCTGTCGCTAATATGACGTTGGCTTTCATAGCAATCCCTTGCTGTGATGAAGTTCAGCGGTGGCGGAGCCGGGCCTGCCCCCCATCGGACGAAACCCGGCATCCGTACCGCCAGCCAATGACGAACGCTGCGCGTCGCGGCTTAGTGGTGATACGTCCAGCCGATTGAACCGGCATTCGCACCGCTGGTGCCACCTGCCTGTGCGCCGCCGAAGCCGAAGCCGCCCACTTGCGAAGTGTTGGTGTGGTCCGTGTACGAGATCGAGCTGCTGCTGCCATGGCCGGCCGTGGCGCCAGCTGCACCGAGCGCTGCACCGGAATCGGTCGCGCCGAAAACGCCGAACCCGACGACCCCGGCCGCCGTCGAACCGCCGCTCGACGAGTTGCTGCTCGACACCGTGCCGCTACCTGCGAACGCTGCACCCGAAACCGCCAGAACTGCTGCTGCAATCAGAAGCTTCTTCATGGTCGACTCCAAAACGGCGTGGACGGAGTGAATCAGGAAGATCGCACGCCTTCAATCTTCCCGACTTGAGCAATCCTCAAAATTAAGGATCACTATCTAATAAATAAAATCTCATTGCCTTTTAAATCACGTTTTTATGTTTTTGCCAGACGAAGCTTAGCTTCGAGATTTTTCGTTATCCAAATTTTTTTGGTAGGTGTTTTCTATTATTTTTATGAACATTGGCCTTGCACCGAAAACTCCCTTGCTTGATATGCCGGAACGATGCGCACATCTTTCCGGCTGGCGATATTCGATACCCCGCCGGACGGCATGTCATGAATCGACATCCCGTTTCCGGAATCGAAAATTCGCGAATACATTAACCACCGCAAATCGCAGCGCCGCTTGAAATACACCTTTTACGCGGGCGACAAGAGCCTGCATTGCAGCCGGGTGGCCTGTGTTCTCCCTGAGCTATCGACGAAGCGTCTTCCGGATAATCCGGCCGACAGGCTGTTCGGTCTAATCCGGCCGGCGCCGGCATGGGCCAGGCGCGATCGGAGCGGCCCTGCATGGCCGGGGACGAATCGGCATCACGCTGTCCGGCACGAACAGCCTGATCCATCCGGGTGAACTGAATGAGAGCGAGTACCGCTGTCGCCCGACTGCCGTGCGGCGCGACAACCGCGACAACCGCGCCAGCAGGCGGCGCGCGCGGCGGGCAAGAAACCGGGACAGCGCAACCCGCGAAGCTGGCACAGCGTCGCGAGCGTCACCCCGGCCTTTCCGACTACCCCAGTGATGCGTAAAGTACGCACCGATCAAGCCACTGCTTATGGTCTTCATCGCCGTTTCCCCGACTGCTTATTGACGAGTTGGCCGCCCCACCGCTTTGTTACATCGTTTCAGCCGCCCGCCGGTGCGTCGAATACCGCAAGCAGCGTGCCACGCGATATTCCACCGCAGCTTGCGCGCGGCACACGGCCGCCATGGCGGCCCACAGCGCCGGGAACGACATTTTTTGTTTCAGGAATGTATCGCAATAACAGTCTGACACCCGCTCCGATCGTTGAGCACCGCGACGCAATCGCCGGATTAGACGGACGAATCCGGCCCGCAGGCCCGCACCGGGCGGCCTGATGAACGAGTGTTTCAAACTTGAGAACGGGGCTGCCGCGCAAGGCCGGCGGCGCGGGCATTTCCGCCGGCAAACCGTGGGGCGCGGCGTGTGCGGCCCCTTCCCGTGCCATCACAAACGAGAATCGATTCGCCCGACACCGGGCACCGAAAGCCCGACACGGCAGCCTCGGGCGCGCCTTCGACATGCGTTTCTCCCGATGACCGAAACGGATTTGATTCATCCGTGAAAATACCGACAGGATCACGCACCGCTCGAGGGCCGAAATAGACCGTAAAAAAGAAAATTTTTGTGGCGGCGTAATCATTCAAATGAATGCAAACTCGGGCCTCGTCATGCCGCACGTCATTTTTTCACCTTCATTCGCTCCGCCTTTCACGCACCGAATCGTCCGATTCGCGTCACATTCGGGAAGCGCCTTGAATCGTTTAGCGATGCATTTCTCACCGATGAAACATTCAAGCTCAACACCTGTTCGACGACGCCATTTCAGAAAAAGCCTGATTCATCATGCGTTGCGTCGTATCGAATCGCATCGACCCGGCAATGGAATCGCCCGCTTTTCTGTCCCCACGATACATGCATGAAACAGAAGCGCGCATATCGCGCGGCAATTGCGCCGCCGCTCCCGTGCGCATCGCGGCGGCATCGTTCATGGCATGCCGATTGCCTTGTTTCCGGCTCTCACCGAGCGGCACGTCGAAGCACAAGATCACGGACGGCGGCCGGCTCGTCAATCAGCGTATCGGGGAAAAGGCGATGAAGATCACCACCGGGCGATCGACGTGCGCGTCGTTCAGGCATCAACGGGGTAGCCAACGAAACCGGAGCGCCTGTCGCGGCGCTTCGTCGACCTCGGCCCATGCGAGCCGGCGCTTGCCGAAGCGCTACCCGTGCGGCGGGATGGAACGCGTGCGCACCGCCGTCGAGCAAATCGACGTGTGGTTCCTCGATCTGCTCGACGAAGGTGAAAGCCATGAATGACCGGGTCGCGCTCGAGACGCGCGCCGGTCAGCGCGTCCTGGTGACGGGCGGCGCCGGCTTTCTCGGCAGCTACGTATGCGAACGCCTGGTCATGGAAGGCGCGTGCGTCACGTGCATCGACAGCCTGCTGACGGGGCGCAAGCTCAACGTCGCCGACCTGAAGGCGTCCGGCCGCTTCGAATTCGTGAAGGGCGACGTCTCGCTCGGCCTGCCGCAACTGCAGGTGGACGAGATCTGGAATCTCGCGTGCGCGGCATCGCCGCCCACCTACCAGATCGATCCCGTCCATACGATGATGACCAACGTGCTCGGCATGAACCACTGCCTCATGCTCGCGCGCAAGACGGGCGCCCGCGTGTTCCAGGCGTCGACCAGCGAGATCTACGGCGACCCGGACGTGCATCCGCAGACGGAAACCTATCGCGGCAACGTGAACACGATCGGCCCGCGCGCGTGCTACGACGAGGGCAAGCGCGCGGCCGAAGCGCTGTGCTACGACTACTACCGCACGCACGGCGTCGACGTGCGCGTCGCGCGCATCTTCAACACCTACGGCCCGCGGATGTCGCCGCGCGACGGCCGCGTCGTGTCGAACTTCATCGTCGGCGCGCTCAACGGCGCGCCGCTCGAGATCTACGGCGACGGCCGGCAGACGCGCTCGTTCTGCTTCGCCAGCGACCTGATCGACGGCTTCTTCTGCCTGATGAACGCCGAGCGCAACGTCGGCACGCCGGTCAACATCGGCAACCCCGGCGAATTCACGATGATCGAGCTCGCGGAGAAAGTGCTCGCGATGACGGGCTCGACATCGGAAATCGTGTTCCGGCCGCTGCCGATCGACGATCCGCACCAGCGCAAGCCCGACATCTCGGTCGCGTCGGCCGAGCTCGGCTGGCGGCCGGCCATCGATCTCGACGAAGGGCTGCGCCGGACCGTCGACTATTTCAGCCGCGAACTGTGGCTCGAGCCGGTGCTGCGCGTGACCGGGGCCCCGGCATGAAAGTGCTCGTGACAGGCGGAGCGGGCTATATCGGCAGCCATACCTGCAAGGCGCTCGCGGCAGCGGGACACGAACCGGTCGCCTACGACAACCTGTCGACCGGCCATCGCGATGCGGTGCGCTGGGGGCCGCTCGTCGCGGCCGACATTCTCGACCGCGACGCGCTGTCGAAGGCGTTCGCCGTGCATCGGCCCGACGTCGTGATCCATTTCGCGGCGCTCGCGTACGTCGGCGATTCGGTGCTCGCGCCCGACCGCTATTACACGGTCAACGTCACCGGCACCTGCACGCTGCTGAGCGCGATGCACGCGGCGGGCATCGGCCGGATCGTGATGTCGTCGTCGTGCGCGACGTACGGCATTCCGGACGGGCTGCCGATCTCGGAGCGCACGCCGCAGCAGCCGATCAATCCGTACGGTTTCACGAAGTACGCGATGGAACGGATGGCCGCCGATTTCGAGCGCGCGTACGGGCTGAAGTGGGTCGCGCTGCGCTACTTCAACGCGGCCGGTGCGGACCCTGACGGCGAGATCGGCGAATGCCACGAACCGGAAACGCACGCGCTGCCGCTCGCGATCCGCGCGGCACTCGGCACCGGCCGTGCATTCCAGGTGATGGGCACCGACTACCCGACCCCCGACGGCTCGGCGATTCGCGACTACGTGCATGTGAGCGACCTCGCCGACGCGCACCTGAAAGCGACCGCCTATCTGTGCGGCGGCGGCCATAGCGTCGCCCTGAATCTCGGCACCGGCAAGGGAACGTCGGTGCTCGAGGCGTTGCGCGCCGTCGAAGCCGTGACGGGCCGCCGCGTGCCGACGGTAACGGCCGCGCGCCGCCCGGGCGACCCGCCCGAACTGTACGCCGACGCCACGAAAGCCGCGCTCGTGCTCGGCTGGCGGCCGCGTTTCACCGCGATCGAACCGATGGTCGAACATGCCGCGGCGTGGTTTCAGAAAGCACTGCAATTCGAATCCGGCAATTGAGCAAGTTTCCTTGAACGCCACGCGGGGGAATCACCATGAAGGTACGGATCGCCATCGTCGGCACGGGCTACGTCGGGCTGGTCAGCGGCGCGTGCTTTGCGGATCTCGGGCATGACGTCGTCTGCATCGACAACAATCGCGGCAAGATCGACGCGCTGAACGAAGGCCGCATGCCGATCTACGAACCGGGCCTCGACGCCGTCGTCGCCCGCAACGTCGAACGCGGCACGCTGCGCTTCAGCAGCGACCTCGCGACGAGCGTGCGCGATCGCGACGCGGTATTCATCGCGGTCGGCACGCCGACGCTGCCGGGCACCGACCAGGCGGACCTGCAATACGTCGAGGCGGCCGCGCGCGAGATCGCGTCGAACCTGACCGGCTTCGCGGTCGTCGTCACGAAGTCGACGGTGCCGGTGGGCACCAACCGGATCGTCAAGCAGATCATCGAACGCTGCGCGCCGGACGGCATCGACGCGGCGATCGCATCGAACCCGGAGTTCCTGCGCGAAGGCTCGGCAATCGACGATTTCATGCACCCTGACCGCGTCGTGTTCGGCGCCGAGCATCCGCGCGCGATCGAGATCATGAAGGCCATCTATGCACCGCTGGAGGCGATGGGCCATCTCGTGCTCGCGACCGAGATCGAAACGGCCGAACTGGTGAAGTACGCGGCGAACGCGTTCCTCGCGGTGAAGATCAGCTACATCAACGAGATCTCGGACCTGTGCGAAGCCGTCGGCGCCGATGTCGAACTGGTCGCGAACGGAATGGGCCTCGACCGCCGCATCGGCGCATCGTTCCTGAAGGCCGGCCCCGGCTGGGGCGGCTCGTGCTTCCCGAAGGACACGCGCGCGCTGAAGGCAACGGCGTCCGAACATGCGGTGCCGCTGCGCATCGTCAGCGCGGCGATCGAATCGAATGCGCTGCGCAAGGAGCAGATCCTGCGCCGCATCGAGAAGGCCTGCGGCGGCTCGATCAAGGACAAGCGCATCGCGGTGCTCGGCCTCACCTTCAAAGGCCAGACCGACGACGTGCGCGAAAGCCCGAGCATCGACGTGATCCAGCTGCTCGTCGGCGCGGGCGCGCATATCCGTGCGTACGACCCGGCGCGTCCGCATGAAGCGTCGCGGCTGCTGCCGCAGGTCTTCATGGAGGGCTCCGCGATCGACGCGGTGCGCAGCGCGGACGCCGTCGTCGTGATGACCGAATGGAAAGCGTTCGAGGCACTCGATCTCGCCGACCTCGCGGATCACATGGCCGATCCCGTGATGCTCGACATGCGCAACCTGTTCAGCGAGCGGCTCGCCGTCGACAGCGGCTTTCGCCGCTATGAGCGCGTGGGCCGCGCGTGCGGCGAACGCACGCCGGCCGACCCGGCATCGGAACAACCGCCCGCCAGCGAGGACACCCGGCTGCCACGCAGCCTGCTTCAAGACTGATGATCTGACCTTGACGGGAGAGCACCATGAAGAAGCTGGTTGCGTCGCTTGCGGGCGGCCTTGCGCCGGATACCGCCGACACCATCGACACCCCCTCCTCCGACGCGGATCGCGCCGCCTCGACGAGCGCGGACGTGCCGCTCGTCGTCCCGTTGATGGACAGCGGCACCCGCATCGTCTTCCACCTCCTCGCGCTGGGCTGGTTCGTCGCGCTGGGCATCTTCTGGCGCTGGTGGTTGCGCGACGAGCACTACGTCGACGCCTTCCGCTTCGGCGTCAACTGCTTCGTGCTGTTCTGGACCACCTTCATTCCCGGCTACTTCATCTTCATCATCCGCTCGGCGGTCGTGCCGAACCCCGCGCTGCCGGTGCCGCGAGACTGGCGCGTCGCGATGGTCGTCACCAAGGCGCCGTCCGAGCCGTTCGACATCGTCCGCACGACGCTGCTCGCGATGCTCGACCAGACCTACCCGCACGATACGTGGCTCGCCGATGAGGATCCGTCGCCCGAGACGCTCGACTGGTGCCGCGCGCACGGCGTATTCGTGTCGACGCGGCGCGGCGTCGCCGCGTACCACCGGACGAGCTGGCCGCGCCGGACCAAGTGCAAGGAAGGCAATCTCGCGTACTTCTACGACAAGGTCGGCTACGACAACTACGATTTCGTGTCGCAGCTCGATGCCGACCATGTGCCGACCCGCACCTATCTCGAGGAGATGCTGCGGCCGTTCGTCGATCCGGCCGTCGGCTACGTGTCGGCGCCGAGCATCTGCGACAGCAACGCGGCCACGAGCTGGAGCGCACGCGGGCGCGTGAACGTCGAGGGGCCGCTGCACGGCACGATGCAGGCCGGCTATGCGGGCGGCCTCGCGCCGCTGTGCATCGGCTCGCACTATGCGGTGCGCTGCCGCGCGCTGCGCGAGATCGGCGGGCTCGGGCCCGAGCTCGCCGAGGATCACTCGACCACGATGATCTTCAATTCGAAGGGCTGGCGCGGCATGCATGCGCTGAACGCGATCGCGAACGGCGAAGGGCCGCGCACGTTCGGCGACCTGGCCACGCAGGAATTCCAGTGGTCCAAGAGTGTGATGATCATCATGCTGCGCTACACGCGCCGCTATTTCATGGGGTTGCCGCTGAAGCTGAAGGCGCAGTTCCTGTTCTGCCAGCTGTGGTATCCGCTGTGCGCGCTCGCGATGGCCGGCGGCGTCGTGATTCCGGTCGTCGCGCTGCTGACCGGCCGCGTGTGGGCGCACGTCGACTACCTCACGTACCTCACCTACGCGCTGCCGCTGGCCGTGCTGCTGCTGTGCGTCGTGACCTGGGCCACGCGTTCGACCCAGTCGTGCCGCCCGCTGAATACGAAACTGCTGTCGTGGGAAGGCCTGTCGTTCGTGTTCGCACGCTGGCCGTGGGTCGTGCTCGGCTGCGTATCGGCGGTGCTCGACTGCGTGCGCGGCAAGGAATTCCCGTTCAAGGTCACGCCGAAAGGCGGCGCGGTCGAACAGGACGCGCCGCTGCGCGTGGTCGCCCCGTATCTGCTGATCTCGCTGTTCTGCAGCCTGCCCGTCGTCACGGTCGAGGATCCGCGCAACGCCGCCGGCTTCTATCTGTTCTCGACGCTGACGAGCATCCTGTATCTGGTGATCGCGGCCGTCGTCGCGGTGAATCATGGCCGCGAGCAAGGGCTCGCGTGGTCGGCTTTCAGGCAGATGTTCTTCAGCCGCCTGCCCGTGCGCAACGCGCTGTTCGTGGTCGCGCTCGCGATGCTGCTGTCGGGCATCGGGCTGCGCGCGCCAAGAGGCTGGCAGGCGATGATGTGGCGCTCGGGGTTGCCGGCCGTGGTCGCGCCCGTGCCGGGCGAACCGGTGAAGCAGCCCGAACTCGGCGCCTACGACCCCGAGAACACGCTCGCGGGCGAGCGGAATCTCGCGTTCGATCATGTGTTCGTGTCGTGGAACGCGCCCGACATCCGTGCGGAAATCGACGATGCGTACCGGCGCGCGCAGGCGCACAACCGCGCGCTGATGCTGACCGTCGAGCCCTGGGCGGCCGGCGACACGCGACAAGGCGCGCTGCTCGACGATATCGCGCACGGGCGCTACGACGCGCGGATCGCGGCCACCTGCTCGGCAATCGCGGCGTTGAAAAGCCCCGTGTTCGTGCGCTGGGGCCACGAGATGGAGGCCGACACCGGGCGCTATCCGTGGGCCATCGGCGATGCATCGGCTTACGTGCAGGCATACCGGCGGGTCGTGACCGCCTGCCGCGCGATGACCGACCAGATCCGCTTCGTGTGGTCGCCGGCCGGCAACCGGAACCTCGACGACTATTTCCCCGGCCGCGGCTATGTGGACGACGTCGGCCTGTCCGTGTTCGACTGCCCGCGCTGCGCGGTCTGGCCGGCCGGCGGCCACGCGTCCGCCGCGAGCATCCTGCGGACCAAGTACGAGCGGGTGGCCGACTACGGGCTGCCGGTGATGGTCACGGAGCTCGGCGTCGACGGGTCGAGTTCGCGCAAGCGCGAGGCACTCGACGAATTCCAGCGGTCGCTGTGGCGCTATCCGCTGCTGAAGGCCGTGGTGTATTTCAACGCGGTCGACACGCCCGGCGCGTGGCCCGCGCATTACGTGCCGGACTGGCGGATCGCGCCGGCCGTCCTGCAGACGACGGTGGTCGCCCGGTGACACGCGCGGCGAGCGACCGCGCGCCGGCTTTCCGGCGATCCGCCGTCAGCCGAGCAGTTCCTTCCTGCGCAGCTGCACGACGTCGCGCATCGGCGGCGCGCCGAACAGCCGGCTGTATTCGCGGCTGAACTGAGACGCGCTTTCGTAGCCGACGACGGCGGCCACCGACCCGACGTCGCCGCCCTGCCGCAACAGCAGCCGCCGCGCCTCGTGCAGCCGCAACTGCTTCTGGTACTGCAGCGGGCTCAGCGTCGTCACGTGCTTGAAATGATGATGCAGCGACGACACGCTCATGTTGACCGCCTGCGCGAGCGACTCGACGCGCATCGGTTCGGCGAAGTGATCGCGAATCCATTCGATCGCGCGGGCGATCCGGTGCGTCTGGCTGCCCGCGATCGCCATGTGCCGCAGCCGCGTGCCCTGCCCGCTCGTCATCAGCCGGTACAGCAGTTCCTTTTCGATCAGGGGCGCGACGACCGCAATGTCGGCCGGCGTATCGAGCAGCCGCATCAGCCGCAGCGCGGCATCGAGCAGCGGCGGCGTCAGCTCGGCGAGCGCGATCCCCTCGCCTTCGGGGCCCGCATCGGGTTCGGGCAGCCGCATCTCGGCCGCGAGTTCGACGATGCGCTGCGGATCGAGCGTCAGCGACAGGCACAAATACGGCGCGTCCGGCGACGCGCTCGTCACGCGCGACAGGATCGGCAAGTCGATGGAGGTAATCAGGCAATTCTGCGCGTCGTACTCGTAAGCCTGACCGGCCACGATCACGCGCTTCGAGCCTTGGGCGGCGATCACGAGCGCGGCCCGCGACACGCCGCAGCCGAGATCGACCGGCCGCGTGTGCCGGTGCAGCATCAACCCCGGCACGGCCGTTGAATGCGAGCCGTCCGCGGGCGCGAAGCGGCTGATCAGCGTCGCCAGCTCGCGCTGCCCGGATTCGCGCGACGTCACGATATCGGTCATGTCCATGACGCTTCCTCGATCAATTTCCTCATGTCGCGGGAGCATAGCGAAACCGCCCACCGCCTGCCGGGGATTTGCAGGATTGTTCAATAAATTTGCAGGATTGGGTAGACGCAAAAACCAGCTGCTCGCGCACACTCAGGGCCTGCTCACGCTCATAGCGGGCTTGCGAACGTGCGTTGCCGGTCGTAGTGCAAGGAGTGAGGAGCGCCGTTTGGCCAAGCCAAACAAGCGACGATCGACGCCGCAATACGGCCGGCAACGCACGTTCCCCTGTTTTGGATAAATTCATTCGTGGGGCTGGCCCCCAGAAGGGCCGATCGCGGCGTCATGCTCCTTGCGAATACGTCGAGTATTCGCTGCGTCGCATTCCTTGCGCTCGGCCCTTCTGGGGGCCAGCGCAAGCCCGCTATGAGCGTGAGCAGACCCTGTGACCGGGCGTATGCCGGGTTTTCCCCACGGAGACAATCACAATGCCTACCTCCTTTGTCCTGAACGGCAAGAACGTCACGCTCGACGCCGATCCGTCGATGCCCGTCCTCTGGGCGATTCGCGAACACGCGGGACTGACCGGCACGAAGTTCGGCTGCGGCATGGCGCAGTGCGGCGCGTGCACCGTGCATCTCGAAGGCCAGGCCGTCCGCTCGTGCGTGCTGCCGCTCGCCGGCATCGCGGGCAAGCACGTCACGACGATCGAAGGCCTGCAGAGCAAGCCCGCGCAGGCCGTGCAGGCCGCCTGGGTCAAGCTGCAGGTGCCGCAGTGCGGCTACTGCCAGTCCGGCCAGATCATGTCCGCCACCGCGCTGCTCGAACAGAACCCGAAGCCGACCGACGCGGACATCGACGCCGCGATGAACGGCAACCTGTGCCGCTGTGCGACCTACGCCCGCATCCGGGCGGCGATCCACGACGCGGCCGCAACGCTGGGAGCCTGACCATGACGATCGAACTCGACAACACCGGTTCGGTGCGTCCGTCGCGCCGCACGTTCCTGAAGGCCGCGGGCGCCGCGGCCGCCGTCAGCCTGACCATCGGCTTCGACTTCAGCGGCTTCGGCCGCCGCGCGCTCGCCGCGCCCGCGCCCGCCGCCGACTTCGCGCCGAATGCGTTCTTGCGCATCACGCCCGACGGCACCGTCACGGTCATCGCGAAGCACGTCGAAATGGGCCAGGGTGCGTATACGGGCATCGCGACGATCGTCGCCGAGGAGCTCGACGCCGACTGGTCGCACGTGCGCGTCGAAAGCGCGCCCGCCGATGCGAAACGCTACGCGAACCTCGCGTTCGGCACGATGCAGGGCACGGGCGGCAGCTCGGCCATGTCGAACTCGTGGCAGCAACTGCGCGAAGCCGGCGGCAAGGCCCGCGCGATGCTGGTATCGGCCGCGGCGGCCCGCTGGAAGGTGCCGCCGAGCGAGCTGACGACCGCCAACGGCGTCGTCACGCATGCGAAGAGCGGCAAGACGGCCGCATACGGCACGCTCGTCGCCGACGCGTCGACGCTGCCGGTGCCGGACAAGGTCACGCTGAAGCAGCCGGCCAATTTCAAGCTGATCGGTCACGCCATTCCGCGCGTCGACGCGTCGGCGAAATCGAACGGCACCGCGCATTTCACGCTCGACACAACCGTCCCCGGCATGCGCGTCGCGCTGCTGCAGCGCCCGCCCCGCTTCGGCGCGAAGGTGAAGTCGTTCGACGCGACGGCGGCCAAGGCCGTGCCGGGCGTCGTGTCGGTCGTGCAGGTGCCGGGCGGGATCGCCGTCGTCGGCACCGGCTTCTGGGCCGCGAAGCAGGGCCGCGACGCGCTGAAGATCGAATGGGACGAAACGAACGCCGAAAAGCGCGGCTCGGACGAGATCATGCGCGAATACCGGCAGCTCGCCGACAAGCCGGGCACGTCGGCGCGCAAGGACGGCGATGCCGACGCGGCGATCACGGGCGCCGCGCGCAAGATCAGCGCGACGTACGAATTCCCGTATCTCGCGCACGCGCCGATGGAGCCGCTCGACGCGGTCGTCAAGCTGACGGCGAACAGCTGCGAGATCTGGGCCGGCGACCAGTTCCAGACCGTCGACCAGGCCAACGCGGCCCGGACGGCCGGCCTGAAGCCCGAGCAGGTGCAGATCCACACGCTGTACGCGGGCGGCAGCTTCGGCCGGCGCGCGAACGCATGGTCGGACTACGTGGTCGAGGCCGTGTCGATCGCCAAGGCGCTCGGCGCGGACGGCAAGCCCGTCAAGCTGCAGTGGACGCGCGAGGACGACATCCAGGGCGGCTTCTACCGGCCGATGTACTTCCACAAGCTCGACGCGGGGCTGACCGCGGACGGCAAGCTGGTCGGCTGGCGCCACCGGATCGTCGGCCAGTCGATCCTAGCCGGCACGCCGTTCGCGGCGTTCATGGTGAAGAACGGGATCGACGCCACCTCGGTCGAGGGCGCGGCGAACCTGCCGTACGCGGTGCCGAACGTGTCGGTCGAGCTCACCACCACCCAGGTCGGCCTGCCCGTGCTGTGGTGGCGCGTGGTCGGCAGCTCGCACACGGCGTACGCGGTCGAGGCGTTCATCGACGAAGCCGCGCACACGGCCGGTAAAGATCCGTACGCGTTCCGCCGCGACCTGCTCGCGAAGGAGCCGCGCATGCGCGCGGTGCTGGACCTGGCCGCGCAGAAGGCCGGCTGGGATCCGGCCAAGCCGCTGCCGAAGGGCCGCGGGCGCGGGATCGCGGTCGCCGAGGCGTTCAAGAGCTATGTCGCGCAGGTGGCCGAGGTGTCGGTCGACGCGGACGGCAAGGTGAAGGTCGAGCGCGTGGTGTGCGCGGTCGATTGCGGGATCGCGATCAATCCCGACATCGTCGCCGCGCAGATGGAAGGCGGCATCGGCTTCGGGCTCGGCGCGGCGATGCACAGCGCGATCACGCTGAAGGACGGCCAGGTCGAGCAGCGCAACTTCGACGGCTACCACGTGCTGCGGATGGCCGAGATGCCGAAGGTCGAAGTGCATATCGTGCCGTCGGCCGAAGCGCCGACCGGGGTCGGCGAGCCGGGCGTCGCGCCGATCGGGCCGGCGGTCGCGAACGCGATCTTCGCGGCGACGGGCAAGCGGCATTACGTGCTGCCGTTCGATTCGGCGGATAGCGCGAAGGCTTGAGGATGGCCTGGAACGCCGGCCGCGGGCGGAGACGTCTCGCGGCCGGCGTTTTTTAATTCAGGAGGCTGGCAATGTAGGGTTCGATGTCGGCAAAAAACACCCGTAACACATTGATTCGTATGAACAATCCATCGACCCATGTAGGGTTCGATGTAGGGTTCGATATCGGGTTCGCCATTCGGCTGCAGCGGCACTCCGCCGGCCCGCCGCCCGCCTCGCCCCGCACGTTACGTCGGACGTAACGCCCGTAACGTCGCCGGCCGATGCTACGTAACAATCCTTCAAAGTTATCCCGCCCCCGTTTCTCTCCGCCCCGCGCCTCCCGTTAAAATTTCTTTTAAATTCAAGGCTGCCGCGCCGCCTGCACGGGCGCCGCCTCCGGTCGATCCCCGACGATCCGCTCCCTGGCCCGAAAGTTGCAGCACAGGACCCGCAAACACTCCTTTATGGACATGCGAGGGCCACCATGGATTGCAAATACCTGTACATCGACAACATAAAAATCAACTTCGTGCGCCGCACGATCGAAATCGACAACAAGATCATTGATGTGACGCCGCGTGAATTCGACGTCGTCGAATTCCTGCTCGACAACATGAACAAGATCGTGCCGCGGCAGGCAATCCAGGAAGCCGTGTGGGGTCGTGAGCTCGGCGTGTCGTCGCGCACGCTCGACACCCATATCTCGCGTATCCGTTCGAAGCTGCAGCTCGATCACGACAAGAACCTGCGGATCATCCCGATCTACGCGGTCGGCTATCGTCTCGTGCTGTTCGGTGCGGCGATGACGCACGTCGAGCGCCACGAAGCCGCGCCGATCCTGCGCGTGGCGCCGCCGGCCGTGATGGCCGCCGACTACGCCTGACGCTTTCCCCGCGCCGCTCGCACACGGCGCGCCGGTCACGCTCCCCCCAACGCGCTGCGGCGATCCGCAGCGCCTCGCGGCCCGCCCGTCGGGCGCGGCCTGCACGCCGCCCGGCCCGCCAGCCAGTCGCGACCCGACCGCCGCCTCCGGGCGGCGGTCGCTTTTGCGCGCCGGCAGCCGGACGTCCTCGCGCATCACGCTTCGTCGCGCCCGCTCCGTCCATCGCCGCCCATGCCACCGTCCATGCCCGTGACGACGGATTCCGGCGTGACACTCGGCCTGCGTCGTCCCTACAATCGACGCAGCAGCCGCGCGCCCTTCGCGCCGCCGGCCCCGGAACGAACGGAATGACCATGAAAATGCGCGCGTCGCGAACCGTTGTCGCCTGCCTGTATGCGCTGGTTGCGCTCATGTGCGCCACGCCGCCACCCGTTGCGCATGCAGCCGACGACGGCGCGCTGCACGTCGCGTCGATGACGTCCGGCAATCCCGATGAAGATAGCGCCGGGCGCGACACGCCGCCCGCACGCCAGCGACGGATGGATGCCGCCGCGACCACCCCGCCCGAGCGCGCACGCCGGCAGGCGTCGTCCGCGGCGTCCGCCGATCCGCCTTCGTGCCATGCGCGGCCCGTGATGACGATGTGCCGCGGCCTGCACTCGAACGCCGCGAAGCAGCGCTGCATGCGCTGCCTCGACGAGTGACGACGCGCGGTGCACCGCCTTATGCGGCGCGCTGCGCCTCCAGCCACGCCTGGAACATCAGCACCGTCCACAACTGGTGCTGCCAGTTCATCCGGCCGGTCACGTGCTGCCGCCACAGGCGCTCGACCGCGGCCGCATCGAAGAAGCCTTCCTCGCGCAACCGCGACGGCCGCAGCAGCGCCTCGGCCCAATCCCGCAGCGCGCCGCGCAACCAGTGGTCGACGGGCGCGCAGAAGCCCTGCTTCGGCCGGTCGATCAGCGCGGACGGCACGTACCGGTCGAGCAGCCGGCGCAGCAGCGCCTTCGATTGCCCTTCCGGCAAACGCACCGCCGCCGGCACGCGCCACGCGAATTCGACGACGTGATGATCGAGGAACGGCATGCGCGTTTCGAGGCTCACGGCCATCGCCGCGCGATCGACTTTCGCGAGGATGTCGGTCGGCAGGTACGTGAGCGTATCGATCGCCATCGCCTGCTCGGCGAAGCTCAGGTGCGCGGGCCACGCGGATGCGGTGTCGAGCGGCGTCGCCGGCTCCTGCCCCGACAGCGCGAGGCGCTCGGGATGATGCACCGACGACATCAGCAGCCGGTACAGCCCGATGCGGCTCTCGGCCGTCATCACGTGGCCGAGCTTGTGCAGGCGATCGCCGATGCGCGCGGCCGATTCGCGTGCCTCCACGCCGCCCCACGCACCCTGCGCGACGGCCGCGAGCTGGTCCGCATGATCCGGCCGCAACGCATGCAGCGCGGCGGCGATCCGGGCGCGCACGGCGCCGGGGACCCGATGCAGCTTGCGCCACAGGCGCGGCGTCAGGAAGTAGCGCGTATAGCCGCCGAACAGCTCGTCGCCGCCGTCGCCGGACAGGCTCACCTTCACGTGCCGGCGCGTCAGCTCGGACACGAGAAAGGTCGGGATCTGCGACGCATCGGAGAACGGCTCGTCGTAGATCGACGGCAGCTTCGGCACGACGCCGAGCGCGTGGTCGGCCGTGACGTAGAGCTCGGTATGACGCGTGCCGAGGTGACGCGCAACCGCCTTCGCATACCCGGCTTCGTCGTAGCCGGCTTCATGGAAGCCGATCGTGAACGTATCGACCGGCGTCGACGATTGCGCCTGCATCAGCGCGACGATCGTCGACGAATCGACGCCGCCCGACAGGAACGCACCAAGCGGCACGTCGGCCTCCATCTGCCGCGCGACGGCCTGGCGCAAGACCGTGTCGAGCTGGCCGACGGCCTCGTCGGCGTTGCCCTCGAACGGCTGCGCGCGACCGTCCTCGATCGCCTGATCGAGCGTCCAGTACGCACGCAGGCGCGGCGTATCGCGCGCATGCTCGAACTGGATATACGTGCCGGGCGGCAACTTGCGGATGCCACGATAGATCGTATGCGGCGCGGGCACGCTCGACTGGCGCAGATACAGGCACAACGCGTCGCGATCGATCGCGCCGTCGAAGCCCGGATAGCCGCGCAGCGCCTTCAGCTCGGACGCGAACACGAGCGCGTCGCCGATCCGGCCATAGTAGAGCGGCTTCTCGCCGATCCGGTCGCGCGCGAGCGTCAGCACCCGCGATTCGCGATTCCACAGCGCGATCGCGAACATGCCGGTCGCGCGCCGCAACGTCGCCTCGACACCCCACGCGACGATCGCCGCGATCAGCACCTCGCTGTCGGAGTGGCCACGCCACGCCGGTGCGCGCCCCGCGCGCTCGAGCTCCGCGCGCAGTTCGCGATGGTTGTAGATTTCGCCATTGAAGACGATGACGTAGCGGCCGCACGCGGATGCCATCGGCTGTCGGCCGTGGACCGACAGGTCGACGATCGCGAGCCGCCGGTGGCCGAGCGCGATGCCGGCTTCCGGATCGACCCAGATCCCCTGTCCGTCCGGCCCGCGATGCGCGAGGCTTGCCGTCATGCGCGCGAGCGTGCCGCGTGCTGTCTCCTCATCGAAGGCGACGCTATTCAGAAAGCCGTCGATTCCGCACATTGATTTGTCTGCCCCTGTTGACCAGTTCCGTCACGCATGGCGCAACCTCGCGGCCCGCCGTCCGGCGTGACGGTCGAGCCATATTACGAAGAAATAAATCAGCAATAATTCACTGGTGAATGCTGCAATCACTCGAAAAAAACGCTGTCAAGCAGCGTGCGTGCATCACGACGGTACGCGCGGCCGACGTGCCCCGCCGGGCCGGCCACGGACGGGCCGGCCCGGCGATCATCGGGTCACGCGGAAAAACGGGGAACGGACCGCGTCAGGACGGCAGCCGGCGCGCCGCCAGATACGCAAGCTGCGCGCGGTTCTGCACGTTGAAGAGTTTTTCGAGCGAGCGGATATGGTGACCGACCTTGTGCAGCGACGTGCGCAGCGCGCTCGCGATCTCCTGGTCGGACAGCCCATGCACGAGACGGTCGAGCACCTGCTGTTGCTCGTCGCCGAGTGCGAAGCCGCGCATCCGTGCGATGCGTGCCTCGAGGAACGGCAACGCGACACGATGCACGGCGAGGCTCACCGACAGCGCACCGCCGATCACGCGATCGTCGATCCAGTCGGTGCCGTGCGTCTCCGACGTCACGTTCACCGCGACACGCAAATCGAGACGCGGCGCCGACAGCCCGAACAGCACGCCGCTGTTCATCGCGTGCGCGCGCAGATGGCCGGCGAGTGCCAGCATCTTGCGGTCGCCGCTGCCCTGCGCGGCCGCCTCGATCTCGTCGAGCCGCCACGCGACCGGAAAGCCGCTTTGCCGCACCTGTGCGAACCGCGGATCGCTCTCGTAGAGCATCCCTTCGATAAATGGCTGCATGAACGTCGCGGGCGCGAGGTCGCGCAGCAGATGCGCGCACAGGATGCGCCGCCCGATCATTTCGAAAGCGCCGTAACCGAGCGTACTGAAACCGATTTGCCGCAAGCGCGCATGGCATTGCGCGAAATCGACCGGAGCAAGGTCGGTTTTACCGGACTCAATTGGAGCGCCGGTAAAAACGTCGTGCCCGATTGCCTGATATTGATTCGAATAAGCCGCAGTCGTTGCGATATCGGCCTGCGAAAACCACTCGACGCGTGGTGCGCCGTCAGCATATGTCATGAGGAGCCCGCCCTTTCCCAATATGTGAACCTGCGCCCCGTCACGATCTGGTCTTTTCTTTTTGGATTGTCTGGTCTTCGTTATCGGCGTGCGAATAGGAATCTTCCGCCGCCATTAGTATTACGGCATATTACGCATACACAGGCATTTTTGTACAATGCCCCCGCGTTTCGTCAGGGATGACGATCGGCGCATATCACACGATGCTCGATCGCACCGCCACGAACGCCGTACACGATACGGCCGCCGCCAGGCGATGCGCGTCGATTCCGAGGGATGGCACATGTCCGATATTGCATTGCATGAAGAAGCGGTCGCCCCAACCTTTCCCCGCCCGACGCACGGGTTGAACGCGTGCCCGGACGTGCTGCGGGAGCGCCCCGTGCAGGTCGTCTGGTGCGACGACGTGAAGCGCGGCGAGCTCACGCAGCCGCACGCGCCGAAGCTCGGCGTCGCCGATACGCTCGCGCACGCGCAGAGCACGGCCGAACGCAGCCGCATCGTCGCGAGCCTGCTGCACCTGACGGGCTTCTCGACGTTCGCATACTTCGCGCTCGAATTCGCGCATGAGCGCGTCGAAAGTCTCTACCTGCACGAAGCCTTCACGCCGGCCACCTATCGCGGCGACTACGTGCGGCACAGCCATCACGACATCGACCCGCGCACGCTCGGCGCGCGCGTGTGCAACATGCCGATCGTGTGGGACCTGCAGCAGTTGCGCCGCGAACACCGCGAGCGCGACGCCGGCCCGCGCGCGACGCCGGCCGCGCTCGACGGCTTCCTGCAAACGATGCAGGACGACGGAATGTGCAGCGGCATCATGTATTCGATGGCCGTGCCCGGCACGCGGCTGCATGCGTTCATGAGCTTCACCGCGCCGCGCCGCACGCGCGAATGGATCACGCCGGCGACGATCGAGCAGGCGCTGTCGATCGGGCTGTCGGTGCACAAGTTCGCGTCGCCGCAGCTGATCTCGACGTCGCGCGAGCGCGCGGTGAACGGGCTCACGCCGTTCGAGCAGGAACTGCTGCTCGGCATCGCCGAAGGCGCCTCCGACAAGGAGATCGGCCGGCGCCTCGACACCAGCGCACACAACGTCGACTATCACCTGCGCAAGCTGCGCAAGCGCTTCGGCGTCGCGAACCGCATCCAGCTCACGTACCTGACGTCGAAGCTCGAGCTGATCTGACGATCGCGCGGCGTGCGCGGCCTGTCGCAAACGGACGCGTAAACGCACATGCCGGCCTCGCGGGCCGGCATGTACGGGTTGCGGCGCGGTGCCGGGTCCGGCGCCGCTTCCTGGAAGACGACCTGCGTTACTTCAGCAGCGTCATCTGCACCACCTTGACGATCACCAGACCGACCGCGATCACGAGATAGCCGCGCAGCACGGCCATCCACACGCGCGTCGTCATCGTCATCTTCTGCGGCTCGAGCGTCTCGAGCGGCGGCATGCGCCACGTATCGCGCTGCGTACGGTCGACGCCCGGTTCGACGACACGCTTGTTGCGGCGGATCAGCACCGTCGCAAGATAGCCGACGATCGCGAGCACGCTGCCGCCCACAAGCACGTCGAGGATCGCTTCGCCGCTGATGTCCGGATACATCACCGATGCGGTCAGGATGATCGACAGCATCACGAGCACCCAGATCACCGCGCCGGTGAACACGTTGAGCTTCGTCGAGTTGATCCACGGGCCGAGCACCTGCTTGTCGTTGCAGAGCAGCAGCAAGAATACGGTGGCGCTCGGCAGCAGCACGCCCGCGAGCGTCTGCACGGCTTCCGTCAGCAGGCCCAGCGGGCTGCCCGGGATCAGCACCAGCGCAGCGGCGGCCGCGACGATGCCGAAGTAGACGAGATAGAAGCCCTTCGCGTCCGACACGTTGCGGTGCAGCGAGTGACGGATCTTGAACACGTCGCCGATCGCGTAGGCGGTCGACAGCGAAACGGCCGCCGCGCCGATGATGCACGCGTCGAGCAGCGCGACGGCGAACAGCGTCGCGCTCGTGCGGCCCGAATACTTCTCGAGGCCCGCGATGATGCCGCCGGCGTCGGTGAAGTTGCCGAATTCCGGATGGCCCGAGAACAGCTGGGCCGAGAACGCGATCATCGCCACTGCGCCAACCAGCACGAAGGCGATGCCGATCCACAGGTCCGCCTTTTCATACTTCATGAAGCGCGGGGTGATGCGCTTGTCGATCACGTAGCTCTGCTGGAAGAACAGCTGCCAGGGGGCGACGGTCGTACCGACGATGCCGATCACGAGCAGCATCACGTCCGACAGCTTCGAATGCGCGGGCCAGTTCGGGATGAAGAAATCGCGCGTGATCTGCCCGACCGGCGGATGGATCGCCACGAGCACCGGCACGAGCAGCAGGCTCAGCAGGCACAGCCCGATCGCGAACCGCTCGAAGCGCCTGAAGTCGCCGGTACTCACCGCGGCCATGGTCAACGCCGCGGCCACGCACACGCCGGCCACCTTCGGCAGCCCGAAGAAATCCAGCACGAACGTGATGCCGATGAACTCGGTGACGATGGTGAGCGCATTGAGCAGGAACAGGTCGATCACGCTGAACGCGCCCCAGAACTTGCCGAAGCGCTCGAAGATCAGGCGGGCGTGGCCGACGCCCGTGACCGCGCCGAGGCGCAGCACCATTTCCTGGTTCACGTACAGCACGGGCACGAGCAGCAGCAGCGTCCACAGTAGCGTCGTGCCGTAGTTCTGGCCGGCCTGCGTATAGGTGCCGAATGCGCCGGCGTCGTTGTCGCCGACCATCACGATGAGGCCCGGGCCGATGATCGCGAGCAGCGTGCGCAGACGCGCCCACCACGTGCCGCGTGCACCGGTGTCGTGGCGTGCGATCGTGCCGAGCGCGCCGCGGATATCGCCCAGGTGGGCTTCGTCGAGCACGGCGCTGCGTTCGGCGGCGATCGGTGGAGAAACGTTGGATGGCGTGGACATGATTTATTCCGTACGGCTAAGGGTTATCTGAAGAGCGTGTGACCTTGGAATACGCGCGGGGCGGCCGCGCGATGGCGGCCGTGCGTGCGCATGCCGAGGCGCGCTCGGTACTTCCTGCTTCAGTGGATCAACGATTTCAGCTGGTTCAACAGGCGGGCGAACACCCGCGGACGGGCGTCGAGCGTCAGCATCGCTTCGTAGTGGTTGCGCGATTCGGTGACGTGCGGGAGATTCGACAGCAGAAGGCCGAAGTTCATGATCTGGCTCCGTGCGGCGACGGCAGGCTGCCGGCCGCGTGTGGGGCGCGGGGCCAGTCCGGGGCCTGAACGACGTGTCAGGCTAGTCGGCCGGATTGTCCCTGCGACCCGGGTTCAAAAGGGTCTGTGCGTGCAACGGGCATAAGGGACAACTGTCACTGTCGTTCATGGCGGCTCCTGTGCGGTGTTCCGGAGAACACGGTTGACCGCCGTCAGGCGGGCGGGCCGGCATTCGCGATGCCTGAAAAGGCGTGCGCGAACGCGGCCGCCTGCCGGGCGGCGGTGAAACCGGCGGGCGCATGCGAAAACGCATCACGCTAACCGGCGCGAATCAGGGTGCACGTAGGGGGTTACTGCGGAATACTGCTGCGCGCACCGTTTGCCTGGGAGACAAACGGCGGCTTCGATGAGGCGCGGACGTCGGTCGCTCAGGCGGAAATTTCGTTCGAAGATCGACTACTGCAGGCGTCCAAGGCGGCGGCCCCAAGAGTGAAGATGGCGGATTCTATGGACGGCCCGAAAGTGAAGTCAACCCCTCGAAACCCCATTTCTCGAAATAAATTTCGCGCGTCGCGGCACTGAAAGAATTGCCCTTGAAAACACGTGGCGCAACCTTTCAGGGCATGCGGTGCAGCCGGGAGGCGATGCGTATGAACAACGCGGCGGCGCGTCCGGTCGCGCGCCTTCGTTGCCGATCCGTTGCCGATCCGTTGCCGATCCGTTGCCGATTCGTTGCCGATTCGTTGCCCGCCCCGTGCCGGAACGGGCCGCCGAAGTGCCCGCGCAACGTGCGCCATTTTTTATGCGTTTTTTACTTGCGCTGCAGCAAACGACGCGAATACAATCCGCCGCAATTCATCAAGGGAGTCCCTCCGTGGACACATGCTCTAGTTGCAGTTCGATGCCGGTCCAGGCCGGCCAAGCCATCGCGAGATAGCAGCCAGACGCATGTCTTTCGCCGCTAACTCGCATTCGTCGGGTTAGCGCGCTTCCTCCCGAGCCGGTCATCGCCGGTTCGTCCGTTGCACGCTCCGTTACGTTCCACCCTCCGATCGCGGGCCGCGTCATGCGCCCGCGCTCGACCACGTCGTCCGGCCCGAGCCGGACACGACGGAGGCAGCGTCATGTTTTTTCAATCGTTCGCGGTCAGACTCAAGCGCATCGTGCATGTCGCATGCGACCGCTCATTCGTCTCCGGCCTGTCGCCGCTCGCCCACGCGTTCAGCAACTGGCGCGGCACGGCGCTCGCCCACGTGCCGGCGGCGCCCCGCCCGCTCGACTGCCTGCTGGTCGCCGTGATGGCCGCCGCGGTCGCCCTCGTCGCGCTGCTGTGCTCGGCCGCGCCGCGCCTCGGCTTCGCGCAGGTGGGCCGCATCGGCGGCTGGCTGCCGTAAGCCCCGCCGGCGTGCGGCAGCGCCACGCGCCAGGTGCCGCCGCGCGACCGTCTCGTCTCGCCACGCTTCCCGCAACACGTTTTCGTTTCTTCAGCCTAACTAATCAAACCGCCAACGGAACCCACATGAAGAACTACCTCGAACCCGTCCCGCGCAAGCTCCGCGTCAATGCGCTCGCCACGCTGCTGCTGTCGCTCGCCGCCACGTCCGCGTTCGCGCAAGCGTCGTCACCGGCCGCGGCCGAACCGGCGGCCGGCGTCAGCGACGCCGCCGCGCCCGCACAACAGGCCGCCGATGCTGCCGCGCCCGCCCCCACCGGCTTCTGGGAGCGCTCGAACCTGCTCGGCAACATGGGCGGCCTGCGCGACGTGCTCGGCGATCACGGCATCACGCTGAGCCTGCAGGAAACCAGCGAGTACCTGTACAACACGTCGGGCGGCACGCATCGCGGCGGCGCGTACCAGGGGCTCACGCAATTCGGTTTCAACGTCGACACGGGCAAGGCGGTCGGCCTGCCGGGCGGCACGTTCAACGTGTCGGCGCTGCAGATTCACGGCACCAACCTCACGCAGCGCTATCTGCAGACGCTGCAGACCGCGACCGGCATCGAGGCGAATTCGACCACGCGCCTGTGGGAACTCTGGTACCAGCAGTCGCTGCTCGACGGCAAGGCCGACGTGAAGGTCGGCCAGCAGAGCGTCGACCAGGAATTCATGGTGAGCCAGAACGCGGCGACGTTCATGAACGCCACGTTCGGCTGGCCCGTGCTGCCGTCGACCGACCTGCCGGCCGGCGGCCCTGCATATCCGCTGTCGTCGCTCGGCGTGCGGCTGCGCGTGAAGCCGTCCGATGCGTGGACCGCGATGGTCGGCGTGTTCGACGGCAACCCGGCCGGCCGCAGCGACGGCGATGCGCAGGTGCTGAACGCGCACGGCACCAACTTCAACCTGCGCAGCGGCGCATTCGTGATCGGCGAAGTGCAGTACGCGCTGAACGCGCCGCCCGCCGATCCGAAGGCGCCGCAACCGGCCGGCCTGCCGGGCACGTACAAGCTCGGCTTCTGGTATCAGTCGCAGCATGCGAACGACCCGCGCTACGGCACCGATGGCCTGTCGCTCGCGGATCCCGCCAGCAACGGCATTGCCGCGACCCATCGCGGCAACTACTCGTTCTACGCGGTCGCGGACCAGATGGTATGGCGGCCGTCGGCCGACAGCCCGCGCTCGGTCAACGTGTTCGCGCGCGTGATGGGTGCGCCGGGCGACCGCAATACCGTCGATTTCGCGGCGAACGCGGGCGTGACGCTGAAGGCGCCGTTCAAGGGACGCGACAACGACGTCGCGGGCATCGCGGTCGGCTACGCGAAGATCGGCTCGCATGCGCGCGGCCTCGACGGCGACACCGGCGTCTACACGACGCCCGGCTATCCGGTGCGCCGCGCGGAGACGGTCGTCGAAGCGACGTACCAGTACCAGGTCACGCCGTGGTGGCAGCTGCAGGCCGACCTGCAGCACTTCTTCCGTCCGGGCGGCGGCATCCCGAACCCGAACGCGGCCGGCGCGCGCATCGGCGACGAAACGGTCGTAGGCGTGCGCACGACGATCACGTTCTAACGCGGGCCCGAAGCAAACACGGGCCGGACGGCCGCTTGCGCGACAGTCCGGCCCGTGCGTTCTCTTGCAACCCCAGCGCGGCCCGCGCCGCGCGTCACTCGCCGTACAGCCCGAGCAGTTTCAGCGTGACGCCGTTGGTCCAGCCGAAGCCGTCCTGCAGCGGATATTCACCGCCCCCGCCGCCGCCCGTGCCGGCGCCTTCGACCACGTACTTCTCGACGAGCTTGCCTTCGGTCGCATACACATGCTTCACGTCGGACAGGAAGCGCGTGCCGATGTCCTTCGCAAGCGCCGGTTCGCCATAGCGGCGCAGCCCGTCGATCGCGATCCACTGCAACGGCGCCCAGCCGTTCGGCGCATCCCACTGCTGCCCGGTGTTCTCGGTGGTCGTCGCGAGGCCGCCCGGCTGCAGCAGCGTCTTGCGCACCTCGCGCGCGGTCGCCTTCGCGCGCTCGGGCCACGCCACGCCCGCAAACAACGGATACAACGCAGCGGCCGTCACCGCGTCGCGCGGCTTGCGCTGCTGCCAGTCGTAGTCGCCGTAGTAGCCGCGGCGGTTCCACAGATAGCGGTTGATCGCGGCCGCCCGCCGCGCCGCGCGCGCGGAAAAATCGGTCACGCACGCCACGTCGCGCGTGATCGCGCAGCCCTTCACGATCGTCGTCTCGAGATGGAACATCAGGCTGTTCAGGTCGACCGGCACGATCGACGTCGTGCGGATCGTCGCGAGCGTCTTGCCGTCGCCGAACCAGCGCGAGCTGTAGTCCCAGCCGCTTTCGGCGCCCGCGCGCAGGTCGCGGTAGACCTCGTTTGCCGGACGCCCCGGCACCGACTTCGCGGTCGTCACGTCCTCGAGATACGACTCGTCGCGCGGCGTATCGCTCGCGTCCCAGTAGCGGTTCAGCACCGCGCCGTCGGGCATCGCGACCACATGGCGGGTAGCCTGCCCGCGCGGCGTCGTGGCTTCGCCCTGCATCCAGTACGCATGTTCCTTGCGCAGCTCCGGCAGGTATTTCTGGTAGACCTTGTCGCCTTCGGCCTGCGCGGCGAGCGTGACCATGTACGCGAAGAACGGCGGCTGCGAGCGGCTCGCGTAGTACGTGCGGTTGCCGTTCGGGATGTGCCCGATCGTGTCGATCAGATGGGCGAAGTTGTCGAGCATGTTGTCGACGAGATCCTCGCGCCCGGACACCTGCAGCCCCAGCATCGTGAAATAGGTGTCCCAGTAGTAGCCTTCGCGGAAGCGGCCGCCGGGCACGACATACGGCTTCGGCAGCGGAATCAGCGAGCTGTACGGCGGCACCGTCGTGCTCGTGCGCGTGAGCTGCGGCCACAGCCAGTCGATGTGCTCGCGCAGCGTCTGGTTCGGCGGCGGCGTCACGCCGCCTTCCGGGGGCGGCGTGAAATGCTGCGCGACGAACGCCTTCAGCGAGAAGCCCGGCTGCGATTTCTGTTGCTGATACAACTGCACGATCGTCGCCGGATCGCCATCGGGCGTCGCGTCGACGAAGGTCTTCTGGTCGGGATAGATCTGCGCGGTCTGCACCGCGACGAACAGGTCGCCGTATAGCTGGCTCGGCGGCGGCAGCAGCGTGCCCGACGCGGGGATAGCAATCGCGGCCGTAGCCGACTGGGTAGTTGCCTGCGCGGCGGCCTGGCCCGCGTTGTCGGCCTGGGCGGCGCAGCCGGCAACGGCGAGGTACGCGACGGCCAGCGCGGCAGCCCAGCGAAGACGCGGCGCGGGTGGCGCGGGTGGCGGCGAGAGTCGGGCTGACAAGCGACCTGAGAAGCGGCTTGAGAAGCGGCTTGAGAAGCGGCTTGAGAAGCGGCTTGAGAAGCGCGATGCGATCGATGCGGCACGACGTGACGTCATGACGTGTCCCCTCCTTTCGATGGTGAGTGGGTCGGCACGAGGTCTCGTTCGCGCGCGCGCTCGTCTCGATGGCCCTCGATCGATGCGCGTCGTTTGGTGATGCGAGTGGATCCGACTGTCGCACGAAACGTGCGGATCAAGCAAGTTTCGATTCGTGCAACTCGCGCGGATACAGATAATCGGACATGGCCCGCCACGCACGCGCGTCGAGCGCGGCGCATCGCGCAGCCCCAGCGCGCGCAGCAGCGTCATGTAGTCGTTCTTTCCATGCCGCCGCCAACCAGGATGACTGTTGCAACATGCGGAACAACTGTTGTCGTACGTGACTCAACGGTCACATTGTGGGCATAATGGCGTCTTTACCGCGCGCCCAGCCCATGTCGCCCGTCTTTCTAGCACCGCTCATCGTTGCCTGTGCGTTGTTCATGGAAAGCGTCGACGCGAACATCATCGTCACCGCCCTCCCCGCGATGGCGCGGGACTTCGGGCACAGCCCCGTCACGTTGAACATTGCGATCACCGCCTACGTGGTCGGGCTCGGCGTGTTCATCCCGATCTGCGGCTGGCTGGCCGACCGCTTCAGCGCACGTTCCGTATTCCGCACCGCGATCGGCATCTTCGTCGTCGGCTCGCTGATGTGCGCGGCCTCCAATTCCCTCGGCGTGCTCACGTTCGCGCGCTTCATCCAGGGCGTGGGCGGCGCGATGATGGTGCCCGTCGGCCGCATCATCATCTTCCGCGCCGTGCCGCGCTCGGATCTCGTGCGCGCGATGAACTACCTCGCGATTCCCGCGCTGTTCGGGCCTACGGTCGGGCCGCTCGTCGGCGGCTTCATCACGACCTACCTGCACTGGCGGATGATCTTCTTCATCAACGTGCCGATCGGCATCTACGGGATCTACCTCGCCAGCAAGCACATCGCGAACACGCGCGAGCCCGATCCGGGCCCGCTCGACTGGTTCGGCTTCCTGCTGTCGGCCAGCGGCGCCGCGCTGCTGCTAATGGGCCTCACGCTGATCGACGGCGCGCTCACGTCACGCTCGAACGCGCTCGTCATGTGCGTGGCCGGCACCGTCCTGCTCGCGCTGTACGTACCGTACGCGCGCCGCAAGGAGCGCCCGGTGCTCGACCTCAGCTTCCTCAAGATCCCCACGTATCACGCGAGCGTCGTCGGCGGGTCGCTGTTCCGTATCGGCCTCGGCGCGGTGCCGTTCCTGCTGCCGCTCGCGCTGCAGGAAGGGCTCGGCATGAGCGCGTTCCATTCGGGGCTCATCACGTGCGCGTCCGCGTTCGGCGGCGCGATGAGCCGCTCGACGGCCACCCATACGCTGCGCCGCTTCGGCTTCCGCACGGTGCTGATCTACAACGCGGCCTTCGCGGGGCTCGCGATCGCCGCGTACGGCGTGTTCCATCCCGGCATGGCGACCTGGGCGATCTGGCTGATCGTGCTCGTCGGCGGCATCTTCCCGGCGCTGCAGTTCACGAGCCTGAACTCGATGATCTACGCGGACATCTCGCCGCGCGACGCGGGCCGCGCGACGAGCCTCGGCAGCGTCGTGCAGCAGATGTCGCTCGGCCTCGGCGTGACGGTCGCCGGCCTCGTGCTGCACATTTCGCACTGGCTGCAGGGCCATCAGAAGATGATGTGGTCGGATTTCTGGCCCGCGTTTCTCGTGGTCGGGCTGTGCTCGTTCGCGTCGATTCCAATCACGCGGCGGCTGCCGCCCGGCGCCGGCGACGAAGTCGCGCGCGGCAAGCGGCAATAGCCACCAGGCAGACGGGCGGGAAATCACGAGAGGGACGGAACGGGCAAAAGGAAAGGAAAAACCGCCCGCGAAGCAAACCGGAAAATACAAAAAAATCAGCGGACATCCACACGGGGCCGGTGCACAGCCGCATGGATGTCCGCTCAGGGCTCCGGGTCTCCCGATGGGGGTTGAGAATCCCGGATTCGCTTCCTGCGTGCCATGGACATATGTGCGTCGGAAGCAAAAGCGTTGCGCGTGTTTATCGTTGCGCCATGAACTGCACTATAGGGAAACTTGCGCAACGCATCTGTCAAGCATTGTCAGACACGGTGCATCGGCACGTCGCACGCGTGCGCCGCTTTCGCGCTAAAGTGGTTCCCGACCATCACTCCCGGCCGCCCCTTCCGATGCTTACGCTCTCGACCGCCGCCGCCCGCGCGCTGCATCTCGCCGCGCAAGGCCTGCTGACGCCGCCCCGCCGCAAGGCAACCAAAGCCGACGTGCTCGACACGATCCGCCGGATGGCGCAGCTGCAGATCGACACCATTCACGTCGTCGCCCGCAGCCCGTATCTCGTGCTGTTCAGCCGTCTCGGCGATTTCGCGCCGCAGTGGCTCGACGAACATCTCGCCGAGGCGCGCCTGTTCGAATACTGGTCGCACGAGGCGTGCTTCCTGCCGGTCGAGCAGTTCGGCCTGATGCGCTACAAGATGCTCGATCCGTCGGGAATGGGCTGGAAATACGCGGCCGAGTGGCATGAGCAGAATCGTCCCGAGATCGAGCGGCTGCTCGCGCGGATTCGCGCCGAGGGCCCGGTACGGTCGGCCGATTTTGCCCGCGAGGATGGCGCGAAAGGCAACGGCTGGTGGGATCGCAAGCCCGAGAAGCGCCACCTGGAAGTGCTGTTCACGACGGGCGACCTGATGGTGTCGGAACGCCGCAATTTCCAGCGCGTGTACGACGTGCGCGAGCGCGTGCTGCCCGACTGGGACGATACGCGCGACCTGCCGCCGCGCAGCGCCGTGCTGCCCGCGCTGCTCGACTACACGTGCCGGGCGCTCGGCGTCGTGCGCGCGGACTGGGTGGCCGACTACTATCGGCTGCCGCGCCGCTCCTACCGCGCGGAGCTCGAGCAGCTCGCCGGCGCGGGCGACCTGATCCCGGTGGCGATCGACGACTGGAAGGAGCCGGCCTACGTGCATCGCTCGCTCGAAGCGTTGCTGCCGGCCGCGCAGGCCGACACGCTGCGCTCGACGGTCACGACGCTGCTGTCGCCGTTCGATCCGGTGGTATGGGATCGGCGGCGTGCGTCGACGCTATTCGGTTTCGACTACACGATCGAATGCTATACGCCAGGGCACAAGCGGCGTTACGGCTATTTCTGCCTGCCGGTGCTGCATCGCGGGCGGCTGGTCGGGCGCATCGACGCGAAGGCGCATCGCACGCTCGGCACGTTCGAACTGAAGGCGGTGCATGTCGAGCCGGGCGTACGGTTCGGCACGGGGCTCGCAGCCGATGTCGCGAAGGCGGTGAAGAAGCTCGCGGCGTGGCACGGCACGCCGGACGTCACGGTCGGGCAGCACGCCCCGCCGGAGCTGGTGAAGGCGCTGGCCGGCGCTTAGACGCCCACGCAGCCGGCTGGCGCGGCGGCGGCGCGGACGTCTACGTGCCGGCCGTCAATCAGTCGCGCAGCTTGCGAAAACGCGGCGTGCCGTCTTCGAGGTTCCCGTTGAACATCGCTTCCGGCCGGACCCACAGCCCGCGCGCATGCGGCCACAGGTGTTCGTACACGACCACCGATTCCTCGGTTTCGGAATGGCGGGCAACGCCGATGTAGCGGTACAGGCCGCCCTTGTAATGGCGATGCGTCGCGAGCTGTTCGGCTTCCTGTTCGGTCATGATGGGCTTCTCTTCGGCAAAAACGGAAAGCGCGTATTGTATGCGCTGCGCCGCGCGTCAGCGTTTCGCGTAGATGTCCGGGCGGCGGATCTCCATCACGCGCTCGGGATTCGCGCACGGCTCGAAGCCGACCGGCCGGTACAGCGCGTGCGCATCGGACGTCACGAGCATGATGCGGCGCAGGCCCTGCACCACCTCCTGTGCAAACACGTGGTCGATCAGCGCGCGGCCGTAGCCGTTGCCGCGCTCGGCCGGCAACACGAACACGTCGCACAGGTACGCGAACGTCGCGTGATCGGTCACGAGCCGCGCGAACCCGACGAGCCGGTCGCCCACGTAGGCGCCGAAACACAGCGAACCCTCGATTGCCCGCTCGACCACGTCGCGCGGAATGCCCTGCGACCAGTACGCGTCGCGATGCAGGAAGTCGAAGATCGCGTCGACGTCGAGTTCGCGCTTGTCGGTGGAAAATCTCAGCGTGGCGGGGGTGGCGGGGGTGGCAGCGGGCACGTCGGTCTCCGGTCGGGGTGGCGGAAGGCGAGACGCTGACGATACCGCGCGGCGGGGCGGGCTACAAGCGCAGACACTTGTCGCTTCGGCCAGACGGCGCGCAGGCTCATTCGGCACGCTTCTGGCGTGTAACGAAGCTGGGGCGGGTAGACTTGTACAGCAAACCGTACACCTCTATCGACTGTGCTAAACTTGTACGGTTATATGTACAAGTGAGGCAATCATGCGCACGATTCATTTTTCGGATGCCCGTGGCAATCTGAAGACCGTTATCGACCAGGTCGTCGACGACGCGGACGTGACGCTCATCACGCGCCGCGATGCGCCGAACGCCGTCATCATGTCGCAGGACTACTACGACAGCCTGATGGAGACGGTGCACTTGCTGCGCTCGCCGGCCAACGTCGCCCATCTCGAGCGCTCGATCGCGCAACTACGCAAGGGCAAGGCAAAGGAGCGCAAGCTCGCGGCGGATGACGAATGAGCGTACGCCGCGTGCTCTTTACTTCCGACGCGTGGGACGACTATGTCTACTGGCAGGGGCAGGATCGCAAGACGCTCAAGCGTATCAACCAGCTCATTCGCGAAGCCCAGCGAACGCCGTTCGAAGGCATCGGCAAACCCGAACCGTTAAAGGCCAATCTCTCCGGCTTCTGGTCGCGCCGTATCGACGACACGAACCGTCTGGTCTACGAGGCTGACGACTTGCAGATCAGCATCGTGTCCTGCCGTTACCACTACGAATAGCATCGCCCCGCGGGTCATGGCGCCCGCAACGTGCGATCTGCCTTGCAACGCTTCAACGGCAGCGGCCGCGCTGCGACTATCCGCGTCACCTCGCGCGTGCGCGGGTCGATTTCGAGGTCGAGGCATGCGCAACCGTAGCCATGCCCGCCGGCGTTGGTGACGACCCAGCCCTTCGTCGACATGTCGGGCATCGTGTCGAGGCCCGGCACCGGCTCGTTGCCCATCGTCAACAGTGTCCAGGTGCCGTCCTTGTCGTTCAGCCACCAGTTGGCCGGCGACGGATTCTCAAGCCATCCGCAGCGCCTTTCCGGTGCGGCAGATACCTGCGTCGCGGCTGCCAACGTCAACGCTGCACCCAGCATCCACATTGCAAGACGTGCACGAGTGATTGTCATGTGATCGATCCGGAAACGAATGGGCATCGGGAAACCGTCATTGCGGGTGCCGGACAGCATACCGGGCTTTCTCTCGGATGTCGCTCGTCCGCACCGGCCGTCCGGTCGCATCGGTCGTGCGCGCGGCGACGACGAGATCGGCTTTCAGCAGATTCGGTGACAATGTCGCCTGCCCAACAAGTTCGCCACGCCGCTGCATGCCCTACCGCCTCATCGCATTCGACTTCGACGGCACGCTCGCCGATTCGCTCGACAGCTTTCTCGCGGCGCTGTCGGAAGCGTCGCGCCTGCACGGCTTTCGCGACGCCACGCCCGAGCTGCGCCCGGCGCTGCGCGGCATGTCGGCGCGCGACATCATTCGCGCGCTCGACGTGCCGATGTGGAAAGTGCCGCGCGTGACGATCGACATGCGCCGCCTGATGCAGCCGCGTGTCGCGCAAGTGGCGCTGTTCCCCGGCGTCGGCGAAACGTTCGACGCGCTCGCCGCGCGCGGCATCCGCATCGCGATCGCCACGTCGAATACCGAGGCGATCGTGCGTGACCGGCTCGGCCCGCACGCCAGCAGCCGTGTCGAGCACTTCGCATGCGGCATTCCGCTGTTCGGCAAGGCGCGCCGCCTGCGCGCGCTCGTTCATGAGGCCGGCGTGCGTAGCGACGAAGTGCTGTACGTCGGCGATGAAATCCGCGACGCCGACGCGGCACGACGCGCGCGCATCGCATTCCAGGGCGTCGCGTGGGGCTACACCGCACCGGACGCGTTGCAGGCGCATTGCGCGACACCGTTGCTGCCGCGACTCGACGCATTGCTCGATCGCGTGTGATGCATGCGCGCGCTTTGCGCGTCCGGTTCTCCCCATCGCTCGATGAATCACGTCATCGCACGACTCAGCCGCACGACGATGAAACGCGGATGACACCCCCGTGCATCCCGCACGCGTCATGCGCGCAAAAATTGCCGCCGACGCACACGCAACAGGTACGCCCTACCTGTCGGCGTGCTGGCTCATCGATTCGTCTTACCAACCGTTACACAAACCACAGCGCGGTTGCACCTGCTACCGGATCGCTCTCCTAGAATCAGTCGGGCCGGGAAACGCTTCGACCGGCGCCGCGGCAGAGCGGCGGTCGAATCCGGCCCGGGCGCGCCCGGTCTCTCGCACAGCGACGGATCCCGTGATCCGTTTTTCAACCAGAGCCCCGATCGAAAGGAGGTCCCATGAACCGCTTTCCCCAACTCTCGCGCCTTGCTTTGTCTGCCGCTGGCCTGCTTCTCGTCGCCGTGACGGCGACCGCGCAAACCGCACAACCGGCACCGGCTTCACCCAACGCACCGGCCGCCGCCGCGACGCGGATCCACGAAGCCGACCAGGCCTTCATCACCGACGGCACGAAGACCGTGTCGACGCAGCACGACGCGGCACGCATCGCCGATTCGCGCACGTCGGACAGCCAGGTCAAGGCGTTCGCGCAACGCGTGTCGACCGACGATGAAAAGATCATCCAGGCGATGCGCGCGGCCAGCCCGCGCGGCGTCGACGTGCCGGCCAACGATCCCGACACGGCCGTGCTGGGCAGCATCAAGAACCTGCGCGGCGCCGAGTTCGACAAGGCGTATATCGAGCAGGTCGCGCTCGCCGGCCAGCAGAAGGCCATCTCGGCATTCCAGGCCGAAATCGCGTCGGGCCGCGACACCAAGCTGAAGGAAGTCGCACGCCAGTCGCTGCCGATCCTGCAGAAGCACTACGCGGACGCGCAGAAGCTCGCGGAACGCCACCACCTCGCATCGGCGCAGTAACGCGCCGATGCGCCGCGCATCACGCGCGGCGCACTGCTTCCCCTGTCGTCGCGTCGCCGCTCATCTTCCGGCGGCGCGACGCACGCCAAACGTCACGCTTCACGCTTCCCTCGTTACGTCGCGAGCTTCGCCAGCAGCCGCGCACGCACTTCCGGCCATTCGTCGTCGATGATGCTGAAGCGCACCGAATTGCGCTTGCGGCCATCCGGCATGATCCGTTCGTGCCGCACGATCCCTTCCTGCTTCGCACCGAGCCGCAGGATCGCCGCGCGCGATTTCTCGTTCAGCTCGTCGGTCGTGAACTGCACGCGCACGCAGTGCAGCACGTCGAACGCATAGCCCAGCAGCAACCATTTCGCCTCGGTGTTCGCGCGCGTGCGCTGCGCCGATTCGCTCAGCCACGTATGGCCGATCTCGAGCTTGCGGTTCTTGCGATCGATCTTCCAGAAACGCGTGCTGCCGATCACGCGGCCCGATGCGCGATCGACGATCGCGAACGGCATGACGGTGCCGGCCGAACGCCCTTGCAATGCGGTGTCGATATACGCGTCGATCGTCTCCGGGCCCGGCACGACCGTGACCTTCAGGTTCCACAGCTGGCCGTCGGCAGCCGCGTCCAGCAGCGCCTGCCGGTCGGATGAATCGAGCGGCCTCAGCTCGACGTGTTTGCCGGTGAGGATCGGTGGTTGGAGGGAAGCAGAAGCGTCGGTCATGAAGGATTCCGGAAAGTGGTGGCGATGGCGGCGAAACACGATCATACGGCCGCTTCAGCCGAGGAGCGTGGCCAACCGGCGGCGAATCGCCTTCGCCTCGCCGCGCAACGCATTGGTAAACGCATCGACGAGCAGGCTCTTCGGCCGGTGCTCGGGCACGATCACGCTGACCCGGTACGGAAACGATCGCGTGAGCGGCCGCACGTGCAGGTCGCGCCCGACGAAATCGAGCGCGGTCAGCGGATTGACGATCGCCGCACCGAGCCCCTGCCGCACGAACGCACACACCGACACGGCCGACGGTGTTTCGACGACCGAGCGCGGCGCCACGCCGAGCTGCGCGAACGCTTCGTCGATCAGGATGCGGTACGGATCGTTCAGCGACAGGCTCACGAACGGGCGATCCGCGAGATCCGGCAGATCGATCGCGTCCTGCGCGAGCAGCGGATGGCCGTCGGGCAGCACGCACACTTCGTCGACTTCGAGCAGCGGCGTGAGCACGGTGCCGGCCGGCGCGACGTCGCGCTCGGTCAACCCGAGGTCGTAACGCTGCGCGGTCAGCCATTCTTCGAGCACCGGCGATTCCTGCGTCGCCACCGACACGCTGACGCCAGCGTGCTGCTCGCTGAAACGCCGGCACGCACCGGGCAGGATCGCGTGCGAGAACGCCGGCAACGCGATCACCGACAGTTGACCGTCACGAAACTCGCGCAGGCGCGCGGCGGTTGCCGCGACACGTTCAAGCCCCACATACGCGAGCCGCACGTCGTCGAACAGCGTGAGCGCGGCCATCGTCGGCCGCAGCCGGCCATGCGCACGCTCGAACAGCGCGAAGCCGACGACCTGCTCCATGCGCGCAAGCTCGCGGCTGATCGTCGGTTGCGACGTATAGAGCATCTCGGCCGCGCGCGTCGTGCTGCCGGTGACCATCAGAGCGCGAAAGACCTCGATATGGCGGTGCGTGAGCATGATCTGCTATATCAAATATGAATCGAATGTCGATAAACAGGCATTTTACTGGATAGACGATCAGGTGCATCATGGCCGTTATCCATTCATTCGCCCCGATTCATCTGCCATGTCCCTCGATTCCCGCCAGCTCGCGACGCTCGCGCAGCAATACGGCACCCCGCTGTGGGTGTACGACGCCGACGTCATCCGCGACCGCATCGCCCAACTGCGCCAGTTCGACGTGATCCGCTACGCGCAGAAGGCGAACTCGAACGTCCATATCCTGAAGCTGATGCGCGAGGAAGGCGCGTGCGTCGATGCCGTGTCGCTCGGCGAGATCGAGCGCAGCCTCGCGGCCGGCTTCAGCCCGGCAGGCGAGCCGGAAGGCGTCGTGTTCACGGCCGACCTGATCGACCGCCCGACGCTCGCGGCCGTGCTGAAGCACGGCGTGACGGTGAATGCCGGTTCGCTCGACATGCTCGCGCGCATCGGCGAGCATGCGCCCGGCCACCGCGTGTGGCTGCGCGTCAACCCCGGTTTCGGCCACGGCCACAGCAACAAGACCAACACCGGCGGCCCGCAGAGCAAGCACGGCATCTGGATCGACGACGTGCCGCGCGCGATCGAGATCGTGCGCCAGTACGGGCTGAAGCTCGTCGGCATCCACATGCACATCGGCTCGGGCGTCGACTACGGCCACCTGTCGCAGGTATGCGATGCGATGGTCGATCTCGTCACGTCGCTCGGCCATGACATCGACGCGATCTCGGCCGGCGGCGGCCTGTCGATCCCGTATCGCGACGGCGAGCCGCGCGTCGACGTCGATCACTATTTCAGCCAGTGGGACGCCGCGCGCAAGCGGATCGAGCGTCACCTCGGCCACCCGGTGCGCATCGAGATCGAGCCGGGCCGCTTCCTCGTCGCCGAAGCCGGCACGCTCGTCACCGAAGTGCAGGCCGTCAACCGCCGGCCGAAGCACGATTTCGTGCTGATCGACGCGGGCTTCAACGACCTGATGCGCCCGTCGATGTACGGCAGCTACCACGCGGTATCGGTGCACACGCACGATGGCGCGCTGCCCGCCGGACGGCCGCTCGTCGATCTCGCGATCGCCGGGCCGCTGTGCGAATCGGGCGACGTGTTCACGCAGGACGCGGGCGGCGTGGTCACGCACCGCAAGCTGGCACAGCCGCAGATCGGCGACCTGCTGTTCCTGCACGATGCAGGCGCATACGGCGCGTCGATGTCGTCGAACTACAACAGCCGGCCGCTCGCGCCGGAAGTGCTCGTCGATCGCGGCGCACCGCGGCTGATCCGCCGCCGGCAGACGATCGGCGAATTGCTCGCGCTCGAAACGTTCGAGTAACGCCTGCGCACCAGATGATCGAGTGTGAGCGGGCGCACCTTCGACAGGTCGCGCCCGTGCATCCGATCAGCCCCACACGTCAGCCCACGCGCCGCACCGGCGCCATTTTCGAGAAGTATTTCGCGCCCGCCACGCAGCCGACCACGACGACCGTCACCGCGACCATCGACGACGGCACTGCCTCGTGCAGGAGCCCGGCCGCCAGCAGCAGGCCGAAGAACGGCTGCAGCAGCTGCAACTGACCGACGCCCGCGATCCCGCCGAGCGCGAGCCCGCGATACCAGAACACGAAGCCGATCAGCATGCTGAACAGCGACACGTACGCGAGCCCCCACAACGCGGCGGCATCGACGCCGTCGAACGACGCAGGCCAGGTAAGCCACGTGAGCGGCAGCATCAGCGGCAGCGACAGCACGAGCGCCCACGAGATCACCTGCCAGCCGCCGAGCTCGCGCGACAGGCGTGCGCCTTCCGCGTAGCCGAGCCCGCATGCGACGATCGCGGCCAGCATCAGCGCATCGCCGACTACCGACGCCTGGCCGCCGTTGCGCAGCGCAAACGCGGCCACCGCGCCGCTGCCGATGATCGAGAAGATCCAGAACGGCAGCCGCGGCCGTTCACCGCCGCGCCACACGCCGAACAGTGCGGTCGCGAGCGGCAGCAACCCGACGAACACGATCGCGTGCGCCGATGTGACGTGCTTCAGCGCAAGTGCCGTCAGCAACGGAAAGCCGATCACGACCCCGAGCGCGACGATCGCGAGCGACACGGCCTCGGCACGCGTCGGCCGCCGCTGCTTCAGCCCGGCGAGCAGCAGCAGGCCGAGCGCGCCGGCGATCGTCGCGCGCGCAAAGGTGAGGAACAGCGGGTCGAGCCCCTGCACCGCGATACGCGTCGCGGGCAGCGAGCCACTGAAGATGATCACGCCCAGCAGGCCGCTGAGCCATCCGTCGGTCGTCTTTTGCACGGGAAATCCTGAACGGGGAAAGTGGATGACCGATGATCCGCCGCCCGCGAAAAGCGCGTAAGCTACAGCCCAATACAATTCGGACAAACTGTACTGGACAACCGGCCGTACAGTTGATTCTTCGCCATGAGCCAGGCCGCCCCGCTTCCCGTTCCCCCCACCCCGTCGCGCACGCGCGTGGAAACCGTGATGGATACGTTGCGCGCACGCATCGCGAGCCGCGCGCTGGTGCCCGGCGCGCGCGTGCCGTCGATCCGGATGATGGCGGACGCGCTGGGCGTGTCGAAGTCGACCGTCGTCGATGCGTACGAGCGGCTCGCGAGCGAAGGCGTGCTGGTCGCGCGGCGCGGCTCGGGTTTCTATGTGTCGGGGCATGCACCGCCGCTCGCGCTCGCCGATCTCGGCCCGCAGCTCGATCGCGGACTCGATCCGCTCTGGCTGTCGCGCCAGTCGCTCGAAGCGGCACCGACGTCCGTGAAGCCCGGTTGCGGATGGCTGCCGCCGTCGTGGCTGCCGGACGAGAGCCTGCGCCGCGCGCTGCGCGCCGCGTCGCGCGACGAAGCCGACGCGCTGACCGACTACGCGACGCCGCTCGGCCTGCCCGCGATGCGCCAGCAGCTCGCGTGGCGGCTCGCGCAGCACGGCGTCCAGGCCGCCCCCACGCAGATCATGCTGACCGACGGCGGCTCGCACGCGCTCGATCTCGTCTGCCGGTTGCTGCTGGAGCCGGGCGACACGGTCGTGCTCGACGATCCGTGCTACTTCAACTTCCAGGCGCTGCTGCGCGCGCACCGTGCGCGGATCGTCAGCGTCCCGTACACGCCGAACGGCCCCGATCTCGCGCGCTTCGAGCAGGTGCTCGCCGAGCATCGGCCGCGCCTGTACATCACCAACTCCGCGCTGCACAACCCGACCGGCGCAACGCTCTCGGCGCCCGTCGCGCACCGGCTGCTGACGCTCGCGGCCGAACATGGCCTGCTGATCGTCGAGGACGACATCTTCGCGGATTTCGAGAGCACGCCCGCACCGCGCCTCGCGGCCTTCGACGGGCTGTCGCGCGTGGTGTCGATCGGCAGCTTCTCGAAGACGCTGTCGGCCGCGATCCGCTGCGGTTACGTCGCCGCGCGCCCGGAATGGATCGAGGCGCTCGTCGACCTGAAGCTCGCGACGTCGTTCGGCCATGCGCAGATCGGCGCGAACGTCGTCCACCGGCTGCTCGTCGACGGCACGTACCGGCGCCACGTCGACAGCCTGCGCGCGCGCCTCGCGGACGCGATGAGCGAAACGCTCCGGCGCGTCACGCGCGCCGGGCTCAGGATCTGGACGGAGCCGCGCGGCGGCCTGTTCGTGTGGGCGGCGTTGCCCGACGGGCTCGACGCCGCGCGCGTCGCGCGCCATGCGCTGGATCACGACGTGGTGCTCGCGCCCGGCAACGTGTTCAGCGCGTCGCACAATGCAACGTCGTACCTGCGCTTCAACGTGTCGCGCTGCAAGGGGCCGGCGGTGTTCGATGCGCTGGCGCGGGCGATGGACGCGGTGCGGGCGGCGGACACGACCGGACGCATGCTCGCCCGCGAATCGTGACGGCGGGCGCGCGCTAGCTGCCGGCCGCCACGATTTCCGCGACGAAATCGACGAACGCCCGCACCTTCGCGGGCGGCAAGTGGCGCGACGGGTAGTACGCGAACAGCGGGAACGCCTCGCCGCGCCAAGCCGCAAGCAGCTCGACGAGCCGACCCTGTTCGATCAGCCCCGCCACCCCGCTCGCCTTGAAGCGTGCAATGCCGACGCCGGCCAGACATGCGCCGAGCATCGTGCCGGCGTCGTTGACGAGCAGCCTGCCCGTCGTCTTCACGGGCACGCGCTTGCGGCCGAGCTGATAGACCCATTCGAGCGGCTGGCCGGTCAGCGTGTTGCGCATCTGGATGCACGCATGGCCGACGAGGTCGGCTGGCGCTTCCGGGCGTCCGTGTCGTTTCACGTACGCAGGTGCGGCGACCGTCACCGCTCGCGTCTCCAGCAGCTTGCGCGCCACCAGCGACGACGAAGGCGGCTCGCCGAACCGCACCGCGACGTCGAATCCTTCTGCAACCAGATCGCCGAGTTGCTCGCGCGCCGCCAGTTCAAGCGACAGATCGGGATGGCGCGCCAGGAACGCGGGGAGATGCGGCGCCAGCACCCGCCGCGAAAAATACGCGTCGACATTCACACGCAGCCTGCCGCGCACGGCCGCCGCCGAACCGGCGGCCAGCGTGACCGCGTCGCCGATGCCGGCGAGCAGCGGGCCGATGTCCTCGTACAGGCGACGCCCCTCGTCCGTCAGCGTGACCGAGCGCGTCGTGCGATCGAGCAGCCGCACACCGACGCGCGCCTCCAGCCGGCCCACGGCCCGGCTGACACCGGACGGTGACAGGCCGAGCGCGTCGGCCGCGCGCGCGAAGCTGCCGCTTTCGACGATCGCGGCGAGCACGCCCACGTTCGCCAGGATCCGCCCATCGATGCTCATGATTTCACTCATGACAAAAGATCACCAATCAAATGACATGGATTCGATTCCATCAGGAATCGCCGCTCCCTATCATGCAACCCGATGCATCGCGACGGCAAGCCCGGTCGTTCCGGCATGCCGCTTCTCCCCTTCTCGATGAGGATTTCGAATCATGTACGCCATTACCGGCATCACCGGACAAGTCGGCGGCGCGCTCGCCCGGACATTGCTCACCGCAGGCCAGCCCGTACGGGCCGTCGCGCGCGACGCCAATCGCGCCGCGCCGTGGGCCGCGCGCGGCTGCGACGTCGCACTCGCCGACATGACCGACACCGCCGCGCTGACGACGGCCTTCTCGAACACGGCCGACGTATTCGTGCTGCTGCCGCCCTGCTTCGATCCGTCACCCGGATTCCCCGAAACGCGCGCGGTCATCGACGCCGTGGGCGCGGCGTTGCGCGCCGCTCGGCCGCGCAAGGTGGTCTGCCTGTCGACGATCGGCGCGCAGGCGACGCAGGTCAACCTGTTGACGCAGTTGACGATGATCGAGCAGGCGTTCGGCGACCTGCCGATGCCCGTCGCGTTCCTGCGCCCCGCGTGGTTCCTCGAAAACGCCGCATGGGACGTCGCGACCGCCCGCGACGCGGGCGTGATCCACAGCTTTCTGCAGCCGCTCGACCGCCCGGTGCCGATGGTTGCCACCGAAGACGTCGGCCGCACGGCGGCGGCCCTGCTGCAGGACGAATGGTCCCGCACGCGCATCGTCGAACTCGAAGGACCGCGGCGCGTCAGCCCGAACGACCTGGCCGCCGCGTTCGCCCGCGTGCTCGGGCGCCCCGTACAAGCCGAGGCCGTCCCGCGTGACACGTGGGCCGGCCTGTTCGATGCGCAGCGGATGCGCTACCCCGAACCGCGCATGCGCATGCTCGACGGCTTCAATGAAGGCTGGATCGACTTCGCGTCGGCGCCTGCGGACGTCCTGAAGGGACACCTCGACGCAGACGCCGTGCTGCGCACGCTCGTCACGCGCGCCGCCTGAGCGGGCACGAGGCGGCGCGATACACCGCCGCCTGCTTCACACCTCCTCCGCGTGCGCCCTCGCCCGCACTTCGGCAAACGAAGTATCGACGAGCAGGCGCCCCGTATCGAACACCGTTTCCAGCGCGTCCTCCCACTCGCCTTCCAGCATTCGGTCGTCCCACGCGGCGGGCAGCGTCGTCGTCCGATACTCACCGGTGCGGAAACTGCGCAGCAGCGTGAGCCGCCCCTTCTTGGAGCGCTTGCCCTGATCGGTGACCGGATCCTTGCACACGTCGTGCCACACGTCGCCACGCCGGATCGCCGAGCACTTCATCGCGAAGCGCTGCGTATCGCGGTTCACCTGTTGCAGCAGCCCGCCGCCCATGCCGAACACGACGTTGCCGGCCGCATAGCCCGCGTCGTCGAGCGCGGACAGAATCGCTTCGATCGACAGTTCGTCGACGCCATCGCCCTGGATCACGCGTACACGATTCAGCACGCGCCGCCCCTTGCCGTTCACGGTCGAGCCGAACGATGCGTCGAGCGCGCGCACGGTCTGCAGCACGATCGCCACCGGGTCGCCCGAATCGGGCCGCACGACCAGCGTCGCGCCGGAATCGAGCACGGCCTGACGAAGCTCGCCGCCCCACAGATCGAGCGCGGCGAACAGATCATAGGAGTCCGATACGACCGACACGATCGCACCGGGCAGCCCGAAGCGGCGAATCATGTTCCGGTACGCGTCGGCTTCGTGTTCGCGGCCCCACGACGTGATCGTGCTGTGCTCGGCCGCCGGCACCGAATACGCGGCCATCGGCTCCCGATAGAAGCGGTTCGCGGCCAGCACGCCGAGCACCGTATCCGAACCCATGAAGTTGACGAGGTGCGCGGCACCGCCGATCGCGGCCGACTCCGCGCTCGACACGCCGCGCGCGCCGAAGTCGTGCAGCTTGAACGGCAGTTGCCCGAGATCGTCGTCGGTCTTTTCCAGGAAGCGGCGAATCGTCTGCCGCAGGTGCCAGCTGCGCGTCGCGACCGTCACCGGATACCACACGCGCAGCAGCATCGTCTCGAGATACGACGCGAGCCAGAATACCTGCGGGTCGTCGCATTCGACCGTCATCAACACATTGTGCACCGGCACGACCGAGCCCTCGGGCACCGCGCGGATCCTTACCGGCAGGTAGCCGTCGTAGCGTTCGACGATATAGCGCCAGCCTGCCTCGTTGAACGGCTCGCCATGCACCGTGAAGAAATCGCGCGCCTCGTCGATCATCGCGTGCGTGATCGGCTTGCACAGATATTCCTTCAGCAGCATCTGCAGGCCGAAGAACACTGTGCGGTCGTAACGGCCGCCGCGCGATTCGACGTACGAGAACATCGCCGATGCGTCGGGCGGATATTGCAGGAAGTGGGAAGCCTTGTACGAATCCGTGTTGAGGATCGGATTGGCGAGAACCGCGGCAAAGCCGCCGAGATCGTTTTGCATGGCTAGAGCTCCTCTAGGCCGTTGAAGTGCCGCCGCGTCTGTCGCGGCGGACGGAATGCGGGGAATCAGCGGATCACAGCTTCCCCAGGAAGTGATACGCGATGTCGAAGTGATCCTCGAACATCACGCTGCGCATCTGCGCGAATTCGTTGAGCGGCACCCAGCGCGCCTTGTCGGCGTCGTCGCTGCCCTTCACGCGCGGCAGCTCGCCGGTCGGGAAGTTGAACAGGCACGCATGCGTGATCGTGCGGCCGCGCAGCGAGCGCGTCGGGTGATCGAACACCTGGCGATCCTTGATCGAGCCGCGCAGCACGGGCTCCGGCAGCTTCAGGCCGGTCTCCTCGCGCAGCTCGCGGATACAGGCCGCGTCGAGCCGCTCGTCCTGGTTCACGAACCCGCCCGGCAGCGCCCACAGGCCGCGGCCCGGCTCGCTGCGGCGGCGCACGAGCAGGATATGGCCCGAGTGCACGACCACCGCGTCGACCGTCACGAACGTGACGGGATACGGGGCGGCCGCCCACGCCTTGCGATACCCGGCGATGAATTCGGCTTCCGACTTCAGCTGCGCGAATTCCGGCTGCGTGCGGAAACGCTCGAGCCAGCCGAACACGGGTTCCGGCACGGCCCACTGCACGAAGCTGTTGGTGCGTTCGGCGAAATACTGGTCGCGGATCTCGGTGGCGGAAATGTCTTCCGTCGCGTCGACGTCGACGAGCTCCCATTGCGGGAACATCCGCAGGTAATACGAGGTGGCGTCCTTCTCGTGGCCGATCAGCCCGACCTTGCGCTGCGCGATGTCGCCGAGTGCGGACGCGACGGCGTCCTGCACCCAGCGCACCCAGTCGCCGTCGTTGTAGGTCGAATCCTGCAACGGCGCGATGGTGACGCGGTCGCGCTCGGACGCGTCGAGCAGCGAAGCCAGCATCTGGCGGCGCTCGTCGAACGAGAACGGATCCTTGATGGTGCGGGGCTTGTCGGTCGATCCGATCAGCACGCACACGCGCTCGGCCCGGCTCAGTGCCGACTTCAGCACGTTCAGGTGACCACGATGCGGAGGCTGGAAACGACCAATGAAAACGAGCGCGTCGAAGCGCCGGTTCTGTTGCGTACTCATGAGGCTCCCTCAAGAGATTGAAACGCTTCGGGTCTTTCCCGAAGGGTTGAAACGAATCCTAGGGGAAATCCCGAGGTGCGTCAATCCAGCCCATTCGAGCACACGCTCGACTTGACGAAGTCTGACGAAACACCGGTTATTGGCGCGGTACACTCGATTTCATCCCACTCCGCGCCAGGGCGCCCGCCATCATGAGGATCTCAGTCAGCCGCACCGTCGGCGTCGATCGCAGACGCCTCTTCACGTGGTCGCAGGATTATGCGCGGCGGCTCGTGTGGGACAGCTTCCTCACCGACGCCTACCTGCTCGACGGCATGACGGCCGACGTCGGCGTCGATGCGTTCTGCCGCAGCCAGTCGGGCGCGACGATGGTGTCGCGCTACATCTCGTACCGTCCGCCGCAGGTGGCTGCCGTCGAAATGGTCGACGGGCCGAAAGTGCTCGAACGCTTCAGCGGCAGCTGGAACTTCACCGAGCACACACCCGGCACGACCGAAGTGAAATTCACGTACCACTTCCGCGCCCAGCCGGCCTGGCTGCGCTGGCTGCTCGAACCGCTGATCGGCGCGTTCTACCTGGTGCAGACGCGCCGGCGTCTCGATTCGTTCAAGCGCTGGGCCGAAGCCGAAGCGCTGCCGCACTGAGTGGTGACGCGGGCCGCACGGCCCGGCGCGTCCGCGCCACCTCCTCCCGAATGCGTTCGAACACGCCATCGCCGCGCCGTCCCGGCATGCGCCACGCATTTGCCAGATTCGCCGAACCCGGGGAAACTACGGGCGGCCGTCACCCCGACGGCGCGCCCCGGCCGAGAGAACGGGGCACTTCTCCCCGCAACGGCTTCGACACGAACCTACTCCAATGAGCCTGATATCCCGATTCTTTGGCCGCAAGGAAGAACCCGGCAACCCCGTCGCGCTGGTCGCGGCACCCGACGTCGAGAACCCGCTGAGCGTGACGGTCGTCTTCGACGGCCCGCTGCAGGTCGATATCGCCGCGCTGACGGCAGCGCTGCGCGCGTACCACCCGAGCATGAAGCAGGCGCGCGTCGAGACCGAGCCGACACTGGAGCAGGTATTCGGGCTCGCCGGCTGGGGCAACCACGTCGTCCGGCTCGTCGGCTTCGACGCGCCCTATCCGTCCGAGGCACTGGAAACGTGTGTCGCACCGGCCCACTACGGGCAGGACCTGAAACAGCAGGTACGCGCGAGCCGCAGCCACGTGATCCTCTACTACGCCGGACACGAAGCCAATCCGCTCGACCAGTACGTCGCGCTGGCGGCCGTCGCCGGCGCGCTTGCCGAACAGAACGGCCTCGCGGTGCTGAACGAGCACGCGCACACGTCGCTGCCGGCCGGCGTCTTCAACGCGAAGGAACTCGGCGAGGAAAGCCTCGAAGTGCTGCGGGACATCCCGTTGAACCTGTTCTTCTGCGGCTTCGTGAAATACGAAGTCGAAGGCGTCGACGGCGTGTGGATGCGCACCTATGGCGCCGACGTGTTCGGCCTGCCCGATTTTGCCGCGCTCGCGGAAGGTCATCACGAAGGCGAACGCTATTCGGGCATCTTCAACAACGTGATGCACTACCTGCTGGAAAGCGGCGCGCGCATGCACGCGGGCGAAACGATGCAGATCGGCGCGGAAACGTTCATGAAGCTGCGCGAACCGCTCGAGCACGAGTATTACCTGCAGGGGCCGGCGCAGGTGCTGGTGGCCGAGCTGATCTCGGCGGATCAGATCAATCGCTGATTTCACCTCGCCGTATCTTGTTGCACGGCGTACGGGTTCAAGGCTACGTGAACCGCGTGCGCCGCCGCGTCACATGACGGCGGCGTGACAGCCGCCGCTCGAACCCGATGAGGAGCTCTCCGTGTTCGCTATTCGCCTGGGTCTCACGCTGGCCGCCATCGGCCTCTCTTTATCGGCCCATGCCGACAGCATCGACTGCTCGCGCGCGAAGACGCGCACCGACCGCCTGATCTGCAGCGACAAGGCACTCGTATCGGCCGACAGCACATTGGCAAGCGCCTACTACGGCGCGATCGACATCGCAGCCGACCAGCAGGCCGTCGTCCGGTCGCAACGTGCATGGCTCGCGCAACGCGATGCGTGCGCCGATGCAGCCTGCATCGCCACCGCTTACCGCGACCGTACGGCAGCGCTGAAGCAGGTGAAACACGCGGGCTGGAAAACCTATCGAGACCCGGCGCTCGGCATCTCGTTCGAGTACCTCGGGAACCGCCAGATCAAGAAGCCGTGCCCTGAAATCGGCGGCAACCGCTGCGTCGCGATCGTCGGCCGCAACATGACGAACAGCAGCTATTTCATCGCATTCGAGATCGTCGACGGCGCGCTCGAACCCGTTGCGGAAAAGGAAGCCGGATTCGAGCGGCAGGACGACGGCAAATGGATGTCGACGTACGGTCGCGGCGCGCCGCAGGCGGTCGAACGCTTCTCCGGCGTCGGCTGGCGCGGTATGCGCGCGACGATCACGTGCGGCATCAGCGATCCGGAAACCGGCTTCCACGCGGCCGGCGGCGACTGCTACTGGGCCGTGCTGAGCAACGGCAAGCGCGCGGTCGTCGCGAATACGCAGGGTATCGTCGGCACCGACGATGCGACGATGCACAGCGTGTCGTCGTTCCGGTTCGAGCGCTAGCGGGAACGTCGTGACGTGTGATGCGTCATCGCAACGACCCCTCGGCAGCCTGTCGCCGCCATCCGCAAGCGTAACAGCGCACTGCATGGCCCGATCCGCAACGCTCGCTCCTCCAGCCGCGCCGTTCGAACCGCATCCGCGCTAACGCGCGCCGTCCCCGCGCAACGGGAACGTTTCCGCCCCGGCGTCTCGGCGCAACGTGACTTCCGTACCGGTCAGCCATCCTGACGATTTCAGGATCGGGCGTGCGATCGTGTACAGCCGATCCGCGCTCGCACCATAGAAGTACAGATAGCCGTCGTTACCATCGCGATGCAGTTCGGTCTCGCCCAGCTCGCCGGCCCCGGCCTGCTTCACCGCACGATCCAGCCGTTGCTCCAGCGCATGAAGGCGCGCCTTGTCCTTCTCGTCGTAATCGAAGTGCACCATCACGACCGGCCCGGGCGGCTTCGGCGGCACGTCCGCGGCGGTGGCATTGCCGGCGAGCAGCACCCAGCCAAGCCACGCAGCAAATCGAATTCTGTTACGCATATCGATAAAGGAAGTGAATCGCCCGCTCACGTCGACGCACGGCCGCGCGCAACCTGCTGCCGGACTTGCGCCTGCGTGCCGAGCGCAGCGGCGATCGCATCGACCGCATCGGCCGCACGCGCCGCGCCGCACATGAACGCGTCGACGGCCGCGAAGCAGTGCTCGGGCCACGTGTGGATCGTGATGTGCGATTCGGCGAGCAGCACGACGCCCGTCACACCATGCTCACCGCCGAAATGATGGAAATGCGCGCCGATCACGCGCGCGCCCGCCTGGTGCGCCGCTTCGGTGAGAATCGACTCGAGCCGGGCGGCGTCACGCAGCAGCGCCGCGTCGATGCCGGCCAGGTCGGCCAGCACGTGCGAGCCGAACGTCGCGCGCGGTGGCGCGATCCCGTCGCGCGCGGTCATTTGTGCGACCCGTACGACGAGTACCCGCTGCGCGCCGACGAACTGCCCCAGCCACTGCCGCCCGAGCCGCTGCCGCCGATCGATGCGCAGCTGAACAGCGTGACGACGATCAGGCCGTAGATGCCGTAGAGGATGTACCGGATCACGCGTTGCCCCCGTCCGATGCAAAGGTCTTCCACAGCCACTCAGGCAGCCACAGCACCAGCAGGCCGACCAGCACGTAGACGGAACGGCCGCTGAACGAGAACAGCGCGCCCATGTTCAGGATCACGAGCAGCGCGCTGAACACGAGCGGCAGCGGCGCGAAACTATGCGGGCCCTTCCGCCCGAACAGGCCCGTCGACGCGGTGGCGCCGGTTGCCGCCGCAGCCGCGGCCGTCGCGAGCGCCGGCGTGCCGAAGCGTTCGGCAAGCGTGCTGCCCGACAGCGGCCGCGCACGCGACCAGACGATCTCCGCGTCGCTGCGCTCGCGCGTCAGCTTGTCCTTCTGCCAGCCGTAGTCGATGATCGACGTGCGATCGCCGACCCGCACGCGCCAGTTGAACGCACCGACCACGTAGACGACCTCCGACTCGTATTCCTCGCGCAGGCGGTAGGTCTTGTCGCCGTCGGTCACGTCGGCATCGCTGCCGATCGTCGGCCACTGGTCGAGCACCTGCACGCGTTCCCAGCGCCCTTCGCTCTGCACGAGCCACAGGAACCCGCGCGTCGGGTTCAGCAGCAGGTATTCGTCCCACGTCTCCTCGTCGTCCGGCACGCGGCAACGCATCATCCCGATCACCGTGTACTTCACGCCGTCGAACGTGCCGACCGCGCCGAGTTCCAGCGCCCCCTTCACCGCTTCGAGCTTGCGCTGCGCCGCGAACACGGTCTGCTGCTCGGCCGTGCACTGCACGCCCGCATGGCAACTGCCGCACACCACGTAGTCGGCCACGTTCGGCGCATACGACAGCGGCGCGCCGCAGCTCGGGCACGCGAACGGCACCATTTCCGCGCCGCGCTTCTCGCGCGTATCGTGGTCGGTATCGCGCAGCCCGGTGAAGGCGAGCGCATCGAATTCGAGGGCTTCGCCCGTGTAGACGGCCGGACTCCCGCCGTTCGAATCGGCGTCGGAATAGTCGTAGGTCGCGAACGCGTTGCCGGTGCGCAGGTCGACGACGCGCGCCTCCCAGCCGGCATCGACGCGGAACGGGAGTTCGCCGTCGCCGCCCGTGCAGCGCGCGGTGCGCACGTCCGACACGAGAAACGCGCGGCCGCCATGGTCGATCCGCATGCCCGGTTCCAGCGTGCCGAACGCAGGCCACGCGCCGCCGGACGCATCGTCGGGCTCGCGCACCGTGATCGCATACTGGCCCGACGCATCCGACAGCCAGCCGAACGTGCCGTCGTCGAACACGACGTACCACTCGCTCCACGCGCCGGCGTCGTAGGTCATCTGGATGCGCCCGAGCACCGTGAACGTACGCTTGCCGTAGCGACCGGCCGTGCCGATCTGGATCGGCGATGCATCGTCGAGCACCGTCGCCAGTTCGCCGATGCGTTCGACGTCGGTGCCGCGCTTGAGCAGCGTGCTGCGGCAGAACGCGCAGACGGCCATCACCGCCGCCGCCGAGCGAAACTCGACCGGCGCGCCGCACTGGGGGCACGAGGTACTGAACATGCGCGACGCTTACCGGGTGAGCTTCGCGAGGATCTCGGCCTTCGCGCGCGAATATTCGTCTTCCGTCACGAGGCCCTTGTCGAACAGCGCCTTCAACTGTTCGAGCCGCTGCACGTAGTCAGTGCCTTCCGCCGGTGCGGCAGCCACCGGCGCTGCGGCGGGCGCGGGCGGTGCGGCCGGCGCCGGTTGCGCGGCACCTGCCATCTGGCCGGCCATCGCCTGCCCGATCGCCGCACCGGCAGCGAGCCCTGCGCCGATCCCGGCAATGCCGCCCGGATTCTGCGCGGCGAGCGGAATCGCCTGCGCGGTCTGGTATTGCGTGGCGCGTGCAAGATCGCCGGCCATGCCTGCGCCGATCCGCAGGTCGAGCGCCTTCTGCAGTTCGGCCGGCAGCGACACGCTTTCAACCGCGAACGCGTCGAGCGCGAGGCCGTAGCGCGTGAACACCGGCACCAGCGCCTCGGCGACGCGCTGCGACAGCAGCGACTGGTTCGCGGCCATGTCGACGAACGGCACGTCCGCCGAGCCGAACGTCGTGCTCATCGCGGTGACGACCAGGTTGCGCAGTTGCTGTTCGAGATCGTCGACCGCGTACTGCGCGCGCGTGCCGCTGACTTCGCGATGGAACGCGCCCGCATCGACGATCCGGTACGAGTAGATGCCGAACGCGCGCACCTGCACGAAGCCGAATTCGCGATCGCGGATCGTCACCGGCTGCGCGGTGCCCCAGCGCCGGCCGAGCTGCAGCCGCGTGCTGAAGAAATAGACGTCCGACTTGAAAGGCGACTGAAAGAGTTTGTCCCAGTTCTTCAGGTACGTGAGCACCGGGAGCGTGTTCGTTTCCAGCGTGTACAGCCCCGGCTGGAACACATCGGCGACCTTGCCTTCGTTCACGAAGATCGCGACCTGCGTCTCGCGCACGGTCAGCTTGCCGCCGTACTGGATTTCCTGGTCTTCCATCGGATAGCGCCAGGCCAGCACGCCGTCCGTGTCTTCCGTCCATTGCAGGACGTCGATGAACTGCTTGCGGATGAATGAACCCAGACTCATGTCGGTCTCCTCGAAACGCGTGGCGCGTCAGGTCAGGCAGGCGGCATTGATGATGCCGACGACGAGCGACGCGGTGCCCATCAGGCCGCCCATCGCGACGTTGCGATCCTCGATTGCATGATTCATGCCGGGCATCAGGCGTGTGAGCGCCGCATAGGTGATCAGTTGCACGACCATCGCGCCGACGGCCCAGATCACGACTTCGCCGAGCGTGGAATTGTGCGCGATGCTGGACGCGAGCGTCAGGCAGAAGCCGATCAGCGCGCCGCCGAACGACAGCGTCGCGGCGGCGTTGCCGTCGCGGATCAGCGCCAGTTCGTCGAACGGGGTGACCTTCAGGTACACTGCCGCGAACACAAGAAGCAGCACGAACGCCGACAGTAAATGAACCGCATAGAGATAGGCACTATTCATTCTTTCCCTCGGATTTTGTGCTCGGTTCGCCGCCCCGTCGCCGGCCGGCCCATGCAGGGCCGGCGGACAAAATTCCGCGCCAGTATATCCACATTGCCGACCACCGCACAACGGACGCCCCATGCTGCATAGGCGCGCGCTCGTCCTGTCGATTCTCGTGCTCGCATCGTGCGGGCTCGGCTACGAACTGATCAGCAGCGCGCTGTCCAGCTACCTGCTCGGCGATTCGATCCTGCAGTTCTCGTCGGTGATCGGCTGCTACCTGTTTGCGATGGGGATCGGCTCGTGGCTCGCGAAGTTCGTCGAGGACGACGACGTACTCGACCGCTTCGTCGACATCGAGCTGCTCGTCGGCCTGCTCGGCGGCGTGTCGGCCGCGCTGCTGTTCGTGGTGTTCGCGTGGCTCGCCGCACCGTTCCGCGCGGCGCTGTATGCGCTCGTGCTGGCACTCGGCCTGCTGATCGGGATGGAGATCCCGCTCGTGATGCGCGCTTTCCAGCAGCGACGCCAGGCATTCCGCCATACCGTCAGCGAAGTGCTCACCTTCGACTATCTCGGCTCGCTCGCCGTGTCGCTGATCTTCCCGCTGGTACTCGCGCCGCGTCTCGGCCTGCTGCGCACCAGCTTCCTGTTCGGGCTCCTGAATGCGTTCGTCGCGCTGTGGACGACGCACCTGTTCCGTGACGAGATCCGCAACGTACGCGGCAAGCTGATGCGCGCGTCGCTCGTGATCGGGCTGCTGGTCGCCGGCTTCGCGCTGTCGGACCGCATCACGCACTGGGCCGAACACGGCGTGTACGGCGACGAGACGATCTATTCGGAAACGACGCCGTACCAGCGTATCGTGCTCACGCAGTGGCACGACGACATGCGGCTGTACCTGAACGGCAACCTGCAGTTCTCGTCGCGCGACGAGCATCGCTATCACGAGGCGCTGATCCACCCGACGATCGAGGCGCTGCCATGGGCGAAACGCGTGCTCGTGCTCGGCGGCGGTGACGGCCTCGCGGTGCGCGAGCTGCTGAAGCACCGCAATCTCGATCAGATCACGCTCGTCGATCTCGATCCCGCGATGACGAAGCTGTTCTCCACGTCCGCCCCGCTCATCAAGCTGAACCAGGGTTCGCTGAAGGATCCGCGCGTGCACGTGATCAACGACGACGCGGTGCGCTGGCTCGAATCGAATGCCGACGTGTACGACGCGATCGTCGTCGACTTCCCCGACCCGACCAACTTCGGGCTCGGCCGGCTGTATTCGGTGCCCGTGTTCCGGCTGCTTGCGCGCCACCTGTCGGAGAACGGCTACGCGGTGATCCAGTCGACCTCGCCGTATTTCGCGCCGCACGCGTACTGGACCATCATCGCGACGCTGCACGAAGCCGGCCTCAACACGTGGCCGTACCACTGTTACGTGCCGTCGTTCGGCGACTGGGGCTTCGTGATCGCCGGCAAGCGCCGCGACTTCACGGTGCCGACGCACTACTCCGTGCCCATGCGCTGGCTCGACGCGCAGACGGCCGCCGAGATGTTCCACTTCCCGGCCGACATGCCGGCGCTGCCGATGTCGCCGAACGAACTCAACGACCAGCCGCTCGTGCGCCGTTTCGACGACGACTGGAAACACGTGCTGCGCTGATGGACCGCCGCACGTTCCTCGTCGCGTCGGCGGCTGCGTCGCTCGCCGCCTGCGGACGCACCGGCTGGATCGAGACGACGCCGCAGGTCGGCTACCCCGGCATGCGCGAAGGCCACGCGCTGCGCGACCATGCAACGCTGCCGCCGCCGTCCGGCACGATCGAGACCGATGTCGCGATCCTCGGCGCGGGCGCGGCCGGGCTGTCGTGTGCATGGCAGCTCGCGCGCGCGGGGCACCAGCGCTTCACGGTGCTCGCCGGCCCCGAATTCGGCGGCAACGCGGCCGGCGGACGCTTCGGCGATCTCGGTTACCCGAAAGGCGCGCACTACCTGCCGCTGCCGTCGCTCGAATCCACGCACCTGCGCGACATGCTCGCCGATCTCGGCGTAATCGAAGCGTCGCCGTTTTCCGCGCGCCCGGTGTACGACGAGCGCGTGCTCGTCCATGCACCCGACGAACGGCTTTTCATCGCCGGGCAGTGGCAGGACGGCATCGTACCGACGGCCGGCGTCGGCGCCGACGAACTCGCGCAGCAGGCACGCTTCTTCGCGTACACGGACGGGCTGCGCACCGCACGCGGCGCCGATAGCCGCAAGGTGTTCTGCATCCCGATCGCGGAATCGTCGCGCGACCCGCGCTGGCGCGCGCTGGACCGGCGCTCGTTCCGCCAGTGGCTGCTCGACGAGGGCTACACCGCGAAGGCGCTGCACTGGTACCTGAATTACTGCTGCCGCGACGACTATGGCGCAGGCTACGAGCATGTTTCGGCATGGGCCGGCCTGCACTATTTCTCGTCGCGCGGCGGCCACGCGGGCGATGCGAGCGATGGCGCAGTGCTGACCTGGCCCGACGGGCTGCACACGATGGTGACGAAGCTCGCCGATTCGATCACCGCGCGTACCGGCTCGACCGCATGGTCGCGCGACGGCTTCGCGGTGCGTGCGACCGAACGCACGGGCGGCGTCGACGTGCTGTGCGCGCGCATCGGCAACGACGGCGCGCTGTCGACGTTCACGCTGAAGGCGCGGCGCGTCGTCTGCGCGATGCCGCTGTTCGTCGCGACGCGCGTGTTTCCGCAGCTTGCCGCATACGGCTTCGATCCCGCGCGCGACTTGCCGCCGCGTGCGCCGTGGCTCGTGTCCAACTTCCTGATCGACGGCATGCCGGCCGAGGAAGCGGGCGTGCCGCTCGCGTGGGACAACGTCGTCTACGACGGCGCGGGGCTCGGCTACGTCGTGTCGACGCACCAGCTGATCCGCCTGTCGCCGCCGACCCGCTCGGTGTTCTCCGCGTACCAGGCGTTGAGCGCGCAAGCGCCCGACGACACGCGCCGCTGGCTCGCGCAGGCCCGACCCGACGCGTTGCGCGAACAGGCGGCGACCGACCTGCAGGCCGTCTACGGGCGCGAACTGTGGAAACATGCGACGGCGCTCGAGATCACCGTGCGTGGTCACGCGATGGCGACGCCCGACGTCGGCTTCCTGAGCCGGCCGGGGCTGCTCGCGCTGCGCGATGCCGACGGCCCCGTCGTGTTCGCGCATGCCGATCTGTCCGGGCTGTCGCTGTTCGAGGAAGCGTCGTACTGGGGCGTGCTCGCCGCCCGGCGCGTGCTGGCCTGACGGCCGTCATCCGTCATTGCGGCGCCGCCGCCAGCCGCTATAATCGCCCGACATTCCGACTGCATTGAGCAGGCCGACGGTGCCGCGCCGTCCGACGCGCCGTATGCCCTCCTCGACAACAACAATGACGAACCGAACCATCCGACGCCTTCGCCCGTTCGTGCGCACCGCCGCGCGCGTGCTCGCCTGCGCCCCGCTGCTCGGCGCGCCGCTGGCGCTGCATGCGGCCGACTCCGCACTCGCCTCCGGGCGCTACATCGTCGTCGACACCGGCCATACGCCGGCGCGCCCGGGCTCCACCGGTGCGAGCGGCCGCGTCGAATACCTGTACAACCTCGACCTGTCCGCGGCGGTCGCCGAGAAACTCGCCGCGCATGGCGACCGCGTGCTGCGCACGTCGGCCGACGGCCGCGAGATCGCGCTCGAGCAGCGCTCGACGCAGGCGCCCGACGCGAACCTGTTCGTGTCGATCCATCACGACTCGATGCAGCAGCAGTTCATCGACGCGGGCCGGCAGCGCGAATTCCGCGGCTTCTCGGTGTTCGTGTCGGAACGCAATCCGCACTATGCGGAAAGCCTGCGTTGCGCGAAGGCGATCGCCGAGCGGCTGGTGGCAGCCGGCGAGCGGCCGTCGCTGTATCACGCGCAGCCGATCCGCGGCGAGAATCGCCCGCTGATCGATCCGCAGCTCGGCATCCACCGCTTCGACGATCTCGTCGTGCTGCGCACCGCGCCGATTCCGGCGGTGCTCGTCGAAGCCGGCGTGATCGTCAATCCGGACGAGGAAGCGCGGCTTGCACGACGCGAGACGATCCAGAAGCTGTCCACCGCGATCGCCGGCGGCATCGACGCGTGTACCGTGCCGAAATAAACAACGATAACGCCCGTCGGGCTCAACGGTTTTCACCCAGTCAGGAGCCTCACCATGAAAATGAAGAATCTGCTCGCATCCTGTGCGCTGCTCGCGCTCGCCGTTCCGTTCGCCGCACACGCCGCCGGCTGCGCAAAGCCGCACAGCGCGTTCGACCAGGTGTACTGCAGCAGCACGCAGTTCTCACAAACGGACCGTGACCTCAACGACGAGTACGGCCGCCTGCGCAAGCAACTGAGCAGCGACCAGCAGGCGACGCTGAAGGCCGGCCAGCTCGCGTGGCTGAAGCAACGCGACGCCCAGTGCAGCGAGACGCGCAACAACGGCTACCTCGTGGATCTCCAGTGCGCGACCGACATGACGCAGTCGCGCCTGTCGTTCCTGCGCGAGCGTGAGCGCGAATGCTCGAGCACGGGCTGCGTGACGTCGAAGCTCGGCGAGTAAGGGCGTCGCGCGTGCCGCGCCGCGAAACGTTTCGCGACGCGGCGCTTCATGCCCTTGCGAACTTTCCGCTTCGGCACTGTGAATGGAGTGGCGATGCGACATGAATTCTCTGAAGTCCTCAACGATCTGGTCGATTATTTTCTCGTCGGCGATCTCCTGTTGCTGAAGCACTTCAAGGAACAGCACGCGCTACCGGACGACGTCGCATCTGCGTTCACCACGAGCGACAGCGGCGACCGCGCCGTGCTGGAAGGCGTCGTCGTTCCGCTGGCCGGCATCGAGAACCATTCATACACGGTCATCTTCACGCTGGACGACGCGACACCCGAATTGCTGAAAGCAGGAAGCCGCCTGCAGCATCGGCGCGGCGGGTACGTGCTGCGCGTCGAACATCGTTCAGTCATGCTCTACACGTGGCGGATTCTCGAACGCTTCAACGACGCAACGGTCAATGCGCTGCTCGCGCGTTACCGCGAACCGGGCCGGCCCGTGATCGAAATCGACAACGGCTGGTATGAGGTCGATATCCTCGGTGGAGAAGTGTCGCGCGACGGCTGGTTCGAGCCTGCGTTCGAATTCGTGCTGAAGAGAACCGACGTGCCGGGCGATGCGTCGCAGGTGGATATCAACTACCGCTTTGCGATAGAAGGCAGTCTGGATCCGGCGGAATGAATCCGGCGCGCGACGGCGCGGCACACGGCAACCGATCAGGCGGAATACACATGACACCGAACACGATGAACATCGACATCCGCCCTGCCACGCCCGCCGATGCCCCGGCCATCGCCGCCATCCACGTCGCATCCTGGCAGGCCACCTACCCGGGCATCATGCCGGCCCCGTTCCTCGCCGGCCTGTCAGTCGAAAAGCGCACCGCTTCATGGCGCCATGCGCTCGACGCCGGACGGCCGCGTGTCGCACTCGCGTTCACCGAAGGCGAGCCCACCGGCTGGATCGCCTACGGTCCGACGCGCGACACCGACAAGGATCGCACCTGGGGCGAAATCGAAGCGATCTACCTGCATCCCGCGCATTGCGGGCAAGGTGTCGGTGCGGCGCTGGTCGACCATGCATGCCATGCGCTGCATGACACGGGCCACAAGTGGGTGTCGCTCTGGGTGCTGTTCAAGAACCACCGTGCACGGGCGTTCTATGAACGCGAAGGCTTCGTCGCCGAAGACGACATCAAGACGTTCGAGATCGAAGGCGCGCCAATCGAAGAATTGCGCTACTGGCGCGCATTGCCGGAACGATCGTCATGATGGCATCGCACCGTCCGCCGCAAGACGCGCCTGCATCAACTGCAGCAACTCGCGGATCTTCGCGTTGACCGAATTGCGGCTCGAATAGGCGCCCAGCAGTTCGAGCGGCGCCGGCGTCATCTCCAGCGGCACGCGCACCAGCCGCCCGGCGGCCAGCTCGGCCGCGCACCCGCGTTCGACGAGAATCGCGAACCCGATCCCTTTCACCGCCGCCAGCCCCGCCATCTCGCCGCTGTTGACGCGATACCGGCTCGCGACCGGAATCCTGTGAATCCGCCCGTCGCCATCGGCAAACTGCCACGGCTGCCCTTTCAGCGTGCTCAGCGTCGTGATGCACGGCAACTGCCTGAGCTGCTCCGTCCGCGTCGGCATGCCCGTGCGCTCGATCAGCGACGGCGCGGCCACGACGACGCTCGTCAGGCTCACGAGCGGCCTGACGACGAACGCACTGTCGTCCAGCCTGCCGCGATTGACGATGATCGACAGGTCGATATCGTCTCGCAACGTCGAGACGCCCGCGAGACTGGTATCGCAATCGATTTCGACACGCGGATGGCGGCTGGCGAATTCCGCGACGATCGGCCCGAGCATGCGCGGTCCGATTTCGCCGGGCACGCAGAGCTTCAGCACGCCACGCAACTCCGTTTGCTGCGAGGTCAGCTCGAACTCGGCAAGCGTCAGCGCATCGAGCATCGGCTTCCCGCGCTCGTGCAGCAGGCGCCCGGCCTCCGTCATGCGCAGGTGCCGTGTGCTGCGCTCCAGCAGACGCACACCAAGCCTCGACTCCAGTTGCGCCACATGGCGGCTCACGTTCGAGCCGGGTATCGACAGCACACGCGCGGCACCGGCAAAGCTGCCTTCGTCGACCACCGACACGAACACGCGCACCGCGTTCAGATCCAGCTTGCTGCGCATCATTATCCCGTTTCAGGTATCAAAGCTCGCCGATTTTCACGGCTTATCCCGTTCGCGACCGTAATTTACGATGCGGATTCAGTCAAGGCGTGGCCGCCGACGCACGAACCCGCGCCGACGCGAGCACGCGCACGAACCTACGGGAGCATCAACATGGATATCGCCATTCTCGGCGCCGGCGTGGCCGGCATGAGCACCGCGCTCGCGCTTGGCCGGCAGGGGCACCGGATACGGCTCTACGAACGCAGGCCGTCCGAGACGACGATGGGCGCCGGCGTCGTGTTATGGCCGAATGCCGGCTTCGTGCTCGAGCAACTCGGCCTGCTGCCGGACATCGTCGAAGTCAGCGGCCACTTGCGCGCGATGCGGTGCATGGACCGGGACGGCACCCCGTTCAAGCGCGTCGACATCGGCGAACTCGACCGCTACATGGGGTTTCCAACGCGCTCGATACTGCGGCGCGACCTGCAGGCCGTGCTGGCGCGGCACGTCGCCGCGCACGACATCGAAGTCTGCTTCGGCCACTGCGCGACAGCGATCGACACCGGCACCGACGGCCGCACCGTCGTTCATTTCGACAACGGCGTGGCGATCACCCCGGATCTCGCGATCGGCGCGGACGGCCGCATGAACTCCGTCGCGCGACGCTACGTAGTCGGCAACGCCACGCCCGTCTATCAGGGATTCGTCAACTGGATCGGCGTGGCGCAGAGCGATGTACCACTGGTCGACGACGTGTCGATATTCGACTACTGGGGCCAGCGCGAACGATTCGGCATCGTCGCGGTGGACCGGCATCGCATGTACTGGGCAGCGGCCCGGGCCGAGGCCGAAATCGACGATAACGACAGCAACAGCGACGCCGCGGCGCCGGACGATCCCGGCCCGTTGCTGGAACGGCTGTTCGACGGCTGGCCGGCACCCATTGCGGACGTGATGCGCGCAACGCCGCCGGGCTCGATCGCGAAGATCCGCGTGCACGATCTCGACCCCGTCGATGTATGGCATCGCGGCAATGTGCTGTTGATCGGCGATGCCGCGCACGCGCCGCTCCCCACCTCCGGACAGGGCGCATGCCAGGAGCTCGAGGACGCGTGGCATCTTGCCCGCTGCCTCGACGAGCACGGGAAGGGCAACGGCAGCGACCTCGACGCAGCGCTCGCGTCGTTCACGCTGCGACGCAGCCGGAAAACCACGGCGATCACGCTGCGCGCTCGCGAGTTCGCTCGGCGGCTATTCGGCAATGACACACACGAAGCCGCGCAGGAGGTCGATCCGATCGCCGAAATCGAAGCGCTCGCGAACGCGTGGGGGGCGGGCCTGCCGATGATGCCGGCGCGGGACTGACATGACGCGCAAGCGATGGCATTCGATCACAGAAACCACCGATACTCCCGCGCCCCGATCTCATTGCGAAAATCCAGCTCCTCCTGCCGCTTGTTCTCGCAATACACCATCACGAACTCGCTGCCGAGCCCATCGCGGACGACCGCGTGATCCTGCATCTCCGCGACAGCCGACAGCATCTCCTTCGGAAAGTCGATCCCGCTGCCGCGATCCTCGTTGAGCGGCGCGATCGGCTCGCGCTTCGCGCCGAGCCCATGCTCCATCCCGGTGAGAATCGCCGCGAGCACGAGATAAGGATTCGCGTCCGCACTCGCGAGCCGGTGCTCGATCCGCAGGTTGCGTGCATCCGATTCGGGAATCCGGATGCATGCATCGCGATCCTCGAAGCCCCAGCTCGCGCGGCTCGCCGCATTCACCATCGAGCCATAACGCCGGAACGCATTGTGGTTCGGCGCGAACACGGGCATGCAATGCGGCAGCAGCGCGAGGCAGCCGGCCACCGCGTGCCGCAGCGGCCGCTGCCCGTCCACCGCGAGCAGGTTGCGCCCCGCATCGTCGTAGAGGCTCACGTGCACGTGCATCCCGCTGCCCGGCGCATGCAGGTACGGCTTGCCCATGAAGCTCGCGCGATAGCCGTGCTGCAACGCGACGCCGCGCGTGCTGCGGCAGAACATCGCCGACCAGTCGGCCGCGCGCAGCCCGTCGTCGCAATGGCCAAAATTGATTTCGAACTGGCCCGGCCCGAGCTCGGCGGTGATCACGGTCGCGTCGATGCCCTGCACGCACGCGACGTCGACCATTTCGTGCAGCACGTCGGAGAAGCGCGACAGGCGCTCGATATGCATGTTCGGCTGATCGTCGCGATCATCGGACAGGCGGTCGCGCGGATACTTCGGCATCCCCTCCTCGAGCTGCGCGGCGAACAGGTAGAACTCGAGCTCGAACGCGACGACCGGCCGGATGCCGCGCCGCGCGAGCCGCTTCAGCACGCGCGCGAGCACCTCGCGCGGCTCGAACTCGACCGGCGCATCGGTGCCGTCCGTCGTGATCAGCATCTGGCCGAGCGGCTGCTTCTCCCAGGTCACCGGCTTCAGCGTGCCGGGGATCAGCCGGCGCACGGCGTCCGGGTCGCCGTCGTTGAAACAGTAGTCGCCGATCTTGTAGAGCCCGCCCTGCGTGCCGAGCAGGATGCAGTTCTGCGGCAGCTTCAGCAGCGAGCCGGCCGCCACCTTCTCGAGCGCATCGATCGGGTAGCGCTTGCCGTAGAAATGCCCGGGCAGGTCGAGGCAGATCAGGTCGACATAACGGATCTCGGGATGCGCCTGCCGGAATGCGCGGACCTCGGCGACCAGCGCGGGAACGACGTCAGCCATGTCTCATCCTTTCCATGTCTTGTATGGCGGTGCCGCGGGGCGGCGAACCGGATTCATGCAGCACACTCGACAACGAACGCCGCATTTAAATCAGTACTGCAAACATGCTACGTGACGCGATGGCCTGCATCACCGCGCGCCCCGCCAACCACTCAGGTGAATACCCAGATCACGCGCGTTGGCGCATCGGTCAAATTGGCATAACGAAAGCGCTTGTGCGCGGGAAGCTGGAATGCGTCGTTCGGGCCGAGCGTGACGGGCGTATCGTCGCCGTCGACCCAGATCGTCAGTTCTCCTTCGAGCACGAAACCGCCCTGCTCGTCACTGTCGTCGACGGGCCGCTCGCCGCTGCTCGCGCCCGGCGCGAGATGGCTTTCGAGGATCGAGAAGCGCGAGCGCATGTTCGGCGACACGAGGATGTCGGTAATGCCGGCCGCGTAATACACGGTGCGCCGCTCGTCGGGCCGCGTGACCCACGGCACGCTGCGCGGCTTGCTCAGGCTGTAGAAATAGGTGGTCGGCACGCCGAGCGCCTCGCCGATCGCGGTGAGATCCGCCACCGTCGGGCGCGACAGCCCGCGCTCGACCTGCGACAGAAAGCCGACCGAGCGGCCGATCCGTTCCGCGAGATCGTTGAGCGTGACCTTGCGATGCTTGCGCAGGTCGCGGATCAGGATCGCCAGGCTTTCTATCTCTTCCTGTTCATTCATGGTGGGTTCCGGTGCAGTCAGACGGTATCGCGCAGACGGTACCAGGCCTTGCCGATCGCTTCCAGTGGCGCGGCGAGCCGGTCGCCGCCGGGGAAGCGCGGGTTGCGGATGCGCTGATACTGCGCGAGCAGGCGTTCGTCGCCAAGCACCGCATCGGCCACCGCGCGCGCGCCGGCGAGCGTCGGCAGCACGCCATGCCCCGAGAACCCCTGCAGCCAGAAACGCTGCCCGCGGCGGCCGATGTCCGGCGTGCGGCGCATGCTGATGTCGATATGGCCGCCCCACGCGTAATCGAGCGGCACGCCGGCCAGTTGCGGGAACACGCGTTCGAGGTGCGGGCGCGTCGCCGCCGCGATATCGGCCGGAATCCCGCCGAGATACGTGCAGCCGCCGCCGAACAGGAGCCGGTTGTCGGGGCTCAGGCGGAAATAGTCGGGCACGAACTGGTTGTCGATCACGCAGCTGTTCTGCGGCAGCAGCGAACGGGCGACGTCGGGCGCGAGCGGCGCGGTGGCAACCTGGTACGTGCCGACCGGCAGCAGCCGGCGCGCGAGATCGCGATCGAGCCGGTCGACGTATGCGTTGCAGGCCAGCACGAGCACGTCCGCACGCACTTCGCCGCGCGCCGTGCGGGCAACGTGACCGTTGGCCGTCTCGCGGCAGTCGAGTACGCGGCTCTGCTCGAAGATGCGGCCGCCCGCGCGCTCGATCGTCTGCGCGAGGCCGAGCGCGAGTTTCAGCGGGTTCAGGTGGCCGGCCTCGGGATCGTGCAGCGCCGCAAGGTAACGCGTGCCGCCGATCCATTCGGGCATCTCGTCACGGCCGATCACGCGCAGCCGGTCGTAGCCCCAGCGCTCGGCCGCCTCGTCACGCGCCTGCTCGAGCATCGCGACACGCCGCGGCCGCACGGCCGCCCACAGGCTCCCGGGCCGGTAGTCGATGTCGAAGCCGTGCCGCGCAGGCAGTTCGCGCACCTCGGTCGCGGCCCAGCGCATGCTGTCCCAAAGCAGGCGCGCGCCGTCGCGGCCGAGCGAATCCTCGAGCGGCTGCATGTCGCACGACCAGCCGAGCAGCGCCTGCCCGCCGTTGCGGCCCGACGCGGCCCACGCGACGCGGCTCGCTTCGAGCACAACGACCCGCTTGCCGGCGAGCGCCAGGCGCAACGCCGTATGCAGCCCGCTGAAACCCGCGCCGACGACGAGCACGTCGGCGTCGATGCGTTCGTCCAGTGCCGGACGATGCGGGATCGGCGCCGGGTAGGTGCCGGCGTAGTAGCTTGCGACGTGACGGTCGGACTGCACGAACATGCGGACTCCCGTGAAAATTACGCCGAGAAATTTCATGAAAAATTAGCACGGCAATTTCACGGAGGCAAGCGGGCAAAATAAACGGCGCATCGGCCTGATGAATCAACGTTGCGCCGTCAGCTTGGTCAGCTGACGAGTCGCCGCCCGGGCAGCCCTAGCCAGCGCGTGAACCGCCGGGGCCGGGTGCATGTTCCTGCCATCCACCCGGACGAAATTTTTACGGTTGTAAAAATTTTGGACTGAGAGAATGACCCGCTGAAACAGCGCGTCACCCCTCCAAGCACGGCCCCCCTTTCAGACCCGACCCAATCGCTGACGGGAGACAAGAAAGATGCCCACGAACCGGGATGCAAGCCCGATGGACGAATCGGATCACGGAGAATTCTCGCTGAGCGAAGTCCCGCGCGAGAAACGCACCGGATTCCTGTCCATCACGATGGTGTTGTTGAGTTTCACGTTCTTCACGGGAACGATGTTTGCCGGCGGCAAGATCGGTGTCGCCTTCGACGTCGTCAGCATGATCCAGATCGCCGTCATCGGAAACCTGTTGCTCGCCGCCTATGCGGCGTCGCTGGCGCTGATTGCCGCCCGCAGCGGCCTGAATGCGGTACTGATGGGGCGGTTCTGCTTCGGGGAAGTGGGCAGCAAGCTGTCCGACTTCCTGCTCGGCTTCGCCGAACTCGGCTGGTACGCATGGGGAACCGCGACGGTGGCGATCGTCCTGGTCAAGCTGCTGGGTTGGCCGCCCGCCGTGACCACGCCGCTGATGATCCTCTTCGGCTTCGGATTTTCCATCACGGCCATCATCGGCTATCGCGGCATGGATGTGCTGTCGCGCGTGTCAGTGCCGCTGATGTTCGTACTGCTGATGACGTCGATGTGGATCGCCACCCGCGATATCGGCGGGTGGGCCGGCCTCACGCATGTCACGCCGTCCCAGTCGATGCCGTTCTCGGCCGCCGTGACCATGGTCATCGGCACCTTTGCCAGCGGCGCGACGCAGGCCACCAACTGGACCCGCCTCGCACGCAGCGCGCGCAGCGCCGTCTCGGCCAGCATGATCGGATTCTTCGCGGGCAACGGCCTGATGATCATCGCGGGCGCATACTGCGCGATCGTCTATCAGCAAGCCGACATCGTCGAGGTGATGACGCTGCAGGGCCTGTCGATCGCGGCGGTCGTGATGCTGTGCCTCAATCTCTGGACCATCCAGGGGCCGACGATGTACAACGTGGCGGCCGCCGGATGCCATCTGCTGCGCACCGAACGGCGCCGCACGCTCGTACTCGTGGGGGCGGCGATCGGCATCGTGCTCGCGGTCGGCGGGATGTACGCGTGGCTGATTCCGTTCCTGGTGCTGCTCGGCTCGATCATTCCGCCGGTCGGCGGCGTGATCATGGCGGACTACTGGTACCGCCATCGCGGGCAATATCCGTCGCTCGCCGCCGCCCGCCTTCCGCGCTTCAACCTGGTCGGCCTGGCCGCGTATGCCATCGGCGCCGGACTCGCCTATACCTCGCCGTGGATCGCGCCGATCGTCGGCATCGCGGCGTCCGCTGGCGCCTACATCGTGCTGCTGCAGATTGCCCGCGCGTTCGCGCGCGAGCCGTCCGTTCAGGGTGAATGATTCCGCTGCGCACCCTCCCGCTCCCCCGAACCACAGGAATCCTCATGAAAATCATCAACGCCAGATTGCGCGGCCGTAGCGGCCTCTTCACGATCGACATCGATGCGGGCACGATTCGCGGCATCGATCTCCAGCCGTCGCCGCTGACGTCTGAAGGGGACGACGTCATCGATGCGGGCAGCCATCTCGTCATCCCGCCGCTGGTCGAGCCGCATATCCACCTGGATGCGACGCTGACCGCGGGCGAACCCGAGTGGAACATGAGCGGTACGCTGTTCGAAGGTATCGAGCGGTGGGGCCAGCGCAAGGCCACCATTACCCATGAAGATACGAAAGCCCGCGCGCACACCACGATCGGGATGTTGCGCGACAACGGCATCCAGCACGTGCGCACGCACGTGGACGTCACCGATCACACGCTTGCCGCGTTGAAGGCGATGCTCGAGGTCAGGGACGAAGCACGCGATCTCATCGATCTGCAGATCGTCGCCTTCCCGCAGGAAGGCATCGAGTCGTTCGAGAACGGACGTGCGCTGATGGAGCGCGCAATCGAGATGGGGGCCGACGTCGTGGGCGGCATTCCGCATTTCGAGAACACGCGCGACCAGGGCGTGAGCTCCATCAAGTTCCTGATGGAGCTCGCGGAGCGCAAGGACTGCCTGGTCGACGTTCATTGCGACGAAACCGACGATCCGCACTCGCGCTTCCTGGAAGTGCTTGCCGAGGAAGCGCGGGTTCGCGGGATGGGCCCGCGCGTCACCGCCAGCCACACGACCGCGATGGGTTCCTACGACAACGCCTATTGCTCGAAGCTGTTCCGGTTGCTGAAGCGCTCCGACATCCATTTTGTTTCGTGTCCCACCGAAAGCATCCACCTGCAGGGGCGTTTCGACACCTTCCCGAAACGACGCGGCATCACGCGTGTCGCGGAACTCGATCGTGCCGGCATCAACGTGTGCTTCGGACAGGATTCGATCAAGGATCCGTGGTATCCGATCGGCAACGGCAACATCCTGCGCATCCTCGACGTCGGCCTGCACGTGTGCCACATGCTCGGCTACGAAGACCTGCAGCGATGCCTCGATTTCGTGACGGAGCACAGCGCCCGTGCGATGTCCCTGGGCGATCGCTACGGCATCGCTGTCGGGCGGCCGGCCAACCTGCTGATCCTCGACGCGGATTCCGACTATGAAGTGGTTCGCACGCAGGCCAAGGTGCGCGTGTCGCTCCGTGCCGGGAAGGTCATCATGCAGCGCACGCCTGAACGCATCACCTATCCTGAAGCAGGCACGCGTTGAGCGGGCGACGCCGCCGGTCCGACATGCGGGAGGAAACATCGTGAGGCACCCGTCCGAGCCCACTGCGGGAACGCCCGGCCGGCCTCACGGCCGGCGCGAAGCGCTGCGCGACACGCTCGAGGCGACCATTCTCGCGGCGGCCGAGGAATCGTTTGCCGTTGACGGATTCGAGGGGAGTTCCGTTGCGACGATCGCAGCGGCCGCCGGCCTGTCGAAGCAGAACCTGATGTACTACTTCCCCACGAAGCTGGCGCTCTACCAACGCGTGCTGGACGACGTATTGCGGGACTGGCTCGGCAGGATGCGGGAGTTTGCGGCGCCCGATCGCGAGCCCGCGGAAGCCATGTCGGCGTATATCCGCGCCAAACTCGAATTCTCGAGAAATCGCCCGCATGGATCGCGGGTCTTTGCGCTGGAGATCATTGGCGGAGCCAGGACCTACGGAAAGGAAATCCGCAAGCAACTGATTCCGGTGTTGCGCGACGACATCCGGGTGCTCGAACGCTGGATCGGGGAAGGCAAGGTCAGGCAGGTCGATGCCGAGCACCTGTTCTTCCTGATCTGGGCAGCCACGCAGGCGTATGCGGATTTTGCTCCCCAGATGCTGCTGGTGCTCGGCAAGCGTGCGCTGGGAAGTGACGATTTCGACGCGGCCTACCGCACGATCTCGGATCTGGTGCTCAACGCGTTGATCACCGGCGACCGAAAGACGGATTGACCGCTTGACCACCTCCGTCGCCATTCATGCACGGCACCCCGGCGCCGGCGACGCACGCCGGGGAACCACCGGTCAGTCGCGCTTGTGGCGCTTCCTGTTGCCGTGGTGATGATCGTTGGAACGCGAGTTGTTGCGCGACACGTGGCCGCCCAGCGCCGCACCCGCGCCGCCGCCCAAGCCGGCGCCGACGAGCCCGCCGGCCGTGCCGCCCATCGCGTTGCCCGCAGCGGCGCCTGCGCCGCCGCCCAGTGCGCCGCCGACGATCGCGCCCGTGCGTTCGCGTTTGTTCGACGTCACCGCACCGCCCGCGCCACCGCCCAATGCACCGCCGATCACGGTGCCCGTGCTGCCGCCAACCGCGTTGCCGACCGCCGCGCCGGCAACGCCACCCAGCGCGCCGCCCAGTGCGTTGTTCGTGTCGCCTGCCACGGCCGGCAGCGACGCCACCGCCGCCGCACCGACCACCACGGCCATCCCTGCCAGTTTCTTCAGCATCTGTCTGCCCTCTCCGCCTTGCGAAATATCGATGGGCGAATCTAACACCTTTCCGAAAGGCCCATCGTAATGAAGCGTTAAATCGGGCATTGTCGTGGCCGGATCGTGCGTTTCAGCGGATTCAAGTGGCAGGCCGCCGGTTCGTGGAACCGCACGAGATCGCGACCTAGCTCGACGCATCCGAGAACGCGCCGGAGTGCGTGATGCGATATCGAAGAAATTCAAGCAACGCATGCACTTTGCGTGAGTGGCGGCGATTCGGAAGATAGGCGGCATAAACGCAGACGGTCTGGTCGAGCGGGTTGACCGAGTAGTCTTCGAAAAGACGCGTGAGCCGCCCCGCCATCACATCCTCTTCGACGAGCCATTGGGGAAGCAGTGCGATGCCAAATCCGCTGATCACGGCCTCGCGCAGCACGTCCGAGTTGTTCACCGAAAGTCTGCCGTTGATCTCGACATGCTCGGTGCTGCCTGCGCGAGTGAACGACCAACGCTGCGCAGCGGCCTGGTACGCAAAACGCAAGCATTGATGGTTTCGCAGATCGTCCGGAGAAGCGGGCATTCCGTTGCTTTCCAGATAGTCACGACTCGCGACGACATAGCGATGATGTTCCGCTAGGCGATTGACGATCAGATTCGGCTGGTTTGCAGGTGTGCCGATGCGCACCGCAACGTCAATTCGCTCGGTCGCCAGATCCAGGTACGAATCCGAAAGCACCAGATCCAGGGATACGCGGGGATGCTGCTGCAGGAAGCCGGCCAGGTGCGGCCCCAGGCACAGGCGCCCGAAGGTCACGGGCATCGAAACACGCAGCGGTCCAACCGCGTCGACACCCGTGTCGGACACACTCCCATCGGCTTCGTCGAGGTCCGACAGCACGCGCGTGATCTGCTCCAGATACGCGGAACCGGCATCCGTCAACGTCACGTGACGCGTCGTGCGAGTCAGCAACGCGCTGCCAAGAGACTTCTCCAACGCGTCCATCAGGCGCGTCACCGACGAAGTGGCCACCCCCATGCGGCGCGCCGCCTTCGAAAAGCCGCCCGTTTCCGCGACGTCGATGAATGCCCGCAACGCAAGAAGCTTGTCCACGCCATGTCCTTTATCTTTGCGCACACCGCAATGCTGGTTTGCGATTGGTTCATATTCTTTTACCCTGACGCAAAGCCTAAAGTGCTTGAACCGTCAACGCAAGGAGCCTCCAAATGAATCCGCTCGACATCCAGGTCACGTACGACTTCATCTGCCCGTGGTGCTGGATCGGCCACGCACATCTCAAGGCAGCGCTCCGGGAGGCCAACCTGGCCGTCGCACCGACCGTCAGGTACCTTCCGTATGAACTCAATCCGACCATGCCCAAGGACGGAATCGATCGAAAAGCCTATCGCAGCGCCAAATTCGGCAGCTGGGCACGTTCGCTGGCAATGGATGCCGACGTCACGCTGGCGGGCAAACGCGCAGGTGTCGAATTCAACTACGACCGCGTCGCGGTCACGCCCAATACGCGGCTTGCCCATCGCCTGATGTTCCTCGCTCAGTCCAAGGGAGATGCGGCCAGGACCGAAGCACTGTTCGAGGCGGTTTTCTCTGCCTACTTTTCCGACGGACAGGACATCGGCATGGCCGAGGTTTTGGTCAGCCTCGCGGAAAGGACGGATTTCGACGCGGACGAAGTGCGCAGTTTCCTGGCGACGAACGACGGCGAGCGCGAAGTCGTTGCCGACGAACTGCGGGCCGGGGCGGCCGGCATCCGGTCGGTGCCGGCAATCCGTGTGGGCGGCGTTCCGGTTAGCGGTGCACAACCGGTTTCGGTACTCGCTGAAGTGCTTCGGCATGCCATCGGCGACAAAACCGCCAACGCCGCCGTCTAAATCGACACCTGCCGGTGAACGCAAGCGCGCACGCTCGATTCGCTGAATCGGGCATGCGCGCCAAGCACCACACACGCTACTCGTTTGGAGAGATTCATGGTCGCCACCGCAAAAGCCAGGCCGCGCGCACTGATCATCGGCGGCTCGCTCGGCGGGCTCTTTACTGCAACGACGCTGCAAGCCGCGGGGTGGGACGTCGACATCTTCGAGCGCTCCCCGAGTGAACTGGACAGCCGAGGCGGCGGAATCGTGTTGCAGGGCGACGTCCTGTCAGCGTTTCATTTCGCCGGAATTCAGACCGGCGCCGCGCTCGGCGTGCGGTCGGGCGACCGCATCTACCTGGACCGTACCGGTCGCGTCATTCAGCGCAGCTTCATGCCGCAGACCCAGACGTCCTGGAACATGCTCTACGGCACGATGAAGGCGCACCTGCCCGCGCAGGTCTTTCATCCGGGCGAGCGCTTCGTCCGCTTTGAACAGAACGGCGACCGGATCACCGCCTACTTTGCCAGCGGCCGCATCGAAACCGGCGATCTGCTCGTCGGCGCGGACGGCGCACGCTCCACGGTCCGAGAACAAGTTTCTGCTGGCCTGGCACCCACCTACGCCGGATATGTCGCGTGGCGCGGGCTCGTTCCTGAAGCGGCACTCCCGGCAAGCGCCGCGGATGTTCTCAAGGGAACCTTTGCCTTCCAGCAAGGCCCCGGCCACCTGATGCTCGAATATCTCGTCCCGGGCGAAGACTTGTCGACGCAGGAAGGTCAGCGGCGCTGGAACTGGGTGTGGTACCGGAAGGTTGCCCACGGCGACGAACTCTCATCGTTATTGACCGACCGCTCCGGGATACGCCACTCGTTTTCGCTGCCTCCGGGCGCATTGAAAGACGAAGATCTCGCCAGCCTGACGCAGGCGTCGACGGCGCTTCTCGCGCCAACTTTCCAGACGTTGGTCGAAGCCACCCACGAACCGTTCGTCCAGGCCATCCTGGATCTGCAGGTGAAGCAGATGGTGTATGGCAGAGCGATCCTGCTGGGCGATGCAGCCTTCGTTCCGCGCCCTCATACCGCGGGCAGTACCGCCAAGGCAGCCGCCAACGCATTGACGTTGGCCAAGGCGCTGCAATCCGCGAATTCCGACATCGATGCAGCCCTGTCGCGTTGGCAGGCTGAACAATTGAGTCAGGGCATCGACATGACCGAATGGGGAATGGACATCGGCGACCGGATCATGGGCATCCCGCGCAGCCATGTCGTCCTGACGAGCGCTTGAGCAACAACCGCCGCACGTACTGGCGCAAACCCGTGTGGCGGCGCCGTCGGGCACACGTCGCGAAGCGAAAGCGGCTATCGTCACGGAACATGCGCCGCGCCGCGCGATCATGTGCTCGGAAGCGGTGTGGTGGCGCTGCCACCGGCGGATCGTGTCCGACTACCTGATCGCGCGCGGCGAAACGGTGCTGCACATCATGGCCCCCCACCGCGTGGAACCCGCGCACCTGACGGCCGGCGCGGTGATCCGGCCTGACGGCACGATCGTCTATCCGGACGCCGGGGACGACGCCACGGCGTCGGGGGCAACCGCGCCCCCGAACGCATCGCGCGGCGCCCCGTTCGATGGCACGGCGGGCAGCGCATCGCGAACCTCGTCAGTTTCGCGCCGATGCGGGCGCGCCATTCGGCTGCATCAGGCTCGTGCGCACCACCGGCATCCCCGACGTCACCGCGCCGCCGGCCGGAATCGTCCCGGACGGGGACGCGCCGACCGGCGTCGCCAGCGCCACGCCACCCAGTGAATTGCCGTACGCGACGATATCGGCGGCCGGGCACTTGTTCGTCAGCAGCGACACCGGCATGCCGGCGATCGATGCGAGCGTCGTGTCGGCCACCGCGAAATGGCAGACGTTCCCCACCGCCCGGAAGCCGTCGTAGCCCGAGCCCGATACGCGGTTGCCCTTCACGACGACGTACGACACCGTCCCCGACCAGGTATCGAGTTCGATCGCGGCCTGGTGGGTAGGCGGCAGGCCGTTGTTCGCATTCGTGCCGTCCTGGATCGCGCCGACGACGTTGTTCTCGATCACGACGTCCGACACGCCGTAGGTCTTCCAGCTATCCTCCTGCGCGACCAGGATGCCGGCCGCCTTCTGCACGCCGCTGACGGTGTTGTTCGATATCGTCACGGTCCGCCCGCCGACCACGGAGATGCCCCGCCCCCAGTAGTTGCCCGATACCGTATTCCCGTCGATCAACACGTTGGCGCTGAGGCGGCCGTCACCCTGGTAGCTGACGACGGCGATCAGGTCGTCCCCGGTGTTCTTCACCGTATTGCCGCGCACCAGCACGTTGGTCGAGCCGTACGTGGTGTGGATGCCGTCGGCCAGCGTCGCCTCCACGGTGTTGCCCACGATCGCCACGCTGCTGCCGCCGAACACGAAGATCCCGGCGCTGGCGCCACCCTGGATCGTCACGCCGAGCACCTGGACGCCGGTGCCCGTCACCTCGACCTTCGTCGAGGCGGGCGTCGTCAGCCGCGTCGTACCCGTGCCGACCAGCGTGACGCCGACGAGCGTCGAACCGCTGCCGCTCATCACGATGGTCTGATCAACCGGGTTGGTCGCAACCAGCGTCGCGCCATAGCCCGAGATCACGACGTTCGCCTTGGACACCGTCAGCGACCGGCCGACGGTGTAGCGTCCCGGCGCGAGCACGAGGCGCTGGCCCGGCTGCAATGCATCGATCGCGGCCTGCAGCGCATCGGCCTGGTCGCCGCCGTTCGCCGTCGGCTGGACGGTCACGGTCGAAAGCGCCGGTGCGCTGCGTGACGGATGCGCATGACGAGCACCGCCCGGCGTATAGGCGGCCACCGGCGATGCGGCAAAACAGGCGGTGCAGATCAGACAGACGGCCGTACTCGGACCGACCCCTCGAAACGACTTTTTCATGGTTGTTCTCTCACGCCCGTTCGCCCGCGACGACCGGCCAACGGCTGACGGTCGCGACGCGTTCGAGCAACGGCGATCGTACGGCGTGTGGCACACGCGGCGCACCATCCCGACTACGACATTCATTTGCTCCGCCGATGCGGCGGAGCAACGGCAACGAAGCACCGTCGCGTGGCCGCGATCGACACCCGGTCGCCTGTTCGCCCGCCGGCGCGCATGCGTGTCCCCCGAGAAAAGGCGGCCCGATTCCGACGCGCCGGCACTGCGTGGCCGGAATCGAACCCGTCAACAGGAACTGCGTTCCCGAGCGCACCGGGCGCCGGCTGACCCCCAACCCTGCCGGTTCTTTCCCGCCGCTCATCAACCAGTCTATTTCACGCGCGTCGTTCGGCAATCCGACATTGGCCGCGCGACGTCGTAAGACCGCCCGTCCGCCCGCCCGGGCCATCCTCGACCTTGGTCGCGGGCGGTGCGGCATCGTCGCCTGCACCGGCCGGGAAAGCTCGCGACGACACTGCGATCGCAGCAGTTCACGTCGTCAGCGGTCCTGCATTACCATCATGCGTTCGCCGCGCCTGCCCGCCTCCGGCAGCCGAGCCCCGCCACCTTCCGCTCCCGCTCCGATGCTCGCTCTCGTCATCCTCGCCGGCCTCTGGGCCGGACTGCAGAACACCCTGGCCGGCGGCGGCTCGTTCGTCACGCTGCCCGCGCTGATCGTGTCGGGCATGTCGCCGCTCGCGGCGAACATCACGTCGACGGTCGCGCTGTTTCCCGCGCAGGTCACGACCGGCTGGGCGAGCCGCAAGATGGTGCGCGGCGTGGGCAGGCTGTCGTTTCGCGCGATGTTCTTCATCAGCGTGGTCGGCGGCGCACTCGGCGGATTGCTGTTGCTGAAAACGCCGTCGTCGATCTTCTCGCGCCTCGTGCCGTGGCTCGTGCTGTTCGCGACGATCGTGTTCGCGTGGGGCAGCTTTTTCCGCAAGCCGAGCGAAGGCTCGGCCCACCTCGGCACCGTCCCCGCCGCGCTCTCGCAGTTCATGATCGCGATCTACGGCGGCTACTTCGGCGGCGGGCTCGGCTTCCTGATGATGGCCGTGCTGACGATGGCCGGCCTGTCGCCGCGCCACGCGATGTCGACGAAGAACGCGCTCGCGGGCGTGATGAACGCATCGGCCGTCGTGCTGTTCCTGACGTCGCCGCACCTGCATTGGGGCAACGCGCTCGCGCTCGGCGGCGGCGCGATCGTCGGCGGGCTGCTCGGCACGTGGGCGCTGCATCGCGTGAACGAACGCGTGCTGCGGATCGGGATCGTCTGTATCGGCGCGGCGTTGACAGTCGGGTTGTTCGTCAAGCCGATCTGACGCGCGCCCATGCCTGCCGCCGTCGCGGCAATTGATGAGCAAACCGCAAGACGTCTTTTCGCAGTCGCTCGACGTCTCAGTTGCTCAACCTCTCGGCCGCTCAGCCGAACGGCCGCACGCCGATCAACCAGCCGTGCAGGAACCGCGCGAAGAGCGCCCACACGACGAGCCCGGCCACGATCGCCACGACGTCGCCGGACAGCCTGCCCGCCGGATAGCGCACGCCATCGCGGCGATCCCGCGCGCGCCACACGACGAAATCGACCAGCGCCCACACGAAGAACGCGCCGAACAGCACGACTGCGTGCAGCGTGCCGTTCGCGAGCAGGTGCGCGATGGCCCACACCGCCACGCCGGCCACCATCGGATGGCCGACGAGCGTCTTGATGCGGTTGCCGGGCACGTAGGAGGCGGCGATCAGCACGAACGCGATCGCGGTCAGCATGCCGGTGAGGTGGCGCACGCCGACGGGCGACACCCACAGCAGCGTCGCGCCCTGGCGCGCGATGCCGTACCCCCAGATGATCAGCACGAAGCCGACGATCGACGCGATCGCGTAGGGGCCCTTCCAGCGCTTCTCGCCGATCCGCTCGATCGTCGCTGACCGCCAGCCGTCCGCGACGATCCGGATCGAGTGCACACCGAGGAAGATCGCTAAACCGAGAATCAGGACGAGCATCGGCTGTCTCCGTCTGGAATGATGAGTGGGGGAAGCGTCCCGCGCGGCGTACGATGCGCCGTTCGCGGGGCCGGCGGCGAGGCTGGCGAGGGTCGCGCCGGGCACGGGTGCAACCCGCGCCGATCATAAACGCCGAGGCCGCCGTTGTGAAGCATGGGGGATGTGCGGTGCGGCACGCGCTTGACGCATTCGTGACTGTGTCCCTCCTCGGCCGCCCTTGTGCCAGCCGGCGCATGTCGCGTGACTCACCGGGCGACGGCCGGGCCGACAAACGAGGAAAAGTCGCGCGGCTTTCGCTTCGCGCGACGAGCACTAGGTTTGCTTGCGCTTCGCCGGGGATTTCGCTGCCGGTTTCGACGCCGGTTTGGTGGTTCGCTTCGTTGCCGGCTTGGCTTCCTGTGCAGAAGCAGGCTTTGGCGACGCTTTCGATGCGGGTTTGGCGGTTCGCTTCGACGCGGGCTTCGCTTCCAGCGCCGGCTTCGCTTTCGGCACCGCCCTGGCCTTGCGCTTCGGCGGCCCTGCCAGCAACGCCGCGCGATACGCGCTGCGACACCAGTCGAACAGCGCGCCGGCATCCTCGAGCACGTCGGCCGGCGTTTCGTAATAACCGTCGAGCGAAACCGTGCGCGTGGGCCGCTCGTACGAGAACGGCCCCATCCCCGCCGCGACGAACGCCGGACGGTTCACGTCATCCACCCGCAGGAACAGCGACCCGCGCGACATGAAGCCGAACATCACGCCGTCGAGCCGCATCGCCGCACCGCTGAAGAAGCGCACGACCGTGACGTTGCCAAGCGGCGCGAGCTGATACGCGATCTCCTCGCCGTGCGCCTTTTCCGATTGCCAGCTCATGCGGATGCCCTGCAGCGCCGCGTCCACGCGTCGAGCTCGGCTTCGTCGAAGCCAACCGCCGCCGCGCTCTCGCGAATCTGCCGCCACGTCGCGCGGTCGACCGGAATGCCGCCGGCACCGCGCGCCGCTCGGCTCGCTTCCTCCGGCTCGCCGGGCACCTGCTCCGGCGCATCGCCCGCCTGCGGCGACGCCTTCGCCCATGCGACGAACGCATCGGCTTCGCGCTGCGCGTCGGCCGCATCGAACGCGTTCGGATCGATCAGCACCGACAGCATCCCGTTGACGATCGCGCTCGTCTTCTGCAGCGTGTCACCGTAGGTCGTATGCCCGCCGACGAGCGCGCCGCCGAAAATCTCGCACATCGCCGCCAGCGCGTACCCCTTGTGCAGCCCGAACGGCAGCAGCGCACCAAACGGCTGCTCATGCATCACGGCCGGATCGTCGGTCGGCTGGCCGCGAGAATCGATCAGCGACCCGGCCGGCACGCGCTTGCCCTGGTTGTACGCGACGCGCGTCTTGCCGTACGCGATCGCGCTCGTCGCGAAATCGAGCAGCAGCGGCGGCTGGCCCGCACGCGGATACGCGGCGCAGAACGGGTTCGTGCCGAAGCGCGGATCGGTGCCGTGCAGCGGCGCGACCAGCAGGTCGCCCGGCACGTTGACGAAATGGAACGACACGAGCCCCGCGCGCGCGCACTGCTCGGCCCAGTGCCCGATGCGGCCGAGATGATGCACGTCGCGCAGCCCGATCGCGCAGATGCCCATGCGTCGGGCGCGCTCGATCCCTTCGACCATCGCCTCGAACGCGATCACCTGACCGAAGCCGCGACCGCCGTCGATCGTGAGCACCGCGCCGCCGTCGCGCGCGATCGACGCGTGCCCGTTCAACTGCAACTGCCCTTCCCGCCACGACGCGACGTAGTTCGGGATCATCCCGATCCCGTGCGAATCGTGGCCCGCGAGATTCGCGCCGACCAGGTGATCGGCGACGAGCCTGGCCTCGCGCTCGCTGCTGCCGGCCCGCTCCCAGAGTGCCGCGACGAATGCATGCAGCGGTTCGGCGCGCATGCGCAGCGGTTCGGTATCGGGCGTCGGCAGTGCGGTCATCGGCAAGGTTCCGTGCGGTTGGGTCGGACAGTGGTCACTACTGCGCGCGAAGCAATCAGCGCGCGGTCGCGATCACGTCCGCGACCGCCGCCGTCAGCTTCTTCGCATACGGCACGTGCAGGAATTCGTTCGGGCCATGCGCGTTCGACTTCGGCCCGAGCACCCCGCACACCATGAACTGCGCGGACGGGAACCCTTCCTGCAGCACGTTCATCAGCGGGATCGTGCCGCCCAGGCCCATGTACGCGCAATCGGCGCCGAAGTGGCGGCGCGACGCGGCATCGAGCGACGACGCGAGCCACGGCGCGAGATCCGGTGCGCTCCAGCCCGTCGCGGCGCCCGCGTCCGGCTTGAACGTCACCTTCGCGTTGTACGGCGGATCGAGTTCGAGCAATTCCTTCAGTTGCTGCACGGCCTGCGCGGCGTCGACGAGCGGCGGCAGGCGCAGCGACAGCTTGAACGCGGTGCGCGGACGCAGCACGTTGCCCGCATCGGCGAGCGCCGGCAGGCCGGCCGCGCCGGTGACCGACAGCGACGGACGCCACGTCGAATTCAGCAGCGCCTCGCGCGGATCGGTCGTGGTCGGCAGCACCGGCTTGCCGTCCGCGCCGCAGGCCCACGGCAGCCCCTTCCACACGGCGTCGCCGAGGATCGACGCGGCTGCTTCGGCTTCGCGCACACGGCTGTCCGGAATCTCGCAATGGAACACGCCCGGCAGCAGGTTGCCGTTCTTCGCGTCTTCGAGGCGCTCGAACAGCTGGCGCATCACGCGGAAGCTCGACGGCGCGATGCCGCCGAACACGCCCGAATGCACGCCTTCCTCGAGCACCTCGACCTGCAGGTCGCCGGACACGAGCCCGCGCAACGACGTCGTAAGCCACATCTGGTCGTAGTTGCCGGCGCCCGAATCGAGACACACGACGAGCGACACCTGGCCGAGCCGGTCGCGCAGCGCGTCGACGTACGGCAGCAGGTCGTAGCTGCCCGATTCCTCGCAGGTCTCGATCAGGCCGACGCAGCGCGGCCGCTCGATGCCCTGCTCGTCGAGCGCGCCAAGTGCCGCGAGGCTCGCGTAGATCGCATAGCCGTCGTCCGCGCCGCCGCGGCCGTACAGCTTGCCGTTCTCGTACTTCGGCGTCCACGGGCCGAGGTCCGCGCGCCAGCCGTCGAATTCGGGCTGCTTGTCGAGATGGCCGTACAGCAGGATCGTGTCGGTGCTGCCCGAACGCGTGGCGGGCGATTCGAAGAAGATCACCGGCGTGCGGCCGGGCAGGCGCACGATCTCGAGCTTCAGGCCCTTCACGGGCTGGCGCTCGGCCCACTGCGCGGCGTCGGTGACGACCCGCTCGAGATAGCCGCGCTTCGCCCAGTCGGGGTCGAATGCGGGGCTCTTCGCGGGGATCGCGATGTAGTCGGTCAGGGCGTGGAGGATTTCATCGTTCCACTTGCGCTCGATGAAGGTAACGAGCTTGTCATGGTCGAGGACGGGGGTAGTGTCGACGGAGGTCATGGTGGGGGTGCCTGGATCGGGCTGACGAAAACCCAGATGATACGCCGATGCTCCCGTGCCGGCGCCCCCTGCCCGGTCGCTCAGACCGCCTGCGGGAAGGCGTCGCGCAGCCCCGTCGCACATACCAACGAGCCGAGCCCACCGGCTTCGCACACCGCGATCGCGAGCGGGCTCAGCGAACCGACCATCGGCGCCTGGATCAACGGCAAACGGGAAGGCAGCGTCGTCATCGGAATCGTCCTCGGGGAAGAAGGTGGTCGCGCGCGCCGGCGGCGCGCATTTAATGCGCCCGATATTAACCGACAAACCCGAACCCCGATTGCGGCGCCATTTACGTCACGAATCGATTTACCCGATTCGGGAAAAACGATTATTCACGGCAACTTCAGCAGCGCGATCCCTCCATCCATGGCCGAGACCAAAAAAACGTCCACTGCCTTTCTGCACGGCCCACCCACACCCATATTCAAACACCGATTCACCGGTTTCAATGATATCCGTCAATATCCAAGTTATTAAATACCGGCGTTTACCCTTATTCAAAACCACCCAGGCGATAACATGAACACGTTAATTAAATCGACGATCCGCACCGGAATCGTCGACCGGCGCCACCCCGCGCCACCTCAACCGCAACTCGTCTCGTCAAGGAGCGTCGCATGTCCGATGCCAGCTCGTCCTCCTCCCGCGCCGCCGCCTCCTCGGCCGCGGCTTCCGCGCCGAAAATCGGCGTCATTCCCGCCACGCTGATGGTCGCGGGCAACATGATGGGCTCCGGCGTCTTCATGCTGCCCGCGAACCTCGCCGCCACCGGCGGCATCGCGATCTTCGGCTGGCTGATCACCGTCGTCGGCGCCGTGTCGCTCGCGCTCGTGTTCGCGAAGCTCGCGGCGATCGACCCGGCCGCCGGCGGCCCGTACGCGTATGCCCGCAAGTCGTTCGGCCCGTACATGGGCTACCAGACCAACCTGATCTACTGGCTCGCGAACGTGCTCGGCAACGTCGGCCTCGCGGTCGCCGGCCTCGGCTACCTCACGCACTTCTTCCCGGTCCTGAAGGACCCGCTCGTGTTCGCGCTCGCGCAGATCTTCGTGATCTGGCTGTTCACGTACGCGAACATCCTCGGGCCGAACGTCGTCGGCCGCGTGCAGTCGGTCACGACGATCTTCGCGCTCGTGCCGATCCTCGGGATGGCCGTGTTCGGCTGGTTCTGGTTCAGCAAGGACGTGTACTTCGCCGGCTGGAACGTGTCGGGCACCAACAGCTTCAGCGCGATCGGCGCGACGCTGAACTTCACGCTGTGGGCGTTCATCGGCGTCGAGAGTGCGTCGGTATCGGCCGGCGTCGTCGAGAACCCGTCGCGCAACGTGCCGATCGCAACCGTCGGCGGCGTCGTGCTCGCGGCCGTCTGCTACGTGCTCAGCTCGACCGTGATCATGGGGATGATCCCGAACAAGGCGCTGCTCGCCTCGAGCGCGCCGTTCGCGGATGCCGCGCGCCTCGCGCTCGGCGACACGGCCGCGAACGCGGTCGCGATCTGCGCGGCGCTCGGCTGCCTCGGCTCGCTCGCGGGCTGGACGCTGCTGGTCGGCCAGACCGCGAAGGCGGCCGCCGACGACGGCCTGTTCGCCGGCGTATTCGCCCGCGTGAACTCGAAGAACGTGCCGTCGGCCGGCCTCGCGATCGTCGCGCTGATCATGTCGGTGCAGGTGCTCGCGACGATGTCGCCGAGCGCGAGCGAACAGTTCGGCAAGATCGCGTCGATCGCCGTGATCATGACGCTCTTGCCGTACATCTACTCGTGCATCGCGATCAAGGTGCTCGGCTACGGCAAGATGCCGTCGCACCAGTTCACGTTCTACACGATCGTCGGCCTGATCGGCGCCGTCTACGCGCTGTGGGCGATGGTCGGCTCCGATGGCCAGCAGACGCGCTGGTCGCTGATCTTCGTCGTCGCGACGATCGTCTTCTACGAGTTGTCGATCAACCGCCAGCGCGAGATCGAGGAAACCCACATCCATCCGGGCGGCCGCTCGCCGCGCTGGGTGCGCTATCTCGCACTCGGCGTGACCATCGCCGCGCTCGCCGCCACCTTCTGGATCTCCGTGGGCCGTCACCAGGCCGACACCCTTCATGCGCGCTCGCCGGCCGTTGCCGCGAGCGTCCAGGCAACCCAGCAAACGGGGGATTAAACAATGACTGCTTCCTTGACCCAACCGGCCTTCCGCCGCCTCGGCATGAAGGCGCTGCTCGTGCAGCACGACATCGATGAACGCACGGCCACCGGGCGCGCCGCGACGGCGCTTGCCGAGGAGCTGCGCGCGCGGCTCGTCGACGTCGTGATCGCGACGTCCGCCGACGATGCGTGCGCGGTGGTCGCCGCCGATCCGGCGATCCAGTGCCTGCTGCTCAACTGGGAACTCGGCAACGACGCCGACCATGCGCCCGCGCGGGCCGTGCTCGACGCGATGCGCGCCCGCAACGCGACCGTGCCCGTGTTCCTGCTCGCGAGCCGCGCGAGCGCATCCGCGATTCCGGTCGACGCGATGCGCAAGGCCGACGACTTCATCTGGATGCTGGAGGACACCACCGCGTTCATCGGCGGCCGCATCGTCGCCGCGATCGAGCGCTACCGCGAAACCGTGCTGCCGCCGATGTTCCGCGCGCTCGCGCAGTTCTCGCACGTGTACGAATACTCGTGGCACACGCCCGGCCATACGGGAGGCACCGCGTTCCTCAAATCGCCGGTCGGCCGTGCGTACTTCGAATTCTTCGGCGAATCGCTGTTCCGCTCCGACCTGTCGATCTCGGTCGGCGAACTCGGCTCGCTGCTCGATCACTCGGGCCCGATCGGCGAAAGCGAACGCTATGCGGCGCGCGTGTTCGGCGCGCATCGCACGTATCACGTGACGAACGGCTCGTCGATGTCGAACCGCGTGATCCTGATGGCGAGCGTCACGCGCAACCAGGTCGCGCTGTGCGACCGCAACTGCCACAAGTCGGCCGAGCACGCGATGACGATGTCGGGCGCGATTCCAACCTACCTGATTCCGTCGCGCAACCACTACGGGATCATCGGGCCGATCATGCCCGAGCGGCTGACGGCCGCCGCCGTGCGCCTCGCGATCGACGCGAACCCGCTCGTGCGGGGCCGCGACGGCATCGACCCGACGCCCGTGCATGCGCTGATCACGAACTCGACGTACGACGGCCTCTGCTACAACGTCGCGCGCGTCGAGGCCCTGCTCGGCCAGAGCGTCGACCGATTGCACTTCGACGAGGCATGGTACGGCTACGCGCGCTTCAACCCGATCTACCGCGACCGTCACGCGATGCACGGCGATCCGTCGCAACACGACGCGAGCAAGCCGACCGTGTTCGCGACGCAATCGACGCACAAGCTGCTCGCCGCGCTGTCGCAGGCATCGTTCATTCATGTTCGCGACGGCCGCAACCCGATCGAGCATGCGCGCTTCAACGAGGCGTACATGATGCATGCGTCGACGTCGCCGAACTACGCGATCATCGCGTCGAACGACGTGAGCGCCGCGATGATGGACGGCCCCGGCGGCGAGGCGCTGACCACCGACGCGATTCGCGAGGCCGTCGCGTTCCGCCAGATGCTGGCGCGCCTGCATACGGAATGCGCGGAGAACAACGACTGGTTCTTCAACGGCTGGCAGCCCGATAGCGTCGTCGATCGCAAGACGGGCCGGCGCGTGCGCTTCCACGAAGCGGACGAGACGTTGCTCGCCACCGATCCGTCGTGCTGGGTGCTGCATCCGGGCGACACGTGGCACGGCTTCGGCGATATCGAGGACGACTACTGCATGCTCGACCCGATCAAGGTGTCGATCGTCACGCCGGGTGTCGCGGCGCACGGCGGGCTGATGCCGGTCGGCATTCCGGCGTCGGTCGTCACCGCGTATCTCGACCGGCACGGGATCGTCGTCGAGAAGACGACCGACTTCACGATCCTGTTCCTGTTCTCGCTCGGCGTGACGAAGGGCAAGTGGGGCACGCTCGTCAACACGCTGCTCGACTTCAAGCGCGACTACGACGCGAACGCGCCGCTCGAACAGGCGCTGCCCGAACTCGTTGCGCGTTATCCGGAACGCTACGGCAAGCTCGGCCTGCGCGACCTGTGCGACCTGATGTTCAGCGCGATGAGCGACCTGAAGACGACCGAGATGATGTCGCGCGGCTTCTCGACGCTGCCGACGCCCGACTACAGCCCGGCCGAGGCGTTCGAGCATCTGGTGCACAACGACATCGAGATGCTGGAGCTCGCGGAGATGGAAGGCCGCACGGTCGCGACTGGTGTCGTGCCCTATCCGCCCGGCATTCCGCTGCTGATGCCCGGCGAGAACGCGGGGCCGGCCGACGGCCCGCTGCTCGGCTACCTGAAGGCGCTCGAGCAATACGACCTGCGCTTCCCCGGCTTCACGCACGACACGCACGGTGTCGAGGTCGAGGATGGCGTGTATCGCATCGCGTGTATCAAGCAGAAGGCGCGCGATACCCGCACGCGCTGAGTACGCAATGCAACGCGACGCCGTGCCGCCGCCCGGCGGCGCGCGTCGCCACTTGCAGCCGGGGTCGGCTTTTCAGGCGGCCGGCCTCTCGCGGTGACGCGCGACCTTGCGCCACGGCGGTTCCATCGGACGAAAACGTCGACAGGAATCGGTACCGCGCTCAGGCGTCTCGTGCGCTTTCGCCGCGACTCATCCCGCGCCGGTACGCGGCCGGGCTCGTCGCCGCGACGCGCCGGAAATGCCGGCGCAGCGATTCCTCGGAACCGAACCCCGCGCGCGCCGCGACCTGCGCGAGCGACAGCGCCGGATGCGCTTCGAGCATGTCCTTCGCGACGTTCACGCGTTCGCGGATCAGCCACGCGAGCGGCGACATCCCCGTTGCATCCGCGAACTGACGCTGCAGCGTGCGCGTGCTCATCGCGGCCTGCGCGGCGAGCGACGCAAGCGTATGCGGCTCGGCCGCATGCGCGCGCATCCAGTCGATCAGCTTCGCGAGCCGGTCGGTGCCGCCCGGCGCGACCGGGCGCGGCACGAACTGCGCCTGCCCGCCGTCGCGGTGCGGCGGCAGCACGAGACGCTGCGCGACCCGGTTCGCGATCGCGCCGCCATGATCGCGGCGCACGAGATGCAGCAGCATGTCGAGCCCCGCCGCCGATCCGGCCGAGGTGATCACCTGCCCTTCGTCGACGTACAGCGCATCGGGATTCACGCGCAGCGCCGGATAACGTGCCTGCAGTTTCTCCGCATAACGCCAGTGGGTCGTCACCGTGAGGCCGTCGAGCACGCCGGCCGCGGCCAGCACGAACACGCCCGAACAGATCGAGCAAAGCCGCGCGCCGCGGCGATGCGCGGCCCGCAGTTTCTTCAGCAGCGGCTCCGGCGGCCGTTCGTCCGGATCGCGCCAGCCGGGAATCACGATGGTGTCGGCGCGATCGAGCGTCGCGAGCCGATAGGGCGCGGCGACCGTGATGCCGCCCGCCGCGCGCACGGGCCCCGGCTCGCTCGCGCAGACCGCGAAGCGATACCAGTCGACCCCGAGCTCGGGGCGTTCGAGGGCGAACAGTTCGACCACGCAGCCGAATTCGAACGTGCAGAGGCGATCGTAGGCGAGCGCGACGACGAGATGATTGTGCATGGCGCGATGTTACCGGAACTTGTCAATCGCGCCACTGCCGCGAAACGCGCCGAACCGCGATACTGCCCCTCATTCCACCGCGTTCCACGCACTCTTCAGGAGAACCTGCCATGTCCTACGTCACCGACGTCCCCGCCGCCGACAGCCCCGCCGCCCTCGCGCATTTCGAGGCATCGCTGCGCTTCGAGACCGATTGCTGGGACGTGCACGACGCGCTCGCGTCGGGCACGCCCGATTTCGTGCTGCTCGACGTGCGCGGCCCCGATCAGTTCGCCGCCGGCCACGTGCCTGGCGCGCGCAACCTGCCGCGCCGCAAGATCATCGAGAGCAAGCTCGCCGGCTATCCGGCCGGCACGCTGTTCGTCGTCTACTGCGCGGGCCCGCACTGCAACGGCGCCGCGCGCGCGGCGATCGAGCTCGCGCGCCTCGGCCGGCCGGTCAAGCTGATGATCGGCGGCGTGACGGGCTGGCTCGACGAAGGTTTCGCGTTGAGCAACGAAGTGCAGCCGGCGGAAGCCAAAGCCGGCTGATCGTCATTAAAAACGCAACAATCAATTGCTTGGCCACGGCCTGCACGCAAACGGAAAAAGCGCGATACTCGGTTCCATTGCAGTTCGGATGGAGCAGCAACATGCAGAACGCAGTCCTGATTCAAGTGGCCGGTTCGGTGGCCGCGATCGCGATCTATTTTCTGCCGGCGGTCGTGGCCGACCGGCGGGGCCGGCACGACAAGCTGACGGTCGCGATGTTCAACGCGCTGTTCGGGTGGACCGGCATCGGCTGGCTGATGACGCTGTACTGGGCCTGCCAGCCGAACCCGCGCACCGATGTCGCGCAGACGATCCTCGCGAAGCGCCGCGGCATCAGCATGCGGACCTTCTCGACCGGTCTCGTCGAACGCGTGCAACGCCGCGTGGCCGCCCAGGAGCAATGGGCGGAGAAGCAAGGCTGCCGTTAAGTCCCTCTTTCCCCTTCAGCTTACCGCGTCGAACTTCGGCATCCTGACGTTGGTCGACGCGCGGTAGTCCCACGCGAGGCCATCGTGTAGCGGTACGCCGCCCGCACGCAGCCACGCCCCGAACGCCCCCGCCGTCACCGCCCGCGCGATCCGCTCGCCCGGGCACCCATGCGGCCCCGTGCCGAAGCCGAAATTCGGCCCGGCCGCGCGGCCAGGGGTGAACCGTTGCGGATCGTGATGCACGGCCGGGTCGCGGTTCGCAGCGGCGAGCACGACGAGAATCGCGTCGCCCGCCTCGACGGTCACGCCTTCGATCGTCGTGCGCGCTGCGACGAAGCGGCGCGTGTTCTGCACCGGTGAATCGAAGCGCCCGACTTCGGCAACGAATGCGTCGAGCGCGGCATCGTCCGGCGTGACGTGCGCGGCGCTCGCCCCCGCTTCCCCGTTCCACGCCACCAGCGTATTGCCGAGCCATGCGGCCGTCGCCTCGCAGGTCTGCGACAGTAGCCCGACGAGATTCGCGACCAGCGCGCCGCTCGCGTGCCAGCCCGATGCGCGGGCCGCCTGCTGCACGGCGGCGACGAGCGTGCCGTCGTGCGCCTGCGTCTGCGCGACGCGCGCCGTCATCCGGTCGAGCAGCGCTCGCGCAGCATCGCTCGCGCGGGCCAGTGCCGCGGCATCCGACAACGGCGACAGCGCGGCGACGAAATCCACGACCTGCGCCGCGATACCGTCGAGCTGCGTCTCGTCGAAGCCGAGCAGATCGGCAACCGCGCAAACGGGCACCGTCATGCACCACGCGTTCAGCGCACCGGCATCGCCCGGCGCCGGCAAGCGCCGTGCGGCAATCCGCGCGGCACGGTCGCGCAGCGCCGCCGGGTCGATCGGCGCGCACGCCGTGCGCAGCGCCTGCTTCGGCACGTCGTGCCGCAACGCGCCATCGTTCATGCGCACCAGCTCGCCGAACAGCGCGCCGGCCGTCGTGCCGCGCAATGCGGGCGGTATGGGGGCGTCCAGCGGGCGAACCCGGCAGGCCGGATGGCCGAGCACGGCCGTGACGGCGGCCGCGCGGCTCGCGACCCACAGGCCGAGCGTGGCGTCGAACGCGAGCGGCGGCCCGTCGACGAGCGCCGCATAGTAGGGATAGGGATCGCGGTGCGTGACCGCTGCGATGGGATCGGTCGGGTTCATGCAGACAGTATCGAGGCCGTGCACGGCCGCATGTTTCGGGCTGACGTGAAATGTCGCGGCACGGGTAGCCGGCGTGGCGGCATCGCGACGACAGCGGATCGTCAGGCAGCCGACCGGTAGCGATGCGACTGCATCCGCATGCGGACGCGCCCGGCCGAAATCGCGCGCGGTTCGGCCACCATCGTGTCGTGAGGGAACATTTCCTGGCGGAATTCGCCGTTTTCGTCGAACCACTGGCAGATCAGCCAGTCGCCGTCGTCGAATACGACCGGCCCGGCATAGGTGACGGTCATGCGCGGCCCGCCCGTCTTCAGCGTCACGACATCGCCGACGCGAAACCTGACGCGTTGATTTTCTCGGTTCGTCATCGCTCTCTCAGCATTTTTATATATCGATATTCTCGGCGGACCACCCACTGTCCTTTCGAACGTGCCGCAGATTATCAATCAAATAATCAGCCGGCAACTCCCGCGTTCGAAAACATACTGACCAAGGAAATGCAACAATGCGCGGCATCGACGCGCATGGCGAGCGCCCGATCGCCCGGTCCGGCGCGGTTTGTGCGCCGGCGCCAGCCGAACGGGCGGGAATGCGGAGAATAGACGATGTATTTTGCATCGTCACCGACGTTTATTTCAGACGCGAAATCGGTTGATTATTGTCAAGCAGCCTTCAATTGGAAACGATCCCACGATTTATCTACGCTCATTTCCCGAACAAAACCGGCGAATTATCGGGTGACGCAAACCAGCGGTTGATATCGCGCCCGGGTACGGCCGCTTGCGTAAACGTAAACGTGCCGTCCTGCACCATCTCCTTCGCCGCGCGCAGAAAGGCGCCGAGCGCGGCCCGCGCCAGCGCGCCGCCGACGCTCACGCGCTTCACGCCGAGCGCCGCCAGCGCGTCGAGGCTCAGCAAGCCGCCCTGCAGCCCCATCACGACGTTCACGGGCGCACCGACCGCCCGCGTCACCGCCGCGATGTCGTCCGCCTCGGTGATGCCCGGCGCGTACAGCACGTCGGCGCCCGCGTCGCGATAGGCGACGAGCCGCGCGATCGTGTCGGCGAGGTCGGGGCGGCCATGCAGGTAGTTTTCGCAGCGCGCGGTCAGCGTGAACGGAAACGGCAGCGCGCGTGCCGCGTCGACGGCCGCCGCGATACGCTCGATCGCCGCCTCGCGTGCGTAGATCGGCGCGTCGGCGCGGCCCGTCGCGTCCTCGATCGAGCCGCCCACCGCGCCGGCCTCGGCCGCGAGCCGGATCGTTTCGGCCACCGTGTCGGGCGCGTCGCCGAAGCCGTTCTCCAGATCGGCGCTGACGGGCAAGCCGCCCGCGGAGACGATCTCGGCGATGTGATCGAGCATCGCGTCGCGGTCGATCGCGTTGTCGGGCTGCCCTTTCGAAAACGCGTAGCCGGCACTCGTGGTCGCGAGCGCCTCGAAGCCGGCCATCGCGAGCAGGCGCGCGGTGCCCGCGTCCCACGGGTTCGGGATGATGAACGCGCCTGAGCGCGCATGCAGGGCGCGGAAGGCTTCGGCTTGGCGGGCTTGCAGGTCGGAACGGGTCATCGCGGACTCCGGAAGGAAGTTGACGACCGAGCTTACGCCGGTCGTGCACGCGACGTTTCAGCGTTCGCCGAAATGTCGTCGCGCGACCGGGAAAACCCGGCGCGCCGGCCGTACGCCCGCAGCCGGCCACGCGCGGGCCGGCGCCGCCACCTGCCCGTCGCCGGCCCACCGTCGTTCAAGTCGTTGCGGGCGGCCCGCCGTCGATGCCGAGCAACACGTCGGTGACGGCCTCGGAGAAGCGCATCGCGCGGCCGTCGATCAGCACGTCGTCCGGATTCGACGGATCCCGCGTGGCGTGCGGCACGCCGTGCGCGAGCAGCACCCGCGCGCAGGCCTCCCAGTCGGCCGCGCCGACCTGCTCCGGTTCGTTGACGGATGCCCACGACAACGTGCCGAGCGCGTCGCTCCCGAACCCGTGGAGGTCGCGCCAGTTCGCGCCGTGCGCGAGCAGGAACGCCAGCAAGTCCGCGTCGCCGCGGAACACCGCGTGATTCAGCGCGCTCGCGTCCCAGTCGCCGCCGCGCGCGGCGATCGGCCAGCCCAGTTCGACCATCACCTTCACCGCGTCGCCCGATCCCCACGCGGCGGCGTCCGGCAGCAACCGCAGCCGTTCAGCGGGTAGCGCGCCGGGCAGTTCGGGATACCGCGCCTGGATGCGCCGCGCATCGTCGGCGTCGGCACGCGCGCAGGCCGCCACGAACGCGTCCGCCGCGTCGAGCGCCTCCTCCGCGCCGGCCGCACGCAACAAGGCCGCGACGTCGGACAGCCCGGTCTGCATCGCCAGCCGGTACGCACTGATACCTGCGGGCGTTTGCGCGCGGGGATCGGCGCCGGCCGCCAGCAGCGCGGCAACGTGGCGCGCCGAGCAGCGCACGCCGATCGCCCGCAACAACGGTGCGCCCCAGGTCTGCGCGAGCCCCGGGCCCGGCGGCTCGTTCGGGTCGCCGCCATGCGCGAGCAGCAATTCGAGTGCATCCGCATCGCGCATGTCGAACGCGCGCCGCAACGCATTCGTCCCGCTCACCCGCGCGCCGTGTTCGAGCAGCACGCGCGTGCAGGCCGGATTCTCCACCGAGTGATACAGCGATTCGCCGTCGTTCGGGTCGGCGCCGGCCTCCAGCAGCATCGCGGTGAGCACCGGATCGCGATTGACGCCCGCCGCGCCGTACAGCGCCGACAGCGGCCCCGCGTCGTCGGGCTCGGCGAGCGACGCAGGCGGAAAGCGGTTGCCGATCCGCTGGTTCGGATCGGCGCCGGCATCGAGCAGAAGACGCGCGCAGGCGCGCAGCCTGGCGGCGAACCCGGGAAGCTGCCCGAGCCGCGAATGCGTGACGGCGACCAGCGGCGGCAGCTTCAACGCGCCGCCGGCGCGCGCGATCCAGCCGGGATCGGCGGCCAGCGCCGCCTTCACGGCGTCGAGGTCGCCGGCCGCGCAGGCAATGGTCGGATCGTCCGCGACGAGCTCGTGATGGTCGAGCAACAATTGCGCGGCGACGCGCGGCCGGGGCGCGTCGAAGCCGCCGGTCACGTCGCCGCCGTACGCCAGGTCGAGCCAGCGGCGGACGAGCTGCGCGCGCTGTTGCCCCGCCAGCGCGTGCATGTCGACGAACGCGCCGAGATCGGCCCATGACGCAAAACCGTACTCGCGCGCAATGCAGGATTGCGCGTCATGCAGCCGCAGCCCGAGCGCGAGCGCTTCGTCGTGCGTGCGGTTCGCGGCGGCGGGAAGAAACCGGACAAAGCGCGCGACGGCATCGGCGTCGCCTTGCCGGTACAGGCGCAACAATGCCTTGACCTGCTTTTTCAGATGATCGGGATTGGCCTTGGGAGGCAGCTTTTTCATGCGAATCCTCGTGCAGTGAATGGCCGAAGGTCCGCAATACCGCCAGCACAAAGGACAGGGGGAAAGCTGAATTCGCTGCGACAGGTGGGTTCAACCCTTTCCGCGGACCCGGAAGCGACCTGCATCGCTGCCCGGTATCCTAGGCGACGGCCGGCGGCGACGTCAACCGCGCCGCGCCACGCGGCGGCGGCACTCAACCCGCGAGCTTCTTCGTCAGGAAAATGCGCGCGTGTCCGACCGGATAATCCGGCAGCTCGCCGAAGCGGACATAGCCGCGTTTCTCGTAGAACGGCCGTGCCTGGAAGTCGAACGTGTCGAGCCACGCGCTGTGGCAGCCGCGCGCGACGGCCTCCGCCTCGGCCAGATCCATGATGCGCGTGCCCGCGCCCTGGCCGCGCGCGGCCTCGGGCACCACGAGCAGGTCGACATGCAGCCAGCCATACGCCGTGCTGCCCCACAAGCCACCCACCACCGCGCCGTCGCCATCGGTCACGACCACGGCCAGCGGACGCGCGTCGATCGGGCCCGCCTGGCTTTCGTTGAACCGGATGAGCGGCGCGACGATCTGCTTGCGCACGTTCGCGTCGCCCGTATCCGTCACCTCGTATGTGAACGTCATCGGTTGAATCCGCTTGAATCCTGAATGAGGAAGGGGCGACGCCGCACGCACCGCGTCAGACGACGTACGCGCCCTTCGCGTGCAGTTCCGCTTCCGTGCGCTCGAGCGCGGCGATTGCATCGCTGCCTTCGAGCGCCAGCAACTGCGCGACCAACGCTTCGGCCATCGCATGCGCGGCCACCAGCGACGGGAAGAACGACGGGCTGTCGTGCGTGAAGATCAGTTGCGCATCCGCGTGCAGGGCGATCGGCGACACCGCGCTGTCGGTGATCGCGACGATCCGGCTGCCCTGTGCCTTCGCGGCCTGCGCGACGCGCGTCGCTTCCTGCGAATACGGCGCGAAGCTGACGACGACGGTCACGCTCTGCTTCGCGATCGTGCGCAGCTCCATCTCGAGCGAACCGGCGACGCCATTGAGCAGCGACACGGTCGGACGGAACAGCCGGTAGCCGTACACGAAGCCGAACGCGACCGGATAACACGAACGAAACCCCGCGACGTGCACGTGCGACGCCTTGCGGATCAGCTTCGCGGCATCGGCGAGCGCGTGCTCGTTCTGCGCGGCGGTGGCCGACAGATTGTGTTGTTGCGCGGCGAGCAGGTCGTGCGCGAGCGACGCCTGCGCATCGGGCCGCACGAGCGAGCGCGCCCGCTGCGTGAGCGGCTCGGGGCGCGTGCGCACGCGTGCCACGCACAGGTCGCGCAGCTCGTTCCAGCCGGGGAAACCGAATTGCTGCGCGAGCCGCACGAGCGAGGCGGGCTGCACCTGCGCGCGCTGGGCGACCTTGCGCATCGACGAGGTGGCGACTTCGTCGGGATGATCGAGCAGGAAGGCAGCGCCCGCCTGGAATTGCGGGCTCAGCTCGGAAAATTGCGCCCGGATCCGGGACGCGAGTTCGTCGAAATTGGCGGCCATCTTGGTGGGAACGGGAACCGGTCGTCCATGGTATCACCGGCCCCGCGCGCACCGGTCAGCGCAGCACTTCGACGTGATCGGCGTCGACCTTCACTCTGCCCGACCATTTGCGCTCGAATTCGCCGGTCACCTTCACTTCGTTCTTGTCGCTGACGGGCTGGCCGGCCGCCCACAGCTTGTGGTCGATCTCGACGCGGATCGTGCCGGTCGCATCGGCGAATTCGTAATCCTCGCCGCCGACGTGCTTGACGATGCGGCCCTGCAGCTGCACGTGCTGGTCGTCCTTGCCGTTCGCAAGCAGTTCCTTCACGGTGGTCGTGGTCAGCGTGGACGGCCCCGTGTATTGCGCGTAGACGGCGGCAGGCAGCGTGGCGAGCGCAACCGTCAGGATTCTGGCCAGGTGTTTCATGATCGTGGTCCTCTTCTTCGATGTGACGCCGCGCCCCGTTGAACGCGACGGCGCCAGATTACGGACCGTAAGATTAAGCAAACCTGAAGGTCGCCCGGAAGCGACGCGGTGCCGCATCGGACGCATGGGAGCGCCCGCCGTGCGCCGCCCACGTTTAAGCTGCGCCTAAGACACGGGCGCTTATCATGGGAACCCCGGGTGCCACGGCGCCCCGTTGAAGAGACACGAATTCATGCGCGTATTGCTCGTCGAGGATGATCCGCTGATCGGCAGCGGGCTCGAACAAGGCCTCAAACAGGAAGGCTTCGCGGTCGACTGGGTGAAGGACGGCGACGCCGCGTCGCTCGCGCTGCGCGCGACCGGCTACGGCCTGCTGCTGCTCGATCTCGGGTTGCCGAACCGCGACGGCCTGTCGGTGCTCGCCGCGCTGCGCCGCCGCGACGAAACCCTCCCCGCGATCATCATCACCGCGCGCGACGGCGTGCCCGACCGCATCGCGGGCCTCGACAGCGGCGCCGACGACTATCTCGTCAAGCCGTTCGAGCTCGACGAGCTGCTCGCCCGCATCCGCGCCGTGAGCCGCCGCCACGCGGGCCGCGCGCAGACGACGCTCGTGATCGGCCCGCTGCGGCTCGACCCCGTCAAGCACCTCGTCTGGCTCAACGACGACGAAGTGCCGCTGTCGCCGAAGGAGTTCGTGCTGCTGCACGAGCTGATGCGCGACCCGGGCGCGGTGATCTCCCGCGAGCAGTTCGAGGAACGGCTGTACAGCTGGGGCGAGGAAATCGAGAGCAACGCCGTGCAGGTGCATATCCACAACCTGCGCAAGAAGCTCGGCCACGACATGATCCGCACGGTGCGCGGCGTCGGCTACCGGATCGGTGACGGCGCATGACGCGCATCCAACGGGCGATCTCGCGCTGGCGCAACACGTCGCTGCGGCGGCGCCTGCTGACGTGGCTGATGCCGGCCGCCTGCGTGATCGGCCTCGTCGCGAGCGCGGGCACCTACTGGGGCGCGCTGCGCGAACTCGACGACCTGCTCGACGACCAGATGCGCAGCATGTCGAAGCAGATCGTCGTCGGCCCGAACGGCGAGCTGTCGTTCAGCAACCACGCCAACGGCAAGCACGGCTTCGAAGCGAGCGACCCCGACGCGGTGCTGCTGCAGGTCTGGCGCAACGGCGCGCTCGTGTATTCGACCGACCGCGATTCGAAACTGCCGCCGCCCGAGCAGAAAGGCATCGCGAGCGTCGACGTCGACGGCCAGCCGTGGCGCACCTATGTGACCGAGCGCGGCGGCACGACGATCCGGCTCGCGCAGGCACGCCATGCCCGATGGGAAGCGATCGCGGGCATCGCCGTGCACCTGCTGTGGCCGGTGTTCTCGATGCTGCCGCTGCTCGCGATCGGCCTGTGGTTCGGTATCGGCGCGGGGTTGCGGCCGCTGCGCACGATCGCATCCGGCCTGAAACGCAGGAATGCGAACAATCTGGAGCCGGTCGACGTCGGCTCGATGCCGAACGAAGTCCGACCGCTCGCCGAAGCGATCAACGATCTGCTCGCGCGCCTCGACCGCTCGTTCACGCTGCAGCGTCACTTCATCGCCGATGCCGCGCACGAGTTGCGCACGCCAATCATGGGGCTGTCGATCCAGTCGCAGCTGCTGCGGCGCGCGGCGACCGCCGAGGAACGCGAGCACATCCTCGCGCAGATCCAGGCGGGCACGACGCGCCTCGGCCACCTTGCCGAGCAGTTGCTGACGCTCGCGCGCCTCGAGCCCGACGCGCAGGCGGCCGCCTCCGCGTCGGCCCCCGTCGATCTCGCCGCGCTGTGCCGGTCGGTCGTATCGGATCGCACCCGCGTCGCCGACGCGCACCGGATCGATCTCGGCGCGATCGTGTCGACGCCGGTGATGACGTCGGGCAATGCGGACACGTTGCGCGTGCTGCTGAACAACCTCGTCGACAACGCGATCCGCTATGCGGGCGACGGTGCGCGCGTCGATGTATCCGCGCGGATCGACGGCACGACGCCCGTGCTCGAAGTCGCCGACGACGGCCCCGGGATCCCGGAAGCCGAGCGCAACGACGTGTGGGAGCGCTTCTATCGCGGCGAGGGCGCGCAGGCCGCCACGTCGTCGGGCAGCGGGCTCGGGCTGTCGATCGTCAAGCGGATCGCCGAACAGCATCGCGCGACGGTCGCGCTCGGCACGACGCACGGCGGGCGCGGGCTGACCGTGACGGTGCGCTTTCCCGCACCGGCGTAGCGCACGCATCGCACGGCTTGTCCACAGATTCTGTTGGCAAGCTTGTGGACAACCTGCGGCCTGCAACACCAAGTCGTTGATGGGAAAAGACTTGTCGGTCGTGCACCGGCAATGCGCGTTGCCGCGCCAGGCGGATGCATTTCCCGGCCCGGCGCGCGCCGGATGCGCACACGTTCGAGGCAGTCCGACGGGCACACGGGCCCTGCACGACCCGCCCGACGGGTGGCCCGCCATCGTCGCCGCGGCGCGCTGCAACGGTCACGCCATGCCATGCCTAACGACCCGGCGGCACGCGCGGCTCCGACATCGCCTATTCGACCGTCGCGCGGGCCGCCAACGCAGAGCGCGTACGGCGCCCGCAGATCGCCGGCGCGCGGCGGATCAGCGTATCGTCGGTCAGCGCCGCGACCATGAACAGCGCAAAGTCGATCCGGCGCGTGCGGTTGCTCGCGAGGATCGCGTCGCCGACGTGCTCGCTCCACACCGGCAACCCGTCGCTCTCCCCTTCCTCCAGATTGCTGCCTCGAACCACGGTCCAGCGCGCGTCGCTTGCGAACACGCGCCGGCAGGCCTCCACCTGATCGTCGATCTCGCCGACCCGGAACAGCCGCAGCAGCCAGCCGCCGATCGCCACCGCCGCGCGGATCGACATCGGATAGACATCCTTGCCATCCCGCGTGATGTGCCAGCCGCACGAGAACACGAGCCGCGCGTGCGCCGGTGCGAAATCCAGCACGGCTTGCGCGGTTCCGGATGCGTAGCGCTGCATGCCCCACGGCACGAGCACGGTCAGCACGCCGTCGCAGCCGGCCACGGCCTGCTCGATCACCCGGCGATCGTCGGTCGCGCCGGGCACGATCGTGATGCGATCCCCGAAACTGGCGAGCTTCGCCACGCTTGCCGCACGACACACGGCGACAACTTCGTAGCCGCGCTCCAGCGCATGCCGAACCATGTAGCGCCCGAGCTTGCCCGACGCGCCGACGATGCAGACTTTCTTCATGTTCTTCCGTCACCTCAAAAATCCGGGCAGGACGGTGCCCGGTCGTCCCCGGACCGGCATTGTGCACGCGCCGCCGGCGGGGCGGCAATGCCGGCGGCGGGCGCCCCCGGCAGGCATACGGCGAATATTGACAACTAGTTGTCAATTTGGCAGAATGGTCATCGTTCGATACTCGACGACCCGCTTCGACCATGACGAAATCCGCGAAATTGACCGCCGTCGCGCTGTCTGTATTCCGGCTGAACGGCCTGCTGATCGAATGGGGCAATACCTTTTCCGAGCCGCACGGCCTGACCAGCGCGCGCTGGCAGGTGCTGGGCGCCATTGCGATGGCGGCGGAGGCCCCGAGCATCCCGCAGATCGCCGACGCGATGGGCATCACGCGGCAGGCGGTGCTCAAGCAGATCAACGTGCTGACCGGCGACGGGCTGGTCGACGCGCTGCCCAATCCGGCGCACAAGCGCTCCCCGTTGTATGCGCTGACGCCCCGCGGCGAGGCGGCGTACCAGGCCGTGATCGGGCAGTGGCAACAGCATGTCCGCGAGATCGCGGGCAACTTCAGTTCGGCCGACCTGGACGCGGCCATTCGTGTGTTGTCGGCGATGTCCAGCGCTCACGGTGCCGATGCGCCGGCGTGATCGCCCCCTTACCCACGGGAGTTTCCATGCTGCAATTCAAGCCGATGGATCCGGCGTTTCCGATCCAGCAACAGATTGGCGTCGACGCGGAGCCGGTCGTCCTTGTCAACGTGTTCACCCTGGCCCCCGAGGACGAAACGGCGTTTCTCGCGGTATGGCAGGACGATGCGGAATTCATGAAGCGACAGCCGGGATTCATCTCGACCCAGCTCCATCGCGCGCTCGGCGATAGCCCGACCTACCTGAACTACGCGATCTGGGAATCGACGGCGGCGTTTCGCGCGGCGTTCAAGCATCCCGAGTTCGCCTCGAAACTCTCCACCTATCCGTCGTCCGCCGTGGCCAGTCCGCACCTGTTCCGGAAAGTCGGCGTGGCCGGTATCTGCACGGCGTGAGCGCACGCGCGCGTCGGGGCAGCCTGTGGCATCCTCCCGTGCCTGGCACCCCGATGGCACGCCCCGACTTCTCCACAGAAAATGTTGGCAAGCTTGTGGATATCCTGCGCACCGCAACGCTAAGCCCTTGATCCGACGGACTTTGGCACGCGTGATGCAGACGAGGCCCCGGTGATGGCCAGCGCATACACCGCTTCGCCGCACTTCGCGTCACGACGCCACGACGATGCACGCCGCAGTCGGTTCACACGCCCCCGCCATGCGCGGCGCCACTTACCCACAGATTTTGTTGGCAAGCTTGTGGATATCCTGCGCACGCCTGCGCTAACCCGTTGATCGGGCTACGGTTCATGCGTGGCGTCACGGTTGCGGCACCCTACGGCCCGAGCCTGCGCGCAAGCGCAAGATCCCGCGCAACAGCAGCGCCTCACCGTCGCCTTGACGCCCGCGCCTGCCCCGCGTCAAGATCACGCGAGCCGCACGCAGACGCGCATCGCCCGCGTCGCGCGACGGCACAACGGGCCGGCCGCTCCGCCGGCGCCGCACCACGACACCTCACTCCGAGGAAGACCATGGAACACTTCACCGCGTGGCAGCTGGTCGTCTCACTCGTGCTGGTCGCCGTCGTCATCTATCCGTACGTCCGCATCGTGCGGCGCACCGGGCATTCGGGCTGGTGGATCCTGACGATGTTCGTCCCGGTCCTTAACTTCATCATGTTGTGGGTGTTCGCGTTCGCGCGCTGGCCCACCGTCGACGATCGGCAGCCCTGATCGTCGCGGCCGCGGCTGCCAGGCTTGTCCACAGATTGTGTTGGCAAGCATGTGGATAGCCTGCGCATACCGCAATCAAGCACTTGATCCGTAAGACTTTGTCCGCGCCGCCTCAAATGCGGCACGCGGCCGGGAAAGTGCTGCCCACACGCCCATTCGCCACATGACCGAGCGCCTTCCGCGCGAGCGACCCGGCTTGTCCACAGATTGTGTTGGCAAGCGTGTGGATAGCCTGCGCATACCAGGGCCAAGCGCTTGATCCGAAAGACTTTGTCCACGCCGCCTCAAATGCGGCACGGCGGCCCGCGCCACGCCGGATGCGGCCGCGCGCGGGCTTGTCCACACTTTTTGTTGGCAAGCATGTGGATATCCTGAGCATGCGTGACCTAAGTCGTTGATCGCACAACGTTTGATCGCGCAGGTCACGGCTGCGGCACGGCATGCACGCGGATCGCGTCACGCACGTCGTGCCGCCCTCTTCAACCGAATGCCCGGACCACGATGCGTGCGGCCGACGCGATCACGTCGTCCTTCGCGCGCGCATCGGCACGCGCCTGCGTGTAGTACACGGCCAGCGCGATCGGCGCACCCGACGGCGTCCACACGACACCCGCGTCGTTGGTCGTCCCGTAGTCGCCGGTACCCGTCTTGTCGCCGACCGTCCACCCCGCCGGTACGCCCGCACGGATCCGCTTGTCGCCGACCTTGTTGCCGCGCATCCACGCGACGAGCTGCGCACGCTGAGCGGCCGGCAACGCGTCGCCGACCATCAGCACACGCATGCTCGCGGCCATCGCGGCCGGCGTCGTCGTGTCGCGCAGGTCGCCCGGCAGCGCGGTATTCAGTTCGGTCTCCCATCGATCGAGCCGGAACGTGTCGTCGCCGATCGTGCGCGCGTAGGCCGTCACCGCCGACGGGCCGCCGAGCAGCTTCATCAGCAGGTTCGCGGCCGAGTTGTCGCTGTACTGGATCGCAGCCTCGCACAGCGCGGCGACGGTCATGCCGTCGTCGACATGCTTCCCCGACACCGGCGAATAGTTGACGAGGTCGGCCTTCGTGTACGTCACGCGCTGTTGCAGCAACGCCGGCCGATCGACGCTCTGCGCCAGCACCGCCGCACTCAGCATCGCCTTGAACGTGCTGCAGAACGGGAAGCGCTCGTCCGCACGATGTTCCGCGCGCCGGCCGGTCGCGATGTCGATCGCGCATACGCCGAGGCGGCCGCCCGCGCTGCGTTCGAGCTCGACCAGCGTCTGCCCGGCGGCAGCGGGCGTCACGGCCGCCGCCGCAGCCGCCGCCGCGGCCGTTGCGTCGTCCGACGCCGTGGCCTGCCGCGACGCGCATGCGGCAACGGTCAACGCAAGCGGCGCCGTCGCCGCGGCCAGCAACAGGGTTCGACGTTTCGATGAGTAGGTCATGTCGGTTGTCTCGTGGTGGAATGTGAGCGAAAGGGGGTTGAACGCGCCCGGCCGGCGAGTCAGCACTATCGGGACTTTACGGTTGCCTGACAAGCAACGATAATTGAGCGCTGACAAAAGAAATTCTTATGACCAAGCTCCGCCCTCATCTTCCGCTCAATGCGCTGCGCGCGTTCGAATCGTCGGCGCGCCATCTGAACTTCACGCGCGCCGGCCTCGAGCTGAGCGTGACCCAGGCCGCGGTCAGCCAGCAGGTGCGCTCGCTGGAGGAGCGGCTCGGCTGCACGCTGTTCACGCGGCTGCCGCGCGGCCTCGGGCTCACCGACGAGGGGCGCGCGCTGCTGCCGGTGCTCAGCGACGCGTTCAGCCGCATCGAGACCGTGCTCAAGCAGTTCGACGGCGGGCGCTTCCACGAGGTGCTGACGCTCGGCGTCGTCGGCACCTTTGCCCTAGGCTGGCTAATGCCGCGCTTGAAGCAGTTCGGCGATACGCATCCGTTCGTCGAGCTGCGGATGCGGACCAACAACAACGTCGTCGACCTGGCCGCCGAGGGCCTCGACTTCGCGATCCGCTTCGGGGAAGGCAACTGGCCGGCCACGCGCAACGAGCGCCTGCTCGACGCGCCGCTCACCGCGCTGTGCGCGCCGGACATCGCGCGGCGCCTCGCGCAGCCGGCCGATCTCGCGAACGAAACGCTGCTGCGCTCGTATCGCACCGACGAATGGCATGGCTGGTTCGACGCCGCGCAGCTTGCGCCATGGGCGGTCAACGGGCCCGTGTTCGATTCGTCGCGGCTGATGGTCGAGGCCGCGATGCAAGGCGCGGGCGTCGCGCTCGCGCCGGCGTGCATGTTCGCGCGCGAACTGCAGCTCGGCCTGCTCGTACGGCCGCTCGACATCGACGTGCGCGCCGGCGGTTACTGGCTCACTTCGCTGAAGTCGAAACCGCTCACGCCGGCAATGACGCTCTTTCGCGACTGGATCGTGGCCGAGGCCGCCGCGACGGCGCAGGCCGAATGACACGGCCCGGCTTGTCCACAGAAAGTGTTGGCAAGGATGTGGATATCCTGGGTACCTGGAACCTAAGCCCTTGATCGCGCACGAATTAGCGCGCCGACGCAGACATCGGGCAGTCGCTGTTCACGGGCTTCGCGAGCGGGCCCTGAGTGGCCCGATCCTCAACTGTCGCGACGCAATCGATTGCAAGTTATCCACAGAATATGTTGGCAAGCCTGTGGATATCCCTCACATGCGGCGCGTAACATCCTGATACAAAAGGGGATTCGATATACGGACCTTGCGAGGTCAACCCAGTGGCAGCGCCGGCGCTTTCGCACGGCCCGCGCGGCACCCGGCGCGGGGGCCGCACGGTTCTCCACAGATTGTGTTGGCAAGCTTGTGGATATCCTGCGCACCAGCCACCTAACTCATTGAGCGCACGGGGTTTTGTGCTTCATCTAAAGAATCGGGCAGCCCCGGCGCAGCCGTGCGGCAGGCGCCGGGGCCGGAGCCATCCGGGCATCAATGCCGGTCGAGCCCGCCGCGTAATTCGCTCGCCTTGTCGCGCAGCGCCTCGTAACCCGAGCGCGCATGCTCGGGCAGGTCGGGATCGCCGATCAGCGCGCCGAGCGTTTCGATCAGGCTGAACAGGATGCCCTTCGCCGCGCCGACCGCGATGCTCTGCGATTCGATCGACTTGTGCAGGTGGTCGACCGCCGCTTCCAGATTCTCGAGCTTGTGCTCGCTGTCGTCGGGCCGGTTGTCGGTCGTCATCGTCTACCTCCGCCATCGTTCAAGGGTCATGTCACGATTCTATGCCGCTGCGCGCGAACGTGGCGCGACATCGCGCAACGTTCGCGCAGCGCCGCGCTACAGCACCGCGACCACCTTCACGCGGCCCGGCTGCTCCGCCGCCGCGACGACCTGGCCGTCGACACGGCGGAACGTGAGCGACACGGTTTCGTCACCGACGCGCAACGCGTCGATCCGCAGCCAGTCGACGCCTTCCGGCAGCGTCGGGCGCTCGACGCGCACCTCATGGCGCGATGCGTCGATGCTCACGCCGAGGCAGGCCTGCAGCATCATGAACGGCGCACCGGCCGCCCACGCCTGCGGCAGGCAGGCCACCGGATACGCGGTCGGCGGCTCGCCGCGCCGGCGCGGGAACCCGCAGAACAGTTCGGGCAGGCGCATCTCGAAGCTCACCGCCGCCTCGAACAGTGCGCGCAGCAGGTTCACCGCGGCGGTCTTGTCGCCATAGCGCGCCAGCCCGCGCGCGATCAGCGCATTGTCGTGCGGCCACACCGAGCCGTTGTGATACGCCATCGGGTTGAAGCGCGGCTGGCCGGCCGCGAGCGTGCGGATGCCCCACCCTGTCTGGAACAGCGCCGAGCCGAGCACGCCGGCGACCGCCGCGCCGCGTTCGGCGTCGGGCAGCCCGAACGCGAGCAGGTGGCCCGCGTTCGACGCGAACACGCGGCACAGGTCGCCATGACCGTCGAGCGCGATGCCGTAGAAATCGCCTTCCGGCATCCAGAACAGCGCGTCGACCTGCTCACGCAGCGTCTTCGCGCGCAACGCGTAGCGTGTGGCATCGGCCGCGTGGCCGCGCCGATGCGAGCACATCGACATCGCATCGAGCGCCGCGCACGCATACGCCTGCACTTCGACCAGCGCGATCGGCCCGTCCGGGAAGCGGCCGTCCGCGTGGAACACCGAATCGTGGCTGTCCTTCCAGCCCTGGTTCGCGAGGCCGCGCTCCGACGTGCGCTGGTAATCGAGCAGTCCGTAAGGATTGCGGTCGCACTTGTCGATCACCCATTGCGCGGCACGCTCGAGCGCGGGCCACAGCTCGTCGATCAGCGCATCGTCGCCGGTGCGTTCGACGTAGGCACCCGCGAGCACGATGAACAGCGGCGTCGTATCGACCCCGCCGTAGTACAACGCGAACGGCACCTCGCCGGTCGCGGCCATCTCGCTGCGGCGGAACTCGTGCATGATCTTGCCGGGCTCCGCGTCGCGGAATGCGGAAGTCTCGCGCGCCTGGTGCTCGGCCAGGAAGCGCAGCACACCGCGCGCGAGCGACGGCTGCAGCCACAGCATCTGCAGCGACGTGATCACCGCGTCGCGGCCGAACGGCGTCGAGAACCACGGAATGCCCGCATACGGGTACGGCCCCGTGTCGAGCTGCGTCGTGAGCAGCCCGAGATCCGCGAGCGAGCGGTCGAGCCACGCGTCGAACAGCGGATTGCCGGTGTTCACGCGCGCCATCGATTCGCGCCGCGCGCGCATCTCGCGGTGCACGCCGACGAGCGCGGTGCGCAGCGCGACGCGGCCGCATCCCGGCCCTTCCGCATGCGCGGGGCCGAGCGTCGCGTCGACGGTCAGGTAGATCGACACGCAGGCCTGCGCGGCGATCGTCAGCGTGTAGTCGGCACGATCGACCGACAGCGCATCGGGCGCCGGCGAGAAATGCACGGTCACGTTGCGCTCGACGCCGTCGAGGCCGTCATAGCGCAGCCGCACCGCGCCCGCGTCGACGCGCGGCGCCACCACGGTGCCGCGCTTCGGGCGCTGCGTGCCGCGCACCTCGAACATGTCCTTGAAATCGGCCGCGAACGACAGTGACAACGGCACCTCGGCTTCGCTCGCGCCGTAGTTCGTCAGCGTCAGCGCTTCGTAAAGCACGTCGCCCGCGAGCACGCGCATCCGCTCGATGTGGATCACGCCCTCGGGCGTTTCGTGGCCGCCGAGCGGCGGCAGCGGACGGTTCGTCAGGTGTGCGGTGAACGACGCGTTGTCGGCGCTCGTCGCGCCCGACAGCAGCGACGGCGCGCGACCGCCGAAGGTCAGGCGCCACTTCGACAGCACGCGCATGTCGTCGACGAACAGGCCGTCGTCATGACCGCCGATGTCGCCGAGCGCGTCGCTGACCACGAATGCGTCGCCGGATTTCAGGACGTACTGGTTGTTGCGCGCCAGTGCCTGCGGATCGGCTTCGGGCGCGATGAAGGCGGGGCCCGACGGCGGGGTCTGGGCAACAGGCGCGACTTGCGGCGCCTGGGTCGTCGTGGCTTCAGCGTGATTCGGCATCGATGCTCCTGTGTCGGGTCGCAACGCGCGGCGCGTCGCGTGTTTCGCACAGGATAGGACAGAACGGGGGACGCGCGCAGCGAGGAAAGCGACGCGATGCGATGCGGCGTGGTCGTCGCGGAAAGCCCCCGCCCCGCGTTACGAAAACAGGCTCATCAGATAAACCATCGGCCGGAACGAAACCGGCCGCGCATCGGGGTTCACCCACAGCCGCACCGCATACACCGCGTAGGCCGGCACTTCGCGCCAGCTCGAATAGACGTCGCGCAACTGGAAACGGCGCGGATACGCGGCGGAGATGTCCGCTGGCGCGATGCCGACGCGCTCGAACGCGAGGCGCGCCCGCGCGAGGTGGTAATACTGGCTGACGATCACCACGCGCGACACGCGATGCGCGTGCAGATAGGCGAGCGTGTGCTGCGCGGTCGCGAGTGTGTTGTCGCCCTGGTCGTCGAGCGCGATCCGGTCGGCCGGCACGCCGCGCGCGACGAGATAGTCGCGCATCGCGGTCGCCTCGTTCAGCCCCGGGCCGTCGATCGCGCCGCTGACGAGGAACGCCGGGCACTGCCCCGTGCGGTAGCAGCGCACGCCCACGTCGAGCCGGGCGGCGAGCACGGGCTTCGGCGCGCCGGCCTCGTCGAGCGCGTTGCCGAAGATCACGGCGACGTCGGCCGGCGCGCTCGGCATCCGCATCCCGTACACGACGAGCGCAACGGCCGCGACGATCCAGAGGCAGGCGACGACGGCCAGCAGGCGGCCCAGGCGAGCAAACACGCCCCGTTTGGTGTGGTTTTTCAAGGTTTCGGTCTCTCAGGTCGTCGGGCGTAGCGGCTTGCCCCGCCCCGGACGGGCGCGTCACGCTAGCACGGTGCGCGTTCGGATGTCCACGCAACGGACCGATGCCGGACGGCGGACGGCCTTCCTGAAAGTCGACTGGAGATACCTACCCGGCGAAGCGGGTACGCAATACGGAGATCGAATGAACGCCCATGCACGCGCCGCTCAGCGACGCCCGGCCGGCGCGATGCGGATCAGTCGACCTGGCACATCGTGAGCCGCCCCATCGCCTCGCCCGCGCCGCGCACCGCGCAGGTGGCCGGCTCGTCGGCGATCCGGGCGACGAGCCCCGTCTCGTCGTACAGCAGGCGTTCGATATCCGCGAGCAGCGCGCCGCCGCCCGTCAGCACCACGCCGCGATTCGCGATGTCGGTCACGAGCTCGGCCGGCGCGTTCTCCAGCACCGACTTCACCGCGCCGATCACCTGCTTGAGCGGCGCGGCCAGCGCATCCGCCACGTCGTGGTTGGACAGTTCGATCGAGCGCGGCAGCCCGTCGCCGACACCCCGCCCGACCGCGCGCGTCGACCGGCGCGGCACCGCGCTGGTGGCCGAGCCGATCGTCTGCTTCACGTGTTCGGCCGTCTGTTCGCCGAGCAGCACGCCATACAGGTTTCGCACATGGTTGACGATCGCCTCGTCGAACTGGTTGCCGCCCACGCGAATCGCCTCGCGGTAGACGATGCCGCCGAGCGCGATCACCGCGACTTCGGTCGTCCCGCCGCCGATGTCGACGACCATCGAGCCGACCGGCTCGGTCACCGGCAGGCCCGCGCCGAGCCCGGCCGCGAGCGATTCCTCGATCAGTTCGACCTCCGATACACCCGCGGCGAAGGCGGCCTCGCGGAGCGCGCGGCGCTCGACGGCCGTCGCATCGGACGGCACGCACAACGTGACTTCGACGCGGCGGCCGAAGCGCGAACGCGTGCGCGACATGTCGATGAAGCTGCGGATCATCTGCTCGGCCGCGTGCGCGTCGGCGATCACGCCGTGCCGCATCGGCCGCACGGCTTCGAGGTGCCCCGGTTCGCGGCCGAGCAGCGCCTTCGCGAGCTCGCCGACGGCCTCGAGCGTCGGCCGGGCGTCGGTCGCACCGGCACCCGCCTTGCGGAAGCAGACGACCGACGGCTGGTTCAGCACCACGCCGCGTTCGTGCGTATAAATCCGCGTACTCGCCGTTCCAGGGTCGATCGCAACGGGTTGCGCAAACAACTTTCCGAACAGCGGTGTCGACATATCAAACCTTTGTAATCGAACGGACCAGGGCAGCCGCGCCATATTTCGCGGCGCGTCCATGCCGCCCCATCACGAACTTAGCGGCAATTCGTTCCGATACTTTAGGCAATTCTGATGATTTTTTCGCGACTGAATTGTCAAAAATGCCGTTCCGGACGCCTCCGGCTACGCATCAGCCTCTCGCATTGCGCCTGTAAAACACGGTAATCTCTCGGTCTTGCCTGCTCCCGGCAGGCCTCAGACGCCCGATCACGCCAGGTATTTCCTCCATGACAGCGACCGTTTCCTTCCGCTGGGCGCGGGTGCGCCCGCTTTGCACGACGCTCGTCGCCTTCTGGTGCTGCACGGTCGCCGCGCAACCGCTGCCGGCCGTCGACTCCGCCTCCGCGGCCGCGGTCACCGCCGCCCCGATCCCCGCCCCGGTCGCTGCCGCCAGCGCGCCGGCTGCGACGCCCACCTCATCCGGGCACACCTGCGAAGCCGACGGCGGCCCGGCCGGCCGCCCGTCGATCGGCCTCGTGCTGTCCGGCGGCGGCGCACGCGGCTACGCGCATCTCGGGATCCTGAAGGTACTGGAAGACAACCGCATCCCGATCGACTGCATCGCCGGCACCAGCATGGGCGCAGTGGTCGGCGGCCTGTACGCGAGCGGCATGGCCGCCGGCGAGATGCAGAAGCGGCTGTCGGAGGTCAACCTCGCGGACATCGCGTTCGACGTGACGGAGCGCGCGGACCTGCCGCAAACCAGCCGGGAGGACGAGCGCCTGTACATCAACGGGCTGACGCTCGGCTTCGGCAAGAAAGGCGTGAAAGTGCCGGTCGGCCTCGTGCAGGGCAACCGGCTGCAGGCGCTGCTCGCGAGCTGGACGGCCGCCGTGCCGACCAACCAGCCGTTCGACCGCCTGCCGATCCCGTACCGCGCGGTCGCGACCGACCTGCAGACGGGCCAGATGGTGGTGCTCGACCACGGCTCGCTGCCGCTCGCGATCCGCGCGAGCATGGCGATGCCGGGCCTGTTCGCGCCGGCCGAGATCAACGGGCGCGCGCTCGTGGACGGCGGGCTCGTCAGCAACCTGCCCGTCGACACCGCGCGGCAGATGGGCGCGAACGTCGTGATCGCGGTCGACATCGGCTCGCAACTGCGTCCGCTCGACGCGCTCGCGTCGCCGGCCGACGTGATGCAGCAGATGGTCGGCATCCTGATCCGCCAGAACGTGACCGCGCAGCGCAAGCAGCTCGACGCGCAGGACGTGCTGCTCACGCCGGACCTCGGCTCGCTCGCGTTCACCGATTTCCAGAACGCGAAGCAGGCGATCGCCGCAGGCGCTGCCGCCGCGACCGCGGCGCTGCCTAAGCTGAAGCGCTTCGCGCTCACGCCGGAACAGTACGCAGCCTACAAGTCCGCGCACGCGCAGCCGCTGCCGCCGCCGATCCGCATCACGCGCATCGACATCAAGACCTCCGGCGGCGTGCCGAAGCAGGTCGTCAGCAACGCGCTGCACGTGAAACCCGGCGACACCTACGATCCGGACACCGTCAGCCAGGATCTGCTCGGGCTCACGACGGGCGGCAACTTCGAGAGCGTCACGCAGCAGATCGTGAGCCACGGCAACGAAAACGTGCTCGAGATCGACGCGCGCGAGAAATACTGGGGGCCGAACTTCCTGCTGTTCGGGCTCGGCATGTCGAGCAGTTCGACCGACGAGGGCGGCTTCCGCCTGCACGTCGGCTACCGGCGGCCGTGGCTCACCGAATCCGGGCTCGAATTCCGCGCGGACACGACGATCGGCAGCGACCTGCAATCGGCGCGCATCGAGTTCCGCCAGCCGCTGTCGATGGCCTACGGCGTCTATCTGTCGCCGTACGCGGAATACCAGCGCCGCTACGCGAACCTGTACGACGACACCGGCGACGTGAAGATCACGCAGTACCTGATGCAGACCGCACGCGCCGGGCTCGATTTCGGGCTGCCGATCGGGCGGCTCGGCGATTTCCGGATCGGCCTCGGTTACGTGACCGGGCACGGCTCGCCGACCTACAACGTGCCGTTCGACGACGGCAACGGCCAGACGCTGCTGTGGCCCAGCTTTACGTCGCAGGCGCTGACCGCGCGCGCGCGGCTCGTGATCGACCAGCTCGACGATCCGCTGTTCCCGCGCAAGGGCTATTTCACCGAGCTGCGCGTCGAACGCTCGCTGGTGTCGCGCAACGGGGGCTCGGCGTCGGACTTCGACGACAGCATCAACACCGCGCCCTACACCGAGATCTACGGCAAGGCGATGGTCGCGCAGCAGTTCGGCCGGCACAGCGTCAGCGCGACGATCGAAGGCGGCAAGAGCATCGGCGGCACCAACCTGATCAACGCCTTCAATTTCACGCTCGGCGGCTTCCAGCATCTGTCCGCGTATGCGGCCGACCAATTGAACGGCAACGAGCTCGCGTATGCGCAGGTGACCTACATGAACCAGTTGATGACGTTCAACGCGTCGCCGGTCAAGGCGCTGTCGGTAGGCGCCAGCGCGGAAGTCGGCAACGTCTGGTCGAGCGGCCAGAAGGTCGGCGGCGGTGCGCTCAAGCAGAGCTATACGTTCTTCACGAGCCTGTCGACCGCGTTCGGGCCCGTGTACATCGGCGTCGCGCTCGCGCCCGGCGGCCGCCGCAACTTCTACCTGCAGCTCGGCCGGACGTACTGAGCGTGCGCGGCTGCCGCTTCGGCGGCAGCCGCGTCTGCCTCGCGCCGCGCGGCCCGGTCAGAACTCCGCCGCCATCGCGACCGCGCGGGCTTGCGCCCGTTCGATGCTGTCGCTGGCCCGCGCGCCCCACGTATGTTCGACGGTCAGGCTCCTGACCTCGCTCACGCCGATGAACCTCAACCAGAATTCGATGTAGTCGGCCTGATGCCGGAACCCGGGATTGTCGGCGCCCGCGCCGGGCTCCCGGCTTTGCCCGCGAACATGGATCACCAGCGCGCGCGGAATTTCCAGCAACGGCGCGTACGCGTTCCCGTCGAACGTAAACAGCATGTTCCGCTGGCTGACGAGATCGATCAGCTGCTTGAGCTTGTACGGATAGCCGAAATTCCACATCGGCACGCCGACGACGATCCGGTCCGCCGCCTGAAAACGCTTCACGAGCGACTGGATGCGCCGCCAGATCGACTGCTCCGCGTCATCCATCGGTGCGTTCGCGACGCCCTTGTACTTGGCGCCGATCGCCTCGCTGTCGAAGTCCGGCAAGTCCTCCTCCCAGACATTCAGCGTATCGACGTCGAGCGTGGCGCCCGTCTCGCGGTACGCCTCGACAAAGGCAGTGGCGACCGCGATCGAAGCCGACCTGGCGCCGCGGGGAGAAGACACGATATTCAAAAGCCGCATGATGTGTGACCCGGACAGGAATGCATGAACAAGGAGGCGGCCATCGTGGCAGCCCCGGCTTCACTGCTGCGTCGCGGGCGGCCCGCCTGCGCTTTCAGGGATCGGCCCGCCGATATAGTTGCAATTGCAATCGTAATGCAAAGCGCGTACGCGTGGCAAACGAATCGCCACGCGATGGCGGTGCGCGGAGGCGTCGAGACGGGGTAGGTACAGCGGGAACGGCCGGCGACGCGCTCGAGTCCGGCGCGTGCGGCTGTGTGCTGTCGTGCTGTCGTGCTGTTGTCGTTGTCGGGCTCGGCGCCCGCGATGTGTATCGCTAGACCGGCCAGCTGATCTCGAAGCGCGCGCCGCCGAGCTCGACGGGATCGACGACCGCGATCCGGCCGTTGTGCGCGTGGAGCACCTGTCGCGTGATCGACAGGCCGAGGCCGTAGCCGCCGGTGCGGCGGTCGAGGCGCACGAATGCGTCGAAGATTCGCTCGCGCTCGCTCTCCGGCACGCCGGGGCCGTCGTCCTCGACGAAGATCCCGATGTTGCCGTGCACGAGCGAGATCCCGACGACGATCCGCGAATTCGCGTACTTGCTCGCGTTGCGCAACAGGTTGCGCATCGCATACGACATCAGCCGCCGGTCCATCTTCACGCGCAGGTCCGATGCGATCGCGATGCGCGACTCGATCGCGCGCTCCGGATACAGCAGCTGCGCATCGCTGACCTGATGCTCGAACCACGCGACGGGGGCCGTCATCTCGAGGTTCGACTGCAGCGAGCTGTATTCGAGCCGCGCATACGTGAGACTCATGTCGATCAGTTCCTCGAGCTCGGTCACGTCCTGCGCGATGCTCTCGAGCGCGCCCTGGTATTCGGCCGCGGAACCCGGTTCGCGCAGCATTTCGAGCGCGAACCGCACGCGCGCGAGCGGCGTGCGCAGCTCGTGCGAGATGCCGTTCGTCAGGTCGCGCTGCGCGGCGATCAGCCGCTCCATGCGCATCGCGAGTGCATTCAGCGTCCGCGCGAGCGGGCCGATGATCACGCTGTGCGATTCGCGCGCACGCGTGTTGAAGCGCCCGCCAGTGAAGTCGATCGCGCGCTCGCGCACCATCACGAGATCCGACCACACGGGCCGCATCCATCGGTATGCCGCGAGCGCCGGTGCGGCGAACACGAAGACGAGCACGATCCAGATGTCGCCGGGCAGCGAGTCGAACGCATGCCACACGACCTGCGGTGACAATTCGACGCAGAGTGCGAGCGCCGGCACGAGCGCGGTCAGCAGCACGAGGCCGAGCAGATGCAGGTACGTGCGCACGTAAAGGCGCGACCAGCTCGGAATGCGGTCGGCGCGCGTGTCGGTCCATGCGCGGCGGAAATGCAGCCAGCGCCACTTGACGTAGCGCAGCGTCGGCAGCGGCGGTGCATCGGGGTGCGAACGGGTTCGTCGGATCATCTCGGCTCCCGGCCGGCGGATGGAATGCCCGCGCGGAATGTGGCGGCGTCGTGCGAACGCCGCGTCATTCCCACGCGTGCTTGCTGAATTGATAGCCCTTGCTGCGAATCGTCTTGATCCGCTGCGGGTTGCTCGCGTCGTCGCGCAGCTTGCGGCGCAGCTTCGAAATGCGCCCGTCGATCGTGCGGTCGAGGCCGTCGAATTCGACGCCGCGCAACTGCAGCATCAGGTCGTCGCGGCTGACGACTTCGCCCGCATGGCAGACGAGCGCCCACAACAGGTCGAATTCGGCCGAGGTCAGGTCGGGCGTGCTGCCGTCGGGCAGCACGACGGAGCGGTCGGTGCGGTCGATCGAGAACTTGCCGAACGCGTAACGCTCGGGCTGCGGCGCGGTGCTCTCGGTCACGCGCGCGGGCGCGCGGCGTAGCTGGGCCTTGATCCGCGCGAGCAGGATGCGCGGCTCGACCGGCTTGTGCACGTAGTCGTCCGCGCCGAACTCGAGGCCGAGCAGTTCGTCGAACGGCTCGTCGCGCGCCGTCACCATGATGATCACGCCGTCGTACTGCTTGCGTGCCTCGCGGCAGATTTCGAAACCGTCCTTGCCCGGCAGGTTCACGTCGAGAATCACGAGATCGGGACGAATGGACAGGATCGCCGGCACCGCGGCGTCACCATGCAGCACAGTGTCGACTTCATAGTCGTTCTTGCGCAGGTAGCCGGCGATCAGCGTGGACAGGCGGGTGTCGTCTTCGACGAGCAGGATGCGAAAAGACATGGGCAGCGGTCGGGTCATCGGGGAAGCCGCGGCGGCGGCGCCGGCCCGTGCCGGACGCCGGCCATTGGCCGAAACGTACCGCATGATACTGCGCCGGCCGATCGCCTGTTCAGAGGTCTTGAAAATAAGGGCGCGATATCGTCCGAGCTTGACGAATCGGCGCCGGGACGGTTCCATACGGGCTCGCCTGAATCCGGGCCGCTCACCTACCCGCCTGACTCGATGAATTACCAGACGATCCTCGAACGCATCCACACCGAACTCGCCCCCTGGATTGGCCAGGGCCGCGTTGCCGACTACATTCCCGAACTCGCGAAAGTGCCTGCCGACAAGTTCGGGATGGCCGTCGTGACGCTGGACGGAAACGTTTGCACGGTCGGCGATGCGTACGAACGCTTCTCGATCCAGAGCATCTCGAAGCTGTTCGCGTGCACGCTCGCGTTCCAGCTGCTGGGCGACGAACTGTGGGAACGGGTCGGCCGCGAGCCGTCCGGCAACGCGTTCAATTCGCTGGTCCAGCTCGAAAGCGAGCGCGGCAAGCCGCGCAATCCGTTCATCAACGCCGGTGCGCTGGTCGTCACCGACGTGCTGTGCCGCCGCTTCGTGAAGGCCGAGACGGCGCTCGTCGAATTCGTGCGGCGGCTGATCGGCGCGAACGACGTCGACTACGATTCGCGCGTCGCGCAATCGGAGCTGCAGCACGCGGAGCGCAACCGCGCGATGGCACACTTCATGGCGAGCTTCGGCAACATGCAGATGCCGCCCGACACCGTGATCGATGCGTATTGCCGCCAGTGCGCGATCACGATGAACTGCGTCGAGCTCGCGCGCGCGGCGCTGTTCCTGGCTAACGGCGGCGTCGCACCGGTCACCGGCGAGCGGATCGTCGATTCGAGTTCCGCGAAGCGGCTGTCGGCGCTGATGCTGACCTGCGGCACCTACGATGCTGCGGGGGATTTCGTGTATCGCGTCGGGCTGCCTGCGAAGAGTGGCGTCGGCGGCGGGATCGTCGCGGTGCTGCCGGGCGAAATGGCCGTGTGCGTGTGGGCGCCGGGGCTCGATGCGAACGGGAACTCGCTGGCGGGCACGCTGGCGCTGGAGTGGTTGACGACTTATTCGGGAAGGTCGATTTTTTGAGGGGGCGGGGCTGGGCGCGCCGATATTCACCTGGCGCCACGCCGCCAGGTGAATATCGGCGCGCTCGATGGAGAACTCGCCATTCGGCCGCAATCGCCCCCACAGAGACAGGCAGCGGTTCACACAACAAAACCACGAAAAATGAAAATATTCCTCGTCGCTTCGCTCGGAATAGCATTGCTTGCTCAAACATCACCCGCCTTCGCGGATAGTGATAACGGGAAAAAGATCTTCCTGGCGAGATGTGCGATGTGCCACGGAGCCGATGCCAAAGCTACGGGGCCGCTGGCCAAGAAAAGCAACCCGCCCACGCCCGACCTCACGACGCCCGCCTTCAAAAAGCGGCTCAACGATTATCCGGGCGTCATTGTCTCGTCGATCATCCTTCGCCCCAATGGGGACCTGATTCCGAAAACGCTGCGAGAGAATGGCGTAAAACTCCCGCCCCACTCCTGGACAGTCCAGGATTTCCGCGATTTGAATCAATACATGAGCGGATTGATTTTGAAGAATTGAATGTTTCGACGCGGGTTTATATCGCCGGCGTACCAGCACGCTGGCGCAGGAGTGGTTGACGACTGATTCGGGAAGGTCGATTTTCTGAGGCGGCGCAGTCGAGCGTGCCTCTTCAAAGGCCGATTCGGCCGGCGCTCACGCACGGTTCGCACGACACCTCCCGGCAAACCCGTCAGCGACCGCGCTTCATGCGGGCCTCGGCCTTCCCGTCCCTAGAGACGGGATGACGATTGCCCAGGAGTTCGACCAGCCGTGTCTCGCATTCGGACACTGCGTACCCGCGCCGCTGGGAGATCATGAACGTGAGCGAGCGCATGTGCCACGCGCGCCGCCGGAGTTCGACCAGCGCCCCCTTCGCGAGGTCTTCCTCGACCAGATGGCGCGGCATGTGCCCCCAGCACAAGCCGCCCCTGAGCAGATCGTGCTTCGCGCCGAGATCGTTCACCCACCACTGGCGTTCGCTGGCGACCCCTTGCTGGCTCTTTCCCGCATCGGCCTGATTGTCCGTCACGACGAGCTGGATGTGCCGGCCAAACTCCTCCCGCGGGATCGGCCCCGCGAGTGCGGCCAGCGGATGCGATGGCGCACACACGGTCACCATTTGCGCTTCGCACAAGTGCTGCCGTTCGATGGTGCCTTGGCTCAACTCGGGCACGTCCATGATCGTGACCGCCAATGCGCACGTGCCGTCGAGAACCAGACGCTCGCCGCCCTGCATGGTCGTCATGCGCAGATTGATTGCAACGGTTGGAAAGTCCGCCTGCAGGATGCGCAGGCATTCAATCAGGTGCGCACGCGGAAAATAGGTATCCACGGCAATCGAGACCTGTGGCACCCCGGCTTCGGCAATGGCAACCGCGCGCATCTTCATTTCCTCGGTGCGTGCGATCACCCCCCGCGCATCCGGCAGAAGACTGCGGCCTGCCGCCGTGAGCGTCGCTTTGCGCGTGTTGCGCTCGAACAGCACCACGTCGAAGGCACTCTCGAGCGCGCCGATCGCGTGACTGATTGCCGACTGTGCACGCCTCAGCTGCCGTGCAGCCCCGGAGAAGCTTCCCTGATCGCATACCGCGACAAAAGCCCGAAGTTGATTGATGGTGACGTTGTCCAGCATATCTATCTAGAAAGTAGATGGCATCTATAGATATTCAGTCAATTGGATTCATGAATCAAGCGGTCCAGAATCGTGTTCGTCACTTTCGTTTTCGAGGATGCAGGGCATGAACAGACTGAATGGAAAGACCGCGGTGATCACCGGCGGCGCTACCGGAATCGGCCGCGCCGCCGCAAGACGCTTCATCGACGAAGGCGCCTTCGTCTATATCTTCGGCCGCCGGCAGGAAGTGCTCGACGACGCCGTGGCCGACCTCGGGCCCCATGCCCGCGCGGTGAAGGGCTCGGTTTCCGATCTGGCCGACCTCGAGCGGCTCTACGCTGCGGTGAAGGCCGAGCGCGAAACCCTCGACATCGTGTTCGCCAATGCCGGTGCAGGAAGCCCGCTTCCGCTCGGCAAGATCACCGCCGAACACATCGATGAAATCTTCGACACCAATGTGAAGGGTTCGATTTTCACGGTCCAGGCGGCGCTGCCGCTGATGGGCCGGGGCGGTTCGATCATCCTGACCGGATCGAGCGCCGGCACCACAGGCGCCGCGGGATTCACCGCATACAGCGCGAGCAAGGCAGCGGTGCGCAACCTCGCCCGGACCTGGGCGGAGGACCTGAAGGGCACCGGCATCCGGGTCAACGTGCTGTCGCCCGGGGCGACGGCGACCGAACTGGCCAAGGCGGCGCTGGGCGAAGAAGGCCAGAAGGCCTATGGGGCGATGACGCCGCTCCAGCGTATGGCCGATCCGGCGGAGATCGGGGCGGTGGCCGCCTTTCTTGCGTCGTCGGACAGCAGCTTCATGACCGCCAGCGAGGTCGCCGTTGACGGTGGCCTGGCACAACTCTGAGGAGAAAGATCAAATGACGCAATCGTTGAAGGGCAAAACGGCGCTCGTGACCGGCGCATCACGGGGCATCGGCCGCGCCATCGCCGAACGTCTTGCCAAGGACGGTGCGACCGTCGCACTCACGTACAACGCCAGTCAATCCGGCGCGGACGCGGCGATCGCAGCCATCGAGAAAGCGGGAGGCACTGCATTCGCGATCCACGCGGATCTCGTCGATCCGGCGGCCGTCCCGGCTTTGTTCGAGAGACTCGACGACGAACTCACCCGGCGGAACGGAACCAAGGCCCTCGACATTCTGGTCAACAACGCCGGCAATTCCGGCTGGGTCGGCTTCAAGGACGCGACGCCCGAGCGTTGGGACATCCTGATGGCGGTCTACGCCCGCGCGCCCTTCTTCATCATTCAGGCCGCTCTGGACCGTCTCGCCGATGGTGCGCGCATCATCAACATTTCTTCCGCCGCCGCCACGAAGCCCGTGACGGCGGCGCCCGTCTACTCGATGGCGAAAGCGGCCATCAATACCCTGACCCATACGCTCGCCATCGAGCTGGGGCCGCGTGGCATCACCGCAAACTCTGTCGCGCCGGGCTTCACGCGAACGGATGCAAACGCCGCCGTTCGGGAGAATCCCGAACTCGTCAAGGCGGCCGAGGCCCAGATCGCGTTGGGCCGCTTCGGCGAGCCTTCGGAAATCGCCGCCGTCGTGGCGTTCCTGGCCTCCGATGACGGCTATTGGGTGACCGGCCAAACGATCGAAGCGAGCGGTGGTTACAAGCTCTGACAGCGCACGGAAACGAAGGAGAAACCTATGCGTTACGCAATCATCGGCTTCGGCAAGATCGGCCACGCACTAGCCAGGGCGTTCGCCCGCAACGGCATCGAAGTGGCCGTTGCAACCACGCGCGCCCCGGAAAGCTTTGCGGCCGATGCGGCCGCGATCGGCCCCACGATCATTCCCCAAACCCTGGCGGAAGCCGTCAAGGCGGACACCCTCTTTCTGGCTGTCCGTTTCGAGTCGCACCCGGAGGTCGCGAAAGCACTGCCCGACTGGAAGGGGAAGACGGTTATCGACGTGATGAACACGCAGGCCCCGCTCGAGGAACTGGGCGGTCTGCCCTCCTCTGTTTTCGTCGCGAACGCGTTCAACGGCGCCAGGCTGGTGAAAGGCTTCAATCATCTGGTTGCCGCCGTCCTCGGCCAGGACCCGGCCATCCATGGTGGCAGGAGAGTCGTGTTCCTGGCGAGCGACGACGACGCCGCAGCAGCGGAGATCGGCGCGCTTGCCGAAAAACTCGGTTTCGCGCCAATCAAACTGGGCGGGCTTTCGGAAGGTGGGCTCCTTGTACATGCGCGCGGAAATCACTGGGGACAACTTATCTTCAAGGACTTGATCACATTCGACTGACGACCGACCGCTTTCCTGATATTTCCCTGAGTCGAATGGCCGAATGCCGAGCACGACCGGCACCGAGCATCGGAGCGGCCATCGACTTGCAGATGCCGCCGGCGGCGACCTCCGGATGGGTTGAGACGCCACGGAAAGCCCGCAGATTCATTGGGATGGGGCGGCGGCCCCACAGCGCGGCAACACGCGCCTACGAAAATCGCATCGGCAACCGCGCCGATTTTCCGGTACAAATCGGGGACGCTGACATTCCCCGCGGGCTATCGGAGACTCTCGCTCATGACTCGGCAACACGCACCGGATATCGCAACGACCACCCGCACGAACCCCGGCGACAGCCCGTCCGCGCCGATTCCCGCCCTCGTGCCGTCGAGCACCGCGCTGCTCGTCATGCATTACCAGACCGACATCCTCGGCCTCTTTCCGTCCGTCGCGCCCGAATTGCTCGCCAATACGCGCCGACTCTGCGATGCGGCGCGGGCCGGCGGCATCGGCGTCTGGTTCGCGAACCTCCGGTTCAGCCCCGGTTATCCGGAAGTCAGCCCGCGCAACAAGAACGGCCAGGGCATCAAGCAGCTCGGCCTGTTCATCAACGACGGCCCGTGCCCGGAACTCGGCCGGCAAGACGACGAGCCGCTGATCGTCGCGCACCGCGCCAGCGTGTTCTTCGGCACCGATCTGCAGGCGCGGCTGGTCGAGCAACGTGTCGATTCGCTGATCATGGTCGGCATCGCGTCGACGGGCGTGATGCTGTCGTCGATCGCTCACGCGAGCGATGCGGATTTTCGCCTGTACACGGTCAAGGACTGCTGCTACGACCCGGACCAGGTGGTCCATGAGCACCTGTTCTCCACCGCCTTCGAATCGCGCACGACGGTGCTGTCGCTCGCGGACGCGTTGCGGCTGCTCGGGTAAACAAGCGGTCACGCGGGCGATGCGAAAGACCGGCAGGGACTGCGCGCGGTGCTCGCACGGCCCGACGGTGTCGTCGCGAGGGCCAGTGACGATGCATCGAACGCCGACGAAGCCGCGCACGCGGCGATGCGATGGTTCGGCAAGCCATGCGCCGCACGTTGACGATGACCGCTCGTCGTCTGAAGAATCAGGTGTATATTCCCGACCGATACACCTGCATGCGCGCCATCGACGGCGCACCCGACCTCATCGAATGCCCACGCCCTCCGCCCTGCCGACACCTGCCGAACTGAACCGCACGCTGCCGTTCGCAGCCGGCGCGCGGCCGTGGCGACTCGTCCGCTATGCGTGCATCGACTGGCTCGGCATCCTGCTGTGCTGGGCCGCGATCCGGTTCGTGCCAAATCCATTCGTCTATGTCGTGGCCGTGCTGTTGATCGCGGGCCGGCTGCAGGCATTCGGCGTGATCCTGCACGATGCCTGCCACCTCCCGATGCGGCGCATGACGCTGCCGCTCGCGCTCGTCGAAGCGCTCGCCGGCTGGACGATCGGTTCGTCGATCGCCGCGATGCGCTATCACCACCTGCGCCACCACCGTGCGGTCGGCACCGCCGAGGATCCGTACCTGCACCGCCTGGCCGCGCGCGGCGGCTGGGTGCAGCGCGTGATGATGCTGCGCGGCGCGCTGCTGCCGGTCTGGTGGCCGCTGCGCGCGCTGATGGCGCCGCTCGCGCTCGCGTGGCCGGCGTTCCGGCCGTGGTATGCACGCGGCTTCATGCAGGACCGCTCGCGCCAGGATTTGCGCCGTCACCCTGAAGTCATCGCCTGCGCGCGCGCCGACCTGCCGCATTGCGCGGTCTATCTGCTCGCGATCGCGGCCGTCGTGCACTGGGATCTGCCGTTCTTCACGTACTACGGACTGCCATGGATCGTCGGCGGCATCATGAATGCGAACCGCGTGCTGCTCGAACATCAGCACGTCGAGATCGACGAACGCGCACCGGAATCGATCTGGCACATGACACGCACGATGACATTCGGCTGGATCGGCAAGCTCGTACTGTATCCGCGCAACATCGGCTATCACCAGGTGCATCACGCGTATCCGGCGCTCGCGCTCGAGCATCTGCCGGCCGTGCATCGCTACCTGACGGACGGCACCGCGTTCGCGCCGTCCGCCTCCGGCCAGGCCGGCTCCACGCGCTAGACGTCCTGCGCCGCGCGGCGCCTACAGCTCGAACCGCATCACCTTTTCACCGCACTGCCCGGCCGGCAGCGGCTCGTCGCGCTTCACGGCATCGAGCAGCCGGTCGATCGCGACGTGCACGATGTCGGCCCGCACGTTGTGCGGGCGGAAGCCCGGCGCGTTGTCGAGGCCCTGCCGGTGCGCACGCATGATCCGCACGTCCTGCTGGATCACGAGATGCGTGTACAGGTTCAGCAGCGGCCGCAGCGCGCGCAGCATCCAGCGCGGCAGCCGGAACCGATACGCAATGTATGTATAGACGCGCGAGCGGCGTGCATCGATCGGCGTGATCTGGCTGACGATCAGGAAACCGGAACGTTCGCCCCACAGGTAGTCGCAGCGCGTCACGTTCGGCGCAATGAAGCGGTCGACGTGCGCGAGCGGCACGCGATCGGGGTTCGTGAGCCAGTCGAGACAGAAGCCGATCTTGTCATCGCCGTCGTGATAGGTGACGGCCACGCTGTCCTGTGTCGTCGCGACCGTCGCTTCCATCGCCTGGCCGCGGCTGCTGCGAAAGATCCCATCGTGCACGAAAACCGTATGCGGCACGTCCATGAAGTTCTGCGCGAGCATCGCGATGTCGCCGTCGAACGTGTTCACCATGAAGTACGACTGCCACGGCTCGACATCGCGGAACGGCATCCGGAAGATCGCGCGCGCCGACGGATCGCCCGTGCCGAGGTACACCCACACGAGCCCGTCGAGCAGTTGCACGGGCAACGTGCGCTGCCGGAACGGATAGCGGCCGGGCATGCCCGTCGGTTGCGTGCCGTCGATGCTCGGCACATGGACGACCTGCCCTTCGCCGTCGTAGCGCCAGCCGTGGTACGGGCACACGAGCGTGTCGCGGTCGACCTTGCCGGCCGACAGGCGCGTGCCGCGATGCACGCACTGGTCGATCAGCGCGGCGATCCGGCCATCGCGCTGCCGGAACAGCACGATGCCCGTATCGAGGATCCGCACGCCGAGCGGCTTGTCGCGCGGGAGTTCGCGTTCGGTGCACGCGACGAACCATTGCTCGTGCAGGCCATCGGCTGGCGGCGCATGCTCGTGTGCCCCCGCCGCATCGCGCGACGGGCAGTCGTGCCCGCATCCGCGTGGTTCGATCATGTCGTTCATCGCGTCAGTCATTCGTCATCGCCAGCAGCGCGTCGGCCACCGGCAACCGCGTCACGAGTGCGCATGGCTTCACGTCGCCCGCACGGATGCCGGCCCGTTCGGACGCCTGCTGCTGCAGGTCGCCGAGCCGCGCCGGCGACCGGCCCAGTACGCGCACGCGCAGCGGGCCGAGCTGGCCGAGGCGGCGTGCGTGCGCGTAGTGAAACGCCTGCACCAGTTCGGCTTCAACGGCTGCGCACATTGCGTCGGCTGCATCGGTGCCGATGTCGCCGGCAACGCACAGCACGTAGTGCGGCAGCCCTTCTTTCGCCACGCACGGTACGATGCATGCGCCGACTTCGCTGTGCTGTCCACGCGCGCGGTTCAGCGCGTCGGCCGCAAGCTGTTCGTCGAGCTTCTCGCCGACGAGATCGACGCTCGCCGCCGCGCGCCCGACGAACGCAATGCGCGGTGTGCGCGCAGTCATGCCGACCACGCGCACGCGATCGCCGAGCGCATAGCGATACAGCCCGCCGCCCGTAGTCAGCAGCACCTGCACGTCGTCGCCGGGGCGCAGCCCTTCAACGTCGCACACGCTGCCGTCGTCGCACACGAATTCAAGGTAGTGACTGCCGATCGCAAGCGGGCAACCGTCGCCCGTGCCGAACGGAATGCTCGCGACACCTTCCGTCGCGAACACCCCCTTCGGCAGCCATTGCGCCTGCGGAAACCGCACGCGCAACGCATTGGCGTAATGCTTGCTCGGGCCATCCAGCCAGCAGCTCACGGCGGCCAGGCGCGGCCACAGCGCACGGCAATCGGCCGCCTCGATCGCACCGCGCAGCGCCGCGCGGCGGTCGGCCGACAGCGATGCGTCGACCCAGGCGAGATCGCGCGCGCCGTCGACATCGTCGCGATCGAACAGCGGGCGCAGCACGCTCGTCAGGAACGTCGGGCTCCATACGCTGATGAACGCGAGCCCTTCGTCCGCGACGAGCGCACGCAGCGTCTCGCGTCGCCACGTCGACGCGTCACCGGTCAGCGGCGGCACGAGCAGCGTCGACGCGAGCGCGGCCGCGCTGCTGTCGCCGAGGTAGTCGAGATCGCTCGCCGCGCCGACCGGAATCCCGTTGGGCGCGACGCCGGGCGCCTGCAGCGGCGGCGACATCGACCAGTACGCGCGCCCTTCGCCGAGCGCCGGACAGGCGCGATACATGTCGGCCAGCCATACGATCATCGCGGCCTGCAGTTCGCGCAGGAACGCGGGCGTATAGGGAATCAGTTTCTGGCGCGCGGTGCTGCCGCTCGTGCATTCGAGGAACACCGGGCGCTCGGCGGTCAGCACCGGTTCCCGTTCTTGCGACACGCGATCGAGCCACGGCAGAAAATCGGCGGCCGCATGCACGGGCACGCGTTCACGGAACTGCGCGGGGCTGTCGATCCGGTCGAAGCCGAACCGGCGTCCGAATGCCGTATCGCGGTTCGCAGCGAGCAGCGCCATCAGCCGCCGCGCCTGCGTGTCGCCCGGTGCGTCGAGGCCGGCTTGCCAGCGATCGACGTCCGGCTGCGCGGCGCGTGCGAACGTGTGCCATGCGTCGGCCGGGCTGCGGGCGAAGATATCCATCAGAAATAGGTCTTGTCGAGTTGCGCGAGATCGTCGGGCAGCCGGCGCGGCGGCGCGAAGATCGTGAGCCAGCCGTACCACAACGGCCGTGTCTCGCGCAGGTCCGACACCGCGTGCATGTCCTGCCAGCGCAATGCGGGGCGCCGATGATGCGTGAGGTTGTAGTTGAAGTTCAGCAACAGCCAGCGCACGGGTGTCGGCGCGCGCATGTTGTACGTGCCTTCGACGACGTCGAGCGGCGTGCGCATGTGGTACACCCATTGCAGCGACGACCACGAGAACGCGAATGCGACATACGCAACCAGCACCGCCGACGCCGACCAGTCGAGCAGCCAGCCGGCCAGCAGCCAGGCGCCGACTGCGGCAAGCGTTTCGTAGCGGATGCGGCGAAAGTCGGCCGTGGTGAATTCCTTGAAAGCGGCCGCGTAGGTGTTGTCGTCGCCGCGCGCGGCGAGCCGCTGCATCGTGCGGCCGGGCACAATTGCGAGCACGAAACTGCCGACGAAACTGCCGAGCCAGATACCGCCGAGGATCGCCGCGTAGTATTCGATGCGCTTGCGCAGCAGCGATTCGTCCGCCGTTGCGAAATCCGCGCGCTCGGCACGCGTGCGGTTGCGCACGTGATGGCCGAGATGGTTGACGTGAATGAGCGTCGCGGCCGCGCCGAACATCGTGGACGCCCACCACATCATCATATAATTCGCGATCGGCCGGCGATGCCCGAACCCGTGGAAGGTTTCGTGCATCATCGAGAACACGCCCTGCATCACGAGGCAGAACGGCACGAGCACGAGCCATTTGATCGCGCCAACGCCGGTATGTGAGAGCCACGTGAGCGTGCCGGCCCATACCACGCTCTGCAGCGCGAGCACGAGCAGGTTCGCCCGGTCGTAACGTCGGGTCTGCGCGGCGGCGGCTTGCGCGCTCGGTCGGTTCATGGCTCGGAATGGCGGTTGTTTGCACGGGAGGATACAACAGATGCGTCAGCCGCCGGTAACGGCCCGCGCCCCGTCCCTGGCGGGGCGGCACTAGCATGCGGCCGTTTCGCCGCCCGAGAGGCGACAGCCCCGCGTCGCGCATGCCGACCCGCGACGTGCGCTTCGCGATCGACGAACGCATTCCGCGCTTCTGGTATCGCGGCACGTGCCATGTCACGCGCTTCTTCGACGCGTTTTCCGTGATGTTCCCGCTCGGCGAGCGCTTCTTCATCGAAAGCGTGCGGCCGTTTCGCGACCAGGTGGGCGGCGATGCCGCGCTCGCGGCCGACGTCGATGCGTTCGTGCGGCAGGAAGCGTCGCATATCCGCGTGCACCGGCTCTACAACGCGCGCCTCGCGTCGCAGCGGGTACCGGTCGACGCGCTCGAAGCACTGCTCGAAAAACGCCAGCGCAATGCCGCGCGGCAGGTAGCGCCCGTCACGCGGCTCGCGCTGACGGCGTGCCTCGAGCACTACACGACGATCCTCGCGTACCGCCTGCTGAGCGACCCGGCGATCCTCGACGGCGCCGACCCGACGATGGCGGCCGTGTGGCGCTGGCATGCGATCGAGGAAACCGAACACAAGACGGTCGCATTCGACGTATTCGCGGCGGCCATGCCGAACGCGGTGCGGCGCTATGTCGTGCGCTGTGCAGCCATGCTCGGGATCTCGGTCTACTTCGTGATCGACCTGATCTACTTTGTACATCGCCTCGTCGCCGTCGACGGGCGGACCTGGAACCTGCGCGGCTGGCTGCAACTGCTGCGCTGGCTGTTCGTCGCGCCGGGCATCTTCACGCGCGTGATGCCGATGTGGCTGTTCTGGTTCTCGCCGCGCTTCCATCCCGATCGCCTCGACAGCGACGCGGCGCTGCGCGCTGCACGCGCCGCACTCGAACCGTACCTGGCCGCCGCCGAACCCGAGCCGGAGTCGCACGCATGACACGCGCGCCGTGGACGCCCGACGGGTTCGACGACTGGCGCCGTCACTATCCGGCGACGCCGTTCACGCGTGCCGTGCCGGACCTCGACCGGACCGACGCGTTCATCGAAGGCTGGACACGGCGCACCGCCCGCCTGCCGCTGGCGACGACGGTCGTGCTCGTCGCCGGGCTGTATTCGGAATGGCTGCCCGGCTGCAATCGCGGCGCGCGGCAGACGCTCGGCGCGGCCGGCTATCGCGTGCTGACAGTGCCGGTGCGCTCCGCGCGCGGCGTGTTCGATCAAGGCGCGCATATCGGTGCATACCTGCGCAAGCACCTGCCGGCCGGCGGCGAATTCGTCGCGCTCGCGCACAGCAAGGGCGGCATCGACACGCTCGCCGCGCTCGTCGGCGACCCGGCGCTGGCGGCGCGTTGTGCCGGCCTCGCGCTGATGCAGCCGCCGTGCGGGCCGTCCGCGATCGTCGATACGATCTTCCGCCACGGCATGCCGCCGCGGGCAGCCGCGCCGTGGCCCGACCGCATCGCACGCCGCATGCTGCGTACGCGCTGGGCCGATGCCGGCACGCGCGACATCAGCAGCCAACGCGATCCGCGCGTGGGCGAGATGCTTGCCGCGCTGCCGCGCGACCTGCATCTCGTGCACGGCGTGAGCTGGTCCGTCGAGGCATCCACGCGCTTCGATTCGCATCACGGGCGGCTGAACGGGCATCGTCCCGGCTGCGCACACGACGGACAGTTCTATCTCGAACACCAGGTGATGGCCGGTATCCCGCAGATCTGCCTGCCACGGCTCGACCACGGCCAGCCCGTGCTCGGCGGGCTCGGCTTTGACGCCGGCCGCTTCTGGCTCGCGTTCGCCGACCTGCTGCACGTCACGCGCGCTCAGACGAGGTAGATCTCGAAGCCCGGCACGCGGCCGGCCAGCAGGCCATCGATCGGCGCGACCGGCTCGCCGGTCGACAGCGTATAGAGATCCATCGGCGTACGCGCCGCGTGGTAGCGCGCGAGCGCTGCCCCGAGCGGATCACCGTCGTACAGGCACAACTGCATCAGCGCATGACTGTTGCGCACCCGCAGCCACGCGGCATCGAGCAGCGCCGCGAACACGGACGGATCGCGGTCGCGCACCTGCAGATGCGTCAGATAGACGTCGCGCAACGGCTCGCCGGGCGCCGCGATACGCGGGCGGCGCAATGCGGGCGCGAGCGCATTGAATGCGATACGGACCGCCTGCAGCGGCAACGGCAGCCGTTCGAGCACGATCCGTTTGATATCGCCGGCATCCCACGGAGCGACACAGCCGAGCAGGTTCTCGTGCGCGTCGAGCGCCAGCAGGAACGCGCCGATGCCGAACGACGGCCACGTAGAGAGCCGGCGCGCGAATTCGTCCGCGGAAAACACGCTGCCGAACGGCTGGCGGCGCGATTCGGCATCGAGAAACGCGCGCAGTGCGTCCGCGTGATGCGGCTGCGCGTCGACGATCCGCACGCCGGGCACGCTGCGCGGCGCCGACGACAGCCCGCGCTGCGCGTAAATCGACACGTTCTCGTAGCCGTGCCAATGCGAGAAGCGCAGCCGGTTCTCGCGCCGCGAATGCGCCAGCGACTGCACCGCGAGCCGGTTGTCGCGGATCATGCAGCAATACGCATGCTGCACACCGGCTTCGGCGCGCAGCGTCGCGAAGCGAGCGCGCACCGAGTCGGCCCACTCGCGCGACAGGCGCCGGTCAGGCATCAACCGAAGATCGCCGAGATAGGCGACCGGCTGCGCGCGTTCGCCGAGATAGCCGTCGCGCACGACGAGGCTCGCAAGCCCCTTCAGTGACGCACGCTCATCTTCCGCGAGCCAGACCTCATGATGCGGCGCGTGGCAGCGATGCAGCGCGAAGTAGTCAGGCGCACGATCGAAGCGCAGCGGCAAGCTGCCCTGCATCGCATGACGAGACTGGAAATCGAGAATGCGCGCGTTGTCGGCCGATTGCGCGAGACGGATCCGCATGCGCGTGGCTCACACCCCGTCGAACAGCCGGCGCGCAAGCGGCCGCAGGTTCGACGCCGACAGCTCGCACAGGCACACGAGTTCGTCGCCCTGTGCGTAGCCGGGATTGCGTGCGAGGAAGTAGTCGACGTCGGCCAGCCGCCGGTGTGCGGCCGGCACCTCCGCGAGTGCGGGCGCGAGCCGACCCTGCGGCGTGTCGAACGACAGCAGGCCGGTGGCGGAGTCGTACGCGTGCCCGTATCGGCTCGCGGCGAGGTAATCCATCAGGTCCTGCGTGGCCGGGGCGGTCAGGTTGTCGGCACGCGGCGCGTAGTCGCGCGCGAAAGCGCGCAGGTAGCGATAGGTGCGATGCCCCTTGCAGATCAGAAACCAGTACAGCGGCACGGCGGGTGCCTGCCGCCACACGTCGCCCGCGTGGCGGATCCACGCGAACGCGAGATGCTGCGTGCCCCAGTGCGCGGGATCGATAATCGTATCGCCGGAAAAGATCACGCGGATCGATGCGTCGCGCCAGCGCGTCTCGTACTGCTTGAGCGTCGAGAAACCCTGGATCGCGCCGCCGCCGTCGCGCAGCACGATGCAGTGCGTCTTGTCGCCGAGGTCGCGGTCGAACTGCGCACGAACCGTGTCGCAATAGGACGCCGCATACAACGAGAACATCCGGTCGATGTCGTCCGGGCCCAGGGCCGCTCGTTCGACGGCGGTGGCACGCAACTCCATCGGCTACTCCTGCAAGACTGAACAGCTTGCTATGATAGCCCGTTACCCGCCCGCTCCCGCCATGTCCAACGCCGTTTCCCACCAGGATGCGAACGACACGCCGATCGCCCGGCCATGGCCGTTGCTCGTCGCCTATCTGGTCGTGACGGGCGCCTTCTACTCCTTCGTCACGCACCTGCCGCTCGGGCCGGTCACGTTCATTCCGGCGAGCACACTCGATCGCGCGGTGCCGCTGCTGCCCGGCACCGTGCCGCTTTACCTGAGCTACCTGTTCTTGATGCCCGCGCTCGTGTGGCTCGAGCGTGGCCGTGCATGGCTGCTGCCGGCGTTCTTCGCCGGCACGCTCGCGGCCGGCATTTGCCTCGTGTGCCATCTGCTGTATCCGACCGCCGTTGCATGGCCACCCGCTCATGACGGCTGGATCGCGTGGCTGCAGCGGATCGACACGCCGCTTGCCGCATCGCCGAGCGGGCACGTCGCGCTGCCGGTCGCGATCGCCATCGTGCTGCTGGCGCTCCGGCGGCGGTCGGCCGTGCTGTTCGCTGCGTGGAGCGCGCTGCTGATGGTGACGGTCCTGACCACCGGCCAGCATCGTGCCGCCGACGTCGCATGGGGCGGCGCGATCGGCATCGCGGCCGGCGCGCTCACGCTCGGGCTGCTGCGCGCCAAAGCCGACCTGCGCACGATGGCGGCCGCGCTGCTCGAATGGGCGTGCATCGTCGTGGCGATCCGGGTGGCCACCGCGCTCGGCGCGTGGTACCTGTATGCGCTTGCCGTACTCGTCGTCGCAACGCGGCAGCATGCGCTGTTCATCCTGTATCACGACGCGACCCACTATCACCTGACGCGCCGCCGCGGTTTCAACGACTTCCTGATCAACGTCGCGATCGGCGTGCCGGGGCTCGTGCCCGTCGAGTTCTACCGGCCGCTGCATCTCGCGCATCACCGACATCTCGGCACCGCGCAGGATCCGGAGCGGCAGTTCCTCTATCACGACCAGCCGTGGCGGTTCCGGCCGCTCGACGCATGGCCGCTCGCGCGGCAGTTCCTCGGTGACCTGTTCGTGCTGAACATGGTGCGCAACATGGCGGCATTCCGGCGCGCGGGCGGACAGAACACGCGGCTCGGCCTGCCGTTCCAGGCAGCCGCGGCGGTGTGGGTGGCGATCGTCGCGCTGCTCGCTTGGACCTGTTCCGCGCAGACGATCCTGCTGATCGCGGCGCTGTGGTTCGTGCCGCTGCTCACGCTGTCGGTGCTGCTACAGAAGATCCGCAGCATGGCCGAGCACAGCGGCGGCCCGCATGTGACGCCCGGCTGGGCCGACTGGACGTATTCGTGGCGCACGGGCTGGATCGGCCGCGTGCTCGTGTGGCCGTATCACATCAACCTTCATCTGCAGCATCACCGAAATCCGGCGGTGCCGTGGCATGCGCTGCCCGATGCGATCGACGAACTCGAGCCGCAGCTCGACGCGCCGGAACTGGCCCGGCTGCTGTGGTCGGGCCTCCCGCCGAAGCCGTAACGGGCGACGGCGCGCACGTTATCGCGCGCACCGCCCCTTCTTTCCCCGTTACTTCGCGATATACACACCCGACGTCGGGCACGTGCCCTGCGTATTGCCATCCGTCACGAGCGATGCAGCGCTCGGGAACTGCGTGGTCGCATTGGTCTTCACCGCGATCCACGCTTCGGTGAAGTAGCTGACGCCATTCGTCTTCGTGCACTTCAGCGACACAGCGCTGCGCGTGTTGCTGCCGAACGCACCTTCGAACGCCGACAGCAACTGGTTGCGCGTGACCGTCTTGCCCGCGTTCGCCTGCAGGAACGCGTTGAACGACGTGTTGCCGAGCCGGCTGATCATGCCGGACGCCTGGTTCCAGTACGCGTCGGGCGATGCCGAATTCGAGCAGGTGCCGTGCTTGAACCACTCGTGCTTGTCGAGGCACGACGCGACGCCCGGCATGTACGTCGACAGCGTGTTGCGGGTCGCGCTGCTGATCGGGTACGCGTCCATGCTGCACCACTGGTGCGCGTTGTCGAGGTCGATGTCGTTCTGCGGCACGCCGCAGTAGAACGGCTGGTTGCCGTCGTAGTTGTTCGGCCACAGACCATGCAGCGACAGGCTCGTCGCCGCGTACGTGCCGGCGAGGTTCGTGCATTCGGGCGTGTCGTGCGACGCGCAGAAGCCGGGTTCCCACGACGCGGCGAGCAACAGGTAGTCGTAGCTGGTCTGCGCGGTGGCGTGCAGTGAAACGGAAGCGACGGCGAGTGCGGCAGCGGCGCGGGCGAGCGTCTTGAGCATGGCGTTTCCTCGGAAAAGGCTTGCGGTCGCGGGATGCGCCGCAAGGTTGTCGAATGTCTGCCCGCGATTGTTGCCGACGCAACATGGCACGAATGTGAAGTTGGACGAAAGATTTCCGGCGGCACGCGCGCAGGTGCGGGTACGCGCCGGCGCGTCGCGCGCCGCTTCACATGTCTGAAGCGCGCCGCCGACGCGGCGGCACGCCGCCCCTCACGACCCGGCGCCCAGCTGCGTACACGCGCGCGTGATCGATTCGGGGCCTTCGAGCGCGAGGATCTGCCACACGCCGATGCTGACACGCTGGCGCGCCGCCGTCGACGCATCGGCCAGCAACGCCTCGACGCGCGGTGCGGCGTCCGGCGCCTGCTGCTTCAGCGCCGCGTGATGCCGCGCGCGCGACGCCGGTTCGGATTCGTAGACGTCGCACAGACGCACCATGCCGGCGAGACCGGCGAGGTCATCGTCCTTGTCGATCGCGCGCGGCTCGACCGGCGCGAGCCCCTTGCGCTCCGCCGCCGGCAGCTTGTTGCGCGCGCCTTCGTCGATCGACGTGGCGGATGCCGGCGGCAGGCCGCCGATCGCCGCAACGATCCGGCTGCCCGCGGCGATCATGTCGCCCTGGCACTCGATCTTCTCGGCGGCCGCGACGTTCGAGCAGAACGACACCGACGTGCGGTACACGTCGTCGCTCATGCGCGGCACTTCGTCCGCGCTCGCTTGTGCGAAGCCGGCGCTCGTCAGCGCCAGCGCGGCGGGAATCAGGATGCGGAATGCTCTCGTCTTGTTCATTGTTGTTTGCGTAGGGGAGTTCTCGTGGCGGGCAACATCGCGCGGCCGCGCGGTGGCGGCCGCAGTGACGCCGGGCCCGCGTCCGGCGGCACGCGATCACTTCATCGACGCTGCCTCCGATCCGCCGGGCGACAGCGCCGCGTGGTCCTGCTCGCGCCACGTGCGGCGCGACGTCATGATCGCCTTCACGGCCGAGCGCGCGACCTTCCACCACGCGAACGGCCGCGGGTCGGCGAGCATGCTGAGCGCGCGCGCATAGTCGAGCGTGAGCCCGGGCGTCCACGCCATCGTCACCGCGCGCTTGCGGATCTGCGCGGCGACCCACAGCTCGGGCGTGAGCAGCAGTCGCACGAACGCGCCCCACCCGGCCCGCGTGCTCTTCAGCCGCCACACCGCGCCGTCGAGCGCGGCTTCGAGCGCGTTCGACACCGTGCTCGAGCAATTGCGGTGCGTGAGGTTGTACGTCAAGTTCTGCCGGTACGACGTCCAGAAGGCATCCAGCTTCGACGGATCGTAGTTGCGGATCCGCACGCGCACGGTCGACGGGCACCACGCCTTCGACTCGGTCGCGTAGTCGGGCTGGAACAGGCCCGGCACGTCGTTCTCGCGGGTCGCGCGCAGGATGCGCGTGAATTCGTCCGGAGAACGATCGATTTCGACGCCCGGATACAGGCTGATATAGATGCCCTCGGGCGACTCCAGCGCCGCGTGCCCGGTCGAGATCACGCCGTTGACGTCCACCGCCGCGATATAGCGGTCGATCACCGGATAGCGCTGCGCTTCGGCCTTCGACGTGCCGGTCGGCGTCCACACGTGCACGGTGAGTGCATGCTCGCCGTCGGCCGGCGGGCCGTCCCATTCGGATTGCGCGAAATACGGCCGGTCGCGCGCATCGTCGAGATCCGGTGCGAGCGCCGGTGCCGGCGACGTCGCGAACGCCGGATTGCGCGTCAGCCGCCGCACGCGTGCGGCAAGGCTCAGCATGTGCATCCCGCCGAACATCAGCAGCAGGCCGAGGCAATACGGCACGGTGCCCACGTAGTGCGTCGGGTACGGCTGGTAGAAGAAGATGGCCAGCAGAATCTCGACGACGCCCCAGGCGAATGCGACGTTCCAGCGGCGATAGCGCACCATCCACGCTGCAGTGCACTGCAGCAGCCCGTCGACGAGGAACAGCGTGCCGAAGATCATCGACAGCAGGAAATGGCCATGGTGATGCCCCGCGAACACGAGCCCGGCGGCAACCACCACCACGATCCCCTTCACGTAGCGCAGGATGCGCTGCCCGCCGACGCCGCTGCCGGCCACCGCGAGCGTCGCGAGCCCCTCGATCAGGAACAGCCACGCAAAGATCTGGATCGGGAAGTGCAACGCGCCATCGAGCGCATCCACGAAGATCACGACGCCCGCGACGACCCACACCCAGCCGAGCACGGTCAGCCCGCGCCAGCGCGTGCGCAAGTATTCGATGCCCAGCAGCAGCAAGACCAGTCGTACCATCGCGCCCTCTCGTCATTTTTTTGGGATACGCGCGGGTCACGCGTGTCCTGTCGTTTCGACCGCGCATCGTGCAGAGTGCGGCCGAAAGGCGGTAATTCGTACCGGCGCGTCATGCCTCGACATGACCTTGGATGGCCGGTATACCTCCGCACTGGCCGAATAATAAGATATGCAGGAGACGGTTGAAAGCGGCGGCGAAAACGTCGTCGGCACGGACAGGGGCCACCGACCGCTGCCAAGGCAGATTTCCCGTTCGACAACGCGCGGTGGATACGCGAGAATCCCGCTACGAGGGCATCAAAAGAACCGAACCGCACAAGACGGGACAAGACCATGACCGTATCGATCGCACGCCGGTTCTGGCACGCCGCCGCATTGGTCGCGGGCTGCATCGCGCTGCCGGGCTGCCACGAACCACAAGTACAAACGGAACAGCCGCCGTCCGAGGATCAGTTTTTCAAGTCGGGGCTGGTACGGGAACAGCCGTATGATGAAGCGGTATCCGGCTTCATGGTCACGAAAGACCATGCGAAGCTGATCGTGCTGGGCCGCCCCGTCCACTTCGTCCTCGATCTGCCCGACACACTCCGATCCGCCATGTCGGCCGACTACCGGACATCACTGCGTTGGTCGTTCACCGGATTCCGCGCAGTAGGCGGCCATGTCAAAGGCCATTACCGCGTCGTGCTGCCGGTTGGCGCTTCAGCAGTCGATCGGGTGACGGCAGCCGCGCACGGGTTCATCGCCGCGCGCGACGGTTCCGCGCTCGAAGGCAACATCGCCGGAATGCGTTACGCCGCCCAAGGCTTCGAGATATCGCCCAAGGTGGCTGCGCAACTGCTCGACCGGCCCTACACGATTCATGCCCGGCAGGTGACGCAGGCCATGGCAATCATGAATCTCGCGATCGAACCCACGCCGATCACGGCCGCCGCCGACGGCGATCTTGTCCTCGGCGGCGCAGCGCTGGTTCCGGTCGAACTCGTCACGATTCAAGCGCCAGGGGAATGACGATTCCATCCATCGCTGCCGAAACGCGGCGCGAACGCGACGCACACCCCGAACGGAGCACCACCATGACCGCCTCCCCCCTTCACGCCCCACCGCTCGGCCCGCAACTCAAGCGCTGGCGCGCGCTGCATCGCGTCAAGCAAAACCACGCGGCCGAGCTGTTCGGCGTCGCGCAATCGACGATCTCCCGCTGGGAAGCCGGCCGCCAGCAGATGTCGCCCGACGAGCGCGCGACCGCCGAGCGGTTGCTCGCCGCGCGCCTCGATTCGGCCGGCGATCACGCGCTCGCGCGGCTCGTCTCGGGCAGCGCGGGCCGCATGCATCTCGTGTGTGACCTCACGCACCGCCTGCTCGCTTCTTCTCCGGCGCGCGCGGCCGAATTCTCGCAGCCGCTGTCGATGCTGCTCGGCACGTCGCTGTGGCGCTACGCGACGCCGGAGATCGCCCGCATGGAAACCGCGCTCGACTCGCTCGGCTGGCACGACCACGCCGGGCCACCGAGCGTCGAATTCGACACCGGTGCGAATGCGTCGCGCGTCGTGCCGATCCGCGGCAGCATGTGCCGGTGGACGCGGATGACACTGTCGGACGGCTCGGCCGTGCGGCTCGTGGAGACGCTCCAGGATGCGTGATGGCCGGGGCGCGATGAAGCACCGCATGCCGGCAACGGTGCGGCGACCTTCAACGTGTCCGGCATGCCACGCAACCCATACCAACGTGAATGGCAGCACGCCCAGGGGACATGCCACATGTCGACGCTTGTCATGCGAGAACTCGTGATCGTCGCGTTCATGCTCTATACGGGCGCGGCCGTGCTCGTTGCGCTTCGCTCGGGTGTGGCCAACGCCGGCGGCAGGCGGGTGGCGCGCGGCAGCAACCCCTGGCTGTTCCGCCTGATCGTCGGTGTTCAAACGGGCTTCTTCGCGCTGTTCTGCTGGGCCGGGCTGTTTGCAAAGTAGCGGCGCGGCAAGCGCCCTCGCCACGCATATTTCATGCGTGGACGAAGCACACCCACCCGCATTACGCTAGGCGGCTCATCGCAAGGACGCCGACCATGACCCCCGATACGATCCACGCGCGGCTCGCTTTCCTGCGCGAAGCCGAACGCCTGAAGGATGTGCTGCGCAGCGGCCACACGTCGTCCGGGCGCGCGGAAAGCACGGCCGAACACAGCTGGCGGCTGTGCCTGATGGCGCTCGTGTTCGCTGACGCGCTGCCCGGCATCGACACGCTGAAGCTGCTGAAGCTGTGCGTCGTCCACGATCTCGGCGAGGCACTGCACGGCGACGTTCCCGCGATCGAGCAAGCCGCGCACCCCGACAAAAGCGCGCAAGAACGCGACGACCTGCTGACGCTGACCGCACCGCTCGACCCCGCCCAACGCGACGAAATCGTCGCGCTGTGGGATGAATACGAGGCGGCGGCTACGCCGGAAGCGCGCGCGGCGAAGGCGCTCGACAAGCTCGAGACGATCCTGCAGCACAACCAGGGCAGCAATCCGCCCGATTTCGACTACGCGTTCAATCTCGGCTACGGCCGCCGCTACACCGACGCCGCGCCGCTGTTCCGCGCGATCCGCGACATCGTCGATGCCGACACGCAACGCAGGATCGACGCGGGTGGGCAGCGCGCGTAAGCGGGCGGGATCGGGCGCGCGGCCCGATGCATGACGCGGAACCTCTACGACGACCCGGCCTTCTTCGAAGGCTACCGCCGCCTGAACCGCTCGATTCACGGCCTCGACGGCGCACCCGAATGGCCCGCGCTCGACGAGGAACACGACCGGCCGATGATGTCGCTCGTCGCCGCGCAGCGTTAACGCACGTCAGCGCACGCCGCGACACCCGCACGAACCTTCGCGTACCGTTGTCACGGTCCGCAACAATGACGCCGCACGGCCTCCGTTCCCGTGCGGCGTTCGCACAATTCAGCACAATTTCCACACGATTTGGCGGGATGTCCTCGCTTACCATGAGCGGCTGATTCGACTCGGCACGCCCGCGCGATGCGTACGCGGATGCCGTCGCGGGCACCCTGCCCGACAGGCGACGCCGACCGGATCGTCCCGCCCGGCCGCACGCATCGCCGGCACCGCCTGATCCTCGCCGCACGCTCATGACTCAGAAGACCCATCGCCGCCGGCGCATCGTGCTGGCTACCCTTGCCATCGTGGCGATCGCCGCCGGCGTCACGCTGAAGGCGTGCGCGCCCGACAAGCATCCGCAATACCTGTCCGCGCCCGTCTCGCGCGGCGATCTCGAGAACGCGGTGCTGGCGACCGGCGCGCTGCAGGCATTCCGGCAGGTCGATGTCGGCGCGCAGGTGTCGGGGCAGCTGAAATCGCTGAAGGTCAGGCTCGGCGACAAGGTCACGAAGGGCCAATGGCTCGCCGAGATCGATCCCGTGATCTCGGAAAACGCGCTGCGCCAGGCGCGCGCCAGCGAAGAAAGCCTGCGCGCGCAGCAGCAATCGACCGCCGCGCAACTCACGCAGGCCGAACTTGCATTCAAGCGCCAGCAGGCGATGCTGCCCGACGATGCGACCTCGCGCGAATCGTTCGAGGCCGCACGCGCGACGCTCGACGTGCAGCGAGCGACCCTCGCGTCGCTCGCCGCGCAGATCCGCTCGGCCCGCATCCAGATCGAAACCGCGCAGGCCAACCTCGGTTACACGCGCATCGTCGCGCCGATCGACGGCGAAGTCGTCGCGATCGTCACGCAGGAAGGCCAGACCGTGATCGCGCAGCAGCAGGCGCCGGTGATCCTGAAGCTCGCCGATCTCGACACGATGACCGTGAAGGCGCAGGTATCGGAAGCCGACGTGATCCGCGTGCGTGCCGGCCAGACCGCGTATTTCACGATCCTCGGCGAACCGGACAAGCGTCACTACGGCAAGCTGCGCGCGATCGAGCCGGCGCCGCAGAACTATGCCGAAGCGCAGAGCCCGCTCGGCGGCGGCACGAAGCCGAACTCGGCCGTGTTCTACAACGCGCTGTTCGAAGTGCCGAACCCCGAGCATCGGCTGCGCATCTCGATGACCGCGCAAGTCAATATCGTGCTCGACAATGCACGCAACGCGCTCAACATTCCGGCCGCCGCGCTCGGCGAAAAACGCAAGGACGGCACCTACGCGGTGCGCGTGCTGCGCGCCGACGGCAGCACGGAAACGCGCAACGTCCGCATCGGCATCAACAACAACGTACGCGTCGAAGTCCTGGCCGGCCTGAAGGACGGCGAACGCGTCGTGATCGGCGACGCGGCCGGTGACGACCACGCACCGCTCGCGGACGTGGTGTGACGATGAGCCAGCCCCTGCTGAAACTCTCGGCCGTCACGCGACGCTTTCCGGCCGGCGACAAGGATGTCGTTGTCCTGAACAACGTCAGCCTGTCGATCCACGCGGGCGAGATCGTCGCGATCGTCGGTGCGTCGGGCTCCGGGAAATCGACGCTGATGAACATCCTCGGCTGCCTCGATCATCCGAGCGAAGGCACCTACACGGTCGGCGGCCGCGACACGCACATGCTCGACAGCGACGAGCTCGCGCAACTGCGCCGCGAACATTTCGGCTTCGTGTTCCAGCGCTACCACCTGCTGCCGCACGTCGATGCCGTCGCGAACCTCGAAATGCCCGCGATCTATGCCGGCACGCCGCGCGCCGAGCGGCACGCACGTGCACGCGAACTGCTCGCGCGCCTCGGGCTTGCGGATCGTGCGCACCATCGTCCCGGGCAACTGTCCGGCGGCCAGCAGCAGCGCGTGAGCATCGCGCGTGCGCTGATGAACGGCGGCCAGGTGATCCTCGCCGACGAACCGACCGGCGCGCTCGACACGAAAAGCGGCCAGGACGTGATCCGCATCCTGCACGAGCTGAACGCGCTCGGCCATACGATCGTCATCGTCACGCATGACAAGGCCGTCGCGCGCCATGCGAAGCGCATCATCGAGATCAGCGACGGCGAGATCGTCGCCGATCGGCCGAATCGCCACTATGCGGAAGCCCTCGCGGAAGCGGGCGTGGATGCGGCAGAAGCGGCAGATGCGACAGGAGCGGAAACCGGCGCGCTACCCGCTGATGATCGCCGCGACACGCCCCCGCCGCCCGCACCGGTCGACACCGATGCGCATCCCGATACCGGCACCGGCACGCGCACGCCACGCTTCGCCGCCGGCTCCGGCCGCTTCGCCGAGGCCTGCCGGATGGCGTGGATTGCACTCGTGTCGCACCGGCTGCGCACGCTGCTGACGATGCTCGGCATCATCATCGGCATCACGTCGGTCGTGTCGATCGTCGCGATCGGCGAAGGCGCGAAGCGCTACATGCTCGACGAGATCGGCAGCATCGGCACGAACACGATCAACCTCTATCCGGGCACCGACTGGGGCGACAGCCGCGCGGACGCGATCCAGACGCTCGTGCCGGCCGATGTCGCCGCGCTCGCCGAACAGCCGTACGTCGACAGCGCGACGCCCGAAACGTCGCGCACACTGCTGCTGCGCTACCGCAACGTCGACGTGAACGCGCTCGTGAGCGGCGTCGGCGACCGCTTCTTCCAGGCGCGCGGGATGCGCTTCGCGCTGGGTGTCGCGTTCGACGAGGACGCGGTGCGCCGCCAGGTGCAGGTGGCCGTGATCGACCAGAACACGCGCCGCAAGCTGTTCGGCGCGACGCGCAACCCGATCGGCGAAGTGATCCTGATCGACAACGTGCCGTGCGTCGTGATCGGCGTGACCGCCGACAAGAAGAGCGCGTTCGGCAGCGTGAAGAGCCTGATCGTGTGGGTGCCGTACACCACCGCGAGCGGGCGCCTGTTCGGGCAGCGCTATCTCGACAGCATCACCGTGCGCGTGCGCGACGGGCAGCCGAGCGCCGCCGCCGAGAAAAGCCTCGAAAAGCTGATGACGCAGCGCCATGGCCGCAAGGACTTCTTCACGTACAACATGGACAGCGTGGTGAAGACCGTCGAGAAGACCGGCCAGTCGCTCACCTTGCTGCTGTCGCTGATCGCGGTGATCTCGCTCGTCGTCGGCGGGATCGGCGTGATGAACATCATGCTGGTGTCGGTCACCGAGCGCACGCGCGAAATCGGCATCCGGATGGCGGTCGGCGCGCGCCAGTCCGACATCCTGCAGCAGTTTCTCGTCGAGGCCGTGCTCGTCTGCCTGCTCGGCGGCACGATCGGCATCGCGCTGTCGTTCGGGCTCGGCGCGCTGTTCTCGATGTTCGTCGTGCAGTGGAAGATGGTGTTCTCGGCCGGCGCGATCGTGACCGCGTTCGTCTGCTCGACGCTCACCGGTGTGATTTTCGGTTTCATGCCCGCGCGCAACGCATCGCGGCTCGATCCGATCGATGCGCTCGCGCGCGACTGACGCAAGGCCCGCCATGACGCATTCGCCACCCCTTCACCGCCTCGGCGCATTCGCGTGCGCAACCGCGCTGCTCGCCGGCTGTGCCGGCGCGCGCCACGAACCGCTGCCGGCCGTCGCGATGCCCGCGAACTGGGAGGCACCGGTCGCGGCCAGCGCTCCGGCCACCACGCGCGACTGGTGGCACAGCTTCGGCGATCCGCGACTCGACGCGCTGATCGACGACGCGCTGCGCGCCAACAACGACCTCGCGATCGCGGCGATCCGCGTGTACCGCGCGCAACTGCAAGCCGGGCTCGCGGATACCAACCTGACACCGAACGTGTCGCTCGGCGCGAACGGCGCCGTGTCGCGCACGCTCGATACGCACCAGATGAGCCGGACGAGCGGCGTGACCGGTTCGCTCAGCTATGAAATCGACCTGTGGGGCCGCCTGGCCGCGCTGCGCGACGCCGCGCGCTGGGAAGCCGACGCGACGGCCGCCGATCTCGAAGCCGCGCGGCTGTCGCTGATCGGCACGACCGCGTCGCTGTACTGGCAGATCGGTTATCTGAACCGGCAGATCGCACTCGGCGACGCGAACATCGCGTATGCGGTCCGCACGCTCGCGGTCGTCCGGTCGCGGCACGCGGCCGGCGCCGTGTCGGGGCTCGATCTCGCGCAGGCCGAACAGAGCCTCGCCGCGCAACGCGCCGCGCAGACGCAACTGATCCAGCAGCGCACCGAGAATCGCCACGCACTCGCGATCCTGTTCGACCGGCCGCCGCAGCAACTCGCAGCGGAGCCGTCGGCGCTACCCGTCGCGGCGCCGCCGGAAGTAGCCGCCGGCCTGCCCGCGAGCCTGCTCGGCCGGCGCCCCGACCTGCGCGCGGCGGAATTCCGGCTGCGCGAGTCGCTCGCGCAGGTCGACGCGACACGCACGAGCTTCTATCCGACCTTCACGCTGACCGGCCAGGCCGGCACGTCGAGCACGAGCCTCGAGCGCGTGCTGATGAATCCGGTCGGCACGCTCGGGCTCGGCCTCGCGCTGCCGTTCATCCAGTGGAACACGATGCAGCTGCAGATCAAGGTGTCGAAGTCGCAGTACGAGGAAGCCGTCGTCGGGTTCCGCCAGACGCTCTACACGGCGCTCGCGGAAGTCGAGAACGCGCTGTCGGCGCGCGTGCAGCTCGAGCGCGAGGCCGAACAGCGCGCGCTGTCGCTGGCCCAGGCGCAGCGCGCCGAACAGCTGGCCGCCGCGCGCTTCGCGGCCGGCGCGACCGCCGTGCAGCCGTGGCTCGACCAGCAGCAGCGGCTGCGCGACGCGCAAAGCGCGGACGAGCTGACGCGCCTGAACCGGCTCAACAACCAGATGACACTGTACCGCGCGCTCGGCGGCGGGATGTCCTGACCGGCGCGTGCACAGCGCCGGCCGCGCCGATCATGCGCGGTGTCATTCACACACGGGCGCTCTGCGTCGCGCCGGCGCGAACGCCACCGCACTCGCCGTCGCAAGCACAGCCACACCCGCCGCGCCGTACACCATCACCCAGCCGAACCCGTGCACGAGCGCCGCATGCAACGCCGCGCCGCTCGGGTCGGCCTGCGCGAGCGCCGGTGCGATCTCGTGCAAGCCGTCGGTGCGGCCCGAAGCAATCTCCTGCGCGAGCCGGCGCAGCGCCGCATCGCCGATCGTGCCCGCGACACCGCCCTTCAGGCTCGCGACGATCCCCGCGACCAGCACGAAACCCATCGCCGCAATGTTCAGCGCGAGCGAGATCATGCGCGCGCTCATGTCGATGCCCGACGCCATCCCGGCCCGCGCGCTCGGCACCGCACCCGTCGTCGTGTTGGTCACCGGGGTATTCGTGAGCCCGAGCCCGATGCCGGCGATCACGCAGCCGGGCAGCATCGTGATCCAGCTTGCATGGTCGGCCGCGCTGCCGATCCGCATCAGCGCGAACCCCGCAGCGATCGTGAACAGGCCGCCCGGGATCACGACGCCCGGCCCGTAGCGCAACGCGAGCCGTTCGCCGAACGGCGGCGCGACCAGCGTCGGCAACGTGTACGCGAGCAACGCGAGGCCGGCCGTCACGCTGTCGTAGCCGAGCGCGACCTGGAACCAGATCGGCAGGTAGATCATGAACGGCCAGAAGCTGAAGTTCATCCCCATCGAGCCGAAGATCGCGCCGGTGAACGCACGAATCCGGAACACCGAGAAATCGAACATCGGCCGCGCACTGGCGCGTTCCGCGATGACGAAGCCGGCCAGTGCCAGCACGGTCGCGCCGAGCACGCCGAGGCCGGCCGCGCTGGTCAGCCCGAGCGCCGCGCTTTGCGTGATGTAGAACGCCAGGCCGAGCACCGCGAGCGACAGCGTGACGATGCCTGCGACGTCGAGCCTGCCCGCGTGCGGATCGCGCGACTCCTGCACCGCGCCGCCGATCAGCACGAGCGCGAGGGCCGCGAGCGGCGCATGAACGAGGAACACCCACGGCCAGCTTGCCAGCGCGACGATCGCGCCGCCGACGATCGGCCCGAACCCGAGCCCGATGCCGAACACGATCCCCCAGATCCCGAACGCACGGCCGCGCTCGCGGCCCTCGCGGAACTGATGCGACAGCACCGCAATCTGGCAGATCAGCATCGCGCCGCCGCTGGCGCCCTGCAGCAGCCGCCCCGCGACGAGCACCGGCACGTTCGGCGCGAGCCCGCACAGCAGCGATGTCGCACCGAACAGCACGGTGCCGATCACGTACACGCGCTTGCGGCCGAACCGGTCGGCGAGCGTGCCGGCCGCCATCAGCACGGTCGTACACGCGATCGTGTACGCATTCATGATCCACTGCATGCCGTTGAAATCGCCATGCAGCACGTGTTCGAGCGTCGGCAGGATCACCGGCACGCTCGAAATTTCGAGGCCGAACATCAGCGACGTGAGACAGACGGCCGCGAGCGCGACCGCATTCCTGCGGGAGTCGGATTGCGTCATGCGTATTGCGCCGCGACCCGGCAACGGGCCGCGCGCCTCCAGGTAAGAGGGATGCGCCGCGCGCGGCCGGCGACGCACGCTGGGCGGGAATCGGTACTATAGTGAGAATTCCCATCCCCATTGACGCATGCATTTCTCCAGACTGGGGAATTTCAGGACTCAATCAACGACCCTCCCATGACCGACAGACTCGACGGCGTGACGACCTTCGTCCAGGTAGTGGAATCGGGCAGCTTCGCGCTTGCCGCGGAGCGCCTCGACATGACGCGCTCGGCCGTCGGCAAGGCCGTCGCGCGACTCGAGAAGCGGCTCGGCGCGCGGCTGTTGCAGCGCACGACGCGCAGCCAGAGCCTGACCGACGACGGCCAGGCGTACTACGACCGCTGCGTGCGCGCGCTCGCGGAACTGGAAGCGGCGGAGGCCGACCTCGACTGCGGCCGCAACGAGCCGCGCGGCAAGCTGCGCCTGAGCGTGCCGCTCGCGTTCGGGCATCACTGCGTGACGCCCATCGTGCTCGATCTCGCGCGCACCTATCCGCATTTGCGGATCGACGTGTCGATCACCGACCGTTTCGTCGATCTCGTCGAGGAAGGCATCGACCTCGCGGTGCGGATCGGCACACTCGCGGACAGCACGAGCCTCGCGGTGCGGCGGCTCGGCACGCAATACGGCAGCCTCGGCGCGGCGCCGTCGTATCTCGCCCGCCACGGGATGCCGAAAACGCTCGACGACCTGAAAGACCACCGGACGATCGCGTATTCACGCTCGGGTGTGGTTCAACCGTGGGACTTGCGTGCGCTGGACGGCTCGACGGTGCGGGTCGACATGCCGCACCAGCTCAGTTTCGACGACGTGCAGGCGATCGCGGCGGCCGGCGCATCCGGGTTCGGGATCGCGTGGCTGCCGAGCTGGCTGCTCGATCAGTACGTGAAGCGCGGCGAGATGACGGTCGTGCTCGATCGCTGCTTCGTCTGCGAAGGCGACATCCACGCGATCTGGCCGAAGACGCGCTACCTGCCGCGCAAGACGCGCTGCGTGATCGACGCGCTCGCGCAGGCGGTGCCGCCGATGATCGGACGGTGAGCGGGACAGGATGGGATGAAATGAATCCGACGCGCCGCGGGGGCGCGTCGGAGCATCACGCCGCGCCGAGATCGGCCAGCGGATGCGCGAACAGCTTCCACGGCGACGTCAGGAAATGCCGCACGCGTTCGGCGCGCAGCTCGACGAGCGACGCGGGCGCCCAGCGCGGCTTGCGATCCTTGTCGACGAGATGCGCGCGCACGCCTTCGCAGAAGTCGCCTTCCTCGATCGCACGCGCGACGATGCCGAGCTCCATCCGGAACGATTCGGCCAACGTCATCTGGCGGCCGCGCAGCAGCGCCTCGCGCGTCACGCACAGCATCGTCGGCGAATGGCCGGTGAGCGCATCGAGCGTCGCCTGCAGCCATTGACGGTGCTCGCGCGACAATTCCTCGCGCGCAAGATCCTGTGTCAGCGTCGCGACGATCCGCTCGACGGTCGAGCGCTTGTCGAAATGACGCACGATCCACGGCATCTGGCTGTCGAGCGCCGCATGCGGCACGACGTTGCACGGCGGCTCGAACACCTTGCGCAGCAACGGCAGCGCATCGCCTTCCCACTTGACGCTTTCGATGCGCGTCTCGAACGTGTCGAGCCAGGCGGACGGCACGCACAGATCCGCGAGCTTCGCCGTGAGCGCGTCGGCACCCGACAGCATCGCGCCGGTCAGCCCGACGTACAGCTCGAGTTCGGCCGGCATGCGCGACAGGAAATGCGTCGCGCCGACGTCGGGCACGAGGCCGATGCGCGTCTCCGGCATCGCGATCTTGCTGCGCTCGGTCGCGACACGCAACGCCGCGCCCTGCGCGAGGCCCATGCCGCCGCCCATCGTCACGCCGTCCATCAGCGCGACCACCGGCTTCGGGAACGTATGGATCGCGTAGTCGAGCCGGTATTCGTCGACGAAGAACGGCAGCCAGGTTTCGCGCTGCGCGACCATCCGGTACAGCGCACGCACGTCGCCGCCCGCGCAGAAGCCCTTCTCGCCGGCGCCGCGCAGCACGACCGCGACGATCTGGTCGTCGTTGCGGCAGCGCTCGAGGAGCGCGGCCAGCTCGCCGATCATCGGGTACGACAGCGCATTGAGCGCGGCCGGCCGGTTCAGCGTGATCAGCGCCACGCGGTTCACCACGCGGAACAGCACCTCGGGTGCGTGCTCCGCGAACGCGTCGTGATTCGTCACCGGCGTGCTCATCGTTGCGGCTCTCCGTCGTTGTGCCACTGCGGCGCGCGCTTGCCGAGGAACGCGGCCACGCCTTCGCGCGGATCGTTCGTATCGAACAGGTCGACGAAGCGCTCGCGTTCGACTGCGAGCGCCGCGCTGCGCGGCACGCCGCGGCGCGCGAGGCCGATCAGTTCCTTGCTGTAAGCGACCGCATGCGGGCTCTGCCGTGCGACGTTGCGTGCCAGCGCCAGCGCGGCATCGCGCGATGCGCCCGACTCCACGACGTCCTCGACGAGGCCGATCCTGAGCGCCGTGGCCGCATCGACACGCGCGCCGGTCAGGATGATCTTCTTCGCCCAGCCCTCACCGACGAGCCAGGGCAGCGTCTGCGTGCCGAGGCCGCACGGCAGCAGGCCGACCGACGGTTCGGGCAGTGCCATCTGCGCATGCGTCTCCGCGATCCGCAGGTCGCACGCGAGCGCGCATTCGAGCCCGCCGCCCATCGCATAGCCGTTGATCGCCGCGATCGTCACGACGCGCGCGTCGTGCAGCGCCTCGAACGCCGCGCCGAAACGCGACGCCATTGCGCGCGCAACCGCGCGGTCGCCTTCGGCGAACGTGTTGAGGTCTGCACCCGCGCTGAAGAACTTCGGGCCGTCGCCGGTGATCACCAGCGCGCGCACGCGCGGGTTCGCATTCAGTTCGGCGACGGTAGCCTGGAGTTGCCGCAGCCCGTCGGCGGTAAAGGCGTTCGCGGGCGGACGCTTGAGCGTCGCGCACGCGATCGCGCCGTCGTCGACGTAGTCCAGTTCGATCATCACGCGTCCTTCTTGGTTGCCGGTTGATACAGGCGGATCACCGCCGAGAAATCGAGCTGGCCGTCGCCGCGGCTGCTCATGGTCTGGTACAGCTGCTGCGCGAGCGCGCCGAGATAGACGGGCTGGCGCGCCTGCTTCGCGGCATCGTTCGCGAGGCCGAGATCCTTCAGCATCAGGTCGGTGCCGAAGCCGCCGGAGTAACCACGCGACGACGGCGCGGTTTCGATCACGCCCGGATACGGGTTGTACGTATCCGAGCTCCAGCAGCGGCCCGTCGACGTGTTGACGATGCCGGCCAGCACCTTCGGGTCGATGCCGAGCGCGACGCCGAGCGACATCGCCTCCGACACGGCCGCCATCGAGATGCCGAGCACGAGGTTGTTGCAGACCTTCGCCACCTGCCCCATGCCCGTCGCGCCGCAGTGGACGATGTTCTTGCCCATGCCCGCGAGCACCGGCTTCACGCGCTCGAAATCCGCATCGCTGCCGCCGACCATGAAGGTCAGCGTGCCGGCCGCCGCGCCGCCGGTGCCGCCCGACACCGGCGCATCGACGAACGCGCCGCCGTGCTCGCGCACGAGCGCGCCGAACGCCTGCGCGCTCGCCGGGTCGATCGTGCTCGAATCGATCACGGTCGCGCCCGCGCCGAGGCCGGCGAGCACGCCGTTCTCGCCGGACAGCACCGAGCGCACGTGCGGGGCGGCCGGCAGCATCGTGATGACGAACGTCGCGCCCGAGGCCGCATCGCGCGGCGACGCGGCCACCTGTGCACCGGCATCCTGCAGCGCGCGCAATGCGTCGGCGCTCAGGTCGAACGCATGTACTTCATGGCCTGCTTTCAGCAGGTTCAGCGCCATCGGCGCGCCCATGTGGCCGAGGCCGATAAAACCGATTTTCATGTTGGGTTCCTCCGCCGCTCAATGCAGCCGGATCGTCGTGTTCACCGGGCCGGCCGTCGTGTCGTCGTCGAACCAGCGCGCGGTGACCGTCTTGGTCTGCGTGTAGAACTGCACGACCTGCTTGCCATACGGGCCGAGATCGCCGAGCTTCGAGCCGCGCGACCCCGTGAAGCTGAAGAACGGCACGGGCACCGGGATCGGGATGTTGATGCCGACCTGGCCGATGTCGATCTCGCTCTGGAACTTGCGTGCGGCCGCGCCGCTTTGCGTGAACAGGCCCACGCCATTGCCGAACGGGTTCGCGTTGACGAGCGCGATCGCGTCGTCGAGCGTGTCGGCTTCCATCACGACCAGCACGGGCCCGAAGATTTCATGCGTGTAGACCGACATGTTCGTCTTCACGCCCGAGAAGATCGTCGGGCCGACGAAATTGCCCTGCTCGTAGCCGGGCACCTTCACGTCGCGGCCGTCTAGCTCGAGCTTCGCGCCTTCCTTCACGCCCGCGTCGATCAGCGACAGGATGCGTTCCTTCGCGGCCTTCGACACGACCGGCCCGACGTCCGTGCCGGCTTCCGCGCCCGCATTGACCTTCAGCGCCTTCGCCTTCGCGACGATGTCCGGCAGCCAGTCGCGCGCGTTGCCGACGAGCACCGCGACCGACGTGGCCATGCAGCGCTGGCCTGCCGCGCCGAAGCCGGCGCCGACGAGCGCGTTGATCGCCTGCTCGCGGTTCGCATCGGGCAGCACGACGGCGTGATTCTTCGCGCCCATCATCGACTGCACGCGCTTGCCGTGCGCGCTGCCGAGGTTGTACACGTGCGTGCCGACCGCCGTCGAGCCGACGAACGAGATCGCCTTCACGAGCGGATGCGTGCAGATCGCGTCGACGACTTCCTTGCCGCCGTGCACGACGTTCAGTACCCCTTTCGGTACGCCGGCCTCGATCGCGAGCTCGACGAGCTCCATCGTCGATAGCGGGTCCTGTTCCGACGGCTTCAGCACGAACGTGTTGCCGCACACGATCGCCATCGGGAACATCCACAGCGGAATCATCGCGGGGAAGTTGAACGGCGTGATGCCCGCGCACACGCCGAGCGGCTGGCGCAGCGTGTAGGTATCCACCCCGCCTGCGACGTTCTCCGCGAACTCGCCAAGCTGCAGCGAACCGATCGAGCATGCATGCTCGACCACTTCGAGGCCGCGGAAGATGTCGCCTTCGGCATCGGGAATCGTCTTGCCCTGCTCGGCCGTCAGCGTCTTCGCGATGCGCTGCTGGTTCGTGCGCACGAGATCCTGGAACTTCTGCATGATGCGCATGCGCGCGGCGATCGGCGTGTTCTTCCAGGTCGCGAAGGCGGCATGCGCGGCCTGCACGGCCGCGTCGACTTCCGCGACGGTCGCGAACGGCACGCGCGCGAGCACCTGCTGCGTCGCCGGGTTGACGATGTCGCGCCACTCGTTCGTGGCGGACTCGACGAAAGCGCCGTCGATCAGCAGCTTGACCGTCGGCACGTCTTTCGAATTCGCGTTCATCGATCCTCTCTCCTTCCAGAGGGCCGCGAAGCGCGAGATCGCCGCGCGGCCGGTTCAATTCGGCTGCGGGCGGCGGCCGCGAAGGGCGACGCGCGCGGCCCGCGGTCACGTCACTTCACTTGAGTTCGGCGGCGAAATCCTCTTCCCAGTATTCGCCGGGCATCCGTTCACTGGCATCGTCACCGCGCTCGATCTCGCGGCGACGCAATTCGACGCGGCGGATCTTCCCCGAGATCGTCTTCGGCAGCTCCGCGAACTGCAGGCGGCGAATGCGCTTGTACGGCGCGAGCTTCTCGCGCGAGAAGCGGAAGATATCCAGCGCGAGTTCGGGGCTCTCCTCGTAGCCCTGCCGCAGCGTGATGAAGGTCTTCGGCACCGACAGCCGCACGGGGTCGGGGCTCGGCACGACGGCCGCCTCGGCGATCGCCGGATGCTCGATCAGCACGCTTTCGAGTTCGAACGGGCTGAGCCGGTAGTCGGACGACTTGAACACGTCGTCCGCGCGGCCGATGTACACGTAGTAACCGTCGTCGCGGCGCATCGCGATGTCCGACGTGCGGTAGTGGCCATCGCGCATCGCGTAGGCCGTCGCGTCGGGGTTGTTCGCATAGCCTTTCATCAGCCCGACCGGGCGCGTGACGTCCGCGCCGATCGGCAGCGCGACCTCGCCTTCGGTCACCGGCGTGCCGTCCGGATCGAGCAATTCGATCCGGTAGCCCGGCAGCGGCCGGCCCATCGAGCCCGCGACGACCGGCTGGCCCGGCGAGTTGCCGATCAGGCAGGTCGTTTCGGTTTGGCCATAGCCGTCGCGGATCGCGATGCCCCACGCCTTCTTCACGCGCTCGATGATCTCGGGGTTCAGCGGCTCGCCGGCACCGACGATCTCGCGCAGCTTCACGTCGAACGACGCGAGCGGCTGCTGCACGAGCATGCGCCACACGGTCGGCGGCGCGCACAGCGTCGTCACCTGGTATTTGACGAGCGCATCGAGCACCACCTTCGGCTCGAAACGCGCGTAGTTGAACGCGAACACGCACGCCTGCGCGTTCCACGGCGCGAAGAAGCAGCTCCATGCGTGCTTCGCCCAGCCCGGAGAACTGATGTTCCAGTGGATGTCGCCCGGCTGCAGGCCGACCCAGTACATCGTCGACAGATGGCCGACCGGGTAGGTGCGGTGCGTATGCTCGACGAGCTTCGGCTTCGACGTCGTGCCCGACGTGAAGTACAGCAGCATCGGATCGTTCGCGTGCGTGATGGCGTCCGGCTCGAATTCGGCGCTCGCCGCGTAGCCGTCGTGCATCGCGAGCCAGCCCGCGCGCGGCGCGCCGGCGACGATCTTCTGCGCGAGGCCGAGATCCGGCTGTTCGAACTTGGCGGTTTCGCTCTCGTCGACGATCGCGTATTTCGCGCCGCCGATCTGCACGCGATCGCGTACGTCGTCGGGCGACAGTTGCGTGGTGGCAGGCAGCACGATCGCGCCGAGCTTCATCGCGGCGAGCATCGCGTCCCACAGCTCGACGCGGTTCGGCAGCATCAGCAGGATCCGGTCACCGCGCACGACGCCGATCGAACGCAGCCAGTTCGCGATCCGCGACGAACGTTCGGACATCTGCGCGAACGAATACGGATCGCCCGTGCCGGTCGCCGCGTCGACGATCCACAGCGCGGGCTGGTCGTTGCCGCGCGCCATCGGGTCGAAGTAGTCGAGCGCCCAGTTGAATGCGTCGAGCACCGGCCACTCGAACGCGCGGTACGCGGTGTCGTAGTCGGTGCGGTGGCGCAGCAGAAAGTCGCGTGCGTCCAGGAATGCCTGTACCGTCATCGTGTCCTCCAGTCTCCATGCCTCACGGTCAACCGGGCATGCGCTGCAGCCCATGCCCGGTTGCCTCTGTTGCGGCGCACGGTCACGTCGTTGCGTGCCGCGTTCGCCGCGCTGCCCTCGTGCCCTGCGTGATGTCGTCGCCGGGGCAACCGCCGCGGCTCAAAGCTGCCGCGCGATCACCATCCGCTGCACTTCGCTGGTGCCTTCGTAAATCTGCGTGATGCGTGCGTCGCGATAGTGACGCTCGACTTCGTAATCGACCAGGTAACCGTAGCCGCCGTGGATCTGGATCGCGTCCGAACACACGCGCTCGGCCATCTCCGATGCGAACAGCTTCGCCTGCGACGCTTCCGACAGGCACGGCAGCCCGGCCGTGCGCAGCTTCGCCGCGTGATGCACGAGCAGGCGCGCGGCGTTGATCTGCACGGCCATGTCGGCGAGCTTCTGCTGGATCGCCTGGTGCTCGGCGATCGGCTTGCCGAACTGCACGCGCTCGCCCGCATAGCGGCGTGCCTTGTCGAATGCGGCGCGCGCGATGCCGAGCGCCTGCGCGGCGATGCCGATGCGGCCGCCTTCGAGGTTCGACAGCGCGATCTTCAGCCCTTCGCCGCGATTGCCGAGCAGGTTCTCTTCGGGAATCGCGCAGTTCTCGAACGTGATCGGGCACGTATCCGACGCGCGGATGCCCATCTTCTTTTCGGGCTTGCCGACGATGAAGCCCGGCGTGTCGGTCGGCACCAGGAACGCGGAAATGCCGCGCTTGCCGGCTTCCGGGTCGGTCATGGCAAAAACGATCGCCACGCCCGCGCGCTGGCCGTTGGTCACGAACTGCTTCGCGCCGTTCAGCACCCATTTGCCGTCGCGCAGCTCCGCACGCGTGCGCAGGTTGTTCGCCTCGGACCCGGCGTGCGGCTCGGTCAGGCAGAACGCGCCGATCACGCGGCCGGCCGCCATGTCGGCCAGCCAGCGATCCTTCTGCGCCGGCGTGCCGAAGCCGAGGATCGGCCCGCAGCCGACCGAGTTGTGCACGCTCATCATCGTCGCGCACGCGGCGTCGCCGGCAGCGACCTCTTCCATCGCCAGCGCGTAGGCCACGTAGTCCGTATACGAGCCGCCCAGCTCCTGCGGCACGATCATCCCGAGCAGGCCGAGTTCGCCGAGCTGCGCGACGATCGCGTCGGGCAGGTGCGCATCGTGGTCCCACTGCGCCGCGTTCGGCGCCAGCATTTCGGTGGCGAACGCGCGCGCGGCGTCGCGGATCATCCGCTGGTCTTCGGTGTAAAGCTCGTCCATGGTGCTGCTGTCTCCCGCGGCCGCCGGGCGCGACCGTCCTTGCGTTTCGATGCAACAAGTGTAGGCAAGCAGGCGCGACTGTTCGATGCTCGCGTCGCTCATTTACACTGAGCGTTTTTGCCACACCGGCGGCACGGATGAAGCAGGAAGACAAGGGAACCGTCGCGATCAGCCTCGTCGCTTACAGCGTCGCGCTCGCGACCCGGCGCGGCGTCGCCGCCGAGCCGCTGCTCGCGCAGGCCGGCATCGCGCCCGCGCTGCTCGGGCAGCCGCGCGCACGGGTCTCCGCGCAGCAATACGGCGCGCTGTGGAACGCGATCGCGCGCGCGCTCGACGACGAGTTTTTCGGGCAGGATCGCCACCCGATGCGCAGCGGCAGCTTCATCGCGATGAGCCAGGCGGCGCTGTCCGCGCGCGACGGCCTGCATGCGATGGCGCGCGCGGTGAATTTCATGCACTGCGTGCTCGACGACCTGCACGCGGAGCTCGACGCCAATCCGCAGCGCGTGCGGCTGCGCTTCGTGCACCGCAACAACGGCGCGACGCCCGCGATGTTCACGTACGCGACCTATTTCATCATCGTCTACGGGCTCACCTGCTGGCTGATCGGGCGGCGCATCCCGCTGCTGCACGCGAGCTTCCGCTGCGACACGCCGCCCGCCGACCACGAATATCCGTCGATGTTCTGCGACGACATGCGATTCAACGAACCCGATTCGTATGTCGATTTCGATCCCGAATTCGCGACGCTGCCGGTCGTGCAGAACGCGAAGACGCTGAAGACGTTCCTGCGCAACGCGCCGGCGAGCTTCATCGTCAAGTACCGCAACCCGAACGCGCTCGCGCAGCGCGTGCGGGCGGTGCTGCGCGGGATGCCGCCCGCCGCCTGGCCGGGTGCGGGCGGGATGGCCGCGCGGCTGCACGTGGCCGAGGCCACGCTGCGCCGCAAGCTGCACCAGGAAGGCCACGCGTACCAGTCGATCAAGGACACGCTGCGGCGCGATCTCGCGTTCGAGGCCCTGGCCGACCCCGCGCGCACGATCGCCGACGTCGCGGCGGCCACCGGTTTCGCGGAACCGAGCGCGTTCTACCGCGCCTTCCGCAAATGGAGCGGGCGCAGCCCGGCCGACTATCGCGACGAAGTGCTCGCGCGGGGCGGCAGCGCGAGCTGAAGCCGGCCGGCACGGCCGTCGCTTCGCGCTTTGTGCCGAAACCGCCTAATCTTTAAGCATCGGGCCCAGGCCCTTTCCGCCAGCCGGACGGCACGCGGCCGCGCGCCGCCCGGACGCCGCGATGCACTTTCATCGTCACGGGCCGTCGCCGGCGCCTGCCGCGCCCGGCGGCCACCCTCGTCACCCGCTGTCCGCGCGGGTCGCGCGCGCCGCGCTGTTCGCGGCGCTGCTCGTCGTGTGCGCCGCGGTCGCCGCGCCGCCGCCCGCCGAAGCCCCCGCCGCCCGCCCGGTCGTCGTGATCCCGATCAACGGCGCGATCGGCCCGGCCAGCGCCGATTTCATCGTGCGCTCGCTCGAGCGCGCGGCCCGCCAGCACGCGCCGCTCGCGATTTTGCAGCTCGACACGCCCGGCGGCCTCGACACGTCGATGCGGCAGATCATCAAGGCCATCCTCGGCTCGCCGGTGCCGGTCGCCGCGTTCGTCGCGCCGGGCGGCGCGCGGGCCGCGAGCGCGGGCACCTACATCGTCTATGCGAGCCACTTCGCGGCGATGGCGCCCGGCACCAATCTCGGCGCGGCGTCGCCCGTGCAGTTCGGCATCGGCGGTGCCGCGCCGCCGGGCGGGAATCCTGCGACACCGCGGATGCCGGCCGGCACCTCGGGGGCATCGGGGGCATCGGGGGCGTCGGATGCGGCCGCTTCGCCAGCCGCGCTGCCGACCGATACGCAATCGACCGAGATCCGCAAGGCGATGCAGGACGCCTCCGCGTATATCCGCGGCCTCGCGCAACTGCGCGGGCGCAATGCCGAATGGGCCGAGCGCGCGGTGCGCGAGGCCGTGAGCCTGTCGGCGAGCGAGGCGCGCGCGCAACATGTGGTCGACCTGATCGCACAGGATCCCGTCGATCTCGCCCGCCAGCTCGACGGCCACACCGCGGCGACCACCGCCGGCACGGTGCGGCTCGCGACCGCGCATGCGCCGCTCGTCGTGGTCGAGCCCGACTGGCGCAGCCGCTTCCTGGCGATCATCGCCGACCCGAACGTCGCGCTGATCCTGCTGACGATCGGCATCTACGGCCTGTTCTTCGAGTTCGCGAACCCCGGCTTCGTGCTGCCAGGCGTCGCCGGCACGATCTGCCTGCTGGTCGGGCTGTTCGCGATGCAACTGCTGCCGATCAGCTATGCGGGCCTCGGCCTCGTGCTGCTCGGTCTCGGCTGCCTGGTCGCCGAGGCGTTCCTGCCGACCTTCGGCGTGCTCGGGTTCGGCGGGATCGTGTCGTTCACGATCGGTGCGCTGATGCTGATCGACACCGACGTGCCCGGCTACGGGATTCCGTGGCCCGTGATCGCGAGCCTCGCGCTCGGCGGCGGGCTGCTCGTCGCGGGCGTATCGAGCGTCGCGCTGCGCGCGCGCCGCCGCCCGGTCGTGACGGGCGCCGAGGCGATGGTCGGCAGCATCGGCGAGGTGCTCGACGACGGCCTGCAGGCCGACCAGCCGCACGGTGCGGCCGGCGCTCCGTCGGCCGCCGGCTGGGCGCGCGTGCGCGGCGAGCGCTGGCGCGTGGCCAGCAGCGCGCCGCTTGCCGCGGGCTGCCGCGTGCGCGTCACCGGCCGCCACGGGCTGCTGCTCACCGTCGCCCCGCTCTACGACGTGCCGGGGCAGCAACCCCATCGAGAACAACGCCAGGGAGAACCTTCATGATCGGTTTCACGTTCGGCTTCAGCAGCCTCCTGATCGTCTTCGTCGTGGTACTCATCGCGTCGTCGATCCGCATCTTCCGCGAGTACGAGCGCGGCGTGGTGTTCATGCTGGGCCGGTTCTGGAAGGTGAAGGGGCCGGGGCTCGTGCTGATCATCCCGATCGTCCAGCAGGTCGTGCGGATCGACCTGCGCACCGTCGTGTTCGACGTGCCCGCACAGGACGTGATCACGCGCGACAACGTGTCGGTGAAGGTCAACGCGGTCGTGTATTTCCGCGTGGTCGATCCGGAGAAAGCCGTGATCCAGGTGGCGCGCTTCTTCGAGGCGACGAGCCAGCTCGCGCAGACGACGCTGCGCGCGGTGCTCGGCAAGCACGAACTCGACGCGCTGCTTGCCGAGCGCGAGCAATTGAACGCCGACATCCAGAAGACGCTCGACGCGCAGACCGACGCATGGGGGATCAAGGTGTCGACGGTCGAGATCAAGCACGTGGACCTGAACGAGACGATGATCCGCGCGATCGCGCGGCAGGCCGAGGCCGAGCGCGAGCGGCGCGCGAAGGTGATTCATGCTGAAGGTGAATTGCAGGCGTCGGAGAAGCTGCTGCAGGCCGCGCAACGACTCGCGCTGCAGCCGCAGGCGATGCAGCTGCGCTACCTGCAGACGCTGACGACGATCGCGGCGGACAAGAACTCGACGATCGTGTTTCCGCTGCCGGTCGATCTGCTGGGGGCGTTGCTGGAGCGGTTGGGGGGGAAGCGGGAGGGGTGAGGCGGACATTTGGATATGCCACGCTCCGCCGGTCGAGGGACGACTTGCGTCGACAGCGACCGGCGCAACCTCATCTGCCAAATGGTATGGATGATGGCAGCCCACGCTCCGTTGGCGTATACAACGAGATCCGCATGCATGGCAGTACGGATCAACGATGGGCTAGACTCGGACAAGGAAGACAGTATCGGCAACGCCAACCAGGGCCTATGCCAAGGTGGCCCTCAGTGCCGAGGAAACACTGCATCGACTGTGGCAGCGCGGCCTGCGCATCGACGATCGTCCCGCGAATTTGCGAATGCTTCGGTCGATCGGCCATTTCCGGCTGCTGGTCTACATGCGCCGGTTTCAGAACCCCGCCACCAAACGGTTCTGGCCTCGAACCCGTTTCTCCGACGTCGTTGAACTCTACGCATTCGATCGACGTCTGCGCTCGGTCACGATGGACGCGATCGAGCGCATCGAGGTTGCGTTGCGCGCTGCACTGAGCAATCCCCTCGCCATCGACTACGGCAGCCACTGGTATGTCGAGCGGGACCGTTTCGCCGACCTGCGCCACTACGCGCGCATTCTGGATCAGATCGCCCGGGAATGCGAAACGCGGAAAGGCTCGGCACTGACTCACTACTATCGAACCTATGCCAGTCCAGACCTGCCGCCGATCTGGCTGGTCTGCGAGCGGTTGAGCCTGGGCGCGTTGTCCCGGATCTTCAGCGCGCTCTCGACTCGCGACCGCAAGGTCGCCGGGCGCCACGTGTGGCCGGACATCCCGGATACGGTGCTCACCAGCTGGCTGCAATCGCTCACCGACTTACGCAATGCGTGCGCACACCACGCTCGCCTCTGGGGAATGAAGCTGACGGTATCGCCCCCCGCCAAGCCAGCCGGGCGACGTCTTGTCCGATAATGCCCCGGAAATGACCCGCCCCGAGACGTTCTACGCCCGCGCGACGATGATGAAGGCCCTGCTCGACCCGCTCGGTCATGGCGGCGAATGGCGCGAAGCCTTGCGAGCAACGTTGACGGGGTGTGAGCACGTGGACCCGGCGACACATCTCGGCTTCACGACCGATTGGCATTCGACGCCGGCGTGGCAGTGAGTTCAGGGCGGATGCAACGGATTGCGCCGTTTTCGGCGCGAGGCCTTTTGACATCCCGTCGATACTTCGCTAGCATCGTCGATGAAAACGCTGGGGACGCCTCTCGACGATGCGCAACACTTCAGACGGCAAAAGGACGCGCGAGCGTCCTTTTTTATTTCCAGGCCTGCTTCCTGTTCCGACCCATTTCCGGATTCCACGACGCGCCCACTCGCGGTCGACCGTGCACGCGCGCCGCGCCGATCCCCGCCTCTCGTACGGAAGGCGAACTGCTGTTTCCGCTCCCGGTCGATCTGCTGGGGGCGTTGCTGGAGCGGTTGGGCGCGCCACGCGAGCGCTGAGACGCTCGTTTTCGGCCCGCGCGGCGCGGCAGTCGATTCCGCTGGACGCTGGGCCGCAACAGCCCAGCGTCCAGCGCCCGGCGCGCGTCAAGCCAGGAGCTTGCGCTCGGTCTTGCCGTACTTGATCGACTTCTCGTCCGGGATCATCAGGCCCGTGTGCTCGTCGCGGCCCTGCAGCAGGAAGCGCGCGTCCGACTTGCCGATCTGTTCGGCCGCGAGTTTGCTGTCCGCGCCGATCTCGCCCTTCTTCATCCGGTTGACGATCACGCCGGCCGCGGTGTCCTTGAAGTCGCGCAGCATCCACGCGTCGCCGTCGCTGTCGCCGAACACCAGCAGCGGGCCATAACCCTTCTTCGACGCAAGGACGTTGCGGATGCCCACCGTCTTGCCGGGCCCCCAGTTGAAATGCCAGCCGGCCGGATACGTGCTCGTGTACTTGCCGTCCCGCATGTCGAGACGCAAGCCGATCACGTTCCCGGGCGGCACGCCGTAGCCATAGTTCGGATTGCCGGCGAACACACGCACGACATCGTCGAGCGATGCCGTGCTGACGTACACGTCGATGCCGTTGGCGCGCAGCGTATGCATCACCGCGCGGATTTCCTCGTGAATGCGAATGCCGTGGAAATGCGTGTCGGCCACCACGCCGGCCTTGCCCGGCAGCGTCTTCGGGCTTTCGTAACGGACCTTGCGCAACGCATCGCCGATGCCGTAGTTGTTCGACGCTTCCGCCATCGCCTGCAGCTCGGCGGTCGTCATGTTCTTGTAGAAATAGATGATCCACTTGTAGCCGATCTCGAGCGGATGCGTGTCGCAGATCGCGTCGTACATGAAGTACAGCTTCGCGCGGAAATCCTTGAACTGATCGGTCTCGCGAATCTCGTCGAGGCTCTTGTCGCCGCCGAATCCCTGGTAGTTCGCGTAGAGCCAGCGATAGTCGGATTCGACGTCGGCCGCGAGGTCTTCCATCGTCACCGGCTTGCCGTCCACCGTCGCGTAGTCCTTCATGAAGGCGCCCTTCGGCACGTCCTTCCACATCACGTCGACGAATTCGGCCGGCGTCAGCTTGTACTGCAGATGGTTGATCTGGTACATCAGCAGCGCCTCTTCGCAGTCGTTCATGATGCACGTGTTGTCCCAGTCGAACACCGCGTACGGGCGGCGCTTGTCGTCGTAGTGCGCGCTCGCGACGCCATGCTGGTCGAGCACCGCCTGCAGGCGCGCGGCGTTGAACGGCGACCAGCGGCCCGGGTCCAGCGCATCCGGCACGGCTGCGCTCTTCGCGCCGGCCGTGCCGGCCTTGAGCATCAGCGATGTCGCGGCGGTCGCCGCGGCAAGGGTATTCATGAACTGGCGGCGTTGCATGGTCTCTCTCCCTGGAAATGTCGAATCGGTTTCAGTCGCTATCCCGCGCGGCTCACCGCGCACCGGCCGCTGATCGGCGCGGCGAAGCCGGGACGGCTCCGAACCGGGGGCGAATGATGTGACGAAATTATTTCGGCAATTTGACAGCGTCACGTCGCGACACGACGGGGAGTTGATCCGGCGCGACATGTCGCGCCGTCGCAAGGCGGCCGCGCACGCGGCCATCCGGGCCGGCGCCGGAAGACGGCGCGTGACGATCCCGGTCAGTGTCCCGACCCGGACGGCTGCGCAGGGGGCCGTCCGGCCCAACTTCCGGAAATCTAGAGTTTCCACTCCACTTCGGCCCTTCATTAGGACAAATCCTCACCCTCGGGGGCTGGCGCGCGCCCCGGAACCGTCTATGATCATTACATCGATCAATGACACATTAAATGCTGACTGAATAACCCGCGACGGTGACGCCGGCGGGCGCATTCCGGATCAGCGCCCCCACCGGAGACACATCATGGCCGACCACCACCCGCTGCCGGAAGTCCACCTCGACGAGCTGCCGCAATTCCGTGCAGTTCAGCAGCTGGCATACCGCTGCGTCGAAACCGTCGGCGCGATGCTCTACCCCGGCATCACCGAAAAGGAAGCGGCGCGCCTGCTGACCGAATGGCTGCAGGACAACGGCGTGCACGACTGGCTGCACAAGCCGTTCGCGTGGTTCGGTGACCGCACCGCGTTCGAGGGCTTCTCGGGCCTCAAGCACATGGGCGGCTTCAATCTCGCGTTCTTCCCGAGCAACCGGCAGCTCGAGACCGACATGCCGGTGATCCTCGACGTCGCGCCGGTGCTCGACGGCATCGTGGCCGACGTCGGCTACGCGCACTGTCTCGGCCGCAACCCGATCCTCGAACAGCTGCAGGACGACCTGATCGACCACCGCGACATGATCGTGCGGCTCGTGAAGGCGCGCCGCTCGATGGCCGAGGTCGCACAGGAAGTCGACGCGCTGTGCCGCCGCCAGGGTGTCGAGCCGCGCCACAAGGCCTATCCGTTCAAGGTGCTCGCGCATCGCGTCGCGAAGATCCACAAGCTGTCGAAGCCGCGCTTCGTCGCACGCTTCGGGCTGAACGCGACGCGCAACCTGCTGCTCGACCAGGGCCGCGCGGCGAAACAGCAGGGCTGGTCGCCGCTGTGGTCGATCGACCGCCGCTCCGAGCATGCGCCGGTGCCGGGCCTGTGGGCCGTCGAGCCGCATCTCGGCTTCGCCGGCGTCGGCGCGAAATTCGAAGAGCTGCTCGTCATCACCGAAGACGACGCGTACTGGCTCGATGAAGACCTGCCGCACGTGCGCCGCTGGCAGCGCCGCCAGGCCGAGCGGATGCAGGCCGTCGCGACCGTGCCGGCCGCTGCCTGACCCGAACGCGCCCTTCCTCACGACTCCCTGAACGACGGACTCACGATGCAGCCTCTTTCCGACGAAGCGCCGCTGGCCCTGTTCGAATCGGTTCACAGCGAAACGGCGGTCGCCTCCGGCGACCTGACGCTCGCGGTCAAGACCTGGGGCGACCCGGCCCGCTCACCGGTCGTGCTCGTGCACGGCTACCCCGACGACAGCAGCGTCTGGCAGCACGTCGCGCCGCTGCTCGCGCGCAAGCACTACGTGATCGCGTACGACGTGCGCGGCGCGGGCCTGTCCGGCGTGCCGAAGCGCACGGCCGACTACCACCTCGCGAAGCTGACCGACGACTTCGTCGCCGTCATCGACGCGCTCTGCCCCGGCCGCGCCGTGCATCTGGTCGCGCACGACTGGGGCTCGATCCAGGGTTGGGAATTCGTCACCGATCCGCGCCTCGCCGGCCGCATCGCGTCGTACACGTCGTGCTCGGGGCCGTGCCTCGACCATGTCGGCTTCTGGCTGCGCGAACGCGTGCTGCGCCCGACACCCACGTCGCTCGGCAAGCTCGGCGGGCAGCTCGTGCGGTCGTGGTACGTGTACCTGTTTCACCTGCCGTTCATCCCCGAGCTCGGCTGGCGGCTGTGGCTCGGCCGCGCGTGGCCGCGCCTGCTGCGCCGGCTCGAGAAAACACCCGCCACGCCGCGCCCGACGCAAGCCGACGACGGCGCGCGCGGCGTGCGCCTCTATCGCGCGAACTTCATCCGCTGCCTGTTCGCGCCGCGCGAACGCTACGCGCATGCGCCGGTGCAGACGATCGTGCCGCTCGGCGACAAATACGTGAGCCCGGCGCTGTCCGAGAACCTGTCGCGCTGGGTGCCGCAGTACTACCGTCGTGAAGTCGCGGCCGGCCACTGGCTGCCGCTCGCCGATCCGACGCGCTTCGCGGCGCTCGCCGGGCAACTGATCGACGCGGTCGAATCGGGCAAAGAACCGCCCGCGCTCGCGAACGCGCGCCGCCGCGCCACGAGCGGCCGCTTCAGCGGCAAGGTCGCGGTGGTGACCGGCGCGGGCAGCGGCATCGGCCGCTGCGCGGCGCTCGCATTCGCCCGCGAAGGCGCGACGATCGTCGCGTGCGACATCGATCTCGCGAGCGCCGAACGCACCGCGCTGCTGATCGGGCTCACCGGTGCGCAAGCGCACGCGAAGCGGGTCGACGTCGGGTCCGCCGATGAAATGGAAGCGCTGGCGACGTGGGTCGGCAGCGAACTCGGCGGCGCGGACGTCGTGATCAACAACGCGGGCATCGGCATGGCCGGCGGCATCCTCGACACGAGCACGCGGCACTGGGAGCGCATCCTGCACGTGAACCTGTGGGGCGTGATCCACGGCTCGCGGCTGTTCGCGCAGCAGATGGCCGCGCGCGGCACCGGCGGGCACATCGTCAACACCGCGTCGGCCGCCGCGTTCGGGCCGTCGCGCGACCTGCCCGCTTATGCGACGACGAAGGCCGCCGTGCTGATGCTCAGCGAATGCATGCGCGCGGAACTCGCGGAACAAGGCATCGGCGTGACGGCCGTGTGCCCCGGTTTCGCGGAAACGGGAATCATGGCGTCGACGCAATACGCGGGCGCCAATGCGCAGGACGAAGCGCGGCTGCGCAAGCGCGCGACGAAGCTCTACCAGATGCGCGGCCTGAAACCCGAAACCGTCGCACAGGCGATGGTCGACGGCGTGCTGCGCAACCGCCCCGTCGTCGCGGTCGGCGGCGAGGCGCACGCGATGCGCTTCGTCGGCCGCTTCATGCCGTGGCTCGGCCGGATGATCGCCCGCGTCAGCATGGCATCGCATTGACGGCGCATCGCGCCGCACAGGGAGACATAGATGACCGATACCGCCGACTATCACAAGATCAAGGCCCGGCACGTGAAGTTCGACTTCAGCGACACGCCGATTACCTGGGTGCCGAACGACCCGGGCAGCACGCACATCATCAACACGCTGAACCTGCTGTTCCCGGAAGGCGAGCTGTGGTTCTGCCGCGTGTACAACAAGGCGTTGCCGCTGATCACCGATGCGCGCCTGCGCGACGAGGCCGAAGGTTTCCTGCGGCAGGAGGCCGTGCATTCGCGTTCGCACGGCGGCGTGCTCAAGCACTACTACGACCGGCACGGGATCGACACGAAGCCGTTCACGCAGAAGCTCAATCGCCTCTTCACGCGCGTGCTCGGCGAACAGCCGCTCGGGCTGAAGATCGGCCACACGCGTTTCTGGCTGCGCCAGCAACTCGCGGTGATCGCGTCGCTCGAGCATTTCTTCGGCTATCTCGGCAACTGGGTGCTCAATGCACACGGGCTCGACGAAGGCAAGGCCGACCCGACGATGGTCGACCTGCTGCGCTGGCACGGCGCGGAGGAGGTCGAGCACCGCACGGTCGCGTTCGACATCTACCGGCACCTGGGCGGCACCTATCCGGAGCGCTGCGTGCACATGGCGTTCGTGATCCTGCTGCTGCTCTACTACATCACCACGGGCGCGAAGTTCATGTATCGGCGCGACCCGGCCGCCGGCCGCTACCCGGGTTTCGTGCTCGCGTGGTGGCAAGGCTCGCGGCGCGGGCACCTGCCGTCGTTCTGGAAGGTGATCGGCGCGGCGCTGCGCTATTTCAAGCCGGGCTATACGCCGCACCACGAAGGCTCGACCGAACAGGCGCTCGCCTACCTCGCCCGCTCGCCGGCCGCGCAGGCGGCCGCGCACGGCGGCAACTGGGGCACGACGAAGGGCGCGTGACCGGGCTTCCTGCCGGCTCGTCGGGCGGCGCCCGCCGAAATGCGTACAATCGCGGCTTCATTTCCCGGAGGTGCCGCGATGGCCATGAAGAAAACCGATCTCGAAAAGAACAAGGCGCTCAAGCTGACGCACGCGCTGAAGCAATCAAGCTCCGCGCGTTTCGGCAAGGGCGCCGAAGAAGCGGCCAAGCTCGACCGCCGCGCGCAGCGCAAGCTCGACCAGGAACAGGGCCTCGTGCCGTTCGCCTGCAAGCTCAACGCCGAACTCGTCGAACAGCTCAAGGCCCGCGCGGCCACGCACCCGGAAGGGATGACGGGCCTGTTGTCCGAGTTGCTCGTGAACGGGCTCGCGCAACGCGACGCGTGACCCGCGCCCCCGTCGAACGCTGCCGTTGACGCCGCCGCCGCGCGGCGACGCACGCGCTCGCGTGCCTGTGTTCGCGCTCATTGCCATCGCGATCCATCGCCGGGCACAGGCACGAAACGGTGCGTCATCGATGGCGCTGGCGCGTTGGCGTGCCGATGGGTACCGCAGCCCCTCATACAAGGCCTCGCCGGCAACGGCCGAGGCTTTTTTTCGAGGTTGCGCGCCGTCCGTCCGGTCCAGTGAATCGAACGGAGAACACGACGGGCCGCGCAAGCACGTTGCCCCTCAGCCGCACGCGACGCTCGCGCCGGCGGAAACAAGGGACCGAAAGCACCCGCGTATTGAGATTCTCTTCAGGAAGTTGGTCGCATCGATGCGGCGCGGACACACTACGTATCCCGAACGCCTTGTGTCACCCAAGAAGGCGTTCCCACCCATCGAAACCGGAGATTATCTGATGAACGCATCCCGAGTGATCCTTGCTCTCGCCGCAGCATTCGCCGTCAGCGGCAACGCCGTCGCCTGCGACGATCCTGACCATGACGCGCCCGCTGCCCAGCAACAGACCAGCGACCAGGCGAGCGACCAGGCAAGCGCGGAAGCAGCCGGCCACTGAGCGCCGTGCGCGTGCCCGGGCAAGCCGGCGTGATGCCCGCTCGGCCGGGCATCGCCGACGCGTTCACGGCATGCACTGAACCCGACTCGCACTCGTTTGTCACGTACGTACGCGGTGTGCGGATCTTCCAAATTATTCGCATACCGAATCAATATGACAAAACGAATGCTGCTCCGGTTGACCGTGATTTCGAGCCTGCTCGCGAGCCTCCCCTCGATCCTGAACGCGGCGCCCGCACCGGTAAGTCAAGGCGCGCCCGCGGCGTCTTCCGGCGCGATCACGCTGCCCCCGGGCACCCGCATTGCGACGCGCGACACCGGCGCGGTGCTGGCGTCGATGGCACGCGCCCACGCGATCCAGACGGTCCGCGGTAACGGCACGCGGACGCTCTACGTCTTCTCCGATCCGGATTGTTCCTATTGCAAACGACTGGAGCGCACGCTTGAACGGATCGACAACGTGACCATTCACACCTTCCTCTATCCGCTCGAGGGACTCCATCCGCAGGCCGCCGCGCATGCGCGCGGCATCTGGTGCGCGGATGACCGGAATGCGGCGTGGAAAGCGTGGATGATCGACAACGTGCAACCTGCCGCCGGCACGTGTGCCGCACCGCTCGCGCAGATCCGCGCGCTCGGCCTTGCGTTGGGCCTGCGCGGCACGCCGACGCTGTTCAACGCGAACGGCCGCATGACGTCCGGTGCGGTGTCCGCACCCGCCATCGAAACGTTGCTGAACGACTGAACCTGCTCGAAGAAATGAACGCACCCGCGACGCGCTATCGCATCGCGGGTGCGCTTTCAATGACGCGGCACGCCGGTGCGTGCCGCGACCGATCGCGCGCCGTGCGCAGCGACGGGATGCAGCAGGTGCATCAGGTGCTGGCGGCGAGACGCGGGCCCGTGCTCCGGGGAGTGGACTCGAGGTCGGGACGTTGCGCTGCCTGCGAGGTCACCCACGGATCGATGCCCTGCTTCTGCACCTCTTCCAGGAATGACACACGTGTGCGCCAGTAATCCGCTTGTAATTTCGCGTCGATGACGCGCTGTTCGGCAGCGAACAGTTCCATGCGCGCCGTCACGAGCATCGACGCAGCGGTTTTTTCCGGCGTGGGGGCGTGTCGCATCGCCCAACGGCTGATCCAGTTCAACATGCTGACCTCCGTGATTACGGACGAACCCGCATCGGGCAATCGCAAGCGGCCGTGCCTGCCCGAACACGCAACGGCCTTGACCGCACTTCACCGCCTGGCCTGCACGGACTGCGACTCCCCCGCGTCGGCAATTACCGGCCGGCGTGTGCATGCGCGGTGTATCTATCCTAGAAAGACTTGCCGGTTTACGCGATGGGGTCTTGCAATCTTTTACACAGAAACCACAGTCGCCCCCGCATCACGAAATGACAGTTGCGGGCGGGACGGCTTCGGCGCACGATAGCCCGATATCTGCACCCGCCTGGACTGACGAATGGCCGCTGCACGCCGCTGCCGGGCATCCGTACCGGCCGCGCATGTGCGTTCGCCCGCACGCGCCGCCTGCCCCGCGTTCGTGCAGCATGCGGGCGCGCCGTTTCAGCCGGATGTCATCATCGCGCACCCACGCCGCGTGATCGACCGCGCGTGCCGCCTTGCACGCCGTTGCGCACGCATCGGCCGGCGTCGTTCGCACATCCCGCTCCCGTTTCAGCCATTTCTGCCGGCCCGTTCCGTCCGAACCGGTAAAATGCGCGCCTTCGTCGCGCGGCCGGGCTGCCAGACCGTTCGCGCGCAGGCAGCCGATCGATCTTTCGATCGTGCCCTCCAACTATATCGTCCGAGCTATCCGCGCTATTACAATCCGCCGATAGCCGGGCAATAGTGGCTGGTTACAGTAGGCCGGCCGCGCTGCCTTTACAACAATTCGGCACAACAAGCAACACGACAACCGACCGGAGAAACGCCTTCATGGAATCCATCAAGCGGTATTTCGGCTTCGCTGAAGCCGGCACCGACTTCCGCACCGAAATACTCGCGGGCGTCACCACGTTCCTGACGATGGCCTACATCATCTTCGTCAATCCCGCGATCCTCGGCGACGCCGGCATGCCGAAGGAATCGGTGTTCGTCGCGACCTGCCTCGTCGCGGCGCTGGCGTCGCTCATCATGGGGCTGTACGCGAACTACCCGATCGCATGCGCGCCCGGCATGGGCCTGAACGCGTATTTCGCGTACACGGTCGTCAAGGGGATGGGCTTCACGTGGCAGGCCGCGCTCGGCGCGGTGTTCATCTCCGGCTGCCTGTTCCTGCTCGTCACGCTGTTCCGCGTACGAGAGGCGATCGTCAACGGCATTCCGAAATCGCTGCGGATCTCGATCACCGCGGGTATCGGCCTGTTCCTCGGCATCATCTCGCTGAAGACGTCGGGCGTGATCGTCGGCAACCCGGCCACGCTCGTCACGCTGGGCGACCTGCACAAGCACGACACGATCCTCGCGATCGTCGGCTTCTTCACGATCGTCACGCTCGACCACCTGCGCGTGCGCGGTGCGATCCTGATCGGCATCATCGGCGTCACGGTCCTGTCGTTCTTCTTCGGCGACAACCAGTTCCACGGCGTGTTCTCCGCGCCGCCGTCGATCGACGCGACGCTGTTCAAGCTCGACATCCGCGCCGCGCTGTCGACCGGCATCATCAACGTGATCCTCGTGTTCTTCCTCGTCGAGCTGTTCGACGCGACGGGCACGCTGATGGGCGTCGCAAACCGCGCGGGCCTGCTCGTCGAAGGCAAGATGAACCGCCTGAACAAGGCGCTGCTGGCCGACAGCACGGCGATCGTCGCGGGCTCGGTGCTCGGCACGTCGTCGACCACCGCATATATCGAAAGCGCGTCGGGCGTGCAGGCCGGCGGCCGCACGGGCGTGACGGCCATCACCGTCGCGGTGCTGTTCCTCGCGTGCCTGTTCATCGCGCCGCTCGCCGGCGTCGTGCCGGCGTACGCGACGGCACCGGCCTTGCTGTACGTGTCGTGCCTGATGCTGCGCGAGATGGTCGAGGTGCCGTGGGACGATGCCACGGAAGCCGTGCCGGCCGCGCTGACCGCACTGCTGATGCCGTTCACGTACTCGATCGCGAACGGCGTGGCATTCGGCTTCATCGCGTACGGCGGCCTCAAGCTGCTGACGGGCCAGGCCCGCTCGGTCAAGCCGATCGTGTGGCTCATCGCAGCCGTGTTCCTGTTCCGCTTCTTCTATCTCGGCAGCGAGTGACGGCGGCGCTTCGGCGCGATGCATGATGCACGATGAAAAAACGCCACCTTCGGGTGGCGTTTCTCGTTGTGCCTGCCGTGCGGTTCCGCCCAAGCGGATTACGGTGTCGCGACGCCCTTGAGTTCCTCGTCGTACAGCCGCTGCGCCAGCGTCGGATCGAGCGTCTTGACGCGGCGATACAACTGCACCGCGTCATCGAGCCGCCCGGTGCGGCGATAAGCGACCGCCAGGTTGGCCATCACTTGCACGTCATCGGGATACGCGCGGTTCATTTCCTCGAAGATCCCAACTGCCGCGTCGGGCCGCTTGCCGCGAATCGCCGCGATGCCCATCGCCTCCCGCGCCAACCGGTTCGACGGATCAAGCTTCAAGGCATGCGCAGCCGCGGTCGACGCTTCGTCGGGCTGGCCGATCTGGTTCAGTTCGCCTGCGAGCACCACCCACCCCGCCGCCAGCGAGTCGTCCAGCGCAACCGCACGCCGGAACGATGCGACGGCCTGCGCATGCTGGCCCAGCTGCGCCAGCGTCACGCCGTGCATCCGCCATGCCCGCGCGTCGCCGTCGTTCAGCTTGATGGATCGGTCGAGCGCGCTCAACGCATCGACGTAGTTCGATTGCGTCATGTACAGCGCGCCGAGCCGCAACCAGTATTCGGCACTGTTCGGCGCCGCTTCTACCGCACTGTGCATCGCACTGGAAGCGTTGCCGGACTGGCCTTGCAGCGCATACGCCTGAGTCAGCGCACCCTGGATGAGCGCGGTCGCGGCCGGATCGCCGCCCTTCTGCGCCTTCAGCGCGTGCTGGTAACTGGCGATCGCGTCCGCCAGATGGCCGAGATCGTATTGCGCACGGCCGAGTGCGTACAAAAGCCGCGCATCGTCGGGAAAGGCCTTCAACCCGTCGCGCAACACGCCGATGGTTGCCTGCGCATCCGGCTGCGTCGAGGCCAGCAGACTCCACGCATCGGCCTGGCGCGAACCGGACAGCTCATGTACGCCCCGTTCGAACAACGGTCGCGCATCGGCCTCGTCGCCGCGCCGCAAATACGCGATGCCGAGATTCATCGGCAGCATCGCGTTCGACGGATCGGCGCGCATGCCGGCCTGAAACGCGTCGAGTGCGAGGTCCATCTGCCCCTGCTCGGCATAGGTGTTGCCGAGCGCCTCCCAGCCGAATGCGTACGACGGATCGATTTCGACCGAACGGCGATAGGCGGCCAGGCTGAGCGTACCGCGATCGGGCAGCCGGCTCATGCGATAGGCATTGCCGAGGTTGTACCACGCCCATGCGCTTTGCGGTCGCGCGGCCGTCCATGCACGGTCATGGCGAATCAGCCCATCGACGTCGTTCGCCACCGCGTACGCGCGCGCCTGGCTCATCCATGCCGTCGCTTCGAGCGGCAGGTCGACGGCCGGCATCTTCGCCGCCACGGTCGCCATCCATTCGACCGGCAGCACCATGTAGAGCGACGCGGCATTGTCCGCGTGGGCGCCCACCATGCCGATCAGGTTGCCCTGCTCGTCGTAGACGCCGGCCCCCGGTTCGGGCAGGCGGGGCGGCGCCGGATTCGGCGACGCGAGCACGCCGGAATGCATGCCGCCGTCCGCGGCCCATGCATGGCAGCACACGCGCAGCGCAACGGGATCGCGGCGGCCGAATCGCGCGCCCGCCAGATAGGCGGTCGTGGCCGCTTCCGGGCTTCGCGCCGTCAACGGCACGGCGGCGACGTCGAGCCCCGTCGCTTCGACGATGCAGATGTCCCGATCCTGGTTGCCCGCGACGAGTCGAGCGGGAAGACGACGGCCATCGGCCGATGCGATGTCGAATGCCGGCCGGCCCGCGAGCCGATGACACGGCGTCGCGACGCGACCCGGCGCCACGACGATGCCGCCCGTCGTGACGTCACCCGAGACGATGTCGACCTCACCGGGTGCGCTCCGACCGATCGCGTCGTCATCTGATCGAACGGCCCCGGCGGCCATCGACATGCCGGCTGCGAGCAACCATGCGCCGGCCACCAGACGGCACGCCTTCCCCCATCCCGAACGATGCTCCACGTGCGGTGCCCTCTTTTATTGTGTTGGAATTCGAATGATTTTCTCTGCGATCCTGACGAATCGAGATGCCGGTTCGTGTCCGCACACTAGCAGCCGCCCCGGTGCAGCGGCAACCCGGTACAGCCCGCATACGAAAATGCCGCCCGGCCCCACCGAACGGCATTGCGTGAAAGGCAACGTCTTCGCGTGCGCAGCGTTCAGCGACGCGCGCCGCAAGACGAACGTCGTGTCATCCGCGCCAGTTGGCCTCGTAGAAGCGGACGTAGCCGCTGCGCAGCGTGACGCACTGCGCGCGCGTCTCCGACAGCAGGCGCCGTGCAGCCGCCTCGATACGGTCGCGGTGCTGGTCGAATGCGCCGACCATGTCCTCGAAGCGCGGCGACGCCGCGCCGAAGTGATCTTCCAGCGCCTCGGCGGTGATCTGACATTGGACCCGCTCGCCATTGACCAACGCCGTGAACGCCAGCATCAGGTCGCGCCCCGAATACTCGGGCTTCTCGTTCGTGAAATGGATCTGCATGGGAGCCGCCTCGACCGGTAGAAAACGAATGACCGCGTCCGTCGTCCGCTACCGGCCGGACGAAGTGTACGCGGGCTCGCCGGCGGAGGCACCGCCCGCGGGGATAGGCGCGGACACTGCATGCCGGTTGATTTCCACTTTAGACGGTTTCGCGCAGGAGACAAATATTCCGCGTGCGTCGTTCCGACGCGCATTTCATCAGATCAGCGCGGCATCCGGCACCGTTTCGGAAACCGGCGTCAGTGAGGGTCGTTCGGCCAGACGTTGAGCGCGATGGCAGCCGTCGTGGCACCCACCGCAATCGCGGCCGCCCCGTATCGCACCGCATCGGCCAGATCGAACAGCAGCCCGTGGATCGCCACGGCGATGCCGCCCAGCATGATGAATGTGGCGATGGCCGCCAGCACGACTCTCAGTTCCGTCCGAACCATGATGCGTCTCCCGAACGGATGCATGTCGCGTCGCATGCATGTTGCAATGCGGAACACGGCGCGTGCGTGTTCCATTTCCATCATTGCAGGCGGCCGCTTAAAAGCAAGGGGATTTTGTTCGCGGTCGCGCTTCGTACGCGGCGCTTGTATGATGATGCGTACCCGGATGGTTGCCGTTCGCACGCTGATGGTGCGCCGCACGCGAAAGCGCAAATCTGTAGAGGATTTCGGTGCGCACGCGTGCGCCGGATCGGCCGATTTCGAGGAGCATGGGCCGGAGTGAGTGTTGAAATGCTCACCGGGCTCGACCGCGGAGCATGGGACCAGAGCAAGCGCTAAAGCGCCAACTCGGGTCGACCGCGAAGCATGGGACAGCAGTAAGCGCTAAAGCGCTAACTGCTGTCGACCGCGAAGCATGGGACAGCAGTAAGCGCTAAAGCGCTAACTGCTGTCGACAGGAGACAAGTCATGCCGCAACCCTTCGTGCTGCCCGCCACCGCGGGTCGCACCGACCTGCTCGCGCAGGCGCATGCGCGTTCGACCGCGGTCGGCCTGCGCGCGCACGAACGCCCGGATTTCTCGCCGCTGTCGCGCCTCGCGCTGCGTGAACTGCTCGACACGAATCACGCACTGTTCTCGCACGCGCGCCCGGTGATGGAGAACCTCCACGCGCAGATCGCCGACACGCAAAGCCTCGTGCTGCTGACCGACGCCGACGGCGTGATCCTGCACAGCATCGGCGACGCGGACTTCATCGAGAAAGCCAACCGCGTCGCACTGTGTACGGGCGTGTCGTGGGCGGAAGGCGCGCGCGGCACCAACGCGATCGGCACCGCGCTCGCATCGGGCCAGGCCGTCGCCGTGCATGGGTCCGAACACTTCTTGCGCGCCAACCACATCCTCACCTGCTCGTGCGCGCCGATCTTCGACCCGTTCGGCCGCACGCTCGGCACGCTCGACGTCAGCGGCGACCCGCGCGGCTCGAGCCCGCATACGCTCGCGCTCGTGCGGATGTCCGCGCAACTGATCGAGAACCACCTGTTCGCGAACCAGTGCGCGGAAGCGTTGCGGCTGCGCTTTCATGCGCACGAGGAATGTGTCGATTCGCTGTTCGCCGGGCTCGTCGCCTTCGGCCCCGACGGCGGCCTGATCGCCGCGAACCGCAGCGCACAATTCCAGCTCGGCGCATCGTTCGACGCACTGCAACATCAGGCCAGCGACGCACTGTTCGGCATGCGCTTCGGCCAGCTCGCGCAGCAGGCAGCGCGCGCGCCGGGCGCGATGTTCCGCCTCACGCTGTCGACCGGCGTCCGCGTGCTGGCGCGCTGCGAATTCGCGGAAGCGCACAAGACCACCGTTGCCGTCACGCCGCCCGCGCCCGCCGTACGGTTGCGCACCCCCGACCCCGACACGATCACGTTCGCGACGCTCGACACCGGCGACGCACGCATGGCCGCCGTGCTCGAACGCGTCGCGAAGATCCGCGGGCGCGACCTGCCGCTGCTGATCCTCGGCCAGACCGGCACCGGCAAGGAATGGCTCGCCCGTGCGCTGCACCACGCATCGCCGCGCGCGGACGGCCCGTTCGTCGCGGTCAACTGCGCGGCGCTGCCCGATTCGCTGATCGAGGCCGAGCTGTTCGGTTACGAGGACGGCGCATTCACCGGCGCACGCAAGCGCGGCAGCCCCGGCAAGATCGTGCAGGCCGACGGCGGCACGCTGTTTCTCGACGAAATCGGCGACATGCCGCTCGCGCAGCAAGTCCGGCTGATGCGCGTGCTGCAGGAACGCGCGGTGATGCCGCTCGGCGGTGCGCGCGCGGTGCCGGTCGACGTGCGCGTGGTCTGCGCGACGCACCGCGACCTGCGCGCGATGATCGCGGAAGGCACGTTCCGCGAAGACCTGTTCTACCGGATCAACGGGCTCGCGGTCACGCTGCCGGCGCTTGCCGCACGCACCGACCTGCCCGCGCTCGTCGAGCGGATTCTCGCGCGGCTCGCGCGCAGCGAACCGATGCCGCGCCGCATCGCGGCCGACGTGCTCGACGCGTTCACGCGCCACCGCTGGCCCGGCAACCTGCGCCAGATGACCAACGTGCTGCGTACGGCCGGCATGCTCGCCGAAGACGAAGCGGAAATCACGCTCGCCCATTTGCCCGACGATTTCTGGCTCGATTGCGACGACGCACCGGCAGCGCCCGCCACCGCAGCGCCGGCCGCGTCGGCCGCCACGCGCGAAGGCACGACGCTGCAAAGCCATCAGGCCGCGGTGATCGATGCCGCGCTCGCGCGACATGGCGGCAACGTATCGGCGGCCGCGCGCGAGCTCGGTCTCGCCCGCAATACCGTGTACCGGCACCTGCGCCGGCATTGACGCCGGCCGCCAGCACGTTCGGGTATCCTTGGCGCGTTGCCGCCGAACCGCCGCCCGCCCCTGCCTCCGCCATGACCGACCCGGAACACCTGCCCCTCGTGCGCATCGAGCCGCTCGGCGCGACCTTCGATGCGCCCGATTCGCTGACGCTGCTCGAAGCCGCCGCGTTCGCGCACGTATCGCTGCCGCGTTCGTGCCGCAACGGCACGTGCCGAAGCTGCCTTTGCCGGATCGTCAGCGGCAGCGTACGCTACACGATCGAATGGCCGGGGCTGAGCCGCGAGGAAAAGGCCGACGGCTATACGCTGCCCTGCGTGGCCGTCGCGACGTCGGACCTCGTGCTCGACGTGCCCGACGCGGTCATGCTCGACTAGCCGAGGCGCGCTCGCGCGTGCCGTCCTGCAAAGGTTGATCCTGAGTGGAGAACGTCATGACCCCGCAAACCGATCGCATCGAAAAACAGGCCCAGCTCGACGCATCGCCCGACCGCGTGTGGGAAGCCGTCAGCAATTCCGGCGAATTCGGCCAGTGGTTCGGCGTCACGTTCGACGGCCCGTTCGCGGCCGGCCAGCCGCTGTTCGGCCGCATCACGCCGACCCGCGTCGACGACGACGTCGCCAAGGCGCAAGAGCCCTACGCGGGCACTGTGTTCGAAATCGTCGTCGACCGCGTCGAGCCGAAACAACTGTTCTCGTTTCGCTGGCATCCGTTCGCAATCGACCCGACCTTCGATTACTCGACCGAGCCGATGACGCTCGTCACGTTCACGCTCGCCGCACAGGCCGGCGGTACGCTGCTCACCGTCACCGAAACGGGCTTCGACCAGTTGATCGAAGCGCGCCGCGCGAAGGCGCGCGAGATGAACGACCAGGGCTGGGCCGCGCAGATGACACTGATCACGAAATACCTGGCGAAGCACGCGTAGCGCGCCGCCACGCCGCAGGTCCGTGCCGACATGCGCATCGACGTGCGTGGCATAATCCGCTCCATCGTCGCCTGTACGTCACCGCGCATCGCATGCTGAGTCGTCGCCTCCGGAAGATCGGCAGTCTGATCGGGATGCTCGCCATCCTGATGACGGCGCTCGCGCCGACGATCTCGCAGGCACTGACGACGCAGCAGCGCGTCGATACGCTGCTGGCCGGCTACTGCACGGTCGCGCCGGCCACCGGCGAGCGCGCCGCCGATGTGGCGCAGAAGAGCCTGACGGCCCACCTCCAGGCATGCGGCTATTGCAGCCTGCTTGCTCACACCCCCGCACTGCCCGCGCCCGAACTGACGTTCGCGGCCAACGTGCGCGTCATTCAGCATCGCGAAGCGACCCGCTTCGACAGCCTGCGCCGCGCGCTGCCGCTCACGGCCGCACAACCGCGCGCCCCGCCGTTCTCGTCCTGATTCGTCGTCAATGCCCGTGATGCCCTAAGGCATCGCGTGGCCCGCGCACGCCGCCGGCGTGTGCGACCTGTCACGTTTCGAAGGACGATCATGTGTCACCGTATTGCGCTCGGCGTCGTGCCGTGCGTGCGGTTGGCTGCTTCCGGTTCGTACTGCCGCGCCGACATTCGCTCGAGGGCGAACGTCCGGCCGCGCACGTTCGCGCTGACGCCAGCTGCCCTCGGTGCTGCTGCGAAGGTACGCGTGCATCCGTCCGTCGAATCCGTGTTGTTCCATCCGATTCGCCACTCGCACACTCGACCATGAAAACCTCCTCTTTCGTTCGCGGCGCGCTTGCCGCCCTTGGCTTCGTCGCCATCCAGGCCGCCCACGCACACGCGCTCCCGAAAACTCAGGAACCGGCTGCCAACGCCACGCTTTCGAGCGCACCGCACGCGGTCACGATCGGCTTCAGCGAAGCACTCGAACCCGCATTCAGCTCGATCGCCGTCACCGACAGCCATGGGCAATCGGTCGTCGACGGAAAATCGTCCGTCGATGCACACAACCGGAAACGCATGCAGGTCGCGCTGACCAACCTGACGGCCGGCACGTACACGGTCGCGTGGATCGCGGTGGCCAGCGACGGCCATCGCACGCAAGGCCACTACGCGTTCACGCTGAAATGAGGTCCGCGATGCGCACCGGCGATCCGCGCCGGCCGCGTCACCCCCTTATCCGCTGCCTCTACCCATCAGGAAAACCAATCATGAAGCACTCGACTCCGACCGGCCTGCTGTTCGCACTGCTGGTGCTGCAAGCCCCTGCCACGTTCGCCGCGCCGGCCGTGCAGGCAGAAAACTGCTGGATCCGCGCGATGCCGGCAACCGTGCCGTCGTCCGGCTACTTCACGCTGAAGAACGACGGCGACGCGCCCGTCACGCTGACCGGCCTCGACTCGCCGTCGTACGGGATGGCGATGCTGCATGAAACGCAGACGAGCGGCAGCACCGCGAAGATGGTCCATGTCGACGCCGTGGAAGTGCCCGCGCACGGCACGGTGAGCTTCAAGCCGAAGAGCTATCACGTGATGCTGGAGCAACCGCGCCAGGCCGTCGCGCCCGGCGCGAAGGTGCCGTTCCGGCTGCATTTCGCGGACGGATCGACGGTGTCCGTGACCTGCGACGCCAAGGCGCCGACCTACGCCGGCCAGTAACGTCCGCCGCCCCAGATCGAAGGAGATGCACATGAAACATCGCCTGCCGCTGGCCGACCTGATCGTCCGCTACCGGACGCCGCTGAACGTCGCCGTGATGATCGCCTGCGGGTTATGGGCCGGGTGGATCGCGTGGATGACGCGGCCCGCCGCGATCGATACGCCGCCGTCGATCCCGGCGTACTGCATGCGCGACGCGAGCTGACGCACCGCGACGGCGCGGTTCCGGCGCAAGCCTGCGTCAAATATTGGCGTGGCATCATCGCTCCATCCCGACCGCCGGAACCGCCTCTCGGAGCGCCGCATGTCCATTCAGACCTGGATGCTGTTTGCCGCAGCCTATCTCGCGACGACGCTGTCGCCGGGGCCGAACGTGCTGCTCGTCATCCGCAACACGGTGCGCTACGGCACGCACGGCACGGCCGCGACGATCGCGGGCAACCTCGTCGCGCAAGGGGTGGTCGTGGTACTCGTCGCGCTCGGCGTCGGCGCGGTGCTGGCCGCGATGCCGCCGCTGTTCGTCGCGATGAAGGTGGTCGGCGCCGCGTACCTGATGTTCCTGGGTGTCCGGCAACTGCGCGGCGACCGCAAGGCCGCCGCTACGACCGGGGCAGAAGAGATCGCCGCGCCCGACCGCGGGAAACTGTTCCGCGAAGCACTGTTCGTATCGGGCAGCAATCCGAAGACGATGATCTTCCTGTCGGCATTCATGCCGCAGTTCATCGTGCACGACCGCCCGCTCGCGCTGCAGTTCGTCGTGATGTACGCGACGATCGCATGCACGGTGGTGATCGTTCACAGCGTCTATTCGGCCGGCGTGCGCCGATTCCATCGCGGCTTCGGCATGAGCCGCGCGGTGCGTGCGCTCAAGCGCGCCAGCGGGCTGCTGTTCGTCGGGCTCGGGATCAGGCTGCTGACTGCGCGTCAGGCTTAAGCCGACGCGCGCCCGTCAGCGCGCGTGTGCGGCCAACTCGGTCACGATCTCGCCAAACGACGGCCGCGCTTCGACGTCTTCATTCACGCACGCCGCCGCGAGCGCATCGAGCGCGTTTCGGCCGGCCCATGTGCGCGGCTCGCATCGTTCGAGCAACTCGCCGAGCAGATGGCCGAACGCCCTTACCTCGATCCGTTCGAACGCTGTAGCACGCGTGCGATCGTTCGCATCGTAGAGCGATGCCGCGCCGAAATCCCCGAGCAGCGCGCCGCCTTCGCCATCGTGCAGGATGTTGTGCGCGTACAGGTCGCCATGCATGATGCCGCGCTCGTGCAGATGGCCCGCCACCGACGCGATGCCATGCGCGATCCGCACCGCCTCCACCGGCATGAATTTCGCATCGGCCGCATACACGTCGCGCGTGCAGGTCGCGAAGCTCGGCGGCCCGGCGAGGTTCGTGAGCGCAGGATCGACCAGCTCCATCACGAGGCCGTGCGTGCCGTCGGGATGCCCGCTCACCTTGCCGATCACCGGGATCATGCCCGGATGGCGGCCGGCGTGCAGGCACGCGGCCATTTCGCAATCGGGCAGGCCGTCGCTCGTCACCGCGCCCTTGAACAGCTTGACCGCGACCGCTCGTGGCGGATGCCCGCCCACGCGCCATTGCGCGCGGTAAATGACGCCCGATGCACCCTCACCCAGCTTCTGCTCGCAGGCCAGCGATGCCCAGTCGACGTTCGCGACCTCAGGCCCGGCCGACGCGGCGGCTTCCGGCGCGGCGCCGAACGGGTTGCCTGCGGTGGCGAGCCACGCGAGGCGCGGCAGGCGCAGCAACCAGTCGGGCAGTGCGTCCAGCCGGTTCGCGGACAGCCGCACCAGTTCGAGCGCGCGGCATGCGGCCATCTCCGCCGGCAGCGCGCGCAGCCGGTTGCCCGCGAGCATCAGCTTCTGCAGCCGCGAGCAATCGCCGATATCGGCCGGCAGTTCGTCGATGGCGTTGTCGGTGAGGATCAGCCAGCGCAGCGCGCGCGGCAGCGACCCGCTCGGCACCGTCTGAATCCGGTTCGCCTTGAAGCCGATCATGTCGAGCTGCCCGCACGCGCCAAGCACGTCGGGGAACGCGGTGAAGCGGTTGCCGGACGCGAACAGGATGCGCAGGCGGTGCAGCCGCGGCAGGTCGTCCGGCAGTGCGGCGAGCGCATTGCCGGTCAGGTCGAGCACTTCGAGCGTGTCGGCGAGATCGAAGATCTCGCGCGGGAATTCCGTCAACCCGCATGCGAGCTTGAGTTGCCGTGCGCCGGCGAGCTGGCCGGCCTGCAGTTGTTCGAGGGTGTGTGTCACGCGGGGAAAACGGGTGGCGGTTGCGACGATCGTCGGGTCGATCGCCCGAATTCTACCGGGATCGCCTGCGCGCATTCACCGATCTTGTCACACCCCCTTCACAAACGCGCAACGTCGCGCTAGAATTGCGCCCCTTGCAGTGCCGACGTGGTGAAATTGGTAGACACGCTATCTTGAGGGGGTAGTGGCGAAAGCTGTGCGAGTTCGAGTCTCGCCGTCGGCACCAAATGCGGTTTCTCCGCATGCACCGTCATTCCGGAAACCCGCGACAGCACGACGCTTCGCGGGTTTTTTGTTTTTGGATGGTCGGTCGCGGCAGGTCGTCGCCGGCAAAAGTGCCTGGACAACGTCGGGCCGTCGCATCCATCCCTGTCGATCAGACGGCGCCCGGCCTCAGTCGAAGACTGTTCAGGAACGCCTCCCACACTTGCAGCGCGCCAGCTTCATCCACGGGCGACGTTGCTTCATCCCGCGACAGATCGGGCGTCCTTGCGCCGAGTATCAACTGAATGGCGGTATGGGGTTTCGCCAGCGTGGCCGGATCGCCGGGTGCGAGCAGGTAGAAGCGATACGAAGTGATGTCGCCTTCGTTCAGTTCGAACAGCACTTCTTCGGCGTCCATTCCCGCGACGGTGCGCTTGCCTTTCCGCACGATTCGGTAGCTGCCGTTCGACAGCCGGTTAAGTTGTGACCGCAGTTCGGGCAACGTCTTGGTCAGCGATGATTTCTGATCCACGTCCACAGCATCGCGCATCTGGATCACCAGCAGCGCCGGACGACCCGGCATCAGCGCAAACGACTGAGACACTTCCTCTGTAGAAGTCGACGAACCCGTGGCAATCCCGCCGTCAAAGCAGAATCCCGATTCGGTCGGCACCGACCAGTTATCACGCGCCTTGATCCGACGATAGATGCCGTTGTAGATATCTTCCGCCCGATCAATTGCCGCCGACCCGATACTGCCGGTTGTATGAAATAGCGTTTTATTTTCGTAGATATACCCTTCAGTATCGAAAGGTAATTTGGCAGCCTTTGCAATCCCTTCTTGATAGACAAAAACTCTTGAAGTGCTTGTCGGAGAAAGTGTCTTCTCCAGCCAAGCAGGCCCTGCGCTATCGTTCGGGTTTGCAGGATCAAAGCGGCGTTTAGTGCGATACTCCCTTTCCAACCCGTCAACCTTGGTTTGATAGATAGCACGCGTTACGTTGTATTGCGTCTCCAGTTTCTCGCCTTGAAACTCGTACCGCTCATTCGTGATTTCGCTTGCCGCTGGCCGGTCGAACACGAAGCGGCCGACGCACCACGGACGCAGGTTGGACAACACGGGATTGGCGACCGTCGGCTCCTCGGCGAACGCGATCGAGCAGGCATAGATGCTCGCCGCCAAAAACAGAAATCGTCCCACTCGTGTCAGCATGTTGGTTCCGGTGCGTCGATTGTGATTTGCACGATACTGTAGAGCAACGCACAGACACGGGTGTCGACAACCATCGATTGATGCGTCATCGCGGCGACCGCGCGCATCACAACAGCGGCAGCGTGAGTCGGATATGCTCCGCAAACGCCGCCGTCAAATGCGACGGCCGCTTGCGATCGAACTTCAGCGCAATGCCCACCGCCGGCAACGGCGGCAGGCGCGGATCGCCGGTGACGATCGCCAGATCTGCCGGCACCGCCGTCTGCGTCATCACCGCGAACGCCTGCCCGGAACGCACGAGCGCGATCAGCCCCGCGAGACTGCTGCTCGCATACGCGACGCGGTAATCGCGACCCGCACGATCCAGCACCTCGCAGGCCGCGAGGTGATCGAGCGTGTCGCGATCGGACAGCGCCAGCGGCAACGGATCGAAATGCGCGGGCTCCAGCCCCGGATAGCCGATCCAGACCAGTTGCTCGCGGCGAATGATGTCGCCATTCGTGCCGTCGTCGGGCAATGAAATCATCGCCAGATCGACCGCGCGTTTCTCCAACTGCTCGATGAGCCGCGGCGTCGGCCCGCACACGACCTCGACGATCGCCTGTGGATGCTGGCTCGAAAACTGCCGCAGCAGCGACGGCAGCCAGACTGCCGCGTAATCGTCCGGGCAGCCGAAGCGGATCGTCCCCGACAACCCCGTGCCGCACAGGTCGGCCATCGCCTCGTCGTGCAGTCGCAGGATGCGCTGCGCGTGGACGAGCAGCCGCTCGCCCGGATGGGTCAGCACCACGCCGCGCCCGGTGCGCTGGAACAGCGGCTGGTCGACGGCCTCCTCGAGCCGCTTCATCTGCTGGCTGAGCGCGGACTGGGTCCGGCCGACGCGCGCGGCCGCGCGGCTCAGCGCGCGCACCTCGGCGATCACGACGAACGAGCGCAGCAGGTCGATTTCGAGCGAAAGCGCCAAGGTATTAGCTCCTTTTCTACCTTGCATTAGAACTATTCGTTTCCATCAAACCAGACGCGCGCCTAGACTGCAAGCGCCCCCTGCCCCTTTCCTGGAGACACCCGATGTCCCTGAACGACGACCCGACCTTCTGGCGCAACGCCACGCAGCACCTGGTCCGCTACGGCGGCACGTTCGAGCCGATGATCATCGAGCGCGCGCAAGGCAGCTTCGTGTACGACGCGGACGGTCGCGCGATCCTCGATTTCACGTCGGGCCAGATGAGCGCGGTGCTCGGCCACAGCCATCCGGAGATCGTGTCCGTGATCGGCGAATACGCCGGCAAACTCGACCACCTGTTCAGCGGAATGCTGTCGCGGCCCGTCGTCGACCTTGCGACGCGCCTCGCCGACGTCACGCCCGCCGGGCTCGATCGCGCGCTGTTGCTCAGCACCGGCGCGGAATCGAACGAAGCGGCGATCCGGATGGCGAAGCTCGTCACCGGCAAGTACGAGATCGTCGGCTTCGCGCAGTCGTGGCACGGGATGACCGGCGCGGCCGCGTCGGCCACCTACAGCGCCGGCCGCAAGGGCGTCGGGCCGGCCGCCGTCGGCTCGTTCGCGATTCCGGCGCCGTTCACGTACCGGCCGCGCTTCGAGCGCAACGGCGCCTACGACTACCTGGCCGAACTCGACTACGCGTTCGACCTGATCGATCGTCAGTCGAGCGGCAACCTCGCGGCGTTCATCGCGGAGCCGATCCTCAGCTCGGGCGGGATCATCGAACTGCCGGAAGGCTATATGGCGGCGCTCAAGCGCAAGTGCGAGGAACGCGGGATGCTGCTGATCCTCGACGAGGCGCAAACGGGCGTCGGCCGCACCGGCACGATGTTCGCGTGCCAGCGCGACGGCGTGACGCCCGACATCCTGACGCTGTCGAAGACGCTCGGTGCCGGGCTGCCGCTCGCGGCGATGGTGACGTCCGCGGCAATCGAGGAACGCGCGCACGAACTCGGCTACCTGTTCTACACGACGCACGTGTCGGACCCGCTGCCCGCGGCCGTCGGCCTGCGCGTGCTCGACGTCGTGCAGCGCGACGGGCTCGTCGAGCGGGCGAACGTGATGGGCGACCGGCTCCGGCGTGGCCTGCTCGACCTGATGGAACGCTTCGACTGCATCGGCGACGTGCGCGGGCGCGGGCTGCTGCTCGGCGTCGAGATCGTCAAGGATCGCCGCACGAAGGAACCGGCGGACGGGCTCGGCGCGAAGATCACGCGCGAATGCATGAAGCTCGGGCTCAGCATGAACATCGTGCAGTTGCCGGGCATGGGCGGCGTGTTCCGGATCGCGCCGCCGCTGACCGTCAGCGACGCGGAAATCGATCTCGGGGTGTCGTTGCTCGAGCAGGCGATCCGGCGCACACTGTAACGGCACGCCAGGCACCACGCCGCACGCGTCGAAGCCTAGTCGAGCCGCCCGGCCCGGAACACGCTGCGCAATTCGTCATGATTATGGACGTTGAGCCGGCGATAGATCTTGCGGACATGATCGACGACCGTGCTGTCGCGCAGCGCGAAGTCGCGCGCAATCTCGCTGTGCGAGCGGCCCAGCACGAGCGGCACGCAGAGTTCGCGTTGTCGCTCGGTGAGGCCGAATGCGAAACCGAGCCGTTCGACCATCAGCCTGAGCGGCGGAAAGTGTTCGATATGAATCACGATCGCGGCATCGCGCTGCAACGCGACCGCGTCGGTACATCGATAGGCCTTGAAGCGGAAACGCCCCGCAAGGCTGCGACGCTCGAGCGTCGCGGGTGGCGCCGGGTAGCCGAGCCAGATCCGGTCGAGGTTCGAGCGCAGCGGCGCGAGCCAGTCCGGCAGGCGTTCGTTGCGGTAGAACGCGACCGGCTCGCCGGTCGCGAGCGCCAGCATCCGGATGCTGTCGGCGTTGTGCAGCAGGAGCCGGCCATCGTCGTCGACCACCAGGGTCGCGGACTCGCTGCATTCCGATTCGTGCAGCGTGGGCTGCACGGGCCGCGACAGCGCATGGGCCAGATGCCGCGCCACGGGTTCGATGTCGCGATGGTTCTGGTCCGAGAACGGACGCGCGCCCGGTGCGCGCGACAGCAGCAAGCTGCCCCAGCCGCGCGTGCCGTCCGTCGCGGTCAGCTCGAGACAGTGGCGCATCGACACCGGCCGCCACAGATCCGCATACATGTCGCTCGCCAGCAATGCATCGTCGTAGTGCGCGCTGTTGTCGAAGCCGCGCCCGCGGCGCATCGCATCGGAAAACGTGATGCCCAGCACCTGCTGCCGGGACGTGTTGTGGATGTTCGCGAAATACGTCGGCAAGAGCGAATAGACGACCTCGTTTTCGCTGCACACGTCCGACACGGCGTAGTGTTCGTCGGCATAGAAGAACATGCCCCAGTCGGCGCCGACGATGTGCCGGGCCGCCTCAATCACATGAGGAATGACGAGATGCGGCTCGACGGCAAGCGAACAGAGCCGACGAATATGGCTGGCAAGCGCGACGTGTTTGTCAGACATGAATGCGCTCCTCGAACATGCACCGGATTCGTTCGCGGGTCGCGGCGAGACGCTCGACTGCACACGCTCCGCGATGTCTGTGCAGTGTAGGCATTCCACATGACAACGGCGGCAATTACCCCCTTTCAAGAGGGCGTTAAACCGGCATGCGGGTTCTATCATTCCGCCATTCCGGCTGCATTCGCGCGACGAACCCGCTCCTGCGCGTTCGGCATGGGAGATTTGTCCGGCGCGTGCAATGACGACGGAATGACCCGATTCACGATGCGCGAGTCAAACGCGCACAGGACGACGCGACACGCGCGACAGAACCATCGCGTGAATCTGCGCATGCCGACGCGTCAGTCGCCGTAAAACCTTGATGAATTGCCGGGGGCGGATCGAGTTGCGCGTACGGGCAGCCGCACGCATGCGCCACGTCGACATACGCGGACGATGCAGCATCCGCGTCGGGGTTGTTGCATTGCTTGTTCATGTGAGGTGCCACGATGAAGAGCATGGTCAAGGCGGCGCTCGCCGCCATTTGTGTGTTGAGTGCGTCAGGTCTCGCCCGGGCGCAGGACGATGGCGCCGCGGCGGCGTCGAGCAAGCCGTCCGACTCGGCGATCAGCGCGACGTCGATGGGCAGCATGCCCAGCGGCGGATCGCAGGCAGGCGGGCCGGCCGGGCTCAGCCGCGCACAAGTCAAGGAGGAATACCTGCGGATGCAGAAGTCGGGAGATCTTCAGCGTCTCAACGAGCTGTACCAAGGCGGCCAGTAGCGGCAGAGGTCCGGCTCGGCGTGGCCGCGCGTGTATCGGGTGGGGGTAGCTGGCGCGACCCTGCAGGGCCGGCGGATAGACAGGCAGCGAGCAGAAGCGCGCCCGGCGTGCTTTCATGCCGAGCGCGACAGGCTGAACCGCGCGGATCGCATCCGTCCGTGATGCATGCACGTACGTGCCTGCCGCCGCGCGAGTGGCTGGTTTCAAGCCGGAGGCATCCCGCCTCACGCGAGCGAACGAGCCTGCCTGATCCGTTCATTGGCAAGCCGGTTCGCCCCATGTCGGCAAGCGTCAGCCCGCTTCCGCCGCCCACGCGACGGCATCGGCGCCGGCCGGAATACGCATCGGGCTCGACGGATCGGTCGCCGCGCGCCACACCGCTTCGGCGACGTCCTGCGCGTGCGTAATCGGCGCGGATTCGTCGACGATGCGCGCAAAGACCGCCGCGGCAAATTCCGCATAAGCCTCGTGCTCGAAGCCGTGCATGTGCGCGCGCGCGTTGTCGGCAAAACGCGTGTCGGGCGCACGCCCCGGCAGCACGAGATGCGCACGCACGCCGAACGGCGCGAGTTCGAGCGCCATCGATTCGGTGTACGCATTGACCGCCGCCTTGCTGGCGCGATAGGCGGCAAGCAGCGGCAGTACCTTCAGCGTGACGCTCGACGTGACGTTCACGACGACGCCGGCCCCACGCCGGCGCAACTGCGGCAGCACGGCTTCCGTCACCGCGATCGTGCCGATCGTGTTGGTTTCGAACAGCGCACGCACGGTGTCGATCGGCATCAGTTCGGCCGGTGCCGCCGCGCCGAAACCCGCATTGTTGACGAGCACGTCGATCGGGCCGGCGGCGTCGATCGCCGCGCGGATGCTGTCCGGGTTCGTGACATCGAGCGCCAGCACCCGCAGGTTCGGCGACGGCGGCAGCACGCCCTCGCGCGGCGTACGCATCGTCGCGACGACCTGCCAGTCGCGAGCCAGGAAATAGCGGGCGATCTCGAGGCCGAAGCCGGAGGAACAGCCGGTGATCAATACGGTCTTCATGCGAACTCACTCCTGTGACGTGTTGAGCATGTGTTCGTACGATAGATGGCCGGATCCGTATTCGCTACAATCGAAAATCCGATTTTCATTTGCGAGAGTCCGGCGATGATCGATCCGTTAGCCGAGGTCGTGACGCTGTTGCAACCGAGCACGCGGTATTCCAAGCTCGTTCACGGCGCGAGCCCCTGGCGCATCAACCGCACGGTCGCCGGCGAGCCGTTCTATTGCGTGGTCCTGGATGGCGGGTGCCGGGTCGCGATCGACGGGCATCCGCCGATCGACCTGCTGCCCGGCGATTTCGTGTTGATTCCGGCTGCCCACGGCGTCGCGATATCCAGCTTCGAACTGCCGCCGCCCGGCGTCGAAACCGCCGCGCCGGTCGCGCTCGACAACGGCGAATACCGGATCGGCGACGCGGATCGCCCGGTCGACACGCGCATGATGGCCGGCCATTGCAGCTTCAGTTCGCCCGACGCTGCGCTGCTGGTGTCGCTGCTGCCGCAATACGTGCACGTGCGCGGCGAACCGCGCCTGACCACGCTCGTGCAACTCGTGCGGGACGAATCGCGTGCGCAGCGGCCGGCACGCGAACTCGTGCTGTCGCGTCTCGTGGAAGTGCTGCTGATCGAGGCATTGCGGTTCTCGGCCGGCACGGATGCGTCGCCCGGCCTCGTGCGCGGGCTGGCCGACAACCGGCTGGCCGCCGCGCTCCGCCGGATGCACGAACGCCCCGCGCATCCGTGGACGATCGTGGAGTTGGCGAAGGAAGCCGCACTGTCGCGCTCGACCTTCTTCGAACGCTTCAGCCGCGCCGTCGGGCTCGCGCCGATGGAATACCTGCTCACGTGGCGCATGGCGCTCGCGAAGGATCTGCTCCGCCGCAACGACGGCCGCATCGCCGAGATCGCGGGGCGCGTGGGTTACAGTTCCGCGAGCACCTTCAGCGTCGCGTTCACGCGCCACGTCGGCCGGCCGCCCGCGCAATACGCACGCGACGAGCAGGCGACGGCAAACGAAGCATGATGCGCACCCGCCCCCACTGCCCCGCGACCTGCGTACACTATTCGTCACGAAACGACGACGCGCAACGCATCCGATGACGACACCCGCGAAGCCCATCGACACAACCGGCCACTGGCTCGTCGCACGGCGCGATGCGGAAACCGGCATCGAAAGCCTGCATGCGCATTTCAACGGCCATGCCTACGACGCGCACGATCACGACGACATGCTGGTCGGCTTCACCGAGCAAGGCGTACAGCAATTCCAGTGCCACCGGTCGGTGCATACGAGCGTGCCGGGCCGCGCGATCCTGATCGAGCCGGGCGCGCTGCACGACGGCCATGCGCCCGAAGCCGGCGGCTTCACCTACGGGATGCTGTACCTGCCGCAAGCGTGGGTCGAGCGCGCCGCACGACGGCTGGACCTGCCGGGCCTCGGCGGCGTCGAGGCGTCGTTCGGCCATACGCTCGTCGACGATCGCGGCCTCGTCGACGCGATCCGCCAGGCGTTTCTCGCGATCCACGGCAACGAGGGCAAGCTCGCGCGCGACCAGACGCTCGACCGCCTGCTGATCCGGCTCGGCGGCGAACTGCGCGGGCCGGTCGTGCTGGAAAGCGCCGTCGTGCCGCCCGCGATCGCACGCGTGCGCGATCTGCTGCATGAACACATGGACGGCAACATCGGGCTCGACGAACTCGCGCAGGTCGCCGGGATCGACCGGTTCCGGCTGACGCGGCTGTTCCAGCGGGCGTTCGGCACGTCGCCGCACGCGTACCTGGTGCGCTTGCGGCTGCGTGCCGCGCGTCGGCTGCTGGCGGCCGGCCGCACGCCGGCGCAGGCGGCCGCGGACGTCGGCTTCGCCGACCAGAGCCACCTGGGGCGCTGGTTCCGCCGCGCGTACCGGATCACGCCGGCCGCTTACCGGCAACTCTGCACAAACGTTCCAGACTGATCGCGCGCGGCCGCCGATCATGAGCGTCTCTACAAGGAGCACTCATGTTCGATACCAAGGTAGCGCTGATCGTGCGCGACGATCTCGCGGCGTGGCAAAAACTCAATGTCGTTGCGTTTCTCGCGACGGGCGTCGCGGCCGAAGCCCCCGAAGCGCTCGGCGAGCCGTACGAGGATGCGGCGGGACGCCGCTACGGCCGCATGCTGGGCCAGCCGATGCTGGTGTTCTCGGCCGACCTGAACGGCCTGCAGGCTGCTCACCGGCAGGCGCTGTCGCGCGAGCTCACGATCGTGCCCTACGTGCAGGCGATGTTTTCGACCGGGCACGACGCGGCCAACCGCGAGGTGTTTCGTGCCGGCGATGCGGAGAATCTCGACTTCGTCGGGCTGGCGCTGCATGGGCCGAAGAAGGCGGTCGACAAGGCGGTGAAGGGGTTGGCTTTGCATGCGTGAATACCCGCCAAGCCGCCCCGGCGTGCAGCGTCAGCGATGCGCAAGTACGTTGACCAGCTTGCCGAACGGATCGCGCACATAGAACCGCCGCACGCCCCACGGCTCGTCAGCCGGGCCGTACTCGACCGGAATCCCGGCCGCAAGCACGCGTGCGAGTGCGTCATCGACGTCGTCGACCTCGATCGACAGATCGGGCGTCGGCGTGCCCGATCCGCCCTCCGATGCGAAGCTGATCTGCACGTCCATCTGCTCGGCATTGCCGTAGGTTGCGATCCAGCCGTGGTCCATCAGCAGGTCGAGGCCGAAGATCCGTTGATAGAAGCGCCTTGCGTCGTCGACTGACCGGGTGTCGATATTGGCGACGATCCGTTTGACTTTCATCGGGTTCCTGCGCGGGTCGTGACAGTACCGCGACGCTACACCGGAACCGCGCGCGCAACCAGTGCATCAACGGCCGGCCGCCCCCACGTTCGTCCGCCGCGCCCGTGCGGGCCGTTCCACGTGCTTGCCGGCCAGCCACACGCCGATCGCGACGACCACGATGCCGAGATAGGTCGTCACCTCGATCCGGTCACCGAACATCCACGCGGCCCACATCAGCGTCACGGGCGGTTCGAGATAGACGAGGGTCGCCACGCGCGTCGCAGGCATCCGCTTGAGCAGCGCCCACAGCGACAGGTAGGCGATGAAGGTCGAGAACACGGTCAGCCACACGACGGACACCCACACGTTCGGCTGGGTCGGCACGTGCAGGTCACCGGTGACGATCCCGCATACCGCGAACAGCACGAGGCTCACGCCGCCCTGCACGAACAGCGGCAGGAACAGCCCGTCCTCGTTGCTGCGCGCGGCCGTCAGCGCGCGGCGCCGCTGATAGATCGTCGCGATCGACAGCCCCAGCGCGGACACCAGCGGCAGCAGGTACATCACGAGCCCGACCGACCCGGCCGGCAGCGCATACTGCCCGCCGATCACGATGCCCACGCCGACGAACCCGACGACGAGCCCCACCCACTGGCGCGCCCCGCCGCGCTCGCTGCCTTCGAGCGACGTCATCGCGGCCGTGATGAGCGGCTGCATCGCGGCGACGATCGCGGCAATGCCGGGCGGTAGGCCATGCTGAATCGCGACATACACGCAGGCCAGGTAAAGAAATTGCGACAGGAAGCCGATCACCGCGTGATAGCGCAGCTTCTCCCACGTCAGGCGCCCGAGCTGCCGGTTGAGGACGATCGCGAGGCACAGCGTGACGAGCAGGAACCGCCAGAACAGCAGGTTGAACGCGCCGGCCGTCTCCGCGCCGAGCTTGGCGCCGATGAAGCCGGAACTCCACGACAACACGAAAACGAACTGGAGCAGGAATAGCTGCATGGAGCGACGGTTCTCAGAAGGTTGCCGAGGACAGGCGCGGGTCCGCCAGATCCCCGGGACGAATCGGTTCGAGCCCGAGGCGGTGATACTGCAGTTCGGCGTCGTCCCGGAGCGCGCGCTGCAGCGCCAGCCGCTCGCTCAACTTGCCGATCGCTTCGCACAACGAACCGTTGCCGTCGCCGTCCGCGCACGGCGCGGGGCTCCGCACGCCCAGCTCGTTCAGGTTGCGCATCAGCGAAAACACCTCGCGCCCGGCCGCCTTTCTCCTCGCGTCATCGTCGCTGCGCTTGAGCGTCGAATACTTTTCGTGATTCTCGACCGTCCATACCGACTCGGCCTTCAACCTCCTGTCCCGCACCCATGCATCTACAACGAAATCATTGATCGACATGAATCGTTCCCCGGATACGTGCACCGCGCGACCGGCTGCCTGCCGTTGTCTGCCTGTTGACCGAGAATATGGGATGCTCAATAATTCCGTCAATCGACATTACCTGAATCACTGATTCGGAAAAACCAAATCATGCCGCGCACCCTGGACGTCGACCTGCTGCGAACCTTCCACGCCGTCGCGAAGCTCGGCCGCTTCAAGGATGCGGCCGCTCATGTGAATCGCAGCCCGTCGTCGGTCACCGCGCAGATCCAGAAGCTCGAGGAGATGGTCGCGCAGCGCCTGTTCACGCGGAACAACCAGGCCGTCGAACTCACGCAGTACGGCCACAAGCTGCTCAGCGACACCACCGAGTTTCTGCTGAGCCACGACCGGCTCGTCGAATCGCTGTCGCCGCAGATGCTGACCGGCAAGCTGCGGCTCGGCATTCCCGATTCGTACGCCGCGCATTTCATGGCGGAATTCCTGCCGCGCTTCGCCGCCGACCGGCCGCTGCTCGAACTGACGGTCGAAGCACGCTCCAGCGAAGAGCTGCAATCGCTGTTCGCACGCGGCCAGCTGGACATCACGATCGCCGTGGTGCCGAAAGCGACGCCGCACGGCGAGCTGCTCAGCAAGACCCATCCGGTGTGGGTCGCCGCGCGAACCTTCAAGTTCAATCCCGACGCGCCGCTGCCGATTGCCGTGCAACTGCAGGGCTGCCCGTACCGCGACACCGCGCTGAACGCGCTGAAGAAGGCGAAGATCCCGCACCGGATGCTGCTCGAGAGCGCCAGTTCGCCGGCGGTCGAGGCGTGTATCGCGAACGGCCTCGCGGTCGGCCTCATCGAGCACGATCGCGTGTCCGGCAACCTGACGAGCCACGTCGCCGGGATCGTGCTCCCCGATCTCCCGCCGCACCTGATCACCATCCTGACGGACGACAGCAATCGCGCCGCGCTGCATCTGCGCGACGTGCTGAAAAGCACCTTCAGGATCGGATGAAGACAAGGCCGGGAACCGGCCTTGCATGAGAAAGCAAAACGGGAAGCGCCGCCGGCCCGTTGCAGGCCGGCGGCTTTCGGCATCAACCGCCGAGGTACGCCTGCTTGATGCGATCGTTCGCGAGCAGGTTCGCGCCCGTATCGGCGAGCACCACGCGCCCCGTTTCGAGCACGTAGCCGCGATCGGCCACGCCCAGCGCCTTGTTCGCGTTCTGCTCGACGAGGAACACCGTGACGCCTTCGTCGCGAATCGTGCGGATGATGTCGAAGATCTGCGCGATCACGAGCGGCGCGAGACCGAGCGTCGGCTCATCGAGCAGCAGCAGACGCGGCTTGCTCATCAGCGCGCGGCCGATCGCCAGCATCTGCTGTTCGCCGCCCGACATCGTGCCGGCCCGCTGCGTCGCGCGTTCCTTCAAACGCGGAAACAGCTTGAACACATGCTCGATGCCGTCGTCGATCTCGTGACGGCTCGCGAAGAAGCCGCCCATCTTCAGGTTCTCGAGCACCGTCAGGCTCGGGAACACGCGCCGCCCTTCCGGCGAAATCGCCATCCCCTGCCGCATGATCTGGTGCGTCGACATCGCGGTGATGTCCTTGCCCTCGAACAGCACGCGGCCCGACGACGCGCGCGGCGTGCCGCACACGGTCATCATCAGCGTCGTCTTGCCGGCGCCGTTGCTGCCGATCAGCGTGACGATCTCGCCCTTGTTCACCTCGATCGACACGCCCGCGAGCGCCTCGACCGCGCCGTAGTGCGTATGGACCTGTTCCAGCTTCAGCATCACTCTTCCCCCAGATACGCCTTGATCACGCGCGGGTCGTTGCGGACCGCTTCCGGCGTGCCGATCACGATCGGCCGGCCGTGCTCCATCACGAGGATGCGGTCGGACACGCCCATCACGAGGCTCATGTCGTGTTCGATCAGCAGCACCGATACGCCGAACTCGCGGCGCAGCTTGTCGATCAGGTGCTGCAGCTCGATCTTCTCCTGCGGGTTGAGGCCGGCCGCCGGCTCGTCGAGCATCAGGAGGCGCGGCTCGGTGATCATGCAGCGCGCGATCTCCAGACGCCGCTGGTGCCCGTACGACAGCGTGCCCGCCGGCCGGTTGGCGACCGACGTCAGCCCCATCCGGTCGAGCCACACGGCCGCGCGTTCGAGCGCTTCCTTCTCGGCCCGGCGATACGCGGGCGTCGAGAACAGGCCGGGCAGCAGCCCCGCCTTCACCTTGCGGTGCTGCGCGACGAGCAGGTTCTCGACGACGGTCAGCGACTTGAACAGGCGGATGTTCTGGAATGTCCGCACGAGGCCCTTCAACGCGATCTTGTGGCTCGGCAGCCCGCCAATCGCGTGGCCGTCGAGCACGACGTCGCCGCCGGTCGGCTTGTAGAAGCCGCCGACGCAGTTGAACACCGTGGTCTTGCCCGCGCCGTTCGGCCCGATGATCGCGAACACCTCATCGCGTCGCACGTCGAAATCGATCCCGTCCACCGCGAGCAACCCGCCGAAGCGCATCTGCAGCCCGGCGACCTTCAACAGTTCCGTATTCGCGCTCATTGCGGCAGCTCCACGTGAGGGCGGCTCGCGGGCAGCAGGCCCTGCGGACGCCACATCATCATCAACACCATCACGAGACCGAAGATCAGCATCCGGTACTCGGCGAAGCCGCGCGCGACTTCCGGCAGCACGGTCAGCAGGATCGCCGCGAGAATCACGCCGAGCTGCGAGCCCATCCCGCCGAGCACGACGATCGCGAGGATCAGCGCCGATTCGATGAAGGTGAACGATTCAGGATTCACGAGGCCCTGGCGCGCCGCGAAGAACGCGCCGCCGATACCGGCGAACGCCGCACCCAGCGTGAACGCCGACAGCTTGATGCGCGTCGGGTTCAGGCCCAGCGAACGGCACGCGATCTCGTCGTCGCGCAGCGCTTCCCACGCACGGCCCATCGGCATGCGGATCAGGCGGCTCGTCACGAACAGCGTGAAGCCGACCAGCACGAGCGCGAGCAGGTACAGGAAGATCACCACGTGGTCGCCGCTGTATTCCAGCCCGATCAGTTCATGGAAAGTTTTCGCGCCTTCGACGCTCGCGCTGCGCGCCATCTCGTAGCCGAACACGGTCGGCTTCGGGATGCCCGAGATGCCGTCCGGGCCGCCCGTGAGGCTCGTCAGGTTGTTCGCGAGCAGGCGGATGATTTCGCCGAAGCCGAGCGTGACGATCGCGAGATAGTCGCCGCGCAGCCGCAGCACCGGGAAGCCGAGCAGGAAGCCGAACGTCGCGGCCGCGATCGCGGCGAGCGGCAGGCATTCCCAGAACGACAGCCCGAAGTACTGGTTCAGCATCGCGTACGTATAGCCGCCGACCGCGTAGAACCCGACATAGCCGAGATCCAGCAGTCCCGCGAAACCGACCACGATGTTCAGCCCGAGGCCGAGGATCACGTAGATCAGCGCGAGCGTCGCGACGTCCACCGCGCCGCGCGAACCGAAGAACGGCCACACGAGCCCGACCGCGAGCAGCACCCAGACGATCACGCGCTGCTGCTGCGCGCCCATCGCGGGCAGCGCCGGCAGCTTCACCGACGATTTCGCGCGCACGAGCCACGGCTTGAACAGCTGGAACAGGAACACGCCCGCGACCGCGATCCACACCGGCCGCCAGTGCGGCGTGAGTACCACCTGATAGCCTTCGAGCTTCAGTTGCAGCCCGAGCACCGGAATCGTGAGGATCGCCGTCAGGAACGCGGCGGCCACGGCATTTTTCAGCGCCTGGCCGATCGAGGCGTCGGCGGCCGGGCGGCGAACGGAAATGACTTGACTCATCTGCGTCTCCCTCAAACCTTTTCGATGTCCGACTTGCCGAGCAGGCCGGTCGGGCGGAAGAGCAGGATCAGCACGAGCAGGCCGAACGCAACGACGTCCTTGTACTCGGCCGGCATGTAGCCTGCGGCGAAGGTTTCAGCAAGGCCGAGCAGCACGCCGCCGAGCATCGCGCCCGGGATGCTGCCGATCCCGCCGAGCACCGCGGCGGTGAACGCCTTGATGCCCGCGACGAAGCCGATATACGGGTTCAGCTTGCCGATCGTCAGCCCGATCAGCACGCCGCCGACGGCCGCCAGCATCGCGCCGAGCACGAACGTGAACGAGATCACGCGGTTCGTGTCGATGCCGAGCAGGTTCGCCATCTTCATGTCCTCGGCGCATGCGCGGCACGCACGGCCCATCCGCGAATGCGAGATGAACAACGTGAGCGCGATCATCAGCACGAGCGTCACGCAGACGATCATCAGTCGCGAATACGGGATGGTCACGTCGAAATCGCCGCCGAGATGGATGTCGAACGCGCCGGAGATCAGCACGGGCACGGACACGTCGCGCGCGCCCTGGCCGATCTGCACGTAGTTCTGCAGGAAGATCGACATGCCGATCGCGGAGATCAGCGGCACGAGGCGCGGGCCGCCGCGCAGCGGCCGATACGCGACGCGCTCGACCGCGAAACCGTACAGGCCGGTGACGATCACCGACACGATCAGCGCGGCGCCGAGCACGAGCGGCAGCGGATAGCCGGCGGAAATGCCGATGGCGGTGAGAGTCACGAGGCCCACGTACGCGCCGATCATGTAGATCTCGCCGTGGGCGAAGTTGATCATGCCGATGATGCCGTAGACCATCGAATAGCCGATGGCGATCAGCGCATAGATCGCACCCAGCGTCAGGCCGTTGACCAGCTGCTGGGCGAATTGAGGAAAGAAGTCAGTCATGTGCGGGAAGCTCCCGTTGGCGTCGTGTCGCCTGCCGTCGCCGGATCACGGCGTGGCCGCGCGCAACGCACGGTGTCGTCTCGGGCCGCCGCAGGGCCGCGCAAAGGGCCGATGCGCGGCCAATACGCACCCGCCCCGTCCGGGTCTCGGACAGGGCGGCATGCGCGGGCGGGTACTCCGTCTTACTTGGCGGCGGTCTTCGTCGCGTCCTTGTGCCACGTGTACACGACGAACTTGAACGCCTTCAGGTCGCCCTGGGCGTCATACGCGACCTTGCCGATCGGCGTGTCGAACGTCGTCTTGTGCATGTACGCGGCGACCTTGGTCGGATCGGTCGTCTTCGCTCCGGCGATCGAGTCGGCGATGATCTTCACCGCGGCGTACGACGGCATCTGGAACGGACCGTTCGGGTCGCGCTTCTTGTCCGCGAACGCCTTCACGAGCGCCGCGTTGGCCGGATCGGCCGAGAAGTCGGCCGGCAGCGTGACGAGCATGCCTTCCGAAGCCGGGCCGGCGATCGCCGTCACGTCCTTGTTGCCCACGCCTTCAGGCCCCATGAACGTGGCCTTCACGCCCTGCTCGCGCGCCTGGCGCATCAGCAGGCCCATTTCCGGGTGGTAGCCGCCGAAGTAGACGAAGTCGACGCCTTGCGACTTCAGCTTCGTGATGATCGCCGAGTAGTCCGAATCGCCGGCATTGATGCCTTCGAACAGGACGACCGGGATCTTCGCGGCTTCGAGGTCCTTCTTCACCGACGATGCGATGCCCTGGCCGTACGACTGCTTGTCGTGCAGGACCGCGACCTTCTTCGGCTTCACGTTGTTGATGATGTAGTGCGCGGCGGCCGGGCCTTGCTGGTCGTCACGGCCGATCGTGCGGAAGATGAAGTGGCGCTTCTTGCCTTCGGTCAGCTGCGGCGCGGTGGCCGACGGCGTGACCATCACGATGCCTTCGTTCTCGTAGATGTCGGAGGCCGGGATCGTCGAACCCGAGCACACGTGACCGATCACGTACTTGATCTTCTGGCTGACGATCTTGTTGGCGACGGCGACGGCCTGCTTCGGTTCGCATGCGTCGTCCATCATCACGACTTCAAGCTTGTTGCCGCCCGCACCGCCTGCAGCGTTGACCTGCTCGATCGCGGTCAGCGCGCCGGCCTTCACCATGTCGCCGTATTGGGCGACCGAACCGCTCATCGGACCAGCGATGGCGATCTTCACGGTTTCCGCTTGCGCGGCGGCGGCGCCGGCGGCGAACAGCACGGCGGCGGAAATGGACGTAAGACGGGACAGCGTCATCTGGGAGCTCCTCGATGTTGTTTAGTCATACGGGCAAAGGCGGCATGACTTGCGCAATCGAACAGCACCCGGGGCGAGGACATGGGACACGCCCGAGACACATAGAAGACGGAACTCCGGCGGAATGTTGCGTAGCGGGGCCCGGCTCTTGCAGTCCCCGATGGGGACGTCTGGTTCGGAAAGACATCGTGATGCGTCTTGCATTGCGCAAGCGTTTCGCCTGCCCCGCTTGCCAAATCGCTTGTTCGGAGGGATGGTCCGACAGCCATTGGCAAGGCAGTCGAAATTATATGGGCGTTTTTAAATCGTCTGTCAAAAATGCCGGTCGACCGAGGGAAAACACGGAGGGTTTTGGGGGGAGGTGGTGGCGATGGGGGCGCAACCGGTTGAGGGGTGGGAACGTTTGCCTGGGGTGCAATTGGGTTGCTATTAGGTGGGGCTGATTGGGTGGGCGCCTTGCTGCGCTTGGCTTTTGGCGGTCTCGGATTTCGTGTGATGCGTTTTCGGGTTGATAAGGGCCAGTTCATCGTCAATCAATCGACTGATGATTGATTGGGTCGGCACCAACTTGGGGCGGTGGGTCGAGGCGGTCAATCCTACTGTTTACAAACAAAACTAAACACTTGGAAGCTCGTTGTTATTTTTATGAAATAATACGAATTCGCTTCTGCAATCCAGCCAGCCTTCCTGTGAGTCGTATACCCAGCGCCTCGCAGTCGCTTCAGGGCCGCCTCGACGCCCGTCCGTCGCCCAGCCGCCAGCCAGTGATCTGCCGTTTTTTTCTCATCGCATATCACCTGCTTCGGAACGCTGATGAATCATCTCCCTCGCCTTTTCTCCGCCACCGCCGCGATCGCGTGTGCGCTTTCTGTTTCTGCCGCCGATGCTTCCGGACGCGATTCGCTGACCGATCGGTCGGTGGGTGCCAATGTGTTTCGTTCGGAGCGGCGGGCTGCTGCTCGGGATGACAGGCGTGCGGCGCGAATGGGCCACGGTCGCCTAGAGTACGCCGCGCCGGCGGAGCGCAGTCCGTTCGATACGCCGGATACGCGACCGCTGCGGGTGACGGGCGATGCGCTCGTGGTGCCGACGCCTTCGGTTGAGCACGAGCCCGATTTTGTATTGCCGACGAACCGAGTCGCGCTCGGCGCGGGTGGCAGCGATAGTTTTGGTCGCGCGGTGCCTGGATATGAACAGCGCGCGGAGAACTGGAATGAATACCTGCGCGCTAACGGATCGCGGCCTGCTGGTAGTGGCGGTTCGTATGCGCCGCAGCGTCCGTATGATGCCCCGCGCGGTCCAAATGGCGCACCGAATCCGTTCGATCCTTCGGTGCCGCAACCGGAAACGCGGACGTTCTATGACAACGGTGCGGGGACGAAGTGCACGGCTACCGGCGGTGCGGGGACGTCGCGGTCGTCTTGCAATATTGGGTGGTGAGGGGTGATATCGGGCGGCTGCTATCGCGGCTGCCCAGCCCGGCCATCCGCAGCGCTGCGCTTATAATTGCGCCATGATCAGCCGACCAGGCTCAATATCGATCCTCGCCTTACGGCCGGAATAAAGCACTGGCGATCATCTTTCGACGTCATTCTGCTTGTTACAACGAATCACGACCGGCCGTGAAGGCGTTCCCGTCGTGGTCATCGGCTCGCGCCGCCCGAGGCGCTCGTCTTCTGCAACTCGGTCCAGCACGTCAGTGACATGGCCAAAATAGCGACAAACGTCATGCCAGTCGCCATCGAAATCGAAATCGATGGTCGGGCAGGCACCTAGCTCAGGGCGCCTTCCCCAAGTAAGGTGAATGATCGAGTAACGCCCCGACTCGTCCGTGTGGGCGCAACGAACGTCGTCAGTACCCGTGGCATGCGCCATCACCCTCAGCTTATGTTCATAAAATCGGGGGCAGGGTGAAGCTCGACTTCAAGTTCTACCTGGATTCGCACATGGTCGACATCACACTCCGAGCGGGGACACGCAAACTCGCACCAATCCTCGGGCAACGTAAAGAGGTTCTGTTGTTCCATCATGCCTACCCCTCCCACCACCATCTCCCGAATTCTAAAGAACCCTGTCCCATAAGCCGTTGTCCGCCCTCTCCGGCTCCACGAATACCCAGATGGAATGACATCGGGTGCAACGATAGTACATTGCAGAACCAGCCGAGCCGGGCCCCTCGGAATCAAAAGGAGGGGGGGCAATTTCCGCAAGGACTCCGCTGGCAACCGCGGCGTCGCGGCGTTGGGAATATTGTTGATATTCCTGACGGGATACGAACTGTTTGGGCGAACCAACACTAAGACAGTACCCGCATGCCGGAAGCAGCTGCGCCACCGCTCCATTGCTCTGTGCTTCGCTTCCTCGCTTGAGCTTGAGCAGTTGACCCCGTGGAATTTGCGCGTCGACACGTGTGCGTTCGCTGTCCAACCACGCTCGCAATTGCTGCAAATCAATGTCCTGATCGCGATAACGGCGAAGCATCTGTTGAATATCCTGATCCATGTCATTCACACTCATTTTTCGACCGGAATAATCCAGTCGTCAGACCACGATTTGGTTGTTCCCATGAACTGATTCTGTCCGCCGGATCCGGCCGCTGGATAGAACGATGTCTCGGGTTCCCATCCAACCGACAGCTTTCCTCCGAGCGGTCTTGGAACGGTTGCGGAAGACAGCTCAGATGTCGGAATTTTCAATAATACGTCGGGCGGTCCCCAATGCTGGAAAACCTGACCGCGGTCCATTAGCACACCTTGATTCGTCCCGACATAGTCTGTCGACATGTACGTCCCCGCACCCTTATAGCCACTGATGCTGCCTTGCTTGCGGTAATTTTCGATAGCCCTCCACGTGGTCGCGCGATAGACATAGTCCTGAGACGCAATCTTCTGATCCAAAGCAGCCTGTAGCGCGTCGCCCTGATTTCGATTGCGCATCAATTCACGATACTGCTCCTTCGTCAGTGAACGTTCGCCGGGTCCCGGGCGCACACCACGGCCGCTCAAACCTTTATCGACTGGAGGGTCGTTGGTGCTGCAAGTCGCGAGGCCGAGAGGATCGAATTCGGCGAAAGGATCGGTAACGTACCCTTGCGTCCGCAGTCCACCCTCCAGTCCGATTGGATCGGGACTGAGATACTGTCCCGAATCGGGATCGTAGTACCGGTTCAGGTTGTAGTTGAGCCCCGTCTCGTCGTCCGCCCATTGGCCGGGAAAGCGCAGCGTCGTATCGATCGGTACGATGCGCGCATCGTTCGCCGCCCGCTTTGCCGGCAGCAATTTCCCCCACAAGGAATATGCGGCCCTCCATACCGGCTTACCGTGTTCGTCGAACGCAGCCTTTGGCATGCCAATCTGGTCCGTCAGAATCGGATATAGGCCTTCGTCGGTCTCCTGCGCGAACGGCAAGAAACTGCCCGACTCAATATGCCACGTCACCACCTGCCCCGTCGTGCCGTCCTTCTGCTCGACCCAGCGCTCGGCAACCGTCGGACCATCCCATAAGAATCTCACCGCTTCGCCGCCGCCAACCTGATGCTTCTCGATCCGGCGATTGAAAGCATCGTAACGATACGCCCAGACGCCGCATTCGGGCGTCACGACCTTTACGAGCCGGTTGAGACCATCCCACGTGTATTGCCACGTTCTCGGCCGGAACCCGGGTTGTTCAACCGTCTTCTCGATCGTGCGGCCACGGGCGTCGTATCGATAGCGCGCATAGCCGACCCGTTCCGGCAAGCCGCCTCGACGGTAGTGATGGACATCGACGGGCGCCTGCAGCCCGTGTGCGGCAATGTTCATGGCCGCGTCGTAACGGAAGTGCTCCGTCGGCTGCAGCAGACCTTCCGCGGAAACGATCTGGCCGCGCACATCGCGCCGATACGTAAGCGTATCGGCGTCGGTGTCGATGCGCTCCAGTTGTCCAGCCATGTCGTAGTGATAGACCCGCCGCATCAGTTGCTCGAACGCACGAGCCGGGTCCGCTTGCAAGGCATCGAAGGCCATGGCAGGCCCTGCAATCTGCCGGTGGATACGGCCAAGCGCATCGTACTGTTGCCGTGCGACAAAGTCTCCCGCCTGTCGGCCGATTTCGCGCCCCAGACCATCACGCTGGATCGTCAGCGCCCCGACCCGCATCAGCGCCCCCGACTCATCGTACGCATAGGCCGTCTCGCGCCTCGGGGTCATCCGCAGACAGCGTTGCCCGTCGGCGTCGTAGACGTGCCGCAACAGTTCGCCATGCTGATCTTCACCGATCAGGCGGCCGCTGCTGTCGTACGCAAAGCGCGTCACATGGGAGTGCGCCCCCTGAACCTCCGCCGATGCCAGCCGTCCGCCCGCATCGTAACGATAGGTAAGCTTCACGTCGCCTGCATCGATTTCGGCAAGCCGGTCGTGAGCATCGTATCTATAGCGCCACTGCCCACCGTCGGGCAGTGTCTTCACCAGCAAGCGACCGGCGGCATCCCGCTCGTATTGGGTCGTGCGCCCCCCCCAGTCGATCTCGGCGGCGAGTCGCCCGGCCGCATCGTAGCGGTACGAGTAGGCTTCGCCCAGTGCGTTGATGACCTTCGTCAACCGGGTCGCGTGGTCGTATTCAAAACGCGTTGCATGTCCGGCGGCGTCGATCGACGCCGTGAGCAGATCGAATGGGCCATAGGTACGCTGGATCGTACGTCCCAGTGGATCGATCCATTCGACGGGCAAGCCTTCACCGTTGTATTTCGCATGCGACATCGAGCCGTCCGGACGGATGATCGAGCTCAACAGGCCGCGCGGATTATCAGGGCCCTCGATATAGTGAAAACGCGTCACATGCCCGTCGGGTGACGTTTCCTCCAACACCCGCCCCAGCACGTCGGCCTTGCGCCGGAAGTGCGCTCCTCCGGGCAATTCGATGTCCGTCAGCCGCAATCGGTCGTCGTAGTCCAGGCGCGTCTCGCGATCACCCTGAACCACTCGCAGCAGCTCTCCACCGGGACCGTAGCGATAGGTCGTTCTGGCGCCGTCTGGTTCGGTGCGTGCAATCAGGCGGTACAGATGGTCGTACTCGAGCGTGATCCGATCACCGTTCGGCAAGCGCGCCCCGGTAAGGCGTTGCTCGTCGTCATATTCGAAGCCAATCGTGCGTCCAGAACTTTCGGTTACCGAAATCAGCTGGCCGAAATCGTCATAGTGATAATCCGTCCTGCGCCCCAGCGGATCGATCCGTGCCATCAAACGACCGAGTTCCCATTCCGAGCGCACGCAATGGCCAAGCGGATCGGTTTCGGCCGTTACAAGACCGTCATCGTTATAGTCGTAGATCCATTCGCCATCGACATCACTCACGCGTGTGCGACCGGTTTCGTAAATGAACCGCCCCGTGTGATAGCCCTGCCGTGTACCGGTCTCGACAACACGGCCCGCCGTGTCGTACCGATATCGGACATCGGTTTGATCAGTATCCCGCCATTGAGTCATCCAGCCGTGCGCGTCGTACGCGTAATGGAACTGCCCAAACTGGAAGCTCGCCACATGGGTGAGCATGCCGTTCTGGTAGTCGTAGTCCACGAGTGTTCGGGAATCCCCGTCCGCATCGTGAAGAACGATCCTTTGCAGGCGACGGTCGTACCCGTGATAGGTCACCTCGAGCCGATAGCCATCGCTATGAGCCATGCCGCTCAAACGGCCGGTAGAGTCGTAAGAAAGAACGATCGCGTTACCGTCGAGGTCCTCGATCCGCTCGAGGCGAGAAGAACTGCCGTAGACCAGAGGCGAGAAAATACGCAGTTGCCGCGTATCGCGATCGAAGATACGCGGCTCGAGCCGGCTGCCGACCAGCCGATAACGTGGCTCGCGCAGATTGATGCCGTTGAGCGCCATGTCCGGCGCGTCAAAGCCGATCACAAGACCTGCACCGTCGTGAAATCGCACGAAGCGACCGTCGGCGAACGTCAATTGCTGCGACCAGTTATCCGACCAGCGGTGACCGAGCAATCCATGGTCGTCCGATCGAGTCCGATAGCGTCGTTTGAACTCAAGGGGCAAGATTCCGGGAATGGCAAGATCGGTACGAATCTCCAGCATTTCTCCGGATACCGGATCAACCGGATCCTTGCACTTCGGTCGATTCTCGTCCTTGACGCCGCTCTGTTCGGCGGATCGGGTGGGCTCGGGCCTGAATCTATCGCGCAACCCCTTGCCGGCGAATTTTCCGACACCGCCGCCGACTATCCCCCCGAGCAAACCCGCCAGGAATTCCTGAGTCGCGGACAGCTCCGGGTTCTTCGGGCCGTAGTGTCCGGTCGTCTTGTCGATCCAGATGCTGTTACGCCCCGAATTGACTTTGCCGCTACAGTGCGTTTCGTGGCCGATCCGCACCAGCGGCAGGCCGTTGACGAACACGGTTTTGCTGCCGTCAACGAGTGGCTGCGGCACGCCGGAATGATGCTCGCAACTCACCAGGTCCGTGACGCGCGCCACCTTTTTACCTTCAAAATACACGTTGCCCGAGCCGGTAACGATCTCGCCACAGTTGCTGCCCATGCTTTGGCTGGCCGACGCAAGCGCACCGCCCAGCGTCAGGCCGCCCGCCATGCACGCGCCGACGATCAATGCCCCGGCGAGTCCGCCTGTCGCCACGGTCGCCGCCACCGCCACACCAATCGCGACCCCTACGGCAATGCCGGCGAGGATCCCCATAAATCCTGACGAGTGCGCGATCCGATCGCCGATACACGCGGGATGCGGATCGCCACGGCCGATCGTGAGGCCCAGTGCGTCACCGACCTGCGTGAATTCCTTCGAGAGCCATCCCGTCACGCCGACTTTGTCGAGCGCCCACGCTCCACCGACAGCAATCGCCAGCGGCAGCATCACCGTACCGGCCGCGACCGCCCCCGCACCTAAAGCCGCTCCGCCGGTTGCGCCACCCGCCAACGCCGTACCCGCCGCACTCAACCCGGCTGCCGTCCCCTCAAGCGTGGTCAGGCCCGCGTCGGCACCGAGCATCCCGTAGTTGAGGTTCTCGTAAAACGGCTGCTCGGCCGCTTTGGCGGCGTCACCGTCCTCCAGCTTGGCGATCCGGTCGAGACGCTCCTGTGCGCTGCCGCTCGGCTCGTTGTAATTTGGCGTGTCCGACATTGCGGCCTCAGATCGGATCGCGCAGCTGAAGGCTCTGAATCACTGCCCGGATTTGTTCGCGCTGGGTGTCGCTCAACGTACCGGGAGCAGTGAAGGTCAGCATCAGGACGACCGGTCCGTACTCCACCATCGTCAGCCGCTGGTGAATCAGCGCCTGATTGTTCGTCCACGTAAACTCGTGCACGTGCGCGGCGCGCCCGGACACCGTAGCGTCTTCATTTGCGACCTCGGAATAATCCGGCACCTGCTTCGCCACCTTCCGGATTTCGCTTGTCACATACTCGGCAAACTTCATTCCCCATGGCAGCCGCTCGCGCGTGATCACGAAACTCACGCCCTCCGTGCCGGCCGCCGCCGACACGAATACGTTCATCGTCTTGTCCTGCCACTCCACGGGCAGCGCCAACGTGCCTTCCTGCATCTGGTACATGCTTTGTGATCCTGATTATTGTTAGCCGTTCTTCGGATTGATGTCGGTTCGGGACGCCTGGATATTGATGTTGCTGTCATCGAGGTGAATCACCGAATCGCCCTTGTAGATGTCGATCGAGCCAGCCGTCATGTGGATCCGCGTGCCGCCCTCGCCACCGATCTTGATCCAGAGTTCCTTGGCTTCGATTGTATGCACACCCTGCGGAGTCTTATGCAGCGTATTGCCCTGCACGACAACGTCTGACAGGTTGCCAACCGCGACGGCCGTCGTATGGTTGCCCTTCCCCACCTCGACAGTCCGGTCGCCTTTGAGAACCTGTGTCCACTGCGCGTCCTCGACGACGGTATGCATGTCCTTCTGCGCGTGCATGTAGAGCATCTGCGCACCGTTCACGTCGCTCATCAAGAGTTCGTTCGACCCCTGCCCCTTGTGCGTCTGGCTCTTGATCCCCATCGTCTGGCCGGCCGCGCCGTGGTACGGGTTGCCCTGCTCGCCGTTGAACACGCGACCGACGATCACCGGGTTATCCGGATCGCCCTGGTTGAACGCAACCAGCACTTCCTGCTTGATCCGCGGAATCGCGGCCGCGCCCCAGCCGTCGCCTGCCCACGGCTGCGATACGCGTATCCACATCGAATCGGAGCCATCCTTCTTGCCGCGCCGGTCCCACGGAAAGTGCACCTTCACGGCGCTCCCGTTGGTGTAGATTTCCTCGCCCTTCGGCCCGACGACGATCGCCGACTGCGTACCGTGAATCACCGGCTTCGGCGTGCCGCGCGGCGCACGGTACGGAATCTTCTTCGGCAGCAGCGCGAAGCTGTTGCGATACGGCAGCTTCGCGCTGTGCTGCGTGTAGTCGTTCACTGCCTCGTGACGCACGTGCAGGATCACGTATTCCTGGTTGTTCTCGAGGACGGGGTGATTCGCGACAGTCACGGCGCCGGCCGTCGTCATGCGCCACGCGTAGCCGCCGCCGGTATAGCGATGGGCCTGCGCCTCCTCGGCCTCCATCGCGAAACGCGCGTAACGGTTGCCGTCGTCGCCGTGGTCGTACAGCGACTGGTGCTCGAACCGCTCGGTCGCGTCGAGCCGCGCATGCTTGAGGTTCTGCGGCCCGGCCTCCACCAGCATCAGCGGCGACGACGGGTTCTGATGGTTGAAGTCGCGGAACGTGACCTTGCCCACGCCGAAGCGCCGGCCTTCATGCAACTGATCGATGCCGCTGTCCTCGCTCGCCTCGGTGGCCGCGAACGGCACCGTCGCGAGCCCGTCGATCGGGCGGAACAGCAGGTTCGAATCGCCGATCACCAGGATGTGCTTGTCCTTCTCGTAGCGGTGTGTCCAGACCAGCCCCTCCTGCTCCATCAGCCGCGCGCAGAAGTTGTAGTAGCTCTCCTGGTACATCACGACGTACTCGAGCGGCTTCTGGGCCGTGCGGATATCGAATACGAAGTCGGAGAAGCCGTGCTCCTGGAAGATCTCGGTGAGGATGTCCTGCGCGGTCTTGTTCTGGAAGATCCGGCAGTCGGTCGAGCGCGTCAGGAACCAGAACCACGGCACCGCCGTCAGGTGATATTGCGTGACGTTGCCGGGGTTGCCGGCGCGGTCGAACGACGCGACGTAGCCGTCGAAGTAACGATCGTTGTCGGCGGCGCCCGATGCGACGACGCGTTCGAGCGTCGACAGGCGCGCCTGCTGGTCGAACCGGATCTTGACCTGCTGGCCGATCAGATCCTCGGGGCGCAGGTCGTGGCGATGCGACAGCAGGTCGAGGTGGATCTCCGGCAACCGGTTCACGTGCTCGTCGACGACGGCAGCGCTGACCAGCAGCACGTCCGGGCCGAGCGGCGTATCGAGCGTCACGTAGCGGTTGAGCTGAGTCAGGCGCGCGGGGTTGGCGGCGCCGTTGATCGCCTCGGCAATCGCTGCGGGCGTCTTGTCCATCAGCGAGAAGCCGGTCTGCGCGAGCTGCATCGCGCGCTGGACGGTGTCGACGTGCCCGGCCAAACCCGCAAGCGGCCCGAGGCTGCCGGCGACGCTCGACGCAACCGGGCCGGCGAGACCGCCGAGCGCGCTCAACGAGCCGAGCGGACTACCGCCCATTCCAGTGGGAATACCCCCGTTCGGAGCGAAACTCATGCTTGTTCCTTCTTGTGTTCTCAGGTTCCTGGTGCCGGCTGACCGGCCCGAAGCCCCGATAATGTAGGACAAAATCCCCACGCGTGAAAGACACCTGCAAACGTTTCCGTTCGGGCCCTCGATAGCCCGGAAACAGGCCGGCGGCATGGCCGCCCGGACGCGGCGCCCATGCCGAATCACCGCGCCAGCACGCGCGGAACAGGACACAATCTGCATGAAACGTGTGACAGATCCGTACGGGGCGAGGCATCGCCCCCAGTCACGATGAAATAGTGCGAACGCTCGGAACGGAACGCGCGCTGGCAAACGCTGCCGTGCCGCTACGCACTGCCGGTCGTCGCGTTCGATCGCGAGTTTTCTTAAACTTTCAACTTACTTTCATCCGGCCCACGGAAACCGCGGCGATCACCGCGGCGACACCACGATCGCCGCCCGCCGGTTCTGCGCCCTTCCTCCCGGCGTCCTGTTGTCCCCGACCGGATCGCTCTTCCCTTTCCCGACGACCGCGATACGCTTCGCATCGAGCCCCACGTCGACCAGTTCAAGCGCGACGACCTCCGCCCGCCGCCTGGACAACTCGAGGTCATACTCGTCCACGCCTTCCTGGTCCGAATATCCGTAGACCCGTACCCCGTTGATCCCCGCCGAGCGGAGCGTGCGACCGATCCGTTCGACGATCCGCCGTACATCGGGCTTGAGGTTGTAGCGATCGAAATCGAACAGGATCGGCCCGGTCGAGCCGAACTCGAAACCCTGCTGGGTTTCCTGGAAACCGGCCGACTTGAGCGCGGTGACCTGCGTCTGCGTCAATCCACGATGAAGCGGCGGCGGCGTCTTGCACCCTCCCAGCAGCATGCATAAAAGCAGCGCGCTGCCGACGCACAAGCGCCCAAGCCCAACCGGAAACGTGTTGCTCATCATTGACCCCTTCGATTGCACGCGCATCGCGAGCGCTTTTTTCCACCCACTGCCGCAGCCTCGCCCGCAGCGTGAAACGATGAACCTCAAGCCGCCCCCGCGACCCCTTCCGCGAGTTGCCACGAGCCTGGCCGGGCGCGCTTGGCGCGGTACATCGCGGCATCCGCCGCCCGCAGCAAGCCGCTCGCATCCGACGCGTGATCGGGATACAGCGCAACGCCGGCACTCATCATGGTGGCCACCACGCGGCCGTCGGACAGCTCGATCGACGGCGCCATGCCGGACAGGATCTCGTCAGCAATACGACATACGCTACCCGCTTCGCGCACGGCCGGCAGCATGACCGCGAATTCGTCGCCGCCCAGGCGCGCGACCAGGTCGGCCTCGCGCACCTGCGTGCGCAGGCGCGACGCGATACCGATCAGCACCGCGTCGCCGGCGTCGTGGCCGAGGCCGTCGTTGATTTCCTTGAAGCGGTCGCAATCGAGATACAGGACCGCGACCCGCTGCCCCGTCACCCCGGCTTCGCCGAGGGCGAGTGCGAGACGCGACTCGAACTGCACGCGGTTGGGCAGCCCCGTGAGCGCATCGTGCGTCGCCTTGTGTTCGAGCGACGCGTTCTCGTCGCGCAGCGTGTTCTGCCAGTCTTCGAATTCGTCGAGCAGCGCATTGAAGTCGTCGCCGAGCTGGTTGAGTTCGGCAATCGATGCGGGCTCGACGCGCTGCGCGAACGCACGTTCGCGCCGCACCGCGTGGGCGACGCCCGCCAGCGCGCGCAACGGCGAAACGATGCTGCGCAGCAGGCGCTGCGAGCTGATGTACGCACCGATCACGCTGACGGCCAGGCAACCGAGAATGCCGCCCACGCCACCCAGCAGGAATCCGAAGAACTGATGGCCGCGGCCGCGCACGACGACGTGGCCGACGATGATGCCGTCGTGCACCACCGGCGCGGTCACGGGCCCCGGCAGCGCGAAGTCGGCGACGACGCGCTCGAGCCGCGCGATCCCGCTGCCGGCAGGCAACTGCCACGTCGCGAACGGCTGGCCCTGGCTATCCGTGACCGTCACCTGCGCGACGTCCTCATCGCCGGCGATCATCCCGATCGCCTCAGCCGCCGCGACGCGATCGCCGAACACGAGCGCGGCCTCCACCGTATAACCGAGCGAGCGCGCCAGCAGGTTCAGGTTGTTGCCGGCGTACGCACGCAATGCAATCACGGCCACCACGATCAACGACACGGCCGCCATCGTGACGGCGACGAACGCGAGGCGCAGGTGCGCGCGACGCAGCACGCTTTGCAGCGTCGGGCGCGGCACGCGCGACAGCGAGACCGGAGGCGTGGGCCGTGTCATGGTGCCCCCGGCCGCCGGGCGAGATTGAGCACGTTCGGATGCACGCGCACGCCGCTGCGTGCAACCGCGTCGAGATTGATGTCGAACGACACGCGTTCGCCGTCGACGTTGAGACAGAACATGCCGCCCGCCGTGCAGGACGGATCGTGTTCCGCAATCGTCAGCACCGGATGGCCGGCTACCGCCGCCCTCACGCGCGCGCGTTCCTCTTCGCTCAGGTTGCCCAGATAGACGATGTCGCAGGCCATGCCGAGCGCGGGATCGTCGAAGCGCACACGCTGCACGTCGAGCAGCGTCGAGCCGGCCTGCAGCGTGTCGGTCAGGCCGCTTGCATAGTCGGGCCGGCCCGTGACGCACAGATGCAGGCGCACGGGTGTCGTCGGCCAGCGGGTGAAACTGATGATGCCCAGCACGACCTGGCGCACGGCCGTGTCGTGTGTCGCAACGGCCGGAGTGGCGGGATCGGCGGGGTCGGCGGGGCTTGCGGCCGCAACGATGCGCACCGTGTCGGACGGATCGACAGCCTCGGCGGAAGCCCCGGCAAGCACGGCCTGTGCGGCCCCCAGAACGCAAACGATTGCGACCAGCGCGTGGCGCAGCGGAGCGATTCGACCGGGACGGCCGGGCGCCGTTCGCGCGGCGATTGCCGCCGCGTCCGCTGGCGTCGCTGCAGTCGCGAGACTGGCAGCCGACGCGCACACTTTCGCATCCATGATGGCAACATCCGCTGGCGTCGCTCCGGCGCTGCCTCCCGCCTCCTTCCATGCGCGTGCAGGCACCGAATTACGCGCATGATGGCTTCATCTTAGGTAAAAATTCGCACCACCAACCAGTGGGAAACACCCGCGAGAAGCGGGGGAACGTATGCGGAATCGGCGCTTGCGCGCGACGATGCGGGCGAACGCATGCGCCGACGTCGATGGGGTTGCGACGTCGGCGAATTGATCAGCGGAATGGCGGTCGATGCAGGACAAACTTCATACGTTCGGTCACGCTACGCCACCGCCGACAAATCGAAAGGCGTCTCCCGCAACCGCTTCCCCGTCAGCCGGAACACCGCGTTCGCGATCGCCGGCGTCACCGCCGGGCTCGACAGCTCGCCGACCCCGCCCGGCTTCGCCGGATCGCCCTGCACGATGTGAATGTCGGTATCGGGCATGTCGCTCATCCGCATCACGCGATACGAATCGAAGTTCGACTGCTGCACGCGGCCGTGCCGGAAATCGATGCGATCGGACGTCGCATGGCCGAGCCCCCACATCAGGCCGCCGTACAGTTGCTCGTCGACGCCGGCCGGCGACACCGCGATCCCGCAATCGGCGACGCATGTCAGCTTCTCCACGCGCACCGCGCCGTCCTTGCGCACGACCCGCGCGACCACCGCGACATAGCTGTCGTACGCTTGGTTCGTCGCAATGCCGAGTGCGACTCCGTCCGGCAGCGGCTGGCCCCACCCCGCACGTTGCGCCGCTTCACGCAGCACGGCCGCATGGCGCGGCCGGTCGCGCATGTGCGCGAGCCGGAACTCGACCGGGTCGCGCTGCGCCGCGTGCGCGGCCTCGTCCATCACCGATTCGACCGCGAACACGTTCGGGATGTAGCTCACCGCGCGGAACCAGCCGGTCGGCACGCCCGTCTCCATCCGGATCCAGCCGATGTCGCGATGCGGCGCCGCATACGCGAACTCCCATTTCGTGATTGCCTCGGTCGTGCTGAAATCCATCCGGTCGGTGCGCTCGAGATAGCCGGGCTCCCACTGCTGCGGCGACGCGGGCATCACGGCGCGCAGCCACAGCGACGCGAGATTGCCCTGCGCATCGAGCACCGCGCGCGCCCGGTGGTAGCTTGCCGCGTGATAGAACAGCGCGCGCATCTCGTCCTCGCGGCTGTTCATCAGCTTCACGGGCTTGCCGGTCTTCACCGCGAGCCACGTCGCCTCGAACAGCCAGTACTTCGATTCGCGTGCGCCGAAGCTGCCGCCCGACACCAGCTCGTGCAGCGTCACCCGATGCGCAGGAATGCCGCCGATCAGCTCCGCCGCTTCCGTTGCGGTCGACGGCACCTGCAGCCCGCCCCAGTATTCGATACCGCCATTGCGTGCCCAAACGGTGAGGTTGATCGGCTCCAGCGGATTCGCGGCCTTGTGCGGCATCGCATACGACGCCTCGATCGTGCGCGCGCCGGCCGCCTGGGCCTTCGCCGGATCGCCGTCGGCGATCGTCGGCACGACGCGCGCGGCCGGATCGTCGAGCCACGCGGCCTGCCGCGCGGCGAGCGTGCTGCTGTCGAAGGTTTCGAACAGGCTGTCCTCCCATTCGATCGTCAGCGCGGCCTGCCCTTGATGCGCGGACCAGTAGTCGTCCGCGAGCACCGCGACGCCAGCCTGGTTGCCGCCGAGCACATCGGGGCGCGGCGGAATCTGCAGCACGTCGCGCACGCCGGGAATCGCGAGCGCCGCCTTCGCATCGACGCTGCGCACGCGGCCGTCGATCACCGGCGCGCGCGTGACGACCGCGACCAGCATCCCCGGCAGCGACACGTCGATGCTGTACGGAAACGAGCCGTCGGCCTTCTGCGCGGCGCCGCGCTTCCTGCGCAGCTTGCCGATATAGCGGAACTGCGCGGGCTCTTTCAGCGCGACCTGCTTCGGCGCCGGCAATTGCGCGGCCGCCTGCGCGAGCGAACCGTACGTCGCGCGGCGGCCGCTCGACGCATGCAGCACGGCGCCATCTGCCGTCGTACACGCAGAAGCGGGCACGCCCCATTGGTGCGCCGCCGCTTCGACGAGCATCGCACGCGCGGTCGCACCCGCTCGACGCAGCCGGTCGTACTCCATCGCGACACTCGTGCTGCCGCCGGTCGAGAACACTTTCCACAGCGGATGCAGGTAGTCGGCGAAGAACGGATCTTCCGGCGTGATCACGTCGACCCGGAACGGATCGACGTCGAGCTCCTCGGCCACCACCGCCGCGAGCGCGGTGCGCGTGCCGGTGCCCGAATCGTGCTTGTGTACGACGAGCTTGATCGTGTCGTCGGGCAGCACGCGCACCCACGCGTTCGGTTCGAATTCGCCGGCGGACGGATGCGGATCGCCGCTTGCGTGCTTGCCTGCGGCCGCCGCGTCGGGCATCCGGAAGCCGATCGCGATGCCGGCGGCCAGCAGCGCCGAACCCTGCTTGAGAAAACGCCGGCGCGGCGTGCCGTCGCCATGCGGTGCATCCGGTGCGTGATCGTCGCGCATGTCACGCCTCCTTCGCGGGTTCGGCCGCGGCCTCCAGCGCCGGATCGCCGGACGCCGCACGCTTGATCGCGCGGTGAATGCGCGCATACGTGCCGCAGCGGCAGAGGTTGCCCGACATCGCCTGCACGATCGTGTCGTCGTCCACCGGCTGCCCGCCCTTCAGCAGCGCGGCCGCCTGCATCAGTTGCCCCGGCTGGCAATAGCCGCATTGCGGCACGTCCTCGGCGACCCACGCGAGCTGCAGCGGATGCCGCCCGTCCGGCGACAACCCCTCGATCGTCGTCACGCGCCGCCCGTGCGTGGCGACGGCCGGAATCAGGCACGCGCGTACGGCCTGCCCGTCGAGATGCACGGTGCATGCACCGCACAGGCCCTTGCCGCAGCCGAACTTCGTGCCGGTAAGTTTGAGCCGGTCGCGCAGCACCCACAGCAGCGGCATATCCTCCGGTACATTCTCGAGCGAATGGCGTGTATCGTTCACGACGATGTCGATCATGCGCGGTCTCCTGATTCGCATTCATAGGTCGGCCCGCGCCCATCGCGCGGTTCCGGAGCATTATCGAAACGCGATGCACGGGTACGCCAGCGATCATTTCGTCGAATCCCTGTCAGTCGGACTAACAGATGCTCAAGCGATACCCTTCGATCCAGTCGATGCAGGCGTTTCTGCATGCCGCGCGGGTCGGCAGCTTTTCCAGCGCGGCCCGCCAGCTGGCGCTCACGCACAGCGCGATCAGCCAGCAGATCCGCTCGCTCGAGGAATTCATCGGCCAGCCGCTGTTCGCCCGCGCCGGCGGCCGCGTGATGCTGACCGATGCCGGCACGCTGTTTGCGAACCAGTTGTCGGACGGGCTCGAGCAGATCGATCGCGCGCTGTCGTCGGTGAAGGGGCGCACGACCGGCCCGTCACTCCGGCTCGACGTCGATCCCGAGTTGATGCAGGGCTGGCTGCCCGCGCGGCTGCCGGCATTGATGCGCACGCTCGACGGCACGACGCTGACGGTGCTGTCGGCGCCGCGCCATGATCGCGATGCATTCGACCGCGTCGATGTCGCGCTGCGCTATGGCTACGGGGAATGGGAAGGCGTGGACAGCGCGCTGGTCTGCCCCGACCGGCTGACCGCGATGGCCGCGCCCGCGCTGCTCGAACGTTATGGGTTGACCGCGCCGCTCACACCCGAACAGGTGCTCGAACTGCCGCTGCTCGGCTATACGAAGCGGTCGTGGATTCCGTGGCTCGAAGCGGCGGGGCTCGAACCCGTCGAACCGGACACGATCGCCGTGTTCGACAACGCGGCGGGGCTCGTCGCGACGCTCGCGTCCGGGCTCGGCGCCGGGCTGGTGCGCGGGCTGCTCGCCGCCGATGCGCGCCGCGATGGCCGGCTCGTCGAACTCTGCACGATCGCGATTCCGACGCACTACAACCTGCATGCGATCTGGCCGCGCGAACGCCATGCGCGCGTGAAGCCGCTGATCGACGCGATCGGCGCGCTCGTCGCGCAATCGCTCGCGCGCTGATACGCGCCGCTACGCGCTGAACTCCGCCGCGACCTCGCGCACGGTGTCGAGGAACGCGCCGAGCACCGCGGACGTATCGTCCACGCGGTAGCGCGCCTGCAGCGACACCTCGAGCGCCGGCGGCAGCAGCGGCACGAACGCGACGCCGCCCGTCGAGATCTGCCGCGACGACGCGGGCAGCAGCGCGACGCCCAGCCCTTCACGCACCAGCGACAGCAGCGTGTGCACCTCGACGACCTCGTGCGCGATCCGCGGCGTGAAGCGCGCATCGACACAGCTCTGTTGCAGGAAGCGCGCCAGTTGGGAATGCCGCAAGCCGAATGACACGAACTGCTCGCCGGCCAGCTCGCCAAGCGCGATCGCGTCGCGCGACGCGAGCGGATGGCCGGACGGCAGCACGGCCACGGCCGTTTCGCGCACCACGATCTCGCTGCGGATCGACGGGTCGTCCTGGAACAGCCGGAAGAAGCACACGTCGAGCCGCTTTTCCTTCAGGGCATCGATCTGCGCGGCCGGTGTCATCTCGTGCAGCGACCAGTGCACGTGCGGATGGCGCTCGGCGAACACGCGCAACGCACGCGGAATCGGCACGACCATCGCCGAGCTGATGATGCCGACCGCGAGCCGCCCCACTTCACCGCGCCCCGCGCAACGCGTGAGATCGATCGCGCGATCGAACTGCGCGACGATCAGCGGCACCTGCTCCTTCAGTGTTTTCCCTGCCTCGGTCAATTCGACGCGATGCTGCGAGCGCACGAACAGCGCGGTGCCGAGCTGCTCCTCGAGCAGCCGGATCTGCTGGCTCAACGGCGGCTGCGAGATATGGAGCCGCGCGGCCGCGCGCCCGAAATGCAGTTCGTCGGCCAGCACCGCGAAGTAACGCAACACACGCATGTCCATATCGCAAACGTATCAAGAGCGTCAGTAAAAAATATTGTACAGAGCACATTCGGCTGGTGACACTCGGTCCCAAGCAGCAGTGCACGTCGCAGTGTGTCACTCGATGCCGGCGAGGGGAAGGCGCAAAAAAATAATGCGCCTTGCAAAGGGCCGCATGAATCCGACCGACAGGTCGCTTCATCGACGTGCCTGCCCGCGATACGGCAACCGGCCTTTCCGGTTCCTCTCAAGGAGATCGAGTAGATGATCATCGACACCAGCTGTTACCCGACGAATCTCGTCGACCTCGCATGGCGTCACGACGGCCCGCCGTTCACCGGCGAGCGCCTGATCGAGACGATGAACGGCCCGTTCCTCATCAACGGCAAGCCGCGCCGCGTCGACAAGGCGTTCATCCAGCCGCCGCAAGGCAACACCATCTATACGTATACCGACGGCGAGAAGTCGGGCACCGAATCGATCGACGCGTACATGGCGTATACGGTCGAGATGGTGCGCAAGCACCCCGACCGCTTCATCGGCTGCTTCGTCTACAACCCGCGCTGCGGCGTGGAGAACGGCGTGAACGCGATCGATCATTACGTGCGCAAGCTCGGCTTCAAGATGGTGCAGTTCCAGGCCAACATGCATGCGTACCGGCCCGATCGCGCACTCGACTGGCTGCGCCCCGCGCTGAAGAAATGCGCGGAGCTCGGCGTGCTCGTGAAGCTGCACACCGGCGACGGCCCGTACAGCATCCCCACCGAGTGGGTGCCGATGATCAAGGAATTCCCGACGGTCAATTTCATCATGGCGCACTTCGGGGTGCAGACGGGCGGCGTCTACTGCTTCGAGCCGTTCCAGCTCGCGATGGACCTGCCGAACGTGTATTGCGAATCCGGCTGGTGCCTGCAGTCGCGGATCGTCGAATTCGCGAAGGTGCTGCCGAAGCACAAGATCCTGTTCGGCTCCGACACGCCGCCGAACGAACCGGGCATGTGGCTGCGGCTGCTCGAAGTGCTGTGCTTCGATCCGCCGCAAGGGATGAATCTCGACGAGGACACGCTCGAGGATTACCTCGGCAACAACACCGCGCGAATGATCGGCCTCGAACCGACGCCCGCGCCGCGCACCGTCGACGAAGCGAGAGCGCTGCTCGCCGCCTGACGCCCGCACCCCTCTCTCCCGATTCCGGAGCATTGCATGATCATCGATACGCACCTGCACCCGACCAACCTCGTCGACGAGGCGTGGCGCCACACCGGCGAACCGTTCACCGGCGAACGCCTGCTGAAGATGATGGACGGCCCGTACATCATCAACGGCAAGCCGCGCCGCATCGACATGGGCTTCATCCAGCCGCCGCCGGGCAACACCGGCTATCGCGACGGCAACCGCCGCGGCCGTGAAGGCATCCGCGACTACATGGCGTATATCGCCGAACTCACGCAGAAATACCCCGACCGCTTCATCGGCAACTTCACGTACAACCCGCGCTGGGGCCCGGAGAACGGCGCGGCGGAGCTCGAATTCCACATCAGGGAGTACGGCTTCAAGATGGTGAAGCTGCACGCGAACATGCACGGCTACCGGCCCGATCGCGCGCTCGACTGGCTGCGCCCCGCGATGAAGGTCTGCGCGAAGTACAACATCGTCGTGCTGATCCACACCGGCGACGGCCCGTACACGATCCCGACGCAGTTCTATCCGATCATCCGCGAGTTTCCGATGGTGAACTTCATCATCGGTCACTTCGGCATCCAGACGGGTGGCAACTACTCGTTCGAAGCGTTCTGGATGGCGATGGATACGCCGAACGTGTACTGCGAATCGGGCTGGTGCTACCAGTCTCGGATCGTCGAGTTCGCCCGCGAGCTGCCGCGCAAAAAGATCGTGTTCGGCACCGATTCGCCGCCGAACGAGCCCGGCATGTGGCTGCGCGAGCTGGAAATGCTGTGCGGACCCGCGCCGCAGGGGATGGATCTCGACGAAGACGGCCTCGAGGACTACATGGGCAACAACATCGCCCGCCTCGTCGGCATCGAGCCGACCAGGCCGCCGAAAGATCTCGACGAAGCGCAGAAGCGCCTCACGTCGACCTACCTGTAACGCGCCGGCAGCCGGATCGCGTGCCGCATCGAACACGCGCGCGATCCGGCCTTTCCCCTTCCGCATCCGACGGAGTGCATCATGGCGTCCAGCCTTTTCGCCGAGCAGCAGGATTTTCATCACTTCGCGAACGCCTATCGCGAACGCTTTCCGGACGACGTGCTGACGCTCGCGCAGCCGCTGTCCGCCGACCAGGACGTCACGGCCGTCGTCGCGTCGCTCGCCGCGCGCGGGCGGCACGAGATGCTCGTCTGCGAGCGCGTCGACGGCCTGTCGACACCGCTCGTCACCAACGTATTCGCGTCCCGCACGCGCATCGGCCGGCTGTTCGGCGTCGATGCGAACGGCCTGTTCGACGCGTGGCAGCAGCGCGCGAACGCGCCCGTCGCGCCGGTCGTCGTGCCGCACGGCCCCGTGCTCGATCAGGTGACCGAAGGCGACGCGGTCGATCTCGCGCAGCTGCCGATGATCCGCCACTTCGAAACCGATCGCGGGCCCTACGTGACCAACGCGGTGATCGTTGCCGAAGATCCGGTGACGGGCGTCGCGAACCTCAGCTACCACCGCTCGATGCCGCATGCGCGCAACGCGCTGGCGACGAGCCTGCATTCGCGCGGCCATCTGTGGCGGATGCTGCAGACCGCGAAGGCGCGCGGCGACACGCTCAAGGTGGCGATGGTGATCGGCGCGCATCCGCTGTTCATGCTCGCGGCCGCCGCGCGCGTGCCGTTCGGCGCGGATGAGCGCGCGATTGCCGGTGGGCTGCTCGGCGCGCCGCTGCAGCTCGTGCGCACGCCGCGCCACGGCATCGGCGTGCCGGCCGCCGCCGAGTTCGTGCTCGAAGGCACGATCGATCCCGACGCGCAGGCGGAAGAAGGCCCGTTCGGCGAATTCACCGGCTACTCGTCGGACCGCTCGACCAACAACGTGTTGCGCATCGACGCGATGATGCGGCGCAAGGATGCATGGCTCGTCGACGTGGTCGGCGGCCCGTACGCGGAACATCTGACGCTCGCGCGGCTGCCGCGTGAAGCCGAGATGAGCGAGAAGCTGAAGGCGCGCTTTCCTTCGGTCACCGCGATTCACTATCCGAATTCCGGTACGCACTTCCACTGCTACGTCGCGCTGAAGCAGTCGCGCGACGGCGAGGCGCGCCAGATCATGCTCGCGCTGCTCGGCTGGGACCCGTACCTGAAGAACGTCGTCGCGGTCGACAGCGACGTCGACATCACCGACGACGCGCAGGTGCTGTGGGCGATCGCGACGCACTTCCAGCCGCACCGCGACCTGTTCGTCGTCGACGGGCTGCCCGGCAGCCCGCTCGATCCGTCGTCGTCCGCCGACGGCACGACGTCGCGAATGGGGATCGACGCGACGCGCGGCTCGCGCTTCGACGGCGTGCGCGCACGCGTCGGCGACGCCGCGATGCAGCGCGCCGCGCACGTGATCGCGCAACTCGGCGGAGCGTCGCGATGAGCGCGCGGCGGCTCGTGGTCGGCATCAGCGGCGCATCCGGCTTCGTGTACGGGATGCGGCTGCTCGCGCTGCTGCGCGAGCTCGACATCGAGACGCACGTGGTCGTGTCGCGCGCTGCCGCGCTGACGATGGCGCATGAGACCGACTACCGGCTGTCCGACATCACCGCGCTCGCGAGCGTGCTGTACCGCAGCGACGACATCGCGGCGCCGATCTCGAGCGGCTCGTTCCGCACGCTCGGGATGATCGTCGCGCCGTGCTCGATGAAGACGCTCGCCGAGATCGCGAGCGGCCTCTCCTCCGGCCTGATCTCGCGCGCGGCCGACGTCGTGCTGAAGGAGCGCCGCCGGCTCGTGCTGCTCGCACGCGAGACGCCGTACACGCTCACGCATTTGCGCAACATGGCCACCGTCACCGAGATGGGCGCGATCGTCGCGCCGCCGGTGCCGGCGTTCTATGCGCGCCCCGCTTCGCTCGACCAGATGATCGACCACACGCTCGGCCGCGTGCTCGACCTGTTCGACCTCGATTCCCGCACCGTCCATCGCTGGAAAGACAACGCATCACAGCCGAACCCGCAGCCCAACCGACTCAACGGAGATGCATCATGACCCACATCCACACCACCCACAGCGACGTCGAGAAGATTCCGGTCACCGTGCTCACGGGCTTTCTCGGCGCAGGCAAGACCACGCTGCTGAACTACATCCTGCGCGAGAAGCACGGCCGCAAGATCGCGGTGATCGAGAACGAGTTCGGCGAGATCGGCATCGACGGCGGCCTCGTGCTCGAATCGACCGAGGAAATCTACGAGATGACGAACGGCTGCGTGTGCTGCGTCGGCGCGGTGCGCGAGGATCTCGTGCGGATCGTGCGGATGCTCGTGGCGCGCCCCGACCGGCTCGATCACATCATCGTCGAGACGAGCGGCCTCGCCGATCCGTATCCGGTCGCGCAGACCTTCTTCCTCGACGATCCGATCGCGAAGGAAGTCGCGCTCGACGCGGTCGTCACGATGGTCGACGCGAAGCATATCCGCGCGCACCTCGACGATCTGGTGCTCGACGGCCGCGACAACCAGGCGGTCGACCAGATCGTCTGCGCGGACCGCATCGTGATCAACAAGGTCGACCTCGTCGACGCACCGGACGTCGATGCGCTGACCGCGCGGCTGCGCGAGCTGAACACGACGGCCGAGATCGTCACGTCGAGCTACGCGCAGGTCGATCTCGACCGCATCCTCGGCATCGGCGCGAACGAATTCGCGCAGATCCTCGTCGAGAGCGACGGGCTGCAGGCCGATACACCGCATGGGGACGAACACGCGCACGAGCATGAGCATGGCGACCACGCGCACGACGACGATCACGACCACCACGAACACGACGCCAGCGTGTCGTCGGTCGGCATCGAAGTCGATGCGGACGTCGATCTCGACGCGCTCGAAGCGTGGCTCGGCGAGCTGCGTCGCGCCGATACCGCGAACCTGTTCCGGATGAAAGGCATCCTCGCCGTGCAGGGCCGCGCGCAACGCTACGTGCTGCAGGGCGTGCACGGCGTGATCGAGCTGCGCGCCGCGCAGGCGTGGGGGTGCGAGCCGCGCTCGTCACGCATCGTTTTCATCGGCCGCGATCTCGATCGCGCCGCGCTGACCGACCGTTTCCATGCCTGTCTCGCCGCGGCGGTCGCGGCCTGACGGGCACGCCAGGCGGGCGCATCGCGCGCCCGCCCGCAAACGAACCTCAGGAGACTCGCCCATGAACGCTGCTTCACATCCCGTCGATCGGGTCCTGCCGCGCCGCCAGATGCTGACGCTCGGCCTGCAACACATGCTCGTCGCCTATATCGGCGCGATCGCGGTGCCGCTGATCGTCGCATCGGCGTTGAAGATGTCGCCCGCCGATACGACCGTGCTGATCAGCACCGCGCTGTTCTGTTCCGGCATCTCGACGATCCTGCAAACGGTCGGCGTCTGGAAACTCGGCGTGCGCCTGCCGATCCTGCAGGGCGTCGCATTCAGCAGCGTCGGCCCCGTGATCGCGATCGGCCTGACGCCGGGCGTGGGGTTCGCCGGCGTGTGCGGCGCGGTGATCGGCGCGGGCATCATCACGACCTTCGCCGCGCCGCTGGTCGGCCGGCTGCGCCGCCTGTTCCCGCCGGTCGTGACCGGCTGCATCGTCACCGTGATCGGGCTGCAGCTGTTTCCGGTCGCGTACCAGTGGGCCGGCGGCGGCGACGCGGCGAAGCTGCAGTTCGGCGAACTGTCGTTTCTCGCGGTCGCGCTCGTCGTCGCGGTCGTGATCCTCGCGGTCAACCGCTTCGCGAACGCGTTCCTGCGCAACCTGTCGGTGCTGATCGGGCTCGTCGCCGGCAGCCTGCTCGCGATCGCGCTCGGGATGGGCAACTTCACGAACGTCGCGGCCGCGCCGTGGTTCACCGTGCCCTACCCGTTCCACTTCGGCACGCCGGTGTTCGCGATCGTGCCGGTGCTGACGATGGTCGTCGTGATGATCGTGCAGATGGTCGAGTCGATGGGGCTGTTCGTCGCGATCGGCGATATCGTCGAGAAACAGGTGAGCGAGGAGGACGTCGTGCGCGGGCTGCGGGCAAACGGCGTCGCGAGCGCGATCGCCGGCACGTTCGCCGCGTTCCCGTTCATCGCGTTCATGGAGAACGTCGGGCTCGTGATCCTGACCGGCGTGCGCAGCCGCTGGATCGTCGCGGTCAGCGGCGTGCTGATGTGCGTCGTCGCGCTGGTGCCGAAGATCGGCGCGATCGTCGCGTCGACGCCGTCGGCCGCGCTCGGCGGTGCCGGTATCGCGATGTTCGGCGTCGTAGTCGCCGCCGGCGTGCAGACGCTCGCGAAGGTCGACTTCGAAGGCAACCGCTACAACGTGCTGATCGTCGGCTTCACGATCGCGACCGCGCTGATTCCGGTGATGGCGCCCAAGGTGTTCGCGCACATGCCCGACTGGACGCAGCCGTTCCTGCACAGCGGCGTCGTGCTCGCATGCCTCGTGTCGGTACTGCTCAACGCGCTGCTCAACGGTGTGCCGGCGGCCGCCCCCGTTGAATCGCACGTCCACGCCGACGCCGCGCACGGCAGCCCGATGGCACGCGAGTGCGACTGACGGGCTGCATGCCGCGCGCGGCATCGAGCCCGCGCGCGGCGCCTGACGAACCACAACCCGACTATCCGTATCCGAGGAGACCCGACCATGAGCGTTCCTTCTTCGCTGCTGATCCGCAACCCGATCGCGGTCATGAGCGGCCGCACCGGCGACGCCGCGCGGCTCGGCCAGGCCGACCTGCGCATCCGCGACGGCCGGATCGAGACGATTGCGCCTGATCTCACACCGCTGCCCGGTGAACGCGTGATCGACGCGACCGACTGCGTCGTCTACCCGGGCTGGGTCAACACGCATCACCACCTGTTCCAGAACCTGCTGAAGGCCGTGCCGGCCGGGATCAACGCCGGCCTGCAGGAATGGCTCGCGGCCGTGCCGTATCCGCGCGTCGCGCGCTTCACGCCGGCGCTCGCGCGCATCGCCGCACGGCTCGGCTTCGCGGAACTGCTGCTGTCCGGCGTGACGACCTGCGCCGATCACCACTACCTGTATCACGCGGGCGGCACGACCGAGACCGGCGACCTGCTGTTCGACGAAGCGGCCGCCTTCGGGATGCGCTTCGTGCTGTGCCGCGGCGGCGCATTGCAGGCGGCCGGCGATCATCCGGGCTTCGCCGGCACGACGTTGCAGCCCGAGACGCTCGACCGGATGCTTGCCGATATCGAGCGGCTGAAGGCGCGTTATCACGACGCGGGCACCGCATCGATGCGGCGCGTGGTCGTCGCCCCGACGACACCGACCTTCTCGCTGCCGCCCGACCTGCTGCCCGAAGTCGCGCGCGCCGCGCGCGGGATGGGCCTGCGGCTGCATTCGCACCTGTCGGAGACGACGCGTTACGTCGACTTCTGTCGCGAGCGCTACGGCAAGCTCCCGGTCGAATTCGTCGCCGAACACGAATGGCTCGGCCCCGACGTGTGGTTCGCGCACCTCGTCCATCTCGAGGAGAACGAAATCGCGCTGCTCGCCGAAACGGGCACCGGTTGCTCGCACTGCCCCGTCAGCAACGCGCGGCTCGGCAGCGGCATCGCGCCCGCGCCGCGCATGGCGGCGGCCGGCGTGCCGGTGTCCCTCGGCGTCGATGGTGTCGCGTCGAACGAATCCGGCAGCATGACGCACGAAGCGAATTTCGCCTGGCTCGTGCATCGTGCGGCGCACGGTGCGGCGGCCACCACCGCCGAGGAAGTGTTGCACTGGGGCACGCAAGGCGGCGCGCGCGTGCTCGGGCTGAACGCGGTCGGCACGCTGGAGGCGGGCCAGGCCGCCGATCTCGTGCTGTACGACGTGAGCGGGCCGCGCTTCAACGGCTTCCACGACTACGCCATTGCGCCGGTGACGGCCGGCGAGCCCGCGCCGGTGAAGTACAACATCGTGAACGGCCGCGTCGTGGTGGACAACGGCGAGATTCCGGGCCTCGACCTGGCCGCGCTGCGCCGCGAGGCGGTCGACGCCGTGCGGCAGTTGCTCGATTGAACGGACGCCCCGCGATGAATCCGCGCATCCGCATCGGCATCCTGACGCCGTCGTCGAACACCGCGCTCGAACCGTTGACGACCGCGATCGTCGCCGGGCTGCCAGACGTCAGCGTGCATTTCGCGCGCTTCACCGTGACCGAGATTGCGCTCACCGACGCCGCGCTCGACCAGTTCGACGCGGCGCGCATGCTCGTCGCGGCGCGGCAGCTCACCGACGCGCGGGTCGACGTGATCGGCTGGAGCGGCACGTCGGCTGGCTGGCTCGGATTCGAACGCGACGCGGCGCTGTGCCGCGTCATCGAGCAGGCCACCGGCATTCCGGCAACGTCGTCCGTGCTCGCGTTGAACGAGCTGCTCGAACGCACCGGCGTGCGGCGGCTCGGCCTCGTCACGCCGTATCTCGACGACGTGCAGCAGCGGATCGTGCGCCAGTATGCGCAACTCGGCATCGAATGCGTGGGCGAACAGCATCTCGGGTTGCGCGACAACTTCAGCTTCGCGGAGGTGCCCGATACGCAGATTGCGGCGCTGATACGCCAGGCTGCGCGGGCGCGCCCGGATGCGGTGGCGACGTTCTGCACGAACCTGCATGCCGCCCATCTGGCCGCGCCGTTCGAGCAGGCGACCGGGATCGCGGCTTATGACACGGTGTCGACCGTGGTGTGGAAAACGCTGAGGATGGCGGGGGTCGATACGCGCGTGCTGGCGCGATGGGGAAAGCTGTTCGAGATGAGCTGACGACGGACGCGGTGGACGGCCCGCGCCGGGCGTGTCTCATCATCGCGTGTCGGCTTCCTCGACGAAAATCTCGAACCACGCGTTCATCACGGCCCAGAAGTCCACCGGTTCGAGTTCGGTAGGACGCTCGTGCCACCAGATCCGCCCGGCCGGGTTGCCACCGCCGGCCGCTTCACTCGAATCGACGCACAGCCAGTCACCGCTGCCGTTATGAACTACGGTGCGCACGAGATCCGGGTTCACGCCGAGCGTGCGTATCTCGACAGGCGTCAGGTCGAGCTTGCCGGCGAGCGCAGCCTGATCGGCGAGCGGCAACGGCCCCATCGAATTCGCGGGAAAGAACGTCCAGCCGTCATGCACGGTTTGATGGAAACGCCGCAGCGCTTCAGGCAGCGCGGTCCACGGTGACACATCATCTGGCCACCGCTCGCCCAACGGCGCGCGGCCGACGAAGAAATTCAGGTCGTCGTGCTCGACCGTATACGGGTACAGCAGCGCGACGTCGCCGCCGTCGTTGCGGAACACGGCCGGACGCGCGAGGTTGTCGCGAAAGAACTGCGCGACGGCCGGCAATCGATCGATGATGGCGGCCCACATCTGCACGAGCCTGTCCGCGAGCAGGTCGTCCGGCGCGGCGAGCAACGCGCGCCATGCAGGCGGCACGTCGACATCGGCCGGCATCTCGTCCGCCGCGAGCCACACGTTGCCCGTCGCCCGAAAGCGCTTCAACTCCGCCGCATACACCGCTGCGCTCAATTCGATCATCGCGTGTCACCCTCGAAGGCCGGAATCCGCGCATTCTACTGCCCGCGTCGTCGCATCAATCGCGAATCGTCGGGATCGGGCCACCCGCCATGCGCGGGCCGCGCGCGCCCTCTTGGTGCGCCGCGCCGCCGCGAGTATGCTGGCAGTTCGAACTGCTCTCCAACCCGGGCGCATCCGTCATCGCGGGCACGCGCCGCTCACCGTCATTCACCACCGATGGATTTCGACGTCATCGTTCTCGGCGCAGGCATCGTCGGCGTCTCCGTGGCACTCCACCTGCAGGATCGCGGGCGCAAGGTCGCCCTCGTCGATCGCGGCGCGCCCGGCGAAGGCACGAGCTTCGGCAACGCGGGGCTGATCGAGCGCTCGTCGGTCGAACCGTATCCGTTCCCGCGCAGCCCGTTCACGCTGATGCGCTATGCGCTGAACCGCTCGACCGATCTCTACTGGCACAGCGCGTCGCTGCCCGCATTCGCGCCGTGGCTCGCGCGTTTCTGGTGGGAATCGGCGCCGCTGCGTCACGCGGCGGCGTCGCGCGACATGCTGCCGCTGATCGAGCGCTGCATCGTCGAGCACGACGCGCTGATCGCGCGGGCCGGCGCCGGCGAGCTCATCCGCGCGAACGGCTGGCTGGAAGCGTTCCGCACGCCCGCCGCATTCGAGCGCAGCGTGACCGAAGCCGCACTCACCGCGCGCCGCCACGGGCTCGGCATCACGCCGCTCGATGCGGCCGCGCTGAGCGCGCACGAACCGAGCCTCGCGCCCGGCTTCTGCGGCGCGCTGCACTGGCTCGATCCGAAAAGCGTCGTCGACCCGTCCGCGCTCGTCAAAGCGTACGCGCAACTCTTCGTGCAAGGCGGCGGCACGCTGCTGACGGGCGACGCCGCAAGCCTCGACGCGCTGTCGCCAGGCTGGCAGGTCAGGACGCAGGACGGCATGGCCGCCGCGCCGGCCGTGGTCGTCGCGCTCGGCCCGTGGTCCGACACGGTGTTCGGCAAGTTCGGCTACACGATCCCGCTGCGCGAGAAGCGCGGCTATCACATGCACTACGCGCCGTCCGCGCGCGGCGTGCCGTCGGCGCCGATCGTCGATCGCGAATACGGTTACGTGATCGCCCCGATGAAGCGCGGGCTGCGGCTGACGACCGGCGTCGAGATCGCGCGGCGCGGCGTGCCGCCCACCGGCGTGCAGCTCGAACGCGCGGAACGCGTCGCGCGGCCCGTGTTCGGCTTCGGTGAGCGGCTCGACCCGCAGCCCTGGCTCGGCTTCCGGCCGTGCACGCCCGACATGCGCCCGGTGATCGGCCCCGCGCCCGCGCATCGCGGGCTGTGGTTCGCGTTCGGGCACAACCATCACGGGCTGACGCTCGGCCCCGTCACCGGCCGCCTGCTGGCCGAGATGATGACCGGCGAAGCGCCGTTCACCGATCCGGCGCCGTATCGCGCGGATCGCTTCTGAACGGGCAACCGGTCACGCGTCGACGCGCGCTCAGTCGAGCGCGCGGCCGAAGATGCGGATCACTTCGTCGAGATGCTCGGCCATCGCGCGGCGCGCGGCGTCCGGGTCGCGTGCGCGGATCGCATCGAGGATCGCGCGGTGTTCGAGTTCCGACCGGTGCGGCATGTCGTTCGGCATGTACAGCGACTGCAGCCGCTGGAACATCAGGTCGTACTTGTGCGCGAGCAGCTGCTTGATCATCAGCGCATACGCGGCGTTGTCGCTCGCCTCCGCGATGCGGATGTGAAACAGCCGGTCGCCCGGATGCGTGAGCGAGCCGCTGAGGTTGTCTGCCTGGTTGCGCAGGAACGCCTCGTGGATCCCGTCGATCTGCTCGTCCGAGCCGTGCTTCGCGGCCAGCGACGCCGCTTCCGGCTCGATCAGCCGGCGCGCCTGCAGCAACGCGAACGGCGGGATTTCGGTATCGAGGTCGAGTGCGATGCCGAGTTCGGGATCGATCTCGACGATCGTGAACGGCGCGGCCTTCTCCGCAGGGACAGGCGCGGGCTCAGGCGCGGCGGCCGTTTCGGGATGGCGCACCTTCACGCCGTCGCCGACGCGCACGCTCACGCACCCGCGCACTTCGAGCGCGATCAGCGCCTCGCGCACCGAGGTGCGCGACACACCGAACTGTTCGGCCAGTTCGCGCTCGGGCGGCAGGTAGCTGCCCGGCGGAAAGTCGCCGGACTCGATCATCGCACTGAGCTTGTCGGCGATCTGCTGGTAGAGGCGGCGGTTCTGAATCGGCTGGATGGACATACGTCGGGACTGTGATCGGTTTCGTTCCGGACGGCCGCGCGCGCATCGCACGCAACCGTTTGCGCATATTCTAAAGGTTCGGCCCCGGGCACCGGGTGAAGAATCGATGCGACCGCAACCATCTGAACACCGTGGCGCCCGTCGTCATTCGTCCGACGAAGCGACACCCCCACGCGCACGCACGTGCGCTCACGTCGGCACCGCGTAGCAACGCGCGGCGGTGCCGCCCCACAGCGCGGTGCGCTCGGCCGCCGACAACCGCGATTCGGCCCAGCGCTCGATGACCGACGCCACTTCGTCATACGACGCCGCCAGCAGGCACACGGGCCAGTCCGACCCGAACATCAGCCGCTGCGGGCCGAACGCGTCGAGCGCCGTATCGAGACACTGCTCGATGCGCCGGACATCCTTCCCGCGCAGCCCGCGCTGCCAGTCGGCCTCGGTCACGAGCCCCGACAGCTTGCACACGACATGCGGCAGCGCGCCCAGCTCGCGCAACGCGGCGCGCCAGCGCGCGAGCGCCGTGTCGTCGCGCTCGAAGTCGGCGAGTGCGGGCTTGCCGACGTGATCGAGCACGAGCCAGTGCGCGTCGTGCCGCGCACAAAACGCCCACACGTCGCGCAACTGGCGCTCGAACACGAGCACGTCGTACACGTAGCCGTTCGCCTGCAGCCACGCGATGCCGCGGTTGAAACCCGGCTCCGCGACGAACGCGGTGGCATCGGCTTCGTCCTGCACCTGGTGACGGAAGCCGCGCAGCTTCGGGCTGCGCCATTCGGCAATGCGATCCGCGAGCTGCGGCGCGGCGAGATCCTCCCAGCCGACCACCGCCGCGATGCGCGCATCGTCGCGTGCGAGATCGAGCAGGAACGCCGTCTCGTCGCGCCCGGCGCGCGCCTGCACGGCGATCGACGCACCGAGCGCCTGCGCATGCATCAGCGGCCACAGCGCATCGGGCAGGTAGTCGCGCGCGAGCACGCCCATGCCGGGGCCGATCCACGGGTAATCGGCGGCGCGGTAGCGCCAGAAGTGCTGATGCGAATCGATACGCACTGCGCCCATGATGCCCTCGTGTCCGGTCGCCGCGGCGGCGGCGCGCGCCACCGCCGCGCGACGCAACGTTCAGTCGTACAACACCGCCGCGATCTTCGGATCGTCGATATTGGTCTTGTCGTACCAATAGAAACCGGTATCGATGACCTTCGGCAGCTTCTCGCCCTTGATCGCCTTCACGGCCGCCTCGACCGTCTTGTAGCCGATCCCGATCGGGTTCTGCGTGATCGCGCCGGCCATCAGCCCGCTGCGGATCGCGTCCTTCTGCTGCTTGCCGGAATCGTACCCGACGATCACTACCTTGCGCTTCATCTCGCGCACGCCGTTGACCACGCCGATCGCCGAGCCTTCGTTGGTGCCGAACAGCCCCTTGAGCTTCGGATACGCCTGCAGGATCGACTTCGTCACCTCGGTCGACTTCAGCTGGTCGCCTTCGCCGTACTGCACGGTCACGACCTGCACCTTCGGGTGCGCCGACTTCATCCGTTCGAGAAAGCCGTCGCGACGGTCGATGCCGGTGCGGCTCGTCTGGTCGTGCGCGACCACGGCCACCTCGCCCTCGTCGCCGATCAGCGCGGCGAGCTTGTCGGCGGCGAGCGACGCGGCGGCCTTGTTGTTGGTCGCGGCCGTCGTCACCGGGATGTCGCTGTCCACGCCCGAGTCGAACGCGATCACCGGGATCTTCTCGGCCTGCGCCTTCTTCAGGAGCGGCAGCGCGGCCTTGCTGTCGAGCGCCGCGAAGCCGAGCGCGGCCGGCTTCTTCGCGATCGCGGCCGACAGCATGTCGATCTGCTTGTCGACCATCGCCTCGGTCTCCGGCCCTTCGAACGTCACCTTCACCTTGTAGTCCTTCGCGGCCTGCGTCGCGCCCGCTTTCACGGCCTGCCAGAACTGATGCTGGAAGCCCTTCGAGATCAGCGGGATGTAGGTTTCCTGCGCCTGCGCGCCGGCCGTGACGCCGACGGCGAACGTCAGCCCGACGATCGCGTTCAACACCTTGCTCCTGATCACTTCGCGTCTCCTTTTTTCGTATCGACTCAACCGACTGGAACGACTGGGACGCCGGCCGGAACCGGCGATGAAGCACCTGCCTGCGTGAACGCGGCCGTCAGCGGCGCCGCCGGCGCAGGATATCGACGTAGACGGCGAGGATGATGATCACGCCCGTCACGACCGTCTGCCATTCCTGCGCGACCGACATGATGCGCAGGCCGTTCGTCAGCACGCTCATGATGAACGCGCCGATGATGGTGCCGACGATGCTGCCCGCGCCGCCCGACAGCGACGTGCCGCCGATCACGACGGCCGCGATCGCATCGAGCTCGTAGCCCTGCCCGAGCGCGGGCTGCGCGGAATTCAGCCGCGACGCGATCAGCAGCCCTGCGATCCCGCACACCGCGCCGCTGAACGTATAGACCGCGATTTTCCACGCATCGACGTTCACGCCCGACAGCCGCAGCGCTTCCTCGTTGCTGCCGAGCGCGAACGTGTAGCGGCCGAAGATCGTGCGGTTCAGCACGATCGACGCGCCGATCGCGACGAGGAACAGGATCAGCACCGCGTTCGGAATCGGCAGTGCCGGAATCAGGTTGCCGATCAGCGAGTCCTGCGCGATCGACGTGAAGCCCGGCGTGTCGTTGAAGTAGATCGGCCGCGTGCCCGAGATCACGAGCGACAGCCCCTTGAGCAGCATCATCATGCCGAGCGTCGCGATGAACGGCGGCACCTTCATCTTCGCGATCACGAAGCCCGATACGCTGCCCGACAGTGCGCCGAAGCACAACGCGGCCAGGATCCCGAGCGGCAGCGGCATTCCCCATTTCGTCAGCACGACGCCGGCCATCACCGCGCAGAACGTCATCAGCGTGCCGACCGACAGGTCGATGCCCGACGTGATGATCACGTAGGTACAGGCGACGGCCAGCACGCCGTTCACCGCGGTGGCCTGCAGGATCGCGACGAGGTTGTCGACTTCGAGGAAGTTCGGCGACGCGACGCTGAAGAACACGATCAGCAGCACGAGGCTCGCGAACGCGAGCAGCTTCTGCCGCGCGGCCGGGTTGAAGAAGCGCGACTTCAGGCTCAATGCGCCGGCCGGCGTGTCGCCGGACGCGAGGGGCGGAACGGGATGCGTATCGTTGGACATGATCGGGTAAGCGTCTCGGCGTCTGGTTCAGGACAACACGGTCGACTCGCGCTGCGTCGCGAGCTGCATGATCTTTTCCTGCGTGGCGTCGGCCGCGCGCAATTCGCCGGTCACGCGCCCTTCGCACATCACGAGAATCCGGTGGCTCATGCGCAGCACCTCGGGCAACTCCGACGAGATCATCACGATCGCCTTGCCGTCGGCGGCGAGCGCGTCGAGCAGCTTGTAGATCTCGCTTTTCGCGCCGACGTCGATGCCGCGCGTCGGTTCGTCGAAAAACAGGATGTCGCAGTCGCGCAGCAGCCACTTCGCGATCACGATCTTCTGCTGGTTGCCGCCCGACAGCAGCCGCGCCGGCTGCGCGACCGACGGTGTGCGGATCGCGAGCTGCCGCACGTACGACTGCGCGGTGTCGCGCAGCGCACGCGCATCGAGAAACACGCCGCGGCGCACGAAGCGGCGCATGCTCGACAGCGCGATGTTGTTCTGCACGTCCATTCCGACCGCGAGCCCGAAGTGCTTGCGATCCTCGGACAGGTAGCCGATCCCGTGCCTCACCGCGTCGGCCGGCGTGCGGATCGTCACGGTCCTGCCATGCACGCGGATCTCGCCCGCATCGACCGGGTCCGCGCCGAACATCGCGCGCGCGACCTCGGTGCGACCCGCGCCCATCAATCCGGCGAAGCCGAGGATCTCGCCGCGCCGCAGCGTGAAGCCGACATCGCGGATCGCACGGCCGCGCGACAGTCCGCGCACTTCGAGCGCGACGTCGTTTGCCGATGTATCGGGCGGCGTGCGGAATTCGGTCGCGAGCTGGCGGCCGACCATCATCGCGATGATCGCGTCCATCGACGTGTCCGCCATCGGCACGGTCGCCACGTACTTGCCGTCGCGCATCACGGTCACGCGATCGGCGATCTGGCGCAGCTCGTCCATCTTGTGCGAGATGTAGACGATGCCGACACCGTGCGCGCGCAGGTCGCCGATGATGCGGAACAGCTCGGCGATCTCCGCGTTGTTGAGCGCGGCGGTCGGCTCGTCCATGATCAGCACGCGCGAGTCGAACGACAGCGCCTTCGCGATCTCGACCATCTGCTGCTTGGCCACCGTGAGCCGGCCAACCGGCGTACGCGGGTCGAGATCGAGCCGCATCCGCGCGAAGATCGCGGCCGCGTCGCGGTTCAACTTGTCCTCGTCGACGAACACGCCGAAGCGGCCGCGCGGCTCGCGGCCGATGAAGATGTTCTGCGCGACGCTCAGGTGGTTCATCAGGTTCAGTTCCTGATGGATGATGCCGATCCCGAGCGCCTGCGCGGCGCGCGGATCGGCGATTTCCACCGCGCGGCCGTCCATCCGGATCTCGCCTTCGTCGCGCGGGTAGACGCCCGCCAGGATCTTCATCAGCGTCGACTTGCCGGCGCCGTTCTCGCCCATCAGCGCATGCACTTCGCCGGCACGCAGGTCGAAATGGCAGTCGTCGAGCGCCTGCACGCCGGGGAAGCGCTTGCCGATGCCGGTCAATGCGATCAACGGCGGTGCGGCGTTCGGAGTCGGGTCGGGTTGCATGGATCGCCGCCCTCAGCTGATCGCACGGTCGAGATGCGTATAGCCGCCGTCGACGAACAGCCACTGGCCCGTCGTGTGCGAGGCACGCGCCGACAGCAGGAACACGGCCGTATCGGCGATTTCGTCGGCCGTCGTGAAGCGTTGGCCGAGCGGCACCTTGCCCGCGATGCCGGCCAGCTTCGCGTCGGGGTCGTCGAAACTGTCGAGCCATCTCCGGTACAGCGGCGTCATCACCTCGGCCGGAATCACCGCGTTCACGCGCACGCCGTCGTCACGCAACGCGACGGCCCATTCGCGTGTCAACGCGAGCTGCGCGCCCTTCGATGCGCAATAGCCGCTCGTGTTGCCCTGCCCGGTGACGGCCGTCTTCGACGAAACGTTGACGATCGCGCCGCGCGTCGCCTTCAGGTGCGGCACGCTGTAGTGCGCCATCACGTAGTAGTGGATCAGGTTGCGTTCGAGCGACGCGACGAATGCGTCGCGCCCGGCATCGAGCCCGATGCTGTCGTTGACGCCCGCGTTGTTGACCAGGCCGTCGAGCCGGCCGAAGCGCGTGACCGTTTCCGCAACGGCATCGCGGCACTGCGCATCGTCCTGCAATTCGACCGGGATGCATGCGGCCTGCGGCTGCTTCTGCACGACGGTGCGCCAGAACGCATCGTCGGGCGCGTGGCGCGCGAACACCACCGGAATCGCGCCTTCCTCGGCCAGCCGCATCGAGATCGCGGCGCCGATGCCCGACGCGCCGCCGGTCACGATCACGACCTTGTGTTGCAGATTCAAATCCACTTCGCGTCTCCGTCGTTCATGGTGTCGGCACGCTCGACGCGTGTCAGCCGCGGAACCGGTATTGCTCCAGCGATTCGGGCTTCATCTCGATCGAGAAACCGGGCGTCGTCGGCGGCATGTACGCCGCGCCGCGCACGACGCACGGTTCGACGAAATGCTCGTGCAGGTGATCGACGTACTCGGTCACGCGCCCTTCCTTCGTGCCGGCAATGCAGACGTAATCGATCATCGACAGATGCTGCACGTACTCGCACAACCCGACGCCGCCCGCATGCGGGCACACGGGCAGCCCGTACTTCGCGGCCATCAGCATCACCGCGAGAATCTCGTTCACGCCGCCGAGCCGGCACGCGTCGATCTGCACGACGTCGATCGCGCCGCGCGCGATGAACTGCTTGAACAGCACGCGGTTCTGGCACATCTCGCCGGTCGCGACCTGCACGGGCGCGATCGCCTCGCGGATCTTGCGATGCCCCTCGACGTCGTCGGGGCTGGTCGGCTCCTCGATGAACCATGGCCGCGCGAACGCCAGCTCGCGCACCCAGTCGATCGCCTCGTCCACTTCCCACACCTGGTTCGCGTCGATCATCAGCTTGCGGTCCGGGCCGATCACCTCGCGCGCGATCGTCACGCGGCGAATGTCGTCCTCCAGGTTCGCGCCGACCTTCAGCTTCACGTACTCGAACCCGGCGTCGACGGCTTCGCGGCACAGCCGCCGCAGCTTGTCGTCGCTGTAGCCGAGCCAGCCGGCCGACGTCGTGTAGCACGGGTAACCGTCGCGCTCGAGCAGCGCGATCCGGTCGGCCTTGCCCGGCGCCTGCCGGCGCAGCAGGTCGAGCGCTTCGTCCGGCGTCAGGCAGTCGGTCAGGTAGCGGAAGTCGATCGCGCGCACCAGCTCCTCGGGGCGCATGTCGGCCACGAGCCGCCACAGCGGCTTGCGTTCGGCTTTCGCCCACAGATCCCACACCGCGTTGACGACCGCGCCCGTCGCCAGGTGGATCGCGCCCTTGTCGGGGCCGATCCAGCGCAACTGGCTGTCCGACGTCACGTGCCGCCAGAAGCGGCCCATGTCTTCGCGGATCCAGTCGAGGTCGAGGCCGACGACGAGGTGGCGCATCGCGTCGATCGCCGCGCGGCAGATTTCGTTGCCGCGCCCGATGGTGAACGTGAGCCCGTGACCTTCGAGCCCGTCATGGTCGGTTTCGAGCACGACGTAGGCCGCCGAGTAATCGGGGTCCGGGTTCATCGCATCGGAGCCGTCGAGCTGGCGCGAGGTCGGGAAGCGCACGTCGAGGACGCGCATCGATCGAATGATAGGCATGACGAACCGTCCGTTAAAGGAAATCAGGCCTGCACGGTGCGCTGGCGTTGCTCGCCGAGCCCGTCGATGCCGAGCGTGATCACCTGTCCGGCGCGCAGATAGACGGGCGGCTTCTGCCCGAGGCCGACGCCCGGCGGCGTGCCGGTCGAGATCACGTCGCCCGGCTGCAGGCTCATGAAACGGCTCAGGTAGCTGATCAGGTGCGGCACGCGGAACACCATCGTCGCGGTCGTGCCGTTCTGGTAGCGATGGCCGTCGACGTCGAGCCACAGCCGCAGCGCGTGCGGATCGGGCACTTCGTCGGCCGTCACGAGCCACGGCCCGAGCGGCCCGAACGTGTCGTTGCCCTTGCCCTTGTCCCAGGTGCCGCCGCGTTCGAGCTGGAATTCGCGCTCCGACACGTCGTTCACGACGCAGTAGCCTGCGACGTGCGACAGCGCGTCGGCTTCCGCGATGTAGCGGCCGCCCTGGCCGATCACCACGCCGAGCTCGACTTCCCAGTCGGTTTTTTCCGAGCCGCGCGGAATCTCGACGTCGTCGTTCGGGCCGGAGATCGCGCTCGTCCACTTGCCAAACACGACGGGCTCCTTCGGCACCTCCATCCCCGATTCGGCCGCGTGGTCGGAATAGTTGAGCCCGATGCAGATGAACTTGCCGACGCGGCCCACGCACGCGCCGAGCCGCGGCGTGCCTTCGACGAGCGGCAGCGACGACGGCGGAATGTCGCGCAGCCGCGCGAGCGAGGCGGGTGACAGCGCGTCGCCGGCGATGTCGTCGATCACGCCGGACAGGTCGCGAATGTGGCCCTGCGCATCGAGCAGGCCCGGCTTTTCATGGTGTTTGTCGCCAAATCTCAGCAGTTTCATGTCGCGTTGAGCCGATACGGAAAGTGAATGGGAGGCGCGGTCAGTTCGACCAGCCGCCGTCGATCAGGTGGATCGCGCCGGTCGTGAACGACGCTTCGTCGGACGCGAGGTACAGCGCGAGCGCGGCCACTTCCTCCGCGCGGCCGATACGGCCGATCGGCTGGCGCGCGACGAACGCCTGGCGCACCTCGTCGGTCGACACGTGGCGCGTGCGCGCCTGGTCCGCGATCCGCTGCGCCAGCGACGGCGATTCGATCGTGCCCGGGCAAATGGCGTTGCAGCGGATGCCCCGCTCGACGAAATCGGCGGCCACCGCCTTGGTCAGGCCGATCACGGCCGCCTTGGTCGTGCCGTAGACGAAGCGGTTGGGCACGCCCTTCACGCTCGACGCGGCCGACGCCATGTTGATGATCGACGCGCCGCCCGCTTCGAGCATCGCGGGCAGCAGCGCGCGGATCAGCCGATACATCGACGTGACGTTCAGGTTCAGCGAGAACGCCCATGCTTCGTCGTCGCAGTCGAGGATCGAGCCGTGGTGCACGTAGCCCGCGCAGTTGAACAGCACGTCGAATGCGCGTTCGCTCGCGGCGAGCACCGCGACGTCCCGCGCATCGGTCACGTCGAGCCGACGCGTGGCCAGCCGGCCGCCCGCGCGCTCGGCGTCGGCCTCGAGCCGCACGAGCGCGGCTTCGTTGATGTCGGTCGCCAGCACATCGGCGCCCTCGCTCGCGAAGCGCAGCGCGGTCGCGCGGCCGATGCCTTGCCCGGCCGCCGTCACCAGCGCGCGTTTGCCCTGCAATCTCATGAGCAACCTCCCGAAGAAGCCGGCCACCCGGCGGCCGATTGGCACAAAGGACTAAAGGTCCAACCAATCATAGGAAGTGAGGCCGCGTTTGTCACGGAATCGGGATTCAGTATTTACCCGGGTGGGGAAATCGGGCGTTCGAGCAGGAATTCGACGTTCAACGGCGCCCGGGGAGCACGCCCCCGGAATTCGGACAAACCCAATACCGGCGGGCCTTCCAGTGGGTTTTTTCGCGCGCGCCCAGCCCAATATCCGGCCAAACTGACGAAAAAGTCATGTTCACGTCAGGGTCTCAACGGGATGCGCGCGCCATCATGACGTACCGGACTGCGCATCCGGTCCATCGCCACCCCGCCCGCGTTCGATCCCTGCGGGCACCTCCGTCCCCCCGGCGATGGGCTCCGTGACTGGGCGAGCAGACACGGCGCGCAGGCCGATTTTCCGCCCCGGGCTTCGTGTCCGGGGCGTTTTTGTCTGTGGTTTCCAAGAAAATAAGCCTGGATTGTTTCTAAATCGGCAAAAGGTAATTTGAGCCAGACAGGATGTTTTTTCCGGTCACAGACGCTTACATTTAGCGCACCACTCATGGAAACCGCTACGGATTCGCCATCGGGTAGTGACATCCACTGCCATGACCGAACCGCACGAGCTTTAGGAAACGGCAAATGAAGGCCTCCAAATCCCTGCCTGCGCTCGATCCCGCCGACGTTCACGTCGAAATCCTCGAACGTTCCGATACGCTGCTCGTCGTCCGCTGGGTCGAGCCCGGCCGCTGTCACTACGGTGAACAGCGCTGGCGCCGCCGCTTCGCGCAACGCACCGGCACCTGCGCGCTGTCGCGCCAGGTGATCCACCGCGGCGACGAAGTCTTCCGCCCGGCCGAACGCCCGGCGCCCGCGAACGCGGCCGCGATGATCTCCGCCGCCGAAGTGCTCGCACTTGCCGGCGGCAGGTAAATCCCGCCGGCCGCGCGTCACCGCACGCGGCGCCATCCGCTGCGCCGGCCCTAGAAGCGCCGGTCTAGTTCCCCCGCTTGTCTGCCACGCCAGCGCGCACTATCGTTACACCACTCAATGTAATGATTACGTGCCGCGGCCGCCCGGCCGCGCCGAGGGAGGCAGACATGCATACATGGAGCGCGCGCCACGTCCCGGCGCAAGGCGGCAAGGTCGCGGTCGTGACCGGCGCCAACAGCGGGCTCGGCTGGCAGCTGGCGGAAACGCTGGCCGCGAAAGGCGCGACGGTCGTGATGGGCTGCCGCGACGCGGCCCGCGCCGCACAGGCGGCCGATGCGATCCGCCGGCTCCATCCCGATGCCCGTGTGGAAGTCGACGCGCTCGACCTCGCCGATCTCGCGTCGATCGCGCGCTTCGCAGCCGATGTGGCCGACCGCCATGGGCGCGTCGACATCCTCTGCAACAACGCCGGCGTGATGTTCCTGCCGCTGCGCCATACGCGCGACGGCTTCGAGATGCAGTTCGGCACCAACCACCTCGGCCATTTCGCGCTGACCGGCCATCTGCTGCCCGCGCTGCGCGCCGCGCGCCGGGCGCGGGTCGTGACGATGTCGAGCGGTTTGAACCGCGGCGGCCGGATCCGCGTCGACGACCTGCGCGCCGAACACCGCTACAACCGTTATCTCGCCTATTGCGACAGCAAGCTCGCGAATCTCGTGTTCGCGATCGAGCTGCAGCGCCGTTTCGAGCGCGCGGCGTTCGCCGGGATCAGCGTGGCCGCGCACCCGGGCTACGCGGCGACCAACCTGCAGTTCGCGGGCCCGGCGATGGACCGCTCGCCCGCCCGTGCCGCACTGATGCGCGCCGCGAACCGTTATCTCGCGCAGCCGGCCGACCAGGGCGCGCTACCCGCGATTCATGCGGCAACCTCGCCGGATCTCGCCGGTGGCGCTTACATCGGGCCGTCCGGCTGGTTCGAGTCGCGCGGGCTGCCGGCGCCCGCGAGCGTGCCACGCGCGGCGCGTGACGTGGCTTCCGCTGCGCTGCTGTGGGAAGCCTCGGAAGCCGCGACGGGCGTGCGTTTCCTCAGTTCGGGCGCATCGGCCGGACGCTCGCCGGGCCGGTCGTTCGACACGGCGGCCGAGGTGCGCTGAACCGCGCTTCGCCCGCCGCAATACTCGCCAGACTTGTTGCACCGACCGAAAAGAAAGCCGGTTGAAAGCCTGATTCGACGCGCCACTGTTACCACCCAGGAAACAATCTATCGTCAAAACCAGCGTTTACCCTGAACCTTCCGATGACTAAGATTTGATCAATCGCTTAAGACATGGTGTCGAGAGCGAACTCAATAAAACACCGGAGGTCATCATGAAATCGCTCGTTTCCGCAGTCGTTGCCGCTGCCGCCCTGTCCGCTTCGTTTGGCGCATTCGCTCAAAGCACCGTGACCCGCGCGCAAGTGCGCAACGAACTGGTCCAGCTCGAACAAGCCGGCTACAAGCCGGGCGTGGCAAGCCCGTACTACCCGAACGACATCCAGAGCGCCGAAGCGCGTGTTCATGGTGCCGACACCAGCGGCTACGGCGCACAACCGGCTCCGGCCGTCCACTCGGGCGCCCCGGCCGCATCGTCGAACGCTCGCGACTCGATCTTCTTCGGCCAGTAAGCCGATGCGCCCTCGGCGGGCGCCGCGCGTCGCGCGATGAAGAAATATCCGGACGAGCCCCCTTGCGGGGCTCGTCCGTTTTTATGAAACGCATACCTCCGCCGCCCGGCAACGGGTGGCTTCGCCCGGGCGCCTGGCGTCCGGGTGTTTTTTCATTTCCGAGGGACGCGTACGAGCAGGACGAAACCGCGCGCCCGTCAGCGCGACGCGGTCGCAGCCGGCACCGATCGCGACAGCACGCGCCACCGCGACAGCAACTCGTCGCGATCGACGTAACAGCCCTGCAAGTGCCGGCGGCCGGTCGACGGATCGAACTCGGTGCGCGCATGCAGCACGCGGCGGTTGTCGAACGCCCACATGTCGCCCGCCCGCAGCCGGCGCTGCACGCGAAAGCGCGGCTCGCGCGCCAGCGCGAGGAACCGCCGGTACGCGCGATAGACGGCCGCGACCGAGCCGGCCGGCGCATCGAGCGGCCCGCGCAGGAAGTTCGCGACACGCACCTCAGTCACATTGCCGCGCGCGTCGAGCCCGATCACCGGCGCCGAGCAGCGGTAGTCGCTGTTCGCGCTCTTGTTCCAGAACTCGAACGGCGTCGACGCGAGCTGTTCGAAATCGGCCGGATGCTCGCGCCGCAGCGCATCGGCCAGCGCGAAGCCGTCGAGGAACACGCTGTCGCCGCCGGTCGCGTCGTTCGCGAGGCAATGCAGGAACTGCACGCCCGGCTGCAGCTCGCGAGTCGGCAAGTCGGTGTGCGGCGGCAGGTTCAGCGACGTATACGCATTGCTGTCCGGGCGCGGCTTCGATTCGACGTCGAACAGCACGCCGAAATTGCTTTCGCGGATCAGCCCGATGCGGCGCGCGATCTCGTCGACACGGCCACGCTCGGCCGGCACGCCTTCGACGAGCGTCAGCCCCGTGCGTTGCAACGCGGCGAGCCACGCGAGCAATGCGCGGTCGTCCTCCATCAGGTCGCGCCACGCGAACACGCCGATGGCCGTCGCGTCGTCACCGGCCCACACGTGCCGCCCGTGCGCGGCCTGCCGCTCCGCGCGCGACGCGTCGTCGTATGCATGCGCACGCAACCAGCCCGGCGACCACGCGCTGCGATGTCCGTCATTCCACTCGACATGCAGCGCGCCGTCGGTTTCGACGTGCACCGTGAGCGCGGAGAGATCCTCGCGCGCATCGGCGATCTCGAACACCTGTTCACGCGTGACGGCATGCACGCATGCGGAACACGCGCAGTTGTCGCGCAGCCAGTCGAAATGAAACGGCGATCGTCGCGTGTCGCTCCATTCGACGTCCACCGCGCCGTCGCCAATCGTCGCCGCCGCAATGGCCACGTCGGCCGAAAACGTCCGCCAGTCCTCGATACGGTGTTGCGCTGCCTGCATCGTTGCCTCCCGGAAACGCCCGCTACGCGTGTGGTGCGAGCAGAAACTCGCCGACCGTCCGGTGCAGCCGCGCCGCCTGCGGGCTCGTTCCGAGCGCGCGCCAGCAGCCGTGCACCAGCCCTTCTCCCATCCAGTAATGCGCGGCCCCGCCAGCCGCGCGAATCCGTTCGACGTACACACGCGCGTCGTCGCGCAGCGGATCGTGTTCCGCGCCGATCGCCAGCACGGGCGGCAGGCCGTCGAAACGCGAAGCCGCGAGCGGTACCGACGCGCGCAGCAGCGGGTCGCCGTCTCCCAGCGCATCGAGCAAGCCGCCTTTCCAGTACAGTGCGCGATAGCGATGGACGTCGTCGAGCGTCAGCATCGGCGCATGCGCTTCCGTTTCGCACGCGGGCGATTGCGGTTCGAACCCGAGCATCGGATAGACGAGCGCGATGCCGTCAATGCCGCCTTCGCCCGCATCGCGCAACGCGGTGGCCACGGCTGCCGCGAGCATGCCGCCCGCGCTGTCGCCCGCGAGCGTCAGCGGATGCATGCACGGCCCGAACGGCCAGCGCGCATCGCGTGCAGCGCGCGTGACCGCCAGGCAATCTTCGAGCGCGGCCGGTGCGCGATGCTCGGGCGCGAGCCGATAGTCGACCGCGATCACGTCGAGCCCCGTATCGGCAGCCAGTTGCGCGGTGATCAGCGCATGACTGTCGAGCGAGCCGACGACGAAACCGCCGCCATGAAAGAACAGCACCGTGCCGCGTGGCGTGCCATGCGCGGACGTGTAACGCCGCAGCGCGATCGCACGGCCGTCGGCGGCATGCCAGACGGCGTCCTGCTGCACGATGCCGGCCGGCAGCACGGCCGGCGTCCATTCGGCCGCGAAGCGGTCGTACAGGCGGCGCTGTTCGGCGGGCGAGCGCGCCGCCGCGTCGGCCGGATACCACGCGTCGACAGCGGCAACGAACGTCGCGATTTCCGGTTCGAGCATCGTGTGCGCTCCGAGGTCGAAGGTTCGCGCAGGTTATCGGCGCGGCGGCAACCCGATCACGCGGCCCGCATACGCGGGCGCCGCGCAATCGCGCTGCAACGCATGCAGCTCGGCCACGCGTGCGGCCACGTCGTCGTCGAACGGCGCCGATTTCGCGCCGTCGCGCGTATCGACGTGCAGCAGCATCTGCTCGCTCGCCGATACCGCATCGTCGTGCCCGTCGGCGAACAGCTCGAGATACAGGTGCAGCCGCTTCGCGTCGTGTGCGAGCACGCGCGCGTCGACGCGCACCGGCGTGCCCTCCTTGATCTCGTGCAGGTAGTTCACATGCGCTTCGAGCGTGTAGACCGAGCGACCCCGCTCGCGACGCGCGGCGTCATCGAGGCCGATGCGATCCAGCAGCGCATCGGTCGCGAAGCTGAAGATCAGCAGGTAGAACGCATCGCGCAGGTGGCTGTTGTAGTCGACCCATTCGGGCCGCACCACGTCGCGGTAAATCGTCAGCGGGGTATCGCCGGTCATCGTCTGTCGTCCTCAGTCTTCGAATCGCATCCCGTGCCGCGCCTTCACCGCGGCGATCGACTTCAGCACCTCGGTGATGCACTCGTCGCGATAGCGTTCGAGCTCCTTGATGCTGCGCGTGCCCTGCTGTTCGGTCGTGCCTTCGACGACGCTGTCGATCAGCGCGTCGGTCAGCGTAGGCGCGACCAGCTTCGTCCACGGCAATTCGAGCGCGGGGCCGAACTGCTGCATGAAGTGTCGCATGCCCGCATCGCCGCCCGCGAGCGTGTAGGTCAGGAACGTGCCCATGAACGACCAGCGGATGCCCGCGCCGAAGCGGATCGCGTCGTCGATCTCGCCGGTCGTCGCGACGCCTTCGTTGACGAGGTGCAGCGCCTCGCGCCACAACGCTTCGAGCAGGCGGTCGGCGATGAAGCCCGGCACTTCCTTGCGCACGTGCAGCGGCCGCATGCCGAGCTTGCGATAGACCTCCATCGCGCCTTCGACCGCTTCCGGCGACGTGCGCGCGCCGCCGAGCACCTCGACGAGCGGCAGCAGGTAGACGGGGTTGAACGGATGGCCGACCACGCAGCGCTCCGGATGCGTCGCCCGTGCGTAGAAATCCGTCGGCAGCAGCCCAGACGTCGACGACGCGATGATCGCGTCGGGCTTCGCCGCGCGGCTGATCTGCTCGTGCAGTTCGAGCTTCAGCGCCTCGCGCTCGGGCGCGCTTTCCTGGATGAAATCCGCGTCGGCGACGCAGGCCTCGATCGTCGAGACGAAACGCAGCCGCGCAGGGTCGGCGCCCGGCGCAAGGCCGACGCGTTCGAGCGCGGGCCACGCATTCGCGACGTTCGCGCGCAGCCGCTCTTCCGCGCCCGGCGCCGGGTCCCACACGACCACGTCGAGACCATGCGCGAGCGCGCGGGAAATCCATCCGCTGCCGATCACGCCGGTGCCGATGGCGGCGAACGTCTTGATGTCGGTCTTCACAGCCATGTCAACGCATCCTTCAAATCAGGGGAAATCGGTGGGCGGCGGCACCTGTGCGCGCCGCCGCGTCATGTCAATCAGTCTCGTAAAAGCTCATGCGAACTCGGCGATCGCACGGCGTTCGAGCGGACGCTCGCCGCGTGCGGGCAGGCCGAGCTTGCGGCGGCCTTCGGCCGGCGTCAGCACGCGGGCACCGAGCCGTTCGATGATCTCTCTCGCGCGCTCGACGAGCGTGCCGTTGGTCGCATGCACGCCGCGATCGAGCCAGATGTTGTCTTCAAGGCCGACCCGCACGTGGCCACCGAGCAACATCGCCTGCGCGACCATCGGCATCTGCATGCGGCCAATGCCAAAGCCGGCCCAGTGCGCGCCCGGCGGCAAGTTGTCGACCATCGCCTTCATCGTGCCCGTGTCGGCCGGCGCGCCCCACGGAATGCCGAGGCACAGCTGGAACAGCGGCGGATCGTCGAGCAGCCCTTCCTTCAGCAACTGCTTCGCGAACCACAGATGGCCCGTGTCGAAGATCTCCAGCTCCGGCTTCACGCCGAGTTCCTGGATGCGCTTCGCGCCGGCGCGCAACTGCGCGGGCGTCGATACGTAGATGTAGTCGCCATCGCCGAAATTCAGCGTGCCGCAGTCGAGCGTGCAGATCTCGGGCAACAAGTCCTCGACGTGCGCGAGCCGCGTGAGGCCGCCGACCAGGTCGGTGCCCTTGCCGAAACGCATCGGGTCCTCGCCCGGGCCGATCTCGAGATCGCCGCCCATGCCGGCGGTCAGGTTGATGATCACGTCGACGTCGGCCGAGCGGATGCGGTCGACCACTTCGCGGTACAGGTTCGGGTCGCGGCTGCCGCGCCCCGTCTGCGGATCGCGCACGTGGCAGTGCGCCACCGTCGCGCCGGCCTTCGCGGCCTCGATCGCGGCGGCCGCGATCTCCTTCGGCGTGACCGGAATCGCCGGATGCTTGCCGACCGTATCGCCCGCGCCGGTGACGGCGCAGGTGATGATGACTTCGTGGTTCATGCTGGTTGCCTCGCTTGAATCGGGTTGTGTCGCAATGCGGATGTTTCGTCAGGGCGCGCCGCGTACGGCGCGCGGGCCATCGATCACAGGCCGAGATACGCCTTCACGGCCGGCAGGCCATCCTTGCCGTCGAACGTCTTGACGCCCGCGAGCCACGGATCGAGCACCTGCGGGTTCTTCTTCAGGTACGCCTTCGCGGCGTCGGCCGGCTTCGTCTTGTTCATCACCGACTGCATCAGCTGGTTCTCGAGCTGCGTCGAGAAGCGCAGGTTCGTGACGAGCTTGCCGGCGTTCGGGCAGCGGGAAATGAAGTCGGGGGCCGTGAGCGTGTACACGCGCGCTTCGCCGTAGTTCGGGCCGAACGACGCATCGCCGCCGGACAGATAATTCATGCTGATCTGGATGTTCATCGGATGCGGTTCCCAGCCGAGGAAGACGACCCACTTCTTCTCGCGGATCGCGCGCTCGACCGTCACCAGCATCCCCGCCTCGCTCGATTCGACGAGCTTGAAGCCGCCGAGCCCGTACTGGTTCGTGTCGATCATCTTCTGGATCGTCGCGTTCGCGCTGCTGCCCGGCTCGATCCCGTAGATCTTGCCGTCGAGTTCCGCGCGGTGCTTCGCGATGTCCTCGAAGGTCTTCAGGCCGGCCTGGTATTCGTAGCTCGGCACCGCGAGCGTCGCCTTCGCGCCCGACAGGTTCGGCGGCTCGACGACGTTGATCGACTTGCTGTCGAGGAACGGCTGGAGCTGCTTCTGCTGCACGGGCCACCAGTAGCCGAGCGATATGTCGAGCTGCTTGCTCTTCAGGCCGGCGAACGAGATCGGCACCGACGCGATCGTCGTGGTCGGCTTGTAGCCGAGCGCCTCGAACACGGTCGACGCGAGCGCCGTGGTCGACGTGATGTCGGTCCAGCCGATATCCGCGAAACGCACGGTGCGGCACGTCGCGGCATCCGTTTCGGCCTGCGCCGCGTGCGTGAACGCGCCGGTCGCCAGCACGGCCGCGACAAGCGCGGCGATCTTCGTCGACTTCATGGTTCGTTACCTCCCGGTTTGACTCGCGGCAGCCGGTGCGCGGGGTGTGCCCGGCCTGCATCGTGGGAGTAAAAGTAACGAGCCATATTGGTCGCGAGAAGACCGGCGGCGACCTGTTCTTGACTATTTGCGACTATGAGTGGAAACCACTAGGTTTCTTGAGAGGCTTGGTGGGCGGGGTTTTTACGCGTATTCCCGATGGATTCGGCTTGTCCGCATGCGGCGCGATGTTTTCGATTCCGGCCCGGACGAAACGGCATGCCGGCGCGGCGTCGGTTCAGCGCCGCTCGCGCCGCCCCGACGAACGGGTGTCACGGGCGCGTGAAGCTGGCCCGGCCTCCAGCAGCCGAAAGAGCGTTTCGTATTGCGGAATTCACGCCAACTTCCCGCGCCGACGCCTTTTCGTCGCTTGAAAACTTGTTTTGCATTGCAAAAACTGAAACGTAACCCATTGAAAATCAACAGAAAATAATGTCTTATGTCTTATATAAGACATCGCCAAAAGCACGATGGGCGGCGTTACTATTTATCCCATGCAGCCCGCTTCGACAGACGTAGCGGGCACGCTCAACCAGTTACTCAAACGCGCTTTGCTCCCAGGAGATTGACATGGCCCAGTATCAAGACGACATCAAGGCAGTTGCCGGATTGAAGGAAAACCACGGCAGCGCGTGGAATGCGATCAGCCCCGAGTACGCCGCCCGCATGCGTGCCCAGAACAAGTTCAAGACGGGCCTGGACATCGCCAAGTACACCGCGAAGATCATGCGCGCCGACATGGCCGCCTACGACGCCGACCCGTCCAAGTACACGCAGTCGCTGGGTTGCTGGCACGGCTTCATCGGCCAGCAGAAAATGATCTCCATCAAGAAGCACTTCAACAGCACCGAACGCCGCTACCTGTACCTGTCCGGCTGGATGGTCGCTGCGCTGCGCTCCGAGTTCGGCCCGCTGCCGGACCAGTCGATGCACGAAAAGACCTCGGTCAGCGCGCTGATCCGCGAGCTGTACACGTTCCTGCGCCAGGCGGACGCCCGTGAGCTCGGCGGCCTGTTCCGCGAACTCGACGCCGCCAAGGACGCAACGGCGAAGGCCGCGATCCAGGAGAAGATCGACAACCACGTCACGCACGTCGTGCCGATCATCGCCGACATCGACGCCGGCTTCGGCAACGCGGAAGCCACGTACCTGCTGGCCAAGCAGTTCATCGAAGCAGGCGCATGCTGCATCCAGATCGAAAACCAGGTGTCCGACGAGAAGCAGTGCGGCCACCAGGACGGCAAGGTCACGGTGCCGCATGAAGACTTCCTCGCGAAGATCCGCGCGATCCGCTACGCGTTCCTGGAACTGGGCGTGGACGACGGCATCATCGTCGCCCGTACCGACTCGCTCGGCGCCGGCCTGACCAAGCAGATCGCCGTGACCAACACGCCGGGCGACCTGGGCGACCAGTACAACTCTTTCCTCGATTGCGAAGAGCTGTCGGCCGACCAGCTGGGCAACGGTGACGTGGTCATCAAGCGCGACGGCAAGCTGCTGCGTCCGAAGCGCCTGCCGAGCAACCTGTTCCAGTTCCGCGCCGGCACGGGCGAAGCGCGCTGCGTGCTCGACTGCATCACATCGCTGCAAAACGGCGCCGACCTGCTGTGGATCGAAACGGAAAAACCGCATATCGCGCAGATCGGCGGCATGGTCAGCGAGATCCGCAAGGTCATCCCGAACGCGAAGCTGGTGTACAACAACAGCCCGTCGTTCAACTGGACGCTGAACTTCCGTCAGCAGGCATACGACGCGCTGAAGGCCGAGGGCAAGGACGTGTCGGCCTACGATCGTGCGCAGCTGATGAGCGTGGAATACGACGACACGGAGCTGGCCAAGCTGGCCGACGAGAAGATCCGTACGTTCCAGGCCGACGCATCGCGTGAAGCCGGCATCTTCCACCACCTGATCACGCTGCCGACGTACCACACCGCCGCGCTGTCGACCGACAACCTGGCCAAGGAATACTTCGGCGATCAGGGCATGCTGGGCTACGTGGCCGGCGTGCAGCGCAAGGAAATCCGCCAGGGTATCGCCTGCGTGAAGCACCAGAACATGTCCGGCTCGGACATCGGTGACGATCACAAGGAATACTTCAGCGGCGAAGCAGCGCTGAAGGCGGCCGGCAAGGACAACACGATGAACCAGTTCTGATACCGGTCATCGCCACGCGAAACGCCAACCCGGTATGAACGGGTTGGCGTTTTTTTATTCGCCGATCACCTGCACGAACGTGTCCGCCAGCACCGTCGGCTCGACCGGCAACACCAGCGCGCACACCGACCTGGCGTCTTCATCGGAAATCGGCACGAAGACGACCCCGTCGATCCCGAGACTCGCCATCCGTTCCGGCACGATCGCCACGCCCTGCCCGGCCGCGACGAGATTCAGCATCGACGTCTTCGGCGACACGACCCGGGCGGTCGCCGGCACGAATCCGCGCTTCAGGCACAGATCGATCACGACGCGCGCGAGCCCGCCCCGCTCCCGATACACGGCCGATACGAACGGCTCGTGCCGCAGCCGCGCGATCGCCATGCGCTTGCGGCCCGCCAGCGGATGACCGACCGGCACCGCCACGCACAAGCGCTCGGCCGCGAGTTCGACGAAGCGCACGCGCGGATCGCGGCGCAGCACCGGCAAACGGACGATCCCGATATCGGCGTTGCCGTTCGCGATCTCCAGCACCTGATCCTCGGACGACGCGCCGTCGAGATCGATCCGTGCGCCCGGACACGCGCGCATGAAGCGCTCGAGCACCGGCATCAGGCTGCCGACGGGAACGGTGCTCGAATGCAGGAGCCGCAAGATGCCCGCTTCGCCGCGCGACAACTGCGCGCCCTCGTCGGCCGCGGCGGTCAGGGTCGCCGGAATCGACGCCACACGATCGCGATAGCGCGCGCCGGCCGGCGTGAGCCGCACACCGCGTGGCTCCCGGTCGAACAGCGGAAACCCCAGCTCGTCTTCCAGTTGACCGATCTGCCGGCTGAGCGCCGACTGCGCGATGTGGAGCGCGCTCGCGGCCGGCGTGAAGCCGCCGAGATCGGCCACGGTCAGGAAATACTGGATTTGCCTCAGGGATGGCATGCCGAAACGAGATGGATAAGCGCCCGATTTGATATTTGCGTTATACCGCCGCGCTTTCCAGAATGGAAGCCTGCCGTGCCGGAGCCGCCGTCACGGCCACTTCGCCGGAGCCTGCCTCGTCGTGACTACTCTCCTGTCCTATCTGCTGGTCGTTGCCGCCGGCGTCAGCGTGGCGTTGCAACAGGTGCTCAACGCCAATCTCCGTGCGCAGCTCGGCTCGCCGTGGTGGGCCGGTTCGGTCAGCTACCTCGTCGGGCTGGCCGCGATGCTCGCGGTCGCGCTGCTGACGCCGCATCCGCGCCTGAGCGGCACCGGCACCCTCACCGGCGCCGCGTCGTGGTTCAGCTGGACCGGCGGGTTCTTCGGCGCGGTGTTCGTCGGCATCGCGATCCTGATGGTGCCGCGACTGGGCACCGCGACGACGCTCGCGCTGATCGTCGTCGGGCAGATGACCGGCGCGCTCGTGTTCGACCACTTCGGCGTGCTCGGCATCCAGCCGCACGCGGCCAGCCCGATCCGCCTGGCCGGCGCGGCGTGCCTCATTCTCGGTGTGGTGCTGGTTCGGGCGTGAGGACGTCGCGCGCACGCCGCGGCGCTCACGCGTAGTTCACCATCACTGACTTGCTTTCCGTGTACTGGTCGACCACCGCGCGCCGGGCCGCGCGCGACGCAAAAACGCGCTGAGCCCGCGCAAAACCCGCGATAATCTCCCGCTGACCGTTCGGCGTGCGCGAACCGGCCGCAGAGCCTGCCCGGCCGCTCGCCGCCCCGCACGATGCGCGACGACCACCGGATTCCATCTCCTGCCACGATGCCCGAGGATTTCCATTTCCTGCTGCTGCCCGGCTTCTCCGCACTCGGCTTCATGTCCGCGGTCGAGCCGCTGCGCGTCGCGAACCGTTTTCGCACCGAGCTCTATCGCTGGCACGTGATCAGCGCCGACGGCGCGCCCGTCGCCGCGAGCAACGGCATTCCGGTCGCCGCCGAGGCCGCGTGCGCGGAGGTCGACAAGGTCGAGACGGTGTTCGTCGTCGCCGGTTTCGATCCGCTCGTGTGCTACACCCGCGCGATCGGCGACTGGCTGCGCCGCCAGCACCGTCATGGTGCTACGCTCGGCGGCATCGACACGGGCAGTTTCGTGCTCGCGGAAGCCGGGCTGTTCGACGCGTCGCAGCCGCTCACGCTGCACTGGGAAGCACTGGCCGCGTTCCGCGAACGCTACCCTGGCCTGAACGCGACGCAGGAACTGTTCGAGATCGACGACCGGCGCATCACGTGCGCGGGCGGCACCGCGTCGATCGACATGATGCTCGACCTGATCGGGCGGCGGCACGGTGCCGATCTCGCGGCGGCGATCTCCGAGCAGTTCGTCGTCAGCCGGATCCGGCAGCGCTCCGACAGCCAGCGGCTCGAGATCGCCGCACGCTACGGCGTGCACAACCGCAAGCTGATCCAGGTGATCGGCACGATGCAGCGGCACATGGAAAACCCGCTCGGCTCCGATGCGCTGGCGCAGGAGGTGTCGATCACGCGCCGCCAGCTCGAACGGCTGTTCAGCGCGACGCTGAACGACACGCCAACCCATTTCTACCTGAACCTGCGCCTCGATCGCGCACGTGAACTGCTGCAGCAGACGGACATGAGCATCACGTCGGTTTGCGTCGCGTGCGGGTTCGAATCGCCGTCGCATTTCTCGCGCACGTATCGCACGCGATTCGGGCTGAGCCCGCGCAACGACCGGCGCGCGACGCGCTGATCGTCGCCGGTTTCACGCACAATCCGGCGCGGAATTGCGCGTTCCAGCAGCGATTCCCGCCGCTTGCTGAACAATGCCGGCGATTGATCGACGAACCGAATCGGTCGTCGAAAATAAATTGGAATGTCGTTGAAAATATTCTGTAACATACCAAAAAAAGTTAGATAGGCAGCCTAACGACATGCATGCCGCATCGCGACGTGCGACGCGCCATGCGGGCTGCCACCGATATCGATCCGATCCGAGGGGTATGACATGACGATGCTCGCTTCGCCGTCGCCGCACCTGCCTGCCGTTCGCTTCTTCTCCCGCTTCTCCCCCGCTTCGCCTGCCTGTTTCTTTTCGACCTGACATTTAGGGTTCCTTAGTCAGTCGACGCTCCCAACACCGCTTCGCCGCTCCGGCGCCATCGCGCCGGCGCGCGGGCCGTGTCGTGCCTGCGCGCCACGAACGCGCGGGCGTATCCCACCGTTGAGATGAGGATCACGTATGCAGACATCACGCAAAGCACTGCCGCTCGCCCTGGGTCTCGCGCTCGGTTTCGGCATCGTCGGCGGCACCGCGGCCGATACGAAAGTGTCGAACCCGCAAGCAACGAGCCTGCGCGAAAGCCTGACGCGCGGCGTCGCGCCGCCGGCCGCCAAGGCCGATACGGCCGCCGGGCAGTTCCGCGCGGACGGCGTCGCGGTCACGCTGTACAACCCCGCGTATCGCGCGAAGAAAACCGCCACGACGCCCGCCGCCACCGCGCGCGACTTCGTCGCGTCGCAAGCCGCGCAGCTCGGGCTCGACGCGACCGCGCTCGCGAGCCTCGTCGTCACGTCGGAGCGCACCGACGCCGACTTCACCGTCGTGCGCCTGCAGCAGCAGGCGGCCGGTTTGCCCGTGTACGGCAGCGACATCGCGGTGACGGTCGCGAAGGACGGCCGCATCCTGTACGTCGCGAGCAACACGATCAACGGCGTGGTCGCGACGTCGCGCAAGGCGCAGGCCGTCGACCAGCAGCAGGCGCTCGACCGCGCCCGCGCGTATCTCGGCGTGAGCGGCTTCTCGAACCTCGATGCGCAGCTCGTCGCGTTCGTCGACAAGACCGGCACGCATACCGCGTGGAAAGTGCGCGGCCGCCCGAACGACGGCCCGAAAGGCGACTGGGAGCTGCTGATCGACTCGGGCAGCGGCGACGTGCTGCGCGCCGAGGACAAGGCGTTCTACGCGACCGACGGCACGGGCTTCGTGTTCCGGCCCGACCCGCTGTCGCCGACCAGGAGCAGCTACGGCAGCACGGGATTCAAGGACAACAACGACGCCGATTCGTCGCAGCTCACCGCCGCACGCGTGCGCGTCGCGCTGAAGGATCTCGCGCAGTCGGGCGGGCGCTATTCGCTGTCGGGCCCGTATGCGGTATGCGTGGATTTCGATGCGCCGCTCGACAAGGCGTGCCCCGTGCAGACGACGCCCGCGTTCGAGTTCACGCGCGGCAACCTGTACTTCGAGGCCGTGAACGCGTACTACCACATCGACACGTTCCTGCGTTACGTGAACCAGACGCTCGGCATCAAGGCGTTGCCGTACCAGTACACGGGCGGCGTGCAGTACGACCCGCACGGCGAATCGGGCGACGACAATTCGTCGTACTCGTCGAGCAGCGGCCGGCTGACCTTCGGGCAAGGCGGCGTCGACGATGCCGAGGACGCGGACGTCGTGATCCACGAGCTCGGCCATGGCATCCACGACTGGGTGACGAACGGCGGCCTGTCGCAACAGGAAGGCCTGTCGGAAGGCACCGGCGACTATCTCGCCGCCGCGTACAGCCGCGACTTCAACCAGTGGAGCCCGTCGGATGCGCAATACCACTGGGTCTACAACTGGGACGGCCACAACGAGTTCTGGGGCGGCCGCGTGACCAACTGGAACGTCGGGCGCACCTACGCGCAGGCACGCGGCGCGGAGATCCATACGGCCGGCCAGTACTGGGCGTCGTGCAACCTCGTTGCGCGCGACGCGATCGGTGCGCAGGCGATGGACAAGGCGTTCCTGAAAGGGTTGTCGATGACCAACAGCTCGACCAACCAGAAGGCTGCCGCGCAGGCCGTGCTGACGGCAGCGTCCGCGCTCGGCTACAGCAGCGCGCAGCTCACCGCGATCGGCAATGCGTACAACCAGAGTTGCACGTACGGCGTGACCGTACCGAAGAAGTCGTAATTCCGCAGCAGGCGTGGGCGTGTCGCACGACCTGCGGCGCGCCCCCTTCCTCGACATCGCCATCCTCACGAGATCGAACATGCCTACTCTGAAACTGACCCGCCTGAGCGCCGCGCTGGGCGGCATGCTGCTGACCGCCGCCGCGCATGCGACGCCGGTGTGGATCACACTCGGCGACGCGGCGTTCCGCCAGTTGCAACGCATCGACGCCGGCGCCACCGCGCGGTACAGCACGACCCTCGACGCGGGCAAGACGGCCGACGGCGCCGCGCGCCGCGAAGTCGTTCACGTCGTCGAAATCGACGATTCACGGCTCGGCGAGCTGGCCCATGCCGTCCACCACACGCGCGGCCACGGGCCCGGCTATATCGTGCACGACTCGTTCGACGACGCGCGCCAGGCACTGCAGCCGTTGCCGCCGACGCTCGCGAAACAGGCCGCCGCCGTGTACAAGGTATCGAACGCGCCGCAGATCGGCACGTGGATCCAGCAGCTGCAGGCCAGCAACATCGTCGGCACGATCACGTCGCTGTCCGGCTTCACGAACCGCTACTACACGACGTCGCACGGCGTCGCCGCATCGGACTGGCTCGCGCTGCAGTGGAAGCAGCTGGCGGGCTCGCGCGCCGACATCACCGTCGAACAGTTCGCGCACACCGGCTTTCCGCAGAAATCCGTAATCCTGACGATTCGCGGCAGCGATCCGGCCGCGGGTACCGTCGTGCTGGGCGGCCACCTCGATTCGACGGTCGGCCGCACGACGGAGAACACGCGCTCGCCTGGCGCGGACGACGACGCATCGGGCATCGCCAGCCTCACCGAGGCACTGCGCGTGCTGCTGGCGAACCACTACAAGCCGAAGCGCACGATCAAGTTCGTCGGGTATGCAGCCGAGGAAGCCGGGCTGCTCGGCTCGAAAGCGATCGCGAAGCAGTTCCGCGCGCAGAATGCGAACGTGGTCGGCGTGCTGCAGCTCGACATGACGAACTACAAGGGCGACCCGAAAGATATCTATCTGATCACCGACTACACGAACGCGTCGCAGAACACCTACCTGACGAACCTGGCGAAGACCTACCTGCCGGAACTCGCGATCGGCACGTCGCAGTGCGGGTATGCATGCTCGGATCATGCGTCGTGGAATGCGCAAGGGTACCCGGCGTCGTTCCCGTTCGAAGCCGACCAGAACGACAGCCCGTATATCCATACCGTGAACGACACGCTGGAAAATTCGGATCGGCAGGCGAATCATGCGCTGAAGTTCGGCAAGCTGGCGCTGGCCTACGCGGTCGATCTCGGTGGCGATGGCGGGACGTCCGTGAAGCCCTGACGGCGTGCGGCCGGGACGGTGGCGCATGCGCGCGCTTCCTTCCCGGCGACTTCGTTCGAACCCGCGCGGCCAGGATCCGGTAACGACGCACGCTCATCGCGGCTGCAATGACCGCTGCCGGCATTCGCCGATACATTTGTTAAAGAATGCCGCCTCGTGATCGGACAACCTGCGGCATCGCGATATCGCTCAGGTCTCGCTGCCGGCTTCGCGCCCGCGTCCGGATAGAATCGTCGTTCGACCACTCCGCTACCCACGTCCCGTCATGACCGATACCCCCCGCTCCCTCGACGATCTTTCGCCCGCTCGCGTGACGACCGCGTTCGACCTGCCCGGCCACACGACCGTTCGCTCGCTCGGCGTCGCGCAAGGCATCATCGTGCGCTCGCGCTCGATCGTCGGCTCGTTCGGTGCGTCGCTGCAGACGATCTTCGGCGGCAACATCACGCTCTATACGTCGCTCTGCGAGAAGGCGCGCGAGCATGCGTTCGACAAGATGCTCGCCGATGCGCGCAAGCTCGGCGCGAATGCGATCGTCGCGATGCGCTACGACTCGACCGAGATCGGTTCGGGTGTGACCGAAGTGATTTGCTACGGCACGGCCGTCATCGTCGAACCCGCGTGAGGCCCGGCGCTGGCGCCGGCGCGCAGCACGAAAACCGCGCCACCGTCACGGCCCGACGGGCCTTGCCCGATATGCCGAAATCGGCCCGGTGCATCAGCAACGCTGCCCGCCCGCGCCGAAGCCACGGGCAGGCGAACCCCGCGCGAAAACCACGCGAAGTTTTCGATTGACGCGCCGCGCGGTTCCCTCTTACCATCGCACTCGTTTTCATTCATGGAGGCTTCTGTGCCTACCGATGCGAGTTGTAGTTGGTCCTGCACCAACCTGACTGCCGCCTGAGGAAGCTTCGCAGAGCCTTGTCTTCTGCCGCATCCCGGGATAGCAGGATGCGGCGTCTTTCAGGATCGGCCTGCCGTCGATCCGAAATTCCCGTACTCGACAATTCAGTCGCCGCTCGACACGCGAGCGGCATCCGTACGTGACCCGCGTCGCGTGCGTGTGTCCGGCCGCATGCCCGCGCGTGCATGGCCCAGGTTCACGCACGCGTTGCGTCAATAGACAGGAGTTCGAAATGGACGACGACCCTAGCCGATTAAGCTGCGCCGGCACGCGTTCGCACGCCCTGCCGGCGAACCCCCGACTCCCAGCCACTTATCAGCCGATCGCGCCCGACGCGGCGCGGCGGGAAGCGCTCGTCCGTCGTTGACGTCATGACGCTCCCGCCGTGTGCAGTCCGGCGCCTGGAGCACGCATGAAACGACTCGATCTCTCCGCTCAGCCGAACCGGCCGCACCGGTTCGCACACGACGGCCGCCCGGACGCTCTCCCGCGTCGCCACCCCACCGGTCATTTACGTCGATCCACGGCGGCTTCGTCACGCACGCCGCGATGACGCCGACCGGGTCGCGCCGCCACGCCCCGCCTTCTCATGCGCCTGTCACGCGGCAATGCCCGCGTTCGGCGCCACGCCATGTCCGATGTACCGGGAGAACACCATGCACAACCGTATGAAACTCTATGCCAGCCGGCTGATCCGCGACAGCTACGTCTACTTCAAGATGCCGTGCGCACTGCTCATGCATTTCGACCGCCTCGCGGCCGCCTATGACCAGCTGGATCGCAAGCAAAAGCACGCGTTCTCGTTTCCCGACCAGACCGACGGCTTCCTGCCGTTCGGGCTCGAATACTCGCATACGCCCGAGCGCCCCGATCTGTGCGACCGGTTCTGCTACTGGGTTGCGCGGCGCGACGCGCATCACGGCTTTGCGCTGGCCAAATCCGCGTTCTACCGCGAGATGGCCGCCTACGAAGCCTGTATCCACACGATCGCGCAGGACCTGCTCGATGCGGTATGCGACAACCTCGGCGGTACGCCGCAGCCGCCGGTCAGGCACAGCTCCTACCTGCAGTTCTGCGCATACGAGCAGCATCACGGCAGCCACGACCGCGCGTACCTGCAGGATCCGCACGAGGACGGCCACCTGCTGTCGTTCATCCGGCCGACCGCACCCGGCCTGATCCTGCTCCCCGACTCGTCGCCGCTTTCCGCGCTGCCGCGGCCCGACGAAATGATCGTGCTGGCCGGCTCACTGCTCGAGGCGCTCACCGACGGCGAAGTGCCGGCGATGCAGCACGCCGTCGAACGCCCGCGCACTCGCACCCGCACACCGCGCAAGTCGCTGATGTACTTCGTCAACCCGGACCTGTCGGCCGGGCACGCCAGCACGATCGTCAACCAGCGGCCGCTGGACTTGCGCGCACTCGCCGAAGGCCGGCACGTCGCGTTCGGCAACCGCGCGCTGTACCGCCCGTGCGCGGCCTGACCCGCGTCATCCCGCTCACCTTTTCCCCGGAGAATCCATGCTTGGACGCTTCCTCCCCGTCGAAAACCGCTTCTTCGACCTGTTCGACACGCATGCGCAGCACATCGTCCTCGCCGCGTGCGAGGTTCAGATGCTCCTCGACAATCTCGACGATGCCGAGCTGGCCATGGCCAACGTCCAGACCACCGAACGAACCGGCGACAAGCTCGCACACGATGCGATCGACCTGCTGCACAAGACGTTCATCACACCGCTCGATCGCGACGAGATCCACAAGCTCGTCACGACGATGGACGACATCCTCGACCTGATGGAGGACGTCGCGACCACCGTCGTGGTCTACGACCTGAAGTCGGTCACCGAGGAGGCCAGCGAACTCGCGGACATCGTCGTGCAGTCGGCGCTGCAGACGCAGATCGCGGTCAACCTGCTGTCCGACATGAAAGAGTCGGCGCAGATCCTCAAGGCATGCGAAGAGATCGACGCGCTCGAGACCCGCGCCGACCGCGTGCTGCGATCGGCGATCTCGAAACTCTTTCGCGACGACATCGACGTGAAGACGCTCATCAAGCTGAAGGGCGTCTACGACCTGCTCGAACGGATCACCGACAAATTCGAGGATGTCGCGAACATCGTCGAAGGCATCGTGCTGGAAAACGCCTGAGCGAATCAACAAGATGCATTCGATACAACTCGCCCTCTGGATGGTCGCGGCACTCGTGCTCGTCGCGCTCGTATTCGACTTCATGAACGGCTTTCACGACGCGGCGAATTCGATCGCCACCGTCGTGTCGACCGGGGTGCTGAAGCCCCAGCAGGCCGTCGTGTTCGCGGCCGCGTTCAACGTGATCGCGTACTTCATCTTCCACCTGAAAGTCGCCCAGACCGTCGGTAAAGGCACGATCGACCCCGAGATCGTCGACCACTACGTCATCTTCGGCGCGCTGGTCGGTGCGATCGGCTGGAACGTGATCACGTGGTACTACGGGATCCCGTCGAGCTCGTCGCACGCGCTGATCGGTGGCCTCGTCGGCGCGGCGCTCGCCAAGTCGGGCTGGAGCTCGCTGAACATCGACGGGCTGCTGAAGACGATCGCGTTCATCTTCATCTCGCCGCTGCTCGGCTTCATCCTCGGCTCGCTGTTCATGCTCGGCGTGTCGTGGCTGTATTTCCGTACCGCGCCCAGCAAGGTCGACCGGCGCTTCCGCCGGTTGCAGCTGCTGTCGGCCGGGCTGTACAGCCTTGGCCACGGGGGCAACGACGCGCAGAAGACCATCGGCATCATCTGGATGCTGCTGATCGCGTCGGGCTATGCGTCGGCGACCGCCGATGCGCCGCCGGCGTGGGTAATCGGCGCGTGCTACCTGTCGATGGGCCTCGGCACGCTGTTCGGCGGCTGGCGCATCGTGCGCACGATGGGCCAGAAGATCACGAAACTCAAGCCGGTCGGCGGTTTCTGTGCGGAAACGGGTGGGGCGATGACGCTGTTCCTTGCGTCGTTCCTCGGCATTCCGGTGTCGACCACGCATACGATCACCGGCGCGATCGTCGGTGTCGGCGCGACGCAGAAGCTGTCGGCCGTGCGCTGGGGCGTGGCCGGCAACATCGTGTGGGCATGGGTGCTGACGCTGCCTGCGGCCGCGTTGTTCGCAGCCGGCGGATGGTGGCTCGGTCACCGGATCTTCTGATTGCTTCGACGCGACCGTATGCGTGACGCAGGACGCGTGATGCACCCCACGTCACGCATCGCGCTCGAGCGACTTCATGTTCGTGAGCTGGGGAAACAACCGCATCCACGTGAGCGCGACCGCAATCGTCGCGGCGCCGCCCACGACGATCGCCGCGGGCGCGCCCCACCATGCGGCCGTCACGCCCGACTCGAATTCGCCGAGCTGGTTCGACGTACCGATGAACAGCGAATTGACCGCGCTCACGCGCCCGAGCATGTCGTCGGGCGTGCGCAGTTGCACGAGCGACAGCCGCACGACGACGCTGACGACGTCCGACGCGCCGAGCGCGGCCAGCGCCACGAGCGACAGCGCGAAGTGCCGCGACAACCCGAACACGATCGTCGCGATGCCGAATGCGATCACGCCGCCGAACATCGCGCGGCCCGGCCGCCCCTTCAGCGGGAACCGCGTGAGCCACAGCGTGCCCGCGAGCGCGCCGACCGCGGGCGCCGCGCGCAGCGCACCGAGCCCCCACGGGCCGACCTGCAGGATGTCGCGCGCGTAGATCGGCAGCAGCGCGGTTGCGCCACCGAACAGCACCGCGAACAGGTCGAGCGACAGCGCGCCGAGAATCGCCGGCTCGCGCCGGATGAACGCGATCCCCGAAAACACCGAGCGCAGCGTGACCGGCTCGCGGGCGGGCGGCGCACTGCGCAGCGGAATCGTGCCGCTCAGGACCGCCGCGATCGCGAAGGCGACGACGCTCGTGCCGAACGCCGCGGGCGCGCCCACGCCATACAGCAGGCCGCCGAATGCGGGCCCGAGGATCTGCGCGGCCTGGTTCGCCGATGTCGACAGCGCGGTTGCGCGCGGCAGGTCAGTGCGCGGCACGACGGCCGGCAGCAGCGACGACACCGACGGCGACTCGAACGCGCGGGCCGTGCCGACGATCGCCGCGAGCGCGTAGACGGCCGGTGCGGCCAGCCACCCTTGCGTGGCGCCGAGCAGAAACACGCCGGCGGCCAGCGCCTCGACGCCCTGGCAGATCGTCGCGATGCGCCGGCGATCGTAGCGGTCGGCCACCTGCCCGACGACGAGCGTCAGCGCGAACATCGGCACGAACTGCGCGAGACCGACGAGGCCCAGCGCGAATGCACTGTGCGTGAGCGCGTAGACGTACCAGCCGATGGCAACCGACAGGATCTGGAACGCCAGGGAAGACATGACGCGCGTGCCCCAGAAACGCTGGAACGGGACATGGCGGAACAGGTTGGCGGGTAACGGGGATAAAGGACTAGGGTCGGGCACGGAGTCGGTCATCGAGGTCTCGGCAGGCGGCGCTGCGCGCCGGTACCGTTCGAGAAACGACGGCGCACGCCGACGCGTGCGCGCGACAACGGTGCCGACGCGGCCAAAGCGCGATGATATGCCAACCGCGGAAAACCGGCCGCAGGCGTGAGTGCCGACGATTCCAGTGGCCATGTCGAGCGCGGCCGCCGGGTGGATGCCTGGCTACAGGATCTTTCGATACAGGCGGCCCGCGCGCTTTACTGCGGCGGGCCGCCTGTATCGCTCGAATCCGTCGCGAAGCCGAACACGCGTTGCCCTTCCGGCGTGTCCTCGACTCTCCAGCCCTCGGCGCTCAACGCTGCCCGGATCCGGTCGGCCTGCGCCCAGTCCTTGTCCGCCCTCGCGCGCTCACGCTCACAGAGCAACCCGCGGACATGTTCCGGAACGTCGAACGCAACCGGCCGCCATTCGCGCAACCCGAGACCCAGCACGGCATCGAAGCTGTCGACGGTCGCTTTCAGGGTGGCCGGCGGCAGGTTGCTCCTGACCAGGTCCCACAGCGCCGCGAGCGCCCTCGGCAGATTCAGGTCCTCGTTCACTTCGGCATCGAATCGCGCGGCGAAATCCGCGTCGACGCGCCCGCCGTCCGGCCAGCCGGCATGGAGGTGCCTGAGCCGATTCAGCGCGGTGTGCGCCGCGTCGAGCGACGCCCAGGTGAAATGGAGCTTGCTTCGATAGTGGGCCGTCAGGCACAGGTAGCGGTACGCGAGCGGATCGACACCGCGGGTCTGCAAGGTCTGCAGACGAACGAAATCGCCGCTCGACTTCGACATCTTCGTATCGGCGTCGAGCGTCAGGAAGTGCCCGTGCATCCAGTAGTTCGCGAGCTGCGTGCCGTGGGCCGCCCGCGTCTGCGCGATCTCGTTGCTGTGATGCACGGCGATATGATCCTCGCCGCCGCAATGGATATCGAACAACGTCCCGAGATACTTCGCCGACATCGCCGAGCATTCGATATGCCAACCCGGAAAGCCGCGCCCCCACGGGCTGTCCCATTCCATTTGCCGCTTGACGTCGGCCGGGCTGAACTTCCACAACGCGAAATCCGTGATGCTCCGCTTCCCGCCCAGCGCCACCCGCTTGCCCGCCTGCAACCCCGCGCGGTCCAGCCGCGCGAGATACCCGTAGTCGTCCTGCCGACTGGTGTCGAAGTAAAGGCCGTCGTCCGTCCGATAGACGTAGCCGCCCCGGTCGAGCGTCTCGATGAACGCGATCTGTTCGGCGATGTGATCGGTGGCGCGGCACCACACCGTCGGCTCGAGCAGGTTGAGCGCGCGCCAGTCGCGCACGAACGCCTCGGTGTAGCGCCGCGCGATGGCCCATGCCGATTCGCCGGTCCGACGGCTGCCCTTCTCCATCTTGTCTTCGCCTTCGTCCGCATCCGACGTCAGGTGGCCGACGTCGGTGATATTGACGACGTGTCGGACCGCGTAGCCGTTGCGCGCCAGTACACGGCGCAGGAGATCCTCGAACACGTAGGTTCTCAGGTTGCCGATGTGGGCGTCGTCGTAAACCGTCGGGCCGCAGCAATACATGCCGACCTGCCCGGCCCGGATAGGCGTGAAGGGGCGCACGGTACGCGACCAGGTGTCATACAGCGCAAGCGGCATCGAGTTTCTCCGTCCCGAAGGGGTGGGCCCAAAAACAAAAAGGCCGCCTGTCTTGCATCACAGGCGGCCGGAAGGCGATTGCTTGAATGTTTAGCGAATGCGCTAAACGCAACTTCCCCCTGGCATGTTCTGACAACATGCACGGATGAACGAGGAGAGGGAAAGGGCGCGATTCAGCATGTGGACGATGCTAGCGCCTATAGACGGCAATGGTCAATACCATCCGACCGCTGTTCCCCGGGCGGTGGCCACGCTGACGGCACGGGCCGGACGGCTTTCGTGCCCGGTCACGCCCGGCAAAAAAAGCGCGAACCGAGGTTCGCGCCAAAGAGAGACCGCTCGCTGAAGACGTCGCTGCCCCACCCCATCCCGCTCAGAACGAATGCCGCATCCCGATCCGCACGTCGGCTTGCGTCTGCGTCGTCGACGGCGTGAAGCTGTAGCCGACCACCGCATCGACGCCTTGCGACGCGCGCAGGTAATCGCCGGAGATGTAGATGTCGGTGCACTTCGACAGCAGGTAGTGCAGGCCGGCCGTGCCCTGGTTCCAGTGGTGGCCTTCGAAGCGCGTGTGCTGGTAGCCCGCGATGAGGCTCAGCGCCGGCGTGAACTGGTACAGGCCGCCGCCTTCGTACACCTGCATGTGCGACGACTGGCCGAAGCCCTTGATCGTCGTGTACGAGTAGTTGGCGTCGAGCGTCAGCTTGCCGATCGTGTAGCTGGTGCCGACGCCGAACGTGCCCTGGCTGTCGACGTCCATCGCGGTGTTCGCGAACAGGTCGGTGCGTGCGCCGGTCGCCGGATCGACGGTGACGGTCTGCTGGCCGAGGAACGTGTGCGTGCCGATCATCGCGTACGGGTCGAACGCATAGATGCCGTTCGGGTTGTTCAGGCGCGTGTACGCGGCGCCGATCGAGAAATCGCCCTTCGTGAAGCTCGCGCCCGCGCTCCACGCGCTGTTGCGATGGAAGTTGCCCGCGACGTTGCCGAACGAGTACATCGCGCCGAACTTGAAGCCGCTGAGATCGTTCGACAGGAACTTCACCGAGTTCGGCAGGCGGTCGCCGTTGAAGCGGTCGAAGTCGCCCTGGTGGATCGCATAGCCGCTGCCCCACGCGGAGATGTTGTAGATCGATACGAGCTCGTTCGTGATGTCGAGCTGGTTACCGAACGACAGCGTGCCCCAGTCGTTCTGCAGGCCGACATACGCCTGGCGGCCGAATTCCGCGCCGCCGAAACCGAGTTGCCCGTTGCCGAGGTGGAAGCCGCTCTCGAGCGTGAACACGGCCTTCAGGCCGCCGCCCAGGTCTTCGGTGCCCTTGAGGCCGAAGCGGTTTCCGTAGGCGACGCCGTCGTCGAACTTGACCACGTGCGAACCGCCCGTGTTGTTCACGTACGTGATGCCCGCGTCGAGAATCCCGTACAGCGTCACGCTGCTTTGCGCATGCCCAATGGCGGGAATACAGGCCGCGCATGCAAGCGCGGCGGCTACGGCAACTTTCTTTTGCTTCATTGTCGACCACCCTCCCTGAACCGTTCGATGGATAGAATCTCGTCCCGGCGCGTGCCGCGATGCGCCGGTGGATTCCAATTCAGACCGCCCCGCTGGCTTCGGCATTTCGTTTTCCGCAATAACGCAGCCATTGGCGAAAAATACAAACCCATATTTCCGGTCACCCGTCTGAAGGCGACACCAAATGGTCACGATGCGACGGATCGGGAAAATACGTAGACAGGCGGCACGGTCAAAACCGGCCGCCCGGAGGGAGGGAATCAGCGCCCGTCGAGGGCGGCGCGCACGGCCGGCAGGCCCGGGGCGCCGGCCGCCGTCGTCACGCCGTCGAGCCAGCCGGCGACCAGCGCGGGCTCGGCCTTCAGCGCATGCTGCGCCGCGAGCGCGGGCGACGTCTTGTGGTCGAGCATGTCGGCGATCATCCGGTTCTCGACGTCGACGGAGAACGTCATCTGCCGGAACAGCCGCGCGAGGTTCGTGCACTGGCCGGCGAACCCGGCACGCGTGACCGTGTTGACCGTCGCGCCGCCGTAGTTCGGACCGAAATACGCATCGCCGCCCGACAGATACGTCAGATGGAACTTCGTGTTCATCAGATGCGGCTCCCACGCGAGAAACACGATCCAGCGCTTGTCGCGCACCGCGCGCTCGACCTGCGTCAGCATGCCCGTCTCGCTCGATTCGACGAGCGACCAGTTCGCGGACCCGAGCACGTGGTCGGACAGCATCCGCTTGATGTTCTGGTTCGCGGGCGCGCCGGGCTCGATCCCGTAGATCTTGCCGCCGAAGCGGTCCGCATAGCGCGCGAGATCGGCGAACGTATGCACGCCGGCGGCCGCCACGTAATCGGGCACCGCGAGCGTGAACTTCGCGCCGCTCAGGTTCGCGTGCAGCACGTCGATCGATTTCTCGTCGACGAACGGCTTCACGAGCGGCGCCTGCGCGGGCATCCAGTTGCCGAGGAACACGTCGACCTGCCCTTTCTTGAGCCCCTGGTACGTGATCGGCACCGACAGGTTCGCCACGTCCTGCCGATAGCCGAGCGCCTTCAGCACGACGCCCGCCATCGCGTTCGTCGCGTCGATGTCGGTCCAGCCGGGCGCCGCCATCTTCACGTCGCTGCAAGTCTGCGGGTCGGCCGCATGCGCGGCTTGCGTCGTCATCAGGCACGCGGCGGCGGCGAGCGCCGCGCCGATCCTTCGGATTGCTGCATTGCGTTGCCGTTTCATGGTTCGCTTCCTCCGTCGTTCTTCAATGATCGCGATGCGGTACGCTCAGCGCCCGACTCGCGGAAACCGCGCCATTGCCTCGAGCGTGTCGAGTTCGATGTGATTGCGCATGTAGCGCTGGCTCGCGTCGGTGAACGGCTGCCAGTCCCACGCCTGGATGCGGCCCTGCGTCGTGGCCGCGTAATGGAAGCGCCGGCGCCGCTGGCTCGCGCGCACCTGACGGTCCAGCTCCGGCAGGTTCCAGCGCCGCGCGGCTTGCGCGCGGAACGCGGCGAGCACGTCGGCCGCTTCCGGCGCGCCGGCCAGGTTCGTCAGCTCGCGCGGATCGTCCGACAGGTTGTATAGCTGGTCGGGATCGAGCGGGCAATGCACGTACTTCCAGTCGCCGCTGCGGATCATCACGACCGGTGCGACCGCGCCTTCCGCCAGGTATTCGCCGAGCGCGACGTCGTGCGTCGGCGTGCCGTGCAGGTGCGGCACGAGGCTCGCGCCGTCGACCGGATCGGGCCAGCCGCCGGCCGGCGCGACGCCGGCGAGGTCGACGAGCGTCGGCAGCAGGTCGACGTGCGACACGGGCCCGCGCACGCGCGCGGCGTCGAAACGGCCCGGCGCATGCACGATCAGCGGCACGCGGCAGCCGCCTTCGAAGAACGTCATCTTGTACCAGAGCCCGCGTTCGCCAAGCATGTCGCCGTGGTCGGACGTGACGATCACGATCGTATCGTCGGCGAATCCGCACTGTTCGAGCGCGGTCAGCACGCTGCCGAACTGCGTGTCGACATAGGATGTCGCGCCGTAGTAAGCGCGGCGCGCGGCGCGGATCTGCGCATCGGTGGGCGGCGTGCGGTCGTTCTCGCAGACGAAGCGCAGCCGCTGCGAATGCGGATCGCTTTCCGCTGCATCGAGCCGCACGGCCGGCATGTCGATTTCATCGTCGCTGTACAGATCCCAGTAGTCGCGCGTAATCGCATACGGGTCGTGCGGATGGGTCAGCGACACGACCATGCAGAACGGCCGCGCATCGTGCCCGGCCGCGCGCTCGCGCGCGACGTCGTACAGCTTCTGCTTCGCCGCGAACGTGACTTCGTCGTCGAAATCGAGCTGGTTCGTGCGCACGCACGGGCCGGCCTCCAGCACCGAACTCATGTTGTGATACCAGCTCGGCCGCTCGGTCGGGCTGTCCCAGTCGGGCACCCAGCCGAAATCGGCCGGATAGATGTCGGTCGTGAGGCGCTCCTCGAAGCCGTGCAGCTGGTCGGGCCCGCAGAAATGCATCTTGCCGGACAGCATCGTCCGGTAGCCGCCCGCGCGCAGGTAGTGCGCAAAGGTCAGCGTTTGCGCCGGCAATTCGGCGGCGTTATCGTAGGCGCCGATCCCCGACGGCAGCTTGCCCGTCAGCAGCGAGAAACGCGACGGCGCGCACAGCGGGCTCGCGCAGTACGCGGCGTCGAACACCACGCCTTGCGCGGCGAGTCGGTCCAGCGTCGGCGTGCGCGCGACGCGATTGCCGTAGGCCGGCAGCGCGAACGGCGTGAGCTGGTCGGCCATCAGGATCAGGATGTTGGGAGTCGGGTTCGTCATCGGCTGTCGTGGGGAAAACGGTGTTCGAATGGAGCGGCGCGCCGCTCGCGCAGCGGGACGTCCGGCATGACGGAAGCAGCTCGGCGAAAGTGCCGCACGGGCGGGCCGCGCTGGCTAGAATCGCGGAATGCGTGGCGCGGTGCCCGTGAAGCAGGCTTAGAAGCGGGCTTTGAAGCAGGCCGCGAAGCGCAGGTACCGCACCGTCCGAAGCACTATCCCCTACCCGAATTCGCGCGGGTAGGTGTCCGGCCCTTATGGGGCCATTAGAGAGACTTATGTCGAAATCCGAACCGTTACCGTCGATGCAGGCGCTGCGCGCGTTCGAATCGGCCGCCCGGCTCGCGAGCTTCACGGCCGCCGCGCGCGAGCTCGGCTCCACCCAGCCGGCCGTGAGCCAGCAGGTGTTCCAGCTCGAAGCCGAACTGGGCGTGCCGCTGTTCGAGCGCAGCCCGCGCGGCGTCACGCTGACGGCCGACGGCGAGTGCCTGTACGAAGCCGTGCGGATGAGCCTCGACACGCTGCGCGGCGCGACCGCGACCCTGCGTGCGCGCCGCGAGCACGGTGCGCTCACGATCGTTACCGACTTCGGCTTCGCGACCTACTGGCTGATGCCGCGCCTGGCCGGGCTGAAGCGCGTGATGCCGGATGTCGACGTGCGCGTCGTCACGTCACAGGATTACGACGCGCAGCGCGACCATGGCGACATCGCGATCCTGTTCGGCGACGGCCACTGGCCGTCGTGCACCGCCGCACGGCTCTTTCCGGAATCGGTCACGCCCGTCTGCTCGCCCGCGTTCCGCGACGCGCACCCGCACGTCGCGCGGGCCGAGCACTTGCTGGCCCTGCCGCTGCTGCACGTGCAGCCGACGCGCCCCGAGCGCTGGCTGTCGTGGTCCGGCTGGTTCGACGCGCACGGCCTCGATACGGCCGCCGCCGCGCGCGGCGTGACCTTCAACAGCTACGCGCTCGTGATCCATGCGGCGCTGCTCGGCGAAGGCGTCGCGCTCGGCTGGTCGCCGCTCGTCGACGAACTCGTCGCGTCGGGGCAGCTCGTGAAGCCCGTCGACACGCCGGTCGTCACGTCGCGCGGCTACTTCCTGGTGCGGCCGCCGCAACGGCCCGAGCCGGACGCGACCCACGTGTTCCGGCGCTGGCTGCTCGACGCGTGCGCGAGCGCGTGACGGGCGCAGCGCGCCCCCGCGCGCTGGCGCGCCGATACCAGCCACACGGCGCGTTGGTTCTATCCGCCCCGAAATCGTCCTGATTTACTTGAGCCTCCCGCTACCCGTGCGGCGCGGCGCCTTCGTGCGCCGCCGCACGGCCATGCGCCCATGCCATCCGAGGAGTCTCATGACCGCCGAGCACCGCCCCGATCAATTCGTCCTGACACTGTCGTGCCCGAGCGCGGCCGGCCAGGTCGCCGCCGTCGTCGGCTTTCTCGATCGCCATCGCTGTTATGTCGATGCGCTGAACGTGTTCGACGACGATCTCAGCAACCGCTTCTTCGTGCGCTGCGTCTTTCATCCGACGGATGAAACGCTGCAGATCGATGCGCTGCGCCACGAATTCGCACCGATCGCAGCCAGCCTCGGTGGCGAGCAGGGCGACATGCAGTGGGCGATCCACGACGTGAACGCGCGGCCCAAGGTGCTGATCATGGTGTCGAAGCTCGAGCACTGCCTCGCGGACCTGCTGTTCCGCTGGCGGATGGGCGAGCTGAAGATGGACATCGTCGGCATCGTGTCGAACCATCCCGACTTCGAGCCGCTCGCCGCGCAGCACGGGCTGCCGTTCCGCCACTTCCCGATCACGGCCGAGACGAAGGCGCAGCAGGAGGCGCAGTGGCTCGACTTCTTCGAATCGAGCGGCGCCGAACTCGTGATCCTCGCGCGCTACATGCAGGTGCTGTCGCAGGAGACGAGCGCGAAGCTCGCGAACCGCGCGATCAACATCCATCATTCGTTCCTGCCCGGCTTCAAGGGCGCTAAGCCGTATCACCAGGCGCATGCGCGCGGCGTGAAGCTGATCGGCGCGACCGCGCACTTTGTCACCGACGATCTCGACGAAGGCCCGATCATCGAGCAGGTCGTCGAGCGCGTCGATCATGCGCTGCGGCCGGAGCAGTTGCTTGCGGTGGGGCGTGATGTCGAATCGCTGACGCTTGCGCGCGCGGTGAAGGCGTTCATCGAGCGGCGCGTGTTCCTGAACGGGGATCGGACGGTGGTGTTTTCGTAAGCGAAAAGGCGTCGCGTTCGACACGCGGCAGAAACGAGAAAGGCTCGACGGGTAGGTACCGGCCGAGCCTTTTTTGTTCTCGCGTTGCGCGCGATGCGCCACGCGACGCTCCGTGTGCGGTTTTCGGAGCCGCCGCGCGCCGCAACGCGTGCGTTACCGCATCACTTCACCCAAGCAAAGTAATACGACAACCAGATCGTGAGCCCCGCGCCAATCAGCGCAACGTAAGGCATCAGATTCAGCCACATCGCACGCTTCGGCACTTCGAGTTCCATGTCGCGCTGCATCTGCGCGGGGAACCGGCCGCGATCCTGCCAGTAGTGGCGGAACAGGAACACCGGCACGATCAGCAGCATCGCGATCAGCCCATTGCGCAGCGTGCCCTCGCCCTGCAGGTTCGCGCCTGCACCGACATACACCAGGTTCGCGTAACCGCAGATCGCACCGCCGACGAGCAGCCACGTCGGACAGCGGAACGGCCGATCCCAGTTGCCGCGATCCATCCGGTGGATCCAGCCCGACTGAAGATTCAGGAATACGAACAGCATGTAGCAGACGTTCGAGATCGACAGCACCGTCATGTAGTCCGACATCATCAGCAACACGAGGTTGAAGCCGAGATCGGTCCACATCGCGCGCGTGGGCGAGCCGTGCTCGTTCACGTGCGACAGGTACTTCGGCAGCCAGCCGTCGACCGATGCCTGGTACAGCGTGCGCGACGAGCCCATCATCGACGTCATCACGATCAGCAGGATCGACAGCATCAGCATCACGACCACCGCATTCGCAACCCATGCACCGCCGCCGACGATCTTCGCCATCGCAGCCGCGACGCCGGTGCCGTCGCCGATCGACGGATCGAGCATCGCCTGCGTGCCGAGCGCGCCCTGGAACGCCATCGGCACGAGCGTCATCACGACGAGGCACAGTGCGCCCGACCAGAAGATCGCCTTGGCGGTATCGCGACGCGGGTCACGGAATTCACGCGTGTAGCAGACGGCCGTCTCGAAGCCGTACGACGCCCAGCCGGCCATGAACATCGCACCGAGCGCCATCGTGACCCCTTGCCCGTTCCACGAGCCGAACGTCGCGGCCGTGAGATTGCCGTGCGCGTCGTGACCGAGCGGCAGCAGCGGGAGCAGGTTCGACATCGGCACGTCGCCCGTGATGAACGGCACGATGCCGACGATCAACAGCGGCGTGAGCGATGCGATGCCGAGAATGCGCTGCGTACGCGCAGCCTTCGACGCACCGCTGTGTTGAAGCTTGAACGTGATGAGAAGCAGGATCGTCGCGATGATGAACGTCGCATTGATCCGCAGGGACAGACCGGGCTTGATGAACCCGAGATCCGCAACCTTGAGCTGCCAGTGCAGCACCGCCGCGTCGGCGGGAAAGAGACTCGTGAGCGCATAGCTCGCCGCGAGGCCGCAGCCGAGCGCAAGCATCGGCGACCACGCGAGCCAGTTGCACCACACGGAAACCGGGGCAATCAGCTTGCTGTAACGGACCCAGCCGATCGCGCCATACACGGACGCGCCGCCCGATTTATGGGGAAATAGCCCCGATATTTCCGCATAAGTCGCGCTTTGAACCAGCCCCATCGTGATCGCGGCGATCCAGATCGCCCACGCGGGCTGGCCGATCGTCGCGCATACGCCGCCGATCGTGAACAGCACGCCTGCCGGCACGCCGCTCGTTACCCAAAAAGCGTCTTTCCAAGTCAGGCCACGATGCAGCGTGTGGCCCGGCGAATCATGTGAGATGGTTGCCTCAACATCACTGGTGCGATTCGCACGCAGTCCTGCTTGACTCATCCAATTCCTCCTGTGATGACTCCGCACAAGGGCGCTAGTGTAACAACTTACGCTCTTTTCTGCAGAATCAAAAAAATAATTCCGGGATAAGGTCGCGTCGCAGTGCGATTATTTCGCATTACTACCGACCCTTCCCGGACTGTCTCTTCATCTATTTATCGAGGCGATTCACTGCCGGCTTACTGCACGCCTTCCGTCCACGCATTCACACGATCCGCGTGCGCGGCGATCCACGCATCGGCTGCCGCTTCCGGCTTCGAGCCGTTCTGGATCGCCAGCATCACGCTGTCGATTTCACCCGGCTTCCACTGGAATTTCTTCAGGAACGCGACCACCGGCTTCGCCTTCGTTTCGAGCCCCGGATTCACGACGCTGTCGACGTGCTCCGCGCCGCCGAACACCTTCTTCGGATCCTCGAGGAAGCGCAGCTTCCACTTCGCGAACATCCAGTGCGGCGCCCAGCCCGTCACGATGACCGGCTTGCTCGCATTGACCGAACGCGACAGCTCGGCCGTCATCGCGCTGCCCGAACTCGGCATCAGCGTGTAGTTCAGCCCGTAGCTCTTGATCGCGTCGTCGGTCTTGCGCATCACGCCGGCACCGGCATCGATGCCGACGATCCGGCCGCCGAAGCTGCCCTTCTCCGCGTTCAGGTCGTCGATGCTCTTCGCCTTCACGTACGCAGGCACGATCAGGCCGATCTTTGCATCCGGGAAATTCGCGCCGAGGTCGACGACCTTGGCCTTGTATTCATCCCAGTACGAGCCGTGCGTGACCGGCAGCCACGCGGACAGCGTCGCATCGAGATCGCCGCGCGCGACGCCCTGCCACATGATCCCGGCCGCGACCGGCACGAGCTTCACTTCGTAGCCGAGCTTCTTCTCGATCACGCGCGCCGCGACGTTCGACGTCGCCACGCTGTCGTCCCAGCCTTCGACGTAGCCGATCTTCAGCGTGGGCTTCGTATCGGCAAGTGCGGACGCGCTCAGCGCCACCATGGCCGACAGTGCGCCGGTCCACAACAGTTTTCCGAACAGCTTCATGGTCGATCTCCTTGATATGCGCACCGTGCGCGTTGCCTCTCTAGGTTCTTCAACCACAAATCCGCGGTATCGTTGTTTTCCGACGGATGCTTGTCCGGACGCGACGCGCCCGGACAGCCGATGGCGGGTTGCGACTACTTGTCGATCACGAGATCCGACAGCGGCTTGCTGCAGCACAGCAGCACCATCCCCTGGTCGATCTCGCGCTGGCGGATACCGCCGTTGTGCTTCATTTCGACCTGCCCCGACACGAGCTTCACCTTGCAGGTGCCGCACATGCCCTGCGTGCACGAGGCCGGCAGCCGCACACCCGACTGGCGCGCCGCATCCAGCACGTGCTGCTCCGAGCCGCACGAAATCTCGCGGTTGCTCTTCGCGAAGCTGACCGTGTACTGCTTCGTTTCGGTGCCGGTGTCGGCGCCGTCGGCCAGTGGCGCGAGATCGGCGAGCAGTTCGTCGCTTGCGGTTTCGGCAAGCGTTTCGAACGAGAAGCTTTCCTCGTGATACTGCTTGCGATCGAAGCCGGCTTCGTCGAGCAGGTCGCGCACGGCCTTCATGTACGGCGCGGGGCCGCACGTGAAGATTTCGCGCTCCATGAAATCCGGTGCGATCAGCTTCAGCAGCGGCAGCGTCAGGAAGCCCGTGACGCCCGGCCAGTTGGTGCGTGCACCGACGCGCTCGACGACGAACGACGTGCGGAAGTTCGTGTGGTTCGATGCGATCAGGTCGAGCTCGCGCGCGAAGATGATGTCGTCCGGCGTACGTGCGCTGTGCACGAACAGGATGTCGCGATCCTCGGCGAGATCATGGTGCGCGCGGCTCATCGACATCAGCGGCGTGACGCCCGAGCCGGCCGACAGGAACAGGTACTTGCGCGCCGGATGCCGGGCGCACGTGAATTCGCCGGCCGGGCCGAGCACGCGCACCGCGGCGCCCGGCTGCAGGTTGTCGTGCAGCCAGTTCGACACCTTGCCGCCCGGCACGCGCTTCACCGTGATCGACACCGTGTGCGGCCGCGCGGGCGACGACGAGATCGTGTAGCAGCGGTTGATCGTTTCGCCGTCGATCTCGAGCTCGAGCGTGAGGAACTGCCCGGGCTCGAACGAGAACGAGCGGCCCTGCGGCGAACGGAAGAAGAAACTCTTCACGTCGTGCGTTTCCTGCCGCACGTGGCAGCACACCAGCGTTTCCTCGACGTCGCTCGTCCAGCGCTCGGGAAGGGCGTTCCAGAACGCCGGGCGCGTGACCCGGCTGTCCGTCGGCTCGAAGTTGGCCGCATCTCGCATCATGTCTTGCTCCGCTTGTCCGCTTCTGGCTACTACGCGCCGGTTTTTTCGGCGAGCCGGCCGATGTACCAGGCCGAGAATTTTTCGACGAGACCTTCCGTGAACGGCGAATACGGACCCGGCTCGTACGCGCTGCTGGTCGCGCCGCGCTGCGAGAATTCGACGAGCGCGCGATCCTGGTCGTTGGTCGCGTTCCACACGGCCGTGAGGTTCTTCACGTCGTAGTCGATGCCTTCCTTCGCGTCCTTGTGCACGAGCCACTTCGTGCGCACCAGCGTCTTGCCGGCCGACAGCGGGATCACCGAGAACGTCACGATGTGATCGCTCATGAAGTGGTGCCACGAGTTCGGCTGCGTCCAGAACGACAGCCCGCCGAGGTCGGCCTTGTCGAAGCCGCCGAGCAGCTTCTTCGATGCGACCTTCGCATCGAGCGTCTGCGATTCGCCGTGGCGATCGAGCGGCAGGCGCTGCGTGCGGAAGCCCGTCACGTCGAGCAGCTTCTCGATCTCTTCGGACGGCAGGCCCATCTCGGCCCACTCCTTGCCGCGCCGCACGCAGGTTTCCGCGAACGCGTCCATGCCTTCGGCGTTCGCGTCGGAGCGCTGGTAGCCGAAGCCGTATTCGTACAGCGAGATGGTGAGCTCCGGATGGTTCGCGACGCAGTGATAGCACTCGCGGTTGTTCTCCATCGTGAGCTTCCAGTTACCTTCCTCGATGATGTCGACCTGCGCGGCGATCTTCGTGTTCGGCAGATCGTGCGGCAGCAGGTACGGCTCCATCTCGGCGCGCAGCTGCGCGAAGTCGGCGGGCGGCTCGTCGGCGAGGCAGACGAAGATCAGGCCCGCGAGGTTCTCGACGTGCACCGACTTCAGGCTGTGCTTGCAGCGGTCGAACTTCTCGCCCATGTGCTCGGCGAACATCAGCTGGCCCGTCAGGTTGTAGGTCCAGCTGTGGTACGGGCACACGATGTTGCCGACCGAGCCCTTGTCCTCGTTGCACAGGCGCGCACCGCGGTGACGGCACACGTTGTGGAACGCGCGGATCGCCATGTCGTCGTCGCGCACGATCAGGATCGAATCGCTCCCCAGTTCCACGGTCACGTAGTCGCCCGGCTCCGGAATGTCCGGCTCGACCGCCACCTGGATCCAGTGCTGGCGGAAAATCGCCTCCATGTCGAGCGCGAAGATGTCCTCGCTCGTGTAGAACGGTGCCTCGAGGCTGTAGCCTTCCTTGCGCCGCTCGATCAATGCACGAATGTCTGCCGATACTTTCATCGTTTGCTCCGGATTCCTTGCATCCCTGGGTTCTTGCCGACAGGCATCAAAATCAGTAGTCGATGAGCTGATGCTCGCGCAAATACGCGAGGATCACTTGTGCTTTTTCGACCGAACTCCCTTCATTTACGACGTTGCCGCCACGGCTTTCGGTCGTCGTCGCGGACAGCATCCGGGCATGCCCGGAGCGCTTTTCGGCGGCGACCAGCTTTACGGGTTTACGCTCGATCGGGCCGACCTTCCACGCGGCCGCGTCGGCGTCCGCGCCGGGCGCCGCGAGCGCCGGCCGGATCGCGCCGGCGCGCAGCCGCGCATACGCGTAGCGCGGCTCGGCATTGGCGAGCGGATGGACGGCGACGACGGCCGGCAGCGCCGCGTCGACGCGCCGCCGCAGCCCTTTCGGCAAAAATTGCCGGACGGCCACGCGGCCGCCGCCGACCGTCACGTCGACGGCCGAACCGACCAGCGGATAGCCGAGCGTCGCGGCGACGCGATACGGCAGCATGCCGGTGTCGTACGCGCCCTCGGCGCGCGTGCCGGTCAGCACGAGGTCGTAGTCCTCGACACGCGCGGCGAGCGCATGCACGGCGTCGTCGCCGACGCGGCAGGCCAGCACCTCGACCTCCCGTGCGCCGAGCGCGAGATATTCGGCAAGCGCCGCATTGGCGGGGTCGCCCGCATGGATCACGTCGAGCTTCGCGCGATGCCGCTCCGCGAGCTGGCGGCCGGTTTCGAGCGCGGCCGCGTCGTTGCGGCTGTAGCGCGCGACGCCGCTGACCGGATGACGGCCGACGGACACGAGCACCGCGATGCGTTGCAGCTGGCGGGGGGCGTTCATGCAGCGACTCCTTCCGGTTCACGGGTGCCGACCGCGGCCGGCGATTCGCCACGCGCGGCGCGCGCGGCCTGCACCTGTTCGATCAGCGCGGCGATCGTGCCCTGCGCGTCGCCGACCACCGTCAGGTTCGCGCGCTTCGCGATCGGCGCGCTGCCGTCGAGGTTCACCGCGATCACGTGGCGGCAGTCCTTGATCCCCTGCAGGTGCTGCACCGCGCCCGAGATGCCGAACGCGATGTACACGCTCGCCTCGACCGTCTTGCCGGTCGCACCGACCTGCTTGTCGCGCGTGAAGTGACCGTTGTCGACCGCGACGCGGCTTGCGCCGATCGCCGCGCCGAACGCACCGGCCAGCCGCTCGAACGCGCCGATGTCGGACACGCCGTTGCCGGCCGATACGATGAAGTCGGCTTCCTCGAGCGCGACCTGGGCCGCGTCGATTTCGTCGAGGCCGAGATCGCGGTACGGTTGCGCGGCGTCGTGTGCCGGGCGGATGAAGTCGGCAGCCACGCGTTCGCCCGCACCGACGAACGGCAACTTCGCGTCGACCGCGTTCTGCGCGAGCAGGATCACGTCGGGCAGCGCGCGGGTGGCAAACGCGCGCCCCGCGTGCGCATACGCGCCGACATGCTTCGCGTCGATCTCGACGACATGCGTCGCGACGCTCGCGCCGGCAGCCGCCGCGTAGCGCCGGCCGAGATCGCCGTCGCCCGTCGCGTTGTCGGGCACGAACACGTATTTCGGCGCAAGCGCCGCCACGCACGCCTGCAGCGCTTGCAATTCGCTTTCAGGGTCGAACGCGCGCCGATCGAAGCCGGCGAGTTCAAGCAGCTTGTCGACGCCCAGTTCGGCCACGTCGTCCTTCAGTTCGCCGAACGCCAGCAGCGCGACTTCGGTCTGCGCATCGGCGAGCAATGCGGCGGCGGCAATCGCCTGCCGCGAATGATCGTCGAGCGCGCCACGTTCGCCGTGCGCGACCACCAGCATCACGTGCTTCGGATCCTGCACCGCGCGGCGCGGCTTCGCAGCCGCCGCGCCATGACCGTGCGCGATCCCGTGCACGGCGTTCGCATCGGCGCTGCCTTCCTCGCCGAGCGTGATGCGCTTCAGGCCGGCGGCCGTGATGATGAACGGGCGGCGCGGATCGATTCGTTTGATCGTGTTCATCGATTCACTCCAGCGAGGCGGCAACGAGTTCGGCCACGTCGAGCACGTCGGGGCGCGGGCCCACGACGCCTTCGAGCATCGCCGTGCAGTTCGGGCAGGCAACCGCGACCACGTCCGCGCCGATCGTGCGGGCATCGGCGATGCGGATGTCGGGAATGCGCTGCTTGCCGGGGATGTCGGTCAGCGGCGCCCCGCCGCCACCGCCGCAGCAGCGGCCGCGCATGCCGTTGCGCTCCATCTCGACGACCTGGATGCCGATCGTCTTCAGCAGCTTGCGCGGCGCTTCCGTCTCGCCGTTGTAGCGGCCGAGGTAGCACGGATCGTGATACGTGGTGCGCTTGTCCTGCAGCGCTTCGACGGCCTTCGGCGCGATCTTGCCGCTGTCGGCCAGCTCCGCGAGGAAGGTCGTGTGATGCTTGACCGTCACGCGCAGCCCGAGCGCACGGTATTCGTTGTGCAGGCTGTGCATCACGTGCGGGTCGGCCGTCACGATCTGCTTGTACGACAGCGTGTCGAGCGTGCCGATCAGGCGCTTCGCCATCTGCTGGAACGTCGCTTCGTCGCCGAGCCGGCGGGCGACGTCGCCCGTGTCGGTCTCGGTCGCGCCGAGCACCGCATAGTCGACGCCCGCCTTGTTCAGCACCGTGACGAATGCACGCAGCGTGCGCTGGTAGCGCATGTCGAACGCGCCTTCACCCGCGACGAACAGCACGTCGACCGGCTTGCCCGGTTGCGCGACGGGTGCGTTCAGGTCGACCGACCAGTCGTAGCGCGCAGCCGTGTCGTAGCCGCCCATCGTGCCCGTCTCGCGCAGGTTCGCGAGCACTTCCTGGCCCTTGCCCGGCACCGTGCCGTGCACGAGCGTGCGGTTGCGGCGCATGTCGACGATCGCGTCGACGTGTTCGATCAGCATCGGGCATTCCTGCACGCATGCGCGGCAGGTGGTGCACGACCACAGCGTCTGCTCTTCGATCAGGCCAGACACGATCGGGCCGTTCGGCTCGCCGCGATGCTGGCCGACCGGAATGCCCGGCGACGGGCTGCCCGCGTAAGCCGCATCGGTGCCGCCCGCCATCCCGACCACGAGATCCTGGATCAGCTTCTTCGGATTCAGCGGCTGGCCCGACGCGAACGCGGGGCACGCGGCTTCGCACTTGCCGCACTGCACGCACGCGTCGAAGCTCAGCAACTGGTTCCAGCGGAATTCGACCGGCTTCGCGACGCCGTACTCCTGATGCTCGATGTCCGGCAGCTTCAGCGCGGTCGGCGGCGTGGCCGTGCCGTTGCCGGTGAACGAGTCGCGGGTGGCCGCGAAACGCTCCTGGCGCGGGTGGAAGGCCAGGTGCAGGAGACCTGCGATCGCATGCTTCATCGGGCCGCCCTTCGCGGCGCCGACCGTCATCGTGAAGGCGCCGACACCGATCAGCACCGCGCAGAGCACCGCGAACGCGCCCGACATCGCGCCGGTCGGCACCAGCATGAACAGCACGAGGCCGAGCGCGAACGAGCCGAGCAGCCATGGCAGCGTATTCCACGGGCCGCGCGACAGGCGCGCCGGCACGTCCTTGGCCGCGCGCCGGCGCCACACGAACACCGCGCCGACCAGCATCGCGAGCGCCGCGAGGAAGATCAGCTTGTCGAGCCACGGCGAGTAGATCGCGAGGCCGTAGTTGACGAACACCAGCGCGAGCGCACCGATCGCGCCGCCGGCCGTCGCGACGTGCGTCTTCGCGATGTACGGATCACGGGCGACCACATGGTGCAGGTCGACGAAGTAGCGCTTCGGGATCGCGAACAGGTTCGCGACGCCGAACGAACCGGGCGCGGTGGCCCGGCCCAGACGCCAGTAGGACGAGCGCTTCGCGACCGCGAACGCGAGCCCCGCCACCGACAGCCACAACAGGGCGGTAATGAGGAAGGACGGGTTCATCGTTTAGAAATCCTTCGCGAGACGCAGCGAGTCGTAGATCGCCCCGTGGACGTTGTGCATCGAGATGCAGTCACCGACACGGAACAGCAGGAAACGGCCGTTGCCGAGCTCTTCCGACAGGCACGGTTGCGGCTCGGCCGCGAACAGCGTGTGCGGATCGATCTGGCCACGGTTCACCGATTCCGGCTTGAGCTTCCAGTACAGCTCGTCGTTCGGCGACGAGCCGTTCTCGATCACCACCTGGTCGACCGCGCGCTCTTCCAGCTCTTCCGTGTACTCGTTGCGCAGCACGGCGATCAGCTTGCCGTCCTCTTCGTAGACGCGATCGAGCATCGTGTTCGGCGTCGGGATCACGCCGAATGCATACAGGCGGCGATAGAAGATCGGGAACGTCGTGCCGCCGCAATCGTCGGCGACCTTCACGTCCGGCGTGACGACCTCGACCTTCGAGCCGCGGCTCGCCATGAAGTCGGCCACGCCGGCGCCCGCATGCGTGCTCACGCCGTCGAACAGCAGCACGTTCTGCTTCGGCTCGACCTTGCCGGTCAGGATGTCCCACGAGCTGACGGCCAGCCCTTCGGCCACGCCCCAGCCCGGCACCTGCCACGTGAAGCTCGACCCGCCCGTCGCGAGCACGACGATGTCCGGCTTCTCGGCCATGATCATCTTCTCGTCGGCGGCCACGCCGAGGCGGCGATCGACGCCCAGGCGTTTCGTTTCCATGTCGAACCAGCGGATGATCCCCGACATCTGTTCGCGCTGCGGTGCCTTCGCGGCGATCATCACCTGGCCGCCCACTTCGGCATTCTTCTCGAACAGCACGACGTCGTGGCCGCGCAGCTTCGCGACACGTGCGGCCTCGAGCCCTGCGGGGCCCGCGCCGACCACCACGACCTTGCGCTTCGGGCCGCGCGACTTCTCGATGATGTGCGGCATCGTCGCTTCGCGCGAGGTCGCCGCGTTCTGGATGCACAGCACGTCGAGGCCGTTGTACTGGCGGTCGATACAGTAGTTCGCGCCGACGCACTGCTTGATTTCGTCCTCGCGGCCGTCGCGGATCTTGATCACCATGTGCGGATCGGCGATCTGCGCGCGCGTCATGCCGACCAGGTCGATCATGCCGGTCGCGAGCAGGCGCTCGGCCTGGCCCGCGTCGCGGATGCTCTGCGCGTGCATCACCGGAATCTTCACGACCGACTTGATGCCGGCCGCGAGGTGCACGAACGGCTCCGGCGGTAGCGCCATCGGCGGCATGCAGTTGGCGATCGTGTTGTGCGTGTCGCCGCCCGAGCCGACCACGCTCAGGTAGTCGATCAGGCCCGTCTCCGACATCGCCTGCGCGATTTCCTTCAGCGCTTCGTGATCGAGGCCGTCCTCGTGGAATTCGTCGCCGCACATGCGCAGGCCGACGCAGAAATCCTTGCCCACCGCCTCGCGCACGGCCGTCAGCACCTCGATGCCGAAGCGCAAGCGGTTTTCCAGGCTGCCGCCCCATTCGTCGGTGCGATGGTTCGAACGCCTGCTCCAGAACTGGTCGATCAGGTGCTGGTGGGCGGCCGAGATTTCGATGCCGTCCATGCCGGCCGCCTTCACGCGCTTCGCGGCGGCCGCGAAGTCGCCGATGATGCGGCGGATTTCCTCGATCTCGATGATCTTCGCGTTGCCGCGGTGCACGGGTTCGCGCACGCCCGACGGTGACATCAGGTGCGGCCAGTGCTCGCCGTGGAACGACGAGCGGCGGCCCATGTGCGTCGCCTGGATCATGATCTTCGCGCCGTGCTTGTGCATCGTGTCGGCGAGGCGCGTGAGCGGATCGATGATCTTGTCGGTCGATAGGTTCACCGATTTCCACCAGCCCTGCGGGCTGTCGATCGACACCGGGCTCGACCCGCCGCAGATCGCGAGGCCCACGCCGCCCTTCGCCTTTTCTTCGTAGTAGCGGATATAGCGGTCGCCCGGCAGGCCGCCCGGCTCGGCATACACCTCCGCATGCGCGGTGCTGACGATCCGGTTGCGCAGCGTCAGCTGGTTCAGCTGCATGGGTTTGAACAGGTGGGGATAACGCATCGCTGGCGACCTCTGGCGTTCGAATGTCTCGTGTTGCGGGTGTTGTTGTGTTTCGGTGAATCCGTGCGTCAGGGCTTCAGTGCGCGATCGGCGACACTTCGAAGACGCAGTGGTCGTGATGCTCGGCCGCGCACTGCACTTCCTTCGACTGCGCACGCGGCGCGCCCTTGCCTTCCGGCGTCGTGTCGTTGACCCAGTCCATCGCGCCGGCGAACCAGCCCGCGAACATGTAGCAAAGCTTGCCTTCCTTGCCCGGCTGCTGGAGTACGAACGACGAGTGGCGCAGCTCGATCTTCGCGCGCGCGCTCGCCGGGTCGGCTTCGATGATCGAGAACAGGCCCCAGCCGCGCTGCGACAGGCGCTTCAGGTAGTGCTCGAACACGGCCATGCCGGTCAGGCCGTGCAACTTCGCTTCCTTGTCGCACCAGTGGTAGGCGGACTTGTAGCCGGCCTTGTAGAGGATCTCGGCATACGCTTCGACACCGAGCGCTTCCTCGACGGCGACGTGGTTGTTCGTGAAGAAGTGGCGCGGCACGTACAGCATCGGCAGCGCGTCGGTGGTCCAGACGCCGGTATCGGGATCGACGTTGATCGGCAGTTGCGGTTGCATCGTGGTGACTCCGTGAGGAAAGTGGCCGCGCGGCTCAGTGCACCGGCGCGACATCGTCCGCGCGCCCGTGCGGCTTGCACGGGCACGTCCCGATTTCTTTTAATGTTGAATCGCTGAAAGGGGTTCGGCGTTCGCGGCGCTTATGCGCCCCACACGTCCTTGAACACGCGCACCCAGTTCTCGCCCATGATCTTGCGGATACGCGACTCCTTCCAGCCGTGGCGTTCCATCGCGGCCGTCAGGTTCGGGAATTCGCCGATCGTGCGGATGCCGTCCGGGTTGATCACCTTGCCGAAGTTCGTCAGCTGGCGATAGCGGCCCTTGTCATGCGTCAGCATGTCGAAGAATTCCTTCGCGTAATCCTGCGTGAAGTCCGTGCCGATGCCGACCGCATCCTCGCCGATCAGGTTCACGACGTAGTCGATCGCCTCGATGTAGTCGTCGATGTTCGCTTCGATCCCGCGCTTGAGGAACGGCGCGAACATCGTCACGCCGACGAAGCCGCCCGCATCGGCGATCTCCTTCAGCTGCTCGTCGCTCTTGTTGCGCGGATGCTCCTTCAGGCCCGACGGCAGGCAGTGCGAGTAGCACACCGGCTTCTTCGAGAACGCGATCGCTTCCGACGACGTATTGCCGCCCACGTGCGACAGGTCGACCATGATGCCGACGCGGTTCATCTCGGTGATCACTTCGCGGCCGAAGTCCGACAGGCCGCCGTCACGTTCATAGCAGCCGGTGCCCACCAGGTTCTGCGTGTTGTAGCAGAGCTGCACGACGCGCACGCCCATGTCGGCGAACGCTTCGATGTAGCCGATGTTGTCCTCGAACGCATGCGCGTTCTGGAACCCGAGGATCACGCCGGTCTTGTCTTCCTTCTTCGCGCGGAAGATGTCTTCCGTCGTGCGCACCAGCGTCAGCAGCTCGCTGTTGTCGCGGATCTTCTTCTTCATCACGCCGATGTTGTCGACGGTCTTGGTGAAGTTCTCCCATACCGACACCGTGCAGTTCGCGGCCGTGATGCCACCCTTGCGCATGTCTTCGAACACCGGCTTCTCGAACTTCGAGATGTTCAGCCCGTCGATGATGATGCTGTCTTGATGCAGCGTGCTCATGTGTTGCTCCAGTATTGTCGGGTCGGTGGGATCAATAGATCGGGAAGCGTTCGCACAACGCGAAGATCTCGCGGCGCACGCGCTGTTCGGTCGCGTGGTCGCCTTCCGGGTTCGCGCGCAGTGCATCGAACACTTCCAGGATCAGGCGGCCCACCTCGCGGAATTCCGCGACGCCGAAGCCGCGCGTCGTGCCGGCCGGCGTGCCGAGGCGGATGCCCGACGTGACGGTCGGCTTCTCGGTGTCGAACGGAATGCCGTTCTTGTTGCAGGTGATGCCCGCACGCTCCAGCGCCTGCTCGACCGGCGCGCCCTTCAGGCCCTTCGGACGCAGGTCGACCAGCAGCAGGTGGTTGTCGGTGCCGCCCGTGACGAGATCGACGCCGCCCGCCTTCAGCACTTCGCCGAGCGCCTGCGCGTTCGCGAGCACGTTGTCGATGTAGGTCTTGAAGTCCGCGTGCAGCACTTCGCCGAACGCGACGGCCTTGCCGGCGATCACGTGCATCAGCGGGCCGCCCTGCAGGCCGGGGAACACGGCCGAGTTGATCTTCTTCGCGATGTCTTCATCGTTGGTCAGCACGAAGCCGCCGCGCGGGCCGCGCAGCGTCTTGTGGGTGGTCGACGTGACGACGTGCGCATGCTCGACCGGGTTCGCGTGGCGGCCCGCGGCGATCACGCCGGCGATGTGCGCCATGTCGACCATCAGCTTCGCGCCGACGCTGTCGGCGATCGCACGGAAGCGCGCGAAGTCGAGCGCACGCGGGTAGGCCGAGAAGCCGGCGATGATCAGGTTCGGCTTGTGCTCGTGCGCGAGCGCCTCGACCTGGTCGTAGTCGATCCGCATCGTGTCGCGGTTCACGCCGTACTGCACGGCGTTGAACCACTTGCCCGACAGCGCCGGCTTCGCGCCGTGCGTCAGGTGGCCGCCGGCGTCGAGCGACATGCCGAGCACCGTGTCGCCCGGCTTGGCCAGCGCGAGCATCACCGAGCCGTTCGCCTGCGCGCCCGAGTGCGGCTGCACGTTCGCATAGCCGGCATTGAAGATCTGCTTGACGCGCTCGATTGCCAGCGCCTCGACTTCATCCGCGAATTCGCAGCCGCCGTAATAGCGCTTGCCCGGATAGCCTTCCGCGTACTTGTTGGTCAGCACCGAGCCCTGCGCCTCGAGCACGGCGCGAGACACGATGTTTTCCGACGCGATCAGCTCGACCTGCGACTGCTGACGCTCGAGTTCCTTCAGGATGGCGCTGCGCACCGGCGCGTCGCGCTCGGCGAGGGACTGCGAGAAGAAAGGCTGGGTGTTCGACATAGTGCGTCCGTGACGAAGAATAAGGGGCTGAAACCGAAGCTCAAGGCCCGCCCTGCCTGGGTTTCCCGCTCGTCCCGTACAAGGCTGCCGACGGCTCTATTCTTGTCGTTCGGATTTTCGGCGGATTGATGAATTTAGACGCGTTCTTTGCCTTTTCCGCCATCCGCGTCCGTTTTATACAAGTGACCGGTCGTGCTTTTTCGGATGACCAACAAAAGTGGTCGAGCCAGTTCACCTATGAACAGGCACGCCGGCGGTGCGATTGCCGCCCGGTCGGGGTGCAACCCGTCACGGATACGGTGCAGTGCAGCATGCCGCTTTCAGCCAGACAACGTATGGATCTAGGGTTTAGCCGTATGGCACGCTTGTTGCGCTGGCTCACACAATATCGCAGCCCGATCGGTGCCCCCGGGCGTAAAGCTATTAGAGATTCTAGGAACGCTCCCCATGTCGCCCGACCGCACAGCGTCGCTGTCCCACTTCGCGTTCATGCCGTTACCGAACTTCACGATGATCGCGTTCACCAATGCGATCGAGGTGCTTCGGATGGCGAACTACCTGAGCGGCCAGCCGCTCTACCGCTGGTCGGTCATCAGCCCGGATGGCGGCCCGGTCACCGCGAGCAACGGCCTGACGGTCGACACCGGCCCGGCCGAATGCGTGGGGCAGCCCGACATCGTGTTCGTGTGCGGCGGCGTCGACGTGCAGCGCGCGACCACGCCCGCCCATCTGTCGACGCTGCGCCGCTTCGCGCGCGCGGGCATCCCGCTCGGCAGCCTGTGCACGGGCACCTATGCACTCGCGAAGTCGGGGCTGCTCGCGGGCTATGCGTGCGCGATCCACTGGGAGAACATGTCGGCGCTGAAGGAAGAGTTTCCGGACACGCGCTTCCTGAAGGAACTGTTCGTGATCGACCGCGACCGCATCACGTGCACGGGCGGCGTCGCGCCGCTCGACATGATGCTGAACCTGATCGCCGCGCGCGTGGGCACCGCGCGCGTCACGCAGATCGCCGAGCAGTTCATCGTCGAACACGTGCGCGACACGAGCGCGCAGCAACGCATGCCGCTCGTCGCGCGCCTCGGCTCCGCGAACAAGTCGCTGTTCGAAGTGATCTCGTTGATGGAGAACAACATCGAGGAGCCGCTGTCACGCGAGGAACTCGCGCGGCTCGCGAACATGTCGCAGCGGCAACTGCAGCGCCTGTTCCGCGAACACCTCGGCATGACGCCGACGCACTACTACCTGACGCTACGGTTGCGCCGCGCACGCGAACTGCTGCTGCAGACCGACATGTCGATCATGCACATCACGATGGCGTGCGGCTTCCAGTCGGCGTGCCATTTCAGCAAGAGCTATCGCGACGCGTTCGGCGTCGCGCCGACCCGCGAGCGCCGCAAGCAGGTGGCGCCGCTTGCGCAGGGTGCGGAGCCAGCGTTTGCGGCGCGAGCGACGCCGATCGCCCCCGCCCATGCGCCGGCCTGAACGGTCGACTCACCCGGAACATCACACGCGCACTCGCATACGGCCTATCGGGCGAACTGCTCGCCGTCGTAGCTGCCCAGGTACTGCCAGTCAGCGTTGCTCGACCAGTCGGTCGGGAAGTAGCCGTAGTTTGCGTTGATCAACCTGAAGTAGTCGCGAGTACTGCGATACGGATTGTCGTAGCCGTAGATGTCGCCGCTCACGCCCACCTTCGCGCCGTCCCACGCGCGCATCGCCGGCTTGCGGTATTCCGCGAGCATCTTCAGATCGTACGCCTGCGACGCCGAGTAAGTCTCGCCGCCATAGCTTCCGAGATATCGCCAGGATGCATTGCTCGTGCCCGACGTGGGAAAGAAATCGTACTGTGCCGTGAGTAGCCGGAAATAGTCGCGGGACATTCGATAGGGATTCGAATAGACGTAAAGATCACCGACCGTACCGCGCCGCTCGCTGTTCCACTGCCGCAGCGTTCCGTTGCCGTACACGCGTTGCATCATCGCGTCGTGAAGCGCCGCGCCATCGCCGAGAAGCTGAATCGAACCGCCGAGCGTCGTCGCAACGCCGCCACCTGCCACGGTTACGGTTACGGTTACGCGAATCGGGGCGAATGCGCCAGGCAACGCCGTTGCGGGCGCGATCAGCGTAATGCTCGCCCCCTCTCGTCCTCCTGACGTATGGAAGCCGGCCGGTATCGTCCACGCGTATTGCGGCGAGCGGCCCGTCGCGTTCGCGACTTCCGCCTGCACGGTGAATCCTTGCCCCGGTATCACGGATTTCGGCATCACGATCCTGCCGGCCGGCGCCTGCTCGAGAGGGCCGTATGTATGGGTCACCGCATCGTCCGTGTTATCCCAGATCGGCTTGTCGAGCGCAGGCAGCCCCGACGCCGCGAGGATGGCGCGTGTCTGAGCGTTAGCTCGCAGCCCCCATTTATCGAAGAACGGCAGGAGGTTCCGCCCCGCAACCCGGCTGGTCTCGATAATGAAGGCTTGACGCTTGCGATCGTCGGCAACCGGCAGCTCCGCGACCGGCAACGTTCGATAACGCTGGCCGAGTCGTGCATGGAAGTCCCGTCCGAATGCAAGATCGAGTTGCCAGAGCATCGCCGCGCGAACGAGTGGATCGCCGAGCGTGTCGTAACTGCCGCCCGGCCGGTCCAGATGAGCACGGACTTTGTCCCAGACGCGATCGGTGACGAGCCGTGACGGTTGCGCGAGCGCGCGCTGCACGTACAGTGCGGTCAGATGGCTCATCGCGGCCTGCTGGGTATCCCATGTCATCGCCGGGATTCGGTAATGATGGCCCAGTTGCGTCCAGGCTACCCAGCCGTGGCTCACCAGTTCGGCCGCGTTCAGGACGGGCCTCGCCCGATCCACACGCGTGCCGAGCCAATAATCCGATGCCGACATATCGCCCGGCATCGCATCCGGCTGCGTCACGAAATGATGACGAAACGGTGTCGCCATGCTCGGATACGCGGCGTCACGACCCAACCCGTATTGCTGCTCCGCCAGCGTGACGATTTCGTCCCACCGACTCAGCACTTGCTCGGGATTGTCGACATGCTCGCGCACAACGGCAAGCGGCATCGTCAACATCATCCGGCGGCCGACCAGTTCCGCGTACGGCTCGCCCGAACCGCGGTTCAGTATCGCGCTCCAGTCGCTCGCGCGATCCTTTCCGAGCACGAAACGCGGGAATGCCCGGCCGCCGCTCACCAATCTCGCCGAAACCTGTCCGCGGCCGCGCTCGCTTCGCATGACGAAATAAATGACACCATCATTCTTGACCGGAACGACATTTTGCCCCTCGCGAAGAACATGCCGCTGTCGAGCGAACGCCGGATCGCCGGCGCGCGCGATCGATTCGATCCACACTTCCGTTGCGCGATTCGGCGGCGGACCGCAGTACGTCACGTTGATCGTCAGCGCCGTATCGCGCGCCGCCCAGAATCCGGTCGACTGCACCGGGCTGGCCAGAAGCGCGCGCCGATGCGCGCGCTTCACATCCAGCGGATCGCCGGCTTCCCGAAGCGACGAACCGCATACGTCCGGGACATGCGCCGGCACGGGTGCGGCGCCGCCGGTAGTCGCCGCCGACGACGTCGCTATGGCGACTATGACGATGTTCGCACGGAACTTGCGGTGGCTTCGATGCTGTTTCATGATCGTTTTTTCGTATCGAAATGGGAATCGCTTCCCAATAAATAGATTAAATAATCCTGAAACGGACTATTCCAAGTCGACACGCGCGTTCATACCATACCCGATCCACTCGTGCGTCGTCACGTGGTTTTTATGAAGAATCGCTGAAAATAATTTCAACATGCCGGAGCCGATCCGCTCCAGGCATTTCGAGAATCCGGCTCGGCTGCCCGTTTTTCGATCGACCGTAAGCGATCCGGAACAATACTCTCCGTCCATTCGACGATACGCCAGCCTGTTCTCCCCCGAGGTCGCCCCACCACGAAGCAGCCAGGATACGAATACTGTCCGCCCCCGCCCATTGAACCCGGTTCGGGTTTGATTTATTTCGAGATATTAATGTCTCGAATTTGCCGCCCCGGATCCCGAAACAAAGTACGCATTCTTAATTTATCTTTTTGCCCACCCCTGCCAATACTTCATCCGAAACTGCCAATACACCGAATTCGCCATTGCTTTCTGCAGTATTACAAATATTATCCTCAGAGACACGACGCAAACTACGTGATTGAGATCCGAGGCTTGGCGACATGAAAAACGATGCCGTTCCCGATTGCGGGAGCAGCCGCGATTTGTTTCGATGCGCAATGCAATTCCCGCGCCGCCGGCTCACGGTGGCTGCCGTGCTGTTCGACGGATTTTCTCTCAGGCAGGCAGAACGCTTTTCCAAAGCCCTCTGCCGCGTCAACGCACCCGGCGGTGCGGCGGCGGAAATCGCCGCGGAGTATGAACTGCTGCTGCTGTCGACTCAGGGCGGCATCGTGCGTTCGTCTTCCGGGATACCCGTGTGGACGCAGTCGCTCGCCGAGCACGAGACGACGCGCCTCGCATGCGTCGTCGCATTTCGTGCGGCGAGCAGCGCCGATACACCTCTGCCTCGACGCCACGTTCTCCAGCGACAGACGACGAAACACGACGGCCGCGCCACGAAGCTTTCCGGCCTGTCCGGGCACGCCGTCGAGGGCGCGAACGGCGCGTGCCGGTCAATGCGACCGGCCGACGCAGTGGGCCACGGCACGATGGACGCGTACATCGCACCGCTCGGCGAGACGAGTACTCGTTCGCATCACGTCAGAATCAGCGACCGCATCCGCGCGTCGGCCGACTGGCTGCGCGAGCACTACACCCAACGCATTTCCATCGCGGAAGTCGCGACCGTGGCGCGGATGAGCGAGCGCAACTTCCTGCGACGCTTCAAGCAGGAACTCGGCCAGCGCCCGTCGGAGTTCGTGCGGCGCATACGTCTCGAAGCGGCGGGCCGGTTGCTGGCCCACACCGATCTCCCCGCGGACAAGATAGCCCGACGCACGGGAATCGGCCGAGGGAACCAGTTGGCCAGGATGTTCAGACAGCATCTCGGCCTTTCGCCGACCGAGTACCGAACCGCCGTGCGTCTGAGCAGCGCATACGCGGACGCGGATCCGGTACCTCACCCGCCTCGCCAGGAACCGGACGGCACTGCATGACCGCGGTTTGATGGTGTCGCCATGCAGCCGTGCGGCGACACGATCATCCTCGCTTGACCTCGCCGACTCGATGCGGCATCGCAACCGTCGGCGCGGGCCCGGTATCCACGCGTGCTGCGACGTCCGGCTTCCCTTCATTGCACGGGTTGGCGGATTCGGCCCCGCCCTCGAGCCCGATCACAGTCCAGGAGCACACCCCATGGCCGATGCCAATTTCACGACTCCCGTCCTTCCGAGGGTCGTCGATCTCTCGATGATCGTATCGGGCGCCATCGCGCCGACCGTCGTCGGCATCGAAGGCGAGATCGCGCCGCTGGCCGGCGGCATGCCGATCGCATTCGCGACGGCGTTCTCGCTGTCGGTCTTTCCGGCATGCGGGCTGTACGTCACGCGCGCGCGCGATTCGGTCGGCAGCATCCTGAGCCGGACGATCCTGGCGTGGGGGGCGGTCCAGTCCTGCTGCGCCGCGCTGCTGTTCGCCATCGACGGCAACCTCCTGGCGTCGGCAACGTGGTTCCTGTGCTGGACGATGACGACATGCATCGGGCTGCTGGCGTTTCGGGCCGTGTTGCCTACCCTCTTCGGGTTCCGTGGGGCGGCATGGCCGGCGGACGCCGCGCCCGGCGCGATTCGCAGCGGCGCCGAGCGTGTCGCCCAAAGCAGGCTCAAGCGCGCGCTCGACGTGACGTTGGCGCTCGGCCTCATTGCCGTTTTTTCCCCGCTGCTTGCCCTGATCGCGGTGGCCGTCAAGCTCGATGGCGGCGCTTGCCTGTATGCGCAGACCCGCGTCGGCCGTGGCGGTCGTCCGTTCCGCTGCCTGAAGTTCCGTACGATGGAGCCAGATGCGGACCGCCGGCTGCAGACGCTGCTCGAAAGCAACCCGCAGGCACGCGCCGAATGGCAGCGCGAGTTCAAGCTGAAAGACGATGTCCGCATTACCCCGATGGGGCGCATCCTGCGCCGCACGAGCCTCGACGAACTGCCGCAATTGTTCAACGTCGTGCGCGCAGACATGAGCCTCGTGGGCCCACGCCCCATCGTCGAAGCGGAATTGCCGCGTTACGGCGCCGACCTCGCGTACTACCTCGCCGTTCGTCCCGGCATGACCGGACTTTGGCAAGTCAGCGGGCGCAACGACACGAGCTACGCGACGCGAGTCTCGCTCGACGTGCGCTATGTGCGTACCTGGTCGCTCGGCCAGGACTTGCGCATCCTCCTGAAAACCATTGGCGTGGTCGTGCGCGGCGCCGGAGCCTATTGATGCGCCGATGCGCGAACGCGACTCTCGCACGCCCCTTCACACCAACACCCCGAGACATGCATCGCCCGAATCCATCCCGCGTAGCCGGTCAGCCTGCATCGAATCCCCGCCCTGCTTCGAGCGATCGCACGACCACCCGCTCGAGCGTGCCGCCGGCTCGCGTGCCACGGCGCCGGAGCGACGGGCCGTGGCGCCGCCTGCTGACGCTGTCGATCGCGAGCTTCGCGCTGGCCGGATGCGCGAACGCGCCCGGCATGCGTATGCAGTTGCCGTCGCCCCCCGTGAGCGCGGCCGCGCCGTCGTCGGGTGTCGCAACGGAGTCGACGCCCGACGAATCGTCCGTGCGGGTCTACGATATCGGCACGGATGCCGTGCCGATGTCGGCGCGCGGCGCGCCCGCCACGGCCGATGCATCGCGCCTGTTGACCGCCGACGGCGACGGGTATCGCGTGGGAACCGGAGACGTGCTGCAAATCATCGTCTGGGATCATCCCGAGCTCGCGCAGGCGACCGGCACCCTCGTCCCGACCGTGGCGCGCCCCGCGGATGCGCCTGCCGGGTTCGTCGTCGATTCGGACGGCATGCTGCAGTTTCCGTATGCGGGCGTGCTGCCGGTCGCGGGCCTGACGGTGGGCGAAATCCGGACGCGGCTCACGGCACGGCTCGCGCGGACGTTTCGAGACCCGCAGCTCACCGTGCGCGTTGCCTCGTTCCGCTCGCAGCGCATCTACATTGAAGGCGAGGTACGCGAACCCGGCTCGTATGCGCTGAACGACACGCTCATGACCCTTCCCGACGCGATCGGCCACGCGGGCGGGTTTTCGGCCCACGCGGACCAAAGCCGTATCGGCTTTACGCGCGGCGACCTTGAAGTCCGACTCGACTTGTCAGGCGCGTCGTCTTCCGCCCTCGATCCCGCACGCATCGTTCTGCGCAACGGCGACAGGATCCGTATCGCGTCGCGCGAGGACAGCGGCGTATTCGTCATGGGCGAAGTCAACAAGCCCATTCGCGCGATTCCGTCCCGAAACGGCCGGCTCACGTTGAGCGACGCGCTCGCGCAGGCCGGCAGCGTCAACCAGGCGACGGCGGACGCGGCGCAGTTGTACGTCATCCGGGCCTCGCGCGGCGCGACGCCGGACGTCTACAGGCTGGATGCGACTTCACCGGTCGCGATGATCCTCGCGAATCAGTTCGAGCTCGAACCGCAGGACATCGTCTATATCGACGGCAGCGGGCTCGTCCGGCTTCATCGCTTGTTGAGCTTGCTGATGCCCGCCATGAATGCCGGCCTGACAGCGGCGATCGCGGCAAAATGAGCGAACGGCTCGACTCGCGCGGCTCGCCGGCGCTGCCCATCGTGGCGCCGGCCACCCGCACTGCAAAAGCACCGCGGAGCTTGCGATGAACGCGTCATACACGCACCGGGAAGCGCGGGCGCGGCGCGACGAGGATGCCAGTTTCCTTGCGCTGGTCGGCACGCTGCGCGACGGCAAATGGTCGATTGCGACCGCCACGTGCGGCGCGTTGCTGGCGGGAGTGATCTATAGCATCGTCGCGCCGCCGGTCTATCAGGCCGAGATTCTCGTACAAGTGATCGAAAGCGGCGACACGGCAACCGCGCGGAGTCTGCTGGGCGAAATTTACACGCTGTTCGACGCCAAATCGACCGCGGGCGCGGAAACGCAGATCCTGGCGTCCCGCCTCGTCGTGTCGCGCGCGGTTGACGCATTGCACCTGTTCATCGACGCGCGCCCCGATCGTTTCCCGATCGTCGGCGACTGGATCGCTCGCCGGTCGGACGGTTTGTCCCCACCGGCGGCGACACCCAAAGGCCGCTTCGCGTGGGGACAAGAGCGCATCGACGTCCCGACGTTCGACATCCCGGACACCTACCTCGACCAGCGCTTCACGTTGGCCAACCTCGGCTCAGGCCGTTACCGACTGACGGGGCCCGCACTGCACTTGCCGGTCGACGGCACGGTCGGCCGGCTCGAACGCATCGCGGTACCCGGCGGCGTCATCGCATTGCAGGTCGATTCGATCGACGCGCAGGCCGGCGTGCACTTCACGCTCGTTCGCCATTCGCGTGCGGCCACCATCGAACGCTTGCGCAAGAACCTGCGCGTGATGGAAAAGGTCAAGCAATCCGACGTCATCGTCGCGACTTTGCGCAACCCCGATCCCGACGTCGCGAGCCGCGTACTGAACGAGATCGGTCGGCAGTACCTCGCGCAAAACGTCGAACAGCGATCGCTCGAAGCCGCCCGCTCGCTCGCCTTTCTCGAGTTGCAGGAACCGCTTCTGAAAGCGCGATTGACCGAATCCGAAGCAAGGCTGACGGCCTTGCGCAACGAACAGGGAAGCATCGATCTCGTCGAGGAGGCAAAGCTCGCGCTCGCGCACTCGGCCAATGCAAGCACACATCTCGTCGAATTGCGGCAGCGGCGCGAAGCGTTGCTGGCCCGCTACACCCCATCGCATCCCGACGTGCTCGCAACGGAGCGGCAGATCGCGTTGTTCGAGCAAGAGCGCGCGCTTGCGGACAACAAGGTACGCGGCCTGCCCGATCTTCAGCAGCAGGTGTTGCGCCGCATGCTCGACGTCAAGGTCAATACCGATCTCTACACCGCGCTGCTCAACAACATGCAGCAGTTGCAGCTCATCCGTGCGGGGAGAATCGGCAATGTGCGCGTCGTCGACAGTGCAACGCCGCCGGAAGAGCCGGTCGGGCCGAGGAACACGCTGATCGTTATCGCGTCGCTGGTGTTCGGCGTCGTATTCGGGAGCGGATATGTGATGGTCCGCTCGATGCTGTCCCGCCGCATCGTCGATCCGCGCGAGATCGAGCGCCATCTCGGCATGCGCGTGCTGATCGGCATTCCGTTCGACCCGGTCACTCGAGACCGCCCTCGCCCGCGCGCCGAAAGCGCAGCCATTGGGCCATCGCCCGAAACCGACGACACGCCCGCGATCGAACAGCTGCGCACCCTGCGCATCCTGCTCGACCATGCCAGACGTGACGCGGCGAACGACATCGTCGTGATCACCTCGGCATCGGCGTCCGCCGGTACGTCGTTCGTCGCCGGCGAGCTCGCGCGCGTCTACGGCGCGGCGGGCAGCCGGGTCCTGCTCATCGACGGCGATACGCGCGAGGGTCGCTTGAGCCGCAAGTACGGACAGGCTCACGCGCCCGGCCTGATGGAGATCCTCGCCGCCGGCCGCGCGCCCGACGAAATCGCAATACGCGACATCACGCCCGGCGTCGACTTTCTCGCGGCCGGCACGACCCAGGGCTATGCGGCCGATCGCCTGACGAGCCCACCGGTGTGGGACGGCATCGGAACGTACGCAACACGCTACGACGCGGTATTCGTCGCGACGTGCCCGGTGCTCTCCGGGCCCGACGCCGCCGCCTTCGCACGCGTCGCGGGAACGACGCTGCTCGTCGTACGGGCTGCCCGGACGACGCTCGAGCAGGCCGGCGAGGCGCTCGATCGGCTGACGGCCAGCGGCGCACGCGTCGACGGCATCGTCGTCAACGGTGTCGGCCCGCGCGCCGCATCACGACGCGCCAGGAGACAGCCTTGACGCTCCCGTTTCGGCCTCGCGCGGGCCCCGCGGCACCCATGCATACGAACCCGGCCACACCGCGGCTTCGAGATTCGGCGATGACCGTCGCCGGGATCGCCGGCGCGCAGTGCGTGCTGTTTGCCTGCATCGCCTGTCTTGCCCGCGCCGCCGGTCCGGCCATTCTCGGTGCGTTCCACTATCAGGTCGCGATCGGCACGCTGGGCGGCACCCTGCTTGCCCTTCGCTACGAACTCGCCTGCACGAGCGATAACCCCCGCGCGGCGTTTTCGGCACTGGTCAACGTACTCGCGCTTGCCACGTGCATCGCCTGCGCCGGCCTCGTCCTCGCACCGGCCGTCGGCCTTCCCTCGGTCGGCCTGTTCGCCGCGTTCGCGTTCGCGACCATTGTCCAGCAGGCGGCCAACGGCTTCCTGACCAGCATGCGCCGCTATGCGTGGATATCCGCATCGAGAATCGCGACGAATGCAGGATTTCTTGCCATGCTGCTTGCAGCGACGGATTCCGTTTCCGGCGGATCGATCGACCCGTTCATGCTCTATACCGTCTCTTCCATCCTGGTCGCACTGGTCACGCTGATGGCCATCGTGCGATATGGCGTCACGCAAGGGTATGCGATCCGGATCGCACGCACGTTCTTCATCGAGCACGTCCGCTTTCCTGTCTACATACTGCCGGCGACGCTGTGTGGCGCCGTGCTCACCCATGCACTCACGCTCGCGATTCCGAACTGGTTCGGCGATCGCGACGCCGGGCAATTCGCCGCCGCTTATCGGCTCGGCTTCTTTCCGGTTGCATTGATCGGCCTCGGCGTCGGCGCCGTCTTCCGGCGCGACGCGCTCGCCGCAATCGCGGCGCCCGACGCGAGGCGCGCCCTTTCCGGCATGTACGCGAGTTACGCCCGCATGCTGCTGGCGCTCTCATTACTGTACGCGCTCGTGTCGGCGTGGGCGTTCCGCCCGCTTGTCATGCTGTTTTTCGGCGCCGTCTGGCAGCCTTCGGCGGATCTCCATCTTCGCCTCCTTCCGCTCTTCGCACTCCAGATGAGCTATATCCCGTTATCGCAAATCTTCCTTGCGCGACGCGCGCAACGCATCGATTTTCTGTTTCAGCTCGTGTCGGGAGCAGTGCTGCTTGCAGCACTGCTGATCGCCCGCCGACTCGGACTGTCCCTTCTGTCCAGCGTCACCGCGTTCTCCCTCGCCGGCTCCGCGATGATGACGGCCGGACTGGCGCTGACGTATCGATGCGCGCAACACACTCACCCCTGCGGAGAAGGAAAATGATGCTCATGGTCGTAGACTCGATGGAGCGCTACCGCTTCCTGGTCCGGCTAGCAAACGCGGTTCGCGGCGAATATTCGTTTCTGTTCGTCACGAGCGAGCCGCTCGCCCATCGGCTGCTGAAACGCGCCGGCTTCCGGTCCGTTTATTTGCGCGTCGATCGCGATGCGCCATACGACCCGTCGCGCAGTTCGGTCTTGACATGCCAGGATGCGATCGAGGTGCTGAACGGAACGATCTCGCCTGAGCGGGCCCATCGGGAGGGCGCGTCGATCGTACGCGCGGTCTCCCGCGTGATCGCGGCCGAACGCCTGTCGCGATGCGTGATGTGGAACGGTCATCAACTTGTCTGCCGCGCCGTCGCGCATGCGTGCGCGGCGCAGGAACTGCCGACGACCTTCGTCGAAATATCGAATCTTCCGGACAAGCTGTTCGTCGATCCGCTTGGCGTCAATGCACTGTCGTCCATCGCTCGAACGCCGTCGGTCATCGACCGGTTACCGTTGCCGGATGAACGCGTGCATCGCGCGTGGCTCGAGCGATATGAAGCCTACAAGGCACGCCCGTTGCCGCAAGCAACGACATCGCTGACGCACATGCTCTCGTCCGCCGTCAATTACGCGCTGAAGGTCGCGACCAGCGGCGTGGCGCGCAATGGCGTCCGGTTCATCGCGAAGCGCCCGGTTTCGATCGACGCGACGATCGCCACGTCGCTGTCCGCCGACGAGCTTGCCCGGCGGCGCTACGTCTTTCTCCCGTTACAGGTCTCCGACGATACGCAGTTGAGGCTGCATTCCGACGTCGGCAACCTCGAGGCACTCGAGATCGCGCTTCGCTACGCGAGCCACGAACAGGCGGACCTGATCGTCAAGATTCATCCGGCCGAGCGCGACGTGTCCCTGGTCGACGCGTTGCTGCGGCTGCAACGATGGCATCGCTTCGCGATCTCGACGTCGAACACCGTCGACCTGATCCGGCACGCCTGCCTGGTCGTCACGATCAATTCGACGGTCGGGCTCGAAGCGATGCTGTACGACAAACGGGTTGCGCCGCTCGGACGATGCTTCTACCGATCGTTCGACGCGAAACGGCTGCGCAAATATATCCATTCGTTCCTCGTCGATGGCGTCGACTACTTCGGCACGGGCGCCATTCCGGCCTGTGCCGCTCACCGGATCCTCTCTGCCGATTGATGCCATGCAGACGACGCTTCACGCGACCTTCGCCGCGATCGTCGACGAGTACCGTCGCAATCGCTTCATCAAGACCCGCTGCATCGTCCTGCTGTTCCGGGTGGCGAACTATCTCGCCTGCCGCAGCATCGCGACGCGCGTCGCCGGCGCGCCGCTCATCGTCCTCTACATCGTGCTCTGCGACTGGCTGATGGGCGTCGAAATACCCGTCAAGACACGCATCGGCAAAGGACTGACGCTCTTTCACGGCACCGGCCTCGTCGTCAACGGATTCTGCACGATCGGCGAACGCTGCATCCTCAGGCAAGGCGTCACGATCGGCAACACGATGCACGCGGACGGTTCGGCAAGCGGCGTGCCGAGCGTCGGAAACGACGTCGAGTTCGGCGCCAACAGCATCGCGCTCGGCGACATTCGCATTGGCAGCGGCGCGCGCATCGGCGCGGGCGCGGTCGTCCTGCGCGACGTACCCGACGGCGGCGTCGCCGTCGGCGTTCCGGCACGAATCATTCGACATTAGGAGCACGACGGTGAAAATCTTCATCATGCATCCCGGCAAGGCCCACTATCCGGAAATCGACGCGTATACGGCCTATTTCTCGGAACGAGGCTTCGAGGTCGCGTCCGGTGGCCCCGACGATCATGCGAGGCTGGCGGCGCCGCGCGAATGGATACTCTGGTGCATCATGGGCTTTTATCCGTCGCCGCGCCCGGCCCGCCGCGTCATCCACGACTATCGATCGCTGTCGATCGGCCGGCTTGCGCGCGTGAAGGACCGCATCAAACGAATATGCCAGCCGGTGCCCGACCTGCGCATTTTCCAGAACGAACGCATGCGCACGGAACTGGCCTTCCGCGACGCCGCACCGTCTCTGCTGTTGCCGATGGGTGTGCCCGACTGGATCTTCACGCTCGCGCGCGAACCGATCGATCCCGGGCCGGCGGATCGCTTCTGCTATATCGGCGAGATGAGCATCGAGCGTGGCTTCGACAAGGTACTGCACGCCTATCGCCGCTATCGCCGTACGGCCGGCGGTACGCTCGCCCTCGTGGGCGAGCCGGATCCGTGCATTCGCTCCCGCTTTGCGGGCGAGCCGGGCATGACGTTCGTCGGCCGCCTGCCGCAACGCGACGCGCTGCGCGTCGTTGCCCGGGCCGACTATGCGATCTGCTACTTTCCGACCCATCGGCCGCATTGCTATCAGACCCCGACCAAGCTGCTCGAGTACGCCGCGCTCGGCAAGCGCATTATTTGCAACGGCGCGGCAACCAGTCTCGCGCTGTCCCGCGCACTCGGCATCCACTGCCACGTTGGCGGCCGTGCGATTTTCGACGATTTGGCCACAGTGCCGGCCGATGCGCTCCCGAACGACCCCGAGCGGCTCAGGCACGTGCGCTGGAGTCACGTGATCGATGCGTCCGGCGTGACCGCGTGGCTCCTGTCGTCGGTCGCCCGATACCCGCGCCGGTGATGCTCGCCCAACCGTGCCGCGATCGCACGAAGCCGGCCGTCGCGCTTGTCTGCGCGGCCGGCATCGGTGTCGCCGTCTTGCGCTTTCCATTTGCCGCGTTCTACTGCTATTTGCTGACGCTGACGCTCGCCGGCTGCGACCGGCGCCCCGGCCCGGTCGCACTCGGCGCGCTGTGCGTCGCCGCGCTAATCGTGCTCGGACCGCTCGTCGCGCTCAAGCTGCCCATCCAGGACGGCGGCAACGACAAACCGCAGTATCTGGCCTTCATGGCCGAGATGCGCGCGTTCGGCATCACGCACTTCGTCCGTAAGCAACCCGAACTGATCTCGTTCGCGTCGCTCTACGCCGCCGCGGCGCTGTTCGGCACGAACGACGTCGCGTTCCTCGCGCTGTTCGATACCTACTTCGCGTTGCTGCTCGTGGGCGCCTGGCGCGCGCAACCTCAGGCGATTCCGCTGTTTCTCGTGTTGTTTCTTGCGGCTTCGTCGTTCTTCGGTACCTACGGCAACCTGCTGCGGCAATCGATGGCCTTCCCGTTCCTGTTCATGATGATCAACGCCCGCAGCCGCTTCGGCGCAGCATCGCATATGGCGCTGTCGGGTCTCGCGCACCTGCCGGCGCTCGTCATCGCATTGCCGTATGTGCTGCTGCGTTGCGCCGGCCGCTGGGCGACGCCCGTCGGCATCGGCATGGCGGCGCTGTCCATCGTCGCCTCCCGAACGGATTGGATATCGCTCGCGCCTTCCGGAAATCCCGAATCCTATTTGACTGGAAAGATCGATATTTATACGTCGTGGGACAACGCCAGTACCGCCGGCGTGACGTTGTTCGCCTTCGCGCTCTACGCGCTGTGCCTGGCGCTCTGGCGATACGGCAGCGCCTGGCGCACCGCGTGCGACCCACGCTCGCTCGAGCTGATCCGCAGGTACCTATTCGCACTGACGATTGCCGCCGTCGCGCTCGTCGGCACACAGAGCATGACGAAGGTCTATGAACGGATCTACATCAATTTCTTCGTGACGGCCCTGATGACGCTGGCACTCATGATCTCGCGGCTCCAGCGGGGGCTGTTCAAAGCCGTCGTTCTGCACGCGGCGGTCGGATACGGCATCTACGGTTTCGAAAAAAACCTCGGCCGCCATCCTCTGCTGTTCAACGGGGATGGATACGCCTATCTCGTCGCGAGCCTCGTCGAGATCTATCGCGAATTCCTGATGACAATCGAATGAGAATCGTCCAGGTCGTCGAGTCGAGCGCAACCGGCACCTTGTCGATGGTCCGGATGATCGCCAACCACTTTGCCGGGCAAGGGCATGACGTGCACGTCATCTACTCGATTCGTGCCGACACGCCGGCTGCGATTCAAACGCTGTTCGATCGGCAAGTCGTGCTGCATCACGTGCAGATGACGCTCGGTCGTGCCATCGTCTCGACCGTGACGCTGCGTCGCCTGCTCACACGCCTGCGCCCCGACGTCGTCCATCTTCATTCGTCGCTCGCGGGCTTTCTCGGCCGCATCGCGGCCGTCGCGGCGTTGCCGCATGCCACGTTCGTCTACAGTCCGCACTGCATCTCGTTCATGCGGCAGGATCTGTCGTTTGCGCGGCGCAATCTGTTCATCGCGCTGGAACGTCTCGCCAGCCTCAGGCGCTGCCGTTATCTGGCATGCTCGGAAAGCGAGCGCCGCGCGATCCACACGTGCCTGGGTCAACCCGTCGATATCATCGAGAACGCCATCGGCCCGGTAGCGGCTTTCGGTCCCCGAGGCCGACGCGGCACGACGGCGCGATGCGAAATCGTCACGGTCGGCGGCATACGGCCCCAGAAGGATCCCATGCTGTTCGCGGCCATTGCCCGCCGGGCCGCCCCCGCACGCCTGCGCTTCACCTGGGTCGGTGACGGCGACGCTGCGCTACGCCAGGTGCTGATCGAGGCCGGCGTGCGCGTGACCGGATGGATTGCGCCGGCCGCCGTCGCGATGCACCTCGCCGACGCGGACATCTACCTGTCGACTTCGGCGTGGGAAGGCATGCCCGTCTCGATTCTTGAAGCCATGTCGCACGCGCTGCCGGTCGTCGCGACACGCTGCGCGGGCAACGTCGACGTCGTTGACGCTCCATGCACGGGCGTGCTGTTCGACGACGCGGATGCGGCGACCGCCGCACTCGGGCAGCTCGCGAACGATCCGGCCGCGCGCGCCCGCCTGGGCGACGCCGCTCGCGTCGCGGTAAGGACCCGCTTCAACGACACGCGCTTCTTTCGGCAACTGCAACGGTTCTACGATTGCCGCGGCTCGTCTTAGGGACTGTTCACGCTGGCCGGCGTGCAGTTCCCGCGGCGGAAATGCACGCGTGAGGTCACGCCCGCCCGCACGGTACATGCGACGTGGCGGGCGGCCTTTGCCGGCGCTTACGATCCCCACACCTGCATTTCGTCGAGCGAATACCCCCACGGCGTCGCGCGCTTCGTGCCATACATCCGCACGTAGCGGCCATGCCCGTTCAGGTTCGGCAGCGTCACATGGCCATACGACACGCCGTTGTTCGTCGAGTAGATCGTCGTCCAGTTCGCATTGTCGTTCGACGTCTGGATCTGGTAGACGAGCGCGCCCGCATCCCAGTAGAGATCGATGCTGCTGATCGTCTTCGTCGCGCCGAGATCGACGGAGATCCATTGCGGATCGACGCCCGCGCCTTCCGGCGAATCCCAGCGCGTGCTCGTGGTGTTGCCGTCGAACGCCTTGTCGGGCGTGAGCGATGCGTTGTAGCTCGCCGAGGCGGCAGCCGGACGCCCCTGCGACAGCAGCGTCGGCTGCGCGGCGGCCGGGCCGCCGTAGTAGCTCGACCCGAGCTTGGCCTTCGTCGTGTCGGCGTTCACGCCGAACGGCGACAGGCTCCAGCGCTGGCCGGTCGTCACGTCACCGACGTAGAGCTGGTAGCCGCCCGCCGTCGTCGACGAGAAGAACACGTAGTTGGTGCCGCTCACCGGCGCCGGATCCGAGTTGTTGCTCACGCAGTCGTTGATCGGCAACGCGTTCGGCGTCGATGCCGGGTCCGCCGTCTTCGTATAGATCTGGTCGGCCTGGCCGCTGTCTTTCCAGCGCGCGTAGAACACCATGCCGTCCCCACGCACGATCGGGTAGTACGTCTGCAGTCCGGCCGGGGCGTCGAACACCGCAGTCGCGCCGGTCGCGAGCGTGCGCTTCATCAGCCCCATGTTCGCGCCCGTGCCGGTCGCGTAGTACACGGCGCTCGCGTCGGGCGCGAGGAACGGCATCGAGTATTCGGCGCCGGAGGGGGCGTTCGTCAGGCTCACCACCGACGTGAACACCGGGCCCGCGCTCGTGTACGACAGCGTCGCCTGCTTGACGTCGCCGTTCTGCTTGAACACGAGCGTCTTGCCGTCCGTGCTGAATTTCGGATCCTCGTTGCGCGTGGCGCCCGTGCTGTTGGTGAGGTTGACGGGCGGCGTGCCGGCGCCGAGCTGCAGCATGAACACGTTCCATGCGCCGTTGCTGATGCCCATGAACGCGAGCCACTTGCCGTCGGGGCTGAACACGCCGTTCATCGGATCGGTGATGCCCCATGCGCTCTTGCTCAGTTGCGTCAGCGTATGGGCCGAGAAGTCGTACAGGAACAGCTGGCTCGTGCCGTCGCCGTACTTGACGTAGCTGTGATAGACGAGCTTGCCGGTCAGAGCGGCGGGGAACGTCGCGTTGGATTGCGTCGGGGGATTGCTGATGCAGGCGGCCTGCGCGGCGCCGCCGAGGAGGTTGAGGGCAACGCCGGCCACGAGGCCCGCGACGAGAGTGTTCAATTTCACGCTGTAGGTTTCCGGTTAGGGTCATGACACCGCTGACTAGACCTCGCACGCACAGGCGCACGGGGCACGGATCAGCCGGCGGACAGCGTGAACTCCGTATCGGTCAATGTCGGGAACAAGGATTGCTCGAGGGGCGAAAGCATGCCAGCGCATCGCGCCGAAAAACAGGATCAGTGCGCGTGAAAAACGAGCGGATCACGGATAACGACCTGTGGCGCAGCGCGCGCCGTGCTACTCTTTTTCGGCACAAAGTTGCTCGACTTGAGGCAGGCATGAAGCGTTATGCGATGCTCGCCCGGACGATTTCCGAGTCGATCCGGCGGGGAGATCTGGCCCCCGGTACGCGCATCCCCACCGTGCGCGCCGCGTGCCGCGCATATGGCGTGAGTCCTTCCACCGTGTTTCGCGCGTACTACGCGCTCGAAAGCGAGGGCCTGATCGTCGCGCGTGCACGATCCGGCTATTTCGTTGCGAACCTCGAAGACAAGCACGTGCGGTTCGGCCACGAACCGCCGCGCAAGCCGGCCGCCCCGCCCGCGGGCAACGGCGATACGTTGTTCCGGCTGCTCGACTCGCTCAGATGCGAGGACATCGTCCCGCTCGGCTCGGCCTTCGCCAGCTATTCGCTGTTCCCGATGAGCAGCCTGTGGCGCGCGATGGCGTCGGCGGCCCGCAACATGGATCGCACGGCCCTGCTGTCCGGCGCGCCGCCCGGCCACGACGGGCTGCGCCGCCAGATCGCGCTGCGCTACCTGATTGCGGGCGCGGCGTTGCCGATGGACGAGATCGTCATCACGACCGGCGCGCTCGAAGCGCTGACGCTCAGCCTGCAGGCGCTGACACGCCCCGGCGATATCGTCGCGATCGAGCGACCGGCATTTCATGCGGTCCTGGAGGCCGTGCAGCGCCTGCACCTGAAGGCCGTCGAGATTCCGGTCGACCCGCGCACCGGCCTCGATCTCGACGCGCTCGCGAAAGCGCTCGACACGCATCCGGTGCGCGCGTGCTGGTTCATGACGTCGTTCCACAACCCGACCGGCGCGACGCTGACCGACGAGCGCAAGCGCGCACTGATCGACTTGCTCGCGGCACGCAACGTGCCGCTGATCGAGGACGACGTCTACGGCGAGCTGCATTTCGGCACCGCGCCCACGCGCCCCGCCAAGCTGTACGACGACAGCGGTCTCGTCCTGCATTGCGGCTCGTTCTCGAAATGCCTCGCGCCCGGGTTTCGGATCGGCTGGGTCGCGGCCGGGCGCTACGTGCGGCAAATTCGTCAGGCCAAGGGCGCCAGCGCGCCAGCAGCTGACGTGCCTGCGCAGATGGCGATTTCGAGCTACCTGCGCGACGGCGCGTACGACCGCTTCCTGCGCAAGCTGCGCCGCAATCTTGCCGCGCACCAGGCACAGATGCTGGCGGCCGTGCGCGCGTATTTTCCGGCCGGCACCGAAGTGTTCGCGCCGCGCGGCGGGTATTTCCTGTGGATCGAACTGCCGCCGCGCGTGGATGCGATGCACCTGTTCGGCGATGCGATGGAAAGCGGCGTCAGCATCGCGCCGGGGCCGATCTTTTCCGCGACCGGCGGATTTCGCCGCTTTCTTCGGCTCAACTACGGCCGGCCGTGGACGCCGGCCGTCGAACACGCGATGGAGACCATCGGGACGCTCGCGACCCGGCAGCGGCGGGACGGTTAGCGCGGAACCGACGCCTCACGACAGCCTGTTTGTGCCTTGCGTTTCACGCGCCAGCGACCAAAAATGAATCGGTAGGCCATCACGGACGAACGTGTTCCGCGCACCCGATGTCACGGAGAATCCATGAACACCGCATGCGAACGACAGTCGACGAGGTACGCTCCACTGCATTCCGGCACGGGCCGATCGGCCGCCGTGCCGGAACGGATCATGACGCCCGGCGCACGTTCGCGTCGTTGACGGCGCCCACCCGCTTCCCGCGATGCGAGTCCTGCTCAACCGTACAATTCGCTCACGCGACGACTGGCGCGCGATCCTGAACGCGCGAGCGCACGCGCGGCGCACCGCCAGCTTCCGCTGCAGGGCATGCGGCTTCATGGCCTTCCGTGCGCTCGAGCACTGCCCCGACTGCGGACGGCGGAACTGGCCGTTCGATTCGATCCCCCGCGCCCCGGACGCCACGCCTGCCCCGCACGCCGCTCACACGTGGTCGTCGCGCATCACGCGCGCGCTTCGCAACGCGGCGCTCCAGCAACCTCGCGCATCGACCGCGCCGATCCTGAGCATCCTGACACTCGTGCTGCTGGTCGGCGGCTATGTGGTGGTCGACCGGACCTGCAAGGCCGATCCGGCCTGTCGCGGTTCGAATGATTCGCGCGCGATGGCGAGCGATGCCGCCCCGTACGCATCGAACGACCCCGTGCTGCCGGTCTTGCCCGCCCCCGTCTATCCGTTTCATTCGACTGACGGAACACAGGCGGCGGTCGCCCGACCGGGCAGCCCGGGCCCGGAAGCCGCCCGTGCACCGGCGGGACGGACGGCAGTCGCGCGAGCGGCGCCGGCCATGCGCGCACCCGACCGGTCGCACTCCGCCGCCACGGTTCGCCTCGCGGGCTGGAACGGCAATCACGGTGCCGCGCATCGTCCACACACCATCCACCGCGTGAGCACGCACACCGCGCGCACGCGACGCGCCGCCAGCAATACGCAGCAAATCGCGCAGCTCTATCGCGGCCACTGAGCGCGCAAGCGTAGTGCACGCAGGCGCGTTCGTCGATTCATTTTTCTAAACCGCCCCTCACAAAACCTCGTTTGCGTCGCGACTCACGCGTGACGTTCAATGGGTCATTCGCCCGCGCCGGCGCATCTCGCATCTCGTGTATTGCGTTCCGGCCGGCCGCCTGATCCACCGAACGGAGTCGTCGATGAATGCACTACAGCTCGTGACCCTTGCCGCCATCTGGGGCGCGTCCTTCCTGTTCATGCGCATGGGCGCGCCGGAATTCGGCGTCGTCCCGCTGATCGCGCTGCGCGTCACACGTGTCGAACGCCGGCCCATCACGCACCAGCCCCCGGGCACGAACGATGCGCCCGAGCACGCGCCTTGCGTTCCGGCCGATGCGCGACAAAGAATGAAGTCGGAAGACGGCGTGACGACCGCGACGAAATGAACAGAGGGCGGTCGCCCCGGCCGCGTGGCGGTTTCAGCGGAGGAATTCCATGAGCACCGAGAGCACACTCCAGGCGACGATCCAGGCACTCGTTCAGGATGGCAAAGGCTTGCTGGCGGCCGACGAAAGCGGGCCGACCATCGCGAAGCGCTTCAAGACGATCGCGGTCGAATCGACCGAAGCGAACCGCCGCGCATGGCGCACCCTGTTGCTGTCGACGCCGGGCCTCGGTGAATTCATCAGTGGCGTGATCCTGTATGAAGAGACACTCGGGCAGTGTGCGGACGATGGCACGCCGTTGCCCGAACTCGCCGCTCGCCAGCAGATCGTGCCGGGCATCAAGGTCGACGCGGGCAAGATTCCGCTCGCGCTCGCGCCCGGCGACGAAATCACGCAAGGGCTCGACGGGCTTGCCGCGCGCCTCGACGGCTACCAGCGGCAAGGCGCGCGGTTCGCGAAATGGCGCGCGGTGTACAACGTGTCCGCCACGCTGCCGGGCCATGCGGCGATCGAAGCCAACGCCGAAGCGCTGGCGCGCTATGCGGCGATCTGCCAGGAGGCCGGCGTCGTGCCGATCGTCGAGCCGGAAGTGCTGATGGACGGCGATCATTCGATCGGCCGCTGCGCGCAAGTGACCGACGCCGTGCTGCACGCCGTGTTCAACGCGCTGCACCGGCACCGGGTCGCGCTGGCGTACATGTTGCTCAAACCGAGCATGGTCGTCGCGGGCAGCACGCACGCCGAACAGCCGGCCCCCGCCGAAGTCGCCGAAGCCACGGTGCGCCTGTTGCGCAGCATCGTGCCGGCCGAAGTGCCCGGCATCTTCTTCCTGTCCGGCGGACAGACGCCCGAGGAAGCGACCGCGCATCTCGACGCGATGAATCGCGTTGACGGGCGGCCGTGGGTGCTGAGCTTTTCCTATGGACGCGCGCTGCAGGAGCCGCCGCTGGCCGCTTGGAAGGGACAGGCGGCCAACGTACGCGCCGCGCAGGAGGCGCTGCTGCTGCGTGCACGCCTGAACAGTGCGGCCTGTTGCGGTCAGTACGATGCCGCGATGGAGCGCACCGCGTGAACGGCACCCGATCGATCGTTCACGCGTGAGCATCTCGCCCGGCGCCATCGCGGGCACTGAGCGGGCACTGAGCGCGCGAGGCCCGAACGGACAAAGGGCCGGGGCGCTTGCACGCCCCGGCCCCTTCTACTGCCGCGCGGTGTTCGGTCGCGTTACGCCGCCAGCAACCCGTGCGGGTCGATGACGAATTTACGCGGCGCGCCGCCGTCGAACTTCTTGTAGCCTTCCGGCGCCTGGTCGAGCGAAATCACTTCGACGTTGACGATCTTCGCGATCGGCAGCCGGTCGAACAGGATCGCCTGCATCAGGTTGCGGTTGTACTTCAGCACCGGCGTCTGACCCGTGAAGAACGAGTGCGACTTCGCCCAGCCGAGGCCGAAGCGGATGCTCAGGCTGCCGTGCTGCGCGGCCTTGTCCTTCGCGCCCGGATCGTCCGTCACGTACAGGCCCGGGATGCCGATCGCGCCGGCCGGGCGCGTGATTTCCATCAGCGAGTTCAGCACCGTCGCGGGCGCTTCCTCCGCATGGCCCGACGAACCGTGGCCGTGCGCCTCGAAGCCGACGCAGTCCACCGCACAGTCGATCTCGGGCACGCCGAGGATCTGCTCGATCTGCTCGCCGAGCGAGGCGTCCTTCGACAGGTCGACCGTCTCGAAGCCCATCGCCTTCGCGTGCGCGAGACGTTCCGCGTTCATGTCGCCGACGATCGTCACGGCCGCGCCGAGCAGGCGCGCCGAGGCGGCCGCCGCCATCCCGACCGGGCCCGCGCCCGCGATGTAGACCGTCGAACCCGGCTTCACGCCCGCGCTCACCGCACCGTGATAACCGGTGGGCAGAATGTCGGACAGGCAGGTCAGATCGCGGATCTTCGCCATCGCCTGATCGCGATCGGGGAATTTCAGCAGGTTGAAATCGGCATACGGCACGAGCACGTACTCGGCCTGGCCGCCGATCCAGCCGCCCATGTCGACGTAGCCGTAGGCGCCGCCGGCACGCGACGGGTTCACGTTCAGGCACACGCCCGTATGCGTGTCCTTGCACATCGCACAGCGGCCGCAAGCCACGTTGAACGGCACCGACACGAGATCGCCCAGTTTCAGCGTCTCGACGTCGCGGCCGATCTCGACCACCTCGCCCGTGATCTCGTGACCGAGCACGAGGCCTACCGGCGCGGTCGTGCGGCCGCGCACCATGTGCTGGTCGGAACCGCAGATGTTCGTGCTCACCACTTTCAGGATCACGCCGTGGCCGATCGCGCGGCCGCTCGGGTCGACCATCTTCGGATAATCGATTTTCTGGACTTCGACCTGGCCCGGTCCAAGATAGACGACACCTCGATTGCTGCTCATCGTATTGTCTCCATGTCTCGTTGGATGGCGCCGCGGCGCGCCGGCTCATGCGGCGCACGCGCAACGTGCTGTTCGAGAGTAGTCCCGGAGGCAGGGGCGCCGATGTCTCAAACGCGACACGCGTTTGAACGGCGCCGACATCGATGGCGGAAATGCGAAAGTCGGGTGGAAACGACGGGAAGGTTTGGCGCGCGGGGTGACGTGCTGGATGGTGATGGTGCTGGAGGTGCTGGAGGTGCTGGAGGTGCTGGAGGTGCTGGAGGTGCTGGAGGTGCTGGAGGTGCTGGAGGTCCTTGAGGTGCTGGAGGTCCTTGAGGTGCTGGACGCGCCGGCGAGCGCCGCAACGCGCCGGGCGGCGGGCCGTTCGCAGCGACCGGCCGCCCCACTGTCGAACTGGCGTTACCCGCCCTGATTTTCGCGGATGATCGCGGCGGCGGCGCTTTCCGCGTCGCTCGCGACGCCGTCATGCACGCGCGTGCTGACGGCCGGCGTCGGCGGCTCGCTGTCGAGCGCGTGGCCGTTGCGATCGTGCGTGTCGACCGTCGCGCGCATCGACAGCCCGACACGCAGCGGATGCGCGGCCAGATCGCGCGCATCGAGCGCGATCACGACCGGCACGCGCTGCACGACCTTGATCCAGTTGCCGGCCGCATTCTGCGACGGCAGCATCGAGAACGCGCTGCCCGTGCCCGCCGAGAAGCCCTGCACGCGGCCACGATAGGTCACGCGCGAGCCGTACAGGTCCGACACGACCTCGACCGGCTGCCCGATGCGCATGTGGCGAATCTGCCCTTCCTTGAAATTCGCCTCGATCCACAGCTGGTTGAGCTGCACGATCGACATCAGCGGCACGCCGGGCCCGACCTGCTGGCCGACCTGCACCGAACGCTGCCCGATCGTGCCGTCGACCGGTGCGACGATCGTCGCGCGCTTCAGGTTCCGGTACGCGAGCTTGAACTGCGCGGCCGCCTGCACGACCGCCGGGTTTTCTTCGACCGGCAACTTGGTGCCGAGCGCACGTGCCGCATCGAGCTGCGCCTGCGCGGCCGCGAGATTCGCCTGCGCACCGGCAACCGCCGCGCGCGCACGCGCGAGTTCCTCGGGCGCGACGATCTCGACCGACGCGCCCGAGCGTGCGGCGAACGCGCGCTGCGCGAGCGCCAGGTCGGCGCGCCGCGCATTCACGGCCTCGACGTACATCGTGTTCGAGATCTTCGCGTTCGCGACCTGCCGCACCGCCTGTGCAAGCTGCGCCTTCGCCTGCGCGAACGCGACGGACGCCTCGGTGTCGTCGAGCTTCACGAGGGTCTGGCCGGCGCGCACGGCCTGCGTATCGGCCACCACGACGTCGGTCACCGATCCGGGGATCTGCGCGGCGACCTGGACGATGCTGCCCGCGACGTACGCGTCGTCGGTGTCTTCGTAATAGCGATCGCTCAGCAGCCAGTACGCGATCCATGCGAGCGCGGCCACCAGCACGACCGCGAAGAACGCGATGAAGCGCTTGCGGCGCGTCGCGCGGCGCGCGTCGAGTGCCGGGTCGTTCAGTGCGGCCGGCGGCGCGGCGGTATGGAGGTTGTCGTGGTGCATCAGTCGCTTTGCGTAACGATCAGACGATCGTGCTGGAACAAGGGGATCGGCGGCATGACCGACGGGCTCGGCGCCGGATTCGCCGCGGCCGTGTGCGCGAGAACGGCGGTGCTGCGCGGTGTTGCGGCGTCGGCCGGCGTGCGTGCCGCGTCGTCGCGTCGTGTGGAACCCGCATTCGATGCAGCGACGATCGGCGGTACGGCCACGCTCGCCGCACGCACATCGGCGGACGGTGCCGCCGCCGGTCGGCTTGGGGTCGGTGTGGTCGACGCGGTCGATGACGTCGATGCGGTCGATGCAGTCGATGCGGTCGGTGACGTCGGTGACGTCGGTCCGGTCACGGCGGTCGCCGCGGGCGCAGCAGTCGAAGCGCCCCGCTTCGCCGCCCCGCCACGCGCCCGATGCGCGGCCGGCGCCTGCGCAACCGTCGCCCCCGCATCGAACCCGCCGCCCAGCGCGCCGATGAGCCCGATGCGCAGCGCCCGTTGCCGGCCGAGCAACGCGATCATCTGCGCGCGCTCGTCGATCAGCGTGAGATCCGCGACGTCCACGTCCTTCTGCATCAGCACGCCGCGCCGGTGCCGGTCGGTTGCGATCTCAACGATCTTCTGCGCGGCCGCGACCGCGTCCTGCTGCTGCGCGACGAGCGTCTGCGACGTCTGCAGCGACGTGACGAACTGCGCGACCTGCCCGAGCGCGTCGTCGACGGTCTTGTTGTACAGCCCGATCGCGACGTCGGCCTGCGCGACATCCGCACCGAGCTTCGCCTTCAGCCGGCCGCGATCGAAGATGGGCAGCGAGATCGCCGGGCCGACGGACCCGGCGAGCGCATCGCGCGAGAACAGCGACGCGGGCGTGAGCGCAAACACGCCGCCGAGCGCGACGAGGTTCACGTCCGGATAGAACTGGGCGCGCGTCGAATCGGCGTTCGCGAACGCGGCTTCGACACGCAAGCGCGCGGCGACGATGTCGGGCCGGCGCCCCAGCAGATCGGCCGGCAGCCGCGCGGGCAGCGCGCCGCCCGCCAATGCGCCGACCCGCGGCCGCTGCAGCGCGAGCCCGCGTTCCGGGCCACGGCCCGACAGCACGCCGAGCTGCAGCTGCGCGAGCTTGATCTGCTCGTCGTTCATCGCGATCTGCGCGAGCAGCTTGCTGCGCTTGATCGATGCGTCGCTCGCGTCGTACGCATTGTCGAGCCCGCGCGCGGTGCGCTCGCGCAGCACCGTCGTCACGCGCTGGCTGACCTTCAGTTTCTGCTGCAGCAGGTCCTGCGTCGCATACGCCTGGTCGAGCTGGCAGTAGACGGTGACGATCGCGACCGCCAGCGTGAGCCGCACCTGCTCGGCCTCGACCCGCGCCGCTTCGCGCAGCGACATCAGGCTCTTCGTCGCGGCGCGGTTCTTGCCCCACAGGTCGAGCTGGTAGGTCAGCCCGACGAACACCGACGACGGCGACGTGTTCGGATCGCCGAAGATCTCCACCGGCACGCGATAGCCGCTGACCGACACGTTGGCGACATCGTCGCCCGGCTTCGGCATCCGCGCGCGGCTGACCGTCGCGCCGGCCGTGCCCGTCAGCCCCGTCAACGCATCGAACTGCTGAAGCTGCGCCTGCGCGATCCGCAGCCGCGCCTGCGCGACCTGCAGGTCGGGGTTGTTTTGCGCAGCCTCGGCCACCAGCGCGTCGAGCTGCGGATCATTCAACTGCTTCACCCAGTCGGGCGCGGGCCATGCACCGTTCACGCCGGGGCCGGCCGTGTGCACGAGCGCATCGTCGGCCGGCGCGCGCAACGACAGCGACGGCAGGAAGCCTGACGGCACGCATCCGCTCAACGCCAGCGACGCGGCCGCGGCGACGATCATCATCGAGCCGCCCTTCACGCCACGCGCCACATTCGCCGCTTGATTCACACGCCGCATCGCGCCCCTCATCCCTGCTGCACGCGTTGCGCACGCGCGGCCAGACGCGGCCGCGTGCGTTCGAGCGGGCCGAGCCGGCCGAACAGGCCGTCCGCGACGCCGAACAGGATGCCGGCGAGCTTCGCGCGCTTGTCGCGTTCGACGAGCGCGATCTGCACGACCTGCCATAGCGTCAACAGGTTCGGCACGATCGCTACCGGAAAGCGCAACCCGTACTGCATCCCGAGCTGCACCGCATTGCGCGCGCTGTAGTAGCGCCGTTGCCACGAGTGATTCATCGACGTCATTTCAAAAGGGCCAAGCGCATGACGCTGCTTTGCGCCGATCCGGTGCGGCAGCACCAGCGACGGCACGACATAGAGCGGCACGTTGCGCGACAACGCGCGGAAACTGTATTCGGTATCGACGTGATCGATGAACAGCGTCTCGTCGAAGCGGCCGAGCACGTCGAACGCGTCGCGCGACACGACGCAGCCCGACGAAATCAGGAACGCGCAGCGCTGCAACGGCGCGCCCGGCTCGATGCGCAGGCGGCGCAGCCCGATCCCGTTGGTCGACAGTTCGGGCAGGAAGCTGCGCGCGTTTTCGTCGAAGATGCGCGGGCCGGCCAGGAACGCGCGCCTGCCAAGCCCCGCGCAGACTTCGCGCATCGCGGGAAAATATGCGGCCGGCACCGACGAATCCTGGTCGAACAGCGCGACGGCATCGACGCGATCGCGAAACAGCGCCGCGAGCCCCGCGTTGTACGCGCCCGCGATCCCGCCGCGATTGCCGTGATGCAGCAGCGCGATGCCTTCGCGCGCGCACAGCTCGCGGGCCCGCGTATCGGGCTGCGGCGTGTTGTCGACGACGAGCAGCGCGTCGCACGCGTGCCGCCATGCGCGGAGCGCGTCGAGCTGGGCATCGCTCGGGTGATACAGGATCACGAGTGCGCCGAGTGTCGTCATGTTCCTCTCCTCAATGCCCGAACGACGCCGCCGCGCCGCGCTTCGGCCGCGTCAGCCACATCATGGCCGCGAGGGCGAGACACGTCATGCTCGCCATCCAGAACATGTCGTTGGTCGCCATCATGTACGCCTGCTGCATCACGACCTGGTGCAGCGTGGACAGCTCGCGCACGCCGTCCACGCCCATCGCGTTCAGCGTGTGCACGAAGCGCTGCGTGTTCGCCGACGCGTGCGTGACGGATTGCGACACGACGTCGTAGTGATAGGTCGCGCGGTTGTCCCACAGCGTCACGCTCATTGCGGTGCCGAACGCGGCGGACAGCGTACGCAGGAAGTTCGACAGGCTCGACGCGGCCGCGAGCCGGTCGTCCGGGATGCGCGACAGCGTCGCGGCGGTCAGCGGAATGAAGAAGCACGGCAGCCCGATCCCCTGGATCAGCCCCGGCGCGGCGATCTGCGCGAACGTCATCTTCAGCGTGAAATGCGCGTCCCACGCGAGCACGGCCGCGAACACGAGGAAGCCGAAGGTCGCGAGCACGCGCGCGTCGAAGCGATGCGCATGCAGCCCGACGAGGATCGAGAACACCAGCGCGAGCACGCCGAGCGACGCCGTGGCGAGCCCCGCGTGAAACGCGTTGTAGCCCATCACGGCCTGCATCCACAGCGGAAACACGACGCCGACCACCGAGAAGCTCATCATCCCGAGCGAGATGATCAGCACACAGAACGAGAACGTGCGATCGCGGAACAGGCTGAGATCGACGACGGGATGCGCTTCGCCTGCCTCCCAGATCAGCAGCGACACGATCGAGAGCGCCGCGACCACTGCGAGCGTGACGATCAGCGGCGAGCCGAACCAGCCGCGATCGTGGCCGAGATCGAGCATCGCCTGCAGCGAGCCGACGCCGATCACGAGCAGCACGATGCCCGGCACGTCGATCGGGCCGGCCTCGCCACGTTGCGCGTCGGGGCGCAGCATCGCGGTGCAGACCGCGAACGAGAACAGCCCGATCGGCAAATTGATCAGGAAGATCCACGGCCACGAGAAGTTGTCGACGATCCAGCCGCCGACCACCGGCCCGAAGATCGGCGCGAGCAGCACCGTCATCGCCCACAGCGCGAGTGCGATCGTGCGCTTGTCCGGCGGGAACGTGCGCAGCAGGATCGTCTGCGACAGCGGCACCATCGGCCCGGAAAACAGCCCCTGCAGCGCGCGGCAGACCACCAGCACGTGCAGGTCGCGCGCGAGCCCGCACAGCAGCGACGTCAGCGTGAACAGCAGGATCGCGCCGACAAACAGCCGCAACTCGCCGACGCGGCGCGCGAGCCAGCCCGTCAGCGGCACCGCGATCGCGGCCGCGACCGAATACGAGCTGATCACCCACGTGCCCTGGCTGTTCGATACGCCGAGACTGCCGGAGATCGCCGGCACCGCGACGTTCGTCACGGTCGAGTCGAGCACCTCGATGAAGGTCGCGAGCGACAGCGCGAACGTCAGCAGCGCGAGCCGGATGCCGCGCACCGGCCGCGCGGCCGGCGCAGGCGCCGGCGCCGGCGCGTCGAACGCGGACGGCGCGACCGGCCCGTCGTGAAGCGGCGACGCGGTGCTCATGCGCCGGCCACCGCGACATCGGCCCGCGCGCGCGCCCGCCCGCGCTTCGGCACGAACCGTTCGATGAAATCGGCGGCCGCGTTGCAGCCGTCCGGCGCGGCCGCGAGCAGCGCACGCGTACGCGCCGCATGCACCGCGAACGCGGGTTCGTCGAGCACGCGCGCGAGCGCCGCGCCGAGCCGCGCGCCGTCGATCGGGCCGTCGACGCGCACGCCGCAGCCGTTCGCGACGACGCGTTGCGCGTTGTCGAACTGATCGTGCGCGAACGGCGTGACGACTTGCACGATGCCGGCTTCGCACGCGAGCGCCGCCGTGCCGATCCCGCCGTGATGCACGAGCGCGCGGCAGCGCGGCAGCAGCGTGCGCATCGGCACGAAGCGCCGCACGAGCAAGCGGTCACTGTCCGGCGCCGCATCGTGCGGCGTCAGCAGGATCCCGCGCGCGCCGGTCGTGCGCAGCGCGTCCGCCACCGCGCGCGCGTATGCCGCGTGATCGACGCGTGTCGAACCGGCCGTGAACACGACCGGGGGTTCACCGGCCGCGAGATACGCATCGAGTGCCACATCGTCTTCGGAGGTCGCAATATCGTTGAACAACGGGAAACCGCTTTGCAGATGATTCGACGGCCAGTCCGGCTGCGGTGGCGCGAACCAGCCGGGAAACAGGCACAGCACGCCGTCGGTCGAATGCAGCCAGCGGCCCAGCACGCGCTGCGCGGGCGCAAGCCCGAGCGCGCGGCGCACCGCGTTGAGCGCGGGGCCGCACGTGCGATCGAGCACCTGCCGCTCGATCAGCGTCATCAGCGCCGCCTTCACGGGCAGCGGCCAGCGCGCGGGAATCGTCAGGCGCGGGTGCGTCGGCGGCGCATGCGCGGACAGCAGCGTCGACGGCGACACCTGCACCGACACGTACGGCGTGCCGTGCAGCTCCTGCATGAAGCGCGCGGAGAACGCCCACAGCGTGCCGACGAGCACCGTATCGTCGTCGGTCAGCGCACGCAGCGCGTCGTAATGCGGGCGCAGCGTGGGCGCGATGACCGCCCACAGCGTGCGAAACGACGTGCGCGAATCCCACAGCGCGGGGTTCGCCATCGCGGCCTCGTAGTCGGCCGCGGTGCCGATCGGCACGAAGGCGAACCCGCAACGGCGCACGACCGCCTCGAACGGCACATGCGTGCAGAACACGACGTCGTGACCGCGCGCGGCGAGCGTGCGTGCGACGCCGAGCAGCGGATGCACGTCGCCCGCCGAGCCGATCGCGGTCACGATCATCTTCGCCATCGCGTGCCTCGCGGGGTTCAGTAGAAGCCGGGAATCAGCGCCGCGACTTCGCGACGGTACTGCGTGTACGCCGGCCCGAAATACCCGGTCAGCCAGCTTTCCTCGACGCGCACCTTGTACGCGAGCGACGCGAACACGAGCAGCACGCCGATCGCACCGCGCCATTCGCCGCCGATCAGCGCCGCGCCGACGAGCGCGATCAGGCAGCCCGTATAGATCGGGTGACGCACGAGCCCATACGGCCCCGTGCGGACGAGCTCATGGTCTTCCTTCAGTGTGACCGACACGCTCCAGTTCGTGCCGAGGTGCAGCCGCGCCCACACCGAGAACAGCAGGCCGGCCACCAGCACCGCGAGCCCGCACTGCGCCTGCAGGCCGAAGCGCTGCCAGTCCGGCACGAGCGCCTGCCACGACGGATCGGGCAGGATGATCAGCGCGCCGCCGACGATCAGCGGAATCGACTGCAACGTGCGCGAGCGCGACGCTTCCTTGCGCACGGTCGTCTTCACGCCTTGCGAAGTGGCGATCCAGTAGGCGAGCCACACGGCCCACGGAACGACGATGGCGATGGTCTGAACGATATTCACGGCGGGCCTGCCTCGTTGGGATGGGAATTCGGGAGCGCCGCGCGTACCGGACGCACGGCGTGCGGCGTCACGACGACAACGCGTGCATCGGTGCGGGCACGCACGACTGCGCGGCGGCGAGCGCCATGCCGGCGGCGAGCGACGCCCCGCCGCAGAAAAAGTCGAGCAACGCCGAACGCGTGTATTCGCGCTGCGCGCGGCCTTCGATGTCGAGGAAGTGGCCGGCGTCCGGCACCGTCGCGAACCGGGCGCGCGGCACGTGCGCGCCGAGCTGGCGCACGTCGGCGGGCGTCGTGTATTCGTCGCGCTCGCCGTTCAGGAACAGCAGCTCGCAGCCGATGTTCGAGAACTCGCTGAGGTAGCGCTCCGGCTGCAGCGACAGGATCTGGTCGACGTGGAACGCGACCTGGTCCTGCTCGTCGCGCGGCAGGCGCGTGAGATACCGGTAGTTGTACAGCTTCATGATGCGCGGCAGGTAGCGGCCGACGGTGTCGTTCAGCAGCTGCGCGGCCTTCAGGTTCTCGCCGGCCGCGATGTGGTCGCGGGCGCGCGTCACGTAGTCGACCATCGCGTCGTTCAGGAACGGCGAGAACGAGCAGATCGCCGCGCGCCGCACGCTCGGGCAGCCGCGTGCAAGCGCGAACAGCGACGCGACGCCGCCCCACGACACCGACACGAGGTACGCCGGCGCGAAGCGCTCGACCAGGTGCTGCAGGATCGCGGCTTCGTCGTCCTTCGTCAGGATGAAGCAGCCCGGGTTGTGCTGGCGCGACTGCCCCGCATACGGCAGGTCGAAGCAGATCGTGTTCATCCGCTCGCCGAGATACTGGACGGTCTGCCCGAACGACGCGGTCGTCGCGAGCGCGCCGTTGACGAGCATCGCCGTGTCGAACGCCGGGTCGAACACGTTCCGTTCGACATAGACCTTCAGACCATTCGGCAATGGGACCACGTGTTTTTCGGTCAGCATCGTCGTTCTCCGGTGGATGCGGCGTCTCGACGTCGCGGCATGCTGCAGGTGCGCAATGACTGCGCCGGTGTGTCACGCGCGATCCGAATCGCGCGATTGGCCAATGCACCGCGGCAATACCGGCGGCATCGATTCATTCCTCGTAGTGCGGCGCCATACTAATACGGACAATATTACTGACTCAAGTCATTCCAACGATAACCTCTACTCCGTTAGGAAATGCGGCAGATTCAAATTATTCCCACATTTTTTATGGTAAGCGGAATTCGGTCGAGGGCGGCCGCAATCGTTTGCGGAGCGGCAGTCGATCCCCGTTTATTTGACGAACTTTCATTTATAATCAATACGTTATTTCTTTTCATTCGCCCATTTCAAACGGACTTTCATGAATGAATCGTGACGCCGTCTCGCGCATCGACTTCCGCGTTTAAACAAATATCACACAGCTCATTACTCTTTCATTCCGTAATCGATTCGACACCTGCAACGATTAACCGGATTGAGTGCTCGCTTCAGGAAGCGTTTTAAACAAACTCCACCTTTTTTAAACATCTTTCAATTATTTTTCCGCACCTGCACAACGCGCGATCGGAGGTCCCATTCACCTGCCGCTCACCTGCCCGGTACCCGCCGTCGCCGTCAGACCCCGATTTTTTGTTGATTGAACGATCAATAAAAAACCGCTAAGCTCTCGACTTCCATGGACGGCCCGTCCGGGCGAAAGGAGTCGCGATGCCGAAAGTCGGAATGCGGGAGATTCGCCGCGCACAGTTGATCGACGCCACGCTGCGCTCGATCGACGAGGCGGGCCTGCCCGGCACGACGCTCGCATCGGTCGCGCAACGCGCGAACATCTCGACGGGCATCGTCAGCCACTACTTCGGCGACAAGGACGGCCTGCTCGAAGCGACGATGCGGCACGTGCTGCGCGACCTCTGGTCGGCCACCACGCGCCGCCGCGTGGCGGCACGCAAGGATCCGCGCGCCCGGCTGCGCGCGATCGTCGCCGCGAACTTCGACGACACGCAGGTCAGCGCGCCCGTGATGAAGACCTGGCTCGCGTTCTGGTCGCAGAGCATGCACGACCCGATGCTCAAGCGCCTGCAGCACGTCAACACGCGGCGCCTCCACTCGAACCTGTGCGCCGAATTCGCGAAGGCGTTGCCGCGCACGCAAGCGCGCGAAGCCGCCAGCGGCCTCGCCGCGCTGATCGACGGCCTGTGGCTGCGCGGTGCACTCGCCGGCGGCCCGATCGACACCCGGGCTGCATTGAAGCTCGCCCACGATTACATCGACCTGCTGCTCGCGTCCGACTGACGCGCGACGCAGTCGCCCTCAAGGAGATCCTCATGTCCGTATTCGGTTTGCAGCGCCTCTACATCGGCGGCGGTTACGTCGACGCCACGAGCGGCAAGACTTTCGACACCTTCGATCCCGCCACCGGCGAACTGCTCGCGCAGGTCCAGCAGGCCAGCGCGGCCGACGTCGACCGCGCGGTGGCGTCCGCGCAGGAAGGCCAGCGTGAATGGGCCGCGCTGACCGCGATGCAGCGCTCGCGCATCCTGCGCCGCGCGGTCGACCTGCTGCGCGAGCGCAACGACGAACTCGCGGCGCTGGAAACGCGCGACACGGGCAAGCCGATCGGCGAGACGCTCGCGGTCGACATCGTCACCGGCGCGGACGTGATCGAGTACTACGCGGGCCTCGCGACCGCGATCGAAGGGCTGCAGGTGCCGCTGCGCGCCGAGTCGTTCGTCTACACGCGCCGCGAGCCGCTCGGCGTGTGCGCGGGCATCGGCGCGTGGAACTACCCGATCCAGATCGCGTGCTGGAAGACGGCCCCCGCGCTCGCGGCCGGCAACGCGATGGTGTTCAAGCCGAGCGAAGTCACGCCGCTCACCGCGTTGAAGCTCGCGGAAATCTATACGGAAGCCGGCGTGCCGGCCGGCGTGTTCAACGTCGTGCAGGGCGACGGCTCGGTCGGCGCACTGCTGACGGGCCACCCGGACATCGCGAAGGTGTCGTTCACCGGCGGCGTCGAAACCGGCAAGAAGGTGATGTCGCTGGCCGGCGCATCGTCGCTGAAGGAAGTGACGATGGAGCTCGGCGGCAAGTCGCCGCTGATCGTGTTCGACGATGCGGACCTCGACCGAGCCGCCGACATCGCGGTGACCGCCAACTTCTTCAGCTCGGGCCAGGTCTGCACGAACGGCACGCGCGTGTTCGTGCACCGTTCGGTCAAGGACGCGTTCACGCAAAAGGTGCTCGAACGCGTGAAGCGCATCCGTGTCGGCAAGCCGACCGATGCCGAGACCAACTTCGGCCCGCTCGTGTCGGCCGCGCAGCTCGACAAGGTGCTCGGCTTCATCGAAAGCGGCAAGGCCGAAGGCGCGAAGCTGCTCGCGGGCGGCACGCGCCTGACCGACGGCCACTTCGGCAGCGGCCAGTACGTCGCGCCGACCGTGTTCGGCGATTGCCGCGACGACATGAAGATCGTCCGCGAGGAAATCTTCGGGCCGGTGATGAGCATCCTCGATTTCGAATCGGAGGACGAAGTGATCGCCCGCGCGAACGACACGCACTACGGGCTCGCGGCCGGCGTCGTGACCGAGAACCTGTCGCGCGCGCACCGCACGATCCATCGCCTCGAAGCCGGCATCTGCTGGATCAACACGTGGGGCGAATCGCCGGCGGAGATGCCGGTTGGCGGATACAAGCAATCCGGTGTCGGACGCGAGAACGGCATCACGACGCTCGAGCACTACACTCGAATCAAGTCGGTGCAGGTCGAGCTCGGCCGCTACAACCCGGTGTTTTAAGGATCACGAAAGGAGACTGACCGTCATGACGACACGCGAATACGACTACATCATCTGCGGCGCGGGTTCCGCGGGCAACGTGCTCGCAACGCGCCTGACGGAAGATCCGGACGTGACGGTGCTGCTGCTCGAAGCGGGTGGCCCCGACTACCGCTTCGACTTCCGCACGCAGATGCCGGCCGCCCTCGCCTATCCGCTGCAGGGCCGCCGCTACAACTGGGCCTACGAAACCGACCCCGAGCCGCACATGGACAACCGCCGGATGGAATGCGGCCGCGGCAAGGGGCTCGGCGGCTCGTCGCTGATCAACGGCATGTGCTACATCCGCGGCAACGCGCTCGACTACGACAACTGGTCGACGCACAAGGGCCTCGAGAACTGGACGTATCTCGACTGCCTGCCGTACTTCAAGAAAGCCGAAACGCGCGACGTCGGCCCGAACGACTATCACGGCGGCAGCGGCCCCGTGTCGGTCACGACCAGCAAGCCGGGCGTGAACCCGCTGTTCGAGGCGATGGTCGATGCAGGCGTGCAGGCCGGCTATCCGCGCACCGACGACCTGAACGGCTATCAGCAGGAAGGTTTCGGCCCGATGGATCGCACCGTCACGCCGAAGGGCCGCCGCGCCAGCACCGCGCGCGGCTACCTCGACCAGGCGAAGGTGCGCTCGAACCTCGAGATCGTCACGCACGCGCTCGCCGATCGCATCCTGTTCGACGGCAAGCGCGCGTCGGGCGTCACGTACCTGCGCGGCAGCGAACGCGCGACCGCGCATGCGCGCCGCGAAGTGCTCGTGTGCAGCGGCGCGATCGCGTCGCCGCAGCTGCTGCAACGCTCGGGCGTCGGCCCCGGTGCATGGCTGAAGGAACTCGACATTCCCGTCGTGCTCGACCTGCCCGGCGTCGGCCAGAACCTGCAGGATCACCTGGAGATGTACATCCAGTACGAGTGCAAGGAGCCGGTCTCGCTGTACCCGGCGCTCAAGTGGTGGAACCAGCCGAAGATCGGCCTCGAATGGATGCTGAACGGCACCGGCCTCGGCGCGAGCAACCACTTCGAGGCGGGCGGTTTCATCCGCACGCGCGACGACGATCTGTGGCCGAACATCCAGTATCACTTCCTGCCTGTCGCGATCAACTACAACGGCTCGAACGCGATCGAGATGCACGGCTTCCAGGCGCACGTCGGCTCGATGCGCTCGCCGAGCCGCGGCCGCGTGAAGCTGCGCTCGCGCGATCCGAACGACCATCCGAGCATCCTGTTCAACTACATGGCCGAAGCGCTCGACTGGCGCGAGTTCCGCGACGCGATCCGTGCGACACGCGAGATCATGCGGCAGCCCGCGCTCGATCGATATCGCGGCCGCGAACTGAATCCGGGTGCGGACTGCAAGTCCGACAAGGAACTCGACGCGTTCGTGCGGGCTCGCGCGGAGACCGCGTTCCATCCGTCGTGCTCGTGCAAGATGGGTTACGACGACATGGCCGTGGTCGATGAAGAAGGCCGCGTGCACGGGCTCGAAGGGCTGCGCGTCGTCGATGCGTCGATCATGCCGATCATCACGACCGGCAACCTCAATGCGCCGACGATCATGATCGCCGAGAAAATCGCGGACAAGATTCGCGGGCGCAAGCCGCTTGCGCGCGTGGACGTGCCTTACTTCGTCGCGAATGGCGCAATGGCCCGCAATATCGCGAAGGCGGTGCGGCAGCCGGAGACGGTCTGACGGCGGCGGGCGTGGTGCCCGCGTATCGACGTACTGACGAAACGCCGCCGACAGCCATTGTCGGCGGCGTTTTGCATGGGATCGTCAGCCGCTGTTCACTTCCCGCTTCAAGCGCTCGACGTCGACGTTTTTCAAGTAGTTCGTAATGTTCTGCCAGATCGGATGGAACCCGTAGCCGCCGTGCTGCAGTTCATCGAGCGCCTGCTCGCGCGTCCAGCCCTGATACACCATCCGGTACAACGCCGACACGAGGCCGGTGCGATCGGCGCCGTGCTGGCAGTGGATCAGCACCGGGCCGTCCTGGTCGGCCGTGCGCAGCGCCTTCAGCGCGGTCACCATGTCCTCGTCGCGGATGTCCCACGTGTTGATCCGGATGCGCTGCATCCTGATCTGCGTGCCGGCCAGGATGGCGTCGTCCGCGTGAAACGAACGGAAGCTGATGACCTTGCGGATGCCGAGCTTCTGCAGTTCCGGCACGTCCGAGCGCGACAGCTGGGCGCTGCGATACAGCGTCGGCGTGATGCGGTGCAGGTTGTTCACATGCGCATCGGTCACGCTCTGTGCCCATTTGATCGGCCGGGCGGACACCTCGGAGGCCGGGTCCGCGTGGGCCGGCTGTACGCGCCCGGCAAACGCGACGGCGATCGCGGCAATGATGGCGATTTTCATGTCGGGTCGGAGATCAATAGAAGGCGCGCTTGCGCTCGCGGGAAACGACGAACAGCACGATCGCGGCGGCGCTCATCGTCCAGTAGTCGGTCGGGGCCACGCCCAGCCAGTGGATATGCCACGGCACGTTCGCCGGATTGAAGCGGGCCAGGCCATACGCCGGATTCAGCACGAACCACAGGAAATCCTCGGTCAGCCAGAACACCATGATGCACGCGATGATCCGCGCTTCGATGCGCCACGACCACCGTCCGTTGAATACGGCCGGCAGGTGAAAGAACAGCGCGACGAACGGGAACACCCATGCGTGGTAGCCGGTCATCGGCCGCCCGCCCCAGAAGAGGTCGAGCAGCCAGTGATGCTCGATGCGCCACGTCGGCAGGTTGGCGGCCCAGCCCGCGCTGCCTTCGATCTGGATCTCGACGTGCGCGAAGAAGTACGCGAGCAGCACGACCCATGCAACGACGAACACCGTATGACGCGTCGGCACAAAGCGTGCGCCGCTCATGCGGCCGGCTCCAGGCCCAGCACGCGATCGAGCACGAAGCGGCCGGCGAGCGGCCGCCCGAGCGGCGCGAGACGGCGGCGCATGTCGGCGAGACGCTCGGGCGTCTGCAGTAACGCGCGGATCCGGTAGACGAGCGCATCGTCGTCGATCGCCTTCAGCGCGACGCCCTGTTCGAGCAGGAAATCCGCGTTGCGCTCTTCCTGGCCCGGAATCGGCGAGTTGACGATCATCGGCAGTTGCATCGCCAGACACTCGGACGTCGTCAGGCCGCCCGGCTTCGTGATCACGAGATCGGCGCAGGCCATCAGGCGCTCGACCTGCTGCGTGAAGCCCTGCGGAAACAGCCGGCCCGGGTGTTGCGCGGCGAGTTCCTGCAACGACGCCAGCATCGCCTTGTTCTTGCCGGCCAGCGCGATCAGCTGGAAGTCGGCCTCCATCTCCAGCAGGCGTGCGGCCAGCACGTCGAGCCCGCCGAGACCCGCGCCGCCGGACATCATCAGGAAAGTCCGGCGCGCGGGATCGAGGCCGAATTCGGCCGCGCAGGCCGCGCGATCGAGCGGCTGGCCGAACGCCGGCATGATCGGGATGCCGCTGACGTGTACCGTGTCGGGCGCCATGCCGCGCGCATGCATGCGCCACGCGATCTCGTCGTTGGCCGCGAAATAGCCGCGCATGTTCGGCACGACCCACATGCTGTGCAGGTCGAAATCGGTGACCTGCACCCACACCGGCGTGTCGACGCGCCCCTTGCGGATCTCACGCGACAGCAGCTCGGCGGGCAGGAAATGCGTGCAGATGATCGCGTCCGGGCGCTGTCGTTCGATCTCCGCGAGCAGTGCCCGGCAATTGAGCCGCTCGATCGCGCGCCGGATCTTCTGCGACGGCGCGGCGGGATCGACTTCGTCGGTCTTCTGGTACAGGTAGCCCCACAGCGCGGGCTGGCTGCTGACGAGCTTGATGTAGAGATCGGTGTACAGCTTGCGGAAACCGGTGGATACGAAATCCATCACGTCCAGGTGGGTGGCTTCGATGCCGGCGGGATGATGCTCGGCAAACGCGCGGATCGCTTCGGCCGCCCGGGTATGGCCGGCGCCGGCGCTGACGCTCAGGAGGAGGATCTTCTTGTTTTGCTTTGACATCTGACTGACCGTTTCGAAAGGTTTGATCCGGATGCTGAGTCTGCGTGAGCGATTGCGAGGTTCAGCGACATCGAATGACGTGAATCGCCATTGCCGACCGCTTCCGGATCATACTTCGTCCGGATTCCGGCGTGCGGTCCCGCTCGGTCGTCCGAGTTTAGACGGTCGTCAGTCTGACATGTCCGCGTGCGAGTGAAGACGCCGATCGAACGATTCGGGACGGCAGACGAATCGCCACGAAACCCGTGCGGAGCCGACACGATCTCTGCCGACAATCCTTCGTCAGCGGAGATCGCACTTGTCCCTCTGCGCGTTGCGAGGAGGCGGGTTGCGGCCCTCCAGGCGCGCGATCGCGTCGGCCGGATGCGTGTCAGGCCGCGCGCGCTTCGAACTGATCCACCACGGCGAGCGTTGCCGCCGATACCATTTCCAGGCATTCGCAGACGTCATTTGCATCCCGCGATCGGGGCACACGCCGTCGGCGATGTCTTCGCAGTAGAGCCGCGCGGCAAGATGAAGCTGCCACTCGTGGAAAGCTTCCGCGACGATCCAGCCGACCGTGGCGCCCCACAGCATGAGCGCCCATTGAAGCGGGACGGAACTGCCGAGATCCAATGCGGCAAGCCATCCGACGACGGTCGTATAGAGCGCGCATGCCACGATTCCGCTCCAGCAGGAGACGAGCAGCAGATACGGCTTGAGCATGGGTCGGCGTCGAGCGTTGCCGTTGTATGCTGGGCCTGCATCGTCGTTGCGTGATCGGCGCCTGCTCACGCCTGCTCCGTCGAACATCGCAACCTGTCGTCAAAGTCGTCTTCCACCACACGGCGCCGTACCCAGCACCCGACGATCGTCAGCAAAGCGCTCAGTCCATACACCACACTGGCCCCCAGGAACCAGGTGTCGGAGGCACCCGCCGCATAGAACAGAAACAGGGACATGGCCAGGCCGCAGGTCAGGCCGATGAAAACGGACACATCGAGGACACGAACGCTTGCCTCGCTAACGCGTGGAACAGGCGTGCTCCGGGTCCCGACCAGATTCAGCGTCACGTCCTGACCTTGCGGCGACGCGACCAGTTGAGCGCCCTGCCCGTGTTCCACCATTTGCGCCGCGAGCGCCAGGAGTAGCCATGCACTCACCGGGCCGGGTTCACCGATCGCACCGTCCAGATCGTGTTCGGCCAGGTTGAGACCGGCGTCCTTGATCGCACCGCTCGTCGCGTGGCGGCTCTGTCGCGACAACCCGCTGGACCAGCCGTGCCGGATGCGTGCACGGGCTGTCTGTTCGACCGACAGCAGTCTTTCCAGCGCGTCCGCGACGGAGTCGGATGGTGTCGAAATCGGGCGAAACACGCGAGCCTGCGGCTTGAGTTTCCCCTTGAACGCCGCGACGACCTTAGGAGGAGCAAGCAGCATCGCAGTGGCTATCTCCGAGCAGGACGGCTCCTTTCCCTCGATGTGCAACTGGCAACCGAGTACCAACCGGACACTCGACCCCAGGCCCGGATCGAACCACTGCTCCGGCTGATCGACCTTTCCGTCGAACGGCGCCCATCGGAGATCGGCGAGATCGGACAAACCCAGTTTCCGCCACACTGCCTGAAGTTCGGCCGCATGTTGCGGATCATCGGAATGCAGGATCACATCGAAGACGCAGGTATCCGCGAGGTTCGAAATGTGCGCGGTGAGCGGCTTGATCAACTGCTCGATCACCTGCGCCATGCGCGATACGCCCGCCGAAACAACCAGCTCGGGCAAGGCCATGATCTTGCCCGGATTCATCGGTGCCCTCCCTTCGAGCCCGAGCAGACGTTCCGCCAGATCGGGTTCGGGTGTCAGCACCACGCTGCCCAGTATCGCCACGTGGGCACACGTCCATTCTCGCCGTCGGGCATGGTGTAGCCGGCACAGATGGTTCCACCAGTCGACCCGTGCGACCCAGTCCTCGTAACGGCTATAGATCCACGCGCTGATGCCACCCCAGAAGAGCAGCGGAATCAACACGGCGCGCCCGAAGAACGCGCCGGAGATCATCGACTTACCCTGCTCCCAGTTGAGGACTGTTATGACGATGCCCGCAACCTGGATGACGACGAACGCGATCACGTACCACCAGATCGACGGCGGCTTGCCGTACTGGTATTCGGCGACATCGGAAACAGTCCATTTCATTTTCATAAGAGTCTCACCCCGGTACCGCTGGCGATGACTTCGCTGCCACAGGCTGTACGGCAACGGTTGAGCGCCCACCCTCGGCCGCCTTCGTTATAGCCTTCGCCGGATTCAACGATGCGGTTGTCGCCGTGCTCGGGGCACGACACGATGTCGTGATGCAGGGCAATCTTGCTGCCGTCGAGGATGAAGGTCGAGGAAGCGGTTTTGACGACGCCTCCGTGTGTGGTGGAGTCGCCGAGGCGAACGGGGATTTTCATCGGTAGTGGATCCGTTGGGTAAATGCATGCTTGGATGCGGTTGCAGGCACTCCACGGCGAGACCAGAGTTTCCGGTGGCGATTCGGCCTGCGGCTCTCGCGCAGCGGTCAAGGGTAGAAGCCAAGTGGAACAGAACATCCCGTCATCAGCGTCAAGACAATCATCGAATACAAGATCTGCAGTCCTCTATTTCTCATTTAGTTTCCTTCTCCGAGTAAAGGTAGTCATACGCGTCACGGTGTCAGCGGCGCGTCAGGATTTGTGGGTTTGAGCGATGAATCGCATGTGATTCGATCTTGGCCGGAGGGTGTATGAAGACCGTCGGGCATCAATTTCTTCCTGGATTGCCACGCGCCATCCGCCTGAAAACCTGGTGGATAGGGTCCGCCAACGTTGATACCCGGGATGAGCGGATACTGTTTGACTTGAAGATCATAGTCCGGCAGATCCCTCCGAAATTGATACTTTCTCGCCACGAATAACTTGTCTTTGGTCGTCGCGAATGTGTATTTTTTAGAATCCGTGAATGAATCGAAATTGTGATCTGCATAAGACCGAGCTCGGAACGTTCTCCCGCCATCTGCCGAATACCAGAAGGGAACCACGCAGCCCTTTTCACCATTTCCGCAGATCAGATGAGGAGGATACGCCAGCGGGAGGACAATATTCATACCGGTCGGGTCTGCGTTGATAATGCGTCCCTGAAAATTCTCGAAAAGACCTCGACCCAGATATTTTCGGATCCCTGCACGCGTATCGTTGTAGTAGCTTTCTCCGTGATTGCAGTCGCGATAACGCTCCAGCGTCACAAACCGGTGATCATCGATCCGATAGATCACCTGCGGCGGTGAGTCGTATGGCAGCGTCTCCAGCTTCGAACTCATGAAATCGCCCAATCCAAAGACGGGGCGCGCCGGCGGTTGGGCCGCACAACCCTGCAGCAGAGCAAGCACTGCCACTCTATTTCTCATCTTGACTGGCTTCGCGGCTGTCTTCATATCCAATCGTCTTATTGCACCAATGGTGCATCGGGATTCGTTGGTTTGAGCGATGAATCGCACGCGATTCGATCTTGGCCGGAGGGTGTCGAAATGCCTCGTAGAAACTGAGGGTGTTTCGACGCAGCAAAGCTGCCCCCCGTAACACCAGGAGGGTATGGACGACTCAAATTAATTCCGGCAATCATTGGATATTCCACGACATACGCGTCACCTCCAGCAGACTTTTCTGCAATATATAGCTTTGTTTTTGTCACGGCGAACGTATAGTTTTTTGAATCGTCGAACGGTCTAAAGCTATGATCCGCGTAATCCTCGATGAGGAATGTTCGCCCACCGTCGGTTGAGTACCAGAAAGGCACCACGCAACCTTTCTCGCCATTACCGCAAAATGCTCGCGGCGGGTACGCCAGCGGCAAGACAATGTTCATCCCGGTTGGATCCGCATTGATGATGCGGCCTTGAAAATTCTCGAAGCGACCTCGGCCCAGGTACTTTCGAATACCTGTCCGTGTATCGTTGTAGTAGCTTTCTCCGTGATTGCAGTCCCGGTAGCGTTCAAGTGTGACAAACCGGTGATCGTCGATCCGGTAGATCGTCTGCGGCGGTGAATCGTATGGCAATTCCTTGAGCGTCGAACTCCTGAAGTCGCTCAGCCTGAAGGCCGAGCGCTGTGGCTGCTGCGTTGCGCAACCCTGCATCAGCACAATCGAGACAATCACCGTCACTCGGCATATCATCGAAACTATTTTCTTATCCATTCTTCTTATTGCACCAATGGTGCATCGGGATTCGTTGGTTTGAGCGATGAATCGCAAATGATTCGATCTTGGCCGGATGGTGTCGAGGCTCCCTGAAGGTAGTTCGGGCGCTTGGATGCCGCAAAACTGGATCCTCTGATTCCGGGTGGATAAGGCTTGCTGAGATCGATTCCATAAACCATTGGATACTCGCGCACATATGCTTCAGACTCGTCTGCGTAGTCGCTCTTGGCTACAAATAGTCTTCCACCCACGACCGCGAATGTGTATCTCTTGGAATTTTCGAACGACTCAAAGCTATTCGTCGCGTAAGACCTCGCCTGAAATGTCACTCCTCCATCTGTCGAGTACCAGAAGGGAACCACGCAGCCCTTTTCACCATTTCCGCAGATCAGATGCGGTGGATACGCCAGCGGGAGGACAATATTCATACCGGTCGGGTCTGCGTTGATAATGCGTCCCTGAAAATTCTCGAAAAGACCTCGACCCAGATATTTTCGGATCCCTGCACGCGTATCGTTGTAATAGCTTTCCCCATGATTGCAGTCTCGGTAACGTTCCAGCGTCACAAACCGGTGATCATCGATCCGATAGATCACCTGCGACGGTGAGTCGTATGGCAGCGTCTCCAGCTTCGAACTCATGAAATCGCCCAATCCAAAGACGGGTCGCGCCGGCGGTTGGGCCACACAACCCTGCAGCAGAGCAAGCACTGCAATCACTGCCACTCTATTTCTCATCTTGACTGGCTTCGAGGTGGTTTTCTTATCCATTCGCCTTATTGCACCAACGGTGCATCCGGATTCGTTGGTTTGAGCGATGAATCGCAAATGATTCGATCTTGGCCGGAGGGTGTCGAGGCTCCCTGAAGGTAGTTCGGGCGCTTGGATGCCGCAAAACTGGATCCTCTGATTCCGGGAGGATAAGGCTTACTGAGATCGATGCCATAAACCATCGGATACTCGCGCACATATGCTTCCGATTCGTCTGTATAGTCGCTTTTCGCAACGAAAAGCCGTCCATTCGCGACTGCGAATGTATACCGCTTCGAATCATCAAATGGTTTGAAACTATGGTCTTCATAGTCTTTGACTTGAAATGTCTGCCCGCCATCTGTCGAGTACCAGAAAGGAACGACGCAACCTTTCTCGCCATTACCGCAAAATGCTCGCGGCGGGTACGCCAGCGGCAAGACTATGTTCATCCCCGTCGGATCTGCATTGATGATGCGGCCTTGGAAATTCTCGAAGCGACCTCGGCCCAGGTACTTTCGGATACCTGTACGTGTATCGTTGTAGTAGCTCTCGCCGTGATTGCAGTCCCGGTAGCGTTCAAGTGTGACAAATCGGTGATCGTCGATCCGGTAGATCGTCTGCGGCGGTGAATCGTATGGCAATTCCTTGAGCGTCGAACTCCTGAAGTCGCTCAGCCTGAAGGTCGAGCGCTGTGGCTGCTGCGTTGCGCAGCCCGATGTCAATACGACCAGCGTTAGTACAACCGCGAGAGACTTCATGCCGATCCGCCATACTGCTGCCGAGCGAGACGCTCACCGTCCGTCCTGCTTTGCTCCTCGGCCACCGTGTCCCAATCAATATGGCCGGGCTTGACGACCGCTTCAGGCATACCGCTCTCGAGATACGGATCCGTACCCTGCGTCCAGTCAGCCAGTTTCATCAAGGACGTCCAGAAGGATGGCATCTCATAGGAGTCACAGAATCCAACGGGAAGATCGTAGGCCGCGACGCGCGCCATGAATGCTTGATGCTGAGGCAGCGTGCTGTGGTTCGTTGGCTCGGCCCTGTAGGTGTCGAGGCGCTCGAGCATTTCATCCTGACTTTCAAGGCGTGCCCCACGCCTGGACGTGTAAATATCCTCCGTCGGCACGGTCAGCTTGGGTTCATAGAGTGATCGATTGAAGCGGTAGTCCTTGTCGGCATAGCTACCAGTGTCGGGATTATTCTCGTCCGGAACCCACTTGCCCATTGCGTCAGCGTTTCGGCGAGAATTATCGAACGGTGCCATCTCCTCGGCCGTGACCGGCTGCGGCACCCGCTCGGCGTTGATCGTGACCGTCTTGTCGGGATGCGGAACCGCCCAAAGCGTCAAGAGAGGGGGAATGATGTTCCGGTTGCCATTCCAGAAGTCGGTCGGCTTTGCACCGGGAACCAGCTTATCCTCTGGTGTCGGCGGCAGCGTGCCGAACTTCTTTACGCCCGGCTCATCGCCAACCGGTGTGCCGCGCGCCAGCATGCGCTGCTTGACGGTATCTCCAAGCTCCTTGAGCAGTTCGTCATCTACACCCTGCCAGCCGATGCTTTTCAGCGGTGCGGCGCCCATCACCCGATCATGCGGCGTGAAGTACACGTACAGTCGGCCATGATTGTCGCGCTCGTGTGTGCCGGACCGACGCTTGTTGTCAGGCCGCCAGAAGTCCATGTCTTCGGATGCACCACATTGAAGCTGCTGCAACTGCGCTTCAGTCATGACACGTTTGTCCTGCTTGATTCGCAATGCAACATTCCGGAACGTATTGACGCGTGCCGCCTCAGTCGGACGATCAGGGCCGCATGCAAGGGCATCGGTGATCTTGTCGTCGAGTGCGTATGGCGAGTTCATCACGAACAGCGCATCGGGTGCACGTGTCGTGCATAGGGCAGTGGCTGCCATCGCGATCATGGTGCCCTGGCTGTGCGACATGACCGTCACGGTATCGCGCGGGCATTTGTTTCTGATCGTGTCGATCAGTTTCGCTAGCCGTTGTGCCGCGTGCGCATAGTAGTTGCGCGGTGGTGCGTCCTGAAGCTGACGATCCGCTTCAGTATTCAGCCTCTCCATATCAAAACCGAACACATGGCGGTTGAAGCCGGTTTTGCTCCACAATTGCTGGATGTTGTTGGTACCGTTCTGAAACGGACCACCGCCCCAGAACCACGGCCCGGACGGAGTATCGCTGCCCAGCCACTCGCCGTTTTCATTCGTACAATGATGAGCCCAAAAATCGGCATCGTTCAGATTGCGTAGCGGTACACGCCAATTTCTCTCCTTGCCGGAGACTGCGCTGTAGCCCCAATAGAAACGGATCACTGAAGAATTTCCCGGTTTGGTTGGATCAATCTGGCGCGGAACAGAACGTCCGGTGTTGGGATCTTCTGTCAAGTATGCATTTGGTCTCAGTTTGGTTTCTTCCGTTCGACGCAAGCGTTCACTCAAACCGTGACACAACGCTTCTTCCGCCGCGTCATACCACTCCCCCGTCGAATTGACGCCATGCACGAAAATGATCACTCCCGGCATGTGCGGCGGAATCCGGCACTCCGCCCGCACTTCGAAGCTGCTAGGCGTGTGATAGGACTCCCAAAAAGGTTGCCCAAGATGATCACGCTGCATCGGCACGACCCGAGTGGCGGTATGAAGCCGAAATGCCTCCGGAGCAGCGGCATCGTGGGCCACCCCGTCTTCGGCCAACGAATTGTCCTGATCGGTCATGTATCAAGCCCCTCGCTTTTCTTCAACAGGAGCTTGAGACCTTGCGCGACATCCTGCCGGCTCAGCGAAGTCTCGCCTTTCTCGTCGGTCACGCCCTCGACGATCTGCCCATCCGCAAGCCGGATCCTGTATGCCCGGTGCGCCACCGGCCGTCCGGTGATGTGATCCGTCAGAATGAAGCGTTCGTCATTCGGAGCGCTGACCTGACCGAATTTCGGCAGCGGTAGCGAAAGCGCACCCGGCCCCTCCTTCTGAATCTCGATGATCTTCAGGATCAGGCAACCGGCTCCGCCAATCTCCACATCGTCTCCCTGCACCTTGACGTAAGCCGACCCACCTCCACTCAGGACGACGCCATTGGCGGCATTCACGGTCGCGGCGCCATCGGCGCTCGTGATTCGCATGTCCTTCTGAGCGACCAGTTCCATCGCGTCCGATTGCGCCTGAATCTGCACCTTCCCCCGCGCCGCATGGAGCTTCGCTCCCATCTTGTGAGCAAACAGCGACAGTACGCCCCCTGCCGCGATCGCGACATTCCCGATCGCGCTCACGCTGAACCTGGCCGACGTCGCCACGCTCACATCCTTGCCCGCCGACACCATCACGCGATCCGGTGTCGCCATGCCGATGCCGTCCGGCGCCGACAGAGCGATGACCGCCTTCTTCAATCCCGTCAGCTCATCTTTCAACCATGCGTTTTCGGCCCGCAGGTCCGCGATTTCCGCCTTGGCCATCGCGGCGGCCTCGGCCAGCCCGCCGACCTGTGCCTGCGTGAACTGAAACTGGTTTGCCACGGGCCGCATGTCCGTCTGTTCGCCACGCGCCCGCTCCTGCATGTCGGCCGATACAAGTACGCCTCCACCTGCGCGCACATGACCACGCATGTCCGTACGAAGCTCGAATCCTTCGCCCCGATTCTCGTTGTCTCGATCGACTGCGTGGCCTAGATTCAACTGCGTCTTGCCGCGCTCGGTTGCGAGCTTGATATGCTCCTTGCCCTCCCGGTCTTCCATTTGCAGCGTGTTGTTCGACCGGGTCCGGATCGTATTGCGCGTCCCCCACGGATAGCCGCCGACGATCGGATCGGTATCCTCCGCCGTATGCAGCACCTGACTGATGTACGGCAGATCTGGGTTTCCCCACAGGAACCCGACAGTCACGACCGTCCCCTCGACCAGACCGAAATGAAAACCGGCTTGCCCCGCTCCCGCGAACGGCTTTGCCAGACGCATCGGGCAACTTTCGAGCCCTGGCGTGCGCTTGTCCTTGTCGGCGTGAATATGGACGATGTAGCGTCCCTGGGCGTCGAGATAAGGATTTTTCCAGCCACCGGACGAAGCCACGGTTCCGGTGATGACGCCTTCGATACGTGGCCACGCCTCTTCCTTGAGCGGAAGCCGGTAGAGCCGATCGGAAGGAGTCGCATCGAACTCGACCTGATACCCCGTCTTGCGCGATGCCCGGCATGTCACACGCACCGCGAGCAACCCATGCTTCGCATCCGGCAGTGTGCGATTCGTCAACTTCAGCACGGCCCCCGGCACAAGGTCCAGCATGTCGCAGACGCCGCGATACGTGACCTGCTCCGCCAGCGCGGCTTCGTGCCGCAACAGCGCCTCCCGCTTTGCTTCGTCCTCGGTCAAGAAAGGCGCGCCCCATACATAGTCCTCGCCGTACGCGGTCCGATCTTCTTGAATGTCGTTTGAAGCCTCGATGGGCTGGGCCGGCTGCCGTTCGATGTGATAGCTGCGTACGATGTGGCGCTTCGGCACCGTTGTCGCATGCATTTCTAGCGAATGAACCGATTCGCACCCGTCGGTCATCAAGCCGCTATGCTCGCGGTATGGAACCACTAGTGCATTATTGCGGCGGTAATGCGTGAAATCGTCGCCGAACCTCACGTGCTCGCGCTTCTCGCCCGCATCACAAACGAACCAGATTCCCGTGCGCCGACAAAGCCGTGTAATGAACGTCAGGTCGTCTTCCCCCCACTGCATCACGAACGCATGCTTGCGGTATTCCCGATACAGCAAGATTTCGACGCTCGCGAATATCTGGTTGAACTCGTGCTCCTTCAGAATCTGCCTGATGATCTCAGGCTCGCTCATGTCCAGAAAGAAGCGGCAACGGCGCGAGCCGCGCAACAGCGCAAGGCGCGACTCCAGCACTATCTCGTAGGTGGATTGATCCCGATTGCTATTCAGATGTGCGAAGCCCGTCACGATGCCGTGGACGCGCCGGGCTGGCTCGGGTCGACTCCAGCGGTCGCGAGGAGGAGGCTGGATCGCGAACGTGCACGGCCTGTTCAGGAATTCGATTCGAGACAGATCGTGTTCGGGATGCGTAAACTGGATCGTGAATTTCGTCGGCTCGCCCATGCCGGACGTACCCTCGAACGCGAAGATATCCGCGAGCGCGGCACGCTTCGCCTGAGGCATATCGAGACGATAGAACTGGTGAATTTCGATACCGGCGCGCGCATCGGCATCGACAAGGACATTGCTCGGGGCCAAGGATTTTCTCCTGGTCAAACATTATCGAATTGATCCCGGCAAGACCTTAATCTGCAAAACTGAAAAATCAAATAGAACGAGTTCGAAAATTCAATTAAACGAATAACTGACCGTCTGACACCAATTTGCGCGTCACTCGGGCTTCGTTTCACCCCTACCAAACTGCGCCGTCCCAACACCCCGCTTCCGCATCCGCTTCCCGCGGACGATCGGATTCCATCGCGACGTCAGGCTCATTGCACCGCGCAGGCCTTCGAACGCGTCGTCCTCCTTCGGCCCGAATCGACTGACCGCCGGCCACGCGAGCACGTGATCGAGCCACGCCTGCCATTCATCACCATGAAAGCGGCGACCGACTTCCCGAACGGCGTCCGGCGCTGCAATCACGATGCCCGCCAGCAAGTAGTAGGCCCAAACGCTGCCCGCGCCGACGAGCTGATCGAGTCGGCACACGGACAACGCCGCGAGCAGCCCGTCCACCGACGCGAGATCGGCACGATGCGTGTGAATCGCCCGCGCAACGAGGTTGTGCTGACCGCCATACGCGGCAACAGAGATCCCGTCGCCAGCGGCGAGTGCGGCCGAGAAGGTCACGAGCGCAGCCATCTCGTCGATGCGCGACGCGTCATTGCGCGGCCCGCACACACGCAGCACGATCGCGTCGACGATGGCGCCCGGCATGGCCGACGTTTCCCCACTCGCCGCCGCGACCACGGCCAGTCTTTCTCTCAGGTTCTTCGCAGGCGGCATGTCGTCCTGCGCGCCCTTTTCATGTTCGGTACATTCACGGCCATCGCCCCCGTTGCATTCGACACCGCCGGCAATCCGCCCGAGTGCGGCCCAGCCGACATCGGGGTCGTCGAACGCGCACGCATCGATCACACCGTGCGCGGTGTCGAACACGGCGCGCGAGCCGGGGCAGCTACGTTCGGCTTCGGCGAGTTGCTGCATCGACGGCACATGCGAGCATGCACCGCGCGGGTCCGTCAGATCGCACGCGCAGGCGTCGCCGTCCGACGCGATCCACGGCGCGAGCCGGCCAAGAATCGCTGCCGCTTCTCGAGACAGGTTCGCGCCCACTCGCATGCGTATCGCGTGCGACGCGATGACGGTCGTGCCGCCGGCGTCACCCGTGTCCGCCGCGCACGCGGCGGCGTCGAGTCGTTCGATCAGGTACTGCAGCCACGCGGCCGTGCGCAGCCGGTCAGGCGTCGCGCCGCGGGCATCTCCATACTTTGCTGGATCGGTAAGCATGGGTCTTCCGGGGGTGTTCTGGCCAATTGGAATAGTGGTTAATTCAGTCGAATCGGGCAGCGCGGCACGCCGCGCCGGCCCTGCCTGTCCACCCGGATCGGATCGCGACACGGGTGGTCAGCCGGCCGCCGCGCCGATACACGCGACGGCACGAACCCATCGAAACGGCGGAAACCCGCCGCACATACCGCACGGCCCTCGCACGCGGCGGGCACCCGCTTCGATCCGCGATCGCTTATTGCACGTGGAACTTCGGCGACGTCGCGACCGTGCCGCCCACCGTGCAATCCGGCGTCAGCGTGGCGTTGTTGAACGTCAGCGACGAGTTCGGATCGCTCCACGTCGTCACGACCTTGCTCGGCCCGCAGGTACCGAGCAGCGTGACGTTCACCTTGACGTTATTGATCGTCAACTGCGTCGTGCTGTCGGCCTGCCCCGTCCACGGCGACGCGCTGCTCGCGCTGCCGTTGATCAGCCCGCACGTCGCACCGCCCGAGAACGTCGTCGACGTGATGTTGACGATGCCGGTCGACGTGATCGTGCCGTTGAAGGTCGCGTTACAGGCCGCGGTGATCTGCCCCTTGCTGAGGTTCGTGAGCCCGGTCGCGGAAAAAGGCTCGCCGTTCGGGTTCATCGGCTGACCGTCGGCCCGCGTAACGGTAACTGCGAAAGCAGGCGCGGCCGAAACCGCGGTGAAAGCCACTGCAGCAACAAGCGATACGATTTTGCGAATGCTCATTTGAACTGCCCCCTCTCTTCACAAATGGCGGCACGCCGCCAGGAACGCGACCTCCCGGCCGAAAAGGTCCGGCCAGCCGGTCGCAGGAAGCCGCCGACGCGCGTCATGCGCACCGGTCGGCTCAGAACTTGTAGGAAATCCCGACGAACGTGATCAGCGGGTCAGCCTTCAGCCGCGTGCGCGTGGTGGCAAGCGTCGAGCCGTCGGCCGCCTTGATCACGAGCGACGAGTAGGTCTTCAGCGGCATGTAGGTCAGCGTCGCCGTGAGCCCCCAGTGCTTGTCGATCGCATAGCTCGCGCCGACGTTGTAGACCGGCGTGAACGACGACGACGCCTTGCCCTCCACCGAGGTCGGCCCCGGCTTGCCGGCACCGGCCGCAAGCACGCTGCCGAGGTTCTCGTTGATGTCCTTGGCGAAGTTGCCATTCAGCTCGATGTTGCTGAACCAGCTGTAGGCCACGCCGATCCCGACGAACGGCCGGAACCGCGCGGTCGACGAGTTGAAGTAGTACTGCAGAATGATCGTCGGGCTCCACTGCCGCGCGTTCTTCACCGCCGGCTGGTTCGCCGGGTTGTCCATGTTGACGCTGCCGAGCGCACCGGCCGGGCCGGGCGGCCGGATCGAGCCGTGCCCGGTCAGCGTGAACTCGGGCGGCACGCCGAGCACCGACGTCACCGCGATATGGTCGGTGAAGAAGTGCGTGAGCGTGAGGCCGACGGTATCGGCGTTGTTGACCGTCAGGCTCGTGCCCGGCGACGTGAACGACCCGGGCAGGCGCAACGGCCCATTGATCGGCATGCCGGCAAGATTCGTCGTCAGCCCGTTGGTCGAATCCTGCGGCATGATGTGCAGCCAGCCCAGCGTCGCGACGTTGTCGCCCGCCTGCTGGGCCGATGCGAGCGTCGACACGCCTGCGACGACACCCGCGACAATCAGCTTCTTCATGAAGTCTCCCCTCATTCTGTCCGGGCGCCGCGCATCCGCGCGCGGCGCCACCGTGTCTCCATCCAGGCGTGCGTCACTGCACGAATGCGCCGACCGTGAAGTACGGGTTGCTCGTATCGTTCATGTCGAGGAACCCGAATACGCCGCCGGTGAACACGAACTTGCCGGTCGCCGGCCCCGACGCCGCGTCCGCATGCACGGTCGTGACGACACCGGGCACCTTCTGCGTGTAGTCGAGATTCAGCGCACGCGTGAGCGCGGCCTGCGACGCATTGAACGGATCGAGCAGCGTGGCCTGCGCGCCGACGAGCGCAGTCGCGCGGTAGTTGAACGCGCTGTCGACACCCGTGTACTCGCCGTTCTGCGAGCCTTGCGCGATCGCCGTCTGCGGGCTCAGGAACGAGATGCCCGATTCGTCGTCCGCGCTCGGCGGGCCTTGCGTGAGGTCCGCGTTGGCTGCACCCGTGCGGATGAAGATCGGCACGAGCTGGTTGCGCAGCTTGCCGACGATCAGGATCCCCTTGCCGGCCTTCGCCGGATCGACCGCCGCGAGCGTCGGCTGAATCTGCGGCAGGTAGTTGAGCGACTGGAACGCCGGCGCATCGGGCCGCAGCGTGAACGGCTGGTTCACGGTCGCGCTCGATGCAAGCGGCTGCCCGCCGTTCTTCTTGCCGAAGTTGTCGGTCTCGACGTAGCTGCCGTCCGCGTTGATCGTCACCTGCTGGTCGAGCGCCACCGGCTGGAAGCTCTGCGACGGCACCTGGCGATAGCCGAGCTGGTTGTACTTGCCGGCGATCTTCGTCAGGTCGGTTTCCAGCGACGAGAAACTGATGAACGGGTAGTACGGGAACGTCGTCTTCGTGATCTTGCCGACGCCGATCACGCCGTCGAACTGAATCGTCGCGCCGGGAATCGCGCCGCCCAGCACACCTTCGCCGAGGAACAGCCGCGCGGGCCGGTTCGGGTCGAGGCTCGCGTTCTGCATCCGGAACGTGCACTGGTTCAGCTTCACGGTCGGCAGCCCCGTTTCGTCCGCGAGCGTGCCGTCGACCACGTTGGCCGGCGCCGTGTCGCGGGTCGGCTGCACGGTGCCCGTGGTGGTCGGCACCGGCGATGCGAGATACGTCATCCGGTACGTCATTTTCGTCGTGTCGAGCTGCACCTTCACGAGCTCGCCCGATCCCGACCCGCCGACGAACACCGTGTTGTAGTCGATCGTCTGCGGGCACAGCCGAACTACCGGTGCGGGCGGCGGGTCGCCGTCGCCGCCGCAGGCGGCCAGCACGGGTGCGAGCGACGCCGCTGCCATCCATTGCTTCAAATTCATAGGAATCCTCTTGAAATTCGATTCGCCGGCGGCGACGCATGCGCCGCCGGTTTTACGTGTTCAATGCAGGGTTACTGGACGAACGCGCCGACCGTGAAGAACGGGTTGACCTGGCTGTTGTTGACGACCATCGCGTAGACGTTGCCGGCCGTCACGATCCAGCCCGTATCGCCCTTCTTGAAGATCGCCACGTTGCCGCTCGCACCCTTCGCGTTGAAGTCCTGCGAGGCCGTGACCTTGATCTTGCCGGGCGTGGCCTGCGTATAGTCGAGCGCGAACTGCGAGGTCACCGACGACGTCTGCGGATCAATGAACGCCGCGGTATTGCCCTGGAACAGCGTCGACGTATAGTTCGCGGCCATCGTCGACACGGCAGTGCCGTCGTTACAGGTTCCGGCTTCCGTCAGGAAGGTGCCATTGACGAACTTGCCAGGCAGATCCGGGTGCGGCACGTTTGGATTGAAGCTCGGGCCTGCCGACGGGAAGAAGCTCGTCGTGCCGGGAGACGTCACGACGCCGCATGCGGATGCGCTGGTCGCGCCGATGTAACCGCCCTTCAGCGAATTGGCGGCAATCGCGGTGGCTGACGACAGCATCGAGATCCCGACTTCGGCATCGGCGACCGACGCGAGCGGATTGGCCGGATCGACATACGTATAGCCGACACGAATCACGACCGGTATCCGTACGCCGTTCAGCTTGCCGACGATCATGATGCCTTTGGCCTGACTCGACGCAAGGAGGATGAGCGACGACCCCTGCCCCGCGATCGGATACGAGGCCACGCCAAACGCATTCGGCAGCCCGTTGCTCACGAACACGTTGTCGGCCGACCCGTCCGCATTCTTGCGAAGCGTCCAGGGGGTCCCGGTCGTCTGACACGAGTAGTCGCTGCCTTGCGTGATCGTGCACGAACCGTCCGCATTGAGCGTCTGGTTCCAGTTGACGACGTCCGGCTCCCAGCCGATTGGCCCCGGCGCGCTCTGCCCACCCCCGCCGATCGGCGACAGATGGATGCCTACCTCGTTGTAATTGCCCGCGACCTTCGAAAAGTCGGTTTCCGTTTCGATGAAGCCGATGAACGGGTAGAAATCGAACGTCCGCGACGGCACGTAGCCGATGGGCGTGGGGGCCCCGAGGTCGATACCCTTGTACGCAATCGTCGCCCCCGGAATCCCGCCACCCACCACGCCATTGCCGACGAACAGCATCGGCGGATCGGTGCGCTTGATCGTCACCGCATACTTGCCGTCACTCGTCGCGCCGCTGTCGAGCACGAACGCGCAGCGGTTCTGCTCGGCGGTCGGCAGCGTGGCCGGATGATGGAACGCGCCGCTGATCGTCAGGCCCGCGCGCGTGTCGTTGACTTGCCCGGCCGACGTCGGCACCGACGATTCGATGAACTGCATCTGATAGGTGAGCTTCGTGGTATCGAACTTCACCTTCACATACTCGCCGCTGCCTGCGCCGCCCGTATAAGTCGTCGTGTAATCGAGCGCGTCCGGACACAGCTTCGTCACGACCGGCGGCGTCGTTTCAGCCCCGCTAGGCCCGCATGCGCTGCCCGAGCACTGCGGCACGTTGATCGGCCCCGGATCGTCGCCGCCGCCGCAACCGGCAACGAACGGCAGCGCCAGCACCGCGCACGACAGAACCGCTTTCCGCCATTCAGGAATGCAAATCATCAACCCCTCCTTTTCAGGTACGACAAGTCTCGTCCGGACAGGCTGCATGGCCCGCCGGTTGGTATCGCGCCGCGGCACGAACGCGCGGCGCATGACGGTGCGCGCAAACGGCCGCGATGCCGGTCAGGCACATGCGGCACACGCCGCGGCGGCAGACAAGCGCTCTCCCGCGGCGCCGTCATGCGGCACGGCGCCGTGAGAACGATCGAAACGGGAAGTGGTTCGCCGCTACACGGCGAGAGGACAACGCAGGCACGCGCTCTGCATCGCGCCTGCATTCAGCGAAAAAACGGGAAACGGCAGTCCGACTGGCCCCGCGGATAGGCGTCTCATGAATTGGTCTCCATCCGTACGCTTGATTCGTTATCGTGATGCGTCGTTGGTGGAGACTATGATCGGACGATACCCACAAGTAAATGGATGCAGAGTTCCAAACGACGGAAACCACGCAATCCTAGCGTTTACACGGTATTTGACAGATTTTCAAACAGCCTTCATTTTATTTGCTCAGACAAATACCCAGGCGGTATAACACGCGTTTGAATGGCGACCGCCAATTCGCGCCTGGCCAAGCCAGCCGGGCCTCGGCCGCCCGGCCGCATGTTGCGGCGCAACCTTACACATCGATGATCGCGAGCGTGCCGTGGCTGCCCGGCAGCACCGCATGAGGCACACCGGCAAGCGCGAGGTACATCTGCCCGGCCTCGACGATGATCGTCTCGCCTGCGACCTCGAGCATCATCCGGCCGTCGAGCACCAGCAGCCCTTCGTTGTAGTCGTGCACTTCCGCTTCGTAAGGCTGCGCATCCATGCGCAGCACCTTGATCCTGGCCGGCCCGACCTCGCCGACGATCGTGGATTTCCACGCGACCGGCTGCGCGGCCGCCACGGATTTGAAGTCGACCAAAGACATGCGCCCCGCTCCGAGAACGATGAAAGGAATGCATTATCGCGAGCACCGCGCACGCCGTCCCGGTACGGCGCGACGGCCTTCGGGCGGCACAGTCGGCCGGCCGGCCGCACTGCGGTCGCGCCGAAACGCGATCGCAGCGCGGCTCGCCGAAACCGGCACCCATTGTTCACGCACCACAAATAAATCGCCGCGTTATTCGGCGATGCGCGGTCAATTCGCGCAAATCCGGCACCGGCACCCCACGCCCTTTCCACGAGAATGCATTTCCATCTACCGATTGCTAATATGGCGGTCCTGCGATCCCGCACCACAACGCCGTTCGACATGACGCCCGTTCGCCATGCCGTCCCCGATCCCGGCCGCTTCGCAGCGGCGGCGACGCCGGGCACGTGCGGCGCACGCCATCGCGCCGGCCGGCCGTGCCCTCCGTGAGCATGCAACCGATCCTTTCCGTCTCCGACCTCTCCAAGACTTACGCGTCCGGCTTCCAGGCGCTGAAGCACGTGACCCTCGACATCCGCCCCGGCGAGATCTTCGCGTTGCTCGGGCCGAACGGCGCCGGCAAGACGACGCTGATCGGCTCGATCTGCGGCATCGTCACGCCGACCGAAGGCCGCGTGACGGTCGGCGGCCACGACATCCGCGATCACTACCGCGCGGCCCGCGAAATGATCGGCCTCGTGCCGCAGGAACTGACCACCGACGCGTTCGAGACCGTCTGGGCGACCGTGTCGTTCAGCCGCGGCCTGTTCGGCAAGGCGCCCGATCCCGCGTATATCGAGAAGACGCTGAAGGCGCTGTCGTTGTGGGACAAGCGCGACAACAAGCTGATGACGCTGTCGGGCGGCATGAAGCGCCGCGTGATGATCGCGAAGGCGCTGTCGCACGAGCCGCGCATCCTGTTCCTCGACGAGCCGACGGCCGGCGTCGACGTCGAGCTGCGCCGCGACATGTGGAAGCTCGTCGATTCGCTGCGCGAGAGCGGCGTGACGATCCTGCTGACCACGCACTACATCGAGGAAGCCGAGGAAATGGCCGACCGGATCGGCATCATCCTCGGCGGCGAGCTCGTGCTCGTCGAGGAAAAGCACGAGCTGATGCGCAAGCTCGGCAAGAAGCAGCTCACCGTGCAGCTCGAGCACCCGCTCGCGGACGTGCCGCCCGCGCTCGCGCCGTTCGGGCTCGAACGCGCGGCCGACGGCGCCGCGCTCGTCTACACGTACGACTCGCAGCGCGACGACGCGAGCATCGCGAAGCTGATCAACGCGCTCGGCTCGGCCGGCATCGGCTTCCGCGACCTGCACACGACGCAGAGCTCGCTCGAGGATATTTTCGTCAGCCTGATCGACAACCGCCGCAACGGCAAGCAAGGAGCCTGACACGTGAACCTGCATGGCATCCGCGCGATCTACCGCGCAGAAATGGCCCGCACGCGCCGCACGCTGATGCAGAGCATCATCGCGCCGGTGATCTCCACATCGCTGTACTTCGTGGTGTTCGGCTCCGCGATCGGCTCGCGTATCAGCGACGTGAACGGCATCGGCTACGGTTCGTTCATCGTGCCGGGGCTCGTGATGCTGTCGCTGCTGTCGCAGAGCATCTCGAACGCGTCGTTCGGCATCTACTTCCCGCGCTTCACGGGCACGATCTACGAGATTCTGTCCGCGCCCGTGTCGTACTGGGAGATCGTGATCGCGTACGTGGGCGCGGCCGCGTCGAAGTCGATCCTGCTCGGCGTGATCATCCTCGCCACGGCCGGCCTGTTCGTGCCGCTGCACATCCTGCATCCGTTCTGGATGGTGCTGTTCCTCGTGCTGACGGCGGTCACGTTCAGCCTGTTCGGCTTCGTGATCGGCATCTGGGCCGACAGCTTCGAGAAGCTGCAGCTCGTGCCGCTCCTGATCATCACGCCGCTCACGTTCCTCGGCGGCAGCTTCTACTCGGTCGACATGCTGCCGCCCGCGTGGCGCGTCGTCACGCTGTTCAACCCGATCGTCTACCTGGTCAGCGGCTTCCGCTGGTCGTTCTACGGGATCGCGGACGTGCATGTGGGCGTGAGCCTCGGCGCGACGTCGCTGTTCCTCGTGATCCTGCTGGCGATCGTCGCGTGGATGTTCCGTACCGGCTACAAGCTGAAGAATTAATTGATGCAATTGATGCGCGATGGCCGCCCCCCGCGCCGCCGCCGATGACGCATTTGAGCAAGCAGGCGGCGCTTTTCCTCTGATGCGGCATTTTGTGGTCGCGTCTACTGAAGACGAAGCATCGGGGCCGCGAAGCACGCGCTTCGCGGCCCCTTTTCATTTCAGAGGACGCCATGCCCGCCGCCACCGCTCCCGCCTCCGCCGCCGCCCGGCTCGAACGCCTGCCGTTCTCCGGCTATCACAAGCGGATCTTCTTCATCATCGCGATCGCGTTCTTCTTCGACTCGGTCGACCTCGGCACGATGACGTTCGTGCTCGGCTCGATCCGCAAGGAGTTCGGGCTGTCGACCGCGGCCGCCGGCCTCGTCGCGAGCGCGAGCTTCTTCGGAATGGTGCTCGGCGCGGCCGTCGCCGGCCTGCTCGCCGACCGCTTCGGCCGCCGGCCCGTGTTCCAGTGGAGCATGGTGCTGTGGGGCGCGGCCTCTTATCTGTGCTCGACCGCGCAGAGCGTCGACGCGCTGATCGTCTACCGCGTGCTGCTCGGGATCGGGATGGGCATGGAATTCCCGGTCGCGCAGACCTTGCTGTCGGAATTCGTGCCGACCGAGAAGCGCGGCCGCCTGATCGCGCTGATGGACGGCTTCTGGCCGCTCGGCTTCATCACGGCCGGCATCGTCGCGTACTTCGTGCTGCCGCAGTTCGGCTGGCGCACCGTGTTCGCGCTGCTCGCAATTCCCGCCGTGTTCGTGCTCGTCGTGCGCCGCATCGTGCCGGAATCGCCGCGCTGGCTCGAGCATGCGGGCCGGCACGCGGAAGCCGACACGGTGATGCACACGATCGAGGCGAAGGTGATGCGCTCGGCCGGCGTCACGACGCTGCCGCCGCCGTCGCGGCTCGCCGAGCCGGTCGTCGCGCGTGGCCACGGCGCGCTGCGCGAAATCTGGAGCGGCGTGTACCGCCGCCGCACGGTGATGGTGTGGCTGCTGTGGTTCTTCGCGCTGCTCGGGTTCTACGGCCTCACGTCGTGGCTCGGCGCGCTGCTGCAGCAGGCCGGCTTCGAGGTCACGAAATCGGTGTTCTACACGGTGCTGATCTCGCTCGGCGGCGTGCCGGGCTTCCTGTGCGCCGCGTGGCTCGTCGAACGCTGGGGACGCAAGCCGACCTGTATCGCGTCGCTGATCGGCGGCGGCGTGATGGCGTACGCGTACGGCCAGAGCGCGCTGTACGGCGGCAGCATGGCGCTGCTCATCGGCACCGGCCTCGCGATGCAGTTCTTCCTGTTCGGGATGTGGGCCGCGCTGTACACGTACACGCCGGAACTGTACGGCACCGGCGCGCGCGCGACCGGCTCGGGCTTCGCGTCGGCGATCGGGCGCGTCGGCTCGTTGATCGGGCCTTACGTGGTCGGCGTCGTGCTGCCGGTGTTCGGCCAGGGCGGCGTGTTCACGCTCGGCGCGCTGTCGTTCATCGCGGCCGCGCTGGCCGTGTGGACGCTCGGGATCGAAACGAAGGGCCTCGCGCTGGAACAGCTGGCGGCGGGCGATGAAGCGGGTGGGAGTGGCAGGTACGCGGCGGCGGCGGACTAGGTGCCCTGAGCGCCCGGTCGACCCGGATGTTCACGATAGCCGGGACGGTGCGCAGCGCCGCGCCCGGCTGCTGCGAGAAACGGCCGGATTCGCGGCCGGATCCGCGGCCGGACCGACGCTGCCGGACCGAGCCGAGGCACCGTGTCGCGCGCCTGCCCGGCACGGTGCCGACGCCCCGCACCGGCGTCGAACTCGTGCCGATCTTCACGAAACACGTACATCCGTGGAATGGGTCAGTCGGGTACCTGCCGGCGTACAAGGCGCTGCTGTCGTCGGGCATCCTGATGCGCTTCGGCCGTGAAGCGACGGACGGCCCGCTGCCGGCGACCGTCGATTCGAGCCGACGCCCGGACTACCTGCCCTCGCTCGCCTGCGTGGCCGGTGCGCTGTGCCCGATCCAGCCGCTCGATCTCGACCTCATCCTGCCGAGGCACGGCCCGGCCCGCATGCACGACATCCTGCGCGTGCACGCCGATGCGCTCGCCCATTGCGAGACCGCCACCGCATAGGCGGCGGAGGCGGCAATCCAGCAGCGGTACAGCAGGTGCCGGTCAGGCCCCGGCGACGATGAACTCTTCGGCCGCCTTGCGCTGCACCGCGGCCATCACCGCCAGTTCGCGCTTGCTGCGCGAGTCGCCGGACACGACACCTGTCGCGTGCTTCGCCTTCGCACCCAGCGGGAAAAACACGAACGACGCGCCGGCCGGCGCCGCCGGCTCGGCGCGCAGGCGTTTGTTCAGGATTTTCAGGTACTTCTTCTTCGAGACTTCCTTAGCAGCCATGGCGTCCTCCGCGTGAACGTGGTGAGGATCAGCATACCAGTTTTGACGACGGGCTCCGGAACGGCGCAGCGTCGCCGCACGAATCGATCTGCCCTAGAATGGAGCACGCTTTCGCGACTTGTCCCCCGCCCGAGACCACATGTCCTCATCGGAGCGCCCCCATGCATGTCGAGTTGTTCGCGCAGCATCACGCTTGTACCGGCTGGCAGGGCGACATGGCCCGGCGCATCGCCGCATTCGACTGGGCCGCCACCGGGCTGGGCCCGCTCGACGGGTGGCCGGCCAGCCTCGTCACGGCCGTGCGCACGGTGCTCGCGTCGCCACTGCCGCTGGTGATGCTGTGGGGCCGCCCCGGCTACATGATCTACAACGACGCGTATGCCGGGTTCGCCGGCGGGCGCCATCCGTATCTGCTCGGCCAGCCGGTCGAACTCGGCTGGCCCGAAGTCGCCGATTTCAACCGCAACGTGATGGACACCTGCCTCGCCGGCGGCACGCTGTCCTATCGCGACAAGGCCCTCGTGCTGCTGCGCAGCGGCCGCCCCGAAGACGTCTGGATGGATCTGCACTACAGCCCGATCCCCAACGACGACGGTGCACCGGGCGGCGTGCTCGCCGTCGTCGTCGAAACCACCGAACGCGTGCTCGCCACGCGCCACCGCGATCGCGCGGAAGCGGCGCTGCAGGCGTCCAATGCCCGGCTGCGCGACCTGACCGAGACGCTCGAGCAGCGCGTGACCGACGCGATCGCGGAGCGCGCGGCGATCGAGGAACAGTTGCGTCATGCACAGAAGATGGAAGCGATCGGCAACCTGACCGGCGGCATCGCGCACGACTTCAACAACGTGCTGCAGGTGATCAGCGGCAACCTGCAGATCCTCTCCGTCGAACTCGGCGCCCATGCGGGCGCGCAACCGCGGATCGAGAACGCGAACAACGCCGTGCGGCGCGGTGCGAAACTGGCGTCGCACCTGCTCGCCTTCGCGCGCCGCCAGCCACTCGCGCCGACGACGCTGAATCCGCGGCAACTGATCACGGACATGAGCGAGATGCTGCGCCGCGCGCTCGGCGAAACGGTCCGGATCGTCCCCGCACTGTCACCCGATGTCGGCAACGTGCTCGCCGACCGGCACCAGCTCGAAAACGCACTCCTGAACCTTGCGCTCAATGCGCGTGACGCGATGCGCGGCGACGGCACGCTGACGATCGCCGCCTACAACGTGCAGCCAGGCGATGCGTCGGACGCCGGCCGCGCGCCGACGCCACCCGGCGAATACGTGACGCTCGAGCTCGCCGACACGGGCACCGGCATGACGGCCGACGTGCTCGAGCGCGCGTTCGAACCGTTCTTCACGACCAAGCCGGATGGCGAAGGCACGGGGCTCGGGCTCAGCATGGTGTTCGGCTTCGTCAAGCAGAGCGGCGGCCATGTGTCGATCGACAGCACGCCGGGCCAGGGCACCACCGTGCGCCTCACGTTTCCGCGCTGCCACGGCGCGGCCGAGGAGCAGGCCCGCCCACCGCAGCACGACGCGGTGCGCGGCCACGAGACCATCCTCGTCGTCGAGGACGATGCGGACGTCCGCCTGACCGTGGTCGACATGCTCGCGCAGCTCGGCTACAAGGTCATCACGGCGTCCAGCGGCGAAGCCGCATTGCGCGTGCTCGACAGCGAGACGCCAATCGACCTGCTGTTTACCGACGTGATCATGCCCGGCCGCGTGAAGGGCGGCGAACTCGGACGCCGTGCCGCGCTGCGCAAGCCGCCGTTGCCCGTGCTGTTCACGTCCGGCTACACGCGAGACGAGATCTTCCATGCGGGACGGCTGGACCCCGGCGTGATGCTGCTCGGCAAGCCATACCGGCGCGACGAACTCGCCGCCCGGATCCGCAGCGCGCTCGATGCGGGCGTCGGCACGACATGACGGATTGCCGGCGCAACGCCGCACACGCCGTTCACCCCTGAGATTTTTTCCCTGCGATGTCGATTCGCGCCGCCGTCGCGCGTCGTGTTGTCGTAACCGCTCGTTTTGCCGTCGGCACGACCGGCGGCGCCCCCTCATTCCACTCAAGGAGAGTTCACCATGCGCGTCCTCGTCATCGTCAAGGCCACCACCGATTCCGAATCCGGCCGGATGCCCGACCCTGAAATGATCGCCGCGATGGGCCGGTTCAACGAAGAACTGGCGCAAGCCGGCATCCTGCTCGCCGCCGACGGGCTGCACCCGAGCATGCGAGGCAAGCGCGTGCATTTTGCCGGCAAGAACCGCACCGTCGTCGACGGCCCGTTCGCCGAAACGAAGGAACTCGTCGCCGGTTTCTGGCTGTGGCAGGTGAAATCGATGGAAGAGGCAGTCGAATGGGTGAAGCGCTGCCCGAACCCGATGCCCGGCGACTCCGACATCGAGATCCGCCCGCTGTTCGAGGCGGAAGACTTCAGCCCGGCGTTCACGGATGCGTTGCAGGAGCAGAAAGCGCGGCTGAGCGCGCAGGCCGAGGCCGGAAAACACGCGTAAATCGCGGCGGCGCCGGACGGTTTCGCGTCACCGCCGGACGCCGCCGCTACCCGCTGATGCGTGCGCGGCTCACCCGCGTTTGCGCGGCACCGCGAGCCGCTCGACCGCGCCGCCGGTCACGTCCCGGAACATCGCGGCATTGCCGTACGCCCGCGCGGCAAGCATCGCGCCATAGACCAGCGACACGAATGTCGCGGCCTCGGTCTGCACCGACACGCCCGGCTGCACGACGCCCTCTTTCACCCCCGCCTCGAGCACGCGCACCAGCCACGCGGCGAGGTCGTCGAAATGCGCCCTCACCGCCCGCGCGACGTCGTCGGGCAGCGCCGGCAGTTCCGCGCCGAGCATGCCGGCGACGCAGAACGGCGCGCTGTCGTCCGCGATGCAGCGTTCCCAGTAGCCGATGTACGCGCGCATCTGCACCAGCGCGTCGGCGCCGCTCGCGTCGAGCAGCGACATGTCGGCATCGAATTTCGCCTGCGACTCCTGCAACACCGCGACCGCCAGATCGGCCTTCGTCGGGAAATGGTGATGGATGCTCGCCTTCCGGATGTCGATCGCGTCGGCGATGTCGGCATAGCTGAACCCGCTATAGCCGCGCCGCATGATCAGTTGCCGCCCGGCCTCGAGAATGCGGCCCGCCGTACTGTCCCCCGATACCGTCATATCTACCTACCATCTAGTCGGATGAAAAACAGCGATAGTTTACTGCCCTGAGATAGTCTTTTCCAGCCGCAAATTCTCCTTGTCGATACACCTACCTACTAGTAGGATGACTGCATCGACAGAACAAGACGCCTGTCGATATCCGACGGTTTCCCACCCTGTCTTCCATCTGGAGAATGAAAATGAAGCGCTTTTCCCAACTTCGCCACATCGCCGCCGCACTCGCCGTTTCCGCCGCCGCATTCGGTTCGCACGCGGCCGTCGCCGCCCCCGTCAAGAACGTCGTGCTGGTTCACGGTTACTTCGCCGACGGCTCGGGCTGGCAAGCCGTCTCGAATATCCTGACGCGCGACGGCTACAAGGTTTCCGTCGTTCAGCAACCGGAAACGTCGTTCGACGACGACGTGAAGGCAACCCGGCGTGTCGTCGACGCGCAGGACGGCCCGAGCATCCTCGTCGGCCACAGCTACGGCGGCGCGGTGATCACCGAAGCCGGCAACGACGACAAGGTCGCGGGCCTCGTCTACGTGGCCGCGTTTCAGCCCGACACCGGCGAAAGCCCGCTCGACCTGACCAAGAAGACGCCGCCCGCGACGAAGGCGATCAAGGCCACCGAAGACGGCCATCTGTATTTCGACGAAGCCTCGTTCCATGCCGACTTCGCGGCCGACGTGCCGGCCGCCGAAGCGAAATTCATGGCGATCTCGCAGGTCACGCCGGCCGCGCAGTCCTTCGGCGTGCCGATCACGCATGCCGCATGGCGGACGAAGCCGAGCTGGGCAGTGGTCGCCACGGCCGACCGCGCGATCAACCCCGAGCTCGAACGCTTCATGACGCAACGCGCCGGCAGCAAGACGATCGAGCTCAAGTCGAGCCATGTCGCGTACATCTCGCACCCGGCCGAAGTCGCGAAGCTGATCGAACAGGCAGCCAAGGGCGCCGGCAAGGAGTGAGCCCAGGTCTTGCCCGATTCCACCTGTTGACGTCTCCCCGGCGAGTAACGTATCGTTTTGATACGTTACTCGCCGAGATGCTTTCGTCATGCATTCCCGCTTCGACCGTTTCCGCCTCACCGCGCTCGGCGCCCAGCTCGAAGCGCTGATCGCGCAACCCAAGCGTTACGTCGAATTCGCGGCGCTGTCGCGCGTAGGCGTCGCCGCGATCGGTGCGATCCAGCACGAGATCGCGCACAAATTCCCCGAAATCGAAACCGACACGACAGCCCGCCAGTTCTGCGGCGCGATGGTCGCGGAAATCATGCGCCGTCACGGCCACGACGTCGTGCAGGCACGCGGGCGGCTCGGCGGCACGCTGTTCAGCTATGGCGCGGTGTTCAGCGCGTATCCGCAGGTGCTGCCGTTCGCCGACGTCGTCGCCGCGCTGGCCCGCCTGCCCGATCGGCTCGCCGCGTATGCGGCGCACGTGCCGGCCGCACTATGGCCACGCCGCCCCGACGGCACGGGCTTCTCGCTCATCGAGCATGCGTGCCACCTGCGCGATCTCGATGCGATCTTCGCCGAGCGCATCGACGCCGTACGCACGCTCGACCTGCCCGTGATTGCATCCGTCGACGGCACTGCACTCGCCGCGCAACGCGACTATCTCGCGCAGCCGCTCGACGCCGCGGTCACGGCATTCCGCACGGGCCGCGCCGCGCTGTGTGCAACGGCGGCCGCGCTCGATTCCGCGCAACTCGCACGCTGCGGGCTGCGCGACGGCATCCGCCGCATGTCGCTCGACGAACTCGTGCGCGAATTGCTCGACCACGACCGTACCCACGTGCTCGAACTCGACGAACTGCTCGCCGAACTCGAATTACCGCCCCTTCCTGCCGCGCCCGCGCCATGACCCAGCCCACGCCCATCGTCTTCATCCACGGTTTCATCGGCACGCTCGACGTGCGCGGGTGGAACGGCCCCCATCTCGCGCCTGACCTCCTCGGCTACGGCGCGCACCGCACAGTACCGTCCGACACGATCACGCTCGCCGCGCAGGTCGAGCACCTTCGGCATACCGTCGCTACGCACTTCGGCGCGCAGCCGGTCGATGTCGTCGGCCACTCGGTCGGCGGCGCGATCGCGATGCTGTTCGCGCATGCGCACCCGGAACGCGTGCGGCGGATCGTCAACGTCGAGGGCAACTTCACGCTCGACGATGCGTTCTGGTCGGCGTCGGTCGGCCGCATGACGCCTGCCGAAGCCGACGCGATGCTGGACGGCCTGCGCGCCGATCCGCACGGCTGGCTGCGTGGCGCGATCGACGCGCCGTCGCCGGGCCTCGTCGACGACGCCCGCCGCTGGCTCGCGCATCAGCCCGCATCGACGCTGCGCGCGATGGGCCGCTCGGTGGTCGCGACGACGGGCGAACCGGGCTATCTGCAGGCACTCGCGCACGTGTTCGCGCGTCATCCGGTCTGGCTGATGGCCGGCGAACGCTCGCGCGCGGGCTGGCACCTGCCCGACTGGGCGCTCGCGCGCTGCGCCGGCTTCGACACGATCGCGCGCTGCGGGCACCTGATCCCGGTCGAGCAACCCGATGCGTTTCGCGCGGCGCTCGAGCGCATCGTGTCCGCGCCGCCCGCCTGACAACCCGTAGGATTCGCCGAAATATGGTTGAAAGGCGCGGTTGCTAGAGTCGTCCGAACAGGGTTTTCCCGGCGCCCGGCGCCGGATGGGGTCGACACATGCGAGGATCGATGTACCTGGCACGCGCCTTCTGGCTACTTCTGCTGGTCGCCATTTCAGGCCCTGCTCTCGCCTTCCACGCGCGGGTCGTCGCGATTCCCAGCGCCGCGATGAACGAGACGCTCAAGGCCACCGTCGTGCTGCCCGACGCCTATGCGCGCGGCACCCGCGACGGCGACCGCTATCCGGTCGTCTATCTGTTGCACGGCTCGGGCGGCGATCACACCGACTGGACGTCGAACACGCGCATTGCCGCGCTGGCCGACCGCTACCACGTGATCCTCGTGATGCCCGACGGCGGGCACGAGAGCTGGTACATCGACAGCCCGTTCGACTCGGGCAGCCGCTTCGAAACCTTCATCGGCGACGAAGTCGTGTCGTACATCGACTTGCACTTCCGCACGATCGCCACGCAACGCGCCCGCGCGATCACCGGGCTCAGCATGGGCGGCTTCGGCGCGCTGCGCATCGCGCTCGACCGGCCCGACACGTTCGGCGCGGTCGGCAGCATCAGCGGCGCGGTCGATCCGCGCTGTTGCGCGGACGAGCCGGGCATCGACCACGTATTCGGCGACCCCGGCCGCCATCCGTCGTTCTGGGATCGCAACGTGATCGTCGCCAGCGCCAGCGCGTTCGTGCGTGCGCATCTCGACCTGACGATCGATTGCGGCCGCGACGACGCGTTCGTCGGCTCGAACCGCACGCTGCACGAACGGCTCGTCGCGCTCGGCGTGCCGCACGACTATGCGGAACGGCCGGGCGGCCATACGTGGGATTACTGGGCGAATGCGATCCGCTACCAGATGCGGTTCTTCGCGACGTCGTTCCAGCAGCGCGGCTATGCGTACCATCCCGCGCCCCGTGCGCCGGGCATGACGCGGGCGGGCTGACGCGCGCCGCATCGCGGCGCCGCGACGCGGCCCGGCGAGCCCGGTGGTACGATGCGCGGGCCTCGACCACCCGACACCCGCCATGCCGCGCGACAACTTTGCGGACCTCCTCGCCTTCATCGCCGTCGCGCGCGAACGCAGTTTCACGCGGGCGGCCGCTCAGCTCGGCGTCTCGCAATCCGCGCTCAGCCATACGATCCGCTCGCTCGAAACGCGCCTCGGCGTGCGGCTGCTCACGCGCACGACACGCAGCGTCGCGCCGACCGAAGCGGGCGAGCGTCTGCTGCGCAACCTCGCGCCGCGCTTCGACGAAATCGAGGCCGAACTGACCGCGCTCGCGGAACTGCGCGACCAACCCGCGGGCACCGTGCGCATCAACGCGACCGACTTCGTGATCCGCACGCTGCTGTGGCCGAAGCTCGCGCCGGTCCTGCGCAACTATCGCGACCTGAAGGTCGAGTTCGTGAACGACTACGGGCTGTCCGACATCGTCGCGGAACGCTTCGACGTCGGCGTGCGGCTCGGCGACCAGGTGGCGAAGGACATGATCGCCGTACGCATCTCGGCCGACATGAAGATGGCGATCGTCGGCGCGCCCGCGTATTTCGCGGAACGCGCGCGCCCCGTGTCGCCGCAGGATCTCATCGCGCACGACTGCATCAACCTGCGCCTGCCGACGCACGGCGCGCTGTACGCATGGGAGCTCGCGCGCGGGGACGACATACTGCAGGTGCGCGTCGACGGGCAGGTCACCTTCAACGGCACCTACGAAACACTCGATGCGGCGCTCGCGGGCTACGGCCTCGCCTACGTGCCCGCCGAACTCGCGGCGCCGCATGTCGCCGCCGGCCGCCTCGACAGCGTGCTCGCCGACTGCTGCCCGACGTTCCCCGGTCATCACCTGTACTACGCGAGCCGGCGGCAGTCGTCGCGCGCGCTCGCGGTGATCGTCGAGGCGCTGCGCTATCGTGCATGAGCCGACCATGCGCCGCCCATGCGCCGCGATTCATGAATCGGGTCGATAAGTGCATGCGGATTGGCGGGGATTATCGATAGACGCATCGGTGGCTACCATCGACGGTGTTCCCCACCTTCCCGGAGCCCTCGATGTCCGAACCGACTTCCGCCGCACGCAAAGCGTTCGGCGCCATCGCCCCCGCCCTCGCCGACTACACCGACAACGTGCTGTTCGGCGACGTGTGGCAGCGCCCCGGCCTGTCGCCGCGCGATCGCAGCCTCGTCACGGTCGCGAGCCTCGTGTCGCTGTATCGCGTCAACGAGCTGCCGTTCCACCTGAAGAAAGCGCTCGACAATGGCCTCACGCGAGACGAACTGGTCGAAGCGATCACGCACCTCGCGTTCTACTCGGGCTGGCCGACCGCCAGCTCGGCGCTGACGATCGCGCAGCGCGTGTTCGACGAAGCCGGCGTGTAAGCGCCGCGCCCTTCATTCAACCGGCGGGCACGCGCCCGCATGGAGCCTTCATGGATTACCGCTATCTCGGGCGCAGCGCGCTCAAGGTGTCGCCGCTGTGCCTCGGTGCAATGATGTTCGGCGGCGAGACCGACGAAGCGACATCGGCGCGCATCATCGACAAGGCGTTCGACCAGGGCATCAACTTCATCGACACGGCCGACGTCTATCACGCCGGCCGCTCGGAAGAAGTCGTCGGCCGCGCGATTGCATCGCGTCGCGACAGCTGGGTCGTCGCGACGAAGTTCGGCTATCCGGCCGGGCCGGACGCAGGGCCGAACCGGCAGGGCCAGTCGCGCAAATGGATCGTCGAATCGGTCGACGCGAGCCTGAAGCGGCTCGGTACCGATTACATCGACATCCTCTATTTCCATCGCGCGCTGACCGATGCGCCGCTCGACGAAGGCATGCGCACGATCGCCGACCTGATCCGGCAAGGAAAGGTGCGCTACTTCGGGCTGTCGAACTTCAAGGGCTGGCGCATCGCCGAAATCGTGCGGCTCGCGGACCAGCTCGGCATCGATCGCCCGGTCGCGAGCGAACCGCTGTACAACCTCGTCGATCGCACGGCCGAGGTCGAACAACTGCCGGCCGCCGCGCATTACGGGATCGGCGTCGTGCCGTACAGCCCGCTCGCGCGCGGTGTATTGACCGGCAAATACGCAGTCGATGCGCAGCCGCCCGCCGATTCACGCGCGGGCCGCGGCGACCGTCGCATCCAGCAAACGGAATGGCGACCCGAATCGTTGCACATCGCACAGCAGGTGGCCGCGCATGCCGCCGCGCGCGGCACGACGTCGGTTGCGTTCGCGCTCGCGTGGGTCATGAAGAACCGCATCGTCAGCTCGACGATCGCGGGGCCGCGCACCGAAGCGCATTGGGACAGCTACATCGATGCACTGACACTCGAACTCGGCCCGGACGACGAACGGTTCGTCGATGCGCTCGTGCCGCCCGGGCATGCCTCGACGCACGGTTATACCGATCCCGGCTATCCGGTCGAAGGCCGCAAAGTTTGAAGTCGGAACGGGATGACTGAATGACATGCCGGGCGCGATGCCCGGTATGAAGATGAATGCGCGTCGCCCGACGCGCTTTCACGTATATGCCGCGCGATCAGTTGTCGTGCGCTGTGTCGGCACTGACGACGCGATCGAAAAATTCCTGCGCACGCGCCAGCTCGTCGAGCGCGCGATCGAGGCGCGACATCGCGCGTGCGTATTCGGCCGACGAAACGTCGTCGTCGCTTTCGCCGCGCACGGCGCGAAACGCCTGATCGACGTTGCGCGTGGCTTCGACGAAGCGCTGCGCGGCCCGGGCTTCCCGCGAACAGATGTGGGTCGACATCGACACTTCTCCCTCAGGGTTGCAGTGTGAAGCACGCCGACGCTCAGTGTGCGTGGTGCGCATGTCGGCGGCGTGAACCACGACCCATCGAGTATCGACGCATCGGCCGCCGCGCAGCGCGCTTCGTGCCGATTGTCTCTCTGCGCTCGCCGCTCCGCTATGGCGAGATTGCAACAAATTCTTGCGCGATCCGCTGCGCGCGTTTCGTCACGCGCGCCCGATACGCGGATGCGCAAGGCCCGCGAACGCGGCGGCTTCACCCGGCGACAGGTCGAACAGGTCGCCGGTGAGATCACGCGGATGCTCGGCCGCCGGCCGGTTGCGCAATCGCGCCACGTGTGTGGGCGCAACATACGCGGCAGCCGTTTCGATCGGCGGCACGTCGAACAGATCGCGCGTGACGCCGCGCACGGCGTCCGTCGGCGAACGGCCGCGCAAGCGCGCGACGAGCTCGACGAAGCGATCGAAATCGCCCGCACGGGTGGCCTTGTTCACTTCCGCGAGATCGCGTGCCTTCAGCACGCAAGGTTGCGCGAGCCGCACGAAATACGGTGCTTCGAGTTCGACCGACAGCGCGAGCGGATAGCTCTTGCCCGTCTGCTCCTTCGCACGCCCGACGCAATCGACCACGGCCGCGCCCTGGGCGGCACCAAGCGGCTGGCCGGTGCTCACGCTGCGCAGGTGATCGGGAAACACGCGCAATTGCGTGCCGACCGTCAGCGCGGTGGACGACGCGCACACGAGCGCGTAGTGCTGTTCGCGGCGCCGGCCCGACGGCAAGGTCGAGCGGCTGGCGATGAACGTGTGCGGCGGCAACGGCCGCACCTGCCCGCTTGCGTCGACCCATGCGTTCCACAGCAGCATGTCTTTGCGCTCGCCCGCGCGCGGGCGCGATGCGACCGGCGAAAACAGTGCGAGCAGCGAGCCCGTGCGATGCGCGGCGACTTGCGCGCTGCTGCCGAGCGGCTGGTTGATGCCCCACAGAAAACGCCCGCCCCCGAGCCGGCGCTCCCATTCCTTGCGGAGCACGACGGTCGGCAAATCCTCGCCGGACTCGGTACCGATCTTGGTCCAGCAGAACGTGGGTGGGAGGTGTTTCAGTGTCATCAACTTTCTCGGGGATACAGCCTCGCTGGTGACAGCAAGCCCATTCAACAGCCGTAACTGTATAGGTATAATGCATCGCATGGAAGCCCCGGACCAAGATTTTCCCGTTCAAGACCTGTTGCGCCGCCTGATGGCAGATACACGCTCGTCCAGCGAAATCGCGCGACTCTCCGGGGTCAGCCAGCCGACCGTATCGCGCCTGAGGCTGTCGAACGGGCATCGGCTGCGCCGCAGCGCGCCATTCAATAAGCTATGCAGTTTCTATGGTGTCGATACCGGGCCGTCGCGCCGCCAGTACAACGACCTGCTGCGCGACGCGATCGTCGACGCGTGGGACGGGTCGGATGAGCACGGGCGCGCGCTGCTGGTCGTGATTCAGGGGTTGAAGGGGCTGCAGGCGAAGGCGGATGATGGGTGATGGGGGTGGTGCGCTGCTTATGCACTGCAGCGGCTGGCACCGGAACGAAGAGAAGGCACATCGGAGATTGCGGTGGATGTCGCTTGACGCCCCGAAGCGGCCAGCCCGCACCCCCGAAAGAGCATGGGTTCAGTTTCGCCGATCAACGCCTCGCGCAAGATACTATCGACTGTCAACCCGCATACCCTACCCACCAAATGGGCACATCGTATCGATTTATCTCCGCCCCAAGCGACAGCGATGCTGTTCTGACATGGTTCCGTGAACTGCCGGAACCACCGCGAGAAATCGCGGCAGCACAACACATCGTTCTGTATTTTGCGCACCTTGGAGGGCTGCAATATGGGGAGGAGGGTGAAGTCGACGCGGAGAAGTCGCCAATCGTTACGATCGTCCCCCCTCGAACGGCTCGTGGCGCACTATGGACGGTCGGCGAAGTTCATTTTCTTACCAGCGCGCTCGGAAAACTCTACCCTGCGCTTTACCGCGTTAGCCGGTCGTTCGGCAAATGGCTTGGCGGTTACCAATGCGTCTATTCATCCGCGGACCGCGATAACGGGTATAGCTACTATCTGGAAGGATCCGTCAAAAATCAGGTCACTCCGATTTTCGCCCTTCAGTCCGGCATGGACGCGCTCGGCAACGAGCGCTATTTCGTCGGAGCGCGGGATAACGACGCGGTGTTAGACACGGTGTGCAAGACACTGCGGTTACGCGGCCTTTCTGTTGATGCAGGTTAGCCATCACTCGCGGGTTTCGTCTGGTCTCTGATCGACAAGATGTGAAGCACCGATTCCAACAACCACTCACGCGCAATCGCCGTGCATCGCGACGGCCGCTCCAGCGTCGGGAAATGACCACACCCTTCTATCGCTTCGAATCGCGCATGTGGCATCACGCCGGCGATACACCGGCCAACGTCGACGGGAACAAAACGGTCGGCGGCCCCCCAGACGAGCAACGTAGGCACTTTGCTCGCCGCAAGCGTCGACCAATGATCCGAGCGCGTCAGCGTGGCATCAGATTGACGTGCAAACTGATCCGCCCCGGCATCGCGGGCCATCTGCATGAATGCAGCCCGTGACGTGCCGTCGTGCCCCGGGATTGCCTGCTCGGCGAACTCCGCCATGACCCGCTCGTGCTCTCCGGTACAAATGCGCCGGCTGGTGGCACGACCGGCGTCCGGATCCGGATGAACGCCCGGCTGACAATTCATCAGCCAGAGCCCACGAACGCGGTCCGGCGCTCTCGCGAGCACTTCCATCGCGAGACATCCGCCGTATGCCGTGCCCGCAAGAATGAACGCACTGCTTGTCGATGCAAGGAGTTGCTCGGCACTCTCGGCGAATGTCGGTTGCGCCAGTATCTTCACTGTCGGTGAAACAAGATCCTTCAGCGCGTCGACCTGATCGGCATACATGCGAGCGTCGCACGGCATCGCGGGTAGAAATATGAGCGGTAGCAACATCGGAATGACTCAGGCAGGTAGTGGATCGCGTTTCGAAACCATCCAACGTAATCTTGGTCGACTTCAAGTTCCTGAGCCCAGGCTCATGAGCAACGACATGTACTGTGCAGAAGAAAATCGGCTTCACTGTACATTTCATCGTGCTTCTACCTAAAACACAATGCCCGTCAGGCTCGGGATCAGACAATCCGGAGGGCCTTGCGCACGCCGTAGGTGGGTACAAGACGATCAACGAAATCCGGCCCGCTCGAGGCATCACGGCGGCGATAAAAACGGGACGCCAATTCCATGAACACATCCGCTGACCCGCTTCCGTCTTCACTCGCCGCTGCCACGTTCGTTCCATTCCTCATCGCCAGCATCGCACTGGCCGCCGCCTACGGCGCCAGCTTCCTCCTTTCCGAGCATTTGCGTCAGAGCGGCCTGGATTCGTCGATGGCAGGCGCGGTGATCTCGACCGGCATCCTCACCATGATCGTCAGCTCCCTCGTCGCGGGATGGGTAGCACAACGAATCGGCTTGATGTCGACGATCGTCGCGGCCGCTCCCGTCATGGCGCTTTCCATGCTCGCATTCAGCCTCGCAGCGCGCGATTTGAGGATCGCATTCATCGGCGGCCTGCTTCTGGGAATGGGATGGTCGACCTTCTACATACTCGCACCGCTTCAGATCATTCATCACGTCAGCCCCTCAGCACGGATCAAGTACCTGACCTTGCTCTCGGGTGGTCAAATGGTCGGGCTGGGTCTCGCGTCACCGATGGGCCATTTCATCGCCAGCCGCTTCGGGTCGTATGCCATCGTCTATGCCGGTCTCGCGTGTCTCTGCGTGGTTGCAGCCGTCGTATTTTCGATTGTCCGAAAACAGACGGAACGCCTACCGCACCCGCCCGCAGATGCAACCGGCCTGACGGCCGCGCGCGTGGCTGAAATCCTGCGCAACGTCACCCGCCTGCCGATCATCATGATCGGACTTGCCGCCTGCGTCTTTTCCGCGTTATCGAATTTTCAGGCGATCTATGCGGAGTCGCGCCACCTGTCGCCTGATCTCTTCTTCGTGACCTTCACGTTGACGACCGTCTTCTGCCGGTTCACGCTGGCGCAGACGATCAGCCGATTGCCGGTCCGAAAGCTCGCCTTCACGCTGTTCGCCACGACGCTCCTGGCGCTGGTTCTCTTCGTGTCCAATCCGGGCAGTGAAATCCTGTACGTGACCGGCTCGTTCGTTTTCGCGATCGGCTACGGACTCAGCTATTCCACCTTGAACGGCATGGCGGTCAATCTCGCCAGTGAAAAGGGCTTGTCCGCATCAGCAAGCTCGCAGGTCTTCACGATCGCCTACTTCACGGGCCTGTTTGGATTTCCGTACGTAGCGGGCGTACTGGTGACCCACGTCGGCGTGAACGGGATGATCGTCGCGACAATCGCCGTCGTCGTCATCAACTTGCTGATGCTCACTCACACGAGTCTGCGCCGCGACAACGCACCGGTCACGGCACGCTGACCACGAACGCGCGATACGGATACGGATACAGCACCTACTGCTCCAACCCCACCGCCAGCGGCCGCTGATCGCTGCGCCCGTGATCGTCGACCACCCGCACCGTATAGCTCCCAGCCGTCCGCGGCTGCCAGAACAGCGCATCGCCCGGCGCACTACGCCCGACAAACGCATCGTTGACGAACCAGTACAGCGCATGCGCGCTCGCATCGGCCGTCGCGTTGAACGCGATGCGCGTCTCCTCCGTACTCTTCACGCGCATCGCATACGTACTGCCGCGCAGCGGCGACGTGATGCGCGGCGGATCGCCCTCGATCTGCCCCGCGTCGCGACAGTCCGCGTTCTGCGGCGGCCGCCGGCGCGGAATGCCGGCCTGCGCGAACACCTGCTGCAAATCCGACGGCCAGAACTCGAAGATCTCCGCATGCGTACGCTTGCCGTCATACGGCGGGCACGCGGCCTTCCCCGTCGCATCGTCGATCACGACCGGCCGGTGCACGGTACTCACGCGGATCGGCGACGTGCCCGGAATAAACCACGTCCAGCCCTGCTGCGGGCACCACTCGTTCGGCAAGTCGCCGCTCGCGAGGCAGATCCGCACGCGCTTCAGCTTCGGCGGCACCGCGCGCGGCGGCTCGACGAGCGTGCGCTCGGCATTCAGCGCGTCGACGACCTGGAAGAACAGCGGCGCGGCCGCATCGACGCCGACGAACGCCGTGTTGGTCGAGTTGTCGAAGTTGCCGACCCACACGACCAGCACATACGGGCCGAACACGCCGGCCGTCCACGCATCGCGGAACGACCATGACGTGCCGGTCTTCCAGTAGACGGGCACGCTCGAGGGCTGCGCGCCGCTCGTCTCGTCGGGGCGCAGATGCTGGCGCAGCATGTCCATCGTCATGTAGCTCGCCTCGGCGCTCAACAGGCGCTTGCCAGGCAGCGCCGGTTCGTCCGCGCGCAGCCGCAGCGGCCGGAACTCACCGCGATTCGCGAGCATCGCATAGAGCGCCGCGAGATCCTGCATCGTCACTTCGCCGCCGCCGAGCACCAGCGCAAGCCCATAGTGCTGCGCGCTTGCGAGCCGGCGCACGCCGGCCTCCTGCAGGAACCGGTACAAGTCAGGCGACTTGAGCTGCGACGCGACCCACACGGCCGGCACGTTGCGGCTGCGGTTCAGCGCATCGGTCGCGGTGATCGGCCCGAGGAAATGGCCGTCGAAATTCTCCGGCGCATACGGGCCGAACGCGGTCGGCACGTCACGCAGCACGGTCTGCGGATGCAGCACGCCCTGGTCGAAGCCGAGCGCATAGATGAACGGCTTGAGCGTCGATCCCGGCGAGCGCCGCGCAAGCGTGCCGTTCACCTGCCCGTCGATCGTGCGGTCGAAGAAGTTCGCGGAGCCGACGAGCGCCTTCACGCCCATGTCGCGCGTATCGACGAGGATCGCCGCCGCGTTGCGCACGCCGCGCGTGTCGTTGCGCGCGACATAGCGTGCGATCTGCCGTTCGAGTGCGCGTTGAAGGTCGAGATCGAGCGTCGTCACGAGCCGCGCGTCGGTGTCGCTGTCGTTCGTCGCGGCACTCGAGTTCGTACGCCATGCGTTGCGCGCGGCGAGCGCCTGGTCGACCGCATGCGGCGCATCGAACGGCAGTGCGGACAATGACCGCATCGCAAGCGGCAACGCAAACAGCGGCTTGAGCGACGCATCGCCCGGATGCTTCGTCAGCCAGCGCGCATACAGCCGGTTGCGCGACGCGGTCAGCGCGCGGTTGATCTCGTCCTGCCCGCCGCGCACCCGCCGCGCCGGGTCCTGCGGAATCACCGCAAGCGCGAGCGCCTCGGGCAGCGTCAGCGCGTCGGGCATCCGGTCGAAATAGACGACGCTCGCGGTGCCCGCGCCTTCGACGTTGCGGCCGTACGGCGCATCGTTCAGATACGCTTCGAGGATCTGGCGCTTCGAATAGAACAGTTCGAGCTGCACCGCGCGCACCACCTGCTCGAGCTTGCCGCCCGGCGTGCGCGTGTTCAGCCGCCACAGCGAGCGCGCGAGCTGCATCGTCAGTGTCGAGCCGCCCTGCGGATTGCCGCCGCGCACGTACGTGATCCACGCGCCGCGTGCGAGCCCGTACGGGTTGAAGCCGGGATGCCACCAGAACCAGCGGTCCTCGTGCAGCATCACGGCTTCGACGAGCTGCGGCGACATCCGGTCCAGCGGCACCCACAGCCGGTAGCGATCGTCCTTCGCGAGCGTGAGCCGCAGCAAGCGGCCCTGTGCGTCGGTTACCGCAACCGATGACGGCTTCCAGTCGCGCAGCGGCGGATGCGGCCACAGCCGGCACGCGGCCAGCACGCCGAACACGAGCAGCACGCCGGCGATCCAGTTCTGCCAGCGATGCAGCCAGCGGCCGGCGCCGTGCAGCACGCGCCGACGCACCGAAACGTCGTCAGCCACGCGCGGGCGCTCCTCGCACCCGGCGCGGCCGGCAACGACGTTGCAACCTCATCGTCATCGCACGCGCTCCACCGTCAGGGTCGACCCGCCGGGCGCCTGGGCCTGCAAGCGGCGGTCGTACATCGACTCGCCGTAGGCCGGCGGCGCGATGAAGCGGCCCGCATTGCTCGCCTTGATCCGGTAGACGAACTCGCGCACGTCGGTCGTCGCCGTGCCGTAGATCACCACGCGATCCTCGCGAACGTCAGCGAACTGCGGCTGCCACGTGGAACCCTTCACGCCGATCGGCGAACGCCACGGTGCATCGGCCACCGGCGCCGACGCGCCGCCGTCGCCGTTGCTGTCGCCCTCCTGCGTGTCGGTGACGGGCGGCGGCGCGATGACCGGATCGAAGCCGCCCGGCAACAGATCGACGATCGCGATGTTGCCGACGCTCGCCGAACCCGTCGCACGGATCTTCAGGTGCACGTCGATCTCCTGGCCGACCGTGATCTTGTCGAGCGGCTTGCCGTCCGTACCGGTGTAGTCGCGCACGATCTCCAGCCCGTTCTTGATCGCCTTCGTCGACGTGCCGCGGTCGTAGCCCGACTGGCTCGTGATCCACCACGCAGGCAGCGTGCTGCCGTTCACGAAGTCGACGCGCGACGCACCGGCCGACCACGTGCCCGAACGCACGAGATTCGCCTGGATCGACGACACGTCCTTCGGCGCGGCGCCCGCGCGCACTTCGTCGATCGCGAGCTGGTCGAGCTGGCCCGCGCTCGACGCCGCGTACGCATCGAGCGCGAGGATCGTCATCGCCGACGACAGCGTGTTGTAGCGATTGTCGACGAGCGGCGCGGCGAGGTTGTCCATCGCGCGCGGCGACAGCTTGCGTACGCGCTCGGGGAAGTGCTTCGCGATCAGGTACAGCACGCTCGCGTCGCGCGTCAACGGATCCAGGTAGTAGCCCGTCACGTCGCCGCCGTCGGACGCGCGCTTGCGCTCGAGCAGCGCCTGCGGGCCCGCGATCAGCGCCGCGGCCTCCTTGTCCTGCTTCAGCAGCTGGTACGACGCGGCAAGCCATGCGGCCGCGAGATCGTTCTTCCAGTCGTTCGGATATGCATCCTGCAGCCGCTTCTGCACGGCCGCGAGGCTGTTGGTCGTCACGTTGCCCTGGCGCGTCAGCAGATACACCGCGTACGCGCGCTGCCGCAGCAGGTCGAGCGAGCCGAGCGAATCGTTCGCCGCGAGCTTCTGCAGATACTGATTGGCCGCGTCGAGCGTGTCCTTCGGCACTGCGATGCCGCGCTCGCGTGCATCGAGCAGCACGTGCATCGCGTACGCGGACACGAACGGATCGGCGTCCGGCGTCGCGCTCCACAGGCCAAAGCCGCCCTGCGCGTTCTGCCGGCTGCGCAGCACCCCAAGGAACTGCGTGATCGCCGCCGCGTTCGTCGCGTCGGCACCGGCGTCGGTCGCATGCATCGCGCTCGTCAGCGCCCGCACCGACAGCCACTTCGCCGCGAACACGCGCGGCACGGCCGCACTCACCAGCTGCTCGCTGCAGGTGTGCTCGAAGTTGACGAGATACGACGACAACCCTTCGGACAGCACGAGCGGCGCGGTGGAAATGCTCGCGTCGCGCGATGCATACGCGTCGTACATCGACCGCAGGTTCGGCACACTCGCCTTCTTGCCCGGATCGAGGCGTGCGATGTCGAGCTGCGTGCGGAACGCGGCGGCCGGCCGCACCGACACGTCGACGCGCTGCTGCGCGCCCTTCGCGCCATAACGCGCGCCGAACGACAGCGAACCCGAGCCGAGCGTGTCGGTCGCCTTCACGCGGAACATCGCGACACCCTCGTGCTGCGGCGCGAGCGCGACGTTCTGCGTGGCCGGCCCGATCACCTGCAACTGCGGCCCCGTCTTCAGCGTGACCGCGACCGGCACCGGCTGGTTGCCGACGCCCGTCAGGTTGTTCGCGACACCGACGCTGACGTCGGCCTCGTCACCCGGCGCAAGCGTCGTCGGCACGTTCGGCGACAGCACGAAATCGCCGCGCACGGTCGTCGCGCCTTCGTACGTACCGACCAGGTCCGGCGACACCGACACGGCCATCACGCGCAGCTTGCCGTTGAAATAGTCGGGCACGGTGTAGCTCAGCCGCGTGTCGCCGTTCACGTCGACGATCCCCGACCAGTAGACGACCGGCTTGTCGCGCTTGCGCTTGAACGGGTTCAACTGGCGGCCGATTGCATCGTCGGCGTCGCCGCCCGGCGCGGCCATCGCCATCAGCTTCTCGAAGTCCGGCAGGATCAGGTCGAGGATCTGCGACGTGCCGACTTCGAGCATCCGCTTGCGGAAGAAGAACTTCAGCGGATCGCCGAGCTTGTAGCGCGCGACCTGCAGGATGCCCTCGTCGACCGCGAACACGACGACCTTCGCGGGCTTCGCCGAATGCACGGTGAAATTCACCGTGTCGCCTGGCTTCACGAGCGCCGGCGCATCGACCGATACCGCGTTGCGGCGCGCGTCGAGGTTCACCGAGAACGGCACGACGCCGTAGCTCAGCGGGCTCATGAAGATTTCATCGGACGACGGATCGCGGATGTACTGCACGTTGATGTAGCCGTTGCCTTCGAAACCGGCCGGCACCGTGATGTGCTGGATCGAGCTCGTCGTGTCCGCATGGAACCACGCGTGCGCATACACCTTGTCGCGCTCGATCGTGATCAGGCCGCTGCCCGCGTAAGGCGCGCGGATCGCGATCTCGACCTGCTCGCCCGGCTTGTAGTCGTGCTTCGCGAGCGTCACCTGCAACTCCGCGTTGCGGTCGAGCGAGCGCGTGACGTTCGCGTCGCCGGTGACCGAATACTCGATCCGGTTCACCGCGGCGCCGGCCGCGTTGCGGATCACGAGCGCATAGCTGCCCGGCTTGTCGGTGCGCAGCGTGAAGTCGAGCCCGGCCGCCGGAATCGCCAGCGGCTTGTCGTCGACCGGCACTTCCTTCAGCCGCGAATCGTATTTATACGCGCCGGAATCCTGCTTGGTCAGCACCGACACGTAGCGCTCCTCGACGAGCTGCGCGCGCAGGTCCTTCACGTCGATCGCCTTCGCGTTCGGATCGATCGCGACGAGCCGCACCGTGCGCGGGCTGCCGCGCTTCACGTAGCCGAGATCGTCGACCGACTTGTAGCCGACGAGCCAGTCGTTGTTAGACACGAGCGTCTGCGCGTTCGCGGCGACGTTGCGCCCGCCTTCCGCTTCATAGGCCTTCGCCTGGAAGTAGAGCTGGTAGGTCGCGTCCGCGTACTTGTCGAGATCGAGGTCGAACTCCGCATGGCCCTTGTCGTCGGTCGTGCCGTCCTGCAGCGTCGTCGTATAGCCCTCCTTCGCGCGGCGGGCATCGAAGAAGTGATAGCCCTGCCAGCTGCGGAACGACGGCCACACCGGGCGCAGCGTCAGCGTCGCCGCGACGCGGCGCTTCTCCGCCGGCGTGCCGAACAGGTTCTGCGCATCGACGATGCCCTTCAGGCCCTTCGGCTTCACCCATCCTTCGACGACCTGCTGCGACAGCTTCGCGTCGACCTTCATCCGGTCGGGCAGGAACTCCTTCACCTGCACCGTCGTGCTGCCGATCGGCTCCGCACCGGGCTGGCCGTCCTTGACGATGTAAAGGTTGACCGTCCACGTGCCGGTCGGCGCGGTTTCGGCCGTCGTATAGCCGAGCTCGGTGAAGCCGGTCGCATCGACCGTCACCGGCTTGCGCTCGACGGTGATCCCGCGCGGGTCGACGATCTCCGCCTGCAGCGGCACGCCGGCCGGGCTGCGCGCCCAGCTCGCCGCGCGCACGATCAGGCCGATGTGGAACGGATCGCCGGGCCGATACAGCCCGCGATCCGAAAACAGGTACGCGGACAGTTGCCCCTGGCCCGTCGCGTTGCGCTCGCCGTCGACGTCGAAACGCGAGAAGTCGAGCTGGCGGTCGCGCCCGGCCACCGGCAGGAACGACAGGTCGGCGTCCTTCTTCACGACATACAGCTGCGGCCGCTTCTCGCGGTCGAGCCCCTTGAACGCGGGGAAATGCACGATGCCGTCGGCGCTCGTGGTCTGCGTGAACAGCGCCTGGCCGTTCACCGCGAGCACCGACACCGTTGCGCCCGCAACCGGCTTGCCCGTGCGGATCGACTGGATGAATACGTCCTGGCTGCCGTCCAGTGCCTTCTTGACCAGCATCCCGAGATCGGTCACGACGATCAGGCGGGTGTCGCCGAGCGCGCTGTCGTTGTCGTCGCCATTGCCGCTGCTGTCGCCCGAATCGGCGTTGTCCGACTGATCCTGGCTGCCGTCGCCGGACGACGCATCGCTGTCCTTCGCATCGTCGGCCTTCTTCTCGGCCGCCGGGTCGTACTTCGTCAGGTGCAGCAGGAACACGCCGCGCTTGCCGCCCTTCAGGTACTGGCCGAGATCGATGCCTTCGTAGTGCGCCTTGCCGGGGTCGCCGGCCGGGAACGCGCGCGTCTGCACGAAGCGCTCGACGATGTGATCCTCGCTGAACGAATACGACAGCTCGGGCCGAGCGTACGTGCCGTTGTTGAAGCTCACGAGATGCTGAAGCTGGTCGGGCAGCACGCGGCCGATCTCGACCTTCATCCCCGGCAGGTTGCGCGACACGACCGACAGCCGCTTGCTACCGCTCATCGACAGCAGCGAGCCGTCGGCCATGAAGCGCAGCAGCTTCGGATAGTCGGGTACCGTGAACGCGGTCGTCACCGGCTCGGCGAGCAGGTAGCCGCCGGCCGATTTCAGGTTTTCGGCGAACCGCACGAAGATGCGATCGCCCGGCGTCGCGTGATATTTGAAACTTTGCAGCGTCGCGTAGTCGTTCTCGGTCGGTACCGCGTCGAGCGGCAGCGGCTTCGACTGCTTCAGCACCGCGTCGCTGATGTCGGCCACGTTCCATTCGTACGGCGGATCGTCGTCCGACTGGTCGACGCCCGGCTTGCGCTTCGGCAGCACCCACGCCTTGGCGCGCGCGGCGAGGTCGGCGCTGCGCACGCCGTCGGAAGCCTCCGCGACGAGCACCTGCTCGGGCTCGTAGCGCTCGTTGTCGACGAGCGTCGGCGCAATGTTGTCGATCGACAGGCTGTAGAGCCCCGGCACGTCGACCATTGCATGCAGCACGTCCGGCGTGCCGTTGCCGCCGCGCGCACTCTTCACGCCCTTGTCGACGTCGAGCCGTGCCGCCATCGAGTTGAGCGGGATCTCGAGCGACTGCGAGCGGACCCAAGCGCTCGTCTTCATCTTGTCGTAACTGACGGTGTAGCGCAGCGGCGTCGTCTTCTTGCCGTCGCGGCCGACCAGCACGAGGCCGATGCGCTTCTCGAACTCGGCGGGATCGACCGGGTAGTTGAAGCGCAACTGCAGCAGTGCCTGCTTCTCCGCCGGATTGTCGGGGTTCTGGTAGAACTCGTTGTTGCCGACCGTCGCGGCGAACGCCGGCACGTCGAAAGCAAAACGGTCGTCGTGCATCAGCACCTGCGGCGCGAACACCCGGTGCACCGCGAAACGCACCTCGACGTGCGCGCCGACCGGCCAGTCGGCCGCCGGCGTGAAGCGCAGCGTCTTGTCGTCGGCCCACTCCCATGCGCCCTTCAGCGCAGGCGTCATCTCGATGCCGTCGCCGGCCGGCTTGCCGACCTGTTCGATCGGCGCCGCCGATTGCGCGAACATGACTTCGAGCGGATGCACGGTGATCTTCGGCTTGTCGGTGTCGTCCACCTCGTAGGTGGTGATCGCCGGCGCCTTCACGGTGAAGCTGACGGTCGCGGGCTCGGGCGGCTTCGGGCGATGCTTGAACCAGTAGCCGCCGTAGCCGAGCGCGGCCGCGAGCAGCACGAGGCCGCCGGCGTGCCACGGGCGGCGGCGCACGGCCGCGGCGGTCACGCCCATCCATGCGGGCGCCGTCCACGACACGTCGCCCACCAGCGGCCGCAGCGCGCAGCCGAGCAGCCACCACACGAAGCCCGCCACGCGAATCGGCAGGAGCAGCAGGAAACGCAGCAAATCCATTGTTATTTCCTTGTCAAGGACATGCTGCCGGGTGCGGCAACCTTCCCCGAATTGTTATGGGTCTGTGACGGCGCGGCCCGGTTGCGCCGTAATTGCTTGGTATGTTCGACCGGATGCTCGGCGCCATTATCGATCAGACCCGAAACGATGGAAATATCGGTGTGCCGGCGCGCAACGCCGCCCGATGACCGGCCGGTCGGGCGGATCTCGGTCGTCAACGGCGCAACCTCTGCACACGGCGGCGCCGCGTTCGCTAGAATGCGCGGCTCGGCAGGATCGAATCGAAATGAAAGGAAACCGCTTGAAACTCCCGTTCGAATGGCAGATCGGGCTGCGCTATGCGCGCGGCGGCCGGCGCTCGGCCGGCGACGGCTTCGTGTCGTTCATTGCCGGCGCCGCGATGGCCGGCATCGCGCTCGGCGTCGCCGCGCTGATCGTCGTGCTGTCGGTGATGAACGGATTCCGGACCGAAGTGCGCGACCGGATGCTGTCGGTGCTCGCCCACGTGGAAATCTTCTCGCCGACGGGCGCGATGCCCGACTGGCGGCTCACCGCGCACGAATCGCTGCAGAATCCGGCGGTGCGCGCCGTCGCGCCCTATGTCGACGCACAGGCGCTGCTGACGAACGCGGGCAGCGTGACGGGCGTCGCGCTGCGCGGCATCGATCCCGTGCTGGAGCCGCGGGTGTCCGAGATCGCGCGCAAGCTGAAGACCGGGCGGCTCGACGCGCTCGTGCCGGGCGAGATGGGCATCGTGCTCGGCTCGGCGCTGGCCGACGCGCTGCACGTGAAGATCGGCGACCGCATCACGTTCTTCGCGCCCGGCAACACCGCGCGCATCGGCGACGCGCTGCCGCGGTTCCGGCAGTTCAACGTCGTCGGCACGTTCGAGTCGGGCCACTATCAGTACGACAGCGCGCTCGCCTACATCCACCTCCGTGACGCGCAGACGCTGTTCAACGTGCGTGCGCCGACCGGCATCCGACTGCGCCTCGACGATCTGCAGCGCGCGCCGGACGTCGCACTGGAACTGTCGCGCACGCTGTCGGGCAACCTCTATCTCCGCGACTGGACGCGGCAGAACCGCACGTGGTTCGAGGCCGAACGGCTGCAAAAACGCATGCTGTCGCTGATCCTGATGCTGATCGTCGCGGTCGCCGCGTTCAACCTCGTGTCGTCGCTCGTGATGACCGTCACCCAGAAGCAGGGCGACATCGCGATCCTGCGCACGCTCGGCGCGCCGCCCGGGTCGATCATGAAGATCTTCGCGATCCAGGGGATGACGATCGGCCTCGCCGGCACGCTCGCGGGCGTCGTGCTCGGCTGCGCGATCGCGGTGAGCATCCCGTGGGTGCTGCCCGCGATCGAGCAGGTGCTCGGCATCCGCTTCCTGACACCGTCCGTGTACTTCCTCAGCTCGCTGCCGTCGAAGCTCGCGGCGACCGACGTGATCGAGATCGCCGCGGCCGCATTCCTGATGTCGTGCGTCGCGACGCTCTACCCGAGCTGGCGCGCCGCGCGGGTGCGGCCGGCCGAGGCGCTGCGCGACGAATAGGCGCGCGGCGTCGGGCTCCGTGACGCGCGTGGCTACGCGATCTCGTGAAAGCCGATGCTGTTGCGGCCGTTCAGGATGTTCTCGAACGCCTCCCCGAAGCCGACGTCGATCAGGCCGGCACGCCGGCCGTAGGTCTTCTGCCCGGAATCGTCGACGAAGATCGCCGTACCCGACGACAACTGGCGGTCGGTATCCAGCAGCGCCAGCGTGCCGCGCGCGGTGCCGGCCGACTGATCGAACGCCAGCCGCGTGCCGTCCTGCGTGGTGAAATGCCCGCCGGCCTCGTCGAACTTCCGGTTGCGCGCGACGGACGCATTCATCTCCTTCATGAAGCGGAAATCCGCGTCGGCGCGCTGGCTGGCCACCTTGCGATCATCGTCCGTGAACGTCTCGCCGACGGCGGCCGCGCCCTGCTCCGCGAAGTCGATGGCCTGCTGGTGAAACGCGCGCGTCGCGAGCACGAGGCCCGCGTTCGCGTTCAGCGTCGACTCCACCCACGCGCGATCGCTTTCCGTCATCGTCTTCGACACGACCTTGATCTGGCCGTTGTCGGTCATGAAGTCGAACTGCGCGTCGGCCAGCTCCGGCCGCTTCGCGATGATCTCGTGCAGGCTCGTCGCGAGCTGGCTGGTGACGTCGCGCAGCTTCGTCGACAGGTTGCCCAGGATCGACATCTGCTTCATGCGCGCCGCGTGCATCGCGTCCTGGTCCAGCGCCCGGATGGTGATCGGCGTGTCCTGCGCTTGCCCGGCCGCCGCGGCCGTCTGCCGGCCTCCGTCGAGCGCAGCCTGCTGCGCCATCTGCACGAGCGAAAGGCCGCTCGCTGCCGTGACTGAAGTCGTCATGCCCTCTCTCTCCTTTCAATCCGCTTTTTACCGTTTACGGACGGATTGCCCGGAAATTTAGACCGATCGCCGGTCCGTCTCCTCGCACGCTTTAAAACTTTGTTTGACTCAAACTAAAAAAGTTTGACACCGAGATTTCACTGAGATAAGTTTTGCGCAAGCTTCCGGAAAGCATTCCGGCCGGCCCCGCCGACTCGCGTCGCGCTTTCCTGCCGTTGCAGCACCGCCGTTCGTACCATCCCCGCCTCATCGCATCGTGCCGTTCCGTTTCATCTGAAACCTGAAGGAAGATCGGGCATGCCCGCATTTGATTCGCACTCCTGTATTCATGTCGTGCCGCCGGCCTCGCTTCGACCGGGCGGCCCGAATCAGCCGCCGCGCTGACGCTTTCCGGTCGAGGCGATGCAATCGCTCCGACGCTCGCCGGGTTGCGCGATGCGTGACGCGCGTCGACACCGGCCGTGACACCCGGGCATCGCGCCCGGCGCTTTCGAAGGTGCAGTTCCGTTTCATCCGAGGCAGCACCCGGCCGGCCGCAGGGGGCATATCGCGGGCCGTCCGGTTCCAGACAATCACAAGAAGAGGTCGACAATGGACATTCATCGAACCGGATTGTGTCGCGCGTGGCTTCCCGCGCTCGTTGCGGCCGCAACGCTCGCCGCGTGCGGCGGCGACGACGGCGGCAGCGTGGCGGGCGCCTCCGCGCTCGCGCAGGGCCAACAGGAGGGGGCCGCCGCGTCGGCGGCCGACAAGCAGTCGCTCGCGTCACGCATTTCGCCGTCGGGCGTGCCGTACGCCAACCCGGCCAGCGGCGGCCGCTATCGGCCCGTGATCACGAACGGCCAGGTGCAGCCGTCGCTGTCGGGCGGCACGATCGAGGAGAACGCGTGGGTCGACACGCCGGTCGATTCCGACGGCGACGGCAAACGCGACCGCATCCACGTGCGCATCGTGCGCCCGACCGAAACCGCGAACGGCGCGCGCACGCCTGTCATCGTGCTCGCGAGCCCGTACTACGCGGGCCTCGCCGACAGCCCCGACCACAACGTCGACGTCGAACTCGACGGCACGCCGCATCCGGCCGCCACGGCGGCCACGGCAGCGACCGGCGCCTCCGCGCGCATCATGGCCGCCGCGCCGCAGGTGCGGATGCTGCAGCAGGTCGAGGCGGCCGCCGCCGGGCGCTCGTGGATCGAGGGCTACTTCATTCCGCGCGGCTTCACGATCGTCTACGCGGATTCGCTCGGCACGGCCGGCTCGGACGGCTGCCCGACGATCCTCACCCGCGACGAATCGGTCGCGATGGCCTCGGTGATCCGCTGGCTCGGCCGCGACGCGACCGCGAAGGACGCGAACGGCAAGACGGTCGTCGCGAACTGGTCGACGGGCCACGTCGGCATGTACGGCGTGTCGTACGACGGCACGCTGCCGAAGATGGTCGCGAGCCTGCGCACGCGCGGGCTCGACGCGATCGTGCCGGTCGCCGGGCTGACGAACATGTACGGCTACTACCGCTCGGGCGGGCTCGTGCGTGCGCCGGAAGGCTATCAGGGCGAGGACGTCGACGTGTACATCAAGGCGCTGCTGACGAACGCGCATCCGGAGCGCTGCACGCACCTGATCGACGAAGCGCTGCAGCAGGAAGACCGCAAGACCGGCGACTATTCGCCGTTCTGGGCCGCGCGCGATATCCCCACCGCGTACGCGGTCGCGCCGGCGCTCGTCGCGCAGGGGCTCACCGACGACAACGTGCGGGTCGACCAGTCGACGCTGTGGCATCTCGCGATGCGGCGCCAGGGCGTGCCGACGCAGCTGTGGCTGCATCGCCTGAAGCACACCGACCCGACCCGCGTGCCGGCGATGGCCGATGCGTGGACCGCGGAAGTGAACCGCTGGTTTACGCGCTACCTGATCGGTTTCGACAACGGCGTCGAACGCGATCCGCGCGCGGTGATCGAGCAGGCGGACGGCACGCTGCTGAAGGAAGCGGACTGGGCCGCGCGCCACGCCACGCCGGTCACGTATTTCGCGGGTGGCGACGGCGCAGGCACCGGCACGCTGCTGCGACTGCCGACCGGCGGCCCGCTCGCGCGTTTCACCGACGATGCGCGCATCACCGCGCTCACGCTGGCGAACGCGCCGACGGGCGAGAACCGCAGCCGCTTCGAAACCGCGCCGCTCACGGCCGCGACACGCCTGTCCGGTTCCGCGACCGCGCGCGTCAGGCTGACCTTCACGGCCGTGGCCAACGTGACGGCCCTGCTGGTCGACCGCGCGCCGGACGGCACGGCGACGATCGTCACGCGTGCGTGGACCGATCCGCGCAACCGCGTGTCGGAGTGGGTCTCGCAGCCGGTTCTGCCCGGCATGCCGTACGACCTGAAGCTGACGTTCATGCCGCGTGACTACAAGCTGGAAGCCGGCCACCGGCTGGGGCTGGTCGTGCTGTCGAGCGACAACGAGGCGACGCTGCGGCCGACGCCGGGCACCGGGCTGACGCTCGATCCGGCCGGTACGTCGGTGACGGTGCCGCTGGCTTCCTGAACGGCAGCATGCCCGTCCTGAAGCGATCCCGGGACGCCAGTGCACCGGCGTCCCGGGATCGCTTCATTCATTCGGTTCCATTTCCCGATTCTTATGGAAACGGAGGCAATGGCTCTTTAAAACAAGAATTCCACGCTTCATAAATCAATTACATTATTGAATCGAAATCCGAAACAATCTTGTATCGCTTGACATCGATTCCCCACCGGCTAGATTTAAAAATCAATAATCCGGACATTTTTATCCGGTCGCTGCGGGGAAATGGCAATGAACAACCTGGTTACCGGCACAACCGCCGCATCCGCTTCGCGATTGAACGATCGGCGTAACCCGCCATTCGCGGCAATTCGCGGCCGAGAGCGAAACGATTACGAATCCCGGGTCGTAGAGGCCTACCAGGACGACCCGGTGAACTGGAGCAAGGCCATCGGCGATCGCCTCTGGTTCCAGTTCGGCGTCTTTGACCATCCCCAATCGCCGACGCCGGTCGATCTCGACGAATCCGGCCGCAGGTATTTCGAACGGCAATTGAAGATCGCCGGTCTGGAGACGCCCGCGCGCCAGCCGATCAACCGGGTACTCGATATCGGATGCGGATGGGGAACCGTGCTGCGCGATCTGTCCGAGCGGTTTCCCGACTGCCATCGCCTGGACGGCATCAACATCAGCAGCCGCCAGCTCGAATATTGCGCCGAGGTCAACGCCGCGCGGCGATTGTCCGACAGGATCAACCTGTTCCAGTGCAATGCGCTGGACATCGACCTGCTGCCGGATGTCGACCAGCCCTACGACCTCGTGATCATGCGTGGAGTGATCTCCCATTTCCCCTACGATCTCTTCGAAATCGTGATGGCCAAATTGCGACAGCGGCTGGGCGCAAACGGGACGGTCATCGTTTCGGATAACTTATATAACGTCGATCTCTTCGAATACCGTTCCGATACGCCCGACCTGGTCGACAGGCTGGCGTGCAAGTATCGCAAGACGCCCGCGTACCTGCGCCAGGTATTCGAGCAAAGCGGCTTCCGCGTCCAGGACATGCAGGTCCTGCCGAACCGGACAGACGCGACGCGGTGGCTGTTGAACGTTCAGGACAACATCGAGTGCCATTTCCCGACGGGTGCGGTCGGCGCGCTGGAGGAACTCCGCGTGATGTGCGAAAGCCTGGCCGTCGCCATCGTGAAGCATCAGGTTTCCATCTATAGCTTCGTGCTCAAGCAAGGTCGATGAAGGCCGCCCGTTCGCGCCGCCGGACATCAAGCCCGAGAACCCGCCATGACAGATATTCCCAACTTCGTCCGCAACCTGCCTGGCCTGCCGAAGCCCGGGGAGACAATCTTCCATCCGGACTTCCATCTGCAATTGAAACCCATGTGGCATCCGCTCCACGACGAGGCGGAACGGCGGATCGCGCTCACGGACAGCCCGTACATCCTCGCCTACTACGGCAGCCAGAAGGCCGTCGAACATTATCTGGCGCAAAGCATGCCGTCATTCGGTGGCCTGTGCTATCCGCACACGCTGAACGACAGGATCTACGATCTGGAACGGATGATGAGCATCACCACGCTGATCGACGACACCATCACCAACCCCGCGATGCTGGAGCAGGCACACAAGCGCTCGACATTGCGCCAGCACTACTTCGATGCAATCGCCGGCATTCGCCCGCCCGACACCGCGCCCATCGCGCAATTGCTGTACGAGGGGCTCTTGCCCGTCAAGGCACATCTGGCGTCGAAACCGCGTGTCTGGAAACGCATGGAGGACGCGCTGCATACGCTGATCATCAGGCAGACGGATCCGCTGGCCCTGAAGATGGACGAACTCACGTTCGACGCCTACCTGGAGATGCGGCGCATCGACAACTATGGGGAATGGGCAGCCATCATGACGGAGTACGCCATCGACGTCGACATGACCGAGCACCTGGTGGCCGACCGCTCGTTGGCGGAAATGAGAACGGCCGCCATCGATTCGATTACGCTGGTCAACGACCCGTACTCATTCCGAAAGGAAATTCATATCGCCGATTCGGTCAACTCCGTCTGGCTGCTGATGTACCGGGAGGGCCTGAAACTCCAGGACGCGCTGAACAAGCTGGCAACGCTGGTTGCGCAGAACGAGCGCAATCTGATGGCCGCACGCGACCGCGTCCTTGCCGGACCGCTCGGGAATCGGGCGGACGTGCGCGCCTACGTGACGGAGCTCGAGCATCTGGCGTCGGGTAATGCGGAATTTCACGCGATCAGCACGCGCTACCATGGCCGCGATGCCAAGGGGAAACGGTTCATTTCCGGCGAGGTGACCATTCGGCCGCTTCCTTCCACGGATGAAATCGCGGCGGCCGATCTGGCCGGTGTCCGTCCCGCGAATTGAGGCAACCGGATCGGCCACGCAAACGCGTCGATACGGTCGAAACAACGGCAACGGACATGCTTCGCGCTGTCGCGAACACCCGCGCGCGCAATTGCGAGCCGCATGCCACGCGCCGTTGGTCTGCCTGTATGACCACATCCTCCCGGGCCGATCATCTCCATCTGCGGCCCGTATCCGGCCAATCGCCGGACGTTATGGAGTGAAATGCCGTTTCACGCAGATCGCTATTTCGGCGCTTGATTGGCTGCCGCGACGCAATCTTTTTTTATTCTTGCTGGAAGCCGGCCATCGGCTGGGGCTCGTCGTGCTGTCGCGCGACAACGAGGCGACGCTGCGGCCGACGCCGGGCACCGGGCTGACGCTCGATCCGGCCGGTACGTCGGTGACGGTGCCGCTGGCTTCGTCCTGAGCGGGCGTGCGCCGCGCGGAACGCGCTTCCGCCGGCGCGCGTCGCTCACACGGCCGAACGTCCAGCCAGCCTTCAATCGTCGCGTATTGCAAGGCTGGCCGGGCGGCCTGCCCGGCCGCTCACCGCCGGGCATGGGTCAGGCCCGCCGGCCATTCGGATCGCCCTGACGACTCAAATAATCGATCAGCCACTGCGCGGCCGGACCGCTCGCGCGATCGGCACGCCGGATCAGCGACAGTCCGTAGCGGAACGTGCGCCGGTCGGCCAGTTGCACCGGCACGAGACGGCCCGACTGCAGATCGTCCTCGATCAGATGCATCGGCATCGATCCCCAGCCCAGCCCGGCGAGCAGCAACCGATGTTTCGCGCCGAGGTCGGCCACCTTCCAGGTGCGGGTCGCATGGATTCCGAACGATTGCCCGTCGGTGACCTTGCTGCGGTCGGTGAGCACGATCTGCGTATGTTCGCGCGCCTCCGAGAGCGGAATCGGCAGGTCGCGCAACCCGAGTGGATGCACGGGCGCCGCAACGGTCAGCAACTCGATCGCCCCCATCGAGGTCGCGTCGATCGCATCCGGCCAGTTCGGAATCGGGCCGCTGATGCCGAGCGCACAGCCGCCGTCGAGCACCAGCTTCATGACGCCGCCGAGCGCTTCGATCGCCAGGTTGAGTGCGACGGTCGGGAACGCCTCGGCAAACGCCTGCATCCCTTCGACCAGTTTCGGCAACGGAAACATCACGTCGACGGCCAGCGACAGCTCGGCTTCCACGCCGCCCCGCAAACCGGCCGTCTTCGCCTGCAACTGCCCCATCAGCATGTCGAGCCGACGCGCATCGGCGAGCACGACCTCGCCGGCCGCCGTCAGCTGCGGACGGCGCCTGCCGCGTTCGAACAACGGCATGCCCAGCTGTGCCTCAAGGCTGGCGACCGCATAACTCACCACCGATTGCGCCCTGCCGAGCCGACGCGCCGCCCCTGAAAAACTGCCGGCCTCGACGACGGCGACGAACGCACGAAGCTGATCCAGATTGGGGCTGCGATCCACGATCTATCCAGAAAATTGATTTTAACGATCCATTCTAGCCAATTGTTTCGATCGAAACGATCCCCTACATTCCTGTCACGCCATGTCGATCGCGGCGCCCCCGCGTCGACAGTCTCCCCTCAATGTCACAGGAACATGGAACCATGACGACCGACCGCTTTCTCTCGCCGCCCCGGGCGCCTGCGCGTCCTACGCTGTTCGACCCGATCGAGCTCGGGCGCATCACGCTCAGGAATCGCATCGTGATGGCGCCGATGACGCGCAGCCGTGCCGGTGCCGGCGACGCGCCCGGCCCGATGAACGCGACCTACTATGCGCAACGGGCCTCGGCCGGCCTGATCGTCACCGAGGGCGCGCAGATCTCGCCGCAGGGCAAGGGCTATCCGTTCACGCCGGGCATCTACAGCGATGCGCAGATCGCGGGCTGGAAACAGGTGACCGACGCGGTACACCGTGAAGGCGGCCGCATTTTCGTGCAACTGGCCCACGTCGGCCGCATCGGTCACCCGGACCTGCAGCCGGACGGTGCACGACCGGTCGCGCCGTCTCCGATCCGGCCCGACGGCGACGCCTATACGCCGACGGGCCCGCAGCCGTACCCGGTACCGCGCGCGCTCGAAACCGCCGAATTGCCCGCCATCGTCGACCAATACGTGCTGGCCGCTCGTGCCGCATTGCAGGCCGGGTTCGACGGCGTGGAGATTCACGCCGGCAACGGCTACCTGCTCGACCAGTTCCTGCGCGACGGCACGAACCACCGGACCGACGACTACGGCGGCACGATCGACAACCGGCTTCGGCTGCCACTCGAGGTCGTGCGCGCAGTCGGCCTCGTTTCAGGCCCCGATCGATTAGGTATCCGTATCTCTCCGGTCACGCCGCATTTCGGTGGAATCGCGGATAGCGATCCGCAAACGCTGTTCGAGCGATTCGCCAACCGGCTGAGCGGCCTCGCGGTCTATCTCCATGTCGTCGAAGGCGTCCCCCAGGCCGCACCGGACGCGGTGCCCGCATTCGACTACGGCGCGCTCAAGCGCGCGTTCGGCGGGCATTACATCGCGAACAACGGCTATACGAAAGCACGCGCGGAAACGGCGCTTTCCACGGGCCACGCCGATCTCGTGTCGTTCGGCTACCCGTTCATCGCGAACCCGGATCTTGCCGAACGCTTCCGGCACGATCGGCCGCTCGCGCATGCGGACATGTCCATGGCCTATGGCGGCGGCGAAGCCGGCTATACCGACTACCCGCCGTTCCGCGCATGAGCGCGGCCCCGAACCCGAACCGCTGAACACGGCGGCGGATCGCCGATCCGCCGCCTCACGAACAAGGACTCACCATGATTCGATCGATCAACCGCACCCTGTACCGAACCGCTACGCAGACGCCCGCCGTCAACGCCATCCTGTCCGTCCTGGTGCGCACCCTCATCGCCGGCGTCTACGTCGGCGCGGGCATCAGCAAGATCTTCAACTACGCAGGCACCGAGCAATACATGGCGCACATGGGCGTACCGGGGGCACTGCTGCCGCTCGTGATCTTCGTCGAGGTCGCCGGCGGCCTCGCGTTGATCGCGGGCTTCATGACGCGACTCGCCGCGCTCGGGCTCGCGATCTTTTCGGTCATCGCCGCGGTGATCTTCCATAGCGGCGGCGACCAGACGCAGCAGACCTTCTTCATGATGAACCTGTCGATGACGGGCGGCCTGCTCGCGCTCGTGCTGAATGGCGCGGGCCGCGCGTCGTTCGATCGCGGCGATCGAACGTCCCTGCCGGAGTGATCCGGCCGACGCCGCGTCCTGCCCGACACCTCACACACCCGGGGGGCAATGCCCCGCATCCAGCGAGATTTTCCCGTGAATACCATGAATGCCATTCAGATCGATCGTTTCGGCGCGCCGTCCGTACTCCTGCCGGTCGTGATCGCGCGCCCGACGCCGGCTCCCGATGAAGTCCTCGTGCGCGTGACGCGCATCGGACTGAATTTCGCGGAAACGCTGCAACGCGCCGGTACCTATCCGGGCCCGGCGCCGACGTTGCCGGCGATATTGGGATCGGAAACGGTCGGCACCGTCGAAGCCGTCGGCGCGAACGTGCGGGACTTCCGGGCCGGCGATCGCGTGGCCGCGGCGCTGTTCGGCGCAACGAGCGGAACCGGCGGCTATGCCGAATATGTGACGGTACGCGCTCCGCTGGTCGTCGCGATTCCCGACGCCGTTTCGGACGACGACGCCGTCGCGGTCATGCTGCAGGGGCTGGTCGCCCGCATGCTGCTGCGCGAGACGCCGGTGGCCGCACGATCCGTCGCCATCACCGCCGCGGCCGGCGGCGTCGGTTCGATGCTCATCCAGCTGGCGAGACTCGACGGTGCCAGGACGATCGTCGGCCTGGCCGGTTCCACGGAGAAGCTATCGACGGTGCGGGCGCTCGGTGCCGATCAGGCCGTGAGTTATCGCGACGACGCGTGGGTCGATCGACTCGGCGCCGCAACCGGCGGCACGGGCCCCGACGTCGTGTTCGATTCGATCGGTGGCGCCGTGGCCCGCACGCTGGCGTCCAGCCTTGCGCCGCACGGTCGTTTCATCGCCTATGGCGCGGCAAGCGGCCAGTTGCTCGCGGTCGATGACAGCCTGATGAACGCGCTCATCTTCGGCTGCCGCTCGCTATCGGGTTTCGCGTTGCATGCGTTCCTCACCGATCGCGTCGTCCAGCAAACGCTCGGCGAGTTGTTCGGCTTGCTGGCCACCGGTGCGCTGAAGCCGCTGATCGGGGGCAGCTATGCGCTCGACGCGATCGTCGACGGGCATGTGGCGCTCGAGTCGGGCGGCACGACCGGAAAGCTCGTGCTGCGTATCGATCGATAGCACTTCGCCTCCGCCCTCGACCGTCGCGTGGCGCCTCTCACGCGACCATCGATCCTAGACGAAACGGTGGGCGACGAATCATCGTCCCGGCGCCGCTCACACCGGCGTCAACACCGGCCGCCCTGAAAAGTGCCGCTCGGCATTGTCGATGAACTGCCGCACCGACCGATCGAGCGCCTCGGGCGACCAGCCGCCCATGTGCGGGGTCAGCACGACGCTGTCGAGATCCGTCAGCGCGCGCGGCGGCTCGGGTTCGCCTTCGTACACGTCGAGCCCCGCGCCCGCGATACGCCCTTCGCGCAACGCCTCCGCCAAAGCAGCGGTATCGACAACGCTGCCGCGTGACACGTTGACGACGAATCCGCCAGGGCCGAGCGCGTCGAGCACTGCGCGATCGATCAGGTGCCGCGTGCCCGCGCCGCCGGGTGTCGCGACGATCAGGAAATCGGCCCATTGCGCGAGCGCGTCGACGCGGTCGAAATAGCGGTAAGGGACGTTCTTCTGCGACCGGTTGTGATAACCGATCTCGATATCGAAGCCGGCCGCGCGGCGCGCGCACTTCTCGCCGATCTTGCCGAGCCCGACGATGCCGAGCTTCTTGCCCGACACGTTCGGCGGCATCGCCAGGCCGTCGCGCCACACGCCCGCGCGGGTTTTCGCATCGAGCTGCACGACGTTGCGCACGGCCGCGAGCAGCAGCGCGAACGCATGATCGGCGACGCAATCGTCGTTGGTGCCGGCGCCCGTGACCACGGTCACGCCGCGCGCTTTGGCATGCGCGACATCGATGTGCTCGTAGCCGGCGCCGAGCGCGCTGACGAACGTGAGCTGCGGAAGGCGATCGATTTCGGCGGCGGTGAGCCCCGTGCTGCCGTTGGTCAGCACCGCGCGTATCGTGCCGCCGTGTTCGGCGATCGCACGTTCGCGTTCATCGGATGTCGGGGCGTAGCGCACGTCGAACGACGCGGCGATCTCGCGATGCGCGTCACCGCGCAATGCGATGAGAACCAGCAACTCGGGCTTCATGTCAGGAAGTGTCGGCAAGGCGGGAACGGATTCAGTGTAACAAGCCTGCCACACGGATGCGGGTAATCCCCACACGGGCTGTGGGCACGCCGCCGCACGCGGTTTGCCAAAGCCGGCTCAGTCAAGTAACTTTCGGCGTACGCCCCCGTCCTGGAGATTGGCCCCGTATGAAGCTCGCCCTGCCCGCCCGGATCCTGGGCCTCGCGCTCGCCGCTACCCTCGTCGCGCCCGCCGCACATGCCGACACGCCCGTCGTGGTGTCGTCGAAGATCGACACCGAAGGCAACCTGCTCGGCAACCTCATCGCGCAGGTGCTGAAGGCCCACGGCATTCCCGTCACCGAAAAGATCGCGCTCGGCACCACGCCGATCGTGCGCAAGGCGCTCACGAGCGGCGAGATCGACGTCTACCCCGAATACACCGGCAATGCCGCGTTCTTCTTCAACAAGGCGGACGATCCGCTGTGGAAGAACGCGAGCCAAGGCTACGACACCGCGAAGCAACTCGACTACGCGGCGAACCATCTCGTCTGGCTCACCCCGGCGCCCGCGAACAACACGTGGGGCGTCGCCGTGCTCGCACCGGTCGCGCAGTCGCAGCACCTGAAGACCTTCTCCGATTTCGGCAAGTGGGTGGCCGGCGGCGGCAAGGTGAAGCTCGCGGCGTCGGCCGAATTCGTGAACAGCGCGTCGGCGCTGCCGTCGTTCGAGAAGGCGTACGGCTTCAAGCTGAAGCCCGACCAGCTCGTCGTGCTGTCCGGCGGCGACACGGCCGCAACCATCAAGGCCGCCGCGAACCAGACCGACGGCGTGAATGCGGCGATGGTCTACGGCACCGACGGCGGCATCGCGTCGAGCGGCCTCGCGGTGCTCGACGACGACAAGCACGTGCAGCCCGTCTACGCGCCCGCACCGGTGATCCGCGAAGCCGTGCTGAAAGCGCATCCGCAGATCGCCGACTACCTGAAGCCCGTGTTCGCGAGCCTCGACCTGAAGACGCTGCAGACGCTGAACGCGCGCATCCAGATCAACGGCGAACCGGCCGCCGGCGTCGCGAAAAGCTACCTGAAAGCGAAGGGCTTCGTTAAATGACGGGTCGCGCGGCGGCGTCCGCGCGGCGCATCACGGCGGACAAGGTCGGCATCCTGATCGGGGTCCTGACGATCGTCGCCGTGCTCGGCCTGCCGTTCGCGGTGCTGCGGCCGAACCGCATCGCGGCCGGCGCCGACCTGTCGGTGTTCGCCGCGCTGCCGGCCCTGCAGGGCGCCGGGCTCGCCGCGTTGTGGATCGTCGGCGCGCTGTGGGCAATGACGGCGAGCCGCCCCGCGTGGCGCCTGATGGCCGGCTGCGCGTGGCTCGCCACGCTCGCGTACGCGGTCGGCGCGGCCGCGACGCACCTCGTCGCACCTGACGACACGCTCGCCCGCGTATCGCCCTCCTCCGGCGTCTGGCTGCTGCTGTTCGCGTGGGCCGTGCTCGTCGCGGATGCGCTCGCACGGCTCGCGTTCGGCCCCTGGCGGCGCCTCGCCGCGCTCGTCGTCGCGATAGCAGCGATTTCGGTGCCGCTCGCGAGCGGCTGGTGGGACGGCCTCTCGGTGATGCGCGAATACGCGGTGCGCAGCGACGACTTCTGGATCGAGGCGATCCGGCACGTGTCGCTCACCGGTGGCTCGGTGGCCGCCGCGCTCGTCGCGGGCGTGCCGCTCGGCATCGCCTGCGCGCGCATCGCGGCGGTGCGCACCGTCGCGATGCCCGTGCTCAATATCGTGCAGACGATCCCCAGCATCGCGATGTACGGGCTGATGATGGCGCCGCTCGGCTTGCTCGCCGCACACGTGCCGCTCGCGGCCGCGCTCGGCATCCGCGGCATCGGCGTCGCACCGGCCGTGCTCGCACTGTTCCTGTATTCGCTGCTGCCGATCGCGTCGAGCGTCGTGGTCGGGCTCGGCCAGGTGCCGCCGCACGTCACCGAAGCGGCGCGCGCGATGGGCATGACGCGTGCGCAGCGGTTGCTGCGCGTCGATCTCGTGCTCGCGCTGCCGGTGATCCTGAGCGGCGTGCGCATCGTGCTCGTGCAGAACATCGGGCTGACCGCGGTCGCCGCGCTGATCGGCGGCGGCGGCTTCGGCACCTTCATCTTCCAGGGGATCGGGCAATCGGCCGCCGATCTCGTGCTGCTCGGCGCGATCCCGACGATCGTGCTCGCGCTGGTGGCGGCCGTCATATTCGAAGCCGCGACCACGCTCGCGAAGGGGCGTGCAGGATGATCGAGATCGAACGTGCGGGCAAACGCTTCGGCGATATCGTCGCCGTCGACGACGTGTCGCTGACGATGAAGCGCGGCACGATCACCGCGCTCGTCGGTGCGTCGGGCAGCGGCAAGTCGACGCTGCTGCGCATGATCAACCGGCTGATCGCGCCCACCAGCGGCACGATCCGTATCGACGGCGTCGATACGGCCACCGTTGCGCCCGAGCAGCTTCGTCGCGGCATCGGCTATGCGATCCAGGGGCACGGGCTGTTTCCGCACTGGAGCGTCGCGCGCAACATCGCGACCGTGCCGCGCCTGCTCGGCTGGCCGGCCGATCGCATCGACGCGCGCGTGAACGAATTGCTCGACCTGTTCCATCTCCCGCCGGCCGAGTTCGCGGACAAGCTGCCGCATGAACTGTCGGGCGGCCAGCAACAACGCGTCGGCGTGGCGCGCGCGCTCGCGGCCGAGCCCGCGATGCTGCTGATGGACGAGCCGTTCGGCGCGCTCGATCCGATCATCCGCAACAAGGCGCAGGACGACCTGTTTGCGTTGCAGCGCCGCCTCGGCATCACCGTCGTGATCGTCACGCACGACATCGAGGAAGCGCTGAAGCTCGGCGACACGATCGCGGTGATGGACGGCGGCCGGCTGCTGCAGGTCGCCACGCCTGCCGAGATTCTCGGCAAGCCGGCAGCCGGCGTCGTCGAACAGTTGGTCGCCGGCGTCGACCGGCCGCTGCGCCTGCTCGCGCTGACGCCGATCGATGCCGTGGCCGAACCCGGTCATGCCGATGGCGAACCGATCGCCGCGACGCGCACGCTGCGCGATGCAGTGTCGGAGCTGCTGTGGCGCGGTGTCGATGTGCTTCCGGTGGAAGATGACGACGGCCGCAACACGCGCCGCATCACGCTCGATGCGATCCGCGCGCACGCAAGGAAGCCCGCATGACGACGCGCGGCAGCACGCGGCCCGGGCGGTCGGCACTTCCCGCTTACATCGCACGCGCGGCCGCGCTCGCGCTGCTGCTCGTGCTGCTGTTGCGACCCGCCTGGCTCCAGGGCTTGTTCGCGCCGTTCGCGGACAACGGCGCGCCGGTGATCTACGATCGCGCGAGCCTGCTCGACCTCACGCTCGCGCATCTCGGCACGGTCGCGTTGTCGAGCGTGATCGGCACGATCGTCGCGGTCGCGGCCGGCATCGCGGTCACGCGGCCGTGGGGCGCGGATTTCCTGCCGGTCGCGCGCAGCGTCGTCGACATCGGCCAGACCTTCCCGCCCGTCGCGGTGCTCGCGCTCGCGGTGCCGGCCGTCGGCTTCGGCTTGAAGCCCGTGCTGATCGCGCTCGTGTTGTACGGCCTGCTGCCCGTGTTCGAAAGCACGATCGCGGGGCTCGAGGACGTGCCGCGCGACGTCGTCGACGCCGCGCGCGGGATGGGGATGAGCGGCTGGCAGCAACTGGTGTCGGTCGAGCTGCCGCTCGCGTTTCCGGTGATCATCAACGGCGTGCGGCTCGCGGTCGTGATCAATCTCGGCACCGCGACGATCGGCTCGACGGTCGCCGCGCGCGGGCTCGGCGACGTGATCATCGCGGGGCTGCAGACGTCGAACACCGCGTTCGTGCTGCAGGGCGGCGTGATCGTCGGGCTGCTCGCGGTGCTCGTCAGCGATGCGATCGGCGCGATTGCACGGGTGGCGGCCGCACGGCGCGCGTAGAAGCCGTTGCGCGATTCTTGGAAGGAGAAACCATGACCATTTCGGACACCGGCCCGTTTTTTCATGGCACGAAAGCGGATTTGCGGATCGGCGACTTGCTGACGGCAGGCTTCCGATCGAATTATCGCGATGACGTCGTGATGAATCACATCTACTTCACGGCGTTGCCCAAAGGCGCCGGCCTGGCGGCGGAAATGGCCAAAGGCGACGGCCGGCCGCGCGTCTACATCGTCGAACCCACCGGCGAATTCGAAAACGACCCGAACGTCACGGACAAGAAATTCCCGGGCAATCCGACGCGATCGTATCGAAGCACATCGCCTTTGAAGATCGTCGGCGAACTCGATAGCTGGGAACCCTACGATCCGGCGTTCATCCAGCAGCTCAGAATCCGCATCGAAACCGGCACCGGCGAGATCATCAACTAGCGTTCGTCCGGACTCCGATGCGTGTCCGTGCAACGATCGGCGCCTCGATCGGCTCGCCATGACACAAGCCTACATGCCGCTTTCATTCGAACCGGCACTCGACCACCGGCCGCGATTGGCCGATATACTAGGCGCCTTCCCATTCCCCGCACTCCACCATGCGACGGTTTCTCTGGCTGATCGTGCTTTCGCTCGGCATCGCGCAACAGGCGTCGGCGCAGCAAGCGCCCGCACTGCCTGCGTCCGCGCCGGAAGCAGCCGCATCGGCGCCGTCCGTCGCATCCGCACCGCTCGCCGACGCCAACGATCAGCCGAACGAAGCAAACCGCCGCATCACGTCCTACCTGACGAAGAAATTCGGCGTCGCGAAGGAACGGGCCGCGAAGCTCGCCGATATCGTGAGCGTCACTGCGACGAAATATTCGCTGCCTCCCGCACTCGTTTACGCCATTATTTCGATCGAATCGCGCTTCCAGGAAAAGGCGCGCGGCCAGCATGGCGCGACCGGGCTGATGCAGGTCGTGCCGACCGCGCACCGTGGCCTGGTGCGCAACGTGAAGGACCTGACCGACCCGAACGCGAACGTCGAAGTCGGCTCCGCGATCCTGTCGGGTTACGTGAGGGCGGCCGGTGGCGACGTGCGGGCCGGACTGAGAAGCTACAGCGGCGGTTCGAACGCGTATGCGGCGAAGGTGATGCAGCGCGTCGATTCGTTCCGCTTCGTGCTCGAACCTGACAACGACGCGAAAGCCGTGAATCCCTCGAATCCCGCGAACGATGCGAAGGCCCGCATGGTGCCGGTCAGCGAAAAGACGAGCCCGACGTCGGCTCGCGGCAACTAAGCTGAACGACGAACGGCTACCCGCCCGTCACGCCTGCGCGAAACGCTCCCGCAAGAACTCGATGAAATGCTGCGTCTTCGCGGGCAGCAGCCGCGTTTCCGTCATCGCGTAGACCGGAATCGGCTCGCCCTCCCATGCGGGCATCACGCGGCGCAGCCGGCCGGCGGCCAGGTCATCCGCGACGATCGCTTCGGACAGCACGATGATGCCCGCATCGAGCGTGGCCAGGCGCCGCAGCATGCCGACGCTGTTTCCCGCGAAACGGCTGCTCACCGGTACCGCGACGGTGTGCGTGCCGTCGTGCAGCGTCCACGTGCCGGCCCTCGCCAGGCTGAGGCACGCGTGCCGCGCCAGGTCGTCCGGCGTGCGCGGCTCGCCCTCGCGCGCGAGATAGCCGGGCGACGCATATAGGTAGTTCCCGAGCGTGGCCAGCCGCCGCGCGATCAGTTGAGAATCTTCGGATTCGCCCAAGCGGATCGCCACGTCGAACGGTTCGCTCACCAGATCGACCCGCCGCGACGTCAGCTCGAAATCGAATGTCAGCTTCGGGTAACGCGTCGAGAACTCGACGATCAGCGGCGCCAGGTAGGTCACCGCGAAATCGACCGGAAACGACGCGCGCAACACGCCGGTCGGCTCCGCCAGCAACCCGCCGAGTTGCTCGTGCGCGAGCCGCGCCTCGTCGACGATGCGCTTGCAGCGCTCGAAGTAGAGCTGGCCGGCCTCGGTTAGTTCGATCCGGCGCGTCGTGCGATGCAGCAGCCGCAGCCCGATCGCCTTCTCCAGCGCGCTGATGCGCCGCGACAGCGTCGAGTTCGGCATCCCTAGCGTCTCGGCCGCGCTGCGAAAACCCTTCGCTTTCACGACTTCGACGAACAGCGCCATGTCGTTCAGCAGTTCCATGCCCACTGCTCCATCAATGGATCAATGCTATCCAGATTACCCGATTTATCCCGTAAAGAAAGCAATGGATGATGGACGTGTGGAGGCGAGGTCGGCACACCCGTGCGCGGCCGGCGCCAGAGGCGGCACCGACCTGGTGCCGCCGTCCCGACTCTCGAGGAGCTGACGCATCATGAGCCAACTGTTCACCCCGGTCCGCGTGGGCCGATATACGCTGAAAAACCGCCTGGTCATGGCGCCGATGACCCGCAGCCGCGCCGCCGCCGACGGCACGCCCGGCGAATGGGCCGCCGAGTATTACGCGCAGCGATCGAGCCTCGGCCTGATCGTCAGCGAAGGCACGCAGCCGTCTGACGACGGGCAAGGCTACCTGACGACGCCCGGCATCCATACCGACGCGCACGTCGCCGGCTGGAAGGCGATCAGCGACGGCGTGCATGCACGCGGCGGCCGGTTGTTCATCCAGCTGATGCACGTCGGGCGCATGTCGCATCCCGACAATACGCCGCATCACCGGCAAGGCGTGGCACCGTCGGCAATCGCGCCGAATGCGCCGATGTTCACGATGAAAGGCATGCAGGACATCCCCGTGCCGCGTGCGTTGACGACCGAGGAAGTGCGCGCGACCGTGAACGACTTCCGCCTCGCCGCGCGCCGCGCGATCGAGGCGGGCGCGGATGGCGTCGAGATCCACGGCGCGAACGGCTACCTGATCCAGCAGTTCTTCGCGCCGAATGCCAACACGCGCACCGACGCGTACGGCGGCTCGATCGAGAACCGCGCGCGCTTCGCGATCGAGGTCGCCACGGCGATCGCCGACGAGATCGGCGCGGATCGCACGGCCATCCGCGTATCGCCCGGCAATACGCTGGGCGGCCTCGACGAAGGAGCGGAAGGGCCGGACCTGTATCGCCATCTCGCGACGGAGCTCGACCGTCTCGGCCTCGCCTACCTGCACGTGATGCATCAGGGCAACGAAGCGCTGCTGGCCGACCTGCGCGCGCGCTGGAGCGGCACGCTGATCCTGAATCGTCCGGGCCGCACGCGCGACGCGATCGGCACGGACGTGACATCCGGGCTGGCCGATCTCGAAGCGTACGGGCAGATGGTGCTGGCGAATCCGGATTTCGTGATGCGGGTGAGGACCGGCGCACCGATGAACGATGCGCGGCGCGAAACGTTCTTCGGCGGCGATGCGCGCGGGTATGTCGACTATCCTGCGCTGGATGGGGCGGCTGCGGCTTGATGTATCGGCTCAGGGTGATCGCAACATCACGCGCCCTCCCGCGACTCCGCCGGAACGGTCGGCTCGGCAAGTTCATGCAATGCCTTGCGTGCGACGGGCACTTCGCGCTTCGGTACGACGAGCAAATTGAGTCCCAGACCGTCGAGCACCTTGAACAACTTGTCGAGGCCCACCGCCCGGCCGTTTTCGAGCCGCGACAGCACGTCCTCGGAGACGCCGCAAAACGCCGACGAACGGCATCGACGGCATTGTTACGAGAATATCGGAATTAAAGGCTTGAACGTCAGCGACGGTGAATTGTTCGCATATTTCAGGAACTATAAAGACCAACAAGTGCCACGGCCGGCGGCCGACCGGCATCGTTTCGACGCACTCGTCGGCCGCCTCTCCTGCCTCAAAACTGCCCCGCCGCCCCCGTCCACCGCAAATAATCCCCGCGCGTCCAGTCGAGCGACACGCCAACCCGCTTCGTGCCGGGCCGGATCTTCGGCTTGTACACCGACAGCGTCAGCGACTCCAGCGCCGGCCACTCACGGAACGACAGCACCGCGATATCGGCGACGAGCGTCTCGAGCAGCCGCGTATGCGGCTTGTGCGACAGGAACGCCGCAAGGCGCGCGCAATAGCCGTCGTAATCGATCCACTCGCCCTGCTCGCTCGGCTCGCACCGGTAGCCGAGCCGCGCATCGATCACGATCGGCTGCGGCGCTTCATGCTCGTGCGCATGAATGCCGATCCGCGCGGGCACCTTCAGTTCGTCGACGAACACGCTCCAGCCGCGCCCGCGCAGGCGCGGCGCGTCGATCGCCACGAACGGTTCGTCGAACGGCTTCATGATGCGAGCGGCGCGGCCGCGTCGAGCATGATGCGCACGAAGTAGTCGGCGAAGCTGCGGCGCACGACGATCTCGAACGCATCGTCACCGGTCGGGATCAGCACGATCGACGACTTGAAGTAATGCGACTGCGCGCACTGGCCCGGCTTGAACGCACGCGGATGGAGATCGAGCGGGCAGCCGCGCGCGAGCACGTCGCGCACGCGTTCGCCGCTGAGCTCGACGACCGTATAGCCGCTGCCGACATCGACGGCCGCCGCATACGTGCCCTGCACGGCTTCCGCGAGCTTCGCTTCGAGCACGCCGGCCGGCACCGGCCCGTTCGAGCGCACGAGCCACTCGTCGGGGCCGAGCCACAGCACGTCGTACTCGACACCGCGCGCGACCGTGTTCGGCGCCGCGGGCGGCCGGCAGCCGACCACGCGCTCGAACGCGCTCACGAACGCCGGATCGCTCAATTCGCCGCGCACGTTGACGAGATCGAGGAACGGCCGCTCGCGCAGCGTGAACTTCTTCGAGGCGCGCGCCTGGTGCGGCTTCAGCACGTCGGCCGCGCCGACGAACGGCGATTCAAGCGTCACGCCGCCCGCGCCCGCCACCTGCGTCTGGTTTCTGGTTTCATTCCACATGCTGGCGCACCCCTTCGGTATCGTAGAAAACCGGGCTCGAGATCTTCGCGGTGATGCGGCGGCCGTTGGCCAGCGGAATCACGACGCTCTCGCCCATCTTGTTCAGGCCGCCCTTCACCACCGCGAGCGCGATCGAGCGCTTCAGGATCGGGCTGTAGTAACTCGACGTCACGTGGCCGAGCATCGGCGTCGGATCGACCGCCGACACCTGCGTGTCCTTCGCGATGATCTGCGCGCCTTCCGGCAGCACGAACTGCTCGTCCTCGGTCAGCAGGCCGACGAACTGCTTGCGGCCTTCCTTCGCGGTGTCCGAGCGCGCAAGCGAACGCTTGCCGAGGAAGTCCTTCGACTTCGCGACGAGCCCGCCCATCCCGAGGTCGTACGGCGTGATCGAGCCGTCGGTATCCTGGCCGACGATGATGTAGCCCTTCTCCGCACGCAGCACGTGCATCGTCTCGGTGCCGTACGGCGTGATGTCGAACTCGGCACCGGCGGCCATCAGCGCTTCCCACACCGCGCGGCCCGCATTCGCCGGCACGTTCACTTCATACGCGAGCTCGCCCGAGAAGCTGATCCGCATCACGCGCGCCTTCGCGCCTGCAACCGTGCCGTTCCGGTAGCTCATGAACGGGAACGCCTCGTTGCCGAAGTCGATGTCCTGGCACACCTTCTGCACGACCTTGCGGCTCTTCGGGCCGACCACCGCGAACGTCGCCCAGTGATCGGTGACCGACGACAGCCGCACCTTCATGTCGGGCCATTCGGTCTGCAGCCAGCGCTCGAGCCACGTGAGCACGCGCGCCGCGCCGCCCGTCGTGGTCGTCATCATGAAATGCTGGTCGGCGAGGCGCACCGTCACGCCGTCGTCGAACACCATCCCGTTCTCGTCGAGCATCAGCCCGTAGCGGCACTTGCCCACTTCGAGCTTGTTCCACGGGTTCGTGTACATCCAGTTCAGCAGCTTCACCGCGTCCGGGCCCTGGATGTCGATCTTGCCGAGCGTCGACGCGTCGAGGATGCCGACGCTGTTGCGCACCGCCAGGCATTCACGCTTCACGGCCGCATGGAGATCCTCGCCGTTCTTCGGGAAGTACCACGGCCGCTTCCAGTTGCCGACGTCCTCGAACAGCGCGCCGTGCTCGACGTGCCACTCGTGCACGCAGGTCTTGCGGATCGGGTCGAGGAAATCGCCGAGCTCACGGCCCGCGAACGTGCCGAACGACACCGGCGTGTAGTTCGGGCGGAACGTCGTCGTGCCCGTTTCCGGAATCGTCTTGCCGAGCGCGCCCGCGAGGATCGCCATCCCGTTGATGTTGCCGAGCTTGCCCTGGTCGGTGCCGAAACCCATCGCCGTGTAGCGCTTCACGTGCTCGACCGACTCGAAGCCTTCGCGTGCGGCCAGCAGGATGTCCGCGGCCGACACGTCGTTCTGGAAGTCGACGAACTGCTTCGGCCCGCGTGCCGCGGCTTCGCGGCTGCCGACCAGCCACAGCGGCTGCAGTGCGCCTTCGACGGTTTCCGCGACCTGCGGCGCGACCGCGCGCTGCTCGGCGGTGAAACCCGCTGCCTTCGCGGCTTCCACGCCCGCATCGACCGCGAGTCGCAGCGCACGCGCCAGGCCGAATTCGCCGGCCGCGGCACCGATGCTCGCTTCCGCCTGCACGGGCTTGCCCGGCAGGAAGCACGCCTTCTCGTCGTTCCAGCAGGCCTTGCCGCCCGACTGCGCGAACAGGTGCAGCACCGGGCTGAAGCCACCCGACATCGCGACGAGGTCGCACGGCAGCGTCTGCAGCTTGCCGCCGGTCTGGCCGTTCGAGTAGGACGCGACGTCGACCGACGATACGCGCCACTTGCCCGATGCGCCGGTCACGACTGCGCCGCTCATCACCGTCACGCCCTGCCGCTTCGCGGCGGCCGGCAGCGCGCCGTTCGACGATGCGCGCGAATCGACGACCGTCACCTTCGCGCCGCACGCCTTCAGGTCGAGCGCGGTCTGGTACGCGCGATCGTTGTTCGTGAACACGACCGCGTTGCGGCCCGGCAGCACGCCGAAGCGATGCACGTAGGTGGACACCGCACCGGCGAGCATCACGCCCGGCAGGTCGTTGTTGCCGAACACGATCGGCCGCTCGTGTGCCCCGGTCGCGAGGATCACGCGCTTCGCGCGGACCTTCCACAGCAGTTCGCGCGTGCCCTTGCGCATCGACACCGGCAGGTGATCGGTCAGACGCTGCGTGACCGTCACGAGGTTGTGGTCCTGGTAGCCGAACGCGGTGCTGCGCGACAGGATCGTCACGTCGGGCAGCTTGCGCAGCTCGGCCTCGATCTTCTCGACCCATTGCAGCGCGGGCTTCGCGTCGATCTCGGCGCGGCACGACAGCAGGCTGCCGCCGAGCTCGCGCTGGTCGTCGACGAGGATCACGCGCGCGCCGGCCGTCGCCGCCGCATGCGCGGCCGCGAGGCCCGACGGGCCACCGCCGACCACGAGCACGTCGCAGTGCGCGTAGCACTTGTCGTAGCGATCGGCGTCGAGCGCTTCCGGCGCCTTGCCGAGGCCGGCCGCTTCACGGATCTTCTCTTCGTACTTCGGCCACATGTTGCGCGGCCACATGAACGTCTTGTAATAGAAGCCGGCCGGCAGGAAGCGCGACAGCTTCTGGTTGATCGCGTACTTGTCGTTCTCGAGCGACGGCTCCGCGTTCACGCTCGTTGCGACGAGCCCTTGGTACAGCTCGATCTCGGTCGCGCGTGCGTTCGGCACCGTGTACGGGCCCGATTCGAGCTGCACGACGGCATTCGGTTCCGCGACGTCGGCCGTCACGATCCCGCGCGGACGGTGGTACTTGAAGCTGCGCGCGACGAAGTGCACGCCGTTCGCGAGCAGCGCGGACGCGAGCGTGTCGCCCTGGAAGCCCTGATACGTGCGGCCGTTGAACGTGAAGGTCAACGGAATCGCGCGATTGATGCGGCCACCGGTGCCGAGGCGGTCTTTCTGGCTCATTTGCTCGTGCCCTCTTCGTGTGCGTTGCCGGCAGCTTCGCCACCGAACTTTTCGTAGCCCTTGATATCGTAGGTCACCGTGTCGCGCGTGGCCTTGAACCAGCGGCGGCAGCCCTGCGTGTGCAGCCACTGCTCCTTGTGCAGCCCGCGCTTGTTCTCGCGCATGAACACGTAATCGCCCCATTCGCGGTCGGTCATGTTCTCGTTGTTCACGGGGCGCACGATGTCGGCTTCACCGCCGCACGAGAACTCGGATTCGGCGCGCGGCCCGCACCACGGACATTCGATCAGCAACATGTTTTTCTCCTCGTATGCGTGGTCAGTGCGCGACGGCGGCGGCGCCGTGCTCGTCGATCAGGTGGCCCGTGTAGAAACGGTCGAGCGCGAACGGCGCGTTCAGCGGATGCGGTTCGTCGCGGGCGATCGTGTGCGCGAACACCCAGCCCGAGCCGGGCGTCGCCTTGAAGCCGCCGGTACCCCAGCCGCAGTTGAAATAGAGGCCCTTCACGTCGGTCTTGGTGATGATCGGGCACGCGTCCGGCGACACGTCGACGATGCCACCCCACTGGCGGTTCATCCGTACGCGCGAGAACACCGGGAACATCTCGACGATCGCCTGCAGCGTGCTTTCGATGATGTGGAAGCTGCCGCGCTGGCCAAAGCCCGTGTACTGGTCGATGCCGGCGCCGATCACGAGGTCGCCCTTGTCGGACTGGCTGATGTACGCGTGCACCGCGTTCGACATGATCACCGAGTTGACGACCGGCTTGATCGGCTCGGACACCAGCGCCTGCAGCGGGTGGCTCTCGATCGGCAGGCGCACGCCGGCCATGTCGGCGAGCGTCGTCGTGTTGCCGGCCGCGACCACCGCGACCTTCTTCGCCTTGATGAAACCCTTCACCGTGTCGACGCCGACCACCGCACCGCCTTCGCGGCGAATGCCCGTCACCTGGCAGTTCTGGATGATGTCGACACCGGCGCGATCCGCGCCGCGTGCGAAGCCCCAGGCCACCGCGTCGTGACGCGCCACGCCCGCGCGGCGCTGGATCGATGCGCCGAGCACCGGGTAGCGGCTGTTCAGGTTGATGGTCGGCTCGATTTCCTTGATCTGCGCGGGCGTCAGGAATTCGGCGTCGACGCCGTTCAGCCGGTTCGCGTTCACGCGGCGCTCGGTGTCACGCACGTCCTGCAGCGTGTGCGCCAGGTTCATCACGCCGCGCTGGCTGAACATCACGTTGTAGTTCAGGTCCTGCGACAGCCCTTCCCACAGCTTCATCGCCTTCTCGTACAGCGCAGCCGATTCGTCCCACAGATAATTCGAGCGGACGATCGTCGTGTTGCGCGCGGTGTTGCCGCCGCCGATCCAGCCCTTCTCGAGGATCGCGACGTTCGTGATCCCGTGCTCCTTCGCGAGGTAATACGCGGTCGCGAGGCCGTGGCCGCCGCCGCCGACGATCACGACGTCGTATTCCTTCTTCGGTTCCGGGCTCTTCCACTGCTTTTCCCAGTTCTCGTGATACGAGAGGCCGTTGCGGAACAGGCTGAATATCGAGTAGCGGCTCATGTGAGTGATCCTTCGTTTAGCATTCGATGACGTTCACGGCCAGACCGCCGCGCGACGTTTCCTTGTATTTCGTCTTCATGTCCGCGCCCGTCTCGCGCATCGTCTTGATGACCGAATCGAGCGACACGTAGTGCTGGCCGTTACCCTTGAGCGCCATGCGCGACGCGTTCAGCGCCTTGATCGCGCCCATCGCGTTGCGCTCGATGCACGGGATCTGCACGAGCCCGCCCACCGGGTCGCAGGTCATCCCGAGGTTGTGCTCCATGCCGATCTCGGCGGCGTTCTCGACCTGATCGGGCGTGCCGCCCATCACCGCGGCGAGCGCGGCGGCGGCCATCGAGCACGCGACGCCCACTTCGCCCTGGCAGCCGACTTCCGCGCCGGAAATCGACGCGGTTTCCTTGTAGATGATCCCGATCGCCGCGGCCGTCATCAGGAACTCGACGATGCCGGCTTCGTTCGAGCCCGGCACGAACTTCACGTAGTAGTGCAGCACCGCGGGAATCACGCCGGCCGCGCCGTTGGTCGGCGCGGTGACGACCCGGCCGCCCGCCGCGTTCTCCTCGTTGACGGCCATCGCATACAGGTTGACCCAGTCGAGCATCGACAGCGGGTCGCGCAGTGACTCTTCCGAACGCGCGCGCAGGCGATTGTTCAGCTCGGCCGCGCGGCGCTTCACGCGCATCGGGCCCGGCAGGTCGCCCTCGACCTTGCAGCCGCGCTCGACGCAGGCGGCCATCGTGCGCCAGATCGCGAGCAGCCCGGCGCGCACTTCGTCGGCGGGACGCAGCGCGCATTCGTTGCGCATCATCAGCTCGGCGATCGACAGCCCGTGTTCGCGGCACTGGCGCATCAGGTCGTCGCCGGTGCGAAACGGATACGGCACCTCGACCGCCGCGCGCACGCCGTTCACGCGATCGCCGTCGCGGTTCACGACGAAGCCGCCGCCGACCGAGTAATACTCTTTCTCGACGAGCAGCTGGCCGTGCTCGTCGAAGGCCTGGAAGCGCATCCCGTTCGGGTGCACGATGCTCGTGCCGCTCATCAGCTTGCGATAGAAGCCGATGTGCTCCTTTTCCTCGAAACGGACGGTCTGCTTGCCGAGCAGCGACAGCGATTTCTCCGCGCGGATCGCGGCGAGCCGCGGCTCGATCAGGTCCGGATCGATCGTGTCGGGCAGGTGGCCCTCGAGACCGAGCAGCACGGCCTTGTCGGTGCCGTGGCCCTTGCCGGTCGCGCCGAGCGAGCCGTATAGTTCGACCCGCACGCGGCGCACGAAACCGAGCAGGTTCGCGTCCTCCACGTGCGACGCGAAGCGGCACGCGGCGATCATCGGGCCGACCGTATGCGAACTGGACGGGCCGATGCCGATCTTGAACAGGTCGAAGACGCTGACGTTCATTGGCTTCCTCTGGGTGGCACACACGTGAAATGACGTTGGCGCCAGTACATCAAAGCGTAAAATCGGCCGATAGAACAAAAACGGCATCGGCGTGGGATACCGCCGCCAAGCGCCCCGCCGGCAGGCCCGAAAGTGCGTTTTGGCGATGGTTCGCGACGGAAAACCACAAGTCGTGCCGGAACCGATCAGCGACGCTGACTGCATCCGCCCCGCCCGGCCGCCGTACCCGCATGCCCCGTATCAACAGACTGAGTGAGACCGCCCGCCCGGCGTGAAGAGATTGGCCGCGATGACAACCGACGTACCCGCTTCCCCCCTCGCAGAACCCGCGCCGCGGCGTATCCGCTTCGGCATCGTGCTGCTGCCGAACTTCACGCTGACGGCCTTCTCCGGTTTCGTCGACATGCTGAGGCTGTCGGCGGACGACGGCGACTACAGCAAGCCCGTGCGCTGCGCGTGGAGCGTGATCGGCGAGACCCTCGCGCCGGTGCGCGCGAGCTGCGGGATCCAGATCACGCCGTGGGAAACGTTCGACGCGGCCGAGCCGTTCGACTATGTGGTGGTGGTCGGCGGGCTGCTGCATTCGGGGCCGCAGGCCGGCCCCGAGACACTCGAGTTCATCCGCCGCGCGGCGGCCGGCGGCGCCACGGTCGTCGGCATCTGCACCGGCGTGTTCACGCTGATGCGGGCCGGCGTGCTCGACGGCTACCGCACCTGCGTGAGCTGGTTCCACTACTGGGATTTCATCGAGCGCTTTCCGGCTGCCGATCCCGACCTGCTGATCGCCGACCGGCTGTTCGTGATCGACCGGCGCCGCATCACCTGTTCGGGCGGCCGCGCGTCGATCGACGTCGCCGCCGCGATCCTGCTGCGCCACTTCGATCACGCGACCGTGCAGAAGGCGCTGCGCATCCTGCTGGTCGGCGAGATGCAGAAAGGCAATGCGCCGCAGCCGCATCCGCCGGGCCTCGAGCCGGCCACGCACCCGAAGGTCAAGCGCGCGATTCTCCTGATGGAACAGCATGTCGGGCGTGCGCTGTCGCTCGACGAGCTCGCGAGCAAGCTCGATTTGTCGACGCGGCAGCTCGAGCGGCTCTTCAAGGCGGAGACGGGCAAGAGCCCGCAGGCGTTCGCGAAGCAGGTGCGGCTGCGCACGGCCGCGTGGCTGCTGACGAGCTCGGACCGCACGGTGGCCGATATCGCGTCGAGCTGCGGATTCGCCGATGCGTCGCACCTCGGGCGCGAATTCCGCAAGCAGTTCGGCGTGCCGCCGGCGACGTATCGGGAGCGTGGCGGGGAAGTGGCGGAAGCCGGCGCGGCCATCGCGGCGGACGCCGTCGAGGACATCGCCGACTGACGGCGACGGGCCCCCGCTCCTTTTCCAATCGATCGCGACACGACACTCGAACGCATCGATTTCAGCTCAATTGGAACCGGTTTCAATCAATTTAACCGACGTTGCACTCCGTTAACCAAGGGTTATCCCGGATGCTGTCGCTCATTCAAATTTGTATGATGACCACATAACCTGATAATCTAGAGCACCATGTTCGAGAAAATTCCCGCCCGCGCGATGAGCGACCATGTCGCGCAGCAACTGCTCAAGCAGATCGAAGTCGGCAGTTTCTCCGCCACCGGCAAGCTGCCCACGGAGGCCGTGCTCGCGCAGGAATTCGGCGTGAGCCGCACCGTGATCCGCGAGGCGATCTCGCGGCTGAAGAACGAAGGCGTGGTCGAGCCGCGCCAGGGCAGCGGCGTGTACGTGAACCAGCACGGCGCGATCCGGCCGCTGCGGATCGACTATGCGGAAGCGGTCGAAGCCACGTCGCTGCCGCACCTGCTCGCGGTGCGCCGCGCGATCGAGGCCGAGGTCGCGGCCGAGGCCGCGCTGAACCACACCGATGAAGACATGGCCGACATCGACGATGCGCTGCGCAAGATCGACGACGCGGTGGCCGAAGGGCGCGATGGTGTCGCGGAAGACGTCGCGTTCCACCGCACGATCGCGGCCGTCACCGGCAACCCGTATTTCCTGAAGACGCTGCAGTTCCTGAACCAGTACCTCGAAGCCGGCGTGAAGGTCACGCGGCGCAACGAAGCGACGCGCGAGGACTTCTCGCGCCAGGTGCGCGAGGAACACGCGGCGATCGCCGACGCGATCCGCGCGCGCGACCCGATGGCCGCCCGCAACGCGGCGCGCACGCACATGTACAACGCCGCCCGCCGCCTCGCGGAAGCCGGCATCTGCTGAACCCGGCGGCCGCCGCGCCGCCCCTTTCCCGAATCGATCAAGGTTGACCATGTCACGAAATGTTGGAGTCATCGGCCTCGGCGCGATGGGCCTCGGCGTCGCCCGCTCGCTGCTGCGCGCCGGCCTGCGCGTGCACGCATGCGACGTGCGCGACACGGTGCTGCAGGCGTTCGCCGCCGAAGGCGGCATCGCCTGCGCGACGCCGGCCGAACTCGGCGCACAGTGCGACGTCGTCGTCACGCTCGTCGTCAATGCCGCGCAGACCGAAACGGTGCTGTTCGGCGCGCACGGCGCGGTCGCGGCGATGAAGCCGGGCGGCGTCGTGATCGCCAGCGCGACCGTCGCGCCCGAATTCGCGGTCGCGCTCGGCGCGCGGATCGAGGCGGCCGGCCTGCAGATGCTCGATGCGCCGGTATCCGGCGGCGCCGCGCGCGCGGCCTCCGGCGAGATGACGATGATGACGTCGGGGCCGGCGGCCGCCTATGCGGGCTGCGAGGATGTGCTCGCCGCGATCGCCGGCAAGGTCTATCGCCTCGGCGACGCGCACGGCATCGGCTCGAAAGTGAAGATCATCAACCAGCTGCTGGCCGGCGTGCACATCGCGGCAGCGGCCGAGGCGATGGCGCTCGGCCTGCGCGAAGGCGTCGATGCCGATGCGCTGTACGACGTGATCACGCACAGCGCCGGCAACTCGTGGATGTTCGAGAACCGCGTGCCCCATATCCTGAACGGCGACTACACGCCGCTGTCGGCCGTCGACATCTTCGTGAAGGATCTCGGCCTCGTGCTCGATACCGCGCGCCGCAGCAAGTTCCCGCTGCCGCTGTCGGCCACCGCGCACCAGATGTTCATGAGCGCGTCGAGCGCCGGCCACGGCGGCGAGGACGATTCCGCCGTGATCAAGACTTTCCCCGGCATCACGCTGCCTCCCGCTCGCTGATTCGACCGACGCTTCCGCCATGACCGCTTCCGCTTCCCGCCCCCTGCTCGGCTGCATCGCCGACGATTTCACCGGCGCGACCGATCTCGCGAACATGCTCGTGAAGAGCGGCATGCGCACCGTGCAGACGATCGGCGTGCCCGCCGACGGCGCCGCAGACGCCCCGCTCGACGCCGACGCGATCGTCGTCGCGCTGAAGTCGCGCACGATCCCCGCGGCCGACGCCGTCGCGCAATCGCTCACCGCCTACGAATGGCTGCGCGCGCAAGGCTGCCGGCAGTTCTTCTTCAAGTACTGCTCGACGTTCGATTCGACCGATGCGGGCAACATCGGTCCCGTCGCCGATGCGCTGCTCGATGCGGCCGGCGGCGGCTTCACGATCGCGTGCCCGGCGTTCCCAGAGAACGGCCGCACGATCTATCGCGGCCACCTGTTCGTCGGCGACGTGCTGCTGAACGAATCGGGAATGGAGAACCATCCGCTCACGCCGATGCAGGATGCGAACCTCGTACGCGTGCTGCAACGGCAGACGAAGTCGCCGGTCGGCCTGATCCGCTACGACACGATCGCGCTGGGCGCGGCCGCCGTGCGCACGCGGATCGAGCAACTGCGCGCGGAAGGCGCGCGCTTCGCGATCGCCGACGCGCTGTCGGATCGCGACCTCTACGTGCTCGGCGAAGCGTGCGCGGGCCTGCCGCTCGTCACCGGCGGCTCGGGCATCGCGCTCGGCCTGCCGGCGAATTTCCGTCGCGCGGAGCAACTGCCCGAGCGCGACAACGCGGCGTCGTTGCCGCGCATCGAAGGACTCTCGACGGTGCTCGCCGGCAGCGCGTCGAAGGCCACCAACGCGCAGGTCGCCGCATGGCGCGCCACGCGGCCGAGCTTCCGCATCGATCCGCTCGCGGCCTCGCGCGGCGAGCCCGTCGTCGACCAGGCGCTCGCGTTCGCGCGCGCGCACCTGCCGCAGCCCGTGCTGATCTACGCGACCGCGACGCCCGACGAAGTGAAGGCCGTGCAGCAGGCGCTCGGCGTCGACGCGGCCGGCCATCTCGTCGAAGCCACGCTCGCGGCGATCGCGCGCGGCCTGCGCGATCTCGGCGTGCGCAAGTTCGTCGTCGCCGGCGGCGAAACGTCCGGCGCGGTCGTGCAGGCGCTCGACGTGAAATCGCTGCAGATCGGCGCGCAGATCGATCCGGGCGTGCCGGCGACGGCCACCATCGACGCGCAGCCGCTCGGCCTCGCGCTGAAGTCCGGCAACTTCGGCGCCACGGACTTTTTCGACAAGGCGCTGCGCGCGCTGGACGGAGCCGCACGATGAGCGTCGAAGCAAAACTGCGCGAAGAAATCTGCGTCGTCGGTGCAAGCCTGTATGCGCGCGGCCACGCGGTCGGCAGCGCCGGCAACATCAGCGCACGCCTGCCCGACGGCTGGCTGATCACGCCGACCGATGCGTGCCTCGGCCGGCTCGACCCGAACGACATCGCAAAGGTCGGCCTCGACGGCCAGCCCGTATCGGGCGGCAAGCCGTCGAAGACGCTCGCGCTGCATCGCGGCATCTACGCGCGCAACGCCGAAGCGAACGGCGTCGTCCACACGCATTCGACGCATCTCGTCGCACTGACGCTCGCGGGCGTGTGGCGCGACACCGACGTGCTGCCGCCGATCACGCCGTACTACGTGATGAAGGTCGGCCACATTCCGCTGATCCGCTACCGCCGCCCCGGCGATCCGGGCGTTGCCGCCGAAGTCGCGGCGCTCGCCGGCCAGGTGCGCGGCGTGCTGCTCGAGCGCCTCGGCCCGGTGATGTGGGGACCGTCGGTGTCGCACGCGTCGTACGCGCTCGAGGAGCTCGAGGAGACGGCGCGGCTGTGGCTGATGACGCACCCGAAACCCGAGCCGCTCGACGACGCCGCGCTCGACGAGCTGCGCGCCAGCTTCGGCGCGCGCTGGTAGCGGCCGCCACGCAACGATTCCCATGCCCGCCGTGTGCGCGGGCCCTTCCGTCAGCACACACACGACCGGCGACGTACGCGCCGCCGGCACACGACATCATTGGAGACGACGATGACTGCTCTCGACGCGGCCGCTGGCCGCTCGCCCGCCGCGCCCGCCCATGCCGCGGAACTCGACCGCACCTACAAGAAAGTGTTCTGGCGCATCGTGCCGTTCCTGATGCTCTGCTACGTGGTCGCGTATCTCGACCGCGTGAACGTCGGCTTCGCGAAGCTGCAGATGTCGCAGGATCTCGCGTTCAGCGAAACGGTGTTCGGGCTCGGCGCCGGCATTTTCTTTCTGGGTTATTTTCTGTTCGAACTGCCAAGCAACTTGCTGATGCACCGCATCGGCGCACGCATCTGGATTGCGCGGATCATGATCACGTGGGGCCTGCTGTCCGCGCTGTTCGCGTTCGTGCAGACGCCGACGCAGTTCTACGTGCTGCGCTTCCTGCTCGGCCTCGCGGAAGCCGGCTTCTATCCCGGCGTGATCCTGTACCTCACGTACTGGTTCCCGTCGCATCGCCGCGCGAAGATCATCGCGGTGTTCATGTCCGCGATTCCCGTGTCGGGCATCTTCGGCAACCCGCTGTCGGGCTGGATCATGGAGCGCTTCCACGGCGGCTCGGGCTTCCACGGCTGGCAATGGATGTTCATGATCGAAGCCGTGCCGGCCGTGCTCGTCGGCATCGCGACGATCCTGTATCTCGACAACAGCATCCGCGGCGCGAAGTGGCTCGACGAGCGTGAAAAGCAGCTGCTGGAGGACGAAATCGCCGCGCAGCCGCAGGAACAGCAGCAGCACGGCCATTCGCTGAAGGCCGTGTTCGCGGACCCGCGCATGTGGTGGATGTCGCTGATCTACTTCGCGTTCGTCACGGGCCAGTACGGCCTCACGTTCTGGATGCCGACGCTCGTCAAGTCGACCGGCATCACCGATACGCTGCAGATCGGCCTGCTGTCGGCCATTCCGTTCCTCGTCGCGATCGTCGTGATGAACCTGTTCGGCCACAGCGCGGACAAGCGCCGCGAACGCCGCTGGCACCTGATCGTGCCGGCGCTGATGGGTGCAATCGGGTTTGCGGTCGCCGCGTCGTACTCGCACAATACGGCGGTGTCGATCGTGTTCCTGTCGCTCGCGGCGGGCGGCGTGCTGACCTGCGCGCCGCTGTTCTGGTCGCTGCCGACCGCGTTCCTCGCGGGCTCCGCGGCCGCGGCCGGGATCGCGATCATCAACTCGGTCGGCAACCTCGCCGGGTTCGCGAGCCCGTACGTGATCGGTTACCTGAAGGACGTCACGCACAGCACGGCGTCCGGCATGTACGTGCTCGCCGCGATGCTCGTGATCGGCGCGATCGCCGTGTGGCTCACGCCGGCGAAACTCGTGAACCGCTGATTCGCCGAGTCGCCGATCCGGCCGCCATTCGACGCGGGGCGCCGCGCGCCCCGCCCCATTCATTCACAGGACCCGCTGCCATGCCACGCTTCGCCGCCAACCTCTCGATGATGTACACCGAGCATGCGTTCCTCGAACGCTTCGCCGCTGCCGCCTACGACGGCTTCAAGGCCGTCGAGTACCTGTTCCCGTACGACTTCGCCGCCGAGGACATCCGCGCGCGCCTCGATGCGCACCACCTCGAACAGGCGCTGTTCAATGCGCCGCCCGGCGACTGGGCCGCGGGCGAACGCGGCACCGCGTCGCTGCCGGGCCGCGAGGACGAGTTCCGGCGCGGCATCGACCAGGCGCTCGACTATGCGCGCGTGCTCGGCAACGAGAAGCTGCACGTGATGGCCGGCATGGTGCCGCCGGACGCCGACCGTGCCCGCCATCGCGACACCTACCTCGCGAACCTGCGCCATGCGACGCAGGCGGCCGCCGCGCACGACATCACGATCCTGATCGAGCCGATCAACCAACGCGACATGCCTGGTTATTTCCTGAGCCGCCAGGACGACGCGCAGGCGATCTGCGCGGAAGTCGGCGCGCCGAACCTGAAGGTGCAGTTCGACTGCTACCACTGCCAGATCGTCGAAGGCGATCTCGCGATGAAGCTCAAGCGCGATTTCGCGGGCATCGGCCATATCCAGATCGCGGGCGTGCCCGAGCGCCACGAGCCGGATGTCGGCGAACTCAACTATCCGTACCTGTTCGCGCTGATCGATGCGCTCGGCTACGACGGCTGGATCGGCTGCGAGTACCGCCCGAAGGCCGGCACGTCCGAAGGGCTCGGCTGGCTCAAGCCGTACCTGTAATTCCCGCATTCTTCCGAGGGTAAAGAACATGAAAGTACTGATCACCGGCGGCGCCGGCTTTCTCGGCCAGCGTCTCGCGCGCAAGCTGCTCGAGCGCGGCGAACTCACCGGCCCCGACGGCCGCAGCGAGAAGATCGACGAGCTGGTGCTGCTCGACGTCGTCGCGGGCAGCGATTTCGGCGATGCGCGCGTGACGTCGATCGTCGGCGACATCGCCGAGCGCGCGGTGCTCGACCGCGCGATCGACACGCAGACGGGCGCGATCTTCCACCTCGCGGCGATCGTCAGCGGGCAGGCCGAAGCCGATTTCGACCTCGGCATGCGGATCAACCTCGACGCGTCGCGCACGCTGCTCGAAGTATGCCGCGCGCGTGGCCATCGGCCGCGCGTCGTGTTCACGAGCTCCGTCGCGGTCTATGGCGGCACGCTGCCCGACGTCGTGCAGGACGACACCGCGCTGAACCCGCAATCGTCGTACGGCGCCGAGAAGGCGATCGCCGAGCTGCTGCTGTGCGACTACGCGCGGCGCGGCTTCGTCGACGGCCGTGTGCTGCGGCTGCCGACGATCAGCGTGCGGCCGGGCCGTCCGAATGCGGCGGCGTCGTCGTTCGCGAGCGGCATCATCCGCGAGCCGCTGAACGGCGAGGAAAGCGTGTGCCCGGTGCCGGGTTCGACGCGGCTGTGGCTGCTGTCGCCGCGCGGCGCGATCGAAGCGCTCGTCGCGGGCTGCGAGATCGACAACGCGAAGCTCGGCAACAAACGGGTGATCAATCTGCCCGGCCTGTCGGTGTCGGTCGACGAAATGATCGCGGCGCTGCGCGCAGTCGCGGGCGACGAAGTCGTGAAGCGGATCCGCCATGTGCCGGACGAGCGTGTCGAGAAGATCGTCGGCAGCTGGCCGGGCCGTTGGGATACGTCGCGCGCGGAAGCGCTCGGGTTGAAGGGCGACACGTCGTTCGCGGACGTGATCCGCAGCCATCTCGCCGACGAACGGCGCTGAGTCCCGCGCCGCCCGCCGCGCGTGGCGGGCAGGGGTTGCCCGGTCACGTCAACGCGACCGGGCCGATTCCCCGATGGGCAACGGCGCGTTTTTCGTTCCGCCCGGCCGGTTCGCCGAACCGGCCGCCCACTGCCATGCCAGCAGGCCCGGCAGATAGAACAGCAGGTCGCGCACGCGGCGGGCGCCGGCCAGCGCGAGACAGGTCGGCGGGTCGAACCCGAGCAGCCCGCCGATCAGCACGAACCCGCCCTCCTGCACGCCGAGCCCGCCCGGCATCAGGAACGCGATGCTGCTCACGAGCTGGATCAGCGCCTCGATCGCGAGCGCCTGTGCGAACGTCGGCTCCGCGCCGAGAAAATACAGCGCGAGCCAGATTTCCAGCGCATAGCCGACGAACTGCAGCGTCTGCCAGATCACGAGATAGCGCACGACGATGCCGGTCCTTCTCCAGATCATCCGGATCGACTGATCGGTGCGCGCCGATTCGCCGACCAGCGCCACCACCTTGCCGCTCGTGACGCGGTTGAGCACGCGCATCGCGCGTTCGAATGGCCGCGCATGCTGCACCAGCGCGAACAGCAGCAGCACCGGCACCAGCGCTGCCATGCCGATCGCGAGGTTGCCGGCCACGCGCGCGGCGTCGGACGACACGTGCTCGAGCACGTAGCCGATCGCGACCAGCGCGAACACCAGCTGGCTGATCAGCGTCAGCTGCATGTCGGCGACGAGGCTGGCGACGACGGTCGCCGGCCGCACGCCCGCCTGCCGCAGCAGGCCGAACGACACGATCTCGCCGCCGATCCGCGCGACCGGCAACAACCCGTTGATCGATTCGCGGATCCACACGAGCTTCAGCATCGTCGCGAACGACGGCCGGCGCGGGCCGCGGATCAGCATCCGCCAGTCCCACGCATTCGCGAGCATCGGCAGGATGTGCGCCAGCGCCGCGAGCAACAGCCCCGCGCCGGCGATCTGCAGGCGATGCAGGATGTCGAGCGGATGCTCGCGCCAGATCAGCCACACGGCGAGCGCGAGCCCGCCCAGCGCCGCCACCTGCCCCACGTGGCGCAGCCGTGCGTCGCCACGCACGGCGTTGCGCTCCGCGGCATCGGCAGCGGGGTTCGTTCGGCTCGTCATGATTCGCTCGCGGGCGACAGCAGGCCTTCCCGGTCGACGCGAAAACGCGTGCCGCGCCACACGACATGCGACGAGAAGAAGCTCGACACGAACACGAAGAACTGCAGGAGATCGACGAACGGCAGCCACAGCGCGCCGCGCAGGCCCGCGCCGGTGGCCCGGCTCGTTTTGAGCATCAGCAGCGAGCGCGCGGCCAGCGCCGCGACCGCCAGCCCGCACGCGACGGCCGTGCCGCCGGAGAACAGCAGCGCCAGCAACGCGAGCGGCACCGGATGCATCAGCACCGAGCCGGCGTGACCGAGCCGGTCCGCCGCGCGGATCGTGCAGCTCCAGCGCAATTCGTGTGCGTACAGCTTCGCGAACGTCTCCTCGACGCACGCATGCCCGACGACGAACGGCGGAATGACGACCTGCGCGCCCACCTGCCGCACCGCCTCGCCCAGCGCATGATCCTCGGCCAGGTGATGCGCGAAACGCGTGAGCCCGCCGATGCGTTCGAGCGTCGCGCGCGTGATCGCGATCGTCTGGCCGAAGCAGGGCCGTGCGCGCCCGATGAAGAGCCCGGTGATCACGCCCGGCAGGAAATGGTAGTTCGTCATCGCGACGGCGACACCGGGCCAGAAGCCCGGCGACGCGATGCCGCGATACACGCTCGTCACGATGCCGACCTCCGGCTGCTGCAGCGCGCCGACGACGGCGCGCAAATAATCGGGCTCGACCAGCACGTCGCTGTCGGCGAGACAGAGCACCGAATGCTCCGCGTGTTCGAGCATGTTCACGAGATTGGCGATCTTGCGGTTCGGCCCGTAGAGCCGCGCATCGGCGACGACCTTGATGTTCGCGTCGGGGTAGCGCGCCCGCAGCGTCTCGACGGCCACGAGCGCCTCGTCATTCGCGTCGTGCACGCCGAACAGGTGCTGGACCGGCCCCGGATAATTCTGCACGAAGAAGCTTTCGAGATGCTGTACGAGTTGCCACTCGTCGCCGTGCAGCGGCTTCGCGACGGTGACGCCCGGATAATCGCGCGGCTCGGCCGCCGCCCGGGAAAAGAACCGGCCGACCAGCACGCTGGCCGTGATCGTGTAGGCAATGCCCAGTAACACGCCCAGCCCGCAGACGATCGACATTGCTCCGGCCAGCCCGCGCAGCACATGCAGCAAAACCATGCTTCTCCCCAGTGGTGACCCGTGCGACCACGACACCCGGGAGCCGCCGCGCGCACGCAGGGTCACCCGTGCACGCCGCCGTATCGATTCCCGTGGAGCCGGATGTGAAGGACGACCAAGCGACGATACGCGCAATTGGATGACACAACTACCGTGCGGTGATCGATTCCTGTCACGCGCACGTAGCCGCAGGCGAGCGCGGCGCGGAACGCGACGTCGGCAAGCTTGCGGGCCGAAAGGATCGCGGTGGCCAACGCGATGGCGACCCATATACGAAACGTCATCGTGGTGAAAAATGCTTCGGGTACGTGCCATGCAAGCAACGACACCAGCACGAAACACTGGATGAACACGCCGGCCAGCGCGGCGATCAGCAGGTGGGCACGCCATCGCTCGATCGTCGAAGACGCCATGGTGAAAGAATCTCCCGTGCGGACGACCGCTATCGATCTGAAAGATTCGAAAGGTCGCGTGGGTCAGGATCAGGAACAGCGAGTCCAGCGAAGAGCGATTGTGGCGACGCCTGCTTAACGTTTCGTTAAGAAAGCGAACGTAGAATCCACCCGACCGATATCGTCCCCGTCGTCCGCAGGAGTCTCCATGTCCACGCCCGCCCGATATGACACCGTTGCGCGCTTGCTTCACTGGCTGATCGTCGCGCTGGTCGTCGCGCAATATGCGATCGGCTGGACGATGCCCGACGTGCATCGCGACACGCAGCCCATCGGCCTGATCGCCGCGCACCTCCTGGTGGGAACCGCGCTGCTCGCGGCGATGGCTTGCCGCGTGCTGTGGCGCGTGACGCATCGCCCGCCCGCGAGTGACCTGCCGCCCGCGATGCGCGCACTGTCGGGCGCGACGCATTGCGCGCTCTACGCGCTGCTGATCGCGGTACCGCTGCTCGGCTGGATCAACGCGTCGTCGCGCGCCTGGAGCGTGACGTTGCTCGGGATCGTGCCGTTGCCCGCGCTGTCGGCGGCCGGCTCCGCATTCGGCCACGCGATGGGCGACGTGCACGGCATCCTCGCGTGGGCACTGTTCGTCGGCATCTGCCTGCACGTGGCAGCCGCGCTCGCGCACCGCTTCGTGCTGCGCGATCAGGTCGTGCAGCGCATGATGCCCTGGTGATCGTCACGTTGGCGGCACGGCATGCCATCGCGCGCATGTGCTGGATTGCCGCCGATATCGATACCGTCTTCGTTCCGGTTCATCGCATGCGCGGCCGGCCACTCATCGCACGCGGCCGATGAGATGATCGCGCCGCCGCGCAAAGCGGCGCGCGATGACGGGCAGCGCGGCCGGCGCCCTTCTGCCGCGTCGAGCGGCACGAAGGGCTGCGGTACTGCCGTGTCGCGAACACGCCGGCCTGAAGTCGCACAAGACCATGTCGACACCTAGTTGCTGGTCTGCGCCGGCACACCGGAGGCCGGTGCGTGCGCGGCGGCAGCCGCCATCCGGGCGCGGTCCTGCTCGGCAAGCCTTGCTTCCGCCGCCTGGATGTCCGCCGGATACTCGCCGTCGTCTCCCTTCGCCGGGTCGTACCCGGCCGCTTCCAGGCGCATCAATTCGTCGCGAACCTGTGCACGCGTCAACGGCGCGGCCGATTGCGCGAAGGCCGACTGAGCGACGATCGCGACGATCATCGTCAGGACTGCGATATATGTTTTCATCATGAACTCCTTCAATGTTCCGTATCGATCAACCGTGTCGAATCCCTCGAATGCCTGACCTGCAAACGCAGGCGGTTGCGTCAGCTTCCGAAATAGACCGTGCAGAAGCTCGCGGGGCCGACGCAGGCGGCAGAACCCTGGCGCGGCGACATCGTCGCCGGCCTCCCCGCTTCGGATGACGCGGCCGGATCGCGTCCGACCGCCGTACTGGCCTGATGCGCCGGCATCTGTTCGGCCTGCCGCTGGAACAGCGGGCTCACGTCCGGATACGACGTATCGGTCACGAAGCGCAGCCCGTTGTGTTCGGCGTCGATCAGTTCCTGCCTGACCTGCGCGCGCGTCAGTTCCTGTGCCGACGCTTGCGTCGCGATACCCGCGAGAGAAATCGCCGCCACCGCGGCGGCCACCAGCCCATGCGTGTTCATGTTCCACTCCTTGAGAAGTCAACGAGACGACGTGCTACACCCGTATGACGACGGAGCGCATGCGTTTATTCCCGCGCGTCGCGCAACCCGGATCACGCGGCGTCTCCCGCGCCGGGAGCGGCCGGTATGGACGTTCATGCAACTGTCATTCTTTCGTCAGCCGGCGTAACCTGACGTAACGCAGCGCCCGCCGCGCTTCGGGCAGACTGACGTCACCCCTTACGGATCGCCCTTCGATCGATCATGTCCGTCGCTTACGACTATGCAGCCGGCCTGCTGCGCACGCTGTTCGACCGCCATCTCGACGGCGGCGCGGTGCTCGACACGGCCGTGTTTCCCGACGCCGAGCGTTTCGTCCGTGCATGGACCGACATCCAGGCAGAGGCATTCGCCGTGGCGCGCGACATGGCGCGCATCCCGCGCTTTCACGAGATCATGCGCGAGCAGTACGACATCTCGGCCAACGATGCACGCGACTGGCGGATGTTCATCATGCAGGCGTACGGCCAGCCGTTTCCGCGCAACCTGTCGCGCTGCCCGACCGTCGCATCGATCGTCGCGGCATCGCCGGACGTGTTGTCCGCATCGCTGTCGTTCCTCGCACCCGGCAAGCACATTCCACCGCATCGCGGGCCGTTTCGCGGCATCCTGCGCGGCTATCTGGTGCTGTCGATGCCCAAGCGCGCGGACGGCACGCCGGCCGCCGTGCTGAAGGTCGACGGCCGCGAATACCGGCTCGAGGAAGGACGCTTCCTGCTGTGGGACGACACCTTCATGCACGAGGTGTGGAACGACAGCGACGCTGTGCGGATCGTGCTGCTGCTCGATATCCGCCGGCGCGGGATGCCGCGCCTGCTCACGTGGCTGTCGAATGCGGTGATCGGCGTCGTGCGGATCGGGATCAGGATGCGCGGGCGGTCGATTCCGGTTTAGCGCACGTAACCGGCATGCGCCGGGTGACCCATCGTTTCGCGACTGCCCTCGCTTGTGTCGGGAAGGCGCTCAGCGCATGCCGGATGCAGGCGCAATCATCAGGACACCTTTCCGGCATCTTCATCCAACGCGTAGATGCCGCGCCTGGCGACACACGGGAACGGCGGATCGAGCGCCCGCACGTTCGTCAATTCCCAGCTCACGTACCCGGCACACCACTGCTTGCCTTGCGCGCGGGCTTCATCCGGCGTCCAGTCGTGTACGCCCACGACGTCGACCAGCGCGAGCGCGATACCGTCAGGGTCCTCGTGCCCGTCCTGTCGCAGGAAGATCGTGTTCTGCACCAGCACGAGATCGCGCAGCGACGTGTCGACCGGGACGAATCGGACACGCCGGCGCACCGCGACTACGCGATGCCGGCTTTCCGCCCCCGCTGGATCGCCTAAACTACAGACCGTCCCTACAGCGCGGCTCCTGCCAGCCACCGCCATGGCACACCTCTTCTTCGCCGCCTCGATCCAGCGGCATATCGAAACGCCCGAGCGCGAAGTCGACGCCCACTCGGTCGGCGAAGCATTCGACACCGTTTTCGGCGAGCAGCCGCGACTGCGCGGCTACATCCTCGACGACCAGGGTGCGCTGCGCAAACACCTGTCGGTATTCATCGACGGCCAACCGATCCGCGACCGGCAACACCTGTCCGATGTGCTCGGCGACGCCAGCCGGGTCTATGTCGTGCAAGCATTGACCGGCGGATAAGGGGACGTATGCACCAGCACCGACCGCGGCCCCCAACGTCAGGCCGGGCCATCAGGAGATTTCTCACATGAACGATCGACTGCTCGTCGCCACCCGCAAGGGCCTGTTCGTCCTGCAGGCCGACGGCCACGGCGGCTGGACGCTCGGTGAACCGCACTTCGCCGGCGAGCCGGTCAGCATGGCGCTCGCCGACCCGCGCGACGGCACGCTGTATGCCGCGCTGAACCTCGGCCATTTCGGCGTCAAGCTGCACCGCCGGTGCGCAGGTGCCGCCGACTGGGAGGAATGCGCGGTTCCCGTCTATCCGCCGCAGCCCGTCGACGAGCCACCCGCCAGCGCCCGCGCGAATGCCGGCACCGGCGACGACGACGACGCGCCGCCCGGCACGCCGCAACCGCCGTGGACGCTCCAGCAAATCTGGTCGCTCGAAACCGGCGGCGCGGACGAACCCGGCGTGCTGTGGGCCGGCACGATTCCCGGCGGCCTGTTTCGCTCCGACGACGGTGGCGATTCGTGGGAGCTCAACCGCCCGCTATGGGATCGCCCGGAGCGCGCCGAATGGGGCGGCGGCGGATACGATGCGCCGGGTATCCATTCGGTGATGGTCGACCCGCGCGACAGCCGGCACGTGATGGTCGGCATCTCGTGCGGCGGCGTCTGGCAGACCGCCGACGGCGGCGCGACGTGGCGCGTGACCGCGGACGGCATGGAAGCCGACTACATGCCGCCCGAACGACGCGGCGAGCCCAACGCGCAGGACCCGCATCGCGTCGTGCAGTGCGCGGCCAACCCGGACGTGCTGTGGACGCAGCATCACTGCGCGATCTTCCGCTCGACCGACGGTGCCGAACACTGGCGGCGCATCGAGGCGAAGCCTTCGAGCTTCGGCTTCGCGGTAGCCGTGCACCCGCATGAACCGGACACCGCGTGGTTCGTGCCGGCCGTGAAAGACGCGTGCCGGATTCCGGTGAACGGCCGGTTCGTCGTCACACGCACACGCGACGGCGGGCGCAGTTTCGAGCAATTCTCGAACGGGCTGCCGAGTGCACCGGCGTACGACCTTGTGTATCGGCATGGGCTCGCGATCGATGACACGGGCTCGCGCCTCGCGATGGGATCGACGACTGGCGGGTTATGGACGTCCGGCGACGGCGGTGAAAACTGGCGGCTGGTGTCTGCGCATTTGCCGCCGGTTTATTGCGTCAGGTTCGGGTGATGGTGAGTGAGCGGGTCGGTTCGCATCCGGCCTGCACGGCCCGCTTTACCGCTCAATGCCCACCCCCATCCGCCCCACCGCCTCCCGCGTCTGCGCAATCTCCGCCTCGAGCCAGTCGAGAAACGACCTGACCTGCGGCTCGCGCTCCCGCCCGGGCCGGCACAGCGCGACGAAACGCGCGCCGTCGATCCGCACCGCCGGCTCGATCGGCATCAGCGCCCCGTGCTCGACATGCTCGGCAGCGAGCACCGAACTAAGCAGCGCGATGCCCTGCCCGTGCAGCACCGCTTGCAACGCGTAATGCTCGTCGTCGTAATGACGAAACACCGCGCGCTCGAGCCACGCTTCGCGGCCGGCCGCGCGACACCACGACACCCAGTCGACCGACACCGGCAGCGGCGTATCCCACACCGTCTCGATCAGGTCGAGCGGCTCGTCCGTGCGATGCGCGTCGAACCCGCCGGCCGCATACGCGCCGAAATACTCGTCGATCAGCGCAATCTCGTGCAGCGCCGGAAACGTGCGCGACGTCGCGCGAATCGCAAGATCGATCCGCGCATCGCGTTCGAGATCCGCCAGCGTGTTGCCGGTTTCGACCTTGATGTGCAGTTGCGGATCGACCCGACGAAACCGCCCGAGGCGCGGAATCAGCCACATCGCGGCGAATGCGGGCGTGGTGGTCAGCACGAGCGTGCGCTCGCCGGCCGCCTCGGGCCGCACCGCGTCGAGCCCACGGCTCAATGCGAGCAGGGCATCGTGACTCGCGCGAAACAGGCGCTCGCCCTCGTCCGTGAGCCGCACGCCGCTCGCGCCGCGTTCGAACAGCAGCACGCCGAGCCGGCTTTCGAGCGACTTGATCTGATGCGACACGGCGGCCGGCGTCACGGACAGTTCGTCCGCGGCAGCCTTGAACGCGCCGAGCCGCGCCGACGACTCGAATACACGCAATGCGGTCAGGGGGATTTTCGAGAACACGGGGCCTCGCGGGCCGGATCGGGCCGGGTTGAATTCAATTGAATCCGGGTGAGATTAGGTGAATTGAAGCGCGCATGCAACGCGGATAGCCTTGCGGAACGTCGCGGCACGGTGCCGTGGCGCGTCGTGTCGAACCGGAGCAACAACGTGCAAGGCCTACCGCGCAGGATCACGCAGGCGGTGCTCTACGAAGCGATCGCGATTTCCTGCATCTCGCCGGTGATCGCGGCGATCTTCAAGCAGGACCTCGTCTATTCGGGCGCGCTGTCGGCGACGATGTCGGCGATCGCGATGCTGTGGAACATGATCTTCAACGCGCTGTTCGAGCGCTGGGAAGCGTCGCGTCGTCAACCGACACGCACGCTCGGGCGGCGGATCCTCCACGCGACCGGATTCGAAGGCGGGCTGATCTTCATCCTGGTGCCGGTCGTGGCGGGGTGGCTCGACATCTCGTGGCTCGACGCGTTCGTCGTCGACATCGGGCTGTTCGCGTTCTTCTTCTGCTACGCGTTCGTGTTCCAGTGGGCGTTCGATCGGGTGTTCGACGTGCCGGCGGCGACGAAGGGGTCGTGAGGCGGGTGCGAGATACTCACCCCGCGACGCGGGCAAAGTCAGATCCGGTCGAAGTTGAACGGCGTCACGCCAGGCAAACCATCGACCCGCTGCACGGCGACACCGCACCAGGCGCCGATCATGCCGGCCATGCGGCGCGCCTGCTCGCCGTCGTTGATCCGCCCCATCAGGTCGATCGGCTGACGGCTACGAAACACGAGCACGAGCTGCGCCAGGTCGCTCTGGATCTTCACCCGCGAACCGCCCACGACCGCGCCGTCGATACTTTTCCGGCCACCGACCAGCAGGTGCTCCAGATCGCGGCACGCGTAGCTACTCAGCACCGGCTTGCGCAGCAGCCGCGTGGTGCGAATATCGATCCAGCGTTCGTCGTCGCGCCAGCAAAAATGCGCTTCGCGCAGCGGACCGGCAAACCAGCGCGCGCGCATCAGCTTACGGCCGATCCAGATCAGCAGCACGCCCGCGCCGGCGACGAACACACCGAAAACGCCAAGCCCGAGCCATGCGTACCACGCATGCAATTCGTCACGGGTGACGCTCCCGGCAAGCAGCGGTACGACCATCATGCAGGCCAGTCCCGACGCACTCAGCCCGAAGCCGAACGACCACCACACGAAGTGACCCATGCGCATGCGCCGCGGCGACAGGATCAGGTCCCGGCCGTCGGGCACGCACGCATAGCCGGCCTCGAACACCCACCGGTCCGGCGTCAGCGGCCAGATCATCATGCAGATCAAGCCCAGTGCGCCCAGCGCGACTGTGGCCCAACCCAGGATTGCTTCGACGAGAGGCGGCATAGGCATACCCGATTGCGATCCATTGCGCTGCGCGAAACGAACGTCCGGTCCGGATCAGTCGGCGCGATTCTGTCCTATCCTTTTTCGCGCGGCAAGCGGCTGCGGCTCCGTGAAGTGTGCTGGAAGTGCCGTTTACGCCCCGCCCGCGATCTTCGGCAACTGCCAGCCGAAGCGCACGGCCGCCATCCGCAGCGCAAAGCAGGCGATGCCGCCGAGCACGGCTGCGACGACCGGCGGACAACCGAGCCGCCGGCACGACACGACGACGACCGCGCCAAGCAGCGCCGCGCTCGCATAAATGTCCGTGACCAGCACGACCGGTATCCGCGCGAGCAGCACGTCGCGCACGACACCGCCGCCGCAACCGGTCACGGCGCCCATCAGCGTCGCAATGAACGGATGAACCCGGAATTCGAGCGCCTTCACCGCGCCCGCGACCGCGAACAACGCAAGGCCTGCTGCATCGAGCGTCGTGACCAGCGATGGAGAAAACGCGGCGACCCGCTCATGAAACACGAACGCGAACAGCCCTGACGCGAATGCGAGCGCCGGATAGCGCCAGTCGCTCACGGCGCTCGGCGGCCGTGCGCCGATCAGCAGATCGCGGATCACGCCGCCGCCGAGCGCGACGACGAGCGACAACACCATGACCCCGAACAGGTCGAGTCCGGCACCGATCGCCGCATTGGCGCCCTCGATTGCGAATACCGCCGTGCCTGCGAGATCGGCGGCCAGCACCACGTGCTCGATGCGCTTCATGCGCGTGAATGGCCGTAGTGCGGCATCGTCCGGCTGCAGCCTGCGTCGCGACAAGCCGACGCGCCGTTCGGCCTCGGCCGCCTGCCGGCCACCTGCCGCCATCCGGATACCTCAAGCGCACTGCGTATCATGACCGCCTCCTCGATCGGAATCGGGCAGTCTAGCGCATCGACCGCTCACGGTCGGGCCGCGTATGAAGCCGAATGCAAAAAGCCGGCGGCAGCAGGATGTGTACCCTGCTTCCGCCGGCTCGACCGCACGCCGGGCCTCCGGTCAGGAGCGCGAGGCCCCGCGCACCTCGCTCAATGCACGCCGAGATAGGCCTTCACCGCCGGCAGGCCCGGCTTGCCGTCGAGCGTCGTCACGCCCGCGAGCCACTTGTCGAGCGCCTGCGGATTCGCCTTCAGCCACTCGGCCGCCGCCTTGTTCGGGTCTTCCTTGTTCATGATCGGCACCATCACGTGGTTCTCGATCGTCGTCGTGAACTGCAGGTTCGACACGAACTTCGCGACGTTCGGGCAGCGCTGCGCGTAGTCGGGCGGCGTCGCCGTCAGCACCTTCGCTTCGCCGTAGTTCGGGCCGAACACGTCGTCGCCGCCGCTCAGGTAGTCGATCTTCATCTGCACGTTCATTGGATGCGGCTCCCACCCGAGGAACACGATCCACTGCTTGTCGCGGATCGCGCGATTCACCTCGACCAGCATCCCGGCCTCGCTCGACTCGACCATCTTGAACTTGCCGAGGCCGAACTGGTTGCCGTCGATCATCTTCTTGATCAGCAGGTTGCCGTCGTTGCCCGGTTCGATCCCGTAGATCTTGCCGTTCAGCTTGTCCGCGTACTTTTGAATGTCCGCGAACGACTTCAGGCCGCCCTGGTACACGTAGTCGGGCACCGCGAGCGTGTATTTCGCGCCGGTCAGGTTCGGCGTCGACAGCACCTTGATCTGGCCGGCCTTCGTGAACGGCTGGATGATCGGGTCCATCGTCGGCGACCAGTAGCCGAGGAACACGTCGATCTGCTTGCTCTTGATGCCGGCGAACGTGATCGGCACCGACGCGATCGTCTTCGTCGGGCTGTAGCCGAGCCCCTGCAGCATCGTCGACGCGAGGCCCGTGGTCGCCGCGATGTCGGACCAGCCGACGTCCGCGAAGCGCACGTTCTTGCACACGGGCGGATCGGCCGCATACACGGCCGACATCGGCGCGGTTATCCCGATCCCGCACACCGCTGCGATCAATAGGCGCTTCATCTTGCTTCTCCTCAAAGTGATGTCGTTTGCTTGAATGCGGGATCGTTTATTGAAGCCGCGCGCCGCGATCCCGGCGGCGTCGCGGACCATGGGTTCGGTCAGCGCCCCGGCAACCGGCGCTCGTAGCTCGGCGCGTGGCCGAACTGCGCACGGTAGGCCTTGCTGAAATGGCACGGCGAATGAAAGCCGCAGACCGTCGTCACGCGTGCGATCGACGCGTCGGTCGTACGCAGCAGGTCGCGTGCGCGCTTCAGGCGCAGCGTCAGGTAATAGTGGGTCGGCGACACGTTCAGGTACACCTTGAACATGCGCTGCAGGTGCCGCTGCGACAGCCGCACGAGCCGCGCGAGCTCCTCGAGCGACAGCGGCTCCTCGATATTCGCCTCCATCAGCCGAACGACCTCGATCAGCTCCGCGCGCGAGAAGCCGACGCGTGCATCGACCGGAATCGGCTGCGTGTCGGTCGAGCTGCGGATGCGCTCCAGGATGAACTGTTCGGATACCTGCGCGGCCAGCTGCTGGCCGAAGCGCATCCCCACGAGGTTCAGCATCAGGTCGAGCGGCGCGGTGCCGCCGGTGCAGGTCAGCCGGTCGCGATCGACGACGAACAGTTCGTCGGCGAAACCCACTTGCGGAAACTCGGCATGCAGCGCGGACAGGTTCTCCCAGTGGACGGTGCAGCGATACCCGTCGAGCAGCCCGCTCGACATCAGCGCATACGCGCCCGTGCAGATGCCGCCGAGCGGCAGGCCACGTTCGGCGAGCGCCGCGAGCGTATCGCGCGCGCCTTCGTCGACCACGTCGCGGATGCGGATGCCGCCGCACACGATCATCACGTCGGGCAGGTTCGTGTAGTCGAGCGCCTGCGTGGGCCGTACCGCGATGCCGTTGCTGGCGTGAACCGGGCTGCCGTCGAGCGAATAGATCGACCACTGGTAGTGATCGGCGCGCCCGACGTAGTTCGCCATCCGAAGCACTTCGACGGCGCTCGAGAACGCGATCATCGAAAAGTTCGGCAGCGTCAGGAAGCCGAAATGGGCGAGCGATGAAACCGGTGAAACGCAGGCTGCGGGCGCGACAGCGACGGCGGACGTCACATCGGTCTCCTGTCGAGGAGGTTGCAGGGGGCCAGCCCCGCGGCCGAAACCGCGGAGGCCATCATCTATGTTCAGGATGAGCGGCCGGAGGGTTCCGGCCGCCGGAGGTCAAGCCTGCGCGGGCGAGGCCTTCACGCGAAACAGCTGCTTGAGACCCGAGAACAGCGGCGCCTTCACGGTGCCCGGCGCACGGCCGAAGCTTTCGGTGATGCGGTCGAGAATGATCGCGAGCAGCACGACCGACAGACCGCTTTCGAAACCGAGGCCGATGTCGAGGCGCTGGATACTGGCGAGCACGTCGTTGCCCAGGCCGCCCGCACCCACCATCGACGCGATGATCACCATCGACAGCGCCATCATGATCGTCTGGTTCACGCCCTGCATGATCGACGGCAGCGCATTCGGGAACTGCACCTTGTACAGCAGCTGCCACGGCGTGCAGCCGAAGGCCTGGCCGGCTTCGACGATCTCGCGGTTCACGTGGCGGATCCCGAGGCTCGTCAGGCGCACCGCCGGCGGCATCGCGAAGATCACCGTCGACAGGATCCCCGGCACGCGGCCGAGACCGAACAGCATCGCGGCCGGAATCAGGTAGACGAAGGCCGGCATCGTCTGCATCAGGTCGAGGATCGGGCGCACGATCGCGGCGACCCACTTGCTCTTCGCGGCCCAGATGCCGAGCGGGATCCCGAGCACGAGGCTGATGATCGTCGACGACAGCGTGAGGCCGAGCGTGATGACCGTCTGGTCCCAGAAGCCCGTCGCGAAGATCAGCAGCAGCGATAGCGTCGTGAACAGCGCGAAGCGCCAGCCCACCCGCCACAGCCCGACGCCGATGAAGATGGCCATCATCAGCCACATCGGGATCGCCTGCAGGCCGTGCTCGACGAATGCCGCGAGCCCTTCGATCGCCTGGCCGATCGTGTCGAACGTCTTGGCGTCGTGGTCGAGCAGGTAGTGAACGGACTGGTCGACCCAGGTACCGAGCGGAATCATTTCAGACATGGGAACCTCGCGAACGCGTGATGGCTTTCAGGATGAGCGCACGATCGACCGAGCCGCAGTAGCAGCCGTCGTCGTCGACGACCGGCAGCGCATTCGGGCTCGCGACCACACGCGCGACGACATGTTCGAGCGACGCGTCGCGCCGGATGGATTCGATCGGGCTCACGAACGGCGTCGCCTGACCGATCGCTTCGCGCGTGACGAAGCCGCGGATCTTGCGTTGCGCATCGAGCACGAACGCATAGTCGGCACTGCCGTTCAGCGTCGCCGCGACGTTCGCGGCATCGCACTTCGACACGATCGGCACGGCGCCCGTCTGCATCAGGTCGCCGGCGGTCAGGTAGCGGCTGGTGTCGATGCCGTCGAAGAACGCGCGCACGTAATCGTCGGCCGGGTTCGCGATGATGTCCTGCGGCGTGCCGACCTGCACGAGCCGGCCACCCTCCATGATCGCGATGCGGTTGCCGATGCGCAGCGCTTCTTCCAGATCGTGCGACACGAACATGATCGTGCGGCGTTGTTCCTTCTGCAGTTGCAGCAGCACATCCTGCATTTCCCGGCGCTTGAGTGGATCGAGCGCGGAGAACGCCTCGTCCATGATCATCAGCGACGGGTTCACGGCCAGCGCGCGGGCAAGGCCGACGCGCTGCTGCATGCCGCCCGACAGCTCGGACGGCAGCTTGTGCGAGAACGGGGCGAGGCCGACCTGCTCGAGCACTTCCATCGCGCGGCGCTCGCGCTCCTTCTTGCCCATCCCCCCGACTTCGAGTCCGAACGCGGCATTCGACACGACGGTGCGGTGCGGCATCAGCGCGAACGACTGGAACACCATGCTCATGTCCTTGCGGCGCAGCGCGGTCAGCGCCGAGCGGCGCGCCGACGCGACGTCGAGCCCGTCGATCATCACCTTGCCGGCGCTGGGATCGACCAGCCGGTTCACGAGGCGGATCAGCGTGGACTTGCCGGAGCCCGACAGGCCCATCAGCACGAAAATTTCGCCTTCCTGCACATCGAAGGAGACGTTGTGCACGCCGACGACCTGGCCGGTGCGCTTGAGCACCTCGTCCTTCGTCGCGCCGGCGGCGAGCATGTCGAGCGCCTGCTGCGGGTTGCTTCCAAACACCTTGCACAGACCTTCGACCACGACCTTGGGGGCATCCATCGAAACCTTCTCCTCGTGTAGCGGGGACTCGCGCTTGTCTTAGCGTGCCTACATAGTTGCCAGAAAAAACCCCGACCTGCCGACGAATTACGACAAACGCTTGCGCAAATACGACACGGCTGCCAGCCCCGCCGGGCGGGCCGCGGCACGCGGAGGCACCCGATTGCGGCGGCGCAATACGCGCACGGCCAGCAACGACGGGCATCGCGCGTCGGACTTGTGCGCAGCAGCGCGGCGCATATCGCGTCGCGCCTTGCGCCAATTCGCATCCGGCACGCGTCGCTTTACGACAATTTCACGTCCGATCATGCGTCGATCTGCTCAGACGAAAGCGCATCGTCTCCCCCAATAAAAAGCATGACCGTGCAAAAAAGGCGCGCGGCGACACCGGACGGTGCACGCCGCGATACCGCGCCAACCCGGAAAATCCCCAACGGCCGCTGTGATACATTGCCCGCCAATACGCTGATCGCGACGCAGGCCGCCACGCGGCCACCGTGGTCAGCAGCGCATGCCGGTTCGCCTGCCGGCCATGCCGACACCGCCTCGACGGGCAAACATCCGATCGCAGGCCGATAACGATACGAGAGAGGGAGCAAGGCGAGATGAACTGGGCTTTTACCGCAATCGGCTTCATCGTGGGCGGGATTGCCGCATTGATCGGGGATTTCTCCGCCATCACCGGCGCAGTGCTCGGCGCCGCGATCGGATTCTGCCTCGACAACACGCTGCAACAGCGCAAACGCAAGAACAAGGGCACGGCCCCCGGCGCGTCAGCGATGCAGGCACCGCCCGCCCAGCCGCCGGTGCCACTGGCCGAGCGCGTCGCGCGCCTCGAGGCGACCGTCGAGACGCTGACGCGCGAAGTCGCATCGCTGCGCGGCCAGCTGGCCGGCGCGAAGGCCGGCTCGGCCGCGACTGACGCGACCGCGTACACGTCCACGGGGGCCGCCTCTGCCTCTGCCTCGGCAACCCCATCCGCATCCTTCCCGCCTTCGGCCGCCCTGCCGCCGCGCGCGCCTGCCCAGCCGGCCGCCGCACGCGCGGACGCACCGGCGTCCGCCTCGGCACCGGCTCCCAGCCCCGTGCGCGCCGTCACGCCGGCACCGGCACCGACACCGGCCGCCGCGATCCGCGCGAGCGCAACACCTGCCGCCCCGGCGCCCGCACCGTCGGCGCCCCCCGCGCCGCCCAAACCGCGCGAACCCGACCTCGTCGAGCGTGCATTGCGCGCCGCGCGCGACTGGCTGCTCGGCGGCAACACGGTCGTGCGCGTCGGGATCATCGTGCTGTTCTTCGGCGTCGCGTTCCTGCTCAAGTACGCGGCCGACAACAACATGCTGCCGATCGAATTCCGCCTCGCCGGCACCGCGCTGGCCGCGGCCGCGCTGCTCGCGATCGGCTGGCGCGTGCGCGCGCGCCGTGCGGCGTACGGGCTCGTGCTGCAGGGCGGCGGCGTCGGCATCCTGTACCTGACGATCTTCGCCGCGACCAAGCTTTACGCGTTGCTGCCCGTCGGCGCCGCGTTCCCGCTGATGGTGGCCGTGTGCGCGCTGAGCGCGTTCCTCGCGGTGCGGCAGAACGCGCTGCCGCTCGCGTTCATGGGCACCGCGGGCGGCTTTCTCGCGCCGGTGCTGCTGTCGACCGGCCAGGGCAACCATGTCGCGCTGTTCAGCTACTACGCGCTGCTGAACGCGGGCATCTTCGCGATCGCCTGGTTCAAGGCCTGGCGTCCGCTGAACCTGCTCGGCTTCGTCTTCACGTTCACGATCGGCTCGGCATGGGGCGTGACGGCCTACCGCCCCGCGCTGTTCGCGAGCACCGAGCCGTTCCTCGTCCTGTTCTTCCTGATGTACGTCGGCATCGCGCTGCTGTACGCGGTGAAGCGCGAGCTCGCGCTGCGGCACTACGTGGACGGCACGCTCGTGTTCGGCACGCCGATCGTCGCGACCGCGCTGCAGGCGTCGCTCGTGAAGGACATGCCGTTCGGGCTCGCGTGGAGCGCCGTCGCGCTGTCGGCGTTCTACGTCGTGGTCACCGCGTGGCTCGCGCGGCGCCGCGACCGCCTCGCGCTGCTGTTCGAATCCACGCTCGCGCTCGCGGTGATCTTCGCGACGCTGGCCGTGCCGCTCGCGTTCTCCGGTCCGACGACCAGCGCCGCATGGGCGATCGAAGGCGCGGCCGTCGTCTGGCTCGGCGTGCGCGAGAAACGCATGCTGCGCTTCGGTTTCGGGCTGCTGATGCAGGTCGCCGCGGCCGGCGCGTTCTTCACGAGCCTGCTCGGGCCGGCCGACGCCACCGCGCTGCCGGTGCTCAACAGCCCCTACATCGCGATGCTGCTGATCGCGCTCGCGGGCCTGTTCACCGGCTGGTGGCTGCACGGGCGCAGCGAAGCGCGCACGTGGCATGCTTGGATGCCCGAGATCGGCGCCGCGGCCGCCGCATGGGGGCTGCTGTGGTGGGTGAGCGGCGGCCTGCACGAGATCCTCGTCTACGCGAGCCGTCACGTCGACCTGCATGCCGACCGCTTCGTCGTCGATACGACCGCACTGTTCGCGGCCGGCACCGCGTGGCTCGCGCACGTCGCGCGCCGCCGGCTGGCGTGGCCGCTCGCCGAATGGCCGGCGCTCGCGCTGACGCCGGTGCTGGCGCTGCTCGCGCTGCGTGCGTTCGATGTGCACGAAGCGCCGCTGTCGGGGATGGGCGCATTCGCGTGGCCCATCGCCGTCGGCGCAGGCCTTGCGCTGCTGTGGCGTCAGTCGCGCGGCACCGCAGGCGTCGATTCCGCACCGGGCTCGGCGCGCGGCGTCGCGCCATCTCTCTCCGCAGGCATCATCGCGCCGCTGCATACGCTGATGTTCTGGACCGTATGCGGGCTGCTGTCGCTCGAAGGCTTCTGGCGCCTGCGTGCGTACGTGCCCGAAGGCGCGTGGAGCTGGAGCGCGTGGGCCTATGGCCTCGGTGCGCTGCTCCTGCTGGTGTCCGGCCCCGGCTCGCGGCTGCGCTGGCCCGTCGCGGCGTTTCCGCGCGCGTACCAGGTGTGGGGCGCGGCGCCGCTCGCGGCGTTGCTGTGGCTGTGGAGCATCGCCAGCGTGATCAGCGACGGCAACGCGGCGCCGCTCTTCTGGCTGCCGCTGCTCAACCCGCTCGACATCGCGCAGTTCCTCGTGTTCGTCGCGTTCGCCGTGTGGCTGCGCCGCCTGCGGACGCTCGGTATCGCGTGGCATCCGCGCGTCGTCGACTATGCGGCCATCGCGACCGTGTTCCTGTGGTTCAACGCACTGATGCTGCGCACGCTGCATCAGCGCTTCCACCTGGCCTACGACATCGACACCGTGCTGTCGTCGTTCGGCATCCAGCAGGTGTTCATGGTCGGCTGGAGCCTGTTCGCGTTCGCCGGGATGTGGCTGACGCGTCGCGACGGCATCGCCCGCATGTGCGCGCTCGCGTCGCTGCCGCTGATCGTCGTGATGTGGGTGTGGACCTTCTACGCGAACTTCACGCAGGACGGCGAAAGCTGGGCGCGCGTGCCGCTCTTCAACCCGCTCGACCTCGTGCTCGCGGTGGTCTATGCGCTCGCCGCGTCGTGGTTCGTGCGCGCCCGCAAGCTCGGCTGGTCGTTCGACAAGTATCGCGTCGAGCTGCTGAGCGCGGCCGGCGCGACCGCGTTCCTGTGGCTGAACGCGATCCTGCTGCGCACGCTGCATCATTGGGCCGGCGTGCCGTACGAACTCGGCGCGATGGCGGAATCGACACTGGTGCAGGCGTCGGTGTCCGTGTACTGGACGCTCTGCGCGCTCGCCATCACGATCTGGGCCACGCGCCGCGGGCTGCGTCCGCTGTGGTTCGTCGGCGCCGCGCTGCTCGCGCTCACGGTCGTCAAGCTGTTCCTGTTCGACCTGTCGCACGTGTCCGGCATCGAGCGCATCGTGTCGTTCATCGGCATCGGCGTGCTGCTGCTGTTGATCGGGTATTTCTCGCCGCTGCCGCCGAAGGCCGCCGCGCAACAGGACGACCACGCATGAAGCGACTCGCCGCCCTGCTCGGACTGAGCGTGCTCGCATCGTTCGCGGCGGCCGACGGGCGCGTCGCGCAGCGCTTCTCGCTCGACCTCGACGGCGCCGCCGCGTATTACCAGCTCACCGTGCCGCAGCCCGTCTATGCGGCGAGCCGGCGCGACGACCTCGGTGACGTGCGCATCTTCAACGGCGCAGGCGAGCCGGTGCCGTATTCGCTCGATGCCCCCGCGGCGGCCGCGCCCACCGTCCCGCCGAAGCGCACACCCGTGCACTGGTTTGCACTGCCGCCCGCCCGCGCCGACAAGGGCAACGCGCCGCTCGGCGTGACGGTCGGCCCCGACGGCGCGCTGCGCGCGGGCGTCGCCGCACCGGTGCGCGCGGAGCACGGCGCGGATCTCGTCGACCTGTCGCATGCGGACGGCGAGATCGACGCGCTGCTCGTGCACGTGCGCGACGACAGCTACCAGGGGCGTGTCACCGTCGAAGCCAGCGACGACCTGCGCAGCTGGCGATCGCTCGGCAGCACGCAACTGCTGAAGGTGGGCCACGGCGACGCGATGCTGGTGCAGGAACGGATCGCACTCGAAGGCGCGGCGCCGCGCTACCTGCGGCTCGACTGGCTCGACGGTGCGCCCGCGATCGCGTCGATCGACGTCGAGACGCACCCGCGCGATGCACGCGGGACCGACACCGCGTCCGTGCCGCGCCAATGGCGCGACGCGGTGCGCGTGCGGGCCGGCGGTGCCCCCGGCGAATACCTGTTCGACACCGACGGCGCCTATCCGGTCGACCGCGTGCGCATCGACCTGCCGCAGCCGAACACCGTCGCGCGCGCGACGCTGCAGAGCCGCGCCGACGCGCAGGCGCCGTGGCGTGACGTCGCGGGCGCCGTGCTGTTCCGGCTGCAGGGCAAGGCCGGCGAACAGCGCAATCCGCCGCTCGAATTCGCGGCGAATACGGATCGCGCGTGGCGGATCGTCGTCGACATGCGCAACGGCGGATTCGGCGGCGGCCAGCCGGCCGTCGCGATCGGCTGGCATCCGGCCGCGCTGACGTTCGTCGCGCGCGGCGCGCCGCCGTTTACGCTCGGCGTCGGCGACGCGTCGCTTGTATCGTCGGCCGTGAGCCGCGACGCATTGCTGGTGGGCATGGCGCCCGAAGTGCGGCCCGCGCGGGTCGGCGCGGCGTTGCCGGTGTCGGCGGTCGCGCCGGCGCCGGCCGCCGATCCGGATGCCCCGCGCCGCTACGTGCTGTGGGGCGCGCTGGTCGTCGCGGTCAGCGTGCTCGGCACGATTGCGTGGCGCCTCGCGAGAGGCGGCGGCGACACGCACGGCCGCGACGGTTGACGCCGCGCAGCCATGCGCACCGCCCGTCCGCCCGTCTTTACGCGCCGTTTATCTCGCGTGCCGGTTTCTTTCGACGGTCGCAATGCATAACTGCGTACAGTCGTCGCATCGGAACCACGATGCGACGACATGCAGGAAACCTATCCATCGTATGACCGGCCGGCGCCGCGCACGCGCGTGCGCCCGGCCCTGCGGCTGAAGCGGCTTTTGCTGCTCTTCCCGCTCGTGCTGCCGCTGTCGATCGCATGGCCCGCGCATGCCGACGACACGCCCGCAGCGCCGATCAGCGCCGCCAGCACGCCCGAACCCTCGCTTCCCCCGACGCTCGACACGATCGTCACCGCGCTGCGCAACCGCTTTCACGTCGCATACGCCGACGCGCGCACGATCGCGCGCGCGGTGCAGACCGAATCGGATCGCTATGGGCTCGCACCGGCGCTGCTGCTCGCGATCATCGCGGTCGAGTCGGGCTTCGATCGCCACGCGGTCAGTGTCGCCGGCGCGCGCGGGTCGATGCAGGTGATGCCCACCGCCCATCGCGATCTCGTCGCGCATGTGAAGGATCTCTCCGATCCGGCCACCAACGTGCGGATCGGCGCGGCGATCTTCCGCGGCTATCTCGACGATGCGGACGGCGACGTCGAAACCGCGCTCGTGCGCTACAACGGCGGTACGAGGCGCTATGCGCAGCGGGTCGCGCTGCGCGTGCAGCAATTCGATGCGCAGCTGCGCCGTTCGAACGGCGCGGCAAGCGACGCGCTGCGGACGGCCGCGAACCCCTGAGCGCGGCGCTACCGCGCACCGTCGAGCCGGTAGCCGGCGCCCGTCTCCGTGACGATGTACGCGGGCCGCCGCGGGTCGCATTCCAGCTTGCGCCGCAGATGGCCGACATACACGCGCAGGTCGTGCTCATCCTTGCCGTGCGCCGCGCCCCACACCTCGCTCAGCAGGCGGTCGTGCGTCAGTAGCCGGCCCGCGTGATGCGCGAGCGCGGCCAGCAGCCGGAATTCGATCGGGCTCAGATGCACGCGCGCCCCGCCGCGCAGCACCTGGCGATCGCCGAGATCGACGGTCACGTCGCCGAAGCGCACGCACACCGCATCGATGCGCCCGCCGCCCGCTTGCCGCCGCAGGTGCGCACGCATCCGCGCGATCAGCTCGGCGGCGCCGAACGGCTTGGTCACGTAATCGTCCGCGCCCGCATCGAGCGCGGCCACCTTGTCGCGTTCCGCGCTCAGCGCCGACAGCACGATCAGCGGTGCGGCCGAGCACGCGCGCAGTGCACGGATCAGGTCGGTGCCGCCGAGATCGCGCAGGTTCGTGTCCGCGACGATCAGGTCGGGACGTCGCACGCCGACGGCCGCCACGCCCGCCGCACCGGTCGCGGCCTCGAAGACATGCATGTGTTCGGCCTTCAGCGCGACACGGACGAAACGCCGGATGAGCCTGTCTTCGTCGACGATCACGATGACGATGCCCGGTTCGCTCATCCGGCAGCGCCTTCGTCCGGTGCGTGATGCGCGCCCATGCTCAGGCCCATCCGCATGCCACCAGCACCATGTCGATCAGCTTGATGAACGGGAACGGCAACAGTACGCCGCCGAGCCCATACAGCAGCAGGTTCCGGCGCAGCAGCGGCGCGGCGCCGAGCGGGCGATAGCGCACGCCCTTCAGCGCGAGCGGGATCAGCGCGACGATGATCAGCGCGTTGAAGATCACCGCCGACAGGATCGCCGACGCCGGCGACGCGAGGTGCATCACGTCGAACACGCGCAGTTGCGGATACGTTGTCGCGAACGCGGCCGGGATGATCGCGAAATACTTCGCGACGTCGTTCGCGATCGAGAACGTCGTCAGCGAACCGCGCGTCATCAGCATCTGCTTGCCGATCTCGACGATCTCGATCAGCTTCGTCGGGTTCGAGTCGAGGTCGACCATGTTGCCGGCTTCCTTCGCCGCCTGCGTGCCGGTGTTCATCGCCACGGCCACGTCGGCCTGCGCGAGCGCCGGCGCGTCGTTGGTGCCGTCGCCCGTCATTGCAACCAGACGGCCCGCCGCCTGATGCTCGCGGATCGTCGCGAGCTTGGTTTCCGGCGTCGCTTCCGCGAGGAAGTCGTCGACGCCCGCTTCCGCCGCGATCGCCGCGGCCGTCAGCCGGTTGTCGCCCGTCACCATCACGGTCTTGATGCCCATCTTGCGCAGTTCCGCGAAGCGCTCCTTGATGCCGCCCTTCACGATGTCCTTCAGCTCGATCACGCCGAGCACGCGGACAAGGCCGTCGACGCGCTCCGCCACCGCGAGCGGCGTGCTGCCGCGACGCGCGATGTCGGTCACGACCGCGTCGACTTCGCGCGTGACATGACCGCCGTGGGACTCGACGTAATGCTTGATCGCGTCCGCCGCGCCTTTGCGGATCTCGCGCCCCGGCGCCCCGGAGGACGTCCCCGTGGGGAACAGGTCGACGCCGCTCATCCGCGTCTGTGCGCTGAACGACAGGAACACCGGATGCAGCGCCTGCATGTCGCGCTCGCGCAGGTTGAAGCGCTGTTTCGCGAGCACGACGATGCTGCGGCCTTCCGGCGTTTCGTCGGCGAGCGACGACAGTTGCGCGGCATCGGCCAGCGCTTCCTCGGTCACGAACGGCGCGGGTACGAACGCCGACGCCTGGCGGTTGCCGAGCGTGATCGTGCCGGTCTTGTCGAGCAGCAGCACGTCGACGTCTCCGGCGGCTTCCACCGCGCGGCCCGACGTCGCGATCACGTTGGCCTGCATCATCCGGCTCATCCCGGCCACGCCGATCGCGGACAACAGGCCGCCGATCGTCGTCGGGATCAGGCACACGAGCAGCGCCACCAGGGCAGTGATCGTCACCACGTGGCCGGCCTTCATCGCTTCGACCGCGAACGTCGAGAACGGCAGCAACGTGGCGGTGGCGAGCAGCATCACGATCGTCAAGGCAACGAGCAGGATCGTCAGCGCGATCTCGTTCGGCGTCTTCTTGCGCTTCGCCCCTTCGACCATCGCGATCATCCGGTCGAGGAACGCCTCGCCCGGATTGACGGCGACGCGCACGACGATCCAGTCGGACAGCACGCGCGTGCCGCCCGTCACCGACGAGAAGTCGCCGCCCGCCTCGCGGATCACCGGCGCGGATTCGCCGGTGATCGCCGATTCATCGACCGACGCGACGCCTTCGATCACGTCGCCGTCGGCCGGGATCGTGTCGCCGGTTTCGACGAGCACGACGTCGCCCTTGCGCAGGTCGGTCGACGCCATCACTTCGACGACCGACTTCGCACGCGGCGCCGCGAGCTTTTTCGCGACCACGTTGTGTTTCGCACTGCGCAGCGACGCGGCCTGCGCTTTCGAGCGCCCTTCGGCGAGCGCTTCGGCGAAGTTCGCGAACAGCACGGTGAACCACAGCCACAGCGCGATCGCGACGATGAAGCCGGCGGGGGCTTCGGCCTGGCCGAACAGCGCGGCGATCCACAGGATCGTCGTCAGGATGCTGCCGACGTACACGCAGAACATCACGGGGTTGCGGAACTGCGTGCGCGGCGTGAGTTTGCGGAACGAATCGGCGATCGCCGGGCGCACGAGCGCGGGGTCGAACATCGAGCGTACGGCCGTGCGCGGATGGCCCGGCTGCGCGGGGCGCGGGCCTGTCATGGGTGAGAGAGACATGGCGGTTTCCTTTTGCCGGCGCGCCCGCGCATCGGCAGCCGGCATCGGTCAGGCGAGCCGGCTACCGACGCGGGTTGTCGCGTACGGCTTCCGTTTCCACGCAACCATCTTATGAAGGTTCGCGTGAAGATCGCGGCAAAGGATCGCGTCAGGGTATAAAAAGCGCGTAAACGTCCGTTTCGCCGCGGCGCGGCGGGGGTGTCTCGAGGGCCGTACACGAGCGGGAGCGCCACACTCCGCTCATGCGACGCTTACGCGGCAAAGCAGGAAAACGAACCGGGGCGCGGCGTTCAGCCGAACGTGTAGCGCCCGTGCTGACGCGGGCGCCACGGCGACGAGCGGCAACTCGCGGCACCGGCCGCGCGTCGTGCCGCCCAGCCTGCGCCACGGCGCACGTGCTGGCCGCGCCGGGCCACGGCGACCATGCGCGACGGCAACGCATACGCAAGACGCCGCACGGCCGCCACGCGCGCGGCCATGCGCGACGCCGGCGACACGCGGCGCGCCATCTGCGCGACGGGCCGCTTGCAGAGGATCGCGCTGTCGTAGCGCTTGCCGTCGAAGCGCATTACGTCGACGACGTCGAAACCCTGTGCGCCGTAGAACGCAAGCAGGTGCGAAGCGGGATGCGGCGTGTCGAGGGCGAGCAGCGTATAGCCGCGCAACGCAGCCCACTGTTCGGCGAACGCGAGCAGCAACGCGCCGATCCCGCGGCTCTGGCAATCGGGATCGACTGCAACCTGCCGCACGCTCGCGACGCCTTCGCGCCGGTACAGCGAGCACGCCGACGACGGATCGGTCGCATACAGCGTGGCCGTGCCGATCACGCGCCCGCCGCACACGGCGACGTAGCACTCGCCCGCTTCCGCGCGGCGGCGCGTGACGTCCTCGCTCTGGTCGACGCACGTGCAGTTCAGTCCCATCGCGCCGAGCCGCGCGAACGCGCGATGCAGCATCGGCGTGAGTTGGGCATAGCTGTCGAAGGCCGGATCGAAACGCCGCACGATCACCCGATCGGCGCACACGGAAGGCGGCGCGGCGGGAGTGTGTTCGGCGATCGCGTTCCAGGGTATCGACATTGCCTTGCTCCGTGGTTGGGATGCCCGAAGTCTATGAGCGCGCCAGCCGCCCTCGCAAGAAAAAATGTCGTAAAAGTTTGGAGAAATGCGTGCGGGAGAGAGGGTTGCGACAGTGCGCGCCGTGGCTTCGCGTGCGTCGTGGCGATCGCATGACGGAACGCCGATCGTTGTTTGCGCAAGCAATGCATCCGGTGGCCGGATCACGCGTTGGCATGTGCCGTTGACACATGCGGCGACGCCCTCCAGACTCGCGGGTTCCATCCCTCCCCGAGCGCGCTCATGATCACCTGCCACCTTCGCTACGTCATCGATCCGTACAAGCTCGATCAGTTCGAAACCTACGGCAAGATGTGGATCCCGCTCGTCGAAAAATTCGGCGGCACGCATCACGGCTACTTCCTGCCGTCCGAAGGGGCGAACAACATCGCGCTCGCGATGTTCTCGTTCCCGAGCCTCGCCGAATACGAGCGTTACCGCGAACGCTCGATGGCCGACCCGGCCTGCCAGGCCGCGTTCCGCTACGCGGAGGAAACACGCTGCATCGTCAGCTACGAGCGCAGCTTCTTCCGGCCGGTGTTCGAGTAATAGGTAAGAGGCGACGGGCAACGGCCCGACGCATCGCGCCCCTTTTTTCTGACCGGGACGAAAAAAAGCCCCGCCTGCATCCGCGCGGCGGGGCCAACCCATGTCAGTAGAGACATCATGGAGGAGACGGATCCATCTTATCGACCACGGCGCGCCGTCCCAACCAAGCATTTCTGCTATCGATCTGGGCGGCCTCGCACACGATTGCCCCTGCCGCGCGGCATATCGATAGAACGAAAAGTCGTTTTCAGAGTGGCGGCGGGGTCGTTACCATCTGGTTTTAAGCCTGTGCTTAGCCGGGCAAGCCATCCCCAAGGAGCGCCCCTTGACTGCATTCGATCAACACCGCCGCCCGTTCGTCGTCGGCATTGGCGGTACCACCCGCGCAGCGTCGTCGACCGAACGCGCACTGTCGTTCGCGTTGCGCGGCGCGCAAGCGGCCGGCGCGCGCACGCGGCTGTTCGACGGCCCGTTCCTGCATACGCTGCCGCACTACGCGCCCGAACACAAAACGCTGACCGACGCGCAGCGCGAACTGATCGACGCCGTGCGCCAGGCCGACGCGATCATCATCGCGACGCCCGGCTATCACGGCGGCGTTTCCGGCCTCGTGAAGAACGCACTCGACACGCTCGAGGAACTGCGCGCGGACGATCGCCCGTATCTCGACGGTCGTGCGGTCGGCCTGATCGTCACGGCCTACGGCTGGCAGGCGGCCGGCACCGTGCTGACGTCGCTGCGTTCGATCGTGCACGCGCTGCGCGGCTGGCCGACGCCGTTCGGCGCCACCGTGAACACGCTCGAAACGCGCTTCGACAGCGCCGACAGCTGCTCGGATCCGAAGGTGGTCACGCAGCTCGAGACGGTCGGCACGCAGGCGGCCGAGTTCGCGCTCGCGTTCGCCTCGCATCGCGCGGCCTCGCATGCGGCATCGGTCGATGCGCTCGCACCCGTGCTGAAGATCGCCAACCAGTAATTTTCCTGCCTTCCGCCGCCCGCGCCCGGACGATTCCATTCGTCGGCGCGGGCGGCGCGCATTCGGACGCGCGGCCACGCGCCGTGTCCGTCGACGCCGCTCCCTGCCGCCCTTTCCCCGCACCGATAAGAATTCGGCCCGCCGCGTGATTTGCATTGGCCGAAAGATTGGTTCACGCCGCGGGCGGGTTTTCGTACGCTGAACCTCCGAACTTTCTCCGCGCACGCCATGAACCGTACGATCCGCTACAAGGGCTACGAAGTCGCCCCCGCTGCCGCCCGGTTGCCGAACGGGCTGTTCGCCGCCAACCTGACGATCGAGAAAGCGAGCGGCGGCCCGTCGCCGCGCGCCGTTTCGTTCGACGCGATCGATTTCTTCTTCGAGGAAGAGCACGCGCTGGCCTACGCGTCCCGCTGGGGCCGCCTCTGGGTCGACACGAACGCGTGACGCACGCGTGGCCGGCTATCGTTCGTCAATGAAGACGAGCGGCATACCATGAATGAAATCAATGGCTTGCAGATTATTCCGCCATGATTGCCCGCTTCATTTTTCCATACGAACAAATTCCGCCGCCCCTTTCAGGCCGCGCACGCTGTCCGGCGGCCAGGTGTCCGCGCCGGAGGCTGCGATGGCTGAAACTGAACGGATCACGATCACGAGATTCGTGCCGGAATTCACGTGCGCTCGAACGCATGGGTGACGAGCGCGTCGATCGTGCCGTCGTGCCGAAATCCCGCCTCGACGGCACGGCGGTCAGTCAGCAGCGGTTGTCGTCCGAATAGCCGCTCGATCCGCTCCACCGGCGCGTAGTCGATGTCGAACGAGCCGAACCGCCGGACCAACGCATCGACGATCTCTTGAACCGACAGATGCAGCACCGGGGGCGTCCAGACTCGGCCGACGTGCAACCCCTCTGCGGACATGCGTCCGGCGTGCAGCAGGTTGTCGATACAGCATCTGCGGGACATCCACCACACGGTGGCCGAGGGCGAAACGGGACATGTATATGACTGGCCGCTCTGCGCCGCGCGGAAGATCTGGCTCATGAACGCGGACCCATGTCCCGCAGCAAGCGCCGGACGAGCCACGATGCCCGGCAGACGCAACGCACGGCCATCCAGCTTGCCGCGTCGGGTCCAGTCGGCAAGGATCAGCTCGCCAACCAGCTTATGCACGCCGTAGCTCATCGTCGGGCGCGGCAGGGTGTGCTCGTCCACGGACGGGGGTAACGACTCGCCCAACACGGCAACGCTGCTGGCATAGACGACGCGCGCCGCACGCCCCTGCTCCGTCGCTTGCTTCGCCAGGCGCTCGAACAGCGCCAGCATCCCCGACAGATTCACCCGGTCGCCCTCGGCCGGTTCGGCTTCCGCCTGCGAGCCGGGCATGCTCGCCAGATGAAAGACGACGTCGACAGGTTTCGACAGCTGCGGCTCGAGAATCTCCGGGCTGCTGAAATCGCCGACCCGTGCCGTGATTCGCGCATCGTCGTACGGCCACTCCGCTTGCCGGTCGACCAACAACAGTTCCGACACATCGCCGGGCTCCGCGATACCGTCGCGCAGCAGCCGTTCGACCAACGCCGTTCCGACAAATCCGCCCGCCCCGGTCACCAGCACTCTCATGGCCGAGCCTCCTCGTCGTCGGCGCGCGGCGCGCGCACAACCCGTTGATCGATCGTGCCGAACGGTGCGTTGCCGGCGTCATCGCGCGCCGTCATCCTGACCCGGTCGCCAAAGCGCATGAACCGCGTGCGCGCGGCCCCTTCGTCGATCATTTCGATCACGCGGCGCTCGGCGACGCACGCCGAGCCCGCGTTGCGATCGGCATTCGACACCGTGCCGGACCCGACGATCGTCCCCGCCGACAGGCGGCGCGTACGGGCCGCATGCGCGACGAGTTCACCGAAGCCGAAGTTCATCTCGCGTCCATGCGGATGACCGAACCAGCGGTCGTTCCATTCGACGTGCAGGCTCAGATGCACGCGGCCGTCGCGCCAGTGCTCGCCGAGTTCGTCGGGTGTGACGGCAACCGGTGCAAAGCTCGTAGAGGGCTTGGCCTGCAGGAAACCAAAGCCCGTCTTCATTTCGCGCGGGCCGAACGCCCGCAGGCTCCAGTCGTTGAGCTGTACGATCAGCCGGATGCAGCGCAGCGCACCGGCGGCCGATACGCCCATCGGCACGCGCCCCACTACCACGCCGAATTCGCCTTCGAAGTCGATGCAGTCGGCCTCGTCAGGCAAGGGCACGTCGCTGGCCGGACCGAGGAAGTCGTCGCTGGCGCCCTGGTACATGACGGGCACCGTATCGAACTCGTGAATCGGCGGAGTATTGAACGCCTGCTCCATCAGGCGGCCGTGATTCAGAAACGCCGAGCCGTCGCACCACTGCGGACTGCGCGGCAAGGGCGCAGCGCATGCAGCAGTATGGAATGGGCGCGCCTCGGGCACGCTGCCGGCGTTCAACGCGTCGTAACGCGCCTGCAAGCCAGGCGCGAGCGCGTCCCAACGATCAAGCACATCAGCCAGTGTCGTTGCGATCGGTGCAGCTTCGACGGCATGGTGCAGGTCGCGCGACACGAGCAGCAAGCGGCCATCGGCGCTGCCATCGGGCAAGGTGGCGAATTTCATCGTGCGCCTCCGTGTGCGGGCGTGTCGAGCGCAACGGCAATCGCCGGATCGTAGGCACCGTCGATCAGAACGAACAGCATTCGGCATGGACGGCCCGAGCGATTCGCCCAAGCATGGTTGGTTCCCCGCTGAATCACCACGCTGCCCGGCGCCAGTGCGACTTCGGCATCGTCGAGGATCAGGGTCATTTCGCCTTCGATCACCACGCCGTAGTCGATCGACTCGGTGCGATGCATCAGCGGATGCGGCGAGCCGGCCTTCACCGTCGACGCTGCTGCGTCGCCGATCTGGCTGAACGCATCGTGCATTTTCACCGCACCGTGCGCGAGAAATTCCGGCGTGTCGGGTGGAATGTCGACGAAGCGCATACGGGTGCCCTGTTTTGGCGGCGGTAGCATGAGCGCGCCAACCGTGGGATCGGCGCCATTGTCGACCAGGGCGGGGCTCGACGATGTGCTCCACACTTCGTGGAATACGGTGCCGGGAATCGCGGCGATTTCCACCACGGTCGGCAGGGGACCGTCGGATGCGACGATTGCCCGACCGTCGGCATCGTGACCGGTCACCACGCGACGAATCTCTGGAAAGCTCATGCTGCTGCCTCCACGTCGGTGTCGTCGAAAATCGCGACGGCGCGCGTCCACCCTGCCGACGCACCGCGAATCTTGTGCGGGAAGCAACTGATCGTGAAGCCGGTCGGCGGCAAGGCCGTGAGGTTGTACAGCTTCTCCAGATGGCAATAGCCGATATCGCGCCCCGCCTTGTGCCCTTCCCAAATCAGCGACGTATCGCCCGTTTCCGCGATCTTTTTCGCGGTGTAGGAGAACGGGGCATCCCAGCTCCATGCATCGGTGCCGGTCAAGCGCACGCCACGCTGCAACAGGTACATGGTCGCTTCGTAGCCCATGCCGCAGCCCGCATTGACGTAGTCGTCGTGCCCGTAGCGCGATCCGGCCCGCGTGTTCACGACGACGATATCGAGCGGCTGCAGTTCATGGCCGATGCGCGCGAGTTCGGCCTCGACGTCGGCCGCCGTCGCGACGTAGCCGTCCGGAAAGTGCCGGAAATCGAGCTTCACGCCCGGCTGGAAGCACCATTCCAGCGGCACCTGATCGATCGTGATGGACGGTCGGGCCTCACCCAGGCTCGCATCCATCGTCGAGTGGAAATGCCAGGGCGCGTCGAGATGCGTGCCACTGTGGGTCGTCAACGTGACCCACTCCGCGGCGGCAGCTTCACCGTCGGGATAGTCCTCGGGTTTTGTACCCGGCAGCATCGCCATGAATTCGGGCAGCGTGTCGCCGTGCTTCTGATAGCTGATCCTCGGCGCGAGCGGCGGCGGATCGGAGAGAACGTCGTTCTCGAGATAGATGGACAGATCGACGAACCGTCGAACGGGTTTCATGTTCAGACTCCTTGGGATGGGGAACGGCGATCGAGCCGCGAGAAGCAGACTGCCGCAGCGGCGGCGATCAGCACTGCCGCGAACCCGAGGCTGCCGTAGCCGGACTGCTTGACGAGCGTGCCGCCGAGCACCGGGCCAATGGCGGCGCCCGTCATCAGCATCGCCGGCGTCGCGGCCACGGCGCGGCCGGTGCGGTCGATGCGCGCCAGCATGCCGAACGCGAAGGTGTGGGTGAAGATCATCACGGCAGCAAAGACCGAGGTGGCCGCCGCGTACGGCACGAACGCCGCGCTTTGCGTGATGACCAGCGCCAGCGCGGCCTGCACAACGGGGCCCGCCTGCACGACCTTGCGGCCCGGCACGCGCGTTTCGAGCAGTCCCGCGACGGGAGCGGGAAACAGGTTGACGAAGCCGAGCGCGATCAGCGTCGCGATCACGGCACTCAAACCGAATCCGCGATCGAGGCCGATACGCTGGACAAAACTGAACAGCATCGACTGCGTCAGCGCCATGCAGCCGACACCTGCCATGCCGAACCAGACGACACGCTCGAAGCGAGGCTCGTCGCCGGCTGCCGCGCTGCCGCGCGCTTTAAGCGACGGAAACGCGAGCGCGCATGCGATCGCGGCAACGCCCATCACGCTCGCAAAAACGTGAAACAGCATCGGGCCGCCATGCGTTGCTATCAGCCCCGGCACGGTGCCGAGAAACGCGATCGCGAAGATGCCGAGCGCGAGGCCTGAGATCGCGAACAGGCGATGCGGATTGCGGCTTCGTCCAACCGTGCCGTGCGTGAAGCTCAGGCCGCATCCGACAGCGACGCCCGCGACGGCATGCAGAGTCGCCAACGTCAGATAGCGATCAACCGGCACGGACGTGATGCCGACGAACGCACCCGCCGCGATGCCGAAGCCGACGGTCGACATCGCGCGCGCCGGCAGGCGATTCAAGCGCGGCGAGAAAAAGACGCTGCTCAGTACGGCACCCGCCAGGAACAGCGTGGCAAGCAGGCCCGCCTTCTGGGGATCGAGCCGATACGCACCGATCAACGTGCCGACCCAAACCGGCAAGGCCACCAGATCGACCATGCCGGCGCAATGCGCGAGCATCAACGCAACGGTGCCGAACGCGCCAAGCCGCGTCGTGTCGGTCGATATCGACAGGTCGGCACTTGCCGGCGTCGTGGGGGAAAGGTTCGTCTCCATCGTGCCTCCGCTTGCGTCAGATAGGCCGCGCGAGACTCATATGCGTCTCGTGCATGATGCGCCGGTGTTCCTCTTTGTCGCCGCCGCCAATCTCGATCTCGCCAAGACGCCCGGAGTTTTCCACCACCATGCGGCAGCGCTCCCAGCGGCGCGCCTGGAATGCCTGCAACGCAGCTTCCACCGTCACACCGCGCCCCAGCTCTTCTGCGAGCACGATCGCATCCTCGATGCCGATGCCCGCGCCCGCTGCCATATGCGGCGTGGTCGCGTGCACCGCATCGCCGACGAGCACCACCCGTGAGCTGAACCAGGGCGCCGGCAGCAGCAGGCTTTCCAGCGGACGGTAGTTGACGCGCGATTCGGCGCCGATCTGCGCGCGGATGGACCGGATCAGCGGCACGTCGAACATGGCCAGCAACTCGGACAGCATGCGCGGCCATTCGGCGGGATCGATGTAGTCGTTGGTCGGCCTGTCCTCGGTGACGAAGACGTACATTTCCTCCCGGGAAACCGGATTGACACCCGCCTTGATCCGGTGCCCCAGCCACATCGTCGCGCAAGCGATCTCCGCCGGTCGCGGCACCACGGCGCGCCACACGCCCTGGCCCGTATAGCGCGGCTTCGGCGCATCGGGAAACGCCGCAGCGCGCACTTTCGAGTAGAGGCCGTCCGCGCCCACCACGAGGTCGTACGTACCGTGTGTGCCGTCCGTGAACGCCACGTCCACCTGTTCGCCGCGAGGCTCGATCCGCGAGAAGGTACAGCCGAGCTTCACGTGCACGCCTGCGGCGCGTGTCGCCCTGGCGAGAATATCGGCCAGCACCGGGCGCATGATCGCGCCGCCGCCAGGAACGTCCTCGCCGGCCACTCGCGGCGTCGGCAGCGTGCCGATCGACTGGCCGCCGGCCGTGTACAGATTCACGCCGTCGCCGCCGTGGCCGCGTTCGAAGAAGGCGTCGAGCACGCCGATCGTGCGCAGCGCGCGCAACGTCGGGCCGCCAATGCTGATGCCGGCACCGTACGAGCGCCAGCCCGGGTCGATCTCGACGAGGTCGACCGTGAGGCCGAGCTTCGCGCACTGGATCGCCGTCGCCATACCGGAAAAACCGCCGCCTATGACGAGGACGTGTTGAAGAGGGGCTGCCATCTGGGTGTCTCCTTGTTGTGTCTGGTGTGGGTGTGTCATGTCGCGATCAGCACGATGGTGCCGTCGTGCGTCACGTCGATCTCGACGGGTGTCAGCCGCTGACCGAGGCACGGGCCGAGTACGCACTCACCGCTTGCGATATCGAACTGCGCACCGTGCGCGTGGCAGACGATGCGGGTGCCGTCGCCGTTCAGGTAGGCGTCCTTGCGCCAGGCCATCTGCGTTTCGCCGAAAAAGTGCGGGCATGCATCGCGATACGCACGAACCTGCACGCCGTACCGCACGACAAAAAGCGTGTCGTGCCCCTGCCCATCGGGATCGAAGCCGCGCGCGCCGGGATCGGGCAGATCGTCGACGCTTGCGAGACGAATGCGATCGGGATATGTCTCGGACATGACGAAGCGATGCTCGCCGTCAATCCGACTTCGCCGCCGCCGCCCCCGGCGGAGGACCGCCCGGCGCCCACTTGTCGCGATGCTGGAACAGGAACAGTTGCGACGCGTCGGCGCCCATGGGCGCCTCGCGCGCGTTCCATGCATCGTCATGCAGATCCATGTCGGCGTCGTACTCGACGTGACAGCCGAGCGGGCTGTTGAAATACCAGAACCAGTTCGAGCCGAACCGATGACGCCCCGGCCCCCAAAACGACTGGTAACCCTTCGCGACGAAACGCGTGCCCGCCTGCAGCACTTCGGTCGGTCCGCCCATATGGAACGTGAAATGCTCGCAACCCTTCATGAAAGGCGGCGTCTGAATCATGAACAGCGTGTGATGGTCGAGCGTGCCGGCCGGCTGCAGAAACGGCCCGACGCCCGTGAATCGGTCGGTGCAGCGAAAGCCGAGACGCTCCACATAGAAGGCTTCGGCCTTCGCCGCATCCGGCACGAAGTAGACGACGTGCGAGAGCGTGCGCGGAGTCAGCACCGCATCGTCGCTCACGGCCACGATATTCGGCGCGCGCTGCGCAGGCGCGCCTGGCGCATTCACGGGCTCGGCGGCCAAGGCAAGCGAACGGCGCCTGGTCACCTGGAAGCCGATCGCGAAGCCCATGTCGTCGAGCGATTCGATCGATCCGTCGGCGAGCGTGCTCACTTCTCGGTCGCGGCGCAGCTCCGCCGCGATCGCGTCGATCGTCGCGGCATCGGCGACGCCGTAAATCGTCTTGCGCAGCATGCTTGCCGTGCCGAGCGCAGGCGGCAACGCCGGATCGTCGCGGCGCGCGATGTCGATGCCCGTTCCGTCGAGTGCCTCGAAACGGCCGCCGGTGTCGTCGCTGCGCACCGGTAGCAGCCCGTAGTCAAGCAGATATTGGCGGCAGGCGGCGACGTCGTCCACGCCGAAGACCAGCGTATCGGGTCCGATGATATTCATGAGATGTGCGTGCTTGAGATGGGTGAATGAGTCAGAGCGAGGTGCGTCCGCCGAGCGTTTCGGCGATCCAGTCGGCGATGAAGTGCCCCGCGTTGATCGAGTTGTCGAAGCTCGAATGCTGGACGCCGCCTTCGCGCTCGGTGAAGATCTTGAGCTCGCGCTTGGGGCTGTTCACGAGTTGCTCGTAAGTGCGGTGAGCCCAGGCGACCGGGATCTGCGAATCCTGCGAACCATGCGTGACGAGGAACGGCACCTTGATACGATCGAGCACACCGTCGAGATGCACGTTTTCGGCGATGCGCATGAAGTCGTCGATATCCTTCGCGCCCCAGACCCAGCAGACGTGCCTCCAGTAGTGCGGCACCGGGAAGTTGCCTTCGCGCTGCAGGCGTTTTTTCTGGACGTCGCGCCAGTCGTGGTTGGCGCCCCACACCACACCGCAGGCGAAACGCGGCTCGAACGCGACTGCGCGTGGGCAGTAGTAGCCGCCGAGCGACACGCCCTCCATGCCGATCCGCTTCGGATCGACGTCGTCCCGGCCTTCGAGCCAGTCGACGATCCTGCTCGCCCAGACTTCCGAGTTGTATACCGCATTCAGGCCGTGCAGCCGCAACGCTTCGCCGGTACCGGGCTGGTCGACAATCAACGACGACACGCCGCGCGCGGCCAGCCAGGCCGGCAAGCCCACGAAGTACTTCATTTCCTTGGTCGAATCCAGCCCGTTGACCTGCACGAGCAGCGGACTGCGCGCGTCGGCGTTCTTCGCTTTCACAAGGAGTCCGGATAGATGCGTGTCGCCGTACGGAATGGCGACGCGCTCGCAGTTGTCGCCGGAGCGTGCGATGCCGTCGTCGAACGTATCGAGCGAGCGTTGGTAAAGCTCGATACGCCCCGGGGCATCGTGCGCGAGCATGCGCTCGGCCGTGATCAGATAGATCGCGGCACGCTTGTACTTCTCGCCCGCCGACAACCGCCGCCCCCGGGCCTCGTCGTCCTGCGCGAGATCGCAAAGGCGATCGGCCTTCTCGACCCATGCTTCGCGAAACGCACGCGTGCCGTCGGCGTCCGGTTGCCTGGCCGCTTCCTGGAGCGGCCCGCACATGTCCTCGATTTCACCGATGCGCGCGCCCATTTCGATGGCGAGATTGACGGACAGATTCCAGACGTAGTTGGTAGGAAAGTATCGGAACATGCTGATTGCCTTGATTGAAATTGCGTGTTGCTCGATGACGGCGCCGATGACCGGTTCTCGCGCGCAGTCCGGCGCGCGACACGATGCTCAGCCCTTGTGCCCGAAGCCGGCCCACAACGGGATGGCGATGTTCAGCCACACACTGCTGCTCTTGGCCGTGTTCGCGGCATAGATGCCTTGCTGATAATTGAGGTTGACGTTCCAGCTTCTCGCGTCGTACACGATCGACGGGCCGATACCGAAGGTCCGCATGCGATTGCCCACGCTCACGCCGCCGGCCTTGTCGTCGCTGAACTGGTTCAGGTACGCGCCGACCACGCCGAGTTTCCACGGGCCGAAGTTCCAGCCGGCGTTGAACTCGGCGACGTAACCGTCACCCGAGCTGTAGTCCGTCGTGCCGTTCTTCAGATTGAGCAGGAAGCGATTTGCGAGCGCGACGTCGATTCCGTTGGGAACGTTGTAGCGAATCGAGATCACCGGCTGCACCGAGGTGTAGCCCACCGCGACACTCGACTTGACCGGGCTATAGGACCCCGTCTCGAATGCAACGTCGATGCCCGACGCAATCGCCAGGTTCGGCGCGAGATTCCATTGCAGCAACACGGGCGTCAGCGTGATGTTGGAGAGGCCGTTCTGCGTGCTCGACTGCCCGAACACGGTGCTGTGCAATGACACAACGGGAATGACCAGTTGCGTATAGACGTTTGCGCCGAGCAGATGGAACGGATACGCCGCCAGCAGACGCGTGGTTTCCGAAAACACCGACGTATGGAACGGAATCGGCAGTTTCTTGCCGTCGTTGCCATAGAGGCCGTTCGCAAAGCTGTAGTTGAACTGCTCCAGTGCGAACAGGCCGGGGATCGGCGGCAGGTTGGCGATGTTCGTCCCCACCGCGCCGGCCGGATACGGTGAAACGCCGCCTTCGAATGCCTGTGCGTCTTTCATCGAACCCGTCGCCAACACAGCGCAACCGACAACGGCTGCGATCAGTTTCGTGGACATGCTGTCTCCTCTTCCGGGAGGCGCGTTTGCGCCGCCTGGCATCTCTTTTAATAGTGGAAAGCGCGGTGCAGACGGCCGAGGTACAGCGGTACGTTCGACCCGAAAATGACCTGACGCTGGTCTCCCGATACGATGCGTGGGCTGCCGTCGCGTCGAGATGTGGCTAGGTTAGGACAGGCTGATGTATGCTAAAAATGGATTCGATCCATTGCCGCTATCGACGGCATCAATACTTTCAGGTGAAACCCTGATATCGCATACGGCACGGTCACGCGGTAGCGAAGAGGAGAACGGAGACAGCGCGCATGCGGTTCAACAAGCTCGACCTCAACTTGCTCGTGGCGCTCGATGCGCTCCTGAGCGAACAGAACATCAGCCGGGCGGCCGAGAAGATCCACCTGAGCCAGTCGGCGATGAGCAACGCGCTTTCGCGGTTGCGCGAATACTTCAACGATGAACTACTCGTGCAGGTCGGTCGCAAGATGGAGCCGACGCCGCGCGCCGATGCGCTCAAAGACGCCGTGCGCGACATCCTTGTGCGCGTCGACGCGACGGTGTCGGCTCAACCCGAATTCGTGCCGGCGCACGCGAACCGGCTGTTCCGCCTGTTCGTTTCGGACTACACGATGACGACGCTCATGCCGCACCTGTTCGCACTCGCTTACAAGGCAGCACCCGGCATCCGCTTCGAGCTGCGCCCGCAAATCGCGTATCCCCACCGCTTGCTGGAACGCGGTGAAGCGGATCTTCTGATCATCCCCAAGGAGTATTGCTCGACCGAGCATCCGGCCGAGGTATTGCTCGAGGAAACCTACTGCTGTGTGATGTGGAGCGACAGCCCCCTCGCGAAAGGCGAGATGACGAACGAGCGCTACATGGCGGCCGGGCACGTCGTCGTGCAGGTCGGCGACGCACAGGCGGCGATCGAAGACTGGTTCATGCAGCGGCTCGGCGTTGTGAGGCGGGTCGAGGCGAGCACGTACAGCTTCGTGTCGCCGGCGCACCTGCTGGCCGGCACGAACCGGATCGCCACCATGCACCGGCGGCTCGCCGAAGAAGCCGCGCGCAGCCTGCCTATCGTGCTGCGCGAGGTACCGGTGCCGGTCCCGACGATGGAGCAGGCGATGCAATGGCACAAGCACCGGACCTCGGACCCCGGGCTCACCTGGTTGCGCGGGCTGCTGAAAGAGGCTGTCGCGAAGATGGACGAAGGGCGCCATGACGCTCGCTGAGCCGGCTCATGCCGGCCTGGCTTCGGCGAGCGCGAATGGATCCCCGTGGTTGGCCGCGTATCGACGCGGCGCAGATGCCTGCAACCGCCCTTGTTCACGCTCGACAGCGGTTGGTGTCCGGAATTGATGCTGGCTGCGTGCACCGAGAGGTCGGGCACAACAACCACTACCGCATGGGAGCCCTCTCGCTCGCCTTGGATGCCGATCCGCGCTGCCTTAGCGACAAACGACACCGGCGTGCCGATGGCCGCTCGAAAATACGCGTTTACGGAAGCTATGCAAGAATCTTTCGGCCCGTAATCGCATAACAACAGCCATGAGTGACACGCTACAGGAAGAGCATGCAGCCGCAGATCACGCAATGCGCAACTGGACCTTCGAGAGGCAAGGTCCGGTCCGGATCGGTTCCGATGCGCACCTGCAGATGTTCTGCCGCATGCTGCTCGACACACACAATCCGTACAAGCCGGCCGTGATCGACTGGCCGGCCCTCACACCCGCCGAGCTCAAGCGGCTCACGTCGCTGCCGATCTGGGACATCGCGGTGCAGACCGAAGGCCGCGCATCGATCCGCGTGGCCACCTACGCCGCGACGATCGGCGATCCGCTGCTGCGCCGCGCACTCGAGATGGACGGCGGCGAGGAAGCGCGGCACAAGGTCGTGCTGTCGAAGCTCGTCGAGGCATACGGCATCCGGCTCGCGCCCGAGCCGGCCTACCCCGCGCCGAAAGATCCCGAGTGGTGGTGGATCGTCACGGGTTTCAGCGAATGCATCGACAGCTTCTTCGCGTTCGGCCTGTTCCGTTCCGCCCAGCGCTCCGGCTATTTCCCGCCCGAGCTCGTCGACACCTTCGAGCCAGTGATCCAGGAAGAAGGCCGCCACATCCTGTTCTTCGTGAACTGGTACGCGTGGTACTGGCGCTCGCTCCCGTGGTGGCGCCGGCCGTGGTTCTTCGCGCGGGTCGCGGCCGTGTGGGTGCATTTGATCCGGGAGCGCATCGGCATCGCGCGCGGCATCGATTCCGACGGCGTCGCACGTGACGCGAACTTCCCGGCAACCGGCACCGCCGATATCGGCGATGCACTGAATCCGCGCGAGCTGATCGAACTGTGTCTCGCCGAGAACGACCGGCGGATGGCCGGCTACGACAAGCGCCTGCTGCGCCCGACGTTCGTGCCGCGCATGGCGCGGTTTGCGCTGCGGTTTCTCAAGAAGTAGGGTTGCCGCACCGGGCAGCCGTCCGGTTGCCCGGGTTGCGCATTCGAACTTCGCTACGCGGTCGTTGCACTTCCATGGCGAGCCGCCTCACTGAGGCTACTGCCCGCCACCCACTCAAGGCCGCCCCATCGTATGCGGCGTGGAACCTCGCAGACCTGCATCGACCTGCCGGACGTGGCGCGCCTGACACATTCACTCCCGCCCTTTTTTCTTCGGTGCTTCGGCACGCGCGGACAAATTGTCACACCCGGGATTTAACAATCCGGGGACGTCGCTACCGCTGCCGGACAGCCTCTTTAACAACCTGTCGCCGCCGCGCGCACCTTCGACGCAGGTCACGCTTGCCAGACGGATTCGCCCCGTCGCCGAATCCCATCCGATCGTCACAACCGCCGAAATAGTCAATAGGACAAGTTCGAAAGATGAATGGTGACAATTCGGTTCACCGCCCTGTAGCACTTTTTTACAAATTCGACGGGCCGACCGGCCCGAAACGCCCGTCTCGCGGGCCATCGCAGCGAACCAGATGCGCAAATCAGCACAACCAGACGCTCTCCATTTGAAATTAATTTGATTTAAAGATAATCCGCCAAATCAATAATAAATTGAATCATAAATTCCAAATTAACAGATTAACAAGATAGTAATCATATTATCAACCGACACCCCCACAAATATTACATGGATGAAAGTATCACCCATTCCGCAAACGTTTGCTATTTCATTTGTCTTACAGTTGATCATCTTCACTGTGTAATCCAACGCACAAAACTACAGTAAGTCATTGATTTTTATCGGATAAACCAAGAGGCACCAGGAAGTTTCAAACCCTGCGCTAAACATTCTTACATCTTACAAATACATTCTGACTCAATGCATCAAAAACCGATCTATTAACCATCCTTTAACTTTCCAAACACTCTATTTATCACTTTTTATCAATCTGAAAAATCCACCTCCAATAAACTCCGCCCATCAATTTTGAGATTCGCGCGAGCGCACGGAGCATTCCTCTAACAAAAGAGACCGGTGTGTGGCGTGCATATTTGGAGGTAGCAGGACATGAACCGCACATACCGCTCGATCTGGAACGAAGCCCTTGGCGCGTGGGTCGCTGCATCGGAACACGACTCGGCACGGGGCAAGCCGAACAAGTCGGCTGTTGCCGTCATCGCAGCAGCTGTACTGGCGATCGGCCTTCCCGGGCTGGCCCAGGCAAACACAATCACCACAAGTAGCTCGTGTCTGACAGGTAGCAGCGGCGCAGTCGGCCGCGTCAATCCGGGCGGCACTCAAAACCAGGCCAGCGACGGTTCCGGCACGTATTCGGTCGTGGCCGGCTGTAACGCCAACGGCAACGGCTGGACCGGTGTCACGGTATATGGCTCATTCGCACAGGCAAACGGCAACGGCGCGGTTGCCACCGGCATGCAGTCGTCGGCGGGCCTGTGGGGCGTCGCCGCCGGCCTCGAAACCACCGCCAGCGGCACCGGCGCAACAGCCCTCGGCTTCGGCTCGACGGCGAGCGCACTGAACTCGGTCGCGATCGGCGGCGCGGGCGGCAATGGCTCGACGCCGCTGTCTCAGGCAAACTCGACCCTCGCATCGGGAGCGGGTTCGATTGCAATCGGCAGCAACGCGACGAAGGGCGCACAGTCGGCAGCGTCGGATGGCATCGCCATCGGCGGGCAGTCGTCCGTCGCATCGAGCGCCACGTCAGGGATCGCAGTCGGCCGTGGCGCGACCGTCAATGGCGCGTACGGCATCGCTCAAGGCGACGGTGTCACCTCCGGCGCAACGGGCCAGAACGTGGCAATCGGTTCGTCGGGAACGACGGCGAACAGCGGCACGACCGCCGGCGGAGCCGTGGCGATCGGCCGCGGCCAAACGGCAAACGGCAACGGTGCAGTCGCAATCGGCGATCCGAACATTTCGAACGGCACGGGTGCCGTGACGATGGGTGCCAACAATACGGCAGCCGGCAGCGCGGGCGGCACCACGGCCGCGAACGGGGCCGTTGCCATCGGCAATACCAACAGTGCAATCGGTCAGGGTGCGGTCAGCCTTGGCAACAATTCCACGGCAATCGGTCAAGGAACTGTCGCCCTCGGCGACAGCTCCAGCGCAACCGCGCTGGGCGCGACGGCGATCGGCGTCTCCGCAAGCGCCGCCCAGGATTCGACGGCAATCGGCAGAGGCGCGAGCGGCACGGCAGTTGCGTCAGTCGCAATTGGTACAAATGGCCTCGCTGGGCAGCAAGCTGTCGCCGTCGGGAACAACACCAAAGCGACGGGGCAATCCTCCGTGGCGCTCGGTGATACCGCGAACGCTTCAAATCAGCAGGCGCTGGCAATCGGCGCCGGCGCGAACGCATCAGGCGACCGGAGTGTTGCGCTGAGCACGCTCTCCTCGGCAACCGGCAGTCACTCTGTGGCGATCGGCTACCAATCGACCGCGCAGTACACCGACGCGGTCGCGATCGGCAAGGGCAGCGTGACGGGCTCGGCAGCACCGACCACCACCGGCTACATTACGAACCAGGCAGCGCCGACCTCCGAAGTTTCGGTGGGTGGCGGCACAGCTGCGACCAACCGGCGCATCACGAACGTCGCGGACGGCTCCGCCCTGACCGACGCCGTAACGGTTGCGCAGCTCAGCACGAGCAACACCAGTCTTTCCACTGGGATCGCTTCGCTGTCCACTTCCGCCTCGACCGGCCTGTCGTCGGCTAACAGCGCGATCTCGTCGTTGTCCACGTCGACCTCGACCGGCATCAACTCGCTGTCCACCGGCATCAGTTCGGTCAACAGCTCGGTCACTTCGCTGTCGACCTCCACGTCGACCGGCCTGTCGTCGGCCAATAGCTCGATCACGTCGTTGTCCACGTCGACCTCGACCGGCATCAACTCGCTGTCCACCGGCATCAGCTCGGTCAATAGCTCCGTGACTTCGCTGTCGACCTCCACATCGACGGGCCTGTCGTCGGCTAACAGCTCGATCGGCTCGCTGTCCACGGGCCTCAGCTCGACGAAAAGCTCGGTGACGTCGCTGTCGAGCTCGACCTCGACCGGTCTCTCGTCGGCGAACAGCTCGATCACCTCGCTGTCGACATCCACGTCGACTGGCCTGTCGTCGGCAAACAGCTCGATCGGTTCGCTGTCCACGGGCCTCAGCTCGACGAATAGCTCGGTGACGTCGCTGTCGACCTCCACGTCGACCGGTCTGTCGTCGGCCAACAGCTCCATCGGTTCGCTGTCCACCGGCCTCAGCTCGACCAATAGCTCGGTGACGTCGCTGTCGAGCTCGACCTCGACCGGTCTCTCGTCGGCCAACAGCTCGATCGGTTCGCTGTCCACCGGCCTCAGCTCGACGAATAGCTCGGTGACGTCGCTGTCGACTTCGACTTCGACCGGTCTCTCGTCGGCCAACAGCTCGATCGGTTCGCTGTCCACCGGCCTCAGCTCGACGAATAGCTCGGTGACGTCGCTGTCGACTTCGACTTCGACCGGCCTGTCGTCGGCTAACAGCTCGATCGGTTCGCTGTCCACCGGCCTCAGCTCGACGAATAGCTCGGTGACGTCGCTGTCGAGCTCGACTTCGACGGGTCTGTCCTCGGCCAACAGCTCGATTACTTCGCTGTCCACCTCGACCTCGACCGGTCTTTCGTCGGCTAACAGCTCGATCACGTCGCTGTCCACCTCCACGTCGACGGGTCTCTCGTCGGCCAACAGCTCGATCGGTTCGCTGTCCACGGGCCTCAGCTCGACAAATAGTTCGGTGACCTCGCTGTCGACTTCCACGTCGACGGGTCTGTCGTCAGCCAATAGCTCGATTACTTCACTGTCCACGTCCACGTCGACGGGCATCAACTCGCTGTCCACGTCCACGTCGACCGGTCTGTCGTCGGCCACCAGCTCGATTACCTCGCTGTCCACCTCGACCTCGACCGCGATCAATGACGCTAAGACGCACTACTACAGCGTCAACGACGGCGGTGTGCAGCAAGCCAACTACGACAACAAGGGCGCAACGGGCATCAACTCGCTCGCCGCCGGTGTAGCCGCCACGGCCGCGGGCGCCAGCAGTGTCGCCGTCGGCAATGCTGCAAACGCAGGCGGTGCAAGCGGCGTCGCCGTCGGCAATGCTGCGAACGCGAGCGCAAGCAACGCGGTCGCGATCGGCCCGAATGCCGTCGCGAGCAACGTCGGCAGCGTCGCGCTGGGAAGCGGCTCCTCCACCGCCCCGGCCAACCCGACGCCTACCGGTACCGTCGGCGGCGTAACCAGCACGTTCGCGGGCGGCAATCCGACGAGCGTGGTCAGTGTTGGCAGCTCGACCAACCAGCGCCAGGTCACGAACGTTGCGGCCGGCGAGATCACCCAGGCCAGTACCGACGCAATCAACGGCTCGCAGCTCTTTGCAACCAATGCGGCCGTGAATTCGCTGTCGACGACGGTGTCGTCGTCCAGCAGCGCAATCTCGTCGCTGTCGACTGGCCTGTCGTCGGCCAATAGCTCGATCACGTCGCTCTCGACTTCCACGTCGACCGGCCTCTCGTCGGCCAACAGTTCGATCGGTTCACTGTCCACGGGCCTCAGCTCGACGAATAGTTCGGTGACGTCGCTATCGACCTCGACCTCGACCGGTCTGTCGTCGGCCAATAGCTCGATCACGTCGCTGTCGACTTCGACCTCGACCGGCTTGTCGTCGGCCAACAGCTCGATCACGTCGCTGTCCACCTCGACCTCGACCGGCCTCTCGTCGGCCAATAGCTCGATCACGTCGCTGTCCACCTCGACCTCGACCGGCCTGTCGTCGGCCAACAGCTCGATCACGTCGTTGTCGACCTCCACGTCGACGGGTCTCTCGTCGGCCAACAGCTCGATCACGTCGCTCTCGACCTCGACCTCGACCGGCCTCTCGTCGGCTAATAGCTCGATCACGTCGCTCTCAACGTCGACCTCGACCGGCTTGTCCTCGGCTAACAGCTCGATCACGTCGCTTTCGACCTCGACTTCGACCGGCCTCTCGTCGGCGAACAGCTCGATCACGTCGCTTTCGACCTCGACTTCGACCGGCCTCTCGTCGGCCAACAGCTCGATCACGTCGCTGTCCACGTCGACCTCGACCGGCCTGTCCTCGGCTAATAGCTCGATCACCTCGCTCTCGACCTCGACCTCGACCGGCCTCTCGTCGGCTAACAGCTCGATCACGTCGCTGTCGACCTCGACCTCGACCGGCCTCTCGTCGGCTAATAGCTCGATCACCTCGCTGTCGACTTCGACCTCGACCGGCCTGTCCTCGGCCAACAGCTCGATCACGTCGCTGTCGACTTCGACCTCGACCGGCCTGTCCTCGGCCAACAGCTCGATCGGCTCGCTCTCGACCGGCCTTTCGTCGACCAATAGCGCGGTCACCTCGCTGTCGACCTCGACGTCGACCGGCCTGTCCTCGGCTAACAGCTCGATCACCTCACTCTCGACGTCGACCTCGACTGGCCTGTCGTCGGCCAACAGCTCGATCACGTCGTTGTCGACCTCCACGTCGACGGGTCTCTCGTCGGCCAACAGCTCGATCACGTCGCTCTCGACCTCGACCTCGACCGGCCTCTCGTCGGCTAACAGCTCGATCACCTCGCTGTCGACTTCGACCTCGACGGGTCTGTCCTCGGCCAACAGCTCGATCACGTCGCTGTCCACGTCGACCTCGACCGGCCTGTCGTCGGCCAACAGTTCGATCGGTTCACTGTCCACGGGCCTCAGCTCGACGAATAGTTCGGTGACATCGCTGTCGACCTCGACTTCGACCGGTCTGTCGTCGGCCAATAGCTCGATCACGTCGCTGTCGACCTCGACCTCGACCGGCCTCTCGTCGGCCAACAGCTCGATCGGCTCGCTCTCGACCGGCCTGTCGTCGACCAATAGCTCGGTCACCTCGCTGTCGACCTCCACGTCGACCGGCCTGTCCTCGGCTAACAGCTCGATCACCTCGCTGTCGACCTCCACGTCGACCGGCCTGTCGTCGGCCAACAGCTCGATCACGTCGCTGTCGACCTCGACGTCGACCGGCCTGTCCTCGGCTAACAGCTCGATCACCTCGCTCTCGACCTCGACCTCGACCGGCCTGTCGTCTGCCAACAGCTCGATCACGTCGCTGTCGACCTCCACGTCGACGGGTCTCTCGTCGGCCAATAGCTCGATCACGTCGCTGTCGACCTCGACGTCGACCGGCCTGTCCTCGGCTAACAGCTCGATCACGTCGCTCTCGACTTCGACCTCGACCGGCCTGTCGTCGGCCAATAGCTCGATCGGCTCGCTCTCGACCGGCCTCTCGTCGACCAATAGCTCGGTCACCTCGCTGTCGACTTCCACGTCGACCGGCCTCTCGTCGGCTAACAGCTCGATCACTTCGCTGTCCACCTCCACATCGACGGGTCTGTCGTCGGCTAACAGTTCCATCGGTTCGCTGTCCACCGGCCTCAGCTCGACGAATAGTTCGGTGACCTCGCTGTCGACCTCGACCTCGACCGGTCTCTCGTCGGCAAACAGCTCGATCGGTTCGCTGTCCACCGGCCTCAGCTCGACGGATAGTTCGGTTGCGTCGCTGTCGACTTCGACCTCGACGGGTCTGTCGTCGGCTAACAGCTCGATCGGTTCGCTGTCCACCGGCCTCAGCTCGACGAATAGCTCGGTGACCTCGCTCTCGACCTCGACCTCGACGGGTCTGTCGTCGGCAAACAGCTCAATCGGCTCGCTGTCCACCGGCCTCAGCTCGACGAATAGTTCGGTGACCTCGTTGTCGACTTCGACCTCGACGGGTCTGTCGTCGGCTAACAGCTCGATCGGTTCGCTGTCCACCGGTCTCAGCTCGACGGATAGTTCGGTTGCGTCGCTGTCGACCTCGACCTCGACGGGCCTGTCGTCGGCTAACAGCTCGATCGGTTCGCTGTCCACTGGCCTCAGCTCGACGAATAGTTCGGTGACCTCGCTCTCGACCTCGACTTCGACGGGCCTGTCGTCGGCCAACAGCTCGATCGGTTCGCTGTCCACTGGCCTCAGCTCGACGAATAGTTCGGTGACGTCGCTCTCGACCTCGACCTCGACGGGCCTGTCGTCGGCAAACAGCTCGATCGGTTCGCTGTCCACCGGTCTCAGCTCGACGGATAGTTCGGTTGCGTCGCTGTCGACCTCGACTTCGACGGGCCTGTCGTCGGCCAACAGCTCGATCGGTTCGCTGTCCACCGGCCTCAGCTCGACGAATAGCTCGGTGACGTCGCTGTCGACTTCGACCTCGACGGGTCTGTCGTCGGCCAACAGCTCGATCACTTCGCTGTCGACCTCAACCTCGACCGGCCTCTCGTCGGCCACCAGCTCGATCGGTTCGCTGTCCACCGGCCTCAGCTCGACGAATAGTTCGGTGACATCGCTGTCGACTTCGACCTCGACGGGTCTGTCGTCGGCCAACAGCTCGATCACCTCGCTGTCGACTTCCACGTCGACCGGCCTCTCGTCGGCCACCAGCTCGATCGGTTCGTTGTCCACGGGCCTCAGCTCGACGAATAGTTCGGTGACCTCGTTGTCGACCTCGACCTCGACGGGCCTCTCGTCGGCCAACAGCTCGATCGCCTCGCTGTCGACCTCGACCTCGACCGGCCTGTCGTCGGCCAACAGCTCGATCACGTCGCTGTCCACGTCGACCTCGACCGGCATCAACTCGCTGTCCACCGGCCTGAGCAGCACGAACAGCACGATCCTGTCGCTGTCCACGTCGACGTCGACGGGCATCGGCTCGCTGTCCACCGGCCTGAGCAGCACGAACAGCTCGGTGACGTCGCTGTCGACCTCGACCTCGACCGCGATCAACGCCGCGAAGACGCACTACTACAGCGTCAACGACAACGGCACGACGCAAGGCAACTACGAGAACACGGGCGCAACGGGCACCAACGCCCTGGCAGCCGGCGTGAACGCCAGCGCGGCAGGCGCCAGCAGCGTCGCGGTCGGCGACGGCTCGAACGCGCAGACGGCGGGCGCGGTCGCCATCGGCCAGAACGCATCGGCAACGGGCGGCAAGGCCGTGTCGATCGGCTCCGGCAACACGGCAACCGGCGACGGCGCGGTCGCGATCGGCGACCCGAGCATCGCAACGGGTACCGGCGCGGTGGCGATGGGCGCGAACGACACGGCGACCGGCAACGGCGCAGTGGCGCTCGGCAACGCGAACACGGCCAACGGCGCGAGCGCACTTGCACTCGGCAGCTCGAACCAGGCCACCGCGGACAACACGATCGCGCTGGGCAACCAGGCCACGGCAAGCGCCACCGGCGCGCAAGCGTACGGCTCGGCAGCGCAGGCAACCGCCGCCGACGCACTCGCCTTCGGCACGAACGCACAGGCCAACGTCGCCAACTCGATCGCACTCGGCGCGAACTCGGTCACGAGCGCCGCGAACCCGACGTCGAGCGCCACGATCGGCGGCGTCACGTACCCGTTCGCAGGCGGCTCGCCGGTCGGCGTGGTGAGCGTCGGCGCACCGGGCCAGGAACGCCAGATCACGAACGTCGCCGCGGGCCGGATCTCGGCCAGCAGCACGGACGCGATCAACGGCAGCCAGCTCAACGCGACGAACAACGCGATCAACACGCTGTCGACGTCGACCGCGTCGAACGTCGCGTCGCTGTCGACGGGCATCAACTCGCTGTCCACCGGCCTGAGCGCGACGAACAGCAACGTGGCCTCGCTGTCCACGTCGACCTCGACCGCGATCAACTCGCTGTCGACGGGCCTGAGCGCGACGAACAGCAACGTCAACTCGCTGTCGACGTCGACCTCGACGGGCATCGGTTCGCTGTCCACCGGCCTGAGCACGACGAACAGCAACGTGGCCTCGCTGTCGACCGGCGTGACCAACATCAACAACACGTTGAACTCGCTGTCGACGACGATCAACAACAACACGATTCGTTCCAACAACAACAACGGTGTCGCCGCCGACCTGAACGGCAAGGGCAACGACCTTCCGGTCGTCACCGCCGGCTCGAACTCGGTCGCGATCGGCGCGGGCTCCAACGACGGCGGCCGCTCGAACGTGGTGTCGGTCGGCAGCGACCAGCAGCAGCGTCAGATCACGAACGTCGCGCCGGGTACGCAAGGCACCGACGCGGTGAACGTGAACCAGCTGACGCAAGTGCAGACGACGCTGTCGACGGCACTGTCGGGCCAGCAGGCGCAGATCAACTCGCTGGGTTCGCAACTGCAGCAGACCGACCAGATGGCGAAGCAGGGTATCGCGGCCGTCGGCGCGATGGCATCGATCCCGCAGCTCGATCGCGATGCCAACTTCGGGATGGGCGTGGGTACGTCGACCTTCCTCGGCCAGAAGGCGATGGCGGTCAACATGCAGGCTCGCATCACGGAGAACCTGAAGGCGTCGATCAACGGCGGCTTCAGCGGCGGTCAGAAGGTGATCGGCGCCGGCATGCTGTACCAGTGGAAGTAACGCGTCGCGCCGCCAGGCCGCCCGGCTCGCCAGCCGGACGGCCCGCGGCGGCCCCGACGGCCGGACGAGCCCGCCGCGCCACCCGTGGCGGGCTTCAGTCAACCCAAGCATTGAGGATGTAACCGTGAACAAACTCGCTCTTGCGCTCGCACTTTCCGCAACGGCCCTCGCCGCGTGCTCGACCGCATCCGGCCCGACCTTCAGCGCTTCCGAACTGCAGCCGCGCGACGGCGTGCGGACCTTCCAGGTGGACTGCCACGGCCTGCTGTCGGGCCCGCAGACCTGCATGAAGGCTGCCCGCAAGATTTGCGGCGAAGAGCCGGTGCGCGCCGTCGATTCGGCCCGCGCGCTGCGCGACAACTCCGATCCCGCGACGCTCGTGTTCCAGTGCGGCGCGGCGCCGGCCGAAGCGGCTTCGGCCCCGGCCGCCGCGCCGGCGGCTGCCGTCGTCGAACAGGTGAACCTGTCGGGCGACGCGCTGTTCGCGACCGACCACGCGACGCTCGCCCCGACCGCGCGCGAATCGCTCGACCGGTTGCTGAGCGAGCGCGCCGACCACACGTACTCGCAGGTGAGCGTCACCGGCTTTACGGATTCGGTGGGCAGCGACGACTACAACCTCGCGCTGTCGAAGCGCCGCGCCGAATCGGTCGCAGCGTACCTGAAGGCGCACGGCCTGAAGACCGACGCGCTGACGGTCACGGGTCGCGGCAAGGCCGATCCGGTCGCGTCGAACGCGACGCCGGAGGGCCGCGCCAGCAACCGCCGCGTCGAAATCCGCCTGCAGCACTGAGCGGGCCGCCGCCGCGCGCGGCATCCCGATCCGGCCGGCCGCCCGCGCCGCGCCGGGCGCGCACCCGACCGCCGCCGGACCGCCCGGGCGCCGCTTCGCCGGCGCCCGTTTCCGTTGGCCGGCGGCTATGTCAAAGTTCGTCACGTCCCGCCAAAACCGGTGGTTTCCGTGCCACAATCGCCGCAGACAGTCGCCGGGGCAGCCTGCCCGACTCGCACGCCGTGCCAGGCGTGCCCGACGACACGCCGGAAACCGGCTGCCGCCCTCGCGAACCAGGTCGCCCGATTCGCCCGCCGCGGCGCACCGGCGCACAAGCAACCATGACAATCCACGGCGCGCCGCTTCCAGGCCAGACGCTCGACGCAATGCCTGGACGCACGACGCCGCAGAGGAAACCAACCGGTGACGGACATCAATGAAGCCGCCTCGGGCGGCACCCGCAAGCAACGGCCGGCGGTCGGCATCTCGCTGTTTGCGCGCGACGGCCAGGCGATCTGGGAAAACGGCATCCACCAGAACATCGCGTTCCTCGCGATGATGCTCAAGCGCTCGGATCGCGTCGGCCCCGTCTACTTCCTGAACGGCGGCGACGCCAGCGCGCTGCCGGCCGGCCTCGAACTCGACGGCCTCGACATCCCGCTCGTGAAACCCGCCGACGTCACGCACGAACTCGACGTGGTGATCGAAATGGGCGCGCAGTTGCCGGTGGAATGGCTCAGGCACATGAAGGCGCTCGGCAAGAAAATCGCCGCGTTCTTCTGCGGGCACGTATATGCCGGCCTGTGCGAAACCCCGATCTTCGGCAAACCGTCGGGGCACATATTCAACGGCGCGCCGTTCGACGAAGTGTGGCTGCTGCCGCAATACGACAAGACGGCCGCGCCGATGCTGCAGACCATCCTGCGCGCGCCGGTCCACCTGATGCCGCACATCTGGTCGCCGTACTTCCTCGATCGCCGCGTCGCCGCGCTCGCCACGGAAGGCGCGACGTTCGGCTACCGGCCGGGCCGCCGCCCGTGGCACCTGGCGATGCTCGAACCAAACATCTCGGTCGCCAAGTCCTGCCATTACCCGATGCTCGCATGCGACGAGTTTTACCGTGCGCGACCGGACGCGGTCCAGCACATGTTCGTCGTGAACTCGTTGCACATGAAGGAGCATCCGACCTTCGTGCACTTCGCGAACAGCCTCGACCTCGTGCGCCAGCACAAGGCGACCTTCGAGCCGCGCCTCGACCTGCCGGGCTTCATGGCGCGCCATGCGGACGCGGTCGTGTCGCACCACTGGGAAAACGGGCAAAACTACCTGTATTACGACGTGCTGTACGGCGGCTACCCGCTGATCCACAACTCGACGCTGATCGGCGATGCCGGCTACTACTACCCGGACTTCGATTCCGCCGCGGGCGGCCGGGCGCTGCTCGAGGCGTGGCTGCATCACGACGAACGCCTCGACGACTACCGCGCGAAGGCCGGCCGGCTGCTGCAGTCGGTCTCGATCGACAACCCCGCGAACCTCGACGCGTTCGTCTCGCGTCTGGTCGCCTGAACCGGAGCATACGCATGTCGGACTCCAATGCCCGTCAAGCGCCCGGCGAGGGCAAGCGTCTCGTCGTCGGCGTGTCGCTGTTCGTGCGCGGCGCCGGCCAGTCGCTGTGGGAAAACGGCATCTTCCAGAACTGCCTGCTGCTGATCCTGCTGCTGCGCCAGTCGCCGCTCGTCGCGGACGCCGTGATGGTGAACGGCGGCGAACAGGTCGCCGATCCGCAGATGATGCTCGGCGAATGGGACGTGCCGCTGCTGTCGATGGACGAAGCGCTGCAGCGCTGCGACGTCCTGATCGAAATGAGCGCGCAGTTCGGCGCCGACTACCTGCGCGCGTTCCGCGAGCGCGGCGGCAAGGTCGTCACGATGCGGGTCGGCAACGACTACGTGATCGACATCGAACGCGCGATGTTCGACAAGCCGTCGGGTTTCCTGTTCTCGGGCGCGCCGTACGACGCCGTATGGACGATCCCCGAATTCGAGCGCACGTGCCTGCACTATTACCAGACGGGCCTGCGCGCGCCCGTCACGATCGTCCCGCACATCTGGCATCCGATGCTGTTCGACAAGGCGCGCGCGACGCTCGGCGCCGGGCTGTCGTTCGGCTATGAGCCCGGCAAGCCGCGCTGGCGCGTGACGATGTTCGAGCCGAACATCTGCATGGTGAAGACGAGCGTCATTCCGATGCTGGTGGCCGAGGAAGCGTATCGCGCGAAACCGGATTTCCTCGAGTTCGTGCGCGTGTGCAACACGCTGCACCTGAAGGAACATGCGACGTTCGTCCACTTCGCGAAGAGCCTCGACATCGTGAACCACGGGATCACGACGTTCGAAAGCCGCTACGCGGTGTACGAGTTCATGGCTGCCTACGGCGATGCGGTGGTGTCGCACACGTGGGAAAACGCGCAGAACTACCTGTACTACGAGCTGCTGTACGGCGACTACCCGCTGATCCACAACTCGCCGTTCCTCGGCAAGGCCGGGTATTTCTATCCGGACTTCGACTGCCAGGCCGGCGGCCGCGCGCTGCTGAAGGCGTTCGCCGAGCACGACGCGAACCTCGAGGCGTACCGCGAGCAGTCGCGGCACGTGCTCAGTTCCGTCAGCATCTACAACCCCGAGAACGTCGCCGCCTATACGGACGCGATCGCCACCCTCTATCGCGACGCGTGACGCGCCGCCCTTCCCGGACGCCGACATGAATGCACGCACGCCCCTCACCCGCGCCAAATGGCTGATCGGCTGCGCCGTCGCTTCGATCGCGATCGGCGCGCACGCGCAATCCGCCGGCGAATCGGCCGACGCGCTGCTCCGCGACTCGGATGCGGTGTTCAAGCAGCTCGATGCCGGCCAGTACGGCGCGGTATGGACCGACGCGGCCCCGTTCGTGAAGGCGCGCATCAAGCAGGACCAGTTCGCGGCCGACATGCAGCATGCACGCCAGTCGGTCGGCACGGTCAGCCGTCGCGGCTGGGCGCAGGTCACGCGCATCCGCTACACGAATGCGGCGACGACGCCCGACGGGCTGTACGCGAACGTCGACTTCACGACCACGCTGACGAGCGGCGCGACGGTCTACGAGAAGCTGAGCTTCCGCCTCGAAGATGACGGCCGCTGGCACCTGACGGGCTACGTGCCGCGTCAGTCGCAGAATTTCGCGCAATAACCCGCGCGCCCCACGGAGCCGATCCGATGAAACTCAATGTCGCGATAACGATGAACGTGCAGCGCGACGCGACGCAGTCGATCTGGTACAACGGCGCGAATCAGCACTGCGTGTTCCTGTACATGCTGCTGAAACAGTCGCCGCTGATCGGCGAGGTCTGGCTCGCGCACGACGACGGCATCACCGACTATCCGCAAGCGCTGATGATGGACGCGTTCGGCGACGCGCTGCGGCCGCTGTCGGCCGTCGTCCACCAGACCGACCTGCTGATCGAAATGAATGCGTTCATCGATCAGACCCACACGGATGCGGTACGCCGGCGCGGCGGCAAATGCGTGTCGTACCGCTTCGGCAACGACTACGTGATCGCGGTCGAGACGATCAACTTCGAGAAGAATCAGTGGCGGCCGAACCCGAACCGCGTGCAGTTCGACGAGATCTGGACCAACCCGCAGCACATGCACACGTGCGCGGCGTATTTCCAGGCCGTCTATCGCGCGCCGGTGATCGAGCTGCCGCACATCTGGTCGCCGTATTTCATCGAACGCAGCCTCGACGCCGATCCTGAACTGAAGGCGCGTTTCGGCTATCGCAACCACGGCACCGCGAAGCGCATCGCGTTCTTCGAACCGAACCTGAACGTCGTGAAGAGCTCGATCGTGCCGATGCTCGCCGCGAATGCGTGCTACGTCGATCATCCGGAGCTCGTCGAGCACGTGTTCATGACCAACACGTTCGACAAGAAGGAAAACGTCGCCTTCAAGCATCTCGCGCTCGGGCTCGAGATGGTGCGCGACGGCAAGGCGACCGCCGACGTGCGCGCGCCGTTCGTCGCCTGGGCCGCGCATCACACCGACATCGTCGTGTCCCATCACTGGGAAAACGGCCTCAACTACCTGCTGTACGACGCGCTGTACGGCAACTACCCGCTCGTGCACAACTCGCCATTCCTGCGCGACGTCGGCTACTACTACCCGGACTTCGAGATCTTCGATGCGGCGCGTGCGATCGCGACCGCCGCGCAGACGCACGACGCGCGGCTCGACGACTATGCGGCCGCGGCCCGCCGCTGCCTGCACCAGGTCGACACGCTCGCCGAGCACAACGTCCACGCGTATTCCGCGCAGATCCGGCAGCTGTTCGACGGCCGCGCGCTCGGCTGACCTCCTTCGCACAGCTCCCGCTCCCGGATCAGACCGTCCGCAATTTCGTCGTGACCGATTAGATCCACGGCCCGTTCGTCATCAACCGGCACTGCGCGTTTCAGGCCGAAGCGCTGATCAATGCGGCTGCCGCGTGTATGCGTTCGAGCCGCAGCGCACGCTGTTGCATGCGCTCGGTGGATTGATCGACAGGATACGGATCGGGGCCGCGGCGCGCGGATGATGTCGATGCGGGCCGAGCGTCTCGCGCTGCGCAGCGCCCGCGACTTGCGTGAACAGGCGCTAGACCAGCACCCGATCGCCGCACTGCGCGGCGAACATACGGCCATGCCGCCGCCCCATCCGCGCGAGCACCGCGAAGCAATGCGCCACCGGCCGGCTGGCGCCGCCGGATGACTTGACGAGGCTGTCGGACACGCCACGCGCGATGGCCGAATCGTCGCCGCACGCGCCCGCGATGACGGCCGCGTAATAGTGCCGCGCCGCCAGCTCGCGGCCGCCGGCGTCGAGCAGCGTCATCCGCTGGATGCGGCGCGCAATGGCTTTCAGGCCGTCGAGATACGGCGCGACGTCGATCGGCACCTCGGTCGATTCGGCGCCGAGTTGCCACAGCATGTCGGCCAGCTCGGTGATCGCGACGAGGTCGCGCGCACCGGCCGCCTGCGTGCCCGTTCCGCCTCCGGCCTTCGTCCCTGCCATGCTCAGCCCCTTTGCGATTCGTCCCGGCCACGCGCCGATCACGCCCGACATCGGCGTGCATCGCGCACGCCACCTCGCCTGTTCCCGCGCCGTCACGCGGCGGCCGGCGGCCGCCACGAAAAACGGATGCCCTGCGCCCACGCGACGCCGGCATCCAGGATGATCTGCCGGTCGACCTCGCTCTCCACGCCTTCGACGACCACGTGTCGCGCCCCTTCATGCGCGAACGCGATCAGCCGGCGGAGCTGGTAACGCCCGATCGCGTTGCGCTTGATCATCGACAGGATCGACCGGTCGAGCTTCACGATGTCGGGATTGCCGACCACCAGGTTGTTCAATGCGCTGAAACCGACCCCGAAATCGTCGATCGCGATGCGGCACCCGGCCTGCCGGAAGCGGTTCACGAACGATCGCCCCGCGACGGGATTCAGCGGCCCCGTCTCCGTGATCTCGACCACCAGCCGCGCCGCGACCGACGGCTCGCGCTCGAGCCGCCTGAAGAGGGCCAGCCACGCGTCGTCGACCACCGCGCTCGCCGCCGCCACATTGCAGCCGTAGACGGCAGCCGGATCGGCACGCAGCGCGTCGATCGTCCGGCCGACCACGAGCCGGTCGAACCACCGCATCAGCCCGAGCGCCTCGAGGCGCGGCAGGAACGCGAGCGGCGGCAGCGCATCGCGCTCGCCCCACCGCAATCGCGCCAGGCATTCCTGGTACAACACACCACCCGACAGGTCGGCCCGGCACACGGGCTCTTGCGCGAACCCGAGCCGGCTTTCCACGAAACTGCGTACCGACGCAAGGTCGGGATGATCGTCGGGGGCGCCGAACACGAGATCGATTTCGTCACGATTCGCTTCCCGATTCGCCTCCAGGCGAGCTTCGACCGCATTCATCCGGCGCTCCGGCAAATGGCGAGCCGCCGATCGCGGCTCGACCTCAAGAAACATGCGGAGCAAGCCGACCATGACGCGCTCCGCCGCCTACCCGGCCCATCCTGTTATGTCGATCTTTTCCGGGAGCGTACTGTTCGCTTCGGCGCGCCGTCAAAATTCGATATTTTTCAACGATATTCAATTACTGGAAATACACCATGCGCGCACGATATCGAATGTGCGACAGGTCACACTAACGCAAATTACGGAACCCGATTCGGATACTGTTTATTGCCCCCACCTAAACAACCCGATCTGATTCAGATCCCCACAATTTACGGATCTCGAAATCAGGAAATCCTGAATTGATCAGATAAATACCAACCCGTGAAGCATCGTGTCTCGCCCGCTGTCTGGCCCGCCGCTGAGGCCGGCACCGACGTCGAAAATCGGCTGCCGCACGTCATTCGATCATCGCAGCACTCAATTTTATTGTTTCAAACGAATTATTGAATTTTCAACGGGAATCGGACACCCTTGAATCGATAATATCAATTTAATTCATATGACGATTATCGATTGAACCATTTTTAACAATTTTAAATACTTGTTAACCTCTAAAATGATTTCCGACGGACTTCCCTCGGAGCCGTCAAATTCGTGCCTTCAAAACCGTCGAACCGATCGGGTTCGGCGGTTTCTTTTTTAACGGCACGATTTCGTCAGACATTAGGGCGGGACTATCCCGATGGCGGAATTCGGCGCGACGGTGTGCGTCGCGCGAAACATCGGCCTTATGCGGCCGATGCGCCGATCAGGTTCGCGAGCAGCGCGTCGTATTCGGCGACGAGTGCCGGATTGGCCGACGTATAGCGGCCGAGGATCTCGCGCTGGCGCCGCGTGTACGCTTCCCAGTCGTCATCGTGCGTATGCAGCGCGCGCAGCAGCGCGTCGGCGCCCTGCTGCACGTCGTTGTCCGGATAGTAGTAGCCGAGATCGGGCGCAAGGCTCGCGTTGTGCACGAGCGGATAGCCCTGCCAGCACACGTCGAAATAGAAATAGTTGAGCGGGTTCGACCATTGGTGCGACACGACGATATCGGTCAGGTCGGCCAGGAACAGCGGCGTATCGAAGCGCCCGACGAAGCTCGCCTTGCCCGCGCGCACGATGTCGAGGTAGTTCATCAGCATCACGAACTCGGGGCTGTCGTGTGCGAGATGGAGGGCATTCGTCACGTGCGCGAAGCAGATCGCATCGGGGTCTCGCCGATACGCTTCGTCGATGATCAGCATCGGATACACGCAGAACTTCACCACGTCGTGGTTCGGTTCCATCACCGTCAGCCGCTTGCCGGGCTCGCTGCGCGGCCGGTATTCACCGTGCTCGGGCAGCGGCGCGGCGCGCGCACTCAGGAACATCGGATCCCACACGAACGGCACGACGCGCCCCGGGCAGCGGCGCAGCGACTGCAGGAACGGCAGCGACGAGGGCGCGATCTGCGGAATCGCCCACACCTCGTCGTAGCCGCGGTTGATGAACAGCGAATCCCATAGCCGGCGGCCGAACAGCATCGACTCCATCACGTTGATGTACTCGACGCCGCAGCAGTAGCTGACGAGCTTCGCGCCGCGCGCCTTCAGGTAGGCCGTCTGCTCCGCGTTGACCTGGCCGCCGAGCTCGATCACCACGTCGAGCGAATCCTTCATGTCGTCGAACGTGCGCGTGTCGAATACGTGGCGATCCCACGGCAGCGCATCGGTGAGCGGCACATCGGTGGTGTTGACCAGCGTCACGCGGTAGCCGTGCGGCGACGCCATCAGCAGCTTCGCGAGAAACAGCGCGTTCTGCTTGATGCCGTTGATCCACAGGCTTTCGTCGGGGGCACGCAGTCCGATCGTGATACCGATGCGCAGGCCGTTCAGGACAGGAGACGTCATCGTCGGCAGGATGGAAGGTTGGATGGGGATGGAATGGTCGCAGTGTAGCGCGCGATGCGCCGCCCGCGTCAAGCGGCGCTCGCCGGCGGCAAGCCGGCATTCTAGCCGAGCGCCGGCCGCATACTGTCAGGGATGGTCAGCGCGCGGCCGGCGCATGCCAATCGGCGAGACGGCTGTGCGATACTCCGGCGACCCGCCGCGCGACCGGGATCCCGGGGGATGACCGGACGGTACCGGCATCCGGCGCGGGCAGAAAACGACCTCGCAGCCCCGCTGCGGAAAAATGGCTGACAGAATGGAACGCGACGCCGTGCAAGTCTTCCGGGCAATCCATCACGAACAGGGGTGGCACGCGCCGAAACGCGTGCCCGGCCGCGCTGCCGGGCCGACATACCCCGCGCCCGGCGCCCGCCGTTGCCCGCTTCGCGGCCTTCGGAGCGCGCGATGATCGTCCTCAGCCATTTCAGTCACGACGCGCCCGCCAGCCTCGAGAATCACCGGCAATACGCGCAGGCGCACGGCTATCGCCACGCCATCGTCGACGCCTCCGCGATGCCGCACGCGCTGCCGCTGCGGCCGCTCCATCGCTACGAATCGCTGCTCCATGTGCTGCGCGGCGCGCAGCCCGACGAACTCGTGCTGCTGCTCAGCGAGGATGCGGCGATCATCGAGCCCGTCGCGCTCGATCGCCTGATGTGCGGCCGCGACATGCTGCTCGTCGACGCGTTCGCGCCCCCGTTGCCGCAGGTCGACGTGCAGATCTGGCGCAATACGGCGGCCGTGCGGGCGATCGTGATGCAGCTGGTGCAACGCTGCAAGCTCGGCAGCGAACCGCGGCTGACCTCGGAGGCCGCGCTGTTCGCGGCGCTCGACACGCATCACTACATGACCCCGATCGACGGGCTGTACCCGGTCATGCCGAGCAGCCCCGACCTCGATCCGATGTGGAGCCGCGAACCGACGTTCGCGATCAGCATCGACGACACGCCGCACGATCCCGAACGGAAAGGCGCGACGCCCCGTTTCCGCGACACGCTCGTCGCGTACGTCAATCGATGCCGTGCCGCCGGCCGGCCGATGTTCTCGTTCGATCACGATGCCGCCCATACGCCGGACGAAGCCGCCGAGCGCAGCACCTACAATCCGGGCCGCCCGATTGCGTTGATGACGCTCTACACGCCGAACATCGGCAGCTATGCGCGCGTCGCCGAACGGAATTTCCGGCGCTACTGCGAGACGCACGGCTACACGCTCTACGTGCATCGCGACATTCCGGCCGAGATCGGCCTGAACGCGACCGGCAACTGGTTCAAGCCGTGGCTGCTGCATGCGTACCTGCAGCATCACGAATGGGTCGTGTGGCTCGATGCCGACGTGCTGATCGCGGACCAGCAGAAAGCGCTGGCGCCGCTGCTCGAAGGGCGCGACTGGCTGCTCGCGCACGATCTCGGCCAGTGGGCGTTCAACTCGGGTGTGATGGCGTTCCGGCGCACCGCGCGCAACGACGCGATGCTGCGCGACATGATGACGACGATCGCCGCGCTGCACGACCGGTCGAGCGTCTATGCGAGCGACGGCGACCAGCTGCATTTCATTCGCGCGATGGAGCGCGACGGGCAATTGCACGGCGAAGGCGTGGCCGATCTCGTCAGCTTCAACACGCCCTGGCTGTTTCGCCGCGCGGACAGCTACATCGTCCACTACTACGGGATGTGGTCCGCGATGCGCGCGCTGATGATGGCGCACGACGACGGGGTGCTGCGCTGACACCGATGTTCGGAGCGGCACAACCCGCTGGATGACGACGATCCATTTCCCGAGCGACGGCGCTCATCGCGTGCCGGCGAGCCGCCGGCACGCCCGGGCCGCGGTCAGATCGCCGTAATCGTCGGCGCGACGGCGGCCGGATCGGTAAGGCTGGGCTTGCCGGTTTCGACGTGCCCCGCAATGCGTCGCGTCCACCCGGCATTCCCCGCCACCGCGAACTGCAGGTCGTACCAGTGGCTGCTGCACGACAGATCCCAGCGCGCCTCGATGCGCTGCCCCGCCGGCACCGTCAGCGTGCGCGGGGCGCTACCGTATGCGACATCGGTGGCCGTGACCGTGAGCGCGCCCGTACCCGCGTTGGCGATCGTCACGTACACGTCGCCGTTGGCCGTGTCGTAGCAAGGCGTGATTTCAGGCTTCGCGCCGGCATCCGCCGCGGCCGAACCCGCGAAGCGCCGGAAATAACCGTTCGGCCCCCACACGCTCACCAGGTAGTTGCCGTTCGCGTCGAGCGCCCAAGTATCGGTCAGCTGCTTGCCCGCTTCGACCGTATAGCGGCGCGGCATCGCGGTCGCGTCACCCGTATAGACCCAGAAGTGCGCGCCTTGCGTGCCGGTATTCGCGAACGTCAGCGCGTACCCTTGCGCCTGGAGCTGGCCGGTCACATGCAACTCGTACGGCAGCGCGCGCGCCGGCCGCGTGCCGGGCTCCTGCGCGGTCACGACCTGCTGCGCGGTGCTGGCCGGCGCGGTCTGCGACGACGCGCGCGAGCACTGCAGGTCCGCCTGCGCGACGTACGCCTGCGTGCTCGGCAGGGTCGGCAGCGTGGCATCCGATTTCGAGAAATCGAGCGCCGACGTCAGGTCGCCGCAGATCGCGCGCCGCCACGGCGAGATATTCGTTTCCATCACGCCGAAGCGCTTCTCGATGAATTGCAGCACCGACGTGTGATCGAACACCTGCGAGCAGACGAAGCCGCCCTTCGACCACGGCGAGACCACGAACATCGGCACGCGCGGGCCGAGGCCGTACGGCAGGTTGTCGGCGGTGTACGTGCCGGTCTGCGTCGACGTCACGACGTTGTGCCGCTCGAGCGACACGTCCACGGTGCTCATGCCCGAGCCCGGCAGCGTCGGCGCCGACGGCGGCACGACGTGATCGAAGAAGCCGTCGTTCTCGTCGTACATGACGAGCAGGACGGTCTTGCTCCACACATCCGGATTCGACGTCAGCGCATCGAGAATCGTCGACAGGTAGTACGCGCCGTACAGCGGCGTGAACTTCGGATGCTCCGAATACGCGGCGGGCGGCAGCAGCCACGACACCTGCGGCAGCGCGTTCGCCTGCACGTCGGCCTTCAGCTGCGTGATCGGACGCGTGCTCATCCCGCGCGTCTGCAGCGACGAACCGGCCGGCGCGTTCACGAAGTTGTTGAAGCACGCGAGCATGTTCGTGCCGTAGTTGCCGGTGAAGTTGTCGAACCCGGTGCCCTGCTGGTAGATCTGCCACGAGATGCCTGCTTTCTCGAGGCGCTCCGGGTAGGTCGTCCAGCTGAAGGGCGGCAACTGGACCTTGTCGAACTGGTTGTCGATGTAGTCGGTGTTGTCGAGCAGCGGGCCGCCGCCCGTGCCGAGCGGGTCGACCATGCCCGTCATCAGGTACATGCGGTTCGGGTGCGTGTTGCCGGGGATCGAGCAGAAGTAGTTGTCGCACACCGTGAACGCATCCGCGAGCGCGTAATGGAACGGGATGTCGTCGCGAACGTGATAGCCCATCGTCATGTTCGACTTCTGCACCGCCCATTGATCCGCGCGACCGTTGTCGATCGCGCCGTGCGTCGTCGCCCACGTATGCGGCAGGCCGCCGATGCACTGCGCGTTCACGCCCGGGTTGGTCGTGTCGTAGCGGAACGGCGCGATCACGCTCGTCTTGTCCTCCTGGCGCGGCTGGAACCACACCGGCTTGCCGTTCGGCAGCGTGACCGGGAAGCGGTCGTTGTAGCCGCGCACGCCGCTCAGGTGGCCGAGGTAGTGGTCGAACGAACGGTTCTCCTGCATGAACACGACGATGTGCTGGACATCCTGGATCGTGCCCGTGACGGTATTCGGCTCGATCGCCAGCGCCTTGCGGATCGATTCCGGCAGCAGTGCGGTGGCGGCGGTCGCGCCGGCGAGGCCGGCGGAGAACTTCAGAAAGTCGCGTCGCGAATGGGTGGCCATGCTGGTTGCTCTTGATTGGATTTCTGGTGGAAACGGCCGGGATCAGGAAGCGGGCGAGGAAGCAGGTGCGGTGAAACCGGGCGGGCAGTGCATCTGCGCGGTGGCGACCACGCCGCCGCCGCAGGCGGCCTTCTGCTGCGCGACGGGTGCGGCGGGTGCGGTCACGTCGTCGTTGCAGGCGCCGAGGAGTGCGGTCAGCGCGATCAGGCCAGCGACCGCGAAGGGCCGTAGGGCCGAGTTTCGCATAACGTCTCTCCGTGGATGTGATGACGTGACCCAGGCGCGGATGCGCTCCGGTCATATCGACGGCGAGATGCTAATTTCGACGTGTTACACGATGGTGTCGTGCGGCGGCAGAATCGGTGTGCGGCGGGTGAAAACACCCCTGGTGCGGAATGTGCGGCACGACATGGCATCAGCGCCGGCGAATTCGTAATTCAATCGAAAGCTTCGTACTACTGCCGCTTGTCGAGGCGATCGAAGCGGCGCTGTCGCAACCACCGGCGCGCGGTGAATCGCGACGCGCTTTGAGCGGGCCGGCAGCCGCCGGCCCGTGTACGACGAAAGCGCTGCTCAGCCTTCCGCCATCATCAGCAACTGCGCGCCATCCGACACCTGGTCGCCGACGCCGTACAGCACTTCCGCGACCACGCCCGCGCTCGGCGCGCCGATCGTGTGCTCCATCTTCATCGCTTCCATCACGATCAGCGGCGTACCGGCTTCGACCTTCTGGCCGGGCTCGACCAGCACCGCGATCACCTTGCCCGGCATCGGCGCGGTCAGGCGGCCACCGCCCTGCTCCGCGTCACCCGCATGCGCGAGCAGGTTGCGCCATTCGAACGTCTCGGCCGCGCCCTGCGTGAACACGTGGAAGTGGTCGCCGTCCGCATACACGCGGCCGCTGCTGCGCACGCCGCCGAGCGTCACGTCGAAATCGAGCGGCGTGGCGCCACGCGTCCACGCGAACGGTTGCGCGGCGGCGCCGCCAATCGCGACGCGCGTACCCGCGCCGTCGTCCTCGTACGTCACCGTCATGTCCGCGTCGCGCTCGGCCGCGTTCCATTCGAGCGTGCGGCGATAGCCGCCGTTCAGCCGCCAGTCCGGCAGCGCGCCCCACGGCGATGAACCCTGTGCACCCGCGCCGCGTTCGCGGGCGAGCAGCGCAGCACACGCGAGCGCCAGCATCGCGCGCGGCGGCTCCTGCGGCGCGAACAGCGCGTCGTGGTTGCGCTCGATCAGGCCCGTGTCGAGATCGGCGGTCGCGAACGGTGCGCACGCAACGATTCGCTGCAGGAACGCGGCGTTCGTATGCAGGCCGACCACTTCACAGGCACGCAGTGCGCGCAGCATCAGGCCCAGCGCTTCCGCACGGTCCGCGCCATGAACGATCAGCTTCGCGATCATCGGATCGTAGAACGGCGTGATCGCATCGCCTTCGCGCACGCCGCTGTCGACGCGCACCGATGCACCGATGGCGAACTCGACGCCGGCCGGCAGCCGCAGGTGCTTCAGCGTGCCCGTCGACGGCAGGAAGCCGCGCGCCGGGTTCTCCGCATAGAGGCGCGCCTCGAGCGCGTGGCCCTGCACGCGCAGTTCGTCCTGCTTCAGCGGCAGCGGCTCGCCGGAGGCGACGCGCAGTTGCCATTCGACGAGATCGAGCCCCGTGACCATCTCGGTGACCGGGTGCTCGACCTGCAGGCGCGTGTTCATTTCCATGAAGTAGAACGCTTCGCCCGTCATGATGAATTCGACGGTGCCCGCGCCGACGTAATTCACCGCGCGCGCAGCCGCGACGGCCGCCTCGCCCATCGCCTGGCGCACGTCGTCGTGCAAACCGGGCGCCGGCGCTTCCTCGAGCACCTTCTGGTGACGGCGCTGCACCGAGCAGTCGCGGTCGAACAGGTACACGGTGTTGCCGTGCGTGTCGCCGAACACCTGCACCTCGACGTGGCGCGGGCGCGTCAGGTACTTCTCGATCAGCACGCGATCGTTGCCGAAGCTGCTCGCGGCTTCGCGCTGGCACGATGCGAGCGCCGCCGGGAAATCGTCGGAGCGCTCGACCACGCGCATCCCCTTGCCGCCGCCGCCCGCGCTGGCCTTCAGCAGCACCGGATAGCCGATCGCGTCGGCTTCGCGATGCAGGTTGGCCGCGTCCTGGTCGTCGCCGTGATAGCCGGGCACGAGCGGCACGGCCGCCGCGTGCATCAGCGCCTTGGCGGCCGCCTTCGACCCCATCGCCGCGATCGCGTCGACCGGCGGCCCGATGAAGACGATGCCGGCCGCTTCGCACGCATGCGCGAAATCTTCGTTCTCCGACAGAAAGCCGTAGCCGGGGTGGATCGCCTGCGCGCCGGTGGCGCGCGCGGCATCGATGATGCGCTCGATGCGCAGGTAGCTGTCTGCCGCGGCCGAGCCGCCGATGTGCACGGCCTCGTCGCACGCGGCCACGTGTTTCGCGTTCGCGTCCGCGTCGGAATAGACGGCGACGCTCGCGATCCCGAGACGTTTGCACGTCGCGGCGACGCGGCACGCGATTTCGCCGCGGTTGGCGATCAGAATCTTGTCGAACATGGCTTCGGTGTCGTCCGGAAAGAGGGGGTCACGCGCGCTGCGCGATCATTCACGCCACGACGGCGTGCGCTTTTCGAGGAAGGACGCAATCCCTTCGCGCGCTTCCGCGCCGGCGCGGGTGCGCGCGATCCAGTCGGCGGTCTGCTCGATCAGCGTCGCGTCGAGCGGCCGGCCGGCCACGTCGGCGACGAGCCGCTTGCACGCCTTCACCGCGTCGGGGCCGTTCGCGACCAACGTCGCGGCCAGCTTCGCGACGGTGTCGTCGAGCGCGTCGGCCGGCACCGCGTCGTGAATGAAACCGAGCGACGCCGCGCGCGCGCTGTCGAACACCTCGGCCGTCGTGAAGTAGCGGCGCGCCGCGCGCTCGCCCATCGCGCGTACCACGTACGGCGCGATCGTCGCGGGGATCAGCCCGAGCCGCGCTTCCGACAGGCAGAATTTCACGCCGTCGGCGGCGATCGCGATGTCGGCCGCCGCCACCAGGCCCACGCCGCCCGCATACGCATCGCCATGCACGCGTGCGATCACCGGCTTGCCGCAGCGATGGATCGCCTCGAGCATCCGCGCGAGCTTGCGCGCATCGGCACGGTTCTCGTCGTCCGAGTAACCGGCCATCTTCTTCATCCAGTTCAGGTCCGCGCCCGCGCAGAACGCCGCGCCTTCCGCGGCAAGCACGATCGCGCGGACGCCTTCGTGCGCGTCGAGCCATTCGAACGCAGTGGTCAGCTCGGCGATCGTCGTCTCGTTGAACGCATTGCGCACGTCGGGACGTGCGAGCGTGACGGTCGCCACGCGGCCGGCTTCGCTTACCTTGATCGTTTCGTATCGCATCGTTCAGCCCTCCCGGCCGTTACATGCGGAACACGCCGAAGCGCGTGTCTTCGATCGGCGCGTTCATAGACGCGGCGAGGCCGAGGCCCAGCACGTCGCGCGTCTGCGCGGGGTCGATCACGCCGTCGTCCCACAGCCGCGCGCTCGCGTAATACGGATGGCCCTGGCGTTCATACTGGTCGCGGATCGGCTGCTTGAACGCATCCTCTTCCTCGGCCGACCACGAACCGCCCTTCGCCTCGATGCCGTCGCGGCGCACCGTCGCGAGCACCGACGCGGCCTGCTCGCCGCCCATCACCGAGATGCGCGCGTTCGGCCACATCCACAGGAAGCGCGGGCCGAATGCGCGGCCGCACATCCCGTAGTTGCCGGCGCCGAACGAGCCGCCGATGATCACCGTGAACTTCGGCACCTTCGCGTTCGACACGGCCGTCACCATCTTCGCGCCGTGCCGTGCGATGCCTTCGTTCTCGTACTTGCGCCCGACCATGAAGCCCGTGATGTTCTGCAGGAACACGAGCGGAATCTTGCGCTGGCAGCACAGCTCGATGAAGTGCGCGCCCTTTACGGCCGATTCGGAGAACAGGATGCCGTTGTTCGCGACGATCCCGACCGGGTGGCCCCAGATGTGCGCGAAGCCCGTGACGAGCGTCGTGCCGTAGCGCGCCTTGAATTCGTCGAATTCCGAATCGTCGACGATGCGCGCGATCACCTCGCGCACGTCGAACGGCTTGCGCGTATCGACCGGAATCACGCCGTACAGGCTCTTCGCGTCGTAGCGCGGCGGCTTCGGCTCGCGCAGCGCGACCGGCGGCGCGATCTTCGGTGCGAGGTGGCTGACGATGTTGCGCGCGATCGACAGCGCATGCGCGTCGTTCTGCGCGAGATGGTCGGCCACGCCCGACAGGCGCGTATGCACGTCGCCGCCGCCGAGATCCTCGGCGCTCACTTCCTCGCCGGTCGCGGCCTTCACGAGCGGCGGCCCGCCGAGGAAAATCGTGCCCTGCTCCTTCACGATGATCGACTCGTCGCTCATCGCCGGCACGTACGCGCCGCCCGCCGTGCACGAGCCCATCACGACGGCGATCTGCGCGATCCCCGCCGCCGACATCGTCGCCTGGTTGAAGAAGATGCGGCCGAAGTGGTCGCGATCGGGAAACACGTCGTCCTGGTTCGGCAGGTTCGCGCCGCCGGAATCGACGAGATACACGCACGGCAGCCGGTTTTCGGCGGCGATTTCCTGCGCGCGCACGTGCTTCTTCACGGTGACCGGGTAATACGTGCCGCCCTTGACCGTCGCGTCGTTGCACACGATCACGCATTCGCGGCCCGCGATGCGGCCGATCCCGGTGATGACGCCCGCGCCCGGCGCGTCGTCGTTGTACATGCCGTTCGCCGCGAGCTGCGAGAACTCGAGGAACGGCGCGCCCGGATCGAGCAGTTGCGCGATGCGGTCGCGCGGCAGCAGCTTGCCGCGCGACAGGTGCTTGTCGCGCGCGGCCTGGCCGCCACCCTGCGCGAGCTGTTCGATCTTCGCGCGCAGGTCGGCGACGACCGCCTCGAGCGCGGCGGCATTCGCGCGGAAGTCTTCCGAGCGCGGGTTCAGTTTCGATTCGATGATCGGCATCGACGGGGCTCCGTTCGCGTGACGTGGGGCGTTACAGCGTTTCCGCGAACAGCTCGCGGCCGATCAGCATCCGGCGGATCTCGCTCGTGCCGGCGCCGATCTCGTACAGCTTCGCGTCGCGCCACAGGCGCCCGACCGGGTATTCGTTGATGTAGCCGTTGCCGCCGAGGATCTGGATCGCCTCGCCGGCCATCCACGTCGCCTTCTCGGCCGTGTAGAGGATCACGCCCGCGCAGTCCTTGCGCACCTGGCGGATGTGGTCGCTGCCGGCCGAGTCGAGGTGGCGGCCGACCGCGTACAGGTACGCGCGGCAGGCCTGGAACGTGGTGTACATGTCGGCGACCTTGCCCTGGATCAGCTGGAATTCGCCGATCGCCTGGCCGAACTGCTTGCGGTCGTGGATATACGGCACCACCGCGTCGAGGCACGCGGCCATGATGCCCGTCGGGCCGCCCGACAGCACCGCGCGCTCGTAGTCGAGGCCGCTCATCAGCACCTTCACGCCGCCGTTGAGCTGGCCGAGGATGTTCTCCTCCGGCACTTCGACGTCCTGGAACACCAGCTCGCCGGTGTGCGAGCCGCGCATGCCGAGCTTGTCGAGCTTCTGCGCGACCGAGAAGCCCTTCATCCCCTTCTCGACGATGAATGCGGTGATGCCGCGCGGGCCGGCTTCGAGGTCGGTCTTCGCGTAGACCACCAGCGTGTCGCAATCGGGGCCGTTGGTGATCCACATCTTCGTGCCGTTCAGCACGTAGCGGTCGCCGCGCTTGTCGGCGCGCAGCTTCATGCTGACGACGTCGGAGCCCGCGTTCGGCTCGCTCATCGCGAGCGCGCCGATGTGTTCGCCCGACACGAGCTTCGGCAGGTATTTCTGCTTTTGCGCTTCCGTGCCGTTGCGGTGGATCTGGTTCACGCACAGGTTCGAGTGCGCGCCGTACGACAGGCCGATCGACGCCGATGCGCGCGAGATCTCTTCCATCGCGACCATGTGCGCGGTGTAGCCCATGTTCGCGCCGCCGTATTCCTCGGCCACCGTCATGCCGAGCACGCCGAGATCGCCAAACTTCTTCCACAGATCCATCGGAAACTGGTCGGTGCGGTCGACCTCCGCCGCGCGCGGGGTGATTTCCTTCGCCGCGAACGTCGCGACGGCGTCGCGCAGCATCTCGATGTCTTCACCGAGCATGAATTGCACACCGGGCAGGTTGATCATGTCTCCTCCGTCTCCAGAAAGTGTGTGGCACTCACCGATTTCTGAGTTTCGCTCAAATCGAATGAATACCCATATTCATTGACCGATACAGCATTAATTTGGCACAGTTTCGCGCCTCGCCGGGTTCGGCGTCAATAGTTTTTTGAGTGATACTCAGATATCATGCCGAGATGACAGCCGCTACCGCCGACCCCATGACCGCCACCGTCAAAGCCGACCGCGCCGATCCCTCGCGCGCGCCCGCCGGGCGCAAATCCCAGCAACGCGTGCAGGACATCCTGCGCGCCGGCCGGGAAGTGTTCGCCGAAAAAGGTTACGAGCATGCGACGGCCGCCGAGATCGCGCAGCGCGTGGGCGTGTCGGAGGCGACGGTGTTCAGCTATTTCCGCGGCAAGCGCGAGCTGTGCGCGCGCGTCATCGCGGATTGGTACGACGAAAACATCGCCGCATTCGAGGCAGGGATGCCGCAGGACGCGTCCGTGCAGCAGCAGTTCGCGTTCATCGTGCGCACCCACCTGCGGCTGATGCTGGTGAACGGCACGGGCCTGTGCGCGCTGGTGCTGTCGGAAGGCCGCGCGAAGCAGCATGCGCTGAGCGACGAGCTCACCGCGCTGCAGCGCCGCTACACCGCGCCGCTGATGGATGTGCTCGCGCGCGGCCAGGCGGCCGGGCAGGTGCGCACCGACCTGCCGCTGAGCCTGCTGCGCTCGATGGTGTTCGGGCCGATCGAGCACGTGCTGTGGGATGCGATCCTCGGGCACCGCAAGCTCGATACGGAAACGACGGCCACGCAGCTCGTCGACATGCTGTGGGCGGCCGTGCAGCCGCCGGCGCCGGAACAGGCGGCGCTCGTGCGCTTCAGGAACGAAGTGGCGGAAGCCGTGCGGCGGCTGGAAGGCGACAGCCCGCGCGGGTGACGCGCGGCGGGCAGCGCGCCCGCCGCTTCCCCGCCGCTGCCGGGGGTCGAGGGTGTTTACGACTCGTCGCCGACGCGCAGCGGCGCGCGGCTCTGCTCGTTGTTCAAATGGACGAACTTGCGCAACAGGCGCACCAGTTCCTGCGAATCGTCCTCCCCCATCCCGTCGAACAGGCCGGCACGCAATTCCTTCACCGACGGAATCAGATGCGTGAGCAGTTCGACGCCCGCCGGCGTCAGCAGCAAGCGGCGCTGACGCCGCGGCAGCACTTCGCGCACGATCAATCCTTTCGCTTCGAGCCGGACCGCGAGATCGGCGGTGGTCGACGTGTCGAGCGCGACCCGCTGCGCGAGCGTCACCTGATCGAGCCCCGGGCACTCGTACAGCATCCGCAGGACCGCGTACTGCACCGGCGTCACGTCCCGGCCCAGCTTCTCGTAGAACATTGCAACCGCGATCTGGTGCGCGCGCCGGATCAGGTGCCCGGGTTCGTCGTACAGATCGAGCGGGAAAACCGGCAGGTCGGCGGGATTCGTTTTTTCCATGAATGAGTCGATGACATAAACGGCGCATGCCGGTTGCACGCGCCGACGGCATGGCGCTGCCTCGCGCCATTTCCCGGGAAAACCAGTATACCGCCCGCCTTGCTCCCGCCAATCTCGATGAATACACTGAATCTCATTCAGTACACGGAATGAAGAGATGCCGCGTACCGGCGGCATCGACCTGAAGGAGACGACGAACGTGTTTCTCAAGAATGCTTGGTACGTGGCGTGCACGCCCGATGAAATCGACGGCAAGCCGCTGGGCCGCCAGATCTGCAACGAGTCGATGGTGTTTTACCGCGCGGCGGACGGCCAGGTCGCGGCGCTCGAGGACTTCTGCCCGCACCGCGGCGCGCCGCTGTCGCTGGGATTCGTGCGCGACGGCGTGCTCGTGTGCGGCTATCACGGGCTGGAAATGGGCTGCAACGGCAAGGCGGCCGGCATGCCGGGCCAGCGCGTCGGCGGCTTCCCGCCGATTCGCAGCTTCCCGGTGGTGGAGCGATACGGATTCATCTGGGTCTGGCCGGGCGATGCGTCGGCAGCCGATCCCGCCAAATTGCCCGTGCTGGCGTGGGCGGAAGACCCGGCCTGGGCCCACGGCGGCGGCCTGTATCACATCCGCTGCGACTACCGGCTGATGATCGACAACCTGATGGACCTCACGCACGAAACCTACGTGCATGCGTCGAGTATCGGTCAGAAGGAAATCGACGAAGCACCGCCGAAGACCACCAGCCACGGTGACGAAATCGTCACGAGCCGCTTCATGGAGAACGTGATGCCGCCGCCGTTCTGGCAGATGGCGCTGCGCGGCAACGGGCTGGCCGACGACGTGCCGGTCGACCGCTGGCAGATCTGCCGCTTCGCGCCGCCGAGCCACGTGATGATCGAAGTCGGTGTCGCGCATGCGGGCCACGGCGGCTACGACGCGCCGGCCGACCTGAAGGCGTCGTCGATCGTCGTCGATTTCATCACGCCCGAGACGGACACCTCGATCTGGTACTTCTGGGGGATGGCGCGCAACTTCCGGCCCGACGATCACGCACTGACCGCCGAGATCCGCGAAGGCCAGGGCAAGATCTTCGCCGAGGATCTCGAGATGCTCGAGCGCCAGCAGCTCAACCTGGAGAAGTGGCCCGATCGCAAGCTGCTCAAGCTCAACATCGACGCCGGCGGCGTGCTGTCGCGCAAGGTGATCGAGCGGCTGCTCGCCGACGAGCTCGCGTCGAGCCCGTCGCGGCCCGTGATTCCGGTCGCGCAGATCAAGGAGGCGTCATGAGCACCGCGACGCTGACGGTCCGCGTGGCCCGCAAGTGGCAGGAAGCACGCGACATCTGCGGCTTCGAATTCGTCAGCGATGACGGCTCGCCGCTGCCGCGCTTCGACGCCGGCGCCCATATCGACGTGCATCTGCCGGGCGGCCTCGTGCGCCAGTATTCGCTGTGCAACCACCCGGAGCAAGGCGATCGCTATCAGATCGCCGTGCTGCGCGATGTCGACGGCCGCGGCGGGTCGCGCGCCATTCACGACGCCGTCCGGCAAGGCGATACCGTGCGGATCGGCGTGCCGCGCAATCAGTTTGCGCTCGCCCCCGACGCGCCGCACCACCTGCTGCTCGCAGGCGGGATCGGCGTCACGCCGATCCTCAGCATGGCGGAGCGGTTGTTCTCGTCCGGCGGCGCATTCGACATGCATTACTGCGCACGCTCGACCGACCGCATGGCCTTCGTCGAGCGGATCAACGCGGCCGGGTTCCGTGATCGTGCCCGCTTCCACGTCGACGACGGCACGCCCGAGCAACGCTTCGACCTGGCCGCCGTGCTCGCCGCGGCGCCCGAAGGCACGCACCTGTACGTATGCGGGCCGCGCGGCTTCATGGATGCGGTGTTGAGCGGAGCGCGCGAGCGCGGCTGGGCGGAAGCGCGACTGCACTATGAGTTCTTCGGTGGCGCGGTGGCGGCGTCCGCCGCGGATCGCGCGTTCCAGGTACGGATCGCGAGCAGCGGCCAGGTCATCGACGTGCCGGCCGAATGCACGGTCATCGCCGCACTGGCGGCCAACGGCGTCGACGTGCTGACGTCGTGCGAGCAAGGCGTGTGCGGCACATGCGTGACACGCGTGCTGCAAGGCGAGCCCGATCACCGCGATGCGTATCTGACCGACGAGGAAAAAGCCGCCGGCGACCAGTTCATGCCCTGCTGCTCGCGCGCACGAACCGACCTGCTGGTACTCGACCTGTAGACGGACACGCCCGACCCGAGGCGGCCCACCCCCACAATGGAGACGATCAATGGCGCAATCTGCCCGGCCATCAATCAATACTGCTAAATTCCCGGTCGACCGATGGTGGGTCGCCTCGCTGTCGTCCGAACTGACGGACAAACCCGTCGCCCGCACGCTGCTCGGCCATCCGGTCGTCCTGTTCCGGTTGCCGTCCGGGGAAGTCGGTGCGCTGGAGGATCGCTGCTGTCACAAGTCGCTGCCGCTGTCGTGCGGCTCGCTCGAAGCACGCGGGCTGCGCTGCGGCTATCACGGCTTGCTGTTCGACCGCGGCGGTGCATGCGTGGAGATTCCCGGGCAGGACCGGATTCCGGCCAAGGCGTGCGTGTCGTCGTATCCGGTGCAGGAGCAGGACGCGATCGTGTGGATCTGGATCGGCGCCGACGCGCACGCTCGACCGACCTGCGCGCCGCCCCGCTACGCGTTCCATACGGATCCGCAATACCGGTTCGGCGGCGGCCAGTACCATTACGACGCGCCGTATCAACTGATTCACGACAACCTGATGGACCTGAGCCACCTCGGCTATGTCCACCTGAAAACGATCGGCGGCAACGCGCCGCTGCACATGGGCGCGGAAACGCGCGTCAGCAGCGACGGCGACACGGTGACGCTGGTGCGACGAATGCCGGATTCCGTCCCGCCGCCGACCTACACCGCCGCATGGCCGTTCGCGGCCCGCGTCGATCGCTGGCAGGAAATCGAGTTCCACGTGTCGCACATCCGCATCTGGACCGGCGCGATCGACGCCGGCACCGGCGACCTGCACGATCCGGCGCGCGGCGGCCTTCACATGCGCGGCTTCCACGGCATCACGCCCGAAACGGAAACGACAACGCACTACTTCTGGACCGTCGCGACCAATCCGCAGCACGACGTCGAGCGCATCGCGCAAACGGTCATCGAGCAATCCGCGGCGACGTTCGACGAGGACAAGGCCGTGATCGAAGCGCAATACCGGAATCAGCTGCGCTTTCCGAACGGTCGCCAGCTCGACATTCACGTCGACGCGGGCCCCAATCGTGCGCGGCGCGTGATCGAGCGGCTGCTGCTGCAACCCGAGCCCGCTTAAGCATCTTGCCGGCGCACTGGCGGTGCCTGCCGGCCGCAGCGGGTGGTCGCCGAGGATGCCCGTCAGCCCACGCATTCGCTTTTGTCCCATTCGCTACCGCCGGCTTCGATGCCATCCCATTTGATTAGTCATACTATTTGATGAAGGGTCTTTGACGTGAGCGCAAATATCCGCAATACGATCGACGAATCCCCGATGAGCGCGTTCCAGACGATGGCCGTCACGGCCTGCGTCGTGCTGAACATGCTCGATGGCTTCGATGTGCTGGCCGTCGCGTTTGCCGCGCCACACCTGGCGGCCGAATGGAAACTGAGCGGCAAGGAAATCGGCCTGCTGCTGAGTGCCGGGCTGGCCGGCATGGGCATCGGCTCGGTGCTGATCGCGCCGCTGGCCGACCGCGTCGGCCGCCGCCGCATCATCCTGCTCTGCCTCGCCGTGATCTCGACCGGGATGCTCGCCTGCGCGGCCACCCACAGCACGCTGCAACTCGCCGTTGCGCGTGCGTACACGGGGCTCGGCATCGGCGGCATGCTGGCGAGCCTGACCGTGATCAGCGGCGAGTACGCATCGAGCCGATGGCGCAGCGCCGCGATCGGCATGCAGTCGGCCGGCTACGCGATCGGCGCCACCGCTGGCGGCGTCATCGCCGGCTATCTGCTGTCGACGTGGGGATGGCGCAGCGTGTTCGCGTTCGGCGGCATCCTGACCTTGCTGTCGATCCCGATGGTGCTCGCGCTGCTGCCGGAATCGCTCGATTTCCTGCTGGCGAGGCGTCCGGACCACGCGCTGCAGAAAATCAATCGCATCCTCTCAAGGATGAAGCGCGCACCGATCGACGCGCTGCCGCCCGCGGCCTCGTCGATCGACACCGCAAGCCCCACGTCGAGCTGGACGGCCGTGCTGCGCGCACCGCTCGCGCGCCGCACGATCGCGTTGTGGATCGCGTTCTTCCTCGTGATGGGCAGCTTCTACTTCGTCGTGAGCTGGACGCCGAAGCTGCTGGTCCAGGCCGGGCTGTCGCCATCGCAGGGCGTCACCGGCGGCGTCCTGCTCAACCTTGGCGGCATTGCGGGCGCCTCGCTCTTCAGCCTGCTGTCGACGCGCGTCGGCCTGCGCAACCTGCTGGGCGCGACCCTGCTGCTCGGCGGCGCGCTGATGGTCGTGTTCGGCGCGAACACCGGCTCGCTCGGCATCGGGATGGCCGTCGCGGTGTTCCTCGGCGCGGTGATCAATGCGTGCGTGGCCGGCATGTATGCGCTGTCGCCGACGCCGTACCCCGCCGAAATCCGCACGACCGGCATCGGCCTCGCGGTCGGCATCGGCCGCCTCGGCGCGATCCTGTCGCCGATGACGGTCGGTGCGTTGCTGGACGACGGCTGGTCCGTGTCCCATCTCTATCTCGCGTTCCTCGTGCCGATGGCCGGCGCGGCAATCGCCGTCGCCGTAGTGGGCGCGCATACCGCGGCACCGCGCCCGCAACGCGACCCGGCGATGTCGTAACACGCGACGCCAGCCGTCTCGCCGATACCTGTCGGCACCCCGGATTCGTCCGGGTCACCATAAAAATCGATAAGCATAACTACATACTGTTTGGAGACAGCCATGAAAAAGAAACTGGGCGTCGCGCTCGCGGCGGCAATGGCACTGGCCGGACCGGCCTGCGCGCAAAGCAGCGTCACGCTGTACGGGATCATCGATACCGGCGTGTCCTACTACAACAACGCCGCGCACGGCGGATCGTTCACGGGCATGCCGACGCTGACCGGCGAGGTGCCGTCACGGTGGGGGCTGAGAGGCACGGAGGATCTCGGCGGCGGCTACCAGGCCTTCTTCGTGCTCGAAAACGGTTTCCAGCCCGGCACCGGCGCACTGAACTACGGCGGGCGCCTGTTCGGACGACAGGCAAACGTCGGCGTGAATAGTCCGTTCGGCGCGCTGACCCTCGGGCGCCAGATGAACATGTCGATGATCGTGCTGACCAATGCCGACGTGATCGGCCCGTCGATTCACTCGATGGCGGATTTCGATTCCTATCTGCCGAACGCGCGCAGCGACAATGCGATCGGCTACAAGGGCACGTTCCACGGCGTGACGCTCGGCGCCACCTACAGCTTCGGCCGCGACGCGGCCGGGCCGGCGGGTCCGTCGGCGACGGGCTGTGCCGGGCAGGTGCCCGGCGACATCGTCGCCTGCCGCCAGTACACGGCGATGCTCGCGTATGACGCGAGCAACTTCGGGCTCGCCGCATCGCACGACGTGATGCGCGGCGGCGGCGGCGCGCTCGCGCCGCTGAACAATCCCGCGTACACCGACACGCGGGACATCGTCGCCGGCTACGTGAAGATCGGCCCGGCGAAACTGGGCGCCGGGTGGATCCGCCGCAATCTCGCGGCGGCCGAACACCTGCAAGCCGATATCGTGTTCGCGGGCGGCACGTACTACGCGACGCCCTACCTCGCGCTCGACCTGCAAGGCGTACGCTACCTGCAGCGCCGCGAAAACAGCGAAGGCGGCACGAACGCCACGCTGCTTGTCGGCCGCGCAAACTATTTCCTGTCGAAGCGGACGACCGTCTACACGTCGGTGGGCTACATGTTCAACAGCACGCTGGCGGCGAACGCGGTCGCCGCCGGCGGAACGGTCGGGACCGGGATGAACCAGCTCGGCGTGATGGCCGGCATCCAGCAGAAGTTCTGAACGCCGGCCCCCGCGCCGGCCCGGGGTCAGTTGGCGAGGCGGCAGTGCGAGAGCTTCAACCCCGGCAGCACCGGTGCATCGATATAGCCTTCGTTCACGCAGCTGAAGCGGAACGCCGCCGACGTGACGAACGGCTTGATCTCGCCGCCGGGGAATTTGGGCTTCAGCGCATCCTGGTCAGCCACATCGAAATGCGTGTCGAACTGTTCGCCGTCGGCCGTCAGCGCGCCGAAATAGGTGCCGCCCGGGTCGCCGCCCATCCGGATCACGGCGCCGACGAACAGGAGGCGCTTGCCGTCGTACTTCGTCTTCGCGGCGGCCATGTCCTGCGTATAAGCCTCGATCACGGCGCCGTAATGCGCGTCGATCGCGGGCTCGGAGTCCGACGCGGCGCAGGCGCTCTGGCAAACGCCCGCCAGCATCGTGCATGCCGCAAGCGCGGCCGCCGCGAACGGCGCGGAAATCTTTTTCATGGGTGGTCTCTCGTCTAGCGTGGTGGTTGAAGTGATTGAAGCCCGGCACTTGCGCCGGACGAATTCGCTTCCGTTGGTTTAATCGTTCGAATGGCGGAACACGGCTGCGATCACTTCTCCACCCGCATGGTCGTGTGCGGTGCGCAGCGTCGCGCTGAACGCGACGTGACAGGAAGGTGACATGGTGCGGCCCCCGGCTCTCTCATTGAATTTCACTGCGTCTGATTTTGGTCGCTACGGTAGCAGACGGCCAACGGCCCGGCAACCAAGGTCTCCGTGGCGCAGACCCCCTCATTACAATTGCAAATGATTCTCATTACATATATTATTCGCGTCCTGGTCATGGCAAACGCCGCGGCCCGCGCCCCGATCCTTAGCACTCCGTCCTGTATCGATTCATGCCATCCCGCCGAACACCCCGCCGCGCCCGGACCCTGCGTCCGTGGCGCACGAGCCTGCCTGCCCTGATCACCCTGTGCGTCGCGAGCGGCACGCATGCGTCCGCCGCCGAACGCGCTGACGACGAACGCGTCGCTGCCGCTCCCACACCCGCGCCGCCGGCCGCGCACGAACTCCCGGCGATCAGCGTCAGCGCGTCGGCAACCGCCGATCCGACGGTCGGCTATCAGCCGCGCACCACGAGCATCGCGGGCGGCGACACCCGTTCGATCAAGGAGATTCCTCAATCGGTCGCGGTGGTCAGCAGCAGCGTGATGCAGGACCAGCAGGCGCGCACGCTCGACGACGTGCTCGGCAACATCAGCGGCGTCACGCAAACGAACACGCTCGGCGGCACGCGCGATGCGTTCATCAAACGCGGCTTCGGGTCGAACAACGACGGCTCCGTGCTCGTCGACGGCGTGCGCACGCCGGTGCTGCACAGCTATCTGGCGACGATCGACCGCGTCGAAGTGCTGAAGGGCCCGGCGTCGCTGCTCTACGGGATGCAGGATCCCGGCGGCGTGATCAACCTCGTCACGCGCAAGCCGGAAGACGCCTTCGGCGGCTCGATCTCGGCCTCGCGCACGAGCCACGGCGGCAGCAGCGCGACGTTCGATCTCACGGGCCCGCTCGGCAAGCCGGGCCAGGTCGCGGGCGGCACGCTCGCGTTCCGGCTGACCGGCCAGTACGACACGAGCCGCTACTGGCGCAGCTTCGGCCGCCAGCGCGACGCGCTGATCGCGCCCGCGCTGTCGTGGCACGACGCGAACACGTCGATCGACGTCAGCTACCAGTACGTCGACTATACGACGCCGTTCGATCGCGGCACCGTGCTCGTGAACGGCCAGCTCGACGATGCGCTCCGCTATCGCCGCTACGAGGAAGCGTGGTCGCAGAGCACCGGCATCCAGGAAACGCTGCGTGCGCGCGTCGAGCACCGCTTCTCCGATGCGTGGCGCGTGCGTGCAACCTACGGCTGGGGCCGCGATCGCTACGATCAGCACATTACCCGCGCCACCGCATTCAACAGCACCACCGGCGCACTGATGCGCTCGTCCGATGCGAATCTCGGGCGCAACGACTCCGACCAGATCGCGACGCTCGGGCTGCTCGGCAACGTGACGCTCGCCGGGATGCACCACGCGATCTACATCGGCGGCGAATACGAGCGGCAGCGCAGCTTCCGCGGCGACACGATCCGCGGCAAGGCGACGAAGGGCTTCAATCTTTACGATCCCGTGTACGACCTGCTCGCGCCGGGCGGCATACCCAACCCGAAGCAAAGCGATTCGCGCTCGGTGGTGCATGCGTATTCGACGATCGTGCAGGACTCGGTGAAGCTCACCGACCGGCTCACCGCGGTGGGCGGGCTGCGCTGGGAAAACTGGCAGCAGGAATCGGGGATGGGGCGGCCGTTCGTGTTCGCCGACCGCTCGCGCGGCACCGTGTGGCTGCCGCAGTTCGGGCTCGCCTATGCGCTCACGCCGGCGTTGACCGCCTACGCGAACGTGAGCCGCTCGTTCAAGCCGAACGTCGCCACGAACGTCGCGGCGCCGCTCGCACCGGAATACGGCCGCGTGCTCGAGGCCGGGCTGAAGTTCAGCCTGAAGCCGGCGATCACCGGCACGCTCGCGGTCTACCAGATCGACAAGCGCAACGTCGCGGTCACGGTCGGCGATCTGACGTCGACGATCGGCACTGCGCGCTCGCGCGGGATCGAGCTCGACGTCGCGGGGCAGATCACGCGCCACCTGAGCGTGATCGGCAGCTACGCGTACACGAATGCGACCGATCGCGACAGCAACACGCCGCTAACCAACGTTGCGCGCCATACGGGCAGCCTCTTCGCGGTATACGATACGGCGATCGCGAACCTGCCCGGCCGCTGGCGCTTCGGCGGCGGCGCACGTCTGGTCGGCACCCGCTCCGGCGACACCGCGAACAGCTTCACACTGCCCGGCTATGTGACCGTCGACGCGTTCGCGGCGTACGAAACGACGATCGGCAAGTTCCCGACGCGCTTCCAGCTCAACGTGAAGAACCTGCTCGACAAGACCTACTACCCGTCGAGCAACAACAACCTGATCATCGCGGTCGGCGAGCCGCGGCTCGTCACGCTGACGACGACGGTGTCGTTTTGATGGGCTGATGCCCCGATGCGGGCATGGGCTGGCCGGCAAGCGGCGGCTCACCCGCAAACCCGCATCGGCGGCAGCGTTCCACGCTCGCTCAGCCATTCCCCCTCTCCCTCTCAGCGCAGCACCCCGGCCACTTCACGACCGATCGATTGCTGCAAGCCCGTGCGCATCGCGTCGAACAACAACGCGGCGACGAAACACCGCTCTATCATCCGGCGCAACAGGAACGACGGCGAAGCGCCTCGTTGCTCTTCGCCAACACCCGCGCCAGATTCTTCTTGACCCGCATCCTGCGCAACACCCGACGCCATCCTCCACACGCGTCCCCGGCCCCCGCTTCGCCGCCCGCAGAAATGCATCCGAGCAATGCAATTCCGCCGGCTCCAGAACCGCATCGCACGCCGTAATATCGCCTCCGGCCTTTTCCCAGGGCCGCTCAACGCGCGTCGTCACTTCGATCCGCTCGCGCGTCCCGCCCCAACCACCCAGCGACCATGTCCCACTTCTCACTCATCCTCGTCGTCTCCCTGTTGAGCGCCTTTGGCCTGATCGCGTCCGACGTCTACCTGCCCGCGATGCCGTCGATGGCCCACGCGTTCTCGATCGGCGCATGGCAGATGCCGCAGACGGTATCGGTCTACCTGATCGCGCTCGCCTGTGCGCAACTGTTCTACGGCCCGCTCTCCGATCGATGGGGACGCAAACCGATGCTGACGGCCGGCATCCTCCTGTACATAGTGGGCTCGATCGGCTGCGCAAGCGCCGGCGGCTTCGCGAGCTTTCTCGGCTGGCGCGTGCTCGAAGCGATCGGCGCGGCGTCCGGTCTCGTCATCGGTCGCGCAATCATTGCCGACACCTGCGACAAGAACGCATCCGCGAAGGTATACAGCATCGTGTATCCGCTCGTGTCGCTGTCTCCGGCAATCGCGCCCGCGATCGGCGGATATCTGGCGGCATGGTTCGGGTGGCGCAGCGACTTCATGTTCGTCGCCGTGTTTGGCGCAGTGGCGCTCGCGCTCGTCCAGCTTCTCCTGAGAGAAACGCGGCCGGCCGTCACGCCGGGGCAACATCGCGCCATGCCGCTGGCCGGCTTCGCCGACGTGCTCGGGGATCGGGCCTTCATCCGGTACACGCTCGTCGTCTGTGCGATCTATTGCGCGTGGTTCGTCTACCTGACGCAGTCGCCATTCATCTTCTCCGGCCTGGGCCTGTCTGAACAGCAAAGCGGCTGGCTCTATCTGCCGCTGACCGCCGGCATCATTGCCGCCAACATACTCTCGCGCCGCATGCTCGACCGGATCTCCTACGATGCGATCGTCGTAGCCGGCGTCGGCTGCTTCGTGGCCGGCGGCATCGCGTTCGCGCTTTGCGAGTCGTCGCACATCAAGGGCATCATCGCGATCGTGTTGCCGATGTTCGTCGTCAGCCTGTCGAACGGATCGTCGCTGTCGCTCGCCGTGTCGGGCGCCATCGCGAGCGAACACGGACGTGCGGCCACGGCGTCCGGGCTCGTCGGCTTCTTCCAGATCGGCAGTGCGTCGCTCGCGGCCACCGTGTCCAGCGGCCTGCTCGGTACCGGCAGCCATGTGCTCGCGACGGCCATCCCGTTCTTTGCGATCGTCGCGGCGGTCGCGATCGTGCCTCGCTGGTATGCCATGCGACGCACGCTCTCGATGCGAAAAAACCTGCCGCGTTAAGCACCGGCACCGCGCCGCCGAGAGCACGACCGCTATCGATAGCGGTCGAATGAAGCAGCAATCTCGGCGGTAACGGCCCGAACGCGCGCCGTCCGGTTCAGGTCCGTATTCGACACGAGCCAGACCTGATACGGCGCGGCTCGCGTCCTGTCGGGCCAGATTCGCACGAGCGAATCATCCTCCTGCGCCATATACACCGGCAGTTCACCGATGCCGATGCCCGACCGGATCGACGTGGCCAGCATCAGGCTCGAACTCACTTGCGCAACGATGCGCCCGCGTTCCATCGACTCGCCGCACAGCGTGTCGCCCTGGTTGGACGTGATGGAAGGTTGATAGACGACCAGGTCATGCCCGTCGAAAGCCGATCCGATCGTGGGCGCGCCATGTGCATCCAGATACTCGCGGCTCGCGAACAGCCCGACCTCCCACTCGGCCAGCTTCCGGCGGACGAGATCGGGGTTTTCCGGCATCACGGTTCGAATCGCGAGATCGGCATCGCGCCGGGTCAGGTTGAGCACCTGCACCGACGTCGTCAGGATCACGTGTATCGCAGGGCATTTCTGTCGCAACGACCGTATCGCGGGCACGACGAAATCCATCGCGAGGGAGTCGGTCGTCGTCACCCGGACCTCGCCTTCGAGCCGATCGTCCGAGCCGTGGACGCGACGCTCGAAGTCGCTCGCCGCCTGTTCCATTGCTTCCGCGGCCTGCAGCGAATGCCCGCCGACCTGCGTCACGACATAACCGGACGACGTCTTGAGAAACAGCTTGGCGCCCAGCACCTTTTCCAGTGCCGTCAGCCGTCGCCCCACGGTGGCCTGATCGACATCCAGCACGGCCGCGGCTTCGCGCAGCGTCCCGGTGCGATGAACGGCCAGAAAAACGCGGGCATCGTCCCAGTTCATGAATGACGCTCTCTCTCGGTAAGGCAGGGTTGTGTTGGTTGGCCGCAATTATACAAGTCGCCTTACTCACCCGATTTCAATAATCAGGTTTCCATATCAATAGGTTGAAATCGTTCGACAAGCGCAAAATCCAGGCCGTGCCGTACGCGACCGCACGGCCTGCACATTCACGGATGCCAGCGATACACGATCATGCTCGTGCCGTTGTAGTTGTCCTTCGTGATCACGTATTCGCCGGTCGAGCGCAGGTACGCGCGGATCCCGTACATCGAATCGACGTCGTTGCCGACGTCCATCGCCGACGTGTTCGAGTTGGTCAGCGTCGTCACGAGCGCGCCGGTGTTGAGATCGAACACGTCGACATTCGGCACCGTGTGCACGTAGCCGACGAACAGGTAGTGGCCGGCCGCCGCGATCGATTTCGGGTTCGCGCTCGTCAGGTTGATCACCGGGTTCGGTGCGGTCGTATTGCCGTTCTTCCAGCCGTGATACACCTCGATGTGCCCGTTCATCGCGGTCCAGTCCCAGTTGTTCGCGAGACCCTGCGCGAGGATCATCGTGTCGCTGTCCGCCTGGTAGATGATCCGCGTCGTCGGCGCCACGGTGCTCGGCACCGGCGTCGTCACCGGCTTGCCCCACGACGGCTTGCCGGTCGCATCGAAGCCCGTCATCGGGTAGCGGGTAATCGCGTTGGAGCCGTTCAGCCCGGCCCACACGTCGCCGTTGCCGTCGATGTCGAAACCGGTCGTGACCTGCAGCGTCGTGTTGAACGGCTTGCCCGGCAGCGAGCCGGCCGGGTTCGCGATGTAGCCGGTCGCCGGCGTGAAGTAATAGAAATTGAAGTTGCCGGGGTTCTGGCCCGACGCGACGAGAATCCGGTTGCCGCCCACCATCACGAGCTGGCCGAAATGCTGGCCGCGCTGGTAGTCGTTCATGTCGAGGCGCGGGTCCTTCGGATAGGTGAACGGGTCGACCGTGTTCGCGACGAACGTGCCGCCCGCCGAGCCCGTATACACGTTGTTGCCGCTGTAGAAGAACGCGCCGTCGGTCGCCGGGTCGGGCGCGGCGATCGCCTCGAAGTTCAGCGCCTGCAACTTCCATTGCAGCGCGCCCGTCGGGCTGTACGCATGAAGATCGGTGCTGCCGTTGCGCCCGAGATCCCAGCCGCCGCCCCACGCGTTGTTCAGCACGTACAGGTTGCCGCCCGAATCCTTGCCGATGCCGACCACGCGCGTGAAGCGCTTGTCGCCGACCTGCCCCTTGATGCCCGAGGTCGTGTCGAGATAGCCGCCCTGCACGCCGAACGTGCCGATCTGCTGCGGCAATCCGGCGAGGCTGTAGAGCTTGATGTTCATGTCCGGGCCCTGGTCGCCCACCAGCAATTGCCCCGTCGACGCGTCGAAATACAGCGCCGACGGCCGCGCGCCGGCCGCCATCTGGATCGTGTTCAGTAGCGTGCCGGTCGCGCTGTACTGCACGACCACGCCCGCGCTCATGCGCGCGACCCACAGGTTGCCCGCCGCATCGAGCGCCAGCGCGCCGGGCCCGGTCACGCCGATGTCGCGCTGCCAGACGCCGTCGGTCGTATAGACGCGCACGCGGTTGCCGTAGAAGTCGCTCGCGTACAGCAGGTTGCCGGCCGTCGCGAGGCCGGTGATCACGTCCGGGTTCTGGAGGCCCGTCCACGTGCTGACCGGGATACGCAGGTCGCGTTTGTTCGTACTGCGATCGTAGCGGCCGACGGAGCCACTGCCAAAGGTGCGGTTGTAGCCGAGCGCGACGAAGATCGACGTCGCGTTGCCGGTAATCGCGCCGCCCTGGAATTCGTCGTGGATACCGATCGTGCCCATTGTCTGGCCGTTCTGGTAGAGCGCGACGCCGCCCGCGTTCTCGTCCCAGCGCGACGACGTGTAGATCACGCCCTCGGGCGCAACCCACATCGAGCGCGCGGCGTTGCCGACGTGCTGGGCCAGCGTGCCGTACGTGTTCGCGAGCCAGTCGGTCGAGTATTGCACCTGCGCGTGGCTCGCCGGCGCCAGCATTGCCATGCACATTCCCAGCAACGCCGCCCGAATTTGTTTCATTGACATGAATAATGCTCCCGAACGTTCAATGGTCGACACTGTAAATCGCGGCACGTGAAATATTGGTGATTCCGGCTAAAGCACATTCGCCGCCATACCGAATTATTCACTCCGTTCTTTTTGCCGTCCGGCGCTTTTCCGTCAACGATGGTCAAACCCGCTCACCGCGCCGCAGCAGCTTGCCGGGCGCATGGTTTCGGCGCCTTTTTCCCCGGCATTTTCTTCCGGCTCACTCAATGCGAATGCGTCATTTTTCCTGAAACGCCCGCATGGTCTTTTTCATTCCCCGGAAATGGGCCAAATGATTACAAATCGAAATTGAAATGAAAGAGAAAAAATAATATCCGGTGCGATCGCGTTGTCGCGATTCGGCACGGCGGCATGCGGTGAGAAGAAAGGGAGAACAGGGAAAAGACAGGGAACACCGCGCGCCGGCCATGCCGGCACGCGGTCGCGATCGTTCAGTTCGCTTCGTCGAGCGTCGGACCGTCCCACCCGTCGAGGAATTTCGGCAGCATATCGACGACGTCGATCACGCGGTGCCGGTAGAACAAGTGCATCGTCGGCTGCAGGTCGCCGGGCAGTTGCCCGCCGTGCGCACGCGCGGCCAGGCTGTTCGGCACGACGCGCATGCCGAGCCGGTTGGTGCCGAACACGATCTCGCCACACGACGCGCAGTACGTGCGCGACATCGACTTCGCGGGATGCGGGAACGTCGCGCTTTCGCCTTCGACGTCAACCTGCTCGGGCGGCCACGCGGTCGCCGACAGCACCGGCGTGCCGTAGAAATCGCGACAGGTCGCGCAATGGCAGTTCGCGCGCGCCGCCGGCTCGCCGCGCAGCGTCACGGTGACGGTTCCGCACAGGCAACTCGCGGAATGCGTTCGGGTCATGTCGTCTCCTCCAGGAAAGGAGGCGACAGTATAGAAGCCTGCATGCAACGTTGCCGGCATCGACTGCGGGCAACGTTGCGGTCGCAACGATCGCTTTACGTCAGAACTTCTGGCGCAGGCCGAGGCTGACGATGGCCTGCGAGCGGGAATCGGACGAGTGGCCGTTCGCCTTGTCCGACACCGACGCGGTCGCGGCTACCGGCCGGCCGAGCGCGTCGAGCGTCATGCCCGATGCATGCTGGTACGCGCCGAGCAGGTACACGCTGGTGCGCTTCGACAGGTCATACACGGCGCCGAGCGTGACGTTGTGATACTGCGCGCGGTCGTCCACGCCGTCGACATCGCTGCCGCGCGTGTAGCTGTAGCCCGCGAACAGTTGCGTCTGCGGGCGCACGTTCCAGCGCGTGAACACGCCCGCGACGTTGAACGTCGCGTGGCCCGTGAACAGCGACTGGCCGCCGCTGCGGTACTGCACGTTGCTGTAGTTCACGCCGACGACGGCCGGCCCGAAGTCGTACGTCGCGCCGGTCGCGATGACCTGCTGCGATTGCGCGCTCGCGTAGCCTTCGTTGATCGACGAATTGAACAGCCCGTCGTCGGTGCTCTGCCACTTGCCGGCCGTCGGGTCGGTCGCGCCCGTCTTACTGTTGTCCGACCGCTCGTAACCGACGCCGACGCGCAGCGGGCCCGCCGCATATGCCGCGCCGACGCTCCACGTGTTGCGCTGCTTCATGCTGCCCGGCTGGCTGCCGAAGCCGTACAGCGCGCCGAACGTGAAGCCCGAGTAGCTGGCGCTCGTGTACTTGATCGAGCTGTCGACCCGCGCGGTCTGGTCGAGGTCGTCGATGTCGCCCGGGTGCGCGCCGAAGCCGCCGATGAACGACGACGGGCCGACCGGGCTCACGAAATCGTCGAGCGACGTGTACTGGCGGCCGAGCGTGACCGTGCCGTAGCGGTCGCTGCCGAGGCCGACGAACGCCTGGCGGCCGAACTGTCGGCCACCCTGCCCCGACGTGCCGTTCGTGATGTCGAAGCCGTTCTCGAGGACGAACAGCGCGCGCATCCCGCCGCCGAGATCCTCGGAACCCTTGATCCCCCAGCGGCTGCCGGACAGATTGCCGGTCGTGAGTCCGACACTCGAATGGCCGGTGTACGCGCCCGCGGAGCCGACTCGCTCGTTGCTGCGATAGGTCACCCCCGCATCGACGATGCCGTACAGCGTGACGGAGCTTTGCGCGGCGGCGATGCCCGCGAGCGAGAGCAGCAGCGGGGCTGCGATCAGTTGCTTGTTCATGATTGTCGTGTCTCCGGGCGTTGAACCCGTTGTTCTGGCTGTCAGTTGCGAGCAGCGCGCGGGCGGCGAGATGTGCCGGCGGTGCGAGGCCGGCCGCGTCCGCGCGCGACGACGCGGCGGGCGTGCCCACTGCGGCCGCCATGGTAGATGGAACCGGTTCCCGTCGAAAGCACAATAATGAAAACAGTTTCTTGCCAAAATCGAGATAGTCGCGCAGCCGGCCGTGTGCGCAGCGCGTCGCACCTGTACAGCCCGGGCGGGCGCAACCGATAATCGAACGCGCGCCATCCACCGGGAGTGCCTTCATGCATGAGACGACCTTGCTTATCTTCGCCGCTGTCGCGTTCGTCGGTATCGCGACACCCGGCCCGACCGTGCTACTCGCGCTGACCAACGGCTCGCGCTACGGTGTGCGCCGCGCGGCCTACGGCTTCGCGGGCGCGATGCTGTCCGACTTCGTGCTGATCGTCGCGGTCGCGCTCGGCCTCGGCGCGCTGCTGATGGCGTCGGCATTCTGGTTCTCGGTGGTGAAGTGGCTCGGCGCCGCGTATCTCGCGTACGTCGGCATCCGGCTGCTGATGTCGAAGGGCTCGCTCGACGTCGCCGCCGCGCACGGCGGCGACACATCCGGGCACAACGCGTCGATCTTCGCGAAGAGTTTCCTCACGGCGGTGACCAACCCGAAGGGCTATCTGTTCTTCTCCGCCTTCCTGCCGCAGTTCCTGGATCCGTCCGCGCCGCTCGCGCCGCAATACGTCGCGCTCGCGGTCACGTTCGCGCTGCTCGACGGGGTCGTGATGTTCGGCTACGCGCTGCTCGGCGCACGCGCGGTGCGGTTGCTGAAGCGCGCGGGAGCGCTGTGGCTAGAACGCACGTGCGGCGCGATGCTGCTCGCGCTCGCCGGGTCGCTGGCGCTGTATCGGCGTCATGCGGCATAGGCGCGGATGCGGATGCGAGTCGCTGCGCCGCCCCGCTCCGGCTTTCCCGGCCTGTCGCTCCGCCAGATCGAACGCGCCGACCTCGGCGCGTGGCACGCATACCTGACGAACCCCGACGTCTACCGCCATACGAGCTGGAACCTGCGCTCGCCCGACGATCTGCTGCCGCTGTTCGACGCCATCGAATCGACGGACCCCGATTCGATCCGGCGTCTCGCCGTGATCGACGACGCATCGGGCGCGCTCGCCGGGACGATCGGCCTGCATACCGTCTCGACCACGAACCGCTCGGCGGAAATCGCTTACGATCTCGCGCCGTCGCACTGGGGGCGCGGGATCGCGAGCGCGCTGTGTACGTCCGTCACCGAGTGGGCATTCGCCGAGGGCTTCATGCGCATGCAGGCCGTCGTGCTGACCAGCAACGCAGGCTCCGCGCGCGTGCTGCAGAAATGCGGCTACCGCTACGAAGGGCTGTTGCGCGCGTACAAGATGGTGCGCGGCACGCCGGGCGATTTCGCGATGTACGCGCGCCTCGCGACCGACTGACACACCAATCGCGGCGTCACGTCAAACCGATCACCGCGTCGCATGCGCGCGCCATTGGACGGCCTGCGCCGAATTGGCGACAATCGCCGTTCCCTTCCTCGCCGATCCGCCATGAAAATCGCCGCGCTGTCCGACATCCACGGCAACCTCGCCGCACTCGACGCAGTGCTCGACGACATCCGCCGCCGCGGCGCCGACGTCATCGTCAATCTCGGCGACATCCTGTCCGGCGCGCTCCATCCGCCCGAAACGGCCGACCGCCTGATCGCGCTCGACCTGCCGACCATCAAGGGCAATCACGAACGGCAACTGCTCACCGGCGATCGCGAGTCGATGCGGCTGTCGGATCGCTGGGCGCACGACACGCTGCGCGCCGATCATCTGGAATGGATCGCCGCGCTGCCCGAACGCATGACGCTCGGCGACGATGTGCTGATGGTGCACGGCACGCCCGACAGCGACCTCGTCTATTTCCTCGAAACGGTCACGCCCGACGGCTGCCGCGCGGCCACGCCCGATGAAATCGCGCAGCGCGCGGGCGACGAACCGGCATCGCTGATCCTGTGCGGCCACACGCATATCCCGCGGACGGCGAAGCTCGACGACGGCCGGCTGATCGTCAACCCGGGCAGCGTCGGGCTGCAGGCCTACACGGACGACCTGCCGCATCCGCACCGCATCGAGACAGGCTCGCCGCATGCGCGCTACGCGATGGTGTCGCGCACGGCCGCCGGCTGGAACGTCGAATTCCATGCGGTCGAATACGACTGGCACACGGCGGCCGCCACCGCGGCAACGCGCGGACGCGACGACTGGACCGTCGCGCTGCGCACCGGCCGGTGCTGATGCGCCCGGCTCACGTCGCGCGCCCTTCCGCTTCACTTCACTCACCGGGAAACCGCACCGCCATGCCCGTTCCGTCGCAACTGCTCTTCCTGCCCGGCGCATCGGGCAGCACCGCTTTCTGGCAACCGCTCGCCGGCCTTCTCACGCATCCGGCCGAGCGCCGCATCGTCGGCTACCCGGGCTTCGGCGACACGCCGCACGATCCGGCCGTCGACGATTTCGACAGCCTCGTGCGTCATGTGCTGGAAACGATCGACCGGCCGACCGCCGTGATCGCGCAGTCGATGGGCGGCGTGATCGCGATGCGCGCGGCGCTCGACAAGCCCGCACTGATCACGCACCTCGTGCTGACGGTCACGTCCGGCGGCCTCGACATGGCCGGGCTCGGCGCGCAGGACTGGCGCACCGGTTTCGCGGAAGCGAACCCGCAGCTTCCCAACTGGTTCCTGACGTTCCGTGCCGACCTGTCGCAGGAGATCGGGCGCATCGCACAGCCGACGCTGCTGCTGTGGGGCGACGACGATTCGATCAGCCCCGTCGCGGCCGGCCGGCGCCTGCTCGAACGGCTGCCCGACGCGCAGCTGCATGTCGTGCCGGGCGGCCGGCACGATCTCGCGGCCGTGCATGCAACGACGCTCGCGCCGCTCGTCGATGCGCATCTGCAGCGCGGGTGACGTCGCGCGCGTCGGCTTCAGCACCAACCTGAACCCGCGGCGCTCACACGCCGCACGCTGTCACCCCGCATTCCTCAACGTCAGCCGCGCCTCGAGCCCGCCACCGTCCGCCCGGTTGCTGAGCGTGAGCGTGCCGCCCATCGCCAGCGCGAGCTGCCGCGCGATCGCGAGGCCGAGCCCCGTGCCGCCCGTCTCGCGGTTGCGCGACGTCTCCACGCGCCGGAATGGCTCGAACACCGCGTCGAGCTGATCGTCCGGAATGCCGGGCCCGCGGTCGAGCACGGCGATCACCGCGCCGCCGTCCGGCGCGGCGTGCACGTCGATCTCGGCCGCGCCCGCGAACTTCAGCGCGTTGTCGACGAGGTTGCCGACGATGCGGCGCAGCGCCTTCGGCCGCGTGACGAGCGCGAGCGGCGCGCGGCTGTGCAGCGCGACGTCCTGCCCCGCATCCGTGTAGTCGCACACGATGCTGTCGAGCAGCGCATCGAGATCGATCCGGCGCGCGGCTTCCTCGTTGCCGTGCAGCGTCCGCGCGTACGCGACGCCCTCCTTTACCAGATGCTCCATCTCGAGCAGGTCCTGGCGCAGCTTCGCGCCCTGCGCGTCGTCCTCCATCAGGTCGGCGCGCAAGCGCATCCGCGTGATCGGCGTCTGCAGGTCATGCGAGATCGACGCGAGGATCTGCATGCGCTCGGCCATGTACTGCGCGATGCGATCCTGCATCGCGTTGAACGCCCGGGCGGCGCGCGCGACTTCCGACGGCCCGCCCTCGTTCAGCCGCTCGCCCTTCAGGTCGGGGCCGAGCGCATCGGCGGCCTGCGCGAGCTGCTTGAGCGGCCGCGTCGCGAGGCGCACCGCGAGCCAGCAGCACGCGGCCAGCACCGCGAGCTGCAGCACGAGCACGACCGGCAGCCAGCCCGACAGCGGCACCGTCGACATCGGATGGATGTCGATCGTCAGCGGCGACCCGTCGGTCAGGCGCAGATGCACCTGCAGATGTTCGCGGTCGCCGGGAATCGCGTTCGCGGTGAGCGGATAGTCGCCGCCGATGCCGTCGGAGATCGAGCGCTCGACGCGTGCCGACAGCCGCGCTTCCGGCGGCGTGCCGGTCTCGCCGGGCCCGAGGATGAACGTATAGCTGCGCCGTGCGAGACGCGGCAGCCACGCGGCGCGCTCGGCGGGCGGCAGGTGGTCGAGCAACGCGACCGAGCTCGCGACCTCGCGCTCGATGTAGCCCATCATCAGGTTGGTGGTCGCCTGGTCGCGCTCGGTCACGGTGAGCCAGAACGACAGCGTCTGCGCGAGCGCGAGGCCCACGCACAGGATCAGCGCGAGCCGCGCGAACAGCGAGCGCGGCCAGTGCCACGGGGTGCGCGCGCTCATGACGTACCGTCGACGGCAGTCACGGCCGACGAGAACACATAGCCCTCGTTGCGCAGCGTCTTGATGTAGCGCGGTTCGCGCGCGCCGTCGCGCAGGCGCTGGCGCAGCCGGCTCACGAGCAGGTCGATCGACCGGTCGAACGGATCGGACTGCCGACCCTGCGTGAGATTGAGCAACTGGTCGCGCGTCAGCACGCGTTGCGGGTTATCGAGAAATACGCGCAGCAGCCGGTATTCGGCGCCGCTCAGCGCGACCAGCGTGCCTTCCGCATCGAGCAGGTGGCGCCCGGTCGTGTCGAGCCGCCATTCTCCGAACGCGAGCATCTCAGCCGTTTCCGTCACTTGCATGCCGGGCGGCAGCATGCGCGCGCGGCGCAGCACCGAGCGGATCCGCGCGAGCAGTTCGCGCACCGCGAACGGCTTGGCCAGGTAATCGTCGGCGCCCATCTCGAGACCGATGATGCGGTCGGTTTCCTCGCCGCGCGCGGTCAGCATCAGCACGGGCACCGTGCGGAACTTGCCGGCGCGCAGGTCGCGGCACAGCGTGAGGCCATCCTCGCCCGGCATCATCAGGTCGAGCACGATCAGGTCGGGCGCGCCGTCGTCCAGCACGTTGCGCATCTCGCGGCCGTTCGCGGCCAGCGACACGCGCATGCCGTTCTTCTCCAGGTAATCCGCGATCAGTTCGCGGATCGCGCGGTCGTCGTCGACGATCAGCACGTGGTCGATCTTGTCCATGAGTCGTGGTCGGTGTCGAGGTAGTCGGGCAGGTGATGTCCGCTTTTATACCGCACGGCGGGCATCCGTTTGTATCCCAATGTATCGCGCCGCCGCGACGACACACAACATTGCACACGCGTGGCTCGCCGGACACATCGCAGATACGTCGGCGCCGCTTAATGGGGCCTGTCGAAACCCGTCCGGCCGCCGCCACCGCGCGGCGGCCTCCCGCTCAGGAGAACGCCATGCTGCCCCGACTCAAGATCGCCGCCCTCGTCTTCGCCCTTGCCGCCACGGCCGGGCTCGCCGCCTTCGCGGGCACCCGCGACGACGCCGGCATGCCGACTTCGCAGGCCGGCATGTCCGCGCCCGATTTCACCGGCATCGACCGCTGGCACAACAGCGCGCCGCTGACGCTCGGCCAGTTGCGCGGCAAGGTCGTGCTCGTCGACTTCTGGACGTACTCGTGCATCAACTGCATTCATACGATTCCGTACGTGAAGGAGTGGGACCGGAAGTATCGCGACCAGGGGCTCGTCGTGGTCGGCGTGCATACACCCGAGTATCCGTTCGAGCGCGACGCGGGCAACGTCGCCGATGCGATCAAGCGCTTCGGCATCCAGTATCCGGTCGCGCAGGACAACCGCTACGACACGTGGCGCGCGTACGGCAACCAGTACTGGCCCGCGCTGTACCTGATCGACGCGAGCGGAAAGGTCGTCTATACGCGCTATGGCGAGGGCGAGTACGACAAGACCGACGCCGCGATTCGCGGCGCGCTCGCGCAGGCCGGTGAAGGCGCGAAGGGCGCGACCCGCACGCAGTGACGGGCCGGCGCGCGGGCGCGGCGCTTGCCCGCGCTTGCCTGCCCGTCGCGAGCGCTCACCCGCGCTTCGCGTCGGCCGCCTCGATCATCGCTTCCCCGATCGCGAGGTTGCCGTTCGCGACCAGCGCGTCGCCGGCGCCGCGGATATCGGCCTCGTCCTTGTTCTGCCCGAGCTTGCGCTTGCCGACGAGCCGCGTGATCTCGATCTGCAGCCCGACGATCGCCTGCAGCATCGCGTCGAGATAATCCGCCGGCGCGTCGCCCATCTTCCACGGCACCGGCTGCGACGCCTCGTGCGTGCGCGTCAGCCGGGCGACCACGCCACGCACGAACTTCGCGTCGTCGCGCACCGTGATGCGGCCGTGCGCATGCACGACCACGTAGTTCCACGTCGGCACCTGCCGGTGCGCGACATGCTTGCTCGGATACCAGGTCGGCGAGATATACGCGTCGCCCGCACGGAAGATCACGAGCACCTCGTCGCCGTTCGCGACGTCCTGCCAGACCGGATTCGCGCGCGAGACGTGCGCGTGCAGTTCGCCGAGCCCGCCGTCGCCGGGCAGCAGCTCGAACGGGATGTGATTCGCGTCGAGCCCGCTCTTGCCGTGCGTGATCAGGCTGCCGAACGGATGCTGCACGATCAGCTCGCGCAGCGCGTCGGGGTTGGGCTCGTTGAAATCGGCGGGGACGTACATGGCGGCTCCACGGTCATGCGGGGTGGGAATGGATCGGGCGCTGGCCCGTTATGCGCCGATTGTGGCGCCAAACTGGTTTATGCTGTAGAGCCGGTTTGAAACAATTTCAGTAGACCAGAATCATGGCAAGAACGGCCCGGAACGTCGACATCCCGTCGCTCGGCGCGCTCGATCGTGCGGCCGGCGACCTGAGCCGCCAGCTCGCGCAGGCGCTGCGCGACGCCGTGCGGCGCGGCGACGTCCGCCCGGGTGACGCGCTGCCGTCCACACGGCTGCTCGCCGCGTCGCTGCAGGTGGCGCGCGGCACCGTCGTCGATGCTTATGCGCAGCTCATCGCCGAAGGCTTTCTCGAATCGCGCGGCGGCGCGGGCACGCGGGTCGCGAGCGCGCTCGCGCTCGCCGAGCCGCCGCCCGTCAACGCGCCCGTCAACGCGCCCGAGCCGCCTGCCCGGCGCCGACCGCCGGCGCATACCGGCCTCCCCGAGCCGGCCGCCACCTTCGCGCGAATCGCCGGCGAATTCCGTCCGCTGCCGGCCATGCCGTTCGCGATCTCGGTGCCGATCGGCCTCACCGCGCCCGACGACATCTGGCGCAGGCTCGGCAACCGCCTGCGCGCACGCGGCGCCGGCGCACCGTCCGGCTATGCCGATCCGCAAGGCGCGCTGCCGCTGCGCGAAGCGATCGCCGACTACGTGCGCCGCTCGCGCTCGGTGCGCTGCCATGCCGACCAGGTCGTGATCACGAGCGGCACGCAGCAGGGGCTGCATCTCGCGAGCCAGGTGCTGCTCGGCGCGGGCGATCAGGCGTGGGTCGAGAATCCGGCCTATCGCGGCATCACCGCGCTGCTCGACAGCACCGGGCGGCGCGACGCGATGGTGCGGGTGCCGGTCGACGCCGACGGAATCGACGTCGACGCCGGCATCCGTCTCGCGCCGCATGCGCGGGTCGCGTTCGTCACGCCGTCGCACCAGTATCCGCTCGGCATGCCGCTCAACATGGCGCGGCGCAATGCGCTGCTCGCCTGGGCGCGTGCGCAACGCGCATGGGTGGTCGAGGACGATTACGACAGCGAGCTGCGCTACGAAGGCCATCCGTTCCCGTCGCTGCAAGGGCTCGACCCCGACCTCGTGATCTATCTCGGCACGTTCAGCAAGATCCTGTTTCCATCGCTGCGGCTCGGCTACGTGATCGCGCCCGACGATCTCGTGCCCGCGTTCTGCGGCGCCCGCGTGCTGATGGATCGTCATGTGCCGACCGCCGACCAGCACGTGCTGGCCGCGTTCATCGCGGAAGGCCACCTCGACCGCCACATCCGCCGCGTGCGCGGCGTGTATGCGGAACAGCGCGCGCTGCTGATCGACACGCTCGGTGCGCGGCTGCCGCGCGAACGCGCGTGGGTGCAGCCGGGCGATCAGGGCATGCACGTCGTGTTGTGGCTCGCGGAAGGGATCGACGATCTCGACGTGGTCGAGCGCGCCGCGCAAGCCGGCGTCGCGGTGCGCGCGGTGTCGCCGATGTTCGCGCCGGGCACGGCCCGCCCGGGGCTCGTGCTCGGCTTCGGCGGGTTCGGCCGCGCGCAGATGGAAGCGGCCGCGCAGCGGCTCGCGGAGGTGGTCGCCATGGCCGCCGACGGGGCCGTGCCACGCTGACCAGACGGCTTCGGGCGCGGGCGGCGCCGGCCGCGATTCGTCGGGAGAATCGCGCCACGCCGCGCCGTAAAAGGTTGTCGGCGGGCAACAAACGTAATCGTCTGTAAATCCTGCAAGCAAACGGCCGTTTTGGCGGGCGTCGCACGCGTGCCGTTTGCTAGGATCGCGCCTCTTCCATCCGCGCTCCTGTCGCCTTGAATCGCTTCGTGCCGCTTATCCGTCACGCGTGGCGCCGTTGCCGCGCCCGCGTCGTACCGTTCGCCGCCGCCTGCGGCGCGCGCCTCCGCGCGCTGGGCGCCGGCGCGCTGCATCGCCTGCGCCATCCGACGCGTCGCGGCGTCGCGCTGACGCTCGCCGCGATCCCGGTGCTGGGCCTGCTGGTGCTGCTCGCGTTCGTCCCGTTCACGCCGAGCATCGGCGACATCCGCAAGGCGCGCATCGACCGTCCCGCGCGCGTGCTGTCCGCCGACGGCCAGCTGATCGCCGAGTTCCGGCCCGTCAACCGCGAATGGGTGCCGCTCAAGCAGATCTCGCCGCACATGGTCGACGCGCTGATCGCGACCGAGGACCACCGTTTCTACGCGCATCACGGCATCGACGTGCGCCGCACGCTCGCGGCCGGGCTGCACACGTTCTCGGGCGACCGCCAGGGCGGCTCGACGATCACGCAGCAGCTTGCACGCAACCTGTATCCGGATGAAGTCGGCCGCGCGCCGACGCTCACCCGCAAGGTGAAGGAGCTGATCACGGCGTTCAAGATCGAGTCGGTGTACAGCAAGGACGAGATTCTCGAGACCTACCTGAACACCGTGCCGTTCCTGTACAACGCGTACGGCGTCGAAATGGCCGCGCGCACCTACTTCGGCAAGTCGGCCGACCAGCTCGACATCGTCGAAAGCGCGACGCTCGTCGGGATGCTGAAGGGCAACAGCTACTACAACCCGGTGCTGAACCCGGAGCGCGCGGTACAGCGACGCAACATCGTGCTCGACCGGATGGCGCAGATGCACATGCTGACGCCGCAGCAGCTCGCGAAACTGCAGCGCCAGCCGCTGCGCGTCGACTTCGAGCCGCAGTCGGGGCAGCCCGTCCTCGCCCCGCACTTCGCGGTGCAGTTGCGCAAATGGCTGATCGCGTGGGCCGATCGCAACAACTACGATCTGTACTCCGATGGACTCGTCGTGCGCACGACGCTCGACGCGCGGCTGCAGGACATGGCGACGCAGGCGCTGACGCGGCAGACCGAACGGCTGCAGGCGATCGCCGATAGCGCGTGGCGCGGCCCGTCCGGCTGCGGGCTGCGCAACGACCTGTTCCGCGGCTTCATCCGCCAGACGCCCGACTATCGGCAGGCGCGCGACACGGGGCTGACCGATGTCGTGGCGCTGAAGCGGCTCGGCGCCAATCGCGATTTCATGCGCGCGCTGTGCGAGCGCAAGACGCAGGTGCAGGCCGGCTTCGTCGCGATCGATCCGCGCAACGGCGCGATCCGTGCGTGGGTCGGCAGCCCGGATTTCGGCAGCGAGCCGTTCGATCACGTGTCGCAGGCACGGCGCCAGCCCGGCTCGACGTTCAAGCCGTTCGTCTATGGCGCCGCGTTCGCGGACGGCATGCGGCCGGGCGATACGTTCGTCGACCGCCCCGTGGCGATCCCGATCGACGGACGCGCGGTCTGGCGCCCGACCGATGCCGAGCCGCCGACCGACGAGCCGATGACGCTGCGCGATGCGCTCGCGCTGTCGCGCAACCGCATCACCGCGCAGGTGATGCAGCACGAAGGCGCCACGAAGGTCGCGCAGCTCGCCCGCGCGATGGGCGTGCGCGAGAGCCCGCTCGACGCGGTGCCGTCGCTCGCGCTCGGCACGAGCCCCGTCACGCTGAAGGAGATGGTGTCCGCGTACGGCACGATTGCGAACCGCGGCGTATACGTCGCGCCGCAGATGATCACGCGCATCGAGGATCGCGACGGCAAGGTGCTCGCCGTCTTCGGCAGCGCGCCGCCCGAACGTGCGTTGCCGGAGCCCGCCGCGCAGACGCTGGTCGACGTAATGCGCGATGTCGTCGATCGCGGCACCGGCGCCGACATTCGTTCACGGTATGGCATTCGCGTGGACGTCGCCGGCAAGACGGGCACGACGCAGGACAACGCGGACGGCTGGTTCATCCTGATGCATCCGCAGCTCGTGGCCGGCGCGTGGGTCGGCTTCGACGATGGCAGCGTGACGCTGCGCAGCGACTACTGGGGCGCGGGCGCGCACAGCGCGCTGCCGATCGTCGGCAGTTTCTACGATGCGGCGCTGCGCGCGAAGGCGATCGATCCGCACGCGCAGTTCTCGCCGGATTTCCGGCCGCGCAGCGCGCCGGCGCCGCGCCGGCGCACGCCGCATCCGGGCCTGTTCGACTGGTTGAAGTTCTTCCGCTGATTGGGTTGCCGGTGCGCCACGCCGGCCTCCACGACACCGGCTCGGCCTATCGAAGCGTCGTCGTCGCTTGCCCGTCCGCGTAGAGCCATACGGGCACGCCGTCGTCGCGCAATGCGGCGACCGGCTCGCCCAGGCTCCAGCGCTGCGCGACCGCGACACGGCGGACGAACCACGGCATCAGCATCGCGTGTCCGTCGGCGGCGTCGCGATCGTCGTCGAACAGCGCATCGTCACCGATGCGCGTGTAACGCGCCGGATGCAGCACGGTGCCGTCCGCGCGAAGCACCGTCGCCCGCACGTCGTCGCCGCCCGCCTCCACACACGCCAGCCAGCCGTGATCGGCGCCCCAGAACAGGCCGGCCACGTCGTCGTAGTGCCCCTGCACGAGCGTCGCGCCCGTCTCGAGATCGCAGATCGCGAGTTGCACCGGCTCGCCCGGCAGGACACCGATCGCGTATCGCGTGAACAGCTCGCCCGGCACGGTTTCGTCATCGGGCAACCACGGCAGCGCCCCCATGTTGACGAAGTCGAACGGCGTCAGCACGCGGCCCTGTCCGTCGACGATCGCGCAACGCCCGTCGTCGCGCCGCACGATATGGCGGATCGCGCCGAGCTCGGTCAGCATGTCCGTCCGTTCGTCGTCGGTCAGCCTGGCGACTTCCGCATAATGCGGCTCGACGACGACGCGGCCTTTCGCATCGACGAGGCCGACGTGACCGTTGCGCCGCGCGACGAAGGCGCCGCATTCGGACGACCATTCGAGCGCGTCCCACTCGGGCTGCGCGCACCATTGCCCGTCGCGCCCGATCAGCCCCCACCGTTCGCCTTCGGATACCGCCGCGACGGTGCCGTTCTCGAATTCATGCGCATCGTCGAAACGCGGTGGAATCGCCCACGCACCGCGCGTGTCGACGAAGCCCCAGCGGCCGTCCATGCTCGCGGATGCGACCCCGCCCGTGAAATCGCCGAAGTCGTCGAGCGACGGTTCGAGCACCCACGTGCCGTCCGTGCGCACGAGTCCGAACCGCTCACCGACGCGCACGCAGGCGACGTCGCCGCTGAAATCCCACACGGCGTCGAACGACGGTTCGCGCACGATCCGCATCTCGTCGCCATCGCGGTCGACATCGCCGTCGGCGAACAGCAGACCGACCTTCCCGTCGCGCGCGGCCCACAGCAGCCGGTCGTCACGCGCGCCGCTCGCCCACAGGTTCGTCCACTCGGGCGGCACGATCACGTGCCACGCATCGTCGGTTTCACGTCGCACACCCCACAGCCCGTTGCGTGCACGAAAGCTGAACATGCCGTAGCCGAGCCGGTCGCCGTGCACTTCGCCGGCGTCGAACAGCTCGGCAAACGTCACGCCGCGCGGCGGCTGCTGACGAACGAAATAGTGATGCAACAGGCCGCCGAACCCGAAGCCCCACGCCCAGTCGCGCCAGTCGGGCGGCGACTCGATCTCGAGCGCATCGCGCACGCCGCGCACGTCGCGGAAATCCATGCAGTTCGCGACCTGCCACCACAGCCGCGTGCAGGTATCGCGTTCCTGGTCGATGTAGTCGTTCGGATCGCCGCCGTCGAGCCACGACAACTCGTCGAGATTCGCGGAAAACCGGGGTGCGCCGTGCGCGTCGCCGAGCGCATCGATCGATTCGCCGAGATGCCGCACGACCGCATCGAACTGGCGCGCGAGCGCCGGATCGTCGCCGGGCAGCGGATACGCGACGACGAACGACGCGAGCCGGCTGAGTCGCGCAAGCGCGGTGCGCGCATCGCTGGCGAGATTCGGCGTGCCGGCATCGCCGAATATGCGCTGATCGGTGATCGCGTCGCCCGCGCCGCCGTCGGCGAGCAGCACGCGCCACAGCAGCGGAAAGTGATTGTTGGATTCCGCGAGCGCGATCGTTCGCGCGTCGTCGCCGTCACCGGCCTGGAGATACAGCCATGATCGATTGCCCATTGGAAGGGTCGCCCTCGTTCTTGTTGTCGTCGGATTGCGTCGATTCGCCCGCCATCAGCGTGAGGTGGATGCCTTCAGCAGCCGCAGGATCTCCGGCGTGTCGGCCGCATCCGCCAGCACTTTCGCGGACGGCTTCACGCCGGCGTCGAGCAGGCGCTGCACACCGTCGACGCGGCGCGCAGTCACCTCGCCGTCGAGCAGCGCATCGTCATGCAGCACGTCCGGGTTCGCCTCCTTCGCGAGCAGCACGAAGACCGAAGCCGCCACGGGCGGATTCAATGCGTCCGGCAATGCGACGTCGGCGAGCCGGTACGGGTTGTTGTCATGGAGCTGCCAGCGCAGCACGCCGCGCGCCTGCAACTTGCCGAGCGCGGCGAGTGCATCCGGTTCCGGCAGTTTCACGATTTCGGTGACGAGGTCGCTCGCCTGCTCTTCGCGGCCATCGCGCAGCGTGTCGGGCGGCGGCAGGTTCGGCACCAGCGCGTCGAGCACGAGTGCCTGCCGGCGCGCGCGATCGGGCGACGCCTGCGCGCCTGCGTCGGGCCGGTTCTGCCGCAGCAACTGGCCGGCCACGCGCCAGCGATCGTCGCGGCCGAGTTCATCACGCGGCACCTGATGCGCGCGCAACAGCATGCCGAGCCGGCGCCACATCGCATCGATTTCCTTGTCGTCGTTCGACATCAGGCCGACGCCAACGATCTCGTCGAGCGTCTGGCCGCACACGAACGCGCGCTGCCGCACCGGATCGAGTTCGGCGAAATACATGTGCGCGGGTTCCGGCAGCGCATCGAAGTCGGCCTGGCTCATGTCGGGCGGACGGTGGCCCGGGCACGGGCCCGCGCCGGCAATCTCCCGCCCCGCCACCGCCTTCACGGGCTCCGGCGGCGAATCGCCGCTGCGCGCGACCGGATACAGTTCCATGCCGTTGACCTGAAAGCCCTGCATCGCCAGCATCACGACGCCAGTCGTCGAATGCTTCGTCTCGAAGTTCGTGCCGGCAATCGACGTGACCTGATACGGCGCGCCGATCGGCAGCTTGATCAGTTCGCCGCCCGGCACGTCGAGCACGCAGGTGCCCGGCGGCGCCTTGTCGGGACCGTCGGTTTCCAGCTCGGCCTCGTGCGTCGGCGCCGTTTCGACACTCCACTGGCCGGCGTCGCGCACCCGCAGCACGATCTCGCCGCCCACTTTCTCGACGCGCAGCGTCGCGGGTTTGCCGGTCGCCGGCGCATAATCGCCAAGCAACGCATCACATGCAGTGCCGGCCCGCGCGGATAGCGACGTGAGCAACAGCAGACAGAACAAGGGGGTACGCACGGCTGAAGCCTCTCTCTTCGAATTGTTTTGGGAATATCCGGCGCGACAGCGCACGGCGGCTGCGACACGACCAATCGCTACCGGACGCCAATATAGCGAACGCGGGCGACGCGTGCCAGCCGGCGCGTGCCCATCACGGCGATGTGCAGGGAAATGAAAAGATGTGAAGTGGCGTGTGCCGGCTCAGGCAACCCGGACGAAGCGGACTTGCCGCGCGCCGCGCACCATCGTCGTCATCGCTCAACGAGGGGGAGCCGGCATGACCCACGGCGCAGTCGCGATCGCGATCCTGCTGTACCGCTACGCGGAATTGCTCGACGCCGGCGGCCTGCCGGGCGTCGCGAAGCTGTTCCGGCACAACGAGTCGCCGGCCGGTTGAAGCACCGGCCGGCCTATGACGCAGCCGCGCTCAGGCCGCCGCGAGCGTACCTGCCAACGCATCGAACTCCGACGCCCACGCCGCACGCCACGCCGCCTTCGTCGTGTCGTCCACCCACGCGCCGTCGATCCCGTTCAGCATGAACTGCTTCAGCTCGGCCACGGTGAAGCCGAAATGGCTGAACATCAGCTCCCACGCCTCCGACGGATTGACCTTGTGCAGCGTCGGATCGTCGGTGTTCGGATGAATCTTCAGCCCGAGGCCCGGCATCTTGCGCATCGGATGCTGTTCCGCCCATTGCTCCGGCGGCAGCGTGCGCAGGTAGTACGAATTCGTCGGCACGACGGTGAAGACGATCCCGCGCTCCGCATAGCGCGCGCACAGCTCCGGGTTGTCGACGATCGTGTAACCGTGATCGACGCGATCGACCTGCAACAGATCGACGGCCGTCTCGACGTTGCGCCACGGCATCCCGAACTCGCCCGCATGCGCGGTCGTGCGAAAGCCCGCCGCGCGTGCATTGCGGTAGGCCTTCCAGAACAACTCCGGCGGCCGGTCGTTCTCGCGATAGTCGATCCCGAGCCCCGCGACTTCGTCCGCGCGGTTTGCCTTCATCCATTCGACGAGCGCCACCGCTTCGTCCGGATCCTGCTCGCGGTCGATGCTCGGAATCAGGCGCGCGCCGATCCCGAAGTCGCGTGCGGCGTCGCGAATCCCCGTCACGATCGCGGCCTGCGCATCCGCATACGCGATACCCGACACGCGCACCGTACCGGTCGGATTCCAGAAGAATTCCGCATGCCGGACGTGGTGCGCGGCCGCATCCTCCAGATACTCGTACGCGATCCGCCGCAGGTCGTCGGGCTGCGTGAGCAGATACCGGTCGAGCGCGCGCAGCACGTGCAGCACGCCGACCGGCTTCTCGCCGCGCGCATAGAACGCGTCGATCTCCGCGCGCTCGATCGGCGCGCCGCTGCGCGCCGCGAGCGCGACGAACGTGTCGTGCCGCACCGCGCCGAGCAGGTGGCAATGCAGCTCGACCTTCGGCAGCGCGTGGAAGAAGGCCCGATGGGCCGGCGTGATCTCGATGCCCGTGCGCGCGGCCGGGACGTTACCTGGTGTTCCCTTCATTGCAGTCTCTTTTTGGGGTAGTGCCGATGCGTCGTGAATGCCGTCTCTCAGTGCGGCTTCACGACGGTCCAGAAGTAGTAGCCGAGCGGAAGCGCGAGCACGACGAGCCCCCACGACACGTCGCGCCAGCGGCCGGCCAGCAGCTTGACGAGCACGTAGCACAGCAGCCCGCCCGCGATGCCGGTGCCGAAGCTGTTCGACATCAGCGTGAGCAGCACCATCGACATCACGGGCAACGCATCGGTGAAGTCGTCGAAATGCGTATGGCGGATCGTCGCGAACATCGACAGCCCGATCAGGATCAGCGCCGGCGCGGTCGCCTCTTTCGGGATCGCGAGCGCGACCGGCACGAACAGCAGCATCGCGGCGAACAGCACGGCCGCCGCAAGCGACGACAGCCCGCTGCGGCCGCCGGCCTCGACGCCCGCCGCCGATTCGATCAGCGCGGTCAGCGCGGGAATGCCGAACACGGGCCCGAGCGTCGCCGCAAGCGAATCGACGAGAAACGGCCGGTTGATGTTCGGCAGGTTGCCCTGTTCGTCGAGCAGGTTCGCCTTCGCGCCGACCGCGAGCGCGGTGCCGAGCGTCGAGAAGAATTCCGCCGCGAAGAACGCGAACAGGTACGGTGCGGCCGCGAGGCTCAACGCGCTGCCGATGTCGAGCTTGAACGCGATCGGCGCGATGCTGTGCGGCAGCGACACGAACGACGCGGGCAGATGCGTGACGCCGAGCGGCACGCCGGCCGCGGCTGCCACGAGGATCGCGATCAGGATCGCGCCGGGCACCTTGCGCGCCTGCAGCACGATCGCGACCGCGAGGCCGATCAGCGCAACGAGCGCGCCCGGCCGCGAGAAATCGCCAAGCGCGAACGCGTTGGTCTTCGCGTTCGCGACGACCATCCCCGCGTTGCGCAGCCCGAGCATCGTCACGAACAGCCCGATCGATGCGCCGAGCCCGAGCTTGATCTGCACCGGAATCAGCCGCACCACGACGCCGCGCGCGCCGAGGATCGTCAGCAGGAAGAACAGCACGCCCGACACGCAGGCGATGCCGAGGCCCGTCTGCCAGCCGACGTGCTCGGTCGTCGCGAGCGTCACGCCGATGATCACCGAGCCGCCGATGCCGGGGCCGACGAGGAACGGCAGGTTCGCGTAGAGCCCCATCAGCGTGGTGAACAGTACGAACACGATGATCGTCGCGGTCGTCGCCGCGCCGCGCTCCATGCCGCCCGTCGCGAGCAGCGACGGGATCACGACGAGCAGGTACGCGGCCGCGAGAAACGACGTGACGCCCGCGATCGTCTCCGTGCGCACGCTCGTACCGCGCGCGGCGAGCGCGAAGCGGCGTTCGAGCCAGTGGGCCGGCGCGCGCGCCGGCATCGTGTCAGTCGCTGACATGGTGGTTCTCCTGTGATTCCGAATATTGTCCTGTGTCGATTCACGCAGCGCGGTCTTATACTGCCGCGTACCGCATCCCGACCGTTATTGCCCGATGTCGTCCGACCGCTCGTCGCTGCTGCCCGCGCTTACGCTGCGGCAGGTCCAGCACTTCGTCGTGCTCGCCCACGCACGCAGCTTCACGCAGGCCGCGCAGGCGCTGTCGCTCACGCAGCCCGCGCTCACCGCGTCGATCCGCCAGATCGAGTTCCTGCTCGGCGGGCGCCTGTTCGCGCGCTCCGCGCACCGGCTTACGTTGACGTCCGCGGGCGAAGCCGTGCTGCCGCTCGCCGAACGCCTGCTCAACCAGGCGCGCGGCACCTTCGACGACATGACGCGGCTCATCGGCGAACGCATCCAGACCGTGCGCATCGCGTTTATCCCGTCGGTCGCGGGCCGCCTGCTGCCCGCGCTCAATGCACTGCGCGACGCGCATCCGACGCTGCGCTTCACCCTCACCGACCTGCCGAACAGCGCGCTCGTCGAAGCCGTGCGCGACAGCGTCGCGGATCTCGGCATCGGCGTGCGCGAACCGGACAGCGACGACGGCACGCTGCGCTACCAGCAGCTCTTCGAGGACGAGATCGTGATCGTCGTGCGGCGTGACGATCCGCTTGCCCGCGCGAAGAGCGTCACGTGGGCCAGGCTCGTCGATCGCGAGCTCGCGGTGTTCGTGCGCGGCAGCGTCAGCGAATCGCTGCATCGCACCGGCGGCGCCGAGAAGCTGCGTCTGAACGTCACGTACCGGATGGAATACACCGAGCCGCTCTACGCGCTTGCGCGCAACGGCCTCGCGACCGCCGTGCTGCCGAGCCTCTACACGATGCATCTGCACGATCCCGAACTCGTCGCGCTGCGCGTCGACAAGCCGCGCGTCACGCGCGCGATCTCGCTGATCTCGCTCACCGGCGACGATCGCGGCCCGCACGTGCGGGCGTGCCGCGAATGGATTGCGCAGCACATCTGATTGCGTCCACGTTCACCGTTCATGGTTCGCCGCGTGACTGCCCGCGTTCAGGGCAGCTTCGCGATGCGCTCGACGAGCGCCGCGTAGAAGCGGTCCGCATCGACCTCGTTGATCCACGTCGCGTTCGCCGTGCGGCCGCTGCGCCCGTTCCAGTCGACGACGGTTTCGCCGAGCGTCCACTGCCCGGTCGTCTCGACCATCACGTTCACCTTGCGCCCGCCGAACAGCGTCGGATCGACGAGATAGCCGACCGCGGTCGGGTCGTACATCGGCGCGTCTTCGACGCCGCGCCGCTTCTTGTTGTACGCGAGTTCGGCGTCCATGATGTCCGCGACGATCGCGCCGCAGCGGTTGCCGAGCGCGCGGAACGGTGCGACACGCGCCGGCGTGATCGGCGCTTTCACCGCGACGTCGCGCGGCAGCACGACGATCGGCACGCCGCTGCCGAATACGACTTCAGCCGCCTGCGGATCGACGTAGATATTGAATTCGGCGGCCGGCGTGATGTTGCCGCGCTCGAAGAACGCGCCGCCCATCAGCACGATTTCGCGCAGCGCGCTGCGAATCTGCGGCGCTTCGACCAGCGCGGTCGCGAGGTTCGTCAGCGGGCCGAGCGCGCACAGCGTCACGCTGCCCGGCGCCGCGCGGCTCAGCGTATCGACGAGATACGCCACCGCGTGACCGGCGGCAAGCGGGGCGCGCGGCTCGTGCAACTCGACGCCTTCGAGCCCGGTCTTGCCGTGCACGTTCGCGGCCGTCACGAGATCGCGCACGAGCGGACGCGGGCAGCCTGCGTAGACGGGCAGCGTCTTCGTGCGGCCGGCCCAGTCGCGGATGATCCGCGCATTGCGTTCGGTCAGGTCGAGCGGCACGTTGCCGGCGACGGCGGTCAGCGCGCGCACGTCGAGCCTGTCCTGCGCGCCCAGCGCGAACAGGAGCGCGATGGCGTCGTCCTGCCCCGGGTCGGTATCGATGATCACCGTGCGGCGCGCGGCGTCGCCGCCGGCCGCGAACGCGCCCGTTTCGGGCAGCAGCGCGGTGCCGGCCAGCGCGGCGGACAGTTTCAGGAAGGTGCGGCGGGAGGCGATCGGATGGGTCATGGTCGGGCGCTCAGAAAACATGCCGGACGCCGAGCGTCGCCATCATCTGGCGCGTGCCGGTCGAGCGTGCGTACGCGAAGATCTGCGCATGGTCCGCGTCGCCGGCCGCCTGCTGCGCGATCACCGTCAGCGCGACGTCGGTGCGTTTCGACAGGAAGTAATCGGCCTGCAGGTTCACCTGGTGCCATTTCGGCCGCTTGTCGATCACGTCGTACTTGCCGTTCGTGAACGCATACGCGGCGCCGAGGAAGAGCTGCGGCGTCATCGTGTAGACGACGTTCACGCCGAGGTTCTGCAGGTGCAGGTGCGAATTGTCGAGGTAATCGTAGCGCACGTCGGTAAACATCGCCGCGAACTGCGCGCGGCCGATCGTGTAGAAGCCGCCCGTGCCCGCGATCCGCTGCCGGCTCGCGTACGCCGCCGGCGACATCGCGCTCTTGCTGAAGATCAGCAGCGGCGACGCATAGTCGTTCGCGATCGCGCCGTCCTGGTTCGTCGCGCTGTACGGATGGTTGTACTGCGCGTAGACCACGCTCCAGCGCAGCGGGCCCTGCTCGTAGCCGAGCCCGAAGCTGTATGCGCTGTTGTTCGCGAAGCCGGTCGCGTTGCTGAAGCCGTACAGCGCGGTGAGTTTCAGGCCGTAGTAAACGGGGCTCACGTACTTCACCGAGTTCTGCACGCGGATGTCGTTGTAGCCGTTGTCGTTGTCGCCGATGTTCACGCCGTTGCTCGCGATGATCACCGGCCCGATGTAGTCGTGGATCGCGTCGTACTGGCGGCCGAACGTCAACGCGCCGTAGGTGCGGTCGGCGAGGCCGACGTAGGCCATCCGCCCGAACTCGCGGCCGTTCTGCGCAGCCGTGCCGGTCATCACGTTGAAGCCGTTCTCCAGCTGGAAGACCGCGGACAGCCCCTGCCCGAGATCCTCCTTGCCCTTCAGCCCCCAGCGCGGGTTCTGGTTCGTGCCGGACAACGCCTGCCAGGCGTTCTTGCCGCCCTGGTTGGTCGCGAACCCGACACCGGCCGAAATGAGACCGTACAGCGTGATGCTGCTTTGCGCACAGGCATGCGTCGCGAAGGCGCCGAGCATCGCGAGCGGAGCGAGCTTGTAGAGAGTTTTCATCGGGTCGTGTGATCGGTGGTGGTCCAGGCGCGGCAGGGTTCCGCGAAACTGGCCTCGACTATACGAACCCGGATCGGATAATAAAAGTTTGCTTTTATTATGGTTCAATAAAACGGATTTATTCTCATCCGGATCGCTCCCGTGCCCGCCTCGCCGGCCGTCAATCCGCCGTGTCGCCGCCCTTCGGCAGCTGCGACCACGCCTTGCGCCCCGGCAATGGCGACCATGCCGGCCGCGTCTTGCGTGCGCTGTCGATCACGACCAGGTAGCGGCCCGCGATCGGCGTGACGTCGCGATCGCGGCGCAGCACCCACAGCGACTTGCCGGCCTCGACGCGCGCCTGGTAGTCGTCGTCGAGCAGGCCGTGCCGGTCGAAGAACGTGTTCAGCGACGCGGGAATGCGCACGCACCCTTTCGAGTGCCGGATGCCCAGCAGCGCTTCGAGGCGATCGGGGTCGGTCGCATGCATCTGGAACCGCATCGGCGACACGCCGCCCTTGCCCCACCCGCGCTCGCCGTCCACCCAGCCGAAGTCGTAGATGCGCATGTCGCGGTGCCCATAGCCGCGAATGCCGTTCTCGTTCGTCGTGCCTTCCGCGCGGAAATCCATGTTGTCCGGCGAGTGATGGAACACGCCGAGCGGCGTCAGGAAATGGTCGTACGTGCCCGGCAGCCCGGTGCCGACCGGCGATGCGCCGATCATCATCCACGCGTTGGCCGGCGTCGCGCGGAAGTAGATGAACAGCGCCTGGACGTTCGGCGCGCGGTCGACCATCGCGATGTATTCGCCGGCGAGGTCGCCGAGGTCCGCATCGACGAGCGCTTTCTGGAGCCGCTCGCCGTACGCGCGCTGCTCGCTTGCCGGCACGTTCAGGCGCCGCGTGACTTCCTGCGTGAAGCGCTTGCGCATGTCGATCGCGTGCGCCGTCGCATTTTTTGCCTCTTCGGCCGACAGGGGCGGATGCTGGCGCGGCGGCGTCGGTGCAGGTGCCTCGGCTTCGCTGGCGGGCGCAGCGGAAGCGGCCGATGCAGGTGCGGCGGTGGAAGCTGCGGAAGCAGCGGATGCGCCCGATGCACTCGATGCGCGCGACGCCGGGCTGGCAGGCTCCACGGGATGCGCGTGTGATGCGGCAGACGCGGGCTTGGCCGCCGACGCACCCGACGATGCATGCGCCGCCGAAGCGGGATGCGCCCGAGAAGCTGCCGATGCGGGTGACTCGACTGATGAGGACGACGTAGCGACGGGCGCCGATGCGTCGGACGCCGCAAAGGCTGGCCGCTCGACGAGCATGGAGATCGGCAGTGCCGCGGCGATCCCAATACACGCAGCGGCGACACGGGCAAGGCAACGCGGCTTCGCAAATCGCCGCGTGAAGCTGAAAGGCATCATACGTTCGAAGCCATCGGCCGATCCGGCCGCCGCATGCTGCTGTTGCGGGCGGCGCATCTTCCGCGCGAGCCATCGACACGTCCGGCGCATCGTGTGCGCCCGGCGCCGACGCCTCTTCGCGTCGGAGCCGTTCGCTGTTGCAACGCGGTCGGTCCGATGGCGGCTAATGAGTCGTCAGGCCCTTCATTCTACGCGTCCATGCAAGAATCGGCAGGGGCGAGCGTCGCGGTTTTGCGCTTCGTCACGCTTTGTTTCAACTTTGTTTCAACTCGTTTCCGCTTGCTTTTTCGTTACGTGGCAGCCTGATTCGCTGTGCGTTAGCGATCGATACAGGAAGCGGAGTGCGTCGTGAAGGCACGACTGGATCTACAAATCGATTCGGACACCAAATCACTCGCCACACGCAGTACGCACCCTACGCGCGATGCAATCTACATCGCATCGCACGCACGCCGCACGAACCGTGCGACATGCGTGCGCAACCACCATTTACTTCGAAATAGTTTCGAGCGCGATGCCCTTCGTGCGCGGCCCCATGAATCCGATCGCGGCCATCACGATCACCATCGCGCCCGCGATGAACGCGAACACGCCGAACGTGCCGAATCCCTTCAGCACCGCCGCGATCACGAACGACGAGAAGATCGCCGAGAAGCGGCTCCACGAATAGACGAAGCCGACGGCCCGCGCGCGGATCGACGTCGGGAACAGCTCGGCCTGATACGCGTGGAAGCTGTACGACATGATGTTGCTCGCGAGCGTGAGGCCGATGCCGAGCACGATCAGGAATGCGCCCACCGTCGTCTGACTGAACAGCAGCCCGCAGACGACGATCGCCGCCGCCATCGCGACGATCACCGACTTGCGCTCGAAGCGGTCGGCGATCACGAGGCCGATCAGCGGGCCGATCGGCGCGGCGAGCGCGATCACGCTCGAATACATCAGGCTCGACGTGATCGTGATGCCCTGCTTGATCAGCAGCGTCGGCACCCAGTTCGCGAAACCGTAGAACCCGACCGTCTGGAACACGTTGAAGATCGTCATCATGATCGTGCGGCTGCGATACGGCTGCACCCACATGTCGCGGAAGCTGCCGCGCGGCGGCACGGGCTCGGCAGGCGCGGGCGGCGGCAGCGGCCGGCCGTATTCGGCTTCGACCTTCGCCTCGAGCGCCCGCATGATGCGATCGGCTTCTTCGACCCTGCCCTGCTGCGCGAGCCAGCGCGGGCTTTCCGGCAGTTCGCGGCGAATCCACCACACGAAGAGCGCGCCGTGTGCACCGATCAGCACGACCCAGCGCCAGCCGTCGAGGCCGAACGGGGTGTGCGGCACGAGCAGGTACGCGAGGAACGCGACCACCGGCACCGCGACGAACCCGACCGCCTGCTCGCACGCGAATGCGCGGCCGCGGATCTGCTTCGGGACGAGCTCGGAGATGTACGTGCCGATCGTCACCATCTCGACGCCGAGGCCGAGACCGACGACGAAGCGCCAGAAGTTCAGCCCGGCGGCGGTGTCCTGGAACGCCATCACGACGTTGGCGGCCGTGTACCACAGCAGCGACCAGGTGAAGATCGCGCGGCGGCCGAAACGGTCAGCGAGGAAGCCGCACGCGATCGTGCCGATGAAAAGCCCGGAGAACAGTGCGGCGATGAAGCTCGCGACGCCCGTGGTGCCGAACAGGCCGTGCGTCGTTGCCGACAGGATGCCGCTTTTCACGAGGCCGGGGGCGACGTAGCCGCTATAGAGCAGGTCGTAGAGCTCGAAGAAGAAGCCGAGGCTCAGCAGGACGACGAGTTTCCAGACGGTGCGGGTGGGCGGCAGGCGGTCGAGGCGGGCCGAGATGGAGCCGGGGTCGACGGGTGAGGATTGGGCAGGTGCCTGCGAAAGGCTGTCCGTTGAGGCCATCGTGGGCGCGTCTCCTGATCGTGTCGTGTTGTTGTCCGGCGGCCAGCGAGCCGCCGTCGGGCGAATCGGTGCATTGTACCGGCGCGTCCGTCCGGCGCGCGCACACCACGGCCCCGATATCAAGAACGCGACGACGGGCGGCCACGCGCCGGCCAGGAACCGCTTCGGACACCCCACTTTTGCGCCAGATAATGTGTAACTTGCGTAACCGTCTGTCGGGTACTGAAAACGCGCCGGAACCGCAATCTGTCGCCATGCCGTGGCGGCGCCGGCCCCCCCTCCCGGGCCTGGCGCGCCGTTTCGCGCGGGCACGCACCACCGGAATCGTCAAAAACGGGGTACGCAATCGGGACAACCATGCGTTCCACACCCCGGTAACATGCTACCGGGCCAACCACCGGCTTCCGGGCGCCTTTCGGCGACCGGCATTGTCGGCAAATCGTAAGCATTCCATGTCCATACAACGACTATCCATCTACGCTCGCCGGATCGCCCTGATCGCGCTGCTGCAGTTCGCGGCGATCGCGACCGCGTCGGCGTTTCCGGCGGCCGCCTCGGCCCCGAACGCAAGCGGCGTCGGCGCGCCCGTCCCGGCCATCTCGCTGAACGACGCCATCGCGCAGCTCAAGCAGATGCAGGCCGAACTCGACCGCATCAAGCAGCAGACCTCGAACGCGTCCAACAGCAAGGAGCTGGACGGGCTCAGCGACTCGACGCAGGAGTTGAGCACCGATGTCGAGAAGCTGCAGAGCGATCTCGTGCCGCAGCGTGCGCAGATCCAGGGGCAGCTCGACGTGCTCGGCCCCCCGCCTGCCGAGGGTGCCGCGCCGGAAACGCCGGCCGTCGCGAAGCAGCGGGCCACGCTGAACGCGCGCAAGACACAGATCGACGCGGCGCTGAAGCAGGCCGCCGACCAGAAGGCCAGCCTCACGAACCTGAACGAGCAGTTCGCGAAGCTGCATCGCGGCCTGCTGAAGAACCAGCTCGCGTTCCGTTCGGGCGGCATTTTCAGCGCGCAGTTCTGGCTGCCGCTGTTCCATCTTTCGCCGGACGACGCCCAGCGGCTCGGGGATTTCGACGAAGAAATGCTCGACATGCTGCGCTCGTCGTGGGTGCCCGGGCAAAAGGCGATCACGGTGCTGCTGCTGGTTGCCGCATTCGCGGCATGGATCGGCGGCCGCCGGCTGATCGAGCGCGGGCTCGCGTGGTTCTGCGTGAACCGCCTGCCGGCCACCCGTTTGCGCCGCAGCGCGCTGGCGTTGTCGACCGCGCTGTCGACGCTGCTGGCAACCGCCATCGCCGTCCAGATCTTTTACCTCGCCGTCGCGCGCCATTACGACCTCACGCCGGCGCTGAACGATCTGTGGGACCAGTTCGCGAAACTCGCCGCGACCTGTGCCCTGATCGCCGGGCTCGGCCGCGCGCTGCTCTGCACGAAGCATCCTTCGTGGCGCCTGCCCGCGCTCGCCGATCCCGTCGCGCTCGCGATGAAGCCGTTCCCCGGCATCCTGGCCGCGCTGCTGCTGGTGTCCGGGACGCTCGAGTCGATCAACCGGATCGTCGACACCAGCCTGTCGGTCACGCTGTTCGGCCGCGGGATCGTGTCGCTCGTCGTCGCGGTGACGGTCGGTGCATCGTTGCTGCGCTCGAACCGCGCGCGCAGCGCGCTCGCGGCCGCCGGCGAAGCGCCCGAGCAGCGCTCGACGCTCGCCGGGCTGATCCATGCGGCCGTCACGCTCGCCATCATCGCGACCCTGATCGCACTCCTGATCGGCTACATCACGGTCGCGCGCTTCATTACCTACGAGCTCGTGTGGTTCGAGATCGTGCTGGGCGCCACCTACATCCTGATCCAGCTGACGCGCGACGCGAGCGAAAGCCTGTTCTCGTCGAGCCTGACGACGGGCCAGCAGATCAAGCACCTGTTCGCGCTCGAGGATCGCCACCTCGACCAGGCCCGCACGGTCCTGTCCGGCTTCGGCACGAGCCTGCTGATGCTGATCGCGGCCATCGCGCTGCTGACGGGCGGCTTCGGCACGACACCGGGCGACCTGATGGACAGCGCGGTCGCGATGATCGGCAGCCAGCGGCTGCAGAGCCTGAACATCATGCCCGACCGGATCATGAACGCCGTGATCGGGTTCGCGATCGGCTTCTACCTGCTGCGCTCGCTGCGCCGCTGGCTCGACAGCGAGTTCATGCCCGCGCTCGGCATGGATACCGGGATGCGCGTGTCGCTGATCACGCTGTTCACCAACGTCGGCTACGTGCTGCTCGTGCTGATGACGCTCGGGCTGCTCGGCGTCCGGTGGAACAACCTCGCGTGGATCGTCAGTGCGTTGTCGGTGGGTATCGGTTTCGGCCTGCAGGAGATCGTGAAGAACTTCGTGTCGGGGCTGATCCTGCTGACCGAGCGCCCGGTGAAGGTGGGCGACATGATCAGCATCGCGGGCGTCGAAGGCGACATCCGCCGCATCAACGTACGCGCGACCGAGATCCAGCTCAGCGACCGCTCGACCGTGATCGTGCCGAACTCGCAACTGATCTCGCAGAACCTGCGCAACGTGACGATGGGCAACAGCACGCAGGGCGTCGCGACGCTGGTGCTGACGTTCCCGCTGAACACCGATCCCGAGCAGGTGCGCGACCTGCTGCTCGAAGCCTATCGCTCGCACGCGGCGATTCTCGAGAAGCCGGCGCCGTCGGTCACGTTCAGCCAGCTCACGCCGGACGGCATCACGCTGAGCGTGACGGGCTACGTGTCGAGCCCGCGGATCGCCGGCTCGACCAAGAGCGACCTGCTGTTCGAGATCCTGAAGCAGTTGCGCGCGGCGGGCATCACGCTGTCGAGCCCGCAGATGCTCGTCGTGCAGAACATGCCGGCGGCGGGAGACGCATGACGCGGCTCGCACGCTTGCCGTCGCGCAGATGAACGAAGGGCCGGCACCGCAACGCGGCAGCCGGCCCTTTCTACTCCTACGCAGCGCCCTCCCGGGCGCCCCGCATCACACGTCGAACTTCACGCCCTGCGCCAGCGGCAGCTGACGGCTGTAGTTGATCGTGTTCGTCGCGCGGCGCATGTAGGCCTTCCACGCATCCGAACCCGACTCGCGGCCGCCGCCCGTTTCCTTCTCGCCGCCGAACGCGCCGCCGATCTCCGCGCCGCTCGTGCCGATGTTCACGTTGACGATCCCGCAGTCGCTGCCCGCTGCCGACATGAACTGCTCGGCCTCGCGCATGTCGTTCGTGAAGATCGCCGACGACAGGCCTTGCGGCACCGCGTTGTGCAGTTCGATCGCGTCGTCGAAGTTGTCGTAGACCATCACGTACAGGATCGGTGCGAACGTTTCGCGCTCGACCACCGCCGATTGCTTCGGCATCCGCACGATGGCCGGACGCACGTAGTACGCATCCGCGTGACCGACGTCGACCCGCTCGCCGCCCTTCACTTCACCGCCCTGCTCGCGTGCATCGCCCAGCGCCTTCTGCATCGCATCGAACGACGCGCGATCGACCAGCGGGCCGACCAGCGTGCCTTCTTCAAGCGGGTTGCCGACCTTCACCGACGCGTAGGCCTTCTCGATGCGCGGCAGCAGCTGGTCGACCAGGCTGCGATGCACGATCAGGCGGCGCAGCGTCGTGCAGCGCTGGCCGGCCGTGCCGACCGCCGCGAACGTGACCGCGCGCACCACGAGATCCAGATCGGCGCTCGGCGCGACGATCATCCCGTTGTTGCCGCCGAGCTCGAGGATGCCGCGCGCGAGACGCTGGCTCAGCACCTTCGCGACTTCCTGGCCCATCCGCACGCTGCCCGTCGCGCTGACCACCGGCACCTTCTTCGATGCCGTCAGCACCTCGCCGACATCGCGCATGCCGAGCACCAGCTGGCTCAGCTCCGCCGGCGCGACGCCCGGGTGGGTCTTCTCGAATTCGCGGATCGCCTTCTGCAGCAGCACGTGGCATGCGATCGCGGTCAGCGGCGTCTTCTCGGACGGCTTCCACACGACCGAATCGCCGCACACGAATGCGAGCGCCGCGTTCCATGCCCACACCGCGACCGGGAAGTTGAACGCCGAGATCACGCCGCACACGCCGATCGGGTGCCACGTTTCCATCATCCGGTGGCCCGGGCGCTCGGACGCGATCGTGAGGCCGTAAAGCTGGCGCGACAGACCGACCGCGAAATCGCAGATGTCGATCATTTCCTGCACTTCGCCGAGGCCTTCCGACGTGATCTTGCCGGCTTCGAGCGTGACGAGGCGGCCGAGCTCGGCCTTGTGCTCGCGCAGCACGTTGCCGAACACGCGCACGAGCTCGCCGCGCACCGGCGCCGGCACCGTGCGCCACTTGAGGAACGCGTCGTGCGCGGCGTCGATCTTGCGCTCGGCGTCGGCGGGCGTGTCGACGGCCAGCGTCGCGAGCGTCGCGCCGTCGAGCGGCGAACGCGCGGTCAGCGCATTGCCTTTCCACTGCGCGAGATCGATATCGAGCGCGGCGAGAATGTCGTTGAATTGCATCACTTCCTCTTCAGGGACAGATTGATCGGTGCGGCGGCAATGCCGCCCGCGTGATTCGATTGGAGCGCGTTCGCGCGCCCTGTGCAAGCGGATGCGCCGCGCGGCAGGCCGGTGCGCCGTTGGGCGCATCGCACCGCGCCGCCGCCGGAAACCCGCCGGACGGCGCGCCCTCGCCTCGCAGGGCACGATCCATGAAACACATTGTCGGTGGCCACAAGTCGGGCCGCTATTGATATTAACTCACGACTTCATTCCGAAAACGCAACACCCAGGCGGGATGACACCGTGCGTTTCTTCGCTGATATCAGACTTACCCAAGGCCGGTGACCGGGCATTGGCGATGCCGTGACGGCGCACAAGTTGATGACAAAGCCGCATCACCCTGTTCTGAAATATCGTTTGCCGCCCGAGCACGGCGCACACACAATCGTGGCGACGTCGAGGTGCAACGCACCCGGCGCGCCGCCGGCCGCCATCACGGCTGCCGGACGACAGACGAAGGCGACACGCATCACGGCCCGCTCACCCGGCCCGTTTCAGCACCGCATCACCGCTGCCCGGCAACGCGTCGCGCTTCGTCACCGAAAAACAATCCCGGAGACAGCGCCCAGCGCCCGCCATGCATTCAGATGCCCGCCCCGATTCGCCCCGCCCCTCCGGCTCGCCGCCCGCGAAGCCGTCCCTCCACCGTGCGCTGCAGGCACGCCATCTGCGGATGATCGCGATCGGCGGCTCGATCGGCACGGGCCTGTTCGTCGCGTCCGGCGCGTCGATCTCGCAGGCCGGCCCCGGCGGCGCCATGCTCGCGTACATGGTGATCGGCCTGATGGTCTATTTCCTGATGACGAGCCTCGGCGAGATGGCCGCGTTCATGCCGGTATCGGGCTCGTTCGCGACCTACGGCGCGAAGTTCGTCGACGAAGGCTTCGGCTTCGCGCTCGGCTGGAACTACTGGTACAGCTGGGCCGTGACATTGGCCGTGGAGCTGGTCGCCGGGCAGCTCGTGATGAACTACTGGTTCCCGCATGTGCCGGGCGTCTGGTGGAGCGCGCTGTTCCTCACGCTGATCTTCGCGCTCAACGCGCTGTCGGTGCGCGGCTTCGGCGAAGCCGAATACTGGTTCGCGCTGATCAAGGTGCTGACGGTGCTCGCGTTCGTCGGCGTCGGCCTGCTGATGATCTTCGGGATCATGCAGGGCGGCCCGAGCGCCGGCTGGGGCAACTTCACGATCGGCGACGCGCCGTTCGCCGGCGGCTGGGCGACGATGCTCGGCGTCGCGATGATCGCGGGCTTCTCGTTCCAGGGCACCGAAATGATCGGCGTCGCGGCCGGTGAATCGGAAAACCCGCGCACGACGATCCCGCGCGCGGTGAGCCAGATCTTCTGGCGCATCCTGCTGTTCTACGTGCTGGCGATCTTCGTGATCGGCGTGCTGATTCCCTACACCGATCCGAACCTGCTGAAGAGCGACGTGACCGACATCGGCGTGAGCCCGTTCACGCTCGTGTTCCGCCACGCGGGCCTCGCATTCGCGGCCGGCGTGATGAACGCGGTGATCCTGACGGCCGTGCTGTCGGCCGGCAACTCGGGCATGTATGCATCGACGCGGATGCTCTACAACCTCGCGGTCGAAGGCCGTGCGCCGAAGATCTTCGCGAAGCTGTCGCGCGGCGGCGTGCCGCGCAACGCGCTGTATGCGACGACGGCCGTCGGCGCGTTGTGTTTCCTCACGTCGCTGTACGGCGACAAGACCGTGTACCTGTGGCTGCTGAACACGTCGGGCATGGCCGGCTTCATCACCTGGCTCGGCATCGCGGTCAGCCACTACCGCTTCCGCAAGGGCTTCCTGAAGCAGGGCTACCGGCTCGACCAGTTGCCGTACCGGTCGAAGTGGTTCCCGTTCGGCCCGCTGTTCGCGTTCGCGCTGTGCGCGGTGATCGCGCTCGGCCAGGATTACCAGGCGTTCCTCTCCGACAAGATCGACTGGGTCGGCGTCGCCGCGACCTACATCGGCCTGCCGTTCTTCCTCGCGATCTGGCTCGGCTACGCAATCGTGCGCAAATGCCGTCTCGTGCGCTACGAAGACATGGAGATCGCACCGTGGATCGAACTCAACGCGACGCCCGAGCCCGCCCCCCAAGCTGAAACCGGCTACGCGGGCTACGTCGCCCGTCCGGCCAACCCGACGCCGGGCACCTGATCAGGCGGATCGGCCCGATCAACCCGGATCGCACCGGCCGCCATGCGAGTGCGGCAGCCGGTGCCCAGACACCCCCCATTCGACGCGGCGCGCACGTTCAGGCAAGATCGACGCGCGCCGCCTGTTTTTCCGCCGTCAAGAGTCAACGAAATCGCATGCAGAACTTCTACGAAGCCACCGTTACCCGCCAGCCCTACCCGCAACTGACCGGCACGATCGACACGCAGGTCTGCATCGTCGGCGGCGGCCTCGCCGGCCTGTGCACGGCGCTCGGCCTCGTCGAGCGCGGCGTGCATGACGTCGTCGTGCTCGACAGCGAACGCGTCGGCTTCGGCGCATCGGGCCGCAACGGCGGCTTCGTCTTCGGCGGCTACAGCCTCGACAACGCCGACCTGCTGCGCACGCTCGGCCGCGACGAAGGGCGCCGGCTGTACCGGCTCACCGTCGACGCGGTCGACCTGATCCGCGCGCGGATCGCGCGCTACGGCATCGACTGCGACATCGTCGACCAGGGCGTGATGCTCGCGAACTGGTTCGACGATCCGTCCCGGCTCGACGGCGTGCGCACGCTGATGAAGGACGAACTCGGCGTCGACTGGGAACCCGTTTCGACGGACGCGCTGCGCAAGCGGCTGAAGACGCAGCGCTACTACGGCGGCCTGTTCGAGCCGAACGCCTTCCACTTCCATCCGCTCAAGTACGTGCTCGGCGTCGCGGCGGCCGCGTCGCGCGGCGGCGCGCGGGTGTACGAACGCTCGGCCGCGCTCGGCATCGCGCGCGAAGGCGCCGGTTACGTCGTGCGCACGGCGCAGGGCACGGTGCGCGCGAAGGACGTCGTGTTCGCCGGCGGCGGCTACGCGCGCGGCGTGTCGCCGCGTATCGAGCGCGCGGTGCTGCCGATCGCGACCTACGTGATCGCGACCGAACCGCTCGGCGCGCGCCTGCCGGACGCGATCGACGCACCGTACGCGATCTACGACACGCGTTTCGCGTTCGACTATTACCGTCCGCTGAAAGACACGCGCATCCTGTGGGGCGGCCGGATCTCCGTGCTCGACCGCGGCCCCGACGCGATTGCGCGCCTGCTGCGGCGCGACCTGCTGCGCGTGTATCCGCAACTGGAAGGCGTGAAGGTCGACTACGCGTGGGGCGGGCTGATGAGCTACGCACGGCACAAGATGCCGCAGATCGGCCGCGACGCGGACGGCGTGTGGCACGCGATCGCGTTCGGCGGCCACGGGATGGCGCCGACCACGGTGGCCGGCGAAGTGCTCGCGGCCACGCTGGCCGAAGGCCGGCCGGTGCCGGAAGGCTTCAACGCGTTCGGGCTCACGCGCACGTTCGGGCTGGCGGGCCTCGCTGCCGCCCAGCTTACGTATACGGCATACCAGGCCCGCGACGCGCTCGCGTCCTGCCGCCGCTGAGCGGCGGCCACGGCGGCCGAAACCGCCCTGCCGATTAGAGCGGAAGGTCGGCCGGGCGGGAATTTCCCACATGCTAGAATGGCTTTTCCAAGCCGCCGAAGCCACAATAAGTCCACATGAAAGCAGGAAGCAAGGCCGCCACGTCCGACACCCGCGCGCTTCCGTCCGATGCGCGGCGCAAATACGATCCCGAGCAAACCAAGCGCAACATCCTCGACGTCGCCACGCAGGAGTTCTCCGCGATGGGCCTCGCCGGCGCGCGCGTCGATGCCATCGCCGAGCGCACGAACACGACGAAGCGCATGCTCTATTACTACTTCGAAAGCAAGGAAGGCTTGTACGAGGCCGTGCTGGAGAAGGTGTACGGCGACATCCGCGCGCTCGAGCAGGAGCTGCATGTCGGCGACATGGAGCCGCGCGAGGGCATGCGCCGCCTCGTCGAATTCACGTTCGACTATCACGACAAGCATCGCGACTTCGTCCGCCTCGTGTCGATCGAGAACATCCACGGCGCGAAGTATCTCGAACAGCTCAAGTCGTTCAAGAACCGCAACGTCAGCATCATCAAGACGCTCGAGGAACTGGTCGAGCGCGGCGCGGCCAGCGGCGCGTTCCGCAAGGACATCGACGCATTCGACCTGCACCTGCTGATCAGCTCGTTCTGCTTCCACCGCGTGTCGAACCGCTACACGTTCGGCGCCGCATTCGGCCGCGATCCGTCGGCGCCGCGCCTGCGCGCGCGGCACCGCGACACGATCGCCGACGCCGTGCTGCGCTACGTAGCCGCATAAGCGGCGGCGGCCGGTTTCCCTGCCAGACTCGAGCCGGGCGCGCGACATTCGCGCCCGGCGCTCCCTCGTGAGTCAGTCCGTCGGCGCGGTCGACGCCAGTGCGATTCGCGCCTTCTCTTCCGGGCTTCCCGCCACGTAATACTTCTTCGCCCAGCTCGAATCGGGTGCAAGCGCGAGCCGCGCATGCGTGCCCGTGCCGCCGTCCGTGCCGTGCTGCTTCGCATTGATCGCCAGTGCCCGCGCGCGGTAGTGCTCGTACAGCCGCAGGAATTCCGCGAGATAGATCGCCGCGATGCGCTGGTCGCGGATCTCGAGCAGGTTCTCGTCGTTGTACTGCTCGGAATTGCGGCTCATGTTCGCCGAGCCCGTATAGACGACCGGATTCGCACCTTCCGCATCGATCACGATGAACTTGTGATGGATCACGACAGGCGGAAAGGCCGGCGCCGGCTCCCCCGGAAACAACCGCAATTCCGGCTCGAAACCCTGCGGCACGGTAGCCGGCGAGAAATACTGCGCATCGATCACGTCGTGGTTGTCGCGGCTGCGGTGGTACAGCTCGAGGTTCGCGAGCGTCGCGGCATCGAGCGTCTGGCCGCCCTGCTGCCCGGCATCGGCCTTCGTCGCGCTACCCACGTTGATCTTGTTCACCAGCCCGAACATCATCAGCCCGCGGTCGCCGGCCGCGAAACACGCGTCGCGCAGCGCCGCGTCGGTCGGCATGAACAGGCAGAAGCACACCGAATGCTTCGCGGCCGCGATCGCGGCGACGATCGTGTCGATCTCGGTGCGCTGCCCCGCCGGCTCCGGCGAAAACGCGAGCCGCACCTGCGCGCTGCCGATCGTCATCGGTGCCGACCAGCCCGGCGACAGCTTCGCCGTCTCCGCGATCGACGGATTCCCGGCCAGCGCATGCGCGCGATCGTTGTACAGCGCGGCAAGCGCGGGCGAGTCGAACGCGTGCAGCACGTTCGCCTGCTCCGTGAGCCCTTCGGTCGTGAAGTTCGCGGAACCGGTCAACACGCGTGAGGGCGCGGCATTCGACGACGCATCGGTCACGATGAACTTGTCGTGCATGATGTGCGTCTTGTCGCGCGGCGCGAGCGTCGCGAGACCCTGCAGCGCATCGACGGCCGGCTGGTTCGGCGACGGCAGCGGCGGCTTGCCCTTGCGCGCCGTCGTGTGCGCGTCGTAGACGATCGCGAGCGACGCTTCGCCGTGCTGGCGTCCGAACGCTTCGAACGCGGGCAGCGCCCACAGCGTGTCGGTCAGGTGATAGACGGCCGACGCGGCGCGCGACGCGGGGTCGAGCATCTCCGCGAACACCTGCTCCATGTCGTTCGCGAGCCACGTGCGCAGCTTCAGCGCCTGCGCCGCGCTCGGCGCCGCATTCGGCGCGAGGCCCAGTGCCGCCACCTGCCTCGCGAAAGCCTGCGAGCTGACCACCGCGCGGTTGAACCACGTGCCGATGCCGTCCTCGATATGCGCGGGCAGCACGACGTCGCACACGCCGGCTTGCGCGTCGAGCACCTGCAGGTTCGCCGGCGTGCCGACGACCGGATACACGTCGTAGCGGAACGCCGCGCCGCGATCCTGCGGATCGATGCGTGCATCCCACCACATGAATTTCTGGATCGGCGCCTGGTCGGTCGGCGCATCGCCCTGCGTGTGTGCGGCGGGGCCATCGAACGTCAGGCGGTTCGGTAGCCAGCTGTCCGGCGCGCGCGTCTTGCCGTCGGCCGACCAGAAGCCCGGCGTGCGCCGGATCGCGAAGCCGAGGAAATCGGATCGCGACGCCGCATCGGGCCAGTCGAAGGCCAGCAGGACCAGAGTGGGGGAAAGATAGCTGCGCACGCTGACGGTCATTCGTTGCTCCCTGGCCTTGCGGCCGGTCGAGTGAATGGGTCAGTCTTGACGGTGCATCTTCCCTGCGGATGACGGTTCGATGAACCTTGTATGTCGGACGCGCGTCAGTCGCACACGAGCAGCTCGATCCCGCGCGCGGTCAGCGCACGGCGCACGGCCTTGTCGGGTGCGCGCTCGGTCACGAGATAACGGGCGGCGCCGGTGCCGTTGATCCGCACCGGCGTCACGCGGCCGAATTTCGAATGGTCGGCGACGATCATCGCGGTGCCGGCCGCCGCGATCATCCGGCTGCGCACCTCGGCCGCGAGCCGCGAGTAGTCGGTGCATTCGCCGTCGGGCGTGATGCCGCCGGCGCCGACGAACGCGAAATCGACGTGGTACTGCGCCAGCTGCTGGATCGTGTCGAGCCCGAAGGTGGCGTCCTCGTCGTCGGACAGCTCGCCGCCGAGCAGCGTCACGCGGTTGCCGTTGCGCCGCGCGAGCACGAACGCGGTACGCCAGTCGTTCGTGTAGATCGACAGCCGGTGACGGTCGGCGAGCGCGAGCGCAACCGCATGCGGCGTGCTGCCCGAATCGATCAGCACCGACGCATCGTCGGGCACGAACTCCGCCGCGCGCCGCCCGATCGTGCGCTTCGCCTCCGCGTTCGCGGCTTCGCGTTCGGACAGGCTCGGCTCGCGGCGATCCGCGGCCAGCGCGCCGCCGTGCGTCATCACGAGCAGGCCGCGTGCGGCCAGTGCGTTCAGGTCGCGCCGCACGGTCTCGCGCGACACGTCGAGCGAGCGGACGAGTTCCGCGACCGACAATGCGCCCGACCGTCCGAGTTCCGACAGGATGAATTGATGACGTTGTTCCGCCAGCATCGCGTGTGCGCCCGAGGCGACTGGTTATGGGTAAGCCAGCCATTGTATTACGGCCGTTTGACCGGCATTTGACTGCGGCGGGAAACCCGCCGGGCCGCGTTTCCCGAAAGCGAAATTCTGTATTGCCTGACGCGCGCGAATCGGCGCGGCGCCGGTTGCTACACTTTGCGCTTCGCCGAACGACAGACCAAGCAAAGGGGCTCGCGCCATGTATCGCAAAGGCAGTGTGATCGAAATCCAGTTTCCGCCCGAACGTCTCAACGACGCGGCCGGCGATCCGTACTGGATCGACCTGACGCTCGACGAGGCCCGCCGGCTCTACGAACAGCTCGCCGCGCGCTTCGCGACCGATGCACGCGCCAACCAGCCGCTCGACACGTTCTCGATCGACTGATCTCCGCGGCTTCACGCTCACTCCGCATTCCGGGGCGGCGCCCGCCGCCTTCCCCCCGGCACCGCCCGCCCAACCCGCATCGACAGCCGGCCGCCTGCGCGGCACGCGGCATGAGTGCAGGATTCGACAAGACGCCCGCGTCGCTTCCCCCGATACTGGCCGACTTCACGATTCTGTCCGGCCGCGTCGCGGCCCGCCACGCATGCTGACCTCGCTCGTCGCCGCCGCTTTCGTCGCCCTCTGGTCCACCGGCTTCATCGTTGCGCGGGCAATCAAGCCGTACGCCGATCCGAACCTGTTCCTGCTCGCGCGCTTCGCGGGCACGGCCGCGCTGTTCGGCGCGGTGGCGCTCGTTTCCCGCGCGCCGTGGCCGGCCCGGCGCGAATGGCCGCGCCATCTGATCGCGGGCGCGCTGCTGCAGGGCGTCTATCTCGGCGCGAGCTACTGGGCCGTCGCGCAAGGGCTGAACGCCGGCGTCATGGCGCTGCTCGGCGCACTGCAGCCGCTCGCCACCGCCGTGCTCGCCGTCCCGCTGTTCAACGAGCGCCTGCCCGCGCGCGGCTGGTTCGGCATGGCGCTCGGCCTCGCCGGCGTCGCGCTCGTGCTGGCGCCGAAGGTCACGGGCGGCGTCGCGCCGCCGCCGGGCGCCGCGCCGGCGTGGCTCGTCGTCGCCGTCTCGGTGCTCGCGGTCGGGTCGATCACCGCCGGCTCGCTGTACCAGAAAGGCAAGCTCGCGCAGAGCGACCTGCGCACGGCGGTTGCCATCCAGAACTTCGGGGCAGCCGTCGTCGCGGCCATCTTCGTCGCGCTGCTGCACGAGACGCGCTGGATCGGCGCGCCGGCGCTGTGGGTGTCGCTCGTGTGGGGCATCGTGTTCCTGTCCGGCGGCGCGGTCACGATGCTGATGTGGATGCTGCGGCGCGGCAACGCCGCACGCGCGACGTCGCTGCTGTTCCTCGCGCCGCCGCTGGCCGCGCTGCAGGGCTACTGGCTGTTCGGCGAGACGCTCGCGGCGATCCAGCTCGCCGGCTTCGCGCTCGCGTTGGTGGGCGTCGTGCTCGCGCGGCGCTGACGCGGCCGACCGTGTGGAGGCGCCATGCAGCCGCGCCCACATCAGCCGCCACACGCATCGAATCCCGGCCGCGCGAACGCCCGTCACGCGGCATCGTTGCACCCGCCCGGCCCGCCGTGCACCACGGCGATGCGGCCCGTCTCGCCGAAGCAACGCGAAATCGCCGGATCGCACGCCCGGCGCGGCACCGCGCCGCGATTGCGCTTATGATGGGCGCCTTGATTTCGTTCCGGAACTCCTTTCATGACATCCGCCGATTACGCCAGCCGCCAACGCGCGATCATTGCCGAACTGAACGTCGCCCCGCACTTCGACGCCGAGGCCGAAATCGACCGCCGCGTCGAGTTCCTCGCGCAATACCTTCGTTCGACCGGCCTGCGGACCTACGTGCTCGGCATCAGCGGCGGCGTCGATTCGTCGACGGCCGGCCGGCTCGCCCAGCTGTCGGTCGAAAAGCTGCGCGCCGGCGGCTACGATGCCCGCTTCATCGCGATGCGTTTGCCGAACGGCGTGCAGAACGACGAAGCCGATGCGCAGCGCGCGCTCGCGTTCGTCCGTGCGGACGAGGAACTGACCGTCAACGTGAAGCCGGCCGCCGACGCGATGCTCGCCGCGCTGGTCGCGTCCGGCCATGCGTTCGAGACGCCGGCGCAGCAGGACTTCGTGCACGGCAACGTCAAGGCGCGCGAGCGCATGATCGCGCAGTACGCGGTGGCCGGCGCGCGGCACGGCATCGTGATCGGCACCGATCACGCGGCCGAGTCGCTGATGGGTTTCTTCACGAAGTTCGGTGACGGCGGCGCGGACATCCTGCCGCTCGCGGGGCTGAACAAGCGTCGCGTGCGCGCGGTGGCCCGTGCGCTCGGCGGCGACGAGCTGATCGTGATGAAGGTGCCGACGGCCGACCTCGAGGAACTGCGCCCGCTGCGCCCCGACGAGCACGCGTACGGCGTCACCTACGACGAGATCGACGACTTCCTCGAAGGCAAGCCCGTCGCCGACCACGTGTACGAAACGGTGCTGCGCTTCTACGACGCGTCGCGCCACAAGCGCGCGCTGCCGTACACGATGTTCGACTGGCCGGCCGCGTAAGCCGCCCAGATTAAAAAAACGCCGCGCGCACCGTCCTGGCTGCGCGCGGCGTATTACTGACGGGCACCGTTACGCGTGCCCGCCCGACTTCGTCGCCTGCAGCGCACGAATCCGCATCCGCGCGCCCGTGTCGCTGACCGTCGCGTCGTACATCGCCGCGAGATCGCGCTTGAGCGCGGTACGCGAGCCGCCGTCGAGATACACCATGTGCCCCGACGGATAGAAACGCGCGGACAGGTTCTGCCGCACCTTCTGATCCTCGAGCGGCATTTGCTGCAGGTCGATCACGGTCTGGTAGAACGGCGTGACGAAATCGTAGAGGCCGTTCGCCGACAACACCTTCAGGTCGACGTTCAACGCCATCACCGCCGCGAGATCGCCGGCCGTGTAGAGGATCACGTTCCCCTGCGCATCGATGCCCTGCTGCGCGCCGGTCGGGTCGATGTGGTGGAAATCCCAGTTCTGGAACGCCTGGTCGTTCAGATCGGTGAACGCGGAACTCGACGTGAACTTCAACTGCTCGTTCAGGTAGCTGTTCCACATCGCCGTATAGACGCCCGTCACGGCCGTCATCGTCGGATCGTTGCCGCCGGAGTTCGGGTCGATCTTGCCGGCGATGCCCGACGAGATCCCGGTCACGCGGCCGTCGTACGAACCGAGCGCCAGCCCCTGTGCCTGCAGCAACGTCGTCAGGAACAGCGAATTGCCGCGCGTGTTGTAACCGGCAATATCGAGCCCCCACGTCTGCAGCGTCGCCGTGTCGATGCCCGTGTATTGCGACAGCTTCTTTACGGCGGCCGGGTCGGCATGCGGCACGTTGCGCAATGCGGTCAGGTAGTCGGTGCGCGCGAACTGCGCGACTTCCTCGACGAACGCGCCGAGATCGGTCGGCGCCGGCGTGACGCCGAGTTTCTTGTGATACCACGCATCGGCCGCGGCGGTCGGCAGCGCGCCGACCGGGTTGCCGGCCTGCCGGTAGTCGAGGATCGACGACTGCAGCGTGATGCCGTTCAGGTCGACGCCGTCCTCGTGCAGCTTGTACGCGAGCACGCAGCTGCGTGCGGTGCCGTACGATTCGCCGAACAGGTATTTCGGCGAATTCCAGCGGTTGTTCTTCGTCAGGTAGCGCTTGATGAACTGCTTCAGCGAATCCGCATCCTGGTCGACGCCCCAGAAGTTGCGGTTCTTGTTCGGCGCAACCGCTGCCGAATAGCCGGTACCGACCGGGTTGATGAACACCAGGTCGCTGTGGTCGATCATGCTGTCCGGGTTGTCTTCCATCTGGTACGGCGCGGGCGGCGTGAAGCCCGGCATCGACGTCTTGATGCGCTTCGGCGCGAACGAGCCCAGCAGCACGAACACCGACGACGAGCCCGGCCCGCCGTTATAGAAGAACGTCACGGGCCGCGTTTCTTCCTTCGCGCCGTCGGCCGTGAACGCGACGTAGAAGAGCTTCGCGGCCGGCTGCGAACTGCTCGGGTCGACCGTCACGAGGTGGCCGGCCGTCGCCGTGTACGCGATGCGCTTCCCGTCGATCAGGATCGTGTGATGCGTGATCGCGGCCGCCTCGGTCGTGTCGGTCACCGAGTCGTCGGGACCATTGCCGTACGCGACCGGATCGAAGAACGGCTGGTCGCGCCCGTGGCTCAGCGCGACCGGGTTGATGGTCGGCGGCACGCCATGCGAGTTGTGGTCGCCGTGATGCAGCGGATACACGCCGCCGGAAGATGCGGAATCGATGCCCATCGTGCTGCTCCTGGAGGTGAGAAAAAGGCGCGGACCGGAAGCCCGCGCCATACGGAAAGACGTCTCCCGCGGCCGTCAGCTCGACGGCTTGCGCGTCAGGATCGCGGCGAGCTGCGCGCCGTTCGGGCTGCCGAGGCCCGTACACGCATCCCAGCCCTGCGCGGCCACGTACGTACCGTTCGATCCCTGCGTGATGTCGCGCAGCGCACCCGGATTCTTGTAAAGCACCGGATTGATCCAGCCGGCAGTCGCACCGCCCGCCGCCGCACTCGCCGCCGCATTGATCCGTGCAATCAGCGCGGCCCACAGCGGCGCGACCGCGCTCGTGCCGCCCATCACCGTGGCCGTGCCGGCGATCGACACTTCGTAGCCGGTCTGCGGCGACGCGTCGCCGGCCACGTCCGGCACACCGCGTTTCGCGAGCGGTCCGCTGCTGCCGTCGGCGCGCGTGACGGTGAGCCCCTGCTGCCACGCCGGCAGGTCGAACAGCGTGCTGACGCCGCCCCCGCCCGCGCCGCCGCCGGCCGCCTCGTCGTTCCACGTGACCTCGCTGCGGATGCCCTGCCCGGGCAGCGCGTCGAGCTGCGTGCCGCCGCAGCCGAGCACGTACGGGCTCGAGGCGGGGAAGTCGACATGATCGGCGCCGTCCTGCAGCCCGTCGCCCGAACCGCTGTCGCCCGATGCCGCGCACACCGTGATGCCCTGCGCGGCGGCCGCCTGCAGCACGCGGTTGAACGCCTGCGCGGACTGCGCCTGCCAGATCGCCTCCGGGCCGCCCCAGCTGATCGAGATCACCGACGGCTTGTTGGTCGTGTCGCTGACGGCCGCGTTGACGGCCTGGATGAAGCCCGCGTCGCTGTTCGGCGCGAAGTAGACGGCGATCTTCGCGGCCGGCGCGATCGCGCCGGCGATCTCGATGTCGAGCGCGACTTCGCCGTCCGGGCCGCTCGGGTCGCCGGTCGGCGTGTTGCGGCCGGTGCCGACGTTCACGTCGACGAGCGTCGGCGGCGTCGTGATGCCGAGCCCGCGGAAATACTGCTGGATGTCGGCCGCGCGGTAGCCGCCGCCGAGCTCGATGATCGCGATGCATTGCCCGGCGCCGTCGCCGGCCGGAAAGCCGTACAGCGAGGCCAGCTGGATCGGGGTGAACGTGACGCTCGATGCGCCGCCGCGCGCGGGCTTGAACGGCGGCCGCAGCCGGAAGTGCGGCCGCGCCTGCGGACGGCTGTCGAGGCCGAGCACGGCCGTGACGGCATCGCCGAGTTCGTCGGGCAGCGCGATCGGGCCGGAGCGGCCGCGATACTGGCCGATCGACCGATGCTCGAAGCGCTCGAGCTTGACGCTGAACGCGGCTTCGAACTGCTGGATCGTGCCGGACAGCACGACCACGCTTTCAACGGGATCGACGCGATCGACCGTCAGCTGATGACGACGCGCGAAGTCCTCGGCCTTGCGAATATCGTCGGGATTGGCGGAAAAGCGTTGCGCGAAGGTGGCGCGCGACACCGGTTTCGCTTGCGCGTCGCCGGTGGCGAGCTGGTGAAGCAGCGTATCGAGTTGCCCTTCTTCCTGCCGCCGCAACATGATCGTGACGTGGATGCGTTCTGCCGGATCGCACGGGCCGAGGCACTTGGACTCGGCGACGATTCGGGGTTCACGGTCGGCGTGAAGATGCCTTGCCATGTTCAGACCCTCCTTGGTACCGCGTTGCACGGAACAGCCAGGAAATCGGACAGGGCCGGCGGGAGACGGTTCCGTTCGGTCGGTTCGCGCAGCGCGAAGTAACAGGGAGTTTAGAACAGTCAGACGATTTGCGCGCACGCCGTTCTGCGACGGGGCGCACGCGCGGGCCGACATTGCGCGCGGCCTGCATCGCGTGCGGCGCCGCGCCGCGCGACCTGCGCCGGCGCAACGCCGCATCGGGTCTCAGTCCATCGACAGGCGCAGCGCGAAGCCGATCAGCGCGGCGGAAAACGTCCAGCGCTGCACCGTCTGCGCGAGCGGATGCGCGCGCATCCACGCGGCGATCCGCGACGCGCCGAACACGCACGCGAGGTCGAAGCACACGCCGGCCGCCACCAGCAGCGCGCCCAGCTCGAACATCTGCAGCACGACCGGCCCGGCCTCGGGGCGCACGAACTGCGGCAGCAGCACCGAGCAGAACAGCAGCGCCTTCGGGTTCAGCAGGTTGGTGAGCAGGCCCTTCACGAACGACTGGCGCAGCGCGTCCGCCGAGGCCGCCGCATCGCCGTCGCCGAGCGCGAACACGGGGGAGCGGAACACCTGGATCGCGACATAGGCGAGATAGAGCGCGCCGCCGTAGCGGATCACTTCGTACAGCCACGGCGCGCTGCGGATCAGCGCCGCGACGCCGCAGGCGGACAGCGTCACGTGCGCCGTGCGCGCGAGCGACAGGCCGGCCGCCGCCGCCATCCCCGGCCGCACGCCGCGGCCGATGCTGGTCTGCAGCACGAGTGCCATGTCCGGCCCCGGCACCGCGTAAATGGCCGCCAGCGCGGCGAGATAAATCAACAGCAAATGCGTGGAAATCATGGTCTGCCCCTGTCCTCTTACGACGATATGTTGCCGCCAGAGTACGAGGGATTATTGGCCATCTTTGGTTCAGGATTGGCGAACCGTAGGGGAATCCGCCACAATCATGCAATCCATAAAAGGATTCCGCCAACATGACCGAACTCGACAAAACCGACCGCGCCATCCTTGCCGCGGTGCAGCGCGACGGCCGCCTGCCGATCGCGCGCCTGGCCGATTCCGTGGGCCTTTCCGAGACGCCCTGCGCGCGGCGCCTGAAGCGCCTCGAAAACGACGGCTACATCGAGCGCTACCGCGCGCAGTTGTCACGCCAGGCGCTCGGTTTCGGCGTCGTCGCATTCGTGCTCGTGCGGTTCGCGACGCACGATCGCAAGACCGCCGACCGCTTCGAGCGGGAAGTCCTTGGCATCGAGCGGATTCTGGCGTGCCACAACGTGGCGGGCACGGCCGACTATCTGCTGCAGGTCGTGGCGCGCGATCTCGACGACTACGGCACGTTCCTGCGCGAATCGCTGCGGATGCTGCCGGGCGTGACGTCGATCGAATCGGCGCTGTCGCTGCGCGAGGTCAAGCACGACGCGGGGCTGCCGGTGCCGTGATGCCGGCGGGCGGACGCCACCCGCAAGCCGATCCCGTTGCCCGGTCCGTCACGTCGACGCCGATCGATGTGGACCGCGTCGGGCCGAGTCGGGCCGCGCCGCCGCAACACTCGTCCACATTGTGGAGACCGGCAGCCTATGCGATGTCGGGCGGCTGGTGCGCGCGTTCGAGATCCTCGAGAAACGCTTCCACGAGCGGATTGCCGCGCCCGTTGGGCGCGACGACCATGTGGAACGTCACGTCGTAGCGCAGTTGCTCCGGATTGAGCGGCGTGAGCAGCCCTTGCGCGACGTAAGGCGCCGCGAAGTGCTGCGGCAGGTAGCCGAGGTGATGGCCGGACAGGATCAGCAGCGCGACGGCCTCCATGTTGTCGGCGGTCGCGGTCACGCGGTCGGGCGTCGTCGACATCTGCGCTTCGGGCAGCGGATACGAGCGCCACGCCCATTCGAAGCCCGCGACGTCGGCCGGCGTCAACTCGCCGGCGCCGTCGAACAGCGGATGGCCGCGCCCGCAGTACGCAACCTGGCGCTCGATGAACAGCGGCGTGTAGTGCAGCGACGGCACCCGGTGCCAGAAGTAGCCGACCGCGATCTGGATCTCGTCGCTCAGCAGCTTCTCCTCGAGATCCCCCGGCGCGCGCACGGAAATCGAGAAACGCACGGCCTCGTCGCGGGTGCGAAACGCGGCGATCGCCTCGGCGATCCGCGCGTTCTGGCTCACCGGCGTATGGCCGATCAGGCCGATGTGCAGCGTGCCGACCAGCTGGCGGTCCATGTGCCGCGCGGCCATCCCGAATTCGTCGAGCGCGGCGAGCAACTTGCGGCTCATCGCGTGAAACCGCTCGCCCTTCGGCGTGAGCCGGAAGCCGCTACGGCCGCGCTCGCAGAGCCGGTAGCCGAGCCGCGTCTCGAGCGACGAAAGCTGCGCGCTGATCGTCGACTGCCCGACGTTCAGCACCGCCTGCGCGGCCGAGACGCCGCCCGCGTCCGTGACCGCGAGAAACACGCGGATCAACCGCAGATCGAGGGTCGACAGGTTCCCCAGCACATTCATCCCCTTCCATACATCGATGAAAATCGATGTTTACGTCGATATCTTCGCATTCTTCTTTCCGGGCCGAGCGCGTAAAACTGTGCGTCAAGCCGCGTCGCATGATACGGCAACCCCACATCGGAAGAGACAGCCCCATGAACGACCACACCCATTTCCAGCCGCTCGGCGGCAATGAAATGCCGCGCTGCGGCGGCATCGCGACGATGATGCGCCTGCCGCACGTGGCGAGCGCCGAAGGCCTCGACGCCTGTTTCGTCGGCGTGCCGTTCGATCTCGGCACCTCCAACCGCACCGGCGCGCGTTTCGGCCCGCGCCAGATCCGTACCGAATCCGTGCTGCTGCGCCCGTACAACATGGCCACGCGCGCGGCACCGTTCGACTCGCTGCAGATCGCCGACATCGGCGACGTCGCGATCAATCCGTACAACCTGCACGATTCCATCGCGCGCATCGAAGCGGCGTACGACGCGATCCTCGAGCACGACTGCAAGCCGATCACGCTCGGCGGCGACCATACGATCGCGCTGCCGATCCTCCGCGCGATTCACCGCAAGCACGGCAAGGTTGCATTGATCCACGTCGATGCACACGCCGATGTGAACGATACGATGATGGGCGAAAAGATCGCGCACGGCACGCCGTTCCGCCGCGCGGTCGAGGAAGGCCTGCTGCACGGCGACAAGGTCACGCAGATCGGCCTGCGCGGCACCGGTTACGCCGCCGAGGATTTCGACTGGTGCCGCGAGCAGGGCTTCCGCGTCGTCCAGGCCGAGGAATGCTGGAACAAGTCGCTCGCGCCGCTGATGGAAGAAGTGCGCGCGCGCGTCGGCGGCACGCCCGTCTACATCAGCTTCGACATCGACGGCATCGACCCGGCCTACGCGCCCGGCACCGGCACGCCGGAAATCGCGGGCCTCACGGTGCCGCAGGCGCTCGAGATCATCCGCGGCGCGAAGGGGCTGAACATCGTCGGCTGCGATCTCGTCGAAGTCGCGCCGCCGTACGACCCGTTCGGCACCACGGCGCTGCTCGGCGCGAACCTCGCGTACGAGCTGCTGTGCGTGCTGCCGGGCGTCGCGTACCGCGACTGATCCCCGCGCCGCCACCTATTCCAAATCAGAGGATTCAGAGGAGCACACATAAAGATGGGGACTTCCGTCAAGCAACCCAAGCGGGCGGCGCTCGCGTCGTTCGTCGGCACCACGATCGAGTGGTACGACTTCTATAGCTACGCGACCGCCGCCGCCATCGTGTTCGGGCCGCTGTTCTTCCCCGGCGAAAACCGCTTCATCAGCCTGCTCGCGTCGTTCGGCTCGTTCGCGGTCGGCTTCTTCGCACGGCCGCTCGGCGGCGTGATGTTCGGCTACCTCGGCGACCGCTTCGGCCGCAAGCGCTCGCTGCTCGCGACGCTGATGCTGATGGCCGTGTCGACCGTCGCGATCGGCCTGCTGCCGACGCATGCGCAAGCCGGGGTGATCGCCCCGATCCTGCTCGTGCTGATGCGCGTGCTGCAAGGCATCGCGGTCGGCGGCGAATGGGGCGGCGCGGTGCTGCTCGCCGGCGAGCATGCGCCGGAAGGCAAGCGCACGTTCTTCGCGTCGTTCGCGCAGCTCGGCAGCGCGAGCGGCCTGATCCTGTCGATGCTCGCGTTCGGCGCGATCAGCACGCTGTCGAAGGAAGACATGATGAGCTGGGGCTGGCGCGTGCCGTTCCTGGCAAGCTCCGTACTGCTGATCGTCGGCTTCGTGATCCGCGCGAGCGTGTCCGAGTCTCCCGAGTTCGAGGAAGTCAAGAAGAGCGGCAACATCGCGCAAAAGCCGCTGCGCGAAGCGCTCAAGTACTGGCCGCTGCTGCTGCTCGCGATCGGCGCGAACGTGTACGGCATCGCCGGCGTGTATTTCAGCAACATCTTCATGATCAGCTACGCGACGCAGTTCCTGTCGCTCGACCGGTCGATGGTGCTGCATTGCATGACGGTCGTCGCCGTGCTGCAGTTCGTCGTGCAGCTCGCGGCCGCGTTCCTCGCGCAGCGCTTCGGCACCACGCGCGTGCTGCTGATCACCGGCGCTTGGGCCGCGATCGTCCCGTTCGTCATGCTGCCGCTCGTGCACATGGGCACGCCGCTGTCGATCACGGTCGGCGTCGGCCTCGCGACGCTCGCGGAATCGGGCTACTACTCGGTGGTCGCGGGCTTCGTCAGCGGCATCTTCGTCGCACGCATCCGCTACACGGCGATCTCGATCGCGTACCAGGTGTGCGGCGCGCTCGCCGGCGGCCTCACGCCGCTCGTCGCGACCATCATCGCGCAGAACACCGCGCCGCAATGGTGGCCGCTCGCGCTCCAGTACACGAGCGCGGCGATCCTGTCGTCGCTGTGCGTGTGGCTGATCTCGCGCCGCGTGAGCATCGACGATGCGGGTGCGACAAACCAGAAGGAAACGCCGCTGCCGCGCGGCACACGCACCGCGTAACCGCTCGCAACGGGCAGGCGCCTCGCCTGCCCGTTTTTCGTTGCACGCCTCGGCGGTGCGTCGCACCGCCTCCCGGTTCCACGCTATTCATCGCTTGCCACGCAGACGTCGCGGCAGGCTGGCGCACGCGGTCGCTCTGCCGAACCGCGCACGACCAAGGAGACAAGTCGTCATGACCCGCCCCGACACGCTCGATTTCGGCCGCACCGAATCGGCCGGCCTTGCGATCGAGCACCACTCGATCGACTACATTCCCGAACACGAGCGCCACGCGAAACTCGCCAGCCAGGGCCCGTTCTGGTTCCTCGGCAACTTCCATTTCTTCACGATCTCGATCGGCTTCGTCGGGCCCGGCATGGGCCTGTCCGCCGGCTGGACGACGCTCGCGGGCGCGCTCGGGATCATGTTCGGCACGATCTTCATGGCGTTTCACGGCTCGCAGGGGCCCGAGATGGGGCTGCCGCAGATGATCCAGTCGCGCGCGCAGTTCGGCTATCGCGGCGTGATCGTCGCGCTGCTCGCGACGTTGTTCGTGTTCGTCGGCTTCAATGTCGTCAACGTGTCGTTGATGGTCGACGGCGTGCACAACGTATTCGGCATCGATGGCGGCTTCGTCGCCATCGCCGCCGTGACGACGGGTGCGCTGCTCGCCATCTACGGCCATGACCTGATGCATCGGACTTTCACATGGGCGCTGATCGCGACACTGCCGCTCTATGCGCTCGTGACACTCGCACTCGCGTTCGGCCATGCGACGCCGGCACCCACTACCGTTGCACCGGTTGCCGCTCCGGGCTTCAGCTGGATCGCGTTCGCAACGCAATTCGCGATCGCCGCGAGCTACAACATTTCATATGCTCCGTATGTGTCGGACTATTCGCGTTATCTGCCGAAAAACACGAGCCGCGCGAAGCTGATCGCCGTGATCTTCGCCGGCGCGTCGCTGTCGGGCACCTGGATGATCGGCCTCGGCGCGTGGCTCGCGCAGAAGCTGCATGCGGCCGATGCGCTGGTCGCGATGAACGACGTCGGCACGTCGCTCGTGCCGGGTCTCGGCAAGCTGATCGCGATCGTCTCGCTGGTCGGCTTCCTGCCGATCATCGCGCTCAACGCGTACAGCGCGATGCTGACCGTACTGACCGCCGCCGATTCGATCGTGCCGATCCGGCCGACGCGTCGCGCGCGCGTCGCATCGATCATCGCGATCAGCACGTTCGTGCTGGCCTGCGTATTCGCGATCCGCGGCAACGGCATCGCGCTCCTGCAGACGTTCCTCACGCTGATGCTCTACTTCCTCGTGCCGTGGACCGCCGTGAATCTCGTCGACTATTTCTTCGTGCGCCGCGGTCACTATGCGATCGCGCACTTCTTCATGCCGAACGGGCTCTACGGCGCGTGGCAACCGCGCGGCATCGTCGCCTACCTCGTCGGCTTCGCGGCGATGGTGCCGTTCTTCTACATCTTCGACGCCGAGGCGAACCGCGAGATTTTCGTCGGGCCGTTCGCTCGCCTGCTCGGCGGTGTGGATATCGCGTGGCTCGTCGGCCTGGTGGTCGCGGGCGCTGCGTACTGGCTGCTGTCGCGGTCGCTCGACCTCGCACGCGAACGCCGCATCATTGCCGAGACGCCCTCTCCTGAAACGCTCGCCGGGCCCCTCGAACACGAGCGCGCATGATCACGCAGTGCCCGTGACACCGGGCCAGCCCGTCACGACATAAGTCACGCCGCCGGCCGCGCCGCCCGATCATCGAGCGCGGCGGCCGGCACGCAACCTGCGCGCGTTATTGCACCGCGTTGCGCAGCGTCTTCGCGGCGGCGACCATGTTCGTCAGCGCCGGAATCACTTCCGCCCACTGGCGCGTCTTCAGGCCGCAGTCCGGGTTCACCCACAGGCGTTCAGCCGGAATCCGCTCGGCCGCCTTCTTCATCAGGCCGACGATGTGCGCCTGCGTCGGGATGTTCGGCGAATGAATGTCGTACACGCCAGGCCCGATTTCGTTCGGATACTTGAAGGTGTCGAACGCATCGAGCAGCTCCATGTCCGAGCGCGACGTCTCGATCGTGATCACGTCCGCATCCATGTCGGCGATCGACGCGATGATGTCGTTGAACTCCGAATAGCACATGTGCGTGTGGATCTGCGTATCGTCCTGCACGCCGTTCGCGGCAATGCGGAACGATTCGACCGCCCACTTCAGGTACTCGCCCCACTGCGCGCGGCGCAGCGGCAGCCCTTCGCGCAGTGCGGCCTCGTCGATCTGGATCACGCGCACGCCGGCCTTCTCGAGATCGAGCACTTCTTCACGGATCGCCAGCGCAAGCTGGTAGCACGACACCGAGCGCGGCTGGTCGTCGCGCACGAACGACCAGTTCAGGATCGTCACCGGGCCGGTCAGCATGCCCTTCATCGGCTTGTTCGTCAGCGACTGCGCGTACGTGATCCATTCGACCGTCATCGCCTTCGGGCGGCTGATGTCGCCGAACAGGATCGGCGGCTTCACGCAGCGCGAACCGTACGACTGCACCCAGCCGAACTGGCTGAACGCGTAGCCGTCGAGCTGCTCGCCGAAGTACTCGACCATGTCGTTGCGCTCGGCTTCGCCGTGCACGAGCACGTCGAGTTCGAGCGATTCCTGTTCGCGCACGCTGCGTTCGATCTCGGCCTGCATCGCCGCGCGATAACCGGCTTCATCCAGCGCGCCGGCCTTGAACTGGCTGCGGGCCTGACGGATTTCGCCGGTCTGCGGGAACGAGCCAATCGTCGTCGTCGGGAACGCCGGCAGGTTCAGGCGTGCCGACTGCTTCGGCGCGCGCTGCGGATAGGGGCTCGCGCGGTTGCCGAGCTGCGCGTCGATCCGGGCGATCGCGGCCTTCACCGCCGGGTTGTTCACGCGCGGCGACTGGCGGCGCGAATGAATCGCGGCGGCGTTCGCGGCCAGCGCGTCGGCCACCTTGTCGCGGCCTTCGTTCAGTGCGGTCGCGAGGACCTTCAGCTCGTCGAGCTTCTGCAGCGCGAACGCGAGCCACGAACGGATTTCCGCATCGAGCTTCTCCTCGCTCGCGAGATCGACCGGCACGTGCAGCAGCGAGCACGACGGTGCGAGCCATAGGCGATCGCCCAGTTGCTTCGCGAGCGGCTCGAGCCAGTCGAGCGTCGCGTTCAGGTCGGTCTTCCAGATGTTGCGGCCGTTGATCGCGCCCACCGACAGCACGCGCCCGGCCGGCAGGTCACGCACCAGCGCGTCGACGTCATCGCGTGCGTTGATCGCATCGATATGCAGGCCGTCGACCGACAGCGAGCTCGCGAGCGCCAGATTGCCCTGCAGTTGGCCGAAATACGTCGCGAGCAGCACCTTGATGCGGCGCGTTTCGAGCGCGGCGTATGCGGTCCTGAACGCTTGTTGCCATTCGTCGTCGAGTTCGGTGACGAGGATTGGCTCGTCGATCTGCACCCATTCGACGCCCTGCGCGGTCAGCGTGTCGAGCAGCGCGCCGTACACGGGCAACAGCTTCGGCAGCAGTGCGAGGCGGTCGGAATCATCCTTCGCCTTGCCGAGCCACAGATACGTGACGGGGCCGAGGATCACCGGCTTCGCAGCCACGCCCTGCGCCTGCGCTTCCGCCAGTTGCTGGAGCAGGCGCGACGGGTCGAGCGAGAAGTTCGTGTCCGCGTGAAATTCCGGCACGATGTAGTGGTAGTTCGTATCGAACCACTTCGTCATTTCACCGGCCGCGACGCCGCCGCAGCACGCGGCATGCGCGTCCGCCGACTGCGCCGAACGGCCGCGCGCGACACGGAAATAGTTGTCGAGCACGTCGCCGTGAAAACCCTGCACGCGCTTCGGCAGGTTGCCGAGCGTGAAGCTCATGTCGAGCACCTGATCGTAGAACGCGAAGTCGCCGATCGGCACCAGGTCCAGACCGCGCTGGTCGTTCCAGTGACGCTGGCGCAACTCGGCGCCCAGCGCCTTCAGCTCGTCGCGCGACGATTCGCCTTTCCAGTAGCGTTCGAGACCGAACTTGAGTTCGCGCTTCGCGCCGATGCGCGGAAAACCGAGGTTGTGTGTCGTGACCATGAGCTGCCGTCCAGAAGAGAAATTGAATGTCCGGGAGCCATGATAGGGATTTCAAACCATGAAATAAAATGGCATTATTTCATTCATTCATTAAAGTTATTCATGCATTTGTTGCGCGAGCGATGTCCATGCTGGAACGATTCCATCTCGTCGTCATTCGTGAGGTCGAGCGCCAGGGCTCGCTGACCGCGGCCGCCCATGCGCTGCACCTCACGCAATCGGCGCTCAGCCATACCGTCCGGAAAATCGAGCAGCAGCTCGGCACGCCGATCTGGGATCGGGAGGGTCGCGGCCTGCGGCTCACGCAGGGCGGGCAGTATCTGCTGAAGCTGGCGCACCGGTTGCTGCCGCAGTTCGAGCTGGCCGAGGAGCGGATGAAGCAGTACGCGAAGGGCGAGCGCGGCACGCTGCGCATCGGGATGGAGTGCCACCCGTGCTACCAGTGGCTGCTGAAGGTCGTGTCGCCCTACCTGTCGCGCTGGCCCGACGTCGACGTGGACGTGAAGCAGCGCTTCCAGTTCGGCGGCATCGGCGCGCTGTTCGGCTATGACATCGACGTGCTCGTGACGCCCGATCCGCTGAACAAGCCGGGCCTGCGCTTCGACCCTGTGTTCGATTACGAGCAGGTGCTGGTGGTCGCCGATTCACACCGGTTCGCGAACGCCGACTACGTGACGCCCGAGCAGCTGACCGACGAGATCCTGATCACCTACCCGGTCGAAACCGACCGGCTCGACATCTACAACCAGTTCCTGACGCCAGCCGGCATCGTGCCGAGGCGACACAAGTCGATCGAGACGACCGACATCATGCTGCAGATGGTGGCGAGCGGGCGCGGCGTGGCCGCGCTGCCGAGATGGCTTGCCGACGAATACGCGGACCGGATGCCGGTCGTGCCGGTCAAGCTGGGCAAGAAAGGGATCGCGAAGCAGATCTTCCTCGGCATCCGCGAAGCAGATGCATCGATCGACTATCTGGCCGCGTTCGTCGCGCTCGCGCGCGAATCGACGTGGAGCGCGCCGCGCATGCTGCGCTAGGCGCGCTTCGTTGCGCAGTGCGTCAGGCGGCGCGCATGCCGATGCGTTCGCCGCGCTCGACCCACGCGCCGAACAGCAGGCCGATCGTCGTCCACATGATCACCTGCATGCCGATGGCCGCCACGCGGAACTTCCACAGCAAGGCCGCCGGGAACTCGGCCGGCAACTCGCTGACCGACGGCAACCCGATCTGCACGGCCGCGATGATCGCGACGAACACGAGCCCGGCGACGATCGACGCGTTCCACTGCCCGAGCTTCGCCAGCAGATGGCGGCGCACGCTGACCGAGAACACCATCGTCGCGACCGAGATCGCGATCATCAGGAAGAACAACCCCGTGCGATAGCCGATCGTGTCGGGGTCGCCGACCGACGGCGGATTGGCCGGGTACTTGAGGTTCGGCACGATCACGAGCGAGACGAACGAAGCCAGCGCGAGCCACGCAGCCAGCGGCCGAGCCGGGAGACGGCTGCCGCGGCCATACGCATACGCAAAGACGAGCGAGAACAGCCCGCCGAATGCCGCGCCGTAGGTCACGACGCCCGTCAGCAGACCGAGGCCGGCTTGCGTGTGGCGGCTGACCAGTTCGGGTTCCGGTGCTTCGCCTCGGGCGGCTTCGGTTTTTTCCTCGAAGGAGATTGCCTGATCGACTTGCGGTTCGCCGACTATTTTCGCGAAACCGAACGTGAGGAGGCCTGCGGCGATGCCTGCGAGCATCCCGCGCATGAGCAGCTTTCCGACCATCGTGAACTCCGCGTCAGTGGCAGGGGAAGCCGAGCAGATGGCGGCCGTCGTGGACGAACTCGTGGACATACATGCCCGGCACCAGCGACGTCGCGCCTTGTTCCGCACCGACGAAATACAGCGCGAGCAACAGGATCAGGCCGACGAACACGGCCCACGGCAACAGTTCGCGGACGGGGATGGGTGCCGGCACGACCGCCGGCTTCAGCACTGCTTCGCTCATGGATGCACCTCAGGGGAATCGCGCCCCGACAAATGTTGGATGGGTACGAAGGCAGGTCTGGCTTCCGGGATCATGGATCACCGGTTACAGTGGCGCGACCGCGCCGGAATTGCACCGGCTTCCGCGTTTCGTATCGGGCGAATTGTACGCGCGAACGTTCGCGTATTGAAGCGGCGACCGGCGATCGCATTCACTCGTCCCGGATCATCCGAACAACGACATGAACATGCCTGCCTCGCTGCGCCTGATCGCGCACGCCTCGACCCGGGCAATGCGCACCGGTACGTTTCCCGACGACGACCCGCTCGACGCGCACGGGCTCGCCGACGCCGCGGCGCTGCACGACCGGTGGGCACGCGTGACCGGCGCGCGCGTGCTGTGCAGCCCGGCCCGCTGTGCGGTGCAGACCGCCGATGCGCTCGGCCTGCGTGCCGACATCGACGACGCGCTGCGCGACATCGATTACCGAAACTGGCGCGGCAAGCGGCTGCACGACCTCGCACGCGACCGGCCTGACGAAGTGGCCGCGTGGATCGGCGATCCCTCCGCGTCGCCGCATGGCGGCGAATCGTTCGATGCAGCGATGCGCCGCGTCGGCACATGGTTGAACGCGCTGCAACACGGCCGCGACATCGTCGCCATCACGCATGCGCCGCTCGTTCGCGCGGCCGTCGCGCATGCGCTGCGAATGGATCCCGGCGCGGCAATCCGCATCGACGTCGCACCACTGTCGTGCACGACTTTCGCTGCGTCGCCGCACGGATGGACGTTGATCGCCGCCGACGACCGGCGCGACACTGCGACGTAGCCGCCCGCCGTGTCGCGTTCGCCATATCGGGCACGACCCGAGCCGACGGGTCGCGTCGTATCGCAATTGCCTGGCGATGTTCACCTTACGTCGCTGCAAGACACGCCGTTCGTTGTCCCTGCTGTCATCAAACTGACTGCTAGCCGAAGCTAGGATCGGTCGCGGTTCCCTTACGAGATACCGTCATGAATCAGCCTGCTTCGTCTGCCCCGAACAATTCGGGTTCCGTCGAGCGCACCAGGCAGCTCGGCTACGCCGTCTTCCTGCTGGTGCTCGCGATCGGTGCGATCTATATCGCCACGCACCTGATCGACGATCTGTCGCCGATGCGCGAAGGATCGCTGTTCCCGTACCTGATGCTCGGCGCCGCGCTGCTGATCGCACTCGGCTTCGAATTCGTCAACGGTTTCCACGACACCGCGAACGCGGTGGCCACCGTGATCTATACGCACTCGCTGACACCGAACGTCGCGGTGATCTGGTCCGGCCTGTGGAACTTCCTCGGCGTGATGATCTCGAGCGGCGCCGTCGCGTTCGGCATCCTGCAACTGCTGCCGGTCGAGCTGATCCTGCAGGTCGGCAGCGGTGCGGGCTTCGCGATGGTGTTCGCGCTGCTGATCGCCGCGATCGTCTGGAACCTCGCGACCTGGTATTTCGGGTTGCCGTCGTCGAGCTCGCATACGCTGATCGGGTCGATCATCGGCGTCGGGCTGATGAACCAGCTGATGCACGGGCCGTCCGGCACGAGCGGCGTCGACTGGGGCCAGGCGCTCGGCGTCGGCAAGTCGCTGCTGCTCTCGCCGCTCGTCGGCTTCCTGTGCGCGGCGCTGCTGCTGCTCGTGCTGAAAACCCTCGTGCGGATTCCTGAGCTGTACAAGGAGCCGCCGAAGGACCAGCCGCCGCCGTTCTGGATTCGTTGCCTGCTGATCCTGACCTGCACGGGCGTGTCGTTCGCGCACGGCTCGAACGACGGCCAGAAAGGGATGGGGCTCATCATGCTGATCCTGATCGGCACGGTGCCGACCGCCTATGCGCTGAACAAGGCCGTCACGCCGGCCGAGACGCAGACCTTCGTGGCGGTCGCGAACCAGGCCGCCGCGACGTTCGGGAAGTACACGAACGGCGTTGCACCGTCCGCGAACCCGCGTGCCGACGTCGAGCTTTACGTGCAGCATCGCGAACTGACGCCGGCCGTGATCCCCGCCGTACAGCAGTTGTCCGCATCGCTCGCCACCGCCGTCGGTGCATCGGGCTCGATGGCGGCCGTGCCGCAACGCGACGTCGACAACGTGCGCAACACGATGTATCTGGTCTCCGAAGCCATCCGCCTGATCGAGAAGTCCGGCCGGCCCGCGTTCGCCGCCGACGACAAGCTCGCGATCGACAACTATCGCAAGCAGCTCGACCACGCGACCAAGTTCATTCCGACGTGGGTGAAGGTGGCGGTCGCGATCGCACTGGGCCTCGGCACGATGGTGGGCTGGAAGCGGATCGTCGTGACCGTCGGCGAGAAAATCGGCAAGCAGCATCTGACGTACGGACAGGGCGCATCGGCCGAACTCGTCGCGATGCTCACGATCGGCGCGGCCGACGTGTACGGATTGCCGGTGTCGACGACGCACGTGTTGTCGTCGGGCGTCGCAGGCACGATGGCGGCGAACGGATCGGGCTTGCAGTGGGGCACGGTGCGCAGCCTCGTGCTGGCGTGGGTGCTGACGCTGCCGGCGTCGATCGTGCTTGCGGGCGGGCTCTACTGGCTGTTCCGGTCGGTGGCGTAAGCGGTGATGCAGCGGGTGTCCGGGAGGAGCCGGCTACCTGCTGGAGATGATTCGACCCTCGTCCCTCGCTGTTCCGTCTCTCCGCCTCCCCGTCTCGCCAATCCGACTCGTCGAGGCATTCGGTGCGTCCATGCCGTCGCGAATGCTCACCCTCTCCCTTTCCCGAATTGAAGCGCAAGATCTGGAGCGCGCCGGCGCATCGATATCCGTAGACTGGGCTCATCAACATTTAGCGTGGACTCGACCGTGCGGACGACGTGCCCGAAGCATTCCGCACGACTGCATGGCGCCACATTGCTGACGAACCGAGGTATGCCCGTGAACATTGCCGACCTGCAACCTGCCGTCGAGTCACTGGAAATTGCGCAACGCGTCGACGCGATCGACTGGACGACTGTCGACGCCGATCTCGATCGCTACGGATGCGCGCGCGTGCCGGGCCTGCTCTCGGCCAGCGAATGCGCGACGCTCGCATCGCTCTATTCACACGATGCGCTCTATCGCTCGCGCGTCGTGATGGCGCGGCACGGCTTCGGTCGCGGTGAATACAAGTATTTCGCGTATCCGCTCCCCGCGGTCGTCGCCGAGCTGCGTGCGACGCTCTACCCGCATCTCGCGCCCATCGGGAATCGCTGGAACAAGGCACTCGGAATCGACGTCCGCTATCCGGCAGACCACGCGACCTTCCTCGATCGCTGCCACGCAGCAGGACAGACGCGACCGACGCCGCTGATCCTGCAATACGACGCCGACGACTACAACTGCCTCCATCAGGACCTGTATGGCGAGCACGTCTTTCCGCTCCAGGTCGCGATCCTGCTGTCGGCGCCTGGCCGCGATTTCACGGGTGGGGAGTTCGTGCTGACGGAACAGCGACCACGCATGCAGTCGCGCGCGGAAGTGGTGCCGCTGACACAAGGCGACGCCGTCATCTTCGCCGTGCATGGCAGGCCCGTGCAGGGAACGCGCGGCGTCTATCGCGTCAACCTGCGTCACGGCGTCAGCCGGATTCGGAGCGGCCATCGCCACACGGTCGGCATCATCTTCCATGACGCGCAGTGACGGCTGACGGAACGTGCACGACGCTGCCGCGCCATCTGCCACGCAGGCGAATTCTCGCGGGACATGCTGCGCATCCGACGGGCCAATTGCGCGTGATCGATCAGGGTTCTTCGCGAACGGGTATCACCAGACGATCCGTTCAGGCAGCCACCACGACAGATGACCGTTTCGTTTCTCGTCAGACGGTCGCTGCGCGCTGGGCCCCTGTCTGGAGTGAGCGACAGAGCGCCCATACGCTCACCTGTCGCGGCACGCGGTCGACGGGAACCCGGCCTACCCGCGCGCCACATTCGCCCGCAATCGATCACCCGCATCGGAGGCGAGCCGAGCATAGCCCGGCAACGTCAGCAACGCGAGCACGCCCGCTGCGACGAACGCCCAGCGAAAGTCGTCGAGCACGTAGTGCATGCCGGCCGCATCGCCCCGCACCAACGCCGCGAGTCGAAGCGACAACGCACCGAACGCAATGCCCATCCCGATCGTCATCTGCTGAGCAGCGCTCCACAGCGTGCTGGCCGCGCTTGTCTGCTGGGCCGGGATATCCGCATAGGCCAGCGTCGCGAGCGTCGTGAACTGCATCGACCGCGTCAGTCCGTAGACGAATACGACGAACAGCGTGATCGCCAGTGGCGTCGATGCAGTCAGCCAGCCGCATGCGATCGTGAAGAGGCCGACTATCGTCACGTCGACGAGTGCGACGCGCCGAAAGCCGTAGCGGTCGAGAATCCACGACGTTCCCGCCTTCATCCCGAGATTGCCGAGCGCACTCGCGAGCAGCAGCAGGCCGGACTGGAACGGCGACAGCCCGAAACCGATCTGGAACAACAGCGGCAGCAGGTACGGCACGGCATTGATGGCCATCCTCGTGATCGACCCGGTCATCACGGTCACCGAGAACGTCGGCACTTTCAATGTCGTGAAGTCGAGCAGCGGATGCGCGCAACGCTGTGCATGCCACCAGGCGGCGATGCCGAACAGCACGCTCGCGCCCACCAGGACGGCTGCGCGCGTAAAGTGGACGTCCTGCTGGCCGGCCGCTTCGGTGCCGATCAGCAGACAGGTCAGCGCGCCCCCGGCGAGCACGAAGCCGCCCCAGTCGAGCGGTCGCTGCTCGTCGGCCCGCGTGTTCCGGACGATCAGCCAGGTGCAGACCAGTGCGGCAATGCCGAACGGGACGTTCAGCAGGAAGATCCACCGCCATGAAGCATAGGTCGTGATGAAGCCGCCGATCGGCGGCCCGACGACAGGAGCGACGATGCCTGGCCACGTGATCGTGGCGATCGCGCGCATCAGCTTCGCCTTCTCGGTGCTGCGAACGACGATCATACGCCCGACCGGCACCATCATCGCCCCGCCGACGCCTTGCAGCAGGCGCGCAGCGGTGAAGGTCACGACACCTTCGGACAACCCGCACAGCACCGACGCACCGGTAAAGACGACGATTGCACTGGCGAACACCGTGCGCGAGCCATAGCGGTCCGCAATCCAGCCGCTGATCGGGATGAACACTGCCAGCGCCAGCATGTAGGCCGTCATCCCGAGGCTCAGCGCGTTCGGCCCGACACCAAACGAGCGCGCCATTTGCGGTAGCGCAGTCGCGATCACGGTCGTGTCGAGGTACTCCATGAAGAACGTTGCGGCGACGAGATACGGCAAGAAGTCGGTCGTCCGACCACTTTGGGCAGGGCTGTCAGTCATGAACGGTGCGGGAGACGGAATACGGCGGACCCCGACCGCCAACGGATGCCTGGAAGCACCGGGAATCGGGACGAATGGTGATATTACCCCGAAGGGCTTGCGCCCTGCTCTGTAGGGCATGTCGCGCGAATGGACTTTATGCGCATAGATTTTTACGATGACTTAGCACTGTGTGCGTTGCGTGCGTCGATGATCATGTTGGCGCAACGTGTCGAATGATCTGTGGATGGTCTGGAGGGCTTTCGTCCAGACTTATCAATTTCCGGTAATTTTCGACGAACATCGCTCATCGTCGGCCATTGTTGGGCCATTTATGGATGGTTCGACGTTAGATGAGCACTCACTGCGTGTCGGTTGATGTAGCGAGCGCACCGGGAGATGTCGGTGGCACCGAGCTGTAGATCGCTTAAGACTAACCGAGGCGCCGGAGAGAGAAATTGCAGCTTTGATCGGAGATAGCAGCAATAGGCTAAGGGATCGCGGATGATAATGGCCGATTGGCGTGCCGGGAGCGGCGAGTTCTCGGGAACGGCAGGTGTCTGAATCGACGTATTCGGCGCCTGGATATGGCCAGGCCGGCCACTCCGCGCCCCCATGCATTTCTGCCGCGCCAATGCAAAAACCCCCGCCTTTCGGGCGGGGGTTCTTGGCTTAGGGAGCCTGACGATTACCTACTTTCACACGGGAATCCGCACTATCATCGGCGTAGAGTCGTTTCACGGTCCTGTTCGGGATGGGA